>CAWCHZ010000001.1:0-358422 GCA_963795555.1 uncultured Solirubrobacterales bacterium
CGGGGCGCATCTACGTCATCAGCCACAGCGGTCGGCGCTCGAACCGATTCGGCCCGATCCGCGTGCTGCCCGCGCTGCCCAAGCCGCAGGGCAAGCCCAAAGCCGTCGCCTGCGCCGCCGCTGTCGCAGGGGACCGGGACGGCATTGGATGGCAACGCGATGTGGATCTGGGAGCTCGACCAGTCGAGTGGCGGCGATCCCGCAGGCGATCGCCAACCAGTGCGCTCGCGGAGGGCGTCAACACGGTCATCGTGAAGTGCGGGCGACGGCGGCACCGCCTGGCCGCAGTTCTCCTCGACGCTGGTCGCCACGCTCAAGGCGCGCGGGCTGCACGTCTGCGCCTGGCAGTACGTCTACGGCACCCACCCGATCAACGAGGCGCAGGTTGGGGCGGGCGCGGGGTCGCGCTCGGCGCGGACTGTCTGGTGATCGACGCCGAATCCGAGTACGAGGGCCTCTACAGCCAGGCGCAGGACCTACATCAAGCAGCTGCGCGCGGCGATCGGGCCGGCGGGTGGCCGTCGCCCTGGCCGGCTTCCCCTACGTCGACTACCACCCGGCGTTTCCCTACTCGATCTTCCTCGGCCCGGGCGGCGCCCAGTTCGACGTCCCGCAGATGTACTGGAAGGACATCGGAGCGTGTCGGTCGACACGGTCTATGCCCACGGCTTCGAGTGGAACATGCCCTATGACCGCCCGATCCTCCCGCTCGGACAGCTGTTCCAGAGCCCGACGGCAGGCAGATGTGACGCGCTTCAGGGCAGCTCGCGCTCGCCTACGGCGCTCCCGGCGTCAGCTGGTTCGACTACCAGGAGGCGACGCCGACGGGGGTGGAGCGCGATCGCCGCGCCGTTGACGGCGCCGGTCGGGTCCCCGCCGAGCCCCCGGCCTGCCCGGGCTGGGCAGCGGAGCGCAGGGCGACCTGGTCGTCTGGGTTCAGGAGCATCTGGCGGGAGCCGGCTACGCCGTGCCGTTCAACGGCACGCTGGACGCCGCCACCGAGGCCGCCCTGACGTCCTTCCAGCAAGCTAACGGGATCGTGCCGTCAGGGGTCACCGACGGGCCGACCTGGCAGGCGTTGCTGCAGCATCCGCCGGTAGCCCCGGACTGGACGATCACCGCGCGGCCGGCGCGTGCGCTGGCGGCTCGCACGCGTGGCGCGCTGGCCGGAGCGGCCCGCGCTCCGCGGCGCAATGGCCCCGCCTCGGCCGCGCTGCCCGCCGTGCGCGACGAGATCCAGTCGCCGGCGCACCTGCCGCGCTGACCGCGCCCTCGGGTCCACGTGCCGGGCCGGATAACCTCCCTTTGGTGGCCGTGATGACGCTCGTCAGGTGCCCCGAGCAACCGCCGCCGTGACCGCATCGGTGCAACCGCGCCGCGGTGCCGGACGCCGGCGCCTGTATCGCCGGCTTGCGGTCCTGGCGATCGCGGCGCTGATCGTCGGCATGGTCGTGTGGCGATCCGGAGATCAACCTCGGGCGCGCCGTCAACGCACTCGTCGACGTCGACATCGGGCTGGTGGCGGTTGCGCTCGTGGTGATGGGCAGCGCCATGCTGTCCGCGCGGAGTCCTGGTACGTCGTGCTGCGCGGCGACGCCGCCGTCCGTCCGCGCCGTCGCGACGCGCTGCGCGGGTCACGATCGGGGTGATGATGTCCGCGACGCTGCCGGGCCGTCTGGGCGAGCCCTCGCGCGCGTTCGTGATGGCCCGCCGGCTGGGGATGCCCGGCGCTACCTCTCGGTGGTGCTCGGGACCGTGTTCGCGCAGACGCTGCTGAACATCGGCGCGCTGATCGTGCTGGCGATCATGACCTTCGCGAGCGTCTCGCTGTTCCGCGGCCACGAGTGGGCGATCGCGCTCGTCGCGGCCGTGACGGTCAGCCTGCTGGTCGTCGTGCTCGGCGCCCCGGACCTGCTGCTTCGCGCCGCGCGATCGCGAATCGCGGTGGTGCGGCGGTCGCCACGCTGGCGCAGCGCGAGAGCAGCCAGCTGCGACGCGGTCTGAGCGTCTTCGCCGTCCCGTGGCGGGCGTGCATGCAGCACTCGCCCAGCTGACGGCATGGCGCTGCAGACGCTGGCGTGCTTCCTGATCCTCGAGGCCTTCCACGTCCCCAGCCACGACCGTCTCAGCGCCGCCGCGGCGGTGCTGCTCGAACGAACGTGACGGCCGCGGTGCCGGTGACCCATCCAACGTCGGCATCTTCCAGGCCGCCTGCGTCGCCGTGCTCGCGGCCTATGGCGTGGGACGTGGCCGGCGCTGGCCTACGGCGTCGTGCTGCAGGCGGTCGAGGTCTCCACCGGGGTCGTCATGGGCTGCCCGGCTGCTCGGGGAGGGATGTCCTGGCGTGACATGCGTCGGCGCGCCGAGGGGTTGGCCAGCCCGGCGGAGAGCGCCGAGCGGATGACCAGCTCGGCTGGGCCGGCCGGTCCGCCCGAGCGCCTCTGACGGCAACGCCCGTCGCAGCGCTTGACAACGCGCGCGCAGGCCAGCAGGGTGTGCGCTGCACGGACCGTCGCGCCCGCGCGGCCGCTAGCGTGCGCTTGCCATGCTGAGGACGACCTCGGGTTACTCCTGCCGGAACCATGCGATCGATCAGACACCGTGGTGCTCGAGCTGCGCGGACCGCTCGATCTCGTCGCCTCACCCGAGGTCAAGCGTTGCCTGCGCGCGAAGATCGCCACCGGCACGCGACGGCTCGTAATCGATCTCTCCTACGCCTCGTTCATCGACCCGTCGCTGTTGCGCGTGCTGGCGGGCGCCCTGCGCGCAATCCGTCGCGCCGGTGGCGACATGACGGTCGTCTGCAGCGCCGAGCACTCTCGGGGTGCTGGAGCTGACCGGCTGCGGTCGACTGCGGGCATCGCGCCACGCGCGGCGAGGCGCTGGCTCGCCTCGGCGCGATCGGGTCCCTCTGACCGCGCACGGCGGCCGCCGACCACGTGAAGCTGGCCAGCTTTCAGCCGCCGGGAGCGGTCGGGCGATCGCCGGCGAGGTGCGCGGCCAAGACGTCGTCGCCTTCGCCGATGGCTCCAGCGTGATCGAGCGCCTGCGCTGCCGCGCGGCGGTCCGCCGCCGATGGCCAGCGTTGGCCGCTGCGCGATGTGGTGCTGCTCGCGCCGGCGTCCGCGCCGCGAGCGATCCGGGATCGGCCACAACTCCGCGCGCACACCGCGGAGGTCGGTGCGGAGCGCCCCGAGCGGCCCGTGGTCTTCGTCAAGCCGCCAGCTGCCGTCGCGCCCCCCGGCGGCCGGTGCGCTGTCCGCACGTGGTGCGCCGACTTCGACTACGAAGGCGGCGTGCGCGGTGATCGGCGCCAACCAGCAGATCGCCGGCTACGCGGTCGCCGATGACGTCTCCGCCCGCGACCTGCAGCGGCGTGAGCCGCAGTCGGCGCGCGCCAAGGGCGCCGACACGTCTGCCCGTATGGGCCATGGATCACGACCGCCGATGAGGTCGCGATCGCACGACCTGCGCCTGCGCACCTGGTCAATGGCGAGCTGCGCCAGGACGCACGCACATCCGAGCTGATCTTCACGCTGCCGGAGCTGGTCGCGATCCTGCGCGAGACCTGCACGCTGTCGCCGGTGACCTGATCCTGACCGGCACGCCAGGTGGCGTCGGCATGGCGATGGATCCGCGCCGCTTCCTGGCCGACGGCGATGTCGTGGGGACGAGATCGACGGGCTCGGCGCGATCGAGCACGCGATCGTCGCGGAGCCTCGCTAGGGTCAGTGACGCTCGATCACGCGGTCGATCGACCCGTACTCGACCGCCTCGGCCACCTTGAAGAAGCGATCGCGCTCGATGTCGGTGTGCACCTGCTCGAGGCTCTGGCCGGTGTGCCTGGCGTAGATCGAGTCGATGCGCTTGCGCTGGTCGAGGATCTCGCGCGCCTGGATCTCGATCTCCGTCGACTGGCCCTCGAAGCCGGCGCTCGGCTGGTGGATCAAGATCCGCGAATTGGGCAGCGCCAGGCGCTTGCCCTCGGCGCCGCCGGCCAACAGCAGCGAGCCCATCGACATCGCCATCCCGAAGCAGAACGTCTGCACCTGGGCCTGATGAACTGCATCGTGTCGTAGATCGCCAGGCCCGCATGACCGATCCGCCCGGCGAGTTGATGTAGAGCGAGATGTCCTGTCGGGGTCGACCGAATCCAGATGCAGCAGCTGGGCGACGATCAGGTTGGCGATCTGGTCGTCGACAGGAGTGCCGAGGAAGACGATCCGCTCGTTGAGCAGGCGGGAATAGATGTCGTACTCGCGCTCGCCACGCGAGTTGCGCTGGATGACCATCGGGATCAGTGGCATGCGAACCAGGCTCCTTGTGGAAATGCGATCGGGAAGCCTTGCAGGTTCAAGCGCGCTCGCGCTCCTGGAGCGCGACGTCCTTGCGCTGGGAGGCGGCGGCGAGCTTGGCGCGGAAGCGCTCCATGCGCGCGCGCAGCTGCTGGTCGGAGGCCCCGAGGATCCGCACGGCCAGCAGCCCGGCATTGCGCGCGCCGCGATCGACACCGTGGCGACCGGCACCCGGCGGGCATCTGCACGATCGACAGCAGCGAGTCGACACCTTGAGGTCGGCCAGGGGAACCGGTACGCCGATCACGGCAGCGGCGTGGCTGCGCGAGCATGCCGGCAGATGCGCGGCGCCGCGGCGCCGGCGATGATCACCGCAGGCCGCGCTCGGCGGCGCTGCGGCCGTACTCGAGCATCTCCGCAGGCGTGCGGTGCGCCGAGACGACGCGGACCTCGCGGGGGACGTCGAACTCGTCGAGCGCCGCGACCGCCGCTCCATCACGTCGAGGTCGGAGTCGCTGCCCATCACCACGCCGACGAGGGGAGCGCGATCGTCGCGTCGCGCCGCCGCGGCCTTGGCGCGCGCTCCGGAGCGGTTGTCGCGAGCGGCAATCAGGATCGGCCTCCAACCAGCAGCGCATGCGCCCGGCGCGCGGTCGCCTGCGCGCCCGCCGCGTCGGAGCCGAGCGCGGTCACGTGCCCGAGCTTGCGTCCAGCGCGGGCGCGCTTGCCGTAAGGTGGACATGCGCACCCGCGACCGCGAGCGCCTGTGGGAGCGCGTCGGCTGGATCGGCGTCGCCGCCTGGTCCGAGCACGTTGACGGTCGCGACAGCCGGCGCGACCAGGTCCGTCGCGCCCAGCGGCCAGTCGAGGATCGCGCGCAGGTGCTGCTCGAGCTGCGACGTCTGCGCTCCCTCGATCGTCCAGTGGCCGGAGTTGTGCACGCGCGGCGCCAGCTCGTGATCAGCAGCTCGCCGCGCGCCACGAACAGCTCGATCGCGATCACGCCGACGGCCTCGCTGTGCTCCGCGACGCGCACCGCGATCTCGCGCCCGGTTTGCCAGCTGGTCTCGATGGCGCCGGCGCGAGCGTCTCGACGCAGATGCCGTCGCGCTGGATCGGCTCGACGCGGATAGGCGATCGCCTCGCCGTCGCGCCGACGGCGACCAGCACCGCCAGCTCGCGCTCGATCGGAACCGCCGCTCGACGATCAGATGGAGGTCCGCCGGGCGCGCCTCGTCAACGACCGCGGCGCAGTCGCTGGCCCCGCGAGCATCCAGACGCCGCGCCCGTCATAGCCGCCGCGTGCCGCCTTGGCGACGATCGGCCAGCCGTGCTCGCCGGCGAACTGCTCCAGCTCCTCGGCCGTCGCGACCGCGCGATGCGCCGGCACCGGCAGGCCCGCCGCGGCCAGCTCCACGCGCTGGCGCAGCTTGTCCTGGCCGAGGCCCATCGCGTGGGCCGATGGCGAGCCGGTGGCCCTGCTCGGCCAGCGCGGTCAGCTGCTCGGCGGCGACCAGCTCGTGGTCGAAGGTGACGACGTCGCAGTCGGCGGCCAGCGCGAGCAGCGCCTCACGGGAGTCCGTGGGCCGACGAGCACGTCGGCCGCGATGCGGGCCGCGCCGTCGTCGGCGTGCGCGGCGAGCACGTGCAGCTCGATGTCGAGTGCGATCGCCGTCTGGTAGAGCATCCGCGCGAGCTGGCCGGCGCCGACGACGCCGACGAGTGGCCGGCGGCCGGCGGACGCGGGCAGAGCGCGGCTGGTTGCGGGCTGCGCGATCGACATCGCTGAGGCCTCGGACCTTAGCGGCCGTGCCACATGCACGCCGCCGGGGTGCGGTGCGTATACCGTCCGCAGAGCGTGGCCACGCTCAACCTTCCCAACGCCTTGACGCTGCTGCGCGTCCTGCTCGTGCCGGTTCTGATCGCGGCGCTGCTCGAGCAGACGCACGACGGCGATCTGCTGGCGGCGATCGTCTTCGCGCTGGCATCGCTCACCGACGCCGTCGACGGCTACCTCCGCGCTCGCGCAACGCGATCACGGCCTTCGGCAAGCTGATGGACCCGATCGCCGACAAGCTGCTGATCGCCGCCGCGCTGCTGGCGCTGGTCGCGCGCGATCGCCTTGCGGTCTGGGTCGCGCTGGTGATCATCGCCCGCGAGCTGGCGGTCACGGCGCTGCGGCTGGTCGCGCTCCAGCAGCGCGTCGTGCTCGCTGCCGGCATCCTGGGCAAGCTCAAGACGCTCCTGCAGGTGGCCGCCGTGATGGCGCTGATCGCGGTCGACGATCATCCCTTGTGGGTGAGCCTGCTGGTCGACACCGCCGTCGCCGTGACGGTCCTGTCCGGCGTGGACTACTTCCTCAGCGTGCGCCACCGCCCGGCGCGCCGTCGCGCCTGATATCAACCCCCGATGCCTCGCCAGCCATCCGCTCGCCCGGCGCGAGGGTGGGTCGTTGTCGCCGTCTCCATCGCGCTCACGCTGACGGGGGCCTGGTTGGGGACGGGCTCGGCGCTGGCGCAGGGGCCGCCGCGCGGCGCGCGACCGGCTCCGAACGGCGCTGCGCAGTCCGGGGGCACGGCGCCGTCCGGCACCGGGCAGTCCGGCGGCACCGCGCCCGGGCAGGGCCCCCTCGCCGCGGGGCCTCCGGTGCCGCGCGGGCCCGGCGAGCCCCAGCCGTCACAGCTGCCGCCCGAGGCTCCGCCGCCCCGCGCCTTCGCAGTGGGGATTCGCGTCATCACCCTCGTCGATCGCAGCCGCCTGATTCGCCTCCCCAACGGGCGCAGCGAGCCGCGCACGCTGATCACATACGTGCGCTATCCAGCCGTGGGCTCGCAGTCCGGTCACGAGCTTGCGGGGGCGCCGCCGGCACCCAGCGGGGCGCCATATCCGCTCATCGTCTTCGCCGACGGCTATGACGTGACGCCGGCGGTCTATGCCGCGCTGCTCGACAGCTGGGTGCGGGCCGGCTACGTCGTGGCCGCCCCGCTGTTCCCGCGCTCGAGCCCCGGCGCTCCTGGCGGCCCAACCCGGGCGGACATCGTCAACCAGCCGGGCGACATGAGCTTCGTGATCACGCAGATCAGGCGTGCAGCGCTGACCCCTGGCAACTGGCTGGGAAGGCTCGTCGACACCAGCAGGGTTGCCGTCGCCGGGCACTCCGATGGCGGCATTACGGCGTTCGCCACGGCGTTCGAGCCGGGCTATCGCGATCCGCGCGTGCGGGCGGCGCTGGTCTTCTCCGGCGCCAGCCTCGGCGGCTTGCCGCAGCGGCCCGTCAGCCACGCGCCGGCGCTGCTGGCCGCCTGTGGGACCGCTGATCCGATCAACGCGCCCGCCAACGTGCTGGCGCTCTACGACGCCGTGAGCGGCCCGCGGTATCTGCTGCAGCTGCTCGGTGCCGGGCACCTGCCGCCGTTCGCCTATGCCCAGCCGTGGCTGGGGATCGTCGAGCGGGTTTCGCGAGCGTTCCTCGACAGCTACCTGCGCGATCGTCCGGCCTCGCCGGCGGAGCTGCTCGCCCTCGGCGCGCACCCGGGTGGGCCGGCCAAGATCAGCGGTCGGCCCTAGCCCTCCAGCCAGGCGCGCAGCGACATGTGCTCCAGCGCATGCTCGCCGCTCTCGAGCTCGCGGCGCAACTCGCCGAGCACACCAAAGCGCTCTGCCACGACGTTGTGCTGGTGGATCGTCTCGAGGTTCTCCTGGCGCGCCGAGACAAATGTCCGCGCGTCGAGCTCGGGGAAGGCGTCGATGATCCCCCGGATCATCTCGCGCACGCAGTCCTCGACGAAGCGCGGTCGTCGGTGGGCCTTCTCGACCACCGCCGCCTCATCGGAGCGCTTCATCAGCTCGTAGATCTCCGACGACATCGAGTCCTCGACGATCGCCAGCAGCACCGCTCCGTCGATCTCGGCGACGCACTCCTCGACGCAGCCGATGTGCAGCGTTCCCAGGCCGCGCTGGTTGTGGGTCGCGATCGGGACATGCTCGAAGATCCGGTCGATCTGCTCGCTGGCGAAGCCATCCTCCTCCAGCCGCGTGCGCGCCCGGCCGGCAACCAGCTGCTGGGCGCACGGGCAGGCGGTGATGCCCTGCGCGGCGACGCCGATCAGGCGGCGCGTGCCCCGCGCCGAGGCCACCGCGGTGCCATAGAGCGTGTAGAGCTCCTGCGTCTGGATGCCCGACACCGGGGCGGGCTTGTGCTCCGGGTAGCGCGCCGCGATCGTGACCTCGGCACGACGGGCTTCCTGGCGCTCGCGCACGAGCTCAGCGATGTGCTTCGCGAGCGTCTCGACGCGGAAGGATGTCTCGCCGAGGATGACCTCGCCGATCGCCTCGTTGACAACCTCCTCGAAGCGCGACATGTGGGCGCCCTTCTGGCGTGGGCCGAGATCCACGAAGCACTCCAACCGTGCGCTGTAGAGCTGCTCGCTGCCGTCGTGCTCGATCCGGATCACCTTCTCGACGCCGGTGACGCCGACCCGCGAGAGCGACACGTGCAGGGTCGGAAGCTGCGCCTGGACGTCCTGCGCGGACACGGAGGGAGCTGTTCTGGCGGCCAGGTCGGACATTTGTTGCTGGAAAAACTAGGTGCCGGCGCGGAAAACCCTAGGGTAGCGAGGCCGACGCCGGGCCAGCGGTCGTGCTATCACTCGCATCCGGCTATTAGCCACCCCCGCCAGAGGCGACCAAGGGAACCAGGGCTCAGCCACCGCGGCAGACGCCGCAAGCGACGTTTCGCAGACGTGCAGGTGCAACAGAGGGGAGCTCCGGGGCGATGGCGCCCGGGAGATTCGCGTCTAGAGGAAACGGAAACGGGGAAGGCTTGACGGTCAAGACAGACGTTCTGCTTGTGGATGAGGCTTCGATCGCGGATGTCGAGGAGCTGCGCGCCCTCGTGGCGGAGGGCCAGGAGCGTGGCTATCTGACGTTCGATCAGATCGCGAGCTGCCTGGAGGAGGTCGAGGTCACCAAGGAGCAGCTCCTCGAGCTGCACGCGACGCTCGAGGAGCACGGCATCGGGATCATCGGCGCTGACGGTCGCGAGGCCGTTTCGGACAACGCCAAGCTCGAGCTCGGGCCGGATGGGGCCGAGCGCCGGGACAGCCCCAAGGCGCCGGAGATCGATCTGACCGTCGAGCCAAGCCTGGACTCATTGCGCCTCTATCTGCGCTCGATCGGCCGCGTGCAGCTGCTGACGGCCGAGCAGGAGGTCTCGCTCGCTCGCCGCATCGAGCGGGGCGACGTCACCGCCAAGCAGCAGATGATCGAGGCCAACCTGCGCCTCGTCGTCTCGATCGCGAAGAGCTACCTCGGCCGTGGGCTCACCTTCCTGGACCTGATCCAGGAGGGCTCGATGGGCCTGATCAGAGCGGTCGAGAAGTTCGACTACCGTCGGGGCTACAAGTTCTCGACCTATGCCACCTGGTGGATCCGCCAGGCGGTCACGCGGGCGATCGCCGACAAGGGACGCACCATCCGCATCCCGGTCCACATGGTCGAGAAGCTCAACAAGGTCGTCCACGTCGAGCGTCAGTTGATCCAGCAGCTCGGGCGCGAGCCGACGCCCGAGGAGATCGCGCGCGAGCTCGAGACGACGCCGCGCGAGGTCCGCGAGATCCTGCGCATGGCCCAGCAGCCCGTCTCGCTGGAGAAGCCGATCGGCGACGAGGACGAGTCCGAGCTGGGCGACTTCGTAGAGGACGAGACGGCCGCCTCGCCGTTCGAGCTGGCCTCGGAGAACCTGCGCCGCGCCAACGTGCGCAAGGCATTGGCCGCTCTGCCCCAGCGCGAGCGCGAGGTGATCGAGATGCGCTTCGGCCTGCGCGGCGACCAGCCGCGGACGCTGGAGGAGGTCGGACGGGCCTTCAACGTCACGCGCGAGCGCATCCGCCAGATCGAGAACCACACGCTCAAGAAGCTCGAGGCGCTGCCGGAGGCGCAGCGCCTGCGCGACGCGACCTGAGAGGCCGGGGCGGCGGAAGGCCGGGGACGGAGGAGGCCGGGGCGCGCCCGGCCCGCTCAGCTAGAATCGCCGCCCGCAGCGCGTTGGGGGGATGCCCGAGTGGTTAATGGGGACGGGCTGTAAACCCGTTGGCTCTGCCTACGCAGGTTCGAATCCTGCTCCCCCCACTAGACGCCTGTCCCGGTGGCGTCGTGCGACAGCCTCCGACGGGCTGCGATCGGGCGCAAGCCGGGGGCGGCCCGACGAGCGCTCAGGTGGCGAGCCCGCCGAAGATGGCGAACGGGCTGGGCGGTGACAGCTCGCGCACGAGCTCGGCGCTCCCCTGCGGGATGATCTCGGCGGCCTGAGGCGCCTCGATCCGCAGGCGATCGGCAAGGGCCGCGGCGTCGTCCTCGTCGCTTGCTCCCACGAGGACATAGTGGAAGCGGCGGATCACCGGCCGACCCTCCTGGCGCATCCGGTCCTCCAGCTCGATCGCGTCGTCGCGATGCGTGAGGTGCACGCGCACCTCGAAGTCCGCGTGGTGGTGCTCGCGTGCCTGCGCCTGCTCATCGGCGTCGCGAAGCTGCCGCTCCTGCTCGAGATCGCCGATGCTCTGCGGCAGCGGCACCGCCGGGTCCTCCCAGCGTTCCTCGGTCGGATGCCAGCGCTCGAGCTTGGCCGTGCCCGTCAGCTTGTGGCGGGCGAGCAGCGACGCAACGATCGCCTGGGCGTCGCGGCCGTCCTGCTCGCTGTCGGCGTAGAAGAAGATGTTGGGGCCATCCTGGCTGACCGCCACGCGCCCACCGAGGCGGCGCCGGACGTCGTCCTCCAGGTTCGCCTCGTGCAGGTGGTCGATGAACGTCTCATGGCCCTCATGGACGGTCACGGTCAGGCGCCAGTCATCGCTCATGCGCGCCATTCTGCCGGATGCGGGGGCTCCGCGCGTGCGGCCCGTGAGCGCAGCGAGCATTGCCCCCGCGCGCAGTCGGGCATCGACCAGCGTCGGGGTGGGGCATTGACGGGCGCCGGCTGTGGTTCATTGACGAGCATCGGCGTGGGGCATTGACGGGAGCCCGCGAGGGTGCCACGATCGTGTCAAACAGCGCAAAGCGCTCGCCGAAGGGAGGGGCATGGAACCTCACCGCCTCCGCGTACTGATCGTGGCTCACCAAACCGCCGCGACGCCCGAGCTGATCGAGGCCGTGCGCAGGCGCGTGCGGCAGGGACCACCCGCGACCTTCACGCTGCTCGTGCCGGCAGTGGCCCATGGCATGCACAGGCTCGTCGACGCCGAGGACCAGCCGCCCGACGAGGCGCAGGCGGTGCTCGACCGGGCGCTGCCACTGCTATCGGAGGCCACCGGCGCGCCGGTGGAGGGGATGCTCGGCGATCCCGAGCCGCTGGCCGGCGTCCAGGACGCCATCAACCTGCACGGCTTCGACGAGGTGATCATCTCGACGCTGCCCAAGCGGCTGTCCCGCTGGCTGCGGATGGATCTGCCGTCCAAGGTCGCCGGCCTGGGCCTGCCCGTGACGACCGTGACGCCGAGCGCTCGGGCTGATGAATCGGAGGCCGTGCCGGCGGGATCGGCGTAGGGGCGCGGGGCGCGGACCGTGCGTCCGCCGGGCGGCGCTGGGCGCTATGCGTTGCGCGCCGGCGTCGAGTCACGGCGCCGCGCCGGACCGCTAGTCTCAAGCAACGCGCCCAGTTAGCTCAGCCGGTAGAGCACTTCCATGGTAAGGAAGGGGTCGGGGGTTCGAGTCCCCCACTGGGCTTAGGTGGATTTGCAGGGATTTTGTGAGTTCGGCGGGCTGCAAATGGGGTCGCGGCGGTGAGGCTGGAAGCGCTGTGGAAACAGCGCCAGCGGCGGTCCGGGCTTCGCGGATCGCTTGCTCGGCGCTGATGCGTTGGGTGGGGTCGAACTCGTCGAAGACGTGGATGTAGGTTCGCGCGCACGTCTGGACGGAGTGTGCGGCGCGACGGGCGACCTCGGCGATCGACAGGCCCTCGTGGATCAGCAGCGAGACGAAGGAGTGGCGCAGGTCGTAGGGGGCGGGCGTCCTTGCCGATCCCGGCTGCCTCGGCGGCTGGTGAGTAGACGCGCCGGCGCCAGTTGGCCCAGTCGTCCTCGCTCCATGCCTGCTGACCCGGCTGTGCGCTCGAAGACGAGCGTTTCGCCGTCCGAGCGCCCGCATGCGAGTCGCAGTGCGGCGAGGTCCTGCGCGAGCGGTGCGAGCAGCCGGACGGTCCGGGCGCGCCTGGTCTTGGTGGCGTAGAGCCGCAGCGCGCGCTCGCCGACGTCCTTCCAGCGCAGCGCGGTGGCCTCCCCGGGCCGGGGGCCGGCGTAGGCGAGCACGGCGATGAGCGACGTCGCTCCCGCGACCCGTACCAGGCGGGCAGGCCGCAGATCACGATCCCAGCGCTCGCCTCTGGGCGAAAGGAAGAGCGAACAGCAACTGGTCCTGGGCGGGACTTGCAGACGACGGCGAATTCGCAGCGTTCGTCTGCCAGCCCGACGGCACCGCCAGTACGCCGTGGATCGAAGAGGCCGAGAACTACATCCGCGGCCGACTACTGCGACGGCGGGACTCCAGAGTCCTGGCGTTTCGCGAGGACGATCGCCTCATTGCCGTTAGCTCGTTCTATGAGTCCGAAATTGGGATCCCGCTCGTCAGTCCGGTTTGGCAGCGCGCGTGGCACTTGGACGTCATCGCCGTCACGCGCTCTCGACAGAGAAGCGGGATCGGGCTTGAAGCACTCGACCAGACCATGACAGCCATGTGCGAGATCGACGAGAACCGGGTGCTCATCGTGGCTCGGGCCCACGTCGACAACCGCGCGAGCCTCGCGCTATGCGCACGGCGAGATATCACGCCGTTCGTTCGCCACGGCGCCTACTGGACGCTCGTCGGCGAGGTCCTCGGTTAGACCGAGTCGGCCCTGATAGCGCACCGGTCCGACCCTTCGGCCGGATAGCGATGGTGATCTCGCGCTCCCGCTTCCGCCCAAACTGGAGCTGCGCCGGCGAGGCTCGGCATGACCGCTTCTATCTCGCCGCGGCGCCGGGCGGGGCTATCGCTATGGCGACGAAGGATTCGCGCCGAGTGGGACAGTCGGCGGTGGAGCGGACGATCGCCTTCCGCTGGTATCACTGCGCAGTGCCTCGGGTGCGGGCGCATAACCCTTCGCCACGGTGTCGGTCACGCAGCGATTTTGAACGCGATCATCCGCGACGCGCCGGCTTCCTCGTTCGCTTGAGGGGTGGCGGTCAGCCGGTAGAGACTTGCGGCGAGCTTGCGTCCGCCGATGCGCCCGGTGAAGATGAAGCTATTCGCGCCCTCCGTGGCGTTCTCGGTGAGGATGCCGCGCAGGATGACCAGCCGTGTGCACCGGCGGTGCTTGCGGTTCTTGCGGGTCGGCGCGAGGCAGTAGCGCTGGAGGAGCCGTCCGGGAAGCACACGCTCAAACGCGATCGTGACGCGGGCGGGCATGTTCAGCGTGTAGCTGACGGTCAGCTCGGTCGGTCGGCTGCAGCGCCGATGGGTGCGGTTGTCGGCGCTCTGCTTGACGCAGCGGCCCCTGACCCGCCGGCCGGCAAGTACAAACGTTTTCGGGGAGACTCGCAGCCGCGAGAGCACTGCCATGTTGCCGAACAGCAGACCCGGCTGGTTGCCCGAGCTGTCGGTGTAGACGCCGGCAGCGCTGCAGTTGCCCGCCGAGGCGCACGAGACGGAGTCGAGCTCGACAAAGGGGTTCGATCCGGCGTTGATGGGTGGGAACGCCTCGACCCCGGTCGCCCACTTGCCCGCCGTCTTGCTCAGCAAGAGCCCCTGCCTGTCGCCCGAGCTGTCGAAGTAATCGCCGACGGCGCTGCAGTTGCCCGCCGAGGCACACGAGACGGAGTCGAGCTCGACATTGGAGTGGGATCCGGCGTTGGCGGGTGGGGACGCCTCGACCCCGGTCGCCCCCGTGCCGGCGGTCTCGCTTAGCAAAAGCCCCTGCTGCTGGCCTGAGCTGTCGGTGTAGAAACCAACGGCGCTGCAGTTGCCCGCTGAGGCACACGACACGGAGGTAAGGGCGGCATCGGGGAACGACGATCGGGCACCTGCGGGCAGGGCCGCCCCGACCGCCATCGTCCACCGGCCGCCGGTCTCGCTCAGCAAAAGCCCCTGCTGCTGGCCTGAGCTGTCGGTGTAGAAACCGACGGCGCTGCAGTTGCCCGCCGAGGCACACGACACGGAGTCGAGCCAGACAAAGGGGTTCGATCCGTCGTTGGCGGGCAGGGGCGCCTCGACCCCAGTCGCCCACTTGCCGGCGGTCTCGCTCAGCACGAGCCCCTGCCTGTCGCCCGAGCTGTCGAAGTAGAAGCCGACGGCGCTGCAGTTGCCCGCCGAGGCACACGACACCGAGGTGAGGTCGGCATCCGGGAACAACCCGTGCCACCCGGCGGGGCTCGGGCCGGCGTTGGCGGGCAGGGTTGCCTTTATCCCTGCCGCCCACCGGCCGCCGCTCTCGCTTAGCAAAAGCCCCTGCTGCTGGCCGGAGCTGTCGGTGTAGTCGCCGACGGCGCTGCAGTTGCCCGCCGAGGCACACGACACCGAGTCGAGCAAGACATTAGGCACCGGTCCGGCGCCTAAGGGCAGGATCGCCTCGGCCCCCGTCGCCCACGCACCGCCGGTCTCGTTCAGCAACAGTCCCTGCGTCTCGCCTGAGCTATCGGTGTAAGAGCCAACGGCGCTGCAGTTGCCGGCCGAGGCACACGACACGGAGTCGAGGGCGGCATAGGGGTTCGATGCAGCGCCAGCGGGCAGGGCCGCCTCGACCCCGGGCGCCCACGTGCCGGCGGTCTCGCTCAGCAAAAGCCCCTCCGCTTGGCCCGAGCTGTCGGTGTAGGAGCCGACAGCGCTGCAGTCGCCCGTTGGAGCACAGGACACGGACATGAGGCGGACAAAGGGGCTCGCTCCGGCGTTAGCGGGCACGGGCGCCTCGACCCCCGCCGCCCACGACGCTGCGAAGGCATCCGATGGCCGCACGGCCAATGGCAACAGCACGCCACACACCAACCCCAGCACACCAAGCAAAGCCCCACGCCGGAACGGCCCCAAAAAGACGCCCTCGCCACCTCGAGACCGGCGCCCAGCCAAGATCACGAGTCCAGCGCAACCACCCCGACCCACTCCAACCAGCGAGTGCCTCATCCCTGCGCCTCAAGCACAATGGCTAAAACGCGGCCAGCCGCGGAAGGTTGCGTCCACGTTCCCGCACCGACAGTCGATGCATCCGCGTCAACCCCGGGCTGGCTATCGCATCGGACGAGACGCGAGAGGCGCCGACCCAAAGGCGGGTCAGGAGTTCGCTCACAAGCCCCGCGATCCCTGCCGCGGATTCCACCGACATTTCTCGCTGATGGGTAGCCACGCTACCCATCGCCCGACATGATCGCCCCGTGGCGCTCGGATCACGAGGGTAGTCAAGTTCATCAGGTCAACGTCCGGCGGGCGAAGCGAGACGATTGCCTTCAGGCTTCCGGACCCTAGCAGCTCGTGATCGCAGCGACCCTTGGCCCTTGCGCTAGCCAGCCGGCCCACCGGCCGACGAAGTCCTCGAGATGCCAAGCGTGAGTGGTGTGAACGGCTAGGCCACCTGATGGGTGCTAGCGACTGGCCAGCGCTGAAGCCGGGGCCGTGCCATCGCGAAAGCCGACCAGAGATCGAGGTCTGAGCTCACCCGCTCGGTTCCGTGAGCTCGCGAGCCGTAGAGGACCGCCAGGTATCTCCTACGGCTCGCCGTGCTGTGCCAGCTCGCCCATCCAGCGTGCGACTACCGCGTCCGAGCCGGGGGCAAGCAGCTGGGTATGCTCGACCGACAGCCGGTACCAGCGGTCGGGAGTGGTGACGAAAGCCCACGGACCGGCGTCGTCGCACGGTGTCACGCTGGTCTCGGCGGCGTCACGGCCACGCTCGGTGGCGGCGTCCGTCCGCAGCAACCAGGGACGGCGATCGTTGAGGGCGGTCGGGCGATGGCCATCGACCAGGCGCCCGTTGGCCTGGTAGATCGCCCAGCTCTCGCTCACATCCTGCTCGGAGGCGGTGAGCTCGAGCATCTCGGTGGCGTGGGCCGCGCGCAGGACGCGATTCGCGTCGAGCGTCCCGTCCTCGGCGAGGAACGAGCGGGGGTCGTCGTCGATGCGCCAGTTGCCGTGGATGAAGAAGCCGAGCACTTCCTCGGCAGACGGCGGCTCACCCGGAGGGGTTGGATCGAGCAGGAAGACGTGACCCAGCCAGTCGGGTGACCGGCCGTCCTCGGCCAGTGCTCGGGCGGCCTCCAGCACCAGCGCGCCGCCAAGCGAATAACCGGCCAGGTTGACCTGCCGGAAGGCATCGATGCCCTCCCGCCGCAGCGCCGAGACGAGCAGCTCGGCCATCGCGGTCAGCTCGCTCCCCTCTCGCTCCAGCGGGGTGTTGCAGGCCCAGACCTCCTGTCCCGGCGGGAGCAGCTGGGCGATGCGCAGGTAGGTCGCGGCTCTTCCTCCGACCGAGGGGAAGAAGCACCAGAGGACGTCAGCCGCGCCGCGCTGGCTCTCGTGCCTGCCGTGGCGCAGGCGCTGGACGATCGTCGTGGGCGTGCGGTGGGCGCCCGGGACGAGGTTGCCCGCGATCACGATCTCGACCAGCGCATCGACGGTCGGGATCGCGAAGAAATGGCGCAGCCGCATGCGCACGCCGAGGCGGGTGTGCAGGCCGTTGAGCAGGCGCACCGCGGCGCGCGAGTCCCCACCTGCCTCGAAGAAGCTGATGTCCCCAGCGGGAACGGGCTCGCCGGTCGCCTCCTGCCAGCTTGCGACGACCGCGGCACGCACGGCTCGAGCCGCGTCGGTGATCGAAGCGGTGCCGATGGCTGCCTCCCGTTGCAAACCTGCCCCTGCCGCCTTTTGGGACACGGTAGGGCCGCTTGCGGCTGGAGTCAAACCGCTCGCCGCCACCCTCGACGTGGGTCGCCGTGACACTTTCAGTCGCAACGCTCGACAACCGGCTCCACGCACCTACAATCCGCGGGCAGGGGTACTCAATTCGGACGACGAGCAAGGACTCGCCACGCGGATCCTCTTCACGTTCGCGGGCGGCAGCAGCCACCTGAACCCACTGGTCCCGATTGCTCGCGCTTGCGACGCGGCGGGCCATGTCGTCGCGTTCAGTGGGCGGCGCTGGACGCTCGGCTTCGTCGAGGCCGCGGGATTCCGCGGCTTTGCCGCCGGGGCCAATCGCGAGCACCTGGCCCCGCGCCAACCCCTGCTCGAGCTCGACGTCGAGCGTGAGGACCACGCGTTTTGCGAGCGCTTCGTGCGCGTGCTCGCCCACGAACGGGCACCGGGCCTGCTCGCGTTGTGCTGCGAATGGGAGCCCGATCTGCTCGTCTGCGATGAGACCGACTTCGGCGCGATGGTCGTCGCTGAGCGACTCGCAATCCCCCACGCGACGATGGTCATGACCGGAACTGGCTCCTACCTCCGGCCCGCGCTGGTGGCCGGAGCGCTGGACGAGCTGCGTGCGCGCCACGGCTTGCCCCCCGACCGGGATCTGGCGATGCTCCGGCGCTACCTGGTGCTCACGCCGTTTCCGCCCAGCTATCGCGACCGCGCCACGCCGGTGCTCGACATCGAGCACGCGATCCGCCTGACCGAGCCTGCCTCGCTGGACGCCAACGCGCCGGCGCCGTGGCTGACGGCTGCTGAGCTGCCGGTCGTCCACTTCACGCTCGGCACGGTCTTCAACGTCAGAGCCGGCGATCTCTTCGAGCGTGTCGTCAGCGGGATTCGCGACCTGCCGATCAACCTCGTCGTCACCGTGGGGTACGACGTCGATCCCGCGGAGCTCGGCCCCCAGCCGCCCAACGTTCACGTCGAGCGCTACATCCCGCACGCGACGCTGCTGCCGCGTTGCAGCCTGATCATCTCGCACGGGGGATCGGGCAGCATCATCTGCGCGCTGGCGCATGGCCTGCCGCAGGTGCTGATCCCGCTGGGCGGCGATCAGCCGATCAGCGCGGTGCGCTGCGCGGAGCTCGGCGTTGCCCGCGTGATCGATCCGGTCACCGCCACCCCTGAGGCTGTGCGCCAGGCGGTGACAACCGTCATGTCCGACCGGTCCTATCGGCACGCAGCTCAACGCCTGGGCGATGAGATCGCCGCGCTGCCGGGCCCGGCGCATGCCGTGACGCTGCTGGAACGTGTGGCAGCGCGGGGCCGCCCGCTGCTGCCCGCGTGAGCCCGGCGGCCGGCGTCTAGACCCTGCGATAGCGCGCGTCGGCAACCGAGTACAGGGCGAAGCCGATCAAACCGGCCGCGACGACGCCAAGCAGCACCGAGCCGTAGCTTTGCCTGGCGAGGTGGGCCAAGGCACCATCGAGGCCGATCGCCTTGCGGGGATCGTAGTCGATCGCCGCGGCGATCAGGCCGTAGCCGATCAGGCCGAACACCACCGCCCGCACAAGGTGCCCAAAGACGCCAAGCGCCGTATAGGCGCGCCTGACGCCTGGCCCCATCTCGGCGGTGTTGGCATCGTCCATGAACCGCCGCGCGATCCCGCGGTAGCCCTGGTAGAGCGCGACGCCGATCAGCACCGCGCCGGCGATGCCCACCAGCACCGGGCCCCCCGTCCATCCCAGCACGCCGGCGGTCGCGCGCTTGGGGCCGCTCGACCCACCGCCACCGCTTCCTCCGGCGACGATGCTCACGGCGATGTAGCAGAGCACCGCGTAGGCGATCCCGCTGGCCGCGCTGCCGACGCGATCCAGGCCGCGCTCGCTGTCCTGCCTGCCGTGCCCGGCCGCCGCGCGAACCACTCGCCAGATGGCATAGCCCGCCAGCCCGACCGCAAGCACGATCAACAGGACCTTGCCGAAGGCCTGGCGGGCGATTACCTGAAAGGCGCCCTGCTGGTTGGGCGTCGTGCCGCCCGAGCCGAGCGCGACCTTGATGGCCAGCAGCCCGATCACCCCATACACAGCCCCGCGCGCCAGTAGCCCAGCTCGGCCCAGCCAGCCGAATTCCCGACGGCGGGCGATGACGTCGGCATCGCGCTGCGCGTCAGCGAGCACCGCAGGTCGTTGCGTTCGCAGCTCCATCTGACCGAGTAGATGCCCGGGGCGAGAACCGCTAATCAGCGCGACCGCTCGCCGTCTCATCCGCCGCGTCTTGCCACCGCGCCACCGCCGCTGCCTCATCCGCCGCGTCCTCCAATCGACGGACGTCGGAGACAAGGCCAATGGTTCTAGCCTAATCGCGTCGGCGCAAGGCACGGCCGCGCCGATCGGTGGTGCGGCGCTGGGCCGCACGCAGCTCGGCGAGGCCAGGAACGGAGGGTGGACGATGCCCGTCTATGACGGCATGCTGATGCGCGACGCGCTCAACGACGATGGCACCGTGCCCTCGCCGGGCTATCCCTACTACTCGCCCGACGTCATCTGCTACCAGCAGGTGGCGAATCCCCAGAGCTTCTTCTCCGCCAACTACAGCTCCGACCCCAATCAGCCCGTTCAGCTGGGCAGCGCGACGAACCTCCTCTACGTCCGCGCCAAGAACCTCAGCACCCAGACGCTCAGCGGCTGGAACGTCTTCCTCTACCGCGCCAACTCCTCGCTGTTCCTCAACACCAACGTCTGGCGCCAGAACAACGTCCAGACCGTCGGCGGCAGCAACTACTGCTCGCTGCCCACGACCCAGCCGCAGGGGATCGCGGTCGGCAACGACGTCTTCGTGCTCAGCTCGCTGTCGAGCAACCTCTTCTGCCTGATCGGAGTGGCGGTGGCCGGCACGAGCCCGAACATCCCACCGCCGTTTGCCACCTACAACGACTATGTCATGTGGGTGCGCAACAACCAGAACGTCTGCGGGCGCAACCTGACGACGGCGCAGAACTATCCGACCCGCCAGTACGAGCGCCTCGACACCTTCTCAAATCCGCAGAGCGACTCGGTGCCCACGCTGTTCAGGGTCTCGGTGGTCGGCAGCCTGCCAACCGGCACGACCTTTGGGCTCACCTGCACCCCGCTGAATGTCAACTCGAGCTGGAACATCAGTCAGGGGCCCATGCAGACAGCCTCGGGGATCTGTCCGCCCAACTTCAACGGCACCGTCACGACCTGGGCATCGCTGCCCTCGGGCAGCTCCGTCTGGCCGCCTGGCGCGCGACTTGACACGACGGTCTACGTCGGCATCGACAACGAGGCGCCGGCCGCCAAGTTCGCCGCATCCCCCGAGGAGCTGGGGATCGGCCTGGAGGCCGTGCAGGACCTCGTGCCCAATGGCACGCTCGTCCGAGTCGGCAACTGCGCGACGGTGTTTACGCGCGGCTGAGCGCCGGCGATGAACGAAGCCAGCTACATCGTGCTCCAGCTGCAGGCGCTGGCGCACGCCGAGACCGGCAACGACATCGGCATCCAGCTCAACGGCAGTGCGCCGTTCTCGGTCGATGCCTGGGTCAGCCTCGACGGCCTCTGCTCGCACGCTCACTTTCTCTCCAAGGAGGGGGTGTTCGCGTTCGGGCTGGCCGGTGACGCGCTCGTCTTCGAGATCACGGGCTATCCACCGGTCTATTCCAACGCCGCACGCCAGCCGCTGACCGAGGCCGACTGGCACTAC
The DNA here is from genome assembly GCA_963795555.1 of uncultured Solirubrobacterales bacterium. Lineage (GTDB taxonomy): Bacteria > Actinomycetota > Thermoleophilia > Solirubrobacterales > Solirubrobacteraceae > CAWCHZ01. The sequence continues at coordinate 20,879 of CAWCHZ010000001.1, forward strand.
CTCTGCGCGACCTACGCCGGGGGGCAGGTGCGGCTCTATATCGATGGCACGTTCAACGTGCTGCAGGCCATCTCCGGCCGCGGCAACGCCAATGCCAACCCGTTTCGCATCGGCGAGGACCTGCAGGCGCAGCTGTCCAGCGTGCGCGTGTACAACCGCGAGCTCGATGCCAACACGGTGAAGGCCAACATGTTCAACGGTCCCGACCCGGCGAGCATCGCGGCCTGGTTCGACTTCGCGCAGGCACCGCCGGTCGACCGCGGTCCGCGCCACCTGCCGATCACCCTGTCGGCGGGTGCGGAGATGCAGGAGCTGACGCCGTCGCTGGGGCTCGGCAGCACCGCCTACGCGGAGCCTCACCGCGACGAGCACGTCAACCCGGGCGGCGGCCAGGTCGATCCCTACACCGTCCAGGGCTGGGTGCACATCGAGGGCAAGGATCCGCCGCACCAGGCGATCTTCGCCAACGGCAACCTCGACGAGGGCAGCGGGATCGCGCTGCTGCTCAACTACGACGTCGCGGCCGCGGCCTTTCGGGTCGTCTCCCAGCGCGGTCCCCTCTCCGGCGGCATTGCCCTGACCTCCACGGCGGTCATCCGCCGTGGGGTCTGGGCCAACGTCGCGACGACGTTCGATGGCGCGACGCTCAAGATCTACGTCGACAGCGCGCTCGCGGGCAGCAGGGCGTGCGGGCCGATCCCGGTCAGCCGCCTGTTCGGCGCACCGATGATCGGGGCGGCGCCGCGGCAGGGCCAGCCGATCAGCACCACGACCTTGCAGGGGTTTGTATCGCGCCTGGAGATCTGGCAGCGCGCGCTGACCGCCGCCGAGGTGACGCAGTACATGCAAGCGGCGCCCCCGGTGGAGTCGACCGATCTGCAGGGCAGCTATGACTTCACCACGACGCCCGCGCGCAACCGTCGCGACGGCGATCCAGTCGGGCTCGTCGACGGGGCTGAGATGACGACGGAGGTCTCGCACGCTGGTGCCGTGCGCGCCCGGCCGACGACGATCGTGGCGGCGGGGCTCGACGAGCGGGCGTCCGGCGAGCGGGCCGGCATGGGACAGGGCGAGCAGCTCGACGAGCAGGCGATCGCCGATCTGCTCGCGCAGATCGACTTCGCCGGCTTCCTGGCCGAGCACGAGCAGACCCTGCGCGCCGCGGCCACGGCGGACGCCGGCCTCTTCGACGGCGACTCCGACGCCCAGCAGCTGATCCGCGACGCCTGGGATGACACGATCGAGCGCCTGCGCAGCGACCCGCGCTCGCTGCCGTTCCTGCTGACCTCGCATGTGATCGGCGAGGACTACGTGCTGCTCTGCCACACGCGCCGCGGCGCCCATGTCGCGATGCGCGCCCGCGTCGCCGATCTCGATCCATGCACGCAGTGGAAGGTCGAGCTGGCCTTCTGCATCGTGGCGGGCCTGATGGACGCCTTCTTCGGCATCTCGGCCCGGCTCACCCCGAGCGCGACCGACTTCATCGGGCGCGTGCTGCGCAACCCGGGCGTGATGGCGCAGATGGGCCGCGGGCAGCTGATGACGGCCTCAGGGATCTACGGCATCCTCTACGCCCTGTGGTCGGGCGGCTTCCTCAAGCCGCTGATCTCGCTCGTCGTCGACGTCGGCTTCTGGACGCTGGCGCGCATCGCGGCCAAGCTCCTGCTCAAGTTGATCCCCGGCCTGGGGCAGGCGGATGTGATCGCGTCGCTGGTCGCGACCGCGGCGACGTTCGTCTTCATCTACACACAGCGACGTCCCGCGCAGTGCTCGGCGCTGCCGGCGGTCGACGTCGCGGCGATCAAGTTCAACTACGACACGACGGGCGTTGCCGTCGACGCGCTGTCGATCCGCCGCAATTACGCCAAGCACGTCCCGGTCGCCGAGTGGACCAAGGGCGAGACCAAGCCCGAGCAGTCGCCGGCGGCCTATGCGATCGCCAGCACCACCGGCAAGACGGTGACGATCCAGGCGAAGTTCGTGATCAGCGATCCGACGATCACGCAGGCGCAGGTCCGCGCCGACGGCGGTGGCGTGCTCGGCGCGATCGACCCGTTCACCGTGACCTTCAAGAACGGCGTCTCCGACCCCGATTTCGTGACGCTCTCGCTGCCTCACCACACGCTCGCCACCAACGGGGTCGGGCGCACGGACATCTCGTGGACCTGGTACTACAAGACGCTCGGCGACTGGACGCAGTTGACCGTCACCCAGCACCGCATCTACGTCGTGCTGGCCATGCCGACCACGCCCTGGACGCAGTCCGCCACGCCATCCTCCGACACGCAGGTGCCCTGGGCGGACCTGCTCGACTACGCGTGCGTGTGGGCCAACGGGGCAAAGACCGCCGGCGAGGCCGCCGGCCTGATCACGCAGAAGGTCAATGGCGGCATCGGCCTGAGCTACGACGTCCACGGTGGTGCGAGCGCGTACACCGCCTGGGGCGTCGCCGGCTGGGCCTTCCTGAGCACGGAGTTCCTCAAGTTCCTCGGCGGCCAGGGCGGCAAGGGCGGTGTGGTCAACTGCACCGACTGCGCGACGATCGTGACGACCTTCGCCAATGCGCTGGGCTGCAATTTGTATGCGTCGCAGATGCACGCCAGCGGAGGCGGCGGCTTCTATGTCAACAAGATGATCGCGATCGGCGGCACGACCTGGAGCTATCCGTTCGTGGCGCCAAATCCGCCGGCATTCTCCTACCATGAGGTCGCCTGGACGGGCACCGCGAGCTACTCCGACGGGCTCTACGACGCGTGCCTGAAGGTCGACTCCGGCAACAACCCGTGGAACTGGACCGACCCCAGCATCGTCCACACGCCGCAGCTGCCGCAGGCGATGAAGTTCTCGACCCTGGGTGCCAACGTCAGCGTCCCGATCGCGGTGCCCTTCACGGCCTCGTCATACCGCGAGCGACTGGCCACCAACGACGCCGCCGGCATCCTGAGCTGCCTGCCCCAGGGGGCGGAGAGCTATTCCAACGGCGGCCGGCGGGAGCTCGTGTGAGGACGAGGCGGCGAGCCGGGGTGGGGATGAGGCGACGCGAGCTGGCGAGTTGACCGTGGACGAGTACGACGAGCGCAGGGAGCAGGTCAAGGAGCGCTACGGCTTCGCCTCATGGCTGGGCCGCGAGGCGGCTGGGCCGGCGCGCTTCGCCGCAGATCCCCACCAGCTGCCGCGCGTGCGCTTCGAGGAGCGCGTCGCGATGCCCGGCGGGCGGACCTACATCGACTACCTCACCCATGAGCAGCCGGGTGGACGTATCGCCGTGACGATCGCCGGGCACGCTGACGCCGTCGCGGCGCAGGAGGCGTTGATCGACGTGCTGGCGCATTCGATGGCGCTGCGCCTGCCGAGCTGCGGCGAACGCGGGATCGAGGTCGGCGACGTCTGCTTCTGCACGGCCGGAGAGCCGCTGTTGCGAATCTACTTCGTCCGTGTCAATGTGCTCGTGCGCGTCGAGAGCGTGGGCGAGGTGCCGGTGTCCGTCACCGACGTCGCCGCGGCCGTCGACGCGCAGATCCGCGCGGCGCGCTGATCTGGCTGGGCCGGAACCCATTCCACCCACAAGCGAGGTGCTCGATGAACGGTGACGGTAACGGCAACGGCGACCCCACGCCCACGCCCACCCCGACCCCTACGCCCACCCCTCCGGAGCCATCGCCCAAGCCGGCTCCGCCGCCCCCGCCGCCTCCGACGCCCACGCCGACTTCGCCCCCCACGCCGACTCCCACGCCTACGCCGACTCCCACGCCCACGCCCTCCGACCCACCGTCGGTGCCGGCTACGCCGACCACAGAGCCGGACGAGTAACGGGTAAGCCGCGGCCGCCCGTCCCGGGGTCTCAGTGGCCTCGGGTGCGGGCGCCCGCGTCTTCTGCGCGCCGCCGCTGCCGTGACCGGTGGGGTCGGCTCGCCGATCAACCCACCCGCCATCAAATGAGGCGCCACCCCGCTTGGCGCCTCGACCCGATCAAGGAGAGGCCAATGCACGCGCGCGTGGCGACGTTCGAGGGTGCTGAGCCCGAGCAGGTGCGCCAGATGGCGGAGGGGATCAGGGAGCAGGCCACGGCCGGTCTGCCGGAGGAGGTCCCCGCCGCGGGCCTGCTGCTCCTCACGAGCTCCGAGCAGCGCAAGGTCGTGGCGATCGCGCTGTTCGAGACCGCCGAGGACCTGGCGAAGGGCCACGCCACGCTGAGCGCCATCGATCCCCCGATTCCCGGCGGCTTCGGCCGGCGCACCTCGGTAGAGCTCTACGAGGTGGGGTTGCGGATCGACCTCTGAGGCACGGCCGCGTTGGTGGCGCTTGCGGGGGTGGCGCCTGTGGGGCGCTGCGCTCCCGCTGCCGCCGCGCCTAGCCCTCCTCCGGGGGCGCGTGCTGCTCGAGGTACTGCTTGGCCAGGCGGGCGGGAGCGCGCGCCAGCCAGGCCTCGACGATCAGCTCCCGCAGCTCGTCGTGCGCGATCTGATCGAGGCGCACGAGCACGGCGGGGAAGCCGTCGAAGTGCGGCGTCGTGAAGTAGATGTCGGGATCGGTCGCCAGCAGCGCCTCCTTGGCCACCAGGTGCTCGACCCGCGCGCCGAGGATCGGACCGCTGGGCGCGGCGTCGCCGAGCGCGCGCAGATCCGATCCGCGAAGCGGGCGCTCCCACACGAAATTCTTGTCGCGCACGCGCCAGAACATGAGCTCGCGCCTGCGCTCCTCGCTGGTCTCGGGCAGCGCGAGCGCGATCCGGCGTACGTCGTCCCAGCTGGCCACGCGACGCAGGGTAGCGGCGGCTACGATGGCGGCATGTGTCGCAACATCCGCACCCTGCACAACTACGAGCCGCCCGCCTCGGACGATGAGATCCGCGCGGCGGCGCTGCAGTACGTCCGCAAGATCAGCGGCTTCGCCAAGCCCTCGCGTACCAACGAGGAGGCCTTCGAGCAGGCCGTCGAGGCGGTCTCCGCGGCGTCCGCGCGGCTGCTCGAGCAGCTCGTCACCAGCGCGCCGCCCAAGGATCGCGAGATCGAGGCGGCCAAGGCGCGCGCCCGCGCCGCGCAGCGCTTCGCGGCGTAGCGCGGGCCCGGTCGTCGGCACGAGCCGAGCGGGGGCTCGTCAGGCCGTCCAGCTGGACGCCTGCGCATAGCGCAGCGAGCCCGGCGTGGTGAGCGTCTCGCCGGTCTCCAGCAGCGTCTTGAGCCCGGACAGGATCATCGGCCAGCCGCCGTAGAGCTCGCCGTTGGCGCCCTCGCGCAGCTGGTCGTGGATCACGGTCAGGCGGCAGGAGTCCTGCACCTGCTCGATCTCCCAGGCGACCCGTGAGGTTCCCTCCGCCTTGACCTCGTCGCTCCAGAGCGCATTGAAGCTCTGCACCAGCCGCCGCGGTGGATCGACCTCGAGGTTCTCGCCGGACATGATCGCGGTGCCGGCCGCGACCCCCCGATAGTCGGAGCCCTTGCTCCAGTCCGACTCGACGCCCACGCCGAAGGTGTACTTCCGGCGCAGCTCGGGGTCGGTGATCGCCTCCCAGAGGCGCTCCGGCGTCGTCTTGATGTAGATCTCGAAGACCTTCTCCATCGTGCTGTCCTCCAGTCGCTGCTTGAGGTCGCTCAAAGTCGCGGCCCAGGGCTCGGCGTACTTGCTCACCCAGCGGTCGTGGATGAGCCGGATCGGGACGGGGTTCAGGAAGTGCAGCTTCTCGCGGCCGCGACGCCTGGTCACGACTAGGCCCGCCTGCTCGAGCACTCGCAGGTGCTTCATCACGCCAAAGCGCGTCATCGGCAGGCGCCCCTCCAGAGCGCTCAGCGTCTGCCCATCCGTGCGGAAGAGCTCGTCGAGCAGGCTGCGGCGCGTCGGGTCCGCCAATGCCTTGAACACCTCGTCCATGCCCGGGAGGATAAGTGACCTTTCAGTCACATGTCAAGGGGCACGATTCAGGGCAGCGGCTGGTCCTGGTCGAGGTCCGTCTCCACAGTCGGGGGCGCGTCGTGGTCGCCGAGCGAGGGGGGCGTGGACCGGGCCCTACCGCTACGATCCGTCATGGTCATCAGGGGGATGGCATGAGGCGAATCGCGATCGTCGGCGCCGGCCAGGCGGGCCTGGTCGCCGCGCACGCGCTGCTGCAACGCGGCTATCAGGTGACGGTCCACTCCGACAAGAGCCCGGAGGACTTCCTCGAGCGCTCGCGTCCGACGGGCGCGGCAGCGCGGTTCGAGATGGCTGTGGCGTTCGAGCGCGAGCTGGGCCTCGAGCACTGGGGCCATCAGGCGCCACGCTGTGAGGGCGTCCATTTGACATTCTGCCCCCGGCGCGACAACCAGCTGCTGACGCTGCTCGGTCGCCTCACCAAGGGCCATCTGATGGCGATCGACCTGCGGCTGCAGAGTGCCACCTGGCTCGAGCAGCTGGCCGAGCGCGGCGGTGGCGTGGAGATCGAGAGCGTGGATGTCCGGCGGCTCGACGAGATCGCCGCTCGCAACGACCTGACGATCGTCGCGGCCGGTCGCGGTGAGCTGACCAAGCTCTTCCCGCGCGATCAGGCGCGCAGCGTCTATCGCTCCCCGCAACGCCAGCTGGCGATGATCTGCGTGCGCGACGTGCCGATCGGCGTGCCCTATGCGCCGTGGTTCTTGCCGATCAAGTTCAACTTCCTCGGCCCCTACGGCGAGGCCTTCTGGATGCCCTGGTACTCCAAGGATGGCGACCATGCCACGGTGCTGGTGGTCGAGGCGCGCGCGGGCAGCCCGCTGGATCGCTTCCGCGACTGCGCCAGCGCAGAGCAGGTGCTCGCGCGCGCCCAGGCGGCGATTCGCGAGCTGACGCCTTGGGACCGCGAATCCTTCGAGCACGCGCGAATCTGTGACGAGAACGCCTGGCTGGTCGGGGCGATTACGCCCGAGATCCGCCACGTGGTTGGGACGCTGCCGTCGGGACGTCACGTCATGGCGCTCGGCGACACCGCCCAATCGCTCGATCCGATTGCCGGACAGGGGGCCAACAGCGGCAACAAGATGGCGCAGGTCTACGCCGTTGCGGTCGCCGAGCGCGGCGATCTGCCCTTCGACGCCGACTGGATGCGTGCCACCTTCGAGCGCTTCTGGGCCCGCCACGGTGACTGCGACCGGCTCACCAGCACCCTGCTCGAACCGCTCAGCCCCGCCGGAGGCATGCTGCTGACGGCGCAGTACGGCAGCACCGGCTGCCCCGACGACGACAGTCCCCAGCAGCGGATCGCCAACGCGTTCATCGACAACTTCAACGACCCGATCGAGCTCACCGACGCACTGCATGACGTGGGACGAGCTAAGCAGGTGATCAGCGACGCGTTCGGCTCGGCGACGCGGCCGCTGGTCTGGGGACGGCTGCGGCTGGCCCGCGGCCAGCTGCGTCAGCGCCTCGGCCGGCCGGCCGGGCATCCCGGCAGCTAGCGCGGCGCGTCTCCGCGGCGCGCAGGCGGCCACCGCTCTGCCTGCGGCCGCTCAGCCCCAGAGCAGCCGGTTGTTCACGCGACGCCCCGAGCGCGGGACGTTCGCCTGGGTAGCGAGCGCGTCGGCATGCTGCTGGACGATCTCCAGCGTCCGCTCCAGGAAATTGCCGACGATCTGTCGCTCCTCGGCGGTCAGCTCGCGGATGAGCTGATGATGACCGTCGATGAACGCCTCGAGCTGCTCGCAGATCGTGTGCCGAGCAGCGTCGGTGACGTTCAGCACGATGCTGCGCCGATCGCTGGGATGGGGCTCACGCGCGACGTGCCCGGCGCGCTCGAGCCGATAGGACAACCCGGTGATCCCTCCCGAGCTGAGCCCGAGCTGCGCGCCCAGCTGGGTCGCGGTCATGCTGCCATGCGCCAGCAGCTGCTCGAGCGCGGCGATCTCGATGTCGCTGATCCCGAGCGTGGTGGCGAGCTGACCGCGCAGCTTGCCGCCGGCGATCTGGCGGCGATTCATCAGCTCGCCAATCCGCTCCGGCGAGAACGCCGGACGGCGGCTCAGCCCGCCGCGGTCCGGAAGCGCCACCAGCCGTCCCTCGGCTCGCTCGTCGAGCCCACGCCGCCCTCCCCGTGAGCGGGTCGGGCGGGCTCGCCTACCGCCTTCGCGCGGGGCACCAGCGTCGGGTTCGATCTCGCTCATTGATCTGGACGCTCGGGGCAGAAGCTTCTCATCACTCTGCGAACGTTCAATCGGGAGTTCTCCCTATGCAGGGCCTGCATCCTACGACCTGTGCGATCGCCGGCGGCCGGGGTGGGGTGGCCTGGGTTCGACGCTGCCCGTGAGCCCATGCTCCACCGCGTAGACGGCCGCCGCCGCTCGCGTGGAGACGCCGATCTTCGCGTAGATGTGTTGGATGTGGTGGTCGGCCGTCTTGGGGGAGATACCCAGTGCAAGGGCAATCTCCTTTGTCGCCAGGCCATTCGCCAGCAGCGTCAGCACCTGCTCCTCGCGCTCGGACAGGATCGCGCCGGTCGGGCGGGTTGGGCCGTTGGGGGCCGCCGCGGTCGCGCTGGCAGCGGTTGGGCCGGTGGGGGGCGCCGCGGTCGCGCTGGCAGCGGTTGGGCCGGTGGGGGGCGCCGCGGTCGCGCTGGCAGCGGTTGGGCCGGTGGGGGGCGCCGCGGTCGCGCTGGCAGCGGTTGGGCCGGTGGGGGGCGCCGCGGTCGCGCTGGCAGCGGTTGGGCCGGTGGGGGGCGCCGCGGTCGCGCTGGCAGCGGCCCCGCCGGGCTCCGTGCGCGGCCGCGTGCGTCCCGATCCCCCCCGGCTGCCGGACACGGCCCGGGGCTGGTGGCCCGCCCGCGCGAGGACCGCGCTGACCGTGTCGCGGTCCAGCCGCCCGTCGCTGGCCTCCTGCGCAAGCTGCTTAGCAGCGTCCGGCCCGGTCAACGCCCGTCTGTACGGGCGTGGCTCGACCATCGCCTGATAGGTGTTGGCGGTGGCGAGCACACGTCCGGCCACGGGGATGTCGGCGGCGCCCAGCCCGCGGTGGTAGCCCGAGCCGTCGCAACGCTCCTGTGACATTGCGGCGAGGCGGCCGAGCTCGCGCAGCGAGGTCGATTGGCCGAGCAGGCGCTCCGTGTAGTACGGGGCGAGGCGTACCTGCTCACGCTCATCGCGCGAGAGCGGTCCGGGCTTGGACCAGATCTGCCCCCCGACCGCGACGCGGCCGATGTCGTGCGTCAGGCCGGCCCGATACAGCTGGGCGACCGTGGCTGGCTCGAGCCCGAGCGCCTCGCCCGCGCCGGCGGCCACTGCCGCGACCGTACGGGAGTGGCCGACCACGAAGCTCTTGCCGTCGGCGCAGTCGGCGATCGCGGTCAGGCAGCCGGCCAGCGCCGTGTCGCGCAGGGTGCGTTGCTCGCCGGGCTCGGCGGCGAGCAGGTCATCCCACAGAGCCGGCGAGTCCAGATCGTCCAGCACGCTGTCGGCGTGGGCGACCAGCGTGTCGGCGATGAGCGGATCGAGGCCACGCCCGGAGCGGGCACGCAGCAGCCGCCGGGTCTCGCGGATGCCCAGCTGCCAGGCAAGCAGCTCGCCCTCCTGGGCGACCTGGACCACGCGGATCGCCAATGGCAGCTGCTCGCCGGCAAGCCCGCGTGGGAAGCCCTTGCCGTCCCAACGCTCGTAGGCAGCCGATAGGCCCTGCCGTACCGCCAGATCGAGCCCCAGCCGGTCGGCGAGCAGCTGGGCGACCTCGGTGTGGCTCGTGGTCTCGCCCGCGGCGATCTCGTCGCCGAAGAACCGTGCCGGGACGTCGGCCTCGCTGGAGCAGCCGGCGTAGCGCAGCGGCGCCAGGTAGTAGACCGCGCGCAGCTGCTCCGGCGCGAGCCCCAGCAGACCGCCGAGTCGCAGGGCGATCGTCGCCGTGCGCAGCCCGTGCTCGAGCGGCAGGCCCATGCCGAGGTCGGTGGCCAGCGAGAGCGTGAAGACCAGCTCGGCGAGGCGAACCGGCGGCTGGGGGTCGGTCGGCGTGGCACGCGCGTCAGCCAAGTCGATCATCATTATAGTTGAGATGAAGCGAGAGAGGTCGTAGTCTGTTTACGTCACCCGCGCGGGGGCAAAAAGTGACGACAGGAGCAGGGGGCGCGCCTTGGCGCGGGCCGCGGCGGGTGAGTGGCTCGCGGCAGCTGCGTGCAGGCAAGCGGGCGAGCGGCTCGCGGAAAGCCGCCCAGGCAAGGGAATTGCGGGGAGGTCCGATGTCCATGACGGCAAGCGCGCCGGCGCCGGCGCTCGACGAGCGCATCTCGGGCGCGACGATCCTCGCGCTGGTGGCGATGGGCTTTGCGGTGTTCGTGTTCGCCAACGACTTCACCGCGCTTGGGGTGGCGCTGCCGCGCATCCAGCACGACCTGCATGTCGGCGTCGGTGCGGTGCAGTGGCTGATCAACGCCTACGCGCTGGTCTTCGGCGCGCTGATCGTCACCGGCGGGCGGCTGGCGGACATGTTCGGCCGCCGGCGCGTCTTCTTCATCGGGGCGGCGATCTTCGCGCTGTGTTCGGCGGTCGGTGGGCTCGCCCAGGGCGCGGGGCTGCTGATCGGCGCGCGGGCGCTGATGGGACTCGGCGGGGCGCTGCTGTGGCCGGCGACGCTCGGCATGACCTATGCGGTGCTGCCGCCGCGCAAGGCCGGCCTGGCAGGCGGCCTGATCATCGGTGTGGCCGGTCTCGGCAACGCCTTTGGCCCGATGCTCGGCGGCGCGCTGACCGACGCGCTGAGCTGGCGCGCGATCTTCTTCCTCAACCTGCCGATCGTCGCCTGTGCCTGCGCCGGCGCGCTATGGCTGATCCATCAGCCGCGCGAGACCCACGGCGCCCGCATCGACTACGCCGGCGTGCTGACGCTGTCGGCGGCGCTGACGGCCCTGCTGCTGGCACTCGAGCAGGTCGGCAACTGGGGCTGGGGGGACGTGCGGATCATTGCGCTGCTGGGGACCGCCGCGGCGCTCGTCGCGCTGTTCGCGCTGGTCGAGCGAGGGGGCGGCGAGGGGGCGCTCGTGCCGCGCGCGGTGAGCGCCAACCGCCCGTTCGCGGCGGCCGCGCTGGCGGTGCTGCTGATCTCGGCAACCTACTTCGCGCTCGTCGTCTACCTACCGCAGACGATGGAGCGCCTGCTCGGCTACAGCCCGCTGCATGCCGGCGTTGGGCTGCTGCCGATGATGACGACGTTTGCCGCGACCTCGTTCATCGCCGGCTCGCTCTATGCGCGGCTGGGTCAGAAGCTGATCGTCGGCTTCGGCGCGGCCTGCATTGCCGTCGGAGCGCTGCTCGTCTCGCGCCTGCAGCTGCCCGTCAGCTACGGCGCGCTCGTGCCCGGCATGGCGCTGAGCGGGATCGGCATCGGCGTCTTCTACTCGACGATCACGACCGCCGCGGTGACGGCGCTGGACCGCGCCCAGTGGAGCCTCGCGGGCGGCATCGTCTACATGTGCCAGATCACCGGCGGCTCGATCGGGCTGGGGCTCGCGACGGCGCTGTTCACGTCGGCCTCACGCGGCGCGAGCCCCGATCGCGGCTTCGTCAGCGGCATCCACGCCGGCCTGGGCGCCGACGCGGCGCTGGCGCTCGCCGGGGTCGTGATCACGGTGCTCTTCGTCGGTGGGCGCCTGCCGGTGCGCCGCTTCCTGACAGCACGCGACGCAGACGCCACAATGAGATGAGTCGGGCGGCCGCGCGGGCGATCCTGTGATCGGCGCAGCGCCCGCCGCCCGTATCACCCTCGTTCCCGAGCGTTGGAGCGGAGTCGATGTTCGCGTCGATCGTCAGCGTGGCCCACAACATCGGATATCCGCTGTTGTTCGTGCTCGTCATGGCGGAGTCGAGCGGCTTCCCGGTGCCGGGCGAGACGGCGCTGATCACCGGCGCGCTGCTCGCCAGCCAGGGCAAGCTCCAGATCGAGTTCGTGATCGTGCTGGCCGCCACCGCGGCGATCGTCGGCGACAACATCGGCTATCTGATCGGCCGCAAGGGCGGCCGCTGGCTGCTCGAGCGCCCCGGGCTCTTCGAGCGCCAGCGCCGGCGAGTGCTGGAAGTCGGCGAGCCGTTCTTCGCTCGTCACGGGCCCAAGGCCGTCTTCTTCGGTCGCTGGCTGCTGGGCCTGCGTGTGTGGGCGTCGTGGCTGGCCGGCGCGAACCGCATGCGCTGGCGCTCGTTCGCCTTCTGGAACGCTGCCGGCGGGATTGGCTGGGCCACGACGATCGGGCTGCTCGCCTACTACCTCGGGCACACGGTCAAGAACGTGCTGAGCCTGTTCGGGCTCTGGGGGCTAATCGGGGTCGTGCTGGCGGGCGGCGGCGCACTGTTGCTGCACTGGCGCCAGCATCGCCGCTCGGTGGCGCAGCGGGCGGCCCGTCCGACGGACGAGCGCCCCGGCGATGGGCGCGTGGGGGAGGCGCGAGCCGGCGATGGCCGCGTGGCGGAGGCGCGCCCCGGCGATGGGCGCGTGGCGGAGGCGCGAGTGGTTGACGGCCGCGTCGCTGACGCCCCATGAGCGCTCAGCAGGACCCCCTCGAGCGGCTGACGCCGATCGCGCCCGATGCCTTCCGCGCCGTGCTGGGAGCCGTCTGCACGCCGGTCAGCGTCGTGAGCACGATGCGCAGCGAACGTCCCTACGCCACGACCGTCAGCGCGTTCAGCTCGCTCTCGCTCGATCCGCCGTTGATAACCGTCGCGCTCGACCGCGGCTCGGGGCTGCTGCGGATGATCCGCGCGACCCGGCGCTTCGGCGTCAGCGTGCTCGCCGACGGGCAGGACCGCGAGGCGCTGGCGCTGGCGCGCAAGGGTCCCGACAAGCTCGCCGACATCGCTTGGACGGCCGACCACGGGCTGCCGCGCATCGATGGCGCCTATGCCTGGCTGGTCTGCCGCGTGCACCGGGTCGTCGCGGGTGGCGATCACATGATCGTGATCGGGCTGGTCGTGCACGGTGAGCACTGCGACGCCGGCGAGCCGATGCTCTACCACCGCCGCGACTTCGCCGGTCTGCGCCGCTACGAACGCGGTGCGCGCACGGGCGCCGGCTAGCCCGGCCCAGGGTGAGCAGCGGCTAGCCCGGTCCCCGCGCGAGCGGTGGGTCAGTGGTGGAACGCTGAGCGCTGCGGCGCGTTCGGTGCTGCGCCGCCCCCGAGCGCGTCGACCGCGCGGCGCAGGTCGCGCAGCAGCAGCTGCGCCATGTCGCGGCTGAAGCCGTTGCGCACGACGACGCGCAGCACGGCCAGCTGCTCGAGGTTGGCGGGGAAGGTGTAGGCCGGTACCAGCCAGCCATGGGTGCGCAGCGCCGTCGAGACGTCGAAGACGCTGTAGGCGTCGATGTCCTCGCGCAGCCGGAAGGCGAAGACCGGGATTCCGCTGCCGTCGGAGATCAGCTCGAACGGGCCGAGCTGGGCAATCTCCTGTGCCAGCCAGCGAGCTGTGTCACGGCAGGCCTGCTGGACGCGCGTATAGCCGTCCCGGCCGAGGCGCAGGAAGTTGAAGTACTGGCTGATCACCTGGGCGCCGGGGCGCGAGAAGTTCAGCGCAAAGGTCGGCATGTCGCCACCGAGGTAGTTGACGTGGAAGACGAGCTGCTCGGGCAGCGCCGCCTCGTTGCGCCAGACGACCCAGCCGACGCCCGGGTAGACGAGGCCGTATTTGTGGCCCGAGGCATTGATCGACTGCACGCGCTCGAGACGAAAGTCCCACTCGAGCTTGCGGTCCAGGAACGGCGCGACGAAGCCCCCGGAGGCGGCATCGACGTGCAGCGGGATGTCAAGGCCGCTGCGCTGCTGCAGGTCATCGAGCGCCTTGGCGATGTCGTTGACCGGCTCATAGCTGCCGTCGAGCGTCGAGCCGAGGATCGCCACCACGCCGATCGTGTTCTCGTCGCAGTGCGCGGCGGCCTCCGCGGCCGTCAGGTGCGTGCGGCCGGGTGCCAGCGCAACCAGGCGCGGCTCGACGTCCCAATAGCGGCAGAACTTGTCCCAGCAGATCTGCGCGTTGGCCCCCAGCACGAGGTTGGGGCGATCGGTCGGCGCGCCGAGCGAGCGCCGGCGCTCGCGCCAGCGCCACTTCAGCGCCAGGCCAGCGAGCATGCAGCCCTCGCTGGAGCCCGTCGTCGAGCAGCCGGTCGCGCGCTCGGCCTGCGGCGAGCTCCAGAGGTCGGCGAGCATGTTCACGCAGCGCAGCTCGAGCTCGGCCGTCTGCGGGTACTCGTCCTTGTCGACGATGTTCTTTTCGAGGCAGTCGTCGATCAGCTGACGTGCCGCGGGCTCCATCCAGGTCGTGACGAAGGTCGCCAGGTTCAGGCCGGCGTTGCCGTCGAGCAGCAGCTCGTCGTGGATCAGCTGGCTCGCGACGTCCGGCGCGATGCCCGCGTCGGGCAGGCGGAAGATCGGGACCTCGTCAGCGTCGAGCTGCGCTCGCGCGCTGTGGACCGCATCGGCCTGCTCGGCGGGCACGGAATGGTGCAGGGGCATGGGCCTCCTCGATCAACGGCTGTCGGTGGGGGGTCGCGCGGGCTCGGATGGGGCCGTGTGCTCGTGTGAAGCTGGCTGCTCGAATGGGCCGCGCTGCGCGACTGGCGCGGGCTGCGTGGCTGGCGCGGGCTGCGTGGCTGGCGCGGGCTGCGCGGGTGGGGCGGCGGCGCGGTCGACGATCAGCTCGGTGCGGGCGCGGTTGAGCAGGCTGGCCGGCGTGCTCTGGCTCGGCCCGGCGAGCGTCGCCGCAACCGCACGAAGCTTCTCCACGCCGATCGCCAGCACGATCGCGCTGCGCGCGCCGCGCAGCAGTGGCAGCGTCATCGTGACGCGCTGAGGCGGTGGCTTGGGGCCGACGACCGCGGCGCAGAGGCTGTCGCGGCTGCGCAGCACGGGCTGATTGGGAAACAGCGAGGCCGTGTGGCCATCCTCCCCAAGCCCCAGCAGAGCGAGGTCCAGCTGCGGCACGCCGTGCTCGTCGCGCGGCAGCTCGTCGCTGAGCTCGGCGGCGTAGGCGCGGGCGGCCTGCTCGGGCTCCTGCTCGCCGGCGATGCGGTGGACCTGCGGTGGGGTACCGCGGCTGCCGGCCAACAGCGTCTCGCGGACCAGCCGGTAGTTGCTGCGCGGATCGTCGGGGGCGACGGCGCGCTCGTCGCCGAACCACAGCTCGACGCCGCTCCAGTCGCCGACCTCCGCGGCCAGGCGCGTGTACACCGCGCGTGGGGTCGAGCCGCCGGCGAGCGCAATGTGCAACCGCGCACCCGCCGGCCGCGGCTGCTCGAGCAGCCGCTCGATGCGTGCGGCCGCCAGCGCGGCGGCCTGCTCAGGCGTATCGGTGACCGTCAGCCTCATCGGCGGGGTGCCGCCGATCGCGGGCGCGACCTCGATTGTCCGGGGACGCTCATCCTCGGGACGCCGCAAGGTCCTCGCGCAGCAGCGCCGCGGCCGCCTCGACGGCGCCCGCATAGCCTCGCGCGAAGCGGCCGGCCGGTGGCAGTGCGTCGGCGAAGAGGTTGCGCAGCCGGTGCGAGGCGGCGCCGCGGTGCAGCTCGATCGTGGTTTCGCCGCCGTGGATGCGCACGCGCTCGATCTCGTCGGCGCAGCTGCTCGCGCTCGGCTTGATCGTGATCAGGGCGTCGGCGCCGTCCGGGCCGGCGCCCGGCACGCGCCAGCGCCGCCCGTCGCCATGGCAGCCCTCCAGCGACCAGCCCAGGCGCGCGACGATCCAGCCGGCGAGCAGCAGCGCGTCGGCCACCGCCGCTGCGCCGTGATCGATCTCGATCGTCTCGACGCCCGCCAGCAGGGCAAGCTGATCCGGCGCATCGAAGCTGGCGGCGATCAGCGCGCGCCAGTGCTCGAGCCGGCCCCAAGCCAGGTCGTGCACGACGGTGCTGGCGCCGAGCGCCGCGGCGCGGCGCAGCGCCCGCGTCGTCTCGACCGAGCCGGAGTCGAGCACGGCGTGCTCGGCGCGTCCGAGCAGTACCTCCTCGCCAGGCGCCGGCGTCTCGTCGCACAGCCAGAGCACGGTCGGCAGGCCGCGCACCAGCAGCGGCGCGACCAGCGACTCGGCATGCTCCAGGCGCGCGTCGTCGGCGATCAGCTTGATGCGATCGTGGCAGTAGCCCGCCTCGCCCGGCGCTCGGCTCATCCAGCAGTCGATCGCGATGCGCGCATCCAGTCGCGGCTCCTGGTGGCGACAGAGCACGACGGTGCGCGAGGGGTTGTGCCAGCCGAGCGTTGCGAGCGTCTGCTCCACCGCGGGCTGCCCGCGGCTGGCGATCGGCTGCCCGCGGCTGACGATCAGGTTGAGCGTCCGCGTGACGGCGTGGTTGTGGGCGTCATGGAGGTGCTCGACCTGCACGCGACAGAGCTCTTCGGCGACGGTCGCGATCGTGACGTCGCTGCCCTGCCAGTTGGACGGCTCGGGGGCGATCTGGGCGCTCATCGCCGGCGCATCGCAGACGTTGCCGGCGCGGCAGCCTGGGCGCTCACCGCCGGCCGGCTCACAGCGCTCGCCAGGCGCGTCCGTCGGCGCCGATCAGCTCATCGGCGGCGGCCGGACCATCGCTGCCTGCCTCATACGACGCAAGCTCTGGCTGACCGGAGTGCCAGGCCTCGAGGATCGGGTTGACGAGCCGCCAGGCCGCCTCGACCTCGTCGGCGCGCGTGAAGAGGGTCGGGTCGCCGACGAGCGCGTCGTGCAACAGGCGCTCGTAGGCCTCGGGCGACTCGCGCAGGAAGGCCGCGCCGTAGCTGAAGTCCATCTGCACCGGACGGATCTCCATCGTCGAGCCGGGCACCTTGGCGACCATCCGCAGGCTGACGCCCTCGTTGGGCTGGACCGAGATCAGCAGCTGGTTGGGCTCCACGACCCCCACACCCCCCGTGAAGGGCAGGTGTGGCACCGGCCGAAACGCGATCGCGATCTCGGTCGCGCGGACCTTCAGGCGCTTGCCGGTGCGCAGGTAGAAGGGCGTGCCGGCCCAGCGCCAGTTGTCCAGCTCCAGGCGCAGCGCCGCATAGGTCTCGGTCTGCGAGTCGGCTGGAACCCCCTCCTCCTCGAGATAGCCGGGCACCTGCTCGCCGGCGACCCAGCCGGCGCTGTACTGGGCGCGCACTGACGCGGTGGCGGCCTCCGCGGGCGTCCAGGGCTTGGCCGCCGAGAGCGCCTTGACCTTCTCGTCGCGGATCAGCTCGGCGCTGAAGCGCAGCGGCGGCTCCATCGCCACCAGCGAGGTGAGCTGCAGCGCGTGGTTCTGGATCACGTCGCGCAGCGCGCCAGCGTTGTCGTAGTAGCCCGCGCGATGGCCGATGCCGATGTCCTCGGCAACCGTGATCTCGACGTGGTCGATGTAGCGCCGGTTCCAGAGCGGCTCGAACAGGCCGTTGGCGAAGCGCAGCACGAGCAGGTTCTGCACCGTCTCCTTGCCGAGGTAGTGGTCGATGCGGAAGATCTGCTGCTCGTCGAAGGCGGCGCGCAGCTGGCGGTTGAGCTCGATCGCCGAGTCGAGGTCGTGCCCGAAGGGCTTTTCGACGACCAGCGCGCTGGGCGGCTCGGCGCCGGCGCCCAGCCCGACCTTGCCCAGCGCCTGGGCGATCGGCCCGAAGAACGAGGGCGCGGTCGCCAGGTAGAAGAGGCGGCGCGTCGGGCCACCAAGCCGGCGATCGCTGTCGGCCAGCTGCTCGACGAGCCGCTGGAAGGTCTCGGGGCTGTCGAAGTCGCCTCCGACCCATTCGAGCTTGGCGCGCAGCGCCCGCCAGGCGTCGGGATCGAGGCCGGTGCGCGAGAAGCGCTCGATCGAGTCCTCGACGTGGCGTCGGAACGGCTCGTGGTCGTCGGCGCGGCGGCCGACGCCGATCAGCCGGAAGCGCTCGGGCAGCTGGCCGGCGATCGCGAGGTTGTAGAACGCGGGCAGCAGCTTGCGCGCCGCCAGGTCACCGGTCGCCCCGAACAGCACCATCGTCGAGGGCGGCGGCAGTGGCTGCTGGACGTCGGCGGCGAAGGGGTTGGCCGGCGCCTCGCTGGGCGCCCTGCTGATGGTGGTGTTGGTGACGGTCGCCGCGTCGGTCGCGCTCATCAGGCGCGACCCGTGCCGTCGCCCTCGCCCGATCGCCCCTGCGCGTCGGTGCTCGCGGATTCGCCGCCGTCGCCCTCGGCGACGTCCGCCACCAGCTGCGCCAGCTGCTCGAGCGCGCGCTCGACGTCGCCGGAGAGATGCACGTGCACGGCGGGCAGGTCACGCGAGCGCAGCGCGCGCAGGTCGCCGATAGCCTGCGCGCGGATCAGCGTCGCGAAGTCATAGCCAGCGCCCGGCACCTCGACGTCGCCGCGGCCGTCGTGGGTGATCTGCAGGAAGCGCCCGCTTGGCGGGCCGCCCTTGTGCAGCTGGCCGGTGGAATGCAGGTAGCGCGGTCCATAGCCGACCGTCGTCGCGACCGCCTGGGCGTCGCGTACGCTGCGGCGCAGCCGCGTCAGCGCCCGGTCGGCGCGCGCGCTGGGGGCGATGTAGGCGAGCGTGGCGAGGTAGCTGCCAGGGCCGGTCTCATCCAGCAGCTCAGCGAGCGCCCGGGCGACCGTCGTCGGGCCGCCGTTGCGCGTCGGCCCGAGCACGCGCAGGTCGTCCTGGGTGGCGATCACCTCCTCCTCGGGCAGCCGCCCGTCGCGACGGTAGGCCTCGATGGTCTCGCTGACCAAATCCTTGGCCTCCTGCACGTTGGGCTGGTCGAAGGGGTTGATGGTGAGCACGGCGCCGGCGGTGGCGACGGCGAGCTCCCAGGTGAAGAACTGCGCGCCGAGGTCGGCGGCCTCGTCGAACGGGATGCTGATAACCGGGTGGCCGGCGTCGGCCAGCGCGGCCAGACGGCGATCGACCTCCTCGTCAGCCTGCTTGGCGTTGCGCAGGTGGACGAAGACCCGATCGGCGCCGTAGTCGGCGGGCTCGCCAAGCGGCTCGTCGGCGATCGGGACGATGCCCTTGCCCTCCTTGCCCGTGCTCTCCGCGACCAGCTGCTCGAGCCACAGCCCAAGGCTCGACAGCGGCTCCGAGACCACGAAGGTCAGCTTGTCCCGGCCATGCTGGGCCAGCGTGCCGATCGCCAGGCCGAGCCACAGCGCGCGGTTCTGATCGCAGGCCAGCTCGGGCATCGAGCTGTGCATCGCGACCTCGGCGCTGTCGAGCAGCGCCCAGACGTTGACGCCGATCAGCGCTGCCGGCAACAGGCCGAAGTACGACAGCGCCGAGTAGCGCCCGCCGATGCCCGGGTCGTTCAGGAACGTGCGGCGAAAGCCCTCGCGCTCGGCGTGGTCGGCGAGCGCGGTGTCGGGATCGGTGATCGCGACGAAGTGCGAGCCGTCGTCGATCAGGCCGCGGAAGTAGGAGTACAGAGCGCGCGGCTCGAGCGTGCCCCCCGACTTGCTCGAAACCAGGAACAGCGTGCGCTCCAGCGTCAGGCGCTCGGCGAGGCCGGCGACCGCGTCGGGATCGGTCGAGTCGAGCACATGCAGGTCGAGGAAGCCGGGCGCGCTGCCGAAGCTGCGCCGCAGCACCAGTGGCGCGAGGCTCGATCCACCCATCCCCAAGAGGACGCAGTCGGTGAAGCCAGCCTGGCGCAGGTCGGCGGTGAAGCTGGTCAGATCGCAGAGGCGCTCGCGCATCTGCTCGGCGATCGTCAGCCAGCCGAGGCGGTTGGAGATCTCCTCCGCCGAGGGCTTCCAGAGCGTGTGGTCGGTGCGCCAGATGCGCAGCGCCACGCGCTCGCGCTCAGCCCAGCGCACGCGCTCGCCGATCGCCTCGGCGTCCTGCTCGGCCAGGCGCGCCTCGAGGTCGGGCGGCTGACCCGACACAACCGCCTCGCGGCGCCGCTCGATGCCCGCCAGCAGCTTGTCCAGCGCCTCCGCGAAGGCGGCGATCCCGTCGACGAGCAGCTGCTCGGTGACCTCCGCGAGCGAGATGCCGGCGGCCTCGATGTCCTCGATCAGCTGGTGGGCCTCGTGCTCGCTGTCGGTCAGCTCGTCGCCCACCACACCGTGATCCTGGAAGGCCTGCAGCGTCGCCATCGGCATCGTGTTGACGACCTGCGGCCCGGCCAGCTCGGTGACGTACTTGGTGTCGGGATAGCGGGGGTCCTTGGTCGACGTCGAGGCCCACAGCAGCCGCTGCGGGCGGGCACCGTGCTCGCGCAGCGCCACGAAGCGCGGGTCGGTCAGGCTGCGCGTGAAGTGGCCGTAGGCGACCTTGGCGTTGGCGGCCGCCGCGCGCCCCAACAGGTCGTCGCGTCCCAACGCCATCAGACGGGGGTCGATCGCGCTGTCCACGCGGGAGACGAAGAAGCTGGCGACCGAGGCGACGCGATCGATCGGCTCGCCGCGTCCGACGCGCTCCTCCAGCCCGGTCAGGTAGGCGTCGGCGACACGCAGGTAGGCGTCGACCGAGAACAGCAGCGTGATGTTGATGTTGATCCCGGCGGCGACCGAGCGGCGGATTGCCTCGACGCCCTCCGGCGTGCCGGGGATCTTGATCATCACGTTCGGGCGGTCCAGGCGCCGCCAGAGGTCGGCGGCGGCGGCGATCGTGCCCTCGGTGTCGTGCGCGAGCTCGGGCGCCACCTCGAGGCTGACATAGCCGTCGTGGCCGTCGCTGGCGTCGTAGACCGGGCGCAGCACGTCGGCCGCGCCGCGCACGTCCTCCAGCGCCAGCGTCCAGTAGATGTCCTTGACCGCGCGGCCGTCGCTGGAGAGCTCGCGCAGGCGCTCGTCGTAGTCGGGGCTGCCGAGGATCGCCTTCTCGAAGATCGATGGGTTGGACGTCACCCCGACGACGCAGTCCTCGTCGATCAGTCGCTTGAGCTCGCCGGTCTCGAGCATCGCCCGGCGAATCGAGTCGATCCAGACGCTGGTCCCCAGCGCCGACAGCGCGGCCAGAGGGCTCGTGGGGGAGGCCTGGCTGGGGTGGGTGGTGGGGGAGGTCATGCTGGCTTGCGCAGGATGGCGCGGGTCATGCTGCTGTCGGGTGTCACGCTGGCCGGCGCCAAAGGGATCCTCGGTCGGCCGCTGGGTCGGCCTCGATCACAGCGTAGTCGGTTGTGGCGCGCGGCTCGCTGGTAGAGGGGGAAATGCCGTCGTGTGATGTAGCATTACATCACCATGCACCGCACCCAGATCACCCTCACCGACGACCAGTACGCGCGCCTGCTGGATGAGTCCGCGCGCACCGGACGCTCGCTGGCGGCGCTGATCCGTCGGTTGCTCGACGAGCGCTACGGCCTGCTGTCGGACGCCGACCGCCTCCGGTCGCTGGAGAGCGCCTTCGGCGCCTGGGCCGGACGCGAAGAGACCAGTCAGGACTACGTCGAGCGGGTGCGATCGGGTACCGCCCGTCGGCTGGGCGCTCAGCGTGCCGGGTCTGGCTGACACCTCCGTCCTCGTCGACTACCTGCGTGGGGTTGAGCCTGCGCAAGCGCTGCTGAGATCGGCGATCGAGCGCGGTGAAGTCGTGGCGGCCTCCGCGCTCAGTCGGCTCGAGCTGATGATCGGCATGCGCCGCTCGGAGCGCCGGCGCACAAGCGCCCTGATCGCAGCGATCCGCTGGCTGGCGGTCGATGAGCGCGTCCTTGTCGAGGCGGACTCGTTGGCCCTGCGCTACGGCCCCAGTCAGTCCGGCATCGATGCCGTCGACTACTGCATCGCCGCAACGGCGCGCCTGCATCGGCTCGAGCTCTGGACCCTCAACGTCCGGCACTTTCCGATGTTCGCCGGGCTTCGGACGCCCTGGTGAGGATGCGCTGGCAGCCGCGGTCCTGACGATCGCCGGCAGCTCGGCCCAGCTGTCCCCCGAGCCTCAGACGCAAGCCGCTACGCCGCTGGCCCGGCGCCCGTAGCGCCCTGATCCGGCACGCTTGCGGCAACACTCGTCGCGGCTTCGGCCGAGATGAGCGCCATGGAGGGCAGTCAACTGCGTGGCGACGAGGCGATCCTGTTCGAGGCGCACCACGCTCGCCTGGCGAGCTTGCTGCGGCGGACGGTGAGGGCGTCACCGGCGGTCATCGAGGATGCCTGTGCGACCGCCTGGGAGATCTTCTTGCGCCGCCAGCCGGCGCGCGATGACATCGGCGGTTGGCTTTACGTCGTGGCCCGCCGCGAGGCGTGGCGGCTGTGCTCGCGTGAGCTGCGCACGCAGCCGCTCGAGGATCGGAGCGAGCCGGCCGGCGAGGCCGACATGGAGCTGCGCATTGCGCTCACCGACGGTCTGACGGCGATCCGGCGGCTGCCCCGGCGACGCCGCGAGGCGCTCCTCAAGCATGTCGCGGGCTTCAGCTACGCGGAGATCGGCGCCGGGCTCGGGCTGTCATGGCGCGGCGTCGACAAGCAGCTTCGCAAGGCCCGTCGCGAGCTGAAGCGCGGGGCGTGCTGACCAGCCCGGAGCTCGTGCGCCCAAACCACCGTTCTCGGCGCGGGGCCGAAGCGCCCTTTACGAATGGTCTGTACCAATCGTACCCTCGTCCGGATTGGCGCAAATTCACTTTGCAATGATCAGGGGAGCCTGGGCATCCTGCCGCCCCCAAATCTGCGCGACATGGGAGGACAGGACGATGCATGCGACAGCCACGGCGGCAGCGAATCGTCCGGGAGCAACAGCTGCGGCCGGGTGCTCCGAGTAGGGGATCAATGGCAATCACACCCGACTCTCGCGGCATCGCCGAGTTCGAGCGCTTCGTGCGCGCCAACGAGGCGCTGTTCCGGCGCTACGTCGCTCGCAAGCTGAGCGGGTCGCAGGTGAGCGTCGACGACACGTTGCAGGAGGGGCTGGAGCGGATCTGGAAGGCCTTCCAGAAGGCCTCCTGGCCGAGCGAGCCGGCGGCGAAGGCGCAGTTTGCCCACCAGCTGTTGAAGTGTGCCGCGATCGACGCGATCCGTGGGGTCGACGGACGCGGCGGCACGCGCCGTGGCCGCGAGATCTTGATCGACCACCGGGCGCTGGACGGAGCTCACACGCTCGATGGCGCTCACAACGACGACCACCACGGGGTTGCGGTCGCCGCGATCCATCGGATGCTCGTGCGACGCGCCGCCGAGGAACGGGACGTCGATGCCGACGCCGCTGTGGTGCTCGGTGCGATCGCCGCGCTGACGGCCGATGAGCTGCGCATCGTCTACCTGGCGGCCGCCGGCTTCGATCACAAGGAGATCGCCGCCAGGCTGGGGCTGACGCACCAGGCCGTTCGGTCGCGCTTTGTCGTCGCACGCCAACTCGTGCGCGAGCTTGTCGCCTGCGCGTTGGGAGATCGTGCCGGCCACGCTCATCGCCAGCGGGTGTACGACTACCTCGATGGTCGCCTCGGCGGTCGCGCCAAGCGGCTGGCGGAGCGTCATCTCCGCTGCTGCCCCTCGTGTCGGCGGAGCGTCGAGCTCGAGCGCGAAGCGGTCGAGCGCGCGACGCGGATCCTCAGCGGGCTGCCCTGGCTGGGCCCGCTTGGCCTGCTCGGATCGAGCGCGCTCGCCGGCGCCGCCGCGGCCGCGGGTGTGACCGCGGCTCCGGGCGCGGTGGCGGCTCCCGGTGCGGCTCCGGGCGCGGCGGCGGCTCCGGGAGGGGCGGCGGCCGTGGGCGGACACACCGCCGTGCTCGCCGGCGCCGGTGCGAAGCTCTGCGTCGCTGGTGCCCTGCTCGCCGCGGCAGGCCTCGCCGCTCCGCGCGTCGCGGCGGCTCTGCTGGCACGCCATCACGTCATCGGCGCGACGGCAAGGCCGGCCAGGATCGAGCGGGCGCCAGCGGCCGTCGCCCCGACCGCCGGGGCGCTCGCGGCGGCTCACGTCGCGGCGCGCTCGCCGCACGCTTGGCCGGTGCGCATTGCGCGAACGTCCGCCCGTCCGGCCGTCACCGCCGCGCACGCAGCGGCGGTTCCCAGCTCGGCGCACCCGACCCCTTCAACCAACCCCACGCAGCGCGTGTCTCCGAACACCGCGCCACGTCCAACAGCCGCCGGCGGTGCCGGTGGAGCGTTCTCACTGGGCCAATGACCGGACCCGCGCATCCGCGGCCCGGCGCAACACCCCGTCAGTCCCGACAAAGGAGCTCCCGCATGCCCTCGTCAGCCCGCTCATCGTTGACCAAGGTCACGATCGTGATCCTGCTCACGCTCGGCATCGGGCTGCACGCCCTCGGTCGCCCGGCAGACGCCCTCGCCGGCAGCTATTGGGTGCATGGCTGCGATTCGGCAGGCGGCGCGCAGAGCTCCTGGGGTGGCTTCTCGACCACCTCTGCCTATCAGGACACCGTCACCTGTCCGACCAACGGCAACGCGCACAACGGCATCACGACCAGCGTCATCGACTCGGGGCTGGTCGGCCTGTACGCCGACGCCGGCTGGCAGGCCTCGGCGCCTTACGGCACGACGCTCAGTGCGGTGAACCTCACCTTCGCCTTCCCCTGGTATCCCTCGACGCCGGACTTCAGCTTCGGGCTCAACGCCAACAACCAGCTGATGTTCGAATGTGGTCGGAACTTCCCCGCCTGCCAGGGCTCCGGCTCCAGCCTGCTCACCCTGTCACTGCCATCTGGTACCACGGCACTCACGACGTTCGTCAGCTGCCAGCACGCCGGCGGCTGCAACACCAACACCGACGGCGGGTTCGCCGTCGCGGTCCAGTCGGCGGATGTGCAGGTGACCGACGACACGCTGCCGGTGCTGACCCACGGGCAGGGGTTGTGGGCCAACGGCGGCTGGGTGAGCGGCTCCCAGCCGGTCAGCTTCGACGCCAGCGACAACAGCGGCATCCAGGACGCGCGCATCGAGATCGATCCCGGCCCGGGCAACTACGGCAACCCGATCGATCAGCCCCACCACTGCGACTACAGCCTGATGGGACCGTGCCCCGAGCAGGGCGCGAGCGGCATCATCGACACCACGCGCTACAGCGACGGACCCCATGTGCTCAACATCGCCGCCGAGGACGCGGCGGGCAATTGGGCCAGCACCTACAAGACGATCTACATCTCCAACATGTCACCGCCTGCGCCACAGACGCTGAACGTCATCGGCGGGCAGGGCTGGCGGCAGACCAACTCCTTCGACCTGGTTTGGCAGACGCCCGCCAGCGCCGACCAGGCGCCGCTCGCCGACCTGGACTTCCACGTCTGCAACGTGCAGACGGGAGCCTGCCGCGACTGGCAGCAGCCGGTCACCAGTCAATCGCAGAGCGAGCTCGACGGCGTCTCCACGCAGGGCAACGCCGATGAGACCTGGCAGGTCGCGCTGCAGGACGCAGCCGGCAACGTCGGTCCGTACTCCAACGCGATTCACCTGCGCTACGACGGGACGGTGCCGGGTCACGACGCGCTGAGCTCCCGAAATGGGTGGATTTCAGCGCACGACGCCGACAGTTTTGCTCAGCAGGTCCAGATGCGGCAGACCGCGGCAGTAGGGCCTTCCGGAATTGCGGGATACGCACTCTCCGTAGACATGCAGCCGGGCGACGCCGTCACACCGGGCGCTGCGGCCGATCCAACGACGGCTCAGTGGCTCACCAACTACGCGATGAGCCTGCCTGAGGGCGTCCACACCGTGTATGCGCGAGCCATTTCCGGTGCGGGCGTGCCATCGGACACCGTCGACAGCACGGTGGTGCAGGTCGACCGGACGCCGCCGACGGTCACCGCCACGACGGTCGACTCGGCCCGGCCCTACAACCACCCCGTCACGATCACGATCACCGGCGCCGACCAGCCCGGCCTGTCGGGCATGGCGCCCGCGCCGGCGGGACAGCCGGTGACCAGCGGCGCCTACATCGAGTACTCGCTCGACGGTGGCGCGCCGGTCGACGTCCCGGGCGCGAGCGCCACGGTCACCGTCGGCTCGGATGGCCAGCACGCGCTCGCCTATCGCGCCTACGACCTCGCCGGCAACCCGAGCGCGATCCAGACCAACCAGCTGACGATCGACCAGACGCCACCGATCGGCGGCCTGGCCGGCATCGACGGCAACGTCGTGCGCTTCCACACCGCCGAGACGTGCCTGCAGTCGGCACAGATCCAGTACTCCGCCGGCGGCCAGAGCTGGACCAGCATCCAGACGACGATCGACGGCGGCGACGCCGCGGCCGCGCTGCCCGACCTCGGGCTCGACCACCCCGCGATCAGCGTGCGCGGCCTGTTCACCGACTGCGCCGGCAACAGCGCGCTGCTGGCGAACTGGCTGCCGGGCGTCGACGGCGGCGGCCCCGCGGTCGTGGTGGCGCCAAGCGACCGCCAGCCCGCGCAGCTGCGCTGGACCGTGCCGCTGCCCGCGGGCGCCGGCGCGCTCGTGCGTCGCGGCCAGCTGCTGCACGGGACGCTGCTCGACGCGGCCGGGCATCCGCTGCCCGGCGCGACGATCACGGTCAGCGTGCTGCCGCGCGACGCGACGACCTGGCTTGCCGTCGGCAGCCTGCGGACGGATGTCGGCGGTCGCTTCTCCTACGCCGTCCCGGCCGGCCCCTCGCGGACGATCCAGTTCGCCTTCGCCGGTGACGTCGCGCTGCGCCCGGCGGCCGCCGCAGTGACCGTCCGCACGCCCGCGGTGACGACGCTTGCGGCCGACTACCGCGCGATGCGCGTCGGCCAGGTCGTCACCTTCTCCGGGCGTTTGCTCGGCGGCTACGTGCCGGCGCGCGGCGCGCTCGTCGTGCTCGAGGCGTTCGACCGCGCCCACTGGGTGAAGTTCGCCACCGCACACGCCAGCTCCCGCGGGCGTTGGACCACGAGCTACCGGATCATCGCCGGCAGCGGCAGCTACGTCTATCGGATCCGCGTGCTCGTCCCGCTGCAGCAGGGCTATCCCTACCAGGCGGGCGGCTCGCGCCGCGACTACCGGCTGACCGTCTCGCCGTACGGGCCGGTCATCCGCAACCGGGGTCGTTGAGGGCGCGTACGCAGGATGGCAGATCGTCCAGACCCGCCAAGCCTGATGCTCTCACCAGGACATCCGTCGAGGTCGCTGGCCATCCGTCGCGCGATCACACCAAAATGCCCGAGCGGTGAGGTACCTGGATCGAATATGTGGCTTTGCCATCTTCGCGATCGTGCTTGCCCTGGCGATCGGCGTGTCGGGCCGCGTCGCCGCCGGGGCTCCAGCCGCTCAGCCGGTGGTTGGCGTGCGCCTGCGTCCTCCGGCGCTGTTTCACGCGCCACGACTGGTGCCGGGCCTGGCACGAGCTGGTCGAGTGAAGGTGCTGATCCGGCTGGCACAAGCCCCGCTCGCTCGGGCGGCGGCCGCCGCGAGCGTGCGGCGGGCGCTGGCGGGACGGCTGTCGCGATCCGAGCTGGCGTTGTTGCGCCGATCCCACGGCTGGCTTGGCACGACGGCATTCATCGCGCGCGCCAACGCGGTGGCACGGCGTCGCGCGCTGCGTGCGCTGCAGGGCGCGGCCGATCGCACGATGGTCGCGCTCGGGCGCCTCGCGCGCGACATCGCGCGGGTGGGCGGACGCGTCCTGAGCATCGACCTGCTCGGCGGGTCGCTCACGGCGACCATCCCGGCCCGGGCGCTGGCGCGGCTGGCCGCACGGCGTGATGTGGCGAGCGTCGCCCCCGCGCCGGTCATCGAGCGCTTCGACACCGGCGTGCTCGAGCAGACCGACTCGACGGGCGCCCCGGCCTGGTGGGCGGCGGGGCTCACCGGTGGCACGGGCAGCGCTGACCGCCTGCCCGCGAGCCTGGCGATCACCGACGACAAGATCCAGGAGGACCAGCCGGCGTTCGCCGGCGTGGCGTTCGAGCGCCCGCAGGGCGAGCCGATCTACGCCGACTGCTCGAAGCTCGGATCCGACTGCGGCCACGGCACCGAGGTCGCCGGCGCCGCGGTCAGCCAGGGCGTCGCCAGCTGCCCCACCGCGACCGGCTACACCTGCAACGCGGGCGACGTGCAGCCGACCTGGAAGGGCGTGGCCTATGGGGTTGGCCATCTGCTGGATGCGAGTCTCGAGAGCGTCGACGCCATAACCGTAGGACGCTTCAGTGAGGCGGCATGGGAGATTGGTCTGAGCCAGACCGATCCCCAGACGGGCAACACGCTGCCCGGCGCGGCCGACCCCGCGCAGGTGCTAAACGGCAGCTGGGGCGGGACGCCTGCCAGCGATGACGACTCCTACATGGAGGCCATCGACGGGATGCTCTACGCCTACGGCCTCACGGGCGCGTGGGCGGCGGGCAACTACGGCAAGACGACCGATCAGCTCGCCGAGCCGTGCACGGCGTACAACACGATCTGCGTCGGCGCGGTCGCCGACGCTGGCACCTCGTCGCAGGCCGACGACCAGATCGCCGACTTCTCGAGCACCGGACCGACGATCGCCGGGCGCAAGAAGCCCGACCTCGTCGCCGTTGGAGCGTCCAGCGCGCCGGAGGGCAACATCACGACGGCGCGCCAGGACTGGCAGTCCTCGAGCAGCCTGTGGCTGGCCGACAACGGCACGTCGTTCGCGACGCCACAGGTCGCCGGCGCCGCGGCGCTGCTCGTCGGCTCGGGCATCACGGACCCCAACGCGGTCAAGGCGATCCTGATCGACTCGGCGACCCCGGGCCGTGCGACGCCGTCATCGCCGGTCGGCAGCGCGCAGGGCTGGGTGCCCGGCTGGGGCTGGGGCGAGCTCGATCTCAACGCGGCGCTCGCCCAGCGCCAGGACTTCGTCACCGACAGCGTTCTCGCCTACGGCGTTCACCTCTATCGCGCCACGACCACCGCCACGGGTGATCGCGCGACGCTCGTCTGGCAGCAACGCGAGACCGATTGTCACTTCAACGCGGCCTACTGCCCGCCCGCCTACACGCTCACCCACCTGACGCTGGGGGAGTACGACGCGAGCTCCCAGCAGCTGCTCGCCTCATCCGCATCGGCGCTCGACAACGTCCAGCAGGTCCAGCATCCCGCCGCTGCGCCGGCCAGCGAGGCGGTCGTCTATGCCGTCGCGGCGGCCTCCAGCGTCGCTGGACTGACGGCCGAGCCCTACGCGCTCGCGGCCACCAACCAGCTCACGCCGCTGGCCAACCCCCAGCCGACGATCACGATCGCCCCGATCGGCGGCCCCTTCCGCCAGGGCCAGCCGGTGACTGTTAGGGCGACGATCGCCAACCCCTCCGGCGACCTGACCGCCCCCGCGGTCCAGGTTACGCTGAGCGCTCCGGTCGCGGTGAACATCACCGCCGGCGCCCCGACGCAGTCACTCGGCGACATCGCCACACACGGCAGCGCCACGGCCCGCTGGACGATCAGCGCCGGCGCCGACGGGATCTACACATTCACGATCTCGGCGAGCACGGGCCAGCTCTATGGCCAGACGTTCAGCGCCGCCGCCACGAGCGACCGCTTCCTGGTCGACTCGACGTCGCCGACCGTCGCGATCGACCGCCCCGCCGCCAGCCAGTCGGCCACGACGATCCCGGTCGGCTGGTCGGCGACCGACGCCGGCTCGGGCGTCGCTGCGTATGACGTCGACGTCGCCGTCGACGGCGGCCCCTACATCCCGTGGCTGCCAGACACGACCCTGACCTCCGCCAGCTACACCGGCGTCGACGGGCACTCCTACTCGTTTCGAGCCCGCGCGAGCGACCTGCTCGGCAACATCTCCACCTACAGCTACGGCGGATTGGTGACGCTGATCATGCCCTCGTGTTGCGGCACCGGCTCCGGCCCGGGCGCTTCGCAGCGACCCGGCCACCATGGGGGCCTCGCCCCCCGGCTCGCGCTGACGGAGCTGCACCGGCGCGGGGCGCAGCTGGTCGTTGGTGGCACGATCGCCCGAGCCGCGACCGGCTGGGTGCAGATCACCTGTCGCCTGCAGCTGGGACGCCAGCCGTCAACCCTGCGCCTGCGCGCGCGCGTCGTGCGCGGACGCTGGCGCCTCGTCTATCGCCTGCGCTGGCGTCACGCCCGCCTGAGCGCTGTGACGATCCGCTACCCCGGAGACCGCCGCTACGCCGCCGCGACCGCCTTCCGAGCGGTGAGCGGATGACCACCGCCCGTCGGCATGCGTTATGATGTAGACACAATGATGGTACGGACGCAGATCATGCTCGACGCCGAGGCCCATCGGCGCGCCAAGCGCCGCGCCGCCGAGCTGGGCGTGTCGCTGGCGGAATACGTGC
Organism: uncultured Solirubrobacterales bacterium; assembly: GCA_963795555.1. Lineage (GTDB taxonomy): Bacteria > Actinomycetota > Thermoleophilia > Solirubrobacterales > Solirubrobacteraceae > CAWCHZ01. The sequence continues at coordinate 50,912 of CAWCHZ010000001.1, forward strand.
GCCGGGCGGTCGATCGCGACCTCGGCGCCGCACCTCAGCGCAGCGATCCGAGCGCGATCTTCGGCCTCTTCGACTCGGGTGGCTCGGATGTGGCGCGCGACAAGGACCGCTACGTCGATGCGGCGATCAGCCAGGCCCATGGACGTGGCCCACGCGCGCGGCCGTGAGCCCCCCACCGACCCTGAATCCCACCGGTCGTGAGCCTGTTCGTCGACACCTCTGCCTTCTACGCGGCAGCCGACGCGGGCGACAGCAGCCACCGACAGGCCACCCGCGTGCTCGGCGAGGCCGAATCGCTCATCACCAGCGACCATGTCCTGATCGAGTCCTGGCTGCTGATGCGAGCGCGTGCCGGTCTGGGCGCGGCGCAGCGCTTCTGGCAGGCGATTCGTGGCGGCCTGGCCAGCGTCGAGACCGTTCTGCCGACCGACCTCGACCGCGCATGGCTGATCGGCGAGGAATTTCCCGATCAGGGCTTCTCGATCGTCGATCGCACGAGCTTTGCCGTGATGGAGCGCCTCGGCCTGACCGCGGTCGCGAGCTTCGACGATCACTTCGCGGTCTACCGCTTCGGCGCGCGGCGCGAGCGCGCGTTCGAGCTGCTGCGTTGACGGCATTTCACGCCGCGGCGCGCTGACGGCTGTGTTCGCGCTCCGGCGCTGATCGTTCCGCAGCCACGGCTGGCAGCCGACAACACCGCGCGGCGCTGCTGCCGAGATAGGGCATATGGGACCGCCCATGCGACGCCGCGATGTGCGCCAGGCTCTGGCGCTGGGAGCCTTCGCTGCGCTGCTCGCGTTCCATCTCGTCGGCTGCGCCATGCCGGCATCCCCCTGGCCGGCTGGCGCGCCGACGGCTCCCTCGCGTGGAGCCGGCCTCGCTGCTCGCGCGAGCGCAACCGGCGCTGCCCCTGATCCACGCTTGACGCCCGGCGCGATCTTCCCCAATGCCTCCACCGCGCTCGTCTGCCGGCGCGGTTATGCCCGCGGCGTGCGCGATCGGCTCAACTCGGCACAGTGGATCGCGCTCAAGCGCCAGGTCTATGCGCGCTACGGCATCGCCAGCCACGCGCCCGGCGCATATGAGGTCGATCACCGCGAGCCGCTGGCGCTCGGGGGCACGAACTCCATCCCCAACCTCTGGCCCCAGCCGATCGAGCAGGCCCGCGAGAAGGACGGCCTGGAAGCCTGGGCGCACGACCGCGTCTGCGCGGGACGCCTCTCCCTTCGCGCCGCCCAGGTGCAGCTGCTCGACTGGTATCCGGCGTGGCTGGCCGCCGGACGGCCACGCGCGTGGGGGGCATTCGACTAGTCCGGGGCGTGCGCCTACCCAGCGTCCACAGCAGGATGTTGGCGAGCGCCAGCCGCGGTCGCTGGCGGCTCTTAGCCACCTCCCAGCAGCCGCTCCAGCACGACGACATCGCGCCATTCGCCCTCGAGGCGGCCGTGACGGCGATGGACGCCCACGACGTCGAAGCCGGCGTGCTCGGCCAGCCGCAGGCTCGCCGCGTTGGTCGTGAAGACGCGGCCGATGATCTTCGCCTGCCCGCGCTGCTCGGCGGTCTCGACCAGCGCGCTCATCAGCGCGCGCCCGACGCCGCGCCCGCGCGCGGCGCGCTCGACGTAGACAGCGTACTCGCCGATCCCGCGCTGGGCGGGGCGGTGGCTCAGCGGCACAAGACTGACCCAGCCGAGCACCTCGCCGTCGACCTCGGCGACCAGCACGAACGTCGCCTGCGCGATCACCCCGCGCATCTGCTCGTCCGTCTTGCCCTCGAGCTGGAAGGTGGCCTGGCGTTCGGCGATGCCCTGGTTGTAGACCCGCGCGATCGCGGCAGCGTCCTCGATGCCCGCCTCGCGGATGCGCAGCATGGCCAGGCGCTAGTCGAGCAGCTCGAGCACCCGCTCGATCGGCCGCGCCAGCACGGCCCGGTCGCCGCGCTCGACGATCGGTCGCTGGAGCAGCTCGGGGTGCTCGGCCATCAGGCGGATCAGCTCGTCGTCGTCGATGTCCTCCAGGCCCAGCCCCAGCTCGGTCGCCAGCGGCTCGCGCGAGCGCAGCGCCTCCACCGGGCGGATCCCCGCCTTGCTCAGCAGCTCGCGGATCTTGCGCTCCGACAGCGCCTCGACGAAGTAGTCCACCCGCTCGAACTCCACGCCGCGCTGCTGGAGCAGCAGCGCCAGCTTGCGGCAGGTCGTGCAGGTGCGCTGCTCGTAGACGGTCAGCTCGGCCACTGAGCTGAAGGCTATCTCGCACGCGCCGGCCGGCGAACGGCCGGACGCGCGGTCGGCGATCCGTCCGTCGGGGTGCGCGGCCAGCGATCCCAACGGCCAGGGCGCGCGGTCGGCGATCCGTCCGTCGGGCTCCCCAGCGACGGGAGCCGATGCTAGCCTTGCCCCGCTTGCCGCGGGGCCAGCGCGTGCGCGCTACCTCGCCCTCCACCAAGGGACCAACACCGTGCACGTGTCATCGCCAAGCCTGCCGGCGTCGGATGTCGCTGCGTTTACGATCGGATTCGACCGACGCGATCGCGCCCGCCTGCACGAGCTCTGGGACCAGGTCATCGACTCCCAGCGCTGGAGCGAGGGCGAGCTGACCGAGCGCTTCGAGCGCGCCTGGTCAGCCTGGAACGCCCTGCCGAGCGTCGCGACGTCCAGCTGGACGGGGGCGGCGCTGGCGGCGCTGGAGTTCGCCGGCGTGCGCGGGGGCACCGTCCTGTGCCCCTCCAACACCTTCATGGCCACGCCGCTGGCCGCCCTGCGCGCCGGCGCCAGCGTCGAGTTCGTCGACTGCAACCGCGATGACCTCTGCATGTCCTTCGCGGACTTCGAGGCCAAGGCGCAGCGCCACCGCCCGCGCGCCGCGTTCCTGGTCCACATCGGCGGTCACCTCGCCTTCGAGACCGAGCGCATCGCCGCCTACTGCCGCGAGCACGGGATCTTCCTGATCGAGGACTGCGCGCATGCACACGGCGCCAGCTGGAACGGCCGGCGACCGGGCTCTTGGGGCGATGCCGGCGTCTATTCCTTCTATGCCACCAAGACGGTGTCGACCGGCGAGGGCGGCATCCTTGTCAGCCGCCACGATGACCTCATCGAGTTCGCGCGCAAGTTCCGCAACTACGGCAAGTTCGAGCACGTCGTGCAGGGACTCAACTTCCGCATGAGCGAGTTCACCGCGGCGATCGGGCTGGTCCAGGCCGAGCGGCTCGAGGAGATCGTCGACTGGAAGAATGCGGTCGCCCACGGACTGCTCGACGCTCGCCATCCCGCGCACGTCGAGCTGCCAGCGGGCATGCGCTCGGGCTACTACAAATACGTCGTCTTCGACGCCGTCGAGACCTCCAGCGGGAGGGTCTACGAGCAGCCCTGCCACCGCATCCTCGGCCACCAGGTCGATCTGCCCAACACCGACTGGGTGGCGGAGAACCATTGGTGCGTGCCGCTGTACTACCACGGTCCGGAGCTGCCGGAGGGGGTCAAGCCGTCGTGAGGGTGCTCGTAACGGGAGGGTCGGGCTTCATCGGCTCGCACGTCGTCGATCGCGTCCACGCGCGCGGGGGCGAGGCACGCATCTTCGACCTCGTCGGTTCCCGCCACCACGCGCCCGAGCAGATCGAGACCGTGCTCGGCAGCGTCACCGACCCCGACGCGCTCGAGCGCGCCATGCGCGGCTGCGACGCGGTCGTGCATCTCGCCGCGGTCGCCGACGTCAACCATGTCCACACCGACCCCGCCCGGGCCGAGCACATCAACGCGCGCGGCACGCTCAACGTGCTGGAGGCGGCGCGGCGCAGCGAGATCGAGCGGATCGTCTACGCCAGCACGATCTGGGTCTACAGCGACTGCCCCGAGCACGAGGTCGACGAGGACACCCCACTGGCTGCCCCAAGCCACCTCTACACCGGCACCAAGCTCGCCGGCGAGCTCTACTGCAAGGGCTACGCCGAGCTCTACGGCGTCGCCTCGACGATCCTGCGCTTCGGGATCCCCTACGGTCCGCGTGCCCGCGAGGCCGCTGTCGTGCCGACGTTCGTCTCGCGTGCCCTCGCCGGCGAGCCCCTGACGATCGCCGGCGACGGCCGCCAGTCGCGCCGCTTCGTGTACGTCGAGGACCTCGCCGACGGGGTCGTCAGCGCGCTGGCGCCTGCTGCCGCCAACCGGATCTACAACCTTGCCAGCCTCGAGACCGTCACGATCGCCGAGATTGCGGCGACGGTCCGCGACTTGGTCGGCGATGTGGAGATCGTCCACGTCGCTGGTCGCCAGGGCGACTTCGGCGGCAAGGAGGTCTCCAGCGAACGTGCCGCGCGCGAGCTGGACTGGTCGGCGCGGACCTGCTTCCGCGAGGGGCTGAGTCGCTACGTGGCCTGGCGCTGCCGGCCCGATGAGCAACGCGAGGTGGACGCCGACCTGGCGCTGCTCTAGCGAGCTCGCCAGCGCGTCCCCACCATGGCCACCAGCGCGCCCCAGCCGAGGCCGCCCGAGCCGCGCGTCGGCTCGGTGCTTGTGGCCGACCTGCGCCGCAGCGACCGCCCGGTGCGCGTGCTGATCGTCTCGGCGGACATCGGCGAGGGCCACGACGCGCCTGCTCGCGCGATCGCCGCGGACCTGCGCGCCGAATGCCCCAGCGCGCACGTCACGATCGCCAACGGCCTCGCTGAGATGGGCCGCTTCGTCACGTGGGTGATCCGCGAGGGCTCGCGCGTGGCCTTCACGCGCCGGCGCTGGCTGTTCGAGATCCAATACTTCCTGATCACGCGCGTCGCCCCGACCAAGCGCCTCGGTGTGCTTGTGCTGCGCGCGCTGGGCGGCCGGCGCCTGCGGCGCTTCATCGCTGATCAGCGGCCCGACGTGGTGATCTCCACCTACCCGGGCACGACGATGCTGCTGGGCGAGTATCGCCGCCGTGGCCTGCTCGACGCGCCGGCGGTGGGCGTGATCACCGACCTGGCCGGGCTGTACTACTGGGCCTGGCCGGGCGTGGATCTGCACACCATCACGCACCCCGAGTCGATCGCGGAGGTGCGTGCGATCATCGGTGAGCGGGGCGTCGTGCAGTGGGCGCGTCCACCGAGCTGCCCGCGCTTCCTGGAGCCGTGCTCGATGAGCGAGGGCCGTCGCGTGCTGGAGCTGCCCCAGCAGGGCAAGATCGTCGTCGTCTCCGGCGGGGGCTGGGCGGTCGGCGACCTGGCCGGCGCCATCGAGGCGGCGCTGCGGACGCGGGCGGCACTGGTCATCTGCCTGACCGGTCGCAACGAGCAGGTCGCTGCCGCCCTGGGTGAGCGCTTCGGCGCCGAGCCGCGCGTGCGGCTGATGGGCTTCACCAACCGGATGAGCGAGCTGCTGGCGGCCGCCGATGTGCTCGTGCACTCGAGCGCCGGGCTCACCGTCCTGGAGGCGATCGTCCGCGGCTGCCCGGTGATCTCCTACGGCTTCGGCATCGGTCACGTGCGCGTCAACAACCAGGCCTTCGCGCGCCACGGCCTCGCGCGGCCCGTGCGGTCGCGCGGCGAGCTGGGCTTGGCGCTCGAGCAGGCGCTGCAGCGCCGCGACGACCCCGACGAGCGCTTCGCCGAACGGCCGTCCGTGGCGGCGCTGGTGCTCGAGCTCTGCGGACGCCTGCACGCAGCTGCGTCAGGCGAGCACTGGGACGAGCTGGCGGCGGGCGATCTCGTCGAGGATCTGCGGTAGCGCCGCGACCGTGCGGCGCCAGGATCCGGGCGCGCTGTAGTCGTCGGCGTCGTGCAGCAGCACGATGTCGCCACCGACCAGACCGCTGGTCGCGAGCGTCGCGATCGACGTCGGCGTGGCGCGGGCGCGCCAGTCGCGCCCCCAGCGCATCCACAGCACGGGATCCCAGCCGCGGTGTCGGCAGAGCGCCAGCGCCGCGGGCGAGAAGATCCCGTAGGGCGGGCGGTAGAGCGTTGGCGTGCGGCCGCTGGCCGCCTCGATCGAGGCGATCGCGCGGGCGAGATCCTCGCGCAGCTCGCGCGGGCCGATCCGCAGCAGGTTGCGGTGGCGGTCGCAGTGCAGCGCGACGGTGTGGCCCGCCGCGACGATCTCGGCCGCCAGCGAGCCGGTGCGGCGCACCTGCTCGCCGACCAGGAAGAACGTCGCCGGTGCGTCCGCGGCGCGCAGGAGCTCCAGCACGGCCGGCGTGCCCCGCGGGTGGGGGCCGTCGTCGAAGGTCAGCGCCACGCCAGCCGCGTCAGGCACCTGATCGCGGATCTGCAGCGCGGCGCGCAGCTGCGGCGAGATCGCGGCGAGCGCCGGCAGGCAGTGGGCGGCGAGGCCGACGGCCGCCAGGCGAGCTGCGAGCACGCTCGTATGATGGCGGCTTGGCCGACTGGGTGAGCAGCGCTGCGGGGGAGATCGAGGCGCGCGCCGAGCGCGAGCTCGAGGCGCTGGTGGCCGTCTCGTCGCCCAACGGCGATCGCGCCGGCGCCGAGGAGGCTGCCGCCGTCGCGACCGCGCTGCTGCCAGCGCGGTCGCAGGTGCAGCGCCTGCCCTGCTCGACGCCCGGCTACGCCGACGACCTGCTGGCGATCGTGGCGGGCACGGGCAGCCGGCGGCTGCTGCTGGTCGGGCACCTCGACACGGTCATCGAGCACGGTATGCACCAACCGCTGCGCCGCGAGGGCGAGCGCCTCGTCGGATCCGGCACGCTCGACATGAAGGGCGGCGTGGTGCTGGCGCTGGGCGTATTGGGGGCGCTGGCGACGACGCCCGCTGCCTACGCCGAGGTCGCGCTGCTGCTCGTCTGCGACGAGGAGTGGCGCACGGTGGCCTTCCAGCACGCCGAGCGGCTGACCGGCTATGACGCCTGCCTCTGCTTCGAGGCTGGTCAGCGCGCGGCCAACGGCGAGGACCAGGTGATCGTCCAGCGCAAGGCGGCGGGCACGCTGCGCGTGGAGGCGGAGGGGGTCTCGAGCCATTCCGGCTCAGCACCGGACGCGGGGCGCAACGCGCTGCTTGCGCTGGCGGTGGCGGCGCAGCGGCTGGCGACGCTGCACGACCCCGACGGCCCCGCGCAGCTGAGCGTCGTGCCGACGATCCTGCGCTCGGGCGAGGCGCTCAACGTCGTCCCGGCAAGCGGCGAGCTGCTCTGCGACCTCCGTGCCGACGACGCCAGCGCGTTCGATCCGGTCATCGCCGCCGTCCCCGAGGAGGTTGCGGGCGCGACGCTGAGCGGCCGGCTGATTCGCTGCTGGCCGGGCATGGACACGCGTGCGGCGACTGCCGCGCTGCTGGTCGAGGCCGCCCGTCGGCTCGACCAGCCGATCGGTGGCGCGCGGCGTGGGGGTGCCAGCGATGCCAGTCACTTCGCCCAGCACATCCCGCTGACGCTCGATGGCCTCGGGCCGCTCGGCGCCGGCGCCCATGCACCCGAGGAGCATGTGCTCGCCGCGTCGCTGGGCTCGCGCGCGCGGGTCGCCCTGGCGATCGTCGCCGCGCTGCTGGGGATCGACTAGTAGCGCCGCGGCGGGTGGCCGTTGGTGTTGCCGCCGCCGATCAGGGGGACGAAGCGCACCGGCTCCAGATCGCGGCGCGTGAAGCCCCCGCTCGTGCGGCGCACGAGCACGAGGCGCTCGACCTCGCTGGTGAGCGGCAGCACCATGCGCCCGGCTGGGGCGAGCTGCTCGAGCAGCGCACGCGGCACCTCAGTCGCCGAGGCGGCGACGTTGATCGCGTCATAGGGGGCCGCGGGCGGATGACCCAGCGTGCCGTCGCCGACGATCAGCGTCACGTTCTCCACGCCGGCGGCTCGCAGGTTGTGCCGCGCCTGCTCGGACAGCTGTTGGTGGTGCTCGATCGACCAGACATGCGCGCACAGCTGGGCCAGCACGGCCGCGTGGTAGCCCGAGCCGGTGCCGACGTCGAGCACGCGGTCGCTGGGTCGCAGCTCGAGCAGCTCGCACATCCGCGCGACGATCAGCGGCTGGGAGATCGTCTGGCCCCAGCCGATCCGCAGCGCCGCGTTGGCCCACGCCCGGCGGCGCTCGCGCGCGGGCACGAAGCGCTCGCGCGGGACCGTGGCGATCGCCGCGAGCACGCGCTCGTCGCGGATCAGCGCACGCAGCTCGTCGATCAGCGCGGCGCGGCGAGGGCCCTGGTCCTCCTGCTCGGGACCCTGCTCGGAGGTCATCGCACCCCCCTGCTCGGACAGGCGATCTTCAAGCCGCCGGCGTTTGTGGCGATACTGTCCGCGTGGCTGTGATGGCAGCAGTGGCCTCGGCGCCCGCGGCGCTGCGACGTCGACCGCGACGCGCGCTGATTGCGCTGACTGGGCTGGTGGTCGTGGCGATCGTCGCGGTCGTGCTGGTGGCCGGCGGCAGCTCGCGCGCGGCAGGCGACGCCGGCGGCCTGGCGGCGCAGCGGCCCCACCCCCAGGCCGTCGAGCCGATTGCCGGGGTGGCGCTCCAGCCCGACACAGGGCAGAGCTCCGCGCCACTGACCACGAGCTCGCTGGCCGCACCGGCGCCGGCCGTGCGCCCGGGCGAGTCCGCGACGGCAGGGCTTGCGCGCCCGTCGGACGCCGAGGTTCAACGCGAGCTGAGCCTGCTCAAGCAGGCGATGAGCGTGGATGGGCTGACCGTCGGTCCGCGCGCAGCGGTCCGCGCCGGCGGCGTCGCCGTCGCGCCGCTGAATGCCCCCTTGGTCGTCAAGGAGATCATCCAGGCGGGCAACGAGATCGCGCGCTTTCCCTACAAGTGGGGCGGCGGTCACAGCGCCTGGCGCGACAACGGCTATGACTGCTCGGGCTCGGTGTCCTTCGCGCTGGCGGCCGCGGGGCTGCTGGATCGGCCGCTGACCTCGGGCGAGCTGGCGGCCTCGGGGCTTCCCGGCCCCGGCCGCTGGGTGACGATCTACGCCAACCCCACCCACGTCTGGATGGTCGTCGCCGGGCTGCGCTTCGACACCGTCGCGCTGGCCGGCGGCGGGACCCGCTGGAGCGCGACGATGGCCAATCCTGCCGGCTTCAGCGTTCGTCACCCGCCTGGCCTCTAGCCGGGCTGGCCGGAACGATCTCGATACGACCGTCGTGCGCCACGGCGACCGTGCGCCGGCCGGCGAGCAGCTCCAGCAGCTCGCCGCCGACGAGATCCCGTCGCCAGCCAAGCAGCGTGCGCACGGGGGGCTCCGGGGCACCACCACGCACCGCCGCGACGATCGCGGCCAGGTCCCGGCGCGAGGCGATCAGCTCATAGGCGAGCCCCGCCTCCCGCGCGCGCGCCCGCACAACGGCCTCGGCGAGCGCGATGACGGGCGCGTCGCGGGCGTCGCTGGGAGCGCGATCGGGCTCCTCGCTGGGGATCGCTGGCGCCGCACGCCCCTCTGCGACCACGGCCAGGATCGCCTCGCCACGACGGCGGATCGTCGAGATCTGGACGCCACGCAGCTCCCCGAGCGCCTCGGTGCTGGCCGGCTGGCGCCGCGCGATCTCGAGCAGGGCGACATCCGACAGCACCGCGCTGACCGGACGATCCTCGGCGCTGGCCACCCGCTCGCGCCAGGCGGCCAGCTGCGCCGCCACGGCCCGCACACGCGGGCGCAGCTGCCCGATGCGGGGCAACCGCTGGTAGGCCAGCTCCGGGTCGCGCTCGTCGCTGGACTGTTCGAGCGACCGGCACTCCTCACGCGCCCACTCGAGGCGACCGCTGTGCTCCAGCTCGGCGTGCAGGACGTCGCTCAGCGCGAGCAGGTGGGCGACATCGGCACGCGCATAGGAGCGCTGTTCCTCGCTCAGCGGGCGCGCGTCCCAGCGGGTGTAGGAGGCGGTCTTGGGGAGGTGGATCCCGAGCAGGGACGCGAGCAGGCTCGCGTAGCCGGCCTGGGCCGAGTGACCGGCAAAGCCCGCCGACAGCTGGGTGTCGAAGACGTTGGTGATCTCGGTCGACCAGCAGCGGCGCAGCAGCGCGATGTCCTGGCGACCGGCGTGCAGCACGACCTCCACTGCCGGATCGGCGAGCAGGGCGACGAGCGGGCCGGGCTCCTCGTCGCGCAGCGGATCCAGCAGCACGATCCGCACGGCGTCGGGCGCCGCCGGATCGTCGACGGCCACCTGGACGAGGCAGAGCAGCGGCCGATAGCGGCCCTCGCCCATGAACTCGGTGTCGATGCCAAGCCGGCCCGCCGCGCGCGCGAGGCTCGCGATCCGCTCGAGCTCGGCGCCGGATGGGTCATCGGGTGGTGGGGCGCTCATCGCACGGCTGGTGGGGCGCTCATCGCGCGCAGCTTGCCGTAAACCGCTGCCGCATGCTCATCGCGGCTGCGCCAGCGCCGGCACGCGCCGACCACGCCAGCGCGCTGGCGCCGGCGACAGCGCGCTCGGATCGAAGCGCGCCAGCAGCTCGCGCGGGGTGGGCCTCGGGCCGCCGGGATCCAGGCCCGCCGAACGGGCGAGCTGCGCCACGAGCTCGCCGGTCGAGCCGCCACCCGCATGCCAGTCGCCCAACGTGATCGCGCCGTGGCGCTTGGCCAGGCGCGCGCCGTCGAAGCCCAGCACGAGCGGCACGTGGGCAAAGCTGGGCACGGGCAGCCCGAGCTCGCGAGCGAGCAGGATCTGGCGCGGCGTCGTCGCCAGCAGGTCGGCACCGCGCACCACCTCAGCGACGCCCTGCGCGGCGTCGTCGACGACGACGGCGAGGTTGTAGGCGGGAACGCCGTCGTTGCGGCGCACCACCATGTCATCGACGACGGCGCGCTGCGGTCCCCGCAGGCGGTCGTCGAAGTCGATCGGCTCGCCGCGGGCGTCCAGGCGCAGCCCCGGCGGGCGCCCGCCCGCGCGCCGGCGCGCTCGCTGGCTCGCGCTCAACTCCCGGCAGCTGCCGGGATAGGCACCCTCCGGCAGCGTTCCGTGGGGCGCCGAGGCGGCCTGGCGGATCTCGGCGCGGGTGCAGAAGCACTCATACAGCCGTCCCCGCGCCCGCAGGCGCGCGATCGCCGCCTCGTAGTGCGCCAGCCGCGTCGACTGGTGCAGCGGCGGCTCATCCCAGTCGAGCCCGAGCGCGGCCAGGTCGGCGAGCTGGCCCGCAGCGGCGCCTGGCCGCACACGATCGCGATCGAGGTCCTCGCAGCGCACGAGGAAGCGCCCACCGGCCGAGCGGGCGAACAGCCAGGCCAGCAGCGCGGTGCGCAGGTTGCCGACATGCAGCGGACCGCTGGGGCTGGGCGCGAAGCGACCGTTGGCGCCGCCGCCCGTATGGCGAGCGTCGATCCCGTTGGCGCTGCTGTCGGGGTCGTTCATCCACAACAATGATGAAGCGACCGTCTCGGCGCCGTGATCGTCGCCGACACGGCTGCGGCCGCGGGCGGGACGCTACGCTGCCGATCGCTCACATGGACCCCACCGTCCTTCGCAATCGCCTCGCGGTCGCCGCGGGAATGTGGCGCGAGATGACCTCCGCGCCGCTGCCGCGCCTGGAGCCGGGCGATCCGGCCGATCAGATCCAGGCCTTCGAGCTGCGGCTCGTCGACCTGCTCTGTGAGCAGGCGACGGCCGAGACGGCGCGTGACATCGCCGATCGCACCTGGAGCCTGGTCCACGATCGCCCCGACAGCGATCGGGTCAAGCGCCGCGTGGTCGAATGCCACGAGCGCCTGGCTCGCTTGAGCGCGCTGGGAGAGTGAGCGGGCGCCCGCGGCTAGGCGGGCGCACCTGGCTCAGGAGGTCTTGCCGATCTTGAAGATCTTCGTCCCGCAGTCCGGGCAGACGCCCTGAATGGCCGGGCGGCCATTCTTCATCGTGACCTCTTTGGGGTCCTTGATCTCCACCTTCTTGCGCTCCTTCACGCAGTAGCCCTGGGGCATGGCCTTTCCTCCTTTGGCCGGTGAGACCACCCGGGACCGCCGGCCTTGCAGTCGACAGGATCGCGACAACGTAGCTGGTCTCGTGGTCGGATGTCCGCCGATCCACGCCTGAGGGGGCCCAAGCGGGGCTCCCAAGGGCCCCCAGATGGGCCTCGCCAGGGCCTCGAGCGGGGCCCGCCAGGGGGTCGAGGCGGGGCCCCGGCAGAGGGTCGAGGCGGGCCTCGCCAGGGGGGTCGAGGCCCCGCCGGAGGGCCTTCGAGCCTGGGCTCTGACCGTCCGCATCGGCGGCCTTCAGCACCGCTTGACCTGGGATCGTCAAACTCCTGCGCATGGCCTCCGACCGCCCGACGATCGACCCCACCGCACTTGCCGGCAGCGACCCCACCGCACTTGCCGGCAGCGACCCCACCGCACTTGCCGGCAGCGACCCCACCGCACTTGCCGGCAGCGACCCCACCGCACTTGCCGGCAGCGAGGCTCCCACCCGCAATGGCGCCGCGACGCAGGGCCATCGCCCGCTGCGCCTGCTGAGCGTGGTGGCTCCCGTCTACAACGAGGAGCACACCGTGCAGGCCTTCTGCGACCGCACGCGTGCCGCGCTGGCCGACGTGCCGTTCGAGCTGATCCTCGTCGACGACGGCAGCAGCGACGGCACGGCACGGCTGCTGGAGCGGATCGCCGCCGCCGATCAGCGCATCAAGGTGATCACGCTGTCGCGCAACTACGGTCATCAGACGGCGCTGACGGCCGGGCTGGATCATGCTCGCGGCGATGCGACCGTGATGATCGACGCCGATCTGCAGGATCCCCCGGAGGTGATCCCGGACCTGCTGGAGCGCTGGCGCGGGGGTGCCGACGTCGTCTACGCGGTGCGCGAGCGCCGACAGGGCGAGACGCGCTTCAAGCTGTCGACCGCGCGCTGGTTCTACAGCCTCTTCAACCGCCTTGCCCAGGTCGAGCTCGAGCCCGACGCCGGTGACTTCCGCCTGCTCGACCGCCGTGCGCTCGACGCGCTGCTGCAAATGCGCGAGCGCAACCGCTTCCTGCGCGGGATGACCGTCTGGGTCGGCTTCACCCAGACGGGCGTCGCGTATCGACGCGATGCGCGCTACGCCGGCGAGACGAAGTACACACTCCCGCGCATGCTGCGCTTCTCGCTGGACGCGATCTCCTCCTTCTCGCACCTTCCGCTGCAGATCGCGACGCTCGTAGGCTTTCTCTGCGCGGCCGTCGCGTTCATCGCGATCCCCGTCGTGATCGGCCTGCGCGTCGCCGGGTCATACCTCCCGGGCTTCAGCAGCATCACGATCGCTGTGCTGCTGCTGGGCGGCGTCCAGCTGATCGCGATGGGCATCATCGGCGAGTACCTCGGCCGCATCTACGACGAGGTCAAGGGCCGACCGCTGTACTTCGTGCGCGAGCGACTGAACATGGGTCCCGGCGGGGCGATCGACGAGGCCGTCGCGCCCCAGGCGACCGACGCCACCGTGCCCGAGCAGCGGGAGTCAGCGATTCCACTACGCTGATTGCTCGATCCTGGTACGTTCTGCGCCGAAGACCGAGCCACGGGCTTGGACACAACAATGCGGACATCGCAGTTGCTGGTCAGCACTCCGGGTGTACGCAGCAGAGGAATGGAGGGCTCCCATGCCAACTGGGACCGTGAAGTGGTTCAGTGACGAGAAGGGCTTCGGGTTCATCACGCCCGATGACGGTCGTCGCGACCTGTTCGTGCACCACAGCAGCATCGTCGCCGACGGCTACCGGTCGCTGACCGAGGGCGCCAAGGTCTCCTATGAGGAGGAAGAGGGGGACAAGGGGCCGAAGGCTGTCAACGTCCAGAAGATCTGATCCACCACGTCGCGCTCCCCGTTCGCCCTGAGCTGGTCGACGGCTGCATAGCCTTCTACCGGCTGCTGGGCTTCGAGCCGGTGGCGGCCCCCGCCGCGCTGCGCGAGCGGGTGGTCTGGCTGCAGCGCGACGCCTGCCAGATTCACCTGCTGCGCGAGCCCGGCGCGGTCGCCCCGGCGAGCGGTCATGCCGCGCTCGTCGTCGCGGACTACGAGGAGACGATCGCCGCGATCGCGCGCGCGGGGCATCCGCTGCAGGAGCGCGCGGCGTATTGGGGATCGCGGCGCAGCTTCGCCCGCGACCCGGCCGGCCACACGGTGGAGATCATGGCCTTCACGCCGCGCTGACCAGCGCGGGCGCCTCCGGCTGACGCGGCGCTGCGGCTGCTCAGCGGCTGACGCGGCGCTGCGGGCTGCTCAGCGGGTGACGCGGCGCTGCGGCGCCGTGCCGAAGACGTGATCCCACCACGGCGCGCTGACGCCGTAGCCGCGCGTGTGATCCTGGAAGTGGTGGCGCATGTGCAGCTCGCGCAGCCTGCTGCCGATGCGGCTGCGCGGCCGGCTGTGGTGAACGTAGTAATGCGTCATGTCGTAGTTCAAGTAGCCCGCCAGGAAGCCGGCGCCGACGATGAGCCCGGGTCCTGTACCCAGCAGCGCGACGAACAGCGCGATGAACAGCGCCGCCAGCGGCACGCTGACCGACGGCGGCATGACCAGCCGCTTGGGGTCGTTGGGGTGGTCGTGGTGAACGCCGTGGATGATCCAGTGCAGGCGGGCGCCGATGCCCTGCTCGGGCTCGAAGTGAAAGACCAGCCGGTGCAGCCAGTATTCGGTCAGCGTCCAGAACAGGTAGCCCCCGAGCAGCCAGGCGACGATCGTCGCCGCGGCGACGCGCTCGGCGCCGAGCGCCAACAGCACGGCGATCGCCGGCAGGAAGAGGATCAACGGCACGGCGGGGTGAACGCGAGACAGACGGTCGAGCAGATCGGACTCGAACATCCGCGGCGAGGCCCGCAGCTGCTCGCTGCGCGCGGCAGCCTGGGCCTCAGGCGTCGCGCTTGCGGGGGTGCGTTCCTGCGTGCTCGTCGCCATCGGCTGAAGGGTAGCGTCCGCCGCCGCGCCGCGGTGGGCTCGCGGCGAGTCCGCTGGGCACGTCCCCTGAGTGCGGCTCAGTGCTCGGCGACGCGCCCGCCCGGGGGGGCGAGCGGCAGCCCCTCCTCGGCCCAGGCGGTGATCCCGCCACGCATGTTGTAGGCGTCGTAGCCGACGGCTCGAAAGGCCCGAGCGGCCATGCCGGCGCGCGCGCCCAGTCGACAGAGGAATACGACCGGCCGGTCGCGCGCGATCGTCGGCGCCCGCGAGGCGAGTCGCTCGAGCTCGATGTGGCGCGTTCCCTCGACGTAGCCCGCGGCGCGCTCATAGGTTTCGCGCACGTCGATCACCTGCGCCGCCTCATCGGCCAGCAGCTCGGCCACGCGGGCGGGCTCGAGGTCGAGCTCTGGCGAGGCGAATACGCTCATCGCCGATCTCCCGCTGCAGGACGCATGGTCATCGATGGCGATGCTAGCCGGCCCATTCGTCCAGCGCCAGGGCGCTTCAAACGCCGATCGGGACCAACAAAAGAACGCAAATAGCGGTAATTCTGCCGTCCGCGGACGGACGCTCCGCCGGAGGCTCCGTTATTGTGCCGCCCGCAGGTAAGCCAGAACGCCGAGTCCCCGGCGCACGTCGGCGGGGAGCGGGGAAACCGATGGGTCGTCGCACAGGCGACCTTGGGGCGAGTCGTCGTCGAAGGCTGACGACGTAGCGCGACTCTTTTAGCGCGAGCCCGACAGCTAACCCCGTAGGCATCCCGAAAGAGCGAGGCCTACACGCGCATGACATCGAACCGTTGGCTCGGGTCCATCCCGATCACGGTTGCCCTGGTCGTCTCAGCCGCGGTGCCAGCGAGCGCGCTCGCCAGCACCGGCGGCGCCGCTGCGGTCGGTGGCCAGCCCGTCACCGGTGGGGCGACGGGTGGGGCGGGCGTGAGCTTTGCGGCTCCGGCCAGCGCGCCAACGGTCAAGCGGGCGCGCACGTCCGTTCGCCGGCGCGGCCACAGCTTCCTCTTCGGCCAGCGCGTGCTGCGCCTGGGCATGCGCGGGCCGGACGTGCGCACGCTCCAGCGCGACCTCAACGTCGTCTCCGACCCGGTGCGCGTGGACGGCATCTTCGGGCCCGGCACCAGGGCCAGCGTCGAGACCTTCGAGGCGTCCAACTCCTTCAGGGTCCGCGGCATCGTCACGCGCGCCGAGGCCCACGCGATCGCCCTTGCGGCGGCGGCGGGCCTGGTCAACCCGCCGGTCACCGCGCTCGACGTCACCGGCGGCGCGACGGCGGACAACCCGGCCGTCAACCTGCCGCCGGGCAGTCGCGCGATCCTCAATCCAGACGGCACCGCCACCGCGCCTGCCGATGCGCCGCTGGCCGTGCAGCAGATCATCGCCGCGGGGAACAAGATCGCCAAGCTTCCCTACATCTACGGCGGCGGCCACGGTTCGTGGAACTCGCCCGGCTATGACTGCTCGGGCTCGGTCTCCTACGCGCTGCACGGCGCCGGCCTGCTCAACACCCCCGAGGACTCGACCCAGCTGGAGAGCTACGGCCAGCCCGGACCCGGGACATGGGTCACGATCTACGCCAACGCCGGGCACGCGTTCATGATCGTCGCCGGCCTGCGCTTCGACACCAGCGGCCAGAGCCAGTCGGGATCGCGCTGGCAGGACACGCCGCGGTCGACGCGCGGCTATGTCGTCACGCACCCGGTCGGGCTCTAGGCTCCGGCATCGCGCGCCCCCATCGGGCACACCCCGATCGCGCCCCCGCTTGGCCTGCGGGCCGCGCGCTAGTGGTAGTCGCGGGGGCGGTAGTCGCGGGGGTCGCGGACGATCGTCTCCTCACGGCGCTGGCGGGTCGCATCCGCCCACCAGAGCATCCAGACGATCGAGAGGATCAGCCCGGCGATGCCGACGATCATGAGGATCAGGCCGATCGTCTGGATGTTCAACCCGGAGACCGAAGCCGTCACGGCGAAGCGAAGGATCGCGCCAACGGCCACGAGAAACAGCGAAGTCCCGATGCTCATGACCTCACACGGTAGCGCCCGCCGGTCACGGCTATCTTCAGTCTCGTGCAACCGCCGCGCCGGATCGCACTCGGGCTG
Organism: uncultured Solirubrobacterales bacterium; assembly: GCA_963795555.1. Taxonomy (GTDB): domain Bacteria; phylum Actinomycetota; class Thermoleophilia; order Solirubrobacterales; family Solirubrobacteraceae; genus CAWCHZ01. The sequence goes on from CAWCHZ010000001.1 coordinate 67,777, forward strand.
ATCGTCTGCGGCGCGCTGGCGCTCGCGCTGACCGCACTGCTGGGTGGCCTGAGCCCCGCACCGGTGCTGCGCGTGGCGCAGCTGATCGCGCTGGTGCTCGTTGGGGGCAGCGTGCTGGTGGCCCTGGTCGGGCTGGTGGCGGTCCGCGCCGCCGATTGGCGCGAGCCGGCTGGGGAGGATGACTTCGAGCGCGTCGTCCGGCGCTCCGAGCGCCTGGCACGCGACGGCCTCGCGGCCGAGCCGGACGAAGCGGACTTCGCGGCGCTCGATCCCTTCGACGACGAGGAGTTCGAGCAACTGGTCGGCGAGGCGCTCGATGACCTGCCGCCGGAGCTGCGCCGTGCGCTGGCCAACCTCGCCGTGGTCATCTCCAACGGTGGGCGTCGTCGCGGCGCCTATGGCCTCTATCACGGCGATGGCGCAGCCCGCGATGACTTCCCCGATCGGATCGTCATCTACCGCGACACGCTGCGCCGCGACTTCGGCCACGACCCCGATCTGCTACGCGAGCAGGTGACGCGAACGGTGCGCCACGAGCTGGCCCACCACCTCGGCTGGGATGAGCTCGGGGTGCGCGGGCTGGGCCTCTAGCGCCGGCGGGCGAGCGAGACGGCGAACAGCTCGTCGGGGTCTGTCAGCCAGCCGTCGAGCTCCAGCCCGGCCGCGCCGAACTCGCGTTCGACGCGCGCGCGTGTGAACTTCGCGCTGATCTCCGTGCGCAGCTCCTCGCCGGCGCCGAAGGCGATGTCCAGGTCGAGCGCGGCGATTCGCACCCGACAGGCCGCGCGCGAGCGCAGCCGCATCTCGATCCACTCGCGCTCGCGATCGAAGAACGCGACGTGGTCGAAGGCCTGGGGGTCGAAGTTCGCGTCCAGCTCACGATTGATGACGTGCAGGACGTTGCGGTTGAACTCCGCGGTCACGCCCGCGCTGTCGTCGTAGGCCAATTCGAGCGTGTCCGTGTCCTTGACGAGGTCGGTTCCGAGCAGGCAGCGATCGTCTGGACCCAGCATCCGCGCGATGTCGCGCAACAGCTGCTCGCGCGCCGCTGCCGGCAGGTTGCCGATCGTGCCGCCGAGGAACGCCACCAGCCGCCGCCCCGAGGATGGGGGGATGCGCTCGAGGTGACGCTCGAAGTCGGCAACGACGCCGTGGACGCGCAGGCCGGGGTACTCGCTGATCAACGCGTCGGCCGCCTCGCGCACGACGCGTTCGGACACGTCGACCGGCACGTAGCGCTGCAACAGCCCGGCGCGCGCCATCGGCTCGAGCAGCAGCTTGGCCTTGGCCGGTGAGCCCGATCCCAGCTCGACCAGCTCGCGGGGCTTCACCGCCGCCACGATCGCCCCGGCATTGGCCGCGAGAATCGCGCGCTCCACGCGCGTCGGGTAGTACTCCGGCAGCTCGCAGATGCGGTCGAACAGCGCCGAGCCGCGCGAGTCGTAGAAGTGCTTGGGCGGCAGCTCCTTGAACGGTCCCGTCAGCCCGCATCGCACGTCGCGTCCGAGCGTCCGCTCGGAGCCGTCGACGTGCACGTCGATGCGCACGAGCCCAGTGCCGTCCTGCTCGGCGGGCGAGAGCTCGGCGGTGTCGACACGGGTGGTGCTCATCGTGTGCCGGCTCCTGCGTTGCGCGCTGCGTCGGTGCTCATCCCGCGCCATCCCTGGCGATGCGCAGGCCGGCGAAGATCTGGCGACGCTGCGGCAGATCCCAGTTGCGGAACGTCGCCGTCGCCACGCGGGCGGTGGTGGCCCACGACCCGCCACGCAGGACTCGGTAGCCGGAGCGGAAGAAGACCTCCGAGTACTCGCGGTAGGGGTGGGCGCGAAAGCCGGGATAGCCATCGAACTCGCTCGCCGTCCATTCCCAGACGTCGCCGATCAGCGCCATGCAGCCGAGTGCCGAGGCGCCGGCAGGGTGAGCGTCGACGGCCTGCGGCCCCCAGCTCTCGCCGGCGAGGGTGGCGTGATCGCGATCGGGTGCGTGCGAGCCCCACGGCCAGCGCTCGCTGCGGCCACTCGCGCTCCACGTCGCCGCGCGCTCCCACTCGACCTCGGTGGGCAGGCGCGCGGCGTGAGCGCGGGCGAAGGCGTCGGCCTCGAACCAGGAGATGTGGATCACGGGCTTGCGGGGGTCGAGCGGCTCCCAGCCGCTGATACGCCATTCGCGTTCCTCCCCGATCCAGTTCAGTGGGCGCTCGATCTGATGCTCGCAGCGCCAGGCCCAGCCCGCCTCGCTCCAATGCTCGCGCCGTCGATAGCCGCCGTCGCGCAGCCAGTCGCGGAAGCTCCCGTTGGTGACGGGATAGCGGCCGATCGCGAAGCGACCCAGCTCGATCGACTGGCGCGGGCGCTCGTTGTCGTGGGCAAAGCCCTCCGTCGAGGCGCCCAGCTCGAAGCGCCCAGCCGGGACCTCGATGCACTCCAGGTCATCGCCCGGCCGGTAGGGCGCATCGACCGGCGCCGTCGGACCAACGGTCGCGGCCGCTGGCGCGTAAGAGTCCAGCCGTGCCAGCTCGAGCGTCTGGAGCATCGTCTCGTTGTGCTGGTGCTCGTGGCGGAGCACCAACTCCCAGATCGTCGCGTCGTCGCCGTCGTCGAGGTCATCCCGCGCGAGCAGGTCCAACGTGCGCTCGCGCACCCGCTCCATGTACTCCAGACAGGCATCGCGGCGCAGCAGCGTGATCGCGCCGCGGTGGGAGCGAGGCGTCTCGAAGGCATCGTAGGTGGCCGCGAGGTCGGGGCGCAGCAGCGGCTGGCCACCGAGCCGATGCGCCAGCCAGAGGTCCTCGTAGGCGGCGATGTGCCCGAGATCCCAGACCAGCGGGCTCATGATCGGCGAGTGGACCCGTTCGAGGTCGGCGTCGCCGAGCGGTGCCACCAGCGCCAGCGTACGGGCGCGCGCGCTGGCCAGCGCGGCCCGCAGCTCGGCACGATCGAGGCGCTCGCGCCGCCGTCCGGAGGTATGCGCGGCCGCCACGGGCCTCCCCGAGCTGTGGCGCCGTCGGCTGGCCTCTCGCTGGCGGGCCATGTGCCATATCCATATCAGCTACGCCCAGCTAGCGGCGCACGCGGTAGCGCAGGTAGAGCGCGTTCTCGTGCTCGTGGGCCCACAGCAACGCGAGCGCCGCGACCTCGGCTAACGCCTGTCCGGCGACGATCGTCGGGCCCGGCCGGCCGCCCGCGAGCTTGGGGGCGAGCGACAGGAAGAGCTCGTCGACGACGCCCTCGGCCAGCAGGCCCGCGTTGAGCGTGGGGCCGCCTTCGCAGAGGACCGACCGCACTCCGTGCTCGCGGCGCAGGCGGCGCATCACGGCGCGTGGCGCGAGCTCCTCGGTGGTCACTCGCAGGACGGTCAGTTGGGCGGCGACCGGCGGCAGCTCGACGTCTGCGTCCGTGAACAGCAGCACCGTGGACTCGGGATCCTGGAAGAGCCGGCAGTCGAATGGCAGCGCCAGCGAGCTGGAGACCACGCAGGCGATCGGTTGCGGGCGCAGCCCGTTGCGCGCCCGCTCGGCGACGAGCTCCGGCTCGCGCACCAGACGTCCGTAACGCTCAACCCGCAGCGTGCCCGTGCCGACGAGCACCGCGTCGCAGGTCGTGCGCAGGGCGTGGAACAGCCGCTGGTCGGCGCGGTCGCTGAGCGGTCCGGAGCGCCCGTCGATCGTCGCGCGCCCATCGACGCTGCTGACCATGTTCAGCACCAGGTACGGACGGTCGGGCTCGGCCTGATCGGCGAAGCGCAGCTGCCGAGCGATCTCCTCGATGGGCAGCTCGACTGCCTCGGGAAAGATCCGTCGCAGCAGCACCGCGCGCAGCCTAGTGGCATCCTTCCGAGCGGGCGTCGCTCCCCGGCGTCGCGCCGGCATGGCCAGACGCCGACGCCGGCCTTCCCCCCAGCGACCAGAACATGACAGCCGAGCCCACCACCAGCCCCGCCGACGAGCGGACCGCCGCCGCCGATCCCCCGCCCGACCGCAACCTCGCGCTCGAGCTCGTGCGCGTGACCGAGGCCGCCGCGCTGGCCGCCGCCCGCCTGGTCGGCATGGGCGACAAGGAGGCGGCCGATCAGGCCGCGGTGGATGCGATGCGCTTCGTGCTCGACTCCGTCGCCATGGATGGGGTCGTCGTCATCGGCGAGGGCGAGAAGGACCGTGCACCGATGCTCTACAACGGCGAGCACATCGGCGATGGCTCGCCGCCGCGCGTCGACATCGCGGTCGACCCGCTCGAGGGGACGACGCTGACGGCCAGGGGCATGCCGAGCGCGGTCTCCGTGATCGCGCTGGCCGAGCGCGGCACGATGTTCGATCCGGGCCCCTGCGTCTACATGGAGAAGATGGCCGGCGGGCCCCCGATCGCCGACCTGCTGTCGCTGGAGCGTCCGCTGGCCGAGACGCTGCGGATGATCGCGCACCGCAAGGGCGTCGACATCCGCGACGTGATGGTCGTGATGCTCGATCGTCCCCGCCATGAGCAGGCCGTGCGCGAGATCCGCGAGGCCGGCGCACGCGTGCGCTTCATCAGCGACGGCGACGTCTCGGCGGCGCTGCTCGCCGTCAGCGACAACTCGCCGGTCGATCTGCTCTGGGGGATCGGCGGGACGCCGGAGGGCGTGATCTCGGCCGCGGCGATCAAATGCCTCGGCGGACAGCTGCTGGGGCGGCTGTGGCCGCGCAACGACGAGGAGCGGGCGGCGGCGATCGCGGCCGGCTACGAGCTCGACCGGGTGCTGACGATCGACGACCTCGTGACCGGCGACGACTGCTTCTTCTCGGCCACCGGTGTCACCGACGGCGACGTGCTCCAGGGAGTCCGGTACCAGGGCGCCAGGGGCGCCAGCACGGAGTCGCTGGTGATGCGCTCGCGCTCGGGCACCGTCCGGCGGATCATCGCGCGCCACGACCGCACCAAGCTGCGCCAGATCACCGGTCGCTACGGCTAGAGGGCATCCGCAGCGCTCGACGCGCTCGTCGAGCGGCAGGGCGGGCGTTGCGTCAGACCGTCGTCGGCTCGGACGGCGCGTCGCCCGGGGCGAAGCGCCCCACCGCAGAGGCTGGAAAGTCCAGCCGCGTCAACGAGCGCAGGAAGCCGTGCGTGATGAGCACGTGGATGCGCGACTGCGTGACGCGGTAGGCCCAGCTCGAGATGCCGGCGAGGATCGCCGGGTGGAAGTTGACGACCTCGACGCGCACGCGCGCCCTCGCCATCCCCGGCTCCTCGCAGGGCCGGCGCTGGACCTCGATCTCCAGATAGGAGTCAGTGCCACGGTTGCGGGCGCGCTTGGCGACGAGCAGGCCGTCCCTGATCGTCCAGCGAACCGCCCCGCCGTCGCTGCCCAGCCGGTACTCGGGCGCAGCGAAGCGGAGCAGCACGAGCGGGGCCAGCAGCACGATCGCCCGCTCGGTCGCGCTGTAGCGGACGCGGATGATGCCGAGAGAGATGCGGCTGAGGTAGCGCCAGTAGGCTCGCGCCAGGCGTTCGAGGTACTCCGGCGTCCACAGGCGCTCCAAGCGCTCGGCGGGCAGCGTGATGTCGGCCGCCTGAACCGAGCGCACGGCGCCCGACGGGTCGACCGTCGTGCCTCGTTTGGGGTCACAGATGACCGCACGCGCCGGCCGAGCGCGGTGCCAGCGCACGGAGCGTCGCCAAAGCGCCCCGGGGGCGGCACGCCAGCGCGCACCGGGAGCGGTGTGTCGCCTGCTCGCCCCGTGCGCCATGGCAGCCTTATGCGATCAGCTCGATCGCCACGGCGCTCCCAGCTGGCAACGTGCCCTCGCCAGCGGGGATCATCGCCAGCGCCTCGGCGCCGAGCATCGAGGACAGGACGTGGGACTCCTGCGGCCCCGTCGTGCGCACCGACAGCTGACCGTCGCGGTGCATCAGAGTGACCCGCACGGCGTGCTCGCGCGGCCCGAGACGGATCGGCTCGGCCAGCGTCGCCGTCAGGCGCTCGGACAGCGGCGGAGCCCCCTGCAGCGCGCGCAGCGCCGGGCGCCCGAAGAGCATGAATGTGACCATCGCGGAGACCGGGTTGCCGGGCAGCGCGAGCACGAGCGAGCTGTCGTGGGTGCCGAACCAGGCGGGCTTGCCAGGTCGCAGGGCGACCCCGGCGAAGCGCTGCTCGACGCCGAGCTGCAGCAGCGCGCCCGTCACGTGGTCGTGGGGGCCGACGGAGGCTCCACCGGAGACGACCAGCAGGTCGGCCGCGTCGAGCGCCGCGGCGAGCGCGCGCTCGGTCTCGCCGCGCTCGTCGCAGACCGTGCTGTGGGCGACGAGCGTCGCCCCCCAGCTCATCGCGAGCGCCCCCAACGTCAGCGCATTCGTCTCGTGGATCTGCCCTGGGCCCAGTGGGCTGCCCGGCGGTCGCAGCTCGTCGCCGGTCACGACGACCGCAACGCGCGGCCGTCGCGCGCAGCGGACCTCGCCGCGCCCGGCGCCCGCTGCCAATCCCAGCTCGGCCGCGCCCAGCGTGGAGCCGGCGCTGAGCACACGCTGGCCCGCGCGCAGGTCCTCGCCGGCCGCGCGCACGTTCTCACCGACCCCGATCGCGGCCTCGATCAGCACCCAGCCGTCCTGCTCCACGGTGTCCTCGACGCGCGCCACGCCCTCCGCGCCCGCTGGCAACGGCGCGCCGGTCGAGATGCGAACCGCCTCCCGCGCACCAGGTCCGACCTTGCTGGGATGCCCGGCGCGCGCCTCGTCGATCACGCGCAGTCGCCGGCCGGCCGGGCCGGCCAGTACGGCGAAGCCGTCCATGGCGCTGTTCGCGAACGCCGGCACGTCGCGCTCGGCGAGGACGTCCTCGGCGAGCACCCGACCGCGCGCCTCCCAGAGCGCGACCGGCTCGGCTGGCAGGGAACGCACGGCGGCAAGCACTCGGCGACGCGCTTCATCGACCGATACTGGAGCGGGCATGCCCATATCATCGCGCCTGGCCGTGTGGTGGACGTCAGCCGCTCCGGCGCTGGACGTGTGGCGGACGCCTGCGTGGCGGCCTGGGCTAGTCCTGGACGAGCACGCCGATCTCGCTCGTGTCGGTCATGCCAAGCGACTGGGCCGTGAATGCCGTCAGGTCCCAGTCGACGCCCGGGCCGTAGGGGCCGCGGTCGATCACCGGGACCGTGATCGATGTCCCCTGGTACCAGAGGGTGACGAGCGTCCCGCAGGGCAGCGTGCGGTTGGCGACGCCAAGCGTCGTGGGGGTGAGGACCTCGCCACAGGCCGTCAGGTCGCCGTAGAACCCGGGCCCATACCAAGTCGCGCCGGCCGGCCGATAGACCATCACGGTCGCGCTTGGAGCGGCGATCAGGGCGGCCGAGTGTGGCCGGCCGACCAGCGCGCGCAGCATCACGGAGCCGGCCACGTGGGGTCGCCAGGAGACCACGTAGGAGCCGTTGCGGCGCACCCTTGCACGCGCGACGCGCAGCCAGCCGCGACTTTGGTCCAGGCGCTGGATGATCACCAGCACGTGCGCGCTGCGCGGACCCAGCTGCCCGCGCACGCGCAGCACCTGGCCCTCCAGCGCCGCGGTGGGCAGCTCCATCGCGGGGCTGCCGGTCAGCGTGCCGCTGGTCGGTGCGCTGGGCGCCGGCGCGCCGGCGCCCGAGCCGTCGCTCGGCGACCGCGGGCCGGCTGACGTGCCGCCGCTGCTGTCCGCGGCGCTCGCGGAGCCGAGCGACGATGCTGTCGTCCCGCCGGTCTGCGAGGTTGACGCGGCCGTCCCGCCGGTCTGCGAGCTGGCCGCCAGCGCCGCCGTCGCGGCGCCGCCGACGGTCACAGCGATCGCCGCGACCGCCAGTGGCGGGGCGAAGCGGAGGGGGAACCGCGCGTTGCGAATTCTCGTGACCTCGATCTCGGGATGCGGGCCTACGGGGTGAGCTGACGGGCTCGCGCTGTGCGCTAGGGCCGAAGCTCGGCCGATTCGCCCCCGCGGGCTCGCTGGCCCGCATCTGGTTCCCCCGTTCCCGCGGCGCCTGGCGCCGCGGGACTCGGCGACCGCGGCAGTATATGAGCCAGCGCTCCCCGCGGTCCAGTCGCGCCGCTGGACGGACGTCCGAGGGTGGCGGCCGGGGCTGCATGCCTGCAGAGGCGGTTCTCAGCGCAAATTCCGCCGCTGGCACGGCTTCAATCGGTCCATGGGCTCGTGGTGGCGCGCTTGCTGGTCGAAACTTGCATTCCAGTGGACCGTTGGAGGAAGATAGGAGCCGGCGTTGACTCGGTCGCCGGGCGGCGTCTCATGCCTAGGGCAGCCAGTCGGTCGGGGTCCGTCCTGGCGAAAATAGGCAGCGTCGCCAGGCACGACGCTATTTTTGAACGGTGCCACCCGGCAACTCCGGGGGTGCACGAATGACGACGACACGGGCTCTGTGCCGCGCGGCGGCGCAGGGTTAGGGAAACGGATCGGAATGTCAGTACTGGAACTCCAGGAGCTCGAGGAGATCAAGGGGCTCGTCGCCAAGGGACAGCAGCTCGGCGTGCTGACCTATGCCGAGATCGCCGTTGCCGTCGCCGAGCTGGATCTCGAAGAGACCGACGTCGAGGAGCTGCACGGCTACTTCGAGCGTGCCGAGATCGAGCTGGTCGAGGAGATCGACCCTGCGCTGGCGGCCGCCGAGGTCGAGCGCGCCCCGGACCGCCGCGGTCGACGCAAGGCCAAGGCCACGATCGACCTCAAGCCGGACATGACGACCGACTCGCTGCAGCTGTTCCTCAAGGACATCGGCAAGGTGCGACTGCTGACCGCCCAGGAGGAGGTCGACCTCGCCAAGCGGATCGAGCGCGGCGATCTCGACGCCAAGCAGAAGATGGTCGAGTCCAACCTGCGCCTGGTGGTGTCAATCGCCAAGAACTATCGCAACCAGGGCCTGCCGTTCCTGGACCTGATCCAGGAGGGGACGCTCGGGCTGGTCCGCGCCGCCGAGAAGTTCGACTACCGCAAGGGCTTCAAGTTCTCCACCTATGCCACCTGGTGGATCCGCCAGGCGATCGCGCGCGCGCTCGCCGACAAGGCACGCACGATTCGCATTCCCGTGCACGTGGTCGAGAAGCTCAACAAGATCGGTCGCGCCGAGCGCAAGCTGGTCACCGAGCTCGGTCGTGAGCCCACGCCTGAGGAGATCGCCGAGGTCACGGGGATCGATCCCGAGGAGGTCGACTCGATCAAGCGCTCCGCGCAGGCGCCCGTCTCGCTCGAGAAGCCGGTTGGCGACGAGGAGGAGTCCGAGTTCGGGCAGTTCATCGCCGATGAGCGGGCCGAGTCACCGTATGAGCGCGCCGCCGAGATCCTCACCAAGGAGGCGCTGCGGGAGGCGCTGGAGAACCTCTCCTACCGCGAGCGCCGCGTGCTCGAGCTGCGCTACGGCCTGGGAGGCGAGCATCCGCGCACGCTCGACGAGGTGGGTCGCACCTTCAACGTCACGCGCGAGCGCATCCGCCAGATCGAGAACCAGTCGCTCAAGAAGCTGCAGAGCCTCGCCGAGGCGCAGAAGCTCCGCGACGTCGCGTAGCGCTGCCCGGCGCGGTCGACGTCGCCCAGAGCTGGCCGGCACGTGACGCTGCGCGGGGGCGCGCCGCATTCAAGTAGACCGCTCCGCCAGCCGATGGATTGGTGGGGTGTTCGACGTCCAGTCAGCGCTGCGCATGCTCGTGGAGGCCGAGGGCTCGGACCTCCATGTCAAGGTGCCCGCGCCACCGATGATGCGCGTGCACGGCCGGCTGGAGCCGCTGCCCAACGCCGAGCCGCTGACGCCGGCCGACAGCGAGCAGATCCTCGAGCAGATCCTCACCGACGCGGCGAAGCTGCAGGAGTTCGCCAGCGAGAACGAGGTCGACTTCTCGTTCGCCTCGGCGAACTCGCGCTTTCGCGTCAACGCGTTCCGCCAGCGCGGCTCGGTCTCGATCGTCATGCGGGCGATCCCGTACGGCATCAAGACGATCGAGGAGCTCGCGCTGCCGCCGGCGATCCGCTCGCTGGCCGAGGAGGAGCGCGGGATCATCCTCGTCACCGGCACGACCGGGTCGGGCAAGTCGACGACGCTGGCGGCGATGATCGACCACATCAACAGCAGTCACGCCAAGCACGTGGTCACGATCGAGGACCCGATCGAGTTCCTGCATCGCGACAAGAAGTCGATCATCAACCAGCGCGAGGTCGGGCTCGACACCGCGTCCTTCAAGCGCGCGCTGCGACGCGTGCTGCGCCAGGACCCCGATGTGATCCTGATCGGCGAGATGCGCGACGAGGAAACGGTGCAGACGGCCCTGTCGGCGGCGGAGACCGGGCATCTGGTGCTCTCCACGCTGCACACGGTCGACGCACCCGAGACGATCAACCGCATCATCGATTTCTTCCCGCCACACGGCAAGCAGCAGGTTCGCGCGATGCTCGCCGGCACGCTCAAGGGCGTGATCTCCCAGCGGCTCGTGCCCAGCGACGACGGGCTCGGCAGGGTCGCGGTCTGCGAGATCCTCCGCACCACCGGGCGGGTGCGCGACATGATCCTCGACTCCGAGCAGACCGGTCGGCTCGGCGAGGTGATCGCCGATGGCGAGTACTACGGGATGCAGACCTTCGACCAGGCGCTGCTGCGCCACGTCCAGGCGGGTCGCGTCGCGATCGAGGATGCGCTGGCGGCGGCGACCAGCCCGCATGACTTCAAGCTGCTGATCGCGGCCGATGGACGGCGCGGCACGACGATGGACGACGTCTCGATGGCCGAGCGGCGCAGGGAGGCGCAGCCGCGCGACGCCCAACGGGAGGCTGACGCCGAGCGCAGGGCCGCCATGCAAGGTGGGCCGGTCGAGCCGCAGGAGAACGGACATGGCGCGCTGGCTGGGCGCGAGGCAGACGCGAACCGCGTGCTGGCTGAGCGCGGCGATGCGGAGCGGGACCGCGGCGACGAGTGCGACGCGAGCCGCGGCGGCGACGCCACGCGCAGCGACGACACGACCCGCAGCGACGACGCGACCCGCAGCGACGACGCCATGCCCGAGGGCGAGCTGGTCGGCGTCATCGGGCCGCCACGCGCCAGCGCCCCACCGCCACGCTATACCAGATGAAGCGTGGCGCTAGAATCGATACCGATGGCGCAGAACGATGACTGCCCGGTGTGCCGCACCGCCGATTTGGTTTGCACCAAATGGACTATACTGATCATACGTGATCTGGCGGCGGGCAGCTCGCGCTTCTCAGAGCTCGAGCGCTCGCTGGAGGGCATCAGCCCGCGCACGCTGTCGTTGCGCCTGCGCGCGTTGGAGGAGGAGGGGATACTCGAGCGTCGCACCTACGCGCAGGTGCCGCCTCGAGTGGAGTACGGGCTGACGACAAAGGGCGCGGCGCTGCTGCCGATCGTCGAGGACATGCGTGCCTACGGACGGCGCTGGCTGGGCGCCACCGGAGACTGCGCCCCACGTGGCGCGCCTCGAGGCGCCCCGCCCGCCCAGCCGGTAGCCGCCTGAACAACCTGCTCCGGATCTACACCTAGCTCGATCGCCACGTCTCGAACCCGCCTTGGGGAGCGGCGCTCGAACCCGCGACCTTCGGGGGCGGTGCTGCGGCCTCCAAGCGCTCATGCGCCCTGCAAGCGCTCATGCGCCCGAGAGGAGCGCTCCGGTGTGCGCCGAATCGGCTCGCGTGCGCAATGCGACCCTGCACCATGCTCTTCGCAGCTTCACCGACGACGTCGCGCTGCAGCTGTCGGCCGAGACGGCGAGCGGCGCCGAGGTGCCGTTCGAGCTGGTCGCCTCGCCGGGGGCTCGCACGCCGCTGTACTGCTATCGGGCGCGGGCCGACGTCTTCATCGATGAGCGCCTGGGGATGCTGGCCGCGCTGCCGTCCTATGCGCCGGCCACGCGAGCGCTTGCGAACCAGCGGGCGCTGGACGCCTACCTCGAGCTGCGCGGCGACCCGGTCCCCCCGGGCGGGCGCGAGCAGCGCGCCGACGCCGGCCTGGTCGCCTTCCTGGCGCGCGTGTTCGAGGAGGAGGCCGGCTTCGTGCTCGATGAGCAGCGCTTTGCGCGCGCCTATGAGGAGCTCGAGGCAGTGCTCTACGCGGGGCGGACGCTGTCGTGCGTGGTTGTCTTGGTGCATGGGCTGGAGATCGTCTCGCCGGAGATCGACCTCGGCGAGGGGCTGTCGCTGGTGCTCGGCGATGCGCTCGTCGACGCTCCCGAGGAGCTGTTGCGCAGCGTCCGTCAGGCGGGCGATCGCCCGCCGCTGCTGGCGATGCTGCGCATCGAGCGTGCGCCGGACGAGCCGCTGCCCGTGGCCGAGGCGAGGCTGCGCTTCCGACGCCTGCTGACCGCGCTGAGGCTGTTCGAGCAGGGCTCGTTCGCGCTCGAGCCGGCGGCCTGGCTGCGCACGGAGGCTGGCTTATGGCACATGGTCGCCCTTGGCGGCAGCGGGCGGTCCCATGGCGAGCCGACCGTGATCGGCATCGCCCAAGAGGACGAGCTGCGGGCGTTCTGCTCGTTGATCGGGCGTCGCGCCGCTCGTCGTGGCGAGATCGCCTGGGCACTGGCGCGCTTCGAGATGGGTTGCGAGCGCTCCTCTCCACTCGAGGGCCTGACCGACCATCTGCTGGCCCTGCGCGCTCTGCTCGAGCCCGAGGGTCCCGCGAGCGGGCGCCTCGCGCATCGGGTCGCGGCAATCTGCGCGCTGCCGGCACGCCGCGCTGCGCTCGCCGTACAGCTGCTCGCCGCCGCGGAGCTGGAACGTGCCCTGGCGGCCGGCGAGGCGCCGGCTGATCGCGACACGCGGGTGCTGGCGGCGATCGTCGCGCATCACTGTCGGGCGCTGTTGCGCGATCTGCTCTGCGGCCACCTCGATTCCAACCTGTGTGAGCTTGCCGACACGCTGCTGCTCGAAGGCGAGCCGCTTGCGGAGGAGGACGAGCTGGGCGTGCCGCCGGCGAGCTTCGCGCCGTCGCCCGCGGCCGGCTCGGCGCCGCCGGCGGTCAGCCGGGCGTCGGCGGACACGCAGGAATTCGACGCGCTCGAGCTCGGCCACCTCAGCTGAGCGCTGAGCGCTGCTGAGCGCTCAGCGCTGACAGCCGGGGCACCAGTAGGTCGTGCGGTTGCCGTCGCCCTGGCCGCGGCGGGCGATGATGGCCGCACAGCGGGGGCAGGGCCGCCCCGCACGACCGTAGACCGCACGCGGGCGTCGCTGGAAGCCCTCGCGCGCGGACTCGCGCATCTGCTCGCGCGCGAACCCGACGATCGCCAGCACCTCCTCGTCGCTGACGCGTCCGGCCGGCCGCCAGGGATCGATCCTCGCCGCAAAGCACGCCTCCGCCTTCCAGATGTTGCCGATTCCCGCCACCGTGCGCTGATCCAGCAACGCGTCGCCGATCGGCCGCGTCGGGTCATCGGCGCGCAGCCGTCGCAGCAGCTCCCGCTCGTCGAAGCGCTCGCCGAGGATGTCCGGGCCCAGCTGCGCCAGCCGCTGGTCGAGGCGCAGCCGCGACTCGCTCAACAGCTCGAGCACCGGCCCGTCGAACTGCACGATCTCCCATTCGCCAACACGCAGCACCAGCCAGGCGCGCCGCCGCGCCCGCGGCCAGCGCTGACCGCTGCGGTAGACACCCCATGCGCCGCTCATGCGGAGGTGCGAATGCAGTGTCAGGCCGCCGTCGAAGCGCAGCAGCAGGTGCTTTCCACGCGCGTCGACGGCCCGCACCGCGCGGCCGGCGAGCCGCTCGGGCCAGCGATCGGCCGCGTGGCGGGGCTGGGGGGTCCGGATCTCATCCGGCACCCGCCCCTGCAGCAGGGCGCCGATGCGCTGCGCGGCGTGATGGATCGTGTCGCCCTCGGGCATGCTCAACGATCGTAGGCGGCTCCCAGCTCGCCGGTGGGTGGTCGCTCAGCGCTGGCCGGCAGGTCAGCTCCCCAGCAGCTCGCGCGCGAGCCGAGCGCGCTCATGGTCCGGCGCGAACAGGAAGTCCGCGATGCGCGCCAACCCGGCGATGTCGTGCACATCCTCGTCGAGGTCGGGCACGACCGTGAGCTGCTCGACGTCGATCTCCTGCGCCAGCCGCCGCAGGCTGGCGCGGTCGCGCTCGGCGAGCGCCTGCTGGTCGCGCAGGCTTGCGTCCACGGTCCCCGCCAGCTCGGCTCCGAGCCACTCGCTCAACGCCGCCGTGACCGCCACGGCATCGCCCTCGCTGACGCCGCTGCCCGGATGGGCGCGGTTTACGACGGCCGCGCCGAACGGCATGCCCGCTGCAGCGAGCTTGTGCCGGAAGAAGACCGTCTCCTCGACGGGCTCGCGGCCCGGTGAGGTCACCAGCACGAAGGTCGTGCCGGGGTCAGACAGCAGCGCGCCGACGTGCCGGGCGCGCTCCTTGAAGCCGTCGATCATCCCGGCGAGCGAGCCGAAGAACTCGCTCAGATCCTCCAGCAGGTCGACCCCGGTGAGCCGCCGCAGCAGCGCGAAGACGACGCTCGTGCCGCGTCCGAACAGACGCATCCCGAGTCCCGTCGGACGCAGGAACAGCTGCAGCGCCCGGCCCTCGAAGAACTGGCTGAGGCGATCGGGCGCGTCGAGGAAGTCCAGCGCATCGCGCGACGGCGGCGTGTCGAGCACGATCAGGTCGAAGCCACCCTCCTGATCGAGCTCGTAGAGCTTGGCGATCGCGGTGAACTCGTGCGAGCCGGCGACGGCGTCCGAGAGCTGTTTGTAGATCCGGTTGCCGAGGACCTCCTCGCGCGCGCTCTCGTCCGGGGCCAGGCGCGTGACGAGCTCATCGAAGGTGCGCTTGGAGTCGAGCATCATCGCCCACAGCTCGCCGCGCAGCTGCACACCATGGTCGTGCAGCAGGTCGGGCTCGACCGGCCGCGGCTCGTTGCCCAGCTCCGCCAGCCCCAGCGCATTGGCCAGGCGCCGCGCCGGATCGATCGTGACGACGGCGACCTTCGCGCCGCGCGCGGCGGCGCCCAGCGCCAGCGCCGCCGCGGTGGTCGTCTTGCCCACGCCGCCGGGCCCCGCGCAGATGCAGAGGCGATGTCGCGCGAGCAGCTCGACGAGCGCTCCGGCGGCGGGCAGCTGCTCGATCTCCTCGGGGGCCTTCACAGCGCCACGTCGAGCCCGTCGACCAGCCGCTCGAGCTGCTCGCGTCCGAGCGCTGCCGTGAACAGGAATGGCAGTGTCAGCAACGGGCAGCGACCCAGCCCGGCACGCAGCCGCGCCAGCTGCTCAGCCTGCAGGGCCGCGCGCGCGTGCTCGGCCAGCGCAGCCCGCAGGGCATCGTGCTCGGCTGCCTCGGCGTGCGCGAGCGCGGCGTCGATCGCCTGGCAGTCGTCCGCGCTGAAGCGGTCCGGATAGACCCCGTTGACGATCACCCGATCGAGCTGCAGGCCGGCCTCGGCGGGCAGGCGGCGATGCAGCTCCAGCGTCTCGTTGACCGGACTCTCCTCGGGGATCGCGACGGCCACGATCCCGGTGAAGCGACGGTCGGCGAGCGTCCGCCCGATCGTCTCGGCCTGACGCCCGATCGGGCCCACGCGCGCGATCTCGGCGAAGGTCTGGGGGGCCTGCAGCATCGCGATCGACTGCCCGGTCGCGGGCGCGTCGACGACGACGAGGTCATAGCGCTGGGCGTCCTCGACGCGGCGCTCGCGCGACGCCAGCTCCCAGAGCTTGCCGACGGTGAGCAGCTCGGCGAGCCCGGGCGTCGCGGCGGCGAAGTAGCCGAACATGCGACTCGAAGCCAGCACGTCAGCCAGTGGCCCGACCGGCGCCTGGAGCCGAAGGTACTCCTCCAAGGCATGGCGCGGGTCGATCGAGACGCTCCACAGGCCCGGCGCGAGCTGCGCCTCGAGCATCGCGTCGAGTGGGCGTCCATTGCGCTCGCCGAGCACGCGGGCGAGGCGTCGCTGGCCGGCCAGCTCGGCGACGATCACCCGGCGCCCACGGCGGCTTGCCAGCAACCCCAGCGCCGCCGCCACGGTCGTCCGACCGACGCCTCCCTTGCCTGTCACGAACAGCAGTCGCTTGTGCAGGAGGTCGGGCATGCCGCGCGGCTGGAGGGTATTACGCACGCTCCCGCGAAGCGCAAGCAGGGAATCACCCGCCGTCCCGCGAAGCGCGCGGGAAGGAATCACCTGCGGCCCTGCGAAATAGTGCGCGTATGGGTGTCCCCCGACCCCCGAGGAGCCACGCGTGACGGCTGTCGCGAAGGTGATCGCGTTCGCCAACCAGAAGGGTGGCGTCGCCAAGACGACCACGACGCTCAATCTCGCGGTCGCGTTCGCCGAGGCCGGCAACCGCGTCCTGTGCGTCGACATGGATCCACAGGGCAACCTGACGATGTCCCAGGGCATCGATCCCGACACGGTGGAGACGTCGATGTACGACGTGCTCGTCCATGGCACCTCGATCCGCGAGGTCATCCGCCGGCGCGAGATCGACGTGGCCTGCGCCTCGATCGATCTCGCCGGCGCCGAGATCGCGATGTCCACGCAGATCGGACGCGAGCGGGCGCTGGAGCGGGCGCTGGCGGCGATCGGCGAGGACTACGACTACGTCTGCATCGACACGCCGCCAAGCCTTGGCCTGCTGACCATCAACGCCCTCACCGCCTCCGACAAGGTGATCGTCCCCGTTCAGTGCGAGTATTTGTCGATGCGCGGACTCATCCAGCTGCAGAACACGGTCTCGATGATCCGCGAGCACCTGAACCCCGACCTGGAGATCGAGGGCATCCTGCCGACATTGGTCGATTCGCGGACGGTCCACGCCAAGGAGGCGATCGAGATCCTCGAGGAGAATTTCGGCGATCGGGTGTTCGCGTCGCGCATCCGCAAGACGATCCGCTTCGCGGAGGCACCGGTGAAGGGGATGTCGGTGCTCAAGTACGACCCCGACGGGGTGGCCGCCCACGCCTATCGCCAGTTGGCCAAGGAGGTTCTCGAGGATGTCAAGCGCTAAGCGAGCGAGCATGCGCGAAGGTCCCCTCGCGGCACTGTTCCGGCGCACGGATGAGGCGGCCGACCAGCAGCCGAGCGAGCAGGTCACCCCGGAGCACGCCACGCCCGCCACGCCCGAGCGGGCCGCCACGCCCGCTCGATCCGACGAGCCGCAGGCGGAGCGCCGCCTGCCGACGCCCCAGGAGCGCCTGCGCCACGCCTTCTCCGCCGACATCCCCGAGAACATCCTCGAGCGCTCGGCACCTCCACAGCGCCATGAGCTCGACAGCGCTCGCGAGCTGGCCGGCAGTGACGCTGGCGGTCCGCGGCTGCGCGTCGTCGGCGTCGGGGGCGCGGGTGTCAACGCCGTCAATCGGATGATCGAGGCCGAGGTCGCCGGCGTCGAGTTCATCGCGATCAACACCGACATGCAGTCGCTGCAATCCGCGGCCGCCCACACCACGGTGCACATCGGCGCCGACGTCACGCGTGGCCTGGGCTCCGGCGCCGACCCCGAGCTGGGGCGCCAGTCCGCGCTCGAGGACTACGACGCGATCAAGTCGCTGCTGAAGGGCTCGGACATGGTCTTCATCGCAGCCGGCGCGGGGGGCGGCACCGGGACCGGCGCGGCGCCCGTGGTGGCGCGCATCTCGCGCGAGATCGGCGCGCTGACGGTCGGCATCGTGACCAAGCCGTTCGGCTTCGAGGGCTCGCGGCGGCGCGCCCAGGCCGAGCAGGGCATCGAGGCGCTCTCCGCCGAGGTCGACACGCTGATCGTCGTGCCGAACAATCGGCTGCTGTCCGTGCTCGACAAGCAGACCTCGATGGTGCAGGCGTTCCACGTCGCCGACGACGTGCTGCGCCAGGGCGTGCAGGGCATCTCCGACCTGGTCACGCTGCCGGGGCTGATCAACCTCGACTTCGCCGACGTTCGCACGATCATGTCGCAGGCGGGCAACGCGCTGCTCGGCATCGGCATGGGCACCGGCGAGCGTCGCGCGGTCGACGCCGCCGAGAAGGCGGTTGCCTCGCCGCTGCTGGAGACCAGCATGGATGGCGCGCGCTCGATCCTGCTGTCGATCACCGGCGGGCGTGACCTCTCGCTGTGGGAGGTCAACGAGGCCGCCAAGACCGTCTCGGAGGCCGCTCATCCCGACGCCAACATCATCTTCGGGGCGATGATCGACGAGAAGCTGCTCGACCAGGTCTGGGTGACCGTCGTCGCGACCGGCTACGGCGAGCTGAGCCGTACGGTGCGCCCGCGACTGGAGGAGCCGGCGGGCGAGCCGCGCGTCACGCGCACGAGCCCGCCGCGCCAGATGGCGCTGCAGGGCGCCGGCGGCCGTCAGGCGACCGGCCTTAAGGCGGCCGGCCTGGAGGCGGCCGACCTCGACGTGCCCGAGTTCCTGCCCAGGAGGTAGTGACGGCGCCAAACGGCGGTCGCTCGCGCGGCGTGATCGCCGCCGGTCACCCGACGACCGCGGCCGCCGGAGCGGACGTGCTGCGCGCCGGCGGCAACGCCATCGACGCCGCGGTCGCCGCGGTCCTGACCTCGATGATCGCCGAGCCGATGCTGACCGGGCTCGGGGCGGGCGGCTACATGCTCGTCGCGCCACCGAGCGGGGCCGCGGTGCTGCTCGACTTCTTCGTCGAGGTGCCCGGGCATGGCGCCGACCCGCGGGCGCGAGCCGAGCTGGTGCCGGTCGAGGTCTCGTTCGACGACGCGGTGCAGATGTTCAACGTCGGGCCCGCGTCATGCGGCGTCTACGGCCTGCCAGCCGGCGTCTGGGAGGCGACGCGACGATTCGGCAGCATGGCGCTGGCCGATCTGGCGGCGCCGGCTGCGCGCCTGGCCCGCGAGGGTGTGGCGCTCAACGCCCAGCAGGCGTACGTGGTCCGGATCCTCGGCGCGATCGGCATGCTCACGCCGGAGGTACGCTCGCTCTATGCCCCCGCCGGCCGGCTGCTGCGCGAGGGCGACGTCATCCGCAACCCCGAGCTGGCCGACGCGCTCGAGCGCCTGGCCCGGGACGGCCCGGAGCCGTTCTACTCCGGCGAGCTGGCGCGCGCGGTGGTCGACTGGCTGGGCGAGCGGGGCGGCTCGATCACCGCCGAGGACCTCGCCGGCTACCGCGTGATCGATCGCAAGCCGGTCTCGGTCCGCTATCGGGGTCGCGAGGTGCTGACCAACCCGCCGCCCTCGGCTGGCGGCGCGCTGATCTGCTACGCGCTGGCGCTGCTGGACCGCGACCCCGGCCCACCGCACAGCGAGCGCCTCGCCGAGGTCATGGAGCTCGCGCAGGCCGAGCGAACCGCCGCCTTCCTCGCGGGCCTCGACGAGCCGGGCTTCCTCGAACGCTTCGCGGCGAGCCGGCTGGGCTCCACGACCCACGTGTCGGTGCTCGACGCCAACGGCTGGGCCTGCGCCGTGACCTGCTCCAACGGCGAGGGATCGGGGATCGTCGTGCCCGGCACCGGGCTGCACATCAACAACATGATGGGCGAGTCCGATCTCAACCCGCTCGGCTTCCACGCCTTCGCGCCCGGTCGGCGGATGCCGAGCATGATGGCGCCGACGGTGGTGCGCCGCGACGGCGCGGCCGAGCTCGTCCTGGGCAGCGCCGGCTCCAACCGCATCCGCTCGGCGATCCTGCAGACGATCGTCAATGTCGTCGACCACGAGCTGCCCGTCGACCAGGCGGTCGAGGCGCCGCGTCTGCACGTCGAGGATGGCGTCGTATATGCCGAGCCGGGCGTCGAGACCGCGTCGCTTCAGCACACCGGGCGCGGCATCGCGCGCTTTCGCACCCGCAACCTCTTCTTCGGCGGGGTGCAGGCGGTCGGGCGTTCCTGGCGCACCGGGGAGCTGCTCGGCGGCGGCGACCCCCGCCGCGGCGGAGCCGCGCTGGTCGCGTGAGCGGGCTCCGCGGCGGTGGTCTGAGCGGGGCCGCGCCGGTCGCGTGAGCGGGACGGCTCAGCCGAAGCGGATCTTGCCGTTGGAGCGCGCGCGCTCCTGAATGCGCTCGGCGATCTCCAGCCGCTTCAGCGCGGCACGGAACAGCCGCGTCACCAGCCGCAGGCGGGCGTTCTCCGAGCGCAGGTCGAGCAGCCCCTGCTTGGCCTCCAGCCCGAAGTCGACGGTGGCGGCCATCTCGTAGGCGGTCATCGCGTCGAGCTGGTCGCTCGGCGGGCGGGCATCGGTCGCGCGCTCGACCAGGTCGGCGTAGGCGTCGTGGGCGTCGCTGACGAGCCGTTGGTCGAGCTGCTCCTGGCGGTCGCTGAGGAACTCGATTGTGCCGGCCGGGTAGGGCAGGTCGTCCTGGCGGCTGACGAGCCGGAAGGGCCTGGTTGCCTGCGTGAGCAGGTTCAGCCGCCCGTCCTCGCGGCGCTCGAGCACCTCGGTGATCCGGCAGGCGCAGCCGATCGCGCGCAGGCCGTCCTCGGCGAACCAGACGATGCCGAACTCGCTGTCGCGCTCCAGGCAGACCGCCATCATCGTCTTGTAGCGCTCCTCGAAGACGTGCAGCGGGACGATTTCCGATGGCACGGCGACGAGGCTGAGGGGGAACAGCGGGAAGTTGTGCTCCACCCGCTCGGGCACGCCACAAGTGTAGGCGCGCCGCGCGCCCAGGCGGTCAGGCCGGGCGGCGGCCTGAGACGATCAGGTTGTAGAAGATCCCAGCCGGCAGGCGGGGCTCGAGCAGCCGACGATCCAGCGACTGCAGCGCGAGATAGCCGTTGCAGGCCAGCCGCCGCCAGGCCAGCGGGATCTCCGCGGGCACGGCGGTCGACTCGAGCGCGCGGGTCGTCCAGCCCAGCCACGAGGCAAGCAGCTCCTCGCCGCGCACGCGGACATCGAGGAAGCCGGCCCGGCGGGCGCCGCGGGCGAGGTCGGCGGGCGCGAAGGTGTGGATGTCGACGAGCCGTTCGAGGCGATCGCGGTCGGCATCGTGGCGATGCCCGTCGCCCGCATGGTGCGCGTGGTGGGCGTTGCCGTCGAGCAGCTGCCCGGCGCCGATCAGCCGGCGCCAGAGGGGCGCGAGCAGGTGGCCGGCTCGCTTCGGCAGCCAGGCGAGCTGGTGACCGCAGCGCGAGGGCTCGCCGGCAAAGGCGACGACGCCACCGGGTCGCAGCACGCGATGGAACTCGCGCCAGGCGGCATCGAGGTCGGGCAGGTGATGCAGCACCGCGTGTCCGAGCACGAGGTCGAACGAGGCCTCCGGGAACGGCAGCCGGCCGGCCTCGGCGACCACCGCCTCCAGACGCAGCCCCAGACGCCGGGCATTGGCCTGCAGCGCGCGCACCATGCCGGCGGAGATGTCGCTGCAGACCGCCTCGCGGACGAGCCCGTCCTGGAGCAGGTTGAGCGTGAAGTAGCCGGTCCCGGCGCCGATCTCCAGCGAGCGCTGAAACGGCGGTGCGGCGTGGGCGGCGAGCGCCTTGTCGAGCTTGAGGCGGACCTGCCGGCGGCCCAGCTCACCGAAGTCGATCCCCCACTTGCCGTCGTAGCTGTCCGCGGCGATGTCGTGGTAGCGGATGTTCGCCTCGCGAACGTCCGCCGCCGTCAGGGGGGCCTGCATCGGGCGCGGAATATACTCGCGCGCCGTTGCGCCAGGACCACCGGCAACAGCACCAGCCCGTGGGGGTGACCCCGCTCGAGCTGACCGGTGAGCGCACCCTGCCGGACGTGCCGGCGGAGAACTACTGGTTCCGCCGCCACCTCGTCGTATACGAATGGATCGCCCGGCGCACGCGCGCCCTGCGCGTGATCGACATGGCCTGCGGCGAGGGCTACGGCGCCGATCTGCTCGCGTGCGACGCGGCCAGCGTGGTGGGCGTGGATGCCAATCCCGAGACCCACGAGCACGCCCGCCAGCGCTACCAGCGCGCCAACCTGCGCTTCGAGCGCGACCTCGTCGAGCGCTTCAGCGCGCCCTGCGACGCGATCGTCTTCCTGCAGACGATCGAGCACGTGCAGGACCCCGATGCCGTGCTGGCGCACTTCGCCTCGCTGCTGGATCGCGATGGCGTGGCCTACGTGAGCACGCCGAACGTCCTCACGCTGGCACCCGCCGGTGCGGCGCGCTCGGACAACCCCTGGCACCTGCGCGAATACCGCGCTGTTGAATTTGCCGCGCTCTGCGCACGCCGCTTCGGGCGCGTGGAGCTGCTGGGGCTGTTCCACGCGCGCAAGCTGTGGCTGCACGAGCTGGCGATCAAGCGCGCCGGCTGGGATGCCCTGCACGCCCGGCTTGGATTGACCGGCGCCTTCTATCGGCGCTTCGTGCCGGCGATCGGCACGCGCGACTTCGCCCTGCGTCGCGGCGCGCCGAGCGAGCTCGACGGCGCGCTGGACTTCCTCGCGATCTGCCGGCCGTGAGCGCGCCGGACGACGGGCGGCTGGCGATCGTCCTGCACACCCACATGCCCTACGTCGAGAGCGGCGGGGAATGGCCCCATCCGCGAAATCCCCCGCACGGACCGGTCTGGAGGGGCTTTGGCACCTGGCCGTTCGGAGAGGAGTGGCTGTGGGAGGCGATCGCGACCTCCTACCTGCCGCTGCTCGACGTCCTTGCGCGCGCGCCGGCGATCACCATCTCACTCACGCCGGTGCTCTGCGACCAGCTCGAGGCACCGGGGGTTGGCGAGCGCTTGCTGGCTTTCCTGCGCGACGTGCGCCGCGAGATCCATCGCCGCGACGCGGCCGGGCTGCATGCCGCCGGCGAGGCTCGCCTGGCGGCCGAGGTCGAGCGTGCCGCCGCGGACTATGAGCGCGCGGCGCGGCGCTTCGAGCAGCTCGGCGGCGACCTGCTGGCGGCGTTTGCGCCGTACGTCGACTGGACCTCGGCGGCGACGCACGCGGTCCTGCCGCTGCTGGCGACCGACGCCGGCATCCGCCTCCAGCTCGACAGCGGCATCGCCGCTCACCGCCAGCGCTTCGGCGCCTGGCGCGGCGGCCTCTGGCTGCCCGAGTGCGCCTGGGCGCCGTGGCTGGGGCCGGCGCTGCGGGCGGCGGGGGTGCGGACCACCTGCGTCGATCTGTCGGGCCTGCTCGGCCCCGACGCCTTTGAGCAGCTGATCCCGATGACGATCGAGGATGGCCCAGTGCTCGTGCCGATCGACCGCGCGACGATCGAGCTGGTTTGGGGTGAGCGCGGCTACCCCGCCGCGGCCGGCTACCGCGACTCGCATCGCCGCACGCACTTCGGCCACAAGCCGTGGACCAACGGAGGCGTCCCCTACGATCCCGCGGCGGCCCGTGCGCTGGCGCGACTGCACGCGCAGGACTTCGTCGCGCGCACCCGCAAGCGGCTGCGCGTGGCGAGCGCGGCGCTCGACCGCCCCGCGCTGGTGGTCTGCGCGCTCGACACCGAGCTGCTG
The DNA here is from genome assembly GCA_963795555.1 of uncultured Solirubrobacterales bacterium. Taxonomy (GTDB): domain Bacteria; phylum Actinomycetota; class Thermoleophilia; order Solirubrobacterales; family Solirubrobacteraceae; genus CAWCHZ01. The sequence goes on from CAWCHZ010000001.1 coordinate 91,062, forward strand.
GGTCACTGGTGGTACGAGGGGGTCCACTGGCTCGAGGCAGTGGTCGAGGAGTGTGGCCAGCAGGGGCTGGCGCTGACCGCGCTCGACGACGCGCTCGAACGTTGCGAGCCACGGCCGGCATCGACGCCAGCGATCTGCAGCTGGGGGCGCGGGCGGGACCTGCGCACCTGGGACGGCCCGGACGTCGCCGAGCTGGCCTGGCGCGCGCGGGCGGGTGAGCTGCGCGTGCTCGCGGCCGGCGCCGCCGCGTCGCCGCGCGCGCTGCGCGAGCTGCTGGCGCTGCAGTCCTCCGACTGGGCCTTCGCCATCTCCTATGACCTGGCGCGTGAATACGGACTGGCCCGCGCGATTGGCCACGCCGATGCCCTCGACGAGGCGCTGCGCGAACTAGACTGCCGCGAGCCGCGGCTGCGCAACCTGGCCCCCTACTGCTCCGCGGCTTCGCTGCTGCGACCGTGACCCCGACCGTCCTGCTGCTCTCGTGGGAGTACCCGCCGCTGATCGAAGGCGGCCTCGCCCGGCACGTGCGCAAGCTCTCCGAGCAGCTGGTCGCGCAGGGCGTTGAGATGCACGTGCTGACGCGCGGCGACGAGGCGAGCGCGGGCGGGGGCGAGGACGTGAGCGCGGGCGGGAGCGAGGAGCTGGTCGGGGGGGTGCGGGTGCACCGCGTCGCCGAGCCGCCGCGCCCGCGTGAGCTCGGCCAGTTCGTCGGCTGGGTGCGACGGATGAACGCCGACATGCTGCGCGCCGGGCTCGCGCTGGCCGCCGACCAGCGCTTCGACGTCATCCACGGACACGACTGGCTCGTCGCCGCCGCCGGCGATCGGCTCGCGCGACGCCTGCGTCGTCCGCTGGCGATGACGATCCACGCGACCGAATATGGACGCCATCAGGGCTGGGTCCAGGCTCATCCGCAGTCCTACATCCATGGCGTGGAGCGCTGGATGGCGCACCGTGCCGACGCCCTGATCGCCTGCTCGCACTACATGCGCGCGCACATCGCCGATATCTACGACCTCGCGGCCGAGCGGGTGACGGTGATCCCGAACGGCATCGACCGCGACGACCTGCAGCCGGTCGCCGACCTGGAGCGCCTGCGCGCACTGTTCGCGTCGCCGCGGCAGCGGCTGGTGCTGCTCGTCGGTCGACTCGTCTACGAAAAGGGCTTCCAGCTTGCGCTCGACGCCCTCGCCGGAGTGATCGAGCGCCGCGGCGACGTGCGCTTCCTGCTCGCCGGCTCGGGCACCCACGAGCACGAGCTGCGCGCGCAGGCCCAGCGGCTGGGCCTGATGGACCACGGCACCTTCCTCGGCTGGGCCGGCGACGACGTGCTGCACTCGCTCTACCGCGTCGCCGACGTCTGCGTGGTGCCATCGATCTACGAGCCCTTCGGACTGGTCGCGCTCGAGGCGATGGCATCCGGCTGCCCCTGCGTCGTGGCCGACACCGGCGGCCTGCGCGAGGTGGTTCCGAACGACGCGGTTGGCCTGCGCTTCCGTGCGCACGACCCGGCGGCGCTGGCGGAGATGGTCGAGCGGGTGCTGGGCGACGACGCGCTGCGCGCGCGCCTGGCGGCGCAGGCCTCCGAGCACGTGCTGCGCTTCGACTGGTCCGACGTGGCGCGTCAGACGCTCACCGTCTACGAGCGGCTGGCGCGTGGGGCGGATCGCCCACGCGTCGGCCGGTCGCGGGCGCGCGCGCCCGCTGGTCGCTAGCGTCGCCGGCGGCGCAGCGGCAGCGGCGAGACCTCGCTCACGACGCGCCGCCCCAGGCGAGCCAGCTCCAGCTTGCGCACGAGCGTGACGATCTCGGTGCGCTCGGAGGACCTCAGCCGACCGGGTCGCCCGCGCGAGCGCGCGATCAGCTCAGTCAGTCGTGCCCGCTCGTGAGCCTCCAGCAATCCCCAGTGCTCGCGGGCCGCGAGCGCCGTCTGCACCAGCGCCATCACGTAGGCCAGCGGCGCCGCGCGGCGGCCCAGTCGCTTGGCGATTCGCTCGATCATGGCTTGGCTGGCTTCATCACGGCTTGGGGACCGGCTCGATCATGATCTCATTGCCAGCGTAGCGTCCGCGGCTCCGCACGCATGCGGATCACGCGCGCCGGGATGCCGCCCACGACGGCGTTGGCGGGAACGTCACGGGTCACGACCGCGCTGGTCCCGAGCACGGCATTGTCGCCGACCGTGACGCCGCGCAGGATGCACGCGCCATAGCCGATCCAGACGTTGTGGCCGACCGTCACCGGCCGCTTGTAGATGCCCTGCAGGCGGATCGGTCGCTCGGTCTCGACCATCCCGTGGTCGAAGTCGATCAGCATCACGCGATCAGCGATCACGCACTCGCGTCCGATCGCGATGCGGCGAAAGCAGGAGATCGTGCACTCCTGACCGAGGACCGTCTTGGCGCCGATCAGCACGTCGCCCTCGTGGACGCGGATCTTGGTCCCATCGCCGATCCACGACCAGCGTCCGAGCCGCACGCGCGCCCCGCGGCGGATCTCGAGCTTGACGTTGGCGCCCACGAACGCGAGCCCGTCGGTCTGCAGGCGATCGCGCCAGCGCAGCTTGAGCAACGCCAGGCGGCAGAGCAGCCGCGCGTAGCGCGGCGTGAGCATCCCGTGCGTCGCCATGAAGCGCAGCAGCGTCAGCAGACCGCCGCGCAACGGCGGCGGCGCGCAGCGCGGCGGGGGATTGCCTTGTGGTGGCGATGGACCGCCTGGCGACGACGACGCGTCGCGCACGGCGGGATCAGGCGGGCTGGTGGCTTCCACGAGGGGCCAACAATCCTAGGCCGCAGCCTCCCCTGCGATCATTGCCGCGCGATGACGTCCCCCGCCCGCCGTTCCATGCCGCTGTTCGCCTCGCTGCGATGAGCCGCGATGACGCGCTCGCCGAGCGCCTGCTGAGTGGCGACATCCGCGCTCTGGCGCGCGCGATCTCGCTCGTCGAGAACGACGACCCGGCCGGCTGGGAGCTGGTACGCGAGGTCTATCCCCACACCGGCAGGGCCGCCGTCGTCGGCTTCACCGGACCGCCCGGGGTCGGCAAGTCGACGTTGATCGGAGCCGTCACGACCGCGCGCCGCGCGGCTGGCCGCGCGGTGGCCGTGCTGTCGATCGATCCGTCCTCGCCGTTCACCAAGGGTGCGCTGCTCGGCGATCGCATCCGCCTCAGCGAGCACTTCCTGGATGCCGGCGTCTTCATCCGCTCGATGGCCAACCGCGGCGCGCTCGGCGGGCTCGCCGAGGCCGCGCTGCAGGCGGTGCTGCTGATGGACGCCTCGGGCAAGGACGAGATCCTGCTCGAGACGGTGGGCGTCGGGCAGGCGGAGGTCGACATCATCGACCACGCCGACACGATCGTGCTGGTCCTGATGCCGGGCTCGGGCGACTCGATCCAGGCGCTCAAGGCGGGCGTGATGGAGATCCCCGACATCATCGTCGTCAACAAGGCCGACCACCCGCTGACCGACACGATGATCCGCGAGATCCGCGCGGTGCTGTCGCTGGCCGGCGGCAGCGGTCTGGAGGTCGGCTGGCGCGTGCCGATCGTCAAGACCGAGGCCGCGCGTGGCCTCGGTGTCGACGAGCTGGTCGAGCGCCTCGAGGCGCACCGCGAGCACCTCCAGCGCGCGGGCACGCTGGCGCAGCGCCGCCGGCGCAATTTGATGAACGAGGTGCTCGCGCTGGCGACCGTCCGCCTGCGTCGCGAGCTGGAGCAGGCGGTCGCCGCAGACCCGGAGGTGCAGAGCCTGTTCGACGACGTCGTCGCGCGGCGCACCGACCCCGCCACGGCGGCGACCACGATCCTCGCGCGCACGGACTCCCGGCGAGCCTCCTGAGAGACCGCTGAAGCTCTGGCCGAGCTCAGGCCGCCCTGCGTCGCGTAGCCGCCTGAGCGCCCTCGCGAGCTCAGGCGGCGCTTGACGCCGCGACGCGCCGCGCCAGCTCGACCAGCAGGCGCACGCCGAAGCCCGTCCCGCCCTTGGCGGCATAGGGCGCCTTGGCGTCGTAGGCGGTGCCGGCGATGTCGAGGTGCGCCCATGGCGTATCGCCGACGAAGCGGTGTAGGAACTCCGCGGCGGTGATCGAGCCGGCGTCGCGCGACTCGGGTGCGTTGGTCAGGTCCGCGTAGATGCCCTTGACGGCCTCCGCGTACTCGGGGTGCAGCGGCAGCCGCCAGAGGCGCTCGCCGCTCGCACCCGCCGCGGCGAGCACCTCGTCGGCCCAGGCGTCGTCGTTGGCCATCAGCCCGGCATGCGTCGAGCCGAGCGCGACGACGATCGAGCCGGTCAGCGTGGCGAGATCGATGATCCGCTCGGCGCCCTGCTCGAGCGCGTAGGTGATGCAGTCGGCGAGCACCAGGCGGCCCTCGGCGTCAGTGTTGTTGATCTCGATCGTGGTTCCGCTCAGCGAGCGCACGATGTCCCCCGGCTTGATCGCGTGGCCGCCCGGCAGATTCTCCGTCGCGCCGATGACGCCCAGCACCCGAACGGGCAATCGCAGACGGGCGATCGCGCCGAGCGCCTCGAGCACGGCGGCGCCGCCCGACATGTCGAACTTCATGTCGAACATCCGCGCCGCGGGCTTGATCGACAAGCCCCCGCTGTCGAAGGTGACCGCCTTGCCCACGAAGGCGATCAACGGGCCGCGTGCGGCGCCCTCGTAGCGCACGGTGATCAGCCGCGGCTCCTCCGCCGAGCCGCGCGTCACGGCGGCGAAGGCGCCCATCCCGCGGGCGATGATCGCCTCGCGACCCTCCGCGCTCGCGCTGAGGCCGTCGAGCTCAGCCGCCAGCGCCGCGGCTCGTGCCGCCAGCGCGGTCGGCGTCAGCTCGTTGCCGGGGGCGTTCTGCAGGTCGCGCGCCGCGTTGGTCGCCTCGGCGACAACGGTGGCCAGCTCCACCGCGCCACCGACGTCGTGGTGGGCGCTGACCAGCAGGCGCTCGAGTCGAGCCTCGTCGCTGGTCGGCGCGCGATAGCGCTCGAAGCGGTAGTCGGCCAGCACCGTGCCCTGCACCAGCGCACCGGCGATCGTGTCCGCGACGTCGTGGGGAAGCTCCCAGCAGAGCGCGCGCGTGCCCAGCTCGCCGGCGCGCTGGAGCGCCGCCGCGGCCGCGGCCAGCGCGCCCTGGGCGTCGAAGCGCGCGCGTGGACCGAGGCCGACGAGCAGGTAGCGCCGTCCGCCGGCGTGGGCGACGGCGACCTTGCGGGGCGCGCTGCGCGCCTCACCGCGATCGACCAGCGCCTGCAGCTCGCCGTCGATGTCGTGGGCGATCGGCTCGCCATCGAAGAGCCCGACAGCGATCGTGTCGACGTCGGTCTCGGTCGGAGGGCTCGTTGTGGCGAGCACGCGCACGAAGTCTGAGGATATCCCCGCACGAGGCGGGCGCAGGTCCGTCGCTACGATTGCCTCGACCCCGACGAGGAGCCCGCCCGCCGATGCCAAGCACCGTGATCCTGTCCTCCGCCCGTACGCCGATCGGCAAGCTCGGCGGCGGCTTGAGCTCGCTCGACGCCACCGCGCTCGGGGGTGTCGCGATCGCCGCCGCGCTGGAGCGCGCCGAGGTCGCGCCCGAGCAGGTGGAGCACGTGGTGATGGGACAGGTGCTGCAGGCCGGGCAGGGCCAGATTCCCTCGCGCCAGGCGCAGGTCAAGGCCGGCATTCCCAAGGAGGTCTCCTCGGAGACGATCAACAAGGTTTGCGCATCGGGCATTCGCTCGGTCGGGATCCTCGACGCGGCGATTCGCGCCGGCGACGTCGAGGTCGCGGTGGCCGGCGGCATGGAGTCGATGTCGCGCGCGCCCTACCTGCTCGCCGATGCCCGCTTCGGCATGCGCATGGGCGACGGCAAGGCGCTCGATGCGATGATCCACGATGGCCTGACCAACCCCTTCTCGGGCAAGCACATGGCCCAGGAGGCGTCCGAGGTCGCGCAGGAGCTCGAGCTCACGCGCGCCGACATGGACCGCTGGGCGCTGCGCTCCCACCAGCTTGCGATCAAGGCGACCGACGAGGGCCGCATGGCCGAGGAGATCGTGCCGGTGACGATCGCCAGCAAGCGCGGCGAGCAGGTCGTCGAGGTCGACGAGGCACCGCGCCGCGAGACCAGCCTGGAGGCGCTCACCAAGCTCCCGCCGATCTTCGTGCAGGACGGCTCTCACACCGCCGGCAACTCGCCCGGCGTCAACGACGGCGCCGGCGCGCTCGTGCTCGCCTCCGAGCAGTGGGCCAGCGCCAACGGCCGCCCCGCGCTCGCGCGGATCGTCGCCCAGGCGCAGGTCGCCGACGACTTCGCCTATCTCGCCCGCACGCCGGCGCGTGCGGCGGTCAAGGCGCTCGCCAAGGCCGGCCTCACGGCCAGCGACATCGACCTCTGGGAGATCAACGAGGCATTCGCCTCGGTGACGCTCAACTCGATCCGGATGCTCGAGATCCCCGCGGACAGGGTCAACGTAAACGGCGGAGCGGTCGCGCTCGGCCACCCGATCGGCGCGTCGGGCGCGCGGATCCTCGGAGCGCTGGTGCTCGAGCTGCGCCGTCGTGGCGGCGGGCTGGGCTGCGCGGCGATCTGCTCCGGTGGTGGTCAGGGCGACGCGATGGTCGTGGAGGTCGCGGCCTAGCGGCCGCGCTCGCGGCGATGGCGGGGGCGGCCTTCTTCGACCTCGACCGGACGCTGATGGCCGGCTCGTCGGCCTTCCAGTTCGGCCGCGCCGCCTACCGCGCGGGCATGCTCACCCGACGCCAGCTCATCGCCGATGCCTCGGCGAACGTCCGCTTCCGCCTGCATGGCTCCACCGATGCCGGGACCGAGGCGCTGCGCGCGCGGCTGACGCGGTCGATCGCCGGCGTGCCGGTTCGCGAGCTCGAGCGCCTGGGTCCAAGCATCCTCGCGGGCGTGCTGCCGCGCATCTACCCGCAGATGCTGGCGCTGGCCTGGGAGCATCAGGACGCCGGTCGCCCGGTCTACATCTGCACCGCGACGGGAAGCGAGATCGCCGAGCTGCTGGCGCGGGTGCTGATCTTCGATGGGGCGCTGGGCACCCGCTCGGAGATCGTCGATGGCCGCTACACCGGCGAGCCGCTGGGCCCGTTCATCTACCGCGAGGGCAAGGCGCGGGCGGTCCGCGAGCTCACCCGCGACCAGGGCATCGACCTCGCCGACTGCTACGCCTACTCCGACTCGGAGTCCGATCTGCCGCTGCTGGAGCTGGTGGGGCATGCGGTCGTCGTGAACCCCGATCGCGCGCTCGCGCGCATCGCGCGTGAGCGCGACTGGGAGCTGCTGCGCTTCGAGCGTCTGGGGCGGCGTCTGGCGATCGCCGGGACGGGCGTTGCGGCCGCTGCGGTTGGCGGGGTGGGGCGAATGCTGGTCGCGCGACGGGCGGCGCCAGCGCGCGCGGGCGCTCCGTCGATAACCTAGAATGCGCGACCGCGGTGCCCAGCCGCGCCCCGCGCTCGGCGTCAGTGGCTCCCAGCCGCCCCGTAAGCCATGGCCATCACCACCTCCACCAAGAAGATCCGCGTCGTCGTCGCCAAGCCCGGCCTCGACGGCCACGATCGCGGCGCGAAGATCATCGCCCGGGCCCTGCGCGACGCGGGGATGGAGGTGATCTACACCGGCCTGCATCAGACGCCCGAGCAGATCGTCGCGACCGTCATCCAGGAGGATGCGGACGCCGTCGGGCTGTCGATCCTGTCGGGGGCTCACATGACGCTTGTGCCGCGCGTCATGGAGCTGTTGCACGAGCAGCACGTCGACGACGTCGTCGTGACCGTTGGTGGCACGATCCCGGCCGACGACATCCGCGAGCTCGAACAGCTCGGCGTGGCGCAGGTGTTCACGCCCGGAGCCCCGACGCAGGAGATAGTCGATTTCATCCGCGCGGCCGTGCGGGACTGACGACCTGCGGGGGGTGCGGAGCGCCGCGGGGAGCGCCCGCATGGGCAGCCGGTGCGGAGTCGGAGTGCCCCGATGTCCACGACTGGTCGCGGGATTGACTCGTCAGTCAATCGCTAGGATGCCGACGTCTGTTTGCCAGAGGAGGCCGAATTGAAGATCTGCGTCCTGGTCAAAGAGGTGCCCGATGCGGCGGTCGAGAAGCGGATCGACCCGTCGACCGGGCGTCTGGACCGCAGCGGCGAGAAGAACCTCAACCCGTTCGACACGCACGCGATCGAGGCTGCGATGCAGCTCAAGGAGGGGGACAGCGTCGATGTCGACGAGGTCGTGGCGGTGACGATGGGTCCAGCCAGCGCCGTGCGGGCGCTGCACAAGGCGGTCTCGCTTGGAGCCGACCGTTCGGTGCACCTCACCGATCCGGCGCTGGAGGGCTCCGACGTCGCGGCGACCGGGTACGCGCTCGCCAAGGCGCTGGAGCGGGAGCAGCCCGATCTCGTGCTGCTCGGGCAGCAGTCCGATGACGGCGAGTGCTACACGATCGGCGCGGTCGTCGCCGAGCACCTGCGGATGCCCTCGCTGACGCAGGTGATCAAGCTCGACGCGGCCGATGGCGCGCTGCGCTGCGAGCGCCAGGCCGAGTACGGCTACGACACCGTCGAGGTGCGCTTGCCGGCCGTGATCTCGGTCGGCGACGCGATCAACGAGCCTCGCTATCCGTCGTTGAAGGCGATCATGGGCGCGAAGAAGAAGCAGCTCGACACGCTGTCGATCGCCGACGCCGGCATCGACGCCGAGCGCGTCGGACAGGGCGGGTCGCGCGTGGAGTGCGGCAACTTCCACGCCCCGCCGGCCAAGGCCGCCGGGCAGATCATCGAAGACGAGGACACCGACGAGACCGTGGCGAGGATCGTCGCCTGGCTCGATGAGAGGAAGCTGATCTGATGCCGGACATCCTCACCTATGTGCTGCATCGCGAGGGCGCGTTCAACAAGAACTCGCTCGGCGCGGTCTGCGAGGGCGCTCGCCTCGCCGGCGAGCTGGGCGGCGAGTGCCATGCCGTCGTGGTCGGCGGTGATGACCTGAACGACGGGCTCTGTGCGTCGCTGGGCGCGCAGGGAGCGACGAAGGTCTTTCGCGTCCGCGGCTCGGAGGGCCTCGCGCAGCCGGTCGTCGACGCGATGGCGCAGATCATCGAGCGGCACGGACATTCCTACGCGCTGTTCGGCGGGGGGCTGCTCGGCTTCGAGGTCGGTGCCGGCCTGGCCGCGCGCTGCAACGCCGGGGTGACGATGGAGGTGACCGGCGTGCGCGTCGAGGACGGCAAGCTGATCGCGCAACGGCCGATCCTCCAGGACTCGGCGATCTCCGAGTCGCGCTACCGGGGCGATCTGGGGATCATCATCGGCCGCCTCAACGCCTTCGAGCTGCGTGACGGTGCGGCGGCCGAGGCCACCGTCGAGGACGTCGAGATCGAGTTCTCCCCCTGGTCGCTGCAGGCCACGATGGTCCAGCGCGGCGAGCAGCGCGGCGCGGACGTGAACATCGAGGATGCCGACTACCTCGTCGCCGGCGGGCGCGGGCTTGGCAACGCCGAGAACTTCCGGCTTGCCGAGGAGCTCGCCGAGGCGCTCGGCGGCGCGGTCGCCGCGACCCGCGCCGTCGTCGACGCCGGCTGGTACCCCTACGCCGCGCAGATCGGCCAGACGGGCAAGACGGTCGCGCCCAAGCTCTACCTCGCGGCGGGCATCTCCGGCGCGATCCAGCACAAGGTGGGCATGCAGGGCTCCGAGCACATCGTCGCGATCAACAAGGACTCCAACGCCCCGATCTTCGAGTTCTCCGATCTTGGGATCGTCGGCGACCTCAACAAGATCCTGCCCAAGCTCACGCAAGCGGTGAAGGCCCACAAGGGCGGCTGAGCGTGAGCGAGCAGGCCCACCGCGCGGATTGGCGATGACAGTCACCCCGAGCCAGTATCCGCCGCCAGTCGATCCCGTCGCGGAGTTCGTCGGCCCGCCGACCGATCCGGAGGATGATCGGATCGACGTGGGGGTGGCGATCGTCGGCGCCGGCCCGGCGGGGCTGGCCTGCGCAATCCGCCTGACGCAGCTGCTCGACGGCGCTCCCGACCTCGCCGAGCGCCTGGGCGAGGTGCCCGTCGCGGTGATCGAGAAGGGTCGCGTCGCGGGCGCGCACGAGCTGTCGGGCGCGATCATGCGGCCCTCGGCGTTCCGCGCGCTGTGGCCCGACCTGCCGGAGGATCGGTGGCCGACCTACGGGCCGGTCAAGGGCGAGGCCGTCTACCTGATGCTCAACGGGCAGCGCTCGATCCACATCCCGACACCACCGCCGTTCAAGAACCACGGCAACCACGTCGTCTCGATCGCGGAGCTGACGCGCTGGATGGCCGAGCGGGCCGAGGAGGCCGGCGTCTACATCCTGGCCGAGACGGCTGCGCAGAAGCTGCTCGTGCAGGACGGAGTCGTGCGCGGCGTGCGCTCGGGCGACAAGGGGCGTGGCAAGGACGGCGAGCCGCTGGCGAACTTCGAGCCGGGCTCGGACGTCGTCGCGCGCGCCACCGTGCTGGCCGAGGGTGTCTGGGGTCATTTGACGGGGGCGGCGATCAAGGCCTTCGACCTCGGCTCGGGCGATCCCCAGGTCTGGGCGCTGGGCGTCAAGGAGGTCTGGGAGGTGCCGCGGCCGCTGACGAAGGTCGTGCACACGCTCGGCTGGCCGCTGCGCACCGCGGCGAAGTACCGCGAGTTCGGCGGATCATGGATCTATCCGATGGGCGAGGACAAGGTCTCGATCGGCTTCGTCGTCGGCCTGGACTACGCCGACATCACGCTCTCGGTCCACGACCTGCTGCAGCAGTTCAAGCTGCACCCGCGCGTGCGGGGCATCCTCGAGGGCGGCAAGCGCATCGGCTGGGGCGCCAAGGCGATCCCCGAGGGCGGCTACTGGGCGATCCCGCGCCTGGTCGCGCCGGGGATGGCGATCTGCGGTGACGCCGGCGGAATGGTCAACGTGCCCGAGCTCAAGGGCATCCACTACGCGATGCACTCGGGCATCCTCGCTGCCGAGCACATCTTCGCGGCGCTGCGCTCGGGCTCCACCAACCTCGCCGGCTACGACGATGCCGTGCACGACTCGATCATCGGCAAGGAGCTCTACCGCACCCGCAACATGAAGCAGCCGTTCAGCCGCGGCTTCTTCGTCGGCGGCGCGATCACCAACGCGATGGTCGCCACGCGCGGGCGCTTCCCCGGCGGCCACTGGCCGACCCATGCCGACGCCGATCAGCCGGTCTTCCGCGGCGGCCGCAAGGACGGCTACCCCAAGCCCGACGGCAAGTACACGTTCGACAAGCTCTCCAGCGTCTACATCACCGGCAACTCGACGCGCGACGACGCGCCCAACCACATCCGCGTCGAGCGGAGCGTCCCGCGCGAGCTGGCGGAGACGTGGCAGTGGATGTGCCCCGCCGGCGTCTACGAGGTGCCCGAGGGCGCGTCGGGCGACGGCCAGGTCGACGTGATCGTCAACTACACGAACTGCGTCCAGTGCGGCGCGATCACCGCCAAGGGGGGGCGCCTGACCCCGCCCGAGGGCGGCGACGGGCCGGTCTACCGCAGCACCTGAGCGCGCGTTCACGCGCCGTTGTACCGCAGCATCTGAGCGCGCGTTCACCACGCCACCGCAACAGATGTGAAGCCCGGCCTGTTAATGGGGCATGGTCCGCTGGCCGAAGCGAGCGCACGCCATGCGCGTTGCGCCGGCGCTTGCGTTGACGACGGCGCTGATCGCGACGGGACCGCTTGCTGCGAGCGTCAGCGCGGCGACGGCGCTGATCGCGACGGGGCCGCTTGCTGCGAGCGTCAGCGCGGCGACGCCGCCGCTCGCGACCGCGCGGCTGGCGAGCTGTCACACCTCGCTCGTCGCAGATCAGCGATCGGCGACGTTCGTCGGCGTGATGCGCGAGCTGCCCGGACACGACGCGCGGCTGCTGATGCGCTTCGAGCTGCTCCAGCGCCTCGCCGGCGATCACGTCTTCGCCCCGCTTGCGGCGCCGGGGCTCGGTGTCTGGCTGCGGGCGCCGGCCGGCTACGCGCGCTTCCGCTTCCGCCAGCGAGTGACGGGGCTTGCCGCGCCGGCGGCCTACCGTGCGCTGGTCGTGTTCCGCTGGGTCGCGGCCGACGGCCGTCAGCTCGCGCGCGCGGCCCACGTCAGCGGGATCTGCCGGCAGCCGGACCTGCGACCCGAGCTGCGCATCAGCGAGCTCGTACCGCTGCCGACGGCCGGCCCCGGCGCCTCGTTTCGCGTCGTCGTGGCCAACACCGGACGCTCGCCGGCGGCGCAGTTCGACGTGGAGCTGTCGATCGGCGGCACGGCGCTGCCCGAGCAGGCGGTCGCCGGCCTGAGCTCGCACACCCACCAGGCGTTGGTGTTCACCGCCACGGCGTGTCCGGCGGGGGCCAGCGTCGTCGCCATCGCCGACCCGGAGAGTCGGATCGACCAGCGCAGCCGGGTCCATGACTCGCTCGCGATCAGCTGCCCCGTGGCGACGACGAGCGCCGTCGGCCGGCGGCGCCGCGCTTGACGCGCGCTGGCTCCGCGTTGAACGCGCTTGATCCGCGCTTGGCGCGCGCACAGCCTGGCGCCAGCCACGCGACGCTACAATCCCAGCAGATGAAGACTGGAATCCACCCGGAATACGTCGAGGCTCAGGTGCGCTGCACGTGCGGCAACGAGTTCACCACGCGCTCCACCCGGCCGGAGCTGCACGTCGAGATCTGCTCCAATTGCCATCCGTTCTACACCGGCAAGCAGAAGCTCGTGGACACCGGTGGACGCGTCGAGCGCTTCCAGCGGCGCGCCGCCCGCCGGCGCCTCGCCGGACGCTGACGCTCGCGCGCGTGACGGCGCTCGCCGCGCAGCCCCCGCGCGACGCGCCAATCGGCGGCCAGGCCGTGCTGGAGGGCGTGATGATGCGCGGCATCTCGACCTGGGCCGTCGCGGTGCGCAAGCCCGCGCCCGAGCAGCTCGCCGGCGGGCATCCGCTCGACGCCCAGGACGCGCGGCTTGGTTCGATCGAGGTGAGCTCGTTTCCGCTTGTCTCATGGTCGCGGCGGCATCGGGCCTATCGCCTGCCGATCGTCCGTGGCGTCGTGGCGCTCGTGGAGTCGCTGCGGATCGGCTTCAAGGCGCTGGCGATCGCCGCCAACGCACAGCTTGCTGAGGAGTCGGGACCCGAGCGGTCCGCGGCGGACGATCAGCCCGGTACGGTGGACGGCCAGCCCGGCTCGGAGCCTCGCGAGCAGCCGCTGTCGGGAGCGGTCTGGGCTGGCACGGTGATCCTCGCGCTGGCGCTGGCGATCGGGCTCTTCTTCCTCGTCCCGGTCGGGCTGACCAGCCTGATCAAGCACCAGCTGGGCTCATCGTTTCTCTTCTGGCTGGTCGAGGGGCTCGTGCGGACGGTGATCTTCCTCGCCTACCTCGCTGCGCTCTCGCGGCTGCGCGACCTGCGCCGCGTCTTCGAGTACCACGGCGCCGAGCACAAGACGATCGCCTGCTGCGAGGCCGGCGACGAGCTCGTGCCCGAGCGCGTCGCGCGCTACTCGCGGCTGCATCCACGCTGCGGGACGAGCTTCTTGCTGATCGTGATGGTGGTGGCGATCTTCGTCTTCGCGCCGATCGGCCTACCCGCCTGGTACCTGCTCGTGCTCACGCGCGTCTTGGGAGTCCCGGTCATCGCCGGGATCTCCTTCGAGCTGATCCGCTGGGCGGGTCGCAACCGCGAGCGGCGTTGGGTCCAGGCGGTCATCTGGCCCGGCCTCCAGCTCCAGCGGCTGACCACGCGCGAGCCCGATCACGATGAGCTCGAGGTGGCGATTGCGGCGCTTGAAGCGGTGCTGGCGGTCGAACGGCCTGGCCAGGCCGTCGCCGAGGACCTGCTCGGCGTCGAGGTCGTCGCCTAGCCCCCATGAGCGCGGCACCGAGGGGGCTCGCCCCGCGTTGGCCCCAGCCCGGCCAACGTCGGCAGCGTCGCCGTCGCTAGCGTTCAGCCCATGATCGAGCAGCTGGTCGAGCAGATCGAGACCCGCTTCGCCGAGGTCTCGCGCGAGCTCGCCGATCCGGACGTCATCGCCGACCGCCGACGCTACGCCGAGGCCGGGCGCCGCTACGCGGAGCTCGAGCCGGCGCACAAGCTGGCGCAAGAGTGGCTGCGTGCGCGCGACGACGCCGAGGGCGCGGCGGAGCTGCTCGCCGAGGATGGCAATGACCCCGAGCTGCGCGAGCTGCTGACGACGGCGCGGCGGCGCATCGAGGAGCTCGGCGAGCAGATTCGCCTGGCGATGGTGGAGCCCGATCCCAACGACGCCAAGAACGTGATCGTCGAGATCCGCCCGGGCGCGGGTGGCGAGGAGGCCGGCCTGTTCGCCGGCGATCTCTTCCGGATGCTGACCAAGTACGCCGAGCGGCTGGGGTTGGAGGCCGAGCCGCTGTCGATCGGCGATGGGAGCTACACCTTCGCGATCAAGGGTCATGGCGCCTACTCGGTGTTCAAGTACGAGGGCGGCACCCACCGTGTGCAGCGGATCCCCGAGACCGAGTCCCAGGGCCGCCGCCACACCTCGACCGCGACGGTTGCCGTACTGCCCGAGGCCGAGGACGTCGACGTCGAGATCAATCCTGCCGACCTGCAGGTCGACGTCTACCGCTCCTCCGGCCCCGGCGGCCAATCCGTCAACACGACCGATTCGGCGGTCAGGATCACGCACAAGCCGAGCGGGATCGTCGTCTCGATGCAGGACGAGAAGTCCCAGCTGCAGAATCGCGAGAAGGCCCTGCGCGTGCTCCGCGCCCGGCTGTTCGAGCGCGCGCTGGCCGAGCAGCAGGCAGAGCTTGCCGCCGACCGGCGGGCACAGGTCGGCACGGGCGAGCGCGCCGAGAAGATCCGCACCTACAACATCCCCGACAGCCGCATCACCGATCACCGCATCGGGCTGACGGTCCACAACGTCGACGCGGTGCTCGGTGGCGAGCTCGACGGGCTGACGGCGGCGCTGCAGGACGACGAGAAGCGCCGGCGGCTGGAGGCCCAGGCCAGTGCCTGAGCTCGTTCGAGGAGCCCTGCGCACCGCGAGCACGGCGCTGACCGCGGCCGGCTGCGACACGCCGCGGCTCGATGCCGAGCTGCTGCTCGGCGCCACGCTGGGGGTGGACCGCGCCGCCCTGGTGCTCGCGGATGATCGCGTGCTGAGCAAAGCCGAGCGGGCCCGCTTCGAACGTGTGCTGCGGCGGCGCGAGCGGCGCGAGCCGATCGCCTATATCCTCGGCAGCAAGGCCTTCCGGCACATCGAGCTGCAGGTCGACGCGCGCGTGCTGGTGCCACGACCCGAGACCGAGCTGCTCGTCGAGGTGGGGTGCGCGCTGCCGACCGGGATGCGCGTCGCCGACGTCGGCACCGGCAGCGGCGCGGTCGCGCTCGCGCTCAAGCAGGAGCGGCCGGACCTGCACGTGCTGGCCAGCGATCGCAGCCGCCGCGCGCTCGCCGTCGCCCAGCTCAACACGCGCCGGCTGGGCCTCGCGGTCACGCTCGCACATACCGACGGGATCGCCGGGCTGGGGCGACTCGACGCGGTGCTGGCCAACCTGCCCTACGTCGCCGACCGCGAGCGGGCGCAGCTGGCGCCGGAGATCGCCCTCCACGAGCCGGCCGAGGCGCTCTTCGCCGGCCCGGATGGGCTGGACGCGATCCGCGCGCTGGTGCCGACGCTGCGCCCCGCAGGCGTTCGGCTCGCCGCGCTCGAGGTCGGTGCCGGCCAGGCGGGCGTGGTGCGCGAGCTGCTGATCGAGGCCGGCTTCGGCGACGTTGGCTTCGTGCGCGACCTGGCGGGGATCGACCGCGTCGCGGTCGCCCGGGCGTGAGCAAGGGCGTCGGCCCGGACCCGCGGCGGGGCGCGGCTCACGACGAGTCGCCCGACGCCGCAGCCGTCGACGCGCTGGCACGCTGCCTGGCTGGCGGCGGCGTCGCCCTGATCCCGACCGACACCGTCTATGGCCTTGCCTGCGTCGCGCGCGATGCCGGCGCATTCGCGCGCATACATGTGTTGAAGGGCCGCGAGCCGGCCAAGCCGGCGGCGGTGATGTTCTTCGCGCTCGACGACGCGCTGGCGGCGCTGCCGGAGCTCGACGAGGTCACGCGGATGGCGCTGCGAGCGCTGCTGCCGGGACCGGTGACCGCGCTCGTGCCCAACCCCGCACGGCGCTTTCCGCTCGCCTGCGGACCGACGCCGGAGATCCTCGGTCTGCGCGTGCCACGCCTGGGGGGGGCGCTGGCTGCGCTCGCGGGTCCGCGCGAGCCGCTGCTGCGCGAGCCGCGTCCGTGCGAGCCGCTGCTGCAAACCAGCGCCAACCTCAGCGGCGGGCGCGACCCACGTCGGCTCGCCGATGTCCCCGCCTCGATCATGCGCGGGGTTGACGTGGTGCTGGATGGCGGCACGCTGCCGGGCACGCCCTCGACCGTCGTGGACCTGAGCGCGCTGGCTGGCTCGGGACGGTGGTCGCTGCTGCGCGAGGGCGCAGTCGCGCACGCCGAGATCGCGCGGGCCCTGGCCGCAGCCGGCGGGTGATCGCGGGCAACGCGGCGGAGGTGGGGAAAGGCTGGGGGAGCGCGCGGCCACCGCTGATAAGGTCCGGCGCATGGCTGACGACCTGCCCGCCGACTTCTTCAACCAGCCGCTCGCCGAGGTCGATCCAGAGATTGCCGAGGTGCTGCAGCGCGAGCTGGAGCGCCAGCAGGGAACGCTCGAGATGATCGCCTCCGAGAACTTCGTGCCGCAGGCGGTGCTCGAATGCCAGGGCAGCGTGCTGACCAACAAGTACGCCGAGGGCTATCCGGGGCGGCGCTACTACGGCGGCTGCGAGTGGGTCGACGTCGCCGAGCAGCTCGCGATCGATCGCGCCAAGGCGCTCTTCGGCGCCGAGCACGCCAATGTCCAGCCGCACTCCGGCGCGCAGGCCAACACCGCCGTCTACCACGCGCTGCTTTCGCCGGGGGACACGCTGATGGGCCTGGAGCTCGCGCACGGCGGTCATCTGACCCATGGGATGAAGATCAACGTCTCCGGGCGCCTCTACCGGGTCGTGTCCTACCACGTGCGCCGCGAGGACTCGCTGATCGACATGGACGAGGTCCGCGCGCTCGCCCGCGAGCACCGGCCGCGGCTGATCGTCGCCGGCTGGTCAGCCTATCCGCGGCAGCTCGACTTCAACGCCTTCCGCGAGATCGCCGACGAGGTCGGAGCGCTCCTGATGGTCGACATGGCCCACTTCGCCGGGCTGGTCGCCGCCGGGCTGC
Organism: uncultured Solirubrobacterales bacterium; assembly: GCA_963795555.1. GTDB lineage: Bacteria > Actinomycetota > Thermoleophilia > Solirubrobacterales > Solirubrobacteraceae > CAWCHZ01. The sequence goes on from CAWCHZ010000001.1 coordinate 108,326, forward strand.
ACCCCAGCCCGGTTCCCTACGCCGACGTCGTCACGACCACCACCCACAAGACGATCGGCGGCCCGCGCGCGGGGCTGATCCTCTGCCGCTCCGAGCATCAGAAGGCGATCGACTCCGCCGTCTTCCCGGGCCAGCAGGGCGGCCCGCTCCAGCACGTCATCGCCGGCAAGGCCGTTGCGCTGAGGATCGCCGCCGCACCGGCGTTCCGCGAGCGCCAGCAACGCACCGTCGACGGTGCCCGCGCGCTCGCCCAGGAGATCCTCGCGGCCGGTGGAGGCGTCAAGGTCCTCACCGGCGGCACCGACGTCCACCTGGTCCTCGTGGACCTGCGCGACACCGATCTCGACGGCAAGCAGGCCGAGGACCGCCTGCACGAGATCGCGATCACCGTCAACCGCAACGCCGTGCCGTTCGACCCCCGCCCGCCGGCGATCTCCTCCGGGCTGCGGATCGGCACCCCCGCGCTGGCGACCCGTGGCCTGCAGGTCGGCGATTTCCACGAGGTCGGGCAGATCATCACCGCAGCGCTCAAGCCCGACTTCGAGCAACACCGCGCCGCGCTCATCGAACGCGTCAACGCGATCGTCGAGCAGCATCCGCTCTACCCACAGCTCGGCGCGCACGCCGTCGTCTGAGCCGCCGCCTCGGCTCGCCCGTCGCGGACGCCCGGCGCGGCTGCGATGCTTTCGGGCGGGCGAATGAAGATCCAACCGCTCGACGCGCTCTACGGCTTCCTCATCGCGCTGGCGGCCTCGGCGGCGCTCGCGCCCGTCACGGCGCGGCTGGCGCGCCGCGTCGGCGCGGTCGATGAGCCGCGCGAACGCGGCCTTTCACATCGGCCGACGCCGCTGCTCGGCGGGCTGGCGATCCTCGCCGGCGTCATGCTCGCGGGTCTGCTGCTGCTGCCCGAGGATCGCGAGACGCGCGGCATCCTGATCGGCGCCGGGCTGATCACGCTGCTGGGCGCGCTCGACGACATCGTCGATCTCAGTGCGGGCTGGAAGCTCGCCGGCCAGTTCGCCGCGGCGGTGCCCGCCGTGACGGCGGGGATCAAGGTCGATCACTTCACGCTGCCGTGGATCGGCGCAATCTCGCTCGGTCACGCCGGCGGACCGATCACGCTCGTCGGGTTGGTGTTCCTGATGAACGTGGTGAACTTCAGCGACGGCGTCGATGGCCTGGCCGCCGGCGTCGGCACGATCAGCGCGATCGCCTTCGCGGTCATCGCCTGGGACCTCGGCCAGCACGCCGCGGGCCTGCTCGCGGCGATCATCGCCGGCGCGTCGCTGGGCTTCCTGTTCCACAACTTCCACCCGGCCGCGGTCTTCATGGGCGACAGCGGCTCGAACCTGCTCGGCCTGCTGCTGGGAGTCGTGGCCGTGCAGGGCACGATCAAGACCAACGCGGTCGTCGCGCTGGTCGTCCCGCTGGTCGTGCTGGCGGTGCCGTTCCTGGACACCGGCTTCGTGCTGGCCAAGCGCATCAAGTACGGCCGGCCGGTCTACCTCGCCGACCGCTGGCACTTCCATCACCGCTTCGCGAACATCGGCTTCAGCCAGCGCCGCACGGTCCTCTACCTGTACGCCTGGACGGCCGCCCTGTCGGCGCTGGCGGTCGCGTTCCGCTTCATCCCCTACTCCGACCACCACGGCCACTTCCACGCCGGTTGGCTGGCGGTGCTGGCATTCCTCTGCCTGCTGGCGCTCGCCGCGAGCGTCTACCTCGTCGTCGTGCTCGAGATCCTCAAGTTCCGCCGGCTGCGCTCCTGGCAGCTGCGGCGGGTGGACCCGGCCACCACCGATGAGCAGGTGGTCGCGACCGTCGCGCGCGAGCTCGAGACCGGCGAGCTCGGGCCGATCGCCTCGCCCGCCGCGCGCGGGCAGCGTCCGCGCGAGGCGCCTCCAGAGCCGCCGCGCCCGCGCGAAGAGCCGCCGCGCCCGCGCGAAGAGCCGCCGCGCCCGCGCGAAGAGCCGCCGCGCCCGCGCGAATCGCTCGCAGAGCCGCCCGCCCCGCGCCCGCAGTCGCCCGCCGCCGACCGCAATGGCACCGGAGAGTTCCAGCCGCTGGGCGGGCGTGACCGCTGACCGAGACTGGGCTGGCCCCGCTCCGTGCCGGAAGTCACAATGTTGTTACAATCGACAGGCGCCGATACACTCGCGGCGCAATGAGCTTCCGGGGACAGCCCCGGAGCCCAGGGAGCCCGGCTGGTGCGCCGGGCCTTTTGCGTCCTAGGAGGCGGTGCGGTGTCGTCTTCGCCTGGTGGCGATTCCGATTTCGATGAGCAGCAGTGGCCGACCCGGCGGCCCGGTGAACCGCGGCGCGGTCGCCGGGGCGCTGATCCTGGCCTCGATCGTGCTCTGCGCGGCGACCGGCTTTGGCGTCGGTGCGCTGCTCGGGGCGGCTGTCCTCATCGGACTGATCGGTGTGTTCGTCGGCGTGCTCGTCGGGTTCGCGGTTGTCTACGCGCGCTTTAAGGACATCTGAGGCCTTCAGCCGCGGGCGCCGTCCCGACGCCCTGACGGTGCTGCGCTGGATGGATGTCGCGCTGGCGTTGATTGCGCTGCCGATCTTCATTGCCGCCGGTTGGCCGCTCGGCGGCTGGGCGGCGGGCGCCGGCGCCTGGGTCGCCCAGCGCATGGTCTCCAACAGCACGACGCGTCGAGCCGCGGCCGCGCGTGACGTGCGTACGCGCGTCGGACTGCTCGCTGGCAGCATGATCGGTCGCGGTTGGCTGGTGGCGCTGACGATCCTGCTCGTGGGGCTTGCCGACCGCCGCGCGGGCCTCTCCGGCGCGGTGCTGTTCCTCGCGGTGCTGACGACGCACCTGATCATCTCGATGGTGACGCGGCCCTTCGACGCGCCCGGCGCGCCGGTCGACGCGTCCGCCGAGCGTGCCGGCGAGGCTGATGCACCGGTCGACGCGCCCGCCGAGCGTGCCGGCGAGGCTGATGCGCCGGCCGCGACCCGCGACGCGCAGGCCCGACGGCGATGACCAGACGACGCAAGCTGCTGCTGATCGGCTTCGGCGGCTGGCTCGTGCTGATCGTGGCGCTCGGCCTGATCTTTGGCGCCGGACACCGCAACGACAGCTACCTGCCCCAGAACGAGTTCAAGCTCGACCCCTGGGTCTCGATCAAGCTCGCCGGCATCGATCTGAGCATCAACAAGGCCGTGCTCTACCTCGTGCTCGCGACCGCGTTGACGGTCGGCACGATGACCTGGATCGCGCGGCGCATGCAGCAGCGGCCCAACCGCGTCCAGACCGCGGTCGAGGTCGCCTACTCGCTGATGCGCCGCAACATCACCGAGGGCAACATGAGCAACGCCATGGCGGCGCGCTGGTTTCCGTTCATCGGCGCGCTGTTCCTCTTCATCTGGTTCTCCAACATGCTCGGCTACGTGCCGCTGCCGGTGAACACCGAAAGCAAGATCAACATCTTCGGGGCGCACATCCCCGCCTTCTCCTTCTACGCCGCGACGGCGAACATCTCGGTGCCGATCGTGCTGACGCTCGTGGTCTGGATCTCCTACCACGTCGAGGGCATCCGCGCGAAGGGCCCGATCGCCTACCTCAAGAGCTGGGTGCCGGCTGGCATCAGCGGCCCGGCGGCGGTGCCATTGTTCGGGATCGAGGTGATCTCGCACTTCGTGCGGCTGATCTCGCTGTCGGTGCGACTCTTCGCCAACCTGCTCGCCGGCCACCTGCTGATCCTCTTCATGGGCGGCGGGCTCGTCGTGCTGCTGGGCCTGGCCGCGCTGGGCGCCGTCACGCTGCCGATCGCGGTGGTCTTCTTCCTCTTCGAGGTGGTGCTGATCGCCACCCTGCAGGCCTACATCTTCGCCACGCTGGCGGCGATCTACCTCGGTGAGGCGACGTCCGCCCACCACTGACCAAAACCTGAATCGAACTCCCAACAGGAGGAACATTGGACGTTCTTGGAGTGGACCTCAATACGATCGCCCACCTTGCGGCGAGCTCGCCGCAGGCGTCGGAGGGCAAGGCGATCGCGCTCGGCGTCGGCGCCGGCCTGGGCACGATCGGCCCCGGCATCGGCGTCGGCTACATCTTCGGCAAGGTCATCGAGTCGGTGACCCGTCAGCCGGAGATGCGCGACGAGATCACGAGCATCCAGTGGCTGGGCTTCGCCTTGACCGAGGCGATCGTGTTCTACGCGTTCATCTTCGGCCTGATCGCCTTCTTCCTGACGAAGTGACCGCGCCGGCCCTGATCAGCGCCCCGCTGGCCGCCAGCTCGAGCGGGGGGTCGTTCATCGTCTCGCCGAACGTCGGCCTGATGATCTGGACGCTGCTCGTCTTCCTGATCGGCTTCCTGATCCTGCGGCGCTTCGCGTTCCCGCGCATCGGCGAGGCGCTGGACCGTCGCCAGCACGCGATCGAGGAGTCGATCGAGGCTGCCGCGCGCACGCGCGAGGAGGCCGACCAGCTGCTCGCCGACTATCGCGAGCGGCTGCGTGAGGCGCGCGAGCAGGCGGAGGAGATCGTGATCCGCGCCCGCAAGGCGGCCGAGGTCCACGAGCGCGAGGCCAGCGACCAGGCCCGCAGTGCGCGCGAGGAGATGCTCGAGCGCACGCGGCGCGAGATCGAGGCCGAGACACGCCGCGCGATCGACGAGATCCGCGCGGCCGTCGCCGACCTGACGATTTTGGCGACCGAGAAGGTCACGCGCAAGGCGCTCAGCGAGGACGATCAGCGTCGGCTGGTGGAGGAGGCGCTCGCCGAGCTGGACTTCTCCTCGCTGGCGGGCGCCACCAGCGGAGACGGCGAGGCCTGATGCGACGCGCATCCGGACGGGTCGCCGTGATCGGCGCGGGCGGCGAGGGCTGATGGAAGAGCTGGCCGAGGTCTACGCCCGGTCGCTGTTCGAGGTCGCGCTCGAGCACGACAAGCTCGACCAGCTGCGCGAAGAGCTCGCGCAGCTCGTCGACGCGCTGAGCGCGGAGCGCGAGCTGACGATCTTCTTCTTCTCGCCGTACTTCTCGACGGCGGAGAAGATCGCCGGGCTGCAGCGCGCCGTCAGCGGCGCCGATCCGCTGTTGATGAACTTCCTCACGCTGCTGATCGAAAACCACCGCATGCCGGTGATCTTCCGCGTCCGCCGGCGCTATGAGGCGCTCTGGGAGCGCCAGCGCCGTCAGCTGCCGGTCGAGGTCACCAGCGCGGTCGACCTCGACGAGCGGCTGCTGGCGGCAATCGGCGAGCGCGTCGGCACCCAGACCGGCCGCACCGTCAAGCTCACGAGCCGGATCGACCCGGCGATCGTCGGCGGGATCGTCGTGCGCGTCGGCAACACGATCCTCGACGCCTCGATCCACGGCCGGCTCCAGAACCTTCGCAGGCAGGTCGTCGGCGCCTGAGCGCTCCGGCCCGGGCCGCCGTCAAGTCACGACAGGAGACTCCAACCCACATGCAGATCAAGCCAGACGAGATCACCGCGATCCTCAAGAGCCGCATCGAGGGGCTGCAGACCGATACGGCCAGCCTCGCCGAGGTCGGCACCGTGCTGTCGGTCGGCGACGGCATCGCCCGCTTGCACGGGCTCGAGAACTGCATGGCCTTCGAGATGCTTGAGCTGCCCCATGACGTGACGGGGCTGGCGCTCAACCTCGAGTCCGACAACGTCGGCGCGGTGCTGTTCGGCGACTGGCAGAAGGTCATGGAGGGCGACGTCGCGCGGCGCACCGGCCACCTGCTCGAGATCCCGGTGGGCGACGAGCTGCTGGGGCGCATCGTCGACCCGCTCGGCCGCCCGCTCGACGGCAAGGGGCCGGTCAGCACCTCCGAGCGTCGTCCAGCCGAGTTCAAGGCTCCCGGCGTCGTGCAGCGCCAGCCCGTCAAGGAGCCGCTGCAGACCGGGCTCAAGGCGATCGACTCGATGATCCCGATCGGGCGCGGTCAGCGCGAGCTGATCATCGGCGACCGCCAGACCGGCAAGACCGCGATCGCGATCGACGCGATCATCAACAACAAGGACTCCGAGCTGATCGCCGTCTACGTCGCGATCGGCCAGCGCATGAGCACGGTCGTGCAGCTCGCCGCCACGCTCGAGCAGGCCGGCGCGCTGGATCGCACGATCATCGTCGCCGCCCCCGCCGACGAGGCTGCGCCGATCAAGTACATGGCGCCCTATGCCGGCTGCGCGATCGGCGAGCACTTCCTCTACAGCGGTCGCCACGCGCTCTGCATCTACGACGACCTGACCAAGCACGCCTATGCCTACCGGCAGATGTCGCTGCTGCTGCGCCGCCCGCCGGGCCGCGAGGCCTATCCCGGCGACGTCTTCTACCTGCACTCGCGACTGCTCGAGCGCGCCGTCAAGCTCTCCGACGAGCTCGGCGCGGGCTCGCTGACGGCGCTGCCGATCATCGAGACGCAGGCCGGTGACGTGTCGGCCTACATTCCGACCAACGTGATCTCGATCACCGACGGGCAGATCTACCTCGAGCCCAAGCTCTTCTACTCCGGCGTGCGCCCGGCGATCAACGTCGGCATCTCCGTCTCGCGCGTCGGCGGCAACGCCCAGATCGCGCCGATGAAGAAGGTCGCCGGTCGCCTCAAGCTCGAGCTCTCGCAGTACCGTGACCTCGAGGCCTTCGCGCAGTTCGGCTCCGAGCTGGATCCCGAGACCCAGCGCACGCTGGCGCGCGGCGAGCGCCTGGTGCGCACGCTCAACCAGGGCGAGCGCCAGCCACTGCCGGTCGCCGACCAGGTCGTGCAGATCTTCGCCGCGACCAACGGCTACCTGGACCGGATCGTGGTCGACAAGGTCGAGGCCTTCCTCGCCGACCTGACCGACCGACTGCATGCGGTCGGCGGCGACCTGCGCGAGCGGATCACCGCGGGCGACTGGTCCGACGAGGTCCAGCAGCGCGTGCGCGAGCTCGTCGACGAGTTCGCGCAGGACTTCGGCTATGACCTCGACGAGGAGGGCCAGCCGATCGACGACGAGGCGCAGGCCGCGCCTGTCGTGCCCGACGCCGAGCGGGAGGCCGCTGCGGCCTAGCGCCGCGCGCTGCCGAGCAAGCAACGAGCCGACCACCGACGAAGCCCGATCACACCAACCGACGATGGCCCAACGAGACGTCAAGAACCGGATCTCCAGCATCCGCAACATCCAGAAGATCACGCGGGCGATGGAGATGGTCGCAGCGGCGCGCCTGCGCCGCGCCGAGCAGCGCATCGAGGCGCTGCGTCCCTACGCCGAGGCGATCCGCCGCATGACGCGCCAGGCGTCCCAGGCCGCTGGCGCGATGCCCAGCCTGCCGGTCCTGCGGGAGCCCGAGCGCGAGGCCAACGTCGGGGTGCTGCTCGTGACCGGCGACCGTGGCCTGGCGGGCGCGTTCAACTCGCAGATCCTGCGCGCCGGCCTGCGCGCCGCCTCCGAGCACGAGCGCGCCGGGCGGCGCGTGGCCTACTACGCCTCCGGGCGCAAGGGCGTCTCGTCGCTGGCCTTCCGTGGCCTGCAGGTCGCCGGCGGCTATGCCGGCTTCACCAACCGGCCCGCCTACGCCGATGCGCGGCGCATCGCGCAGGACCTGATCGCCGCCTATGCCGACGGGCACGTCGATCGCGTCGAGATCTTCTACAACGGCTACGTCTCGGCGCTGTCGCAGGTCGTGCGCCGCGAGACACTGCTGCCACTGCAGCAGGCCAGCGTGCTCGGCGATGAGCAAACCCAGCCACAGGGCTCCGCGACCGCCGAGCGCCCGGCCGCGGAGCGGCCGGTCGAGGAGCGTCCCGCCGATCTCACGGCCCCGGCGCGCGCGGCGCCCCGCGCGCTGGTCGAGTACGAGCCCGAGCCCGAGCAGATCCTCGAGCGGCTGGTGCCCGACTACGTCGAGATCTCGATCTACCGGGCGCTGCTGGAGTCCACGGCCTCCGAGCACGGGGCCCGCATGACCGCGATGCGCAACGCGTCCGAGAACGCCGGCGAGCTGATCGATGACCTGACGCTCGAGATGAACCGCGCACGCCAAGCCGAGATCACCCAGGAGATCATGGAAGTAGTCGCCGGCGCCGAGGCGCTGAGCTGAGCTAACGCGCCGGACGGATTGGAGACAGCCACCACAATGCAAGTAAGCACGACCGAACAAGTCACCGAGCCGCGCACGGGCGCGGAGGGGGATCAGTGGAGAGCTCTGCTGGTCAGCGCACCAACATCGGTCGCGTCGAGGAGATCCAGGGCGTCGTGATCGAGGCGGTCTTCCCCGATCAGCTGCCCGAGATCAACCACGCGATCACGATCGCGCGCGACGGCGCCGGCAAGGAAGAGATCGCGCTCGAGCTCGCCTCCGACCAGGCGGTACTCGTTTGCGAGGTCCAGCAGCACCTCGGTGACGATCGCGTCCGCGCGGTCGCGATGGACTCCACCGACGGCCTGCGTCGCGGGATGGCGGTCGTCGACACCGGCGGGCCGATCAGCGTGCCGGTCGGGCGCGCGACGCTGGGCCGGATCTTCAACCTGCTCGGCGAGCCGATCGACCTCGGCGAGGCGCTGCCCGAGGATACCGAGCGCTGGCCGATCCACCGCGAGGCGCCACGGGTGGAGAACCTGACCCCGACGACGGAGATGTTCGAGACGGGCATCAAGGTCGTCGATCTGCTCGCCCCCTACGCCAAGGGCGGCAAGGTCGGGCTGTTCGGCGGCGCTGGCGTCGGCAAGACGGTCGTCATCCTCGAGCTGATCCACAACATCGCCCAGGAGCACGGCGGCTTGTCGGCGTTCTGCGGCGTCGGCGAGCGCTCGCGTGAGGGCAACGACCTGTGGCTGGAGATGAAGGAGTCGGGCGTGCTCGACAAGACGATCCTCGTCTTCGGCCAGATGAACGAGCCCCCCGGCGCGCGCATGCGCGTCGCGCTTTCGGGCCTGACGATGGCCGAGTACTTCCGCGAGGCGGGTGGTCAGGACGTGCTGCTGTTCATCGACAACATCTTCCGCTTCGTGCAGGCCGGCTCGGAGGTCTCGGCGCTGCTGGGCCGGATGCCCTCGCAGGTCGGCTATCAGCCGACGCTGGAGACGGAGATGGGTCAGCTGCAGGAGCGCATCACCTCGACCAAGCAGGGCTCCGTGACCTCGGTGCAGGCGATCTACGTCCCCGCCGACGACCTCACCGACCCCGCGCCGGCGTCGGTCTTCGCGCACCTCAACGCCACGACGGTGCTCTCTCGCGCGATCTCCGAGAAGGGCATCTACCCGGCGGTCGATCCGCTCGACTCGACCTCGACGATCCTCAAGCCGGAGATCGTCGGCGAGGAGCACTTCCGCGTCGCCAACGCCGTCAAGCAGGTGCTGCAGCGCTACAAGGAGCTGCAGGACATCATCGCGATCCTCGGCATCGACGAGCTCTCCGACGAGGACCGGCAGACCGTGCAGCGCGCGCGACGCATCGAGCGCTTCCTGTCGCAGCCGTTCTTCGTCGCCGAGCAGTTCACCGGCACGCCGGGCGCCTACGTGCCGATCGCCGAGACGATCCGCGGCTTCAGCGAGATCCTCGAGGGCCGCCACGATGAGCTGCCGGAGGCCGCCTTCTTCATGAAGGGCGGCATCGACGACGTCACCGGCGGCCCGAGCGGGCGCGAGGGCGCCTGAGCGATGGCGCGCACGCGCTTCGTCGCCGAGGTCCTGACCCCGGAGGGCAGCGTCTTCGACGGTGAGGTCGAGATGGTCTCGACGCGCACGTCGGTGGGCTCGATCGGCGTCCTTGCGCATCACGCGCCGCTGCTGGCGACGCTCGATCCGACCGAGCTGCGGCTCTACACGGGCGAGGCGCAGCCGCTGCGCTTCGCGCAGGGCGAGGGCTATCTGCAGGTCGGCGACAACCGCGCGCTGCTGCTCGTCGAGGATGCGCTGCCCGCCGCCGGGCTCGACGTGGCGGCGCTGCAGGAGCAGCTGCGCGCTGCCGACGAGCGCCTGGCGGGCGCGCAGCCGGGCTCCGAGGAGCGCCGGCTGGCCGAGCGCGACCAGCGCCGCGCGCGCGCCTTCTTGCGAATCGCCCAGGGCGGCTGAGGCGGCCGGCGCGCCGAGGGCCGGCGGGGCGCCCCCTATGCTGGTTGAAGATGACAGGGGGCAAGAATGACGAGCTGGCGATGGACGAGCTCGCGATCGCCGAGCGGCTGATCCGCTACGACACGTCGCGCATCGAGGGCCTGCGCGCCGCGGCTGACTACGTCAGGGGCTGCCTGGAGCGGCAGGGCCTGGCGGTGCGCGAGTACGACCACAAGGGCCTGCCGGCGCTGCTGGCCGACGTTGGACCACACGATGGGCCGAGCGTGATCCTGCACGGCCATCTCGACATCGTCCCCGGCCATCCGGATCAGCTCGAGCCGCAGATCGATGGCGACCGCCTCTACGGGCGCGGCGCCTATGACATGAAGGGCGGGCTGGCGGCGATGATCTGCGCGCTGCTCGACGCCCGCGCGCAGGGCCGCGTGCGGGTGCGCCTGGTCTGCGTGCCCGACGAGGAGGCCGAGGACATCGATGAGCGTGCGATCGAGGCGCTCGTGCGCCAGGGCTACCGCGCCGACTTCGCGATCACCGGCGAGCCGACCGACATGCACATCGGCGTGCAGGCCAAGGGGGTGCTCGCGCTGCGCATCGAGGTCGCCGGTCGCGCCGCGCACGGCGCCACACCCTGGCTCGGCGACAACGCGGTGCTCAAGGCGATCGACGTCTTCCGCGCGATCGAGACGCTGCCCTTCAGTCGCCAGTCATCCGAGCTCTTCGACCGCCCGTCGATCTGCCTGGGGCGCATCTGGGGCGGCGATGCCTTCAACAAGGTGCCCGACTGCTGCACGATGGACGTCGGCATCCGCTACCTGCCCGGTCAGGACGCCGAGGCGATCCTCGCCCAGATCGCGGCGATGCCCGACGTGACGATCCGCCGCACGTTCAAGCGGGTGCCGGCGATGGTGCCGCGCTCCGACCCGTTCGTGCGTGCGCTGCGCCAGGCGGTTTCGCGCTCGATTGAGGGCGAGGCGCTCAGCGTCGGCCGCGACGGCGCCTCCGACGCGGTGGCCTTCCTGGAGGCGGGGATGCCGGCGGTCGAGTTCGGCCCGGTCGGCGCCGGTCACCACGGGCCACAGGAGTGGGTCTCGATCTCCTCGCTGGCACGCTATCGCCAGGCGCTCGGCGACTTCGTGCGTGCACTGCCGCAGATCATTGGGGGGCGTGCCGATCAGGCCGCCGCGGCGCCGAGCGCCAGCGTGCCCCAGCCGACCCCGGCCCCCGCCGCCGGTGCGCCGGCGGTCATGAGGGCGCTCGACGGCGAGCGCGCTGTGTAGCCTTCGCCGGCGCATGAGCAGCGAGCGAGAGCCGATCGGCGTGATCGGCACCGGATACGTCGGCCTCGTCACGGCCGCCGGCATGGCCGAGCTGGGCAGCGAGGTCTGGTGCGTCGACGTCGATGCCGACAAGGTCGCACGGCTGCGGCGCGGCGAGATCCCGATCTACGAGCCCGGCCTGGAGGCCCTCGTCGTCCGCCACCGCGAGCGGCTGCACTTCTCCACCGAGCTGAGCGGCGCGCTCGAGCACGCACGCCTGCTGTTCGTCGCCGTCGGCACCCCGCCGACCCACTCCGGCGACGCCGACCTCTCGGCGATCGACGCCGTTGTGGCCGCCCTGCCCGCCTCCGACCGCCACGCGCTGGTGATGAAGTCGACCGTGCCCTGCGGAACCGGCGCGCGGATCAGGCGGATCTTCGAGCAGCGTCACGGCATGGCGCTCAGCTACGTCTCCTGCCCGGAGTTCCTGCGCGAGGGCTCGGCGGTCAAGGACTTCCTGCACCCCGATCGCGTCGTCGTCGGCGACGACGACGAGTGGGCCGGTGATGCGGTGGTCGAGCTCTACGCGCCGCTGCAGGCGCCGCTCGTACGCACCGACATCCTCTCGGCCGAGATGATCAAGCTTGCCTCCAATGCCTTTTTGGTGACCAAGATCTCGTTCATCAACGAGATCGCCAACGTCTGCGAGGAGGCCGGTGCCGACGTCGAGGAGGTGGCGCGCGGAATGGGGCTCGACGGGCGCATCGGGCCGCAGTTCCTGCGCGCGGGCATCGGCTACGGCGGCTCCTGCTTTCCCAAGGACGTCACGGCGCTCAAGCAGCTCGCCGCCAACAGCGGCTATCACTTCCAGCTGCTGACCGCGGTGATCGAGGTCAACGAACTGCAGAAGCGCCGCGTGATCGCCAAGCTGCAGAAGCACCTCGGCTCGCTCGTCGGACGCGAGGTGGCGCTGCTCGGGCTGGCGTTCAAGCCCGACACCGACGACATGCGCGAGGCATCCTCGCTGGTGCTCGCCGCGCGCCTGCAGGGGGAGGGGGCGCGCGTGCGCGGCTATGACCCGGTCGCCGAGCCGCGCGCCCGCGAGCTGATGCCGGGCGTCGAGTTCGCCGAGTCCGCGGCGGAGGCGCTTGCCGGCGCCGACGCCTGCGTGCTGGTCACGGAGTGGGGGGAGTTCCGCGAGCTCGACTGGCAGCGGCTGGGCGCGCGGATGCGCGGCAAGCTCGTGATCGATGGGCGCAACTTCCTCGATCGCGTCGCGGTCGAGCGCGCCGGGCTCGCCTACGAGGGGATCGGCAGGTCGACGTGCAGGCGCTGATCCTCGCCGGTGGCGAGGGCACGCGGCTGCGGCCGCTGACCTCGACGATCCCCAAGCTGGTCGTCCCGCTCGTCGACCGGCCGTTCGTCGCCTACACGCTCGAGTGGCTGCGCGCGCACGGGGTCGATGACATCGTGATCTCCTGCGGCTTCCTCGCGAACGGGGTGCGCAACGTGCTCGGCGACGGCGCCGCCTACGGGGTGCGCGTGCGCTACGTCGAGGAGCCGCGCCCGCTCGGCACCGCCGGCGCGGTCAAGTTCGCGGAGCCGCTGCTCGACGAGCGCTTCGTCGTGCTCAACGGCGACGTGCTGACCGATCTCGACATCAGCGGCCAGCTCGCCCGGCACGAGCGCTGCGGGGCGCGCGCGACGATCGCCCTGATCGCGGTCGACGATCCGTCCGCCTACGGCCTGGTGCGTCTCGGCGATGGTGACGTCGTGCGCGAGTTCGTCGAGAAGCCCTCCTCCGACCAGATCGACACCAACCTGATCAACGCCGGCGCCTACGTGCTCGAGCGCGACGTGCTGGCGGCGATCCCGCCTGACAGCAACAGCTCGATCGAGCGCGACATCTTCCCGGCGCTCGTCGACGACGGCCTCTACGGCTGTCCGGCGCAGGGCTACTGGCTGGACATCGGCACCCCCCAGCGCTACCTCCAGGCGACCTTCGACATCCTCGAGCGCAACGTCGCGACCGAGGTCGGCGCGCGGCTGGGGAGCTCGTTCCTCGCCGTCGATGAGACGGTCGTCGACGAGGGCCGGATCGTGCCGCCGGCGGTGGTCCAGAGCGGCGTGCAGATCGCCAGCGGCGCGCGCGTCGGCAGCCTGGCGGTGCTGGGCCACGACGTCTGCGTCGGCGAGGGCAGCGTCGTCGAGCGGGCTGTGGTGCTCAACGGCGCGCGGATCGCCGAGCATTGCGTGGTGCGCGACTGCATCGTCGCGGCCGGCGTCAGCATCGGGCGTGCCAGCCACGTCGAGGGCGGCGCGGTCATCGGCGAGGGCGTAATGATCGGCGCGGAGAACCTGATCAGGGCCGGAGCGCGTATCTTCCCCGGCGTGAGCCTGCCCGACGGAGCGATCCGCTTTTGAGCCCGGGAAGCGAGCCGTTGCTGAGCACGCTCGACGTGGCCGCGATCGAGCGGGTCGATCCGAGCGGTCAGCTGGGGCACATCCTCGACCTGCCCGAGCAGCTGCGCGATGCGCTCTGGCGAGTCCAGTCGGCCGCGCTCAAGCCCCAGGACGCCGCCGGCGGCATCGTGGTCGCCGGGATGGGAGGCTCCGGTGTCGGCGGCGCACTCGCCCAGGCCGTGCTGGGGTCGCTCGCCAGCCGGCCGCTGGTCAGCAACAACGACTACGGGCTGCCCGGCTGGACGACGCCCGACACGACGGTGCTCTGCGCGAGCTACTCCGGCGAGACCGAGGAGACGCTCGCCTGCTATGAGGCCGCGGGCGCGTTGGGGGCGCGGCGAATCGTCGTGACGACCGGTGGCGCGCTGGCCGCCGCGGCGCGCGCCGACGACGTGCCGGTGATCCCCGTGCCGGGCGGCCTGCAGCCCCGCGCCGCGGTCGCCTACATGACGGTCGCGGCGCTCGAGGTCGCGGCGCTGTCGGGCGTTGGCCCGAGCCTGCGCTCGGAGATCGACGTTGCCGCCGCGCACGTCGAGGCGCTCGTCACCGAATGGGGACCCGACGCGCCTGACGACAGCCTCGCCAAGTCGCTGGCGCTGCGCCTGCACGGCACGATCCCGCTGATCGCCGGCGCCGGGCTGACCGTCCCCGTCGCCTACCGCTGGAAGACGCAGATCAACGAGAACGCGAAGATGCCCTGCTTCAGCAACGACCTGCCCGAGCTCGACCACAACGAGATCGCCGGCTGGGAGGGTGCGCCGGCGCTCGGGCGCTTCGCCGCCGTCTTCCTCGACGACGACGACCTGCACCCGCGCGTGCGCAGCCGCATCCAGCACACCGGCGCCGTGATCGAGCCGCTGGCCGCCACCGTGGCGATCGTGCAGTCGCGCGGCGAGAACGCCGTCGAGCGGCTGTTCTCGCTGGTCCTGCTGGGCGACCTCGTGTCGCTCTACCTGGCGGTCCTGCGCGGCGTCGACCCCGCGCCGGTCACCGCGATCGAGCAGCTCAAGCGGGACCTGGCGCGGGCCTGATCAGCCTGTTGGCAGGGTCTGGACGAGGGGGGCGCCCTGCGCCGGCTGGCCCGGCGGTGGGGCGGCGAACGGGTCGAAGGAGAGCGGCGGCTTGGTCGCGAGCCCCCGCTTGAACGCAGTGCGCGTCCAGCCCCACAGCGCCCAGTAGGAGGAGACCGGCCGGCCGCGTGGCGTCATGATCGCGGTGTCGAACACGCGGAAGCGCGCCGGCGGCTGGATCAGCAGGAACTGGACCAGCTCCTTGACGTGGGGTGCCCGCTCGGCCATGTCGAAGGCCGTGCTCAGATAGCGCGCGCGGACGTTCTGGGGCAGGCCGCGGGCGGTGCTCTCGAGCGTGCCGTACTCGGTCAGATAGATCGGCATCGCACCGCCGTGGGTGTAGCGCAGCGCGCCGCTGCGCCCCAGGCGCGCGAGCGCGTCGTCGAGGCGCCAGAGCGTCGCCAGCGTCACGTTGTCGGCGCCGGGGTAGGGCGCCCAGACGGGCCGCGTGAGGTCGTAGGGATGGTGGGCATAGCCGTCGGCGTGCAGCGTCGCGCAACGGTTGACGCGCTGCCAGCGGGCGTTGACGCAGGCGACGCCGCGCAGGAACGCCAGCGGCGCGGTCGAGCGCCCCGGCTCGTAGTAGGGGCTGGTGTTGCCGATCAGCACCTGGATCGTCGGGTCGACCTGCTTGATCACCTTGTAGGCCGCCTCGTAGAGGGCGCGGTAGAGGCTGGGTCCCTGACGCAGCGGCGCCAGCCAGCCGCCCCAGTTGGGCTCGTTCCAGATCTCATAGCGCCCGACGTGGCGCTGGGCGAAGTGCTGTGCGGCCGCGGCGGCGAACTGTCCGAACAGGCGTGCGTTGGGCTTGTAGACGCCGACGCGGTGGTTGGCGGTCGCCCACGCCGGCGCGGGTCCGTCGAGCGTCAGCTGGACGTGGATCCCGTAGCGTGCCGCCTGGTCGATCGCGAAGTCGATCGAGCCCCAGTTGTAGGTGATCTTGCGCGGCACCCTGCGGCTGCGCGGGCTCGACGCCACGCTGGCCCAGCCGACGTTGACGCGCATCCAGCTGACGCCGAGGGCTCGTGTCTGCGCGAGCGCCTTGGTGCGGTTGTAGTAGGCCCTCGTCACGAAGACGCTGTCGTCCTGGATGCCGACCTGCAGGCCGCGGGCGGCGTGCGCGGCGTGCGCGGGGATCAAGGTCGCGCCCAGCAGCAGCGGCGCGAGCAGCGCGGCGCGCAGCCAGTGGCGCGGGGAGCGGTGACAGGAAAGGGGGGCGTGATCCATGCGGGCAGGTCCAGTCCTCGGGGTCGCGGGCATGCTAAGGGCAACACAACCCGTCAGCGGGCCCATTGTTGCGCTCCAACGGCTCGGCCCTGGCGCGGGGGGCCGGGCGGGCCCCGGCACAACCTTGACATCGCCTTGGTAATGTCCAGTCGATGCGCGGCGACGCCTCGACGATCCACGACGCGGCGCACGTGACCGGCTGGTCGGCGCGCATGCTCCGCTACCTGGACCGGCTCGGGTTCGTCGCGGCGCCGCGCTCGGCGTCCGGCTATCGGCTCTACGGGCCCGTTGAGCTCGAGCGCCTGCGCTCGCTGCGCGCGCTGCTGGACGAATTCGATGTCTCCCTGGCGGACCTGGCGTTTGCGCGCCGGCTGCGCGACGACGAGCGGCTGCAGACGAGGATCGACGCGTGGTTGACTGACGCCACGACGCGGGCACCGAGGAGCAGGGCGGCATGACCGGGGAGCCGCGATGAGGGCGATGGTGCTGGCGGCCGGTCTCGGGACGCGGCTGCGCCCGCTCACGCATGAGCTGCCCAAGCCGATGGTGCCGGTGCTCGATCGCCCGGTGATGGCACACATCCTCGACCTGCTGGCGCGCCACGGGATCGACGGGGTGATCGCCAACCTGCACTACTTCCCGGACGTCATCCGCGGCTACGTCGGCGAGTCGATCCGCTACAGCTTCGAGCAGGAGCTGCTCGGCACGGCCGGCGGCGTGCGCAACTGCGCCGACTTCCTCGTCGAGGATGGAGCGTTCCTGGTGATCTCGGGCGACGCGCTGACCGACATCGACCTCGACGCGTTCCGGGCGCGCCACCGCGAGGCTGGTGGGATCGCCACGCTGGCCGTCAAGCGCGTGCCCGACACGCGCGAGTACGGCGTGGTCGTCCACGACGCCGACGGGCGCGTGGTCGGCTTCCAGGAGAAGCCCGACCCGCCTGAGGCGCTGTCGGACCTGGGCAACTGCGGCATCTACATATTCGAGCCGGAGATCTTCGACTACTTCCCGGCGCGGCCGTTCGCCGACTGGGCGCAGGACGTCTTCCCCGCCCTGCTCCAGCACGATGTGCCGTTCCACATCCACGAGCTCGACGAGTACTGGAACGACGTCGGCTCGCTGCCCGAGCTGCTGCAGGGAACCTTCGACGCACTCGAGGGTCGGCTCGATCTGCGCGGCCCGGGCGAGCGTGTCGCCGACGGCGTGACGGTCGGCGAGGGCTCCAGCCTGGATGGCGTGACGATCGTCGAGCCGCCCGTCTGGATCGGGCGCGACGTCGAGCTCGGCCCAGGCGTGCAGCTGCACGGGCCGGTCGTGCTCGGTGACGGCGCCCGCGTTGGAGCCGGGGCCGCGCTGCGCGCCTCGATCCTCTTTCCCGGCGCCGAGCTGCCGGCCGAGGCGATCCTGATCGGCGCGATCGCCGGTCACACCGCGATCGTCGAGCACCTGCGCCCGCGCCAGGCGGCGCCGGACGTGCGTCGCCGGCGAGTTGCCTAGCTCGCAATCGGGTGTTGCCGCCGCGCCGCGTACTGGCCCGCCGGGTCAGGCGCCGGGCAGCTCGGAGGGCAGCTCGTAGCGCTCGACACGCTGCTCGGCGTGCTCGGACTCGCCGAGCACGCGGATGAACATCGCCATCAGCATGATCCCGAGCACGCTCTCCTGCTCGACGGTCATCAGCGCGCCGCCGACGTTCTGGTCGGTCAGCGGGCTCATGCCCCAATAGGCCGGCAGGTGCGCGTAGTGCGTGTAGAGCACACTGGGCGAGAAGGTGATCGTCATCCCCAGCGCGCCGACGAGCAGCTTAGTGACGATGACATAGCCGACGGCTGGCAGCCCTGTCAGGCGCGCCCGGCTGGGGATCGGCGACAGCAGATGCCACCAGAACAGCAGGCCGGCGGAGAAGAAGCAGAGGTGCTCGAAGGCGTGCACGAGCGAGTGGCGCAGCGCGGCGTCATAGAGCGCTGGCACGTGCCAGATCCAGATCGCGGCGCCATAGAGAGCGATCGCGAACACCGGGTGCGCGAGCACGCCGGCGTTGCGCTCGATCCACTGTACGCGCCGCGTCACCGGGCGCAGCAGGACCCTCGTCAAGCCGCCGATCAGCAGGATCGGCGCGATGTCCAGCAGCAGCATGTGCTGGCTCATGTGCATCACGAACAGCTGGTCGCCGAGCGCGTCGATCGGGGAGACCAGCGCCGCGACGATGGCCGCCAGCCCGCCGGCGAACGACGCCGCCCGCCAGATCGACGCGCCGCGGGCGCCGACCTGCGACGCGCCGCGGGCGCCCACCGACCGGCGCACCCGCAGCCAGCGCCGTCCGTAGATCGACCCCGCCGCGACGACGCCCACGATCACGGGCGGGTCGAGCGTCCAGGAGCTGTCGAGCGCCATCGGGCGGGATTGTGTCACCGGGATGGGGGCCGAGAGCGCAACCCGGGTGGCGTGCGAGGCGCAACCGGGTGGCGTGCGAGGCGCAACCGGGTGGCGTGCGAGGCGCAACCGGGTGGCGTTCGAGGCGCAACCGGGTGGCGCGCTCAGGGGCTGACAACGACGGCAACGCGTCGTAGCATCAAGGGCAGGACGCAAACCACCGGCACGCAGGAGGAGCGTCATGCAGATCTCCGTCAAGGGACGTCGCACCGCGGTCAGCGAGGACATGCGCAGGCAGGTGGAGCGCCGATTCGCGAACGTCGCCAAGCAGGTGTCCGACCTCGCCGAGCTGGAGGTGGAGCTCGCGGAGGAGCGCAATCCGGCGATCGCCGACGGCTGCATCGCGGAGGCGACCCTGCACCTCAAGGGGGTCACGCTGCGATCCCGCGAGCGCGCGCCCGACGTCCTCGCGGCGATCAAGGCCTGCGCCGCGGACCTCACCCGCCAGGTCAAGCGCCATCGCGACAAGCGCCGGCGCCGGCGCGAGGCACGTGCGGCGACCAGCTCGCCGGTGGTCGCCGAGGCCGTTGACGGCCTGCTGCTCGGCCCCTGACGCCTGCTGCTCGGCCCCTGACGCCCACGGCTTCGCTGGGGTGCGGCCGCTGAGTTGCCGTCCGGGGCGCTGCTCGCCGAGGCGGCGACGCCCGCCCCGGGGGCGCCGGGAGCCATTGGTACGCTAGCCCCATGTCGATCCTCGATCGCGCCCTCAACGTCGGCGAGGGCAAGCGCTTCAAGACCTACAAGCAGCGCGTCGAGCGCATCAACGCCTACGAGGCCGAGCTCGAGCTGCTCGAGGACGACGAGCTGCGCGAGCGCGCCGATGAGCTGCGCGAGCAGGCGCGTGAGGGAGCCTCGCTCGACGACCTGCTGTTCGAGACCTTCGCGCTCGTGCGCGAGGCCTCCAAGCGGACGCTCGGCCTGCGCCACTTCGACGTCCAGCTGATCGGCGGGATGGTCCTGCACGACAGCGGCATCGCCGAGATGAGGACCGGCGAGGGCAAGACGCTGACGGCCACGCTTGCCGTCGTGCTCAACACGCTCGCCGGGCGCGGCGTGCACGTGGTCACCGTCAACGACTACCTCGCTCGTCGCGACGCCGAGTGGATGCGGCCGATCTACGAGGCGCTCGGCGTGTCGGTCGGCGTGCTGCAGAACATGCAGTCCTACGAGGACAAGCGCCTCGCCTACGCTGCCGACATCACCTACGGCACCAACTCCGAGTTCGGCTTCGACTACCTGCGCGACAACATGGCCACGACGCTCGAGGAGAAGGTCCAGCACGGCGGGCGCGAGCGGCCCGAGGACTGGAGCGTCGAGGTCGATGGCAAGCGGCGCTCCTGGGCGCACGCGTTCGCGATCGTCGACGAGGTCGACAACATCCTGATCGACGAGGCGCGCACGCCGCTGATCATCTCCGGCGCGCCCGAGCGCGCCGCCGACCTCTACGCGACGTTCGCGCGCCTGGCGCCGACGATGGTCGCCGGCAAGCCGCCCGAGAACCTCGATCCGCGCGCGCGCAAGGAGTTCCAAGCCGACTATGACTACGAGTTCGACGAGAAGCACAAGACGGTCTCGATCACCGAGCGCGGTGTGACCAAGGCCGAGCGCTTCCTCAAGATCGATCACCTCTACCGCGCCGAGAACGGCCACCTCGTAAACCACCTGATCCAGTCGCTCAAGGCCGAGTCGCTCTACAAGCGCGACGTCGACTACGCGGTGATCGACGGCGAGGTCAAGATCATCGACGAGTTCACCGGGCGCATCCTCGAGGGACGGCGCTGGTCGGAGGGGCTGCACCAGGCGGTCGAGGCCAAGGAGGGCGTGCGCGTCCAGGAGGAGAACCAGACGCTCGCCACGATCACGCTGCAGAACTACTTCCGGATGTACGAGAAGCTCGCCGGCATGACCGGCACGGCGCTGACCGAGGCGACGGAGTTCATGAAGATCTATGACCTTCCGGTCGTGCAGATCCCGACCAACGTGCCGATGATCCGTGCGGACCGCAACGACCAGGTCTACAAGACCAAGGAGGGCAAGTGGCGCGCGGTCGTGGGCGAGATCGTCGAGCGCCATCACCGCGGCCAGCCGGTGCTCGTCGGCACGATCTCGGTCGAGGTCTCCGAGCTGCTGTCCGAGCGGCTGAAGGCGATGGGCGTGGCGCACACGGTGCTCAACGCCAAGCCCGAGCACGCCGCCCGCGAGGCCGAGATCATCGCCGAGGCGGGGCGCGCGGGCGCGGTCACGATCGCCACCAACATGGCCGGTCGCGGCGTCGACATCAAGCTCGGCGGCAACGCCGACCACCTGACGCGGATGGAGCTCGCGAGGCTCGGGCTCGATCCCAGCGACCCCGAGTACCAGGAGCGCATGCAGAAGCTGCTGCCCCAGGTGAACGAGCGCGTCGATGCCGATCGTGACCGCGTCGTCGAGCTGGGCGGCCTGTTCATCGTCGGCACCGAGCGCCACGAGTCGCGGCGCATCGACAACCAGCTGCGCGGGCGCTCGGGGCGCCAGGGCGACCCCGGCGAGTCGCGCTTCTTCTTGTCGGCCGAGGACGACCTCGTGCGGCTGTTCGCCGGCAACCGCATCTACGGCATCCTCGATCGCTTCGGCACCGCCGACGAGCAGGGCAACGAGCTGCCGATCGAGGCCAAGATGCTCACGCGCCAGATCGAGAAGGCTCAGCGCAAGGTCGAGGAGCAGAACTTCCTGATCCGCAAGCGGGTGCTCGAGTACGACGACGTGATGAACCAGCAGCGCGAGGTCATCTACCGCTATCGCGACGAGGTGCTCGAGGGCCGCGACATGGGCGGCCCGGCGCGCGAGCAGGTCGCCGAGGTGATCGACCGCATGGTCGCTGCCTACACGGTTGGGGACTACGTCGAGGACTGGGACATCGACGGGCTGTTCGCCCAGGCGGAGCAGATCTGGCCTGTTGGCTTTGGTCCCGAGGAGCTCAAGCGCGATCAGGTCGATCGCGACGAGCTGACGCGGCTGCTGACCGAGGATGCGATCGAGCTCTACGACGAGCGCGAGGAGGAGCTGGGCGCGGAGCTGATGCGCGCGCTCGAGCGCTACCTGCTGCTGTCGATCATCGACCAGCGCTGGCGCGAGCACCTCTACGACATGGACTACCTGCGCGAGGGCATCCACCTGCGCGGCTTTGCCCAGATCGACCCGCTCGTCGCCTACAAGAACGAGGCCTTCCAACTGTTCTCGGATCTGATGAACTCGATCTGGTCGGACTTCGCGCGGATGATCTTCAACGTCGAGGTGAGCGTCGAGGCCGAGGACGGCCAGGCGACGCGCTACCCCGCGCCCAACGCGCTGCGCCCCGCGCCGGGCAGCGCCACCGGTCCCGGCCAGGTCTCCTACTCGGGCGGCGGCGCCGACCAGCCGAGCGCGCTCGCGCTGGCTGCGGCCGGCGGGCTCACGCCCGCGGGCGAGCTGTCCGAAGCCGCGCTGGCGGCGCAGGGCAGCGCCGCCGCGGCCGGGCTGGTCGCCGGCGAGCAGGCGGCGCCCGTGGCCGTCGAGCAGCGCCGGCTCGACGATACCCAGCAGCTTGGGCGCAACGACCCGTGCTGGTGCGGCTCGGGCAAGAAGTTCAAGCGGTGCCACGGTGCTTGAGCACCGCGAGACGCAGTCGACGCCGCAGCGGCTGGCGGCGATCCGCGACCAGCTCAAGCTGCTCGCGGACTATCTTTGACCCCGTCGCGCTGCGCGAGCGCGTCGCCGAGCTCGAGCGCCAGATGGGCGAGCCGGGCTTCTGGGACGACCCGGAGCGCGCCGGCGGCGTCGGTGGCGAGCACGCTCGGGCCACGCGGCGACTGGAGACCTTCAATGCTCTTGCGGCCGACGTCGACGACCTCGCGGCGCTTGCCGAGCTGACCGCCGACGACGAGGCGCTCGCCGCCGAGCTGAGCGAGCAGCTCGCGGGTGTCGAGGACCGCCTGGCGGCGCTCGAGGAGCAGCGGCTGTTCTCCGGCCGCTATGACGCCGGCGACGCGCTCGTGACGGTCAACGCGGGCGCCGGCGGCACCGACGCTCAGGACTGGGCCGAGATCGTGCTGCGGATGGAGATGCGCTGGGCCGAGAAGCGCGGCTTCCAGGTCGAGCTGCTGGAGGCCTCGCCCGGGGAGGAGGCGGGCATCAAGTCGGCCACCTTCCGCGTCCACGGCGAGAACGCCTACGGCCTCTACTCCGCGGAGAAGGGCGTGCACCGCCTGGTGCGCCTCTCGCCGTTCGACAGCGCGCACCGGCGGCACACCAGCTTCGCGGCCGTCGAGGTCTCGCCGGTCGTGGACGAGAGCGAGGAGATCGAGATCTCCGACGACGACCTGCAGATCGACACCTACCGCGCGAGCGGCGCGGGCGGACAGCACGTCAACAAGACCGACTCGGCCGTTCGCATCACCCATCGCCCGACCGGGATCGTCGTGCAGTGCCAGAACGAGCGCTCGCAGTCCTCCAACAAGGCGACCGCGATGGCGATGCTGCGCTCCCGCCTCGCCGAGCTGCAGGAGCGCCGGCGCCAGGAGGAGATCCGCGCCGAGCGCGGCGAGGCGCCGGACGTCAACTTCGGCTCGCAGATCCGCTCCTACGTGCTGCATCCCTACACGATGGTCAAGGACCATCGCACCGACGAGGAGATGGGCGACGTCAATCGCGTGCTCGACGGCGATCTGGATCGCTTCGCCCGGGCCTACCTGCTGCGGGCGGCCGGCGGGCGGGGCGATGGCGCGCGCTCCGGCGAGGCCAACGGCAAGTGAGCGACCTCGCGCTCTACGCCGACGGCCAGCGCGCTGACCCGGCCACACCTAGTGAGCCCCTCGCGCTCGACGCCGACGCGCTGCGCGAGCTGGTGATGCGCGCGCTCGCCGAGGACATCGGCTCCGGCGATATCACGACCACCGCGACGGTGGCCGATGACGCGCGCGCCCGGGCGACGATCGTGCAGAAGGCGCCCGGCGTGATCTTCGGGCTTGCGCTCGCCGAGCAGGCATTTCGCGCGCTCGACGGCGAGGCGCAGCTGCAGCGCCTGGCGCCCGAGGGACGCTGGCGCGAGGACGGCCCGGTGCTGGCCGTCCGTGGGCGCGCGCGCGCCCTGCTGAGCGCCGAGCGCACGGCGCTCAACTTCCTCGCGCACCTGTCGGGCATCGCGACGCTGACCGCGCGCTGCGTCCAGGCAGTTGCGGGAACCGGCGCCCGGATCCTCGACACGCGCAAGACGACGCCCGGCCTGCGCGCGCTCGAGAAGGCCGCCGTGCGAGCGGGCGGCGGGGTCAACCACCGCAGCGGCCTCTACGACGCGATCCTGATCAAGGAGAACCACATCGCGCTCGCCGGCGGCGTGGGCGAGGCCGTGCGTCGGGCGCTGGCAGCGGCCGAGCCGGGGGTTCGTGCTCCCGCCGAGCCAGCCCACGCCACGGGCCGCCCCGCCGAGCCGGACGGGCTGGTGCTGGAGATCGAGTGTCGCACGCCGGCGGAGATCGACCAGGCGCTGGCCGCCGGTGCGCGGCGGCTGCTGCTGGACAACATGAGCCCCGCCGAGCTGGCCGCCGCGGTGACGCAGGTCGGCGGGCGCGCTACCCTCGAAGCAAGCGGAGGCGTCACGTTGGAGACGCTGCCGGCGATCGCGCGCAGCGGCGTCGATTTCGTCTCGGTCGGTGCCCTGACACACTCGGCCCCGGCGCTCGACCTGTCGCTCTCGCTGGAGCCACTGCCATGACCCCCCCGATCAGCCTGCCGCTCATCCAGCCCCAAGCCAGCGCCGCGCCGCTCGCGCTCGAGGACATCCCCCGGCTCCAGGAGGAGGTGCGCGCGCTCGCTCGCGAGCGGGACGCGGTGATCCTCGCCCACAACTACCAGCTGCCCGAGATCCAGCAGGTCGCGGACTTCGTCGGCGACTCGCTCGGGCTTTCGCGCCAGGCGGCGCGGACCGACCGCGCGCTGATCGTCTTCTGCGGCGTTCACTTCATGGCCGAGACGGCCTCGATCCTGTGCCCACAGCGCACGGTGCTGATCCCCGACCTCGACGCGGGCTGCTCGCTGGCCGACTCGATCACCGCCGAGCAGCTGCGCGAGTGGAAGGCCGCGCACCCCGGCGCGATCACGGTGATGTACGTCAACACGAGCGCCGAGGTCAAGGCGGAGACCGATTACTGCGTGACGTCATCCAACGCCGTCAAGGTGGTCGAGCACATCTACCGCGAGCATGGCGAGGACAGCGAGATCCTGTTCGGACCCGACATGTTCCTGGGCGGCTACGTCGAGCGCACGCTCGGGCGCAAGCTGCACGTCTGGGTGGGTGAGTGCCATGTCCACGCGGGAATCAGGCCAGCCGACATCGCGGCGGTGCGCGCCGCGCACCCGGGTGCGGACTTCCTGATCCATCCCGAGTGCGGCTGCTCGACGAGCGTGATGGAGTACGTCGCGGCCGGCGACATCGCTGCGGGCGGCGTGCAGATGCTCTCGACCGGTGGCATGCTCGACTACGCCGAGCGTGCGCACGGCGGCAGCGCGGTCGTCGCGACCGAGACCGGGATGCTCCACGGCCTGCGCCAGGCCGCTCCGGACACCGAGTTCATCGCGGCCAACGAGGCCGCCGTCTGCCGTTACATGAAGATGATCACGCTGCCCAAGCTGCGCGACGCGCTGCGGCACCGACAGTTCGAGGTCAAGGTGCCGGCAGCGATCGCCGAGCGCGCACGGCTGCCGATCGAGCGGATGATCGCGATCGGCTGATCAGCCGCCGGGGAAGTCGTCGGCGCGCTGTGGGCCAACGCAGGCGACCGAGAGACGATCCTCGATCCCGCGCGCGGCCTCGGCGACGTCGTCGTAGGTGACCCGGTCCAGCGCGGCGATCGCCGCATCGGGATCGATCTCGTCGCCGTAGACGATCGCCTGCTGAGCGGCGTAGCGGGCGACTGCGTTGGTGTTTTCGAAGGCGATCACTCGGCGGCCGGCGGCGAACGCGCGCGCACGCTCGACCTCCGCCTCGGTCGGGCCCTGCTCGCGCAGCTCGCTGACGATCTCGCGCATCCTGGTGTACGCCTCGATCGTCTTGGTCGACTCGAGTCCCGCCGACAGCTGCAGGATCGGCACGTCGGCGAACGCGTGATCGAATGCGGAGACGGCGTAGGCCAGTCCACGCTGCTCGCGAATCTCATCGAACAGGCGCGAGCCCATCGAACCCCCCAGCAGCGTGCCGTAGATCGTCAGCGCCGCACGCTGGCGCTCGTCGGCGACGTTGATCTGGGGCCGGTAGATCATCCGCAGGTGCGACTGGTTGGTGTCGCGCTCCTCGACCAGCGTGGCGGGATTGAAGTCGGGCGCCGGCTCATAGTCCTCGGGCGCTGGGATCGTCGGAAAGCGCCCGAACAGCTCGGCCAGCGCACCGTCGTCGTCGAGCTCTGAGAGATTGCCGACGACGAACGCGCCGCCGCGCTCACCGGCCCAGCGGCGCTCGCGGAAGCCGACGATCGCGTCGCGTGTGAAGCCGCGCAGATGGTCGGCCGGTCCCAGGACGGTCCGGCCGAGCGGGTGGTCGCCAAAGGCCGCGCGGTCGATCAGGTACTCCGCGACCACCGACGGCTGGTCGTAGGCGCGATTGATCTCCTGGATGACGACGCCGCGCTCGCGTTCGACCTCGTCGGCGTCGAGGTGGGGCCGTCCGACGAAGTCCGTGAGCAGATCGATCGCCTCCATCGCCGCGCTCGCTCGGCAGGTGATGTGGAACGCGACCAGGTCATGGCTGGTGTAGGCGTTGAGCTGGCCGCCGAGCCGCTCGGCGGTCTCGTTGACGTCGCGGTAGTGGGGGTACTTCTCGCCGCCCTTGAAGACGAGGTGCTCGAGGAAATGCGCGATTCCGTTCTCCTCCGCACGCTCGCTACGCGCGCCGGCGTCGAAGGCGACGAGGATCGTGACCGCGCGTGTGCCGTCGATCGCGATGCGATGCAGCGGCAGTCGGTTGGGCAGCGTCGTCGTGGTGATCTCGGCCATGACCTGCCGATAAAGGTACCGGGGTCGTCTGCGCGGGCGTCGGCGGGCGCGGCTGCCGCGCGGCTGGGATCCCCCCGGCGGGCGCTGGCCAGGCCCCTCGTTAGTCTTCCTGCGGGGTCGGGGCATCCGTCGCATGCGTCCGCGCAATCGCCAACCAATCCTCATCGCCCTGCTCGTGGCCCTGCTGCCGATCCTGCTCGGGCTTGGCATCTATCTCGGCGGGCACCCGCACACGCTGCCGATCGCGATCCGCAACGCGCTGGTTGGGCGCGACACCGCGATCGTGCAGGAGGCGCTGGGCGACATCCGCCACGACTACTACCGCCCGCTCAGCTCGACGGCGCTGGCGAACAGCTCGATCGCCGGTGCCGTCGACAGCCTGCAGGACCCCTTCTCGACGTACCTGGAGCCCAACGCCTACCAACAGTTCCAGCACATGTCAGGCGATCAGCACTTCACGGGGATTGGGGTCAGCGTGCAGCGCAGCGCACGCGGGCTGCTGGTCGAAGAGGTCTTCGCCGGCTCGCCCGCCAGCCGCGCCGACATCCGCCCGGGAGACGTGGTGGTCGCCGTCGACGGCCACTCGCTGCGCGGGCGCTCGACGGACTACTCGGAGGGCCTGATCCGGGGCCGCCCGGGCACCGGGCTGTCGTTGGTGCTCCTGCGCGGCGGCCGGAGGCTGACCAAGCGCCTGCGCCGCGCGACCGTGGACATCCCCAATGTGACGCTCGACCTGCACCACATCCGCGGGGCCGTGCTCGCGCACGTCACGCTCTCGTCGTTCACGGCGGGCGCTCACGCCCAGCTGCGCGCGGCGATCGACCGCGGTCTGCACGCGCACGCCCGCGGGATCGTGTTGGACCTGCGTGGCAACGGCGGCGGCCTGCTCGATGAGGCGGTGCTGGTCGCCTCGATCTTCATCGATCACGGCACGATCGTCTCCACCCAGGGACGAGCCCGTCCGCGCGAGGTCTTCCAGTCGCAGGGCGGAGCGATCGCGGCCTCGATCCCGGTTGTGGTCCTGGTCGAT
This sequence comes from uncultured Solirubrobacterales bacterium, assembly GCA_963795555.1. Classification (GTDB taxonomy): domain Bacteria; phylum Actinomycetota; class Thermoleophilia; order Solirubrobacterales; family Solirubrobacteraceae; genus CAWCHZ01. The sequence continues at coordinate 135,824 of CAWCHZ010000001.1, forward strand.
CACGGCACCGCCTCGGCGGCGGAGATCGTCACCGCGGCGCTCCAGGATCACCATCGCGCCAAGGTGGTCGGCCAGCACACGTTCGGCAAGGGCGTCTTCCAGGAGATCAGGCCGCTCTCCAACGGCGGTGCGCTCGACATCACGGTTGGCGAGTACTTCACACCCAATGGGCGCAACCTCGGCGGGGGCGGGGTGCGCGAGGGCAGCGGCGTCACCCCCGACGTGCCTGCCGTTGCACGGCCGCAGGAGGCGCGCGACGTGCCGCTCGACGTCGCGCTGGCGTTGCTGCGCAGCGAGCTGTCGTGAGCGGCGCGGGCCGCGGCTCGCGCCGCGAGGATGGAGCACCCCCCGACACGATCGTCGCGCAGTTGCAGCGTCGCGGACGCTTCATGACGGCGACGCCGTTCTTCCTGCGCGGGCCGTGGAGCACGATCGAGCGCGATCGCGGCCTGGTCGAAGGAGATCTCGTCTTGCTGCGCGCCAGCGGCCGGGGCGGGGGGCGCGCGAAGGTGCTGCAGCGCATCGGCCGGCCCGAGGTCGCCCGCGACGTGCTGGAGGCGTTGATGCTGGACCGTGGCCTGCGGCGGGGCTTTGAGCCGGTGGTCGAACGCCAGGCGCGCGAGATCCGCGTCCCGCCGGAGCCGCGCCGGGACCTGCGCGACCTGGTCACCTTCACGATCGACCCGCTCAGCGCACGCGACTTCGACGACGCGCTCTCAGCCGAGCGCCGGGAGGGCGGCTGGCGAGTATGGGTGCATATCGCCGACGTGGCCGCGCACGTGCGTCCCGGCAGCGCGATCGATCGCGAGGCGCTGCGGCGCGCGACGAGCGTCTATGTGCCTGGCGCGGTCGAGCCGATGCTGCCGGCGGCGCTCTCCAGCGACGCCTGCTCGCTCGTGCCGGGCGAGGATCGGTTGGCGGTGACGGTCGAGCTGGATCTGGTTGGCACGCGAGTGCGGCGGCGCGCGTTCTACCGCTCGCTGGTCCGCTCGGACGCGCGCCTGGACTACGACCAGGTCGATCGGGTCTTCGCGGGCCGCGAGCGGGCGTTGACGCCGTGGGGACAGCCGCTTGCGCTGGCACGCGAGCTCGCGGCGCTGCTGGAGCGCCAGCGCAGCGAGCGCGGCGCGCTGCTGATCGAGTCCAGCGAGCCCGAGTTCGACTTCGACGACGCCGGGCAGGTGATCGCGATGCGCCGCACGGAGGGCACCGAAGCCCACCGGCTGATCGAGCATCTGATGATCCTCGCCAACGAGCAGGTGGCCGCTCTGCTGGCTGAGCACCGCGCACCGACGCTCTACCGCGTCCACGAGCGTCCGGATGGCGCAGGCGTCGAGCGGCTGCTCGAGCAGCTGGCCTCGCTCGACGTGGCCACGCCGCCGGCGCCGCAGGACATGACTCCCCAGCAGGCCGCGGATGTCGTCGCCGAGGCGTCGCGGCTGATCGACGAGCACGTGCGGCGGACGGGTCGCGGTCGCAGCGCACTGACGATGCTCGTCCTGCGGACGCTCAAGCAGGCCTACTACAGTCCTCGCAATGTCGGCCACGCGGGGCTGCATTCCAGTTGCTATTGCCACTTCACATCTCCGATCCGTCGCTATCCGGATCTGATCTGCCACCGGGCACTGCTGGCCGCGGTCGGCGCCGGCGAGCCCGCACCCCAGGCGCCGCCGTTGGAGCGTCTGGGGGCCTGGACCTCCGCGCGCGAGCGTGACGCGATGGCGATCGAACGCAACGCCGACGATGTGGTGCGCTGCTTCCTGCTCGAGCGAGAGCTGCGCGACCAGGGCTGGGAGCAGGAGCTCGACGGGGAGGTGGTCGGGCTGATCGGCGCTGGCGCCTTCGTCGGCTTCGGCGACGGCTACGAGGGGCTGCTGCCGATGCGTGCGCTGCGCGGCGACTGGTGGGAGCTCGACGAGCTCGGCACGATTCTGCGCGGATCGCGCAGCGGCCGCGCGATCCGGCTTGGTGACCCGGTGCGCGTGCAGGTCGATCGCATCGACGCGCCGCGTGGCCGCGTCGATCTGCTGCCGGTCGAGGTCTAGCCGCCATGGTGCGCGCGAAGCCGGTCGAGGTCTAGCCGCCGTGGCGCGTGCGAAGGGCAAGCGCAAGCTCGGCGCCGGCGACGTGGCGACCAACCGCCAGGCGGCGCACCGCTACCAGCTCCTCGAGCGCATGGAGTGCGGGATCGTGCTCACCGGCACCGAGGTCAAGTCGCTGCGTGCCGGCGGAGCGCAGATCAAGGATGGCTTCGCGACGGTCCGCGATGGGGAGGTCTGGCTGCACAACGTGCACATCCCGCCCTACGCCTCGGCCAACCGCGACAACCATGATCCCGACCGCACGCGCAAGCTGCTGCTGCATCGCCGCGAGATCGAGCGCCTGATCGGCAAGGCGCGCGAGCGGGGCCTGACCCTCGTCCCAACCCGCATCTACTTCAAGGGGCCGAGCGCCAAGGTCGAGCTGGCGCTCGCGCGCGGCAAGACGCTCTATGACAAGCGCGAGAGCATCCGCGAGCGCGACGTCGAGCGCGAGCTGCGGCGCCGGGGCGGCTAGAGCGTCCGGGATGCGCCCAGACGGCGCGGCGCGGGGCGACTAGAGCGTCCGCTGCACGAAGGTGGCGTGCATGCCGAACGCCAGCGCGGCGATCAGCCCGATATACACCAGCGCCACGAGCGCACGGTTGCGCGGGCTGACGCGATAGAACGCCTGCGCGGCCGGGCCGCCGTGGCGCCGCTGCTGCCAGCGCCGCCAGGTCTCCAGACCGCCGAACAGCACGATCAGCAGCATCAGCGGCGTCGGATGCCAGATCAGCGCCGCGGCGATCAGGCCGGCGAAGCCGACCAGCCACAGCGCGGGCGATAGCGCCGCGGCGGCCCGGCCGCCGTCGAGCGGCAGCACCGGCAGCAGGTTGATCAGGTTCAGGAAGAAGCCCACGTAGGCCAGGGCCATCAGCAGCGGGCTGTGGAGAAGATGAGCGAGCGGCACCAGCGCGGCGGCGCCCAGCGAGCCCAGGATCGGACCGGCCAGCCCGACCCGCGCCTCGGCCAGCGCGTTGTCGCCGAGCGAACGTGAGAAGATCGCCGCACCGAGGAACGGGATGAACATCGGCGCGCTGGCGCGGATGCCCTCGCGGCGCAGCGCGATCACGTGGCCGAGCTCATGGATCAGCAGCAGCCCGACGAAGCCGGCGGCGAACGTCCAGGGCCAGAGCAGGCTGTAGGCGGCCACGGAGACCAGCATCGTCGCGAGCGTGCCGAGCAGCTTGAGCTTGGGGGCGAGCAGGATGATGCCCTTGAGCGCGCTGCCAAACTTCGCCAGCGCGGCCACGAGCGCGGCCAGGCCGCCGGTCAGGCGGCTGCGCAGCGAGCGCCGACTGGCGCGGCGGCGGGTGCCGAACGCCTGCTCGACCTCGGTTGGAGTCGGGGCGAAGAGCGGCTCGATCTCGCCCGGCGGGGCTCGACGCAGCCCGAAGGCGGGCTCGATCTCGCCTGGAGCTCGCTGGATCACAGCTTGATTGTGGCAGGGGCGATCAAGCCCAGATCAAGGGTCCCCCAGCCAGGGCTCAGGTCTGGTGGTGCTCCTCGCGCGTCAGCGCGTAGATCTCGTGGTCCTCCCAGACGCCGTCGATGCAGAGATAGCGGCGGGCGATGCCCTGACGACGAAAGCCGGCCTTCTCGAGCACGCGCTTGGACGGCTTGTTGCGAGGCATGACGGCCGCCTGGAGCTGCCCCAGGCCAGCCGCGCCGAAGGCGAACCGCACCGTCAGGCGCACCGCCTCCGTCGCCAGCCCGAGCCCGCAATGGCGCTCGTCGACGAAGTAGCCCAGGTGCGCGCTCTCGAACGGGCCGCGGGCGATTCCGCTGATCGCGATGCGACCGACGAGCTGCCCGGTGGGGCACAGGAACATGCCAAACGCATATTGGCGCCCCAACTCCCAATCCAACGCCGCGCGCGCCAGCTCGTCGCCCTGACCGTCGGCGGTGAAGAACGAGCTCGGCCGCCGCGGCTCGAATGGCGTCAGGAAGACGCGGTTGGCCACGCGCAGCGCCAGCAGCGCGTCGCAATCCGCGAGCCGCAGCGGGCGCAGCCACAGCTGCTCGCCCTCGAGCATCAAGGCGTCCTGGGCGGGGACGCTGTCGCCCGGAGCGCCAACGAGCGCCCTGCCGGACCCAGCGGGGGCCGAGGGCGACTTGGGATCGGGTGGCTCGGCGGCTATCATCTCTTGTGCATTTTCCCCGGGGACGACAGGCTTCGACGCGGTCGATTCGTGGGGCTGGTTGCGAGTCGAGGTGCCCGGAGGCCTCGTAAAACAGCCGGGAAAACAATACGTGCGAACTCTCACGAGTACGCCCTCGCGGCCTAGCTAGAACCTAGGTCGGAGGTCTCGGGCCCCGTTTGCCCGTGACGGGGATCGCCGGGATCAGATAGCGGGCTTGCCCGGTGCGGTCGGCTCCCGCCAATCCGGGGACTTCGCGGGAGCTGGTCCTCCACAACCCGGCCGGCGTGGCGAGCGGAGGATGAGAACAGAGCGCCGGCTACGCTCGTAGAAGCCATCCTTACGCGACTGCGGACGCGGGTTCGATTCCCGCCGTCTCCACTGCGATAGCTAGACGCTTCAGCTAGCTCAACGATTACCTCAGGCCACGCCCGCCTGTAAAGGCAGGGCTCGCCGATACGGCGGCGAATCGTGATCCGTGGCCAGCCATGAGCGGGTCCCCCTGACCGAGCACAACCAGCGGACGCGCTATCGCCTGGCGCTCGCGTTCGGCTCGCTCGCGGAGTTCTCGGATCCGCGCCTGGAATACCGGCGGCTGTTCTCCGAGCTGCTGGGCACGTTCCTGCTCGTGATCGCGGCGGCCGGCGGTGGCCTCATTCACGGCAAGGGCGAGATCAGCCTGTCCGCGGCGGTGGTGGCGCCGGGGCTGATGGTGATGGCAGTCATCCTGTTCATGGGCGCGGTCTCCGGAGCTCATCTAAACCCGGTGGTTTCGCTTGCGTTCGCATTGCGAGGCGACTTTCCGTGGCGGCGGGTGCCCGGCTACATCGTCGCCCAGCTGGTCGGGGCGACGCTCGCGTGCCTATTTCTGCTGGCCATCTTCGCCAACGTCGAACACCTCGGCGCGACGCTGCCGGGGCCGGGGTACAGCGCGTGGCAGGCGCTGCTGATGGAGATTGCGCTGACAGGAGGGCTCGTCAGCGTGATCCTGGGGACCGCTTCGGAGGCCCAGAACGTTGGCCTGTTCGGTGCGCTCGGCGTTGGCGGCTACATTGCGCTGGCTGGTCTGTGGGCGGCACCGGTGAGCGGTACCTCGATGAACCCGGCTCGCTCGTTCGGTCCTGCGCTGGTGGCGGGGGATTGGACGACATACTGGGCCTACGTCGCCGGGCCGCTGATCGGCGCCCTACTTGCCGTCGGCTGCGCGTGGATCCTGCGCGGTCCGGGCGGTGACGCCGCCGCGCGGGCGGCGGCCTCGGGACGCCTGGACGAGCTGATGGCCGGAAAGCAACCCGAGTTGGAGTAGACGATGCCCAAGCACCACAGCGCCAAAGGAGAGCTCGGTCGGGTCCCCATCCGCTGGCGTGAGGACGTTGCCGAGCATGACTACGCCGCCGCCGAGGCGTACCTGTCGCTGCAGTTGGACGAGCGCAGGCTAGCCCAAGTCGTCGCGGGGCTGCGCAAGGCCAAGCTCACCAGCCGCCGCGCCAATGACGTTCTGCGGGCGGCTGGTCTAAGCCCCGCGCCGCTCGACGATCCGGGCGTCGTGAAAGACCTGATCAAGGTGATCGAGGGGGAGGAGTTGAGCCCCGTGCTTGTGATCTCGAGTCACGAGACGGCCGACATCGCCGACGGCTTCCATCGAGTGTCATTGGTGTATCGCATCGATCCCTACGGCGAGGTGCCTCTCAAGCTCGCCGACAGCGGCGATCCGCAGACAAAGAGATAGTCGCCTCCGCGCCAAGGCCGTGTCCGCGGGGCTGCTCCAGCAGGTCTGGTTGACGGCTTTGGGACCCCGCCGTACTGTATGTCTCTCGGCAGGGAGGTTTCCGCCTCCATGCCCCAGGGGTTCGCAAGGGGAGGCAACGATGCAAGCAGCCGCGTACGTCACTGGCGCTGCAACGACGCGCCTGCGCGCTGCCCGTCGGCGTGCGAGGAGATGCCCCGTCGCCTGAGCGGCTGACAACCGTTGGCAGTACGTCGACCGAGGACGGCGGTCGGGCGCTGCATGCCGCGGTTGTTGCCGCCTGGGAGGAGGTGATTGGTGAAGCGCCGTCGCCGGGCGTGGGCTTCTTCGATGCTGGGGGTGACTCGCGCGCGGCCGTCCAGCTTCTCGACGCCCTCCACAAGCGCCTTGGCGTACGGATCACGCTACGCGAGTTCTTTGCTGCTCCGACCCTGGAGGCGCTTGTCGAGGCGGTCACCACTGACGACCGCGCCGCTGCCCTTCGCCTTGCTTCCACGAGGACTGTCTTTCGCCTGAGCACCAGCGGCGAGCGTGTGCTGTGGTGCTTCTTTCCCGCGCTGCCGGGTCTGGCCGCGGCTTACGTACGGATGCCGAGGCTGCTGCCGCCCGGTCACGCCGTCTGGGCGTGCACCACTCCACTCGAGCGCGGCGCCGGCGACATGGCCAGCCTGACACGGGTGCTCGCGTCGACATTGCGGAGCGAGGGCGCTGACCGGTTCGAGCGGGTCCATCTCGCGGGCTACTCGCTCGGCGGCACGCTGGCGCTCGAGACGGCGCGGGCGCTCAGCGAGGGCGGCCGCGCTCCGGACTGGCTGGGCGAGATCTTCCTCCTCGATCCCACGCCGCCCTGCGAGGAGATGACACCCGATGAGGCGCTCGAGATCTTCATCAACCGCGCGCTGGACATCAAGGGCGATCCCTACGCGTTCCTCCAAGGCGACGGGGGGATCGACGCTGCCAAGATCATCGCCGGCGCCCGCGCGGCGGGCGTGGTCGAGATGGTCGCCTCCGAGAACGACATCCGTCAGGTGTGGGCGACGGTGCTCGCCAACGCGCGGATGCTCGCCGGCTACGCCGCGCACCCGCTCGCCGACCGGTGCCCCTGGCTGCTGTGCAGCGCCGAGACCGACGAGGTGACCCCGCAGGCGTCCGCCGAAGCCCGGCTGACGCGGACCGATGAGGCCGGCCCGTGGGCTGCGATCGTGCCGTCCGAGCATCGCTATCGGCTGCCGGTCAGCCACGCCGACCTCCTGAGGGGCGGCAACATCGAGCTGATCGCGCGCTGGATGATCGATGCCGCCGAGCTTGCCGACCGCTAGCTGAGCTCGGCGAGCCCCTGCACCACCCACGCCTTCAGCGGCGCGGCTTCGGCGAACGGAGCGCCATCGGCCTCCGCGCGGGCGCGTGCGGGCTCAATGACCGTCCGCGCCCGACGCTAGCTTGCCGCGCCATGAGATCACTGCGCGTATTGCTGCCGCTGCTGGCCCTGGCGATGCTGGCGCTTTCAACTACAGCTGGTTGGACAACCAGAACCAGCCCGCCTCGACCAGCGGTGGGGAGGCCACGAGCCTGACGCTGCTGCGCACGATCGATCGCGGCGCGGACCCCTTTGGCATCTACACGGCGCTGTTGAAGGGCTCGATCGACGGCTCCTATCACCTCGCGACGGTGGGCAACACCGTCGATTGCCAGCACTACACCTTCAACCCGGTGGCGATCCAGGAGCAGGTCCAACTGGACTTCGTACGCGTGCACGGTGGGCGGCTCGAGATCAAATGCCGGCGTCGGGCCGGGCCAAACTGGAGCGGCCGTCCTGGCGCTGCAGAACGAGATGCAGCAGGTCGCGGCGCTCTGCGGCCAGATGCCGCCCGCACTCGCCTTCGGCCTGAACTACGGGCCGGCGCCCAACAATGTCCACACGCCACAGTGCGACGGCATCGCCGACGGCTGCCAGCTGTTGAACGCCAAGCGACTGCGCGCGCGTCGCGTGACGATTCACATCCACGGTTCCGCCCCGGTTGATTCCGCCCACACTCACATGCCCGCCGGCGCGACCGGCTACGAGACCTACACCTGGACATCAAGGTCGTGCTGCAGCGGCCGGGACGCAGACGGCATTGATCGCCGGGCGGTCGGCCTCCGTTCTCGGGCGATCGCCCCGACGTTAAGGGATTGTGAGGCTGGATTGCCCGCCTCGCGGCCGTGCGGGTAGAGTCTCGCCGCCGACGCTCGCAGAGCTTGGAGGAGGGGCGAGTACGACAAACCCGGGCGCTGGGGAGCGCTGGCTCTCCCGCCCGGGTCGGTCGCCTTGCCGCGCGCCGGGGCGTTCGCATCCGTACCCTCCAGCGGATGGCTCCGCTGGCGCAGCTGACGACACTGAGGCTGGGTGGGCCGGCGCGCCGGCTCGTCGCCGCCGACGGCGAAGCCGAGCTGGTGGACGCCGTTCGCGCGACCGCGGCGGCCGGTGAGCCACTCGTCGTGCTGGCGGGAGGCAGCAACGTCGTTGTTGCCGACGAGGGCTTTCCCGGGACCGTCGTGCACGTGTGCTCGCGCGGCATCACGGTCGCCCGCGACGGCGATCGGCTGGTGCTGACGCTCCAGGCGGGCGAGCCGTGGGACGACGTCGTGGCGCGGCTCGTTGCCGATGGCGTGGCCGGCGTCGAATGCCTCTCCGGGATCCCGGGGTCGGCCGGCGCGACGCCGATCCAGAACGTCGGTGCCTATGGCCAGGAGATCTCGACCAGCGTGCGCTCCGTGCGCGTCTATGACCGCCACTGCGATGAGGTCCACGACCTCGCCGGTCCGGCGTGTGGCTTCGGCTATCGCACCAGCGTCTTCAAGCGCACGCCGCAGCGCTGGGTGGTGCTCGCCGTCGAGCTTGCGTTCGCGCTCGACCGCCGCGCACTGCCGGTCGGCTACCCCGAGCTGGCGCGCAAGCTCGGTGTCGCGGTCGGCACGCCGGTCGCACCCGGCGAGGTGCGCGCCGCGGTGCTCGAGCTGCGCCGGCGCAAGGGCATGGCGATCGACCCCGGCGACCCCGACTCGGTCTCGGCGGGCTCCTTCTTCCTCAACCCGCTGCTCGAGCGCGCCGAGCTCGAGCGCCTGCGCGAGCGGGCGCATGAGCTGCTGGGACCCGACGCCGATCCACCGGCCTTCGCACAGACTGATGGGCGGGTCAAGACCTCCGCCGCCTGGCTCGTGGAGCGGGCTGGCTTTTCCCGTGGCTACGCCCGCCCCGGGGCGCGCATCGCGATCTCCTCCAAGCATGTCCTGGCGCTCGTCAATCGCGGCGGTGGGACCAGTGCCGAGCTGGTCGAGCTGGCACGTGAGATCGCGACCGGCGTAGCCAGCCGCTTCGGCGTCGAGCTGCGGCCCGAGCCGGTCTTCATCGGCCATGCCTGGCCGGGCCTGGAGCTCGAGCTCACGACGAGCGGAGCGGATCGATGAACGTCCCCGGCGAGGTCCGGGATCCCAGCGCGCTGCGCACGCGCGAGGTGGAGTTTGCCGGCGCCGGTGGCGACGCCGTTCACGGCTATCTCGCCGAGCCGGCGCAGGGGGCCGGCTCGGCTGGCGGGCAGCGCGAGGGTATGGCGGGGCTGATCGTCATCCACGAGGCCTTCGGTCTCAACGAGCACATCCGCGACGTCGCGCGCCGCTGATCGATCTCGCGGCGCAGCTCAGCTGCCCGCTGATGATCGTCGTTGGAGCCGAGGACCAGAACCCCTCGCCCGCGGATGCGCGCGCGCTCGGCGCGCGGCTGGCGGCCGCGGGCAAGGACTTCCGCATCGACCTCTACGACGACGCCGGCCACGCCTTCTTCGCCGACTACCGGCCGACCTATCGGCCGGCTGCCGCACAGCTGCTGTGGGAGCGGGTGACGGCGTTCCTGGCCGAGCGGCTGGCGGCCTGAGAAGGCCGCTACTGGCGCACCCCGTCGACCTCCAGCTCGAGGCGATCGGGGTAGAAGCAGATCGCCTGCTCGATCTTTGCGAGCTCGGGAAAGGGCGTGGGATAGCTCCACGCGACGTCGGCATGCAGCTGGCCGTCGACCTGCGCGGAGAAGTGGACGGCATTGCCCTTGTAGGGGCAGGAGGTGCGTGTCGGGGACGCCGTCAAGAGCTCCAGTCGCACGTCCGCGCGAGGCAGGTAGTAGCGGGTCGGCAGGCCGGTCTCGAACAGCAGCAGTGGCCGGCGGCTCTCGGCCAGCACCGCGCTGCCGAGCGTGACGCGAACGTGGCGCGAGCTGCGCAGCACGTCAACGCGCACGTAGGGATCGCGCGGATGGACGAAGATCTCGTCGTCCTCCTCCCACCACGAGTCCAGCGCGTCACAATAGAAGCAGACATGGCGGCTGATGTCGGGGCAGCCGGGCAGCGGCTGGGCATAGCGCCAGGCCGCGTCGGCGGCGCTGCGCTCGCCGACGCGCAGCGTGTACCAGCTCGCCTCGCCCTTGCGTGGGCAGTGGCTGCGCTTGGTCGACGGCTCCAGCAGCTCGCTGCGGACGTCCTCCAGCGGGATGTAGTAGCGCGGCAGGTGGCCGGTCTCGAACAGCAGCAGGGCGCGGAAGGTGTCGAAGACGACCTCGCCGGCGAAGCGCCCCCGAACGCGGCGTGGGCTGGTCTCCACGCGCACCGTGGCGGCAGGAGGCGGCGGCGTCATCGCCCGCTCGCCCTCCAGAGCGCATCGTCGCCAAGCGGCGTGCGGGTCGCCGCGCCGCTTGCGGTCAGCTCGATCAACACGTCCTCGGCCGCGCCGCGGTCGGGGCGCTCGTTGCCGCTGGTCATCGCCGCCGCCACCTCCTGGGTCGTCAAGCCCCAGGGCAGCGCGGTCAGCAGCGCGAGCGGGTCCTCGGTGGCCGGCCGGCGCCGCAGGGTCGGGTCGAGATTGGCGATCAGCACATCGTAGGCCTCGACGGGCTGAAAGCCGCCGGCCTCGAGCGTCTGTCCGTCGCGTGAGAAGATCAGCGACGGTGCGCTGTAGCGCACCGCCCCATCGGTGTTGCGCGCCTTGCCCTGCAGCTCGGTCGCGCTGCCTGCGGCGTGGCGCGCCTCCGCGCGGTCGCGCTGGTAGGCCTCGATCACATCCGGCGCGTCGATCGCCGCCACGAGCGCGGCGGCGTCGAGGTCTGGCACGGCGCTCAGAGCGGCGGCGATGTCCGCGTCCTCGTCGAGGACCAGGTCGCTGGTGAACCAGCCGAACTGGAGCGCACGCAGGACCTCGAGCTCGCGGCCGGACGCCAGCAGCCGCGCCGCCACGATCGCCCGGCACGCGCGGGCGGTCGCCGCCAGCCGGCGGCGCGGCGCGGTCGTGAACGGCATCCCGTAGCGGCGGAAGGCGCGGTAGCCGCGCGCCGAGCGGGCCGGGGTGTAGCCGCGCTCGGCGTAGCGCTCGGCGCTCTCGGCAAGGCCGATCACGACGATCCGCCAGTCGAGCTGCTCGGCGTAGCGCCACTGCAGGACCGTCAGCGCCGGGTTGATCGAGTAGTTCCAGGGACAGCCGGGATCGGCGAAGTAGGTGACCGCGATCGCCATCCACCCATCGTTGCACACGCAAGCATCGCTGCTCGCCGGTTAGCGCCAATGTCAGCCGTGACGCAGGCTGAGCTCCGATGTTGATGCGACGGCCGGCTCGCCGAAGCCGATGCGGTCGCCGGGCGATCGCGCTAGCGTTGCCCGCCGTGGAGGAGATCCTGCCCGGAATCCAGCACTGGACCGCGCTTCATCCGCGCATCCACCTGCAGGTCCACTCCTACTACATTGAGCCTTCGGCGACGCTGATCGATCCGATGCTCCCGGCCGAGGGCCTTGCGGCCTTCGACGCGCTCGCCGAGCCGCACGAGATCCTGCTCACCAACCGTCACCACTACCGCGACAGCGCCCGCTTCGTCGAGGCGTTCGGCTGCCGAGTGCGCTGCCACGAGCTTGGGCTGCACCGCTTTGCCGACGGACCGCCGGTGGAGGGCTTCGCGTTCGGCGAGCGCGTCGCGCCCGACATCACGGCCCTGGAGGTCGGCGTGCTCTGCCCGGAGGAGACGGTGCTGCAGATCGTGCTGGGTGACGGCGCGCTGGCGTTCGCCGACAGCGTGATCCGCCGCGACGATGGGCAGCTGGGCTTCGTCTCCGATCAGCTGCTCGGCGATGACCCCGAGGCGATCCGCGCCGGGTTGCGGCAATCCTTTCGCCGGTTGCTCGACCAGCGCTTCGACAGCCTGCTGCTCGCGCACGGCGAGCCGCTCATCGGTGGCGGCAAGCGGGCACTGGAGGAGCTCGCGAGCGGCTGACGGGCCGCGGGACGGCGCGACGTCGCCGTCAGGCGACGTCGCGCAGCGCGGTGAGCTCCTCGCTGCGCGCGAGGCGCTGCAGCGCCTGCTGCTCGAGCTGGCGCGTGCGCTCCGCCGTCAATCCCAGCCGTCGACCGGCCTCGCGCAGCGTCTGCGGCGCCTCGTCGCCGGTGCCGAAGCGCAGCTCGATCACGTTGCGCTCGCGCTCCGGCAGCTTGTCGAGCGCACTGCTGATCGCGCTGGCGCGGTTGGCCTGGTGGATCGCCTCGTCGGGGTCGGGCTGCTCGGACGGCAGCAGCTCGGCAAGCGTGGTCTCGCCGTCTTCGCCGACCGGCTGGTCGAGCGAGCTGACCAGCCGCACGGCCTCGCGCAGCTCGCCGATCTGCTCGAGCGAGATGCCGGCGGCCTCCGCGACCTCCTGATCGGACGGCTCACGACCCAGGCGCGCCGCCAGCTCGCGCTGGATCCGTGCGACCTTGCGCTCGCGCTGGCCGATGTGGACGGGCAGGCGTACGGTCCGCGAGGTGTTCTCCAGGCCGCGCTGGATCGCCTGGCGGATCCACAGCGTCGCGTAGGTCGAGAACTTGTAGCCGAGGCGCCAGTCGAACTTCTCCGAGGCTCGGATCAGCCCCACGACGCCCTCCTGGATGAGGTCGCCGAGCGGCAGCCCCTGGCCCTGGTAGCGCTTGGCCAGCGACACGACCAGCCGCAGGTTGGAGTTGATCATGCGGTCCTTGGCGGCGAGATCGCCCTTCTCGATCCGCTTGGCCAGCTCGATCTCCTCCGCCGCGGTTAGCAGGCGGTGCTTGCGGGCCTCGGCCAGGAAGAGTTGGACCGAGTCGAGCGCGCCGTCGATCTCGACGTCGAGATTGGTCTCAGCAGCACGCCCGGGACGAGTCTCAGCCGCGCGCCCGGGACGCGCAGGACGCGCTCCCGACTGGATGCGCGCACTATTCTTGGTGGTAGCCGTAACAATCCTTTCGCAGTTGTTGCAGACGCAATTATAGCCTGGTCAGTTGCGCTGTGCAACCCATTGCGCGCGATAACTGGGCACAAAGCTTGTCGTCCGGTTGGCCATTGCTGACGACCCCGCCCAGCGCGCCTGCGCGGCGCCGCTCGGCGGACGTATGAGGCTCCGCCGAGCCGCCGGGCGACATCCCCCGAGCGCAGCCTGTCCGTGGCCGCCTCTGAGCGCTACCCTGCCGCCAGCCGGGTCACCGCGTCAATTACGAACTGAGAGGTGCACGATGCCCTACGAGCTACCGCTGCTTCCCTATGACGCCGGCGCGCTGGAGCCGCACATCGACGCGCAGACGATGACGATCCACCACGACAAGCACCACGGCACCTACGTCACGAACGTCAACGCGGCGCTCGATGGCACCGACTGGGCCGACAAGCCGATCGAAGAGGTTCTGCGCAACCTCGACGCCCTGCCCGCCGACAAGCAGGCACCCGTGCGCAACAACGGTGGGGGGCACTACAACCACACGCTGTTCTGGGAGAGCATGTCGCCCGAGGGTGGTGGCGAGCCCGACGGTGCGCTGGCTGAGGCGATCAACTCGACGTTCGGCTCCTTCGCCGACTTCCAGGGCAAGCTCAAGGCCGCGGGGCTGGCCCGCTTCGGCTCGGGCTGGGCCTGGCTGGTGCACAACGGCAGCGCGCTGGAGATCGTCAGCACGCCCAACCAGGACAACCCCATCTCCACGGGCTCGACGCCGCTGCTCGGCGTCGACGTCTGGGAGCACGCCTACTACCTCAAATACCAGAACCGACGCCCGGACTACATCGACGCCTGGTGGAACACGGTCGCCTGGAGCAGGGTCGCCGAGCGCTTCGCGGCCGTGTCGGCCTGATCCGCCCGCGGACGCCGGGCCTGCCGCGGCCGGCCTTCGGTCGCGCCGCGGCCGGGCCTGGCATCCTGCGCGCGGCTTGCTGCGGAACGGGCGGCATCCCTTTAGCATGGGAAGCGAGTCAGCGCACGGCGATGGGATAGTCGAGCTGTCGGGAGCAGGCCGATGAGCGGGCACGACGAGACGACGATCGAGGGGCCGCTGGAGACGCTCGCCGAGCGCGCGGCGGTCCAGGGCTGCGTCGGCATCTCCGAGGTCGACGCGCTCGCTCGCGAGCTCCATCTCGAGCCTGAGCAGGTCGATGAGCTCTACGGGGAGCTCGAGCGGCGCGGGATCGAGGCGCGCGACGACTGCGGACGCGCCGACGTCGAGGACGCCGGCTACCTCAACGGCGAGCTGGCGGTCGCCACGACCGACGCCCTGCAGCTCTTCCTCAACGAGATCAGCCGCCACCGCCTGCTCACCGCCACCGAGGAGGTGGAGCTGTCCAAGCGCGTCGAGCAGGGCGACGCCCGCGCCAAGGAACGCATGATCAACGCCAACCTGCGGCTCGTCGTCTCGCTCGCCAAGCGCTACAAGGGGGCCGAGCTGCCGCTGCTCGACCTGATCCAGGAGGGCATCATCGGCCTGATTCGCGCCGTCGAGAAGTTCGATTGGCGCAAGGGCTTTCGCTTCTCGACCTACGCCACCTGGTGGATTCGCCAGGCGATCGAGCGCGGCATCGCGAACAAGTCCCGGACGATTCGCCTGCCGGTCGGGGTGGCCCAGCGCCAGCGCAAGGTCGCGCGCGTCCAGCAGGCCCTCGCCAGCGCGCTCGATCGCGAGCCCAGCGACGAGGAGATCGCCGTCGCCGCGGACATGTCGGTCGAGGAGGTCGCGCAGGTGCGCGACGCCGCGCGCGCGGTCGTCAGCCTCGACCGTCCGGTCGGCGAGGCCCAGGAGACGCCTTTGGGCGAGCTGCTCGCCAGCGGCGGCCCGGGTCCAGAGGAGGAGGTGCAGCTGGCGCTGACCCGCGCCGCGCTGCGCCGCGCCGTGGAGGCGCTGCCCGAGCGCGAGCGCGACGTCGTCAAGCTGCGCTACGGCATCGATGGCCAGGAGCCGGCCCCATTGCGCGAGATCGGCCAGCGCCTCGGGGTCACGCCCGAGCGCGTGCGGCAGATCGAGTCGAGCGCGCTCGCGCACCTCGCCGCCGCCCGCGAGGTCGAGGCGCTCGGCGAGGCGGCATGAGCGCGGCGAAGCCAGAGCGGGCATGCCGCTGAGCCGATTGGTCGCGGCATCCGAGCAAGCGGCCCAGAGGAGAGCTGATGCAGACCAACGACGTCAGGGCGGAGCGGCTGCGTCGGCTGGCCGAGCTGCGACCAGCCGACGGGCTCGTGATCAGCCTGTACCTCAACCTTGACCCAACCGAGCTGCCGACCCCGCAGGCACGCTCGGTGGCGATCAACTCGCTGTTGGGCGAGGCCGACCGCCAGCTGCGCGACGGCGGTGGCCGCGATCACGCGCAGCAGATCACGCTGCGCGAGGACCTGGCGCGCGTGCGGGGCTTCTTGACGGGCGAGGAGTTCTCCGCCAAGGGTGCGCACGGGATGGCGATCTTCTGTTGCGGGCCGGCGAAGCTGTTCGAGGTGCTCAAGCTGCCGCGCCCGGTCGCGTCCGAGGTGCGCATCGAAGATCGGCCCTACATCGAGCCGCTGCTGGACATCGGGGCGGCGGGACGCTGGTGCGTGCTGCTGGTCAACCGCCGCAGCGCCCGCATCCTGCGTGGCACCGGCGAGCAGCTGCAGGAGACCGATGTCATCGAGGACGAGGTGCATCGTCGTCACGACCAGGGCGGCTGGTCGCAGGCGCGCTATCAGCGCAGCATCGATCGCGAGGCCGAGGACCACGTGCGCCACGTCTGCGAGACGCTGTTCCGGCGCCATCAGAGCGCCCCGTTCGACCGCCTGCTGCTCGGCGCGCCCGAAGAGCAGCGCGCCGAGATCGAGAGCACGCTGCATCCCTACGTGCGCGAGCGCCTGGCCGGCTGCATCGACGTCGACATCGAGAACGCGACGGTCGAGGAGGTCAGGCGGGCCGCGGCGCCGCTGATGGAGCGCGACGAGGCCCGCCACGAGCGCGAGCTGCTCGATCGGCTCAAAGCGGGCTTCGGCGCGGCCGGCAGGTCGGCTGCAGGTGTCGAGGACGTGCTGGGAACGATCAACGAGCGGCGCGTCGAGACGCTGCTGGTTGCCGAGGGCTTCGCTGCGCCCGGGATGGCATGCGCGCGCTGTGACTGGCTGACGGTGTCCGGGCTGAGCTGCCCGGTCGATGGCGAGCCGCTCGAGCCCGAGGAGGACGTCATCGCTCGCGCCGCGCACGCCGCGCTGGCCCAGTCGGCCGAGGTGGTGGTCGTGCGACACAACGCGGATCTCGGCCCGCTGGGGTCGGTGGCAGCGGTCCTGCGCTTCTGACGGCTCTCAGCGGGCGGCGGCGAGCCGGTCGATCTCGTCCGAGCCGAGCGCCGCGCGGCCGTCGATCTCGCCGCCGCAGTGCGAGCAGGTCACCACCGGATGGGCTGGAGGACAGCCGGGATGTAGGCCGGCGATCGGGCGCGACTGGCGCCCAGCTATGTGGCGGTCGGCCCACTGCATGAACATCAGCAGCGCCGGGTAGAGATCGAGCCCCTTGTCGGTGAGGCGGTACTCATAGCGGGCCGGGCGCTCCTGGTATTGCTCGCGGCTCAGGATCCCGTGTCCGACCAGCGCCTGCAGCCGCGTGGCGAGCACGTTGCGAGCGATCCCGAGGCTGCGCTGGAACTGATCGAAGCGCGACGTGCCCAGGAACGCCTCGTGCAGTACCAGCAAGCTCCAGCGGTCGCCCACCACGCTCAGCGCGCGGGCGACGGAGCAGTTCTCGCCGTCGCACATCGGCTCACACGATAGCGGCGAGTGCCGGCGAGCCGTAGCTCAGACGCCTGACGTCATGCGCCGGCGAGCGCGACGCAGGGGGCCTGGCGTCATGCGTCGACGTCGCTCAGGGCGCCGCGCGCTCGATGCGCTGCGCCACGGTATCGGCCCAGCCCTCGGGCCAGCGCTCGCGCAGCGCCTGCGCGCTGGCGCGATGATCGTAGGCAACGCGACGATGCTCGACCGCGTCGCCGCTCAGCAGGGCGTAGGACGCACGCGGATCGCCGTCGAACGGCATCCCCACGCTGCCCGGGTTGATCAGCTCGATCCCGGCGACGCCGATGCGCCGAAAGGGCAGATGCGTATGGCCGAAGATCAGCCGCCGCTCGCCCACGTCGGCGAGCAGCTCGGTCTCATCGTCGCCGGGCTCCGGCGCGAAGGAGCGCACGTCGGACAACGGCGAGGCATGGCAGCAGCGCGTGCCGTCGATCGCGACGGTGAACGCCAGCTGCGCGAGCTCGGCCACCAGCTGCTCGCCGAGCTGATCGCGACAGGCGGCGATCGCCCCCTGCACCGGGTCGCCGTCCGGCGCCTGGGTCGGGTCACCGGTCCAGCGCTCGGCGTTGCCGCGGATCCAGACCGCCTGGGGCAGGTTGCGCAGGCGCAGGACCGTCTCGCGCGGCCAGGCTCCGAACAGCGCATAGTCGCCCCCAAGCACGTAGCGCTCGGCGCCGCCGCCGGCCGCGTCGTCCAGCACGGCTTCCAGCGCGGGCAGGTTGCCGTGCACGTCGTAGAGCAGCGCGATCGTGCTCATCTGCCATCGCCCACGCTGGCGGCCGCGATCATGTCCGGCGCTGCTCCCAGGAGAAGCCGCGCACCGCAAGCAGGATGCCCGCCACCGCCCAGATCGCCACCACGGCGAGCGCGCTGAGATTGGAGCCCAGCCCGCGGCCGCTCACCATTGCGCCCGACAACCCATCGATCACGTGCTTGAGCGGCAGCGCCTCGGCGATGTCGCGCAGGAACGCCGGGATGTGCTTGACGTCGTAGAAGACACCGGAGATGAAGATGACGGGCAGGAAGACCGCGTTGACGTAAGCTGGCGCGGAGTCGAAGTTGGGGATCACGTGCGAGAGCGCAACGCCCAGCGCGGCGAAGCAGGTCACTCCCACCAGCACGAAGACGATCAGCTCCAGCCAGTCCTTCGGCCAGTGCACGCCGAACAGCAGCGCGCCCGCCACCACGATGATCCCCACGTTGAGCAGCGCGTTCGTCACCGCGCTGAACGCGATCCCGGCCAAATAGGAGCCGGCGGGCAGCGGCGTTCCGCGGATCCGCTTGAGCACGCCCTGCTCGCGCAGGAAGGTGATATTGAAGGCCAGCGCCGAGAACGTGGTGGCCATCACGCTCATCCCGGCGATGCCGGGGACGACCACATTGAGGTCTTGCTGGTTGGCCGAGAAGACCGCGCCGAAGACGGCCAGGAACAGCAGCGGCAGCAGGAAGTTGAAGAAGGCGGCCGACGGGTTGCGCCAGAACATCCTCCGCTCAAGCCGGTACTGGCGCCAGCTGAGAGCCAGCACGTCGCTCATCAGCTCACTCCCGCGACGCTGGGACGGTGGCCCGCCATCAGCCGCTCACTCCCGCGACGTCCGGCGCAAGCTCCGCGACGTCGGCCGTGAGCTCGAGGTAGACGTCCTCGAGGCTGGGTCGGCTGACCACCAGGTCGCGGAGCTGCCCGCCCCGCGCGAGCGCCTCGCCGGTCAGACGGTGCAGCACGCCGGTCGGATCGTCGGTCTCCAGCGCCACCAGCTCGCCCTCGTCGTTGCGGTAGGCGATGCGATAGCGGCTCTCGGCGCCGACGCCGAGCTGATCGGGCACGCCCTCCGCGAGGATTCGTCCATCCTTGATGATCGCCACGCGGTCGGCAAGCGACTGTGCCTCGTCGAGATAGTGCGTGGTGAGCAGCACGGTCTTGCCGAGTCGCTTGAGCGAGCGGATCGTCTCCCAGGCGTTGCGCCGCGCGACCGGGTCGAAGCCGGTCGTCGGCTCGTCGAGGAAGATCAGCTCGGGATCACCGATCAGCGCGAGCGCGAGGTCCAGCCGCCGCAGCTGGCCACCCGACAGCGTCCGCGTGCGCGCCTGCTCCTTGCCCTCCAGCCCGACGAGCGCGATCACCTCGTCGACGTCGCGCGGATGGGGATAGAAGCCGGCCCAGTGCTCGACCGCCTCGCGCACCGTGATGTGGCGGTAGAGCCCGGTGGACTGCAGCACGATGCCGACCTGCTCGCGCAGCCGGCGCTCGCGCCGCTGGGGGTCGGCGCCCAGCACGCTGACGCTGCCACCGCTGCGCTCGCGGTAGCCCTCGAGGATCTCGACCGTCGTTGTCTTGCCGGCCCCGTTGGGTCCCAGCAGGCCGAAGACCTCGCCGCGGGCGACGCTGAAGTCGATGCCGCGCAGCGCCTCGATCGCGCCGTAGCACTTGCGCAGCCCCTGCACCTCGATCGCCGTCCCATCGTCCATGCAGCCAATCATGTCAAGGGCGGGGAGCAAGGCCCACCGCGCTGCCGCTCGATCGCCGTTGGTGACAAGATCGTGGCTCGCCGCCGTGGCCAGCGCCTGCATCGACATCGGCTCCAACACCACTCGGCTGCTGGTCGCGGACGTCGTGGATGGGCATCTGCGCGAGCTGCTGACCCAGCGCGCGTTCACGCGGCTGGGGCGCAGCCAGCGCAGCGATGGTCGCATCGCGGCGAGCAAGATCGCCGAGGTCGTCGACGTCGTCAAGACGCAGGCGCGGATGGCGCGCCAGCTCGATGCGCGCGGGCTGCGGATCGTCGCGACGGCGGCGCTGCGCCGAGCGGCCAACCGCGACGAGCTGGTCAGCGCGATCGAGCGCGCGACCGGGCTCGAGGTCGCCGTCCTCACCGAGCAGGAGGAGGCGAGGCTGGCATTCGTCGGCGCCACCCGCACGCTTGCTCAGACGCCCGCGGGTGTCGTCGGCATCGCCGATGTCGGCGGCGGGTCGTCTGAGCTGGCGGTCGGGACCGTGATCGACGGGGTCAGCTGGTCGGCCTCGTTCCCGATCGGCTCGGGCTTCCTGGCCGACGCGTATCTGCGCTCCGATCCGCCGTCGATCGCCGAGCTGCACGCAGTTCGCCAGCATGTCGCGGGTGTCTTCGAGGGTCTCGACGTTCCCCAGCCCGGCGAGGCCATCGCCGTTGGTGGCAGCGCCGCCTCGGTGCGCCGCCTGGTCGGCGCGGTGCTCGAGCCGGAGACGCTCGAGCGGGCCGTGCGGGTGCTGGCAAGCGCGCCGATCGCCGAGGTCGCGCGCCGCTTCGAGCTCGACCCCGAGCGCGTGCGGCTGCTGCCCGCCGGTATCCTGATCCTCGAGGAGGCCTCGTTGCGGTTGGGACAACCGCTGCAGATCGGTCGTGGAGGACTGCGCGAGGGCGTCGTCCTCGAGCTTCACGGCAACGGAGGTCGATGATGGCCAAGGCGCGGGCAGTCCGCGACATCACGGCGCAGACCAGCTATCGCCGGGCGGCGATCAGCGTGGTGGCGGCGCGCGCGGACGAGGTCTTCGCACACGCCGGTGGAGTGCTCGACGTCGAGCGCATCGAGACGGTCCACGACATGCGCGTGGCCACCCGACGCCTGCGCGCGGTGCTCGAGATCTTCGCCCCCTGCTTTCCCGCCAAGCGTCATCGAGGCTGCCTGCGCACGATCAAGGCGCTTGCCGACGCGCTCGGCGAGCGGCGGGACATCGACGTGCAGCTCGCCGCCCTGTGTGCGTTTGCGAGCTGTGCGCCGCATGCCGACCAGCCGGGCCTCGAGATCCTGATCGCCGCATTGCGCGAACAGCAGCAGCGTGCCAACGCGCTGCTCGCCGAGGCCGTCGACGCCAAGGCGCTGAGCGGGCTGCGCGAGCAGCTCGACGAGCTGCTGACCGTTGCGCGCGCTGCCTGCCCGCCGGCGCCGGTGCCGTTGCGGCTGGCGGACGGGCAGCCCGCGGCTGCGCAGACGGACGCGCGATGAAGGCACGCAAGGTCAAGGGCCTCGATCCCGACGCTCCGCTCGCCGACGAGGCTGAGCGGATCATCCGCGCGCGAGTCGCGGAGCTGTGCTCGTTCGTGCCGCGCGCGTTCGCGCCGGGTCAGGACCGCGCCCTGCACGACATGCGCATCGCCGCCAAGCGGCTCCGCTACGTGCTGGAGCTGACCGGCTTCTGCTTCGGCCCCTATGCGCGCAAGGCGGCCGAGCACGCCCGCGCGCTGCAGGACCTGATCGGCGAGATCCACGACTGTGACGTGATGGGCCCGCGCGTCGGCGCGCAGATCGACACGCTGCGCGAGCAGGACACCGTTGCGCTGCGGACGCTCGGCGGCGAGCAGGACGACCTGGCTCCCGGGGTGGCGGCACGAGCGCCCAACCGCTCCGCCTACCGCGGCCTGGAGGTGCTCTACGCGTATCTGGGGGCGCGTCGTGCGCTGCTGTTCGATCGGCTGCTCGAGCTCTGGGCGACGCTCGAGTCCGAGCAGTTCAGCAGTCGTCTGGAGCAGGCCCTCGCTCAACGAGCACCGGGACCGGCCGCCCCGACTCCCACGCAGGCGAGCTAGCGTGGCGCGCCCGACGCCCACCGCGCCGGAGCAATCGCCAGCGGCGCTGGAGCTTGGGGATCCGTCGCTTTACTTCAACCGCGAGCTCTCGTGGCTGGACTTCAACGAGCGCGTGCTCGAGCTCGCCGAGGATCCAGCCGTGCCGCTGCTCGAGCGCGCCAAGTTCTGCGCGATCTTCACCTCCAACGTCGACGAGTTCTTCATGGTGCGGGTTGCCGCCCTCCATGACCAGCTCGACGCGGGCGTCACCACCCCCGGAGTCGACGGGCGCACGCCCGCCCAGACGATCCGCATGATCCGCGAGCGGGTGCTCGCCCACGGGCGGCGGCTCGCGCGCTGCTTCGATGAGCAGCTGCGGCCCGAGCTCGCCGAGCAGGGCGTTCGGATCGTCGCGTTCGCCGAGGCGGGCCCGCGCGCGCGGCAGGTGCTGCGCGAGCGCTTCGAACAGGCGATCTTCCCCGTGCTGACCCCGCTGGCGGTCGGTCACGGGCGCCCGTTTCCCTACATCTCCAACCTCTCGCTGTCGCTTGGCGTGCTGGTCCGCGACCCGGTCTCCGATCAGGCGATCTTCGCTCGCGTCAAGGTGCCCAAGGAGATGCTGCCGCGCTTCGTCCCGGTCGGCGACGAACGTACTTTCGTGCCGTTGGAGGACGTCATCTCCAACCATCTCGGTGCTCTCTTCCCCGGCATGGAGATCCTCCATCACGATGTCTTCCGCGTCACGCGCGACGCCGACTTCACCGTCTCCGACGAGGCCGACGACCTGCTCGAGGCCGTCGAGCAGGAGCTGCGCCACCGGCGCTTCGGCGAGGTCGTACGGCTCGAGATCGGCAGCCGCATGGACGCCTCGCTGCGCGAGCGCATCACCGAGGCGCTCGGCGTCGAGGCGCTGGCCACCTACGACACCGAGGGGCTGCTCGACCTCGAGGACCTCTGGGAGATCGTCCGCCTGCCGGGCTCGGCTGGATTGCGCTATCCGCCCTTCAGCGCTGTCGTCCCGGCACGGCTCAGCGACGGCGAGGACGACACCGAGCCGGATGTGATGGGTGCGATGCGCAGGGGCGACATCCTCGTTCACCATCCCTACGACTCCTTCGGCGCGACCGTCGAGCGCTTCGTCCAGCAGGCCGTCGCCGATCCCGACGTACTGGCGATCAAGCAGACCGTCTACCGGACCAGCGATGACTCGGCGCTGGTGCCGGCGTTGATCGACGCGACCGAGCGCGGCAAGCAGGCCGTCTGCCTGGTCGAGCTCAAGGCGCGCTTCGACGAGCGCGCCAACATCCAGTGGGCGCGCGCCCTGGAGGAGGCGGGCGTCCATGTCGTCTACGGCCATCCCGCGCTGAAGACGCACGCCAAGGCGATCCTGATCGTCCGCCGCGAGGGCGAGGGCGTGCGCCACTACGTCCACATCGGCACCGGCAACTACAACTCCACGACCGCTCGGCTCTACACCGACTTCGGGCTTTTCACCACCGATCCCGACGTCGGCGCCGACGTCGCCGACCTGTTCAACTTCCTGACCGGCTATGCGCGGCCCGGCGGCTACCGCAAGGTGCTCGTCGCTCCTCACCACCTGCGCGTCGCCGTCATCGATGAGATCGAGCGCACGACCGCTGCCCAGCGCGACGGCCGCGCGGCGCGGATCGTCATGAAGATGAACGCGCTCGTCGACGCGCGCTGCATCCGGGCTCTCTATGAGGCTTCGCAGGCCGGCGTGCGCGTCGATCTCAACGTGCGCGGCATCTGCTGCCTGCGCCCCGGCGTCCCGGGCGTCTCCGACAACATCCGTGTGGTATCGGTTGTCGGACGCCTGCTCGAGCACTCGCGCGTCTTCTCCTTCCAGCGCGGCGACCAGCACCGCGTCTACATCGGCTCAGCCGACCTGATGCCGCGCAACCTCGACACGCGCGTCGAGCTGGTCGCGCCGGTCGAGGATCCGCTGCTCCGCGACGAGCTGCGCGAGACGCTCGAGCTCTGCCTCGCCGACGACGTGCAGGCCTGGGAGCTGGATGCCGATGGTCGCTGGAATCGTCGTCACCCTGATGGCGAGCCGCTCAGCGTGCAGGAGGAGCTGATCAAGCTGCATGCCCGTCGTGCGAGCGAGGCCTCCACCGGCGGCGGCCCGCAGCCCGCCGACGCAACGGTCGCGACGTGAGCGCCGAGGCGCCGACCGACGGCGATCGGGACATGAGCGTGCCGACTGACGGCGATCGTGACATGAGTGCCGAGCCGACCGCGATCGCCCCGCGCGAGGCGGTCGCCGACGTGCGCCTGCGCGCGCCGACGCGCGGCAACCGGCGCCTCGAACGGCTGCTTGAGGCCGTCAACGCCGACGATCAGCTCAAGGGCTGGTGGCACGTCTCCGCGGTCAACGCGACCCGCCGGCTGGGCATGTCAGATCACTCCTGGGTCCACATCCAGATCGTCCTCAACATCGGGCTGCGGCTCGCCCGGCTGCTGTTCCGACGCGGCGTGGTCCCGGGGATGGTCGCCGACTACGCGATGACCGAGCGCGACGCCGAGGTCGTCGTTGCCGCCGGGTGCCTGCTGCACTGCGTCGGCATGTCGATCCATCGCTCCGATCACGAGGCCTACTCGCTCTTCCTCGCGGCGCGCAAGCTCGACCATCTGCTGGGCGGGATCTACGAGGAGCCCGAGCGCTCGGTGATCGTGGCCGAGACGCTGCACGCGATCATCGGCCATCGCGGAGACGGACACCCGTTCACGGTGGAAGCGGGCGTCGTGCGCGTGGCCGACGCGCTGGACATGGCGCGCGGGCGCTCACGGATCCCCTTCGAGGCCGGGCGCCAGAACATCCACTCGCTGTCGGCCTATGCAATCGAGCAGGTCCGGATCGAGCCGGGCGAGGAGAAGGCGGTGCGCGTGGAGATCGACATGTCCAACTCCGCCGGCATCTTCCAGGTCGACGAGCTGCTCGCGGTCAAGCTGCGCGGGTCCGGGCTCGAGCAGCACATCGAGGTGATCGCGCGCATCGAGGCCGAGCACGAGCAGCGCCTGATCACGGTGTTCCGGATCTAGCGGCGCCCCGCGAGAGGTCGGCCTCGTAGGCGATTGCGCTGCCGCCGACCGCGGCGATCTCACGGCAGGCCCGCTCGAGTCGCTCAGCGTCGCGGTCGCGGCAGGCTCCCTCAATGGCGCGACCCCGGGCAGGGAGGTCCGGGGTCGCGCGCTGAACGAGGAGGGATCTCGTCGGCCTCAGTCTGCCGACGAGAGCGCCGGGCGGTGTGAAGAACCCGAGAAGCCGGGGCGGGCGCTACCAGCCGCCGCGCCACTCCGGGCTTGCCAGGCGCGCCCGCTGGGCAGCCTTGCGGGCGGCCTTGCGCTTCTCCAGGCGCGATTGGACGTAGCTGAGGAAGCCGACCAGCAGCGGGAAGGCAAGGATCAGGAGGAAGCCGGCGTCGGTGACGACCTTGTCGTTGGCGTCCTTGATCAGGCCGATTCCGTGCGATGCGAGCGCCACCGGCGCGAGCGCCAGCCAGACGGCGGCGACGGTCGAAAGGATCAGGGCCACGCGGCGCATCGGAGCGCGAAGGTTAGCGGAGCGGGGGGCCTGTGGCGACCGGGCGCCGGGCCGCTTGGCGACCGGGCGCCGGGCCGCTTGGCGATCGGGCGCGGCCGGCCTGGAGCGACCTCCTACCATCAGCCGTCGTGGCTGTCCTGATCGCATCCGAGCTGGCCAAGGACATGGCTGGCGAGCCGCTGTTTCGCGGCGTCTCCTTCAAGCTCGAGCGCCGCGAGCGCCTGACCCTGGCCGGGCCCAACGGCGTCGGCAAGACGACGTTGCTGCGCATGCTCGCTGGCGACGTGGGCGTCGACGGCGGCGAGCTGGTCCTGCAGAAGGGGGTGCGCGTCGCGCTGCACGATCAGCGCCCCCCGCGCGATCGCGGGCATTCGCTGCGCGACTACGTGCTCGCTGGCTGCGCCGAGCTGGTGGCGATCGAGGGCGAGCTGGCACGGCTCGAGCAGGCGATGGCCGACGGCGCGATCGATCAGGCCACGCTCGGCGCCTACGCCAGCGCGCAGGCGCAGCTGGAGCACGCCGGGGGATATGGCTGGCGCGAGCGTGCGCTCGGGCGCCTGCGCCAGCTGGGCTTTGCGACGGACGACCTCGACCGCCGGTTGGCGACGTTCTCGGGCGGTGAGCTGACACGCGCCTCGCTGGCCCGCGCGCTCGCGGGAGAGCCCGACCTGCTGCTGCTCGACGAGCCGACCAACCATCTCGACATCGCCTCGCTGGAATGGCTGGAGCAGGAGCTCGTCGGCCTCGACGCGGCGATGGTGCTGGTCGCACACGACCGCTGGTTCCTGGAGGCTGTCGGCACCGCCGTGCTCGAGCTCCACGGCGGGCCGCCGGCGCGCTCGCGCTTCTTCCCCGGCAGCTGGCATGCCTGGCGGCACGAGCGCGCCGCGCGCGAGCTCGCAGCGGGACGCGCGCAGGAGCGCCAGCAGGCGGAGATCGAGCGGCTCGAGCGCTTCGTCGCGCGCTTTCGCGCCGGCACGCGGGCGCGCCAGGCCAAGTCCCGCCAGCGCCGGCTGGATGCGATCCAGCGCCTCGATGACGACGGCCGCGAGGGTCCGGTGCTGGGCTTCGCGTTCAAGCCCCCCGAGCGCAGCGGCCGTGTCGTCTTCGAGCTGACCGGCGGCCGGGTGGAGGTCGGCGAGGCCGGTGGCGAGTCGCGGGTCGGCAGCGGGCCGGGCGAGCGCGGCAGCCGCGTGCTGCTGGAGGACGCGGAGCTGTGGCTCGAGCGCGGCGAGCACGTCTCGTTGGTCGGCGCCAACGGCAGCGGCAAGACCACCCTGATCGAGACGCTGGTGGGCCGGCGCGAGCTGGCCGCCGGCAAGCTGCTGCGCGGCCACAACGTGACGCTCGGCTTCCTGTCCCAGCACGCCGACGAGCTCGATGGTGATGGCACGGTGCTCGAGGCGACCCAGCGCGCCACGGGCCTGACGCCGAACAAGGCGCGGGCGCTGCTCGGCACCTTCCTGTTCTCGGGCGAGCGCGCCGAGCGGCCGTTGTCCGGGCTCTCGGGCGGCGAGCGGCGGCGCCTGTCGCTGGCGATTCTCGTGCACTCTGGCGCCAACGTATTGGTGCTCGACGAGCCGACCAACCATCTCGACATCGACGGCCGCGAGGCCCTGGAGACGGCGCTTCGCGCCTACCAGGGCGCACTGCTGCTGATCTCCCACGACCGCGCGCTGCTGGATGCCGTCGGCACGCGCACGATCGCGATCGAGGGCGGCGCGCTGCGCTCCTACGCAGGCGGCTGGGCTGAGTACCTGCGCGAGCGCGAGCAGGCGGGCTCGGGCGGGGGTGAGGACGCGGCGGCGGTTCGCGGCCACACCAAGATCGCCGGCGGGGGACGCAAGGCGGCCCGCTCGCGGCGGGCGAGCGGCGCGGCCGGTGGGCGCAAGGCCGCGGACGGGGGGCGGGCAAACGGGTCCGCCGGGGGGCGCAGCGCACAGCGCGCCGAGCGCGATCTGGAGCAGCGGATCGCCGCCGCCGAGCGCGAGCTGGCCGCCGTCGAGGACGAGCTCAGCGATCCGGCCGCGTGGGCCGACGCTGGGCGACGGGAACGGTCGACGCAGCGCCACGCCGACGCGCGGCGGCGAGTCGACGAGCTCTACGAGCAGCTCGAGCGGAGCGCGGGCTGAGCGGCTGGCCATGCCTGGCCGGCGCCGCGTGACGCTGATCCGGGCCCGCCAGCACCCGCTCGGCGGTCACAGCCTCTTCACTTTCCCGCAACGAGCGGGAAACAACCCCGTCGCGTACGTGGCCTAGCTTGCGGTCATGCGACCACCGGTGCGCAGCGTGGAGGGGCCGGCGCCGCCGAGCATCGGGATGGCGCCGCCGAGCATCGGGATGGCGCCGCCGAGCGTCAGGCGCTCGGCGCTCACGCGCCCGGAGCCGGCCGACGACGGCAGCCCGCGCGCGGGCACGCAACCGTCGCACCCGGGCGACCAGCCACTCGCCGGTCGCCTGGGACTCGACGTTCCCGCGGGCTGGTGGCCGACCGGCCCGACGATCAAGGCGGCCGAGGCGGCGGGCTTCGCATGGACCCTGTTCCACGCACCGCCGGGCCTCGATGGAGGAGCGCTCGCTGCGGCGCTTCATGCCGGAGATCGAGGCCCTGCGGATCACGCTGGCGATCGAGAACCTCGCTCCGATCTACGCCGCGCCGGTCTGCCTCTGCCACGCCCCGAGCTGGGTCGCTCGCCTGGTTGCCCGCCTCGACTCGCGCTACGTCGGCATGTGCTTCGACATCGGCCATGCGCACATCGTCGCCGGCGTCACCGGCACGGACGTCGGCGGACTGCTGGAGCCGATCATCGACCAGGTCGCGCTCTTCAACCTGCACGACAACCTCGGCGCACGAGTGCGCGG
Source organism: uncultured Solirubrobacterales bacterium (assembly GCA_963795555.1). GTDB lineage: Bacteria > Actinomycetota > Thermoleophilia > Solirubrobacterales > Solirubrobacteraceae > CAWCHZ01. Next base: position 163,833 of record CAWCHZ010000001.1, read on the forward strand.
CGATCGCGCCGCGGGCGTCGATCCGCTGCGCCTCGGCCTGCATCTGCCGCCCGGCATGGGCACCGTCCGCTGGGATCGGCTCGGGTCGCTGCTCAGCGCCCATCCGGCGCCGCTGCAGCTCGAGATCCACCCGCCGCACCGGCCCGACGCCGTCAACCTCGCGACGATCACCGCCGGGCTGCTGGGGGCCGCCCGCCTCAGCGCCGGCGAGCGCGCTTGATCGTCATCCCCTCGAGCACGTGCGCGACCGTCTCGCAGGCATCGACCGCCTGCTCGAGCGACGCGAAGATGTCCTTCCAGCGCACGACGACCATCGGGTCGATGCCGTTGGCGAACAGTGATGCGACCGCGTCGCGCGAGAGCCGGTCGCCCTCGTTCTCCAGCCGGTTGACCTCGACGAGGTGCGGTGCTGTGTCGCGTCCGGCGCGCAGCGCGGCGAGGCTGGCGGCGACCTGGCCAGCGGCTGCCATCAGCACGTCGGCCAGCGCCAGCGCCTGCTCCATCGTCGCCTCCACCCCGTAGAGGCCCAGCTCGTCGCCGGTCTGCTCGGCGTAGTCGACGATGTCGTCGATCCCGCGGGCGAGGTCGTAGAGATCCGCGGGCTCGTAGGGGCGCGTGCGGCGACCGCCGTTGATGCGGTGGATGATGTCGTGCGTCAGGCGGTCACCGGCCTGCTCGCACTCGAACAGCTCACCGGCCAGCTCGCCGTGCTCGGGGAAGTCACCCAGCAGCTCGCGCAGCAGGCTCGCCGCACGGTGGGCGTTGCGCCCGGCCTCCTCCAGCAGCTCGAGCACGTCCTGTTGCTGATCGCGGACACGACGATGAAGGGGCATCGAGCGCAGGGTATCGGCGGTCGCCGACCGGCGGGTCGATCCCCAGCGCGGACCGCTTGCGTGACCGGCGTCCTTTCACACCTTTTTCACATCTGCGCCACAACTCGGTAACAGACTGCGGCCGCGGTCGTGGAACGCTCGCCGACGATACGACAACGACACGCAAGGGAGATCCAGTGAGATCACGTCAGTTGCTGGCGGCCGCCGCGGTCGGGATGCTGGCGCTTAGCGCAGCCGCCTGCGGCAGCAGCAGCTCGTCATCGTCGTCCGGTGGCTCGGCGAGCGCCTCGGGCGCGCCGAGCGGCTCGATCAACGGGGCGGGCTCGACGCTGGCCGCGCCGGTCTACGAGCAGTGGGGCAGCGAGCTGTCGAGCAAGGGCATCACGCTCAACTACCAGGCGGTCGGCTCGGGCGCCGGCATCAGCCAGTGGGAGGCCGGCACGTCGAGCTTTGCCGGCAGCGACCCGCCGCTCAAGCCCTCCGACATCGCGACCGCGTCCAAGAAGGGCAGCCCGGTCGAGATCCCCACGGTGCTTGGGGCGATCACCGTCTCCTACAGCCTGCCCGGCGTGAAGTCCGGCCTCAAGCTGGATGGCGCGACGATCGCCGACATCTTCCTGGGCAAGGTCAAGACCTGGGACGACCCGGCGATCAAGAGCCAGAACCCGGGCGTCAGCCTACCCTCGACGAGCATCACGGTCGTGCACCGCTCGGACTCCTCGGGCACGACCAAGGGCTTCACGCAGTTCCTCGCCGCCTACTCGCCGGAGTGGGCCTCCAAGGTCGGCTCGGACAAGACCGTGCAGTGGCCGATCGGTACGGGCGCCAAGGGCAACTCCGGCGTGGCCGCCGCGGTCAAGCAGACGCCGGGATCGATCGGCTACGTCGAGCAGGCCTACGCGTTGCAGAACAACTTCACGTTCGCGGCGGTGAAGAACAAGGCCGGTTCCTACGTCGCGCCGACGCTGGCCTCCACGACGGCCGCGGCGGACAACATCGCGATCCCGTCGAACCTCGCGATCTCGACGATCAATGCCCCCGGCGCGGGCACCTACCCGATCGTCTCGCAGACGTTCGTCGTGATCTACCAGGACATGTGCAAGGCGGGCGTCTCCAAGGGCGAGGCCCAGCGGATCGTCGCCTTCCTCAAGTACGGGCTGAGCTCGGGCCAGCAGGTCGCCCAGCAGCTCTCCTACGCGCCGCTGCCGGCGAAGGTGATCTCGGCCGACAACGCCAAGATCGCGACGTTGCAGTGCAACGGAGCTGCGCTCACAGCATGAGAAGGGACGCGGGGGCAGCCTGATGGAGGCCGCTGCGCGTGGCACGGCACAGGACGTGGCAGCCTGATGGAGGCTGCGGCGCTGCCCGGTGGCGACCGCTCGCTGATCGAGCGGTCGCCGCTTGCCGGCCTCGGCGATCGCCTGCTGCGCTGGACGCTGACCGCGTTGAGCGCGCTGATCCTGGCGCTGATCGTCTTCTTCTTCGTGCGCCTGGCGATCGAGTCGCGCCTGGCGCTATCGCGCTTCGGCGTCATCGGCTTCGCCTTCAACGGGACCTGGGACGTCTCGCGCGAGATCTACGGCGCGCTGCCGCTGCTGGTCGGCACGCTGATCAGCTCGGCGATCGCGCTGGTGATCGGCGTCCCGGTGGCGATCGCCGCGGCGCTCTACCTCACGGAGCTGTGCCCGCGCCGCGCGCGCAGCCTGCTGACCGTGCTCGTCGAGCTGCTGGCCGCGGTCCCGTCGGTGGTCTATGGGCTCTGGGGGGTCTTCGTGCTGATCCCCGACCTGCGTGGCGTCGAGCACAGCGTCGGCAAGGCGCTGAGCTTCCTGCCGTTCGTCGACGGCAACGTGGCGGGTCCGAGCTACTTCATCGCCGGGCTGATCCTCGCGATCATGATCCTGCCGATCGTCAGCGCGATCGCCCGGGAGGTGATGGCGACCGTCCCCAACGACCACAAGGAGGCCGCGCTGGCGCTCGGCGCGACGCGCTGGGAGATGATCCGCACCGCCGTGCTGCCCTACTCGCGCGCCGGCATCACCGGTGGCGTGATGCTCGGCCTGGGTCGGGCGATCGGCGAGACGATCGCCGTGACGCTGGTGATCGGCAACGCACCGGTGATCGGCAAGACCATCTTCGCCCAGGGCTACACGCTGGCGGCGGTGATCGCGAACGAGTTCGGCGAGGCCGCCAACGACCCGATCCACCGCTCGGCACTGATCGCCGCCGGACTCGTGCTGTTCGTGCTCACGCTGCTCGTCAACGGCGTCGCGCGCGGGCTGGTGCTGCACGCCGAGCGCGGCGTGCGCCTGCCCGCGCCCGAGGTGGCGGAGATGGGGCTGGTCGCTTGAGCGCGCGGACGTTGGTGGCGACGCCGCCCCGGGTGGTCGCATGAGCACCGTCGACGTCGCCGTGGCCGGCGGCGGGCGCCCGGCGCTGCCGCCGCTCAGCCGCCGACGCGCGCGCGCCGATCGCCTGATGCGCGGGCTGCTCGGGCTGGGGACTCTGATCGCGCTCGTCCCGCTCGTGCTGGTCGTCTACTTCCTGATCCGCAAGGGGATCGGCGCATGGAGCTGGCACTTCTTCAGCAGCGATCCGACCGGCAACTTCCTCGGCGACCCCGGCGGCATCCGCAGCGCGATCCTCGGCACGGTCGAGATGGTCGCACTCGCCGCCGCGATCGCGATCCCCTTCGGCATCGGCGTTGCGCTCTATCTCATCGAGTACGGGCGGGGCCGCCATTTTGCCAAGGCGGTGCGCTACTTCGTCGACGTCATGACGGGCGTGCCATCGATCGTCTTCGGCCTCTTCATCTACATCACGCTGATCCTGACGTCAGGCCTCGGCGGCTTCGCGGGCTGGAAGGGCTCGGTCGCGCTGGCGCTGCTGATGCTGCCCATCGTCGTGCGCTCGGCGGAGGTCGTCCTGCTGCTGGTGCCCGCCTCGCTGCGCGAGGCGGCGCTGGCGCTGGGGTCGCCGCGCTGGCGGGTGGTCGCGCGCGTGGTCCTGCCGACCGCGCTGCCCGGACTGGTGACCGGCTCGCTGCTGGCGATCGCGCGTGCGGCCGGCGAGACGGCGCCGCTGCTGTTCACGGCGACGATCGTCAACGGCACGACGTTCGACATCGGCCAGAAGATGAACTCGCTGCCCGCCCAGATCTTCAGCGACGTGCAGCAGGCCCAGGACCGGCTCGTCCAGCGCGCCTGGGGCGCCGGGCTGACGCTGGTCGCCCTGATCCTGCTCGTCTCGCTGGTCGCTCGCCTGATTGCGTCGAGGAGCCGTTTGCGATGAACTTCCCGAACTTGACCGGTGGCCCGCTATCGCGCAGGCAATCCGAGGCTGACGAGGTCGACGCCGGTCAGGCGTCGGCTCCGCTGGGCGCGCGGATGACGAGGGAGGGGGTTGTTGGGATGACGTCCGCGCCGTCCAGCGGCTCGCATCCTGGTGCCCAACGCGGGCGCCAGGTCACCGTGCGCGCGCTCCACGCCTACTACGGCTCCGTCCACGCGGTGCGCGGGATCGACATCGACTTCGTGCCCAGCCAGGTGATGGCGATCATCGGCCCATCGGGCTGCGGCAAGTCGACGATGATCCGCTGCATCAACCGGATGCACGAGGAGATCCCCGGCGCGCGCGCCGAGGGACGCGTGCTGCTCGACGACGTCGACATCTACGAGGCCGACGTCAACGTGGTGTCGGTCCGCCGCGTCGTCGGCATGGTCTTCCAGAAGCCCAATCCCTTCCCGACGATGTCGATCTTCGACAACGTCGCGGCCGGGCTGCGCCTGACCGGCATGCGCGGGACGCAGCTGCGTGAGCGCGTCGAGCGCAGCCTGCGCGGCGCGGGGCTCTGGGACGAGGTCAAGGACCGCCTCGGGCACCCCGGCATCGGCCTGTCCGGTGGCCAGCAGCAGCGCCTCTGCATCGCGCGCGCGATCGCCGTCGAGCCGGAGGTGATCCTGATGGACGAGCCCTGCTCGGCGCTGGACCCGATCGCCACGCTGCGCGTCGAGCAGCTGATCGACGAGCTCAAGGCCCACTACACGATCATCATCGTGACCCACAACATGCAGCAGGCGGGCCGTGTCGCCGACTCGACCGCGTTCATGCTCGACGGCCAGCTCGTCGAGGTCGGCCCGACCGAGAAGATCTTCACGACGCCGGACGATCAGCGCACCGAGGACTACGTCAGCGGGAAGTTCGGTTGATGCCAGCGACCCCGCAACCCTCACGGCCGATCCCAGCGACCCCGCACTGTCACGGCTGATGCCCGAGAGCCGGGCACACTTCCACGAAGAGCTGCGCGCGCTCGAGGAGCAGACGCTCGGCGGCCTCGACATGGTGGTCGCCTCGCTCGCCCGCGCGATGGAGGCGCTCGAGCACCGCGACGTCGAGCTGGCCGGCCTGGTGATCGCCGACGACGACCGCCTCGACGGCCGTTATCTGGAGGTTCACCAGGGCCTGCTCTCGCTGCTCGCGCGCCAGGCGCCGGTCGCGACCGACCTGCGCATCGTGGCGGCGCTGCTGCACGTCGGCCAGCACGTCGAGCGGATGGGCGACCAGTGCGTGAACATCGCCAAGCTGATCCCGCTCTCGGGCTACGAGGCGCCCGTCCACGAGGGCTTCCTCGGCCTGGCCTTGCAGATGGGCCGCCTAGCCGGCTCGCAGGTAGCCCAGGCCAAGCAGTGCTTCGCGCTGCGCGACGTCGCGCTGGCCGAGGACCTGGTGCGCCAGGACGCCGAGATCAACCGCCTCAATCGCGAGTGCTTCAAGCTCGCGCTGGACATCGGCGACGATGCCGACGCGCGCGAGTGGGCGATGTTCATGACGCTGATCGCGCGCGCGATCGAGCGCATCGGCGACAACGCGGTCGACATCGGCGAGCAGACCGCGTTCGTGGTGACCGGCTTGTTCCGCGAGTTCTCCGACGCCTCGCGTCCTGGCGCCTCGGCGCGCGCTGGCACCTGAGCGGCGACGCTACCTGAGCGAGCGCGGAGGGCCGCGAGCCGGCGCCTGACGCTCACGTGTTCGGCGCTATTTGCGGGCGACCCGTTATAAAGTCGTGAACATCGGCGCGCGGGCGCCCATGCACCCGCGCCAGCCTCTACACTGGGCCGCAAATGACCGCGCTCGCGTCGGGGGGCCTGGAATCGCTGGCCGACGAACGGGGATCCGCGGCCGGCGGGGTACGGCTGGCGGTCCTCGACTCGGACTCGGGATTCCTGAGGGTGTTGTCCAAGCGGCTCGATGGGCTCGGCTGGCAGTACCGCGTGCTGGCCAGCCCGGTGCCGCTCGAGACCGTCGTCGCGATGCGGCTCAACGCGTTGGTGATCGATCTCTCGGTCCTCGGCCCGGCCGGCTGGGGCTATTTGGAGCGGCTCTGCGCGACGCTGCCCGGGCTCGGCGTGGTCGTCTGCACCGGCCCCTCGACGGTCGCGCAGCGGGTGCGTGGGCTGCGTCTGGGCGCCGATGACTGGATCGGCAAGCCCTGCCATCCCGAGGAGGTCATCGCCCGCGTCGAGGCCGTCGTCCGTCGCCGCCGGCGAACGGAGGCGCGCGTGGAGCAGCGGCCGATGACGGCCGGCGAGGTCGAGATCCGCGCCGACCAGTTCCAGGCCTTCGTGCGGGGGCGCAGCATCGACCTCACGCGGCGTGAGTTCGAGTTGATTCAGCTGCTTGCCGAGGCCGACGGCCAGGTGCTCCAGCGCGAGGAGATCTACCAGCGCGTCTGGGGCTACGCGATGGCTCGCGGCGATCGCTCGGTCGACGTGTTCGTGCGCAAGCTGCGCCAGAAGCTCGAGCGGGCCTCGCCGGACTGGCGCTACATCCACACCCACTTCGGCATCGGCTATCGCTTCGCTGCCGAGCTGATCGACGGCGACGCGGACGGGGCGCAGGACGACATCCTGCTCGCGCTCCAGCCGGAGGTGCTCGCCGAGCTGGCATGACGGCTGCGGCAGAGCTGGCATGAAGGGCGCGCGCGACGTTGCGATCGTGCTTGCCATCGCTGCGGTGGCCTACGCGGTGCCCGGTGGCGGCACGGCGCGCGACGGCGTCTCCACGCTGCTGAGCATCGCCTTCCTCGGGACGATCGTCTGGCTGGGCGCCTGGCTCTACCGCCGCAACAGGCTGGCGTTGGAGACGCTGAGCGAGCGCATGCGCGCGCTGCTCTACGGCTCGCTGGTGGTCGCGACGCTGGCGCTCATCGGCACCCACGTGCTGTGGCGCACCGGCGGCGGCACGCTCGCCTGGTTCGTGCTGCTGGTCGCTGCATCCGCCGGCCTGTACACGGTCTACCGGGCGTCGCGCGAGTACTGACCGCGCGGGAGCGGGGCGGCTTGCCCCTATCCTCGAATCGATGGACAGCAAGCGCAGTGACGATGCGGCGTCCGAGCGACGCGCGCAGCGGCTCGCCGAGCAGCGCCGGGCGCTGCCCGGACAGCCAGGCGTCTACCTGTTCCGCGACGACCGCGGCCGCGTGATCTACGTCGGCAAGGCCAAGTCGATCCGCAAGCGCGTCGCATCGCACTTCTCCAACCCGATGGTCCGCGGCAGCGCCGACTTCGTCGACCAGATCGACGCGATCGAGTCGATCGTCGTCGCCACCGAGGCCGAGGCGCTGCTCGCCGAGCAGAGCTTCATCAAGCAGTACAAGCCGCGCTTCAACGTCCGCCTGCGCGACGACAAGTCCTACCCCTACATCGCCATCTCGCTCGACGAGGAGTTCCCGCGGGTCTACTTCACGCGCGAGCGTCATCGGCGCGATCGGCTCTACTTCGGTCCCTATTCGAGCGCCAAGCGCACCCGCGAGACGCTCGATCTGCTGGCGAAGGTCTTCATGTTCCGCTCCTGCGAAGGCGCCGAGCCGGGGCGCCGCAGCGGCTCGCCCTGCCTGGACTACTTCATCAAGCGCTGCGGCGCGCCGTGCGTCGGCTATGTCTCGCGCGAGGAGTACCGCGAAGCGATCGACGGAGTCATCGCGTTTCTGTCCGGACGTTACCGGCAGATCGAGCGGGATCTCGAGCAGCGCATGCGTGCGGCGGCCGCCGAGCAGGCCTTCGAGCAGGCGACGCTGGAGCGCAACCGCCTGCGCGCCGTGCGGGCGCTGCTCGAGCGCCAGCGCGTGGCTCGCGAGTCGGTCGGCACGGTCGATGTCGTGGCGGTCGCGGTCGATGACGCCGAGGCCAACGCGCAGGTCTTCCAGATCCGTGACGGCGTGCTGTCAGACCGCCACTCCTTCTACCTCGACAACGAGGCGCGCGGAGGCGCCCGCGAGGTCGTCGAGGAGTTCCTGCTGCAGTACTACGCCTCCGCGGTCACGATCCCGCCGCAGATCGTCGTGCAGCGCGGGCTCGAGCTCGACCCGGCGCTCGCCGAAGCCCTCGCCCAGCGGCGGGGCGGCGGCGTCGAGATCCGTGCCGCCGAGCGTGGCGACAAGCGCCGCATCCTCGAGCTGGCGGAGCGCAACGCGCTGCTCGCTCTCGACCAGGAGCGCCTCAAGGCCGAGCGGCGTCGCCTGCGGCGCGCCGAGGCGCTCGACGGGCTGCAGCGCGCGCTGGCGCTCGACGCGGTGCCGCTGCGGATCGAGTGCTTCGACATCTCCAACATCGGTGGCACCCACACCGTCGCTTCGATGGTCGTCTTCGAAGGTGGCGCGCCGAAGAAGGCCGACTACCGGCGCTTCACGATCCGCACGGTGGCCGGCTCCGACGACTATGCGTCGATGGCGGAGGTGCTGGCCCGGCGCGTGGCCCGCTGGGAGCATGTGCGCGAGCGCTCGCCGCACGAGCCCGACCATGACCCCTCCTTCGCGGCGCTGCCGAGCCTGATCGTGATCGACGGCGGCAAGGGGCAGCTGGCCGCCGCGGTGCGGGCGCTCGAGCGCTTCCGCGAGCGTGGCGTCGCGGTAATCGCGCTCGCCAAGCGCATCGAGGAGATCTTCCTGCCCGCAGTGACGGCCCCGCTGGTGCTCAGCCACGACAGCCCCGAGCTGCAGCTGCTCCAGCGCGTGCGTGACGAGGCCCACCGCTTCGCGCTCGGCCATCACCGCATCCGCCGCGATCGCGCGATGACCGCCTCGATCTTCGACGAGCTCAGCGGCATTGGACCGGTGCGCAAGCGGGTGCTGTTGAGTCATTTCGGCTCGCCCGAGGCGGTGCTCGCGGCGAGCAGCGAGGAGCTCGCGGCGGTGCCCGGAATACCGCCCAAGGTCGCCCGCGAGGTCTACGCCCAGCTCAACCGGACCAACCGATGACCGATCACAGCCAGCGTCGAAGTGCGCGACCTAGTCCGGGCGGGCGCGTTAATGAGGTGGAGGCTGTCGATCAGGCCGAGGCCGTAGGTCCAGCCGACGCTGTCAGTCGGGTGGAGGCCAGCGACCAGCCCGAGGCCGTTAACCAGATCGACACCGAGATGTCCGAGAGCGCCGCCAAACTCCAAGACATGGAGGTCACGAGGTCCTCGCGGCTGAGCGAGCGGCTGCTGGGACGGCGTCTGAGCTCACGGCGCGAGCGATCCGGGCAGCCGCGGCGCACTTCCAAGCTGACCGATCTCGTCGTCATCTCGGGCTTCTCCGGGGCGGGCAAGTCGACGGCGATGCACCTCTTCGAGGACGCCGGCTACTTCTGCGTCGACAATCTGCCGCCCGAGATGATCGGCCATCTGGCCGAGCTGTTCATGCATGAGGGATCGAACGTCGAGCGGGCCGCGGTTGTGTCGGACGTGCGCGGTGGTCAGTACTTCCAGCGACTGATCGACGTGCTCGCGGGATTGCGCGAGATGGGCGTCAGCCAGCGACTGCTGTTCCTCGACGCCGACGACCAGACGTTGTTGACGCGCTATCAGGAGACGCGGCGGCGGCATCCGCTCGCCAAGACCGGCAGCGTGGCGGACGGGATCGCCATCGAGCGGAGCGCATTGCAGCCGCTCAAGAGCAGCGCCGACGTGGTCATCGACACCACCGGGCTGAAGGCCTCGATGCTGCGCAAGCGGATCGCCGACGAGATGCTGCCGACGCGGACCGCCGGCAAGCTCGCCGTGACGTTCTCGTCGTTTGGCTTCAAGCACGGGCCAGCGCGCGACGCCGATCTGGTCTTCGACGTGCGCTTCCTGCCCAACCCCTACTACGAGTCGCGCCTGCAGATGCTGACCGGCCTGGATCCCGAGGTCGTCGACTACATCGCGCGCGACGGCGCCTTGGACGAGCTCTATGCGCGACTCGAGCCGCTGCTGGATTACCTGCTGCCGCACTACGTCCAGGAGGGCAAGGCGCACCTGATCGTGGCGATCGGCTGCACGGGTGGGCGCCACCGCTCGGTCGCGATCGCCGAGCAGCTCGCCGCGCGCTATCGCGATCGCAACGAGTATCTCGTCGAGGTCTCGCACCGCGACATCGACCGGAGCGGCCGCGCCTGAGCGGCGCTGCCGCGACACCGCAGGGCGGATATCGCCGCTTCGCGGGGTCCGTGGTGGTGTTGTTTACGCCGTCATGACACAGCTCCCGCTAGATCTCCGCGCATGACGACCGCCCTGCGGGCATGCGCGGGCTGATCAGCCGCCGGCGTCGCGCCACCGCGCCGCGCGCCCACGCCTACACCGGCCGGCGAGTCGCGGGCCGACCGCTGGTCACCGTCCTCACGACCGCGGCACCGCGCTCGCTGGATTGCACGGCGGGCCAGACCGAGCCCTACTTCAACTGGGGCACCAGCGGAATCGGCGTCCTGCGCCTGGCCCACGCGCTGCTGGCCGACACCAACGGACACCGGGTCACCGACGAGCTGGCCGAGAGCTACGGGCGCGAGGTGCTGGCGAAGCTGCCGTGGGCGGGCTTCCTGATCACCGTCGACGACGTCCTCGGCTGGCTGGAAAGCCACGGAGCGCGCCCCGAGCAGGGATTGGAGGGGCATTAGGCTTGATCGGATGCGGGTCCTGGTCGTCGAGGATGAACGCCGCCTGGCGGAGCTGATCGCCACCGGCCTGCGGCATGAGGGAATCGCCGTCGACCTCGCGCACGACGGCGAGGCCGCGCTCTACAAGGCGCGAGTGGTCGGCTACGACGTCGTCGTGCTGGACCGCGATCTGCCAGGTGTGCACGGCGACGAGGTCTGTCGAGCGCTCGTCGCAGAGCGCCCGAGCACGCGCGTGCTGATGCTGACCGCATCGGGCACGCTGGCCGACATCGTCGATGGGCTTGCGCTGGGCGCCGACGACTATCTGCCGAAGCCTTTCGCCTTCGCCGAGCTGACGGCGCGGGTGCGGGCGCTCGGGCGTCGCAGCGGCCGCGCCCGTCCGCCGCTGCTGCGTCATGCCGATGTGCTGCTGGACCCGGCCGCGCGCCGCGTCACCCGCGCCGAGCGTGCGCTGGAGCTCACCCCCAAGGAGTTCGGCGTGCTCGAGGCGCTGCTCGAAGCCGACGGTGCGACCGTCAGCACCGAGGAGCTGCTGGCACGCGTCTGGGACGAGCACATCGACCCATTCACCAACACGGCGCGCATGACCGTGATGAACCTGCGCCGCAAGCTCGGCGCGCCCCCGCTGATCGAGACGGTGGTCGGCGCCGGCTATCGGCTGACATGACGCCGATGCCACGTCTGCCACGTCCAACGGTCCGCCTGCGCCTGACGCTGCTCTACGCCGCGGTGTTCCTCGTCACCGGCTCGGCCCTGCTGGCGCTCAGCTACGCTCTGGTCAGCCACAATCTCGCCCCCGACCGCGGGCGTGTGCGGCGCGAGGTCGCGGCGCGCCTGGGGCTGCCGCCACAGCTGCTCGCGGCGCGTCCGTCCGGCGCGGCCGCTGCCCAGCTCGCGCTGCGCCAACGCGCGGTGCAGGTCTTCAGGGAGGCGCAGAGGCAGCAGACCGACGCGGCGCTGCAGCGCCTGATCACCCAGTACCTGCTGGTCTTCGGCGGCACCGCACTCGTGTCGGTGGCCGGCGGCTGGCTGCTCGCCGGCAGGACGCTGCGTCCGCTCAAGTCGATCACCGCGACCGCCAAGCGCGTCTCCGAGCAGAACCTGCACGAGCGCATCGCGCTGACGGGCCCGGCTGACGAGCTCAAGGAGCTGGCCGACACCTTCGACGTGATGCTTGCCCGCCTCGATGCGGCCTTCATCTCCCAGCGGCGCTTCGTCGCCGACGCGTCGCACGAGCTGCGCACGCCGCTGGCGCTGATGCGCGCCGAGGTCGACGTCGCGCTGGCCGATCCGCATGCCGACGTCGCGCGCCTGCGCGCGATGGGCGAGGGCGTTCGCGCCGCGGTCGAGCGCAGCGACCGGCTGATCGAGAGCCTGCTGACGCTGGCCCGCAGCCAGGCCGCGGTGATCGCCCATCGCGAGCTGGACCTGGCCGCGCTCGCGTCGAGCGCATTGGCCGAGCGGGCCGGCGACCTGCGCAGCTGGGGGCTCGAGCTGCGCGCCTCGCTCGGCGGCGCACGCGTGGCCGGCGATCCGGCGCTGCTCGAGCGGATGGTCGCCAACCTGCTCGACAACGCGATCCGCCACAACGACCGGGGCGGTTGGATCGAGATCTCGACCGCGACGCGCGCTGCCGGCGGGCCTGGTGGCGCGGGCAGCGGGCCTGGTGGCGCGGGCAGCGGACCTGCGGGCCAGCGGGTCGCCGGCTGTGCCGAGCTCATTGTCGCGAACGGGGGACCGCCGCTGACGGGCCCCGTCGCAGAGCTGCTGGAGCCGTTTCGCCGCGGCAGGGCGGCGCGGACCGGCGTGGGCTTCGGCCTGGGGCTGTCGATCGTCAGATCGGTCGTCGATGCCCATGGCGGCACCATCGTCCTGCAGGCACCCCCCGCCGGTGGGCTGCGCGTCACCATCAAGCTGCCGAGAGCCGCGGTGGCGGGCCCCGACCAGGCGTCCGCGGCGGCTCAGGTGATTACGACCTCGTCGCCGAGTCGCACCGGCCCCGGCTCGAGCACCTCGCCGAAGATCCCGAGCGCGAGCGGCTCGGTGGTCTCGACGCCATCCCGGTAGCTGCGCAGCAGGTCGAGCGTCGGCAGGTCGGCGATCCCGCTTTCGGGGTCCTGGCTGGTCACCAGGCAACGACCGACGTGCCCGTGCATCGCCAGCAGCGCGCCCCCCACGCGCAGCCGCCGGCCGACCCAGTCGTCCTCCTCGTTGGGGCGCGGCCCGTCGACCTCGATCAGCATCCGGAACCGTCGTGCGTCGACCGGCGTGCCGGCGAGCTGCTCCAGCCGAGCGATCGAGGCCCTGGAGATCAGCGTCACCGCCCCGGTGGGGCCGCGATCGATGCCGCCATGGCTCGGATCCGCTAGCACCAGCCGCAGCTGGCGGCCGGCGTGGAGCGACAGAGCCTGAGACCACGGGCCCGCAACAAGGCGCGCGTGCGCGTCCGTCGAGTAGAAGCGACTTTCGATCGGTGCGCCAAGCGTCACCGTGTCGCTCACCACGCTGCCATCGGGGAAGGTCAGCTTGAGCACATCCGCGTCCGCGTCATAGTCGGCCACCACCGCGCTCAGCCCGGGGACCTGCTTGCCACTCACCATGCGGGCGTGCTGATCGATCAGGTGAAAGCGGCGGTTGTTGGGGGCGCCCAGCAGCTCGAGCATAAGCTGCCGGTGCAGGTGCAGGCGGGTTCCCTTTACGGGCGTGGTCGCCAGGCCGCTGACGCGGATCCCGGTGGAGCTGGCCTGCATAGCGCAACCCTACCCGCGTGCCTTCAGGGCGGAGAGCGCCGGCCGGGGGCGCGCCAGGCGGGGGCGGGTTTCCTTACAGGATCGTTATCCCGCGCGCGCAGAATCGGGCCGCATGGCTGCGACCCGAACCAGGATCTGGACTTGGCCCAACGTCGTCCTCGCCGCACTGAGCATCGGCGCGATCATTGCAGCGGTGCTGCTGGTCGGCCCCCGCGCGGCAGCGGGAACGCAGAGCCGCATCGTCACGGTGCAGCGTGGCGTCGTCCAGTCCGCCGTCTCCGGGAGCGGCAACCTGGAGTCCGCCAACCAGGCGAGCCTCAGCTTCAAGGCGAGCGGTCACATCGCGCACGTCTACGTGCAGGTCGGGCAGCGGGTGGCAGCCGGCCAGCTGCTCGCCGATCTGGACCCGACCAGCGCGCAGGTGGCGCTTGGCCAGGCTCACGCGAACCTCGAGTCGGCCCAGGCCAAGCTGCAGCAGATCGAGGCCAACCCCAGCTCGGCCGCCTCGAGCTCGTCGGCGCCGACCGCCACAACCGCCAGCGTCGGCACGGGACCGAGCCGCTCAACGGCCGGCTCGGGGTCCTCGGGTAGGTCGGGGTCGTCGGCCGGCTCGGGATCGTCGGGCAGCTCGAGGTCGTCGGCCGGCTCGGGGTCCTCGGGCAGCTCCGGCTCGTCGGGGTCTGCGGCCGGCTCGACGCTGACGCCGGCCGAGCAGGCGGCCAACCTCGCCTCCGCCGAGGCGACGGTCGCGAGCGACCAGCTCGCCGTCGACAGCGCCCAGCGGGCGCTCGACGAGACAAAGCTCTATGCCCCGCAGGCCGGGACCATCGCCTCGATCTCCGGGCAGGTGGGTGACCAGACGGGTCCCGGTAGCAGCTCGTCTGCCAACGGCTCGTCGGGCGGCGCGGGTGGCGCGAGCTCGGGGTCCGGCGCGGCGGCGGCCAGCTCGTCGGGCAACGCCGGCTCCTCCAACAGCTCGAGCAGCTCGGGCTTCATCGTGCTGACCGACTTGAGCGCGCTGCAGATGATCGTCCCGTTCAGCGAATCCGATATCGGCAAGGTCAAGATAGGCCGGCCGGCGACCGTATCGGTGAACGCGGTCCCCGGTCAGCAGTTCGCCGCGCACGTCAGCAGCATCGCGATCCTGCCCACGACGAACAATGGCGTCGTCAGCTATGACGTCACGCTGACGCTGGATCAGGCCTCGCCGGCGCTGCGACCCGGCATGAGCGCCACCGCGACGGTGATCGCGGCCGAGGCGGACAACGCGCTCAACGTGCCCAGCCAGGCGATCACCGGGTCGACGGTGACGGTGCTGCGCAACGGCAAGCAGCAGCGCCAGAGCGTGGTGACGGGCATCGTCGGCAGCTCGACCACGCAGATCCTCAGCGGCGTGACGGTCGGCGAGCAGATCGTGGTGCCGGTGCGGACGTTCAGCGCCACGACGGGAACCGGGTCGGGCACGACCGGCCTGGGCGGACGGCTCGGCGGTGGCCTCGGCGGCGGCGGCCTCGGCGGCGGCGCACGGTTCTTCGGTGGAGGCGGCGGCTGATGTCGCTGGTGCAGCGCGCCGCGCGCCGGCCGCCGGCGCGCCACGTGATCGACGTGCGCGCCGTCACCAAGACCTACCTTCTGGGCAACGTCGAGGTGCCGGCGCTGCGTGGGGTGACGCTGACGATCGAGCGCGGCGACTTCGTCGCGATCATCGGCAGCTCGGGCAGCGGCAAGACGACGCTCATGAACATCATCGGCTGTTTGGATGCGCCGACGAGCGGCCGCTATCGCATCGACGGGATCGACGTCGAGAGCATGGACGAGGACGACCTCGCGGACCTGCGCAACCGCAAGATCGGCTTCGTCTTCCAGAGCTTCAACCTCGTGCCGCGCACCAACGCCGTCGCGAACGTCGAGCTGCCGCTCGCCTACGCTGGCCTGCCGCGCGCCGAGCGGCGGCGGCGGGCGGTCGCCGTCCTGCGGCAGGTCGGCATGGGCCACCGTCTCGAGCACCTGCCGTCAGAGCTGTCCGGCGGACAGCAGCAGCGCATCGCGATCGCGCGGGCGATCGTCACCAACCCTGCGCTGATCCTCGCCGACGAGCCGACCGGGAACCTCGACTCGCAGACCAGCCGCGAGGTCCTGGCGATCTTCGACGCGCTCAACGCGCAGGGACGGACGGTCGTGCTGATCACCCACGAGCCGCACGTCGCACAGCGCGCCCGGCGGCTGATTCGGCTCAGCGACGGTCTGATCGTCGAGGACGCTCGCAACCGAGCCGCGACGGCCGCCGTCGCCGCCGGCGGCGACGGCGCCCTGGCCGCGGGGGTCCGGCAGTGATCGGTGTCGAGACGCTGCGGATCGCGCTCGGCGGAATCTTCGCCAACAAGCTGCGCTCGGCGCTGACGATCCTCGGCATGACGATCGGCGTCGCGTCGGTGATCCTGCTGATCGCGGTTGGCAACGGCTCCTCGAAGGCCGTTCAGGCGCGCATCAACGCGCTCGGGACCAACGTGCTGCTGGTCACGCGCGGTGGCCTGCTGGGCGGCTCGCGCTCGACCAGCGCCGGCACCCCGCCGCTCACCGTGACCGCCGCCAATGCGCTGAACGACCGCAACAACGCGCCCGACGTGCAGAGCGCCTCCCCGGTCGTGCAGGCCAGCGTGACGATGGTCCACGCCGGCACCAGCTACTCGCCGTCGTCGTTCGTCGGAACCACGGCCAGTTATGCCACCGCCCACGACTACAGCGCGACGACCGGCAGCTTCTTCACCGGCGGCGACGTCAGCGCCCACAACCGGGTGGTCGTGCTGGGCCCGACGGTCGTGGCCAACCTGTTCGGGGGACAGGATCCGGTCGGCCAGACGATCCAGATCAACGGCGCGAGCTTCGAGGTCATCGGCGTGACGGCGTCGAAGGGCTCCAACGGAGTGACCGACCAAGACGACATCGTCTTTGCGCCGATCACCGCGACTCAGGACGCGCTGACGGGCTATGGCCCGATCAGCTCGATCACCGTCGAAGCGAGATCGCAGTCGCAGCTCAACGCGGCCCAGGCGGAAGTCACATCGATCCTCGAGCAGCAGCTGGGCACCACCGCCGCCAACCCCGGCTTCAACGTGATCAACCAGGGATCGATCCTCGCCGCTTCGAGCGCGACCAGCAATGTCTTCACGACGCTGCTCGGCGAGGTGGCGGCGATCTCGTTGCTCGTCGGCGGGATCGGAGTCATGAACATCATGCTCGTCAGCGTGACCGAGCGCACACGCGAGATCGGCATCCGCAAGGCGATCGGGGCGCGTCGCGCCGACATCCTCACGCAGTTCCTCACCGAGGCCGTGCTGGTGTCGATCTTCGGCGGGCTGACCGGCGTGTTGTTGGGCATCGTCGGCAGCCGCTTCACGATCGCCGGCGTTCACCCGGCGATCGCGCTCTATTCGATCTTCCTGGCGTTCGGCGCCGCTGTCGCGACCGGACTGTTCTTCGGGACCTATCCGGCCAGCCGTGCGGCTGGCCTCAAGCCAATCGAGGCGCTGCGCTTTGAGTGAGGAGCAACCGATGTCCGAGGCCCCCCTGGTCGCCAACCAGACCGTCGCGTCGCAGGCCACCGACGAGCTGGCGGGCGACGCGCCCGCCGCGTCACCCATCGCCGGCGAGCCGGCCATCGCCGACGACGGCCGCGAGTCGCCGTTGCACCGCGACTGGTACGACGAATACGACCAGCTGCCGCCACGCCCGCGCCGCAAGCTGCTGACGCCGGTGACGCTGAGCCTGCTCGCCGTGTTGATCGCCGCCTGTGGCTTCATCGCCGGCGTGCTCGTCCAGAAGGGCCAGCAGCCGGCGTCGAGCGGACTCGGCGGCGGAGCTGCCGCTCGCCTGGCGGCGCTGGGCCGCTCGACGACAGCCGGATCGGGCCGACTCTCCGGGCTGGGCGGCTTCGGCGGCGGGGTGACGGTCGGTCAGGTCTCGACGGTCGCCGACAAGGGTCGCGTCCTCTACGTGACGGAGGCCTCCGGCAACACCGTGCGCGTCGAGACGAACACGGGCTCGAAGATCACCAAGTCCCAGGGCGTCGGCGCCAACGCGATCCACCCTGGCGACACCGTTGTGGTCCGTGGCGTGACCGGCTCCAACGGCACGATCGCGGCGTCCACGGTCTCCGACTCGGGCGCCGCGGGGGCGGCGGGCGGCGGCGGCCTGGCGGCGCTGTTTGGCGGCGGCGCGGGCGGCGGTAGCGCGGGCGGAGCGTCCGGCGGCGGAGCGTCCGGCAGCTCGGGGTCAGCCGGTCGCCGCGCGAGCGGCGCCGTGAACAGCCTCTTCGGCAACTGACGGCGCCATCGCGAATCAGATTGAGAAAAAAGGAGCAGTCATGACAGCTGACCAACCACCGGCGCGTAGCGTCGGGCGACCGAACCCGGCCCGCCGGCAGCTACGCAGCGCCCCGCGCGGCTTCCGACCAGGGCCGGCGCTGGCGCTCGGCGTCGCGTTGGCCTGCGCGCTCGCGTTGGCCGCCTGCGGCGGCTCGGCGTCCTCATCGTCGAGCTCCAGCTCGGCAAGCGCCGCCACCGGCGCCGGCGGCTTCAACCGGACTGTGCTGGTCGCCTGCTTGAAGAAGCAGGGCATCACCCTGCCGACCCGGCCGTCCGGCAGCGGCGCGCCGCCATCCGGTGGCGGCCTGTTCGGCGGCGGCGGCGGTGGTGGCGGGCGTCGCTTTGGCTTTGCCAGCAACCCGAAGATCCGGGCGGCGCTGCAGAAGTGCGGCTTGAGCCTGCCGCGCCGCACTGGGAACTTCCGCACCAGCCCGGCGTTCAAGACCGCCGTGAACAACTTCGTCGCCTGCGTGCGCAAGAACGGCTATGCCCTGCCCAACCCCAACCTGTCGGGCAACGGACCGGTGTTCAAGGCCTCCCAGGTCAATCGCAAGGATCCGAAGTTCGTCGCGGCGGTGGCCAAGTGCCAAAGCTTGCTGCGCTTCGCCCGGCCCGGCAGCTTTGGTGGTGGTGGGACGGCAACGACCGCGCCGGGCACGGCCACGCAATGAGCTGATCGCACCAGCGCGGATCCGGCGGGAGCGAGCCGCGCGCGCCGCCGGGCGCGCGCGGCCAATGGCCGCTGATAGCCTTCCCGGCCGCCTCGGCTCGCCCCAGAACGGATCCAGCAGGAAGGAATCAGCATGCCCGTACGCGTCGGAATCAACGGCTTCGGTCGCATCGGCCGCAACGCCTTCCGCGCCGCCCACGAGCAGGGCGCGGACATCGAGTGGGTGGCCGTCAACGACCTCACCGACGCGGCCACGCTGGCACACCTGCTCGAGTACGACTCGATCCTCGGCCGCTACCCGGGCTCGGTCGAGCCCAGCGACGACTCGATCTTGGTCGACGACAGCCAGCTGCGCGTGCTCGCCGAGCGCGACCCTGGCGCGCTGCCCTGGGGCGAGCTCGGCGTCGACGTGGTGATCGAGTCGACCGGGCTGTTCACCAAGCGCGACGACGCCGCCAAGCACCTCGCCGCCGGGGCCAAGAAGGTCATCATCTCCGCACCGGCGACGCAGCCCGATGTAACCGTCGTGCTCGGCGTCAACTTCGACGCGGCCTACGACCGCGCGCAGCACGACATCATCTCCAACGCCTCCTGCACGACCAACTGCCTGGCGCCGGTCGCCAAGGTGCTGCACGAGGCGATCGGCATCCGCCACGGGCTGATGACGACGATCCATGCCTATACCGCCGACCAGCGCCTGCAGGACCTGCCGCATCGTGACCTGCGTCGCGCGCGCGCGGCGGCGCTCAACCTGATCCCGACGTCGACCGGGGCGGCCAAGGCGATTGGCCTCGTGATTCCCGAGCTCGACGGCAAGCTGCACGGCTTTTCGGTTCGTGCGCCGGTCCCGACGGGCTCGGTCGTCGACCTGACCGTCGAGGCGCAGCGAGCGACCAGCGTCGAGGAGGTCAACGTCGCGCTGCGCGAGCGCGCCGACAGCGGCGAGCTGCGCGGGATCCTCGCCTACACCGAGGATCCGATCGTCTCGACCGACGTCGTCCGCTCTCCCTACTCGGCCGTCCTGGACGCCGAGCTCACCGCGGTGATCGACGGCACGATGGTCAAGGTCGTCGCCTGGTACGACAACGAGTGGGGCTACTCGCACCGCCTCGTCGATCTCGTCCAGCGGGTGCTGTGACGGGCCGCGAGCCGGGCGACACCGCCGGCGGCGTCCTGTGAGGACACTCGCTGATGTCGACGTCGACGGACGGCGCGTGCTCGTCCGGGTCGACTTCAACGTCCCGCTCGCCGCTGGCCGCGTCGCCGATGACACTCGCATCCGCGCGGCGCTGCCGACGATCGAGGAGCTGCGCCGCCGCCGGGCCCGGGTGATCCTCGCGTCGCATCTCGGGCGCCCACGTGACCGCGAGCCGGAGCTGTCGCTGCGTCCCGTCGCGCAGCGGCTCGGCGAGCTGATCGGCACCGACGTGGCGCTGGCGCCGGCGGTGGTTGGGCCGGAGGTCGCGCGGATGGCCGACGCGCTCGCGCCGGGCGAGCTGCTGATGCTCGAGAACCTGCGCTACGAGCCGGGCGAGACCCGCAATGACCCCGCGCTGGCGCGGGCGCTCGGCGAGCTGGCCGACGTCTACGTCGACGACGCCTTCGGCGCGGCCCATCGCGCGCATGCCAGCACCGAGGGCGTCGTCCATCACGTCGCCGAGGCCGTCGCGGGCCCGCTGCTGGAACGCGAGCTCACGACGCTGCGCGGCCTGCTCGAGCAGCCGGCGCGCCCACTCGTCGCGGTGATCGGGGGCGCCAAGGTCGCCGACAAGATCGGCGTGCTGGAGCGCTTCCTCGGACTGGCCGACGCCGTGCTGATCGGCGGGGCGATGGCCTTCCCGCTGCTGCGCGTGCAGGGCCATCAGACCGGCGACTCGCTCTGTGCGGAGTCCGACCTTGAGCCGGCGCATCGCGCGCTGGCGGCCGCCGAGCACGGAAGCGGCCGGCTCGAGCTGCCCAGCGACGTGGTGATCGGCGATCGCTTTGCCGCCGATGCGAGCGTGCGCACGCTCGCGGGCGTCGATGTGCCCGACGGCTGGATGGGCCTCGACATCGGCCCCGCGACCGTACAGCGCTATCGGCAGGAGATCGGCGCGGCGGCAACGGTCTTCTGGAACGGCCCGATGGGCGCGTTCGAGCTGGCACCCTTCAGCGCCGGCACGCGCGGCATCGCGGAGGCGGTCGCCGCCGCCCCGGGTGAGACGGTCGTCGGCGGCGGCGACTCGGCGGCGGCGCTGCAGCAGTTCGGCCTGGCCGATCGCGTGACGCACCTTTCGACTGGTGGCGGCGCCTCCTTGGAGCTGATCGAAGGCCGGCCGCTGCCGGGGGTGGAGGCGCTGCGATGAGCCCAGACGGCCGCGACAGCCAGGCCACGGGTCCGCGCGGTGGGGATCCGGCGGACGCAGCGGCGCGGCGCACGCCGTTGATCGCCGGCAACTGGAAGATGCACAAGACGGTCGCCGAGGCCGAGCGCTACATCCAGCGCCTGCTCCCGCGCGTTGTCGATGCCGATGGCGTCGATGTCGGACTCTGTGCGCCGTTCACCGCGCTGGCGGCGCTGGTCGACAGCGCCCGCGGCAGCCGCGTCGCGATCTTCGCGCAGAACATGCACGAGCAGCCCAGCGGCGCGTTCACCGGGGAGATCTCGGCGCCGATGCTGACCGAGCTCGATGTCGACGGCGTCGTCCTCGGGCACTCCGAGCGGCGCCTGCACTTCGCCGAGAACGATCGCGCGCTGCAGCTAAAGGTGCCGGCGGCGCTCGAGGCGGGTTTGATGCCGATCCTCTGCGTCGGCGAGAGCGAGGAGGAGCGCGACCGCGGCGACACCGAGCGCAAGCTGCGCCACCAGGTCCAGGAGGGGCTGGCCAAGGTCCTCGACGAGCGGCTCGCCGACGTCGTGATCGCCTATGAGCCGATCTGGGCGATCGGGACCGGCCGGGTGGCGACGCCCGAGCAGGCACAGGAGGCGATCGCGTTCATCCGCGCGCTGGTCGGCGATCGCGACGCGGCCGCGGCGCTCGCGATGCGAGTGCTCTATGGCGGCAGCGTCAAGCCCGGCAACGCCGCGGAGCTGCTTGCGCTGCCCGACTGCGACGGCGCGCTGGTGGGCGGCGCCAGCCTCGACGCCGACGACTTCAGCGCGATCGTCGCGGCGGCCAGGCAGTGAGCCTCCCGCCCGGGCCCGCGGGCTGGCCGGTACCGCGCGTCTGCCTGATCGTCCTGGATGGCTGGGGACTGGCTCCCGACGGCCCTGGCAACGCGATCTCGCTCGCCCGCACGCCGGTCTTCGACGAGCTCTGGCGCAGCTGCCCGCACACCACGCTGGAGGCCTGCGGCGCGAGCGTCGGGCTGCCGGACGGTCAGATGGGCAACTCCGAGGTCGGTCATCTGAACCTCGGCGCCGGGGCGATCGTGCCCCAAGACCTGGCTCGCATCGATGCGGCCGCGCGCGCGGGCCGCTTCGCCGACAACGCGGTGCTGCGGGCGGCCTTCGCCGACACGCCGCGGGTGCACCTCGTCGGTCTGGTCTCGCAGGGCGGCGTTCACTCGGGCTGGGAGCACCTGCGCGCGCTGATCGCGCTCGCCGGAACGCTCGCGGTGCCGGAGCTCGTGCTGCATGCCCTCACCGACGGCCGCGACACGCTGCCGCATTCCGGCGCCGGGAGCCTGGCGACGGTCGAGGGCTGGCTCGCCGACGCGGGCAACGGCCGCGTCGGCAGCGTGGTGGGCCGCTACTGGGCAATGGACCGCGACCGCCGCTGGGAGCGCACCCAGCGCGCCTATGACCTGCTCGTCGCGGGGACGGCGCCGCATTCCGCCGACAGCGGTGCGGCCGCGGTGCGCAGCGCCTACGAGCGCGGCGAGAGCGACGAGTTCGTCGCGCCCACGCTGGTTGGGGCGGAGGCGCGAATCCGCCCGGGAAACTCGGTGATCTGCTTCAACTTCCGTCCGGACCGGATGCGCCAGCTGGTGCGCGCGCTCGCCGACCCGCAGCTCGCGGAGATCGATCGTCACGGCGAGCCGCCGCTGCGGCGCCTGACGACGATGACCGAGTACGAGGAGGGCTGGCCGTATCCGGTCGCCTACCCACCGCAGCGTCCCGCGGCCACGCTTGCCGCGACGCTCGCGGCGCGCGGGATTCCCCAGCTGCACGCCGCCGAGACCGAGAAGTACGCGCACGTGACGTACTTCTTCAACGGTGGCCAGGAGGCGCCATACGCCGGCGAGGAGCGTGAGCTGATCCCCTCGCCGCGCGACGTGCCGACCTACGACCACAAGCCGGAAATGAGCGCCCCCGAGCTCGCGGCCGCGTTCGCCCGGCGCTGGCGCGACGAGCGTCCGGGCTTCGGCATCATCAACTTCGCCAACGCCGACATGGTCGGCCACACCGGCGTGATCGAGGCCGCCATCAAGGCGGTCGAGACGGTCGATGACGGCCTGGGGCTGGTTGTGGGCGCGATCCACGAGAGTGGCGGGGCGTGCGTGGTGACGGCCGATCACGGCAACGCCGATCACATGCTCGAGCCCGACGGCAGCCCCAACACGGCCCACTCCCTGAATCCCGTCCCGCTGATCGTGACGGTGCGCGAGGCGACGATCGCCGCGGGCGGCATCCTCGCCGACGTCGCGCCGACGGTGCTGGCGTTGCTGGGCATCGAGCAGCCGCCAGCGATGACCGGCCGGTCGCTCATCTCAGCGCCCTCGGGTGGGCGCTGAGGGGCTGTACGCCGCGGGTGCCGGGCGCGCCGCGGTGGGCGCTGAGGGGCTGTCGCCGCCGGTGCCGGGTGGGCGCTGAGGGATTATTGGCGGGATCGCTGCTATCGTCGCCACTGCGCGAGCGCTCTTCGCTGATGTCCCCGATCACGACTGAACAGCCCGCCGCCCATCTGACTCCCACGGAGCTCGATGCCTGGCGGGGCCTCCTACGCGCCCACGCGGCGCTCTTCAAGGCGCTCGACGCCGAGCTCGAGGAGGCGCACGGGATCAGCCTGTCCTCCTATGAGGTGCTGCTGCGCCTCGAGGACGCCGAGGACCACAAGATGCGGATGTGCGACCTCGCCAGCTCGGTGCTGCTCAGCCGCAGCGGCCTGACGCGGCTGGCCGACCGCCTCGAGCGCGAGGGCCTGATCGAGCGGGTGAGCTGCGACTGCGACGCGCGCGGCGCGTTCGCGATGCTGACCGACAGCGGCCGTCAGATCCTGGCCGCCGCCCGTCCCACGCATCTGCAGGCGATCCGCCGCCGTTACCTCAGCCACTTCGACGAGCAGGAGCTGGCCGAGCTCGGCTGCTACTGGCGTCGGCTGCTCGACGAGCCCACCGCGCTGGCGGGCTGAGGGCCCTGGCGGCCTGAGGACCCGGGCGGGCTGCGAGCCCGGAGCGGTCCACGGCTCATCGTCGGCCGGTGCAGCGCGGAGCACAGCGATCGCCCGGGTCCGCGCGCATACCCCTGAGAGGCTCCGACGGGCCCGCGGGGGCGCGGTATGATTTGACAAGAACCCACTTAGATTTCATAATCCCCTACAACGGGTGCTTCCTAAGTCCAGGAGGTTGACATGGCACTTGTTCGCTGGGAGCCGATCCGCGAGTTGGGGACGCTCCAGCAGGAGATGAATCGTCTCTTCAACACATTCTTCGACGCGCCTGGCGGCGGGCCGGGCAACGGGGGGCCGGTGCGGCGTTGGACGCCGGCGATCGACCTGCTCGAGACCGATGACCACTTCATCCTGCGCGCCGACCTGCCGGGCATGAGCGAGCAGGACGTCAACATCGAGCTCGAGGACAACGTGCTGCTGATCACTGGGGAGCGCAAGGCCGAGCACGAGGAGAAGAAGGAGGGCTATTACCGCGTCGAGCGTTCGTTTGGCTCCTTCGCGCGGTCGCTGACGCTGCCCGAGGGCGTTGACAGCAGCAAGGTGAGCTTCGATCGCGGCGTGCTCGAGGTGCGGATCCCCAAGCCCGAACAGCGCAAGCCACAGCGCGTCTCGATCAGCGTTGGGGGAGGCGCGGGAGCCGGGACGATCGAGGGCCGCGAGACCGCCGACCAAGGGTCCTAGCGGGACTCAACGCTGGGCAGACGCAGGTGACGCGGGGTCCGCGACGGGGTCGCGGGCCCTGCGATTTGTAGGCTCCGAGCGTGGAGCGCTTCACGATCGAGCATCGCGATCGCTCGTCGCGAGCGCGCGCCGGCGTGATCGCGACGGCGCATGGAGCGATCCGCACGCCGGCGTTCGTGCCGCTGGCGACGAAGGGCGTCGTCAAGGGCCTGGAGGCCCACGAGGCGCGGACGCTGGGCTTCGACATGCTGCTCGGCAACACCTTCCACCTCCATCTGGCACCGGGCGAGGAGGTGATCCGGGGGCTCGGCGGCCTGCACCGCTTCATGTGCTGGCAGCACCCGCTGATCACCGACTCGGGTGGCTTCCAGGTCTTCTCGATGGGCCACGGGACGGTCGCCGACGAGATCAAGGGACGGGCCCCGTCGGGTCCCGAGCGCGCTGGCGCGATCATCGCGATCGACGAGCAGGGCGTGCGCTTCCGCTCCTACATCGATGGCGTGACGCGGTTCCTCTCGCCGGAGGTGTCGATGGCCGTGCAGGCGGCGCTGGGCTCGGACATCGCGCTGGTCTTCGACGAGTGCACGCCATTCCATGTCACGCGCGAGTACACGCGGCGCTCCACCGAGCGCACGCATCGCTGGCTGGAGCGCTGCCTGACCTGGCACGGCGAGCACGGCCCCGACGGCCAGCTCGTCTACGGGATCGTGCAGGGCGGGGTGTACGAGGATCTGCGGCGCGAGTCGGCCCAGGCGGTGGCCGCCAGCAGGTGCGCGGGAATCGCGGTCGGCGGCTCGCTCGGACGCGACAAGGCGCAGATGCACGAGGTCGTCGGCTGGACGACCGCCGAGCTGCCCGACGACAGGCCGCGCCACCTGCTGGGCATCGGCGAGATCGACGACCTGATCATCGGCGTCAGGCTCGGCATCGACACCTTCGACTGCGCGATGCCGACGCGGCTGGGGCGTCACGGAATGGCGCTCATCCCCGATCCAGCACGGCGCTGGCGGGTGGACCTGACGGGGGCGCGCTGGATCCGGGCCGATGAGCCGATCCTCGCCGGCTGCGTCTGCCCGGCCTGTGCGGGCGGCTACAGCCGCGCGTACCTGGCTCACCTGCTGCGCCAGCGCGAGCTGACTGGCATGCGTCTGCTGACGTTGCACAACCTGAGCTTCGTCGCGCAGCTGATGGCGACATTGCGCGACGCCATCGCGGCGGGGACATTGGACCGCGTCGGCGACGCTCTGCTGGCGGGCGCGCCACCGACGCTCGGCCAGACCGCGCCACCGGCGGGCGCGCCACCGACGCTCGGCTAGACCGCGCCACCGGCGGGCGCGCCACCGACGCTCGGCCAGACCGCGCCACCGACGCTCGGCTAGTGGGTGTTGTTGGTGATCAGCGTCTTGAGGGCGCTGATCGATTGCTGGAGGTCGTTGTAGACGACCGGGTTGAGCCGCACCCTGGTGGCGCTGCTGTTGCCCGATCCACCGCCACCGGCCAGCAGCACGGCCGCCACGATCACCAGCACGATCAGCAGCCCAACCAGCACCGCGGCGATCGGGCTGCGCCGCTGCCGTGGCGGCGCGGCGCCAGTGGCGCCGCGCCCACGCGTCGGTGCGCCGGCTCTCCGCGGGCTCGTCGCCGTGCTTCGTGGCCTCGTGCCGGTGCCCCGTGGCGCGGGGGCGACCAGCGTGCGGTCATCGGTGGGCGCCTGCTCGATCAGGCGGGTGGGCGCTCCCGACCCGCCGGCGCGATAACGCTCCGGGGCGATCCCGCGCTCGGCGTCGACCAGCGCGTCGGCCATCGCGAGCGCATCGGCATAGCGGTCATAGGGGTCGAGCTCGATCGCGATCTCGACCGCCTGGGCAAGCGCCACCGAGACGTGGTGGTTGAGCTCGTCGAGCGGCGGGGGAGGCTGCTGCTGCAGCGCCGCCAGCTCGGTCAGCGAAGTCGCCTCGTAGGGGAGTCGCCCGGCCAGCAGCTGGTAGGTGACGATGCCCAGCGCATAGATGTCGGCGAGCGGGCCGGCGCTCATCGCCGCGCGCCTGCTCGGGCGCCAGGTAGGCGGCCGTGCCGAGCACCGATCCGACCTGCGTGATGCTCGGTCTGCTCGGTCGCCTTGGCGATGCCGAAGTCGGCGAGCTTGACGACGCCGTCGATCGGCGCGCAGCAGGTTGCCCGGCTTGACGTCGCGGTGGACGACGCCCTTGCGGTGGGCGTAATCGAGGCCGCGGCAGGCCTGAGGATGACGGCGAGCGTCTCCGCGACCGGCAGAGCCAGCCGCGTCGCGCAGGATCTCGGCGCACGAGCTGGCCCTGCGATGTACTCCATGACGATGTAGTGCTGGTCGCTGGTGCTCATCGAGGCCGGAGTCGAAGACCTGGACGATGTTGGGGTGCACGAGACGCGCTGCCGCCAGCGCCTCGCGCTGGAAGCGCGAGACGAAGATCGGGTCATCGGCCAGGTGCTCGGCGAGCAGCTTGATCGCGACCTAACGCTCCAGGCGGGTGTCGAAGGCGAGGTGGACCGTCGACATACCGCCGACGCCGAGCCGGCTCGCCCAGCCGTAGCGCCCGCCGGCGATCGTCGCGACGCTCACCGCTGCGCTCCACTGCCGCCGCTGGCGCGGCCGCCGGCGCTCACGTTCCACCGCCCGTGCCGCCGGCGCCGTTGCCCCCGCCAGCGCCGCCACCCGAGCCCGCGCCGCCACCGCTGCCGCCGCCCGTCGTGCCGGCGCTCGTGCTGGTCGTGCCGCCGGTGCCACCGGTCCCGCCGGTGCCGGTCGACGTGCCGCCCTGGCCGCCGGACGAGGTGCCGCCGCCATTGCTGGGGGTTGTCGTGGGAGTCGTGGTCGAGGTGGTCGTCGGGGTGCTCGTCGAAGTGGTGGTGGTCGTGCTGGTCGTCGTCGGCGTGGTCGTCGACGAGCTGGCGGGGGTGCACTTGGCCGTCACCTGGCGGCTGAGGTTGTCGACGCCGCTCTGCACGCGCTGAAGCAGCGCGCCGTCGACGTTCGCCGGCAGCTGCGCGACGTCCTGGGTCAGGCGGCTGAGTGCGTCCTGGCTCGCGCTGCAGCTCTGGTTGGCCACGGCCGAGCTCAGCGTGTTGAGGTCGCTGAGCAGCGTGCCCGCGGATGCCCGCGGGATCAGCGAGCTGCTGGTCGAGCCGCACGCCACGAGCACGGCGCAGGCCATGCCCAGGACGGCGGCGATGGCGACACGAACGAAGCCCATCGCAGGCGCATGCTACTGACCATGCCAGAGCCGCTCGGCGAGCACCCTCGGCAGGCCGGCTGCGACGATCGCGCGCGCCGCCGCGTCGACGTCGTAGTCGCTGCGCTGGAAGCTGGCCGTCCAGCGCTCGGTGTCGAGTACCAGCCACGCCGCACGCCGGTCGCCGTCGCGGGGCTGTCCGACGCTGCCCGGGTTGATCAGCCACTGTCCCACCGCGATCGAGATATCCTCGCCGGCGGCGCGCAGCTCGCGCTGAACAGACGCCTCGGAGCGCGAGAAGGTCATCGCCAGGTGCGAGTGGCCGATCAGGCAGACGCGGTGCGCCTGGGCGTCGAGACAAGACGCGGCCAGTCCGGGCGTGAGAGACGTACTCCCAGACGGGGTCCCGGGGGCTGGCATGGTAGAGCCCGACCTCGCTGCTGAGCCATGCCGGCTCGAGGGCCCGCAGATAGTCCAGGTGGACCGCGTCGAGCTGCGCGCGGGTCCAGCGGGCGGCCGCCGCGGCCGCCCGGGAGAACTCGCCCGGCGGGAGATCGCCGCGCACGCAGAGATCGTGGTTGCCGACGAGGCAGACATCACAGCGCTCGCGGACCAACGCCACGCATGGTCCCGGATCGGCGCCGTAGCCCACGATGTCGCCGAGGCACCAGAGCTCCTGCACATCGGCGCGCTCCACGTCTGCGAGCACCGCCTCCAGCGCCTGGCGGTTGCCGTGGATGTCGGAAGAGGACACCACCGCGACGCGCATCTCTACAGTCTGGCCGGTGCGCGCCTGCCGTCGCAGCCCGGGTCCGATCGGCACCATGCTCGGCGCGTTCGCGATCGCTGAGCTGGCCGCTTCCCTCCTGCGTCCACGGCAGCCACCGGTCGCGCCGACGCCGCTGAGCCCAAGGACGTTCTTCAGCGGCGAGCAGATCGCCCGGGCGCGCGCCTATCGCCGTCCCCAGCTCGCACTCGGCATTGCCCATGGACTGAGCGCGGCGACGACGCTGGGCTGGCTGACACGGCGCGGGTGCCGATCGCGGTCGGCGCGGCCGCTTGGCGATGCCGGCGCGGCGGTCTGCCTGGCGGCCGTCCTGGAGCTGGTGTCGCTGCCCTTCTCGGCGATCGGGCATCACCGCGCTCGGCAGGTCGATCTGGCCACCCAGGGGTGGTCGGACTGGGCGACCGATGAGCTCAGGTCGACCGCCGTGACGGCCGCGCTCGGCGCGCCGATCGGTGCGGGGCTGCTCGCGCTGACGCGCCGCTGTCCGGATCGCTGGTGGGCGCCGGGCGCGGCTGGCGCGGTCGGGCTCGCGGCCGCGATGACCTACGCCGCGCCGGTGGCGCTCGATCCGCTCTTCAACCGCTTCACCGTCCTGCCGGCGGGACCCGCGCGCAGCGACGTGCTCGAGCTCGCCGCGCGTGCGGGCGTGGATGTCGGCGAGGTCTACGTGGTCGACGCCAGCCGTCGCACGGCGGCCGCGAACGCCTATGTCACGGGGCTGCGCGCGACCAAGCGGGTCGTGCTCTACGACACGCTGCTGGAGCGCTTCAGCCCGGCCGAGCTGCGGCTGGTCGTCGCCCACGAGCTGGCTCACGTGCGCAACCGGGACATCCCGCGGGGGCTGGCGTTCGGCGCGATCGTGGCACTGCCGTCGACGCTCGCCGCCCAGCACCTCGCGCAGCGGCTGCAGGGCCACGGCGCGCCGCGGCGGGATCGCGGCGAGGAGCTGGCGCTGGCGAGCATCGCGCTGGCCTTTGGCGTCGTCTCGGCGCTCACCGGCATCGCGGCGAGCCGGCTGTCACGCGCCGTCGAGCGGGCGGCCGACAGCTTTGCCCTGCGGCTGACCGGAGAGCCCGAGCCCTTCGTCGCCTTCGAGCGGCGGATCGTGCGGCAGAACCTGGCCGATCCAGCGCCACCGCGCTGGCTGACCGCGCTGCTGAGCTCGCATCCGCCGACGATCGAGCGGATCGGCGCCGCCGTGACGTTCGCACGCGAGCGCGGCGATCGACGCGAGGCGATGCTGCTCGGGCTCGACGGGGCCGACTGACGGGGCGCCCTCGGGCGACTGACGGAACGCGGCCGAGCGACTGACGGGGCGCCCTCGGGCGACTGACGGAACGCGGCCGAGCGACTAGTCCGAGCTGTCGCCAGGGTACTCGGGGAGGTTCTTGATGCCCTCCCGCGTCTGCCATTTGGCGAAGTTGTCTTCCATCGCCTCGATCAGCTCGCGCATGAACTTCGGCGAGAGGTTGATGCGCGAGACGACGACACCGGGCACCTCCTCCTCGTCGACCTCATGATCGACGCGCGCGAAGGTGATCGTGAACTCGTACTCCGAATGCGAGACGTTGGCGAAGTTGGCGTAGCGACCTGCCATCAACTTCGGCGAGAAGTGGATGTTTATGCGGCGTTCCTGTCCGCTCTCGTCCGGCATCTGCACATCTCCTGAGCGATGACGATCCCCGCGCCGGTGAGTGGGACGACGGCGCTGGTCTACGGCTAGTATCGCACCGTGCGAATCATCGTCGTGGCGGTGGGGCGCCTGAGACCCCCATTCGCCGACGATGTCGCGCACTACGAGCGCCTGCTCTCCCGCTATGCCCGCGTCGAGCTGATCGAGCTGCGCGAGGATGAGCAGACCCCGCGTCGGCTGCCTCAACGGGCATACGTCTGCCTGCTCGACGCCGCCGGCACGCAGTACGACTCGCCGGGGCTGAGCCGCTTTCTCGAGCAGCGACGCCAGAGCGGGCTGAACCTCGCCTTCGTGATCGGCGGCCCGTACGGCACGGCCCTGTCGGAGGGGGTCGACGAGCGGCTGTCGCTGGGACCGCTGACGCTGCCGCACCAGCTCGCACGCGTCGTGCTGCTCGAGCAGATCTACCGCGCGCATAAGATCCTCGCCGGCGCGCCCTACCACCACTGACCATGCTTGAGTCCCAAGACACCAAGCCGGACCCGCTGCAGCTGCTGCGCGCGGCAATTCGATCTGCCGCGCAGGAGTTGCGCGCCGACGCGGCGAGGATCGGCACGGACGCGACGCTCGAGCGCTCGCCGAAGCCCGAGTTCGGCGACTACGCGACCAACGCCGCACTGCTGCTTGCGCCCGCGCTCGGCGAGCCT
Source organism: uncultured Solirubrobacterales bacterium (assembly GCA_963795555.1). Taxonomy (GTDB): domain Bacteria; phylum Actinomycetota; class Thermoleophilia; order Solirubrobacterales; family Solirubrobacteraceae; genus CAWCHZ01. The sequence goes on from CAWCHZ010000001.1 coordinate 194,747, forward strand.
CCGCGGGCGATCGCCGAGCGCCTCGGCGGCGTGCTGGGGCAGGCGCTGGGCGACCAGCTGACGCGCGCCGAGGTGGCCGGTCCCGGCTTCGTCAACCTCTTCCTCGCCGACGTCTGGTATCGCCAGGCGCTGGCGGGGCTGCTGGTCGCCGGCGAGCGGCTCGCGCCGGCGATCGTCGAGCGCCCGCAGCGGATCCTGATCGAGTTCGTCTCGGCCAACCCAACCGGCCCCCTGACGGCCGCCTCCGGCCGTCACGCCGCCTACGGCGACGCGCTGGCGCGCATCCTCGAGCACGCCGGGCACGCCGTGCAGCGCGAGTACTACCTCAACGACGCGGGCTCCCAGGTCGCCAAGCTCGGTGAGTCGATTCGTGCCCGCGCGCGCGGCGAGGAGATCCCCGAGGACGGCTATGCCGGCGACTACGTGGGCGAGCTGGCGCAGGCAATCCCCGACGCCGCCGCGGGCGATCCCGACGAGCTCGCGGGCGAGGGCGTGCGGCTTCTGATCGACGACATCCGCGCCACGCTCGAGCGCTTTCGCGTGCACTTCGACTCGTGGTTCTCGGAGCGCTCGCTCTATGCGGGCACGCCCTCGGCGGTTCAGCGCGCCTACCGGCTGCTGGAGCGGGCGGGGCACGTCTATGAGTCCGAGGGGGCGCTCTGGCTGCGCACCACGGCCTTCGGCGACGACAAGGACCGCGTGCTGCGGCGCTCCAACGGCGAGGACACCTACTTCGCCGCCGATATCGCCTACCACCACGACAAGCGTCAGCGCGGCTTCGAGCGATTGATCGACGTCTGGGGCGCAGACCATCACGGCTATCGCGATCGGATGCGCGCTGCGTTCGCGGCGCTTGGCGGCGACCCGGACGACCTGGAGCTGCTGATCATGCAGTTCGTCCACGTCGTCGAGGGGGGCGCGCGCGCTTCGATGTCCAAGCGCCGCGGCGAGTTCGTCACGCTCGCCGAGCTGATCGACGAGATCGGGGTGGACGCCGCGCGTTACTTCCTGCTCCAACGCTCACACGACAGCACGGTCGACCTCGATCTCGACCTCGCACGCCGCCAGTCAAACGAAAACCCCGTCTACTACGTGCAGTACGCGCATGCGCGGATCGTCTCGATTCTCGCGCGCGTCGGCGATCGGCGCGTCGGCGAGGCGCTGGAGGCGGTTGGCGCTGCCGGGGGTGGCAATGGCACGGCGCTGGCCGCACTGGATCCCGCCGAGCGCGCGCTGATCCGGCGACTGCTGGCCTTCGGCGCGGAGGCGTTGCCGGAGGCCGTGACCAGACGGGCGCCGCATCGCATCGCCAACTACGCGCTCGAGCTGGCGCAGGACTTCACGGCCTTCTACCGTGACTGCCGCGTGCTGGACGTCGAGCCACGCGAGCTGGAGTCCTTTCGGATCGTGCTGTGCGCGGTCACCAAACGGGCGCTCGCCCGATCGCTGGACCTGCTCGGCGTCGCGGCGCCCGACGCGATGTAGGTCACGCCCGCCCCGGCCTGGCGTCGCGGGCCCCGACGCGGATTACCGCTCGGCGATGCCCACAGCGCGCGGCGATGCTCACAGCGACGAGAAGAAGTCCAGCCCCAGGCTCGACAGCAGGTGCTGGGCCTCGCTGTTGAGGCGGGTCATCTCGTTGGTGTAGACGAGGACGCCCATCGCGATCAGCACCGCGCCCGACACCGCCGTGACGATCAGGTAGTGGTCGCGCAGCCAGCGGAACGCGGCGGTCAGACGGTCGACGGCCAACGCCGTCAGCAGGAACGGGATCGCCAGCCCCGCCGAGTAGCAGGCGAGCAGCAGCCCGCCCTGGCCAGCCGACCCCTGCGTGCTGGCGGCGGCGAGGATCGCGCCAAGCGTCGGCCCGATGCACGGCGTCCAGGCAACCGCGAATGCGGCGCCGGCGATCAGCGGGCCGCCCGAGCCGGCGCGGCGAATCAGCGCATCGGGACGCCACTCCCGATTGAGCTGCGGCACGAACGGCGTCAGCAGGAAGAAGGCCCCCATCGCCACGATCAGCGCGCCGGCGACCTGATCGAGCGTCGTGCGGTGCGAGGCCAGCGTGCGGCCCAGGCCCGTGGCCGTCAGCCCCAGTGCCACGAACACGAGCGTGAACGACAGGCAGAAGATCACGCTCGGCCAGACGATCCGCGTCAGCGAGCGGCTGCCCTGGCGCAGCTCGGCGACCGAGACGCCCGAGACAGCCGAGAGATAGCCCGGCACGAGCGGCAGCACGCAGGGCGAGACGAACGACGCGAAGCCGACCGCGAATGCGGCGACCACCGTCGTGCCGGCCCCGGATCCCGCTGCGATGATCATCTCAGCCGCCGTAGCGCGCGAGATCCTGCTCGAGCCGGTGAGCCTCGGCGGCCGACGGCGGCGGGGGATCGGCGTCATCCGCGCCGCTGGTCGCCGCAGCTGGGTCGACGGCATTGGGACTGCCATCGGCAGCGTTGGGACTGCCGACGCCGCGTCGGCGCCAGCGCGGAACGACGACCACAAGCGCTCCGGCCACGAGCAGCAGGACCAGCGGCGGCACGATGTAGATCGTCAAGTCGAACCCGTGGCGGGCGGGGAGAGCGAGCACGGCCGGTCCGTACTGCGCGACGAGGTCGCGCTCGATCTGCGCCTTGGTCTCGCCGGCGTGGATGCGCTCGAGGATGAACGCCCGCTCGCGGTCGGCTTCCGGGGAGTTTGCGAGTGCGAGCGGCGTGCCGCAGACCGTGCACATCACGTCCTGTTCGACGTCGGGCAGCGACGTGCGCGCCGCGGCGGCGCCAGTCGCCACGAGCGCGGAGCCGGCCAGCAGCATGCTCATCGCCAGGATTGCGAGCAGACGGCGGAGCGGTGCGGTCATGCGCTCACGCCCGGTTGCCCAGCAGCGGCGCGAGCGTCCGTTGCAGCCAGCCCGTGTCGACGGCCGAGCGCTCGTCGGCGACGATCCGGCCGCGACGGTCGATCACGAAGGTCTCCGGCAGAGCGTGCGTCCCATACGCCTGGGCGAGCGCGCCGTTGACGTCGCGCAGGCTCGGATACGTGAGCCCGTACTGGCGCACGAACGCCAGCGAGTCCGGGCTCGCGTCCTGGAAGGTCACGCCGAGCACGGTGGCCTGGTGGGCCTTGATCTGGCGTTGCAGGCGCTCCAGCGTCGGCGCCTCGGTGTGGCAGGGGGGGCACCAGGAGGCCCAGAAGTTCAGCACGACGACCTTGCCGCGAAAGCTCGCCAGCGACGCGTAGGCGCTGCTGCCGAGCAGCGGCAGCCGCCGGTCGGGCGCCACGACCGGCCGGCCGTGCGCCAGCGCCTGGTCGATGGTGTGGTTGTCCTGCTTGGCGAGCACGCCGTAGATGAGCAGGGCCACCAGCGCGGCAGCCGCCGCGATGACGACCGCAGGGATGGCCGTGCGCTTCACAAGTCCGAAGGTTAGTGCGTGGCCTCCGTCGCTCCGCGACACTCGTCGGCCGCGCCCCGCATCCCGGTTGGCGGGACTGTAGGATGTCGACGTTCAAGGTCGGTGGTCAGGGAAGCCGGTGGAATTCCGGCGCGGACCCGCCACTGTTATCGGGGACGCGTGCCGCAGCATGCCACTGGCCCGCGCGGCGGGCTGGGAAGGCGCGGCACGTAGGCCCGTCAGCCAGGAGACCTGCTCCGACCGTCATGCCGATATTCCCTCGTGGAAAGGGGTGGCTCTCATGTTTCGTAGGACGATCGTCTCTTCCGTGGTCACGACCGCCGTGGTCGCCACGACTGCCGTCGCGCTGGCACTCGGTGCCGTCTCGACCGCACTCGCGGGCCCGTCAGGACCGAAGGTCACGATCCGGATCGAAGGTGCCAAGCGCACGCTGCTGGCCACCAAGACGGTCCGGGCTCCGCTGTCGGGCTCGATAACCAAGGACGGCGCGCCGCAGGGCAAGTGCCCGGCGGACAGCGCGGCCGGTGCGCTGAACGTCGCGACGAAGGGGTCGTGGGGCGGCAGCTGGTCGAGCACCTTCAACGACTATCTGATCACGAAGATCCTGGGTGACACCGAGAGCGGTACGCAGTCCTATTGGGAGATCCTGGTCAACAACGTGGCGGCGAGCACGGGCGCATGCGAGATCACGCTCCATGCGGGCGATCGGCTGCTGTTTGCAGCGGTCCCACTCAGCGGAACCGGCGATCCACTCGTGATCAAGGCTTCCTCCACCGCGCGGGTGGGGAAGAAGCTGAAGGTGACGGTCGATGCCATCGACGCGAAGGGCGTCCCGGTGCCGCTGGCCGGCGCGATCGTCACTGCAGGCGGCGCGAGGGCCACGACCAACGCCAAGGGAGTCGCGAAGCTGGCGGTAAAGCACGCCGGCACGCTGATCCTCGGCGCGCGCAAGAAGGGATACGTGCGCGCGGCCACCGTGCGGGTGAGGGTCGCCGCCTGAGCACCTGACACCGAGCCGTGTGACGTCATGCGCCGCGTCGCCGCAGCTGCGCTGATCGCCACCCTCTGGGTGGTGGTCAGCGGTTGCGGCCCCGGCGCTGGCCCGGCGACCACGAACGTGGCGGTCGACGTGACGCGTGACTTCGGCAGCCGGCCGGTGGCGCAGATCATGTCGGCGCGGGTGCCGGGGAGGGAGACGGTGATCGAGCTGCTCGAGCGTGAGCTGCACGTCGCCGCCCGCTATGGCAACAACTTCGTCGAGTCGATCGATGGGTTCACCGGCACGGCCGACCACCGCGACTGGTTCTACTACGTCAACGGCATCCAGGCCTCCGCCGGCGCGGGCACGACGGCGGTCCGCGCCGGCGACCGGATCTGGTGGGATCTTCACGACTGGTCGGTGACCGACTCGATCCCGGCGGTGGTCGGCTCCTATCCTGAGCCGTTCACGCAGGGCGGCGGCCGACACCACACCCCGCTCAGCTGTGCCGCCGACGTGCAGGCCGCGTGTAGCGCGGTGGCGCGTGCGTTGTCTCGCGCCGGCGTCACCGTTGCCCGTCTCGTCCTCGGCGCGGACAGCGCCGCCTCCGGCCGGGCCAGCGGCGTGGCGGCTGATGCGGCCCAGGGCCACCCGGCGATCGTCGTCGGCACCGGCAGCGATCTGGTCAGCGTGCCGGCGGCCCGGTTGATCGCCGCCGGCCCCAAGGCGAGCGGCGTGTACGTCCGCTTCGGCTCCGGCGACAGGACGCTCGAGCTGCTCGATCCCGCCGGCAGGCTGGTCGCGACGCTCGGCGGTGGGGCGGGGCTCGTCGCCGCAACCGCGGTCGGCGGCGTCGGCCCCCCGACCTGGGTGATCACGGGGACCGATCCAGCCGGGGTGGACGCCGCCGCCCGTGCCCTGGACCCGGCTCGCCTGCGCAACGTGTTCGCGCTGGCGATCGCCGGCGGCCGTTCGCTGCCGGTGCCTGTCCATCCGTCATCGTGAGCGTGACGGCCGATGCTCTACCGACGCCGTCTGACCCCGCTGCACGCAGCTCGGGCCGCCGTCGCCGCCCTGTACTGCGCCGCGTTCTCTGCCGCCGCGCTCGTGCTGACGAGCCCATTGGCGTTGGTCGCGCTGTTGGCCGCGATCGCCGGTGCGGCGTTCGCCGCCGGCGTTGGGCGCGAGCTGGCCGGCGTTGCTCGCTTCGCCGTCCCGATGGCGCTGCTGATCTGCGTGATCAATGCCCTGGTCACACGCGACGGCACGACCGTGATCTGGCGCTTTGGTCATATCCCGCTCTACGGTGAGGCGAATGTCACCTTCGAGGCAACCGTGTACGGCGCCGTGCTCGGGCTGCGGGCGCTGGCGCTGATCGCTGCCGCGGCGCTCTACTCGATGACCGTCGATCCCGACGAGCTGCTGCGGCTGCTGCGCCGCGCCTCGTTCCGCTCGGCGCTGACCGCGACGCTGGCCACGCGGCTAGTGCCGCTGCTGGGCCGTGACGCCCGACGACTCGCCGACGCCCAACGCTGCCGGCCCGGCCGGCCGCCAACACGCCGGCAGCTCCTGCGAGCGACGACGTCCAGCATGCTGGATCGTGCTCTCGACGTCGCTGCTGCGCTGGAGGTTCGCGGCTACTCGACGGCCTGCCGTCGGGTCCCGGGACGGTCGCTGCCGTGGTCACGGCACGACCTGTCGTTCGCCGCCTCCGCGGCCGCCATCACGGCGCTGGCGATCGCCAGCCGCTGGGCTGGACTGGCGCCGTTCACCGCCTACCCCACGCTGTCGATGCCGCTCGGCCCCGCGGCGGCGGCCTTGTGCGCTGGGCTGGCGGCGCTCGCCTGGCTCCCGTTCGCCGACCGTCGCGGGGTGGCGCGGTGATCGTGCGGCTGGACCAAGTCACCTACACGTACCCGGGGTCGGCGTGCCCCGCGCTCGATCGCGTCGAGCTCGAGCTCGACGCCGGCGAGCTGGTCGTCGTCGCCGGCGCCTCCGGGTCGGGCAAGTCGACGCTGCTGCGGGCGGCGTGCGGCCTCGTGCCCCACTTCCACGGCGGCACCTTCTCAGGGACCGCGACGGTGGCAGGGATGGACACGCGCACGCACGGCCCGGGTGAGCTCGCCGCTGCAGTGGGCACGCTGTTTCAGGATCCAGAGGCTCAGGTCCTGATGGGCACCGTGCGCTCCGAGCTGGGCTTCGGCCTCGAGAACCGCGGCGCCAGCGCGGCCGCGGTCGCCCGGGCGGTCGAGGAGGTCGCGCTCGCGCTGGGCATCGCGCACCTGCTGGAGCGCTCGACGGCTGAGCTCTCGGGCGGTGAGCTCCAGCGGGTCGCGCTTGGGGCGGCGCTTGCGGGACGCCCCGCGCTGGTCGTGCTCGACGAGCCGACCTCGCAGCTCGACCCGGTCGCCGGGGATGAGCTGATTGGCCTGCTGCGTCGTCTCAACGAGGACTCCGATACGACCATCCTGCTCGCCGAGCACCGCCTCGAGCGCTGCCTGCCGGCCGCCGACCGGGTGCTGGCGATGGCCGCCGGACGGCTGGTTTGCGATGCCTCGCCGGTGGAGTTCCTCGCCTGGGCGGCCGAGGCGGCGCCGACGCTGCAGACGCCCGGCGCGCGGCTGCTCGGCGCGCTGGGGCAAGCGCCGGTGGCGGGCGTCAAAGCTGCGCGAGCGGCGCTCAGGGTCGCCGGCTACAGCCTGGATCCCGACGGCCAGCCGGATCCTGGTAGCCAGCTGGATGCGCCGCCCCGGGCGTCCCGGCGCGCCCGGCGGCGTGGCCCGCCTCCCGCGCTCGAGCTCAGCCACGTCTGGCACGAGCTGCGTGGTGGGACGGCGATCCTCCGCGACCTCTCACTCGTCGTCACGCGGGGCGAACGGGTCGCGCTGATGGGACGCAACGGCGCCGGCAAGTCGACCCTGCTGCGCCACGCCGCCGGCCTGATGGCGCCAACCCGCGGGCGCGTGACCGCCGCCGGACGCGTCGCGCTGCTGCTCCAGAACCCTACCGACTACCTGATTCACGACCGCGTTGCCGATGAGGCGCCAGCGGAGGCGCTGACGCGGGTCGGGCTGGATGAGCCCGAGCTGCGCAGGCGCCATCCCCGCGAGCTGTCCGGCGGTGAGAAGCAGCGTCTCGCACTGGCGATCGTGCTCGGCGGCGAGGCTGATCCGCCGCCGGCGATGCTGCTGCTGGACGAGCCGACCCGGGGCATGGACCGCGACCACAAGGCCGAGCTGGCGATGCTGCTCGCGGGCCTCGACCTCGCGGTCGTGGTCGCCACCCACGATCCGGAGTTCGCCGCAACGTTCGCGACCAGGGTGGTGCTGCTGGCCGACGGCGCGGTGATCGCCGATGGACCGGTGCGGCAGCTGCTGACCGGAGGCAGCTACTTCGTGACCGAGACCGCGCGCATCCTCGGTGGTCGCGCGCTGACCCCGCAGGATGGCGTGGCGCTGCTCGGGCGGGTGCCCGTATGAGCTGGCTGCTTGGTGCCTTCCTCGTGCTCGGATTGGGCCTCGCCGGCGGCTTCGGGTGGTATGAGCGCGCCCGTCCGGACGCACGAATCGTGGCGCTCGTGGCGACGCTGGCGGCGTTCGCCACCCTCGGACGGATCGCGTTCGCCGCGCTGCCGAACGTCAAGCCGACGACCGACATCGTGCTGGTCTCCGGCTACGCGCTCGGCGGCGCTCCCGGCTTCATGGTCGGCGCGATCGCCGGCCTGACCTCGAACTTCTTCTTCGGCCAGGGCCCATGGACGCCCTGGCAGATGGGCGCCTGGGGCGTCGCCGGACTGCTCGGTGCCGGTCTGGCGACGGTGACGCGCGGACGGATCGGTCGCTGGCCGCTGGCGCTCGCCTGCTGCGCGATCGGCTTCCTGTTCACGGTCGTCCAGGATCTCGGCGACTGGGTGAGCTACAGCGACCACAGTGCCGCCCAGCTCGCCGCCTATCTGAGCACCGGCCTCGGGTTCGACGCGATCGACGCCGGCGGCTGCCTGCTGTTCGCACTCGCGTTCGGGCCGGCGCTGCTGCGCTCGGTGCAGCGCTTCGCCCGGCGCCTGCAGGTTCATTGGGGGCCGCCGAGCGGCGCCGTGCCGCTGATCGTCCTTGCCGTCTGTGGAGCGCTGGCGATCGGTCCGACAGTGCCGGGCGCCCGGGCCGCCGGTTCCCCGCTGGCCTACCTGCTCGCCGCCCAGAACCCCGACGGCGGCTTCGGCGCGGCCCCCGGCCAGCAGTCGAGCGCGCTCGACTCCGGCTGGGCCGCGCTTGCGCTCGCCGCCAGCGGACGCAGCCCCGAGGGCACCGCCCGCGCCGGTCACAGCCTGCTCGCCTACATTGAGCGGACGTTCGCCAGCGACCCCGGCTCAATCGAGCGCACGATCCTCATTGCCGCCGCCGCTGGCGTGTCGCCGACCGACGTCGGCGGCCATGACCCGTTGGCGACGCTGGAGCGCGAAATCAGGCCCGACGGCTCGGTCGGCGACCAGGTCGACCTGACGACGTTCGCCGTCCTGGCGCTGCGCGCCGCCGGCGTCACCCCGCCCGCGCGGATGCTGGACTGGCTGGTGCGCCAGCAGGACTCCGACGGCGGCTTCAGCTTTGCCACCGTCGGCGACCTCGCCGACATCGACGACACCGGCGCCGCGCTGCAGGCGCTCGCTGGCAGCGCGCCCACCGCGCGCCGGCGCGCGGTCGCGTTCATCCGCGCTGCTCAGGGCTCGGACGGCGGCTTTCCGTCCGAGCCGGGCGGGAGCTCCAATGCCCAGTCCACCGCCTGGGCCATCCAGGGCCTGATCGCCGCCGGCGTCGATCCCGCGCAGGTCCACGCTCACGGCTCCCCGTCGCCGCTTGACTATCTGCGCTCACTGATCACCGCGAGTGGCGCGATCGACTACGCCCGCGGCGACTCCCAGACGCCGGTCTGGGTCACCGCAGAGGCGCTCGTTGCCCTCGCCGGCAAGCCGTTTCCGTTCGCGATCGTGGAGCGCACGGTGACGGCGCCGGCGCGAACCGCGACCGCCGCGGCCGGCGTACGCCGTGGCCATCAGGTCGTCGCCCGGCGATCGCTGGCCCGCCACCGCCCCCACTCCCGGCCACGCCGCGTCCGGCGCACCCCGGCTCTGCCGGCTGACCGGCTTGGGGCGCTGTCCCCTCGCCGAGGCGGGCGGAGCGCGGCACATGCAAGACCCGCGGCAGCACGGACAGGAGCCGCTCACGACACCGGCGCCGGGCTCGCGGTGGCGCTCGCAGCCGCGGCTGTGGTGGCCTGCCTGCTCGCGGTGCTGGGAGTGCGACGCCGGCGAAGGCCAAATCCCTCTCACTGAGCCGCGTCGACCGGGCGCGCGAACGCGTGAGCGCCTTTACGCTCGCCGACGCCAGAGCCTAGAATCCGATCGCGCGGACGTAGCTCAGTTGGTAGAGCGCGAGCTTCCCAAGCTCGAGGTCGCGGGTTCGAGGCCCGTCGTCCGCTTCTATTCGGAGCCGGTGGGCGGGCGCGTCAGTGCCGGAGCCGGGCGCGTCAGTGCCGGAGCAGCGATGCGGACTGGTCGCGGACCGTGTCGCGCAGCGCTCGAGCCGCGATGACTTCCCGCCGCTCGCGCGGTCTGAAGGTCAGATGCTCGATCTGGCGATCCGGGGCCCGCTCGAGCGCGCCGATCTGGCAGGACTGCTAGCCCGGGCGGGCGCGCTGCTGGCCGCCGGGCGTGGTCAGCCCGTACGCTGCGACGTCAGCGGGCTGGCCGCCGACCTGATCGCCGTCGACGCGCTGGCACAACTGGCGCTGGCGGCCCGTCGCCACGGCTGCGAGCTGTCGTTCCGCGGCGCCTCGGTCGAGCTGCGTGAGCTGGTCGACTACCTTGGCCTCGGCGAGGTGCTGCGCGGTGGGCGAGGCTAGCCCTCGAGCCTGGGGGGCAGGCCGAAGAGCGGAAACAGCGTGTCAGTGGCCAGGAAGAACGTGAATTCGACGATCCGACCATCCTGGATTCGCAGCACCTGCAGCGCCCAGGGGTCATAGCCGCTGCCGCTCTCGCTGGGCTTGTACTGGCCGAAGGCTGGCAGGCCGTTGGCGGTGACCGTGGGGATCACCCGTGAGCCACGGCAGCCAGCGCCGCGCCCGACCCACCAGCCGAGGATGTCGTCGCGGCCACGCAGCCAGAGCTCGTACGGCGGCATCGACTGGGTCGCGTCCTCGTGGATCAGCGCGGTGAGGGCATCCATGTCATAGCGCTGGAAGGCATCGACGTAGCGAGCCAGCAGCTCGCTCTCGTGCTCGCCGAGCGGGTCTTCTGCGCCGAGTCCGAAGACGTCCGTCGCCTCCAGCGTGGCGCGCGCCCGCTGCAGCGCGCTGTTGATCGATGCGACGCTCGTGTCGAGCAGCTCGGCGACCTCGGCCGCCTTCCAGTGCAGGACCTCGCAGAGGATCAGCGCTGCGCGCTGACGCGGTGGCAGGTGCTGCAGCGCCGCCACCAGCGCCAGGCGGATCGTCTCGCGCCCCTCCGCGACCGCCGCCGGGTCGGATCCGTCGACGAGGACCAGGCGGTCGGGCACCGGCTCGATCCAGGTCACCTCGGGCAGGATCTCGCCGATCGGGCCGTCCGGCGAGCGCGCTGGGCCGAGATCCATCGGCCGAGCGCGGCGTTCGCGACCGCCGAGCATGTCCAGGCAGACGTTGGTGGCGATGCGATACAGCCATGAGCGCAGCGAGGAGCGCCCTTCGAAGCGCTCGCTGCTGCGCCAGGCGCGCAGCAGCGTGTCCTGGACGGCGTCCTCGGCCTCGAACGGGGAGCCCAGCATGCGGTAGCAGTAGGCGGTCAGCTCCCGGCGGTGGCTCTCGAGCTGGCCGAACGACGGCGCGGCGGATAGCGCGGCTCGCTCCATGCGGGCATCGTACGCTGCTCCTCGTTGACAGTCGGCGCGCGATTCGCGGTGGCGACCTGACCGTGATCGAGCGATCGCGCATGACCACTTGACAGCGATCGCGTGATCCGCGAGCGTCGCTCCATGGCCGACAACGGCCTCGGGCTGTTCCTGACGGCGCTGCCGCCGACGCTGGCGATCGACCTCGCCGGACGCGCCGAGCGCGCGGGCTTTCGCAGCGCCTGGTTTCCGGAGATCACGTTCGCTGATTCGTTCGGCCCAGCGACGGCCGCCGCGCTGCGCAGCCAGCGCATCGGCATCGGCACAGGGGTCGTCGGGATCTGGTCGCGCTCGGCCGTCACGATGGCCTTGCAGGCGGCGACGCTGCAGCAGCTGTCGGGCGGGCGCCTGCTGCTGGGCCTCGGGTTGCAGGCGCGCGGCTACGTCAGCGGCTGGCACGGCCAGCGCTATCACAAGCCGCTCACGGCGATGCGCGACTTCGTCACGATCCTGCGCGGCGCGTTTGGCGGCGGGCTCGTAACGCACGAGGGTGAGATCTTCTCGGTGCGCAACTTCCACCTCGACATGGAGCTGCCCGCGCCGCCGCCCATCTATTTAGCCGCCAACGGGCCGCGGATGATCGAGCTGGCAGGCGAGATTGCCGACGGCATCGTCGGCTGGTTCCAGTCGCTGGAGTACGTGCGCACGGTGACGATGCCCGCCTTGCGTCGGGGTGCCGAGCGCGCGGGCCGCTTGCTCGACGGCTTCCAGGTCACCGTCGGCTTCCCGGCCGTGGTCACGCGCGACGACAGCGGCGTCGCGCTGGCCAAGGGCCAGGCGATGATGTACGCGACCGCACTGGGATCGGCGCCGGCCTACCTGGAGAGCGCTCGCGCCGCCGGCTTCGGTGATGTTGCTGAGCAGATCGGGGAGCGGGTGCGCGCTGGCGACCTGCGCGGGGCGGTGCGGCTGGTGCCGGATGAGATGGTCGACACGCTGCTGCTGGCCGGCAGCGCGGAGCGCGTGCGCGAGCGCATCGAACGCTATCGCGAGGCCGGCCTGACCGGCGTGCATCTGCTGCCCTCGCCGCCTGGCGGCTTCTATCCGCTCTACGAGGATCACTTTCCGGTCGATTCGCTGGGGCAGCTGCCGCCCTTCGACCTCTCGGCGCTGCTGTCGAGCTTCGAGGACGCGATCGAGCTGCTGGGCGGCTGAGCGGCGGGCACCAGCGCAGCGCAGCGCTCCGATTTACGCAGCGCTCACCTCACATTGTTTGCTTGCGCTCGACAATGCCGCTGCCGTTGAGGCGGAAAGCTCACGGCGATGGGCGGTTGCCTACCTGGTGAAACTAATTGCGGTGACGATGACGCGTTGCTCCCAGGAAGCGCGCGGGCTGATCGCTGTCGTTGACGTAGGCGTGCTCGGTGTGGCCGCCGAAGGCGAGCGTGTCGCCTGGCGAGAGCCGGTGGGATTCACCATCGACGATCACTGTCACCGAGCCGCTGAGGCAGTGCACGAACTCATCGCCGATATGCCTGTGCTGGCGCACGCTTGCGCCCGGCTTGAGCTCGACGACGAACGGCTGCAGCTCCCAGCCGCCGGCGGTGAGGTGACGGATCGTTATCGCGTCGCCATCGGATGACAGGACATAGCCCGCGTCCGCCGGCACCAGCTCCGCCGTCGGCGTCGGCGCGTGATCCAGCAGCTCCGTGACGGCGACGTCGTAGACCGCCGCGAGACGGATCAACCGTGTCACCGCGATCTCCGACGCGCCGCGCTCGACGATGTTCACAAACGAGCGCGACAGCCCGGCGAGCTCCGCGGCCTCTTTGATCGTGAGCCCCTGCCGGCGCCGCGCCTCGCGCAGCCGGCGCCCGATCGTCTCGCGTGCGATCCGGGAGTGATGGTGGCTCGTCTCCTGCTTACGTCCCTGCTGCTGCGTTGCCACCACCACCCGTTCGCATTGGTGATCGAAGATCGGCGCGGCATGGTAGCAACGGAGCGCGGCTTGCCGCTCACCAGTCAGGCTCGCTGACGACAAGCAAACGGACGAAAAGCACTGAGCGGTGGCCCACGCAGGGCCGCGAGAGCCTAGTGCGGGACGAAGAACTCCGCGTTGACCTGGGTGTAGTCCTGCCACTGCTCGGGCAGCTGGTCCTCGGGGAAGATCGCATCGACCGGGCAGGCCTCGACGCACGCGTCGCAGTCGATGCATTCGTCCGGGTCGATGAACAGCTGACGCACCTCGCTGAACTCCGGCTCGTTTGCGGTCGGGTGGATGCAGTCGACCGGGCAGACCTCGGTGCAGGAGAGGTCCTTGAGGTCAAGGCACGGCTCAGCGATCACGTAGGTCACGGTTCCCCCAACCTCGCGTCTTGCCGGTCGAGGCTACCAGGCCTGCGGCAGGCCGCAGCGCTTGCCGGCCGAGGCTACCAGGCCTGCGGCAGGCCGCAGCGCGGGCAGCTCACGGTTGCGCTCACGTCGGCGCTGAAGATCGCTCCGCACGAGCACGTGTAGAGGGCACGGTCCTGCGGCCCTTCGGCTCGGCGGTTGCGCTGCTCGAGCGTCGCGACGGCCGGGCGCGGCCGGTCGGCGGACCGAGCCGCGCCCGGCAGCCGGCTCGTGGCGGGCAGCCAGCTGCCGCGCGGCCTGGCTGCCAGGCGCGGCAGCCGGCTCAGGCGGGGGACGTCGGTCAGCGAGAGGCGCACGGCGGTCGCCGGGGGGCGAAGGGGACGATCGATGGACGAGATGAGCGGAGCATCGAGCCTATGGCGCGGCGGCCGACGGGGTGGGGGAGGGGAGCATCGGGGCCTATAACGTCCTCGATCCGCAGAGGTTTCCCCGGCGGGCGCGAATTTCCTGTTTGAGATACTGCCTGGGCGATGAATCCCAACGTGCCCGCGCGATGGACCCCAACCGCAAGCGCCGTCTTCGCCTGATCGTCGCGCTCACGGTCGCCCTGCTGCTGGCGGGCGCCCTGGTCTACACGAGCTTCAGCGCCGCCGACGTCACCGTCACGCCCAGCCAGCTGCTCACGAGCGCGCTGCCCGGGCGCAGCTACCAGCTGACGGGCAAGGTCGTGCCCGGCTCGATTCGCCGCGAGGGCGTGATCACGCGCTTCTCGGTCCGCGATCGCGCCGGCAGCGACGCCGTGCCGATCGTCTACAGCGGACAGGTGCCCGATCCGTTCGGACCCAACCGGGAGATCATCGTCGACGTGCGCAAGCAGGGTGCGAGCTTCATCGGCCAGCGCGACTCGCTGGTCACCAAGTGCCCGTCGAAGTTCACCGCCGCGCCGGCCAACCAGTGACATGCCGACGGTTGGTCGCGCCTGCCTGATCCTCGCGCTGGGCGTCGCTGTCTACGGCATCGGCGCCGCGCTCTATGGAACCCGCCCGGGACGGCGGGCGTGGGTGCTGTCGGCGCGCCGGGCGATCTACGTCGTCGCCGGGCTGGCGACCGTGGCCTTCGCGCTGCTGGAGTCGGCGTTCCTGCGCTCGGACTTCTCGCTGTCGGTGGTCGCGGCGCACTCCAGCACCTCGACCCCAACCTTCTACAAGGCGACGGCCGCCTGGTCCTCGCAGGAGGGCTCGCTGCTGCTCTGGGTCTGGCTGCTGTCGCTGTGGTCGAGCGTGATCCTCTTCATCACGCGCCGGCGCATGCGCGAGATCCAGCCCTACGCGACGGCGGTCCTGCTCGGCTTTGCCGCCTTCTTCCTCTTCCTGCAGGTCTTCTTCGCCAACCCCTTCGCGGTGCTGTCGCCGGCGCCCATCGAGGGCGCCGGGCTCAACCCGCTGCTGCGCCACCCGAGCATGATGTTCCACCCGCCCGCGCTGTACTCGGGCTACACGCTGTTCACGATCCCGTTCGCCTTCGCGGTCGGAGCGCTCGTCACGCGCCAGATCGACGCGGAGTGGATCCGCTCGACGCGTCGCTTCACGCTCGCCGCCTGGGGCTTTCTGGGCATCGGCATCCTGCTGGGCGCGCGCTGGTCCTACACCGAGCTGGGCTGGGGCGGCTACTGGGCCTGGGATCCGGTCGAGAACGCCGCGCTGATGCCGTGGCTGTGTGGCACCGCGTTCCTGCACTCGATGATGATCCAGGAGAAGCGCGGCATGCTGAAGGTCTGGAACGCCTCGCTGGTGCTCGCCACCGGCATCCTGGCGATCCTCGGCACGTTCCTCGTGCGCTCAGGCATCCTCGACTCGATCCACGCCTTCGGCGCCTCGACGTTGGGCGTGCCGTTCCTCGTGCTGATCGGCGTGCTCGTCGCGGGCTCGGCGACGCTGATCGTCTCGCGCCGCGACGCGCTGCGCTCCGAGCACAGGATCGATGCTCTCCTGTCGCGTGAATCGATGTTCCTGCTCAACAACCTGGTCATCGTCGGGCTCTGCTTCGTGATCTTCCTGGGCACCTTCTTCCCGCTGATCTCCGAGGCACTGACTGGGCAGAAGGCGGCCCTGGGGCCACCTTGGTTCAACCTCTACACGCGACCGCTGGCGATCGCGCTGGTGCTGCTCTCGGGGATCGGGCCGGTCATCTCCTGGCGCCGCGTGACCGCCGCCAACCTGCGCCGCAACTTCCTGGCGCCGGTTGGTGCGGCGCTGGCGACGCTGGTCGCGCTGCTCGCCGTCGGCGGGATCTCGGCCAAGCCCTGGGCGCTGGCGTTGTTCTGCATGGCGGCGTTCGTTTTTGGCACGGTCGTACAGGAGTACTGGCGTGGGCTGCGCGCGCGGCGCGCGATGGCCAGCGAGTCGCCGCCGGCCGCCCTGGTCGCGCTCGTGCGCCGCAACCGTCGCCGCTACGGCGGCTATCTGATCCACCTCGGCGTGGCGGTGCTGCTGGTTGGCGTCGCCGCCTCCTCAACCTTCCAGCACGTCCAGCAGATCACGCTGTCGCCTGGCCAGTCGGCGCGCGTCGACGGCTACAGCTTCCGCTATCTGCGCCCGACCAGCGAGGTCTCGGCGGAGCGGATCTCCTTCGGGGCCCAGCTCGACGTCTGGAAGGGCTCCAAGCACGTTGGCCTGCTGTCGCCGTCGCGCTCCTATTATCCCTCCACCGACGTCGCCGACCTGGGTCTGATCGGTCGCTTCTTCAACGGCGACAACGAGAGCCAGGTCGGCCTGAGCGCCGGCGCCTGGCGCGACGTCTGGACAGCGGTCGAACCCGACACGACCATGCTGCAGCCGCTGATCAACAGGGCCGACCGCAGCTTCCCCAACGCCAGCCCAACCGTTCAGGGCGTGCTGATCGCCGCGCTGGCGGTCCACTACCGCGGGCATGCGCCGCCGGCGACGTTCAGGCTGATCGTCTCGCCGCTGGTCAGCTGGATCTGGGTGGGTGGCCTGATCGTGCTCGCCGGCACGCTCGTCGTCGTATGGCCGGCGCCGACCGCCGTGCGTGGACGTGTGCGCGGGCTGGCCGCGGCGCGGCTCGCACGCGACCTCGGTCGCGCCTAGGGGCAGCGGGCGTTGGGTGCGAGCGGGCAATCCGGCGGGCGATGACGCCCGCGACGGTCGGAGTGGTCATACCGCTCGCCTTCGGGCCGGTCGAGTTCATCGTCGTGCTGGCGCTGCTGGTCGTCGCGCTGGCGCTGCTGTGGGCGCCGCTGCGCAACGCGGGCGCGGTCCAGCGCCGGGAGGATCACGAGCTCGAGCGGCTCGAGGCCGCCCGCGAGGCCAAGTACCGTGAGATCCGCGATACCGAGATGGACTTCCGCACGGGCAAGCTGTCGGAGGATGATTTCCGCGAGCTCGACCGCGGCCTGCGCGCGGAGGCGGTCGAGATCCTGCGTCGCCTGGATGAGGCCCGCGGCGATGGCACGGAGGGCTGACCGCCGGGCAGCTCGGCGAGCGCCGATGGAGGTCGTCCGCTAGCCGCGGGGCAGCTCGGCGAGCGCCCGGTAGAGCTCGCGCGCTGCCCGCTCGCCGAGCTCGAGGCTGCGCAGCGCAAAGGACTCGTCGGGGGCGTGCAGGGCATCCTCGGGCAGGCTGAAGCCCGAGACGATCACCGGGATCCCGCGCGCGGCGAGATCCGCGACCACCGGGATGCTGCCGCCGACCCGCACGAACAACGGCGCGACGCCGCAGGCGCGCTGCAGCGCCTCGGCGGCCAGCGCGATCGCCGGCTCGTGCACGCCGAACAGCGCCGCGTCGGCGTGCTGGCCGTCGAGCTCGACCGCGACGCCGTCGGGCACATCCGCGAGCAGCAGCTCGCGCAGCGTGGCTGCCAGCAGGGCCGCCTGCTGCCCGGGGGCGAGGCGCAGCGAGAGCTGCGCCTCGGCAAGCGCGGGCACGATCGTGCGCGGCTCACCGCCGGCGATCAGGTTGATGTCGAGCGAGGGCTCGGCGCCGGTGCGCTGGTAGAAATCCGCGCCGCTCGCCGCGCCGATCGCCACGGCGCCCATGTCGGCGATCAGGCTGGCGCCGGCGGGCAGCTCGCGCCAAGACTGCAGCTCGGCCTCGTCGGGGGGCTGCGTTCCGGCACGCAGCGGCTCTGGCACGCGGCCCTCGGTGTCGGGCGCCACGCGCGCCAGCAGCGCCAGCAGCTCGTGCAGGGCGTTGCGCACCGCGCCGCCGTAGAGCCCCGAGTGCAGGTTGCGCCGCGCGGTGCGCACGCGCAGCGTGAGGCTGACCAGGCCGCGCAGCCCGACGGTGATCGCTGGGGTGCGCGCATCGACCATGCTGGAGTCGAAGACGATCGCCGCGTCGGCGCCGCGCTCGTCGGCCTCCAGCCAGCGCGAGACCGAGCGACCGCCCACCTCCTCCTCGCCCTCGACGAGCACGCGGACATTGACCGGCAGCGAGCCGGCGCGCGCCAGCTCGCAGGCGACGTGCAGCAGCGGCAGGAAGTTGCCCTTGTCATCCGAAGCGCCGCGCGCGTAAAGGCGACCATCGCGCAGCGTGGGCTCGAACGGCGGCGAGCGCCAGAGCTCCAGCGGCCCGGGATCCTGCACGTCGTAGTGCCCGTAGATCAGCACGGTTGGCGCGCCTGCGGCCTCGTTGGCGGCCGCCAGCTCGCCGACGACGAGCGGGTTGCCGTTGTCGATCCGCTCCCGGCTGGCGTTGCCACCCGCCGCCCGGACACGCTCGACCACCCAGTCGGCGGCACGCTCGAGATCGCCGTATGCGCCGAGGCCCGTCGAGATCGACGGTATGCGCAGCCAGCTGCATGCCTCCTCGAGCAGCGGATCCATCGGCAGCGACCCTAGTACGATGAGCTGGCGATGGCCACTGTCCTCTCGGTCCTGCAGGTTTTCATCGCCGTGATCCTGATCTTCCTGGTGCTGATGCACTCGGGCAAGGACTCCGGGCTGTCCGGCGCGTTCGGCGTCGGCACGGGCACGGGTCCGCTGGGCGGCGGCTCGCTCGTCGAGCGCAACCTGAACCGCTGGACGATCGGCTTCGCGATTCTCTTCGTGGTCAACACAATCGTCCTGCTGCGCGTCGGCTGACCAGCTCGCGCGACGGATCCATGGCTCGCGTCGGCTCCGATCAGCCGGCGCCTCGGCTGACCAGCTCACGCACCTCGGTGGCGCTCGCGCACTCCAGCGCCGCGCTGGCCAGCATGGCCAGCTGATCGCGGGCCAGCAGGCGGATCAGTCGCTTGACCGGCCCGATCGACCGCGGCGGGACGCTGAGGGCGTCCACGCCGAGCCCGAGCAGCAGGCGCACGCCGACCGGATCGCAGGCCAGCTGCCCGCACACCGACACGCTGCGACCGTGCACGCGGGCGCCGGCGACGGTCGTGGCGATCAGCCGCAGCACGGCTGGATGGCAGCCGTCGGCCAGCTGCGCCACCGCCTCATCGGTCCGGTCGGCGGCCAGCGCGTACTGCGTCAGGTCGTTGGTGCCGATGCTCAGCAGATCGACCTGCGCGGCGATCTGCTCGCTGAGCAGCGCGCCGGCGGGGGTCTCGATCATCGCGCCTACGCGGATGCGGCCCCCAAGCTCGGCTGGGGTCGCCATGATCGATTGCCGCGCCTCGTCGAGCAGGCGGCGCGCGGCCGCCAGCTCGTGCGCGTCCGAGATCATTGGGAAGAGGACGCAGGCATCATCATGGCCGGCGCCGGCGCGCAGCAGCGCGCGCAGCTGGCGCAGCAGGACCTGCGGGTGCGCGAGCGCGAGGCGGATGCCGCGCAGCCCGAGCGCCTGGCCGTCCCCGCCTTCGACCCCCATGAAGGCCAGCGGCTTGTCGGCGCCGGCGTCGAGCGTGCGAAACACGACGGGTCGCTCGCCGGCCGCCGCGAGGATCGCGGCATACAGCTGGAGCTGCTCCTCCTCGCCGGGCTCGGCGGCATGCCCGACGAAGGCGAGCTCGGTGCGCACGAGCCCGATCGCATCGGCGCCCTCGCGCACCGCGAGTGCCACGTCAGCCGCGGCACCGCAGTTGGCGCCGACCGGCACGCGCACGCCGTCGCTGGTGATCGCCGGCTGGCCGGTCTCCTGCGCGTCGGGCTCGGCGTCACGTCGTGGCGCCGCCCGGCGGTTGCGCTGAGCGTCGCGTCGCGGCGCGGCCCGGCGGTTGCGCTCAGCGTCGCGTCGCGGCGCCGCCAGGCGGTTGCGCTCGGTCTTCCCGGCCCCGACGGGCCAGACCGTCAACGTGCCGGCCTCGCCGTCGAGCAGCGCGGGCGCGCCCTCTTCGAGCTCAAGCAGCGCTGGGCCCAGCCCGACGACCAACGGCAGCCCGCGCGCCGCGGCGAGGATCGCGGCGTGCGCGAGCGGGCTTCCCGCAACGGTGGCGACTCCGACCACGCTGCGCGCGTCGAGCGAGGCGACCTGACTTGGGGTGACGTCGGTCGCTGCCAGGATCCCCGGCGCGCCCGCGGGCACCGCGATTCGCTCTGGACCGCGCCCGGTCAGCAGCGCCAGCACGCGCGCGCCGACGTCCTCGACATCGATCGCGCGCTCGCGCAGCAGCTCATCGGCCAGTGAGCGCAGCGCCGTCACCTGATCGCGCACCGCCGCCGACCAGGCATCCTGCGCCGAGCTGCCGCGCGCGACGACGTCGCGCGCGGCGCCGGCCAGCGCGGGGTCATCGAGCAGGGCGATCTGCAGCTCGATGATCGCTGCGGCATCGTCCGAGCCGTCCGCGGGGGCAACGCTCCGCGCCCGCTGCGCGAGCTGCTCGAGCTGCTGACGGGCGGCGTCGAGGGCGTTGGCGAGCAGGCCGGGCTGATCGGATGCGACGGTCGAGCTCGGCGGGGTCGGCGCACGGCTTGGCAGCGGTCGCACGATCACGCCGCGGGCGATCCCGGGGCTCGCGGGACGACCGGCCAGCCGACGCTCAGCCATCGGCCTCGCTGGGCTCGGAGGCCTCGCTGGGTTCGAAGGCGTCGCCGAAGATGCCCGTCAGGATTGCAACCGCCTCGCCGCGCCGTGCGGGCGCGCAGCTGAAGGCCAGCCGGTGGCCCTGAGCTGCGCCAAGGCTGAGCAGCGCCAGCACGCTGCTCGCGCTCACCCGCTCCCCGTCGGCGTCGACGTTGCGCACGTGCAGGTCCAGGCCAGACTGGGTCAGCGCGCGCGCCAGCGCCGCGGCCGGTCGCGCGTGCAGCCCGGCGGCGTCGGGCATCCGAACCTGGCCGACGCCGATCTCGTCCTGGTCGTCCAACGCGCTTGCGCTCAGCCTTGGCGCAGCGCCGTGGCGATGCGCTCCACGGTCTCCGGCTCGCCCACGCCCGTGAGGAAGGCCATGCAATTGATGACCGGCACGGACACGTCCGCGGGCATGCGCGTCGCGGTCACGATCAGGTCGAAGCGGCCCGAGCCGAGCTGGCTGGCCACGTCGAAGACGCGGGTGTTGACGATCTCGACCGGCACCGCCTCACGCTCGGCGATCTCGCGCACCTTCGCGGCGATCACGCCCGAGGTGACGCCACCGGTGCCACAGACGGCGAGCACGCGCTTGGGGTCCATCTTTGGATCACCTTCCGATCATCGACGACACGCTCAATAGCCGAGCAGCTTCGCGCCGCGCACGAGCAGCCATGTGAGCCAGCTTCCCCCGGCGCCCAGGCTCGTCCAGGATCCCGCGGTGCCGGCGCTCATGCCGGCGCGCACGCCTGCCTTGGCGTAGAGCGGCGCCAGGTCCCCCGCGACGTAGATGCTGACGACGAACACGACGAGGCCGGTCAACAGCGAACGGAAGACGTTGCCGCGGCCCGCGAAGGGAACGCACATCGTCACCAGGAACGGCGTGGCGACCGCAAGGTCGGCGAGCGGCAGCACCCGCGAGGACGGCAGCAGCAACCCGAGCGCGAACACGAGCGGGATCAGCAGCATGCCGACCGCCAGCACGTCGGGCGAGCCGACCATCACCGCCGCATCGACGCCGATCAGCGCGTCCTTGTGGACGTGCGGGCGCACGCGCTCGCGCACGTGCTGGGCCAGCGGTCCCATTCCCTCGATGAAGAGTCGCATGATGTACGGGAACACGAGCACGGATCCGGCGAGCACGACGGCCAGCTCCAGCACGTCGCGCAGTCGCTCGCGCGCGAGGATGCCGACGATCGCCGCGACGATGACGGCGATGACAGCCGGCTGGGCGAGGGGACCGCCGCGGCGCAGCACCCGGGCGGGGTCGATGTCGATCCGCCGCAGGCCCGGAATGCGCGCCACGATCGCATCGACGATCAGCGCGGCGGGGACCCAGAGCGCGGCATGGGCATGCGCGACCGCGACGCCCTCCAGCTCGTAGTGCTCGCGCAGTCGCCGCGCGCTGCGGTCGGCGACGAACAGCGCCGCCAGCTCGTTTATGACGAAGGCCGCGAGCGCCAGGCCGACGTTGCCGCTGAGGGCGTAGACGGCCACCGCGCTGACCCCCCAGGTCCAGTAGTTGAGCAGGTCGACGGCGAGCGTGCGCGTTGCGCCGAGCCGCAGCAGCACGAAGTTCACCAGCAGCCCGACGGGCAGGAAGAAGATCGCCAGCGGCGAGCCCCAGGTTGCCGCCAGCAGCGAGAAGACGCCGAGGTCCGGCCGATCGCGCGGCAGCCCGGTCCGCGCGGCGACGGCGTGGGCGAGCGGCAGGTAGATCGACGCGAAGAGATGGAACAACGCGAAGAAGCCGATCAGCGCGGCGCCGACGTTGATCGCCGTGCGGGCGGCCGCCGCCGGACGCATGCGGATCGCCAGCGCGAACGCGAGCACGCCCAGCGGCACGAGCACCGGGGTGCGCAGCAGCGTTATGTCATGCCAGACCTGGCTCAGCGGAGATCTCCCGCGGTGGTCAGCGGTGGCCGGGAATCATCGCGGGCCGGCGCGGGCGACGCCTCCCGCCCGTCATGGACGCGTGGCGGCCTTGAGCTGGGTGACGAATCGTCCGACCTCCGTCAGCGGCTCGTCGGCGAGCAGGCGCTCGGACACCGCGCTGCCGAGCATCACGCCATCGGCACCGATCGTCGTCACCGCCGCATGGACATGCTCGGGTTGCGACACGCCGCAGACCACGATGATCGGCACGTCGACTCTCAGCTCGCGCTCGAGCGCACGCAGCGCCGCGGTCCCCTCGCTCAGCTCGCTGATCGGCATCGTCTTCTTGGCGCCGGACTGCCCACCCGGCTGAGCGATCAGGAACACCAGGCCGCGAGCCTCGCGGAGCAGCGCGACCAGCAGCTGGTGCTCCGCGCTGCCCGGCGCCGAGCGAGCCATCTGCGTCGAGACGCACGCGAGGAAATGGATGTTTTCGGCGCGCAGGTCCGCCCCGAAGCCGAGCGGATCCTCACCGGCCGTCAGCGGGTAGTCCGGAACGTCGACCGCGTCGATCGCCGCCGCCGCGCAGCGCGCGACATAGCGCTCGATGCCGAGGCTGACCAGCGCGCAGGTGAAGTTGATCGTCACCAACGGCCAATCGGGGTGGCGGCTGCGGAGCTCGTCCATCAGCTCGAACGCGTGGCTTGCGCTGACGCCATCGCGCAGCGCCTGCAGCTGATGCGACTGCATCGTGCGCCCCTCCATCCACGGATAGCGACTGGGAATCGCCACCTCGAAGATGTCCGCGCCCGCTTCGGCGAGCATGTCCGCGACGGCAAACGAGCGCGCGAACGGCGGCCGCGACGGCGGTATCAGCGGGATCAGCACCCCCTCGCCGCGTTCGCGCGCCTGCGCGAAGGCGCGGTCAACGCGGTTGGTCGGCCCCGAGCCGTTCGGACGCTCGGCCATCAGACGATGTCCCTGACGATGATCGCGGGCTCCGTCGGGAGGGGGGCCTCCGTCGCGGGCGTTGCGGGCGTCGCCTCCGTGGCGGACGGCGCCTGCGTCGCGGACGACGGCTGCGTCGCGGCCAGGTCGGGCCTGTCGACGCGAGCGAGCGCGCCCCGTGCCCAGGCGTCCACGATGGCCGGCGCGAGCACGCGCTCGCTCGTGCCGCTGCCGAGCACGACCGTCAGGGCGCCGCAGTAGCAGTCCTCGCGCGTGGGCGCGCGCTCGCCGTGGCTGGCCAGGCCGCGCCAGTCGACCGCCAGCAGGCCGGCCGCCAGGCGCCCGGGATACTGCGGCACGAGCACGCTGGGAGCGCTATCACCGATCGTGGCCGCGATCTCGCCGGCGACCGCGCTGGCGAGCAGCGCCGTCAGGCCCGGATAGGGATATGCGCCGCAGTTGGCGTCGAGCGGGACGAACAGCGTTGCGTCGGGCGCGGCCACAAAACGCTGGAAGGCGTAGAGGTTGGGGTCGTCGAACAGCTCGGCGCAGCTCGAAGGATCGACGCTGACGCTCGCCGAGCCGCGCAGCGCCGACGCCGGACAGCTCGCCGCCGCGCCCGCCGCCAGGACGAGGTGACCATCGAGCTCCAGCTCGGCGGCCACGTCGAGGGCCTGCAGCGCGCTGCGTGCGCTCGTGGCGCCGATCGCGAAGCGCCGCCCCAGGCATGCGGCGAGCGCAAGGAAGCCGGCGAGCAGCAGTGTCTCGATATCAACATCGATGATCAAATCGATGCCGTGTCGATCGAGCCGAGGCGCCTGCCGGCCGGCCGTGGCGAGCGCGCGCGCTTGCGCCTGACGCCACGCGTCGCTGGCAAGGACTGCGAGCGCCTGCTCGGCGAGCTGATCGAGCGCCGGGCAATAGGGGTCGGGTATGTAACGTCCGCCGTAGCGTCCGTAGTGCTCGGGCAGCACGCTGGGGACCAGCACGCCGACGCCGGCAAGCCTCGCGCCGTTCACCGGAACCGTCTCGCCAGACGCGGCTGTCCCGTCCGACGGCGCCGTGCCGTCGGACACGGACCCGGCTGCGGCGGGTCGGCCGGCGATCGCTCCGGCCTTCAGGGCGCCGTTGGTCCCGGCCAGGCCGTCCTCCGGCGATGTGCCGGTGGTATGTCGGGAGGCATCCGCATCAGCCATCCGGGCTTGCTCATCTGCTTGCTGCATCGCGCTCCGTTTCACCTCGATGGGTCCGAAGATGTCGGCCGCGGTGTGTCGCCGCTCATCAGCTCCGCCACGGCCGCCTGAATCGCGCCCGCGTCGTCGAGTGCCGCCAGCTCGGCCAGGCGACCCTGCTGGCCGAAGGCGCTCGTCAGACGCCGCAACGCGGGCAGGTGCTGAGCCGGGTCCGGCGAGGCGAGCAGGAAGACGAGCTCCGCGGAGACCGTCTGGCTGCCGTCGCCGCCCATCAGCCCGAAGGCGATCGGCTGCGCGCAGCGACCCACGGCGAGGGCCGGCTGCAGGCTGTGCGCCGGGTCAGCGTGAGGCAGCGCGACCGAAGGCGTCGTCGGCAGGCCGGTGGGATCGACGCGCTCGCGAGCGATCACAGCGTCGGCGAAGCTGGCGCTGACCACGCCGGCGTCGAACAGCTGAGCGCCGAGCGTCGAGATCGCCTCCTCCCAGCGCTTCACGGTCACTGGCAGCAGGCAGGCGATTATCGCTCTCACCCGTGGCGCCCTACGCGCGACCGTGCGCGCACATGCGTACGACCCCAAACGGGCTGCCAGGGCATGCGCGGGAGCTATAGCAATCCCCATGGCCTCCGGCAATCCCTCCAACAGAAGGTGTCAGCCCGATCCCTCATCAGAGAAGTTCATCATACCGAATCGGCCGCCACTGCACCCAGCGATGGCGATCCTCCTCATACGTCACTCGCGGCGCGAGTGACACAACGAAGGAGATCGCGGTCGGGAGTCAGGCGACAGCGGGCCCCCGGTCGCGGCCTGCGCTATAATGCTTGCTGGCAAGCAAATGATTGAGGCATCCTAGAGATGATCGGCGAGCTGACTGAACTGGAGCTCGACGGCCTCACCAACGGGCCCGCGGCGGGGGACGTGGCGTCGCGCCTGCGCACGGTGATCGGGCGGCTGTCGCGCCGCCTGCGCCCGACGGTCGCGGGGGGCGGCCTGACGCCGACGCAGATCTCAGTCCTGTTCACGCTCGCTCGGGCGGGATCGATGCGTCTGGCGGAGCTGGCCGACGCCGAGGGCATCAACCCGACGATGCTCTCGCGCATCGTCGCCGGCCTGGGCGATGCCGGCCTCGCGCGCCGCCAGGCCGATCCCGGCGATCGCCGCGCCGCGATCGTCCATATCACCGCCAACGGGCGGCGATTGCGTGACCGCATACAACGCGAGCGCGCCGCGGTGCTGGGAGCCCAGCTGGCCCAGCTCGACGCCGACGAGGTCAATGCGCTGATCGCCGCCCTGCCTGCGCTCGAGGCGCTGGCTGAGCGGCTGCGAGGACGCCGCGGATGAGCGCTGGGGGCGACACACCGGGACGACGCGGATGAGCCGGGTAATCAGCATCGGTCGATTGACCTTCCGGGCGCTCGCGGTGGCCAACTACCGTCGCTACTACGCCGGGCAGGCGGTCTCGCTGGCCGGCACGTGGATGCAGATGACGGCCCAGTCCTGGCTCGTGCTGACGCTCACCCATTCGAGCACGACCCTCGGGCTGATCGTCGCGCTGCAGACGCTGCCCGTCCTGCTGCTGGGCCCCTACGGCGGAGTGGTGGCCGACCGCGTCGACAAGCGACGCCTGATGGTCGCGCTGCAGACCCTGATGGGCGTGCAGGCGCTGGCGCTGGGGCTGCTGACGGTCACCGGTGCCGTGCGCGTCTGGCAGATCGGGCTGCTCGCCGCTGTGCTCGGTCTCAATAACGCCTTCGAGGCGCCGGCACGCCAGTCCTTCATGCTCGAGCTGGTCGGCGCCGAGCACCTGCGCAACGCCGTCAGCCTCAACTCCGTGCTCGTCAACGTCGCGCGCAGCGTAGGCCCCGCGCTGGCCGGCGTGCTGATCGCGACCGTCGGCACCGGCGTCTGCTTCCTGATCAACGCGGTCAGCTTCATCGCGGTGGTGACCTCGCTGCTGAGGATGGACCGTGCGGCGCTGCGCCCGAGCCGTCCGGCGCCGCGCGCCGCAGGCCAGCTGCGCGAGGGGCTGCGCTACGTCGCGCGCACGCCAGAGCTGGCTGTTCCGCTGGTGATGATGGCGCTGGCCGGGACGCTGGCCTACGAGTTCCAGGTCTCGCTGCCGGTGCTGGCCCAGCGCGGGCTGCACGTCGGGCCGCGCGGCTATGGCTTCATGACGGCCGCGATGGGCATCGGTGCGGTCTGCGGCGGGTTGGTCGTCGCGGCACGCGGGCGGATCGGCCTGCGCTGGCTGTCGCTGGCGGCGGTCGCGTTCGGCGTGGTGATGGCGCTCGCTGCCATGGCGCCATCCCTGGCGCTCGAGCTGGTGGCGCTGATGTTCGTCGGCTGGGCGAGCATCTCGTTCATGTCGACCGGCAACTCGACGCTGCAGCTCAGTTCCGCGGAGACCATGCGCGGTCGCGTGATGTCGCTGTGGTTCGTCGCCTTCCAGGGCTCCACGCCGATCGGCGGCCCGCTCGTCGGCTGGGTGATGGCGCAGGCCGGACCGCGGGCGGGGCTGGGGCTTGGGGCCGTGGCCTGCTTGGGAGCGGCGGCGCTGGGGCTGGTCGCCCGGCGCAGGCTCCGTGGACGTCAGCCGGCCACGACCGTTGGCGGCCTGCGTGGTGCGGCGACGGCACGCTGATCGCGGTGCTTCAGCGCGCCTCGACCACCAGAACGTCCTGCAGGCCGGTGACCTCGATCAGCCGCCGTGCCTGGGTCGGCAGCGCCCCGCCGAGTCGGACGCCGTTGCCGTCCGGGCCGCTGGCGCGCACGGCAGCGAGGATCGTCGCCAGCCCGCTCGAGTCGACGAAGCCGACGTTTGAGAGGTCGAGGACGACCAGACTGCCGGCGGCCAGCTGCTCGTCGAGCGCCTGCTGGAGCTGGGGCGCGGTGGCAATGTCAAGCTCCCCATCGACCTCCACGCGGGTTGCCTCATGTCCGTTGGACACCACCCGGACGGCGAACGGCAGCGGGGACGAGAAGCTCTGCTTGGACATCATCTCGCGCGGGCGCAGACGAGCACCAGCGGGGGGCTCACTGGGCGCTCGCGAGTTGTTCTCCATCTGCCGGTCGCCCTCCATCTGCCGGTCGCGATGATTGTGGTCGGACGTGCGGGAAATAGCAAGACCATGGACCGCAAAGAGCTCGAGCGCGACGCTGGAGCCGGGCCCGAGCGCGACGTCTAGGATGCAGAGGCGAGGCGCACGCCCGGCGGCAGCGCCGGACCAGCCGCCAGCAGCGCGCTGATCGAGCGCGCCGGGATCGGCCGGCAGAAGTAATAGCCCTGCGCCCTCTCGCAGCCCAGTCGGCGCAGCAGCTCGATCTGGCGGTCATGCTCGACGCCCTCGGCGACGACGTCGATCGACAGGGCGCGCGCCATGCTGATCACCGCCTTTACGATCGTGTCGTCGTGCCGCTTGGTCCCGAGCCCGGCGATTAACGAGCGGTCCACCTTGAGGCCATCGATCGGCAGGCGAGCCAGATGGCCGAGCGACGAGTAGCCGGTGCCGAAGTCGTCGAGCACGATCCGCACGCCGATGTCGCGCAGCGCGGCGAGCGCGCTGGCGGCACGGCCCTCGGCCAGCAGCGCGGTCTCCGTGATCTCGAGGCTCACGCACATCGGCTGCACGCCGGTCCGCTCGAGCGTGGCGTGCACCATCTCGATCAGGTCGCGCTGGAGGATCTGGCGTGCGGAGACGTTCACTGAGATGCCCAGCGGCTTGGTATCGGGTCGGCTGTTGTGCCAGCTGACGGCCTGCCGGCAGGCCTCGTCGAGCACCCAGCGCCCGAGCTGCTCGACCAGGCCGCTGCCCTCGCAGATCGCGATGAACTCGGGTGGGGCGATCAGCCCGCGCTGGGGATGGCGCCAGCGCACGAGCGCCTCGACAGCGGCGATCGACCAGTCGCCCAAGCTCACGACCGGCTGATAGGAGACCTCGAGGTCGCCGCGCTCGAGCGCCCGGCGCAGCTCGCCGTCGATCGACGAGCGGGCGATCGCACGCAGGCGCATCGGCTCGTCGAACAGCTCGCAGCGCGCGCGGCCGCGCTCCTTGGCGCGGTACATCGCGACATCGGCATTGCTGATCAGCTCGGACGGCGTCGTCGCAGCATCGGTCAGCGCGATGCCAATGCTCGCGGTCACCAGCTGCTCGGTCGACTCGAGCGTCAGCGGGCGGCGCAGCGCGGCCAGGATGCTCTCGGCGATCGCGAGCACGGACGGCTCGTCGGCGACGTCCTCGAGGATGATCGCGAACTCGTCGCCCCCGAGCCGCGCGACGGTATCCCCGGGACGGACGGCGTGCACCAGGCGCGCCGCGACGGCGGCGAGCAGCGCGTCCCCGGCCGCATGCCCGAGGCTGTCGTTGACCATCTTGAAGTTGTCGATGTCGATGAAGAGCACGCTGACGCGCGGGACGCGGCGCGCCAGCACGTGAGCGAGCCGATCGATGAAGAGCACGCGATTGGGCAAGCCGGTGAGGGCGTCGTGCAGCGCCTGGTGACGGACCTCGTCCTCGGCGATCTGGCGTTGGATCGCGTCGGCCAGGACGTTGGCCAGCGCCTGGGCGAAGTCGACATCGCCGTCGTCGTAGTCGCGGCTGCGATCCGCGTGCAAGCTCAGCAGCCCCCATGGCCGCCGGCGGCCGTCGATCGTCACGGTCAGGCCGTCGTGCGCGTCGGCGATGCTGACCTGCGCGTCGCGCTGCGCCTGCCAGCCCCGCGCGGCGCGCAGCAGCAGGGCGCTGGCATCTGCGGTCAGCTCGAGCACGGCGCCCCGATCGACGCCGATCAACTCGACCGCCGCGCCGACAACGTCCTGCATCAGCTGGGCGAGCTCCGCGCCGCCGAGCGCGGCACGTCCAAGCCTCGCGACAGCGGCCTGCTGAGCGGCGCGGCGCTGAAGCTTGACCTCGGCCTGCTTGCGCTCGGTGATGTCCGTGATGACGCCGTGCCAGCGCTCGCGGCCGCGGCCATCGTCGATCAGCAGCGCCTCGTCGCGCACCCAGATCGTGCGTCCGTCAGGTCGCACCAGGCGGTATTCGAGCGGCGCCTCCGATGGCGTGCCGGTCAGCGCACGCGCCTCGTCGTCCTCGATCCGCGGCCGGTCGTCGGGGTGAACCAGCCTCAGCCAGAGCCCGGGGTCGACGAGCAGCTCCTGCGGCGCCACGCCGAGGATCGCCTCGGACTGCGGGCTGACGTAGTGCCAGTGACCGGTGACGCCGGCGTTGGCGACGTAGACGACGGCCGGCAGGCGCTCCACCAGGGCATGGAAGTCGCCCCCCGGCTGCGCTGCTCGATCACGTCGCATGCGGGCTCTTATCGGCACCCCGCGCGCGGAGCGAGAGGGCTCGGGTGCGTGCTGGCCGGTTGATCAGCGGTCCTACGGCCGGTCGTCCGGGGCCGCGGTCGTCAGCCCGGGGTCGCGGTGTCAGCCCGGGGCCGCGGTCGTCAGCCCGGGGTCGCGGTCGTCAGGCGACCAACGGCCGTTGCTCAGAGGCGCAGTACGCGCAGCGGCGCGCCTGGCGTGGGATCTCGCTGAGGCACTCGCTGCACGGCCGCGTGTCGGCGTCAGCATCAACGCGGGCGCGGCGGCGCTCGGTCAAGACGTTGATCGGCTTGATGACGAAGAAGAACAGCGCGGCGGCGACCGAGAGGAAGGCGATCAGGAAATTGATGAAGTCGCCATAGAGGAAGTGGCTGCCGTTGATCGTGAAGGAGAGGGCGGCGAAGTTGGGCTTGCCGAAGATCAACGCGATGATCGGCGTGATGATGTCGCGCACGAGTGCCGTGACCAGCGCCGCGAACGCGGTTCCGATCACGATCGCCACGGCGAGGTCGACGACGTTGCCGCGCAGCAGGAACGTCTTGAAGTCTCTTCCGAGCTGTGCCATCCCGCACCTCGGCTCCCTCGCTGATCCGCTTTGCGCCTATTCGCGCCGCGCGCGGGAGATCCTGCCCGCGCCCATCAGCCCTGCGCGCGGGAGATCCTGCCGCTAGGCGTTCCAGCTGGCCAGCGCGCCGTGCACCACGACCGTGGTCGCATGTCCGCCCGCAAACGGCAGCGTCGCGATGCGGTCCTGGGAGGGCGGGTCGCCGAGCGCGCCCTCGGTGACCAGGACCGTTTTGCCGTCCCGCGAGAGCCCGTCGCCGACGACGGCTCGCCCGCCGACCAGCAGCCGGTGGGCGCGGTGGGTGACGACGGAGATGGTCCAGGCCTCGCTCGTGTCCTGACCGCCGAACTCCCCGAGCAGCCGATGCCCGTCCGCCGACCAGGCCAGCGGCACGAGGCCCGATACGAGCGCGGGGACATGGACGTGAGTGAGCTGCACTCGGCGCCGGCCGTTGGGATGCACCAGCCAGACCTGGTAGACGGGCGCGTCGTTGCGACGCAGTCGCTCGCGGTCGAGCGCGATCCAGTGCGGTCCCCAGACCGGGTAGAGGCTCCGGCCGTCGTGGGTGATGCGCCGTGTATGCGAGCCGTCGGCAGCCGCGGTGTAGACGTCGACCGGGGCGCTGAGCGCCTCGGAGCTCGCGCGGGCGTAGGCGATCCGATCACCGGCGCCGGGAGCGAAGCTCGCGCCGAAGATCGCGCCATGGGCGATGACCCGTGTGCCACCGGTCTGCAGGTCGATGATCGCGAGGCCCGAGCCGCGCTCGGGATGGTTGACGGAGGTGCTGCTGAGGGCGACCGCGAGATAGCGCGAGTCAGCTGACCAGGCCAGCGTCTGAATGGTGGCGGCGGCCAGGTCGAAGAAGCTGCGGGGGGCGCCACTGGTGGAGTAGACGGCCAGCGCCGGGCCGTGCGGGGCGCCGGCGCTCGTGCCGAACAGCGAGGCGGCCACGAGCCCGCCGCCGGGGGCGATCAGCGCGTCGGTGCCCGCGCCGAGCAGGTGCGCGGCGCTGCCGTCGGCGTTCACGATCCAGACCATCGGCGTGCCGAACGTGGTGCCGGTGACGTACGCGAGCTGCGGCGAGCTCGCGGCAGCGACGGCGGGCAGGCTCAGCGCGACCAGCGCCAGCAACGTCACCATCGCTCCCAGCAAGCGGGGGTGTCGTGCGCGAGCTGTTGGGGAGGCCCAGCGTCCTGGAGAAGCTGTGGGGGAGGCCGGCATCGACGAAACCATAATCCGCTTGGCGGCGCCTGGCGGCCGTCAATCGCGCGTCAGGCGGCGCGCGCGGTGCCGGCGCCTGAGCCCCAGCACGACGCCGACCACCAGCACGAGCCCGATCGCCGCGCCGCCCGCCAGCCCGGCGTCACCGACCAGATCGATCACCGACGGACCGACGTAATAGCCGCCGAGGCCGATGCCGAACGCCCATGTGAGCGCGGCGAGGGCATTGGCTGGCAGGTAGCGGCTCGGGCGCATGCCGTGGATGCCGGCGACCCAGGAAGGCGTCAGGAAGACCGCCAGTGGCCCGTAGCGGGCGAAGAAGCGATCGCCACGCTCGAGCGCTGCTAGGCGGGCGCGCAGCAGCGGACCGCGGATGGTCATCGCCGCACGTCCCGCCTTCAGCGCGATCAGCCAGCCAACGATCCCGCCGACCGTCGCTCCCAGCCACGCGACGGCGACGACCGAGACGATGTCGAGGTGGTGGTGGGCAGCGAGGATCGCGGCGGCGATCAGCGCGGCCTCGCCGGGCCCGGGCAGGCCTGCCCAGCTCGCCCCCGCAGCCAGAAAGAGGCCGGCATAGTCGCCGCTGGGCCCGCGCACGTGGTGATGGAGCACGGCCAGCAGCAGCGCCGGGACCGCGTTCGTGAGCAAAGCCGTGGCCCGCATCTCGCCATCTCTAGCAGCCCGAGCGGGCGGAGAGCGGCCAGGCCCTGGGAAATGGGGCGGACAGGCGGCCAGCGGGAGGGCGATCATGCCGGCGGGCCCTGCTCGGCGATCGCCTCACGCGCAGGCTCGGCGATCGCCTCACGCGCAGGCATGGCGAGTCCGTCGCCGAGCGCAGCGGTGTGCGGCTCCTGCTCGGCGGCGCGCGCGGCGACGAGCACGAAGCCGACGACCAGCATGACGCCACAGCCGGCCGCGAGATAGGCGATTCGCGGCGTCAGCGCGGCGGTGATCAGGCCTCCAAGCAGGAAGCCCGCCGCCGGGGCCGCCGCGGAGATCGACTCCAGCAGCCCGACGATGCGCGCCTGATAGGCGGGCTCCGTCGCCTCCTGGATCGCCGTCACGACGGCGATCCACTGGATCCCGTTGCCGATTCCGCCGATCACCGAGATCACGCACGCGATCGCCAGCGAGCCGGCCGCCGCCAGGCCGATGTCGGCGCCGCCGATCGCCACCGTCGAGAGCAGGATCAGCGTTCGCAGCGGCTGCTGGCGGCGGTGTGCGAAGACGGCCGAGCCGACCACGATCCCAGCTCCCCAGGCCGACAGCAGCAGGCCCAGGCCGACGCTGCCCGAATGCAGCGACAGGCGCACGTAGACGACCTCGATCGGCACGACGAACGTGAAGAAGACGAGTGCGGCGCCCTCGGCGAACAGCAGCACGCGAACCCACTGGTGTCGACCTGCGTAGCCGAGCCCGGCGCGCACCCGCGCGAACCAGGACTCGCCGGTGGGCTCTGCCAGCGGGAAGCCGTGCGCGGTTACGAGGATCACCGTGATCACGAGGAACGACGCCGCGTCGATGACCAGCGCCGTCCCCGTCCCAAACGCGACCACCACCACGCCCGCGACGGCCGGGCCAGCGGCGGCGGACACCGCGAAGCCGACATTCATGATCGCGTTGCCCTCCCGCAGGGCGTCGGCGGGCTTGAGCACGGCCGCCACCGCGGCGCGGTTGAGCCCGCGGCCGGTCAGGGCCAGCGTGCCGTCGATCAGGCTCAATGCCAGCACCGCGACCAGGTTGAAGTGGTGTGCCAGCAGCGCCAGGCCAATGAAGGCGGCGGCCTCGACCGTGTAGATCGCGGGCAAGACTCGCTCGATGCGGGCGCGGTCCATGCGGGCCGTCAGCGCAGGAGCGAGGAACGCGGCAGCGAACTTGTTCGCGATGAACAGCGCCGTCAGGGCGAGCGGATCGTGCGTCTTTCCATAGACGAGGATCGCGAGCGCGACGACCGCGATCGAGTCCCCGAACTCGTTGATGGTGTAGGAGGCGACCAGCCGTCGAAACGGCGCGATATGCAAGGCGCGCAGCGGCATCCGATACTCCCGCCTCCTAAAGCTACTGGTCGAGCCAGGGCTCCGAATTGCGGAGCGACAAGGCCGTCGTCGAGGCCGCGATGAGGCTCCGGTCGAAGACCCGGATCATGCGTGCGGGCGCGAGCCGGGCGCTTGCCAGAGCCCCTCTGGTGTCGCTCGCTGCGCGAGTGATCCCTAAGGGAACGCGTGAATTCTGCCGATCTGGACCGTTGGACATGCGCGCCAGGGTCATCACGCTCGGTTGGCTGCTCGTGTTCGCGCTAACTGCCGTCGCGGCCGCCGTGGTCTCGCAGCCCGGCCAGTGGCGACCGCTGGGCCTCGTCGTGCTGCTCGTGCTGGTGGCGATCGGCGGCGGGCTCGCCGAGGTGCAGACCCGCTCGATGCGCGTCTCCGGCGAGCTGCTTGCGATCGTGCTGGCGATGGCGCTGCTCGGCCCCGCTCCCGCGGCCGCGATCGGCGTCACCGCCGTGCTGGTGGACTCGATCCGCAGTCGTCCGCCGATCGTCAACATGGTCTCCAACTTCGCTGCCTTCGCGGCCTACCCGCTCGTCGGCGGCCTGATCGTCCAGTGGGTCACCCGCCAGACCGCCACCGGCCGCGGCAACGTCGCGTTCCTGCTGGTCGTGCTCAGCGCGTTCGTCATCGCGATCTCGCTGAACTTCCTCATGATCGCCATCAACATCCGCTTCTGCCGCGGCATCCCAATCCTTCGCCAGGTCCGCACGGTCTTCCTGCCTGTGCTGCCCTCGGAGATCGCAACGGCGCTGCTGGCGATGGCGACGACCTTCCTCTACCTCAAGGTTGGCCTGGCAGCGCTGGTGCTGGCGTCGGTCGTGCTGTTCACGTTCCAGTACCTGGTGCGCGAGCTGCTGCGCTCGCAGGAGCGCGCGGAGGAGCTGGTGCACCGCACCGAGCAGCTGGCCTCGCTGCAGGTCGGGGTGCTGACGGCGATGCTCCAGACGCTCTCGCTGCGCGACCGCATGACGGCACGGCATTCGGCGGCCGTCGCCCGCTATGCGCGCGAGATCGCCGAGGCGGCGGGCTGCTCCACCGAGGAGCAGGACCTCGTCCACACCGCGGCGCTGCTGCACGACATCGGCAAGTTCATCTTCCCGGACTCGCTGCTGTTCGCGAGCACCAAGCTGTCGGCCGAGGAGTGGGAGATCGTCAAGCGCCACCCGGGCCAGGGCGCGCACGTGGTGCGCCGCGTCGACGGCTACGGGCCGGTCGCGGACATCATCCTCAGCCACCACGAGCGCGTCGATGGCACCGGCTATCCGGCCGGCCTGAGTGGCGAGGAGATCCCGCTCGGCTCGCGCATCATCTCGGTCGCCGACACCTATGACGTGATGACCGCACGCGACTCCTATCGCCAGCCGGTCGGCTCGAGCGACGCGATCAAGGAGCTGCGGCGCGTGGCGGGCGCTCAGCTCGACGGTCGCCTGGTCGAGCTCTTCATCGGCGTGCTCGAGCGCAAGGGCGTGCGCTTCCGGCACGCCGACGACGCCGACTTCGAGGCCGAGCTGGCCTTCGAGCACCGCGTTCGCGCCTTCACGCGCGGCTCGCCGCACGACGCGCTCGTGCGGCGCTGAGGATCAGCAGCCCCGCGCTGCCTGAGGGTGGCCGCCGGCTCGCCCGTGCATAGCCACCCCCTGCCCGCCTACGTAGATTTCCGGAATCGCTGCGTAGGTCTCCGCTGACCGCGCTGCAACTTCGCGTTCAAAGCTCAAACATCCGGCTACGTCCTTGACAAAGGCTCAAGGCCACCGCTACCTTCCAGCTGTCTGAACGGGAAGCTCAGGCGCTGGAACGGGAAAGCCAGATGGGTTGGTCGGGAAGCCGCCCGGTGGCATCCGCGCAAGGACATGCGAGCCGAAGCAATTCGGGGAGCTGTCGCGAACGGGAATTGAACGGGAAAGGGCCGCCCCATGAACTTCAAGAACTAGCTTTGGGCCAAATTTGAGCTTGGTTGTACGGTCAGGGCGCCCTTCGGGCGCCCTTTCTGCCTACAGGGCGCCCTCTGCGCCCGACGGCCCCGTTCTGCGCCCGAGCAGGGCGCTGCGCCGCTCAGCCGGAGACCGACGGGAATGCGCTCGATCCGCTTGCCGAGCGAGGCGGGCTCGAGGGCCTGGTGCTGGCGTCGCCGCCGGGCTGGCTGGAGGATGCGCTGACCTGACCTGGCGCTGCTGTGCCGGTCACGGCGCTGCCGCTCGCAGCGCCGTCGGCCGCTCCCGACTGCGCGGCGGCTTTGTTGCTCGCGTCGCCGACGTTGCCCGA
Source organism: uncultured Solirubrobacterales bacterium (assembly GCA_963795555.1). Classification (GTDB taxonomy): domain Bacteria; phylum Actinomycetota; class Thermoleophilia; order Solirubrobacterales; family Solirubrobacteraceae; genus CAWCHZ01. The sequence goes on from CAWCHZ010000001.1 coordinate 230,747, forward strand.
TCCGCTGACGGCGGCACCGGATGCCCCGGTAGGGCTGACCTGACTGGCGCTGGAGCCGGGGCCGGCGTTCGGATAGCCACTGGACTGAGCGCCCATCGCTCCCGCCGGCTGGGAGGCCATCGTCGATGGCTGCTGAACGCCCGCGCCGATCGCCGCGGTGGGCGCATCCGCCGGAGCGCCGGGCTGCCCCCCGGTGGTCGCCGCAGCTCCGGGCAGGCCCGACGTCGGCGCACCCTGCGCCACAGCGGCGTCCGCCCGCTTGGGGGCAGCGGCTGTCGGCGCGGCGGCGGCGCTGGACGCGGTGGACGGCTGGCGGATGCTGGTGGCGAGCTGCTGGTGCACGGCGACCGCGCTGCCGGCGGTCACGACGGCGGCGCAGACCACCGCGGCGACCTTGGCGGCGGTCGCGGTGGCGCCCGCGGCGATCACGCTGGTGCTGGCGATCGCCCCTGTGCCGGCGACCGCGCCGGCGCCGGCGACCGCGCTGCCGGTTACAGCGCCGGCGCCCGCGACCGTGCCGGCCCCCGCGACCGCCCCGGTGCCGGCGACCGCCCCGGTGCCGGCGACCGCGCTGCCACCGGCGGTTGCGCTGCCACCGCTCGAGGCGCCCAGGCCGCAGAGCTTGGCCAGCAGTGCCAGCGGGCCGGCCGAGATCGGGGTCAGCGCGGCAAGCGAGCGGCGGACGCTGCGCAGCCCTGCGCGGTACTGGCGGCAGGACTGGCAATCGCGCAGATGTCGGCGCGCGCGGGCCGGCGTGCGCACGCCGCTATCGAAGGCCAGCGCCAGCTCACTGCGGATCTCGCGACAGGCGACATCGCGAGCCTCGGTCGCCTCCACGAGGCCGCTGCGGGCGCGCACGAGCAGCGACTTGATCGCCGGCACCGAGGTGTCGAGTGCGCTGGCGAGATGCTGATAGGAGAGGCCCTTGAGCTCGCGCATCAGCAGCGCCGAGCGCTGCTGATCGGGCAGGCGAGCGATGTCCTCGACCAAGCAGCGGATCTGCTCACGCCGCTGAGCCTCGCTAGGGGGGTCAGCCAGCGGTGAGACGCAGCCGTCGAGCGCGGGGCCGCCGGCCGGAGCGGGCGGACGACGCAGCTGGTCCAGGCAGCGATTGTGTGCCACGCGGTAGAGCCATGCGCGCAGCGCGATCGGCTGATCGCTCGCGCGCAGCCCGGCGTAGGCGCGCATCAGGATGTCCTGCAGCGCATCCTCGGCATCGTGCGCGCAGCCCCCGAGCATCTGGCGCGCATAGGCGAGCAGCCGTTGGCGGTAGCGGTCGTGGATGACCCGGAACGCCTCGTTGTCACCGGCTCTGAACAGCGCAACGAGCTGCTCGTCGGAGCGCAGGCGCAGCAGGCGGGCGGAGGCGGGCGTCCGTGCGCTGCGCTGCAGGCGGGCCGGGACTGGGAGAGCGGAGGCTTCCACGGCGGGGGCAGGTAGGACTCTAACCGCTGATCAGGCAGGGCTGAAGGCCGGCAGGGCGCTTTTATGGGGGCGGTTGGCGCCGAGGGCGGGGTTTGCTACGCTCGCCGGCGGCGATTAGGGTCACCTAATGGCAGGGACGCTCTCGCGGCTTCGGTATGTCATTCGCCCAAACAATCGGCCTCGGCGCACTGGCAGGCGCGGCGATCTTCCTGAGCTTGCCGCTCGGACGGCTGCGGCTGCTCGACACGCGCATGCGCGTCGGGCTGGCGATGTTCTCGGTGGGGATCCTCGTCTTCCTGCTGGTCGACGTACTCGCGAACGGGCTGACGATCGTCCATGGCGCCGTCGACAGCTATCGCCACCACCATGGCAGTCTGGGCCACGCGATCGCGCTGACGGCGCTGCTGCTGGGCGGCTTCACGCTCGGCAGCGCGGGGCTCGGCGTGCTCGAGCTACGGCTGCGCCCGCGCAGCCCGGTTTCGCCCCCGATTGGCGGCGGGACGGTCGGCACGTTCGCCGAGGACCATGCCGACCGCCTGCTCAACGAGGCGGCCGTCACCCGCCGGCTGGCGCTGCGCACCGGCCTGATCATCGCCGCGGCGATCGGCATCCACAACCTCGCCGAGGGACTCGCGATCGGAGTCTCGGCACGGGCGGGCCAGGTCAGCCTTGCGACCGTGCTGATCATCGGCTTTGCGCTGCACAACTCCACCGAGGGCTTTGGCATCGTCGGTCCGCTCGGGCCGGTGCGCCCGAGCTGGCGCTGGATCGGCCTGGCGGGCCTCATCGGCGGTGGGCCGACATTCATCGGCGCGATGATCGGCTACGGCGTCACCAGCCACCCGCTGGAGCTGTTGTTCTATGCGGTCGCCGGCGGGGCGATCCTCTATGTGATCGGCGAGATCTGGCTGGCGATGCGCCGCTACGGGCACAGTGAGCTGGCGATGATCCTGCTCGCGCTCGGCTTCTTCGCCGGCGTCCTCACCGACCTCGTCGTCAGCCTCGGTGGGGGTTGACCTGACGCCGCTCGCAACCCCGGTCGAGCTGCCGGCGACGTCGTCCTTCCCACCGATCGCCGAGTATGGCTTTCTCTCGGACTGTCGCACCGGCGCGCTGGTCGCGCCGGATGGGACGATCGAGTGGCTCTGCGTGCCGCGCTTCGACGCCCCGAGCATCTTCGCGGCGCTGCTCGATCGCGGCGCCGGCGGCTTTCGGCTCGGGCCCTACGGCGTGTCGGTGCCCGCTGGCCGCCGCTACGAGCCCGGCACCAACATCCTCGAGACCACCTGGATGACCCGGACCGGCTGGCTGGTGGTCCGCGATGCACTGACGATCGGCCCCGGCAGGCCCGTCCAGACGATCGGCGCCGACCAGGCGCTGCGTCCACCCGCCGATCATCAGGCCGACCAGGTGCTCGTGCGGACGATCGAGTGCATCCAGGGCTCGGCTGAGATCGAGCTGATCTGCGAGCCGATCTTCGACTACTGCCGCGCGCTGGCGCACTGGACCGCCGTCGAGGGCACGCCGGCGCGTGCCGACGCCGTCGACGACGCCTGCACGATCCGGCTCGCAAGTGATCTCGCGCTGGGCATCGAGGGCAATCTGGTGCGTGCCCGCCACCGCCTCGAGGAGGGCGAGCGGCGCTACTGCTCGCTGTCGTGGGCGCCCGGCCTCGATGGGCCGGCGAGCGTCGCCGAGGCCCACGAGCGCCTCGACGCCACGTCGCACTTCTGGCGCTCTTGGCTGGCCGGCGGACGCTTTCCCGACCACCCCTGGCGCAGCTACCTGCAGCGCGCTGCGCTGGCGCTGAAGGGCCTCACCTACCAGCCCACCGGCGCGCTGATCGCCGCGCTCACGACCTCGCTGCCGGAGACGCCGGGCGGCGAGCGCAACTGGGACTACCGCTACACCTGGATGCGCGATGCCACCTTCACGCTCTGGGGCCTGCACGCGCTGGGCCTGGACTGGGAGGCCGACGACTTCATGGAGTTCGTGGCCGACCTGCCACGCGGGGAGGACGGCTCGCTGCAGATCATGTACGGGATCGGCGGCGAGCGCGAGCTGCCCGAGCGCACGCTCGACCATCTCAAGGGCTACGAGGGGGCGCAGCCGGTGCGGATCGGCAATGCCGCCTACAAGCAGCGCCAGAACGACCTCTACGGCGCGGTGCTCGACTCCGCCTACATCCACACCAAGGCAAACGGCTACCTGCCGCAGCGCCTGTGGAGCACGCTGCACGATCAGGTCGAGGTTGCCAGCCGCGTCTGGCGCGAGCCCGACCAGGGCATCTGGGAGGCCCGCGGCGCGCCCCGGCACTACGTCTCCTCCAAGTTGATGTGCTGGGTGGCGCTCGACCGCGGCGCGCGTCTGGCGACGCTGCGTGGCGACACCAGGACGGCGAGTGCCTGGGCCGCGAACGCCGAGGAGATCCGCCAGGACATCCTCGCCCACGGCGTCTCCGAGCGCGGCGTGTTCCGGCAGCACTACGACACCGACGCGCTCGACGCCTCCAGCCTGCTGATGCCGCTGATGCGCTTCCTGCCGGCCGATGACCCGCGGCTCCGGGCCACCGTCCTGGCGATCCAGGATGAGCTCACCGAGGACTGCCTCGTGCTGCGCTATCGCGTCGAGGAGACCGACGATGGCCTGACCGGCAGGGAGGGGACCTTCACGATCTGCTCGTTCTGGCTGGTGTCCGCGCTGTCGGAGATCGGCGAGTGGGACGCCGCGCGCTCGCTCTGCGAGCGATTGCTGTCGTTGGCATCGCCGCTGTACCTCTATGCCGAGGAGATCGAGCCCCACAGTGGGCGCCATCTGGGCAACTTCCCGCAGGCGTTTACGCACCTCGCGCTGATCAACGCGGTGATGCACGTGATCGCCGACCAGCAGCGCTCGCCCGCGCCGCCGGTCTCGGCGTGAAGCGGGCAGTCGCGGCACCCGCCATGCGTCGTGGCACCGTGTCCCGCGTCGCGTCGCCCGCGCGATCCGTAGGCTGTCGGGCATGGCAACGACGACGACGCGCCGCTGGATCTGTGAGTCCTGCGGCTTCATCTACGACCCCCAGGAAGGCGATCCCGACGGCGGCATCGCCGCCGGGACGGCGTTCGAGGACATCCCCGACGGCTGGTACTGCCCGGTCTGCGGCGCCCGCAAGGAGGACTTCGTCCCCTACGACGAGGAGTGACCGCCGCGGCGGGTGGGCGCGGCGGCGGGTGACCGCTACGGAGCGGAGTGACCGCGGCGGCGGGTGCGGTGACGCGGGGCGGCGTCGCCCGGTGATCGGCGTCCTGACTGCGCCGGCGCCGTCAGCCAGCGATCCAACGGCAGGGTCGCGGCGGCGGCCGCGAGCAGCTGGACGTCGCCGCGGCTGATCGGCGGCAGGCCGACGACCTCCACCAGGCCCAGCCGGGCGATCGTCGCGCGATTGGAGCGCGCGACCTCGTCGGGCTGATCGGGCCACGGCGTCAGCACGACGCCCGCGACCGTCAGGCCGACCAGCCGCGCGGCCTCGATCGTCAGCAGCGTCGGCGAGATCGTGCCGACGCCCGGGCGCGCGGCGATGATCAGCGGCAGGCCCAGCTCGACCGCGAGGTCCCTGACCGTGTGATCGGCGGTGAGCGGCGCGAGCAGCCCGCCGACCCCCTCCACCACGAGCACTTCGGCGTCGCCGGCAGCGGCGCGCGCGTCGTCGAGCAGATCGAGGAGATCGAAGCTTGCACCGGCGAGCTGCGCGGCGAGATGGGGGGAGACGGCCGGGCCGAAGCGCCGCGGCGCGACGCGCTGCACCGGCTGCGCGGCCGCCGCGGCCAGCAGCTCGTGGTCGGGCGGCCAGTCCGGGTCGATCGGCTCGTCGAGCCCCGTGACGACCGGCTTGTAGGCAGCGACGCGGCGCCCGCGGATGCGCAGCGCGGCGATGATCGCCGCCGCCACGATCGTCTTGCCCACGCCGGTGTCGGTTGCGGTGACCAGACAGCCTCGCGCGCCGGGCTTGCCGGGCGCGCTCACGCCGCCTTGCGCACCGGTCCGGCGATACGCTCGCCGCGCCCGGCCCGCTCGCCGCGCCCGGCCTGCTCGCCGTCGAACAGCTGGGGCTCCCGTCGCGCGGGAGCGGCGGCGACGCCGGCGGCCGTCTCGGCGGCGGGATGCCAGCCGGCCCGCAGGCAGGCGCGCGCCAGGACGCCGGCCGCGTCGCGCAGCTCCGAGCGCGAGTGCGAGGCCATCACCGCCAGACGCAACCGCGAGGTGCCCGCCGGCACGGTGGGCGGCCTGATCGCCTGGGCGAAGACGCCGTCGTCGAGCGCTCGCTCGCAGATCGCCACCGAGAGCGCTGCGTCGCCGATCACGAGCGGAACGATCTGGGTGCCGGCCGGCGGCACGTCGAGGCCGTGGCGCGTGAGCTCGGCGCGCAGCGTCTGGGCGTTGGCATGCAGGCGCTCGACCCGCCGCGGTTGCTCGACGAGGATCTCCAGCGCCGCCAGCGCGCCCGCGACCGCGGGCGGTGGCAGCGCGGTCGAGAAGATCAACGAGCGCGCGCTGTTGATCAGCAGGCGCGACAGCTGCGCTGCGCAGGAGACGAAGGCGCCGTAGGAGCCCAACGCCTTGCCCAGCGTGCCGACGACGACGTCCACCTCGCCGTCGAGGCCCGCATGCGCGACGGTGCCGCGTCCGCCCGGGCCCAGCGTGCCGGTTCCGTGCGCGTCGTCGACCATCACGCGCACGTCGTGGCGGCGGGCGAGCGTGACGATCTCCTGCAGCGGCGCGATGTCGCCGTCCATCGAGAAGACCCCGTCGGTGACGATCAGCGCGCCCCGTCCCTCCGCCTCGCGCAGGCCCCAGGCCAGGTGCTCGACGTCGCCGTGGCGGTAGATGAACGTCTCGGCCCGGGCCAGGCGGCAGCCGTCGATGATCGAGGCGTGATTGAGCTCGTCGGAGAAGACGACGTCGTTAGCGCGCGCGAGCGCGGCGATCACCCCGCAGTTGGCCAGATAGCCGGAGCCGAACAGCAGCGTCGTCTCGCTGCCCTTGAACTCCGACAGCCGCTCCTCCAGGCGCCGGTGGACGGTCATGTTGCCGGAGACCAATCGCGATGCCCCGGCGCCGACCCCCCAGCGCATCGCGGCGTCGGCGGCGGCTTCGCGTACGCGTGGATGGTCCGCGAGGCCGAGATAGTTGTTGGAGCACAGCAGCAGCACCGGCTGACCATCGACGATCACGCGCGGTCCCTGCGGTCCGCTGATCTGGCGCATCCGGCGATACAGGCCGGCCTGCTTGAGATCCTCCAGGCGCTGCTCGACGTCGATCATCGGCGCTTCGGACGCAGCCGCAGCTGCGTCGCGGGATTCCAGAGGTGAACCTCGAGCTGCTCGCGGGTGCTCGAGCGCGCCCCCAGTCCCTGCGGGTCGGCGTTCTGGCCGTCGTCGCAGGGGGGTGTCGCGCCCTCGAACCAGCCGCTGCGGTTGTCGGGGCGCGGGTTGGCGCCGTTGTCGGGCTGGCGAGCGATGTTCAGCTCGAGCTCCTCGAACATGCGCCGGTCATCCGCCGGCGTATTGCCAAGCGTCGTGAGGAAGTTGCCCATCATCACGCCGTTGAGGCCGGCCTTGATCGCGAGCTGCTGGAGCTCGCCGAGGTTCTCCGTGCGGCCACCGCAGAGCCGGAAGAGCGCGTCGGGCAGGATCAGCCGGAAGATCGCGATCCACTTGACCGCCTCCCAGGGATCCATCAGCTCGCGCTCGCCGAACTTGGTGCCGGGCCGCGGGTTCAGCAAATTGATCGGCACGCTCGTCGGGTCGATGGCGGCGAGCTCGAATGCCATCTCGACGCGCTGCTCGCGGCTTTCGCCAAGGTTGAGGATGCCGCCAACGCAGGTTTCCAGGCCCGCCTCGCGGATCGCGTCGATCGTGCGCACGCGCCCTTCGTAGCGGACGGTCGTCGAGACCTCCGGGTAGTGCGAGCGCGCCGTCTCGACGTTGTGGTGCACGCGCTGGATGCCCGCCTGGCGCAGCATCCGCGCGCGCTCGGCGGAGAGATGGCCGACCGAGGCGCAGCGCTTGAGGTTGGTGTGCTCGGCGACCAGACGGGCGCCGGCGAGGATCTTCTCGAAGTCGCGCCGCGACAGTCCCTGACCCTGCGTGACCATGCAGAAGCGGTGCGCGCCGGCCGCCTCGGCGGCCTTCGCGTGCTCGAGGATCTGCTCGGGCTCCATCATCGCGTGCATCGGCGTCGGGGCCTCCGCGAAGCGCGACTGCGCGCAGAAGCCGCAATCCTCCGCACAACCGCCCGACTTGGCGTTGACGAGCGAGCAGAGGTCGGTGGAGTCGCCGAAGCGATCGCGACGTACCCGCCAGGCACGCTCGACGAGCGCCTCGATCTCGGCGTGATCCTCGATCTCGCCGAGCTGGCGTGCTTCAGCAGGAGTGATCAGCGGAGGCATCGATGCAGGCTATCGAGACCTTAGGAGCGAGGGCGGACGGCTACTCGAGCACGACGAGCGTGTCGCCCTGGTTGACGGACTGGCCCTCCTCCACGCGGATCTCCGCGACCGTCCCGGGATCGTCCGCCTCGACCGGCATCTCCATCTTCATCGCCTCCAGCACGACAACTGTGTCGCCCTCCTGGACGCTGTCGCCGACGTCCACCTCGATCTTCCACACGGTTCCCGTGATGTGCGCGTCGACGTTGGGCATCGCTTGGTCGCTCTCCTCGTCGCCGGGCTCGCCGCGGCGCTGCTGGCATCCGCGGGCGGGCTTTGGTCAGCCGCCGATCGGGACCTCGGGGTCGCCGCCGGCAAGCGTAACGGCGAGAATAGTCGCCGTGCCCGATCGACCCGAGCTCGCGGTGATCGTCTGCGCGCGCGACGAGGATGAGCGGCTCGCCGACACGCTGAACGGCCTGCGGCGGGCCTTCGGCGCCGTGCGGATCATCGTCGCCGACGACGGCTCGCGCGACGACACGCCGGCGATCGCCACTCGCGCGGGCGCCGAGCTGGCGCGCGGCGAGCGCCCGATCGGCAAGGGCGGTGCCGCGACGCGCGCGGCGTTGCCACTGCTTGAGGCGCCACCGCGCGTGGTGATGCTCTGCGACGGTGATCTCGGACTCAGCGCGGCCCAGCTCGGGCCGCTGGCCGCGAGCGTGCGGGCGGGAGAGTGCGACCTGGCGATCGCGCGCTTCGCAGTGGCCGTCGGCGGCGGCCTGGGAATCGCGCTTGGCTTTGCGCGCTGGACGATCCGCTCGCTCTGTGGCCGCCGGCTCGAAGCGCCGATCTCCGGTCAGCGCGCGCTGCGGGGCGAGCTGTTGGGCGCGCTGGTGCCGTTCTCGGCGCGCTTCGGCATGGAGCTCGCGATGACCGTCGATGCTCTGAGTGCCGGCTGGCGCGTGCAGGAGCTGCCGCTGGATCTCGCTCATCGCGCGACCGGGCGCACGCTGCGCGGCTTCGTGCACCGCGGCCGCCAGCTGGTCGACTTCGCGCTGGTCTACGTCGAGCGGCGGCTGGGCTTGCCTCGGGTGGACGTGCGTAGGGTGGGCCGAGATCGAGTGGGCGGATGATCCTCGCGATCGATCAGGGCACCAGCGGCACGACCTGCCTGGTGCTCGACGAGGAGGGCGAGCCGCTGAGCTGCGCCCGTGCTGGCGTGGCAGCGCGCTTTCCGCAGGCGGGCTGGGTCGAGCTCGATGCCGAGGAGATCTGGCGATCGGTGCGCGAGGCGAGCGCGGCGGCGCTGACGCAGGCCGGCGTGCGGGTCGGCGAGCTGACCGCCGTCGGGATCGCCAATCAGCGCGAGACCGTCGTCACCTGGGATCCAGTCAGCGGCGAGCCGCTGCATCACGCGCTGGCCTGGCAGGATCGCCGCACCGCCGAGCACTGCCGTGCACTGCGCGAGGCCGGTCACGAGCCGCTCGTGCGCGAGCGCACCGGCCTGATCCTCGACCCCTATTTCTCGGCGACGAAGATCCAATGGCTGCTGGAGTGCGTGCCCGATCTCGCGCGACGCGCCTCCACCGGGCGAGCGGTGTTCGGGACGGTCGACGCCTGGCTGCTGTTCAAGCTCACCGGCGAGCATCTGACCGACAGCTCAAACGCCTCGCGCACGCTGCTATGCGACACCAGCACCGGCCGCTGGGACGCGGAGCTGCTGGCGCTCTTCGGCGAGATCCCGGCGCGCTCGCTGCCGACGATCGTCGCCAGCTGTGGACCGCTCGCAAGGACGCGGTCGCAGGCGCTCCATGGCCATGTCGTGCCCGTCACCGGGGTTGCCGGCGACCAGCAGGCCGCGCTCTTCGGGCAGGCCTGCCTGGAGCCCGGGATGGGCAAGGCGACATATGGGACGGGCGCGTTCGTGCTGGTCAACGACGGCACGCGGCGCCCGCCCGCCGCTCCCGGGCTGCTGTCGACGGTGGCGTGGCGGATCGGCGCTCGCACCGACTATGCGCTGGAGGGCTCGATCCTCGTCGCCGGCGCGGCGGTGAGCTGGCTGCGCGATGGGCTGGGGATCATCGCCGAAGCTGCCGAGACCGAGCGGCTCGCGGCCTCGCTGGTGTCGAATGACGGCGTCCACTTCGTGCCCGCGTTGAGCGGGCTCGGCTCACCGCACTGGGACCCCTATGCGCGCGGCACGATCATCGGGCTGACCGGGGGCACCACGCGCGCCCACCTGGCACGCGCGACGCTCGAGGCGATCGCGCAGCAGACCGCCGACGCGGTCGCGGCGATCGAGGCCGCCGGCCAGCCGTTGCGCGAGCTGCGCGTCGATGGTGGCGCCGCCGTCAACGGCTGGCTGATGCAGTTCCAGGCCGACCTGCTGGGCGTGCCGGTGCTGGTCCACGAGATCTCCGAGACGACTGCGCTGGGCGCCGGCCAGCTCGCCGGCGTCGGCGCCGACGTCTGGACGCTGGATGCGGTCGAGCGCGGCTGGCGTCCGCGCATGCGCTTCGAGCCGGCGATGGAGCACGCCGAGCGCGAGCATCTGCGCGCGCAGTGGCGCCGCGCCGTCGAGCGTGCCCAGGGCTGGGCCGATCCGGACGCGGGGGGGCCGGCGCCCTCGGACGCGGGGCTGCCATGACGATGCGCGTCCAGAGCTATCTCGATCCGCGTCCGGCGGAGTACTTCGAGCGCTTCCATCTGCGGGCTCGCACTCGCGGCCCCGACTGGGTCTATGACCTGGCGCGGGTGGCGTGCACGCTGTACGCGCTGGCGCTGTGCCATGCTCGCTGCAACGCCTCGGAGAACGTGCCGGCCAGCGGGCCGGTGATCCTTGCCCCAAACCACTTCTCCGCGCTGGATCACCTCTTCGTCGGCATGTTCATCCGCCGCCGCGTCCGCTTCATGGCCAAGTCGCAGCTGTTCAGGCCTCCGCTCGAGGGCCTGTTCGCGCACCTCGGCGTGTTTCCGGTGCGGCGCGGCCACGGTGATGACGAGGCGATGCTGACCGCCCAGGCCATCCTCGCCGCCGGCGGCTGCGTGGCGATCTACTGCGAGGGTGGGCGATCACGCAACGGCGTGCTCGCCGAGCACCCCCGCCCCGGCGTCGGGCGACTCGCCCTGCTCAGCGGCGCGCCGGTTGTGCCGATCGCGATCCACGGCTCCGAGCGAGCGCGCGACTGGCGGCGGGTGCGATTGGCGCGCGTCAGGCTTCGGTTCGGCGATCCGCTGCGCTTCGAGCCATGCGTCAGCCCGAGCCGAGTCGAGCAGCAGCAGGCCGCCGAGGTCGTCTTCGCGGCGATCAAGGAGCTGCATACGCGCGGAGGCTAGGACCGCGGCGGCGCGGCGCGCGTCTCGATCGCCAGCAGGCGGTCGGCCGGCGCGTGATCGACCTGCAGCGTCGTGTGCCGCAGCTCATAGCGCTTGCCGAGCACGCGCTCGAGCTCCCGCCTGATGCCGTGGCAGTCCTCACCCGAGGCCACCAGGACGTGCGCCGAGAGCGCCGGGAACCCCGTCGTGACCTCCCAGACATGCAGGTCGTGAACCTCGACGACGCCCGGCTGGCGCGCGAGCAGCTCGCCGATCTGCTGGGGGTCGAGCCCAGCCGGAGCGGCTTCGAGGAACACGCGCGCCGAGGCCAGCAGCAGCTTCGTGCCCGAGCGCAGCATCAGCGCGGCGACGAGCAGCGAGGCGATCGCGTCCGCGCGCTCGAAGTGGCTCGCCAGGATCACGACCGCGGCGAGCGCCGTCGCGGCGAAGGCGTAGAGATCGGTGAGCACGTGCTGGATGGAGCCCTCGACGTTGATGCTGTGCGATTCCTCTGGCGCCAGCGCGCGGATCGCGAGCAGGTTCACGACCGCTCCGACGAGCGCCACCACGAGCATCGGCACCGCTTGCGGATGGGCGGGCGAGACCAGCCGCCGCACCGCCTCGTAGATCACGAAGGCGGCCAGGATCAGCAGCGTGATGCCGTTGGCCTGGGCGGAGAGCGCCTCGGCGCGGCCCAGGCCGAAGGTCATTGGCCCGCGCGGGGGCTGGCGCGCCAGCCGCGCCGCGATCAGTGCCAGGCCCAGCGCACCGGCGTCGGTGAGCATGTGGGCCGCGTCGGAGAGCAGCGCCAGCGAGGAGGCGAGGATTCCGACCACGACCTCGGCCGCCATCAGGCTGGCGATCAGCAGCAGCGCGATCAGCAGCCGGTTTGCCTCCTGCGCGCCGCGCAGGCCGTGGTCATGCTCGTGGTGTACGGTCACACGGTCATGCCGTTGGGTTGCCTGTCGGTGGGCGCGCTCACATCGTCATGCCGCCGGCGTGCCCACCGGTGATGTTGAGCACCTGGCCGTGGATGTAGTTCGACCATGGCGTGCAGAGCAGGAAGACACCGGCGGCTGCCTCCGCGGGCGTGCCGGCGCGCTGCAGGGGCACGAGCATCGTCGCATGCTCGCGCACCTGCGCCGAGATCCCAAGCTGGATCCGCTCCCCGTCCTTGAGCATCACGTTGGTGGCGTCGTCGAGCGCCGTCAGGCGCGTCTCGATGTAGCCGAAGGCGACCGCGTTGACGTTGATCTTCAAATGCCCCCATTCCTTCGCGAGCGCCTTCGTGAGCCCGACTACGGCCGCCTTGCCGGCGGCGTAGTTGACCTGCCCGGCGTTGCCCATCGTGCCCGAGACGGAGCTCACGTTGACCACCTTGCGGAACACCTCGCGACCCTCCGCGCGCTCGCGCTTGGCCGGCTCGCGCAGATGCGGGGCCGCCGCGCGCAGCACCCGAAACGGGGCGACGACGTGGATGTCGAGCATCGCCTGGAACTGCTCGTCGGTCATCTTGTGGATCACGCCGTCACGGGTGTAGCCGGCGTTGTTGACGACGATGTCGAGCCTGCCCCAGGCATCGATCGCCCTCGCCACCAGCTCGTCGGGGACGCCCGGTCGCGTCAGATCGCCGCCATGGTCGATCGTCTCGCCGCCGATCTTGCTTGCCGCCTCCCGTGCCAGATCGGCATCGAGATCGTTGACCACGACATGCGCCCCCTCGCCTGCCAGCAACTCGGCGGTGGCGCGGCCGATGCCGCGTGCCGCGCCCGTGACGATCGCCACCTTGCCTTCGAGCACTGCCATCCGCCCGCCTCCTCGAGTCGCGCCTGGGTTTTGCCTTGTGGCAGGTTAGACTGCGGCGAGCGGCCGATTGACCCGTCGGTCGGTCGAGAGGGCCCGATCGGCATCGAGCAACAGCCGATCGGGGCGCCAGCCAACAGGAGGGAGGCGTGCAATGACCGCGACCGGTCAGCGCTCCAGCGCAGCAGTCGAGCGCCAGGCTTCCCCGCCGCGTCCCCGCTCGGCTCGGCGCGGCACCGTCCGCGCCGGCTCGGTCGACAAGCGTCGGCTGATCCTCGACGCGGCGGTGCGCGTCTTCGCGCGCCAGGGCTTCCATGGCTGCCGGGTGTCGGACATCGCCGACCAGGCCGGTGTCGCGTACGGGCTCGTCTACCACTACTTCGGCTCCAAGGACGAGGTCCTCGACACGCTGTTCGAGGAGCGCTGGGCGATCCTGCGTGCGCTGATCGCCGAGGTCGATCAGCGCGAGATCCCGGCCTGCGCGAAGCTCGAGGCGATCGCCGGCTTCATCATCGACTCCTACCGCCGCGATCCCGAGCTGATGCAGGTGATCGTCGTCGAGGTCACCCGCGCGGTGAACTCATTCGGCCGTACCCACTGGCCCTCGATCCAGGCCGCCTACGACGAGCTTGCGGCGATCGTGCGCAAGGGCCAGCTGGATGGGTCGCTGACGTCCGCCGTGTCGGCGGAGTTCGCCGCGCTCGCCTTCTACGGGACGATCGAGCAGGTCCTGACGGGCTGGATCTTCGACGTGCTGCCGCGCGGCGAGGAGCACTACGAGCAGGCGCGGCGGTTCGTCGTGCAGACGATCTGCGGCGGCATCCAGCCACCTCCGGCGGGCAGCAGGCGCGGCATACGAGCGCCTGCCGCGGGCGGCTCTGATTAACTGCGGCACAATGCCTCAGAACGAAGTCGCCAAACGCCTGATCTGGTCCGGCCTGCTGGCTGGCATCGGAGCGCTCTTCTCGGTCCTCACGCAGCGCGTAGCAGCGCTGATCTGGATGCGTCTCTACGGGGAAGACCCGCCCGAGTGAGCTCCGAGCAGCCGACCGCCGAGCACTACCCCGAGCCAGCGGATGCTCTCGGCGGCGCCGCCGTGCCCGAGCCGCCCCCCGAGCAGGAGTCGGGGGCCTGGGGTCAGCCGTCGGATGGCTTTGAGGGGCCTGCGGATGCGGCGGCCTGGGGTCAGCCGTCGGATGGCTTTGAGGGGCCTGCGGATGCGGCGGCCGCCTGGGACCAGTCGTCAGACGGCTTCGAGACCGCCGCGGATCCCGCCGTGGCCCAGCCTGGCAGTGGGCTGCGTGGACTGGCCGAGCAGCGCCCCGAGCTGCTGGTTGGAGGCGCATTCGCTGGCGGCGTGCTGCTGGCCCTGATCGTGAGGCGCCTGCGTGGCTGAGGAGCAGTCGACCCCTGGGATTGCGGCGACGCTGCTCGACATCTCCGAGCGCACGACCCTGCTCGTGCGAGAGGAGATCGAGCTGGCCAAGGCCGAGCTGACGCAGAAGATCATCAGCCTGCTGAAGGGGGCCGTCGTCGCGCTGGTCGCCGGGATCTTCGCGGTGATCGGTCTGCTGTTCCTGCTGCACGGGCTCGCCTGGGGAGTGTGGCGGTGGCTGTTCGGCGGCACCAACTACTACCTGGGCTTCTTCGTCGTCGCCGGTGCCCTGTTCCTGCTGGGGGCTCTCGCTGGCCTGCTGGCCGCTCGCGCGCTGCGGGCCGGCACGCCACCCAAGCCCGAGCTGGCGATCGACGAGGCGCGCCGCATCCAGGGCGCGCTGAGGGGATCGGGCACGCCGCCGCAGGAGCCGCTGCCGTGATGCCGACGCGCACGCCGGAGCAGATCCGCGCCTCGATCGAGATCAACCGCGCCGGGCTGGTGGCCTCGGTGCAGACGCTGCAGGGCGAGCTCGCCGAGCTGCGCGACTGGCGCTCGCAGATCGTGCGCCACCGCCGACAGATCCTGATCGGAGCTGGTGTCGCCGGCTTCGTGCTGGGCGGCGGCCTGGCTGCCCTCGCGGGCAGACGCCGACGCCGCGGTCGCTGAACGGCCGCCGGCCGGGTCGCTGGGCAGCCGCGGCGCAGGCGCTGAGCGTCTGCCGGCGCTCAGCGCAGCAGCTGCACCGGCAGGCCGCCGACGCCGAGCAGGCCGGGCCCCACATGGGCGCCGACAACGGGCCCGAGCTCGGAGACCCACAACGGCTCACAGCCGAAGATCGTGCACCCCCGCTCGACGAGCGCGTTGGCCCGGTCGGGCGCCTGGATGTGCTGGACGACCCAGCCATCGGCGCCCTCGTCGCGCAGCGTCTCCATGAACGCACACATACGCTCGAACATCCGCGCGCTGGTGCGGACCCGCTCGATCGGCGTGATCTCCGAGTCGAAGGAGAGGATCGGCTTGATCTGCAGCGTGGATCCCACCCAGGCGGCCGCGCGCCCGATGCGTCCGCCACGGCGCAGGAACTCGAGCGTGTCGATGCCGAACCAGATATGCAGCGCCGCGCGGGCGTCGCGGGCGCGCTGGGCGACCTCGCCGCGGTCGCCACCGCTGGCGGCACAGGCTGCCGCCGCGAGCACCACCATTCCCAGGCCGCCGCAGGCGGTGGCCGAGTCGATCACCTCGATGCGCTCGCCGCCGCGGCCCTGCTCGACCAGCTGCGCCCTGGCCTGCAACGCGGACTGAAAGGTCCCGGAGACGCCGCTCGCCAGGTGGACTGAGACGATCTCGCCGCCATCAGCGAGCAGCGGCTCGTAGGTGGCGATGAAGTCCCCCACCGACGGCTGCGAGGTGGTCGGCAGCTCGTCGCCAGCGCGCAGCCGCTCGTAGAAGCCGTCGAAGCCGGGCATGTCGGCCTCGCGTTGCTGCTGGTCGCCCCAGCGGACGTACAGGCTCACCTGGCGGACGCCGCGAGCGCTCAGCAGCTCTGGCGGCAGGTAGTGGGTCGTGTCGGTGACCACCGTGACCGGCGTCATCGCACAGGCACCCTACCGGGCGCGGCTCGCGGCGCGCCGCCCGGACTCCTCGATGGACGCCGGCGAGTCCTGGACGAACGTCGGCTCGACGTGGCGCCGGAGCGTCAAGTAGCGTGCGGCCTCGATGCGGCTGCGCCTCGCACTGCTGATGTTCATTGCCAGCTTCGCGCTGGCCGCGCCGGCGTGGGCGGGCGATCCGACCATGCCGCTGTCAGCGGTGCAGCCCGGGATGCAGTGCACCGGCTACTCCGTCATCAGCGGAACGGCCATCTCCTCGTTCAACGTGACGGTCCTCACCGTCGTCGACGGCGATCCGACGGAGGGTCCGCGCATCCTGGTGCAGGTCTCGGGCCCCGCCGTGGATGCCACGGGAGTGGGGCCCGGCTTCTCGGGGTCGCCGATCTACTGCCCGGACGGACAGGGCACGATGCGCGTGATCGGCGCGATCTCGGAGTCGATCGGCAGCTACGGCAACAAGGTCGTGCTGGCCACGCCGATCGAGCAGATCCTTGCCGAGCCGCTGTCGCCGCCGACGGGGGCGGTGAGCGCGCCGGCGCTGCTGCGCGCCGCCCGGCCACTGGCCGACCCGCTGACGATCTCCGGGCTCTCGCCGCGGCTGCTGGCGATTGTCGGCGCTGCCGCGCATCGAGCCGGGCGCACGGTGTTGACGACACCCGCGGGCCCGCTCGGCAGCTTCCCGCCGCAGACTCTCCAGCCCGGCTCCGCCTTCAGCGTCGGGCTCTCGAGCGGAGACGTCGCGGTCGGGGCGATCGGCACCGTCACCTACGTCAACGGCGGCACGATCTGGGGCTTCGGACACCCGCTCGACGACACTGGACGACGCTCGCTGCTGCTGCAGGACGCCTACGTCTACGGAATCATCGCCAATCCCAACAGCAGCACCGATCAGCAGACCTACAAGCTGGCCGCCCCAGGCCACGACCTCGGCACGCTCAGCGATGACGCCAACAACGCGGTCGTCGGCCAGACGGGAGCGCTGCCCGATCTCACGACGCTGCAGGTCATTGCGCAGGACGCCGATCGCGGCACGATCTCCAGCTCGACTTCGATGGTCGCCGACGAGCAGGCGGTCGGCCTCCCCGACGGCTCCTCCGCGCTGGGGCTGGTCGGCGCGCTGGCGATCTCGCAGGCCGTCGGCAATGCGCTCGACGGCCAGCCCGCCAAGGAGTCAGGCCGGATGTGCGTGAAGATCGGGCTGCGCGAGAGCATCCAGCCGCTGGGCTTCTGCAATCGCTACGTCGTCGACGCGCCGACCGGCATGAGCCAATCGGCCGCCAGCAGCGGATCGCTGATCGGGCTCGTCAACGAGGCCGCCAACGACCTTGCGAGTGCGACGGCGCTGCTCGATGCCTATCGCTTCGGGCCGATCCACGTGTCCAGCGTGTCCGTGTTCATCAAGGTCCGACGCGGGCTGCGGCAGGGCTACCTGCTCGCCGCCGAGCTGCCCGCGCGGGTGCGGCGGGGCCAGCTCGTACGCGTGCGCCTGCTCGTCCACGATGTCGCCGGCGGTCTGCGGATGATCAGCGCGCGCCTGCGCGTGCCGCGCTCGCTTGCGCCCGGACGTCACCTGTTCACGTTCACAGGCAGCGGAGAGGATGCGCCGGCCACCGGTCAGAACCTGCTGACGCTGCTGCTCGGCGCGGTGACGTCAGGGTCGTCCGGGGCACCCGGCGGCGATCCCGGCCCGCAGTCGATCGACGATCTCGCCGCCGCCGTCAATGGCATCGAGCGCTTCGACGGCATCACGGTCACCGTCGGCCCGCGGCTGGGCACCGGTGCGCGCGGAGGGCGGCGCATGCCGACCGAGCTGTCGGTCGGCGCCTTCACCAACGGCGCCGAGCGCGTTGGGGGCAGCACCATCGCGCTGACGCAGGTCCTGCGCTGACGGGGCACACCCCGTCTAGTTGAGGCGGTTCTCGATCTGCAGTGGTGGCTGCTCGTCCGCCGCGCTCGCGGCGCCGGTGGCGTTCGGCTGATCCCCAGCGTCTGTCTGCTCCTCGACGCCGAGCACGCGGGAGAGCTCGCCGGTCTCGTACATCTCGCTGATGATGTCGCAGCCACCGATCAGCTCGCCGTCGATGAACAGCTGTGGGATCGTCGGCCAGCTCGACAGCGCCGATAGCTCCTGGCGGATGCGCGGGTCGGGCAGCACGTCGACGGCGGCAAACGGGATGCCGGTGCTCTGCAGCACCGACACCGTGCGGGCCGAGAACCCGCACGCCGGGCGGTCGGGCGTGCCCTTCATGAAGAGGATCACCCGGTTCTCGGAGATCGCCTCCTGGATGGCCTCGCGGATCGCGGCTTCAGTCATGGGGTCCTCACTAGGTTGTCTGCGTCTGGATCGAGAGCGCGTGGATGGGGCCGCCGACCTCGGCACCGAACACTTCGTAGACAAGCCGGTGCTGCTGGATTCGGCTGAGCCCGACGAACGCGTTGGCGCGCACGACGGCGCGGAAGTGGTCGCCACCGCCGGTGAGGTCCTCGACGTCGGCGCGGGCGCCCGGGATGGCCGCCTCGATCCGTCGCTTGAGCTCATCGGCCGTTGGCATCCGCCCAAGGGTAGCGCCGGGATCTCGTCAGTCCGCCGCCGAGCTGCGCGGCGTCTGCTCACTGGATCGTGCCAATGGCGGGCTGGGCCCGCGACTGCTAGTCGCTGGATCGTGCTCGGCCCGACGCTACACTTTGGAAAGCGTCGCAGATCGACGCATGACGCCGCCGTAGACGGAAACGGAGACTGCAACGATGATCGAGCTGACTGATAGGGGCGCCGAGAAGGTGCGCGAGTTCCTCACCACCCAGGAGCAGGCCCAGCAGACTGCCGGGCTGCGCGTTGGTGTGCGCGGCGGAGGGTGCTCGGGCTTCCAGTACTTGCTTGCCTTCGACGAGCAGCGCGAGGGCGACCTGATCGTCGAGAGCCGCGGGATCAAGCTCCTCGTCGACGCCGCCAGCCTCCCCTATGTCAAGGGAGCCTCGGTCGACTACGTCGAGAGCCTGCAGGGCGCCGGCTTCAAGGTCGAGAACCCCAACGTCGTCGCTGCCTGCGGCTGCGGATCGTCCTTCCGGGTCGCCGAGGAGGAAGAGGTCTCGGCGGTCTGACGCGGCCGCTCAGGCTGGCTCGTTGGCCAGCGAGCGCCACAGATAGCGGCAGGCGAGCGTCCGCTGCGGGCGCCAAGGCTCCGCGATCAGCTCCAGGCGCGCGGGATCGGGCAGCTCGTCGAGCTCGTAGAGCAGCTGGACCGCGCGACGGATGCCCAGGTCGCCGACCGGCAGCACGTCGGGTCGGCGCAGCTGGAACATCAGGAACATGTGGGCCGTCCACGGACCCAGTCCCTTGACGGCCACCAGCTCGCCGACCACCTCCTCGTCGGGCAGCTCGTCGAGGCGCTGGAGCTCCAGCGAGCCGTCGCGGATGTGCTCGGCCAGCGAGCGCAGGAAGGCCACCTTGGCCCGGGACAGCCCGACCGCGGCACGCAACTGCTCGGCGTCGTCGGCGAGCACCTCAGCCGGTGTCGGCGTGCGGCCACCGTAACGGTCGACCAGCCGCAGGTAGATGCTGCGCGCGGCCTTGGTCGAGAGCTGCTGGCCGACGATCGCTCGCACCAAGGCCCCATAGTGGTCGGCGGGCGCGTGGCCGCGGTGGGCATCGAGGTCCACTTGCCCGATGCGATCGATCAGCGTCGCCAGCACGGGGTCCGCCGCGCGCAGGTGAGCCAGGCCGGCGGCGCTGCCCCCGCTCACGCCACGGGGATCGACAGCGCTGCGCCGTCGAGCGCACCGAGCGCGCGCTCGACCGAGGCGGCGATGCAGGTGAAGGTGGGTGTGTCGCGCTTGGTGTAGGCGGAGGCCTCGGTCGTGCGCAGTCGCTGCACGAGGTCGAGAAAGTCGCCCGGGCTGTCGGTCTCGAAGGCGACCACGAACTCCTGGTCATCGAGGCCGAACGAGTAGCTCGTGTTGAGGTCCACCGACGGGAACTCCCGACCGATGCGGATGTGCTCCTGCATGATCCGGTAGCGCTCCTCGCGGTCGAGGCGGTACCAGTCGCGGGTCTTGACGAACGGATAGACGAACAGGTAGCGGCCGTGGGCCTCGCGCACCTGCAGCCGCGACTCGTCCGAGTATTCCGAGGGCTTGGTCATCGCCAGGTAGGAGTAGGGCATAGTCGCCCAGCCCATCAGCCCGCTCTGCGTCAGCACGACGTGGAACTCGTGGATGCGGTCGAGGTTGGTCGCCTGGGACAGCAGCATCAGGTCGGCGTCGCCGCGCGTGCCGACCAGCGAGAACGCGCGCAGCAGGTGGTCCTGGGCGAAGTCGTCACAGGCGGCGATGAACTCGCGCTTGTGCAGGGCGCGCTCGCCAGCGTCGAGTCGGCGCCAGGCAGGATCCACGCGCAGGAAGGTGTACTTGACGAAGTGGCGCTCGGGCATGGCCTCTCGCTGGCGCGCTGGGTCGCCGGCAGCGTTCCGAGTATAGGAGCCGCGTCGCAGGCGTCTCAGGCTGAGCGACGACGGCCTGACGCACGCTCGGCCGGGGCAGGCAGGGTTGGGCTGGGGCGCGCAGAACGATAAGGTGACCGTGCTCGTCGGATTCTTGAAGGGAACATCCGCCGGAGAGAGCGTGTGGAATGCGCTCGCCACACGGCGTTCGGGTGGAGTCCGACGATCTTTCCAATCGCACGACGCGATGCGCGACTTCCGCCTCCGACAAGCCTCGACGCGCCTGCGCGCGGCCCGCGTC
The DNA here is from genome assembly GCA_963795555.1 of uncultured Solirubrobacterales bacterium. Lineage (GTDB taxonomy): Bacteria > Actinomycetota > Thermoleophilia > Solirubrobacterales > Solirubrobacteraceae > CAWCHZ01. Next base: position 251,424 of record CAWCHZ010000001.1, read on the forward strand.
GCACCGCCGCTCGCGGGGGCGCTCACGGCGCTCGCGGGCATCGTCAACGTCATCTCCACGCTCACCCCGAACCTACGCTGGCGCGGCCACGTGCTGCTCGGCTACGAGCCGGTCGAGTGGATGCGCCTGGCGCATGCCTTCGCCCTGCCGATCGGCGCCGCGCTGCTGGTCGTGGCCGGCTACCTGGCGCGTCGTCGCGCCCGCGCGGTGGCGGTCGGCGTCGCGCTGCTGTTGGCGATCGGCGCGCTCGACCTCGTCAAGGGCCTCGACTATGAGGAGGCGCTGCTGTCCTGGGCGCTGGCCGTGCTGCTCGTGTGGGGTCGACCGGCTTTCCGGGTTCGCCACGCAGTGGATGGCCTGCGCGGAGCCGCGCTACGCAGCTGCGCGCTTGCCGCACTCGCCTACGGCGTCGCGGTCGCCGCGGTCTGGGCAACCCAGCGTGCCGCCGCGCCGCCGCTTGGCATTGCGCGGATCCTGGGCGTTGCGCTGCGGCTGCTGCTGCTGCTCGACAGCGGGCTGCATTTCCACCGGCCGTTCGGCTGGGTGCCGGTCGGCGTAGGGCTGCTTGGTGTCGGCACGCTGCTGACCGCCGCCTACACCGTGTTTCGCCCACTCGCCGCGCCGCGCACGCTGCCGCCGCGCGCGACCTGGGCGCTGGCCTGCTCGCTCGTGCGCCGCCACGGCCACGACACGTTGTCGTTCTTCAAGCTGCGCCAGGACAAGCAGTACATCTTCAGCGCAGATCGCCGCGCCTTCGCGGCCTACCGCGTCGAGGGGGCCATCCTGCTGCTCTCCGGTGACCCGATCGGCCCACCCGATGCTCTGCCCGCCCTGATCCGTGACATCTGCGCCTTCGCCGAGATCCGCGGCCTGAAGGTTGGTGGCGTCGGCGCCGGCGAGCCGATGCTGCCGCTCTACCGCGCCGCCGGCCTGCGCTCCTTCTACCTCGGCGACGAGGCGGTCGTCGAGCTGGAGCGCTTCTCGCTCGTCGGCCGCAAGGTGCGCAAGCTGCGCCAGTCCGTCTCGCGGCTCGAGAAGGCCGGCTACAGCAGCGAGCTTCGGCCCGTCGGCGAGCTCGCCGACGGCGAGCTCGCCGCGCTCGAGGAGATCTCGGCGCACTGGCGCGACGGCGCCCCCGAGCGCGGCTTCTCGATGGCGATGGACACACTCGGTGGTGGCCATCAGGAGGACTCGCTGGTCGTCGTGGCGCGCGACGCGGGTGGCGCGGTGCGCGGCTTCCTGCACTTCGTGCCCTGCTATGGGCGCGCGGCGATGTCGTTGAGCTTCATGCGCCGTGATCGCGACACCCCCAATGGCCTCACGGAGTACATGGTCGCCGAGGCGATCGCGATGCTGCGCGAGCGCGGCGTGGCGGAGATCTCGCTCAACTTCGCGACCTTCGCACGGATCCTGCACAGCCCCGCGAACCTGCGCGACCGCGCGCTTGCGCGCCTGGTGGCGTTGGCCAACCCGTACTTCCAGATCGAGAGCCTGTATCGCTTCAACGCCAAGTTCGCGCCGCGCTGGGAGTCGCGCTACCTGGTCTATGAGGGCACGCTGGGCCTACCGCGGGTCGGGCTGGCCGCGCTCTTGGCCGAGGGACAGCTTCCGCGATTGCGCGGGGGCTCGCCGGTGCGCAGCCGCTTGCCCGTGCGCGGCCGTCGGCGCGTGGCGGTCCACCGCGGCTGATCGTGGCGCGTGGCGGTCCACCGCGGCTGATCGTGGCGCGTGCCGCCGCGGCGCGCGGCCAGCTGGGATAGGATCCATCGCCGATGCGGATCGCCCTGGTGTCCCCGTATTCGTGGACGTATCCGGGCGGCGTGACGCGCCATATCGAGGCGCTCTGCGAGCAGCTCGCGCTGGCCGGCCACGACCCGCGCGTGCTGGCGCCCTTCGACCCTGCCGACCGCCTCTCGGCGCGGCTGCACCGCGGCGCGCGCCCCGAGCCGCGCGCCCGACCCGACTACCTGATCCCGCTCGGGCGCACCGTCGGGCTGCCGGCCAACGGCGCCATCTCCAACCTGGCCCTCACGCCGCGCGCGGTCAGCGCCCTGCGCACGGAGCTCACGACGGGCGGCTACGACGTCGTGCACGTCCACGAGCCCAACGCGCCGGCGATCTCCTGGGATGCGACGGGCTGGGCGCGGGCCCCGCTGGTCGGCACCTTCCACACCTACGCGACCAACGCCGGCACGCAGCGCTTCGTTGCCGAGGTTCTCGGGGCACGGCGGCGCTACAACCGCCTGCGCGTGCGCATCGCGGTCTCCGAGGCGTCCGCCTGGACGGCGCGATGCTTCTACGGGGGTCGCTATCGGATCATCCCCAACGGCGTCGTGCTGGACCCGACGAGCGGCAGCGTCGTGAGCGATCGCGACCACGCCCTGCGCGTCGTCTTCGTCGGCCAGGCGGTCGAGCGCAAGGGGCTGCCGGTGCTGATCCGCGCCTTCGAGGCATTGCGCGAGCGCATCCCCGCCAAGCTGACGATCATCGGCGCCGGCGAGCAGGACATCGCGCACCTGCTCGAAGACTGGCGTGGCATCGAGGTGCTCGGCAAGGTCTCCGACGAGCGCAAGCGCCGCTGCCTCGCCCACGCCGACGTGCTCTGCGCGCCGTCGCTCGGTGGCGAGAGCTTTGGGATGGTCCTCACGGAGGCGTTCGCCGCCGGCACGCCGGTGGTCGCCTCGGACATCGCCGGCTATGCCGACGTGGTCGAGCACGGCGTCGACGGCCTGCTCGTCCCCCGCGGCGACGCGGGCTCGCTGGCCGGCGCGCTGGAAGGAGTCTGGCGCGACGCCGATCGCCGGCACGCGATGGCCGTCGCAGCGCGGGCAAGCGCGCAGCGCTACGCCTGGCCGCGCGTCGCCGCGCAGGTGCTGGAGGCCTACGAGGACGCGATCGCCATGCCGGCACCCAGCGGCGTCGTGCAGCGCGTGGCCGTGCGGACGGGCATCCGCCCGGCAGACCTGGGTCCGACTGATCCGCCACGACGGCTGCCGCCGCGCGAGCCGCTGCCACCGGCGCGTCGGCGCTGGCTGCCACGCGCGCGCCGGGTCGGCCTGGCGCTGTCGCTGGCGGCGGTCGTCATTGCGGCGATACAGGGCGTGGCGCGGATCGGGACGGCGCAGATCGCCGCCTCGCTGCTGTCCTCCAGCCCCGCCTGGGTGCTGCTGGCGCTCGGGCTGATGTGGGCGGCGATGGCGCTGCGCGCGCTGTCCTGGCACGCGATCCTGCGCTCCGCGCTGCCCAACGCGCGCGTGCGCGCGCGCGACGCGCTGCAGGGCACCTTCGTCGGCGTGCTGATGTCAGCGACGCTGCCTGCACGTCTGGGCGAGCCGGCGCGCGCGCTGATCGTGGCGCGCCGCGTCGGTGGCGCCCGCACGCACCTGGCGACGATCCTCGGCACGCTGATCTCGCAGATGCTGCTGAACCTGGTCGCGCTGCTGGGATTGAGCATCGCGATGTTCACGACCGTGCATCCGTTCTCGCACGAAGAGGCCGCGATGGCGGGAATCGCGGCCGTGCCGCTGCTGCTGGCGCTCGCGGCGCTGCTGTCCTCGCCGCTGCTTGCGGGCCGCTCACTGCCCGAGCCGGCGGCGTTGGAGGCGCTGGTTGGTCGGTTGCGCGACGCCGCCGGCGAGCTGCGCAGCAGCGTTCGCGTCTTCGCTGACGCGCGCAACGGCGGCCTGGCGGCTGGCGCCCAGCTGGGCGCCTGGGGACTGCAGTGGATGAGCTGCTACGCGCTGTTCTTTGCCCTCGGCCTGCAGCACCAGGTCGGGCTGGGCGCTGCGGCCGCGGTGCTGTTCGCCGTCAACGTCGCCGCCGCGCTGCCGCTGACGCCGGCGAACCTCGGCATCTTCCAGGGCGCATGCGTCGCGGTCCTGGCGGCCGGCTATGGCGTCTCCTACGCCGACGCGCTCGCCTACGGAATCTTCCTGCAGGCCGTCGAGCTCACGACCGCCGTCGTGATCGGCCTCCCGGCGCTCGCTCGCGAAGGGCTGACCTGGCGCTCGCTGCGTCTGCGCGCGCTGCACAGCACGCCCGTGCGGCTGCCAGCGCGCTCGGAGCGCCCGCGTGTGGCCGCTGCGGAAGCGGACCTCTAGGGGCCGGGGCCACCGACGGTCTCAAGCGGTGCTCAGCAAGCCAGGCCTGGGTGAGCACCGGCCCGGTCAGCCCTGCTCGCCCGCGCCGATGCGCTGCGGCTCGTACTTGGGCACGAAGCCGCTCTTCATGCCGAAGTAGGTCGCCTGGGGGTGGTGGGCGACGATCGCCACGGTTGACTGCTCAGGCTCGACGGCGTAGCCGCCTGAGAGCCTCAGGCCGATCCGCTCGGCGTCCAGCAGGGCGAAGACCTTGACGTGCTCGGACTGGTCGGGGCAGGCGGGGTAGCCCCAGGAGTAGCGGCGGCCCTGGTCGGGGGCGATGCCGAGCTCGCGGCGGACGCGCGCATGCGTCCACTCCGCCAGCCCCTCGGCGGCCTGGACCCCAAGCCCGTGGACGAACAGCTGCTCGGCGAACTCGCCGGCCCGCTCCAGGCGTGCGCAGACCTCGGTGACCTCGGGGCCGACGGTGACCGCCTGCAGCACGGCAACGTCACGCTCGCCGCTGTCGAGCGGGCGGTAGTAGTCGGCCAGGCAAAGCCGGTCGTGGGCGGGCTGGCGCGGGAAGATGAGCCGTGACAGCTCACGCTCATGGTCGGCGGGGTCGAAGAAGATCAGCTCGTTGCCCTGTGCGTTGACCGGGAAGTAGCCGTAGCGGATGCGCGGATGCAGGTGGTCCTGCTCATGCCACATCCGCTCCAGGCGGGGGCGGAAGTCCTCCTCGACCAGCCGCGTCCAATCGTCGCCCTTGACCCCGCGCCCGCCCCAGTGCAGCTTGAACAGCACGTGGGTGTCGAGCAGGGCGAAGACCTCGTCCATGTCGGCGTCGAGCTCGCGCACGCCCCAGAACGGCGGCGTCGGCAGCGGCAGGTCGGTCAGCACGGCGGAGCGCACCGAGCTGTCGCTGGTGTCGAGCTCGGCCGGCTCGGCGCCCTGCTCGCGCAGCCGCCGTGCCTCGCTGCGCATGCGCTCCAGCAGCTGCGATCGGCGCTCGGGGTCGATCAGCTGGTCCATGACCGCCAGGCCCTGGAAGGCGTCCTTGCAGTAGAAGACGCCGGGCTCGTAGATCTCCTCGGATTCCGCGCCGTGCGGGTAGAGGATGCGCCGGCCGAAGTCGCGGTTGATCGCCGCGCCGCCGACCAGCACGGGGTAGTCGAGCTGTTGCTCGTGCAGCTCGGTGACGGCGATCGGCATCTGCTTGGAGGTCGAGACGAGCAGCGCCGAGAGCCCGATCGCCGTCGCCTCGTGCTCCTTGGCGGCCTCGACGATCGTGCCAATCGGGACCTGCTTGCCGAGGTCGACGACGTGATAGCCGTTGTTGGTGAGGATCGTGTTCACCAGCGACTTGCCGATGTCGTGGACGTCGCCGAAGACGGTGGCCAGCACGACGGTCCCCTTGGTGTAGCCCGCGACCTTGTCGAGGTAGCGCTCGAGCTGCGCGACCGCCCGCTTCATCACGGTCGCCGACTGCAGCACGAAGGGCAGGATCAGCTCGCCGGCGCCGAACTTGTCGCCGACCTCCTTCATCGCCGGCAGCAGCACGTCGTTGAGCGTCGGCACGGCGCCGATCTTCTCGACCGAGCGGTCGATCCAATCCTCCACGCCCTCCTTACGTCGGCGCAGGATGTGCCAGTGCAGCGCCTCCTCGGGCTCCATGCCGGCGGTCGGGTCGGCGGCCTCCTGGCTGTCCTCCTCGCCCTTGGCCTCGAAGTGCGCGATGAACTGTTCGAGCGCGTCGTCGCGGCGGTTGAACACGAGGTCATCGGCGAGCTCGCGCTCGCGCGCGGGGATCTCGGGGTAGGGGGTGACCTCGGCTGGGTGGACCATCGCCAGATCGAGCCCGGCCTCGACCGCATGGTGCAGGAAGACCGAGTTGAGCACGGCACGGGCCGGGGGGGAGACGCCGAAGGAGACGTTGGAGACGCCCAGTGAGCACTTGACGCCGGGCAGCTCGCGCTTGATCAGGCGGATGCCCTCGAGCGTCTCCACGGCGGAGGGCTTCCACTCGTCCTGGCCGGTCGTCAACGTGAACGTCAGCGCATCGAAGATCAGCAGCTCGGGGTCCAAGCCGTGCTCGTCGACGACGAGGTCCCGGATGCGCCGCGCGACCTCGAGCTTGCGCGCGGCCGTCTTGGCCATGCCCTCCTCGTCGATCGTCAGCGCGATCAGCGCGGCGCCGTGCGCTCTGCACAGCGGCACGACGCGGTCGAGCTTGGCGCGGCCGGCCTCGAGGTTGACCGAGTTGACGATCGCGCGCCCGGGGATCTGCTCGAGCGCGCGCTGGATGACCTCCGGCTCGGTCGAGTCGACCTGGATCGGCGCGTCGAGGCGCAGCGCGATCCCCTTGACCAGCTGCGCCATCTGCTCGGCCTCGTCGCTGCGCTCGGTCAGCGCGACGCAGACGTCGAGCACGTGCGCGCCGCCCTCGACCTGGGTCTCGGCGATCCGCAGCAGGCCGTCGTAGTCGTCGTCGAGCAGCAGCTGCTTGGCGCGCCGCGAGCCCTGCGAATTGACCCGCTCGCCGACGATCGTCGGCCGTGGCTCCTGAGCCAGCGGCGTCGAGCCGATCATCGAGGACAGCAGCGGTGGCCCCGGTGGCGGGCGCCGCGGCACGCTGCGCCCGCGCACGCGCTCGCAGATCGCCGCGATGTGCGCCGGCGTGGTGCCACAGCAGCCGCCGACGATCGCCACGCCGTAGCGCTCCACGAACTCTGCCAGGGCATCCGCCAGTGGCTCGGGCTGCTCGGGGAAGATCGTCTCGCCGTTGGGGCCCTGGTGGGGGATGCCGGCGTTGGGGATGCAGGAGACCGGCAGCGGCGAGTGCTCGCCGAGGTAGCGGATCGCGTCGCGCATGTCCTCCGGGCCCGTCGAGCAGTTGAGGCCGATCGCCTGCACGTCGAGCGCCGCGAGCGTCGTGAGCACCGCTGAGATGTCGGTGCCGAGCAGCATCTTGCCACCCTGCGGGAGCAGCGAGACCTGCGTCTGGATCGGCACCGTCCGGCCGGTCGCGGCGAATGCCTCGCGGCAGCCGAACACCGCCGCCTTGACCTCCAGGATGTCCTGGGCGGTCTCGATCAGCAGCAGGTCGACGCCGCCCTCCAGCAGCCCACGTGCCTGCTCGGAGAAGACGTCGACCAGCTCACGAAAGCTGATGTTGCCCAGCGTTGGGTCATCGGAGGCCGGCAGCATCCCGGTCGGGCCGATCGACCCGGCGACGAAGCGCTGCTCACCGGCCGCGGCACGGGCGATCTGCGCCGCGCGCAGGTTGATCTCGAGCGTGTGGTCGGCCAGTCCCCACTCGCCCAGCTTCAGCCGAGACGCCTGGAAGGTGTCGGTCTCGAGCACCTCGGCGCCGGCCGCGATGAAGGACTCGTGCACGGCCTGCACGACGTCGGGGCGGTGCAGGATCAGCGCCTCGTGGCACTTGCCGGGCAGCCCCCCGTAATCCTCGGAGGTGAGGGGGTACTGCTCGAGCGTGGCGCCCATGCCGCCGTCGTAGACGACGACCCGCGACAGGATGGCTTCGAGATAGTCGCGCATCCCAGCCGATGCTATCAGCGGCCGCGCAAGCATTGACACAGCTGTGGCAAGGTTCTCGCGGGCTCGCAGACGCGGCCGGCGGCGCTTGGACCAGCGGCTCCGGGGACGCCGGCGGCGTTCAGACCAGCGGCTCCGGGGACGCCGGCGGCGCGTCGAGCTCGCCGTCGAGCGGGTGGACGGCGTCCTCGCTGCGAAACGCCCGGAATGTCGCCGTCAGCAGGTCGCCGTCGCGCTGGTCGGTGATCGTGAGCACCTTGTCGCTGTCGAGCTGCTCGACCACGTCCGGGCAGCGCATCGTGCTCACCACGATCACGCGCGCCGGTTCGTCGCTGCGATTCTCGATCCGGTGCGCGCCGGTCAGGCCTGCCGGGAACGAGACGACGTCGCCGGGAGCCAGCTCGCGGACCGCGCGCGTGCAGCGCACCGACGGGCGTCCGCTGAGCACGAGCAGCAGCTCCTCGTTGGCGTGGTGGGCGTGCAGTGGTGACACGAAGCCACCGGGGCCGATCTCGTAGACCGACGCGCCGAGCTCGCACGAGCCGGCCTGAAAGCCGACCCGTGCCACCTTGAGCACGGTTGGGCCGGTCGCCAGCTCCTGCTCCCAATCGGGGTCGAGGAAGTTCGACATCGCCCCCTGCGTCGTCGCGCGCCCCGGGCGGGACGCTATGGCTCGCAGGCTACCGGATGGCGGGAATCGCGCGCTACCGGATGAAGAGGATCTCGGAGTACTTGGGCAGCGGCCACAGGTCGTCCGGCAGGATTCGCTCCAAGCGGTCGGCGACGGCGCGCACGCGGTCCATCGCGCCGATCACGCTGTCGCGCATGTAGACGGCGTGCTCGAGCGGATCGGCAGCCTCGTGCGGGTGGTTGGCCCGCTCGAGCGCCTGGACCGCCGCCACGAGCTCGTCGACCACGCCGCTCACCTCGTCGACCAGTGCGCCGACGCCCGCCTGCTTGACCTCCGCGAGGTAGCGGTAGGCGGCGGGCAGCAGCATCGTGCGGGCGATCGACGCGGCGGTCTCGGCCTCGATATTGATCTTGACCGCGTACTGCTCGACGAAGACGTCGTAGCGCGAGCGCAACTCGCGCTCGGACAGGACGCCGTAGTTGTCGAAGACGGCGACCGTCTCGTCCTTGACCAGATAGGGCAGCGCATCCGGCGTCGTGCGCAGGTTCAGCAGTCCGCGGCGCTCGGCCTCGGTGTGCCATTCCGGCGAGTAGTTGTCGCCGCTGAAGATCACGCGCTTGTTGTCGGCATAGACGCGCTGGATGATCTTCGGCACGGCCTCCTCCAGCGTCTGCCCGCTCGACAGCGCACCGTCGAGCTCCTCCGACAACGAGTCGATCGCCTCCGCGACGATCGTGTTGAGCACGGTGTTGGGCAGCGACAGCGACTGGCTCGAGCCGAGCGCACGGAACTCGAACTTGTTGCCGGTGAACGCGAATGGGCTGGTGCGATTGCGGTCGCCGCCGTGCAGCGGCAGCGGCGGCAGCACCGGCGTGCCCAGGCCGAGGAAGTTGCCCGGCGAGCTCTCGCCGGTCTCGCCCGCCTCGATCGCCTCGAAGACGCGCTCCAGCTCGGCGCCGAGGAAGATCGAGATGATCGCCGGCGGCGCCTCGTTGGCGCCGAGCCGGTGATCCTGCCCGGCGGACGCGATCGACGCGCGCAGCAGCCCCTGGTAGGTGTTGACGGCCTGGATCACCGCGGCGCAGAAGAACAGGAACTGCAGGTTCTCGTGCGGCGTGTCGCTCGGATCCAGCAGGTTGCTGCCGGTGTCAGTGCCCATCGACCAGTTGTTGTGCTTGCCCGACCCGTTGACGCCGGCGAAGGGCTTCTCGTGCAGCAGGCAGACGAGCCCATAGCGGCGGGCGACGTTCTGCAGCACCAGCATGCAGAGCTGCTGGTGGTCGGAGCCGACATTGGAGTTCTCGAATACCGGTGCGATCTCGTACTGCGCCGGCGCGACCTCGTTGTGACGCGTCTTGATCGGCACGCCAAGCTTGGCGAGCTCGCGCTCGACGTCGAGCATGCAGGCCAGGATCCGCTCCGGGATCGAGCCGAAGTAGTGGTCGTCGAGCTCGTGGCCCTTGGGCGGCTTGGCGCCGAACAGCGTCCGTCCGGTCGTCAGGAGGTCGGGCCGCTGGAAGTAGAACTGCTCGTCGATCAGGAAGTACTCCTGCTCGGGCCCGACCGTCGTGAAGACGCGGCGCGCGCTCTGATCGCCGAACAGCCGCAGCGCCCGGATTGCCGCCTTGGAGAGGGCGTCCATCGAGCGCAGCAGTGGGATCTTGTGGTCGAGCGCCTCACCCGTCCAGGAGGCGAACGCGGTCGGGATGCAGAGCACCGCCCCGTTGGGGTTCTCCAGCAGGAAGGCCGGGCTGGTCGGGTCCCAGGCGGTGTAGCCGCGCGCCTCGAACGTCGCACGGATGCCGCCGGTCGGGAACGACGAGGCGTCGGGCTCGCCCTGGATCAGCTCCTTGCCGGAGAACTCCGCCAGCGCCGTGCCCTCGCCGGTCGGCATGTAGAAGGAGTCGTGCTTCTCCGCGGTCGAGCCGGTGAGAGGCTGGAACCAGTGGGTGAAGTGGGTCGCGCCCTTCTCCAGCGCCCAATCCTTCATCGCCGAGGCCACCGCGTCGGCGAGCGTCGTGTCCAGCGGCTCGCCCTGGGCGAGCGTGTTCTGCAGTCGGCTGTAGACGCTGCGCGGCAGCCGCTGCCGCTGCACCGCCGGGGAGAAGACGTTGGCGCCGAAGACCTGGTTCGCCGGGAGCGTGAGGTCCTGCGAGCCGAGCGTGGCCCCATTGGGGCTCCATTGCGCGGCGAGCACGTTCTGCTGGCGGGATCTTGGTGGCATGGGCGTCGCTGTTCCTCCTGGCTTGGTCGCGCGCTTGTTTCAGGGCGCCGCTCGCCGGCGGGTCAGCTCCGCGCGGCGAGAGATCTTGGTCGGACCTGTGAACTCTAGGCCGCCGCTGTGGTTCTCGCGTTGTCCACACGTCTAAAAAGGGCGCTCGTCGTTTCTCCCGCTGGCCCTGAGCCGGGGCGCTGGCCGTCCGGCTGGGGCGCCCTTGGAGTCGGCGTGTACCTCGACGCTGGTCAGGCCACGCCCACCGGGGTGCGCCCGTGCCGGCGCGACGCCGCGATGTCCAGGGCCCTCTCGTCGGCGACGCCCGCGTCGTCCCAGCTGCCGCAGCCCGCCGCTCGCAGGCGTGCGATCAGCGCCGTTCGCTGGCGGCTGGTGAGCGAGCCCAGCGGCTTGTTCTCCGGCAGCGCGAGCGACGCGAGCAGCTTGCGACAGCGGGTGCGCCCCCAGCGGCGTTGGCTCATCAGCAGGTCCGATAGCGGCATGCTCTCGGCCTCCCAGGGATTCGACGCGACCACCTCCAGCACCGTCAGCTCGCCGGACGCGACACGGCGCTTGAGCGCCGCACGAGCGAGTCGCACCAGGTTCGCGCGCTCGAGCGCGCGCAGGTGCTGAGGGGCAACGGCGAACATCGCGTCTGTGTCCATGAAACCTCCCCGCTGTCCGTCGAGCCCACGGACAGAGTCTGGCGTGGCGTTGTCTGACGCGGTGCGCGATGGCTTGGCGAGAACCGCTCGGCGCCCGACGCTTCCGGCGTCCCAGCGGCCAAAGGTACCTGGCGAGCGCGCGGCGAACAACGCGTCGCACGCGCGCCCGTTCGCTTAGAGCGGGCTTTTTCTGTGCGGGGCGGCCCGAGCTACCAGGAGCAATGAAAACCCGCTTCAGGAATGGGAATTTGGGGTGGACTCGGCGGCCGGTGCGGGGATGGGCTCGGCGCCCGGATCGGCGCCCGGATCGGCGCCCGTGCTCGGCAGCGGCCCGTGCTCGGCCTCGAAGGTCTCCTTGACGCTGGCGAAGGCCGCCAGCGCCCGGTCCAGCACGACGCGGTCGTGAGTCGCCATCACGCTGGTACGCAGCAGCGCGCCGGCCGGTGGCACGGCCGGATGCAACGCCACGTTGACGTAGACGCCGGCGTCGTAGAGCGCGCGCCAGAGCAGCGCGGCCTTCCAGTCGTCCCCGACGACGACCGGCACGACCGGCGTGAACACAGCGGTGCCGTCGGGCAGGCTGGTCGGCTCGACGACGCGCAGGCCCAGCTCGCGCAGGCCGCGGTTGAGGTAACGCGCGTTGTCCAGCACGCGCGCGAACAGTTGGGGACCCTCGTCGGAGCGGCAGATCCGCACCGCGGCGAGCGCCGCGCCGATCGCGGCGGGCACAGCGGCCGCCGAGAACAGGAACGGGCGCGACTGGATCCTCATGAAGTCGATCACGTCGGCGGGTCCGGCGATGAAGCCGCCGCAGGACGCGAGCGACTTGGAGAAGGTGCCCATGCGCAGATCGACCTGATCCTCGACGCCGAGCAGCTCGCTGGCGCCGGCGCCGCGTGCCCCAAGCACGCCGCAGCCGTGGGCCTCGTCGACCATCAGCCGCGCGCCGGCGGCGCGACAGCGCTCGGCGATCTCGACCAGCGGTGCGACGTCTCCCTCCATCGAGTAGACGCCATCCACCACGACCAACACGCCGCCGCCGTCGTGCTGGGCCCTGTCGAGGGCGCGGTCGAGCTTGTCCAGCCGGCTGTGCCGGAAGGGACGCAGGCGCGCGCGCGAGAGGGTGCAGCCGTCGAGGATCGACGCGTGATCGCCGGAGTCGACGACGACGGTGTCGCCGGGGGCGAGGATCGTGCTCAGGCAGCCGACGTTGGCCTGGTAGCCGGTCGTGAACACGAGCGCGTCCTCCGTCCCCAGCCATTCGGCGATCTCGCGCTCGAGCTCGTGGTGTAGGACGAGCGTGCCGTTGAGCAGGCGCGAGCCGGTCAGCCCGGTGCCATAGCGCTCGAGCGCCTCGCGCGCGCCGGCGCTGACGCGTGGGTCGCCGGTGAGGCCGAGGTAGTTGTTGGAGCCGAGCATGATTCGCTGCGCTCCATCCATCTCGACGACGGGCGCGGCCGCGGACTCCAGCGTGCGGAAGTAGGGCATCACGCCCTGCTCGCGGGCGGCGCGCAGCAGCTTGACCCGCTCGTGCTCGCGGGCCTTGCTGAAGAGGTCGATCGTCGTGGCCAAGGCCGGGCAATCGTACGGTTTTTCGCGGCGGTCCTTGTCGGCGGTTTCTGCTGCCTGTCTCGCGTCGCGGTCTGAGCCCTCGGTTACACTGCCCAGTTCGTGGCCAGCGGCGAGCGAGCGCAGATGCCGGACATCGACGGCCAGGTCGAGGAGCTGAATGCGGACGTGACCAGCCTTGCGGTCGCGGTCAGCGAGGTGCGGGTGCTCGAGCCGCCCCGCCCGCCCGTCGCGCAGCCGGCCGTGCAGGTGGCGGCGGTCGCTGCGACGGGGCTCGTCGCGGGTGCGGCCACGATCGCTGTGCTGCGTCGCCGAGCACGACGTCCGCCGGCAGCGCGCCGGCGCACCAAGCGCCAGGGCGGCGTGCAGGTGCTGGCAAGCCGCTCGTTCCTCGTCGACATCCACCTGATCGACCGCGCGTGAGCGAACGGCGGGTGGAGGTCCGCCCGCGCTGGCCGTTCGAGCTGCCGCGCCGCGGTGGCATGGATGGCGTGCAGCGCCACGATGGCGGCGTGCTGCTGCGCCTGCTGCACATCGACGGCGTTGCGGTGATCGTGCGCGTCGCCCAGCCGGCGCACGATCGCGTCATCTTCGGCGCGCGACTGGCGGGGGAACCGCTGGGCGGCCGCAGGCAGCCGGTTGGCCGCGGGAAATCGGCGGGGGAACCGCCCGGCGGCCGGGCGCGCGCCGCGGCGCTCGAGCTGGCGATCGCGCGGATGCGCTTCGCGCTGGGCGTCGACGACGACCTGCGGCCCTTCTACGAGCGCTTCCGCGACGATCCGCTGATCGGTGCCAGCGTCCGCGCGCGACCGCAGCTGCGCGTCTCACGACGGCCCGATCCGTTCGAGGCGCTTGCCTGGGCGATCGTCGAGCAGCTGATCGAGTACCCGCGCGCCGCGGCGATTCAACGGCGGATCGTCAGACGGCTCGGACGCCGCTGCCCGCACAGCGGGCTGCGCGACCTGCCCGATCCGCTCACGCTCGCGCGCACCGACCCGGCGCTGCTGGAGTCGCTGGACCTGGCGCGTGGACGAGCGGTCGCGCTCGTGCGCGCCGCCTGCGCGGTCGTTGCCGGCACCGTGGCGCTCGACGGGCCCGACCACGAGCGCGGCTGGCGGCGGCTGCGGGGGATCCCCGGGATTGGGTCCTGGACGATCGAGATGCTCGCCCTGCATGGCCAGGGTCGGCTCGACCAGGTGCCGGCTGGCGACCTGGGCTACCTCAAGCTGGTGGGACGTCTGCGCGGCGGCAACCCGCGTGCCCGCGCCGGCGAGGCCGACGTGCGCGCCCTCCTCGCCCCCTACGCGCCGTGGGTCGGTCTGGCCGGAGCGCACCTGCTGGCGAGCCATCCGCCGTGGGCCGCCGGCATGGACGCCACGCTGCCCGCGAACCACGCGCCGTGGGCCGCCGCGCGCACCGCCTCGATCAGATCCCCTGTCCCGGCAGGAACTCGTTGGTCATCGGCTCGGCCCCGCCGGGCTGCTTGATCAGCCCATTGCTGGCCATCCACTGCGCGTAGGCGGCCCACTGAGTCGGATCCTGATAGCCGAACGGCTGGTTGGCGCCGATCGGGAAGAACGCCGGCAGCGTCGCCTGCACGCTGGCCAGCTGCGTCGCGCGATCGAGGCTCGGATCGGCGTGCACGAGCGCATCGACGGCCTGCGCCGGATCGCGCCGCGCCGCCGCCGCCCCGCGCGCGAGCGCGGTCATGAAGCGGCGGATCAGCGTCCCCTTGCTGGTCAGCTCGTCGGCGCGCGCGACGATGATCAGCTCGTCGTAGGTCGGTACGCCGGCGTGGTCGACGGGGATGATGTTGGGATGCTTGCGGGCGCGAGCGAGCTGGACGCCCTCGACGTTCCAGAAGGCGCCAAGCGTGGCATCGACGCTGTGGTTGAGCATCGCGGGCACGAGGTTGAAGCCGACGTCGGTCTGGCGGACCGAGCCCTGTGGCACACCGGCGCGGCGCAGGATCGTCTCCAGCTCGGCCGTCTGGTAGGGGATCCCCGCCGTGCCGAGGCGCTTGCCGCGCAGCTGCGCGGGGGCGTGCACGCCACGCGGGCCGAGCGAGATGATCGAGGTCAGCGGGCGCTGGATGAGCGCGCCAACCGAGACCAGCTGCAGGCCGCGATCGCGCGCCAGCAGCAGCTCGGGCTCATAGGAGATCGCCAGGTCGGTGCGGCCCGCGGCCAGCAGCTTGAGCGGTGCGGCAGGATCGGAGGGGACCTGCAGCGTCACGTCCAGGCCGGCGTTGCGGAAGTAGCCGGCGGCCTGCGCGGCATAGATCGGCGCGTGGTCGGGGTTGGGCAGGTAGTCGAGCATCAGCGACAGCGGCTGCGCCGAGGGCGCGGCCAGCGAGTCGTGCTTGCCGCCGCAGCCGGCCAGTGGAAGGGCCGTCAAGCCGGCGATCGCGAGCGCGATCAGTGCGCTTGTGCGCCGGCCGCGCGGGATGCCGGCAGGACGGCGTGGCGGGCGCAGCCCACTCGACTTCGGGCTGGTAAGGCTGCGGGGGCTGCGACTCACGCGGATCCTCCTCGGTTGCGGTAAGCCCAGGGCACGGCGCGGCGCTCGAACGCCGACAGCGCGCCGAACAGGGCGAGGGCAAAGGCCGACAGCACGACGACCGCGGCATAGGCCTGGGCTGTCTCGAACTGCGGGATCGCCTGCAGGATCAGGTGGCCGAGCCCGGCGCTCGAGCCCGACCATTCCCCGAAGACCGCGCCGATCAGCGCGACCGCGACGGCGATCTTGGTGCCAGCGAGCGCGGCCGGCAGGGCCGTTGGCGCCTCGACGCGCCGAAACACCTGCAGGCGCGAGGCGTCGAGCGTCGACATCAGCTTGAGCAGGTCCGGATCGACGGCGCGCAGACCGGCGAGCGTGTTGACCGTGATCGGGAAGAAGCAGACGAGCGCCGTGATCGCGACCTTGGGGCCGGTGCCGAAGCCCAGCCAGGCGACGAGCAGTGGCGCGATGATCACGACCGGGACGGTCTGGGAGCCGATCAGCAGCGGGTAGATCGCCCCGCGCGCGGCGCGCGAGAAGTGGATCGCGATCGCAGCTGCCACCCCGGCTGCCAGCGCCGCGAGGATCCCGAGCATCACCTCGCCGGCGGTGACGGTGAAGTTCGACCACAACAGGCCGCGATCGGTCCACAGCGAGCTGGCGATCTGATGCGGCGCGGGCAGCACGAACGCGTCGATCCCGCCGAGGTCGGTGTAGAGCTCCCAGGCGCCGACCAAGCAGCCCAGCACCAGCGCCGCGGGCAGCCAGCGCAGCGCGCCGCGCAGCACGCCGCGCAGCACGGCGCGCGGGTCGCGCCGCTCGGGGGCCGTGCCGGTCGTTGTCAGCCGGCTCATCCCATCACCTCGAGCGCCCATTCGCGCAGCGCGACGATGCGCGGGTCGGTCCGCACGCGAGGACGTGGCGCGGCGACTGCGCGCTCGGCGATCACGCGACCGGGGCGGGGCGACATCAGCACGAGGCGGTCGGCGAGTACGGCTGCCTCCTCGACGTCATGCGTCACCAAGACCACTGTGCGGGGCTCGGCGACGAGCAGGTCCGCGAGCCACGCCTGCATCTGCTGGCGGGTGATCGCATCCAGCGCGGCGAACGGCTCGTCCAGCGCCAGCACGGGCTTGCCGGCCATGAGCGTGCGCAGGAACGCGACGCGCTGGCGCATGCCGCCCGACAGCTCGTGCGGCAACGCACGCTCGAAGCCCGCCAGCCCGGCGCGCGCGAAGTGCGCGGACGTCTCGATGCGCGAGCGCCGTGCGCTCGCGCCGCGCACGCGCAGTGCGAGCGC
The DNA here is from genome assembly GCA_963795555.1 of uncultured Solirubrobacterales bacterium. Classification (GTDB taxonomy): domain Bacteria; phylum Actinomycetota; class Thermoleophilia; order Solirubrobacterales; family Solirubrobacteraceae; genus CAWCHZ01. The sequence continues at coordinate 267,934 of CAWCHZ010000001.1, forward strand.
TGCGTTGTCGAGCGCGCTCAACCACGGCAGCAGCAGGTCACGCTGGGGCATGTAGACGGCCGGCTCGGCGACGACGGCCCCTGCTGTTGGTCGCTGCAACCCACAAATCAGCTCCAGCAGGGTCGACTTGCCGCAGCCGCTCGGCCCCACCACTGCGACGATCTCCTCGCGCGCGACCCGCAGCGAGAGCTGCTCGAGCGCGACGACGTGGGCGCGGCGCGTGACGTAGACGTGCGTGACGTCGTGGACGCTCACGCCGCCGGTCTCCTCAACGTGCAGAGGCTCCCTTGTGGGAGCCTCGAGCCTCGCCTGCATTGCTCCCTCCGCGGGCATTACCCCACAGGTTCAAAGGGTCAGCGCCAGGGACCTTCGTCAGGGCGCTATCTCAGCCGGCCGACCCGCCAGCCCCCCTGTGTCTTGTCTCCGGAATCCTAGCGCGACGCGGTGATCCGGGATGTCAGCCCGGGGCCACGGCGCCGGCGTCGACGCAGAGCGCCGGCGCGGTCGGCAGCGCGTCCCGGGAGCCGTCACGCCACGGCAGCGTGGTCAGATTGCGTCGCGACCACCGTCATGCGACGGCCGGGTTGGTCAGCGCCTCTACGAACTCTTCCAGCTGTCCCGCCGTCCAGCACTCGAACGCTCGGCAGTGCTGCTCGTAGGTCGCCATCACCGAATCGCCGTAGTTCCAGTACAGGCGCGGCTCGGGGTTGAGCCAGAACGTGCGGCCGGCGAGCGCGGCGATCTGCGCGAACAGCTCGTCGCGCGGATCGCGGCCGTTGGTGCGTGCGTCGCCGAGCACGATCACGGTGGCACGGGGATGCAGCTCGTCGGCGATCAGCGCCAGGAGCTCCCCCCAGACGCGCCCGTAGTCGGTGTAGCCCGAGACGTCGGCGACGCCGGCGTCGCGACTGATCGCCTCGCTGACGGCCTTGAAGTCGCGCTCGCGCGCGAAGACGTCGGTGACCTCGGAGACGCGCTCGATGAAGACGAAGGAGCGCATCTTGCGGAAGGCGCCGTGCAGCGCGTGCAGCACCGTCAGGAAGAACACCGACGCGGACGTGACGCTGGTCGAGACGTCGCAGAGGACGAATATCTCGGGCCGACGCGGCCGTCGCGGGCGATGCTTGAGCACGACCGGAACGCCGCCCGTCTGCAGCGAGGCGCGCAGCGTGCGCCGCATGTCGATCTCGGCCCCGGCGCGGCGGCCGCGATGGTCGTGGCCCTGCGTCGCGAGTCGGCGCTTGAGCTGGGCGACCACGCGATGCACGTCGGCGAGGTCCTGCAGCGGGCTGCTGGGCAATGCGCGGTCGATGTCGCGCAACGGCTGCGAGGGTGGCAGCCGGCCGGAGCGCTCGATCGCGGCACGCTCGAGCTCGCGTCGAAGCTGGCGCTCGAACGAGCGCAGCCCATCGCGGGGCAGTCCCGCCAGGCGGGCATCCGAGTCTGGTCGCTCGGCGCGACCGGCGGGACGCAGCCCGAGCGCCCGGCGAATGCGCTGGATGTCGACCCCGATCACGCCCCAGCCGCGGCCATGACGGCCGAGGGCGGCAATCGCCAGTCGCGCGAGGTCGCGCATCGCCGCCTCGTCGCGATCGTGGATCGCCGTCGCGATGCGCTCGCGCAGCTCGTCGAGGTCGAGCTCGGCGCCCTGCGCCTGGAGATCGACCCCGTGCTCCTGGATGCCGGCGCGAAGCGCCTGGGCCTCGACCGCCCGGAAGAAGAAGCGTTCGAAGACCAGCTCGAAGACGCGCCGATCCTCCGGAGACTTGGCGAGCGTCGCCGCGAGCGCCTCGCGAAACTGCTCCTGCTCGGTCCAGCTCAGCTGCCGCAACGCGGCGAAGGCGTCGAGCAGCTCGGCTGTCCCGATCGCCAGGCCCTCGGCGCGCAGCTCGTCGCCGAGCTCGAGCAGCCGCGCGGACAGTCCGGCCGGCCCGGGCGGCCGCGCTGCCAGGTCGGAAGCCGCGCTAGGCACCGCTCGAGCTGGCGCCGCTCGCCCCGGCGCCCGCCCGCGCCCGGGCCTGCAGGTCCAGCCCCACGCGTGCGCTGACGACATCCAGGTCGCTGCGGTGCTTGACGATCACGCTCATCGTCTCCTCGAGCGTGGCGCGATCGATGTCGTCGGCTCCCAACAGCAGTAGGGCCCGGGCCCAGTCGATGCTCTCGGCGATCGAGGGGGGCTTTTTGAGGTCCAGCTCACGGACCTCGCGCACGATCTCGACGAGCTTGCGCGCGACGGTCTGATCGAGCTCGGGGCTGTGCAGGCGCACGATCGCCAGCTCGTGCTCGAGCTCGGGGTAGTCGAGCCACAGATACAGGCAGCGGCGCTTGAGCGCCTCGGTCAGCTCGCGCGAGTTGTTGGAGGTGAGGATCACCACCGGGCGGGTGCGCGCCTCGACGCGACCCAGCTCGGGGATCGAGATCTGGAAGTCCGACAGCAGCTCCAGCAGCATCGCCTCGAACTCCTGGTCGGTCTTGTCGATCTCGTCGATCAGCAAGACGACCGGATCGCTCGAGGCGATCGCCGTCATCAGGGGCCGGGCGAGCAGGAACTCGTCCGAGAAGATGTCGTCACGAACCTCATCCCAGCCGGCGCTGCGCTCCTCGGTCTGGATGCGCAGCAGCTGCTTGCGGTAGTTCCACTCATACAGCGCCTTGGCCTCGTCGAGCCCCTCGTAGCACTGGAGGCGCACCAGCTCGCGACCGAGCTGGCGCGCGAGCGCCTTGGCCAGCTCGGTCTTGCCGACGCCGGCCGGTCCCTCGACCAGCACCGGCTTGCCGAGCTTGATCGCCAGATAGGCAACCAGCGCGGTGCGCTCGCCCGGCAGGTAGCCGACGGCGCGCAGCCCGGCCGCAACATCGCCGGGAGTCGCGGGATCGCCGGATCCGGCGGACCCGCCGGGGGTGGTGGCCTCGCCGGATCCGGCGGACCCGCCGGGGGTGGTGGCCTCGCCGGGAGTCGCGGGGTCGCCGCTCGCTGGAGCTGCCCGGTCGTCCACCATAGCCTGCTAGAAGAGCCGGCCCGTCTCGCCCGGCAGCGGTTCGGGCGGCTGGGGCGCGGCTGGCTGGGGCTCCGCCGCCCCGGATCGGCTGTGCTGGCGCTCCGCCGCGCTGTTGGACGTCGGCGCGAGACCGACGGCCGGGGATGGATCGGCCAGTCGCAGGCGGTTGCCGGCATAGGCCAGCCAGGCCGCGCCGGTCAGCGCCACGAAGATTCCCCAGTCGAGACCGACGGTCACAACCGCCCCCTGCCCGGCCGAGATGCTGGGCTTGTCGAACATCCGATAGATCAGTAGCAGCAGCGCCCACACGCCGGCCCCGACGACGAAGCCGCCGTCGCCGCCTGGGAGCGTGAAAGTGCGCCGCTCGCTGCGCGCGAACAGCAGCGCCAGCACTCCCGCGACCAGCAGCAGCACGAGGCCCTCGACGAACGTGAACGCCTCCAGCCCGGTGCGGCTGTCATGGCTCAGCGCGGGCGAGCCCGGCGCGACGTCGACGTTGTAGTAGCTGATCGCATACCAGGGCAGCAGCAGCGACAGCGCCAGCAGCGCGGTTGCCAGCGCCGCGCGTCGCTGCTCGGATGAGAGTCGCCGCCAGTCGCCGGCCAGGCGCTGCGCAGCCCTCGCGAGGGCGCTGACGCGGCGTTCCAGCATGGGCGGCGGCTCCGTCGCCCGCTGGGTGCTCACGCCCGCGCTCCAGTGGCTGCGAGCTGCTCCGTCAGCAGCGCGGCGTCGTGTTCGCCGATCGGCCGCAGCTGGCCCTGGAAGGCGAGCTTCCAATGCTCGCGAGGCCACTTGGCGATGTGCTCGAGGCTGTCGACCAGCGTCTCGGCGGGGATCCAGTCGGCCTCGTCGAGCACGATCTCGGGCTCGCTCGGGAAGCGCCAGGGATAGGGATCGGCCTTGCCCGGCTTGCCCGGCCAGATCGGCGTGCGATCCTCGAAGAGCTCGCCCGTGATCCGCGCGCTGGCGGCGAACGCCATCACCCGTGTGACGTAGTAGACGATCCGGTCGCCCGGCTCGATCTCGAGCGCCTGGCGGTGACGGCGCTCCTTGAGGCCAACGAGCTCGAAGTCGTGCGCACGCGAAGCGGCGAAGTTCTCCGGCGAGCCGGTCAGGATCCAGGTGCGCGGCTCGTGGGCGGGCGCTTTCCCGGGCATGGCGCGATTGTAGAGTCGCGGTCGGGCCTGCTCGCGTCGCTGGTGGTCGCGGCGGCGCGAGCAGGCGCGCTTGCTACGCTCGTCGCAGTGCGCTCGCTGCTTCGGCCACTGCTTGCGGCCCTGGTCGCCGCCCTCCTAGCCGTCGCGCTGGTCGCCTGCGGAGCCAGCTCGGGCTCCGGCGACAGCTCCGACGCCAGCCTGCTGCTGGTCCAGACGTTCACCGGCCATCAGCACCTGAGCAGCGGAGATCTGTCGCTCGCGCTGCGCATCGACCCCAAGGGGGGCTCGACCGGCCCGCTGGCGATCACGCTGAGCGGCCCCTTCCAGGGCGGCTCGAAGGGCCAGCAGTCGGCCTTCGATCTCACGCTGGCCATCACCGAGCATGGCAAGACGCAGCGCTTCGGCGTGACATGGACCGGCAGCCGGGCCTTCGTGAGGCTGCAGGGCACCGCCTACTCGGTCCCGCCGAAGCTTGTGGCAAGCCTGCGCCGGCAGCTCGATCAGCGCATCCAGCAAGCCCAGGCGCGCGGTCGCAAGGCCGCCCAGCAGCTCATGCTCGCCTCGCTGGGCATCGATCCGCTCGCCTGGCTGCAGAACGCCCACGTCGTTGGTCACGCGACCGAGGGCGGCGTGGACACCACCCACGTCGCCGCACAGGTGAACGTCGCCAGCCTGCTGGGCGACGTCCAGCGACTGCTCAGCCACGTGAGCCAGCTCGGGATCCCCGGCGCCGGCGGCGCCGCGCCGGCGCTGACTCCACAGGTGCGCCAGCAGGTCGAGCAGGCCGTCAAGTCCGCGAACGTCGACGTCTACACGGGCACCGCCGACAGGATCCTGCGCCGCCTGACGATCGCGTTGGACGTCCAGGTCCCGCGCGGTCACGCTGCGCCGCCACAGTCGGGCCTGGCGGGGGTCACCGGCGCCAGCGTGACGCTCGACGTCCTGATCGACGGCGTCAACCAGCCCCAGGCGATCACCGCACCGGCCCACCCGCACCCGTTCGCGCAGGCGATCAGGCGCCTGCTGAAGCTGGGCGGGCTCGGCAAGCTCGGGGGGCTGGGCGGCGCGGGCGCGTTGGGCAGGCTGCCGGCGCTGCTCGGCTCTGGCGCCGGCGCCTCGCTGTAGCCGCCAACGGCGCTTGTCCGCGGCGCGTCGCGCTGGGCTGCGACGCCCGTCCGACGCGCGCCGGGGTTGTGGCGAGCTCGCCAGCGGGGCGGCCGCGTAAGCTTGCCCACCGGTGAACGCGCGGTCACCCCAGCATGCCGGCCCCCGACGCTCGCTGGGGCGCGGACGGTGGCCCTACCTGCTCGCTCCGCTGGTGCCCGCGGCGATCGCCCTGGATCTGCTGGGGGCGCCGTCCACGGCGACGTTCTTCGTCTCCGCGCTGGCGCTCGTCCCCGGCGCGGCGCTGATGACGCGTGCGACCGAGGCGCTGGCGGCGCGCTGCGGACCGGGCATCGGCGGGCTGCTCAACGTCAGCTTCGGCAACGGGCCGGAGCTGATCGTCGCGATCTTCGCGCTGATCGACGGCCTGCAGGAGGTCGTCAAGGCCTCGCTGATCGGATCGATGCTGGGCAACATCCTGCTCGTGCTCGGCGCGGCGATGGTCGCTGGCGGGCTGCGTCGCGAGCGCCAGTACTTCAATCGGACCGCCGCCGTCGCGCAGTCCTCGGTGCTGATGCTGGCCGCGGTCGCGCTGGCGATGCCGGCCGTCTTCGCGCTCGTGCGCAACCACCGCCTGCCCGCCCTGCGCGCCGTGCGCGTCGACTACGGCGGCGGCATCCAGCACGTCTCGCTGGCGGTTGCGGTCGTGCTGATCCTGACCTACGCGGCCGTGCTGCTGTTCTCGCTGCACACGCACCGTGAGCTGTTCAACCCGCCGACCGAGATCGATCGTCGCGAGCCATGGTCGACCCGCCGCGCGCTGGTCGCGCTGGCGTTCGCGGCCGCCGTCGTGGCCGGCATGTCGGAGATCCTCGTGCACGCGCTCAGCGGGGCGGCCCGCTCGCTCGGCCTGAGTCAGTTCTTCATCGGCATCATCGTCGTGGCGATCGCCGGCAACGCCGCCGAGCACTGGGTGGCGGTCTCGATGGCGGCGCGCGACAAGCTCGACCTGGCCGTCAACATCGCGATCGGATCGAGCGCTCAGATCGCGCTGCTGGCGATGCCGCTGCTGGTCCTGCTCTCGTTCGTCGTTGGCCCGCACCCGATGGCACTGGTGCTCAACGGCTTCGAGCTTGCCGCTGTCTTCCTGGCGATCCTGATCGCCGACCACGTCACCGACCAGGGGGAGTCGACGTGGCTGGAGGGGGTGCAGCTGCTCGCGGTCTACCTAGTGCTGGCGATCGTCTTCGGCTTTGCGTGAGGCGCAGCGCGGCCAGGCGCAGCGCGGCCACGGCGCTTTCCCGCGGTCGAGCTGACGGCGCGTCGCGAACGCACGGCCGCTCCCCGCTACCCTCCGCTCATGGTGGACTTCACGCTGAGCGACGAGCATCGCGCGATCCGTGAGCTCGCCCACGACTTCGCCGAGAAGGAGATCCGCCCCGTCGCCTGGCAGTACGACCGCGACGCGACCTTCCCGCAGGACATCATCGAGCGGGCGTTCGCGGTCGGCCTGATGAACGTCCACATCCCGGAGCGCTACGGCGGTCCCGGGCTGTCCTACATGGAGGGCTGCCTGATCGAGGAGGAGCTCGCGTGGGGCTGCTCGGGGATCCAGACGACGCTGGCCTGCAACGGGCTCGCCACCGCGCCCGTCCTGCTCGGCGGCTCGGATGAGCTCAAGCGCGAGTACGTCGGGCGGCTGACCGAGGCGCCGCTGCTGGCGTCCTTCTGCCTGACCGAGCCCGACGCCGGCTCGGACGTCTCGGGGATGAGGACCACCGCCGTGCGCTGCCACGACAAGTGGGTCATCAACGGCTCGAAGGTCTTCATCACCAACGGCGGCTACGCCAACTGGTACACGGTCTATGCCAAGACCGACAAGGATGCCGGGCACCGCGGCATCTCGGCCTTCATCGTCCCGCGCGACGCTGGCGTGACGATCGACAGGCACGAGGACAAGCTCGGCCAGCGCGCCTCCGACACCGCGGCCGTCAGCTTCAACGACGTCGAGATCCCGGCTGACCACCTGATCGGCGAGGAGAACAAGGGCTTCAGGCTCGCGATGATGACGCTCGATCGCACGCGTCCCGGGGTCGCCGCGATGGCGACCGGCGTCGCCCGCGCCGCCTTCGAGTTCGCCTGCGCGTACTCCAAGGAGCGCGTGCAGTTCGGCGTGCCGATCGCGATGCACGAGGCGATCCAGTTCATGATCGCCGACATGGCGACCGACATCGAGGCGGCGCGGCTGCTGACCTGGCAGTCGGCCGTGCTGCTCGACCAGGGCCTGCGCAACACGCTGGCCTCCTCGCACGCCAAGCGCTTCGCCGCCGACACGGCGATGAAGGTGGCCACCGACGCGGTGCAGATCTACGGCGGCTATGGCTTCATCAAGGACTATCCGGTCGAGAAGCTGATGCGCGACGCCAAGATCATGCAGCTCTATGAGGGCACCTCACAGATCCAGCGGCTGGTGATCGCGCGCGAGGTGCTGCTGCCGCGGCGCAGCGAGCAACCCGCGCCCGCGTGAGCGCCCGTCCACGCCCTGTCGTCTAGGATCGCCGGCGATGTTCGTCTTCAAGGCCGCCGTCGTCGGCGCGGGCACGATGGGCGGCGAGATCGCCCAGCAGGTCGCAGCCGCCGAGATCCCCGTCGTGCTCAAGGACGTCGACCAGCGCTTCGTCGACCAGGGGCTCGCCAAGGCCCGTGAGCTGACCAAGGCACAGCTCGGCGGCCTGGTCGCCAAGCAGCGCATCAGCCAGGAGCAGGCCGACGCGCAGCTCGAGGAGCTGCTCGAGCGCATCACGGGCACGACGTCAAACGAGCCGCTCGGCGACGTCGACCTGGTGATCGAGGCGGTCCCGGAGCGCATCGAGGTCAAGCAGGCGGTCTTCGCCGAGCTCGATGGCTGCACGCCCGGTCACGCGATCCTCGCATCGAACACCTCGGCGCTGTCGATCAGCGAGCTTGCCGCCGCGACCTCGCGACCGGACAAGGTGGTCGGCATCCACTTCTTCTATCCGGCGTCGATCATGCGCGTGGTCGAGGTCGTCGAGGGCGACCAGACCTCGACCGAGACCGTGCAGGCCGCGGTCGCCTTTGCACAGGGGATCCGCAAGCTGCCGATCCGCTGCCTCGAGGTGCCGGGGTTCGTCGTCAACCGGATCCTCACCTCCGCCGTGTCCGAGCTCTGGCGTGCCCAGGAGCAGGAAGGGTTGTCGATCGAGGAGATCGATCGCGTCGTGACCGATGCAAAGGCGGCACCGTTGGGACCGTTTCGCCTCGCCGACCTGCTCGGCCTCGACACCGTGCTGCACGTCGCCGAGCACCTGCGCGAGTCCTACGGCGAGCGCTTCCACGTCCACGCCGGGATGCGCGCGCTGGTCGACTCCGGGGATCTGGGCGCCAAGAGCGGCAGGGGGTTCTATGAGCACGGCAGCTGAGCCCGACGCGGGCCGCGCGGCTGACGCGGACGGCGGCGCGGCGCAAGTGGGCGCCAGCGCGGCGGCTGACGAGGCGAGCGCTCGCCTCGTCGAGCGCTTCAGGCTCAAGGCGTTCGTCGAGGCCTGCCTGCTGCTCGAGGAGGGCGTCGCGACCCTGCGTGACATCGACCTCGGCATGATGGCCGGGGCCGGGATCATGCCGCCGCCCTTCGCGCGCGCCGACGGCGCCGGGCTCGACGAGGTGCTTGCGGCGCTGCAGCGCGCCGAGCGCGAGTGGGGGCCGGCATTCGAGCCGCCGCTGATCCTGCGCCGGCTCGTCGCCCAGGGCCGCCTGGGCCGCAAGTCCGGCCAGGGCTTCTTCCCCTACGCCCGTCCTGACGAGGGCTTCGAGCAGGGGCAGGAGGGCGTGCTGCTGGAGACGCGAGGGCCGATCGCGATCGTCTGGCTCGCTCATCCGCCCGCCAACTCGCTCTCACCGGCGGTGATCGGCGAGCTGGTGCGGATCTGGGAGCACGTCGACGGCGATCCGCTGCTGCGCGTCCTGATCATCGCCTCGACCAACCCCAACCTCTTCTGCGCCGGCGCCGACATCAAGGCCTTCCAGGCGATGGACGAGGCCGGCGGACGCGAGCTGCTCGACCGTGGCCACGGGCTGCTGCGCGCCTTCGAGCGATCGGCGACGGTGACGATCGCCGCGGTCAACGCGCTGGCGTTCGGCGGCGGCTGCGAGCTGGCGATGGGCTGCGACCTGCGCATCGCCGCCCAGTCGGCGCTGTTCGGCCAGCCGGAGATCGACCTCGGCATCGTCCCCGGCTTCGGCGGCACCCAACGCCTGGCGCGACTCGTGGGGGAGAGCAAGGCGCTCGAGATGAACCTCACCGGCACGCCGATCTCTGCCGAGGAGGCCTGGGACTACGGCCTGGTCAACCGTGTGGTTCCCGACCACGAGCTGTTCGACACTGCGCTGGCCTGGGGCTGCAAGCTCGCCGGCCAGGCGCCGCTGGCGGTCGCGGAGATCAAGCGCGTCTCCGCAGCGGCGGATCTCGACGAGGGCATCGCCGCCGAGAAGCAGGCTTTCGCCCGCGTGTTCGCCTCGCAGGACGCCCGCGAGGGCGTCGGCGCCTTCCTCGCCAAGCGCCGGCCGCGCTGGCAGGGTCGCTAGGCGGGCGAGGTCGCGGGATCGGCGGGGTCGAACCCGGGGGATGGCACCTCGGGTAGAGATTCGGGTTTGAGTGGCCAGCGGGGGCGCGCGTGTCAGCGCTGTTGAGCTGCTGACGTCGCCGCCCAACACTCGCGGCATGACGCAGTCCTCGCCCGACCTTGACGACGGCTTCGCGCTGGCTCGACTCGCGCCCTGAGGATGACGAGCCATTCAGCCGCAAGGAGCGAGCAGCACTCGCTGAAAGCGACGCGGCCATCGCCGCAGGGCGCACCGTCTCCCGAGAGACGATCGAGGCCCCCCACCGCACCACCGCCGACCGTGCGTTCACAGACGCCGCCACAGCAGCATCGGCCGCCGAGCCCTACAGGCACATGCAATTTGGGTGTGACACAGGCAAGTCGGTACACTGGAGGCGTGAAGACCATCCAAGTCCGCAACGTCCCAGACGACGTCCACCGCGCCCTGCGCACTCGCGCAGCCGCCGCAGGCGTCTCGCTCTCGGACTTCGCGCTCGGCGAGCTCGAGCGTGCCGCGCAGCGTCCGCCGGTCGCCGAACTGCTGCAGCGCGCCCGCTCACGCGCGGGCGGCGCGTCCAGCAGAGCGATCGTCGCCGCGGTCCGCTCCGGCCGGGACCGCAGCTGAGCCCGCCGGTGCTCGTCGTCGACAGCTCAGCCGTGCTCGAAGCGCTCGCCGCACGCGACCCGGCTCCGGAAATCCTCGCGCGCCTCGCCGACGACGGCGACCTGCATGCCCCGCACCTGATCGACACCGAGATCCTGCACGCGCTGCGCCGCCTGCTCCGCAGAGGACAAATCAGCCCCGAGCGCGCCCACGACGCCCGCACCGACTTCGCCGAGCTGACACTCGTGCGCTATCCGCACGAACCGCTCAGCGACCGCGTGTGGGAACTGCGCGAGAACCTCACCGCCTACGACGCCACGTTTGTGGCACTCGCCGAAGCGCTCGACATCCCGCTCGTCACCTGCGACGCACGCCTCGTCGCTGCCCCCGGCTCGCGCGCGCGCATCGAGGTGTACGACAGCCACGCCTAGTCCTCGCCGTCCTCGAACGCCTCACCTTCGAGGACCGATCCCTCGACGTCCGCCGCCTCAGTGGCAGCGAGCACTACCGTCCGCGCGTCGGCGACTGGCGCGTGATCTTCGACCACGACCAGCCACCCAAACGATCGTCGTGCGACATGTGCTGCCGCGTGGACGAGCGTACGAGCGATAGAGCCCCTGGTGCTGGCGCACCTCGGGCTCATGAACGCGCAGCACCAACTCCTCGGCTGCGGCCACGCCAGGCGGCAGGAGCCTGATGGTGCGATTGTCGGCGTCGTAGTCGAGGTGCCGCTCTCTATGAAGCGGCCGAAACACGTCCTTGCGGAGAGTTCGCACGTCCGGATGCTCCAGCCAGCGCACCAAGTCGCCTTCCGCCACATCCCCTGCCTCGGTCAACAGGAGGACAAGCGTCTGTTGCTTCCACGTCATGCCAGTTCGCAGGACGCGCTTCTTGTCGCCGTGGGTCCACACCCACGCAACCTCCCGCTCGATCAGGCCATCGACGATCGAGGCAGCTTCCTCCGTGCTGAGGGTGTGCAGGAGTCGCACCAACTCCGCCACGAGCCACTTCGCGGTGTAGAGCACGATCGTCGCGTCCATGTGGTTCGGATCGACTTCGGCTCCGACGTGCCCGACACCGCGATGATTCCGGATGTCGTAAAGGCCCACCATCATGCGAGGAATCAGCATCCGAGCGGAGTGGCTGTCGGCCACGTGCGCATACTTTTGCTCCAGCTCCCAGCATGACTGGGGGAAGCGCCCTGGCTTCTTCGCGCGGGCGGGGTATCTACCGCCCTCGAGCCAGCCGACGACGACGGCGTAGACCGCCTCGCACAGCTTCCCGCCGTTCAGCTCGGAGGGCTCCCACCGGTGCTCCCGGTAGTTATTGACGATGTCGTTGAAGGCTGCGATCAGGTCAGCACGCAGCGTCCTCGGAAGAACGGAGAGCGCATCCTCCGGCGTCAGTCCCACGCCAAAACTCTCAGGAGCTCGGACGGGGTGCTCATTCAGATCCGGATCCGGCGATTGACCTGATGAGCTGCGCCGCATCCTCAAGGTGATGTCGGGTGGCGCGAATCTCGCGGGCTCGGCTTGAGCCGCGTGCCTTCCATCCCAGCTTGGCGACGTCGGTCGCGAAGTTGCTTGAGTCCAGCACGCCAAGCTCGGAGCACTCCTCACGAATGGCCGCCACCGGCGTCCACTCCTCTTGCCCAGATGCCTGCCGACCTGCCGCAACCAAGAGCGCGACGTGGCGCGAGGAGACGGCTTTCTTAGTCGGCTCGGGGAGCATCGAACGCCTGACGATCAGAGACACGCGCCCGTCCTGCTCCTCGTAGATCCGAGAAACCATCTCCTCCGGCAGGTCGAGCTTCTGACGGATTGCGCCCAGGAGTCCTTCGGAGGGATCGCCTACGTCCTCGCGCCCGCGTCTTACGTCTTCGATCTGCGCTCCCCCCGGCCCGAGGATCGACCCGCCACCGCCCGGTATCGGGCTGGTCTTCGCCATGAGCCCCACCGCATCGAGAACGCGCTCGAAGGCCAGCGGCCGCAGCTCGGCCGGGACATCGACCGAATTGGTGATGTCGACTGCCTGCTGAAGCTTCGCGGTAATCGCCTGTGCCTCCACGAGCTACTCACCCTCCGGAGCGGCGAGCATTCTCTCGACGTAGGCCACTCCAGCAGTCGTCAGCTTGTAGGACTTGCGCGCCTGCTGCGCCCGGCCAGACTTGGCGGTCTGCATCACGAGTGCCGGCTTGCGCTTCGTGAGCGACGTAAGGGTCTTCGTGATGTTCGCGAGGCCCCGTCCAAGGTCCTTGAGGATGTTGTTCACGTCCGCGCCACCCCACGTCGCCTTGCCTCCGATGACCTGCAACCAGTAGGCGACGGCAACCGCGAACTCCGGGCCGCCAGCCGGCTTCGCCGCGTCGACGAGATCGCTCACATCCGCGTACCGCTGGTCCCTGACGTCGGCCAAGCCATGATCCCGGCCGCCATTCTGGACAGACAGGGGCTCCTGCTGACGCGTTGCCCCGCCGTACTTCTCAGCCGCCCACCGCAGCACACGACCGCGCGCGTCCTCGTCGATCGGGTGCAGCGCTGCGCTGACCGCCTGCATCGCTGCGATCTCTTCATCTGCCACAGCTCGGTCTCCTCTCACTCGATAGTCCATGATCAGGAGTATGTCCTCCCTGTGGGGGCTGTCAAGGCACTTAGATCTTGACTTCCGGTGTTTGCGCGGTTTTTGAGGGATTAAAAAGCGCATTGCCTCCTCGGAATCAGGACACTTGCGCTGCTTCCCCTCATGCCCTTGCGGCTTCCTCAATGCTAGGTCCGGCCACATCAGACTCTATTTGCTGGGTTTTTAAGGGGAGCTGACTCCATGATCTAGTTCAGATAAAGGATCATGACTGCTAGCAATCATGAGTCTCATAGTCTTCTGGCATCCGTATTGTTTTTATAGTACCTGGAAAACGACGTTTTTCGCGCTTAGAACCAGTCCAAGAACGGGAAATACTTGCTATGTGATTTGAGCCCCGGAGCCTGCCACGGATCCGGCGGTGCCCGAAACGCCTCACGGTGCGTTCCGTCTCACCGCAGCCCTTCTACGGCAGCCCAGGGCCTGCTTGATATCTCCGATATGCAGGGTATTCAGAGGTTTTACATCGATCGAGGCTCATGTGCTTGCGCCGCCGTTGGCACGACAGAGCGAAAGTCAGGGCCTTGCTCTGACGAGCTACTGCCCTGCAGCAGCTCGGGCTCCTCGCACGGCGGATTCTGGATGCTTGGCCGAGATCTGCTGCTGTGCCTGACGTTTGGACACCAGGGAGAGGCACCGGTGGCAGGCCTTGAGCCGCGCGCCCATCAAGGATCCGGCCGGTCCCGATAGGCCTCATGGTGCGTTCCGACACTCGCCGCAGTCTTTACAGGACCCTGCATCAGGGGTGGCACAGACACGCAGCGGCTTGAGATCCGCCGGCGATGATGCTGACGTCGTCCGTCGACCGCGAGGCGCGCCACTACAAAGCCCTGCTGCGCGAGCGGCTCGGCATCCGCGTGGTCTCGGTCACGCAACCGATGGGCGACGACCCGCGCGACCCCTCCTCGTTCCTCGCCGAGTCGATCCGCGAGATGTTCGACGAGTACTACTCAGTCTCGCTCTCGTTCTGGACCCGTGCCGGACTCGCCGAGAAGGCGCGGCAGGGACACCTCGTCGGCGCGACACGTCGCGCGAGATCCGCGGCCGGCACGAGCCGATCGTGCCCGAGGAGCTGTTCGACCGGATGCAGGAGACCGCCGCTGGCGTGCCCGCGTCGTCAGGGCGGCCGGCCATCCGAGGAGTATCTGCTCCGCAAGCTCCTCTACTGCGAGCGCTGCGGCGCCCGCATGCAAGGCACGCGCGGGTCGCGCACTCAATGCCGCCGCTATCGCTGCGGCCCCCGCCGTCACGGCGGCGACTGCACGCAGACGATCGTCCAGGCCGAGCCTCTGGAGGCGCGGGATCGGCGGGGGTCGGGTCCGGGGGGTTTGCCCCCCGGCGGCGAGGAGCGAGCTAACCCAGTCCGGGCGGTGCTTCGGCGCGGTCTGCCTGGCACGCTGGTCGGGCGCTCGTAAGCGCGATCAGCTCGCTGGCGAGAGCCCCGGGCTCACGGGCGCGCCTGGTCAGCTCGGTGGCGAGAGCGCGGGGCTCGACGGCGCAGTGGGGACGGCCGGGTTGCCGAGCTGCGCCAGTCGCTGGATCAGCTGCGTCCACTGCCCCGGCGTCAGGATCGCGCGCATCTGGGCGCCGAGCTGGGCGTTTGCGCCGAAGAGCGGCCGGAACGATACGTCGATCGCGCCGGCGTCCTGTGCCACCACAACGGTGTTGCTCGCCTTGGGGTAGCTCATCAGCGAGCTGATCCGGTCGGGTCGCATCGTGCCCTGCAGCGCGAGCAGGCGCTGGATCGTGGTGTCGGCGATCGAGCCCGGGCCCTGATGGTCGAGGATCGGTATGCCGTTGATGGCGGCGATCGTGACGGCGTCCCCGGCGGCGTGCGCATTGTCGCCCGGGGCGTGACCGCACACCAAGCCCGAGACGGTTGGGTCGAGGCCCGACGCGACCAAGTACTCGAGCGTCGCGAGCACGCGCCGGTCGATCTCGCCGGCCTCGATGTCCTGCCGGCCGCAGGCATAGAGGGTGACGGCCGGATCGGCGAGCACGCGCTGCTCGAGCACCTCCTTGCTCATCAGCAGGAGCTGCCCGATCGTCGGATCCTTGGCGTTGGGGCCGAGGAATGGGCTGCGGCCCGTGGCGCGGTAGAGCGCGGTCTTGGCGAGCAGCCGCCACCCGTCGAGGATCGGCTTGGGGTCGATCGCAGGGGCACCGCGGCCGGCGGGCCGGACCGCGAAGTCGATATGCGGGCCGCGGCCGTGGGCGAGGTGCCCGAGGATCGTGCCCGCGATCACCCGCGCTCCGGGCCTCAGGTGCGCGAGCGTCACCTGCTCGGGGCGCAGGCCGTAGGTCTCGGTGAAGTAGGCACGGAAGTCCCTGATCGTCGCCGCGGCGGTGAGGCCTGCGATCTGGCGAGCGCCACCGGAGCGATAGGCATCGCGGCGCGTGGGGTTGGCGAACAGCCGCTCCTTCGCGGGCCCTGACGTGCCGGCGTTGGTGGCGGTGCTGGCGCCGCCAACGGCGCCCGCGGTCGCTGTGGTCGACACCGTCGCCGCGCTTGCGTCCGCCGTCGCCGATCCGGGGTTCGTCGTCGCTGCACCTGCGTCCGCTGTCGCCGCGCCCGGCAGCCGCAGCTCGCGAGCCACCTGCGCCGGCGTGACGCGAACCAGCCGGGGCACCGGGTAGAGCGGCGCGACGTCACCGAGGTGCGCGTAGGTGTATTGGTTGCCATAGGCGTCCTGCAGCACGACATAGCGTCCCAGCGCTCGCGTGCGTCCGATCCGTACGACCTGCCCGTCGTTGACCGCGACGACCGGCGCGCCGGCGCGCGCGTAGATCGCGATCGACGTGCGCCCCGGTTGGCTGGTGATCGCAACCGACGCGTTGCTGGCGCGCGGGCGCAGGCTGCGGGGACCGAGCTGCTGCGTATAGCGCACGTGCGCGTCGAAGACCGGGAAGCGGCCCTCGGTGAGGCCGGTCAGGGCGCCGATCAGGTTCGTCGGCAGCTCGCCGAGCAGCTGAGCGCGCAGCATGACGTCGTCGACATACCAGCTGGCATGGTTGTAGGCGTAGATGGCCTGGCGGATGTCGCGGTCTCCGCCGGCGGCCTGCAGGTAGCGCGCGGCGCTGAAGATCGCGTCGACGGGGTCGTAGGGGTCGGCCACGCCGTCGGCGTTGGCGTCGATGCCGTACTGCTGCCAGGTCGAGGGCAGGAACTGCATCCAACCCACCGCACCGGCCGGGCTGACGCTGAGGTTGCGGCCGTAGTCGGTCTCGATCTCATTGATTGCCGCCAGGACCTGCCAGGGGATGCCGTACTCGGTCCCGGCCGCCTGATAGATCGGCAGTAGGAACGGCGGCATCGCGAACTGCGCGATGAAGATGTCCGGTACGCCGATCAATGGCCCGGCCAGCCCGGGGACCAGCGCTGCCCCCGGCTCGGGAGCGAGCGGCCCGCTCAGCGTCGAGACGGTGGGCGAGCCGCCGGCCGGTTGGCCGCTGCCGGTACCGTGGGAGCTGCCGGGCTTGCCGACCGGGGGTGCCGTGCCCGGAACCACGCTGATCGGCTGCGGCTGGGAGGCGCCGGCGGCGATCGGCGCCTGACCATCGCCCGGCGGCTGCGGCTGACCCACGCCGGAAGGCGCGCCTGGCGTCGCAGCCACGTCACCGGGGCCGCCCGACGACGGCGCGGTGGTGTCAGGGGTGGTCGTGGACGGAGCGGTGGGACTGCCTGGGGACGTTGTCGTGTCAGGCGCATCGCTGGTCGTCGTCGCGCTCGCGCTGGTCTGGGTGGGGACCGTCGAGCCCGGGCTGCCGGCGGGGGGTGGCGTCGTGGCCGGCAACAGCTGTGCGATGGGGATTGGTCCGGGGCACGCCACGACGAGCGCGGGCAATCGCAGCCCGCTGGGCACGTGGGCGAGGTCGCAGGGACCGCCGTCGGGCAGCGTGACGACCGTCTGGCTGCCGTCCGCGAGCTCGACCGCCATCGGCTCGCCGGCGGCCGACGCGCCCACCGGACCGTTCAGCAGCGCGGCGCCGCCCGCGCCCAGGATCAGCGCGAGCAGCAGGAGCCAACGGCGGGCCCGCGGGGGGCGCGCGCCGCCGAGCGTCCGGCGGTCTGCTGGATCTGATCGTGGCGGCGACATCCTGATCGTGGCACGCTCGTCACCCTATCGACGGCGAGCAGCGCATCCTGAAGCTTTGCGGCCCGCAAGTGGCCAACCCGCAGGCTTGCATCGTGTCATACCGCCCAGTCCTGATCCGGGCGTCATCACAGGCTGATCACAAGTTTGCAGGCCCCGATCGCCAGCGGAGCGCGCGAAGCTCCAGCCCCTAACCGAAGTCATCTCTTCTAACCCTATAGTGGAGGGTTAGAATACCCCCGATAAGGCGTTGCCGAGCGGGCAGCGGCCCGTGGATCGCCGCATAGCGCTACTCTCGCTGCAAAGCCACATGCCACGCGAGCCACACCAAGACGAGTCGACCCAGCTCCGGTCTGGTCTGCGCGCGCGGCTGGCGCGCCAAGGCGAGGAGGCGTTCGGCCTGCTGTCGCGGGGAGGCGAGGACGCGTTCGCACGGCTGACGCGTCAGGGCGAGGACGCGTTCGGCAGGCTGGTGCAGGAGCTCCTCGAGCATCCACGGGTCGGCGAGGTTCTCTCCCGGGCGTTCGACGCGCGCGAGAAGGCCGTCGCCGTCCAGGAGACGGCGATGGCCGCGCTGAACTTGCCGTCGAGCGCCGACCTCGAGCGGCTGACGCGGCGGCTGCGATCGGTGTCCCAGCGAATCGAGGGAATCGAGGAGGGACTGGCGTTGGTCGAGCAGCGACTGGGTGGCCTCGACGCGCGCCTCGAGAGCATCGAGCAGCGGCTCGGCGCGTCGGGCGACGACCGTCGACTCACGCGGCGCCTTGGCAGGATCGAGCGCCAGCTCGACGACATCGCGGCACGACTGGCGCGCCTTGGCGACGAGGCGGGGGCGGGCGACGGGGACGCAGCCGCCGGGGCCGGCGGCGCCGGCGAGATCGCCGGCGCGGTCTAGCGGGCGCGTGACCTCCTCGCTCTCGCCCGAGCGCTTTCGCGAGCTGATCGACGCGCTGTTCACGATGCTCAGCGAGGACCCGGAGATGGGCCCTCGTCTGCGCGCCGCCGACACGCCGCAGCGGTTCGAGTTCGAGGACCTCGATCTGGTCGTGAACATCCGTGCCGCGCCGGCGGGCGACCCGCGCAACCTCGACTGGATCTGGAGCGACGAGATCGACTGGACTCCGAAGGTCCAGCTCACGATGTCGGCTCAGACCGCCAACCGCTTCTTTCAGGGGAGGGAGAACGTGGCGCTCGCGCTGGCCCGCCGACGCATCCGCGCCGGCGGGGACCTCGGCGCGGCGCTGGAGCTGGCGCCGATCATCAAGCCCGTGCACGAGCGCTATCGGGCGCTTGTCCAGCACCGCTACCCGGACCTGGTCGCCTGATCCGCGGAGGCGAAGCGACGCGCATGTCGGCGGCGGAGCCGATGGACACGCAGGTCGGGCAGGTTCTGGACCGCGTCCGCGCGAGCGGCCTGCTGAGCGGCGAGCGACCGCTCGTCGTGCTGCTCTCCGGCGGACGGGACTCGGTCTGCCTGCTCGACGTGACGGTCACGATCTGCGGCGTCGAGCGGGTCGCGGCGCTGCACGTCAACTATGGGCTGCGCGCTGAGGCCGCTGGCGATCAGGCGCACTGCCAGGCGCTCTGCGAGCGGCTTGGGGTCAGGCTGGCAACGATCGTCGCGGGGTCCGCCCCCAGCGGCAACCTCCACGCCTGGGCCCGCGCGATCCGCTACCGCGAGGGCCACGCGCTGGCGCGCGCGCGCGACGGCGATCTCGCCGCGGGGCACACCGCGACCGACCAGGTCGAGACGATCCTCTACCGGCTCGCCGCCTCGCCGGGACGGCGCGCCCTGCTGGGGATGGCGCCGCGCAGCGATCGGCTGGTGCGCCCGCTGTTGACGGTCACCCGCGAGCAGACGGCCGCCTACTGTCGCGAGCGCCGCCTGGAGTGGCGCGAGGACGACTCCAACCTCGACGCTGGTTACGCGCGCGCGCGCGTACGTGCGGAGCTCGTGCCAGCGCTGCGCTCGTTGCACCCGGCCGCCGAGCGCAACGTGCTGCGCACCGCCGAGCTGCTGCGCGACGAGGCGGCGGTCATCGACGCGCTGGTCGACGACGCGCTCGGCCCCGCCGACCGGATCTCCGGCGAGCGCCTGGCCGCACTTGCGCCGGCGCTGCGTCGGCTGGTCCTGCGGCGCCTGGCCGAGCGGATCAGCGATGGCCTTGCGCCGGCCGCCGCGACGCGCGAGCCCGAGCTGCTGGCGCTGGCGCTGCGCGAGCGTCCCGGCGCGCTGGACATCGAGGGTGGCTTGCGCGCGGTCGTCGAGCGCGGCGTGCTGCGCTTCGAGGCAACGCCGCGGCGGCGCGGCTCATAGACTGCGCGCGTGTCCGGCGCGGCCATCGGGCAGATCCTCGTCGAGGCGGATGACCTCCAGCGGCGCGTCGGCGAGCTGGGGCACGAGATCTCCTGTGACTACGCCGATCGCAGCCTGCTGCTCATCGGCGTGCTCAAGGGCGCGATGTTCTTCCTCTCCGACCTGATGCGCCAGATCGAGATCCCCTGCGAGGTCGACTTCATGGCGGTCGCCTCCTACGGCTCGGCGACCGACTCCTCGGGTGTCGTGCGGATCCTCAAGGACCTCGACGCCGCGATCGAGGGACGCGACGTCCTAATCGTCGAGGACATCGTCGACTCCGGGCTGACGCTGCAGTACCTGCTGCGCAGCCTGGGGGCGCGCAACCCGCGCACGCTGGAGGTCTGCGCACTGCTGACCAAGCCCGAGCGGCGCAAGGTCGACCTGCCCACTCGCTACGTCGGGTTCGAGATCCCCAACCGCTTCGCGATCGGCTACGGCCTCGACTACGGCGAGCGCTACCGCAACCTGCCGTATGTGGCCGCGCTCGCCGACGGATCCCCGGGCGAGCCCGCTGCGCGCGGTTGAGCTGCCGCGCGACCCATCGAGCCGCCGAGCATTTGGTCGAGCTGCCGCGCCACCTGCGTGCACGCAGCGGCGGCCGCGCTGAGGCACCGGAAAAGCCCCGTGCTAGGCTGATCGTGCGTAAAAGCGACCTCCAAACGGCGCTCCAACGCATCCCCAGTGGGTCATGAGCAGGCTTTTCAAGAGCGCCGCGTTTCCCATCCTGATCGTCATCGTTCTGGCGTTCTTCGCGCAGAAGCTGATCGGGACGAGCAGCAGCGGCGTCAAACCGACCTTCAGCACCTTCCTCAGCCAGATCCAGCAGGGTCAGGTGCAGAGCGCTGACATCAAGACCAAAGACAACACGGTCGACGTCACGCTCGTCAACCGCACCAAGTACGAGATCGGCTATCCCGACGCCTACGCGCCGACGCTGATCAACCAGCTGTCGAGCAAGGACATCCCGTTCAACGTCGAGGGCAAGAAGAGCAACAGCTGGCTGTCGCTGCTGACCTACATCCTGCCGTTCCTGATCTTCTTCGGCTTCTGGATATTCCTCATGAACCAGGTCCAGGGCGGCGGGTCGAAGGTGATGTCGTTCGGCAAGTCCCGCGCCAAGCGGCTCAGCGTCGACTCCCCCAAGATCACCTTCCGCGACGTCGCCGGCGTTGACGAAGCCGTTGAGGAGCTCCAGGAGATCAAGGAGTTCCTCGAGAACCCCAAGAAGTTCCAATCGCTGGGAGCGCGCATCCCGAAGGGCGTGCTGCTCTACGGGCCGCCCGGCACCGGTAAGACGCTGCTCGCGCGCGCCGTCGCGGGTGAGGCCGGCGTGCCGTTCTTCTCGATCTCCGGATCCGATTTCGTCGAGATGTTCGTCGGCGTCGGCGCCTCGCGCGTGCGCGACCTCTTTGAGCAGGCCAAGCAGCACTCGCCCTGCATCATCTTCATGGACGAGATCGACGCCGTTGGGCGCCACCGCGGCGCCGGCCTTGGTGGCGGTCACGACGAGCGCGAGCAGACGCTCAACCAGCTGCTCGTCGAGATGGACGGCTTCGAGATGAAGGACAACATCATCCTGATCGCCGCCACCAACCGGCCCGACATCCTCGACCCGGCGTTGCTGCGCCCGGGTCGCTTCGACCGCCAGATCGTCGTCGACCGCCCCGACCGCAAGGGCCGCGCACGGATCCTCGAGGTCCACACCCGCGGCAAGCCGCTGGCGCGCGAGATCGACATCGACGCGCTGGCCGGCCAGACGCCGGGCTTCACCGGCGCGGACCTCTCCAACCTCGTCAACGAGGCGGCGCTGCTGGCCGCACGCAGCGGCAAGCGCGAGATCACCCAGACGGAGCTGGAAGAAGGGATCATGCGCGTGATCGCCGGGCCGGAGAAGAAGACGCGCGTGATGAGCGAGAAGGAGCGGCTGATCACGGCCTACCACGAGATGGGCCACGCGATCGTCGGCCACTACCTCGAGCACGCCGACCCGGTGCACAAGATCTCGGTCATCTCGCGCGGCCAGGCGCTGGGCTACACGATCTCGCTGCCCCAGGAGGACAAGTTCCTGACGACCCGCGCCGAGCTGACGGACACGATGGCGATGACGCTGGGCGGCCGCGCCGCCGAGGAGATCGTCTTTGGGGAGATCACGACCGGCGCCTCCAACGACCTGGAGAAGGTGACGCAGACCGCCAAGCAGATGGTGATGCGCTTCGGCATGAGCGAGAAGCTGGGTCCGCGCGTCTTCGGCCATGACCACGGGCAGCCGTTCCTCGGACGCGAGTTCTCCTCCGAGCCCGACTACTCCGATGAGATCGCGCGCGAGATCGACGACGAGATTCGCCGCATCGTCGAGGCCGCCCATGCCCAGGCGCGCAGCATCCTCAGCGAGCGCCGCGACAGCCTCGAACGGATCTCGCAGATCCTCGTCAAGCGCGAGACGATCGAGCGCGAGGAGTTCGAGGCGCTGCTGGCCGGCAAGAGCGAGCAGGAGACCTTCCCGCCCGAGGAGCCGATCCGCCCGCAGCTGCCCGCTCCGCCGGTCCCACCGGCGCCGGCCGATCGTCCGGCGCCGCGCCCGCTGCCGCGGCCCGGCCTGGCCGGCGGTGCGGCCGAGCTGCGCGGCCTCGACGGGCCCGAGAAGCCAGAGCTGGCCTGACCGAGGCGGACGACTTCACGTTGATGGGCGTGATCAACGTCACGCCCGACTCGTTCTCCGACGGCGGCCTGTTCATGGACCCGGACGATGCCGCGCGCCACGGCGAGCGATTGGTCAGCGAGGGCGCGACCCTGTTGGACGTCGGCGGTGAGTCCACGCGTCCCGGGGCTGCGCCGGTGGCGGCGCAGGAGCAGATCCGCCGCGTCGTGCCGGTGATCGAGCGGCTGGTCGCGCGCAAGCTGCCCGCGCGCATATCGATCGACACCTCGAGCGCGGCGGTGGCGCGCGCGGCGCTCGATGCCGGGGCCGGTTGCGTCAACGACGTGACCGCGTTGCGCGCCGATCCTGCGCTCGTCGAGCTGATCGCCGAGCGGCGGGTCCCCTGCTGTTTGATGCACATGCTCGGAGAGCCGCGCACGATGCAGGACCAGCCACGCTACGACGACGTCGTCGACGAGGTCCGGCGCTTCCTCGAGGAGCGCCTGGCGTTCGTCGTCGCCCACGGCATCCCGGAGCGCGACGTGATGCTCGACCCGGGCATCGGCTTCGGCAAGACGGTCGAGCACAACCTCCAGCTGCTCGACGGCCTTGGGGCGATCGTCGCGATCGGGCCGCCGGTGCTGATCGGCACGTCGCGAAAGACCTTCCTCGGTCGCCTGACCGGGCAACCGACCGATCAGCGACTGCCGGGCACGCTGGCGACCAACGTGATCGCCCTCGAGCGTGGCGCGCGCGTCTTCCGCGTCCACGAGGTCGCTCCAGTCAGGCAGGCGCTGATCGTCGCGGCTGCTACGGTGCGGCGCAGATGGAGCACGACGACGACGAGCTGAGCCGGCGCGGGCGCGGCGACGACGAGCCGGGGCGGTGGGGGCGCGCCGACGACGAGCTGAGGCCCAGCGACGAGGTCGAGGACGAGGACGGCGACGCCGAGGACACGGTCGTCACGATCGAGATCAGCGGCCTGTCGCTCTACACGCATCACGGCGTCAGCGAGGCCGAGCGCGAGCTGGGCCAGCGGCTCGTGCTCGATCTCCAGCTCGATATCGGCGAGAGCGACGCGACGGTGACCGATCGTGTCGAGGACACCGTCGACTACGCCGAGGTCTGCAACCTCGTCGCGCTGGTGGCTCAACAGCGCTCCTATCGCACGCTCGAGCGGCTCTGTGCGGTGATTGCCGATCGGCTGCTCGAGCGCTTCACGCTGGCCAGCGTCTGGGTGCGAGCAACCAAGCCCGAGCCGCCGATCCCGCTGCCCGTCGAGGAGGTCTCGGTCGAGGTCTGGCGGGAGGGTCGCTGAAGCGCCGCGCTCGCCTCGAGCCTCATGAAGCGGAGCGCGGAGGCCTCGTGAAGCGGATCGGCTACCTCGGCCTGGGCTCGAACGTCGGTGAGCGCCGCGACCAGCTGCAGGCCGCCGTCGGCGCGCTGAGCGCCCACGGCCTCACCGTGCTGGCGAGCTCCTCGGTCTACGAGACCGAGCCGGTTGGCGAAGTGCTCGACCAGCGCGACTTCCTCAACGCCTGCCTGCGGGTCAAGACCGAGCTCGAGCCGGCCGAGCTGCTGGGGCTCTGCAAGCGCGTCGAGCGCGACCTCGGCCGCCGGCCCGGGCGACGCCATGGACCGCGACCGATCGACGTGGATCTGCTGCTGCTCGGCAACCTGCGCCACGAGGATGGCTCGCTGCGACTGCCCCATCCCGAGGTCACCGTCCGGCGCTTCGTGCTGGTGCCGTTGCTCGAGCTCGATCCGACGCTGGTGACGCCCGCCGGCGTCGTCGCCGCGGACGCGCTGGCCGCCCTTGGACCTGGCCAGGCCGTGCGCAGGGCGGGGCCGCCGCTCGCCGTCTGAGGCCGCACCGCCAGTCGGAAGCTCGCCGTCTGAGACCGGACGGTCATAATCGGCCCGTGCTGCTGGTCATCGACGTTGGCAACACCCAGACCCATCTGGGGACGTTTCGCGGTGCCGAGCTGGTCGAGCACTGGCGCTTCACCACCGTGGCGACCTCGACGGCCGACGAGCTGGGCATGGCTCTGCGCAACCTGCTGAGCCTGCGGGGGCTCACGTTCAGTGACATCAGCGCCTCGATCGTCTCGACCACGGTGCCGGAGCTGGGGCCGCAGTGGTCGACGATGGCCGAGCGCTATCTGGGGCACGCGATGCCGGTCGTGGGCCCCGCGCTGCGGACCGGGATGCCGATCCGCATCGACAACCCCCGCGAGCTCGGCGCCGACCGCCTGGTCAACGCCGTCGCGGCCTATGCGCGCATCGGCGATGCCTGCATCGTCGTTGACTTCGGCACGGCGATCACCTTCGATGTCGTCTCCGCGGCTGGCGAGTATCTCGGTGGGATCATCGCGCCGGGCGTCGAGATCTCGATGCAGGCGCTCACCGACCGCGCCGCTCAGCTGCTGCACGTCGAGCTCAGCGAGCCCCGTGGGGTGATCGGCAAGTCGACGATCGAGGCGGTCCGCTCGGGACTGCTCTATGGCTTCGCGGCGCAGGTCGATGGGATCGTCGCCCGGGTGCGTCGCGAGCTCGGCGACCACGCGCGCGTCATCGCCACCGGCGGCCTGGCGCCGGTCATCGTGCCCTATGCCGAGTCGATCGACGAGGTCGACGACCTGCTGACGCTCACTGGGCTGCGGCTGATCCACGAGCGCAACCGACCCGAGGCGGCCATCAACGAGCGCAACCGACCCGACCATGCCTGACTCGCTCACGACGCCATGGGCGCTCGGCCCGCTGACGATCCCCAACCGCGTCGTGCTGGCGCCGCTGGCGGGCATTGGCAACTGGTTCGTGCGGCTGCAGGCCCGTCGCTACGGCGCCGGCCTGGTCGTCTCCGAGATGGTGTCCTCGCACGCGGTCCACTACCGCAACCCGCGCACCTGCACGGAGCTGCTGCGGCTGCATCCCGACGAGCACCCGGTGGCCGTGCAGCTGTTCGGCCAGGATCCGGCGATCATGCGCTCGGCGGCCGCGCGCGTGGCCGCGGCGGGCGCGGACGTGATCGACATCAACATGGGCTGTCCCGTGCCTAAGGTCTGCAAGACCGGCGCCGGTGCGGCATTGCTGGGCGACCACGATCGCGCCGTCGCGATCGCCGAGGCGGCGCGCGAGGGCAGCGGCCTGCCGGTGACCGTCAAGCTGCGTTGCGGACGTCGTCCTGGCTCGGACGAGGGGATCGAGCTGGCGCGGCGACTGGCGACCGAGGCCGGCGTTGCGGCGCTCGCGCTGCACCCGCGCCACGCCTCCCAGCAGCATCGCGGCCGCCCCGACTACGCGCTCGCGCGCGCGGCCGTCCGCGAGCTGCCGGTTCCGGTGATCATCTCCGGTGGCCTCTGCGACGCCGCCACGACGCGCGCGGTCTTCGAGCAGACGGGCGCCGCCGCGGTGATGCTGGCGCGCGGCTCGCTGGGCAACCCCTGGCTGTTTGCCGAGCTGGTGGGCGCCCGCGATCGACCGCCGAGCCCGGCCGAGGTGCGCGCCGAGCTCGACTGGGTGATCGCCCGCGCGATCGAGCATCTCGGCGTCGAGCGCGCCGGGCGCTACCTGCGCAAGTTCTATCCCTGGTACGCGGGACGCCTGGGCGCCGGGCCGCAGGCGACCGACGCGCTCCAGCGCGCCGCCACGATCGAGCAGGCGCGCGCGCTGCTGGACCGCCTCGGCGAGCCGCTGGCGGCGTGAACGGGCTCGGCGAGCCGCTGACGGCGTGAACCGCCTCGGCGAGCCGCTGGCGGCCTGAATGGCCGCCGCTATACTGACCCGCCCTCCGGACCCGAATGTCCGTCCGGGTCGGCGGTGAGCCTGAGCAGGGGCTCACCCCGCACGACGCACGGACCGGAGAGCCAGCTCCTCACACCAGCCACTAGGAACGCCGATGCCCAAGGACGTCATCCTCACCCCTGAAGGCCTGGAGAAGCTCAAGGCCGAGGTCGAGTACCTCAGCAATGACAAGCGCCGCGAGGTTGCCCAGCGCATCAAGGAGGCGCGCGAGTTCGGCGATATCGCGGAGAACGCCGAATACGACGACGCCAAGAACGAGCAGGCGATGCTCGAGGCGCGCATCGCGGTGCTCGAGGAGAAGCTGCGCGCGGCGTCGGTGATCGACTCCTCCGAGCTGTCCACCGACGTCGTGCGGATCGGCTCGGTGGTCCACGTCAAGGACGAGCGCACCGGCAAGTCGACCAAGTACACGATCGTCGGCTCGGCCGAGGCCAAGCCCGCCGAGAACCGCCTCTCCAACGAGTCGCCGGTCGGCAAGGCGCTGCTTGGTCACCGCCGCAACGAAACGGTGTCGGTACAGGTCCCGCGCGGCCCGGCGCGCAAGCTCAAGATCACCAAGATCGACGTGGGGGTCCACTAGCCCTGGCGGACTCGGACGAGCAGCGCGAGCTGCCGGAGATCCTCGCCGCGCGCCGGCGCAAGCTCGAGCAGCTGCGCGCGGCCGGCGTCGACCCGTTCCCGCACTCCTTCCCCGGGGTCGAGCAGATCGCGGAGATCCAGGCGCTGCACGCGGACCTGCCGACCGGCGCCGAGACGCAGAGCGCCCACCGCGTCGCCGGGCGCCTGGCCGCGCGACGCGGCCAGGGCCGGGCGGCGTTCCTGGACCTCGTCGATCGCTCCGGTCGCCTGCAGCTGCACGCTCGCCTCGACGTGCTCGGCGCCGAGCGTCTCGAGCGACTGCTGTCGCTCGACCTCGGCGACCTGATCGGCGTCGATGGAACGGCGTTTCGCTCACGCAGCGGCGAGCTGTCGCTGCGCGTCGACGACTACACGCTGCTGGCCAAGTCGCTGCGGCCGCCGCCCGGCAAGCACCACGGCCTCCAGGACGTCGAGACGCGCCTGCGCCAGCGCGAGCTCGATCTGGTTGGCAACGCCGAGACGCGCGAGCTGTTCGTCATGCGCGCGCGCGTAATCACGGCGGTGCGGCGCTTCCTCGACGAGCGCGGCTTCATCGAGGTCGAGACGCCGGTGCTCCAGCCGCTCTATGGCGGCGCGCTGGCGCGGCCCTTCGTCACCCACCACAACGCGCTCGACCGCGACCTCTACCTGCGGATTGCCACCGAGCTCTACCTCAAGCGCTGCATCGTCGGCGGGCTGGAGCGCGTCTACGAGCTGGGCAAGGACTTCCGCAACGAGGGGCTGTCGCCCAAGCACAACCCCGAGTTCACGATGCTCGAGTGGTATGAGGCCTACGCCGACTACCGGGACATCGCCGGCCGCTGCGAGCAGCTCGTTGGGACCGTGGCGGAGGAGGTCGGCTATCGCGGCGAGGTCTCGCTGGCCCCCCCGTGGCGGCGCGAGACGCTGCGCGACGCGATCGCGCAGCGCACCGGCATCGACATCCGCGAGCAGCGCGAGCGCAACGCGCTCGCCGCGGCGATGGAGGCGCGCGGGCTGCACGCGCCGGCTGAGGACAGCTGGGCCCAGCTCGTCGACGAGCTGGTCTCCAAGCACGTCGAGCCGACGCTGCACGAGCCGACGTTCCTCTTCGACTACCCGGTCGAGATGTCGCCGTTCGCCAAGCGCCATCGCAGCGAGGAGGGGCTGGTCGAGCGCTTCGAAGCGTTCTGCCTGGGTATCGAGATCGCGAATGCCTTCAGCGAGCTCAACGACCCCGACGACCAGCGCGTCCGCTTCCAGCAGCAGGCGCGGGCCGCGCGCGCGGGTGACGAGGAGGCCCAGCCCTACGACGAGCTCTTCCTGCAGGCGCTCGAGCACGGCATGCCACCGACCGGCGGCATCGGGATCGGCATCGATCGCCTGGTCATGGTGCTCAGCGGACGGCGCTCGATCCGCGACGTCGTGCTCTTCCCGGCGCTGCGCGATCCGCTGCCCGGCGACTGAGCGGCGCGGGTCCGGGCACCCGGCCGCCCGCTGCCCGCGCCTCGCCGGGCCTAGCCGAACGTACCATCGGCCCCTAACGGAAGTCCCGTTGGCCCCTGGTAGACTGGGCTATGGCCGCCAAGAACCACGACGCCGCTCAGCGATTCGGCCCGTCGGGTCGAATACGAGAGGGCAGTCGGGGGTTTTTGCGTCCCCTCGATCCGTCACCAGGCACACCAGCTAGAGCAGTCGCACCGGCGTAGCGCAGCGGGAAGGAAGCAGTTCATGTTCGAGCGATTCACAGAGCGAGCACGGCAGGTGGTCGTGCTGGCCCAAGAAGAGGCACGGACGCTCAAGCACAACTACATCGGGACCGAGCACATCCTGCTTGGTCTGCTGCGCGAGGAGGAGGGTCTGGCGGCGCGCGTGCTGGAGAGCCTCGACATCACCGTCGAGCGCGTCCGTGCGCAGGTCGTGCGGATCGTCGGCTCCGGCGAGGAGGTCACCTCCGGACAGATCCCCTTCACGCCGCGCGCCAAGAAGGTGCTCGAGCTGGCGCTGCGCGAGGCGCTGTCGCTGGGCCACAACTACATCGGCACGGAGCACATCCTGCTCGGCCTGGTGCGCGAGAACGAGGGGGTCGCGGCGCGCATCCTGCTCGACTTCGACGCCGACTCGGAGAAGATCCGCAACGAGGTCATCCGCATGCTGTCGGGTCCCGGCGGACGTCGCCAGGGCAGCAGCAGCGCCCCCGCGGGGGCGCCATCGAGCGAGAGCAAGAAGTCCTCGAAGCTGCTCGACCAGTTCGGTCGCAACCTGACCAAGCTGGCCGCCGAGGGCAAGCTCGACCCGGTCGTCGGCCGCGAGACGGAGATCGAGCGGATCATGCAGATCCTCTCGCGCCGCACCAAGAACAACCCCGTGCTGATCGGCGAGCCGGGCGTCGGCAAGACGGCCGTCGTCGAGGGCCTGGCGCAGCGGATCACCAACGCCGACGTGCCCGAGCTGCTCAAGGGCAAGCAGATCTACACGCTCGACCTGGCCGCGCTGGTCGCCGGCTCGAAGTACCGCGGAGAATTCGAGGAGCGCCTCAAGAAGGTGATGAAGGAGATCACCCAGCGCGGCGACATCATCCTGTTCATCGACGAGCTGCACAACCTCGTCGGTGCCGGCGCCGCCGAGGGCGCGATCGACGCCGCCTCGATCCTCAAGCCGGCGCTGGCGCGCGGCGAGCTGCAGACGATCGGCGCCACGACGCTCGACGAGTACCGCAAGTACCTCGAGCGCGACTCGGCGCTCGAGCGGCGCTTCCAGCAGATCCGCGTCGAGGAGCCGACGACCGAGGAGACGGTGCAGATCCTGCGCGGGCTGCGCGAGCGCTACGAGCAGCACCACAAGGTCAACATCACCGAGGAGGCGCTGCAGGCCGCCGCCGACCTCGCCGATCGCTACATCTCCGACCGCTTCCTGCCCGACAAGGCGATCGACCTGATCGATGAGGCCGCGTCGCGGATGCGCATCAAGTCGATGACCGCCCCGCCGGTCTACCGCGAGCTCGAGGAGGAGATCGAGACCACGCGGCGCCAGAAGGAGGCGGCGATCGAGGCCCAGGAGTTCGAGAAGGCCGCCAACCTGCGCGACAGCGAGCGCCAATTGACCAACAAGAAGCGCGAGCTCGAGGAGCAGTGGGAGTCGGGCGAGGGCGGTGAGCGTCCGTCGATCGGCGAGGAGGAGATCGCCGACATCGTCTCGATGTGGACCGGCATCCCGGTGTTCAAGCTGACCGAGGCCGAGACGCAGAAGCTGATGCGCATGGAGGACGAGCTGCACAAGCGCGTGATCGGCCAGCACCAGGCGATCGAGGTGATCTCCAAGGCGATCCGGCGCTCGCGCGCCGGGCTCAAGGACCCCAAGCGCCCGACCGGCTCGTTCGTCTTCCTCGGCCCCTCCGGCGTGGGCAAGACCGAGCTGGCGCGGACGCTGGCGGAGTTCCTCTTCGGTGACGAGGACGCGATGGTGCGCGTCGACATGTCCGAGTACATGGAGAAGCACGCCGTCTCGCGCCTGGTCGGCTCGCCGCCGGGCTACATCGGCTACGACGAGGGCGGCCAGCTGACCGAGGCGGTGCGTCGCAAGCCCTACTCGGTGCTGCTGCTGGACGAGATCGAGAAGGCCCATCCGGACGTCTTCAACATCCTGCTGCAGATCCTCGAGGACGGCAGGCTGACTGACGCCCAGGGCCGGACGGTCGACTTCCGCCACGCGATCGTGATCATGACGTCGAACATCGGCGCCTCGGAGATCGCGCGCAACACGCCGCTGGGCTTCGCGGTCTCCGACGACGAGACGGGGCTGACCTACGAGGACATGAAGAGCCGCATCATGGGCGAGCTCAAGAAGGTCTTCCGGCCGGAGTTCCTCAACCGCATCGACGACGTGATCGTCTTCCACAAGCTGTCCAAGGACGAGATCAAGCAGATCATCGACCTGCTGCTGCTGCGCATCCGGGAGTCGATGGCCGACCGCGAGCTGCTGCTCGAGCTCTCCGACGACGCCAAGGACCTGCTCGTCGACAAGGGCTGGGATCCGGCGATGGGCGCCCGCCCG
Source organism: uncultured Solirubrobacterales bacterium (assembly GCA_963795555.1). GTDB lineage: Bacteria > Actinomycetota > Thermoleophilia > Solirubrobacterales > Solirubrobacteraceae > CAWCHZ01. The sequence continues at coordinate 298,599 of CAWCHZ010000001.1, forward strand.
CTGCGGCGCGCGATCCAGCGCTACATCGAGGATCCGCTCGCCGACTTCGTGCTGCGTTCGGAGCTGCCCACCGGCTCGACCGTGCTGGTCGAGCAGGCCGAGGACGAGCGGCCCGAGGGCGAGCCCGAGGTCAGGCTGAGCATCATCGAGGGCGAGCCCGCCAAGACGCCGGTCGCCGTCGGCGCCGACGGCGGCGATGAGTCGCAGTCGGGCGACGCCGCCGACAAGGACGCCGAGAAGCACGAGTAGTTGCCACTCGATCGCCGTGCGCCTCCGCCCCTAACACGAGGGCGGTGGCGCCCGGCGTCGGTGGCGACAGCCTGATCGACGAGACGGCCGCGAGCCACGCGCGCGGTGGCGTCGGATGCGCCGCGTAGTCTCGGGGAGTGGCTCGTCCCGCCAGCATCCACGTCTGCTCGAGCTGTGGCCACGCCACCGTCAAGTGGCGAGGGCAGTGCCCCGGCTGCGGCGCCTGGAACACGCTCGTCGAGGAGGCGGTGCCCGTGGCCGGGCCGGCCCGAGCCGGCGTGGGCGCCGGCTCGCGCCACGCTCGCGCCACCGCGCCGGTGGCGCTCGATGACGTCGCGGCCGCGCCGGTCGCGCGCCTGCGCACGGGGATCGGAGAGCTCGACCGGGTGCTCGGCGGTGGCATCGTCCCGGGCTCGCTGGTGCTGATCGGCGGCTCGCCGGGGATCGGCAAGTCGACGCTGACGACGATGGCGCTGGCCAACCTGGTCAGCGCGGGCGCCCGCACGCTCTACGTCAGCGCCGAGGAGTCCGCGCAGCAGATCCGCCTGCGCGCCGAGCGCCTGCCGCCGGCGGCGATGCGCCTGCCGGTGGTGGCCGAGACCGACCTCGAGACGGTGCTCGTGACGCTCGAGCGCGAGCGCCCCGACGTCTGCGTGATCGACTCGGTGCAGACGCTGCACTGCTCCGGCTTGTCCGGTGCGCCCGGCTCGGTCGGCCAGGTGCGCGAGGCCGCCGGCGAGCTGCTGCGACTCGCCAAGTCGCGCGGGATCGCCGTGCTGCTCGTCGGCCATGTGACCAAGGACGGCGCCCTCGCCGGCCCGCGCGTGCTCGAGCACCTCGTCGACTGCGTGCTGCAGTTCGAGGGCGAGCGCGAGCGCACCTACCGCACGCTGCGCTCGCTCAAGAACCGCTTCGGCGCCACGCACGACGTCGGCGTGTTCGAGATGCGCTCGGGCGGATTGGTCGAGGTGCTCGACGCCTCGGCGCGCTTCGTCGGCGAGGCCACGCGCGCGCCCGGGAGCGTGGTCCTCGCCTCGATCGAGGGCTCGCGGCCGCTGCTGGTCGAGGTCCAGGCGCTGGTGGCGCCGTCCGAGCTGGACCCCCCGCGGCGTGTCGTCTCCGGGATCGACCGCAACCGCCTGGCGCTCGTGCTCGCGGTGCTGGCACGCCACGGGGGGGTTGGGGTCGGCGGCGCTGACGTCTTCGTCAACGTCGTCGGTGGCGTGCGCGTCGACGAGCCGGGCGCCGACCTGGCGGTCGCGCTCGCGGTCGCCAGCGCCGCCCGCGGCGTGCCGCTGGGCGCTGGCGTCGGGTCGGGCGCGCCGGTTGTGACGGACGCCGCGGCCCGGGCGGGCGCCACACCGGCCTGCTTTGGGGAGATCGGCCTGACGGGCGAGGTGCGCTCGGTGGCCCACGCCGACCGGCGCATCGCCGAGGCGACGAAGTTCAAGCTCGCCCCTGTGCTCGCCCCAGTTGGTGCCGGACATGGAGCGCACGAGGTCGGCACGTTGCGCGCGGCGCTGCGCGTCGCCCTGCCACACGCCGGCCGTCGCGTCACGTCGCGGGGTGGCGCCGACGGAGATCTTGCCGGGGTCTCGTCACAGCCCGCAAAAACCGCGGATTTGCGGCCAAAAAGTGAGGCTTTAACCAGCTATAATTAGCGTTTCCATGCAGTCTCGAGTCGGGGAAGAGCTCAAGGAGCTCGAATCAAGGCAAGAGCCCCGGCTCGTCAAGGCGCTGGAGATGGTCGCTCCCGGCACGACGTTGCGGGAGGGCATCGACAACATCGTCCACGCCCGCACCGGTGGCCTGATCACCATCGGCGACCCCGACGAGCTGAGCTTCCTGCTCTCGGGTGGCATTCGCCTCGACATCGACTACGCGCCCGCGCTGCTCTACCAGGTGGCGAAGATGGATGGCGCGATCATCCTCAGCGCCAATGCGACCAAGATCGCCTGGGCCAACGTCCAGCTGATGCCGGACCCGACGATCTTCTCGAGCGAGACCGGCACCCGCCATCGCACCGCCGAGCGCGTCGCCAAGCAGACCGACGCGCTCGTGATCGCGATCTCCCAGCGTCGCCAGGTCGTCTCGCTCTATGTCGATGGCGTGAAGTACATCCTCGAGGACATCCCCGTTGTGCTGGCCAAGGCCAATCAGGCGCTGGCGACGCTGGACAAGTACCGCTCGCGCCTGGATCAGGTCTCGACCCGCCTGACCGCGCTGGAGTTCGAGGGCGGCGCGACGCTGCACGATGTCCTGACCGTGCTGCAGCGCTCCGAGCTCGTGACGCGGATGGCGGTCGAGATCGAGCGCTACATCGTCGAGCTCGGCAGCGAGGGGCGCCTGATCGAGATGCAGCTCGACGAGACCATGGTCGGGGTCGCCGCCGACAAGGCGGCGCTCGTGCGCGACTACCTCGCCGAGGACAGCGACGAGTCCTTCGCCGAGGCGATCGACCAGCTCTCGCGCCTGCCGCATCCCGACCTGCTCGACTTCGGGCGGCTGTCCGAGCTGCTCGGCTACGACCGCAAGATCAACACGCTCGACTACCCGGCCTCGCCGCGCGGGTATCGGATCCTCGGTCGGATCCCGCGCCTGCCGAAGATGGTCGTGCACGAGATCGTGCGGGAGTTCGGACGCCTCGAGGAGATGCTTGCGGCGACGGACAACGAGCTGGAGACGGTCGGGGGGGTCGGAGAGATCCGTGCGAAGGACATCCGCGAGGGGCTTCGCCGGTTGCAGGAGATCAACCTCGTGGATCGTTATCTGCAGACGTAGCGACCGCTGTGGTCACTGAACTAGGAGGACCCCGATTACTGACCTGATTGAAGAGCAGCTTGAGGATCTCGAGGCAACTCGCGTTGTGGAGCAGATCGACTTCGAGGTGGGCGACAGCGTCGTCTACCCCCACCATGGGGCGGGCAAGGTCCTCAAGAAGGAGGACAAGGAGATCCTCGGCGAGTGCCGGGAGTACCTGACGATCAAGATCCTCCACAACGACATGACCGTGATGGTCCCGACCGAGAACGCGGGCGTCGCGGGCCTGCGCCGGGTGATCGACGAGGAGACCGTCAAGAAGGTGCTCGCGGTGCTCGGCGATCAGTGCTCGGACATGCCCAAGAACTGGAACCGCCGCTTCAAGCACAACCGCGACAAGATCAAGACCGGCGACATCTACGAGCTCGCCGAGGTCGTGCGCAACCTGGCGATCCGCGAGAGCGAGAAGGGCCTGTCGACCGGCGAGAAGCAGATGTTCACGCGCGCCAAGAAGATCCTCGCTTCCGAGCTGATGTACGCGCTGGAGATGGGCGAGGAGGAGGCCGAGGCGCACCTCGACGCGATCCTTGCGGAGTCCGCCGACGGACAGGTGGCGGTCGCCGCGGGCTAGCGACGACCGGGCTTTCACGAGCGAACGGATGGCGGTCGCGCTGATCGTGGCCGCGGGCGACGGCGAGCGCCTCGGTGCCGGGCTGCCGAAGGCGTTTGTCGCGCTCGCCGGTCGCCCGCTGCTGGAGTGGAGCGTCGCGGCGCTGGCGGCAGTGCCGGCGATCGAGCGGATCGTCGTCGCCCTGCCCGCCGGGCACTCCGCGCCGGCCGGGACAGTTGGGGTCCGGGGTGGGGCCTCACGCTCGGAGTCGGTGCGCGCCGCGCTCACCGCCGCCGGTGAGGGTGACCCCATCCTCGTCCACGATGCCGCGCGTCCGCTGGTGACGGCAGAGCTGGCCGAGCGGGCGCTGGCCGCGCTCGAACAGGGCGGCTGGGACGCGGTTGTCGCGGCGGCGCCGGTGACCGACACGATCAAGCGCGCCGAGCGCGACGGCGCCGGCGACCGCGTGGTCGAGACGCTCGATCGCGCGCTGCTGTGGGCGGTGCAGACTCCGCAGGTCTTTCGCCGCGTCGCGCTGGAGTCGGCGCTGGCGGCGCCCGCCGAGGCGCTTGCGGCGGCCAGCGACGACGCTTCGCTGGTCGAGGCGGCTGGCGGCCGGGTCGCGGTGCTGGCCGCGCCGCGCGAGAACCTCAAGGTCACGACCGCGCTCGACCTGCGCCTCGCCGAGCTGCTGCTCGCCGAGCGCGAGGTCGCGACATGCTGACCGACCACCACCAGGCAGCGGCATGCTGACCGACTATCACGTCCACCTGCGCCCGGACGAGCCCGACACGCCGGCGTCGCGCTACCTGACGGCGGCCAACGCCGAGCGCTACCGCGAGCGCGCGAGCGCCGAGGGTGTGCAGGAGCTGGGCGTCAGCGAGCACGTCCACCGCTTCGCGGCGGCGCTGGAGGTCTGGACGCATCCGTTCTGGCGCGAGCACGCCGTCGATGACATCGACGCCTACTGCGAGCTGATCCGCGAGCAAACCGATCTGCGGCTGGGCATCGAGGCGGACTTCATTCCCCGGCGCGAGGATCGCATGGCGACGCTGTTGGAGGCGCGCGAGTGGGACTACGTCGTCGGCTCGGTGCACTTCCTCTCCGACGAGGCCGTCGACGCCAACGGCACGCACGATGTCTGGCAGCGCGGCAGGAGCGCCGACGCGATCTGGCGGCGCTACTTCCAGCTGCTCGGCGAGGCGGCGCGCAGCGGGCTGTTCGACGTCCTCGCGCACCCCGACCTCGTCAAGGTCTGGGGCAGCACGCGGCCACTGCCCGAGGGCGACCTGCGCCGCTACTACGAGCTGGCGATGGACGGCATCGCCGAGTCGCGGATCGCGATCGAGCTCTCGACCGCGGGGCTGCGCAAGCCGGTCGGGGAGATCTACCCGTCGCGCGACTTCCTGGAGATGTGCGTGCAGGCCGGCTGCCCGGTCGCGCTGTCCTCCGACGCCCACCTGCCCGAGCAGATCGCCTACGGCTATGAGCAGGCGCTGGAGCTGCTGGACGCCGTTGGGGTCCGTGAGCTGTGCGTCTTCGAAGGGCGCCGACGCCGGCTGGAGCCGATCGGGTGAGCGTGCCGGCGCGCAGCGGCATCGGCTATGACTCGCATCGGCTGGTGCCCGGGCGCCGGCTGATCCTCGGTGGCGTCGAGATCCCCTTCGAGCTGGGGCTCGACGGGCACTCGGACTCCGACGTGCTGACGCACGCGGTGATCGACGCGCTGCTCGGCGCGGCCGGCCTGGGCGACATCGGTCGCCACTTCCCCGACAGCGACGAGCGCTACCGCGACGCCGACTCGCTGGAGCTGCTGCGCCGGGCCGTGACCCTCGTTGCCGCCGAGCGCCTCACGGTCGTCAACGTCGACGCCACCGTGGTGCTGGAGCGCCCCAAGCTGGTCGACTACAGCTCGGCGATGCGCCTCAACCTCGCCGCGGCGCTCGGCGTCGACCGGCGCGCGGTCAACGTCAAGGCCACCAGCGGCGAGGCGATCGGCTTCGTCGGCCGCGGCGAGGGCGCGGCGGCGCTGGCGATCGCGACGGTGGTGGGTACGAGCGAGCACTAGCCGCCGCGATTCCCCGCCGCTAGGGTTCGGCCGGGGTGCGCACGATCACGCTGCATGACACCAGGACCGGCGTGCTGGACGAGCTTCGACCGCGCGACCCCGGGCGCGTCTCGATCTACGCCTGCGGGCCGACCGTCTATGGCCGTGTCCATGTCGGCAACGCCCGCCCCTACATCGTCTTCTCGCTGCTGAAGCGCTTCCTCGAGCACGAGGGCTATGCGGTCAGCTTCGTCGCCAACATCACCGACGTCAACGACAAGATCTATGCCGCCGCACGCGAGGTGGGCGTGCCATCGACGGCGCTCGCCGCCGAGCTGACGCGCGCCTACAAGCGCGACACCGATCGACTTGAGCTCGGCCGGCCCGACCAGGAGCCACTGGCCAGTCAGATGATCGAGCGGATGGTCGAGCTGATCGAACGATTGATCGAGCGCGGCCACGCCTACGCCGTCGACGGTGATGTCTACTTCCGCGTGCGCTCGTATCCAGCCTACGGCGAGCTGTCGCACCGGCGTGTCGACGACATGGACCAGGGCGAGGGGGTCGAGGGCGCCGAGCGCAAGCAGGATCCGCTCGACTTCGCGCTCTGGAAGGCGCACAAGCCCGACGAGGACAGCGTCTGGGAGGCCCCCTGGGGTCCCGGCCGGCCGGGCTGGCACATCGAGTGCTCGGCGATGGCCGAGGAGCTGCTGGGCCTCGAGCTCGACATCCACGGCGGTGGCTCGGATCTGATCTTCCCGCACCACGAGAACGAGGCCGCCCAGACCGGCGCCGCCCATGGGGCGCCGCTGGCGCGCCTGTGGATGCATAACGGGATGGTGCAGATGGGCGACGAGAAGATGGCCAAGTCGGTCGGCAATGTACGCCTGCTGCACCAGGCGCTCGACGAGTTCGGTCGCGACGCGCTGATCATGTACTTCTGCCAGGGCCACTATCGCCAGCCGCTGGCGTTCTCGCACGAGCGGCTGGCCGAGGCTCGACGCGCGGTCGCCCGCGTGCAGGACGCCGGCCGGCGGCTGCGCCCCGGACGCTCACCGCGGGAGCTGGGCTCGCTGCGCGAGCAGTTCTTCGACGCGCTCGCCGAGGACTTCAACACGCCGCGCGCACTGGCCGCGGCGTTCGAATGGATCCGCGAGGCCAACCGCCGGGCGGAGCCGGTTGGGGATGGCGACCTGCGCGAGATGCTCGACATGCTCGGCCTTGCCAACCTGCTCGATGCCGATGCCGGCGTCGACGTGGACGAGGAGGCGCGCGTGCTGTTGGACCGCCGCACGGCCGCGCGCGCCGTGCGCGACTTCGCCGAAGCCGATCGACTGCGCGATGAGCTGCAGGCACGAGGCTGGGAGGTTCGCGACGGACCCTCCGGCGCCGAGCTCGTGCCGCTCGATAAGTGATCATCTACGGACGCAACGCCGTCCGCGAGGCGCTGCGCGGACGCCGACGTCTGCTGCGGGTCTGGGGCACCCGAGGGGCGCTGCGCGAGCCGTGGCTGGCCGATGGCCCATCGCCGCGCGAGGTGGCGGCCGATGAGCTCGCGCGGCTCTGCGGCACCGGCGTCCACCAGGGGCTCTGCGCCGAGGTCGAGCCCTACCCGTATGTCCCGGCCGACGAGCTGCTCGCCGTGCCCGACGCGTTGATCATTGCCCTCGACCAGGTTCAGGACCCCCAGAACCTCGGCGCGGTCTGTCGGTCCGCGGAGTGCGCGGGCGCGACCGGCGTGGTCATCTGCGAGCGACGCGCCGCCGAGATCACTCCCGCGGTCTGCAAGGCCTCGGCCGGGGCGGTCGAGCACCTGGCGATCGCGCGGGTGCGCAACCTTGCGGACTTCCTCGCCGACGCCAAGCGCGCCGGCTGCTGGTGCTATGGAGCGAGCGCCGCGGGCAGCGTGCCCTACGACCAGCTCGACTACCGCGGCCCGGTTGTGATCGTGCTCGGCGCCGAGGGCCGCGGCCTGCGCCCCCGCGTGGCTGGGGCGTGCGATCAGCTGCTGCGCGTGCCACTGCGGGGCCGCATCGCGTCGCTGAACGTCAGCGCCGCGGCGGCGGTGATCGTGTATGAGGCCTTGCAGCGTCGCGCCAGCACTTGACGACGCTCCATAACCGTGTACAGTGCGCGGGCATTGACGCTGGACCTGAGAGTTACCTCAGGGTTACATGAAGGTTGGGCGTGCGCCAGGGGAGGTACGCGCCGCGACAGGCTCAGACTCGGGCAGCGCTTCGCGCTGGCCGGAAGGAGTGTCCGCCGTGGCTCGCATCTCGCAGCAGACCCAGTCGCAAGCGCAGCTTGACGACGGCTACCTCATCGCGCTTGCCAAGCAGGGCAGCGCCGATGCCTACGACCGGCTCGTGCGCCGCTACTACGGCTTCGTGCGGCTCAAGGCATCGTCGTACTTCCTCACCGGCGGTGACGGCGACGACCTGATCCAGGAGGGGCTCGTCGGCCTCTACAAGGCGATCCGCGACTACCGCACCGACCGCGAGTCGAGCTTTCGCAACTTCGCCGAGCTCTGCATCACGCGCCAGATCATCACCGCCGTCAAGACCGCCACGCGCAACAAGCACACGCCGCTGAACGGCTACATCTCCTTCTCGGCCTCGCCGGCGAGCATCGACGAGGGCGATCCGACGCTCGACGAGGTCCTGCCCGGTCCCGCCGTCCACGATCCCGTCAACCAGGTGATCTCCTCCGAGGAGCTGCGCTCGCTGATCTCCTGCCTGTCGACGGCGCTGTCGGAGCTCGAGTCCCAGGTCCTCGCGCTGTACCTCGACGGACGCTCCTACGAGGGGATCGGCGCCAAGCTCGGCTGCGATACCAAGACCGTCGACAACGCGCTGCAGCGCGTCAAGCGCAAGGTTGGCGCGCACCTGGCCGCGCGGGCAGTGCCGGCTTAGCCGCGTGCGGTGGCGACCGAGCCGCGCGTGGCAGCGCGACGTGCCGAAGCGACCTGCTGCACCGTGCGGGCCGGGCGGTCGCGGCGCCGCCTCCGCCGGCTACCGTTTACGGTCGACGCCGGGGTAGCTCAATCGGTAGAGCCGCCGCCTTGTAAGCGGCAGGTTGAGGGTTCGAGTCCCTTCCCCGGCTCTCGTCGGGATCCAGGCGCGAGCTAACGTTCAACTTCAGGGTGAGACTCTGTCCCGGGCGTGGTGCGTGCCGTAGCCGCTGCTCTGCCCGGCCTGGCGTCGACGTACAGTGTTTGCGTGCGCATGCCGCGTCCGCGTCGACCCGGGTCCGAGCCATCAGTGGGGCTGGGTCAGCTCGCGGACGAGGAGCTCATGCAGCTGGTCCGCCACGGGGACGCCGACGCGTTCGCGGTCGTCTACGAGCGCCATGCGACGGTGGCCTACTCGCTGGCCTATCGGATGTGCGGCTCGCGCGCCGCGGCGGAGGAGATCGTCCAGGAGGCGTTCGTCTCGATCTGGCGCAGTGGTGGCCGCTATGACCGCACGCGTGCCAGCGTGCGGACGTGGGTGCTGGGAATCGTCCACAACCGCGCGGTGGACGCCCTGCGGCGCTCGCTCGTGCACGATCGCCGCCGCGCCAGCGACGAGGGCCTGGAGGAGCGAGTCGTCGCGGACGAGCAGACCGACGTGGAGGTCGTGCGGCGTGAGCAGGCGCGCGCCGTGCGGGCGGTGCTCGAGTCGCTGCCGCCCGAGCAGAGCCGGGTGATCGAGCTGGCCTACTACGGCGGCTTCACGCACACGGAGATCGCCGAGCTGGTCGGCAGCCCGATCGGCACGGTCAAGGGACGGATGCGCCTGGGGCTGGAGAAGATGCGCAGCGCGCTGGAGACGACGGAGGCGGCGGGATGATCGACGGCTCGGGCGAGCACCGCGACTGGCTCGACAGCGCCGCGGCGTTCCTGCTCGGCGCGCTCGCCGACGACGAGCGCGACCAGTTCCAACGCCACCTCGCCGGCTGCCGACGCTGCCAGGAGATGGTCGATGGGCTGGGCCCGACGGTTGATGTGCTGACCTTGGCGGTGCCCGTGGCAGTCCCGTCGGCCGACCTACGGCGGCGCGTGATGCACGCGATCGGCGTGGCGGATCAGCCGCAGCCGACGCCGCGCCGGCGCCTGCCTGGACCGCTGCTCGCCAGGCCACGGCTGGCGTCAGCGTTTGCGGGCCTGCTGGTCGTGGTCGGCCTCGCCATCGGCTTCGGGATCGGCGCGTCCACGAGCGGCGGCCCGACTGCCGCCGCCAGCCGCTCGGTCGCAGCACGAGTCGACCAGTCCCGTGCGCCTGGCGCGCAGGCGGCGCTGGCGATCCAGGACGGGCAGATCACGCTGATCGCTCACCACCTGCCACCGCCACCACCGGGACGGATCTACGAGGTTTGGCTGGCGCTGCCGGGTCGCGCGCCCGCCCCGACGAGCACGCTGTTCTCAGTCCGCAGCGATGGCAGCGCCGACGTCGGCGTCCCCGCCACCGCGCGCCACGGGCTGCAGGTCCTCGTCACCGATGAGCGCGCCGGCGGCTCCAACGTCCCGACGCGCCAGCCGATCATCGTCTCCCAGCCGACCTAGCGTACGCACCGCGACCGCAAGCTGGATACAGGCGGTCGGCTTGCTCGCGTCCGCCGCGGTTGGCACGCGGGCGCCTTTCGGTTTCCCATACCCGCTGGCTGCTAGCGTGGCGCCGTGGCAACGTCTGTGCGCCAGTCCTGCTATCGCCATCCGTCGCGCGAGACGGGCGTCGCGTGCTCGTCGTGCGGACGGCCGATCTGCCCCGATTGCATGACGCCCACGCCGGTCGGCATGCGCTGCCCGGAGTGCTCGCACCAGCGCACGCCGGTGCGCACGATGCGCGACATCCGCGCGCCCCGCATCTCCGCCACGCTCGCGCTGGTCGCGATCAACGTCGTGGTGTTCATCGCCTCCGCGGTCAGCGCGGGCGGCCTGGCCGCGTTCAACGCGACGGACGGATCGCTGGTCCAGCATGGCGCGCTCGACGGCCCGGCGATCGCGATCGGACATCAGTACTGGCGGCTCGTGACGGCAGGCTTCCTGCACGCCAGCATCCCGCACGTGCTGTTCAACATGCTGTCGCTGTACTTCCTCGGGATGATGCTCGAACCGGCGATCGGTCGCGGCTGGTTCTTGGCCGTATACGGCGTCTCGCTGTTGACCGGGTCGCTCGGCGCCCTGCTCGTGACGCCAAACGCGCTCACGCTCGGTGCCTCGGGCGCCGTGTTCGGCATCGCGGGCGCCGCCCTGGTCGTGATGCGCGCACGCGGCCTCAGCCTTGCCCGCTCGGGGCTGCCGTTGTTCTTGGCGCTGAACCTGATCCTCGGCTTCAGCGTGGTAGGGATCTCGATCGGAGGCCACATCGGCGGGCTGATCGGCGGCGTCCTGACCGGCGCGCTGATCGTCGAGCTCAGCGAACGTCGGCGCGCCCGCGCGCTGGCCGCGGCGGGCTGCCTGGCGCTCGCCGCGGTCGCGGTGGCAGCCTCGTTGCTGGTGGCGCACAGCGCGCTGCCGACGAGCTAGCGCCCCGGACGTCTGGCGCGCGGCGCGCTACCAGCCAACGCCAGCGGCCGGCGGCGCCGCGTGCCCGTGGCGATGCGCGCGGCAGCGCTGAAGGCCCGCCCGCTCAGTCCAGCTCGACCGCGACTGGCGAGGCCGGGGCCTCCGGCACCAGCTCTGGATGCAGGATGTGCGCCAACAGCTCCAGCCCGTCGATCAGCCGCGGGCCGGGGCGCGAGAAGTACGCCGAGGCGTCGACCGCGGCGATCTGCGCGGCGGCGAGCGAGCGCAGCCGCTCGCGCTGACGCCAGGCCTCGGCCCACGCCTGCTCGGCGTCATAGCCACACGGCATGACGATCACGACATCGGGCTCGCTCGCCTGGATCTGCTCCCAGCTGCGCTGCTCGGAGGGCTCGCCCGGCAGGCCGAGCACGTCCTGACCGCCGGCGTACTCGATCATCTGCGGTGTCCAGTGCCCGGCCACGAATGGCGGATCGAGCCACTCCAGCGCCGCCACCCGCGGGCGCTCGGCGCCGCGGACTGCAAGCCGCACGCGATCGATGCGGTCGGCCGCCTGCTGGACCAGCTCGACGCCCGCATCGCGCACCCCGGTCGCCTCGGCGAGCGTGCGGATGTCGCCCAGGACCTCGCCGAGCGTGTGCGGGTCCAGCGAGATGACCTGCGGCTCCGATGCGATGTCCGTGGCCAGCCGCACGACATCGTCGTAGGCCACGGCGCACACCGTGCAGAGCGCCTGCGTGACGATCAGGTCGGGCTCGAGCTCGTGCAGCAGCTCGCCGTCGAGCGAGTAGATCGACTCACCGCTGAGCGTCCGCTCGCGCACGGCCGCATCGATCTGGGCCGCTGAGAGGCCCGGTGCCAGCACGTCGCGGGTTGCGGCCGGCAGCTCGCGCGCCTCCGGGGGGTAGTCGCACTCGTGCGTCACCGCGATAAGCTCATCGCCCAGCCCGAGCGCGAAGAGCGTCTCAGTCGCCGACGGGATCAGCGAGACGATGCGCACGACGACAACTCTATGGAACTGCTGAGCGCCGAGTGCAGCTGCTGAGCGACGAGCAGATTGCCAGCTGGCTGGAGGATCGCGACTGGGCACGCCAGGGCGATCAGCTCGTCCGCGAGCGAGCTTTCAGCGATTTCCGCGCGGCGATCGGCTTTGTCGAGCGCGTCGCCGAAACCGCCGAGAGCGTCAATCACCACCCGGACATCCTCGTCCATGGCTGGAACAAGGTGCGCCTGTCGCTCTCGACCCACTCCGCTGGCGGCCTGACGCAGGCCGATCTCGACCTCGCCGATCGGCTCGACCGCCTCCACTAGCAGGCGTCACAAGCTGGCGCTGGAGCTCGTCGGCGCGGCGGCTGGCCTCGTCGGCGCGGCGGCCGGCCTCGTCGGCGCCGGCGCTGCGGGCGCTCGAAGCTGGACCTGCCCGTTGGCCCTGCTACCTTTGGCTGGTCGCCCGATGAACGACGACCTGCCTCGAAGTAGCAGTCGACACCCGGCTGCTGCCCCCACCGGGATTGGCGCTTGACCGGACTCGGCATTGCCGCGGTCATCCTCCTGATCCTCCTCAACGGCTTCTTCGTCGTTGCGGAGTACTCGCTCGTGCGCTCGCGCCGGGCGCGATTGCAGACCGCCCGTGAGCAGGGCTTGGCCGGCGCCGACATGGCCCTCAGGGAGCTCGCGCAGATCAACGACTACATCTCCGCCTGCCAGGTCGGCGTGACGATGGTCTCGCTCGGCGTCGGCGCCGTCGGCTACCCGACGATCGCCGACTGGATCCGTCCCGGGCTGGGCGACGCGCTCGGGCACGGCGTCGCGGTGGTGATCGCGGCGGTGATCGCCTACCTGCTGATCACGTTCTTCCACATCACCGTTGGGGAGATAACGCCCAAGCTCTACGCGATCGACGGAGCCGAACGGGTCGCGCGACGGATCGCGCGCCCGCTGCACCTGTTCCGCATCCTCTTCCATCCGTTCGTCGTCGTCACCGGCGGCAGCGCCCGGTGGATGTTGCGGCGGCTCGGTGTCGATCCCAGCCGGGTGGCCCTGGAGGGTGGCAGCACCGATGAGCTGAAGTGGCTGATCGCCGAGTCCTACGCGGGCGGCCATCTCGACGCCGGCGAGGCCGGGATGCTCTCCGGCGTCTTCCAGCTGCACGAGCAGGAGGCCCGGCAGGTGATGACCCCGATCCCGGCGGTCGTGACGGTCGACGTCGGGGAGGACGTCGAGACAGCGCTGCGGCGCTGCATCGCGTCCGGGCACACCCGCCTGGTCGTCACCGAGGACGACAACCCCGATCGCGTCCGCGGGCTGGTGCACGCGAACTCGCTGGCGCGGATGCTGATGGCCGAGGGCCCACGCGCGTCGATCGAGCCGGCGGTGCGCGAGGCGCCGATCGTCCCGGAGACAAAGCCGCTGGACGACCTGCTGGCCGATCTCCAGCGCCAGCGCAGCTCGCTTGCGGTCGTCGTGGACGAGTACGGCCGCACGGCCGGAATCGTGACCGTCGAGGACATCGTCGAGGAGGTCGTCGGCGAGGTCTACGACGAGACGGATCCCGCCGGTGGCGGAGTCCGGCGGCTCTCCAACGGCGACTGGTTCGTGCGCGGCCACGTCGCGCTCGACGATCTGCGCGATCACGGCATCGCCCTGCCCGACGACAGCGACGCCTACAACTCGATCGGCGGGTTTGTCTTCGCGACGCTCGGACGCCTGCCCAAGCGCGGTGACACGGTCGCCGCCAACGGGCTGTCGATCCGCGTCGAGTCGGTGCGCGAGAATCGCGTGGAGGCGGTCCGCATCCGGGCGCGAACGCCGGCGCCGGGGGACGCCGGCCCGGGGGACGATCGCGCGGCGGGGGACGGCGGCCCTGATGAGGCGGCGGGCGGGCTCGCTGAGGGCGCCGCCGACGAGCAGCGCGCCGGGCATGGTGCGCCCAGGCAGCCGGGCGGCTCGGGGCCGGGCGCCGCCTGACGCAATCGGCCCGCCGATGGCGGGCCGATCACGTGCTTCTGGGGAGGGGGAGTGCGGCTATGTGGTACTGCGCGCGACCAGTATCGGAAGCGATCCTGAAACCTGACTAAAGATCGTCAGGCATGCAGGCTCCAGCGCCACCGAAAGCGGCATTGGTTGACTCGTCAGTCAACGGTAGAGTAGTGATCGCGGGCCGCGTTGCAGCCCGCCCTCGAGCTGATCGCGCGCCGCCATCGCGGCTCGCAAGCGCCCGCCGAACGGAGGATCCCATGCACCAGCACCCCGGCCGCGAGGTCGTGATCGTCGAGGCGGTGCGTACGCCGGTGGGTCGCGGCCACCCGCAGAAGGGCTACTACCGCGACGTCCATCCCAATGAGCTGCTCGGTCGCTGCTACACCGAGTTGATCGAGCGGGCCGGGATCCCCGCCGCGGCCGTCGAGGATGTGATCGCCGGCTGCGTGCAGCAGTACGGTGAGCAGTCCTGGAACATCGCCCGCAACGCCTGGCTGCAGATGGGCCTGCCGGTCGAGACGCCCGCGACGACGATCGATCGTCAATGCGGCTCCGCCCAGCAGGCCGTCAACTTCGCCGCCGCGCAGATCGCCGCTGGCGTCCACGAGGTGGTGATCGGCGGCGGGGTCGAGCACATGGGCCACATCCCGCTCGGCGTCGGCTTCGGCTGGACCGACCAGGTTGGCATGCCCTGGCCGCCCGCGCTGATGGAGCGCTATCAGCTCGTCCCGCAGGGGATCTCGGCCGAGCTGATCGCCGATCGCTGGGAGATCCCGCGCTCCGAGCTCGATGAGCTCGCGCTGCGCTCGCACCGCCTTGCTCAGCGCGCCACCGAGGAGGGGCGCTTCGAGCGCGAGCTGATTCCCTTCCAGATCGACGGCAGCACCTGCCTCAGCGACCAGGGGATCCGGCCCGACACGAGCCTGGAGGCGCTCGCCGCGCTCAAGCCGGCGTTCAAGGAGGACGGCAGGATCACCGCCGGAAACTCCTCGCAGATCTCCGATGGGGCGGCCGCGGTGCTGCTGATGTCGGCTGACCGCGCACGCGAGCTGGGCGTACGCGCGCGCGCGCGGATCCTGGACCAGACGACCGTCGGCGTGGACCCGGTGATCATGCTGACGGGGCCGATCCCGGCCACCAGGCGGCTGCTCGAGCGCAACGGGATGCAGATCGGCGACATCGACCTGATCGAGATCAACGAGGCGTTCGCCTCCGTCGTCGCGGCCTGGCGGCGCGAGCTGGAGCCCGACATGGATCGCGTCAACGTCAACGGCGGCGCAATCGCGCTCGGCCACCCGCTCGGCTCGACCGGCGCGCGGCTCATCACCACGCTGCTGCACGAGCTCGAGCGCTCCGACCGCGAGCTTGGCCTGGTGACGATGTGCTGCGGCGGCGGGCTGGGCACTGGCACGCTGATCCAGCGCCTCTGAGACGCGCGATCAGCCGCCGCTGGCGCCGCCGGCCTCCAGTCGTGCCACGAGCTCGTCGAGGCGCAGCTCCTCGAGGCCCTGGCTGACCGCCTCCAGCTCGCTGGCGCACAGCTCGACCAGCTCGCGACCCTCGCGGCAGAGCTCGAGCGTCTCGCGCAGCCCTGCCTCGCCGGAGTCCAGTCGCGCGATGATCTGCTCGATGCGCGCCGCGGCGGCCTCGTAGCTGAGCGTCCGGACCTGGTCCTCGTCCAGTCGCGGCTGCTGCGAGTCCGCGCCCTGCGGCAGCCGATCGGATCCCGGGGCGTCAGCCGCCATCGCGTGTTCCCGCGTCCTCGGCCACGTGCGCGCCGAACCTCCCGTCGGCCAGCTCGATCTCCAGATCGCGCGCCGCTCGCGCGCTGGCCACCGACGTCAGCAGCCGTCCATCGCGGTCGCGCACGAGCGCGTAGCCGCGCCGCAGCGTGCGGGCCGGGTCGTGGGGGGCAAGCGCGAGCGCGAGCCGCTGCAGGCTGTCGCGTCGACGCTCGCAGCTCGCCGAGCCGGCGCGTCGCAGGCCGGTGGAGCGCTGCTGCAGGCTCAGCGACTCGCGCGCGCGGTCCAGCTCGCCGGTATGCGCCTTGCGGCCGAGCACGAGCAGACGCCGAGCGGTGAGCATCCGCTCCTCGCGGGCGTGGCGGCGCGCGCTCGCGCGCAGCTCGCGCAGCTGCTGATGCAGTCGCCGACGATGGCGAGCGACGTGCTCGGCTGGGGCGCGCGAGAGGCGGGCCAGCGCCCGCGCGCGCTCGAGCAGGGCGCGCCGCCCGTGGCTGTGCAGCCGCCGCGCATGGCCGGTCAGCTCGCTGCGCGCGGCGTTGCAATCCAGCCCGACGGCCGTCTCCGCGGCGTGCGTGGGCGTCGAGCAGCTCGCCGCGGCCACGTCGTCGAGCAGCGTGCGATCGGTGTGGTGGCCGACAGACGCGATCACGGGCACCGGCAGCAGCGCAACCGTGCGGCAGAGCGTCTCGTCGCAGAACGCGAACAGATCGGCCAGCGACCCCCCGCCGCGCGCGACGATGATCACGTCCACGTCGGCGAAGGCGGCGAGGTCCTGCAGCGCCTGGCGGATGCGCGTGGCGGCGTGGCGATCCTGAACCGGCGCGAAGCCCCACACGATCCGCCCCGCCCAGCCGCGCCGGCGCAGCCCAGCCAGCACGTCGTCGCGGGCCTTGCCGGTCTCTCCCGTCACGACGCCGATCGAGCGTGGCAGCAATGGGCGCGCCAGCAGCTTCTGCGGCGTCAAGAGCCCCTCCGCGTCGAGCAGCTTGCGCAGCCGGTCGAGCTGCGCGAGCAGGTCGCCCTCGCCCGCCACATGCAGGCTTTCGACCAGGAACGAGAATGACGGCGAGGCCGTCGCCGAGCCCGGGTAGTAATCGCAACCCCCGGCGGCCACGACCTGCACGCCGTCGGCGAGCGGCTCGCCGAGTGCCAGTCCCTCGAGGTCGCTGCGCCAGATCGAGCATGGCAGCGCGCCGCGCGCGTCGCGCAGCTCGAAGTAGACCTTGGCTCCGCCGGCGCGCACGTTCCAGACCTCGCCGAAGAGCTGCACGCGGGCGAGCGCTCGCAGGCGGTCGCGCAGGCGGGCGGCGTAGGCGCCGACGGGAAACGGCCCCGGCAGCTCGCTGCCGGGGACTCCGCGCGGACGCGTCGCCTCGGTCCCACCGGGGCGGGCCGCCTCGCCTCCTCCGCGCGGACGCGTCCCCTCGAGCTCGCTGTGCTCGCTCGTCGTCGCTTCCCCTAGCGCGGTGTGACGTCCGCAAGGGAGGCGAGCGGAAGCTCGCCGTCCTGCGCCGGCTCGCCGCGAACCTCACCGCTGAGCGCCAGCCGCTCCAGGCGCGCGATCTCGCGCTCGCCCTCCAGTCGTGCGGGATCGGCGGCGGGCAGCGGACGGATCAGCGTGGCGATGCGGTTGCGCAGCTGCAGCGCGAAGTGCGGCGTCGAGGCGCCCATCAGGGCACGCACGTCCTCGATCGTGACACGGTGCTCGGGGGCGCGGCGCGCGGGATGCTCGGCTTGGCTCAAGTCTGACCTCTGACGTTGACCGGCGCGATCTCGAGCAGCGCGTCGATCCTCGACTGGACGGCGACCGAGAGCGCGGAAGCGTCGCCGATCAGCCAGCCGTGATTGTAGACCCCGCGCACCGGGTCGTTCGAGTATCCGGGCTGGATGTCGAGCAGGTAGTTGACGAGCGTTGCGGGCAGCTGGTCGGCGTCGTCGAGCAGCAGCAGCGGCCCGTAGGTGCCCGACGCCGACAGCGGCGCGGCGGCGGCAGCGTCGAGCGGTCGCTGGGCGTTGACGAAGACCAGACCATGTCCCGGATCGGTGACGCCCCAGCCGAAGCCGGCGTCGCTGAAGCGCGCGAAGGCGATCGCGTTGGCGACCGGGTCATCGGCGCCGACGCGCCTGACCGTCCCAAGCTGTGCGAGCTGGCCGAGCACGCGATCGTCGATCACCGCCGGCGGTCCGAGCACGTAGATGTGCGGTCGGCCGTGGGCGGCGATCGCCGCGCGCGTCGCCGCGGGAACGCTGTCGGCATGGACGAAGAGGACCGGATCGCCGGACTTTGCGGCCCAGGCCGCGGCCGGCAGCGCGAATTGGGGTGCGTCCGCGGACGCGATCACGACCGCGGAGCTGGGCCCGCGCGTCACGCTGGTCATGAACCGATCGATCGCCGCCGCCAGCGAGAAGGCGTCTGATCCGGCAATCCTCGCCGTGCGCAGGCCTCCGGGTCGCGCCGCGGCACCGATGCTCAGCGCCTGCGCTCCCCCGGCCTGTCGCGCGCCGGTTGGGGCGAGCGCGGTCAGCGCGGCGGAGCTCACGCGCGGCAGCGCCGCGCCGTCGGTGAGCAGCATCGGCGCGCGCAGCGGTGCTGCCATCAACACCGCGGCCGCGACGCCGGCCTGCCAGGAGGCACGATCGACGAGCGCGACCGCCGCGGGGCTGACACCCGGATACACCGCCTGCGCGACAGCGGCGGCATCGGCGGTTGGGTCGGCGCCCGGGACGCGGGTGGTGTTCTTGGTCGCAAAGCCGGCAAAGCCGGCCACCGACGCGCCTGCGCTCGCCGGGCGCGGGGACAGCGGCGTCGAGGCGCTGCCGCAGGCGGCCAGGGCAACCGACGCGAGCGCCAGCGCGATCGCGCTGGTGATGCGCGCACCCCACCGCGCGCCCTGCCCGCTGGCGCTGGTGATGCGCGCCATGAGCTCCCGGCGCCTCGCCATCTAGGCGCCGTCGCCGCGCCCGCGCTCGATCGCCTGGCGCTCGGCCAGCCGGTGCTCGCGGCGCACCTGGGCCTCGCGCAGGCGGCGCTGATCGGTGGCGTCCAACGGCTCGATCGGCGGCACCGAGATGGGATGGCCGGCCTCGTCGACCGCGACCATCGTCAGGTACGCCGAGCTCGTGTGTCGACGCTCGCCGGTCAGCGGGTTCTCCGCGATGACCCGTACGCCAACCTCCATCGACGAACGCCAGGCGGCATTCACGCGCGCGCTCAGGATCAGCAGCTCGCCGACGTGGACGGGCGAGCGAAAGTTCATGCGGTCGACGCTCGCGGTCACCACGCGCTGGCGGGCGTGGCGGGTTGCGGCGACGCCGGCTGCCTCGTCGCAGAGCCGCATCACGGTGCCGCCGTGGACGAACCCGGCATTGTTGGCGTCGGTCGGGCCCATCCACTTGATCAGCAGGGCGGAGTGGGAGTCCTGGCCGGCGGATGGGTCCTGGGCGGCAGATGGGTTCTGGGCGGCGGATGGGGCCTGGGTAGCGGATGGGTTCTGGGCGGCGGACATCGCCCCGCGATGCTAGTGGCAGCCGCAGTCGGTCAGGTACCCTTGCAGCAATCCCACGTCCCCGAAGGAGGGTCGATGGCCGGCCTCAGCGGGCGCTTCTCCACAGTCATCAAGGCGAAGGTCTCCAAGTTGCTCGACCGTGCCGAGGATCCCTCGGAGACGCTCGACTATTCCTATGAGAAGCAGCTGGAGCTGCTTCAGAACGTCAAGAAGGGCATCGCGGACGTGGTGACGTCCAAGAAGCGTCTGCAGCTGCAGTCCGAGAAGCTCGAGCAGCAGGTCGTCAAGCTCGACACCCAGGCGCGCCAGGCGCTGGCCGCCGGCAACGAGGAGCTGGCGCGGGCGGCGCTCGAGCGCAAGCAGGTCGCTCAGAGCGAGCTCCAGGGCCTGGACCCGCAGATCGCCGAGCTCGAGCAGCAGCAACAGGCGCTGACCGACAACGAGAAGAAGCTGCGCTCGAAGATCGAGGCCTTCCGGACCAAGAAGGAGGTCATCAAGGCGCAGTACTCGGCCGCCGAGGCCCAGGTTCGCATCTCCGAGGCCGCGACCGGTGTCGGCGAGCAGATGGCCGACGTTGGGCTGGCGATGCAGCGCGCGCTCGACAAGACCGAGAACATGAAGGCGCGCGCATCGGCCGTCCAGGAGCTCGAGGCCGCGGGCACGTTCGACGACATCACCCAGCTGGGCTCGGGCGAGGACGACATCGATCGTCAGCTCAAGGAGCTGACGTCGAGCAGCGCCGTCGACGACGAGCTGGCAAAGCTCAAGACCGAGGTGGGCGCGGGGGCTGCGCCGGCGCCTCAGATCGGCGAGGGCGGTGGTGGGGGCGGGGATCGGTCGTCCGAGGCCACCCCGTGATCATCCGGATCGCGACCGAGGGTCAGTATCGCCTCGACGACACCTTTGCGAGCGAGCTGCAGCAGCTGGAGCGCCGCAGCGCGGCGGCCTGCGCGGCTGGCGACGAGCCCGCCTTCCGGGCGGCGCTGGGTGAGCTGGTCGCGTTCGTGCGCGCCAACGGCAGCGCGCTCCACGAGGACGAGCTGGCGGGCTCGGACGTGATCCTGCCGCCGCCCGACGCGACGATGGCCGAGGCTGGCGCGGAGTTCAGCGCCGAAGGCCTGCTGCCCGACTAGATCGGGATGCCCCAGAGCGGGAACCAGCGCTCGAGCTCGGGCTCGATCGGCAGGCCCGGTCCCGCCTGCGCCTTGAGGCGCAGCTCACGCTCGGTGTCGCGCTCCTGCGCACCGCCGGGCGCCGGCACGAACGGGTAGAAGAAGCCGCGCTTGTAGTTGTAGATCCAGTACAGCGGCCGGTCCTTGTCGTCCACGAACCCGAACACCGCGCAGAGCAGTCGCTCGGCGTAGCCGCCCGTCTCGAGCTCGCCGCTGATCGCATTGATGCCGACCGCGAGGTCCTCCAGCTCGGCGTCGCTGAGCACCATCCAGCGAAAGCCGTAGCTGTCGTCGGTCGAGCGCACCGTGCCGCCGTTCTCGCCGCAGGTCGCGCGCACGACCTCCTCCATGTCCTTGACGAGGTTGTTGAAGTCCGCCGTGTCGAGCGCCTGGAAGACGATCGCCGCCTGACGGCGCGACTTGATGCCCAGCTCGGTCTCGAACGTCACGTAGGCGGTGGTGATCGCGAACAGGCGATCGGTGGCGGGCGCCTTGAGCTTGCGCCGCCCGATGATGACGTCGAGCAGCCCCATGTCAGCCCACGCTCAGACCGCGGTGCCCTGCAGCTGCGCCTCGAGGCGCTGCAGCGCGGCCAGGCGCTTCTCGAGTGGGGGGTGCGTCGAGAACAGGCCGGTGATCGAGTTGCGGACCTCCGGCGGGATGATGAAGAAGGCCTTCAGCTCCCCGGTCGTGCGCAGGTCGCGCTGGGGGATCCGCTGCATCGTGCCGCTGATCTTCACGAGCGCCGAGGCCAGTGCGCTCGGTCGGCCGGTGAGCAGCGCGGAGCCGCGGTCGGCGGAGAACTCGCGGTAGCGCGAGAGCGCCTGCAGCAGCAGGAAGGAGATCGCGTAGACGACGGCCGAGACGACGATCACGAGCACCGCGCCGCCACCCTCGCCGTCGCGGTCGTTGCCGCCCATGCCGCCCCCGATGGCCCCACCGAACAGGCCGCCGAAGAGGAAGCCGAACTGAACGATGTAGGCCGCGATCGTCGCGAAGAAGCTGGCGATCGTCATCACCATCACGTCGCGGTTCTGGACATGCGTCAGCTCGTGGCCGAGCACGCCCTCGAGCTCGGCGGGTGACAGCAGCTGGAGGATCCCCCGCGTCGCGCAGACGGTCGCGCTCTTGGGGCTGCGGCCCATCGCGAAGGCGTTGGGCATCGGCGTCTCGACGACCGCGACGCGCGGCTTGGGCAGGTCGGCCTGCACGCAGAGGCGATCGATGATCGAGTGCAGCTCGGGCTCCTGGGCCGGCGATACCTCGCGCGCCCCGGCGGCCGCCAGCCCGAGCTTGTCGGCGGTGAACAGCTGCAGCAGCAGCAGCCCGCCGGCGACCACCGCGACCACGACCCCGCTGACGCCGCCGACGAGCAGGGCGGCGACCAGCACGGCGTAGACGAGCCCGAGCAGGAACATCGTCAGCGTCATGCGGAGCTGCAATCCGCGATCGCGGCCGAAGTTGCGGGGACGGTGGGCCATCGCTGTCAGCTCATATGGTGGCAGACGGCGCCAGCCGGCCGGTGGCAGATCGGTCAGCCGGAGGTGGCGACGACGCCAGCCGGCCGCTGGCAGATCGGCCAGCCGGGGGTGCCAGACGGCGTCGCTCGGCTCAGGGACGCTCGGGCGCGGCGCAGTAGGCTGATCCCGTGCAGCCGACGATCCATCTCCTGGGCATCTCGATCAAGACCTTCGGCGTGGTCTTCGCGCTGGCGTTCGTCGGCGCGGGAGGGATCGTCTGGCGGCGCCTGCGCGAGCTCGGGCGGCCGGTCGACTGGGCCTACGAGATGGTCTTTGCCGCACTCATCGGCGGCCTGGTCGGCGCGCGCGTCTACTTCGTGATCGAGAACTACGACGCGGTCCGTCATGACCTGCTCGGCAACCTCTTCTCCGGCTCCGGGCTCGTCTGGTACGGCGGGGCGCTTGGCGGGGCGATCGCGATCCTCGCGTGGGCCGCGTGGCGCGGGATGCTCAACCTCGCGCTG
Organism: uncultured Solirubrobacterales bacterium; assembly: GCA_963795555.1. Lineage (GTDB taxonomy): Bacteria > Actinomycetota > Thermoleophilia > Solirubrobacterales > Solirubrobacteraceae > CAWCHZ01. Next base: position 321,154 of record CAWCHZ010000001.1, read on the forward strand.
ACCGACCTCTGCGCGCCGGCGCTGGCGTTCGGCTATGCCGCCGGGCGTGTCGGTTGCCAGATCTCCGGCGACGGCGATTACGGCAAGCCGGCGCCGGCCCACTTCCCGACCGCGATGTCCTATCCGCACGGCACCGTGCCGACGCAGGTGGCCGTCTATCCGACGCCGATCTACGAGACGCTCGCGATGGGCCTCGTCGCGCTGGCGCTGTGGCACCTGCGCGACCGCTTCCGCCCCGGCGTGCTGTTCGCGCTCTACTTGATCCTGTCTGGCGCCGAGCGGCTGCTGGTCGAGTTCATCCGCCGCAACCACCGTGTGCTCGCCGGGCTGACGCCGCCCCAGCTCGAGAGCATCGCGGCGATCGTGATCGGCGCCATCTGGGTGGCGCTGGTCGTGCGCCGTCGCGGCAGCCTGCGGGTCAGGGGCGCGGTTGCCGGCTCGGTGGCGGCCTGAGCGGGGTTGCCTGCCCTCGTCAGCTCGCCTGCCCGTCCTCAGCCGCGACTCCGGGCACGCGATACCGCATAATCGGCGCGCAATGGCCGCGACGCAGGTGCTCTCCCATGTCTATCCGCTCGGCAGCCGGATCAACGAGGCCGGCCACCTCGAGCTGGGCGGCTGCGATCTGATCGAGCTCGCGCGCGCGCACGGCACCCCCGCCTACGTGGTCTCCGAGGAGGACCTGCGCGCCCGCGCGCGCGCCTTCCGCACGGCGCTGGCCGCGCGCCACGAGGACTTCGACGTCCTCTTCGCCTCCAAGGCATTTCCCTGCACGGCCGCCTATCGCCTGATGGCCGCCGAGGGCCTGGCCTGCGACGTCGCCGCGGGCGGTGAGCTGTTCCTGGCGTTGCGCGGCGGCTTCGACGCGGCGCGGATCTACCTCCACGGCAACGCCAAGAGCGAGCATGAGCTGCGCTATGCGCTCGCGGCCGGCGTCGGCCACATCGTCGTCGACAGCTTGGACGACATCGAGCGGCTGGAGCGACTGGCGGCCGACCGGATCGCCACCGGCGCGGACCGCCAGGCGGTGCTGATCCGCGTGCGGCCGGGGGTGCGTCCCAGCACCCACGCCCACATCGTGACCGGGCACGACAGCTCCAAGTTCGGCCTCGGGCTCGATCAGGCGCGCGCGGCGATCGAGCGTCTGCGCGCCTCCAGCAGCCTGGCGCTGGTTGGGCTGCACATGCACATCGGCTCACAGATCTTCGAGCTCGAGCCGCTGCGGCGCGCCGTCGCGGCGATCGCGCCGCTCGGCGACTTCCCGGTCTACAACATCGGCGGCGGCCTCGGCGTCGCCTACACCAGCGCCGAGCGCCCGCCCTCGATCGACGAGTACGTGGAGGCCTGCGTGAGCGCGGTGCACGAGATCCTCGGCGCCGACAAGCAGCTGCTGCTGGAGCCTGGCCGCTCGCTCGTCGCCAACGCGGGCGTGACTTTGTATGAGGTCCAGACCGTCAAGCGCGACGTGATCACCCATGTTGCGGTCGACGGCGGCATGTCCGACAACCTGCGCCCGATGCTCTATGGCGCTCGTTATGAGGCGCTGATCGCCGATCGGCCAGGCGTCGAGGGGGAAGCCTGCCAGCTCGTCGGCAAGCATTGCGAGACCGGCGACGTGGTGATCGCCGACGTCGCGCTGCCCGACCCGCGTCCAGGCGACATCGTCGTGACCCCCGCGACCGGCGCCTACGGGCACGCGATGGCGAGCAACTACAACGGATCTCTTCGCCCGCCGGTGATCTTCTGCGCCGAGGGACGCGCGCGCGTGGTGGTGCGGCGGGAGACCTTCGAGGACCTGGCGGCGCGTGACGTCCTCTAGGGTCGGGCTGCTCGGGGAACGTGCGATGTCCGCTCGGGTCGGGCTGCTCGGGGAACGCCCGTGACGTCCTTTCGGGTCGGGCTGCTCGGTCACGGCACGGTCGGCAGCGCGTTCGCGCGGCTGCTGCCCGAGCGCGCCGATCGCATCGAGGTGATCACCGGCCGCCGCCCGGTGCTGTCCGGTGTGCTCACGCGCAGCGAGGGCAGCTTCGAGGAGATTCTCGGGCGCTCCGAGCTGATCGTCGAGCTGATCGGCGGCCTGGAGCCGGCGCGCGACTACGTGCTGCGCGCGCTGCGCGCCGGGCGACACGTCGTGACCGCCAACAAGCAGCTGCTCTCCCAGCACGGCGAGGAGCTGTGGGCGCAGGCGCGTGCGGCGGGCGCGCAGCTGCGCTTCGAGGCGGCGGTCGCCGGGGTGGTGCCGATCATCCGCGTGCTGCAGGAGTCGCTCGCCGGCGCCGACGTCGATCGCGTGCTGGGGATCGTCAACGGCACGACCAACTACGTCCTCAGCGAGATGGCCCGAACCGGCGCGACCTTCGAGCAGGCGCTCGCGGAGGCCCGGCGGCTGGGCTACGCCGAGGCCGATCCGAGCGACGACGTCAGCGGCCGCGACGCGGCGGCGAAGATGGCGATCCTCGCGCGCCTGGCCTTCGACACGCCCGTGCACCTCGACCAGGTCCAGTACGAGGGCATCGAGCAGATCACTCCCGACGAGCTGGAGTACGCCCGCGAGCTGGGGCTCGGGCTGAAGCTGATCGGCAGGGCCGAGCGAATCGATGGCGGCCTGTCGGTGCGCGTCCACCCCGCCTTCCTCTACGGCGGGCATCCGCTCGCCTCGGTTGCCGGGCCGTTCAACGCCGTCACCGTCGAGTCCGCGGCGATCACCGAGATCACGATGTCGGGCCCCGGCGCCGGTGGGCCACAGACCGCCTCGGCGGTGCTCGGCGACGTGATCAGCGCGATGATCCCGCCCGCCAGCACACCCGCGACGACCCAGCATCTGGAGATCGTGCGCGACGTCGAGTCGGCCTTCTATCTGCACCTGGAGGTCGCCGATCGACCGGGCGTGCTCGCGCGGATCGCGCAGATCCTCGGTGAGCACGGGATCTCGGTGAAGTCGGTGTCGCAGAAGGGGCTTGGCGGCGAGGCCCGGCTGGTGATGGTGCTGCATCCGGTGCTCGAGTCGCGCTTCGCCGCGGCAACCGCGCAGATCGCCGAGCTCGACTTTGTGCGCTCGGCGCCGCGCGGGATCCGCGTGATCGAGGAGGAGTTCGTTTGAGAGCGCCTGATCGACGGTCGTTCCCCGTGCTCCCGGAGTCGTCGCCCGTCACGGCGCTGGAGGCGCCGTCCGTCACGGCGCTGGAGGCGCCGTCCGTCACGGCGCTGGAGGCGCCGTCCGTCACGGCGCTGGAGGCGCCGTCCGTCACGGCGCTGGAGGCGCCGTCCGTCACGGCGCTGGAGGCGCCGTCCGTCACGGCGCTGGAGGCGCCGTCCGTCACGGCGCTGGAGGCGCCGTCCGTCACGGCGCTGGAGGCGCCGTGACGGGCGTCATCGAGCGCTTCCGCGACCGCCTGCCGTTCGCGCCGGAGGACCCGGTCGTCTCGCTGCAGGAGGGCTCGACGCCGCTGGTGCGGGCGGACGTGCTCTCGGAGCGCGTCGGCGCCGACGTCTGGCTCAAGCTCGAGGGCTCAAACCCGACGGGCTCGTTCAAGGACCGCGGCATGACCTGCGCCGTGTCGGCGGCGCTGCGCGAGGGTGCCGAGGCGGTCGTCTGCGCGTCCACCGGCAACACCGCTGCCAGCGCGGCTGCCTATGCGGCCCGCGCGGGCCTGCGCGGGGCGGTGATCGTGCCGGCCGGCAAGATCGCGCTCGGCAAGCTCGCCCAGGCGCTCGTGCACGGCGCGCGCGTGGTCGCGATCGATGGCAACTTCGACCAGGCGCTGCAGCTCGTGCGCGAGCTGACCGATCGCCATCCGATCGCGTTGGTGAACTCGGTCAACGAGTTTCGCCTCGAGGGCCAGAAGACCGCTGCCTTCGAGCTGATCGAGGAGCTGGGCGCGATCGACGCTCTCTGCATCCCGGTCGGCAATGCCGGCAACATCACCGCCTACTGGCGCGGCTTCACGGAGCTGGGCAGCGCGCCGCGCCTGCTCGGCTTCCAGGCCGCTGGCGCCGCGCCGCTGGTGCTGGGGCATCCCGTCGCGCAGCCCGAGACGGTCGCCAGCGCTATCCGCATCGGCAATCCGGCACGCTGGCGGGAGGCGGAGGGTGCGCTGAGCGAGTCCGCCGGGGCGATCGCCCCGGTCTCCGACGAGGAGATCCTCGCGGCCTGGCGGCTGCTGGCCCAGCGCGAGGGGGTCTTCTGCGAGCCCGCCTCGGCGGCATCGGTCGCCGGGCTGCTGCGCCACGGCTGCGGCGACGCGCAACGGGTTGTCTGCGTGCTCACCGGGCACGGCCTCAAGGACGCCCAGACGGCGCTCGACCAGGCGGCGCCGGTGCAGTCCTGCCCGCCCGAGCTCGCCGCGCTCGAGCGGGCGGTGCTGAACTAGCGATGAGCTGCGCGCGGCGTTCCACGACGAGCTGCGCGCGGCGTTCCACGACGAGCTGCGCGCGGCGTTCCACGACGAGCTGCGCGCTGCCCCGGCGATGACCGGCGCGCTGATCGTGCGCGTGCCGGCGACGTCCGCGAACCTGGGGCCGGGCTTCGACATCCTCGGCGCCGCGCTGGGGCTGCGGCTGGAGCTGGAGGTGCGCGCGGCGGACGCCTTCGCCGTCGAGACCGACCTGCCGGTGCCGCGCGATCGCGACAACCTGCTGGTGCGCGCGTTCGAGCAACTGGCGCCGGCGGATGGGTTGTCGTTCCGGCTCTCCTCGCAGATCCCACTTGCCGCCGGGCTTGGCTCCAGTGCCGCCGCGATCGTGGCCGGGCTGGTGGCGGGCGCGGCGGTCCGGGATGGCGGGCTGGAGGCGGCAGGCGCCGCGGGCCGCGACAACGCTCTCGAGTTGGCGCGCCCGGCGGCTGGTGCCGGGTCGGAGTCAGCCGCGCGCGACGTCGTCGCGCCGGAGCAGCTGCTCGGGCTGGCCACCGAGCTCGAGGGCCACCCCGACAACGTCGCCGCCGCGCTGTACGGCGGCTTCGTGCTGTGCGCGGACGGCGCGGCAACGCGAATCGAGCCCCCGGCGGAGTTGGCGGGCATCCTGGTCGTGCCTCAGGAGACGGTGAGCACCAGGGCGGCACGCGACGCGCTGTCCGTCGAGGTGCCACTCGCCGACGCGGTCTTCAACGCAGCGCACGTCGGGCTGCTGGTGCTGGGACTCGCGCAGGGCCGGATCGATCTGATCGGCCAAGCGCTCGCGGATCGCCTGCACCAGTCGCGCCGCAGATATTTGTATCCGCGCTCGCTGCAGCTCGTCGACCGCGCGACCGAGCTGGGCGCGCTCGGCGCCACGATCTCCGGCGCCGGCCCGGCCGTGCTCGTATGGACGACGAGCGCGGACAGGGCTGCGGTCGCCGAGCGCCTGCGCGCCGGGATCGGTGACTGGGGCGAGGTCCTGCCCGTGCCCTTCAGCGCGCAGGGCGCGAGCGTCGAGCGGCGCTAGCCGCCGACGGAGCGAGTCGCCGCTCGCAGGGAGTCATCCCGCTCGGGCGACGCTGCTGGCGCGGATTGGCCCGCACCCCCTACGCGCTGACGAACACCGGCGCGCCGAGCGGCACGAGCCGCAGCAGCCGGCGCAGGTCGGCGTCGGTGGCGCGCATGCAGCCGGCCGAGGCGGCCTGCCCGATGCTGCCCAGATCGGCGGTCGCGTGGATCGCGATGCGATCGCCGCCGCTCCAGCCTTGCGGCACGTTGGGCTGGTGGGCCGACAGCGCCAGCGCACAGCAGCCATAGGGCGAGCCGGGTGCGATCAGCAGCCGGTCGGTGACGGCAAAGCGCCCCAGCGGCGTGGTGCTGCCGGGTCGTCCCACGGCGATGCGGATGCGATCGATCACCCGCCCCTCGCGCAGCAGCTCCAGCTCCCGGGCTCCCAACAGGGCGTGCAGCGCGTAGGAGACCTCGTAGAGCCGCACGCTGTTCACGGGCAGCCAGCCGACGTGGTTGTTGGGGATCGCCGAGGTGACCACGCCCACCCACGAGCCGCGCCGGCGCACGACCCAGACCGTCTGCGGCGAGCCGAACTGAGTGCGTCGGCCGAGCTGGGCGAGCGGCCTGCCGCCGGGACCGGCGCGCACGGCGACGCGCTCGAGCACCTGAGCGCCCAGGTAGACGCCGGTCGGCAGGGAGGAGGGGCTCAGCGCCGCCGGGCTTGCGACGCTCGCGCCGGTGCGGCCTGTCGCCGCAGCGCTCGCCGCTGGCGCCGGCTTCAGGCGCAGCGTGGCAGCCGTGCCCGCGGTCGCGCTTCCCCCGCCGGGTGCCGCGATGGTCAGCGCGACGACGGCGAAGGCGATGACCACGACACTGGCCGCCAGCAGGGCGAGCAGGCGCGGGCGGGATCGCATCGTCGACCCGGAGTCGCCCTCAGGCGATCGGCGTCGCGGCGCCGCGCAGCAGCGGGCGCAGTCGCTGCTGGGCCTCGGTCAAGCCGAGCCGCCCAAGCACCTCGTCGGCAAACGACAGGTAGTCGACGCCCAGATCGGGTCGGTAGTCGAGGATCGACATCGCTCGCTCGGCCGACTCGGCATACGCGATCGACGCGCGGATCTGCGTCTCGAAGACGTGCTCGCCGAAGCGCTCGCGCAGCGAGGCCAGCGCCGCCTGCGAGTGGAGGGTCCGCATGTCCGCGATGTTCAGCAGCACCCCCAGCCAGCGCAGGTCGGGATTGAGGTTGTCGCGCGCCAGCTCGACCATCTCGAGCGCCTGCTCGACGCCCTGCAGCGCGAAGTACTGCGCTTCGGCGGAGATCAGCGCGCAGTCCGCCGCGACCAGCGCGTTGACCGTCAGCAGTCCGAGCGAGGGCGGGCAGTCGATCAGCACCATGTCGTAGGAGCGCTTGACGGCGGCGAGCGCGCGCTGCAGCGTCAGCTCGCGTCCCATCTTGCCGCTGAGCACCAGCTCGGCCTCGGCAAGCCCCAGGTTGGCCGGGATGATGTCGTCATGGACGGCCTCGGCCGGCTCGCTGCGAGCGGTCAGCACCTCGCCGATCGTCGGCCCGATCTCCGGGTCGACGTCGAAGTAGTCCGAGAGGTTGGCCTGCGGGTCCAGGTCGACGGCCAGCACCCGCAAGCCAACCCGCCGCAGCACGTCCGTCAGCGTGCGAACCGTGGTCGTCTTGCCGGTTCCGCCCTTCTGCGAGAGGACCGCAATCGTCGTCGCCATTGCGCGACTATAAACGGCCGTCGCGGCCCAGCGCCATCGAACGGGCGTCCCTTGGGGGCGACGCCGCGCGGGCGTCCCGGCCCGCCGCGGTCACTCGGCGGGAGTCGGGCCGGCGATCCGGTTGCCGGGGGCGCGCAGCTCGTGTGTGCGGCCGGCGTGCGCATCGTGCGCACGCGTGGGGCGCGCGTCGTCGACGCGGCTGTGCGCGGTGCCCGGCGACGGATGCTCGAGGAACAGCACACGGTGGCGTCCCACGACGATCTCGTCGCCGTGGTGCAGCTCGCTCCATTCGACGCGCTCGTCGTTGACCCAGACGCCGTTGAGGCTGCGATCGTCGAGCACGCGCACGCCGTCGGCCTGGCGCACGATCAGGGCGTGCCGGCGCGAAACGGTCGGATCGTCGAAGCGCACGTCGGCGACGAGGCTGCGGCCGATCCGCGTCCATTCGCGCTTGAGGGCGACCACCACGACGCTGCCGTCCTCCTGATAGGCGAGATACTGGCCCGGCTCGCCCAGCTGTTCGTGGACGGTCGTGAACCAGTCATCGCCCTGCACCGTCGCCTCGGCGCCGATCCGCGCCTCGAAGGTCGACGTGAACAGCGAGGCCCGTTCGAACTCCCGTCCATCGCACGATGGGCAGGCGGGCAGCGTGTCGGCCGCGGCGAGGGAGACCATGTACCCGCAACCCTGGCAGCGAAAGGAGCCAATGCCAGCGAGGGTGCCCGACATCACGGCAGGATGCATGTCTTGTCCTCCACGAGCTGACAGCGTGCCGCGGCAGCACGCTCACCGGACTATACCCGGGTGGTCAATGCGCCAATCAGGCGACCCGCGGACGCTCCCGGCGGGCGCAGCCAGCGGGGCCGGATTGGACGGTTGGCAGGCAGGAGCGGGCCCGGCGGCCGCGAATCCAGGGCTCATGACATCCGCGCTGCGCAAGGTCGTGGGCCTCGATGTCCGCAAGGTCGTCTCGCTCGAGCGCCAGCTGCTGCTGCGCAGCGTCAGCGACCTCGACGCCGGACGCGCCCGCTGTCAGGACTGCCGTCGCACGCCGTTGGTCGGCGAGCGCATCCACCGTTACGCCGACGGCCGCGCGCTCTGCGAGCTGTGCGGTCGCCGCCGCAAGGAGGCGCCGCTGGACTCCGAGCTGGTCCGCGGCAGCGAGCACGGCGGCGCGGTGCGTCTGATGAAGCACGCCGCCTAGCGCGCGCGGCAGAGAGCTTCGCGCAGACCCGCCGGCGGCTCGCGGGAGCGAGCTCGCGCACCCGCCCAGCGGCCCGCGGGCCGGCGCGAGAGGGCCAGTAGACTCTCGCCGCCGTGGACCCCTTAACCGTGAACGTCTCGATCGCCCGACCGCGCGAGCAGGTCTTCGAGTACCTCGCCGACATCGCCAACCATCCCGAGTTCCTCGACCACTACCTCACCGATTGGCGCCTCACGCGCGAGGATTCCTACGGGCGTGGGGCGGGGGCGCGCTTCCGCATCCAGGCGCCGCTGAGCCGCTACTGCTGGGCGGACTTCACGCTGACCGAGGTCGAGCCGCCGTTTCGCCTCGTGGAGGTCGGGCGGGGAGGCAAGTCCAATCGCATCCGCTTCCTCTCGACCTACACGCTGAGCCCCGGCCCGGGCGGCATGACGCGCCTCGAGTGGACGTTGGAGAGCGACCCGCCGCGCCTGAGCGATCGCCTGATGGAGGCGCTGCTCTGGCAGCGCGCGTGGTGGCGGCGCAAGAGCGCTCGCGCGCTGCGGCGGCTGCGTTCGATCCTCGAGCAGGACGAGGGCCGCGGGCGGCGCGCGACCGTCGCCGGCCGCTGACCAGCGGGTACACTGCCGCCGCGATGCGCCCGGTCTCGTCGTACCCTGTCTCGCCCTGGCTGCGCCATGCCCCGCGCCGGGTGCCGCTGGCGGCGCTGCTCTGCGCGCTGGCGGCGCTGGCGGTCGGCTGCGGGCGCAATCCCAGCGACGGCTCCTCCTTGAGCCCTCACGCCAGCGAGGCTCAGCTCGGCAGCGGCACCTACGTGCGCATCGACGATCTCCAGTACCAGGTGCAGATATCGCGCCTGCTCAATCCGAACGATCCCGAGGACCGCGCCTACTTCCTCGGCCTGTCACCAAGCCAGCTGCAGCTGCAGCCCGGGCAGGCTTGGTTTGGCGTCTGGATGCTGATCCGCAACGAGACGCCCCACTCGCGCTACAACGCGGTCGACTTCGAGATCACCGACACCCAGGGCGAGGTCTTCCGCCCGGTCGCCCTGCCGGCGAGCAACCAATTGGCCTACGAGTCGGCCAAGGTACTCGCGCTGCAGAGCTACCCGACCCCTGAGAGCCCCGCCGCGCTGGGCCCCGTTGGCGGCTCGCTGATCCTCTTCAAGGTGACCGACGCGGCGCTCCAGAACCGCCCGATGCAGCTGATCGTGCGTGGACGCGGCGCGCCGGTCGACAGCGGCATCTTCAACCTCGACGTCTGAGTCGCGCGACGCCGCCGAGTCGGCCCCAGCCCACCAGGGGGAGGCACGGCGAGCGGGGCCGGTGAGGCGCGGCGCGGGCCGGCGGTGCGGGCCGGCGGCGCGGGCCGGCGGTGCGCGCCAGCTAGGCTCGGCACGCCATGACGACGCTCGATTGGGCAATCGTCGCGTTCACCGTGCTGCTCGCCACCTACGGTTACCTGCAGGGCTTCATCGTCGGCGCGCTGACGCTGGTCGGGTTCGTCGGCGGGGCGCTGCTCGGCGGCCGGCTGGCGCCCGCGGTGCTGCACGGCGGGTCGCATTCACCCTACGCACCGCTGTTTGGGCTGGGTGGCGCGCTGCTGCTCGGCTCGCTGCTCGCGGCGGGGCTGGAGGGGCTGGGCATCGTGTTGCGCACGCATCTGCGCCTGCCGATGCTGGGCGTCGCCGATGGGCTGCTGGGCGGCGTGCTGACCGCCTGCGTGGCGCTGATGCTCGCCTGGATCCTCAGCGCGGTGGCGCTGCAGTCGCTCGGCGCGCCGGCGCTGCGCACCGACATCCAGCGCTCGGCGATCCTGCGCAGCCTCAATTCGATCCTGCCGCCGTCGGGCCCGCTGCTCAACGCGCTCGCCCGCTTCGATCCGCTGCCGCAGCTGCCGGGGCGCGTGCCGATCGCGCCGCCCAGCGCGGCGGTGCTGCGCGCCGGGCCGCTGCGCGCCGCGGCGCGCAGCGTCGTGCGCGTGACCGGGACGGCCTGCGGGCTTGGTGTGGAGGGATCGGGCTGGGTGGTCGCTCCGGGCGTGGTCGTCACCAACGCCCACGTCGTCGCGGGAGAATCCGATACGACCGTGCAGCTCGGCGGCGTCGGGCCGCGACTGAGCGCGCAGGTGATCGCCTTCGACGTTCACAACGACATCGCGGTCCTGCATGCCCCCGCGCTGTCGGCGCTGCCGCTGACGCTCGCCGCCGTCGCGCCCGCCGGCACCGCGGGCGCCGTCATCGGCTATCCAGAGAACGGCCCGCTGGTCATCGGCGCGGCTCGTCTGGGCGCCGAGCAGCCGGTGCTGACCCAGGACGCCTACGGACAGGGACCGGTGCGCCGCGAGATCGTGCCGCTGCGCGCGCGGGTGCGTCCTGGCAACAGCGGAGGCCCCGTTGTCGACGCGCACGGACAGGTCGTCGCGACGGTCTTCGCCGCTCGCGTCGGTCCCGGTCCCGACGCCGGCTTCGCCGTGCCCGACGACGTCCTGCGCGCCGATCTGCTGCACGCGCAAGGGCCGGTGGGCACCGGCTCCTGCGCAAGCTGAGCGCGCTGTCAGCGCCCCCGGCGCCTTCGCCGGACCGGCTGCCGCCTGACCGCCGCGCTACCCTGCCTGCCTCATGTCCAAGACGCTCGTCATCGCGGAGAAGCCGTCGGTCGGTCGCGATCTCGCGCGCGTGCTGCCCGGCCCATTCGAAAAGCATGAGGGCTACCTCGAGGGCCGCGAGCACGTCATCACCTGGGCTGTCGGCCATCTCGTCCAGCTGGCCGAGCCGGAGGAGTACGACGCCCGCTACAAGCGTTGGCGCATGGCCGATCTTCCGATCGTGCCGGAGCGCTTCCGCCTCGTCGTGCGCGACGAGCGCTCCAAGAAGCAGATGTCGGTCGTCACGCGCCAGCTCAAGCGCGATGACACCACCGAGGTCGTGAACGCCTGTGACGCCGGTCGCGAGGGTGAGCTGATCTTCGCTTACCTCTATGAGAAGGCGGGCGCCAAGAAGCCGGTCAAGCGCCTCTGGCTGTCGTCGATGACCGCCGAGGCGATCCGCAGTGCGTTCGCCGAGCTGCGCCCGGGCGCGGAGCTGGCGTCGCTCGAGGCGGCGGCCCGCTCGCGCAGCGAGGCGGACTGGATCGTCGGCATGAACGCGACCCGCGCCGCCACGATCCGCCTGCGCTCATCGTTCGACGGGGCGGTCTCGCTGGGTCGCGTGCAGACGCCGACGCTGGCGATCGTGGCGCGGCGCGAAGAGGAGATCCGCGCCTTCAAGCCCGAGCCCTACTGGCTGGTCGATGCCACCTTCGCCGCCAGCGGCGAGCGCGTCTACGAGGGCCGCTATCACGCCGGCTCCAAGCCGCGCATCGCCAGCGCTGCCGAGGCTGAGGCGGTCGTGCGCGCCTGCAGCGGCGTCGATGGCCTGATCACCAAGCTCGAGCGCACGCGCAAGCAGGAGCGCGCGCCGCTGCTGTACGACCTCACCTCGCTGCAGCGCGACGCCAACACGCGCTATGGGTTCTCGGCGCGCCGTACGCTCGGCGCTGCCCAGAAGCTCTACGAGGAGCACACGGCGATCACCTATCCCCGCACCAGCTCGCGCTTCCTGACGCGCGACATCGTGCCTGAGATCAAGCCCACCGCCGAGCTGGTCGGCCACAATCGCGCCTACGCGCCGGGTGCCGCCTACGTCACCGGCCTCGACGTCCTCCCGCTGGGCCGCATCGTCGACGACGCCAAGGTCCAGGATCACCACGCGATCATCCCGACGCGCAGCCGTCACGACCTGTCGCGGATGAAGGAGGACGACCTCAAGATCTACGACCTCGTCGCCCGGCGCTTCCTGGCGGCCTTCCATCCCGACGCGGTGTTCGAGAACACGCGCGTCGACACGACCGTCGCCGAGCACGTCTTCCGCACGCGCGGGCGCGTGCTGATCGTCCCCGGCTGGCGCGGCGTCTATGGCGAGCTTGCCGACGGCGACACGCGCGAGGACGACGAGGGCCGCGAGCAGGAGCTGCCCCGGCTCGAGCACGACGAGCAGGTGCAGACGCGCGAGCTGGTCGTGCTCGACAAGGAGACCAAGCCGCCGCGGCGCTACACCGACGCCTCGCTGCTGGCCGCGATGGAGACCGCCGGCAAGCTGGTCGACGATGAAGAGTTGCGTGAAGCGCTCAAGGAGTCGGGGATCGGCACGCCGGCGACCCGTGCCGCGATCATCGAGCGGCTGATCGACGTCGGCTACATCGAGCGCGACGGTCGCGCGCTCGTCTGCACCGAGAAGGGGCTCAACGTGGTGCGGCTGCTCGGCGAGCACCCGCTGACCTCGCCGGGCCTGACCGGCGACTGGGAGCGGCGACTGGGCAGGATCGAGCACGGCGAGGAGTCGCGCAAGACGTTCATGGATGCGATCGCCGCCTTCGCGACCGACACCGTCGGCGAGCTGGACGCAAAGCTCAAGGACGTCCGCATTCCGCGCGCCAACCTCGGTCCGTGCCCGGTCTGTGGGCACGACATCGTCGAGAACCGCAAGGGCTACTCGTGCTGGGCGCGCGACGATCCGGGCTGCGGCTTTGTGATCTGGAAGTCCAAGGCCGGCAAGCAGCTGCCGGTCGCGGTGGCGCGCGAGCTGATCGCCAAGGGCCGCACCGAGCGGCCCGTGACCGGCTTCAAGGGCCGCAGCGGACGGTCGTTCCGCGCGCGCCTGGCCCTGATGCAGACTGACGAGGGCCGCTGGCGGGTCGAGTTCGACGAGCCCTGGGCTCGCGAGGGCGTCAAGCCGCCGGAGTCCGAGGCCGAGGTCGAGGTCACTGAGCCGGCGGCGCGCTCGGCGGCGGCCTAGCGCACGCCGCTCGGCGGGCCCGTGCCGCTAACGCTGCTGACCGGGCCGGCGAACTCGGCCAAGGCCGGCGCGATCCTCGCCGCCTATCGCGCCCGCCTGGCGCGCCAGCCGATCCTCGTCGTCCCGACCACCGGCGATCTGGCGCACTACCGGCGCGAGCTGGCCGCCGAGGGCGTCACGTTCGGTGCGCGCGTCGAGACCTTCGCCGGTCTGATCGACGAGATCGCCGCGCGCTGCGAGTACCGCGCGCGGCGGGTCGGCGAGCACGTCCGCGAGCGCCTCGTCGCCCTGGCGATCGCCGGCGCCCGGCTGCGCACGCTCGCCGAAGCCGCTCAGAGCCCGGGCTTCGTCGGGGCCGCCGCCGCGTTCGTCGCCGAGCTCGAGCGTGCGCTGATCGAGCCGCAACGGCTGCGTGGCGCGCTGGCGGCGTGGGCCGGCGCGGACGCCGGGCGGCGAGCGCTGGCGCGCGAGCTGAGCGCGATCTACGGGGGCTACCAGGCCGCGCTGGGTCGGCTTGGGGTCCTCGACGCCGAGCTCTTCGCCTGGCGGGCGCTGGACACCCTGCGCACCAATCCCGGGCGGTGGGGGACGGCGCCGGTGCTCTTCTACGGCTTCGACGATCTGACGCCGCTGGAGCTCGACGCCGTCGAGACGCTCGCGCGGATCGTTGCCACCGACGTCGTCTTCGCGCTGCACTACGAGGCCGGTCGCGTTGCCTTCGCCGGGCGGGCGGCGACCTTCGAGCGCCTGCGTCCGCTCGCCGAGCAGCACGAGCGGCTGCCGGCGCGCGCCGAGCACTACGCGCCGCGCGCGCGGGCCGCATTGCACCACCTGGAGCGCGGCCTGTTCGAACAGGGCGCGGGCACGGATGGGCTTGCGGATCTGCGCCTCTGGGACGAGCCGCGGGCACGTCCGAGCGCGAACGGCGCGATCCGCCTGCTGGAGTCCGGGGGGGAGCGCGCGGAGATCGAGCTGGTCGGCGCCGAGCTGCTCGAGCTGCTGGCCGAGGGCATCCAGCCGGCGCAGATCGCGGTTGTCTTCCGCTCGCCTGCTCGCCATGCGCCGCTCGTCGCGCAGGTCTTCGGTGCGCTGGGGATACCGCATGCCGTCCCGCAGGAGGTGATGCTCGCGCAGACCGCGCTGGGACGGGGGCTGCTTGGGCTGCTGCGCTGCGCGCAGTCGGCCGACGCCGCGGCCGACGAGCTGCTGGCCTACCTGCGTGTCCCGGGCATCGTCGAAGACAGCGCGGCGCTCGACGAGCTCGAGGCCGGCCTGCGTCGCGCCGGCGCACGCTCGGCTCGCGCCGTCCGACGAGCCTGGGAGCGCAAGCAGCCTGCGCTCGCGGAGCTCGATGCCCTGCGCAACGCCTGCCGCGCTGGCGGCAGCGCGGCGCTCGAGGAGCTGCGCGCGCGGCTGCAGGCGATGTTCGCGGCGCCACGCCGGGGCTGCGCTGCGACGCTCACGAGTGACGAGCGGATCGACGCCGCGGTCGTCGCCCAGGCCTGCCGCGCGCTCGACGAGCTGATCGCCCTGGGGGTCGGCGAACCGCGCGCGCTCCCGCGCGGCGAGGACCTGCTTGGCTGGCTGGCGGGGCTGCGCATCGTCCAGGCGCCTCCCGCCGATGCCCGGGGCGTGCTGATCGCCGATCCGCTGGCGATCCGTGCGCGGCGCTTTCGCGTGGTCGTGCTCTGCGGACTGCAGGAGGGCGAGTTTCCGTGCCCAGCCAGCCCCGAGCCGTTCCTGCCGGCGGAGCGTCGACGCGAGCTGGCGCTCGCGTCAGGGCTGGTGCTCGCGGCTCACGATGACCCGCTGCCCGACGAGCGCTTCCTGTTCTACGCCTGTGCGTCACGACCGACCGACCGGCTCTATCTGTCGTGGCGCAGCTCCGATGAGGAGGGCAATCCAAGCGCGCCGTCGTTCTTCGTCGAGGACGTGCGCGAGCTCTTCGACGAGCGCCTCTGGGCGACGCGCCGGCAACGACCCTTGGCGCAGGTGACCTGGGCGCCCGAGCAGGCACCGACGGCCGCCGAGCGCGCGCGTGCGCTCGCCGCGCGCGGTCCGCGCCGCGCCGCGCCGCCGCTTGGCCCGTTGCGCTCGCCGGCCGGGCTGGCTGCGCTCGCGCGACGGCCGCCGCTGTCGCCCGGGGCGCTCGAGGCCTTCGCCGACTGCCCGATCCGCTGGCTGGTGGAGCGGGTTCTGCGCCCGCGCGCCCTGCGGCCCGATGACGAGCCGCTGACGCGCGGCGCACTGGCGCATCGGCTGCTGCACGACACGCTGACGCAGCTGCGTGAGCGCACCGGCTCCGCGCGCATCCAGCGCGGGACGCTCGCCGAGGCCGAGCTGATCCTCGACGAGGCGATCGAGCGGGAGGTCGCGGCCCAGCGCTCGCCATCAGCGCCGGCCGCGGACGCCGCGCTGCGACGCCTGCGCGCCGATCTGCGCCGCTTCCTGCGCCGCGAGGCCGAGCGCGACGACGGGCTCGAGCCCCAGCGCCTCGAGCTCGACTTCGGCTTCGATGACGGCGAGCTGCCGGCGCTCGAGCTCGGCGACGGCCGCGTCCGCGTGCGTGGACGCATCGATCGGGTCGACGTCGACCGCGTCGGCGGCGGCGCTGTCGTGCGCGACTATAAATCCACGCGCGCCGAGCCCGTCGCGCGCTGGCAGCGCGACCGCCGGCTGCAGGTGGCGCTGTACATGCTTGCCGTCGAGCGCCTGCTGGAGATCCCTGTCATCGGGGGCGCCTACCAGCCGGTGCTCGTCGATCGCCCGGCGCGCGGACTGGGCTTGGCGGATACCGATGGGGCTGGTGCTGGCGCTGGTGGGGGCGCTCGCGGGGGCGCCAATGACGCGCCAGGCGGGATCGCCAGCCTGCTGCCGGCCGAGGATCTTCGTGACGCTACGAGCTTCCGCGAGCAGTTGGACATCGCTGAGCGCTGCGCCTGCGAGCTGGCCGCGGCGCTGGGGAGCGGTCGGCTCGAGCCGACCCCGCAGACGTGCACTCCCAATGGCCGCGGCTGCGCCTATCCCGGCATCTGTCGCAGCGTGGACGGCTGAGCGCCGCGATGGACGTCGTCAGCGCAAGACCGATGGGCATTGTCGGCGCAAGACCATCGTGAGCGCGCCGCGGCGATGAACGAGAGCTACACCGAGGCGCAGCTGGCCGCGATCGAGTCGCGCAGCGACGCGCTGCTGCTGGCCGCCAACGCTGGCAGCGGCAAGACGGCGGTGATGGTCGAGCGCTTCGTGCGGGCGGTCCTGCACGACGGCGTCGACGTTGCGCGAATCCTGGCGATCACCTTCACCGAGAAGGCGGCGGCCGAGCTGCGCCAGCGCGTGCGCCGGCGCTTCGCCGAGCTCGACGAGCCCGTGCTCGCGCGCGAGACGGAGGGGGCGGTGATCGCCACGATCCACTCGCTGTGCGCCCGGCTGCTGCGCGCCAACGCGCTGCTGGCCGGGCTCGATCCGCGCTTCACCGTGCTCGACCAGCGGGCCGCCGACATGCTGACGCGCGAGGCCTTCGAGCAGGCGCTGGCCCGCCTGCTCGCCGCGCGCGGCGAGCAGGCACTCGACGTCGTCGCGGCCTACCGCGCGAGCAGCCTGCGCGAGCTTGTCTGCGCGCTGCACGGCGAGCTGCGCAGCCGGGGACAGGAGGCGCCGCGACTGCCGGCGACGCCGATTCCGCGACCGCTCGGGCCAGCGGCCGCGCGGCTCGACAGCGCCTGCCGAGCCCTGGCGGCGGAGCTCGCAGGCGCGCAGGCTGAGCCGTCGGCCGAGGGCACGCTCGCCGCGCTGGAGGCCTGCCGCGAGCTGCTCGACGCCTCGGCGCTCCCCGCCGGGGGGCCCCTGCCGACGCTCGACCGGCTCGCCGCACTGCGCCCAACGGGGGTCGCCCGACGGGCCCTGCGGAGCGCGGCGCGCAGCGCATACGAGGACGCCGTGGACGCCTACGTGCAGGCCTGCGCCGACCATCACGCGGTGGTGCCCTTCGAGGTCATCGGCGAGCTGCTGGCGCTGTATGGCGGCTGCTACCGCGACGCCAAGCGCCGGCGTGGCGCGCTGGACTTCGGCGACCTCGAGCTGCACACCCGCGCGCTGCTGCGCGAGCATCCCGACGTCGCGGCCGCGCAGGCGGCGCGCTTTGCGCATGTCATGGTGGACGAGTTCCAGGACACCAACGCGCTGCAGCTGGACATCGTCGACCGGATCGCCAATGGGCGCGAGTTCGTCGTCGGCGACGAGTTCCAGGCGATCTACGCCTTCCGGCATGCGGACGTCGAGCTGTTCCGCGATCGTGCGCAAACGCTGGCGTCGCGTCGCCGCACCGCGGCCCTGGCCGAGAGCTTCCGCGCTCACCGCGAGCTGCTCGACACGCTCAACGCGGCCTATGCGCCGTGGTTCGGCGAGGGCTTCACACCGCTGCGCGCGGCCGGCGTCCGCGGGCCGGCGGACGACGAGCCGCCGGTCGAGCTGCTGATCACCGAGCAGCGCGGCTGGGAGCAGGCGCCCGACGTCAGCCGTGGCCTGCCGCGCGCCCCGATCTGGCGCCACGCCGAGGCCCGCCTGCTGGCTCAGCGCGTCGCCGAGCTGGTCGCCGGCGGGCGCCGCTGTCGCGAGATCGTCGTGCTGCTGCGTGCTGCGACCGACATCGCCGTCTACGAGCGCGCGCTCGAGCAGGCGGGCTTGCCCACCTACGTCTTCGGCGGTCGCGGTTACTGGGATCACCCGCAGGTCCGCGACCTCGTCGCCTACCTGGCGATCCTCGCCAACCCGCTCGATGAGCTGCGCCTGCATCAGGTGCTGGCCTCGCCGCTGGTCGGGGTCGGGTCGGACGCGCTGCTGCTGTTGGCCGATGCCGCTCAGCATGCGGGCCGCGGCATTTGGCCGCTGCTGGCGGGCGGCCTACCCAGCACGCTGGCGGGCGAGCTTGCGCCAGCCGACGCCGAGCGCCTGCGCGCCTTTGCGGCGCGCTTCCCGGAGCACCGCCGGCTCGTGCGCTCGTGGTCGCTAGATCGCCTGATCGATCGGGTGGTCTGCGACAGCGGCTATGACCTGGCGATGCTGGCGCTGCCCGGCGGTGAGCGACGGCTCGCGAACGTGCGCAAGCTGCTGCGCCTCGCCCGCGAGTTCGAGGCCGTCGAGGGTCACGACGTACGCCGCTTCGTCGACTACCTCGACCAGTTGGCGACCGAGCCCGCGCTCGAGTCGCAGGAGGGCCAGGCGCCGGTCGAGGGCGAGGCGCTCGATGCGGTGCGGCTGATGACGGTCCACCGTGCCAAGGGCCTGGAGTTCCCCGTCGTCTGCGTCGCCGATCTCGGCCGCCAGCGTCCCGGCGGCGGTCGTGACCTGCTGCTGGTCGACCGCGACGGCGAGCAGGTCGGCCTGCGCCTGCTGACGCTCGACGGCGGGCCGGCGCGATCGGCCTTCGCCTACGACGCGATCGCCGAGCGGGTGGAGCGTCGCGCTCAGGAGGAGGAGCGGCGGCTGTTCTACGTGGCGATGACGCGCGCGCAGGACCGGCTGATCCTGTCCGGCGCGATTCCCGTGCAGCGCTGGCCCGAGCCCGGCCCACGCCCGCGTCCACTGGCCTGGCTGGCGCCATCGCTGGTGCCCGACATCCGCGAGCGCCTGAGCGCCATGACGCCGACCTTCGAGGCGCATAACGAGTGGAAGGGCCAGCCGGTGAGGATTCGCTGCGCACTCAACGCGCCCGAGACGGTGGGGGAGGTCTTGGGGCCGATCCCGGCCGAGCCGGTGCAGCAGCCGCTCGAGCCGACGTCCACCGTCGCCGCGGCGGTCGAGCCGACGGCCACCGTCGCCGCGGCGGTCGCGCCGCCGGCCACCGGAGCGCCCGCCGCGCCAGCCTCGTCGGCCGCCGCGCCGCTGGAGCTGCGGCTCGACCATCTCTCCTACAGCTCGCTGCACGCGCATGCGCGCTGCTCCTACCGCTTCTATCTCGAGCGCATCCTGAGGCTGCCGCGTTCACAGGGGAGCGAGCCGCCGCCGCTCGATTCCGCCGACCCGCCCGCGAGCCCCACGGATCATTTCGCCGCTCCCGTCGACCAGCCTGCACTCGACCCCGCGGCGCGCGGGACGCTGATCCACGCGCTGCTCGAGCGGCTGGACTTCGCCACGCCGCGCATCCCCGATGAGCGGACGCTCGAGCAGGTCGCAGCGCGTCAGGGGATCACGTTGACGCCGGACGATGTCGTCGATGTCCAGGCTCAGGTCCACGCCTTCGCCGCCAGCGCCCTGTGCCAGCGGCTCGCCGGCGCGGCCAGTGTGCGGCGCGAGCAGCCGTTCGCCTTCGCGTTGCAGGAGCGCCAACCCGAGGGCCTGCTGATCACCGGGGTCGTCGACGTCCTCGGCGAGCTCGCCGATCGAACGCTGATCGTCGACTACAAGAGCGACCGGCTCGGTGTTCGCGAGCCCGCTGAGGTGGTCGAGCGGGAGTATGCGATTCAGCGGCTGATCTATGCGCTCGCGGCGCTGCGCGCCGGCGCCGGCACGGTCGAGGTGCTGCACTGCTTTCTCGAGCGCCCCGATCAGCCGATCAGCGCGACCTTCCGACGCGCCCAGCGGCCCGCGCTCGAACGGCGCCTGCGCGCGCTGACGGCGGCGGTCGCCGCCGGGCGCTTCGCTGTCGCCGCCGATCCGAATCGGCTGCTCTGCGACGGCTGCCCCGGCCGCGGCACGCTGTGCCGCTGGAGCGTGGAGCTGACCTGGCGGGAGGCCGGGCAGGGCTGAGGCCGGGCTTGGCCCGGCCGGTCGAGGGCGGCCTGGATGCCGCCCTGAGAACGCCGAGCGCGGGGCTACCGACACGTCGGGGCGCCCTGGGGCGCCCCGACGGTTACGGCAAAACGCGCGTTCGGTCCGGCGAACGGGAAGAGACCGCTGGAGGGGACCGGCGAACGGGAAGAAAGCCGACGTCCCCTCTCACGCGCTTTGGGCCAACCTCGGTATCGGCAGTCCCCAGCAGGGACTTGAGCCCCTTTGGACAGAAATTGAGAAATCGCTTGGCGTGCGGGCTCACGCCCGCTGGGTCTGCAAGCTCACGCCCACCGTCGCGCTGCGAGCGCCGATACGGTAAAACGACGTTGCCATGGCACGTCCGATCTGGACAGGGGCGATCAGCTTCGGGCTGGTCAACGTTCCGGTCAAGCTCTACAGCGCGGTTGCGCGCAAGACCGTGCGCTTCCACCAGCTCCACGATGCCGACGGCGTGCGCATCCAGCAGCGTCGCGTCTGTCCCGTCGACGGCGAGGAGGTGCCCTACGAGCACATCGTCAAGGGCTATGAGATCGCCCCCGGCGAGTACGTCGTGATCACGCCCGAGGAGCTGGAGGCGCTCGATCCGGCCAAGACGCGCACGATCGAGATCGCGGACTTCGTCGACCAGGAGCAGATCGACCCGATCTACTACGACAGCGCCTACTACCTCGTGCCCGGGCCGGGTGCCGGCAAGGCCTATGCGCTGCTGCTCGAGGCGATGCGCGACGCCGGCCGGGTGGCGATCGCGCGCGTGGTCATGCGCCAGAAGGAGCAGCTCTGCGCGATTCGCCCCAACGGGCCGCTGCTGACGATGTCGACGATGCTCTTCGGCGACGAGGTGGTGGCGCCCGAGTCGCTCGACGAGCTGCCCGACGAGCAGGTCAAGGCCGAGCCGCGCGAGCTGGCGATGGCCGAGCAGCTGATCGGCTCCCTGGCGGTCGACTTCGATCCCTCCAAGTACCACGACGAGCACCGCGAGCAGGTGCTCGAGCTGATCGAGCGCAAGGCGCGCGGCGAGGAGATCGTCGTCCAGCCAGAGGTCGAGCGCCCGGCGCGCACGCCAGATCTGATGGCTGCGCTGCAGGCCTCGATCGAGGCGGCCCAAGAGCGCGAGGACGGCAGCAAGGCGGCGCCGGCCAAGCGCAGCCGAGCGCGCAAGTCGACGCCCACCCAGCCGGCGAGCTCGTCGAAGTCGTCTCGTCGTCCCGCCCGCGGTCGCAGCTGAAGCACGGCACGCCTCCGGCGGGGGCTCTGCGCGCCCTCGGCCGACGCCAAATCATCACCTCCCATCAGCTGCGCACGGGGTCCTCAACCCATGCGATCGGCCCTATTGAGGTTGGCGATGCGCTGGTACCCTCTGTGCTCATCTCCGTGCCCGTGCCACCCGAGCGCACTTCATGCCACCAACTCCGCCGTCACAGGCCGCTGGCCTCTACGACCCCGCCTACGAGCACGACGCCTGCGGCGTCGGCCTCGTCGCGCGCCTCGCGCCGGAGCCGTGCCATGAGGTGGTCGCGCGCGGGCTGGTGGCGCTCGAGCACATGGAGCACCGCGGGGCGGAGGGAGCCGACCCGGAGACCGGCGACGGCGCCGGGATCCTGCTACAGGTTCCCGACGACCTCTACCGCGCGGTAGTCGGCTTCGAGCTCCCGCCCGTCGGTCGCTACGGCGTGGCGATGTGCTTCCTGCCGCGCGACGACGCGGCGCGACAGGCGCTCAAGCAGCAGCTCACGGTCGTCGTGGAGGACGAAGGCCAGCGCGTCCTGGGCTGGCGCGACGTGCCGGTCGACGCCCGCCACGCGGGCAGCTCGGCGCGCGCCTGCGCTCCCTACGTGGAGCAGCTGTTCATCGGTGCTGCCGACGACGTCGGCGACCAGGACGCCTTCGAGCGCCGGCTCTACGTCATCCGACGCGTCTTCGAGCACGCGGTCGAGCGCGGCGGCAGCGGCGACGCGATCGGCGCGGCGATCATCTCCTGCTCGTCGCGCACGGTCGTCTACAAGGGCATGCTCACCGCGCCCCAGCTGTCGGGCTACTACCCCGAGCTGCGCGACGATCGGGTCAAGAGCCAGTGCGTGGTCGTGCACTCGCGCTTCTCGACCAACACCTTCCCCAGCTGGGCGCTCGCCCACCCCTACCGGATGATCGCCCACAACGGCGAGATCAACACGCTGATGGGCAACAAGAACTGGATGCGGGCACGCGAGGCGCAGCTCGCATCCGAGCTGTTCGGCGACGACATCGAGAAGCTCAAGCCGGTGATCCGACCGGCCGGCTCGGACTCGGCGAGCTTCGACAACGTGCTCGAGCTGCTCGTCCTGGCCGGCCGCTCCGTCCCGCACGCGCTGATGATGATGATCCCCGAGGCGTACGTCGGGCGCGACGACATCACCGACGAGGTCAAGGGCTTCTACGACTACCACTCGTGCTTGATGGAGCCTTGGGACGGGCCCGCTGCGGTCGTCTTCTCGGATGGCCGCTGCGTCGGCGCGGCGCTCGATCGCAACGGGCTGCGCCCCGGTCGCTGGGTGCTGACCAAGGACGGCTACGTCGTGCTGGCGTCGGAGATCGGCGTGCTGCCGATCCCCGAGGACATGATCGAGGCCAAGGGCCGGCTGCAGCCGGGCAAGCTGTTCCTCGTCGATCTCGAGCGCTGCCGGATGGTCGACAACCATGACATCAAGCAGCAGATCGCCACCGAGCGGCCCTACGGCGAGTGGTATTGCGACCGCGTCGTCGCGCTGGGCGAGCTGCCGGATGTCGAGGGGCCGGCGCCGAGCGTCGAGCCGCTGCGCACCCGGCAGCTGGCGTTCGGCTACTCGCAGGAGGACCTGCGCGTGCTGCTGGAGCCGATGGCCGCGGCCGGCGCCGAGCCGGTCGGCTCGATGGGCAACGACCTCGCGCTCGCCGTGCTCTCGGATCGCCAGCCGCCGCTGTTCTCGTACTTCAAGCAGCTGTTCGCGCAGGTCACCAACCCGCCGATCGATCCGCTGCGCGAGGAGATCGTGATGAGCCTCGCAGCCGGGGTCGGCCCGGAGGGCAACCTGCTCGCGGCGACCCGCGAGCACGTCCACCAGCTCGTCATCGACCAGCCGATCCTGCGCCCACATGAGCTCGAGCGCCTGTGCCAGGTCGGCCACGACCTCTTCTGTGCCTACAAGATCGACATCACCTGGCCGCTGGCCGAGGGGGTCGCAGGCCTCGAGCCGGCGCTCGACCGGATCTGCGCCGAAGCCGACGAGGCAATCGCGCAGGGCGCGACGATCCTGATCCTGTCGGACGTCGCGATCGATGCCGAGCGCGTGCCGGTTCCATCGCTGCTGGCGGTCGGCGCGGTGCACGAGCACCTGGTGCGCCGTGGCACGCGCCTGCGTGCCGGCCTGGTGCTCGAGTCGGGCGAGCCGCGCGAGGTCCACCACATCGCGACGCTGATGGGCTACGGGGCAGTCGCCATCTGCCCTTACCTCGTCTTCGAGACCCTCGACGATCTCTGCGAGCGTGGGCACCTGCCAGACGGGCTGACCGCCGAGGAGGCCAAGCAGCGGGTTGTCAAGGCGCTGGGCAAGGGCTTGTTGAAGGTGATCTCGAAGATGGGGATCTCGACGACGCACTCCTACTGCGGCGCGCAGATCTTCGAGGCCGTGGGGCTCGACCGGGCCGTCGTCGATCGCTGCTTCACCGGCACCGCGTCGCGGATCGGCGGCGTCGGGCTCGACGTGCTCGCGCGCGAGGCGCTCGAGCGCCACGCGCGCGGCTATGGCGGTGCCCGCGAGCACGACCTGCTGCCCGTCGGCGGCGTCTACCAGTGGCGGCGCGAGGGCGAGCGCCACATCTGGAGCCCGGCGACGATCGCCAAGCTCCAGCACGCCGTCGACGCCAACGGCCGTGGCCCGCAGACCTACCGCGAGTTCGCCGCGGAGGTCAACGAGCAGGCGGCGCGCAGCTCGACGCTGCGCGGGCTGATGCGCCTGCGCCCGGCCGGCGAGGCGATCCCGCTGGCGGAGGTCGAGCCGGCGAGCGAGATCGTCAAGCGCTTCTCGACCGGTGCGATGAGCCTCGGCTCACTGTCGCGCGAGGCGCACGAAGCGCTGGCCCAGGCGATGAACAGCATCGGCGGCAAGTCCAACACCGGCGAGGGTGGGGAGGACCCCGAGCGCTACCACGACGATCGCCGCTCGGCGATCAAGCAGGTCGCCTCCGGGCGCTTCGGTGTGACGATCGATTACCTGGTCAACGCCGACCAGCTGCAGATCAAGATCGCCCAGGGCGCAAAGCCCGGCGAGGGCGGTCAGCTGCCCGGGCACAAGGTCTCGCCCTACATCGCCAAGCTGCGCAAGTCGATGCCCGGCGTCGGGCTGATCTCACCGCCGCCGCACCATGACATCTACTCGATCGAGGACCTCAAACAGCTGATCTACGACCTGCGCTGCGCCAACCCGCGCGCCAGTGTGTCGGTCAAGCTCGTCTCCGAGGTCGGCGTCGGCACCGTCGCGGCGGGCGTCGCCAAGGCCAACGCCGACCACGTCACGATCGCCGGTCACGACGGCGGCACCGGCGCCTCGCCGCAGTCCTCGATCCAGTCGGCGGGGGTGCCGTGGGAGATCGGCCTGGCCGAGACCCAGCAGATCCTGCTCGCCAACGACCTGCGCTCGCGGATCATCGTGCAGGTCGATGGTCAGCTGAAGACCGGTCGCGACGTCGTCGTCGGCGCGCTGCTGGGCGCCGACGAGTTCGGCTTCTCGACCGCCCCGCTGATCGCGCTGGGCTGCATCATGATGCGCGTCTGCCACCTCAACACCTGCCCGGTCGGCATCGCGACCCAGGACGAGGAGCTGCGTCGACGCTTCGCGGGCAAGCCGGAGCACGTCGTCAAGTACCTCTTCTTCGTCGCCGAGGAGGTTCGCGAGATCATGGCCTCGCTGGGGATCGCGCGCTTCGCGGACTTGATCGGTCGCAGCGATCTGCTGGCAACCGATGAGGCGATCGAGCACTGGAAGGCCCGCGGCGTCGATCTCGCGCGCGTGCTCGACTTCCCCGAGCTGCCGGCGGGGGCGCCGCGCCGCTGTGTCGGCGGCCCGCTGCCGGTGCTCGCCGACGCGCTGGACTGGGAGCTGATCGCGGCCGCCCGCGGCGCGATCGACGGCGGCGAGGCAATCAGTCTCGAGCGCCCGCTGCGCAACGTCAACCGCTGCGTGGGCGGGCTGTTGTCAAGCGAGATCGCGCTGCGCCACGGCGACGCCGGGCTGCCGGAGGAGACGATCCGGGTGACGTTCACCGGCTCCGCGGGCCAGTCCTTCGGCGGCTGGCTGGCGCATGGCGTGTCCTTCACGCTGCTCGGCGACGCCAACGACTACGCCGGCAAGGGGCTGTCGGGCGGGATCCTCGCCGTGCGCCCGCCGGACAACGCCGGCTACACCGCTGAGGACAACGTGGTGGTCGGCAACACGGTGCTCTATGGCGCGACTGCCGGTCGCGCCTTCTTCCGTGGGCTCGCCGGCGAGCGCTTCGCGGTGCGCAACTCCGGCGCCCAGGCGGTCGTCGAGGGTCTCGGCGACCATGGCTGCGAGTACATGACCGGGGGGCGCGTGGTCGTGCTCGGCCCGACGGGACGCAACTTCGCCGCCGGCATGAGCGGAGGCATCGCCTACGTGCTCGACGAGCGCGGCGGCTTCGCACGGCGCTGCAACCTCGAGCTCGTCGGGCTCGAGCACGTGTCCGACGCCGACGCGGAGGAGCTGCGCGCGCTGATCCTCGAGCACGCGCGGCGCACCGCCTCGCCGGTCGCCGAGCGTGTGCTGGCCAACTGGCAGACGATGCTGCCGCTGTTCGTCAAGGTGATGCCAAGCGACTACAAGCGGGCGCTGGAGGAGCTTGCCCGCGACGAGGAGCTCGTCTCGCCGGAGGGCGCGTCGACGAGCCGCCCGGTCGACGGCGCGCTCCACGCGCGACGGCCCGACGCTGCGATTGCGCCTGGCGTCGACGCCACCGGCGAAAGCGCCGACGGCGTCCTGCCCTCGGACCTGGACCAGCCGACGATCGGCAGCCGGGCCTAGCTGCATGGGCGAGCTGGGCGGCTTCTTGACGATCCATCGGGTCGGCTTCGACAAGCGAGACCCGCGTGAGCGCGTGCGCGATCACCGGCACTACTTCGAGACCCAGCCGGCCACCGAGCTCCAACGCCAGGGGGCGCGCTGCATGGATTGTGGCGTGCCGTTCTGCCATGACGGCTGCCCGCTGGGGAACCTGATCCCCGACTGGAACGATCTCGTCTACCGCGGCCGCTGGCGTGAGGCGCTGGACCAGCTGCACGCGACCAACAACTTCCCTGAGTTCACCGGGCGCATCTGCCCGGCGCCGTGCGAGAGCGCCTGCGTGCTCGACATCAACGACGACCCGGTGACGATCGAGCAGATCGAGCTGGGGATCATCGAGCGTGGCTTCAGCGAGGGCTGGGTGCGTCCCTGCCCGCCGGCGCAGCGCAGCGGCCGCAGCGTCGCGGTGATCGGCTCGGGACCGGCCGGGCTGGCCGCGGCGGCCGAGCTCAACAAGCGCAGCCACCTCGTCACCATCTTCGAGCGCGACGAGGGCCCCGGCGGGCTGATGCGCTTCGGCGTGCCCGATGCCAAGCTCGAGAAGTGGGTGATCGACCGGCGGGTGACGCTGCTCGAGCAGGAGGGCGTGAGGGTCTGCTGCAACGTCGACGTCGGCCGCGACGTCGACGTCGAGGAGCTGCGCGCGCGCTTCGACGCGATCGTCATCGCAACCGGCTCGCGCGTCCAGCGCGGCCTCAACGTGCCCGGCTGCGATCTGCACGGCGTGCACGCGGCGATGGACTATCTCTATCAGCGCAATCGCGCGGTGGCGCGCGCGCAGGGCAGCGAGCCCGCGCGCGGCGCGCCCGCACCCGAGCACGAGATCAGCGCCGCGGGGCGGCGGCTGATCGTCGTCGGCGGCGGCGACACCGGCATGGACTGCCTGTCCAACGCCCGTCGCGAGGGGGCCAAGAGCGCGATCATGCTCGACGTCTATCAGGAGATCCCCGCCTCGGGTCGTGACGAGCGCACGCCGTGGCCGCTGGCGCCGCGGCGTACGCCGAGCACCTACGCGACCGACGAGGGCGGCGAGCGTCGCTGGGGCACACAGGTGACCCAGCTCAGCGGCGAGGACGGGCGCGTCACGACCGTCCACGCCCGCCAGGTCCGCGGCACCTCCTCGCGTGACGTGCAGCCGATCCCGGGCACCGAGTTCACCCTGCCAGCCGACCTGGTGCTCGTCGCCATCGGCTTCTCCCATCCCGAGCACCAGGGGCTGATCGAGCAGCTTGGGGTGGCTCTGGACGCGGCCGGCAACGTCCGCGCCGGCGCCTATGCGACCTCCGTCGACGGCATCTTCGCCGCCGGCGACGCGCGCATGGGTCAGTCACTGATCGTCTGGGCAATCGCCGAAGGCCGCCGCTGCGCGCGCGTCGTCGACCGCTGGCTGGGTGGCGCCGAGGGCCTGCGCGGATTCGCCTCGGAGGCCGCCGCGCCGCAGGCCGCCGGCGTCTAGCTCGCTGCGCGATGCCGACCTTCTGTCGTCACAACCGCTTCATCCAGAACTGCCCGATCTGCTCCGGGCACGCCGCTCCCGATCCGCGCGATCCGCAGGCGGCAGGCGAGGCGCCCGCGCCCCGTGCCCGCGCCGTCACGCTCGCCGGTGGCCGGGCGCGCGCCGGCACGCAGCGCCACGCCGCTCGCCAAGGGATGCGCGTACGACGCAGCACACGCGCCACGCCCGACGGCTACCACTGCGCATTGGTGCCCGGGCTGCGCGCCTCCAGCGACGCCGCGCGGCTGGCGCAGGAGCTCGCCTTCGCGACGGCCCGGCTCGAGCAGCTTGCGCTCGATCCCCCCGGCCTCTACCGCGAGGCGGCGACAGCGCCGGACCGCGAAGAGGGCATCTGGCTTGCTTTCCTGATCGCCTACCTGTCGCCGACCGAGGGCCCGCAGCCGTTCGCGGCGATCGCGGCGGCGCGCACGAGCTGGACCAGCGGAGCGATCCCACGGCTCGAGGGCGTCGCCGGTCGCGTCGCCACCGGGCCGCGCTCGGCCCACGACCCGCGCCGCGGCACCACGACGATCGTGGGCTATCGCACCTGGGCGCGGCGCGCCGGCTCGCAGGCGGCGGCGCTCGAGGGCGAGCCGGCGTGGACGCCGCAGCGGCGCTTCGAGCGCGTCTTCGAGCGCCTCGCGCTGCCGGGCTTCACGCGCGAAGCGCGGATCGACTTCCTGACGACCGTCGCGGCGCTCGAGCTCGTCCAGCTGAGCCCGGCGACCCTGCGCCTCGGTGGCGATGACGCCACGACCGTTGCCGCCAAGCAGGTCTTCGGCATCGCCGATGCGCTGCTGCTCGACCGGCGCGCGAGCGCGCTGGCCGCGGCGCTCGAGCTGCCGCTGGCGGCGTTCGAGCTGGGTCTGTGGAACTGGGCGGCGGGCACCGGGGCGGCCGGCGCTCCGGCGCTGCCGGCGGGCGCGCAGCGGGCCACGCTGGGCGCTGCGCTGTCCGCGCCGCCGGCCGAGCTGGTCGAGCGAATCGAGCGCCGGCTGGGTCTCTGAGTGGGCGCCCTGCTTGCGTTGGACCGAAATCATGCTTGCCGTCTGACCCGGCCCCTACAGTGCGACGCGTCCGCTGGTCCCGAGCCCAAGCGAGTCGCGATGCCCCTGTGCTTCATCGAACCGAAGGACGCGATCCGCGTGATCGCGGAGTCGATCGGTCGCGAGGCGCGCCGCCAGCTGCTCAGCGAGGTCGTGCGTGCCTGGGTCGACGAGATCCCAGACTCCGAGCTGGACTCCCACTACGCCAAGGCGGTCGCCGACCTCGATGAGCACGATCTCTCGATGCTCGCCGCCTGGCATGCCTCGCTGGAGGTCGGTCACCCGATCGCCAACAAGGAGTTCCTGGTCAACGTCTTCGCCTCGCTCGGCGATAACCGCCGCGAGGCGCTGAAGATCGCGGCCGGCTTCCGGGGCGAGGAGGCATTCGAGTGCGGAGCGGCCGAGGAGCAGGCGTTGGAGGCCGTGCTGCCGTGGCTGTCGACGCAACGTTGTGCAACGCTGGCGCGCGAGTGCATCCAGCTGTACTGCTGGGACCGTCTCGGCGCCGATAACTGAGCTGGCGCTTGGTGGCGCTTCCGCAGGCGCTTCGCCGACTGGCGCCCGAATGGGCGCGCGACAACATCGTGCTGCGCGGGCTGGCGGTGGGCAGCGGCCTGATCCCCCCCCGCACGATGCACACCGAGCGCGAGCGCGTGCTGCTGACCGCGCTCGCCCACGGGCGGCGCGTCGCCGTGGAGATCGGCGTCTACGAAGGCTCCTCGGCGCTCGCGCTGTGCGCCGCGCTGCCGCTTGACGCCACCCTGCACCTGATCGACCCCTTCACCGGCGACGCGCTGCGCCCCGGCTGGCGCGGCGTCGAGCACGCCACACGGCGGGTCGTGGCGCGCGCCACCCGCCGGCGCGGCGGCCCGACCGTGCGCTGGCACGTCGAGCGCAGCGCGCAGACGGCTGCGCGCTGGAGCTCGTCGATCGACTTCCTGTTCATCGACGGCGATCACAGCGAGCAGGGCTGTCGCCTCGACTGGGACCGCTGGAGCACCTTCGTGGCCGACGGCGGCATCGTGCTCATCCACGACGCACGCAGCGGCCGTCCGGGTGGCCGCGGCCTGCCCGGCCCGACCAGCGTCGTCGACGGGCTGTTCCGCGCGGGTGCGACGCCGGCCGGCTGGTCGATCGCCGACGAGGTCGACTCGCTCGTCGCGGTCAGGCGCTCGGGGCCGCCGGCGAGCTGACGAGCCGCGGCCTCAGCCGCCGCGGAGTGACGAGCCGCGACGTCAGCCGCCCTGCCCGTCGAGCAGCCCCTCGATCGCAGCGATCGCCTGCTCGGTCTGCTGGAACCAGATGGCATGCATCCCCAGCGCGCGCGCGGCCTCGCAGTTGACCACCAGGTCGTCGATGAACGCGCAGCGCGTGGCGCTCACGCCCAGCTCGCGCAGCGTCAGCTGATAGATCTCGGGCTCGGGCTTGCGCATTCCGACGTGGGCGGAGTTGACGACGACCTCGAAGAGCTCGTCGATCGGCGCGAGCGCGCGCCAGTAGGGCTCCCAGGCGGCGACGTTGTTGGTCAGCAGGGCGGTGCGCAGGCCACCGGCGCGCAGGCCGCGCACGAAGTCGATCATCGCGTCGTTCGGGCGCAGGCTGCCGAAGTAGCGCTGGCCGAAGTCGTCGAGCGCGATCGCACGGCCGAGACGCTGCTCGAGCTGCTGGCCGAGCGCGTCGAGGAAGTCGCGCTCGGCGATGCGTCCGCGCTCGAGCTCGTAGAGGGGATGGGCGCCGTTGCGCCGGGCGATCGCCGCCAGCGCATCGCGCAGCTCCTCCAGCGCGATGCCGCTGGAGCGCTGGAAGGCGACGAACCCCTCGATCACCGGGGAGGTCAGCACCCCACCGAAGTCGCAGACGACCGCGTCGATCGCGCTCGCAGGCGTCATGCCCGGTGGACGATGTCGTAGCGCCCGGCGCCGTCGCGGCCGAGGCAGCGCCAGGCGAAGAATGCGCACTCGTAGCGTAGCTGGCCGAGCTCGAGCGTGGTCCCACACAGAACCTCGCCGGCGGCGCGCAGCGGATGGGCGGTGTCGGGCCCCGGCCAGATCTCCAGCCCGGCGCGGACGTGGTGCCCCGCCGCGTCGTAGGAGGTCGACAGGCGTGCCTCATGGACGGGCTCGGTGACGACGCCCGCGGTGACGGCGCCCGCGGTGGCGGCCCTCTCGGCGGCGGCGTTCTCGGCAGCGTCGGGACCGTTGGAGGCAGGCACCCGGAAGGCGCTCAGCGCCTCCTCGCCGTGGCCCCGCGCCGCTGCTGGCCGCGCCGCCGCAAGCACGATCGCCGAGCCGTCCGTGAGCCATGCCGAGACTGCTCGCGTGAGCGCCAGGCGTTGCCAATCGAGCACTCCCCAGGCATGCCCGCGCTGGCCCCAGCCGGACAGCTCGCGCGTCCGACCGGCGATCGTGACGGTGCCCCGCATGTGGCACACCTGCTCGTAGCCGCGCATGCCCAGCGCGTCCCCGACGGCGCTGTCCGAGTCGAGCACGAGCGGGCGGGAGCTGGCGCTGAGATCGAGCGCGAAGCTGGCCTGCGCGCCGCGGAAGGCGAGCTGCCAGGAGCGCAGCGGCACGTTGGTGCGCATCCGCACGCCGGCAACGGCGAGGTCGCCCAGATCGGCTCGCGCCGGTGCCTGCGCGCCCTCGATCTGCACCGTCACCGGCTCGCGGCCGGAGAACAGCACGACGAGCGCGTTTGCGCCGACCTCCGTCCCCTGCGCAAGCGCGACGCGCACGAGGCCATAGACGTGGGCGTCGGGGTCAGCGAAGCCGACCGTCAGCGCGTCGCTGAAGCCGCTGCCGGTCGCCGGCTGCGCGGCCTCCCAGCTGGCATCGATCGTCTGCGCGCCAGGCTCGCTCACGGCGCACAGGCTACGCGAGCCCCTTCCCGCGGTGCCGACCGCCGCCGCGCGGAGCCCCCGTGGGCTCCACCCGGCGGTGGGAGCGGGGGCGCGCGGCTACACTCTGGCGATGCCGACCGTCGAAGACGTCACCGACGCGCTGACCAATGTCATCGATCCGGAGCTCGGCCTGGACTTCGTGGAGCTCGGGCTTATCTACGACATCGAGATCGAGGGCGGCGAGGTCCGGGTGACGTTCACGTTGACCGCACCGGGGTGCCCGATTGGGCCGCAGGTCAGCGAGCAGATCGAGGAGTTCGTGGGTGAGCTCGACGGCGTCGAGCGCGTCTTGCCGCGGATGGTCTTCGATCCGCCCTGGACGCCGGACAAGATGAGCGAGGACGCGAAGTTCGCGCTCGGCTTCTGAGCCGCGCGACGGGCGCGTCCACCGCGGCAATGCGATGAGACGCCCGCTCGCGGCGGTGATGCTGGCCGGGATCGCGATCGTCGGGATGCTCCCGAGCAACGCTGCGGCCACGCAGCGACGCAGGTCGCCATCCTCCGCTCTGACCGGACGCGTCCTGGTGCTGCTGCGTCCGGTGCGCGGGCGGCGGGCGCAGGCGGCCGCGCTGCGGGCGGTGATCGCGCGCGCCCACGCGCAGCCGGCGGGCTTGGCGCTGCCGCAGATCGGTCTGCTGACCGTCCGCCCCGCCAGCGGCGAGAGCCCGGCGATGCTGATCAGTCGCCTGCGCGCGCTGCCCGCTGTGCAGAGCGCCACGCCCGAGCGTCGACTGCGGCTGCGCTTCAGGCCCAACGACCCGGCGCTGGTCACGCCCGAGATCGCGGTCGGGACGGCGCCCGGGACGATGCTGCAGTGGGCACCGGCGCGTGAGGATGCCTTCGCGGCCTGGGACATCACCGATGGCGCCGGAGCGCTCGTGGCGGTGATCGACACCGGCGTCGACGGCAGCCACCCCGAGCTCGCGGGCAAGCTGGCGGCGGCGGTCGACCAGGACGCGACGCCGGGGGACGGGCCCGCCACCTTCGACGAGGTCGGCCACGGCACCCACGTCGCGTCACTCGCCTGCGCGGCGACCAACGACGGCATCGCGATCGTCGGCATGGGCTACGACTGCCGGCTGATCATCGAGAAGAGCGATCTCAGCGAGTCCAGCGTCGCCGCCTCGATCGTCGACGCCACCGACCGCGGCGCGGAGGCGATCAACATGAGCTTCGGCGACAGCAGCTCGGCCGACCAGTCGCCGACGATCGTGCGGGCGATCGAGTACGCCTACTCCCACAACGTCGTGCTCGTCGCCGCCGCGGCCGACAGCCCGGTGCAGGAGCAGGGCGAGCCGGCGAACATCCTCCAGCCACTGGGCACGGGCGCCAACCTGACCGAGGGACTGGGGCTCTCGGTCACCTCGGCGGACTCGACCGACCACCGCTCGTATTTCGCCGGGCTGGGCTCGGAGATCTCGCTCGCGGCCTACGGCTCCGATCAGACCAGCGGTGGCCCTCCCGGCCTGCTCGGCGCCTTCCCGGCCAACCAGACGCAGCTCGACGGCGGCTCGGCCGGGCCGCCACCAGGCGCGCCTTGCGGTTGTCGCACGACCGTCGGTGGCGACTCCCGCTACGCCTACCTGCAGGGCACCTCGATGGCCGCGCCGCAGGTCGCGGCGGTCGCCGCGCTGATGCGCAATCTCAACCCCGATATGACCGCCTTCGAGGTGATCGAGACGCTCAAGCGAACGGCCCGACGGCCGGCCGGATCGGGCTGGACGCCAGACCTCGGCTGGGGCATCCTCGACGCCGGCGCGGCGGTCGTCGCGGCGCACCGCATGGACCTGCGCGCACCGGTCGCGACGCTTCGCCTGCGCGGCCATCCCAGCCGTGGCATCGCCACGCTGACCGTGCAGGCGCGCGATCGCGCCCCGCTCGGCGTGACCCCCGCGGGGCTGCGCGAGATCGACGTATACGTGTCGGTCGACGGCGCGAGGCCGCGCCGGATTCTGCGCATCGTGGTGCAGACGGTCGGCCGTGTGACAGCCACGCGGCGGATTGCGGTACGGCTGCGCGGCCATGGACGCTATGCCTTCTTCGCGATCGCGATCGACCGTGCCGGCAACCGCGAGCGTCGCCCGCGCCGGCCGCAGGTCTCGCTGCTGGCGTGAAATTGCCCGGCCCGGGTCGCTACAGCAGCCCCTTGGACAGCCCGCCATCGATCGGGATCAGCGCGCCGGTCAGATACGAGGCCTGGCGCGAGCAGAGAAAGGCCACCACGTCCCCGACCTCGTGCGGCTGGCCGAAGCGCCCGGCCGGGATCGTCTCGATCTCTGCGGGCGGCGGGTCGCCGCCGTAGAGCTGGGCCATGCGGTCGGTGGCGATCCTCCCCGGCGCGATCGAGTTGACGGTGATGCCATCGACCGCCAGCTCGCCCGCGAGCGTCTTCAGGTAGCCCACGACCCCGGGGCGGACGGCGTTGGAGAGCGCGAGGTTCGCAATCGGCTCGCGGACCGCCACGGACCCGATCAGCACGATCCGGCCCTGATCGCTGCGCCGCAGCTGTGTCAGCGCCAGCCCCACCATTCGCACCACCGGCAGCAGCAGCAGCTCGACCGCGGCCAGCACCGTCTCCGGTGTGACGGCGCTGGCGGGCCCGGGCGGTGGCCCGCCGCCGTTGGGAATCAGGATGTCGAGGGAGCCGAACCGCTCGACGGCCGTCGTCACGGCTCGTTCCAACGCCGCCGCGTCGCGCACGTCGCCGGCGACAGGAACGCCGCCGATCCGCTCGGCCTCACGCTCCAGGACGTTCGCCCGGCGAGCCAGCATCACGACGTTCGCGCCCTCGCTGGCGAGCGCCTGTGCGCAGGCCAGCCCCAATCCGGCCGACGCGCCGGCCACCACCGCGGTGCGGCCCTGCAGTCCCAGATCCATCGCCCCTCCAGTCGATCGCTTCGCCTCGGCTCGGCCGATCAGGATCGCAGGCCGGTTGGCCGCTCAGGCTTGAGGAGCCACTTAGCGCGACCCCAACCGTCACATAGCCCGCCCGTGCACGCGGTTCCATACACTGTGATGAGGGACGCCCCATGCCCGTCGCCTCGCCCACCAGATCAGCACCCGAGCGGATCCTGCTCGCCTCGCCGCGGGGCTACTGCGCCGGCGTCGATCGCGCCGTGCAGACGGTCGAGCAGGCGCTCGAGCTCCACGGCGCGCCGATCTACGTGCGCAAGGAGATCGTCCACAACAAGCACGTCGTCGCCGAGCTGCGCAAGCGCGGAGCGATCTTCGTCGAGGAGGAGACCGAGGTTCCACGCGGCGCCACGGTCGTCTTCTCCGCGCACGGCGTCGCGCCCAGCGTGCATGCCAACGCCGCCGCGCGGGGCCTGCGCACGATCGACGCGACCTGCCCGCTGGTCACCAAGGTCCACGTCGAGGCGCGCAAGTTCGCTGCCGACGGCTACACGATCATCCTGATCGGCCATGCCGGCCATGAGGAGGTCGAGGGGACGATGGGTGAGGTGCCCGATCAGATCGTGCTGGTCGAGTCCGCCGAGGACGTCGAGCGCCTCGTGGTGCCCGACCCGCAGCGCGTCGCGTTCATCTCCCAGACGACGCTGTCGGTCGACGAGACGCGCGACATCATCGCCGCCCTGCGCCGTCGCTTCCCGGCGATCGTGGGACCGCGCACCGACGACATCTGCTACGCGACGACCAACCGTCAGGCGGCAGTCAAGCAGCTGGCGGCCGTGTGCGACCTCGTGCTGGTGGTCGGGTCGCGCAACTCCTCCAACTCCAACCGACTGGTCGACGTGACGCGCGAGCTGGGCACCGAGGCGCATCTGATCGATCACGTCGGGCAGGTCCGCGAGGAATGGCTGGAGGGCGCGCGCGTCGTCGGCATAACGTCGGGCGCCAGCGCGCCGGAGGAGCTCGTGCAGGAGCTCGTCGAGTTCTTCGCCGCGCGTGGGACGCGCACGGTCGAGGAGCTCGACGTCGTCCGCGAGGACGTGCGCTTCATGCTTCCCAAGGCGATCCGCGAGGCCGCTGTCCGCTGACGCGGCCGTCCGCGGGCGGCTCGCATGCGGACGCTGATCCTCTCGGACCTGCACCTCGGCGCGCGCTCGCAGCGCGATCTGCTGCGCCGCGCCGATGTGCGCGCGGCGCTGCTGGCGGCGGTGGCTGACAGCGAGCGCGTGGTGCTGCTGGGCGACACGCTCGAGCTGCGCGACGGCCCCCAGCACGAGGCGCTCGCGCTCGCGCGGCCGTTCTTTGATGAATTGGGGGCCGCGCTGGGCGCCGGACAGGTCGTGCTCGTCGCGGGCAACCACGACCATGCGCTGGTCGCGCCCTGGCTGGCACGTCGGGGCGCCGATGGCCCGGCGCCGCCGCTCGGCCTGGCGCAGCGGGTCCCGACCAGTCTCTCGCCGCTGACCGCAGCGATCGCGGACTGGCTGGGGCCCGCCGAGCTCGCGATCAGCCATCCGGGCATCTGGCTGCGCCCGGACGTCTATGCGCTGCATGGCCACTATCTGGATCGCCGCATCACGATCCCCTCGCTCGAGCATCTCGGCGCGCGCGCCGTCGAGCGGCTGTTGCACGATCACCCGCCCGACCGCGACAGCGTCGACGGCTACGAGGCGACGCTGGCGCCGCTGTACGCGCTGCTGCACGGTGTCGCGCAGGGTCGGCTGGCGAGCGGGCCGGCCGCGCCCGGGACGGCACCGACCTCGCGCGGCTCGATCCACGCCTGGCAGTTGCTGGTTGGCGACGGCGGCCGGCGGCCGTTGCTGCACCGCGTGGCCGGGACGGTTGGCCTGCCGCTCGCCGTGGCGACGCTCAATCGGCTCGGCTTCGGTCCGCTCAGCCCGCGGCTGTCGGGCGTTGAGCTGCGTCGTGCCGCGCTGCGCGCGATCGGCGCGGTGATCGACGGGCTCGGCATCGACGCCGGCCACGTGATCTTCGGCCACACGCATCGTGCCGGACCGCTGCCCGGCGATGCGCCGGAGGAGTGGCGCAGCGCCGCCGGCGTCGCGCTGGTGAACTGCGGCTCGTGGATCTATGAGCCGGCATTCGTGGCGCCGTCCGCGAGCGCGGCGGGCGGCGCGGCGACGCCCACCCCGGCGACGAGCGGCCAGCCGTCCGCGCAGCCCTATTGGCCGGGTCGCTGCGTGCAGCTCGACGCAACCGGTCCGCCGCGTGTGCACGGCCTGCTCGACGACTGGCCGGTGGCGCGGCTTGCCAGGGCCGCTCAGAACCGCCCGCGGTAGACGCCCGGTCGAGCGAGCTGCGCAACGAGCTGCGGTCGACGTGGGGCGGCGCTGCGGATCACCGGTGGGCTCGGGCCAGGCGGGACCGGGCTCGGCTCTGGCCCCGGGCTCGGCGGGCTGGGGTCGGGCTGCGGCGGCGGTCCCGGGATCGGCCCCGGTGGCGTCGGCGATGGCGGTGAGGGATCGGGCCCGGGTCCCGGTGGGGCCGGTGCGGGCGGTGAGGGCTGTGGGGTTGGGTCCGGGATCACCGACACGGGTCGGCGGGAATTGACGGGGTCGGCGAGGCCCAACATGGGGTCGGCGGGAACCGACATGGTTGACACAGAGCGGGCGCTACCCGGGTCGGGGGTCCGCAAACGAGCTCGCGTCGGACGCCGAGCCCGAGCGGGACGCTGTGCGCGCGTCGGGCGACGAGCTCGGCTCCTGTGCTCGCTGATCGCTGGTCGCCTCCGGCGGTGCCCACGGCGGCCAGCCGGCCGCCTCGGTGATCAGGCGCGTGCCACGCCCGCGCGTGAAGAAGCTGTAGGACCAGCGCAGCAGCACCAGCAGCCGATTCTCGAAGCCGATCAGGTAGAAGAGGTGCACGAC
>CAWCHZ010000002.1:0-2266265 GCA_963795555.1 uncultured Solirubrobacterales bacterium
CTGTGTGTTGGGCGGGAGCGTGAGCCGAACCGTCGCGGCGGTCTCGTCGGGAGCAACGGTCACTTCGGCGCCGGCAGCGGTTTGCCGTTGGTGCCGACGGGACCGGCGATGCTGGTCGAGCGAGATGGGGCGTTTTGAAGTCGGGGAACCTGTTGGTTGACGGCGAGTTTGAGTTCCGGCGCCGCCACCGGCACGGCGAGCGGTTGCGTCGGCACGCCGAGACTGAGCGGGCCCTTGGGGCGCACCGCGCAGGCAGAGCGAGCGGGCCAGGCGGCTGACGGCGGGGATGTTCACCTGCGGCGTCGGCCGGACCAGGCAGCCGGCCTGCGCCACGCACACCACCTTCTCCTCGCCGAGCAGGGCCATCCCCTGACCCGAAACGCCCCCGCCCACGCCGGCATAGTCGGCATCGCCGTCGCGGACGAGGACGGTCTGGGTCCGCGGTCGGCCCGATCGCCTCCGGCAAGGTGACGCCGGGCGGGGAGATCCTATCCGCCGTCAACAGCACCTCGCCCCGGAAGCCGTCGCGGCGGAAGCAGACCACGGCGAGATCCTTGACTGCCACCCTGGCGGAACGGTGCAGCCGCCCCGGCCGTTTCGTGATTGCCCACCAAAACCAGGCGGAAATCGGGCCGCTCCTTGCGGATACTCAGGCGGTAAAGCGTCGGGCTCGGCCCGGCCAGCACGTCGCCGGTGCGGCCGCGCACGAGAAGCTGATACCGGCCGTCGGCGGGAACCACAAAGCGCATGCACAGGTAGTCGGTGTGCGTGTAAAACTGGCCGGCGTTCGTCGGCATGTCGGGGTTGCTGTCGAACTCGCCGAGCGACTGGCCCGTGTCGGCCCGCTGGAGGCTGAAGAAGCCCAGAATCAGCCAGCGAACCGAGGCGGTCGGCGTAGCCCTCCAGGAGGCGTAAACGTCGCCCTTCTTCGCGGTGAAGGCGTACCAGTCGCGGTCGCGCGACCTCTCGATGCGGCCGGCGACCTCGCACGGAATCGGGATCTGCTGGGCGGTTCTCCTGCGTGTCGTTGGCGGGGTTTTCGAGGCACGACCGGCGCGTGCGCGAAGAACAGCGCGACCGGATTCGACGTGCCCGCGGGGACGCTTCAGGCGGTATCAAAGCCGTCCATCGTGGCGCCGGCGGCGGGACATGCCACCGAAACCGAGCCGTGCGCGCGCCGTCCGCGGCCGCGGTGACCTCGACGGGAGGAGCTACGAGCCCGCTGCCGGCGTCACCGCGGCGGTCGAGCTTGCCGCCGGGCAGGTTGCGGCCGTAGAGCGTGACCTTGCTCGTCTTGCCCGGCTCGACGACCGGCGGAAAGACCGCGTCGATCCACGGCCCGGTCGAGACGGTCAGGCGGTAGAAATACTCCGGGCCGCCGAGCGTGTAGGTGAACTGGCGCAGGCGGACGTAATAGTCGCCGTCCTCGGCCAGGGTGGCGTCGAGCACGGCGTCGGTGCCGGGGGCCGGCGCCGGGAGGCGAACTGGCGGCCGGTCGAGTCGAACAGTTTCAGCTCGGGGCTGAGGCGGCTGTCGATGCTGGCGCCGCGCAGTGGACGACGACGCGCTGGCCCTTCTTGCCGGCGAAGACGTAATAATCCACGTCGGTCGGCGCGTTGACGGCGCCGTTGACCGTGGTGCCGACCGCGACGCGCTGGGCCTGATCGACGTCGTTATTCGGCTCCTTCTCCGCGACTTCGGGCAGTTCGCCGACGACGAACACGCGCGGGTTGCTGACGCCGTGCTGGCTGAGGACGCGGACGTCGTAGTTGCCCGGCGGGAATGTCGGGCGGGATGGTGACGGTGAACTTGCTGGCCTGGGCGCGCCTTCTTCATCCCCTTGCCTTTGCCCTTGCCCTTGTGGGTCGATCTTGGGCCGGGCCGAGCAGCACGGCCTTGATGCCGGGGTGGCTGAAGGCGAGGCCGCGCGGCTCGTCGAGGTCGGTGCCGGTGAAGGTGACTTCCACGCTGCCGAGCCGGCACCGCGGGGGTGACGGTCGCCAGCCGCGGCACGGGGAAGGGTTGCTGGAGCGGGCCAGAGGGCAGCGACAGGAGGACGAGGGCGGACAGGCGGCAGGCGTGCGAAAGCGGTCGGTGCATGGCCGGCTCCCCGTCAGAGTGCGCCGGACGGGCCGGCCGGGGTGGTCGGAGCGACGAGGCAGCGGCGCAGGGTCAGTGTACTCCCGGCACGGGATGGAAACGCCGAGGGGGCCGTCCTGGCCTACGAGGGCTGCGAAGGCGTCTCGCCCTGGCGGTATGGCAGACCCAGGCGAGGAACTGGCGGATGATGGGGGTGTCGTTGCCGGCCTCGCGGGGCCTCAAGAAAGCCGAGCAGGTCCGCGGGGGTGACGAAGGGGAAGGAGCGGCTGACGGTGGCGGCGGTGTACTTGCCGTCGGCACCCAGGACGTGGAACGTCAGGGCGCCGCCGTCGAGGCGCCAGACCTCGGGCACGCGGAGCTTGGCATAGATCGCCATCCGGTCCAGCGAGCTGCGCGAGTGGCATCGACCTCAATGGCCAGGTCGGGCGGCGGATCCGTTCGCAGGTCCAGGCGGCGCTTGCCGGTCATCCGTTCGGCGTTCGCGATCCAGTAGCAATCGTCGGCCTCAAGCCCGCGCTTCGAGGCGGCGCTGCACATGGTCGTTGACCCTCCGCCCTTGAGCGGATGTCGAGTTCCTCGGTAAGGGCGATCACCAGGAGGCCAAAGAGAAATAACGGTGACTTTGTCGTGTTCCAACAGCGGGGACATGATCTCCAGTTAACCCGGTCGTAGGTGAGGCGGACACCCGGCCGCTCCGCGAAGAGGTGCACGACCAGCCACGCCACCCAGGCGGGCAGGCCGCTGAAGCGAACGCCGCGCAGCTGGGCCACCGCGCGGCCACGGCCGATCGTCGCGAGCGTGCCCTTGTCGCGATAGCGGAAGGGCGGCAGCGAGCGCCCGGCCAGGCGGTGGGCGATCAGCTCGCCGGCGTAGCGACCCTGCTGCATCGCCACCGGCGCCACTCCCGGCAGCTGCTGCACCGATCCGTCGCGGCCTCGCACCCGCACCATGTCGCCGACTGCCGAGCACCTCGGGGTGGCCGGGCAGGGTCAGATCCCCCTGCACGATCACCCGCCCCGCGCGGTCCACCTCGGCCCCGGCGGCCTCGCCGAGCGCCCGCGCCAGCGGGGAGGCCGTCACGCCTGCCGCCCACACGACGGTCCGCGTGATGATCTGCGTGGCGCGGCCATCCGGGTCCTGAACCGTCACGCGGTCGCCGCACACGTCGATCAGCCTGTGACGCAGCAGCGCCCTCACGCCGATGCCCTCGAGCGCGCTCTGCGCGCTGCGCGACAGCGAGGGCGCGAAAGCACCAAGCACGCGGTCGGCCATCTCGATCAGCAGGACACGACCGGCGCGTGGATCGCTGTGGCGAAACTCCGCCGGCAGCGTGTCGCGAGCCAGCTCGGCGATCTGGCCGGCCATCTCCACTCCAGTCGGACCCGCGCCGACGACGACGAACGTCAGCCACTGCGCGCGTGCTTGGGGATCGTCCTCCAGCTCGGCCGCCTCGAAGGCCTGCAGCACGCGCCCGCGGACCTGCAGCGCGCTGTCGAGCGACTTGACCTCGAGCGCGAGCGAACGCCACTCGTCATGGCCGAAGTAGGCATAGCTCGACCCGCCCGCCACCACCAGCGTGTCGTAGGAGATCGCATGCCCGCGCGTGCCGGCGATCGCGGGGTCCACGTGGACCTCGCGGCGCGCCAGATCGAAGCCGCTGACCTCGCCCATCAGCACGCGCACGCGTGGATCGCCACGGAAGATGCGTCGCAGTGGCACGGCGATCTCGCCCGGCGCGAGCGCGCCGGTGGCGACCTGGTAGCTGAGCGGCTGGAAGAGGTGGTAGTTGTTGCGGTCGATCAGCGTCACGTCGACGTCGGCCTTGACGAGCGCCCTGATCGCCTGGAGGCCGCCGAAGCCGCCGCCGACGACCACCACCTGCGTGCGACGGTCGGATCCGGGCATCGGCCGCAGCGTCCTACGGCAGCCCGGGGGTGAAGCAGACCGCGTGACAGGTCACGCCGGGATCCAGCGCCAGCTCCAGCACGCCGGCGCTGTGGCGCTGGTGCGCGATCAGCTCGTAGCAGCCGGGGTGCTCGACGGCGATCGCACGGCCGTTGACGGTCAGCCGTCCG
This sequence comes from uncultured Solirubrobacterales bacterium, assembly GCA_963795555.1. GTDB lineage: Bacteria > Actinomycetota > Thermoleophilia > Solirubrobacterales > Solirubrobacteraceae > CAWCHZ01. The sequence continues at coordinate 4,176 of CAWCHZ010000002.1, forward strand.
GATCCCTCGAGCACCGCCCAGACGGCGCCGGCCTCATAGGGACCGCTGTAGGGGCCCTCTTGGTCCGGCGTCTGCTCGGGCAGCTGCAGGCCGGGCTCGTCGATCGCCCGCAGCGGCGCCAACGGCTCACGCTCGATGTCGAGCAGCGCCTGGATCTCACGCTCGGTCTCGGCGTATGCGCCCTCGCCGTAGTGGTAGGAGGCCAGCGTCCCGCTCGCCGTCCAGAGATAGCGCGCCGGCCAGCCGGCGTTGCCGTAGTCGCGCCATATCTGCCAGTCCGCGTCGATCACCACCGGGTGTCGAATGCCCAGTCGCCCGACCGCGGCGGCGATCGCGTCGGTGTCCCGCGAGGGCGGAAAGCCGCCAGCGTGCACGCCGATGACCGTCAGCCCGGCGGCGCCGTAGCGCTCGTGCCAGGCGGCGACGTAGGGCAGCGTGCGCAGCGAGTTGACGCGACAGAAGTCCCAGAACTCGATCAGCACCGGGTGGCCAACCTGGCGCTCCATGCGCAGCGGTGGGCTGTTGATCCAGGTCAGGCCCTGCGGGAAGGGCGGCGCGCCGATCGTCGGGGTGGGCGGTCGCATCGCGCCTGGCAGCGTAGCGGTGCGCTGGCCGCGAGCTAGAGACCGAACACGTCCTGCGCCCGCACCAGCGAGCTCACGAGAGCGTCGACGTCCTGCGGCCGGTTGTATGGGCCAAAGCTCGCGCGCGCGGTTGCCGGCACGCCGAGCCGGCGCATCAGCGGCTGGGCGCAATGGTGCCCGGCACGGACACAGACGTTGTCGCGGTCCAGCAGCTCGGCGACGTCATGGGGATGCATCCCGTCGACGGCGAACGACACCAGGCCGCCGCGGCGCTCGTGGTCGCGCGGTCCCATCACGTGCACGCGCGGCAGCTCGGCCAGGCGATCGAGCGCATGGCGTGTCAGCTCGCGCTCGTGCTCGCGCACGACGTCCATGCCGATCGCCGACAGATAGTCGATCGCGGCACCGAGGCCCACCGCCTCGGCGATCATCGACGTGCCCGCCTCGAACTTCCAGGGCAGGTCGTTCCAGGTCGAGGAGTCCGCGTCCACGCGGCGGATCATGTCGCCGCCGCCGAGGAACGGGGGCATCTGCTCGAGCAGCTCGCGACGGCCGTGCAGGACGCCGATGCCGGTCGGGCCCAGCGCCTTGTGGCCGGTCCAGGCATAGAAGTCGGCGCCGAGCGCGCCCACGTCGACGGGCATGTGGGGGACGGCCTGCGCCCCGTCGATGAGCACCTTGGCGCCGGCGGCATGCGCGCGCTCGATGATCTCGGTGACCGGGTTGATCGTGCCCAGCACGTTGGAGACATGCGCAACGGCGACCAGCCGTACGCGCCCATCCGCCAGCTCGGCGTCGAGCTGGTCGAGCGACAGCAGCCCGTCGTCGCTGACCTCCAGATAGCGCAGCCGCGCACCGACCTCCTGGGCGAGCAGCTGCCAGGGGACGATGTTGGAGTGATGCTCCATCACGGTCAGCAGCACCTTGTCGCCGGCGGCCACGTTGCGCCGGCCCCAGGCGTATGCGACGAGGTTGATCGCGCCCGTCGCGTTTGAGGTGAAGATGGTCGTGTCGGTGTCCGCGCCGCAGAAGGCCGCGATGCGCGCGCGGGCGCCCTCGAAGAGCTCGGTCGACTCGCGCGCCAGCGAGTAGACGCCGCGATGGACGTTGGCGTTGGAGCGGCGGTAGTAGTCATCGATCGCCGCCAACACCACGGCGGGCTTCTGCGAGGTCGCCGCGGAGTCCAAGTAAACGATCGGGCGACCGTCGATCTGCCGCTGCAGCAGCGGGAAGTCGGCGTGGATGTCGAGCGTGGAGATGGTGTCTGGGAAAGCCATGCGCGTGCGCGGGCCGGGTGCCGCGGAGGCGGCGGAACGCCGCCAACACAATACCTAGTGCGCCACTAGGGTATCAGCGGCGCATGACCGGCGGGGCGTCAGGCCTCGGTCAGCCCGACGCGGATCGCGTACCGAACGAGCTCGACGCGATCGCGCATGCCGAGCTTGCGCAGCACGTTGCCGCGGTGCGACTCGATCGTCTTCTCCGACAGATGCAGCAGCTGGGCGATCTGGCGGTTGGTGTGGGCCTCGGCGATCAGCTTGACGACCTCCTGCTCGCGCAGCGTCAGCGCCTCGCCGGGATGGGGGTCGTCGTGCTCCATCCACTTGCGGATCAGCCGCCGCTCGGCCGCGTTGGTCAGGAACGCCTCGCCGCGCGCGATGGCACGCGCGGCGGCGACCAGGTCCTGGTCGGCCTCGCGCTTGAGCACGTAGCCCGACGCGCCCGCCTTGAGCGCATCGAACAGGTAGCGCTCGTCGTCGTGCATCGAGAGGATCAGGACGTTGACCTCGGGCGCGTAGGTGCGGATCTCGCGCGTCGCCTGCAACCCCGTCATGCGCGGCATCGCGACGTCGAGGATGCAGAGATCGGGACGCTCCGCGAGCGCCTTGTCGCGCGCCTCCAAGCCATCGCAGGCCTCGCCGACCACCTGCATGTCCGCCTGGCGCTCGAGCAGCAGGCGCAGCCCAGCGCGCACGATGCCATGGTCGTCTGCGATCAGGATCCGCATCGTCAGTCCAGTGTCAACTCGACATCCGTGCCATGGCCCTTGATCGAACGGACGGCCAGCCGCGCTCCGACGAGCAGCGCACGCTCGCGCATGCCGGAGAGCCCGAGGCCGCCGTTGCGCGTCTCGACGAAGCCACGTCCGTTGTCACGCACGCGCAGCAGCGTGCGCCCGACGAACGACAACTCGACATCGACGCGCGTGGCATCGGCGTGTTGGGCGACGTTCGACAGGCTCTCCTGCGTGACGCGGTAGACGACGAGCTGCTGGTCGTCGCGCAGGCGGGGCATCGGCCCGCGGCGATGGAAGCGCGCATCGATTCCAGTTCGCTCCGCAAAGTCGCGCACCTGCGTGTGCAATGCGGGAATCAGCCCGTGATCGTCGAGCGCGGTGGGTCGCAGCTCACGGGCGAGCCGCAGCAGCTCGTCCATCGCCTGGTTGGCGAGGCGCTTGGTCTCCTGCAGCTCACGCCGCAACGCGCTGGGAGCGCTCTGCGTCGTGGCCTCCAGACGCAGGACGATCGCCGTCAGCGCCTGATTGACCTCGTCGTGGAGGTCCTGCGCGATCCGCTGGCGCTCCTGCTCCTGAGCCTGGAGCACGGCGTGGGCGGCCTGCCGACGCTCGGCCTCCAGGCGGCCCACCATGCGGTTGAACGCGGCGTGCAGGCGCACGACGTCGCGGGCGTCGCCCGGCGCGACCTGCGCTCGGGCGCCGGGTGCAGCCAGGTCGACCTGCTCCATCGTGGCGATCAGCTTGTGCAATCCGGCGAAGCGGCGGCGCAGCAGCAGCCAGTTGGCCAGCAGCGAGGCGGCGATCGCCAATCCCAGCACGACGATGCCGCCGTGCTGGGAGAGGTCGGCGAGGCTCAGGTGGCCCAGCACGCCCGTCACGAGCACGGTCGCCACGATCAGCAGGACGTTGATCGCCAGGACCTGGGACAGCAGCGAGGGGCGCTTCATCTGTTCCGGGTATCGGCTCGGCGGGGCCTTGGCGAGAGTCCGGTCGCGACCCCTGGCCCACGCCGCGAAACGCACGCTATACTTCTTGAAGCAAGATTTCCGACCGTCTTTCAGGGGTTTCCACGATGAGCCTGTCCGGCAGCGAGCTTATTCGTCAGATCCGCAGTCAGATCCACGAGATCGATCCCGCCGACGTCCACGCCAAGCTCGACAACGGGATCGCGCTGGTCGACGTGCGCGAGACCGACGAGTGGAATGCCGGGCACCTGCCCGGTGCCGTCCACGTCCCGCGCGGCTATCTGGAGTCGCGCATCGACGGGGCGGTGCCCGATCGCTCGCGCCATGTCGTGCTCTACTGCGCCTCCGGACAGCGCTCGGCGCTGGCCGCCCACACGCTCGAGCAGCTCGGCTTCGAGAACGTCGAGTCGATGCGCGGTGGCATCACCCTCTGGAAGGATCGTGGCTATGAGGTCGACGTGCCGCGCGCGCTGTCACCCGAGCAGCGCGAGCGCTACTCGCGCCACCTGCTGATCCCCGAGGTCGGTGCCGACGGCCAGCAGAAGCTGCTCGAGGCCAAGGTCCTGCTGCTCGGCGCCGGCGGGCTGGGATCGCCGGCGGCGCTCTACCTCTCGGCGGCGGGCGTGGGCACGATCGGCATCGTGGACAACGACGTCGTCGACCTCTCCAACCTCCAGCGCCAGGTGATCCACACCAACGATCGCATCGGCACGCCGAAGGTCGACTCCGCCGAGCAGACGATGCGCTCGATCAACCCCGACGTGCAGGTCGTCAAGCACCGCGTGCGGCTCGACTCCTCCAACATCGTGGAGATCATCTCCGGCTACGACGTCATCGTCGACGGGCTCGACAACTTCCCGACTCGCTACCTGCTCAACGACGCCTCCGTGCGGCTGCGGATCCCGGTGGTCTCGGCGGCGATCCTTGGCTTCGACGGACAGCTGTCGGTGTTCGCGCCCTACGAGGGCCCGTGCTACCGCTGCCTGTTCCCGGTTCCACCGCCGGCCGAGCTGGCCCCCTCCTGCGGCGCCAACGGCGTGCTCGGCGTGCTGCCGGGGACGATGGGTCTGCTCCAGGCCACCGAGGTGATCAAGCTCGTGATCGGCAAGGGCGAGCCGCTGATCGGCCGTCTGCTGCTCTACGACGCGCTGGCCGCGACGTTCAGCGAGGTGCGCGTGCGGCGCGACCCGCAGTGCCCGATCTGCTCGCGCGAGCCGAGCGAGATCACCGACGAGGAGCTGGGCAAGTTCCCCGACTACGAGGCGTTCTGCGCCGCGGCGGGGTAGGGTTCGAGCGCAATGGCGACAGTTCGCATCCCACCCGTCCTGCGCTCCGCGGTTGGCGGTGAAAAGCAGGTCGACGCGAGCGGATCATCGGTCGGCGAGGTGCTGCGGGCGCTCGTCGAGGCCCATCCGCAGACGGCCGAGCAGCTCTTCGCCGGGCCGGATGAGCTGAACCGCTACGTCAACGTCTATCTCAATGACGAGGACGTGCGGGTGCTGCAGGGGCTGGACACGGCGGTCGGGGAGTCCGACGTGTTGGTGATCCTGCCGGCGATGGCCGGTGGCTCACCGGCGGCCGTCGCGGCCGGGAGCTCACCGGCGGCCGTCGCGGCCGGCGGTTGATTGCGGGCCGCCGTTTGGCGGCACGGGAGACGGCTAGTATCGGGGAGCGGCGGCTGATCGCCAGCCCGCCGTTGGCGGTGCGGGAGACGGCTAGTATCAGGGGAGCGAGGATGTCTGAGGTACGGCTCAACAACCGTCCTTGCGGCGGGCGCTACGGGGACATCGTCCAGTCGATCGGCAACACGCCGCTGGTCGAGCTCAAGCGGCTCTCACCGCGGCCCGGAGTGCGGATCTGGGCCAAGATGGAGTCGCGCAATCCGACCGGGTCGGTCAAGGACCGCGTCGCGCGCGCGTTGATCGAGGACGCCGAGGAGCGCGGCGCGATCAGCCCCGGCCAGACGATCCTCGAGCCAACCTCGGGCAACACCGGCATCTCGTTGGCGATGATCTGCCACCGACGCGGCTATCCGCTGAAGGTCGTGATGCCCGATAACGTCACCGAGGAGCGCACGCAGCTGCTGCGCATGTATGGCGCCGAGATCGTCTACTCCGAGGGTCCCAAGGGGACCAACGGTGCGGTTGAGCTGGCGCTCGAGCTGGCCCACTCGGACTCGCGCTACTACATGCCATATCAGTACGGCAACCCGGCCAACCCGCTCGCGCACTACAACGGCACGGCGGTCGAGATCCTCGAGGAGCTCGACGACGTGGCGGCCTTCGTCGCCGGTCTCGGCACGGGCGGCACGCTGATGGGCAACGCGCGGCGACTCAAGGAGGAGCTGCCCGACGTCAAGATCGTCGCCGCCGAGCCGATGCAGGGGGAGGGCGTGCAGGGCCTGCGTTCGCTGAGCGACGGCTTCATCCCGCCGATCATCGACCTGTCGCTGCTGGACCGCAAGATCTTCGTCACCAACCGCGATGCGATCGTCTGGACGCGACGGCTGCTCGACGAGGAGGGCGTCTTCGCCGGCGTCTCCTCCGGCGCGATCGCGTCGATCGCGGTGCGCATCGCCAACGAGCTCGCGGAGGGCAACGTCGTCTTCATCATCGCCGACGACGGCTCGAAGTACCTCTCCTCGGGGATCTACACGCGCCCGGTCGACGAGGTTCTCAAGCTCGAGTCGACGCTGTGGTGGTGAGCGCGACCCTGCGCTTCCGGCGCGCGCTGATCGACGAGATGGTCGCTCACGCGCTGGCGGACAAGCCGCTGGAGTGCTGCGGTGTGGTCGCCGTGCGTGATGGCGAGGCCCTGAAGGTTCATCGCATGGCGAACACGGCGGCCAGCGCGGTGCGCTATGAGGTCGACAGCGCGGAGCTGGTGCGCGTCTACGGCGAGATCGACGACGCCGGCTGCGAGATCGGCGCGATCTACCACTCCCACACGCGCAGTGCGCCCTATCCCTCACAGACCGACATCAACCTCGCCTTCTATCCTGATGCGCTTTACATAATCGTCGGGGTCGCGGGCCCCGAGCCAGAGGTGCGGGCCTTCCGCATCGTCGAGCATCGCGACGTCGACGAGGTCCCGCTCGAGGTCGTCTGATCGCCGACAGCCTCGTTTGCCCGCATTGCGCCGCGGTCCATCCCGCCACCGAGCGCTTCTGCGGACGCTGTGGCACCCCGCTGGTCCTGCCGCCCGGCGCGACCGCACGGCCTCCGCTGACGATGGCCGCCGAGCGGGCGCGCAAGATCAGGCCCGAGTACGCCGACGGCGAGCTGGTGCGCGTGGCCGGCGCACGCAACCAGGCCGAGGCCGAGCTGATCCAGGGCCTGCTGCTCGAGGAGGGCGTGCCCAGCGTGCTGCGACGCACGCGCGGCTTCGACGTCCCCGACTTCCTCGCCGCCGGCCCGCGTGACGTGCTGGTCCCCCATGCCGGCGAGCGGGCTGCGCGCGACGTGCTGCTGCAGGCGGAGCTGATCGGCGCTCAGCAGCCGGCGGGCCCATCGGCGCGGCGGCTGCTGACGGCGCTGTTGGGCGGCCTCGCGTTGCTGGCGCTGATCGTTTGGCTGGTCGCCGACGTGCTGCGCTAGCGGCGCCCCGCCGGGGTCGAGCTACGCCACGAGCGAGGGCGCGCCGCTGGCGATCGCGGCGATCTCCTCGGAGGCGCGCTCGAACTCCTCGTCGGCGAGCACCGGAGTGCCCTCGAACGGGAGGTCGCGCTGGAGTTCCAGCCAGGAGCGACAGCCGCCGTACTCCTCGCGCACCTTGACGGTCACCGGCCGCGGGATCCGATAGGTCCGCAGCACGAGCACGTGGAGGGGATGGCGGCGCTTCCACGCCAGGCGCTTCTCGGCGTAGTCGGTCGTCCAGACGTAGAAGGGAGCGAGCGCATCGACGCAGCGCGGGTCGGTGACCGTGTAGTGGGCGGCCACCTCGGCCCAGGCGCGGATGCGCACGCGATCGGGCTGGTTGATGCCGTCCTCGATCACCGCCTCCTCGCACGGCTCGCCATCCGGCCAGACGCCCTCCTCGAGCGCGCGGCGCAGCTCGGGCTGGTGGGACTCGCGCACGAGGTCGCTGCGCTGATGGTCGAACGTGGGGTAGAGGAAGAAGCGATCGTGCTCGACCCTGAAATGGCGGTCGATCTCACGGATGCCGCCCTTGCGCAACGTCACCAGCTGCTCGCCCTCGGCGAGCGCGCGCACAGTCACGGCCCATTCTTTGAATGCGATTGGCATGACGGAAAAAAAGCGAGAGGAATACGACTTGTTCTGGGCGCGGCGTAGAGCCTGCACCCGCGGCGGGAGACGCCATTCTACGACAAATTCGACAAAAACCCAAAATCTCCCTGCTTGCGGCTGGTTTTTGTGGCGCAGAGGGATCTGTGCGGCCTGTCTGGTGAGCTCGACGTGGCTCCCGCGGCCGCTTTGCGGCTGCTCTTCGTCAGTGCAGCATCGTGCCCGCGCGTGCTTCGACCACGCTCGCCAGCGCCGCGAAGTCCTCGTCACCGCGCCCGGCCCGCGCGGCTGCCGTGAGCAGCTCACACGTCTGGGCGGCGAAGGGGAACGCGGCGCCCGCGCTGGCGCCGGCGTCGAGGCAGATCGCCAGGTCCTTGAGCATGTGCCCCAGCCGGAACAGCGGGGTGTAGTCATGTTGGCGCATCGGCGCGGCTTTGAGGTCGAGCATCACCGAGCCGCCGGAGGAGGCGCTCATCACCTCGACCATGGCGTCGAGGTCCAGGCCGGCGCGCTGTGCGAACACGAGCGCCTCGGCGATCACCGCCGCATTGGTGGCGGCAACCGCGTTGTTGATCACCTTCACGAGCTCGCCCTCGCCGAGCGCGCCGACGTGCACGATCAGCCGGCCCATCGCCTCCAGCACCGGGCGCGCGTCCTCCACGTCGCTCGTCGCGCCGCCGACCATGATCGTCAGCGTGCCGTCCTGCGCTCGCGGCGCCGAGCCGCTGACGGGGGCATCGATCAGCCGGACGCCATGCTCGGCGAGCGTCGCTCCCAGTCGCCGCGTCGCGGCGGGCGCGATCGTCGACATGTCGACGCACAGCGTGCCCGCGCGTGCGCCGTGCACGACGCCGGCGGGGCCCAGCAGGACCTGCTCGACGTCGGGCGCGTCGACGACCATCGTCACCACGATGTCGCTGTTGGCTGCGAGCTCGGCCGGGGAGCCGGCAAGCACGCCGCCGTGCTCGGCCACCCACGCCCGCGCCTTGGCTTCCGTGCGGTTCCAGACGATGATCGGGAATCCCGCACGGGCAACGTTGGCGGCCATCCGCGCGCCCATGATGCCCAGCCCGATGAAGCCCACCCGCTGCGCCACGGTGGGCACGGTAGCTCAGCGGCGGCTAGGCCGCGAGCGGCGACTCCATCTCCTCGGTCGCGGCGAGGTGCTGGTGCGATGGGCAATAGCCGTTGTGGGCCAGCGCCGGCCGCCGGCAGGGCGTCCCCTTGCGCGTCGTCGCGCGGCAGTCGGAGCGCAGGCCCAGACTGCAGGAGGCCTGCCGCTTGATGACCTCGCCGGCAAGCGCCAGGTAGGCGTCGACGACCCGGTAGACACGGCGCTGATCGGCGATCTGGAAGTAGCAGCGGACGTCGCGGAACAGCGTCCGCGTCGGCTGCGAGAAGTGCCAGCGGTCGGTCGCCAGTCGCTCGATCGCGGACTCGCACGCGTGCAGCACCGCCTCGTGGTTGCTCGGATGATGGCCAGGTGGCGTCTCGACTATCGCATCGGCCAGCGCGCGGTACATCGCGCGACTGAAGTGGTACATCCTTCCTCCTCGGGTCGGACGCCGTTTTTCGCCCCACTATGTAGCCCGTCGACGGTTCGCTGAAACGTCGCTGCGTGTCCGGCCAGGCGCCGCCCGGCGGAAAAGCAGGGGACGCCGGGATCGACGGAGACGCGCGGGATCGACGGGGACGCGCGGGATCGACGGGGACGCGCGCCGGGTCGGGCTCAGCGCCAGCGCTCGATGCGCAGCTGGCCGCGCGTGTCGGTCACCACGTGGCGCTCGTCGAAGGCGGGGTCGGTCGCCGGGAAGTCGGCACGGCAGTGCGCCCCGCGCGTCTCCTCGCGCAGCAGCGCCGAGGCGGCGATCAGCCGCGCGAGCGGATGCGGGTCGCTGGCCAGGCGGATCAGCCCGGCGCGCTCGCGGACCAGCCCGGCGTCGCGCCAGAGCGCCGCGCGGGTCGCGCTCTCGGGCAGCGCCAGCGGCAGCGCGGCCGGCGCCTCGCCGCATGGGCCGGGCGGCGGCTCTTCCAGCGCGGCGTGAACCGCGCGGCGGCCGAACACGATGCACTCGCTGAGCGAGTTGGAGGCCAGCCGGTTGGCGCCGTGCAGGCCCGTGCAGGCACACTCGCCGACCGCGTAGAGCCCGGCAACGCTCGAGCGGCCGTCCAGGTCGGTGGCGATGCCGCCCATCATGTAGTGAGCCGCCGGGGCGACGGGGATGAGGTCGCGCTGGGGATCCAGCCCCGAGCGACGCAGGGAGCTTGTGACGTTGGGGAAGCGGTTGGGGTCGATCGCGCGCATGTCCAGCGCGACCGAGCGCGCGCCGCTGGCGCTGAGGCGCTGCTGGATCGCGCGCGCCACCTCATCGCGTGGTGCAAGCTCGTCCACGAAGCGCTCGCCGTGCTCGTCGAGCAGCACGGCGCCCTCGCCGCGCACGGCCTCGGTGATCAAGAAGCCGTCGATGCCCGGACTGCGCTCCAGGCCGGCGGTCGCGACGACCGCCGTGGGATGGAACTGCACCAGCTCGAGATCGGCGAGATCCGCGCCGGCGGCGTGGGCGAGCAGCATGCCGGCGCCAACCGAGCCGAGCGGGTTTGTGGTCCTTGCCCACAGTGCGGCCGCGCCGCCGGTTGCCAGCACGACCGCGCGTGTGCGCACGATGCGCCCGTCGTCGCAGACCAGCCCAACGCAACGCTCCGCGGCGATCCACAGCGCCACCGCGCGCCGGCGCTCGAGCGGGACGATGCGCTCGTCGGCCGCGACCAGCGCCGACAGCGCCCGGGTGATCCGCCGGCCGGTCGCCGCGCCGCCCGCGTGGACGATGCGCCGCGCCGTATGGCCACCTTCGAGCCCAAGCGCAAGCCGCCCGTGACGGTCGGCGTCGAACACGACACCCAGCTCGATCAGCTCGTGGACGCGGCCCGGCGCCTCCGCGCAAAGCGCCCGCACCGCCGTGTCGCGCGCCGCCCCGCGTCCGGCGCGCAGCGTGTCCTCGCGGTGGCGCTCGATGCTGTCCTGCGGTGCGAGCGCGGCCGCCAGGCCGCCCTGCGCCCAATAGCTCGCGGATTCCGCCAGCGGCGTCGCGGAGACCAGCACCACGCGCGCCCCCAGCCGTGCCGCGGCCGCGGCGGCGTAGAGCCCGGCAGCTCCGGCGCCGACGATCGCCAGGTCGGCGTCAATCGTCGCCGCCGGCCTCATCGCGAGGCTCTACCGTAGTCCCGTGAGCTCATCGGCCGGTGCTCCCGTGTACCTCAGCCACCCGGCCTCGCTCGCGCACGACACCGGTGCGCATCCCGAACGGGCTGCGCGCATCCGGGCGATCGAGGCCGAGCTGACCGCGCGCGGCTGGCTGGGACTGCGTCGCGTCGAGGCTCCGGCGGTCGAGCGCGCGGCGCTCGAGGCAGTCCACCCGGCGGCCTACGTCGACTGGATCGAACGGGTCTGCACGCAGGCACCCGCGGCGATCGACGCCGACACGGTCGTCAGCAGCGGCTCCTGGGCGGCGGCGCTGCACGCCGCCGGCGGCGCGATGGCGCTCGTCGATCTGCTGCTCACGGGCGAGGCGCCCGTCGGCTGCGCGGCGCTGCGGCCGCCGGGGCATCACGCCGAGGCCAGCCGGGCGATGGGCTTCTGCCTGTTCAACAACGTCGCGATCGCGGCCCGCCGTGCGCTCGACGCGCATGGCCTGGAGCGCGTGTTGATCCTCGACTGGGACGTGCACCACGGCAACGGCACCAACGACATCTTCCACGCCAGCTCGCAGGTCCTCTACATCTCCCTGCACCAGTCCCCCCTCTATCCCGGCAGCGGCCCGGCGAGCGACGGCGGCAGCGGGCCCGGTCTCGGCTACACCGTCAACGTGCCGCTGCCCGCCGGCTCCGACGACGCCGCCTGGACGTCGGTCGTCGAGCACGTCGCGGTGCCGATCGTGCGCGCCTACGAGCCCCAGCTCGTGCTGATCTCGGCCGGCTATGACGCCCACCGTGAGGATCCGCTCGGTGGCTGCCGGCTCAGCGAGGCCGGCTACGCGACGATGACTCAGTCGCTGACGCGACTGGCCGGCGAGCTTGCGGCCCCGATCGGGATCGTGCTGGAGGGCGGCTATGACCTGGGGGCGCTGAGCCGCTCGCTGGCCGCGACGCTGGCCGTGCTCGGCGGCGCGCCGGCGCCGGCGCCACCCAGCGAGCCGGACCCGCTCGCGCGGGCCGCCGCGGTCTCGCTCGAGCGTCACTGGGGGACCGCCCTCAAGGCCGCGCTGGCGCGGTGACGGTGCGCGCGGGCAGCGTGACGGTGAGCGTCTTCGCCGGTGGGGGCGCGGCCGTCGTCACATTCTGAGCGCCTGGATGCGTGCGCGCGACGAAGGCGGCGACCAGCGCGCCGCAGGCGAGCGCGAGCAGCGCGGCGATCAGCAGCGCCGGCAGCCGCCAGTTGGGGGGAGGGGCGACGCGCGTGGTGGCGGCCGCCCCGCAGGACAGGCACCACTCCTGCCTGCTGGCCAGCGCCGCCCGACAGCGCGGGCAGCGCAGCGTCGCCGCGCCGGCGGGGCGCGACGCCGGCGCTAGCGTCGCGCTCACCGCGGCTGCTCCGCGGCGCCGCCGTTGCCCGCTTCGCTCGCGTTGCCGGCTTGGGTGGCGTTGCCGGCTTGGGTGGCGTTGCCGGCTTGGGTGGCGTTGCCCGCCTCCTCGACGGGCGCTGACAGCGGCCCCCCAGCATGGCGCGTCGCCGTGGCCGGGGTGGCGCAGTAGGCGCAGAAGCGGGCATCGCTGGGCAATAGCGCGCCACATGACGGGCAGCTGCCGCCGATTCCCGGAACGCGCAGCTCGCGCACCACACGCTGATCGCCGAGCGCATGCTCGAGCGCGCGCAGCTCCTCGTCGGCGCGGGTGATCGCCGCCAGCTTGCCCGTCACCAGCTCGTCGCGGTGCTGCCCGAAGCGGTGCAGATCGAACACAAGGCCGCCGAGGTCGCGCAGCAGCAGCTCCCGCTCGCACCGCAGGAAGCGCAGCCTGCGCCTCAGCCGCGCGCGCCCCAGCACCGCGACGCCGACTGCGGCCGACTTGCGATCGAGGCCCGCGGGGGTTGTGCGATCGTCGTGCACCGCTGCGCGCTCAGCCGCGTCGCCTGTGGGGGCGAGACCGTCGCTCGCGTCCGCTGATCGATCGCCGCGCGGCGCGCTGAATGCAGCGGCACGCCGGAGGATGCGGGGCAGCAGGCGAGTCATCCGTTTGCGGGGCCTCATAGTGGCTGCCAGCCAAGCTGGCGCCAAGCCGAGCTGGCCGCTACGCCAGAGGGACGGGCGAGTATAGCTCCGCCCCTGCCGCTGGCCACTCTGCCCCGCGCGGTGATCGTCCGGCCAGCTCCGACCAGGCGATCGCGACGCGACGCGCCATCCGCGCTGCGCAGAACAGCCGCGCCCGCTCGCGTCCGACGATCCGGGGGTCCTCGGCGCGGAGGTGCTCGGCAAGCTGCTCGCGCCAGATCGCGAGGTCGAAGGGGCCACAGTGCGCGCCGGCGATCTCGCTCAGCACGAGCGGCGCGATGCCGACGGGCGTGGTGAGGATCGGCACGTCGCAGGCGAGGGCCTCGAGCGCCGCGAGCCCAAAGCCCTCGGCGGCGGTCGGCAACACGACGGCGTTGGCCGCGTTGACCCAGTAGGGCACCTGATCCGGCGCCACGTCGCCGAGCGTCAGCAACGGCACGTCGCCGGCGAGCGCGCGGGCCTGGGCATGGCCCTTGGAGCGGCGCGCGGGGTCGGCCGGGAAGAGCAGATAGGGGCCGCGGGCATCCAGTCCCAGCCGGCGCCGTGCCTGCGCTCGCGGGATCGGCCGAAAGCGCATCATGTCGACACCGCAGGGCAGCACGGCGACGCCTCGGCCGGCGCCGGGCAGCTCGTCGGCCAGCGAGGCCGACACCGTGGCGACCAGGTCCAGCAACGGCAGCGCGGCGCGCGTCACCCTTGCCGAGCGCCGATCGCGCAGGTCGCTCCCGTGCAGCGTCACCAGGTGCGGTGCGCCGCGCAGCGCCAGCGCCGGCCAGGCGCTCAGCCCGAAGTGCGCGTGGATGACATCGAAGCGTTTGCCGCGGTGGCGTTGGCGCAGCGTCCAGCCGGCGCGCAGCCAGGCGCGCGCGCCGGTCGGAAAGCTGAAGACCTCGACCTCGACCTGATCGATTGCGCGCAGCGCCTGCACCTGGTCGTGCACGAAGCGTCCCAGCTCCGGGCGTCGCGCCGATGGATACAGGCTCGTGACGATCAGCGCGCGCATCGCTGGCCCGGGAGCGTAGCCAGCGCCGCGGCAGCGGCAACGCGCCGGGGGTGGCCAGGCGTCCACGCCGGGGGTGACCGGCCGTCTGGTCTGCCAACATGGCGACGGTGCACGCCTGCTCGCCGATCCGTCGACGGCCGATCGCCGTGTTCGACTCCGGGGTCGGCGGCCTCACCGTCCTGCACGAGCTGCTCGTCTGGCTGCCGCATGAGGACTTCCTCTACATCGGTGACACCGCCCGCTTTCCGTATGGCACGCGCCCACCGGGCGAGCTGCGGCGCTTCGCGACCGAGATCGCCGACGCTGCGCTCGACGCCGGCGCCAAGCTGCTCGTCGTCGCCTGCAACTCGGCGACCGCAGCCGCGCTGCCCGCGCTGCGCGAGCACGTCGCGGCGCGCGCGGCGAGCGTGCCGGTGGTCGGCGTCGTGGAGCCGGAGTCCGAGGCCGCCGTGGCCGCCACCCGCTGCGGTCGCGTCGGCCTGCTCGCGACGCCGGCGACCGTCGCCAGCGGCGCCTATGCGCGCGCGATTGCCGAGCGGCGCGCTGACGTACAGCTGACGAGCGTCGCCTGCCCGGACCTGGCACCGATCATCCAGGAGGGATCGCCATTCGACCGACGGGTCGTCGAAACGGTGCGCGGCTACTGTGAGCCGCTGCGTCGCGCCGCCGTCGACACGGTGATCCTCGGCTGCACGCACTACCCGCTCGTCGCGCCCTTGCTCCAGCGCACGCTTGGTCGCGAGGTCACGCTCGTGACCGCGGGCAGCGCCGTCGCGCAGCGCGTGGAGCAGCTGCTGCAGTCGACTGGGCTTGGCACAGACGCCGGTGCCGAGGGTGACTACCGCTTCCTCTGCACCGGCGATGTCGAGCAGTTCCGCGCGCTTGGAACGCGCTTCTTGCAGATGCCGCTCGGCGAGGTCCTGCAGCTGCGAGCTCCCGCGATCGCGGCCTAGCGAGTCGCTCGCCGCACGCGATGGCCCAGCCCAACCCGTCTACCGCGCCGCAGCGCTCCTACGGACGCGCCCCAGGCGAGCTGCGGCCGACGACGATCGAGCCGGGCTTCGTACGAACCGCGACCGGCTCGGCGCTGATCACGATCGGCGAGACGCGCGTCATCTGCACGGCCTCCGCTCAGGAGGGGGTACCGCGCTGGCTGGCGGGCTCCGGGCGCGGCTGGGTCACCGCCGAGTACGGGATGCTGCCGGCGTCGACCGGTGAGCGCAAGCAGCGCGACGTGACGCGCGGTCGACCGGACGGGCGCACCGTCGAGATCCAGCGCCTGATCGGCCGCTCGCTGCGGGCGATCATCGACTTCGCTGCGCTGGGCGAGAACACGATCTATCTCGACTGCGACGTGCTGCAGGCCGATGGCGGCACGCGCTGCGCCTCGATCACCGGCGCCTACGTCGCGCTGGGCCAGGCGTGCGAGCGACTGCGCGCCGCCGGCAGGCTCGCCGGCGAGCCGCTGCGGGGGACGGTTGCTGCGATCTCCTGCGGCGTCGTCGGGGGTGTCGCGCTGCTGGATCTCGACTACCGCGAGGATTCCTCGGCGGAGGTCGACGCGAACGTCGTGATGACCGGCGACGGTGGGCTGGTCGAGGTCCAGGCGACGGCCGAGCGCACGCCGTTGTCACGCGCCCATCTCGACGAGCTGCTCGCCCTGGCCGCGGACGGCATCGCGGGGCTGCGCGAGCTCCAGCGTGACGCGCTGCAGGCGCCAGAATAGGACGCTGCATGGGCGCACCGCGACTGGTCCTCGCCACGCGCAACCCCCACAAGCTCGCGGAGCTGGCGCGCCTGCTCACGCCGCTTCGGCTCGAGCTCCTGGCCGCGGGCATCGCGCTGCCGCCCGAGGACGGCGACAGCTTTGCCGCCATCGCGCTGGTGAAGGCCCGCGCGGCGGCTCGCGCCAGCGGATGCCCGGCGATCGCCGATGACTCCGGGATCGAAGCCGCCGCGCTGGGCGGCGCGCCGGGGGTGCGCTCGGCTCGCTACGCCGGCGAGGGCTCCAGCGAACGGGACAACCTGCTCAAGCTCCAGCGGGAGGTCCCGGTCGGAAGCGCGCTGCGCTATGTCTGCGCGCTGGCCTACGTCGATCCGAGCGCCGGCCTGGAGCGGGTCTTCGAGGGATGCTGCGAGGGGACGATGGCGGCCCGAGCGCGGGGCAGCGGCGGCTTCGGCTACGACCCGGTCTTCGTCCCGTTAGACGACGACGGGCGCACGATGGCCGAGCGCAGCGATGACGAGAAGGACGCGATCTCGCACCGCGGGCGCGCCGCACGCGCGCTGCTGGAATGGCTGCGCGGCTGAGCGACGGGGCGCGCCCGGGTCAGCCGCCTCGCGCGGGCGCAGACCCGGGCGCGAGCAAGATCCGCGCCGCGGGGCTGTCGATCGCCTCCAACTCGACCCTGATCGTGCTGAAGATCGTCGCCGGCGCGCTCACCGGCTCGGTCGCGATCATCACCGAAGCGATGCATTCCAGCATCGATCTGCTCGCTTCGGTCGTCGCGTTCTTCTCGGTGCGCAAGGCCCAGGAGCCCGCCGACGAGAGCCACCGCTACGGCCACGAGAAGATCGAGAACCTCACCGCAGCGATCGAGGGCATGCTGGTGCTCGTCGGTGCGGCCGTGATCGTCTATGAGGCCTCGCGGCGCCTGGCGGTCGGCGCGGCAGTGCAACGACTCGGCGTGGGCATTGCGGTGATCGCGATTTCGCTGGTTGCCAACCTCGGCGTCTCCTCCCACCTCTATCGCACGGCGCGGCGCAGCGACTCCGCCGCGCTCGAGGGGGATGCTGCGCACCTGCGCACCGATGCCCTCACGTCGGCTGGCGTCCTCCTGGGCCTGGTCCTGGTCCAGGTCACCGGCAAGCGCTGGATCGATCCGATCGTGGCGCTGGTGGTCGCCGTGGCGATCGTCTACTCGGGGGTGCGGATCCTGACCCGCTCCTCGCGCGTGCTCGTCGACGAGGCGCTGCCGGAGCGCGAGCTGGAGGCGATCCGCACGGCCGTCGAGCGCTTCGCCGGGCGCGGCGTCGTCGGCTATCACAAGCTGCGCACCCGCCGGGCCGGTGCGCGGCGCCACATCGACCTGCACGTGCAGTTCCGCGCCGGCACGACGCTCGAGGAGGCGCATCGCACGGCGCACGAGCTCCAGGACGCGATCGCTCGGCAGCTGCACAACACCGACGCGCTGATCCACCTCGAGCCGGCGGATCGGGTCAGGCCGGGCACCGAGCTGCGGTCGCGTGGTGGCGACGCGGCCGATCGTGGCGGCGAGCCAGCCTCGCCCGACTCGCCCGCGCCCGGACCGGACGTCAGCGCAGGTTGATCGCCGCCGACCCGGCGACGGCGAGCACCACGATCGCGTAGCCGATGTAGCCCGAGATCACCAGCAGCACGACGGCGATCAGGCAGGCGACGACGGTCGCCAGCCACGCGACTCGGGACAGGGGCACGTTGCGTATTCTGGCCCCAGGCGGCGACGTCCGACCTGCCCACCTGCCGACGCGACATCCTTGAAGGCCGATCTCACCCCCGAGCTGGCGCTCGCCTACCTGCGCGAGCTGTCGACCGACGTGCGCGACGCGGTGCTGCTCGACTCAGGGGGGCGGTGCCTCGCCGGCAGCCCGGCGCTGGCCGGCCCGGCGCACGAGCTGTTGGCCGCCACGAAGGCACCGCAGGTGGAGGTCGCGCTCGAGCAGGGGGCGGTCTTCGCGGCGCGCTCACGTGAGCACGCGATTGCGATCGTCGCCGAACGGTTCAGCCTGCCGGCGCTGATGCTGCACGATCTGCGCGTGGTGCTCTCCGACCTGGCGTCCTCAACGGCGTCCGGACAGTGAGCCCGCGCCGCCCGCTGGGCTCGCTCACCGCCGCCGTCGATGAGCTGTCGGCGATTCTGCGGCGACGTCGCGAGGACCGCGCTCGGCGCGTGCGGATCTACGACGAGCAGGGCCATGCCCGCGCGCTCGACCCCGCCGGCGAGGAGGCCGCTCCCTTGGTGGACGCCGCCGCGGCAATGATCGCCGCCGCCGCTGCGTCGGGCGCGGGCAGGGCCGAGAGCGGCGCTGCGCCGCCCGGCGACGCCGAGGACTAGAGTCGCGGCTCTCCCCGGGTCGCGGCTGTCCGTGCGCGCTGTTAGCTTCGACCACCAGAGCAGCCACCAAGGAGACGCCGTGACCAAGAACGAGCTTGTCGATCAGATCGCCGCACGCACCGGGCTCAAGAAGCAGGAGGCCAGCAGCGCCGTCGACGCGCTGGTCGACACGGTGACCGAGACGCTCAAGCGCGGCTCGGAGGTCACGCTGTCGGGATTCGGCAAGTTCCACGTAGCCGACCGTGCAGCGCGCGTCGGCGTCCACCCGCAGACGGGCGCGGCGATCGAGATCCCCGCCTCGCGCGTGCCCCGCTTCGCCGCCGGCTCCGCGCTCAAGAGCGCGATCCGCGGCCGCTAGCTCCGCGGGCCGCAAGGCTGGCTCGACGCCGGTTGGCCGCGGGCGCTAGCCTCATGGCCGCGCGACGCGGCGACGCGGGACCGACGCCGAGGAGACCGCCGATCGAGCCTCGCGACCGCCAGCTGAGGAGTGCCTGAGGCCGCATGATCATCACCGTCACGCTCAACGCCGCGATCGACAAGACGCTCGCGGTGCCGAACTTCAGGCTCGGACGGCGTCACCGCTCGATCGAGCGCACGACGCTGCCGGGCGGAAAGGGCGTCAACGTCGCGCGTGCGCTCAAGCGGCTCGGGCGCCCCGTCATCGCAACCGGCTTCGCCGGCGGCCCGACCGGCACCCGGATCGTCGAGGCGCTGACCGAGGAGTCGATCCTCAACGACTTCGTGCGCATCCGCGACGAGTCGCGCACCAACACCTCGGTGCTGGACCCGACGACCGGTGAGCAGACCGAGATCAACGAGCGCGGGCCGGCGGTCACGCCGCGCGAGGTGGAGCTGTTCACCGACAAGCTGCTGTACCTGGCCCAGGGGGCCGAGATCTGCGTCTTCTCCGGCAGCCTGCCGCGCCATGTCGACAACGAGATCTATGCCGCGCTGATCCGCGACCTGCGCAAGCTCGGCGTCACGACGATCGCCGACACCGAGGGCGAGCCGCTGCGCGTTGCGGTGCGCGCCGAGCCCAGCGTCGTGACGCCCAACGTCGTCGAAGCCGAGGAGCTCGTCGGACACGAGTTCAACGACGACTCCGACCGTGCCCGGGCGGTGCTCGAGATCGTCGAGCTGGGCGCGCGCGAGGCGATCATGACCGCGCCCGACGGCTGCTTCGCGCAGGTGCTCGAGGGCGGCGGCCCGCGACTGTACCGTGCCCAGCTGGAGCCGCTGGAGGCGGTCGGCGCGGTCGGCTCGGGCGACGCCTTCCTGGCCGGCTACGTGGCGGCGCGCTACGGCGGCAGCTCATCGGCCGACTGCCTGCGCTTTGCCGTCGCCTGTGGCGCCGAGTCCACGCAGCACTTCGGCGCGGGCGTGCTCGATCCGAAGTCCGTTGAGCGCCTGCTCGACGACATCGAGGTGCGCGAGCTGGCGCTTCCGGCCGAGGTCTCCTGAAGCGGCCAGAGCTCCGTCCGGTGCTACGATCGCGACGAGCGCGCGAGCATCGATCCGGTTGGCGATGAGCAACTCCTGGACCCCGTTCGCGGGGTCTTTTTCGTCCGCCCCGAGACATAAGGTGAGCTGATGGAAGTAGAGATCGGACGCGGTAAGAAGGGGCGTCGGGCATACGGCTTCGACGACATCGCGATCGTGCCGTCGCGGCGCACGCGCGACCCCGACGACGTCGACATCTCCTGGAAGCTCGGCGACTACCGCTTCGACCTGCCGCTGATGGCGTCGGCGATGGACGGGGTCGTCTCGCCGACGACCGCCGGCATCCTCGGGCGCCTCGGCGGTCTGGCCGTGCTCAACCTCGAGGGCATCTTCACGCGCTACGAGGACGCCGACGCACAGCTCGAGCGGATCGCGACGCTGCCGCGCGAGGTGGCGACGCGCGAGATGCAGGACATCTACAGCGAGCCCATCCATGAGGAGCTGATCGGGCAGCGGATCCGCGAGATCAAGGAGCAGGGCGTCGTGGTCGCGGCCTCGCTGACTCCCCAGCGCGTACGCCGCTACTACGAGACGGCGCTCGAGGCCGGTCTCGACATCCTGGTCATCCAGGGCACCGTGATCTCCGCCGAGCACGTCTCGACGGTCTCCGAGCCGCTGAACCTCAAGGAGTTCATCCGTGAGGTTCCCGTCCCGGTGGTCGTCGGCGGCTGCGCCTCCTACCACACCGGCCTGCACCTGATGCGCACCGGTGCGGCGGCTGTGCTCGTCGGCGTCGGCCCCGGCGCGGCCTGCACCACGCGCGGAGTGCTCGGCATCGGCGTTCCGCAGGCCACCGCGATCGCCGACGTGGCGGCGGCGCGCAGCCAGCACATGCTCGAGACCGGCGACTACGTCAAGGTCGTGGCCGATGGCGGCATGCGCAACGGCGGTGACATCGCCAAGGCGATCGCCTGCGGCGCGGACGCCGTGATGATCGGGTCGCCGCTGGCCCGCGCCTACGAGGCGCCCGGGCGCGGCTACCACTGGGGGATGGCGACCTTCCATCCGACGCTCCCCCGCGGAGCGCGCGTCGCGACCGTCCAGAACGGCACGCTCGAGGAGATCCTCGTCGGCCCGGCACGCGAGAACGACGGCACCTTCAACCTGATGGGCGGGCTGCGGACTTCCATGGCCACCTGCGGCTATCGCGACACGGCGGAGTTCAACCGCGCCGAGCTGATGGTCGCGCCGGCGCTGCAGACGGAGGGCAAGCAGCTGCAGCGCGCTCAGGCGGTGGGGATGGGCTCCAACGGGAGGGCCGCCGCGCTTGTCGAGGACTGACCAGGCGCCCGGCGCTGTCGGCGCTGTCGGCGGCGGCGGCCGCTCGGCAACGCTCGAGCCGGACGGCGGGCAGCTGCCGGAGCTGGGCGCCCGGGGCGAGCAAGCGCCGGTCGGCGAGGAGATCGTCGTACTGGACTACGGCGGCCAGTACTCGCAGCTGATCGCCCGGCGGGTGAGAGAGTGTGGTGTCTACTCCGAGCTGTTGCCCCACCACGTCGGCGCCGATGAGGTGGCGCGGCGCGCCCCCCGCGGCCTGATCCTGTCCGGCGGGCCGGCGTCGGTGTACGCCGAGGGTGCGCCGCGACTCGATCGCGAGCTGCTCGAGCTCGACGTCCCGGTGCTCGGCATCTGCTACGGGATGCAGCTGCTCGCACGCGAGCTCGGCGGGCGCGTCGAGAGCGCGCAGGTGGGCGAGTTCGGGCGTTCGCAGCTCGCCGTCTCCACGCCGGGCCGCCTGCTCGCCGACACGCCCGCCGCGCAGACCTGCTGGATGTCGCACCGCGACGCGGTGTTCGCGCCGCCGCCGGGCTTCACGGCGCTGGCCTCCTCGCCCTCCTCGCCGGTCGCGGCGTTCGAGCAGGTCGAGCGCGGCATCTACGGGATCCAGTTCCATCCGGAGGTCGTCCACACGCCCTATGGCAACCACGTGCTGCGCGCGTTCCTGCGCGACATCTGCGGTTGCACGGGGGAGTGGTCGCCCAGCTCGATCATCGAGGACCAGGTCGCGCGCATCCGCCGTCAGGTCGGCGCTGGCAGGGTCATCTGCGGGCTCTCCGGCGGAGTCGATTCGTCGGTTGCCGCGCTGCTCGTGCACCGTGCCGTTGGCGACCAGCTCACCTGCGTCTTCGTCGACCACGGGCTGATGCGTCGCAACGAGGGCCAGCAGGTGATCGCTGCCTTCCGCGACCACTTCAAGGTTCCGTTGGTGGCCGTGGACGCCGAGCAGCGCTTCCTGCGGCGGTTGAGCGGCCTCACCGACCCCGAGGCCAAGCGCAAGGTGATCGGCGAGGAGTTCATCCGCGTATTCGAGGAGGAGGCAGCCAAGCTGGAGGGCGCGGGCTACCTCGTCCAGGGGACGCTCTACTCGGATGTGATCGAGTCCGGCGGCGGCACAGGCGCCGCGACGATCAAGTCCCACCACAACGTCGGCGGCCTGCCCGCCGACCTCGAGTTCGAATTGGTCGAGCCGCTGCGCACGCTCTTCAAGGACGAGGTGCGGGCCGTTGGCGTCGAGCTGGGGCTGCCCGAGCGCCTGGTCTGGCGTCAGCCGTTCCCAGGTCCGGGGCTGGCGATCCGGATCGTCGGCGGAGAGGCAACGCGTGAGCGGCTCGACATCCTCCGCGAGGCCGACGCGATCCTGCAGGACGAGATCCGCCGCGCCGGGCTCTACCGCGAGCTCTGGCAGTCGTTCTGCGTGCTCCCCGACATCCGCACCGTCGGCGTCCAGGGCGACGAGCGCACCTACGGCCACGTCATCGTGATCCGCGCGGTGACCAGCGACGATGCGATGACCGCCGACTGGGCGCGGCTGCCCTACGACCTGCTCGAGCAGATCGCCTCGCGGATGATCAGCGAGATCCGCGAGGTCAACCGCGTCGTGCTGGACATCACGTCCAAGCCGCCGGGCACGATCGAGTGGGAGTAGGGCCGATTCCCCTATGATGGTGGCTCGCCGCGCGGCTCCGCGTGGCCTTTTCACGTCATGAGAACGTACGTCGCCACCCCCAGTGACCGCGAGCGCTCGTGGGTCGTCGTCGACGCCGCCGGCAAGACGCTCGGCCGGCTCGCGACGCAGATCGCCGACACGCTGCGCGGCAAGCGCAAGCCGCAGTACACGCCGCACATCGACGTCGGCGACTTCGTGGTCGTCGTCAATGCCGAGCGGATCGCGGTGACCGGCAACAAGCGCACCGACAAGCGCTACTACCGCCACTCGGGGTATCCCGGTGGGCTCAAGAGCCGCAGCCTGCAGGAGATGCTCGATCGCCGCCCCGAGGAGGTCATTCGCCTCGCGGTGAAGGGCATGATGCCGCGCAACCGACTCGCCCGTAAGCAGCTGACCAAGCTGAAGGTCTACGCGGGCCCCGAGCATCCCCACGCCGCCCAGCAGCCCGCGCCGTTGGAGCTCGAGACGTGAGCTTCGCAGACGAGCAGCAGCCCGAGCAGCAGCAGCCCGAGCCCGAGGCGCAGAGCGCCGAGCAGCAGCAGCCCGAGCAGGAGGCCGCGCCGGTCGCCGAGCAGCAGGCCGAGCCGGAGCCCGAGGCGCAAGGCACCGAGCAGCAGGCCGAGCCGGAGCCCGAGGCGCAAGGCACCGAGCAGCAGGCCGAGCCGGAGCCCGACGCGCAAGGCACCGAGCAGCAGGCCGAGGCGGTCGAGCCCGAGCCGGGACAGCCCGAGCGCGCCCGCTCCGGCGAGCGCCCCGGTCGTCGTGGACGCGGCCAGGCTGCCGCCGAGCAGCAGGAGGAGGCGATCCCCGGGGCCGATCTCGAGCCCGACATCGTGCCCGAGGGCACCGATCCGCTGGCATCGGCCGAGAGCCAGTACGACTACGCCGTCGAGCCTGCCGAGGAGCCGGCCGCCGAGGAGGAGAGCGATGTGGTCGACATCCCGGTCGCGCAGGCCGCGATCGACCTCGCGGCCGGTGCCCGCTACTACGCGACCGGCAAGCGCAAGACGTCCGTCGCGCGGGTGATCCTGCGTCCTGGCACCGGCGGCTACACGATCAACGGGCGTCCGCTGGAGGGTCATTTCCCGCGGCCCACGCTGCAACGCACGATCCGTCAGCCGCTCGAGTCCGTCGGCTATGAGTCGCGCATGGACGTCGTCGCCAAGATCCACGGGGGCGGTGTGTCGGCGCAGGCCGGCGCGCTGCGTCACGGCATCGCCCGGGCGCTGATCGAGGCCGACCCCAACCTGCGCGGCGAGCTCAAGCGCCGCGGCTTCCTCACGCGCGACTCGCGCGTGAAGGAGCGCAAGAAGGCCGGCCTCAAGAAGGCGCGCAAGCGGCCGCAGTTCTCCAAGCGCTAGTCCGCGGTCCGATGGACCGCAGACTGTTCGGCACCGACGGCGTGCGCGGGGTGGCGGGAGAGGCACTGTCTGCCGAACTGGCGCTAAGCCTGGCGCGCGCGGCGACGACCCAGCTGGGCAAGCAGCGTCCGCAGGTGCTGGTGGTGCGCGACACCCGCGAGTCGGGGGAGATGCTCGAAGCCGCCGTGGCGGCTGGGATCGCGGCCGCCGGTGGCGAAGCCCTGCTCGGTGGCGTGCTGCCGACACCGGCGGCCCCGCTGCTGCTGATGCACCACGCGCTCGACATGGCTGTCGTCCTCTCGGCCTCGCACAACCCCTACCAGGACAACGGCATCAAGTTCTTCGGGCCCGACGGCGACAAGCTCTCCGACGCCGCCGAGGCCGCGATCGAGCGCGTCCTGGACGAGGACGTCGCCGGCACCCGCGAGGTGGGACGAGTGCGCGCTCTGCACGGAACGCTGGAGGACTACCTGCGCGCCCTGCACGGTCGCTTCGCGGCGCTGGATCTCAACGGCCGTGACATCGTGCTCGACTGCGCCAATGGCGCGACCTACCAGGCGGCGCCGGAGATCTTTCGTCGCCTCGGCGCTCGCGTCACGGTGATTGCCGATCAGCCCGACGGCCGCAACATCAACGATGGCGTCGGCTCGACCCACATCGCGACGCTCGCCGCGGCGGTCCTCGCCGGTGGCCATGAGCTCGGCTTCGCCTTCGACGGGGATGGCGATCGCGTGCTGGCGGTCGATCGCGACGGGCAGGTCATCGATGGCGATGAGCTGATCGCGCTCGCCACGCTGCACCTGCGCGACGCCGGCCGGCTCCCGCATAACGGAGTGGCCGTCACTGTCATGACGAACTACGGCTTCCATGCGGCGATGCGCGCGGCGGGCATCGAGGTGGCGGTGACGCCGGTCGGCGATCGCTACGTGCTCGAGGCCCTGCGCGAGCGCGGTTGGGCATTGGGCGGCGAGCAGTCGGGCCACATCATCGAGCTCGGCTTTGCTCCCTCCGGTGACGGGATCGCGGCGGCGCTGTTGACGCTCGAGGCGCTCGGCGCACGGGACATCGCCAGCCGTGACGCGATGGCCAAGCTGCCCCAGCGTCTGGTCAACGTGCCGGTTGCCGATCGCGCCGCGCTCGATGGCTGCAGCGAGCTGCACGAGGCCGTCGGCGAGGAGTCGCGCGCGCTCGAGGGCCGCGGGCGCGTGCTGGTCCGTCCGAGCGGCACCGAGCCGCTCGTGCGCGTGATGGTCGAGGCACCGACGGACGAGGAGGCCGACGCCGTCTGCGGGCGGCTGGTTGCGATCGTCGAGTCCCGGCTGGCCTGACTGCATGGTCCAGGCGCGGCCGATCGCTGGTTGCCAGCCGAGGCTGGCCTGATCGCTGGCCGATCGTTCGACCCCCGTTCGGAGGGTCCTCGCCAGCGACTCGGCTGATCGTCCAATCGGCGTTGCAGGCCTGGAGCCGAGGCCCGCCAGACGTTAAGATCAGCAAACCGGTGGAGCCGGCGGGCCGCGTTGATCGCGGTCCTCACTCGTTGAAGGAGCCATGCCCATGTGCGGCATCGTCGGATACACCGGCCGTCGGCAGGCGCAGGAGCTGTTGCTGTCGGGCCTGGAGCGACTGGAGTACCGCGGCTATGACAGCGCGGGGATCTCGCTGCTCGCCGACGGACGAGTGGAGACCGTGCGCGCGGTGGGCAACCTCAGCGCGCTGCGCGAGGCCGTCGGCGTGGGCGCTGCCACAAGCGTTGCGGTCGCAAGCCCGCCTGCGACCACCGGCATCGGCCACACGCGCTGGGCCACGCACGGCCGAGTCTGCGAGGTCAACGCCCATCCCCACGCGGACACCAGCCAGCGCATCCATGTGGTCGTCAACGGGATCGTCGAGAACTTCTCGCCGTTGCGCACGCACCTGCGCGCGGCCGGCGCGGTGTTCACCTCCGAGACAGACGCGGAGGTCATCGCGCACCTCGTGGCCGCCCACTACGACGGTGACCTGGTCGCCGCCGTGCGGCAGGCCTACCCGCAGCTCGAGGGCCATTACGCGTTCGTGGCGATGAGCGCCGAGGAGCCCGGGCTGCTGGTCGGCACCCGCCGCGAGTGCCCGCTGCTGATCGGTCGCGGCGACGGCGAGACGTTCCTGGCCTCCGCCGCGCCGGCGTTCCTGGCGACGACGCGCGAGGCGCAGCTGATCCACGACGGCGAGATCGTCGCCGCACGACCCGAGGGCGTCGAGCTGACGACCGTTGACGGCCAGCCGCTGCAGCGCGAGACGTTCACGATCGACTGGGACCTCGACATGGCCGAGAAGGGCGGCTACGAGACATTCATGCTCAAGGAGATCTATGAGCAGCCGGATGCGACTGCCGACACCGTCGCGGACCGCACCGCCCGGCCAGACGGGGTCGACCTCGGTGAGCTCGGCGCGATCGACGACGAGCTGCTGCGCAGCTGCCGGCGCGTCGTGATCGTCGCCTGCGGCACCTCCTACCACGCGGGCCTCGTCGGTCGCTACGCGATCGAGGAGTGGGCTCGTCTGCCCGTCGAGATCGACATCGCGTCGGAATACCGCTACCGCAACCCCGTCGTCGGGCCCTCCGACCTGGTCATCGGCATATCGCAGTCGGGCGAGACGCGCGACACCCTGGCGGCGATGCGCCTGGCGAAGTCACGCGGCGCGACGGTGCTCGCGGTGACCAACGTGATGGGCTCGCAGGCGACCCAGGACGCCGACGGCGTGCTGTTCACCCGTGCCGGCCTGGAGATCGGCGTTGCCGCCACGAAGACGTTCGTCTGCCAGGTGGCGGTCATGTATCTGCTCGGGCTGCGCCTGGCGGAGCTGCACGGCACGCTCGAGCGTGAGCGGCTCAGCGCACTGGTCGGCGAGCTCAAGCGGATGCCGCATTTGATGCACGATCTGCTCGCTCGCGTGCAGGAGCCGATCGAGCGCATCGCCGATCGCCACTGGACGGCGGGCTTCTTCCTCTACCTCGGCCGTCACGTCGGGCTGCCGGTCGCGCTCGAGGGCGCGCTGAAGCTCAAGGAGATCTCCTACATCGCCACCGACGCCTACGCCGCCGGTGAGATGAAGCATGGGCCGATCGCGCTGCTCGACGAGCACACGCCGGTGGTCTGCGTGGCTACCGACGCGCCGGTGCTCGACAAGCTCGTCTCCAACATGCAGGAGGTCCAGGCGCGCGGCGCCCACGTGATTGCCATCGCCACCGAGGGCAACACCGAGATCGGCGACCAGGCGCAAGAGGTCGTGATGGTCCCGCGCACCGACTGGATGCTGCAGCCGCTGCTGGCGGTGATCCCACTGCAGCTGCTCGCCTACCGAATCGCCCGTCGGCGCGAGCTCAACGTCGATCAGCCGCGCAACCTCGCCAAGACCGTCACGGTCGAGTGATCGTCGGCGCCTCGCCGGGCGCCGAGTGTCGAGTGACCGTCGGCGCCCCCACGAGGCGCCGCGCGACCGGCGGCCAGCGAGTGACCCAAGCGCGCTCCGCCGCTCCCGTTAGGATCGGCGCGATGCGTGGCGTGGGGATGGATTTGCTCGAGATCGCGCGCCTGGAGCGTGCCCTGGAGCGCCGTCCGAGGCTCGCCGCGCGGCTGTTCACCGAGGCCGAGCGGGCCTACGCCGCCGGCCACGGCCGGCCCGGTCGACACCTTGCGGCTCGCTTCTGCGCCAAGGAGGCAGTCGCCAAGGCGCTGTCCCTGCCCGCCTGGGCGCCGCTCGACATCGAGGTGATCAGCGGCCCGACGGCGCCGACGGTGCGCCTGCGCGGATCGGCCGCCGCTCGCGCCGCGGAGCTCGGCGTCGCGGTCCACGTCTCGCTGACGCACAGCGATGAGCTCGCCGGCGCCGTGGCGGTGCTCGAGTGAGCTTGCCGGAGTGGCTCACGCCGCTGCTCGATGCGGCACACGCGCGAGCGCTGGACGCGTGGGCGATCGAGCGTTGCGGCGTTCCCTCGCTGCGACTGATGGAGCGCGCCGGAGCGGGCGTTGCCGAGCTGGTTGGCGAGCGCTGGCCGACGGGCCGGGTCGCGGTCGTCTGCGGCAAGGGCAACAACGGCGGCGACGGGCTGGTCGCCGCCCGCCTGCTGCGCGAAGCCGGCCGCGACGTCGATGTGCTCTGCGTCGGCGATCCGGGCGAGCTGCGCGGCGATGCGCGCACGAACCTCGAACGGCTGCCGGGGTCTCCACCACGGCCCTTTGCGCCGGCGGCGCTGGCCGGCGCGTCGCTGATCGTCGATGCGCTGCTCGGCACCGGCTTTGCCGGCGTGCCGCGGGAGCCCGTCAAGGGCGCGATCGAGGCGATTCGCGCTGGCGCGGCCGGGGTCGTCGCCGTCGACGTGCCAAGCGGCGTCGATGCCTCGACCGGCGAGATCGGCGGCGTGGCCGTGCGCGCGGACGCGACGGCCACCTTCCATGCCGCAAAGCCGGGGCTCTGGATCGCTCCCGGCAAGTGGCATGCCGGCGAGGTCAGCGTGATCGACATCGGCATTCCGGCCAGCTCCGCCGCCCCGCCGGCGGTGGATCCGTGGCTCGGCCTGATCGACGATCGCGTGCTCGCCACGATCCCGTCGCGCGGCCCCGCGGGCACGAAGTTCAGCTCCGGCGCGGTGCAGCTGCTCGGCGGCTCGACCGGGCTGACCGGCGCTCCCTGCCTGGCCGCCGAGGCCGCGCTGCGCGCCGGGGCCGGCTACGTCACCGCGCTCGTGCCGGCCTCGCTGAACCCCATCTTCGAGGCCCGGCTGCTCGAGGTGATGACCGTTCCGCTCCCGGATGATGAGGGCGCGCTGACGGCCGCCGGCCTGCCGAGCGTGCTCGAGCGCAGCGCCGGTGCCGGCGCGCTCGTGCTCGGTCCCGGCGCCGGACGGGACGCCGCGACCGTTGAGCTGCTGCGCGCCGCCGCCACCGCGGTGTCGCTCCCGCTGGTGATCGACGCCGATGGCCTCAACGCGCATGCCGGCCGGCTCGACGCGCTGGCCGCGCGCGGCGCGCCGACGATCCTCACCCCGCATGCGGGAGAGCTGGCGCGGCTGCTGCAGTGCGATCCCAGCGACGTGGCGGCCCGACGGCTCGAGCACGCGCGCAACGCGGCCGCACGGGCGCGGGCGATCGTCGTGCTCAAGGGCGATGACACGATCGTCGCCGCCGCCAACGGTGAGGTCGCGGTCAGTCGCGGCGCCAGTCCCGCGCTGGCCACCGCCGGGACCGGCGACGTGCTCGCGGGCGTGCTCGGCGCGCTGCTCGCCAAGCGCCTGGACCCGTTCACGGCCGCCTGCGCGGCTGTCTGCGTCCACGCGCGCGCCGGTCGGATCGCCGCGGAGGTGGACGGCGCGCAGTCGGTGATCGCCAGCGACGTGATAGCCGCATTGCCGGCTGCGCTCGATCGGCGCGCCCTGGCGTCGGGCTCGCGCAAGCTCCCACGGCGCCCGCCGGAGCGGGCCGATCCGGCGTCCCCCGGGGACGTGCGGTGAGCTCACGCCGCGCGGTCGCAGCGGTCAACCTGGCGGCCGTCGAGCGCAACTGCGCGCGCCTTGCGCAGGCCCTCGTCGGCGGGGCGCAGCTCTGCGCCGTCGTCAAGGCGGACGGCTACGGGCACGGCGCCAACGCCGTCGCCGGCGCCGCGCTTGCGGGCGGGGCGAGCTGGCTGGCTGTGGCAACGGCCGAGGAGGCGCTGGCGCTTCGTGACGCCGGGATCAGCGCGCCATTGATCGTGCTCGGCCCGCTGGAAGCCGAGGATCTCGTGACCGCGCTGCGCGCGCGGGCCGACGTCGTGGCATGGGGCAGCGCGTTCGTGCGCGCGCTGGCGACGCTGCGCCCCGTCCACGCGCGCGTGCACGTCAAGCTTGACACGGGGATGGGGCGCCTCGGCACCCGCGACGTCGATGAGGCGCTTGCGGTGGCTGACCAGGTCGCTGCCGCCGATGGGCTCGAGCTCGTCGGCGCGATGACGCACATGGCGACCGCCGACGACACCGCCGATGGTTTCTTCGACGAGCAGCTGGCGCGGTTCGACGCGTTTGTGCAGCGGCTGCGAGCGCGCCATCCAGCGGTGCTCGCACATGCGGCCAACAGCGCGGCAACGCTGCGCTCGGCGGGGTCTCACTACGACATGGTGCGCTGTGGGATCGCGATCTACGGGCTCGACCCGTTCCATGCCGACCCCGTGCGCCAGCAGCTCGAGCCGGCGCTCGAGCTGAGCTCCTATGTCGCCGAGGTCAAGCGCTGCGACGTCGGCCAGAGCGTCGGCTATGGACGGCGCTTCCGTGCCGCGCGCGCGACTTCGATCGCGCTGCTGCCGCTCGGTTACGCGGACGGCGTGCGCCGGGCGCTGGAGAACAACGCCGAGGTGCTGATCGCGGGGCGCCGGCATCCGCTCGTCGGTGCCGTCAGCATGGACAGCGTGACGGTCGACGTCGGTGAGCCGACGACCGTGACGGGCGGGGAGCGGGCGCTGCTGATCGGCGCGCAGGGCGAGGCGCGGATCCTCGCCGAGGAGGTGGCGCGGTGGGCGGGCACGATCAACTACGAGATCGCCTGCGGGATAGGGTCCCGTGTCGTGCGCCGCTACCACCGCGACGGCGAGCTGGCATGAGCCTCCCGGCTCCCTTGATGGCGACGATCCGGGGCACCCTCAGCGGCCAGCGCGCGTGGCTGGTCGGCGGGACGGTGCGCGATCGCCTGCTCGAACGACCGCCGCCTGCGCAGCTCGTCGACATCGACCTGGTCGTGGAGCACGATGCCCAGAGCGCGGCTCGCCTGCTCGGTGAGGCCGCTGGCGGGACCCCGTTCGCACTCTCCGAGCAGTTCGGCGCGTGGCGCGTCGTTGGCGGGCATCGCGCCTGGCAGCTGGACATCAGCCCGCTTGCGGGCACGACGATCGAGCAGGATCTCGCCGCGCGCGACTTCACGATCAACGCGATCGCCGAGTCGCTCGACGACGGGACGCTCGTCGACCCCTTCGGGGGTCGTGACGACCTTGCCGCCAAGCGCCTGCGAATGGTCGGCGAGGACGCGCTGCGCGCCGATCCGCTGCGCGTCGCCCGTCTGGCGCGCCTCGTGTGCGAGCTTGGCTTCGAGATCGAGCCGCAGACGTTGCGCGCCGCGCAGGCGCATGTGGCGGGCCTGGAGCGAGTGGCCGCCGAGCGGATCTTCGCCGAGCTGCGACGGATCATCGTGGCACCGGGCGTGATGACCGGGCTGGAGGCGTTTGAGCGGGTGGGCGCCATGGCGGTCGTGCTGCCGGAGGTCACCGCGCTGCACGGCGTGCAGCAGAATCGCTTCCACCACCGCGACGTCCACGGGCACACGCTCGAGACCGTCGCCGCGGTGCTGGTGATCGAGCAGGCACCCGCGGCGACACTTGGTCATGACGCAACCGCGGTCGCGGCGGCGATGACCGAGCCGCTGGCGGAGGGCTTCAACCGCTGGCAGGCGCTGCGCCTGGGTGCGCTGCTGCATGACGTCGCCAAGCCGCTGACCAGCCGCGAGCGCCCCGGCGGCGGCTTCGGCTTCCCCGACCACGACGTCAAGGGCGCCACGCTGGCGCGCTCGATCATGGGCCGCCTGCGCTCCAGCGAGCGCCTGCGGACGCATGTAGCGGCGCTCGTGCGCCACCATCTGCGGCTCGGCTTCCTGGTCCGGGAGCGGCCGCTGAGCCGCCGCGCGATCTACTGCTACCTGCGCGACTGCGAGCCCGTCGAGATCGATGTCACCGTGCTGTCGGTGGCCGATCGGCTCGCGACGCGCGGCGAGGACTCCGAGCAGTCGATCGAGCGCCACCTGCGGATCGCCGGCGAGCTGCTCAGCGAGGCCCTGCGCTGGCCGCTGGAGAGCACGCGGCCGCCGCTGGTGCGCGGCGACGAGCTGGCGCGCGAGCTGGACGTGCCGCCGGGGCCGGCGCTCGGTCGAATGCTCGACGAGATCGCCCAGGCGCGCTTCGCCGGCGAAATCTCCACTCATTCCGACGCCCTCGACCTCGCCTGGCGGATGCTCGAGGCCGACGAGGATCGCGATCAGGAAGACGAATGGGCGTGATCGGTCCGCGTGTGCGCTGGCCGCGAATCGCCTCGGGGACGAACGGCATTTCGGCGTGACGGAGGCGGACTGCATCTTCTGCCGGATCGTCGCCGGTCGCGCGAGCGCCACTATCGTCGATGAGGACGAGCGGACGGTCTCGTTCATGGACATCAACCCCGCGACGCGCGGCCATGCCCTCGTGGTCCCCCGCGCCCACGCGGTCGACCTGGTCGAGATCGGCAGCGAGGATCTCTGCGCCTGCGCAGCCGCGGCGCAGCGGCTAGCCGGACACGCCCTGCAACGGCTCGGCGCGGCCGGCGTGAACGTCCTCAACTCTTGCCGGCCAGCGGCCTGGCAGACCGTCTTTCACTTCCACCTGCACGTGATACCGCGCTACCGCGAGGACCCGCTGCGGCTGCCCTGGATCCCCACGCCGGGCGACCCCCGGACGATCGCCGATGCGGCCGCGATCCTGCGTCGCTGAGCGACCCCCGGACGATCGCCGATGCGGCCGCGATCCTGCGTCGCTGAGCGACCCCCGGACGATCGCCGAGGCGGCCGCGATCCTCCACCCGTGGCGACGCTGCGTCGTTGTCCGGAGACTGGTAGCCTGGCGCCGGTCACGACCGGGATTACCCGGAAAAAGTTGTGCTAGCGGACCGCCGCAGCCGCCCAGCGCGGGGCGGCGGAGCAGCACCCGAGTTGGGGGAGAGCCACGTGGCAACAGGAACGGTGAAGTGGTTCAGCGACGACAAGGGCTTCGGCTTCATCACCCCGGAGGGTGGCGGCCGCGACCTGTTCGTCCACTACTCCGGCATCACGGGTGACGGATACCGGTCGCTCGCCGAGGGAGTACGCGTCTCCTATGAAGAGGAGCAGGGCGACAAGGGACCGAAGGCCGTCAACGTGGCGGTGATCTAGTCCGCGAACCGGCCCGGCCAGATCGGATCATCGGCGGTCAGCGCTCCGACCGCCGCCGGATCGTGTTGAATAGCACGATGCGTCGTCTGCTGCTGTCACTCACAGCCGTGCTCGGCACGCTGGTCGTGCTCGCCGGCCCCGCTGCCGCTCAGATCGTCGAGCTTGGCCCCAAGCCACCGACGACGTCGCCAAGCTGCCCCGGGACGCCGTGCCTGGTCGTCGATCGAACGACCGGCTTCCAGGTGGCCGTGGGCGCTCAGCGCAACATCTCGGTGGTCCCGGCAAATGGTCGGATCGTCGCCTGGACGGTCACGCTGGCAATGCCCAGCCCGACCCAGATCAGCTCGTTCAACAGTCGCCTGGGCGGTCCGCCCAGCGCGCAGATCGCGATCCTGCGGCCGGTGCCTCGTCCGAAGACGACCCGTGGTCCGCGTCCGCCCCAGCGCTACCGGCTGATCGCGACCAGCGACCTGCAGGCTCTGACTCCGTATCTCGGCCAGACCGCGCAGTTCCCGCTGGTCACGACGCTCGGGGTCCGCAAGGGCGACATCGTCGCGCTGACGATTCCGACGTGGGCGCCTGTGCTGGCTGTCGGCATGGACTCGGCGACGATCTGGCGCTCCAGCCGCCCCAAGGCCGGCTGCAACGACACGATCACGCCAACCGCCCAGACCGTGCTGTCGAGCCAGAACGTCTACGCCTGCTCCTATAAGACGGCGCGGCTGACGTACTCGGCGACGCTGATCACGGCGCCCAAGCCCAACCCGCCGCCGAAGAAGACCAAGAAGTAGCGCAACGGGCGCGGGCGCCGCCGCCCAGCGATGCCGTAGCCGCGGGCGGCTGTCGGGTCAGCTACCCCCCTAGGCTGGGCTCGACTGACGATCTAGCATGGAGGTGGTGACCACCGCGAGATGGATCGTGGTTGGACTGCGGGTGCTGGACGTCGGAGCGCTTGTCGTCTGGTTGTGGTGGTTCCTGCGCTTCCGCGAGGACGGCGACAAGGGGGACGACGATGACGGGGGTGGGGGAGGGCCCGATCACGACCCGTCCCGACCGCCCTGTGGAGGGCCCGCCGTTCGCCGCCGTCCGGCGCGACGGCGCCGTGCCGGTCACCGCGGTGATCAGGCGCCGGCGCTGGCGGGCGATGGCTGGGCGCCGCGCCGTGGTGGCTGTCCGGTGGTGCGACGCACACGGCGCACATCGCAGCCGGCGCGCCACGTGCGCGCTCGGCGGGCCAGCGCAGCGTAGGATCGTCTGCTAGCAGGCGCCGGGGTTCTGCTGACAGAACTGGCTGTAGCGCGCGCTGCTGGTGCCATTGACGCTCGCGCCGGTGGCTGCGCCGCCCGTGGCACCGGCCCCGCCGGTGCCACCGCCGGTGCCCGTAGCGCCACCGCCCGTGCCCTTCGCGCCACCGCCGGTGCCCGTAGCGCCAGCGCCCGTGCCAGCCCCACCGCCGGTGCCCGTAGCGCCACCGCCGGTACTAGCGCCAGCGCCACCCGTTCCCGCCCCGCTGGTGCCGCCGGTCCCGGTGCCCGTGGTGTTCGAGCTCGTGGTCGGCGAGGAGGCGCCCGTCGTCGTGGCGGTCGCGGTGGTGACCTGCGTCGTGCTCGTCGGCTGAGCGGCTGTCTGCAACGACTCGCCCTGCGGCGGCAGGGTGAGGTCGGGGACCGAGCTCGGCTCGGCACCGAGGGTGGCGTCCTGGCTGGAGCCGCAGGCGCTGACGCCCACGACGACGACGAGCAGCAGCGCGATTGCCGCTGCCCGAGTGGGGACGCGGCCCGGTGTCAGCCACCGCGGCGCGCTCGCCGCCCGAGCGGGAACCCGACCCCGTGGCGACCTGCGAGCGCTCAGCGCGCGAGCGGGGTCATCCGCCGCCCGTCGTATGGGCAGTCGTTCAGATCCCGCTGCACGAGCTGGCCGCACCAGTTGCAGAAGCGCAGGTTCTCGACCGCCCAAGGCAGCTCCGACGGGGACGGCGCCAGTGGAAGCGTCTTGCCGACGACCTCCAGCCGCTCGCCCGTCTCTCGATCCAGGTAGGTGCGATCGGGCTCTGCCTCGATCAGGATCTCGCGACCCGTCGAGGGGGCGCGCAGGCGGTATCGCTGGCGCAGGTTCACGGCCGGGGAACTCTACCAACGCCCACGCTCGCTGACGCGCCTGCGGCTGCCCAGGCCGCCCGCCTCGGGATCGAGCGTCTCGGGCAGCGTCACGGAGCCTTCGCTGACCCCCTGCTCGAGCGCCGCGACCACCGCGGGGTCGAACTGCTGGCCCGCCTCGATCCGGACGCGCTCGAACGCGACCGGAGCCGGCAGCGCACCGCGGTAGGGCCGCGGCGCGGTCATCGCCTCCAGCGCGTCACAGACGCTGAAGATCCGCGCGGCGAGCGGGATCTCCTGCTCGGTGAGGCGGGCCGGGTAGCCCTCGCCATCCCAGCGCTCGTGGTGGTAGA
Source organism: uncultured Solirubrobacterales bacterium (assembly GCA_963795555.1). Lineage (GTDB taxonomy): Bacteria > Actinomycetota > Thermoleophilia > Solirubrobacterales > Solirubrobacteraceae > CAWCHZ01. The sequence goes on from CAWCHZ010000002.1 coordinate 39,558, forward strand.
GCACGATCTCGCCAACCAGCGGTGCGAGACCCAGCGGACGGATCACGCGCACGCCGGTCTGCGGATGGCGACGCATCAGTCGCCACTCCTCCTCGGTCAACGGGCCGGGCTTGGTGAGGATCTGCTCGGGGACGCCGATCTTGCCGATGTCGTGCAGCAGGCAGCCGAAGAGGAAGTCCTCGGAGGTGGCGAGCTCGGGCGCGACGATCCCGGCGAGCTGGGTGGCGAGCTTGCTGACCTGGTGCAGGTGCCGGCTGGTGACTGTGTCCTTGACCTCAACCGCGGCGGCCAGGCTCTCGATGATCGCCCGATCGCGCCGGCGCGAGTCCTCGAGCAGCGCCGCGTAGCGTCCGATCACCGGGCGTACGACGGCTGGGTCCAGCAGCCCGCGTCCGTCGAGCGCGGCGTGGATGATGTCGCGCAGCTGCTCCTGCCTGCTGGTCTTGACGACGAACGACAGCGCGCCCGCGTCGAGCGCCGCGCGCACGGTCTCCGGCGGGCAGCTGTCCGCCGCCACAATCACGGCCACGTCCGGATCGGCCAGGCGCAGACGACCGACCGCCTCGCTCAGCGCGCTCGCATCACCGGCCTCGAGCAGCACGACGCCCACGCCCTCCAGGCGCCGTGCCGCGCGCTCGACGCTCGTCGCCGTGATCACGCGCTCGACGCGCGGCAGCTCGGCCACCAAGCGGGTCAGCGAGGCGCGCGCGGTGGCGTCGCCGTCCACCACTAAGACGGTTCCCGTGCTCATCGTTCGCCGGATGCTGTTTCGCGTCCCGTGCGGGGAACCCTCCGCTACGCAATTCCCCGCCCACGGCCCACCGCGCCGCTAAGCTGCCCGCCCCGTGCGCGTGCTGATCTTTCACGGCTACCTGCTGCGCGGGACCGGCTCCAACGTCTACAACGCCAACCTCGCTGCCGCACTGCGCGGACTGGGCCACGAGGTGCATCTGCTCAGCCAGGAGCGCGCCGCCGAGGAGCTGCCCTGGGTCGATGCGATCGGCAGCTGGCGGGCGGGCAAGCTGAGCGTGCGCGTGCTGCGCGAGCCGGTGCGCTGCACGGTGTACCGCCCCGAGATCGGCCGGCTGCTGCCCGTCTACGTAGCCGATCGCTACGAGGGCGTCCAGGCGAGGCTCTTCGCCGAGCTCAGCGAGGGGCAGCTGGAGCGTTACCTGACGGCCAACGTGCGGGCTGTGGCCGACGTGGCGCGCCGCGTTCGACCGGACGTCGCGCTGGCCAACCACCTGATCATGGGGCCCATCGTGCTCGCGCGCGCGCTCGCCGAGCTGGGCACGCCCTACGCCGTCAAGATCCACGGCAGCGCGCTGGAGTACACGGTCAAGCCGCACCCCCGCTTCCTGCCCTACGCGCGCGAGGGGCTGGCGGGCGCGCGCGGCGTGTTGGCGGGGTCCCGCCACACCGCCGAGAGCCTCTGGGCGACGATCGGCGACGCGATGCTGCCGGCGCGTACACGGCTGGGGCCGCCGGGCGTCGACGTGTCGTTGTTTGCGCCACGCAGCGCGCGTGCTGCCGCCAGCGGAGTCCGGGCGCTCGCGAGCCGGCTCGCGGCAAACCCGCCCGCGCGCACGTCCGGCGACCCGGCGCGCTCAGACTTCGCCGCCGATCCGCTCGAGGCTGCGCGCGCGCTCGAGTCGCTCGACCCCGATCGTGACCAGCTCGTCTGCTTCGTCGGCAAGCTGATCGTCTCCAAGGGCGTGGACCTGCTCGCCGCCGCCTGGCCGCTCGTGCTGGCGCGGGTCCCCACCGCGCGCCTGGCGATCGTCGGCTTCGGCGCCTACCGGCGCGCGCTGGAGCGAATGCTCGCGCTGCTTGGCGCCGGCGATCTCGCCGGCGTGCGCACGCTGGCGCGCGCGGGGCGCGAGGCGGAGGGCGGGCCGCGCGCGCCGCTGCGACTGCTCGAGGCCTTCCTCGATGACCTGCAGGGCGAGCGCCGCCGTCGCTACCTGCAGGCCAGCGCAGCGCTGCCCGGCAGCGTGGTGCTGACCGGCCGCCTCGAGCATGATGCTCTGGCCGAGCTGCTGCCGGCCTGCGCGGCGCTGGTGGTGCCGAGCACGTTCCCGGAGTCCTTTGGCATGGTGGCCGTCGAGGCGGCGGCCTGCGGGGCGCTGCCCGTCTGCGCGGAGCACTCCGGGCTGGCGGAGGTGACGCGCACGCTCGCCGCAGCGCTGCCGCCGCAGGCCCGGCCCTGGCTGTCGTTCGACCTGGCGCGCGACCCGGTGGGGGAGCTGGCGGCGCGACTGAGCGACTGGCTGCTCGCGCCGGCGCCGCTGCGCCGCCAGGTACGCCGCTCGCTGGCCGCCACCGCGGCGGCCCGCTACTCCTGGCAGGGGGTGGCCGAGGGCGTGCTGGCGGCCGCCCAGGGACGGCTCGACGAGCTCGCGCCGGTGCTCGGACAGCGTCCCGGCGCCGGCTGGGGCCCCCCCGCTGAGCGCTCGGACAGCGTCCCGGCGCCGGCTGGGACCTCCCCCGAGTGCTCGGATAGAGTTCCGCCCGACGATGCTGAGGGCAGCGGTTAGCAAGGGTGGCCTGCGAGCCGTCGGGGTGACTGCGGGCGCGATCGCGCTGCTGGCGGCCGCGGGCTGCCAGCTCAAGCCGACCGGCGACGCGGTGGCCGGCAAGCGGCTGTTCGTCTCGACCTGCGGCGGCTGCCACACCCTGCGCCGTGCCGGCACCGCGGGCACGATCGGCCCCAACCTGGACCAGGCTTTCGCGGAGGCACGCAGCTCGGGTCTGGGCACCAACGCGATCCGCGGCATCGTCAACCAGCAGATCCTCTACCCCTCGCCTGGCAGCGGCATGCCGGCGAAGCTGCTCACGGGGGCCAGCGCGTCGGACGTGGCGACCTACGTCGCTCAGGTGGCGGGCGCGGCCGGGCAGGACACCGGCGCGTTGGCCAATGCCGTGCCCGCTGCCGGTGGGGGCCCGACGCTGGTGGCCAAGAACGGCGCGCTTGAGATCGACGTCGCCCAGGCCGGCTTTCGCTTCGTGACGGGCAAGGCGGTCGCCACCGCGGGCAAGCTCACGCTGAGCGCCAAGAACCCGCAGGGCGTCGCCCACAACATCTCGATCCAGGGGCCCGGGGTCAACGCCCAGGGGCCGATCGTCAACCAGGGCGGCACCTCCTCGCTGACCGTCACGCTGCAGAAGGGCACCTACACCTTCTACTGCTCGGTGCCCGGCCACCGCCAGGCTGGCATGGTCGGCACGCTGGTCGTCCGCTGAGCGGCTGACGGGCGCATCGGCCCCGCGCGCCCGCGCGTGGGACCACCGCGGCGCGCGAGTACGCTAGGGACGATGTTCGTCCCGCCGCCGTTCGCCTCAGCCGATTCGGGCCCCAGCGCGATCGCCGGCCTCGTCGCGCTCGTGCTGGTCTACTGGCTGCCCTACTGGCGCCGCGCGCGCACCCTGGCAGGGGGGCAGCAACGACCCGTGCCGCGCTGGCGCCAGCTCTGCTACGGCGCCGGCCTGATCGTGCTCGTCGGCGCGCTCAGCCCACCGGTCGGTCGGATCAGCGACCAGCTGTTCGCAGCGCACATGCTCGAGCACCTGCTGATCGGCGATGTCGCGGCGCTGCTGCTGGTGCTCGGCCTGACTGGCCCGTTGCTGGCACCGTTGCTGCGCGTGCGCGCGCTCGATCGGCTGCGCGCGCTCTCGCATCCGCTGATCGCCGTGCCGCTGTGGGCGATCAACCTCTATCTCTGGCATCTGCCGGTGCTCTACCAGGCCGCGCTGCGCCACGACGCGATCCACGTGCTCGAGCACGTCTGCTTCCTCGTCTTCGGGATCCTGATGTGGCTGCCGCTGTTCGGCCCACTGCCCAAGCCGGCGTGGTTTGGCAACCTCGCGCGGCTTGGCTACATCGTCGTGGTGCGGCTGATCGGCACCGTGCTCGCCAACGTCTTCGTCTGGTCGGGCACGCTCTTCTACGGCTACTACCTGCGCGGTGACGCCCACTGGCACATCACGCCGCTGAGCGACCAGAGCCTGGCGGGCTCGCTGATGATGATCGAGGAGAGCCTGCTGACGATCGGCCTGTTCTGCTGGCTGTTCCTGCGCGCCGCGCGCGAGGCCGAGGAGCGACAGCAGCTGGTGGAGCTGGCGGCGGCGCGGGGCATCGAGCTGACCGACGTGCGCGCCGCGCGCGCGGTCGCCGCGGGGCGCGGCGAGGAGCTGCGCCAGCGCGTTCTCGAAAGCTGACTCGGGGCCGCCCACCGGCCGCCACGGTTGCGCCCCCAATGGCGCTCGCCCTCGGCGGGGGCTCGCCCTCGGCGCTGGTGTCGCTCCTTGGTGGACGACACGCCGATGCGCGGGCTGAACGCCCGGACGGCGTGTCCGCGCATCGGCGTTCCGGCGGGGGTTAAAGCTGCACAACCGACACGGAAAGCTCCTTTCAACATGCGCTCATGAGCGACAGGATTGCGTCTAATAGTCAAAGACCTGCATATGCAGGAAAGCGTTCGCGTGTCATAGCGGGGCACGCTCCGGGATCGAGCGATATTGGGGCCGCCAGCAATTGCGCGGGCGGCGGCTTCACGGCCCCCGTATCGTGCGAGATCGGAGCGGCCCCGCCCCTTAGAGCAGCGCCCGCAGAACCACCACCAGCCCGACGATCACGGCGACCACCACCGCGACGTAGAGCAGCAGGCGAAACGCGTCGCGCTCGGAGCGCAGCGGGTTGAGCATCGCCGAACAACTCCTCCCGTCGCGGCCGCTCGATCGGCTGTCGTCCGCCGGCTCGCCGCCTACAGCACGTAGACCGTGCTGAAGACGACGATCCACATGATGTCGACGAAGTGCCAGTAGATCCCGGGCACCTCGACGCCGCGGTGCTGGTCGGGGCTGAAGTGCCCGCGGAACGCCCGCACGGTGACCATCGTCAGCAGCGTCAGGCCGATGAACACGTGCGCGCCGTGCAGGCCCGTCAGCCCGTAGAAGATCGAGCCCTGCGCGTGGTCGTGGGGCGCGAAGCCGATGTGCACGTACTCGTTGACCTGGATCGTCAGGAAGGTCAGCCCGAGCAGGAAGGTCGTCAGGATGCCGGCGCGCAGCGCCGCGCGATTGCCACGCCGGGCGCCCTCCAGCGCCCAGTGCATCGTCAGCGAGGAGGACATCAGGATCGCCGTGTTGACGCCGGCGACCGCGACGGGCAGCGACGTACCGGGCGCGGGCCACGGGTCGGCGCGCACGACCCGGATGAAGAAGTACATCGCGAAGAACGCGCCGAAGATCATCACCTCGGAGATGATGAAGAGCAGCATGCCGAGGAACTGCGGCTCGACGCGCGAGGAGCGGTTGGCCTCGGGTGGCCCGTGGTGGTGCTCGGCGTGCTCGGCGGTGATCGACGCGGCTTCCATGGCGATCAGGCGGCGGTCGCCTGCTTGGCGGCCTGCTCGGCTTCGAGATCGACGACGACGTGCTCGACGGGGACGTTGCAGGCGCGCCGCACCCGCTCGATCAGATCGGCGCGCATCCAGCCGGACTTGGTCGCGGGAAAGCTGGAGATCACGATGTCGTTGACGCGCGTGACCTGCAGCGTGTTCATGACCGCGACGAACGGATCGGGGTCGCCGATCCCGCCGCTGACGCGCAGCCCCGCCTCGCGCAGCCGGTCCATCAGCGCGATCAGCCGGTCGCGCGCCTCCTGGGCGCCCTTGTCGCGCTCCTGCGGCACGATCACCGTGAACCAGGAATCGCGCGACTCGCCGGCCTTCTCGATCAGCCGCCGGAACAGCGCCTCGCCGGCGGCGGTCTGGTTTGCGACGACGAGCGTGTTGACGATCTCCTCGTCGCTCGACAGATCGACGACGACGTGCGTGACCGGCAGCCCGGTGGCGTCCTCGACGCGCTCGATCAGCCCCCGGCGCATCCAGCCCGAGCGCGTGTCGGGGTGGGTCGAGATGATGATCTCATCGATGTCGTACTGATCGACGGCGTCCATGATCGCCGTGAACGGGTCGGGGTCCATGACCTCGCCGATCGCTGGGATGCCGATGTCGCGCAGCTGGGAGATCGTCATCTCGAGGCGCTGCTGGGCGGCATCGCGCACCGCCTCGTCCCAGATGACATTGCCGTGCTTGGGGCGGTTCTGCGGCGCGATCACGATGAAGCGCGCGTTGCCCTGGTCGAAGCGCTGGCGCACCGCCTCGCGCAGCTGGCGCCCGCCGACCGTCTCGTTGGCGACGACGAGGATGTTCTTCATTCGCTCTTCGGGGTCGTGGCGACGGTGCCGCTCGGCGTCGGTCGTGCTTCGGCGCTGGCGGCGGCCGTCGTGCGCGGCTTGAAGATCCCATGCACCGCGCCAGGCACGCCGTACTCATAGGGGCCGCCGACGACGGTCGGGACCGCGTCGAAGTTGAACACCGGCGGGGGCGAGCTGACCTGCCACTCGAGCGTCAGCGCCCGCCACGGGTTGGCTGTCGCGCGCGGGCCGCCGCGCCAGGAGGCGACCATGTTGTAGAGGAAGACCAGCGTGCTGAGCCCGAGGATGAACGCGCAGATCGAGATGAAGAGGTTCAGGCCCGCGAACTGCTGGGCGTAGGTGGCGACGCGACGCGGCATCCCCTCCAGCCCGAGCACGTGCATCGGGCCGAACGTCGCGTTGAAGAAGACGAACGTCAGCCAGAAGTGGAGCTTGCCCAGGCGCTCGTCGTACATCCGGCCGGTCATCTTCGGGAACCAGTAGTAGACGCCGGCGAAGATCGTGAACAGGGAGCCGCCGAAGAGCACGTAGTGCAGATGCGCGACGACGAAGTAGGTCGCCGACACGTGGATGTCGACCGGGATCATCGCGAGCATCACGCCGCTGATGCCCCCAAGGGTGAAGCAGACGAGGAAGCCCAGCGCGAAGAGCATCGGCGTGTCGAGGCGCAGCACGCCGCGCCAGAGCGTCGCCAGCCAGGAGAAGATCTTGATGCCCGTCGGCACGGCGATGATCGCGGTCGTAACCATCATCGGCACGCGAATCCAGCTCTGCATGCCGGAGACGAACATGTGGTGCGCCCAGACGGTGAAGCCGAGCATCACGATCGCCAGCAACGAGAAGGCCATCATGCGATAGCCGAAGATCGGCTTGCGCGCCTTGACGGCGATGATCTCGGAGATGATGCCGAAGCCCGGCAGCATCATGATGTACACCGCGGGGTGCGAGTAGAACCAGAAGACGTGCTGGTAGGCCAGCACCTCCCCGCCCTGGCCGGCGTCGAAGAAGTGAAAGCCGAGCGCCTTGTCGAGGATGATGAAGAACTGCGAGGCGGCGATGAACGGCGTCGCGATCACGACCAGCAGCGAGGTCGAGAAGTTCGCCCAGACGAGCAGCGGCATGCGGAAGAACGACATGCCGGGAGCGCGCATCGTGATGATCGTCACCAGGAAGTTCAGTGCCGTCGCGACCGAGGAGGCGCCGGCGAACTGCACGGCGATGCTGAAGAACAGCTGGCCGATCGGCGCCGAGGTCGAGAGCGGGGCATAGGCGGTCCAGCCGGTCGAGAACGAGCCTCCGGGCGCCAGGAAGCTGGCGATCATCATGAAGCCGGCGACCGGCAGCATCCAGAACGACAGCGCGTTCAGCCGCGGGAAGGCCATGTCCGGCGCGCCGATCATCAGCGGCAGCACGAAGTTGGCCAGCCCGGCGAAGACCGGGATCACGAACAGGAAGATCAGCAGCGACGCGTGGACGGAGAAGAGGCCGTTGTAGGCGTTGGCGTTGACGAAGTGCGCGCCCGGCTGCGCCAGCTCGGCGCGCATCAGCATCGCCAGCAGGCCGCCGACCAACAGGAAGAAGAACGAGGTCACGACGTATTGGACGCCGATCACCTTGTGGTCGGTGTTGACGCGGAAGTAGTCGCGCCAGGAGCGGGCGCCGTGGCCGGAGTGGTCCTCGGGCCGCGTCGGGCGCCCGGAGGCCCAGTAGAACCAGTAGTCGAACGCCCCCAGCCCGACCAGCGCACCCAGCGGCGCGGCGATCAGCCCCGCGGTCAGGATCGCGTGCCCGCCGACGGGATGATGGAAGTGCTGCAGCCAGCGGATCAGCGTCGTGATCGCCGCCGCGAACAGGCCTCCGAAGAGGAAGTAGAGCCCCGCCCGGTACCAGCCCGGGCCGCGGACCGCGCGCAGGGTTGCCGCCATCAGATCCTCTGCTCCTTCGACGTCTTCATGGCTTTCCTCCCGAGACCTCCACAAGATAGGACACCAGCGCGTCGAGCTGTGCCGGCGTCAGGCGGGTGCCGAAGTCGCGCGGCATGACCCCCGCCGGAAAGCCGGGGACCGGGTAGGTGTCCGGCTTGACGATCTGCGTGCGGATGTAGCTGGCGCTCTTGCCCTTCAGGTAGCGGTCGAGCGCCGGTCCGACGGTGCCGCTGGTGCCGGCGGCCGCGATCGTGTGGCAGGCGCCGCAGCCCGCGCTGGCGCTCACGAAGACCTGCTTGCCCAGCGCGGCGGCGCCGGGCGTGGTCGCGCTCCCAGCGCCCGCGCCGGCCCCGGCAGCGCCCCTGCCGCCAGCGGTCGAGGTCGCGCCGCCAGCGGTCGAGGTCGCGGCCGGTTTGGACGCGGAGCTGAACCAGGTGTTGTAGTCGGCCTGGCTGAGGACGTGGACGACCGAGCGCATCGTCGAGTGGCCGATCCCGCAGAGCTGCGTGCAGACGATCTCGTAGCTGCCGATGCGTGTCGGGGTCGCGCGCAGGTGGGTGGTGACCCCGGGCACGGCGGATTCCTGCAGGCGGAAGGCCGGCACCCAGAAGGCATGGATCACGTCGCGCGAGTCGATCGAGAAGTAGACGGGCCGGTTGACCGGCAGGTAGAGCTGGGTGGTGCTGAACTGCCCTCCGCCGGGCCGCAGGTATTGAAAGGTCCAGGTGAACTGCTGGGCTTGGACGTGGACGTCGAGCACCGGCCCGCTTGGCGTCTTCTCGTTCTGGCGCAGGACGACGAACGCATACGAGCAGAGCGAGATCAGCAGCACCGCCGGGAAGGCGGTCCAGAGGATCTCCAGGCGGGTGTTGCCATGGATCGGCGGGCCGTCGCGCAGCTCGTCGCCCGGGCGCGCGCGAAAGCGCAGGACCGCGAAGAGGATGACCGTCGCGACGATCGCGAAGATCGGCACCGACACCACCACCAGCACGCGGTAGAGCCGGTCGGTGTTGCTGGCCTGGCTGTCGGCGGCGGCCGGGAACCAGTGGATGTTGAGCCCGAGCGCGATCCCGGCGGCGGTGATCACGGCGAACACCGCCACGAGCTGGCCGACCTGGCGCCTACGCACGGACGAGCTCCTCCTCCATGGGCCAGGCATCCTATGGGACGCGCGCGATGACTACCAAGACGGCGCGTCAGCGGGCACAGAAGACCATCCCGCGGATTTGGACGCGGCGTCCCGCTCCCTGTTGCCGTCTTGTGCCGACTGTCGCTAAGATGGTGGCAGCTAGCATCAAAAGTTGCAAACTTAGGAGGCGCGCATGCAGGTGCGAGACGGAATGAGCGACGTCAAGGTTGAGCTCGGGCCGGAGCACACGCTGCGCGAAGCCGCCATCGCGATGGCGCGGCGTGGCGTCGGAGCGGCCGTCATCAGCGATCCCGGTCAGCCGGGACCGGGGATCCTGACCGAGCGCGACATCCTCGTCTCGCTCGCCGGCGGGGAGGATCCCGATCGCGAGCGCGTCGCCGATCACCTCACCCCGACCGTCGTCTACGCGGCGCCCGAGTGGTCGCTGGAGGAGGCCGCCGCGGCGATGGTGCGTGGGCGCTTCCGCCATCTCGTCGTCGTCGACGGGGGGCGCATCGAGGGCATCCTGTCGATGCGCGACATCGTTCGCTGCTGGACGCAGGACGGCGCGATCTGCGACGTCCCCGTGGCAGCGGCCTAGCGGTTATCGGGTGGCAGCTCGTCGAGGTCGCGGCGGGTCTCGCGCACCCAGCGCACGATGCAGAAGACCGTGATCACCAGGCCGACGATCGAGACGCCCGGGAAGAAGACGGTCAGCCCGACGATCGTCAGCGTGATGCCGACGGCGGTGATGGCCGGCAGGTAGGAGGGCTCGGGGAGGTGGATCTCCTCCGAGACGGGCGGTGCTTCGAGCTCCGGGCCGTCCATCAGGAGATGTAGATCGCGGCGGCGAGGAACGAGAGTCCGAACATCAACAGCACGACCGCGCCGGCGATCAGGCCGGTGCGGAGGTTGCGGTTGGCGAGGCGACGATCCATGCGGTGGCTCCTTGCTGGCGCAATCTAGCGTGTGGGCGCGACCGGCAATCTAGCGTTTGGGCGCGATCTCAGCGCTTTACGTCGAGCACCATCGCGCCGAACAGCAGCGCGAGGTAGACGAGCGAGAACAGGTACAGCTGCAGCGCGCTGCGGCGGTCCGCGCGGCGATACAGGCGTACCGCAGCGGCGACCAGCGCCAGCCCGAGCACCGCCGCGGCGAGGAGGTAGACGCCGCCGAACACGCCGCCGGCGAACGGCAGCAGCGTCAGCCCGACGAGCAGCACCGCGTAGAGCAGGATCTGGCGCCGGGTCTCCCAGGCGCCGCGGACGACCGGCATCATCGGCACGCCGACCTTGGCGTACTCGCGCTCCATCAGCAGCGAGAGCGCCCAGAAGTGCGGTGGGGTCCAGTAGAAGATGATCGCGAACAGATAGATCGCGGTCAGGCTCACCGAGCCGGTGACGGCCGCCCAGCCGACGAGCGGCGGCACCGCGCCGGCCGCGCCCCCGATCACGATGTTCTGCGGCGTCGAGCGCTTGAGCCAGATCGTGTAGACACCGACGTAGCCGACGAAGCCGGCTAGCGCGAGGCAGGCCGCCAGCAGGTTGACGGCCAGCGTGAGCTCGGCGAAGGACAGCACGCACAGCACGCAGCCGAACAGCAGCGCGGCGTTTGGGCTGATCCGGCCCGCCGGCAGCGGCCGGTTGGCGGTGCGCGCCATGCGCGCGTCGATGTCGCGATCCCAGTAGTGATTGATCGCGCCGGCACCACCGGCCGAGAGGTAGCCGCCCAGGCAGGTCAGCAGGATCAGCCGCAGCGAGGGCGAGCCCGCGATCTCCATCGTCGCCACCGTCGTCGCCAGCAGCAGCGACTGAACCTTCGGCTTGGTCAGCGTCAGGTAGTCGACGACCAGCTGGCGCAGGCCGTGCGCCGACAGGGCCGGCTTGGTGGAAGTGGCCTGCGATGCCTCCACAAGCGCAGTCTAGACCCTGGTGACGGCCGTGGGATCCGGTTCTTGCATGCCGCTGCGCTCGGCGATCTGGCGACGGATGTCGATCATCGGGCGGACCGAGCGCACGCGCGGGATCACGTCGAAGTTGTTGGACGGCGGCGGCGAGGTCGTGAACCACTCGAGCGTGTTGGCGATCCACGGGTCGGGACCGGCACGGCGGCCGTTGCGCAGCGAGCGCAGCACGTTGACGGCCGTCACCAGCACGCCGGCGGCGAGGATGAAGGAGCCGATCGTCGAGACGAGGTTGAGGGCCGGCCAGCTGCCGTGGTCGCCGTAGGTGTAGATCCGCCGCGGCATGCCGTCGAGCCCCAGCGAGTGCTGGACGAGGAAGGTCGCGTTGAAGCCGACGAACGTCAGCCAGAAGGAGACCCTGCCGAGCCTCTCGGAGAGCATCCGCCCGGTCATCTTCGGGAACCAGTAGTAGAGGCCCGCGAAGATCGCGTTGACGGCGCCCGCGACGAGCACGTAGTGGAAGTGCGCGACGACGAAGTAGGTGTCGTTGAACTGCCAGTCGAGCGGGAACAGCGCGAGCATCACGCCGGAGATCCCGCCAAGGGTGAAGAAAGCCAGGAAGCCGACGGCGAAGTACAGCGGTGTCTTGAAGACCAGCGTGCCGCGCCAGAGCGTCGCGATCCAGTTGAAGACCTTGATCCCCGTCGGCACCGCGATGATCGCCGAGGACAGCATGAAGAAGGCGAGCACCACGGTGCTGATCGGCATCGCGAACATGTGATGCGCCCAGACCAGCAGCGAGAGGAAGCCGATCGCCAGCGTGGAGGCGGCGATCGCCTTGTAGCCGAAGATCGGCTTGCGCGCGAACACCGGCAGGACCTCCGAGATGATCCCGAAGCCGGGCAGGATCATGATGTAGACCTCGGGGTGGCCGAAGAACCAGAAGAGGTGCTGCCAGAGCAGCGGTGAGCCGCCCGCCGTCGAGTCGAAGAAGTGGGTGCCGAAGTGACGGTCGGTGAGCAGCATCGTCACCGCGGCGGCGATCGTCGGCAGCGCCAGGATCAGCAGGATCGCGAAGGTGAGGATCGTCCAGCAGAACAGCGGTAGGCGCCCCCAGCCCATGCCGGGGGCGCGCATGTTGGCGATCGTCGCATAGAGGTTGATCGCGCCCAGCAGCGATGAGATGCCGGTCAGGTGGATCAGGAAGATCCATGCGTCGATGCCGCCACTGGGCAGATAGGCCGTCGAGGACAGCGGCGCATAGCTGATCCAGCTCGCCTCGGGCGGGTTGAAGAACAGCGAGCAGTAGAAGACGATGCCGCCGGCCAAAAACAGCCAATAGGAGAGGGCATTGAGCCGCGGGAAGGCCATGTCGCGCGCGCCGACCTGCAGCGGCACGACGTAGTTCGCGAAGCCCGCCATCATCGGCACGACGAAGAGAAAGATCATCGTCGTGCCGTGCATCGTCAGCAGCTGGTTGTAGATCGCCGGCGAGACGAAGGTGTTGTTCGGCGCGCCCAGCTGGATGCGCATCAGCAACGCCTCGGTGCCACCGAGCATGAAGAACACGAATGCGGTGACCATGTAGAGGATCCCGATCCGCTTGTGGTCGGTGGTCGCCAGCCAGCCCAGCCAGCCCGCACGTGGGCGGGTGACCCGGTGGGCGATCAGCTGGGGCCGGGGTGGGGCCTGGATGGCGGGCTCGGTCAGTGCCATGCTTGCTCGGTTGCTCCTGCTTTGATCACTGGCTGGGGATCGGCGACAGCGTCGCGCGCTGCTGCGCGGCGAGCTGGTTGGCCTGGGCGATCAGCTGACGCTGGTCGTTGACCCAGGCGGTGTACACGTCGGGCGGCACCGCGTGGACGTCGGCGACCATGTTGGCGTGGTGGCGCCCGCACAGCAACGCGCACTGTCCGTGGTAGTCGCCGGGCTTGGAGATCTTGAACCAGGTGTGGTTGACGTAGCCGGGGAAGGCGTCGGCCTTGCCGCCGAGCTTGGGGATCCACCAGGAGTGCGCGACGTCCTGCGAGCGGATGTTGAGCAGCACGGTCGTATTCGTGGGCACGACCATCGTCTCGTAGGAGTAGGCGCCGTTGGGATAGGTGTAGCGCCAGATGAACTGCTGGCCGTTGACGTCGATCGTCAGCCGCGGGCCGCCGGTCGGCGGCGGCTGGCCGACCGCGGCGACGAGCGTCGCGTTGAGGCCGTCGGGTCCGCTGGGATCGGCGTTCTTGATCGACGACAGCTTGGCGAACGTGATGCCGACGAGCGCCAGCACGATCGCCGCCGCGGCGATCGTCCAGCCGATCTCCAGGCGGGTGTTGCCGTGGACCTGGTCGGCGCGCCGGCGCGTGCGGCGGCCGGCGCGGAAGCGCAGCACCGAGTACAGCAGCGCGCCCTCGACGATCACGAAGACGATCAGCGCGAAGACCAGCACGATCATGTAGAGACCGTGGATGCGGTTGGCGTTGGGGGAGCCGCCGGCCTCGGGCGCGATGCCGCTCGCCAGCGCCGGGGCGGCGCCGAGGGCGAGCGTGGCGAGGCCCGTGGCCAGGCCGGTGACGAGCGTGGCGAGCCCTGTGGCGAGTACGGTGGGGCGACGCGTCGCGGAGCGGCGCCTGGAGGAGTCTTCGAGCGACGGCAAGGCGGCGCGGATGATACCCGCCGCTACTAGCGGCCGGCGAAGCGGGCGGGGCGCTTGGCCTCGAACGCCGCCACGCCCTCGCCGAAGTCGGCCGAGCCGACGAGCTGCTGCTGGAGCTCGGCCTCCAGCTCGAGCGTGCGCTGCAGCTCACCCATCAGCCACGCGTTGAGCTGGCGCTTGATGCCGGCGTAGGCCAGCGTCGGGCCGGCGGCCAGCCGCTGCGCGAGCTCGGCGACCTCGGCCTCGAAGCGCTCGTCGGGGACGACGCGGTTGATCAGCCCCCAGCTCAGCGCGCGCTCGGCGTCGATGCGCTCGCCGAGCAGCGCCATCTCGGCAAAGCGCGCGAAGCCCACGCGCGCCGGCACCAGCAGCGCCGATCCACCATCGGGGACCAGCCCGATCCGCGTGAAGGCGAGCATGAAGTAGGCCGACTGGGCCGCGAGGACCAGGTCGCAGGCCAGCGCCAGCGCGCAGCCGATCCCCGCGGCCGGCCCATGGACGGCGGCGAGCACCGGCTTGGGCATCGTGCGGATCGCCGTGATGATCGGCTGATAGCGCTCCTGCAGCACCGTGCGGACGTCCAGCTCGCCGGTCGGGGTGCGCTCGAAGCCGGCCTTGAGGTCGGCGCCGGATGAGAACCCGCGCCCGGCGCCACGCAGCGTGACGGCGCGGACCGACTCGTCCGCCGCGACGCTTCGCACCGCCGCGAGCAGCTCCTCGCCGAGCGCGCGGTCCCAGGCGTTGAGCGTCTCGGGCCGATCGAGCTCGATCGTGGCGCCGGCGCCCTGCCGCAGGAGATGGACTGCCACGGCGGGGATCCTATCCCGCGCCTGTCCCGCGCCGCCATCGCCGGGCTCCTATATTGGGTCGCATGGCTCGCACGGTGATCGGCGTCTGCGCCGAGCTCGACGAGGTGACCTTCGGCAGGTGGCGCGCGGCCGCCGCGTTCGTGCCGCGCTCCTACGTCGCCGCGCTGCACAACGCGGGCGCGCTGGCGCTGATCCTGCCCGTCGACGCGCAGCTGACGCGTGATCCCGACGAGGCGCTCGAGCTGCTCGACGGGCTGCTGCTCGTCGGCGGCACCGACCTCGAGCCGGCGTCCTATGGAGCGCAGCGGGACCCGAACACCGGTCGTAACGTGCCCGAGCGCGACGCCTACGAGATCGCGCTGGCGCGACGGGCGATCGAGCTCGACGTGCCGCTGCTGGCGATCTGCCGCGGCATGCAGGTGCTCAACGTCGCCCTCGGGGGGACCCTGCACCAGCACCTGCCCGACGTGCTCGGCCACGGCGAGCACATGCGCACGCCCGGCAGCTACGAGGACGCCGACCACGACGTGCGGCTGGAGCCCGGATCCCTGGCCGCGCGCGTCGCGGGCGAGGAGCTCCACCGCGTCAAGTCGCACCACCACCAGGGCGTCGACCGGCTCGGCGAGGGACTGCGCGTCACCGGCTGGTCGACGCTCGACGAGCTGCCGGAGGCGATCGAGGCGCCGGCGGCGCGCTTCGCCCTGGGCGTCCAGTGGCATCCCGAGGCCGACGAGCGCAGCGGCGTGCTGGCGGCGTTGGTGCGTGGGGCGACCGAGCGCCGCGCAGCGCAGGCGGGCGTCGGCGCCTAGCGCGGCGCCGGCGGGGGTCGGTGCTCAGCGCCGTGAGCCGCGCCTGGCGCCCGAGCTCGCCTGGCGCGGCCAGGCCGCCAGCGCCGTCCATATACTGCGCGCGCGTTGCGCACGTCGACGGTCATCCGAGCGACCGCGTGGGGCGTCGTCGGCGTTGGCGTCGCTGCGCCGATCCTGCGTCGCCGGCTGCGGATCGCGCCGCTGGGCGTGATGGGCCTGGCGGCCGGCGCCCCGGTCGCGGCGGCGGTGGTGGCGCCGCGCTCGCGGCTGCGCGACGCGGCGGTCTGCGGGCTGCAGATGTGGGCCTACCTGGCCGGCTATGAGATCCCCAACGACGATCCCGCCGCACTCCAGCGGCGCGCGCGCGTCCGCTATCCGATCTGCGCCGATCGGGCGTTGGGGCTGGGCATGCTGCCGACGCTGCGGCTGCAGCGTCGGCTCGCGCGTCCGGACCGCTTCTCGCGCCTCGATGCCGTGCTCGTGTGGGCGCATTGGATCTGGTTCGTGATGCCCCACGCCGCCCTGCTCTACGTCCTGCTGCGCCGGCCGGAGCGCTTCGCGCGCGCCGCGACGCTGATGTACGCCGTCTTCGATCTCGGCGTGGTCGTCTACTGGCTGGTGCCGACGGCCCCGCCGTGGTGGGCCGCGGCGCGCGGGCACGTCGAGCAGGGTCGCACCCCCAAGATGCGCCGCATGATGGTCGAGTACGGCGAGCACTTCTGGCACGACGGCTGGGGCCCGCTGTTCAACACGCTCGGCGGCAACCCGCTCGCCGCAATGCCATCGCTGCACTTCGCGACCTCGGTGATGGGAGCGCACCTGCTCAGCGAGACCGACACCGTTGCCGGCGCGGTCGGCTGGTCTTACGCGCTCACGCTCGGCCTGGCCCTCGTCTACCTAGGCGAGCACTATGTCGTGGACCTGATCGCCGGCTTCGCATTGGCCCAGGGAGTGCGGACCGCGGCGCCGCGCCTGACGCCGCTCGCGAGCGGGGCCGCGCGTCTGGTGCGCGCGCTCGAGGAGCGGGCCCGGGGCTGATCGATGTCCGACGAGGCCGCCAGGCAGCACGCGCGGGGAGTGCCGGCACAGGCGGTGCGCAGCGAGGCTAGCGCCGAGGAGCCGCCGCCACGACTGCAGGTCACGCGGCGCAACATGCTGCTGTTCGGGCTCTTCGTCGCCTCGGCGCTGGCCTTCTTGTACCTGGTGCTGCCAAAGCTGACGGGGCTTCACAGCAGCTGGCAGCGGATCTCACGCGGCAGCCCGGCCTGGGTGGTGGCGGCGGTCGTGCTGGAGGGACTGTCGTTCGCCGGCTACGTGCTGCTGTTCCGCACCGTCTTTGCGGCCGACGGGGCGGATGCGGGCGGGGAGCGCGACGGCACCGCCGCCGGGCGGAGCGCGCCGGCGACCGCTGACGCCCGTCCGGCGGCCCGCATCTCCTGGCGCGAGAGCTACCAGATCACGATGGCCGGGTTGGCCGCCACGCGCCTGTTCGCGGCGGCCGGGGCGGGGGGAGTGGCGCTGACGGCCTGGGCGCTGCGACGCGCGGGCATGGATCGCCGCACGGTCGCGACGCGGATGGTCGCCTTCATGGCGCTGCTGTACTCCGTCTACCTCGGGACCGTTGCGGTGGTCGGCTTCGCGCTGTGGTTCCGGATCGCCCCCGGTCCCGCTCCGCTGGCGATGACGCTGCTGCCGGCCGTGCTCGCCAGCGTCGCGCTGGTCGCGCTGCTGGCGCTGACGTGGCTGCCGCTGGACATCGAGCGACGCATCGCGCGGGCGCTCAGCGGCGGCAGCCGGCTGCGCAGCCTGCGCCGACGGGTCGCGGCCGTCCCGGCCGCGCTCGCCTACGGCCTGCGTGGCGCGCTGGCGATCGCGCGCTCGCGGCGAGCGGGAGTGCTGGGCGCGCTCGCCTGGTGGGGGTTCGACATCGCCGTGCTGTGGGCGTGCTTCCACGCCTTTGGCGGCGGTCCACCGTGGGCGGTGATCGTGATGGCCTACTTCGTCGGGATGGTCGCCAACCTGCTGCCGCTGCCGGGCGGCATCGGCGGCGTCGACGGTGGCATGATCGGCTCGGCGATCGCGCTCGGCGTCGACCCCGGGCTGGCTGTCGTCGCGGTGCTCTCCTACCGCGGCCTGGCGTTCTGGCTGCCGACGATCCCCGGCACGGTCGCCTACCTCCAGCTGCGCCGCACGGTCGCGCGCTGGCGCGCCACAATCCAACGCGAGCTCGACGGCGGCGCGCCCGAGCAGCTGCTCGCGAGCTCGACGGCAGCTCGTCCAAGCAGCTACTATACAAAGTGAAGTAACAGCTACGAAGTGAGTGGAGCGAATGGCTGAGAATGCGGCAACGGTGTCCGAGGTCGAGAGTGCCGTCAACGTCGGCAACGGCCCGGTGGGGGTCGAGAACGTCGTCATCGTCGGCAGCGGCCCGGCGGGCTACACCGCCGCGCTCTATGCGGCGCGCGCCAACCTGCGCCCGCTGGTGATCGAGGGCTTCATGTGGGGTGGGCTGCTGCAGCAGACGACCGAGGTCGAGAACTACCCGGGCTTTCCGGAGGGTCTGATGGGCCCCGAGCTGATGCAGCGCTTCCGCGACCAGGCCGAGCGCTTCGGCGCTCGCTTCATCACCGACCAGGCGACGCGGCTGGAGCTGGCCGAGCAGCCGGGCGCTGTGCACCGCGTCTGGGTCGGCGACGAGGTCCATGCGACGCGCACGGTGATCCTCGCGATGGGCGCCGAGCACCGCAAGCTCGGCGTCCCGGGCGAGGAGGAGTACGCGGGCCGCGGCGTCTCCTACTGCGCGACCTGCGACGCCGCCTTCTTCCGCGCGCAGCCGACCGTCGTGATCGGCGGCGGCGACTCGGCGATGGAGGAGGCGATCTTCCTGACCAAGTTCGCCTCGCGCGTGATCGTGATCCATCGCCGCAACGAGTTCCGCGCCTCGCGGATCATGGTCGACCGCGCCCGCCAGGAGCCCAACCTCGAGTTCATGACTCCCTATGAGGTCGAGGAGCTCAGCGGCGCGGATGGCGCGCTGCGCGCGCTGCGCCTGCGCCACGCGGTGACCGGCGAGCAGGTCGAGGTCGAGGCCGCGGGCGCCTTCGTCGCGATCGGCCACGAGCCCCAGTCGGACATCGTCGCCGGCGCCGTGCCGCTCTCGGACACCGGCTATGTCCTGACCGAGGGCCGCTCGACGCGGACCAACAAGCCGGGTGTCTTTGCGGCGGGCGACCTCGTCGATCACGTCTACCGTCAGGCGATCACCGCTGCCGGCAGCGGCTGCCAGGCGGCGCTCGACGCGGAGTGGTACCTGCGCGACACACCCGAGGTGGACAAGCCACCGGAGCTGGCCGACGTGCCGTCGGTCGTCGAGGAGCACTGGGCGCCGGGCATGGCCCCGTCGACCAGCACGCGGTCGAGCTAGAGGCGCGGCTACGACGCGGCGTGCTCGGAGGCGCCGCTGTCAGACGCGAACCACGTCGACGGCAAGCGCGTCGAAGTCGGCGTCCTGGGTATAGACCGGCACTCCGTTCGTGCGCGCTGTAGCGGCGATCCAGGTGTCTTGCACGCGGGGCCGATGCCCATCGCGGCGTGCGGTGGCGACGAGCTCAGCGAAGGCAGAGGCAACCCGGTCGTCGATCGGCAGCGCGACGTACGTGCTCTGAACGGCGCGTAGGGTGCGCAGGCGCAGGGCTCGCGTCGGCTCCGACGTCGCCAGATGAACGCCCAGCTCCAGCTCGGCGAAAGTCACTACGGACACCGCGGCCTCGTCCGGCAGCCGCTCCGTTTGCAGCTCGCGCGCCTGCTCGTCGGCGATGAACACCGACGTGTCCAGCACGCCTCTCAAAGCTCGTCGATCGTGTCTGGTAGAGCTTGCGCCAGCTCATGGTGCAGCCGGGCGTCGGCTTGCACCAGGCTCTCCAGCACACGGTCGCGCGCTACCCAAACGCTGCGCGCCGGCAGCGGACAGAGCTCGGCTACCGCGCGGCGATCAACTGTCACCCGTAGACGCTCGCCTGCCTCGACGCGGCGCAGCACCTGCGCGGTGTGGTTGCGAAGGTCGCGAACCGAGACCTCTCCGGAAGCCATCGACATACCGTAGCATATGAGCTACAGCGCTCCCTCCAGCTCGAGCAGGTAGCGCTTGCGCTCCAGCCCGCCGCCGTAGCCGCCGAGCGAGCCGCCCTTGCGCAGCACGCGGTGGCAGGGGATGACGATCGGGATCGGATTGGCGCCGAGCGCGTTGCCGGCTGCGCGCGAGCCGCGCGGGCTGCCGGCCAGCGCCGCCATCCGCTCATAGGTCGAGACCTGTCCGTAGGGGATCCGCGCGGTCGCCTCCAGTACGCGCAGCCCGAAGCCGGCGATCAGCGACCAGTCGACGGCCAGCTCGAACCCGCGCCGCGCGCCGGCGAAGTACTCGTCGAGCTCGCGACGCACCTCGTCGAACCGCGCGGGCGCCTCCAGCAGGCGCGGCGAGAGCTGCCTGCTGAGGCGCTCGAGCAGCGGATCGCGCGGCAGCTCGGGATAGGCCAGGTAGACCAGGCCGCGCGGCGTCGTCGCCGCCAGCAGCCGACCGAGCGGCGAGTCGAGCTCGGCGTAGGCAACGTCGAGCAGGCCCTCGCGCGCCGCGCGCTCGACCAGCCGGCGGCTCGCGCGCTGTTCGTCGTGGCCGTCGAGCGCGCCGGCGGCCCGCCTGATCGCGCGCCCGAGCGCGGTGTCGGGGTCGTCGGTCGGTGCCCGGCGCGCATTCAGATCGGGGTCGTCGCCGGTCCGTGCCCGGCGCGCATTCGGATCGTGCTCGCTCATCGCAGAGCCTCCTCGCGGTCGAGGTGCTCGCGCAGGCGCGCGAGCCCGTCGTGAGCGCTGCGCCGGGCCGCGGCCTCGGAGCAGTCGAGCGCGGTCGCGATCTCCCGATAGGGCAGGTCGGCGACGAAGCGCAGGAAGATCGCCGCGCGCTGCTTGTCCGGCAGCCCGCGGATGCGCTCCCACAGCTCGCCCTGCCGCGCGCAGGCGCGCTCGTCATCGGTCGGCCGGGTCAGCCGTGGCTCCGCGGCCAGCATCGCGCCGGCCGTCGCGACGCCATCGGCGCGGCCGCGTGCGCGGTGGGCGTCGAGCGCCTTGCGGTGGGCGATCGTCAGCACCCACGAGCGCAGGCTGGCGGCGTCGCGGATGGTCGGGTAGGCGCGCAGCGCGGCGATGAACGTCTCCTGGAAGCAGTCGTCGGCCTCGTCGGGCCCCACCAAGGCGCGCAGGAAGCGCAGGACCTCGCGGCGATGAGCATCGAGGAACTGCTGGAAGGGCGGCAGGCTCACGACGATGAGACGCCCGCCGACGCGAGAATGTGAGGTCGCATGGCGCGTATTCTCATCGTCGGCTGCGGCTGCCGGGGGCGTGAGCTCGCGCAGACGCTGCTGGCGGCGGGGCACAGCGTGCGCGGAACCACGCGCGACCCGCACGGCGGTGCGGAGATGGTGGCGGCGGGAGTCGAGCCCTACGTCGGCGATCCCAATCGGATCGCGTCGCTGGTGGGCGCGCTGCCAGGGGTGACGATCCTCTGCTGGCTGCTGGCGAGCGCGCGCGGTGACGCCGAGCAGCTGAGCGCGCTGCACGGCTCACGGCTGCAGCGGATGCTCGAGGAGGTCGTCGACTCGCCGCTGCGCGGCTTCGTCTACGAGGCGACCGGCACGGTCGACCCGGCGATCCTGCAAGCGGGGACGCGGATCGTCGGCGAGGCCCAACGGACCTGGCGGATCCCGATGGCGCTGATCCGCCACGATCCGGCGGCGGACCGAGGGCTGCGTGGAGCGGTCCACGCGACCGTCGCCTCGGCGCCCTCCGCAGCGCCGGACGGCTGGCTGGACGCCGCCCGCGCGGCCGTGCTGGGGCTGCTGGAGACCTGAGCCGGGCTGGAGGGCCTGCGCTATGCTCCACAAAAATTGGTTAATCCCGATCGGAGTTTGGAGGTGATGGGAGTGTCGGACTACTCGAAGGACGTGCTCGTCGAGCCCCAGTGGCTCGAGGACCATCTCGACGACGACACGATCCGGATCGTCGAGGTGGACGAGAACCCGGCGCTGTATGCGGAGCAGCACATCCCGGGCGCGATCGGGTTCGACTGGAAGCAGGACCTCCAGGACCAGGTCAAGCGCGACTTCCTCGGACCGGAGCAGTTCGGCGAGCTGTTCGGCAGCCGCGGGATCTCCAACGACCACACGATCGTCCTCTACGGGGACCGCAACAACTGGTTTGCCGCCTACACCTACTGGTACCTGAGGTACTACGGCCACGACAAGGTCAAGCTGCTCAACGGGCCGCGCGAGAAGTGGATCGCCGAGGGCCGTCCGACGACGACGGATCTGCCCTCGCACGAGCCCGCACGGTTCGTCGCCAAGCCCGGTGATGACGCGATCCGGGCGCGGCGCGACGAGGTCCTTGGGGTGCTCGGCGGCGACACGCGGCTGGTTGACGTGCGCTCGCCCCAGGAGTTCTCGGGCGAGCTGATCGCGATGACCGGCTATGAGCAGGAGGGGGCGCAGCGCGGCGGCCATATCCCGGGCGCGGCTTCGGTGCCCTGGGCGCAGGCGGTCAAGGAGGATGGCTCCTTCAAGGACGCCGATGCGCTGCGCGAGCTCTACACGAGCAAGGGCGTGCTCGACGGCGATCGCGACGTGATCGCCTACTGCCGCATCGGCGAGCGCTCGGCGCACACCTGGTTCGTGCTGCACGAGCTGCTCGGCAGGGACAACGTCAAGAACTACGACGGCTCATGGACCGAGTGGGGCAACCTGGTCGACGTGCCGATCGAGAAGGGCGCCTGACGCGAGGAGTCGGGTGCCTGCCCCAGCGGTGGGCGCTCGGCGCTGGCTGCGCTGCTCAGCAGGTCCGCGCTGACGCGTCGCCGCGCGCTGACGCGTCGCCGCGCGCCAGCAGCGGATCGAGGCACTCGAGCAGGTCGGCGACGATCCGCGCCGTCGCACCCCAGATCACCTGGTCGGCGACGTCGTAGACGTCGCTGCAGACGAGCACGCCGCGGCGCGCGATGCGTCGGCGCGTAGCGCCGCTGCGCACCTGTCGCAGTGACAGCTCCAGCACCGCGGCGACCTCCGACGCGTTGGCTTGCCAGCTGCGACCGGGCTCGATCAGGCCGACGAACGGCTGGATCGCATAGCCGGTGGCCACCGTCCAGGTTGGCTCGAGTGCGCCGACCACGCTGACCGCCTCCGGTGGCAGGCCAATCTCCTCGTCGGCCTCGCGCAGCGCGGTGTGCAGCAGATCGGCGTCGTCGGGCTCCTGACGACCGCCGGGGAACGAGATCTCGCCCGCGTGGCGGCGCAGGCCCGCGTGGCGACGCGTGAAGACGGCGTGCAGCTCGCCGTCGTCCAGGTAGAGCGGCACCAGCACGGCCGCATCCGTGCGCCCGGAGAGCTCGCGCGCCTCGACCTCGCCTGCCGCTGGCAGCAGCGCCGAGAGCTGATCGCGGATCGAGGTCATGGCCGGTGGCGGTCGTGTGCGCGCTGGCGGCTGGCGACGTTGGCGTTGCCCGGTGGCGTTGGCGTGGGGGGTGGAGGCGTTGGGCAGCTGGAGGTAGGGTCCCGACGATGTTCGCACTGATCTCGCATTACCTGAAGCCGCTGGCCGAGGTCGATCGCGTCGCGCCCGAGCACCGCGAGTGGCTGGGACGCCAGGTGCAGGCCGGGCGCATGATCCTCGCTGGTCGCCAGGACCCGCCGGTCGGCGGCGTCCTGATCGCCACGGGCAGCGACCGCGCCGCGGTGCTGGCGATGCTCGACGGAGATCCCTACGTGCGCGAGGCGGTTGCCCAGTACGAGGTCGTCGCCTTCGCCGAGCGCTCGATGCACCCGGTCCTGGCGGAGCTCTTGGAGCAGCTCGGCTAGACGGTCGCGCAGGCGCAGCGCCCCCCGCCAGCGTCGCCTAGCGCAGCGCCGCCACCTCGATGCGCTCGTCGAACATCACCTCGCCGTCGAGCGTGCGGTGGACCGGACAGCGCGCGGCGATCGTGGTGAGCTTGGCGACCTGGTCATCGCTGAGCCCGGCCGGAAAGCGGTAGACGAGGTTGAAGCGCGTCGGACAGCCGCGCTCGGCCGGCGCGTACTCCGCCTCGACCTCGAGCTGGCCGATGTCCCAGCCCTTGCGCGTCGCATACATCTCCATCGTGATCGCCGAGCACGCGGCGAGGCTCGCCGCAAGCAGCTCCTGCGGGCTCGGCGCGTTGTCGTCTCCGCCGAGCTCGCGCGGCTCGTCGGCGGCGAGATTGTGCTCGCGGATCGTGATGTCGTGCTGGTATCCGCCGGTCCGGCGGCGAGCGATGGCCTTCATGTTCGTCCTTGTATGCGAATGGCCGGCCGGGAGTGGCCGGTCGGCTCCATCGTAGCCGGGCCGGCGTCGTCGCCGAGGTCGCGGCGCCGGGTCGGGGCCGCAGCGGCGTTCGGCGGCTCATCCGCCGGTGGCCGAGCGTGATCTCAGCAGCCGGCCGCTAGTCCGTGAGCGGGTTGAACAGCAGGCCCGTCGGCACCTTCGGCAGGAAGTAGGTCGACTTGGGCGGCATGTTCTCGCCTGCCGCGGCGACGGCCTGGATCTGGCCGACCGGCGTGGGGGCCATGAAGAAGGCGGCCTCACAGCGGCCCTCGCGCACCGACTCGATCGCGCTGGCCGCGTCGCGCGCGTAGTCGAGCCCGTCGAGGTGCGCGATCGCCTCCTCGTCCATGCCGAGCGCGTCGCGCAGCAACAGCGCCTCGAGCATGGCGGTGTCGAGCTGGCGGTAGGCGTCCGAGCGGTCCGGCAGCGCGGCCCGCACACGCGCCGGGTCGCGCAGCGTCAGTCGCAAGGGCCGGCGCTCGCGGGCATCGAGGTAGCCGATCTGCAGCGCGTCCGAGCCGTTGGGGACGAGCTCGTCGGTAGCAACCTCGGTGATCTCAAAGGACTCCTCGATCGCGCGGCGCAGCGCCGCGCGGCGCTGATCGTCGAGCGGGGCGATCAGCCGGTGGGTGGGATAGACGGCCAGACCGGGGTCCTCGAGCGCGACGACGCACATCAAGACGTAGCGGTGGGCACCCTCGCCGCCGACCTCCTCGGCATACAGGCGCGCCGCCTCGTAGCGGTGGTGGCCGTCGGCGATCAACAGCTCACGGTCGGCCAGCGCGGCGTGAACCTCCTCAGCGACGGCCGGGTCGGTCACGCGCCAGAGCCGGTTGATGGTGCCGCCGGCGCTGGGCGCCTCGCCCCAGGCGGGGCCGCTCAGGTGCGGCTCGAGCGCGCTCCAGGAGCGCCGGCCGGGGTCCGCGACGAGTGCGAAGACGGGCGAGAGGTTGGCTCGCGTAGCGCGCGTCAGGCGCAGGCGATCCTCCTGTGGGGCGGGGTGGGTTCGCTCGTGCGAGCGGATGCGCCCGGCGCCATAGTCCTCGATCCGCACGCGACAGAGGATCCCGTGACGGGTCCGCCGTCCCCCATCGGGCTCGTCGAAGTCTTGCGTCAACGCCCACAACGCGGGCTGCTCGTCGCGCACGAGGATGCCGTCGGCCTGCCAGCGCTCGAGCAGCTCGGCCGACCCGCGGTAGGGATCGGGACCGGCGGCGAGATCGATGTGGACGACGTTGTAGGGGGATTGCGCGGCGAGTCGGGCGCGCTCCTCGGCATCGATGCCGTCGTAGGGTGGCGAGACGACGCTGCCGAGCGCGCCGACCCGGGCAAGGTCGTAGTGCAGCGCGCGCAGCGGTTGGACATCGGCCATGGCGGCGGCGAGGCTACTACAGCCCGCAAGGCGCGGGAACCGCTCGAGCGTCAGGACTGGGCCGCTGGGGTGGTGGAAGGGGCCGTCGCTCGTGCGGCCGCGGGGCGGCTGGCCGCGCGCTGCGGACGCCCTCGCCACGGGACGCCCTGTCAGCCGCGCGCGCCGAAATCGCTGGTGTAGGTGGCGCTTGCGGCGGAGGCGCCGGCGCCGGGCACCGGCAGTCCGCGCGCCACGCCGATGCCGATGTCGTGGTAGCGCGACGACAGGATGTTCGCGCGATGTGGCGGGCTGCGCATCCAGCCGGCGACGATCGCCTGCGGCGTCGCCCGCGGGCCGGTGCCCCAGGCGATGTCCTCTCCCACCGTCCAGGAGAGCGCGCCGCGCAGGTAGCCCACGAGCTCGGCGCGGGTGACGACGTTGTCGCCGGTGGGCGATGTGTGCGCGAAGTAGGCGTGCGACACCATGTCCTGCGTGTGCCGTGCCGCCGCCCTGGACAGCTGCGGGCTGGTGCGCAGCGCCGGCAGGCCATCGGCGGCGCGCTGCTCGTTGATCAGGCAGATCGTCGCGCGCCTGATCATCGCCAGCGTCGAGCTTGGCGGCGCATCGGCGCGGGGACAGCCACGCGCGGCATGCGCGCTGACCTGCGCGTGCGACCGGCCCGGCTGGGCTGAGCTCGGCAGCGCATCGACCGCCAGCGGCGCCAGCAGGCAGAGGGCGGCTGTCGGCGCCGCGAGCAGGCGCAGGGCGGCTGTGGGCGCCGCAAGCAGGCGCAGCGTTCGGCTGAGCATCGGGGTGAGGTCGCGGAGGCGGCGAGCTTGGGACGCGGCGGCTTTCAAACGGGGGATCGCTTCCCGGGCGCGAGAAGCTGACCGTCACGAGCATCGGTCTGGCCGCGCCGCTCACCGGAGCACCCGGCCAGCGAGTAGACGAATGTCGGGGGGGCGCACCAGCGCTGGCGCTGTGCGCCTCAGGCAATGGCGGTGCGGGGCGCGTCTGGCAACAGCGGCGGGTGCGCGTCGAGGTCGGACGCGAGGCCGGCTCGGCCAGACCTATACTCGTGCGCCACGGGGCGTGGCGCAGCCTGGTAGCGCGCGGCGTTTGGGTCGCCGAGGTCCCCGGTTCGAATCCGGGCGCCCCGATTGGTTAGAGAACCGCGAAGGCCAGCGAACACGGGCGAAAAGCGCCTGAGCGACGCGGATGTACGAGGGCGCTGCGGACCTCGAAGAGCGAATAGCCGCTGCAAGGGCAGCTTTCCACGGTCGAGCGGCGGCTCGACGCCGACCAGGCGGGAGCCGATCAACAGCTTCTCTGGCGTAACGAGCCGATCGAGCGCCTGCGCGTCTTGTGTGGGCAGCGCAGCCTCAAGGAACTCATTGGCATACGCCTCCGCAGAGAGGGCAGCAAACAGCACCGCGTTTCGTAGAAGCCGAGGCGGCGGTTCATGGCGCTGAGCTCACGCTGCGAGGCCTCCAGCAGGGAGCCGTGGTAGTAGTCTGCTATCTCGGCGCAGAGCGCGGGTGAGCTACGTCGCGTACGCCGATCGTGCTCATAGCAACCCCCGATGTACGTATAAACGTACGCACAAAGGTGGCGCTTGAGGAAATCGTGAAGTTACGCGGGTCAGAGGTCCCGTAGTTCTTCGATCCCGGGCCGGCGTAGCGCTCGGAGGGTGATGAGCCCGGCGACGAGTACGGTCGCCACGACGGCCAGGCCGACCCCGAGCAGGTAGCTCCACGGGACCGACAGGAAGTCGGGCGGGGGATCGAACACACCCGTCAGGACGTCGATCAGGGTGACCGAGAGCACCGTCGCGATGACACTGCCGAGGAGCAGGCCGCCGACGGTGACGAAGATCGATTCGCCCCACACGAACCCGCCGAGCTGCCGGATGCGGGCGCCGAGCGCGCTGGCGATCGCGAACGTACGCCGCCGCTCCTGGAAGCCGAGCCCGAGCGCGAGGCCGCTTGCCGCGGCCGCGAGCACGAGCGCGAAGCCCAGCTCGATGCGGGTCAGTCCGGACAGCTCGACGGCGGTCAGGTTGGATCCGACGACGTGGCGCTGGTTGACGATGTCGGTGACCTGGGCGCTTGATCCGAGGATGCGCGCGATGCGCCTGTGGACGATCGCGGGACTGGTCCCGTCGGTTTGTACGAGGAAGCTGCCGACGGCGTCAGATCGGGTTCGACTGGTGATGTAGCTCTGGTTGGCGACGAAGAACGAGTCCTTCGGGGCGGTGGGGAACTCCTTGGCAACGCCCTCGTAGCGGAACGGGATCGTGGTGAGCTGCCTGGTCTGCCCGTCCTGCAGCCGGAGCCGGATGGTGTCCCCAGGGTGGAGTTGGTAGTCGTGGACCGTCTCGGCGCTGACGAGGATCGCGTCGCGCTGGGTGGCGAGGATCTTCATCAGCCCCGCGGCCGTGCCACCGGCGAACCATCCGTTCTGGAGCTTTCCCTGGCTGGTGATCGTCTGCGGCCGGACGCCGTAGAGATCCTGCAGGTCTGCGCCGATGTAGGCGAAGCGGTGCTGCAGCGGCTCGACGGAGCCGACGCCCGCGATGCGCCCCAGCTGGGCGATGCCCTGCTGTGGCCCGACGTGGGCGCCGGGAGACTCGGTGACGGTCACGTCGGCGCCGTTCGACAACCGCGCATCGACCTCGGCCTGGGCCTGGTAGGTGGAGTTGAACACCGACGTTGATCCGGCGAAGGCAGCGGTGAGCGCGACGAGCGCGACGGCGCGCGCGAGGAGTTTCCGCTGACGGCTCATCGTCGCCGAGACGGTCGGAGCGAGCTCGCCGGCGAGCGGTCGCAACGCTCCGGCAAGCGGCCGGCGGCCGCGGGCCAGGAGCAGATCGGCAAGCCGGTAGGCGAGCAGTCCGAACCCGATCCACCCGAGCACGGGGGCGAGCAGCGCGTACCAGTTGACTGATACCTGCGCGACGCCCTCGGGCGCGAGCACGAGCTGGTAGCCGTTCTGTGAGGCCTGCCAGTACACGAAGCCGGCGATCGCCAGCGCGACGAAGTCGAGCCCGAACCGCGCCCACGCCGGGCCGCGATCGACCCGTCCGATCTGCCGGCGCTGTCCGGCGACGGTCAATGCGCGTGCGTCGCGCAGGGCCGGGAGCGCGATCGACCAGGCAGCGATCGCGAGACCGACCGTCGCTGCCCCAACCGACCAGAGGATCGCAGACACGGTGCCGGCGCCGAACGACGCGGTGCCGAAGCTGCTCTGCCCGATCAGGAGCGCGGCGCCAAGGCCGACGATGACGCCGATGGCGCCGGCGAACAGCGTCTCGGCGAGCGCGATCCAGACAAGCGTCCGAGTCGCGGCTCCGCGCGTGCGCAGCAACGCTGCATCCCGGCGCCGGCGCCCGGCACCCGCCGAGGCGATCAGCGCGGTCACGAGACCGGCCAGGATCGCTCCCGGGACGCCGAGGAACAGGAACAGGATCTGCGCGTAGAGGGCGTCCTGACGGGCGCTGTCGAGCGCCGCACCGAGGTTGTCGCCGACGACTCCGGCCCCAGTCAAGCGGCTCTCGAGGTTGTGCGCTCGCGCGCTGATCTGGTCGAAGGCCGCGCTCGGGCTGCTCGGCAGCGCGTGTGAGAGCGTCGCGTGGATCTGGGTGTGGACCAGCTCAGGCCGAGCGGCGATCACCGGGGCTTCGACGCGCGCGAAGTCGGCCTGCGGCAGGATCAGCACGTTGTCCGGCGGGGCGGTGGCCTGCGCGCCCGGCAGCGCGCCGACCCGCTGGAACAGCGAGTCGGCATAGGGAAGGTCGACTACCCCGCTGACAGTGACGTGGGCGGGTTTGGCTCCCGGCCGCGCGACGGTCACGGTGTCGCCTGGCGCGACGTGCAGGTTGGAAGCGGCCTGCTGGGCGATCAGCACGCCGGCGAGCGTTCCGGACAGCAGCCGCAGCTCATTGGGGAACGCGGCCGGATAGCCCGGAGCGAGTCCGAGCACCTGCGCGGCGCCGGTCGTCTGGGTCGTCCCGTGGGTTGTGGCGGTGAGGCCGGGGGACTGGGTGAACTGCACGGTCAGCGCCTGCCTGACCTGTGGGTAGCCGCGAACCTGGCCGAGCACGTCTGTGGCGTTTGACCCGGACTGCACCTGCACCTGCCAGTCGACGGCCACGCGCGCGATGGCGCGCTGGGTCATCTTGGCGTTCGTCGCCGACAGGAACGCGCCGATCGACGCGATCAGGGCCACACCCACGGCCACCCCGGTCGCGGTGGCGAGGATCCGGGTCGGCCGGTGGGTGACAAGCCCGCGGAGCCAGCTCAGCGCGACCACGTCGCCTCCCGTACGTCGTTGGTGAGCCGGCCGTTGTGGATCTCCCAGCGCTCAGGAAGGCGGCCGGCGACCTGAAGGTCGTGTGTCGAGATCACCAGTGCGGCGCGGGCATGGGCGCTGGCGGCGAGCAGGACGTCGACGACGGCAGCGGCGTTGACGCTGTCGAGCTGGCCGGTGGGCTCGTCGGCGAGGATCAGGCTCGGCTGCCCGGCGAGCGCGCGCGCGACAGCGACCCGCTGCGCCTGCCCACCCGAGATCTCCTCCGGGAGCTTGTCCGCGAGCTCCTCGAGCCCGAGCGTCCTCAGGGCGCCTCGGGCGACACGCCGGGCCTCGGTGTCCGTCATGCCGCCGATCACCAGCGGCAAAGCGGTGTTCTCGAGCACGCTCAGCGGCGCCAGCAGGCTGGGACCCTGGAAGATCACCGCGACGCGCGCGGGGCGCAGCTGCTCCCGCGTCCCGATCTGCGGCCAGCTCACGGCTCCGGTGCTCGGATCGTCCAGGCCCGCCATCAGATGCAGAAGGGTCGACTTGCCCGATCCCGATGGCCCGACGAGGCCGATCCGCTGACCGGCGTTGACCTCGCAGTCGGTGGCCTGAAGCGCGACTGTCGCCGCCTGCCCCGTTCCGTAGGTGCGGGTGACGCCGTCGCAGCGCACGAGTGGACGTTGGTCGTTCACGGGTCGATCCTTCCATCGAGGAGCCGGATCTCACGGTCCGCGGCGGCCGCGACCTCGCTGCTGTGCGTGACGATCAGCACCGCCGAACCGGCGTTGGCGCGGTCGCGCAGCAGGCCGAGGACACGGTTCGCGGTGACCGTGTCGAGCTCGCCCGTGGGCTCGTCGGCGAGGATCACCGGCGGGTCGTTGGCGAGCGCCACGGCCAGGCCCGCCCGCGCCAGCTCTCCCCCGGAGAGCTGCGACGGGCGCGCCGACGCCCGGTGGTCGATCCCGCATCGCTCGAGCACCTGTCCCAGCCACTGGGCCCCGGCGGTGCCGACGCCGATCCGCTGCGCCAACGCGAGATTGTCGGCGAGGCTGAGATGGCCGACGAGGTTGGCCTGCTGGAACAGCATGCCGATCCGCGCTCCCCGAATCCGGGCACGCTCCTCCTCCGGACGGCGCGAAAGCCGTGTCCCGTCCACGGTGACGCTGCCGCCGTCGGGCTCGTCGAGGCCGGCCAGACAGGCCAGCAGGGTTGACTTCCCCGATCCGGAGGGGCCGGTCACCGCGACCATCTCCCCGGGCGCGAGGGCCAGCGAGACGCCCTGCAGGGCGAGTGTCTCGTCGTCCCCGGCGTGAAAGAACCGGTAGAGGCTGTGGGCCTGCAGCACCGCGCTCATTTGGTGAACCGGAGCGAGCTGGTCACCTTGCGCCAAGGGTCGACGTTGTCGGATCCGACCGGCGAGGACAGGACGAGGCTCACCTCCCGTCCCTGGTGGAAGAACTCGTAGCGCTCGAACGCGAGCACCCCGAACTTGCCGGTCACCGGATCGGGCGTGGAGTATCCAAGGTACTTGATCGTGACCGCGGGACCCGCCGGTCGCGAGACGACGCTGACCGATTGCAGCTTGAACCCCCTGATGGTGGCGGCGAGCTTGGGGACCTCGGTGCGCTGGGCCGAGGCGACCGTGACCGGTCTCGGCGCGTGCGTGTCGACGAGCTGGACCGTGTTCAGCTTGTCGGTGAAGATCACACCGTCCGGTGTGCTCCTGCGCGACCACCCCTCGGGGGTGCTGAACGTCAGCCCGTGTCCGGGTACGGCGTAGGGAACGTAGGCGATCGTGTCCGGAATGTCTCCAGGCGGAAGCGTCTCGGGCGCGTTCGGGTTGACTCCGGCGCTGGGTGTCGTGGACGACCTCGTGGCCGGGACCCTCACAGAGGAAGTGGCGGCGGCCTGCGAGCTGGCGGCCGAGCTCGACGTAGAGCTGCTGGACGAACCGCACCCGGCGATCGTCGCCGCGAGCGCCACAGCCAGCAGAGCAGGGACTGTTCGCATCGGACCTCCGGCATGGCATGGACTCATCGGCGGCGACGCTAGCCAGGGTCGGGTCACCGGCGGGTGCGCGCAGGTCATCGTCAGGTCAAAACGCGTGTGCTCGATACCGTCCGGTTCATGAGCGCCGACGCGATCCTGGTCATCGAGGATGATGACGCGATCGCGGCCGGACTCGTTCGTGTGCTCGAGGGTCAGGGCTACAGCGCTCGCCGGCTGGGACGCGGAACGGGCGCTGTGAGCGCCGCCGATCCCTCCGTGGGCCTCGTCGTGCTCGACCTCGGCCTGCCTGACGTCGATGGGCTTGACGTGTGCCGACGCCTGCGGGCCGCACGACCCGATCTGGCGATCCTGATCCTCACCGCGCGCGACCTCGAGCTGGACATCGTGGCCGGCTTGGATGCGGGGGCCGACGACTACCTCGTCAAACCGTTCCGGCTGTCTGAGCTGCTCGCCCGGATCCGCTCGCATCTACGCCGCCGCTCCACCATCCCGTCTGAGCCAGCCGAGCCGCTCGCCGTCGGTCCGCTGCGGATCGACCGCTCGGCGCGACGCGCGTGGCTCGACGACACGGAGCTGGCTCTGCGGCCGAAGGAATTCGATCTGCTAACGCTCTTGGCCTCCAACCCTGGAGTGGCGCTCACGCGCGAGCGGATCATGGCGGAGGTCTGGGAGACCACCTGGCTCGGTTCCACCAAGACCCTTGACACCCACGTCCTCGGGCTACGCAAGAAGCTGGGTCCGGCCGCGATCGCGACTCTTCGTGGCGTCGGCTACCGCTTTGAGCTCACATGAAACCTCGGCTCGTGCTCGCGATCGCAGGGGTCGCCACGGCCGCCGTGGCGATGTTCGCGCTCCCGCTGGCCGTCGTGCTCGAGCGCAGCTACCGCGACAAAGCGCTGCTCACGCTCCAACGCGACACGGTCGCGGCGACCCGGGGGATCGACGTCAGCGGCGTGCCTGACCGGATCGAAGTTCCGCGCTTCAACGGCGAGATCGGGATCTACGGCAGACGCGGCTCACTGATCGCAGGCATCGGGCCGCGCGCCGCCGACCGCCCGACGCAGCGCGCGATCCGAGGCCGCGAAGCGACGGGGGCCACACTAAACGGGCAGCTGGTGGTCGCCGTGCCGCTCCTCAACGGAGAGACGATCACGGGGGCCGTGCGCGCCGAGCGCAGCCAGGCCAGCGTCGCCGCCCGCGCGCACAGCGCGTGGCTCGCTCTGGCCGCGCTCGCAGCAGGGGTGCTGGCACTTGCGATCGTCGCGGCGCTGTGGCTGGGCCGGCGAATGGCAAGACCGCTCGAGACGCTCGCCGCCGCCGCGCGGCGGGTCGGCGAGGGCGACTTCGCGGCCCGGGCGCCGTCCACGCGCATCCCGGAGATCGACGACGTCGCGACGGCACTGAACAGCAGCTCACGGCGCGTCGGCGAGCTCGTCGAGCGCGAGCGTGCGTTCACGGCCGACGCGTCGCACCAGCTCCGCACCCCGCTCGCCGCGCTGCGTATCGAGCTCGAGAGCCAGACGCTCGGATCCAGCGAGCAGCCGGCCGCGCTCGCCGCGGCACTCGTCCAGGTCGACCGGCTGCAGAGCACGATCGAAACGCTGCTGACCCCCGCGCGCCACGCGCCAGCCGGCAACCAGACGGTCGATCTCAATGACGCGATCCGCGACCTCGAGGCGCGCTGGCATGGACGCCTGGCATCGGACGGACGACCGCTCCGCACCGCCGTCGAGACAGCTCCGGCGCTTGCAGCCATGTCTCCAGCGGTCCTCGCCGAGATCATCGACGTCCTGATCGACAATGCGCGCTCTCACGGAGCGGGCGCGATCAGCGTCACGGTTCGCGATACCGCCGACGGGGTCGCGGTCGAAGTTCACGATCAAGGCCCGGGCTTCGGGCCCAACGCTGATCAAGCCTTCCGGCGCGGTACCGGACGCGGGCACGGAATCGGACTGGCGCTCGCGCGATCGCTCGCCCACTCCCAGGGCGCCCGCCTGCAGATCAGCGACCCCGGCCCCGGTCCGACCGTGTCCCTGCTCATCGCGCCGGCCTGGGGGTGATCGCGGACCACGCCTCGCTGGACCGGCCTGCGACGACTCGGCGACGATCGCGCCGGCAAGCTGATCAGCCTGGTTGGGCCCGGCGCTAGTCAGCGCTCGAGCGCGCCATAGGTGACGGGACGCGTTCCGCCTCCTACCGGCTGATGCGTGAGGCGACACGGCCGGGTCTAGGGCGCGCAGCGATAGACGAGAACACCTCGCCTACCGCTCGTCGCTCTCCCGAACCCGGCTAACGTGCGCTCTGCGATGACGGAGATCGCGATCAAGGCGCTGGGCCCACGAGAGTTCCAGGTGGAGGTGAGCGAGGGTGGGCGTCGGACCACGCACCGCGTCGCGGTGCCGGAGCGCCTCGGCGCTGGCGTCGCGCTGCCCGCCGACGACCTCGAGCTCGTCGTGCGCGAGTCGTTTCGGTTCCTGCTCGAGCGCGAGCCCGCGTCCTCGATCCTGTCGCGCTTCTCGCTGAGCGACATCACCCGCTACTTCCCCGAGTACCCGAGCGAGCTCGCCCATCGGCTGCTGCGATAAGTGCGTGGGTTGATCTCGAGCGCATAGGCGGGGTCCCGGAGACTGATTCTCGACGTCGTCGAGATCGAGCCGCAGCGCGTGCACGATCTGCATCGGCACCCGCATGCGGAGCAGGCGACACATGTCCTGCGCGGCAGCGGTGTCCACCTGAGCGCGGAGGGCCGCACTCCGATGGTCGAGGGCGACGTCGTCTTCATCCCAGCTGGGGAGTGGCACGGCTTCGCCAACGACACGGAGGAGACGGTGACGATCCTTGGGCTGTGGGGCGGGGTCGGCAGCGCCCAGGAGGCCGGCTACGAAGACCATCCCGGCGGTGCGTTGCGCCCGTCGAACTGCCAGCGCGAAGCTCCATAGGGCTCCGCGGTCGCGACGCCGAACGCGGTGTGCGGCTCCACGCGGTACAGATGCCACGGCGGTGGTCCTGCGCTGGGCGCGCTGTAGGGAGCCGTGAAGGCATCGCCGTCGACCTGCGCCGGCCAGCCCAGTTGGCGGTAGACGGCGGCGAGCCGTTCGAGCGTGTCGGTGTCCGCGACGCGCGCTACCCGGCCTTCGAGCACGACGTCGATGTCGGGTAGCCGACAGGAAATCGTGCAGGCGGGATTGGCGGCGAGGTTGCGCGCCTTGCGCGTCCGCGGGCCAGTCACGAACCACAGCGTCTCGTCCACCCAGACGGCGCCGAGCCCGGCCGCGTGCGGTGTCCCGTCCGGGCGTACGGTGCCGAGGAAGAACGTGGCGCCGGGACCCCGGTTTGCCGCAAGCGCGTCGCGAGCACGGCTCCAGGGGATCGGCGCGGATCCATAGATGTCGAGGTTCTTGGTTTTCATGTGAGCTCAGACCAAATGCCAGCAGAAAACTAATCGGTCGGCTTGCGGGCGCCACTAACCTTGCTGGCGGCTCCTCCGGCTCGCTGGCCGAGCTGCGCGAGGCCGGCATTGCCCCCGCCGAGCAGCCGGCGCTGGGGCGCTTCGATGCGTAGCTAGGCGGCCGCCCCCGCGACGGCGCCCTCGATCGGCAGCGTCGGGTCGTTGCCCCACTCGGCCCACGAGCCGTCATAGACCCGCACCCGCGGGTAGCCGGCGATGCGGAGTGCCAACGCCGCGTGGGCGGCACGAACCCCGCCCTGGCAGTAGGTCACGAGCTCGTTCTCGGGGATCAGGCCGACCGCCTCGGCTCGAGCCCGGATCTCGGCCGGGTCACGCATGATCCCGTCTGGACTCAGGCTCTGCTCCCAGGGCCACAGGATCGCTCCCGGGATGTGGCCGCCCCGCGCGGCGCGCAACTGCTCGCCCGAGAACTCCGCCGCGCCGCGCACGTCGACCAGCCGCAGCTCGCGGTCCTCGAGCCGCTGGAGAATCTCCGCCGCGCCGATCCCACGCATCCAGCCCGACCGTCGGGGCTCGAAGTGCGCGGGCCAGGGGTGAACGATGCCGCGCTCGAGCGGCCGGCCCTCCGCCTCCCATTTCTCGAACCCGCCGTCGAGCAGCGCAACGCGATCGTGGCCGTAGTGGGAGAGGACGTGCCAGAGCCGCGACGCATACAGATTCCCGCCGTCCGAGTACGCGACCACCGTCTTGCCGTGTGTGATCCCCAGGCGCCCGAGCCTGTTGGCAGCTTCCTCCGCGTCGGGCAGGAAAGTCGTCACCGACGTATCGGCCGCCGACAGGTCCTCGAGCCAGTAGACATGGATCGCGCCGGGGACATGACCGCTCTCATATCGGTCCCGCGACATGTCGGCATCGCCGGCGAACCGACAGTCGCACACCAGCAGGTCATCGTCGCGCAAGTGCGCGGCCAGCTCTCCGCTGCTCACCAGCGGCATGCTGATAGTCATTGTGGCCTCCGGTTTCGCTCGCTGCCAGGCAGCGCGAGCCGGGAAATTCGGCGCTACTCGATTACCTCAACCCAGCTTGCGATCTCATCCGAGGTGACCGTCGCGGCGAGCTCGGGATGATCGCTGCGGAGATGGCCCTCGATCCGAGCGACCACCTCGTCGTCTGTCTCGCCCCGTGCGACGAAGCCACATTCGCATTTGATCTGCCTGGACATCTTGTTCTCGCGGCGATTGTCGAAGCCGGCCCTTTCTCATATCTTGCCAGCAACCTTGGAGAAAGGTTGGAAAGTTCGTGCCGACCGGCTATCGCCCAAGGATTCAGCTCTGCGGCCGCTTCGTCCTCGAGCTCGACGGCCGGCGGGTCGACGCCCAACTGCCCAGCCGCCAAGGACGGTTGCTGTTCGCCTACCTCGCGCTCAACCGCGATCGAGCGGCGACCCGCGACGAGCTCATCGACGCGCTCTGGCCCTATGCCACGCCGGCAGCCGCCCCGTCGGCGCTCACGGTCCTGGTCTCCAAGGTACGCGCCACGCTCGGGGCGCAGATGCTCGGCGGCCGCAGCGAGCTTCGGCTGAACCTTCCGCCGGACGCGCGCATCGATGTCGAGGACGCGCTCGCGGCGGTCCACGAGGCACAGTCCGCGATCGCACTGTGCGACTACAGGCGCGCGTGGGGTCCAGCTCTGCGCGCCCAGTTCATCGCCCGCAGGCGGCTGCTGCCCGAGCACGACACACCCTGGCTCGAGCAATGGCGCCAGCGACTCGACGACGTGCACGACCGCGCGCTCGAGGCCTACGCGGCCAGCTGCCTCGGCATCGGCGGCACCGAGTTGCCCGGTGCCGAACGAGCCGCCCGGAGCCTGCTCGAACGCTCACCGATGCGTGAGACCGGCTACGCCCTGCTGATGGACGCCCTCGCCGCCCATGGCAACCTCGCCGAAGCGATGCGCATCTACGACCGCGCACGCACCACGCTCGACCAGGAGCTCGGGATCACCCCCGGCCGCGCGATCCAGGAAGCGCACGCCCGCCTCCTCGGCCTGCCCGCCACGCCCAACCCAGACATGCCGTCGCAGCCAACGAGAACCTGACCCCACGGGCAATCCAGACGGGCGCGACGGGTGCAAGCTCGGCCGGTCGGGTAATAGGCGAAGGCTCGCCCGCATCCAACCCAAGGAGGCCTCGATGGCAACGTCCTCGCCGGACGCAGGCACGGCGCCGCTGGCGCGCGAGGCGGTCACCGCCTGGATCGAGGGATCGACGCCGCTCGACGCGATCGCCGAGCCGCTGCAGCGGGCGATCCGCGCCGCCGTGCCGCAGCAGACCAAGGCGAAGGACCTCCTCAGCGGCACCTGGCTGGGGCATCCGCTGCACCCTCCGCTGACCGATGTGGTCATCGGCGCGTGGAGCGGCGCCCTGCTGCTCGATCTGCTCGGCGGCGAACGCGCCGGCCAGGCATCCGAGCGCCTGCTCGCGGTCGGCATCCTGGCCGCCGTCCCGACCGCGGCCGCCGGAGCCTCCGACTGGGCCGAGCTGCTCGGTGCCAGCCGTCGCGTCGGCATCGTCCATGCGGCCGGCAACAGCACGGCGCTGGTCCTGCACGGCCTTTCCCTCGCCCAGCGCAGGCGCGGTCGCCGCGGCCGCGGCATCGCGCTCTCGGCGATCGGCTATGGCATCGCCGCCTTCTCGGCCTGGCTCGGTGGGCACCTCTCGTTCCGCAGGGGAGTCGGCGTCGACCAAACCGCCTTCGAGGACACGCCGAGCGAGTGGACCGCCGTTCTGGACCAAGCAGAGCTCGCGGAGGGCGAGCTGGTCGGTGCGCGCGCGAACGGCACCGGCATCGTGCTCGTGCGACGCGGTGATCGAATCCATGCGCTGGCTGCTCGCTGCTCGCACCGCGGCTGCTCGCTGAGCGAGGGTCAGCTGAACGCCGACGCGACGATCACCTGCCCCTGCCATGGCAGCACCTTCCGGCTCGACGGATCGATCGTCACGGGACCCGCCACAGCGCCCCAACCACGACTGCAGGTGCGCACGAGCGCCGGGAGGATCGAGGTCAGGCGGGAGAGCGGGTCCTGACGCGCTGCTGGAGATCGCTGACGCCGACGAACCCGCAGTAGACTCGATCGATGCGGACTGAGCGATCCAGAGGCCGTCGCGGGTGGCCATCCAGGCGCCAGCGCCGTCGCGTTCTGGGAGCCACCGCCGTGGGCCTTTCACTGGGCACGGTGTTGGCGCGGCTGCGTGGCTACCGAGTCGGTGGAAACCTCGTGGTGCGCTGCCAGCAGGGCCACGTGTTCACCACGATCTGGATTCCGGGCGTGTCGCTGAAGGCGATCCGGTTGGGCTGGTGGCGCTTTCAGCGTTGCCCGGTCGGCAACCACTGGTCGCTCGTGCGCCCGGTCCGCGAGGCCGACCTCAGCGAGGACGAGCGGCGCATGGCGCACGAGGCGAGGGACCTCCGGATTCCCTAGCCCGGCGACGGAGCGGGGCCCGGTGCGCGCTACCCCGCGGAGGGCTCGCCACCGCGGCTGGGGAAGCTGGAGGCCGGCGCTCTCGCCTGAGAGGGCCGGGCTACCTCGCCAGCAGCTCCAGCGCGCGCCGGTTGCGCTCCATCGCGCGACGCAGCCGCTTCTGAAACTCGGCGTCGCTGCGACGCTGGTTGATGCGATCCTCGATCGCCTGGCGGATCGCCTCTGACACCGACATCTCGTCGGCCTGAGCGATGACCTCCAGCGCGGCGGCCTGCTCGTCAGGCAGGCGCAAGCTCAGGGTCTTCATGAGGCGTGCTCCTTCCGAACTTTCGATTGCCGGGAAGCAAGTCTATCGACATGCGAGGCCATAACGGCATCACGCCACCGATATTATCCATACCGCAATAAACAGAATGACGGTATATTGGCTACACGGTATGGAGATAACGATCGAACAGTTCGTCGAGGCCGCCGCGATGGTGCTCGACATCCACGCAGATCGGCTGCTGCCGGCGATCAAGATCTCGCTCGCCGGGTCGGCCCTTGCGGCGCCGTTCGCGAGCTACCGCGGGCACGACTTCTATGCCGATCCGATCATCCGGGCGGCCGTGCTCGCCTCTCGACTGATGCGCAACCATCCGCTCCCGGACGGAAACAAGCGCGTCGCGCTGATCCTCATGGACGTCTACCTGCAGAGTGAGGGGCTCGCTCTGCGTGCGGCCGCCGAGGAGATCGACCGCGTCTTTCGCGCGGTCGCGGGCCGCTCGCTCGACGAGGAGGGGTTCGCGGATTGGCTGCGCGCCCGCGTGGCCAGGGCTGATGCGTAGCCGTCCATACGCTCGGGCGCCGTGCCGAACGGCTCTCGACACTTCTCCTGTGACATGCGAACATATGTTCGTGGGGGTGGAGCTGTATGTGGCGTGTGACGGGGAGGGGTGCCGCCGACGGGCGCCGATCCCCGATCACGAGTTCGCGCATACGCAGCTGGTCGGCTGCGGCTATGGGCGTGCGTTCGCGCTGGAGGTGACCCGCTACCTGCCCAAGGGCTGGCTCTGGAAGACCGAGCAGGACCGGCCGATCGCGCTGTGCCCCGAGCACCGCTAGCGTGAGCTGTCGCCTGGATGGCAGGTCGCGCTCGGTTGGCGAACCGGTCGCGCTCGGGTCCGCGAACGAGGTCGCGCAGTCGCCACGCGAGTCGATCAGTCGGCGAACGCGCGGAATGCGGCGGTCAGCCGTCGATCGAGCGCCTCGCTCGGCGACTCGGGCGCCGGGGGAGCGCTCTGACGCTGTGGCTCGCCGGCATTGGCCTCGAGCACCAGGCTGGTGAGGAAGTGGCGCAGGTCGGCCGCGGCCTCCTCGGTCACGTCGCTGACGTGCAGGCGGCGCTTCTTGACCGTCACCGTGCCCCAGCCGCCGCTCGTCTGCTCCAGCGCGGCGACGATCGTGCGCAGCCGCCGGCGCCACCGCGAAGGCGGCCGTGGCTTGAGCTTGACGACCAGCTCGCGGTCGCGCACCAGCGCGCTCGCCCAGTCGATCTTCACCGACCCGAGCGCCGGTGGGTGAGCGGGCATGTCCGCGGGCTGCTCTGACGGGAGCGAGCTCAGGAGCCGCTCTTCTTGCCACCCCGACGCGATGCGCCGGGCGAGTTAGCGATGCGGGCGGCACGCTGCTTGCTCATGCCCTTCTTGCGCAGCCCCTCGTACTGCTTGTCGTTCTTGATGCTCGGTCCGTGATCCTTGGCCATCGACAGCCTCCTCGATCCGGGTTGTCCGCTCGAGCCCGACGGCATTGCCCGCTCGAGCCAACGGTCTATTACCCGCGTCGGCACGGCTCGCAACCGCGCCAGATGTCCGCGTCATGGCTGCAGCAGGATCTTGATCGCGCCATCCTGCTTGCGCTGGAAGATCTCGTAGGCATGGGGAGCCTCGTCGAGCGGCAGATGGTGGCTGGCGAGCCCTTCGACGTCGAGCGGATCGTCGTCGTCGCAGACCAACGGCAGCAGCTCGTCGATCCAGCGTCTGACGTTGGCCTGGCCCATCCGCAGCTGGATCTGCTTGTCGAAGAGGTCCATCATCGGCAGCGGATCGATCGCGCCGCCGTAGACGCCGCTGAGCGAGATCGTGCCGCCGCGGCGGACGGTGTCGATCGCGGCGTGCAGGACGCTGAGCCGATCGACGCCGCCCCGCTCGATGATCCGCTCGGCCAGGCGGTCTGGCAGCAGGCCGGCGAGCTGATGGGCGAGCTTGCCGACCGGCGCCCCGTGCGCCTCCATGCCGACCGCGTCGATCACCGAGTCCGGGCCGCGCCCGTCGGTCAGGCAGCGCAGCGTCGCGGCGATGTCGGCATGGCGACGGAGATCGAGCGCCTGGACGTCGTGGCGTCGGGCGAGCTCGAGGCGCTCGTCGACGAGATCGATCCCGAAGACCTCGCGGGCGCCGCGGTGCAGAGCGATGCGGCAGCACATCTGGCCGATCGGCCCCAGCCCGAAGACGGCGAGCGTGCCGTCGGGCGGGACCGCCGCGTACTTGACCGCCTGCCAGGCCGTCGGCAGCACGTCGGAGAGGTATACGAAGCGGTCGTCGGACGGGCCCTCGGGGACCTTGATCGGCCCAAACTGCGCCTGGGGCACGCGCAACAGCTCGGCCTGACCGCCGGGAACCTGGCCGTAGAGCTTGGTGTAGCCGAACAACGCCGCGCCCTTGCCGCGCTCGCGCACCTGCGTGGTCTCGCATTGCGAGTAGAGGCCCTGATCGCACATGAAGCAGTGCCCGCAGGAGATGTTGAAGGGCACGACGACGCGGTCGCCCGGGGCGATCTGGTGCACCGCGGAGCCGACCTCCTCGACGACCCCAATCGGCTCGTGACCGAGGATGTCGCCCTCGTCGATGAATGCTCCCAGCACCTCATAGAGGTGCAGGTCCGATCCACAGATCCCGCTCGAGGTCACGCGGACGATCGCGTCGGTGGGCTCCCGGATCGTCGGATCGGGGACCCGCTCGACCCGAACGTCGCGCTTGCCGTGGTACGTGACGGCCTTCATCGGCTCTCCGTTCCGTTCGCCTGCTTGCGGGAGCTCTAAATCTGCCCCGGCGGCGACGTGCTAAGCAGCGGTCGCGTTGGCCCGCGCTACGTTTGGCGCCATCCTGGCCGGGCAGCAGCGCAGCATGCGGGTGGTCGTAACCGGAGCGAGCGGCAACGTCGGCACGAGCCTGCTCGATGCGCTCAGCCACGACCAGCAGTTCGACTCGATCCTCGCGATCGCGCGCCGGTTGCCGGCCCGCAGCTGGCCCAGGACCGAATGGCTGGCGGCGGACGTATCGCGCGATGACCTCGAGCCCGCGCTGAGCGGTGCCGATGCGCTGGTGCACCTGGCTTGGCTGATCCAGCCCTCCCGCCACGAGCACGTCACCTACGCCACGAACGTCACCGGCAGCGCGCGCACGTTCGAGGCCGCGGCACGCGCCGGCGTGCGCTCGATCGTCTACGCGTCGTCGGTGGGCACCTATGCCCCCGGTCCAAAGGATCGCGCGGTCGACGAGTCCTGGCCGGCCACTGGCGTCGTCGGCTCCTTCTACTCACGCCACAAGGCGGCGGTCGAGGCACTGCTCGACGACTTCGAGCGCCGCCACCAGCAGCTGCGGGTCGTGCGGCTGCGCCCGGCGCTGATCTTCAAGCGCGAGGCCTCGGAGGGCATTCGCCGGCTCTTCGCCGGTCCGCTGCTGCCATCGCCGCTCGTCCGCCCGGGCATGCTGCCGATCCTGCCGGCGCCGCGGCAGCTGCGCTTTCAGGCGATCCACTCGCGCGATGTCGGCGAGGCCTACCGGCTCGCGTTGACGCGCGACGTGCGCGGCCCATTCAACATCGCCGCCGAGCCGGTGCTCGACCCGTCCACCCTCGCGGCGGCGCTCGGCGCTCGACCGATCGCCATGCCGGGCGGCCTGCTGCGCGGACTTGCCGACCTGAGCTGGCGCGCCCGGCTGCAGCCCAGCCCGCCTGGCTGGATCGACATGGCGCTGTCGGTTCCGATCATGGATGTGACGCGCGCTCGGCGCGAGCTGGGCTTCGAGCCGCGCCACAGCTCGCTGAGCGCGCTGCGCGAGCTGCTGGACGGGCTCCATGACCGTGCCGGCCTCGACACACCGCCGCTGCGCCCGAGCCGCGGGCGCCTGCGCGAGCTGCTCAGCGGGATCGGTGGCAGCTCGCGTTGAAGCGCTCGGAGGTCTCGCCGAAGCGCTCCGCCAGCCAGGCGGGAAGCGCCGCGATCCCGCGCTCGGCTGCGAACGCGCGCTGACGCAACGCGCCGTTGCGTCGAGCCAGCGCGAGCGCAAGCCGCAGCTCGGCGACGCAGTCGAGCTCGCGGGCAAGCGGCGCAAGCTCCTCGATCAGCGCCTGCAGACGTTCCCTCGTCGGCTGGCGTGCCCCGCTGTCGAGATCGGCGAGCGTGCCCTGCACGCCATCGCGACAAGCCGACCAACGGTTCTCGGCGATGCGCCAGCTCGCGTCGCAGGGCAGCGTCTCGCCCGCGTCGTAGCGGCGCGCCAGCCAGGCCACCAGGCAGTGCGCGAAGGCCGCGACGGCGGCGCTGTCGGCGCTGTCGATCTGCGCGTCGGGGCTGCGAATCTCCAGCGTGCCGTAGCTGGCGTGCGGACGCAGCTCCCACCACCACTGGCGAAGCTCGGGCACGGTGTCGCTGGCGGCGCCCCACGCGAGCTCCGCGGCAAGCTCGCCCCAGCCGCCGAGCGCGGGCGGAATGCCCTGGCGCGGGAGCATCGTCGCGATCGTCGGGCGCACCGACGCCAGCCCGGTGTCGCGGCCCTGCTCGTAGGGTGCGTTGGCGGCGAGCGCGGCGATCTCGGGCAGCAGCGAGCGCAGCGCGTTGTAGACGGCGAGCGCGCGGTCGGCACCGCGCACGGCGACGTGGACCTGCAGCGCGCAGACGAGCTGACGCGCCGCGACAGCTCGGTAGCGCCTGCGGATGTCGGCGTAGCGCTCGCCGACGTTGAGATCGCCTTCGCGCTCGGCGCAGGGATGAACGCCGGCCCCGAGCGCGCGTGCGACCGAGCCGGCGCGCTGCTCCAGCGTACGGCGTGCGTCGGCAAGCAACGCGATCGCCTCGCCGACGTTGCCGCAGGGCGGCGTCAGGATCTCGATCTGGGCGGCCGGCAGCTCGAGCTTGAAGCGCGCGTCATCGCCGAGCGCCAGCAGCAGCTCGCTCGCACGCGGCGCGAGCTGGAAGGACCGCGGATCGACCAGCAGCAGCTCCTCCTCGAGACCGATGGTGAGGTCCTCGACCGAGTCGTACGCAGCGCGCAGCGCGTCGACGTCGAGCTCACGACCGGACCCGCGAGCGCTCATCGCGGCCTCCGCGCGGCTCCGCGGCGAGGCACGACGTCCACGCGACCCTGGGTAGCGCGGTGGCGCCGCTGCGACTGATCGGGCCGGGAGGCGCGGGGGAGCCCGTGCGGCTGATCGGGCTGCCCGGCGTCTTTCACCCGCGCAGTGACTCCTGGCTGCTCGCGCGGTCGCTCGCCGAGGAGGTGGATGGAGCCGGCGCGGTGCTCGACCTGTGCACGGGCAGCGGCCTGCTCGCGATCGTCGCCGCTCAGCGTGGCGTCGAGCGCGTCGTCGCCGTCGATCTCTCGTGGCGCGCGGTGGCCACGGCGCGTATCAACGGCCGCCTCAACGGCGTTCACGTCGATGCGCGCCAAGGAGACCTGTTCGCCCCGGTTGCCGGCGAGCGCTTCGACCTGATCGTCAGCAATCCGCCCTACGTGCCGGTCGCGGCAGTCCCAGCCGGGCGCCCCCGCGGGGCGCAGCTCGTCGGTCGCCTGGCGGCGTGGCCGCGGCGCCACCGCGCGGCGCGCGCTTGGGATGCCGGTGCCGACGGTCGCGCCCTGCTCGACCGCATCTGCGCGCTGGCGCCCGCCCATCTGCGTCCCCACGGAGTGTTGCTGCTCACGCACTCCTCGATCTGCGGCGTGGAGCGCACGCTGGAGCTGCTCGGGCGGGGCAAGCTGGAGGCCACGGTGTTGGAGCGCCGCCGCGGGGCGCTGGGGCCACTGATGCGCGCGCGGGTGCCGGCGCTGCGGGCGCGCGGCCTGCTGGCCGACGCGACGGACGACGAGGAGATCGTGGTGATCGCCGCTCGCCGGGGTGCCTAGGGCGGCTGTAGCCGACGCGCTCAGGGCCGCTGTCACCGATGCGCTTACGGTCGCTGTCGAGCGGGTAGTCGCGCCGTCGTGCATCGTGGCGCGAGCATGACCCCCACGCCAAGCACGCGCGCGGCTCCCGTGACGATCACGCCCTATCGTGACGGACCCTACCTGGTGCGCGGGCCGGTGATC
Source organism: uncultured Solirubrobacterales bacterium (assembly GCA_963795555.1). Taxonomy (GTDB): domain Bacteria; phylum Actinomycetota; class Thermoleophilia; order Solirubrobacterales; family Solirubrobacteraceae; genus CAWCHZ01. Next base: position 84,263 of record CAWCHZ010000002.1, read on the forward strand.
CTGCGTGACCAGGACGGGACAGAGATCCTGATCCGGCGACGGATCGTCGCGCTGTGTCGTTGCGGGCACTCGCAGCAGCGGCCGTTCTGCGACGGGACGCACAAGTCGATCGGCTTCCGCGCGCCGAGCGCTCCCGAGCAGCTCACCTAGGCTCCGTCCACCGGCTGGCCGCGCAGCGAGCTGCGGCCCGCCTCCCAGGCGCCGAGCAGGTGATCGACGAAGCGCCGATCCAACGCGACCAGCGCCGCGGCGCCGAAGAGGATGTCCGGGACCAGCCGTGGCTCGGCGCGCGCCAGCCCGCCCGCGAGATCGACCGCCGCAAGGTTCTCGTGCACCGCGTCGGCGATCACGTGCTCGTCGTAGAAGGCGCATGCCCGGGGACCGTAGCCGAGCCGGCGCAGGCCGTTGGCATAGCGCCGATTCGGCAGCGACGACGTCATCTCGAACGCGGCCAGGTGGCCGACGATCGCGCCCCGCCAGCGCCGGTGCAGGCCGAGCAGCGACATCAAGTTGACCGTCGCCAGGGTGGTCCCCGGCAGCAGCGCGAGATAGGCCCCGTAGTCGCCGCTGAGCCCCAGCTCGATCAGCGTCTGGCGAAACAGCTCACTGTGCATGCGCTCCAGCATGCCCTCGCCGTACTCGTCGGACTGGATCGCGATCAGCGCGGCCTTCGCCTGCCCGTCCAGGCGGGGGATCGCCCAGGAATGCGGATCGGCCTCCTTGAGCTGATAGGCCGAGCGGTGGATCGCGAACTCGAGCAGCTGCTCGCGACTGGCGCGCCGCTCGATGTAGCGCGACAGCGAGCGACCGCTGTCGGCGTCGATGATCGCACGCAACGCAAGGTCGACGTCGGGCGGCTGGGCGCCTGGCGGCTGCGGCGTCACGGGCGCGGGACTCCGACTCAGCGAGCCCGTCGCCTCCAACAGCGCGCGCTCGAAGTGGTCCTCGAGCTGTCGGCGCAGCTCGAGCAGCGAGGGCTCCCATTCCCAGCCCTCGTCGACATCCCGAAAGCCGCGATAGTGAAGCTCGTAGAGGACATACAACGTCAGCTGCAGGTCATCGTCACTCAGCACGTCGTTGGTGTCCGGCGCGGTCACATCGGCCGCGGCGAGCGCGATGCGGGCGGGCGCGGTGCCGCGGATCGTCGTGAACAGCCGCTCGGTCAACGGGCCAATCGCCGACGGAAGCTTGACGTTGGCGCTCAGGGGATCGCGCTCGGATGGCAGGCGCGCGTCGGCGCGCCGGGGATCGCGCTCGGATGGCAGGCGCGCGTCGGCGCGCTGGGGGGAGGACGTTGCCATCGCTGACGCGAGCGCTGACTACCCCTGCCTCGGCGGCGCAAAACGCGGCTGCTCACGCGGCCCCGTTGGGGTGTGCAGCGCTCGAGCGACGCCGAGGACGAGCTGGTGCCGCGGTCGGCGACTAGCGCCGTGCCGCTGAGCGTCCGAGCAGCTGCCGACAGAGCTCCCCGAGCCGCGCACCGGCCCGCCCCAGGGTGGGGGGCGGGTGAAAGCTGAAGGCCACGCGGATCGCCTGCGCGCCGGCCGCGCCGAAGCGCCGACCGAGCGCGAATGACACCCCGGCCTGCTCGGCGGTGGACAACAGCCGCTCGGCTGCCAGCCCCCGGGGCAGCCGGATCCAGGTGAAGAAGCCGCCATCGGGCACGTTGACCTCGATTGCTGCGGGCATCGTCTGCCAGAGCGCCTCGGCGAGCGCATCGCGTCGCTCCCGCAGGCCGTGCCTCAGCGTGATCAGATGCTGGTCGGCCGCGCCGCTCGCATACAGCTCACATACGGCGAGCGCGATGAGGTGGTTCAAGCCCCCGCCGCTCATCAGCAGCGGCTCGCCGCCGATGCGCTGCACGCGTCCGGCGTCGGTCGTGATCCAGCCGAGCCGCAGCCCTGGCGCGAGCGACTTGGAGAACGACGCGACCTGGATCACGTCGCCGCCCTCGGACAGCGCCAGCAGCGAGGACGGCAGCGGGCGCTCGAAACCGAGCTCCCGGTAGGCGACGTCCTCGATGATCGTCACGTCGCCGGCGGCGGCGACGGCGAGGACGGCGAGGCGACGGTCGAGCGTCATCACGCGCCCGGTCGGGTTGTGGAAGGTGGGGATCAGGTAGAGGAATGCGATCCGCCTGCCGACGCGACGCTCGCGATCGATCGCTGCTTGCAGCGCATCGACGGCGATGCCGTGATCGTCACAACGGATCGGCAGCACATCGAGTCCGCAGCGGCGAAAGATGTTGCACCCAAGGTCATAGCTTGGATCCTCGACCAGCACCACCTCACCCGGGCGCGTCTCGGTCGACGCCAGGTAGTGCAGGGTTTGTGACGTGCCGGCGGTGATCAGCACGTTCTCCTCTCGGCACGCGAAGCCCTCGCCGCGCGCGACGCGCTCTGCCAGCAGCGAGCGCAGCAGGGCGGGGCCACGGTTGGCCCCATAGCCGAGCGCGTCGGGCCCGTGCCGTTCGAGCGCCGCCTCGAGCGCATCACGAATCAGGTCGACGGGCAGCAGGGAGGGATCGAGATACCCGGGTCCCAGGTCGACGATCCCGGGTCGCGCCGTGAATTGAGTGGGTGGGATGCCCGGGGTTGATCTTGTAGACTCGCTCACCGTGACGCTCGCGCGCGAGTCGCGAACCTCCGCTGCGCTTCGCGGCTATTCACAGCCGTTGTCACCGTCAGGTGGATGTTCGATGGTTGCACCTCCACCGTGGCACTTCTCGGGTGAGGTCGTCCTCGTCGATTACCACGCGGATCCAAGCAGCGTGCGCGCAAGCCTGCCCGCGGAGCTCGACCTGGGTGACGATCCCGGTTGGGCGGTGGCCGGCTTTGGTGATTGGCAGGTGTGCGGTGATGAAGGCGCCGAGCTCGATGACCCCGTGCGATCTCAGTTCAAGGAGTTCTTCATCCTGCTGGCCTGCGAGCTGGACGGCGCGCCGGGCGTGTGCTGTCCCTATGCATGGGTCGATCGGCCCGTGGCGCTGGTGCGCGGGTTGATCCAGGGGATCCCCAAGCTGTTCGGCTCGATCTGGATGACGCGCGCGATCGACGTTGGCAGGGCGGGGCCGCGCCGCCAGCCCGGACATCGCTTCAGCGCAAGCCTGGCCAGCGACGACCGCCGGCTCGTCGAGGCCCGCGTGACGCTGCGCACCGCCAGCGACGATCCACCGGCGCTGATGACCAAGCCATTGCTGCAGGCACGCTACCTGCCCTCCTGGGATCCGGCACAGCCGGCCCTGCGCGAGCTCGTCACGACCGTCAGCGCCAACCGCGAGCTCGCCGGGATCTGGCGCGGACAGTCGGAGCTGCGGATGCTCGAGGGCGCCGGGGAGGATCTGCGCTCGCTCGCTCCGATCAGGGTTGGCGACGGCTATGTATTCTCCTACGCCGAGACGCTGATCGCCGGGCAGCTGCTCCAGCCGCCTAGCGGTCGATGAGTTGAGCGGCATCGAGCTGTGCGTCACCGCCGGGCTCCCAGTCCGCCACCGTCACAGCCTCGCTCTCCGTCAGCAGCTCCGGACCGTGAGGCGCGAGCAGGTCGCGCACGGCGTGGGCGGCGGCCCTGACGACCGGCAGCGGCCGGGCCAGCGCGAGCCTGATGAAATGATCGCCCTCGGCCTGGCGGGCCCAGTGGAAGTGACCGCAGGGCAGCACGTGCACGCGACGGCTGCGCAGTCTGCGCCAGACCTCGGTGCCGCTGAGCGGCGGCTGCAGGGCGATCCGCTCGACGCTCGTGCGGCTGTCGAGATCGGGGAAGCTGACGTATTCGATGTCGCCGAGCGCGGCGCGCACGACTGCTCGCCGCTCGCACATCTGCTCGTGCAGCGCTTCCAGGCCGCCGGCGGCGGCATCCTGCGCCAGGCGTTCGACGAGCAGCAGGACGAATGGCGAGACGCCAAGCAGCAGGTCGGTGTAGAAGCGGCCGATCGGCAGGTCGATGTGCTCGCTGTGGACCAGCAGGCCGACCTTGACGTCCAGCAGCGGCCACAGCTTGCCGGTGTCTTCGATTACGGCATAGCGGGTGCCGGCCGCGTGCAGGATCGCGTAGTGGTCGTACTGGGCGCGCGAATCGAACCCGCGAAACGAGGTGTCGAGCACCAACAGGACGCCCTGGCGAGCGCACTCCTGGGCGATCAGCGTCAGGCGCTCGGCGTCCAGCACCCGCCCCGTCGGGTTGTTCGGCGTGGTTAGGAACAGGCACTCGCTGCCGACCGGCAGCAGGTCGCTCAGATCACCCTGCGCGAGCACATCCTCATCGATCGGGACGAGCTCGATCCCAACGCCCTCGAGGATGTCCGGGATGTTGTCGAACGTCGGGTGGATCAGCCTGACCGAGCGGACCGAGCCGGCGAGCGCGCGCGCGAGGATCTCGATCGCCACCGACGAGGCGTAGCAGGACAGCACGCGCCCCGCCTCGACAGGCGCGGCCCGCTGTCCGAGCGCGTCCAGGAAGGCGCGCTGAGCGCGCCGGTCGAGCTCGGGCACGCAGGCCGCGATCGCCTCATGGAAGAGGTCGCCAAGCCCGTCGATGATGTCGCGCTGTGAGTGCGTGAGCTCCTGACGAGCATGCCCGTCGGAGACGTTCACCTCGTCCATCAGGGCCAGCATCTCGAGCTCCGTCAGGTTGCGCGGTCGATGGTGGCCGTTCGGCTGTGCCCAGGGTTCCCCCGCCGTCTGGGCCATGGATCAATCCCCCTATTCGACTGTCAGTACCCCTCGGCCCATCCCGTGCCGTTCGCTGAGCTCGCCATCCAGAGAGAGCTCCCAATCCCATTCGACTCGTGCCTTGTGCAGCGTCGCGCGCACCGCGAAGGACAGGCTGTCCCCCTGCTTGACTGGGATCGCGACATCGCGCGGGAAGAACTCCTGCTGCCAGTGCGTGGTGACGCCCGGCGAGGTGTCCAGCACGACGCTGTCGGACAGCGCCGAGGTGAAGAATCCGCAGACTCCGTGCCAGGTCCCGCTGCGCTGGGCGGTCCAGGTCAGCTCGCAGTCGAGCTGGACCTGGCCGTCGTGCTCCATGTCGATCGTCAGCAGCTCCCTGGCGTCGGCCAGCAGCGCCTCCGGGGCGAAGCGATGGCGATGCGTCGAGTTGCTGGCCACCGTCCGCAGGGAAGTGAAGTCGGCGCCATAGCGCGCGCCCAGCTCATCCCAGCACTGGACGTTGGCGAAGGCCTCGGGGTCGTCCACAGGAGCGGCATAGAGCCGTATGTCACGCGGCATCACGCGGCCCGACGGCTTCAGCCAGCGGTCGCGAAACGCGATCACGTCGGAGATCATGTTCTCCTGCAGCGCAAAGTAGCCCAGACACTCGGAGATCAGCACGTCACAGCGGGTCGGCAGCTCCACGTCGTCGGAGTCCGAGCAGATCACCTCGACCCTGCCGTCCGCGCTGCGCGCGAGCATCTCGCGGGCTGGCTCGGCCATGCCCGTGCGCTCGATCGCATAGACGCTGCGGGCCGCCGTCCGCGCCGCGAACAGGGCGAGGATGCCGGAGCCAGTCCCCAGATCGACGACCACGTCGCCGGGCCTGACCAGCTCGTCGATCGCCTCGCGGAACGCCTCCGTCCGCAGGTCATCCGAGAGCATCGCGCGGTGGTGTCCCAACCGCTCGTAATCCACCCACCTTGCGGCATCGGTGGTCACCGCCTCACCTCCCAAGATCGGCGCGTCGGCTGTATCGCCCTGTCTGAAGTGCACGTGGGCTGCATGACCCCTGCCGGGCTCCACGCCCAAAGCACGCTAAGCGGAGCGTTGGCGACAGTGATCATCCGATCGATGGACTAGACGGTTGAGTGCGCATCATCCGATCGAAGGATCCCATGCTCAGTCGAGCGTGGTAGGCCAATTTACCGGGGAGCGGGAGATCGCCCGGGGGTGGAGCTGGTGATCACCGATGACCTGATGATTGGCGAGAAGCGGGGTATCACTGGGGCTGGTGCTCGTATACTCGCCAGCGCTGTGACGGCGGGAGGGCATGCGGGCAGTGGGGCCCTGATCGCCTGGGCGCAACCGCCGCAGGCGCGCTGCCGCCTGCTCTGCGTTCCCCACGCGGGCATGGGCGCGGCGCTGTTTCGCCCGTGGTCGAGCCTGCTCGGCGACGACGTCGAGCTGCTGGCGGCGCGGCTGCCCGGCCGCGAGACGCGTTTCGCCGAGCCACCGCTTCATTCGATGGCGGATGTGATCCGCGATTTGACCGCCGCGTATCGATCGTGCCCGGCGTTGCCGACGGTCTTCCTCGGACATTGCTCCGGAGCGCTGATCGCCTTCGAGCTCGCTCGTGCGCTGCGCGACGATGAGGCCCATGCGCCGATCGGCCTGATCGTCTGTGCGCAGGCGCCGCCGACCGTCAACGGAGAGGCGCCGCCGACCGCCAACGGAGAGGCGCAGCCGTGGCACACGCTCCCCGACGAGAAGCTGCGCGCGCTGCTGGCCGAGCTCGATCCAACGGCTCCGCCGCTGGACGACGAGCTGTTCGAGCTCTGCGCACCGCTCGTGCGCGCCGACTTCGAGGTCGCCGAGACCTACCGTCCGCGCGCCGAGCAACCGCTGTCGATCCCGATCACGGCGCTGCTGGGCAGTGACGACGAGTGGTTCACCGCACGCGATGCGTCTGCCTGGCGCGACTGGACACGTGGGTCGTTCGACGGCGTGACGATTCCCGGCTCACACCTGCTGCTCGAGCGCTGGGACGAGGTCGCGCATGCCGTGCGGGGCTTCCTCGATGACGCGGTGGGCCCCCGGCCCAGCGGGTGAAGCGCGCACCAGTGCCGGTGGTTGACGTCGCCAACCGCCGCACCTACTGTATGTGACTGGACGACAGGGGTCTGTGGACCACGGCGGTCTCTGGACGACAGGGGTCTCGAGGAGGCGGCAGTGCAGGCAGTCGCGCGGGGGGCAGGCGCGTCGCTGCGGTGACCGATGACCGCGACGCCGTACGCGTGGCGGTGGTCGAGAGCTGGCAGGAGACGCTCGGCGTCCCACCCGACTCGCATGACGTCACATTTTTCGAGTGCGGCGGGGACTCCCGCGACGCGGTCGCCCTGCTGGATCGCGTCCACGCGCGTTTGGGTGCGCGCGTGTCACTGCGCGAGCTCTACAACGCCAGCACGGTCGATGCCCTGGCCGATGCCCTGTTGGGTGGCGACCTGGTGGCGGCCAGCCAGGGGCCGATGGGTCGCACGGTGCTGCGGCTGCGACGCAGCGAGGGCAGGGTGCTGTGGTGCTTTTTGCCACCCCTTGGAGGCCGGGCGGCGAGCTACCTGCGAATGGCTCAGCTGTTGCCCGCGGGGCACGCGGTGTGGGCATGCAACACCCCACTGGAGCGCGGCCCCGGCCGCCTCGCCGACCTCGTCGACGTGCTCGTCGACGCGCTGCGCCGCGAAGGGATCGAGCGCTTCCGCGAGGTGCACCTCGGTGGCTTCTCGCTCGGGGGCGTGCTGGCGATCGAGCTCGCGCGCGCGCTGACTCGCGACGGCCGCGCGCCGGATTGGCTGGGACACGTTCATGCTCGACCCGACGCCGCCGGGCGACCTGCCGTCCGTCGAAGAGGTGCTCGAGTTCTTCATCCGCCGCAACTGGTTCATCGAGCAGGACCCACGCTCGTTTTTGCTCTCCGATGGGACGCTCGATGCGGCGCGGGTGCTCCGCGGGGCGCGCGCCGCGGGGATGCTCGACGTGTTCGCGTCCGAGAGCGACGTGCGTGAGTCCTGGTCGATCTACATGGCCAACCGCACGCTGCTGAAGGGCTATCGCGTGCGGCGTCTACCGGATCGCGCCGCGTGGCTGCTGCGAGCCGATCAGCCTGCGCTCGACGGCGCGTTTGAGGGCGGCCTGCGACCGCTTGGCTGCGGTGGCCCGTGGGCGGCGGCGACCACGCCGGAGCGCTGCTATGGCCTGGTGGCCGACCACGTCGAGCTGATGCAGCCGGCCAATGCGCACGCGATCGCCCGTTGGATGGTCGAGATGGCAAGCGACCATGCCACGCGCCCCTAGCGGTCGGTCGCCTGCATTCGCTGCGCGCGGGCGGGATGACCCGCCGCGCGTCGCCATCATGTACGCCTCCGGCAGCGCTGGCCCGCGCGAGCTGCAGATCGCCAGCGCAGGGCTCTGCGAGCCGCTGCTCGTGTTCGACTCCTCGGATCCCTGGACGGCGGGACTGGCCGAGATGCTGGCGCTGTTCGAGCCGGCGCTCGATCGCGCTGGACTCGATCTCGACGCCGCCGCCGCCGCGCTGCGGGGCCGTGGTGTCAGCGCGATCACGACCTTCAGCGATGCGTGCATCCGCGACGCCGCGCTGATCGCCAGCCGCCTCGGGCTCGCCTTCCACGCCCCGGCCACGGCGACGCTGCTGACAGACAAGGTTGCTCAGCGGCGCGCGCTCAACGCCGCAGGCGTCGGCACAGCGGTTCCGGCGGCGGAGCTGACCAGCGCCGACCAGCTCGCGTCGCTGCTGGGCGAGCTCGGCGCTCCCCTGGTCATCAAGCCCGCGCGCGCCACCGGCAGTCGGCTGGCTCTGCTCGTCGGGGACGCGCGCCAGGCGAGCCTGCAAAGCCTGGGTCTCGCCGCGAACGCCGAGCTCGGCGAGCGCTTTGCGGTCGAGCGCTACATCGCCGGTGCGGAGCATCCCGCCGCGCCCTGGCTCGCCGACTATGTCTCGGTCGAGACCGCGGTGGGTGCGGGCCGCGTCAGCCACCTCTGCGTCAGCGATCGACTCGCGCAGAGCTGGCCGTTGCGTGAGACGGGCTTCATCGTGCCGAGCTTCCTGCCCGCGCAGCGCCGCGCGATCGTGGAGGCGGTCGCGGGCGACGCGGTCGGGGCGCTCGGCATCGAGCGAGGCATCTGTCACGTCGAGCTCAAGCTGACGTGGCCGCTGCCAACGGTGATCGAAGTCAACGGCCGTCTTGGCGGTGGTGTTGGCTGGCTGCTCGGACGAGCCTCGGGGTTCGACGCGGTGCGCGAGGCGCTGCGGCTTGCGCTGGGCGAGCCGCCCTCCGCGGCGCCTGTCTGCAGCGGCCATGCGATCGACTACTTCCCGCATGCGCCGGCGGCGGCGCGGCGCGTCGAGGCGCTTCCGGATCCAACGACGCTGCGCGCCGTCGCGGGAGTCTGGTCGGCGCGACCCAACCGCGCCGCCGGTGACACGGTCGACTGGCGCGTGGGCGACGACCACCGTCTCTACGACGTGCTGATCGACGCGCCTGACCTCGACAGCCTTGCGCGCACGCTACAGGAGCTCGAGCTGATCTTCGCCGAGCAGGCCCGCTTCACGAGCCTGCAGTGCGCCGGCATGAGCGGCGCGCTGGCATGAGCGGCCGGCGGCTGGCGGGGACGCTCCCGCCCGGCGACACGCGCACGCTGATGGTCGCGATGTTCTGCGGTGCGATTGGGCGCGGCAGCTACGGCGCGAGCTCGATCGTCTTCTTCACCCGCTCGGTCGGACTGTCGGCGAGTGACATCGGCCTGGGCCTCTCGCTGGCCGCGCTCGTCGGGCTGCTTGCCAGCATCGCGTTCGGGCACGTGGTCGACGTCTTCGGCGCCAAGCGCACGACGATCATCGCGGGGCTGGTCGAGGCGGGCTGCTTCTGCCTGGCGATGCTCGTTCACTCCTTCGCGGTGTTCATCCCGGTGATCGTCGCGTTGGGGACGACGATCCAGGCCGGGAGCGTCGCGAGCGCGGCGCTCGTCGCGGCGCTCTTCGACGATGCCGAGCGGGTGCGCATCCTGGCGCTGCTGCGCAGCGCCAACAACGTCGCCTACACGATCGGGACATTGGCCGCCGGCGTGGCGCTGTCGGTTGACACGCGGCCGGCGTACATCGGGCTGATCGCCTTCTGCGCCGGCTGCTCGGCCGTCTCCGCGCTCGCCATCGTGCCGGTCAAGGCGCGCCGATCTGGCGGGTTGGAGCTCGGCGGCCCGCGCTCCGCGCTGCTGGCGGTCAGGGATCTTCCGTATCTCGGGGTGGCGCTCGTCGCCACCCTGCTCGATCTGTGGGATCTCGCGCTCGGCATCGCCGTGCCGCTCTGGGTGATCACGCAGACCACGCTGCCCAAGGGCGTCGCCGCCTGGCTGATCGGCCTCAACACGGTGCTCGTCGTTGTGCTGCAGGTCCGTGTCGCACGCAACGCGACCAGCATCTCCGCGGCGCGCGCGCTGCAGCGCCGGACCGGCGTGCTGCTGGCAATGGCGTCGCTTGCGTTCGCGCTATCGGGCTCGACGCCGGGCTACTGGGCGCTGCCCGTGCTCGCCGGCGCGGTGGTGCTGTTGACAGGCGGTGAGCTCTGCGCAGCTTCGGCCGCTTGGCTGCTGCGCTACAGGCTCGCCGATCCCCGTGCGCAGGGGCGCTATGCCGGCGCCTTCCAGCTGGCGCAGTCGGGCCGCGACATCGTCGCGCCGATCATGCTGACCACCCTGATCGCGGACCTGCACGCGCTCGGCTGGGTGCTGCTCGCCGGCCTGGCGTTGGCGGTGGGCTGGGTCGCCGGGCCCGCCACGCGCCTGGCCGAGCGCACGCGGCCGGCGGTGGTGGAGGCGCATGGGCAGCTAGGGGAGAGCCAGGCCAAAGTCGCCGAGGGGGTCGTGCTGTGACCGAGCGAGCGCCGTCATGAGTGCGGAGATCGCCGCGATCGTCGACCTGGCCTGGGAGCAGACACTCGGCGTTGCTGCGAGGCCCGATGCCGATTTCTTCGAGCTCGGCGGTCACTCGCTGCTGGCGATGCAGCTGATCGAACGGCTGCAGGAGCGCCTCGGACTGCGCGTCCCGCTGCGCTTGATCTTCGAGGATCCCTGCCTCGCGCGCTTTGCCGAGCGCGTGAGCGCCTTCGTCGAGCGCGAGCATGGCGCGCTCGCGCGCGAGCGGAGCGATCTCGAGCACACCAGGATCGAGCGCGAGCAGGCCGATGCCTAGCCCGCTGAGGGATCACGACTCGCTGGTTGCCGCGTTCCTCGCACAGGCACATGCCACGCCGAGCGCGATCGCCGTCGACGATGGCCGTGCGCGTCTCAGCTACCGCCAGCTCGACGATGCCTCGGCACGGATCGCCTCGGCGCTGCGCCGCCACCGGCTCGCGCACGGCAGCCTGGTCGGCGTATCGCTGCAACGCTCGGCGGCGCTGGTCGCCTCGCTGCTTGGCGTGTTGCGCGCCGGCTGCGCGTATGTGCCACTCGATCCTGCCTACCCGGCTGAGCGCCGCGCGTTGATCGTCCGCGACGCAGCGGTGGCGGTGGTGCTGTCAGAGCAGGACGACGCAGCGATCGCGGGCCTGCCGACGCTGGCCCCGTCGCAGCTGCTGACGCTCGCTGCCCAGGAGGAGCCGCTGGAGCTCGGGCGCGAGGATCTGGCCTATGTGATCTACACCTCGGGCTCGACCGGGACCCCCAAGGGCGTCTGCGTCACACACGGCAACGTGCTGGCGCTGCTCGCCGCCACCGATGAGGTGTTCGAGCTCGATGCGCACGACGTCTGGACGCTGTTTCACTCCTACAGCTTCGACTTCTCCGTCTGGGAGCTGTTTGGGGCGCTGCTGCACGGTGCGCGCCTGCTCGTGGTCGACGAGGAGACGGCGAGCTCGCCGAGCGCCTTCCTCGAGCTGCTGAGCAGCGCGCGGGTGACCGTCCTCAACCAGGTGCCATCGGTCTTTCGCTACCTCGTCGAGGCGCGCGCGCGGCGGCCGGAGGCGAGGCTCGCGCTGCGCTACGTGATCTTCGGTGGTGAGGCGATCGATCGGGCGGTGATCGAACGCTGGCGAGGGCTCGACGAGGAGGTGGCACCTGCGAGCGGTGACGCAGACGTCGCGTTGGGAGCTGGCGAGCGCGGCAATCGCCCAGCCGAGCTGGTGAACATGTACGGCATCACCGAGACGACGGTGCACGTCACACACAAGCGCCTCGCGCGCGAGGCGCTGCACGGCGCCGGCCCCACGCCGATCGGACGCCCGCTCGCACATCTGCGCGTCGAGCTCTGCGACGAGGCGCTCGAACCGGTCAGCACCGGCGAGGTGGGGGAGATCTGCGTGCTCGGCGCTGGCGTCGCGCGGGGCTACCTGCGTCGCCCCGAGCTCAACGAGCAGCGGTTCGTCTGGCTGCGCGGTGAGCGGGCCTACCGCAGCGGTGATCTCGGCCGCTTGCGCGCGGACGGCGAGCTCGAGTACATCGGGCGGGCCGATCAGCAGCTCAAGATCCGCGGCTTTCGCATCGAGCCCGGCGAGATCGAGGTCGTCCTGCGCGCCCTGGCGCAGATCGACGATGCCGCCGTCGTCGCCCAGACCAGCCCCCAGGGCGAGCCGATGCTGGTCGCGTTCGTGACCGCGGCGCGCGCCGATGAGCCGCCACTGCCCGCGCGCCTGCGCACGCAGCTCGCGCGGATCCTGCCGCGTCACATGGTTCCGGGTCGTTTCGTCGTGCTCGACGAGCTGCCGCTCGGAGCGTCGGGCAAGACCGACCGGCGCGAGCTGGCGCGGATGGCGCTGCGCTGAGGCGCCCCGGCGACCGCGGCGGCGAGCCGCCGCTGGCGCTGCGCTGAGGCGCCGCGCGGACCGACGGGGCCGCCACTGGCGTCAGGCGCCAAATAGACTCCCGCCCCTGGCGCAGCCGTCAACAAACTTCGTCCGCGACACGCTCGGCTCAGCGGACCCGCGCGCGATCGCGTTGATCGAGCTGACGCGCGCTGGCGACCGGCGCGAATGGACGTTCGCCGAGGTCCTCGATCACAGCGAGCGCCTGGCGGGCAGGATCACGCAGCTCGGCGTCCGGCGCGGGGACGTGGTGATGACGCTGATCGGCAACCGGCCGGAGTGGGTGCTTGCGCTGCTCGCCTGCTTTCGCGTCGGCGCCGTCGGGCTGCCGTGCACCGAGCAGCTGCGCGCCAAGGACCTGCGCCTGCGCATCGAGGCGACGCGACCGCGCTTGGCGATCGTCGACGAGCGCGATCGGGCCGAGCTGGAGGCCGCGCTGCAGGGCTGGTCGGACACCGCGGTGCTCGCCTTCCCCGACGACGATCTGTTCGCCGCGCCGCTGGGAACGCCGTGCGCCGATCTGGCGGCGACCGATCCATGCCTGATCACCTTCACCAGCGGCACCGCCGGCGAGCCCAAGCCGGTCCTGCACGGCCAGCGCTATCTCGCCGGCCAGCAGCTGCAGGCAACCCATTGGCTCGCGCCGGCCCCCGGCGACGTCGTCTGGTGCACGGCGGCGTCGGGCTGGTCCAAGAGCGCGCGCAACGTCTTCATCGCGCCCTGGTTGCGTGGCGCCACGGCGCTGCTGCACGACGCGCGCTTCGATGCCAACGAGCGCCTGGACGTGATCGAGCGCGAGCGGGTCAACGTGCTCTGCATGGCGCCGACCGAGTACCGCACGATCGCCAAGCGCTGCGAGCTGCGAGCGCTGCCCTCGCTGCAGGGGCTGGTCGCCGCCGGTGAGGCGCTCAACCCCGAGGTGCTGGAGTCCTGGAAGCAGGCGACGGGGCTCGACATCCGCGACGGCTACGGCCAGACCGAGACCGGCCAGCTGACCGCCAACCCGGCGGATCGTCCGGCGCGTCCGGGCTCGATGGGCCTGCCGCTGCCGGGCGTGCGGCTGTGGGTCGACGACGGCGAGCTCGTGGCCGACCCAGCGACGATCCCGACGTTCTTCCTCGGCTACGGCGATCGACCGGAACCGCTGGATCGCGTGTGGCGGACCGGCGATCGCGTCCACATCGACGATGACGGCTACCTCCACTTCGAGGGACGCACCGATGACGTGATCATCTCCTCGGGCTACCGGATCGGGCCCTTCGAGGTGGAGAGCGCGCTGGTCTCCCATGGCGCGGTGGCGGAGGCCGCCGTCGTCGCTCATCCAGACGAGGAGCGCGGCAGCGTGGTGCGCGCCTTCGTCGTGCTGCGCGACCCCGCCGGCGCCTCGCCGTCGTTGGCCCGCGAGCTGCAGGACCACGTCAAGCGCACGACCGCCCCCTACAAGTATCCGCGCATCGTCGACTTCATCGCCGAGCTGCCCAAGACCAGCAGCGGCAAGATCCGCCGCGCACTGCTGCGCCAGGCCAGCGATGGCCACGCCGGCTAGCGCGGCGCCCCACATCTGCGCCAGCCTGAGCGTGACGGCGCGCGCGGGCGCCCCAGATCCGCGCCAGCCTGTAGCGGGCGCCTCACATTCGAAACAGCCCGTAACGCAGCGGCGCGAGCGGGCGTTGTGCGCAGGCCTGGAGCGCCAGCGCGAGCACATCGCGCGTGTCGCGGGGGTCGATCACGCCGTCGTCCCAGAGGCGAGCCGTGGCGTAGAACGGGCTGCCCTGGCGCTCGTACTGCTCGCTCAGGCGCGCGCCGACGTCGGGCTGGCCGACCTGCGCCATCACCGCCGCCGCCTGCTGGCCGCCCATCACGCTGATCCGCGCGTTGGGCCACATGAACAAAAAGCGCGGCGAGAACGCACGGCCCGCCATCCCGTAGTTGCCGGCGCCGAACGAGCCGCCGACCACCACCGTCAGCTTCGGCACACGCGCGCAGGAGACAGCCGTCACGAGCTTGGCGCCGTCCTTGGCGATCCCGCGTGCCTCGTAGTCGCGCCCCACCATGAACCCGGCGATGTTCTGGAAGAAGACCAACGGGATGCCGCGCCGGTCGCAGAGCTCGATGAAGTGGGTCGCCTTCAGCGCGCTCTCGCTGAAGAGGATCCCGTTGTTGGCGATCACGCCAACCGGGTGGCCGTCGAGATGGGCAAAGGCGCAGACGATCGTCGTGCCATAGAGCTCCTTGAACTCCTCGAGCTGCGAGTCGTCGACGATCACGCGCAGCGCCGCGCGCACGTCGTAGGAGACGCGCGGGTCGACGGGGACGACGTCGAGCAGCTCATCGGCGGGGTGGGCTGGCGGTCGCGACGCCGCGCGCTGCCAGGAGCCTGCGGACGCCGCCGGCAATGTCGCGACGATCGAGCGCACGATCTCCAGCGCGTGCTCGTCGTCGGTGGCGAGGTGATCGGCGACACCCGAGACCCGCGTGTGGACATCGCCTCCACCAAGCTCCTCGGCGCTGACCTCCTCGCCCGTGGCCGCCTGCACCAGCGGGGGGCCGCCGAGGAAGATCGTCCCCTGCCCGCGCACGATCACCGTCTGGTCGCTCATCGCCGGCACATAGGCCCCGCCGGCCGTGCAGGAGCCGAGCACCGCGGCGATCTGCGCGATGCCCCGCGCCGACATCGTCGCCTGGTTGAAGAAGATCCGTCCGAAGTGGTCGCGATCGGGGAAGACCTCATCCTGTAGCGGCAGGAAGGCGCCACCGGAGTCGACCAGGTAGATGCACGGCAGCTCGTTGTCCTGGGCGATCTCCTGGGCGCGCAGGTGCTTCTTGACCGTGATCGGGAAGTAGCTGCCGCCCTTGACGGTGGCGTCGTTGGCCACGACCACGCATTGGCGCCCGGCGACGGTCGCGACACCGGTCACGATGCCCGCCGCCGGGGCGGCATCGTCGTAGAGACCCTCAGCCGCCAGCGCCGAGAGCTCCAGGAACGGCGCGCCGGGATCGGCCAGGCGCTCGATGCGCTCGCGCGCGAGCAGCTTGCCGCGCACACGATGGCGCTGCGTGGCGGCGGGGCCGCCACCGCCGCGCGCGCGCTCCAGGCGCTGCTCGAGCTCGGCGATCAGCGCTAGATGCTGCTCGCGATCGCTCACGCTGACGGCTCCCGCGCCGGCGCGAGCGAGACCAGCTCCTGTCCGCGCTCGACCCGGTCGCCCGGGCGCAGGCCGAGTCGCTCGACCACCCCATCGTGCGGGGCGCTGATCGTCAGCTCCATCTTCATCGACTCCAAAACGACGAGCGCATCACCGGCCTGCACGCGATCGCCGCTGGATACGTTCACGATCAGCACCTTGCCGGGCAGCGGCGCGCTCAGCGCGTTGGTCGCGTCATCGAGCAGCGCGCCCTGCCGGCGCTCGCCCTCGGCATGCAGTACGTCGCCGTCGCGCCCGACCCAGATCCCCGCGCGCTCGACGGCGACCGCATAGCGACGCGAGAGCCCATCGAGTTCGACGCGCAGATCCGCGCCATCGCAGCCCGCGCCGTCGCAGCGCCAGGCGTGCGCGCTCCAGGTCCGCTCGCCGAGTCGCAGCACGCCCCCGTCCACGATCGCCTCGCCGTGGCCGGCGAAGCGTCGCCGCCACGGACCGGGCGCCACTGTCAGTCCCTCGGTGTCCGCCAGCCAGGCCGCCAGCGCGGCCGCGGCGATCAGGTCATCGGGCGGGGGTGGCGTGAGTCCCTGGAGCTCGCGCTCCAGCAGGTCGGTGTCGAGCGCTCCCGCGCGGACGCGCTCGTCGCCCAGCGCGGCGCGCAGCAACGGCACGTTGGTGATCACGCCCAGCGCAACGAGATCGCGCAGGGCGCGGTCGAGGCGGGCGATCGCGCTCGCGCGATCGCCCGCATAGGCGACCACCTTCGCCAGCAACGCCTCGTAGTCGGTCGTCACGACGCTGCCCCGCCGGACGCCGCTGTCGACGCGGACGCCAGGCCCGGCTGGCGTGCGCCAGTCCAGCAACCTCCCGCTGGAGGGCATGAGCCCCGCGCGCGGGTCCTCGGCGTAGACGCGCACCTCGATCGCGTGGCCGCATGGCGCGAGCGCGTGCTGATCGAGCGCGATCGGCTCACCGCCCGCGATGCGCAGCTGCAGCTCGACCAGATCGATCCCGTACGTCAGCTCGGTCACCGCGTGCTCCACCTGCAGCCGCGTGTTCATCTCCAGGAAGAAGAAGGCGTCGTCGCCCGCCAGCAGCAGCTCGACGGTCCCGGCGCCGACATAGCCGCAGGCGCGCGCCAGCGCGATTGCGGCGGCGCCCACCCGCGCGCGCAGCCGCTCGTCGACCGCCACGGAGGGAGCCTCCTCGATCACCTTCTGCTGGCGTCGCTGGAGCGAGCATTCGCGCTCGCCCAGGTGCACGCAGTTGCCGTGCGCGTCGGCGAGCACCTGGACCTCGATGTGGCGCGGTCGCTCGAGCAGGCGCTCCGCCAGCAGGCGATCGTCGCCAAACGCCGCGTGGCCCTCGCGGCGCGCGGCCTCCAGCGCCGCCGGGATCTCAGCTGGCGCGCGCACGACCCGCATGCCCTTGCCGCCGCCGCCGGCGAGGGCCTTGATGACCAGCGGCAGGCCATGCTCGGCGGCGAACGCCTCGACGTCGACGACCGCCAGCGGGTCGCCCGCGATCCAGGGCAGCGTCGGCACGCCGCTGCGCTGGGCGAGGCGCTTGGCCTGCGCCTTGTCGCCCATCAGGGCGATCGCATCGGGAGGCGGGCCAACCCATGTCAGCCCCGCCTGCTGAGCCGCCCGCGCGAAGGCGGCGCTCTCGGCCAGGAAGCCATAGCCGGGATGCACGGCGCGGGCACCGACGCGGACGGCCGCCGCCAGCAGCGCGTCGATGTTCAGATAGGAGTCGCGTGCCGGGGCCGGCCCGATCCGCACGGCGAGATCGCAGGCATCGAGGTGCGCCGACCGCGCGTCGGCGTCGGAGAAGACGGCGATCGTGGTGAGCCCGAGCCGCCGCGCCGTGGCGGCGATGCGCAGCGCGATCTCACCGCGGTTGGCGATCAGCAGGGGACCCTCGAGCATCAGCGGCTCCCCGTCCAGTCGATCGGCCCGGCGGTCAGCGTGTGGCTGCCCAGCGGCCGTCCCAGCAGCGCGCGGACCGCACGCGCGCATTCGAGCAGCGCGGGCAGATCGACCGCCGTGGTGATTCCCATCTCGTGCAGCATCGAGACAAGGTCCTCGGTCGCGACGTTGCCGGTCGCCCCGGGCGGCACCGGACAGCCACCGAGCTCACCGAAGCTCGCCTCAAAGCTCGCCACGCCGGCCTGCAGGGCCGCCAGCACGTTGGCGAGCGCCTGTCCGCGGGTGTTGTGGAAGTGGGCCGTCAGCTCGACATCGCCCAGCTCGCCACGCGCCCGCTCGAACAACCGCCGGACCTGCAACGGGTTGGCCATCCCCGTTGTGTCGGCGAAGGCGATCTCGGCGGCCCCGAAGTCGCGCAGCGCTGCCGCGATCGCGAGCACCCGCTCCGCTGGCACATGGCCCTCGTAGGGGCAGCCGAAGCTCGTCGAGATCACGCCCTCGCAGCGCAGCCCGACGGCGCGCGCTCGCTCGATCACGCGCTCGAGCGCGGCCAGCGAGTCCGCGATCGAGCGGTTGACGTTGCGGCGGTTGTGGGTCTCGCTCGCCGAGAGAAAGCAGTTGATCTCGCTGAAGCGCTCGCGCAGCTCGAGCGCGTCCTCGAGTCCCCGCTCGTTGGGGATCAGCACGCTGACGGCCACCTGCTCGGGGACGTCGATCGCGGCGAGCACCGCGCGCGCGTCGGCCAGCTGCGGGATCACATCGGCGCGCACGAAGCTCGTCACCTCCAGGCGCGTCAGGCCGCTGCGGGCGAGCAGCTCGATCAGCCGCACCTTGTCGGTGGTGGCAATCACCTCCGGCTCGTTCTGGAAGCCGTCGCGCGGGCCCACCTCGCGGATGCGCACGCTGGCGGGCAGCCCGGCGTCGCCGGGGCTAGGCACCGCGCGCCCTCGCGGCTGGTCCGGCAGCGCGCGCTCGCCCGGCTGTCCTAGGCACCGAGCGCCCTCGCGATCACGAGCTGCTGGATCTCGTCGGTGCCCTCGCCAATCGTCAGGACCTTCGCGTCGCGGTAGAAGCGACAGACGGGGTAGTCCTCGATGTAGCCATAGCCGCCGTGGATCTGGACGGCCTCCTCGGCGCAGCGGACGGCGAGGCGCCCGCTCTTGAGCTTGGCCTGCGCTGCCGCCAGGGTGAAGCTCGCGCCGCTGTCCTTGGCACGCGCAGCCTTGTAGACGAGCAGGCGCGTGGCTTCGATCTCCGTCGACATGTCGGCGAGCTTGGCCTGGATCGCCTGGAAGCGCGCGATCGCCTGGCCGAAGGCCTGGCGCTGGCGGGCGTAGGCAAGCGCCTCGTCGAGCGCTCCCTGGGCGAGGCCGACGCCCATCGCGGCGACGCCGATGCGACCGATGTCGAGCACGTGCAGGAACTGCCGCAACCCCTCGCCGCGCGCGCCGAGCAGGCTCTCGCGCGGCACCCGGCAGTCGCTGAAGCTCAGCGGGCGCGTGTCGGAGGCGTTCCAGCCCATCTTGCGGTAGGGATCGCCCTGCCCGTAGCCGGGCGTGCCGTTGGGAACGAGCAGGTTGGAGATCTCGTCCGCGCCGGTGCGCGCGGTGATCGTGACCAGGCCGGAGATGTCGGTGCCGGCGTTGGTGATGAACTGCTTGGCGCCGTTGATCACCCACTCCTCGCCGTCTAGCTGGGCGCGCGTGCGGGTGTTGCCGGCGTCTGAGCCGGCATCTGGCTCGGTCAAGCCGAACGCGCCCAGCCGGGCGCCGCTGCACAGCTGCGGCAGCCACTGCTCGCGCTGGGCCTCCGTGCCGTAGAGGTAGATCGGCTGGGTGCCCAGGCTGGTGTGCGCGCAGACGGTGATCGCGACGCTGGAGTCAACGCGCGCGAGCTCCTCGATCGCCAGCGCATAGGCGAGCGTGTCCGCGCCGCCGCCGCCATAGCGCTCCGGGAAGGGGATGCCCATCAGGCCCAGCTCGCCGAGCTTGGCGACGATCTCGTAGGGAAACCGCTTGGTCGCGTCGAGCTGCTCGGCGACCGGACGGATCTCCCGCTGAGCAAGCTCCCGCGCGGTCTGCTGGATCAACCGGTGGTCATCGGAGAGCTCGAAGTCCACTCCGCAAATGTACCGAATGAGCCTTCGAAGTTCGACTAGATATTCAACAAATTTTGTAGTTGGGCTCTATCATCCGCGCGATGGCCTCGTCACGCTCGGCTCCGACACCGCCGGCGCGTCCTGCGCTGCGCGCCCGCTGGGATCGCCGGCAGCAGGACGTCGTGCGGCGGGCCGCGGCGGTGTTCGCCCGCCGCGGCTATGACCAGACCTCCGTCCAGGAGCTGGCCGACGAGCTCGGGATCGCCGCCGGTGGCCTCTATCACTACTTCGACAGCAAGCAGGGCCTGCTGGTGGGGATCTGCGATCAGCTGATGGAGCCGCTGCTGGAGCGCGCGCAGGCGATCGTCGACGACGGTCTCGACGCCCCCGGACGGCTGCGCGCGTTGGTGCGCGTCTGGGTCGCGCACGTCGTCGAGCACCGCGATCACATGCTCGTCTTCCAGCAGGAGCGCCACGTCATCGGCAACGGGACGCAGTGGCGCTCGGTGCGCGAGAGCCGCAAGCGCTTCGAGCGCCTTGTCGACGACGCGCTGGTGGCCATCCCCGCGCGGCGAGCTCGCTTCGACGATCGGCGGCTGGCGCTGGCGGCGCTGCTGGGCATGGTCAACCACACCGCGCAGTGGTACCGACCGCGCGGCCGGCTGACGCCCGCGCAGATCGCCGACGGCTACGTCGCGCTGCTGGTCGCCGGCTGAGCGGGCTGCCGGAGCCGCGCGGTCATCGCGTGCCGCCGGGCCTGATTCCCTGGGCCAGGCGGAAGCGATCCTGCGGATCGACCTGCGTCTTGACCCGCACCAGGCGCCGGTGGTTGGCGCCGTAGTAGGCCCGCAGCGGGTGGGCCAGATCCAGATCGGCGTAGTTCTGGTACGCCTGCCCGTTGCCGTAGGGAGCGATCAGCGCGCGCGCCCGGCGCACCCTCGCCCGCGCGATGTCCAGCGGCGCATAGCTGACGATCTGCACGCTGAAGCGCGCCCGGCGGTGGACGAACGCCGTGGCGCCGGGGCTGACGCGGTTGATCGCGCCGCCATAGGCGTCGCAGATCAGCGTCGCGCCGCCGTCGGCCGCCGCGACGAACGCACCGCGCGCCTGTGCCGAGAGCCGGCGAGCGATGTACAGCGAGGATGCATCGAACGTCGTGCGCGGCACCCGCGCGCAGGCTGCGATCGCGGCCTCGCCGCAGCCCGCCCAACGGCGCTGCAGGTCCAGGTAGCTCGCCGTCCCGATGCTCGACCGGGCGCCGGGCACGCCTGCCAACCCGGCGACGAGCAAGCCCAGCGCGCGCTCGGAGCCGAAGTACTGGCCGAACGCGGTCGCCCCGGTCGCCGTCAGCGTGCAGATTGCGGTCAACGCCTCGGGCGCGTCCGGCGCGAGCTCGTCCCAGGCGGCAAGCGCCTGCTCGCGCGAGGCCTGCGGGAAGGAGGTGAAGAACCACGCCGCCGTGTTCACACGGTGCACCCGCAGACGCACCGCCGTGACGATCGCGAAGCTGCCGCCGCCGCCGCGCAGCGCCCAGAAGAGCTCCTGCTCGCTGGTGCTGTCGACCCGTCGACGCTGGCCGTCCGCCGTCACGACGTCGAAGCCGCGCACATGGTCGAGCAGCAGGCCCAGCGCACGAGCGGACAGGCCCATGCCGCCACCCGTCGCGAGCCCGCCGATCGCGACATTGGGACACGAGCCGGATGGCACCGCCACGCCGCGCGCGGCAAGCGTCGCATAGACGTCGATGTTGCGTGCCGCCGGCCCAATCGTCGCGGTCTGACCGCTGAGCGAGATCCCCCGGAGCGCGCGCAGGTCGACGATCACCGCGCTGGCGCTCGTCGAGGCGCCGTTGTAGGCGTTGCCGCCGGAGCGGGGAACGAGCGGCACGTCGTAGTGGTTGGCCCAGCGGACCACGGCCTGAACGTCGGCGACGTCGCGAACCTGGACGACGGCCGGCGGTCGCACGTCGTCGAAGCGCTGGTTGAAGACCACGCGCGCCCCGTCATAGCCGGCCATTCCAGGCGTCAGGACGCGACCGCGCACCGCGCGGCGCAACGCGCTCAGGGACGCCGGCTCCGCTGAGCGTCGCCGGAGCGCCTGGGCCCCGGGGTCGAGCAGCGCCGGCGCGCCAGCGTCGAGCAGCAGCGTCGGGGCGCCAGCACCGAGCAGCAGCGCCGACGTCGTACGCGCCAGGAACTCCCGACGCGAGTGGGTTCGATCCTCCCCGGAAGTCGTCACTCGCTCACCGCTCACCTCTCGCCTCTCACCGCTCACCCTCTCACTTCTCACCGTTCACCGTTCACCGTTCACCGTTCACCGCTCATCCTCTCACCGCTCACCCTCTCATCCTCCTGCACCCGCCGCAGCGACGATCGCCGAGCAGATTGCGTCGATCTCCGCGTCCTCGCAGACGTAGGGCGGCATCGCGTAGATGAGGTCGCGGAACGGACGCAGCCAGACGCCGCGCTCGATGGCCGCCGCGCTGGCCTGCGCGACGTCGACTTCGCGCTCGAGCTGCACGACGCCGATCGCGCCGAGCACGCGCACGTCGCGCACGCCGGGCAGGTCAGCCGCCGCGGCGAGCCCGGCGCGCAGGCCCGCCTCTATACGGGTGACCTCGCCCCGCCAATCCGAGGCCAGCAGCAGGTCGAGGGAGGCAATCGCCGCCGCGCAGGCCAGCGGGTTGGCCATGAAGGTTGGTCCGTGCATCAGCGCGCCGGCCTCACCGGCGCTCACGCCTGCCGCCACGTCGGCGCTGCACAGCGTGGCCGCGAGCGAAATCATCCCCCCGGTCAGGGCCTTGCCGACGCAGACGATGTCCGGCGTCACCGCGGCGTGCTCGGCGGCGAACAGCGTGCCACTGCGGCCAAAGCCGGTCGCGATCTCATCGAGCACAAGCAGCAGCTCGTGGCGATCGCAGAGCTCGCGCAGCGTGCGCAGGCAGCCCGGTGCGTAGAAGTGCATGCCGCCGGCGCCCTGCACGATCGGCTCGACGATCACTGCCGCCAGCTCATCGGCGTGGCGCTCGAACAGCGCCCCCGTCTCGCGCTCCCAACGCCCGTCGCGCTGCGCATCGAACCCGGCCGGCGGCTGGGGCGCGAAGACCTGCTCGGCCACCGTGCCGGCGAACAGGCGGTGCATGCCGGCGAGCGGGTCGCAGACCGACATCGCGCCGAACGTGTCGCCGTGGTAGCCGCCGCGGACCGTCAGCAGCCGCCGGCGCCGCGGCTGGCCGCGTCCGATCCAGTGCTGCAGCGACAGCTTGATCGCGACCTCCACCGCCACCGAGCCGGAGTCCGTGAAGAAGACGCGTTCCATCGCTCCGGGCGCCAGTGCGACCAGTCGTGTCGCAAGCTCGATCGCCGGCTCGTGCGTGAGCCCGCCGAACATCACATGCGCGAGACGATCGACCTGCTCGTGCATCGCCGCGCGCAGCTGCGGGTGGCCATAGCCATGAATCGCGCACCACCACGACGACATCCCGTCGATCAGCTCGCGGCCGTCGGCGAGCCGCAGGCGCGTGCCGGCGGCGTCGATGACCGGCAGCGGCGGGTATGGGGCGGGCGCGGGGGCATAGGGGTGCCAGAGCGCGCGCTGGTCGGCCTCCAGCAGCGCCCGCCAGCGCTCGGCGTCGCCCACGCTCACCGCCGGGACCCCGCGGGCCGCTCGGCGTCGCCCACGCTCATCGCCAGCACCCCGCGCCGTCGCGCACGTCAATCCCAGCTGAGCGCCGGCTGCTCCGCCGCCGCGAGCGGTGGCGGCGCACTGCGGTAGCTGGGTGGGGTCGCCGACAGCTGGATCGGGCTTCGCGTCAGGCGCGCGGTCGAGCCGTCGGAGCGGGGGATCTCGATGATCGGCTCGAGCCCGAGCCGCTGCGCGAGCGCGAACGCGCCGGCGATGTCGTTGACGCGCCCGGCGGGCACCCCCGCCGCGGTCAATCGGGTGGCCCATTCCTCGGCGCCGGCGCTCGCGAGCAGCGCTTCGAGGCGCTCGCGCAGCTGGGCCCGGTTGGCGACGCGATCGGCGTTGGTGGCGAATGCGGGCTCGGCGGCGAGGTCGGGGGCGCCAATGACCTCGCACAGCGCTGCGAACTGGCGGTCATTGCCGACCGCGAGGACCAGCTCGCCGTCAGCGGTCGGCAGCGGCTCATAGGGCGCGATGCTGGGGTGGGCGTTGCCCATCCGCGTCGCGACCTCGCCGGCGAGCGTGAAGGCTGAGCCCTGGTTGACGAGCGCGGCGAGCAGCGCGCTGAGCAGATCCACGCGGACGCGTTGGCCTTGCCCGACACGATCGCGGTGGCGCAGCCCGGCCAGCACGCCGACGGCGGCGAACAGGCCCGCGATCACGTCGACGAGCGCCACGCCGACCTTCTGGGGCTCGGCGTCGGGCTCACCGGTGATGCTCATCAGACCGCCCAGCGCCTGCACCAGCAGGTCATAGCCGGGCAGCGCGGCGCCCACGCCCTCGCCAAAGCCCGTGATCGAGCAGTAGACCAGACGCGGGTTGAGCTCGCGCAGCTGCTGATAGCCCAGGCCGAGGCGATCCATCACGCCGGGGCGGAAGTTCTCGACGACGACGTCGGCCTCGCTGGCCAACGCCCGCGCCGCATCGCGCCCCCCGGGCGTTGCGAGATCGAGGGCCAGGCTGCGCTTGTTGCGGTTCACCGACTCGAAGTAGGTCGCCGCGCCCGTCTCGTCGCGCGGCGGCGCCCACTGGCGCGTGTCGTCGCCGACGTCGGGCCGCTCGACCTTGATCACCTGCGCGCCCAGATCGCCGAAGACCATGGTCGCCAGCGGACCGGCCAGCACGCGCGAGAAGTCGAGCACGCGCAAACCCTCCAACGCCATCGGCACCGGCATCGGCGGCAGTCTACGAGCGGACGGCGGGGCGGGGGGCGCGGGGCGCGGCATGCCGGGCAGCCTCCTCGGTCACGCCGTGTAGGCCTCCGGCCGGCGGTGTCGCAGCGCGGGCAGGGTGACACGGATGCGCGCCAGCGCGGTCAGGTCGAGGTCGGCGTGCACGGCCACGACGTCGTCGGGCGCGCGCGCCAGCACCAGGCCCCAGGGGTCGATGATCATCGAGCGTCCCCCGGCACGCCCTGCGGGCGAGTCGCCGATCTGGTTGGCGGCCAGCACGAAGCACTGGTTCTCGATCGCCCGTGCGCGCAGCAGCACCTCCCAGTGATCGCGCGTGGTGGCAAGCGTGAAGGCAGCCGGCACGGCCAGGACGCGCGCGCCGGCGAGCATCAGCGCGCGGTAGAGCTCGGGGAAGCGCAGGTCGTAGCAGATGCTCAGGCCGAGCTCGACGCCGCCGCCGGTCCGGCTGATCACCGCCTCATCGCCCGCCGCAACGGTGTCGGACTCGCGGTAGACGGTTCCGTCGACCTCGACGTCGAAGAGGTGGAGCTTGCGGTAGACCGCCCGCAGCTCGCCGTCGCTGCCGATGTGGACGCTGGTGTTGGTGCGGGTGCCCTGCGCGGTGAGCTCGACGATCGACCCGGCGACGAGCTCGACGCCGAGCGTGCGCGCCGTCTCGCGCGCCCACTCGATCGATGGCCCGTCCAGCGGCTCGGCGCCGGCGATCATCGCCTCGCTGCGGCCCATCAAGTTCCACTTCTCCGGCAGCACCAACAGCTCGGCCCCATCGGCCGCCGCGGCGCGCGTGAGCCGCTCGGCGGCGGCCACGTTCGCGGCACGGTCCTCGCCCGCGTTGAGCTGCAGGACCGCCGCCCGAACTCGCTGGAAGTGGGCTGGATCCTCCACGCGGCCGAGCATACCTCCGTAGACCGGGGCCCGCGGCTCCAACTTGACAGCGGCCGCGCCGTCAGGGAGGGTTGGGGAGGCAGGAAAAGCACCCCAGCGCCGCCGGCCGGACCGCGTTGGGGCTAGCTGCGCAAACGGATTGGTGCGGTGATCAGGAACCTTCTCAGAGTGCGAGCGAATGTTGGTCCAGCGCGTCCCGGTCCAGCGCGTCCGGGAGGGAGCCGACGACGGCCGTCCCGACGCTGGCTGGTGTTGGTGGTCGCGGCGCTCGCGGCCGCGCTCATCACGGCGGTCGTGGCCTACGCGGTGCCGCCGACCGTCACGATCACCAGCCCGCCCGACGGGATCGACACCAACAACAACGCGCCGACGATCGCCGGCAGCGCCGAGGCGGTCGCGACCGAGCCGGTCACGGTCAACATCTACGCGGGCCTCAATCCCGGGCCGACGGATCTGCCCGTCCAGACGCAGACGACGACCCCCGATGGGACCACCGGGGCGTGGTCGGTGACGCCGACGGCGCTCAACGACGGCTCCTACACGATCACCGCCACGCAGACCAACACCGATGGGACCACGACCTCGGCGCCCGATCACGCCACGATCGACACGACTCCACCGACGACGACGATCACGAGCAAGCCGAGCGGCATCGTGGTCGCACCGAGCGCGGCGGTCTTCCACTTCAGCTCCAACGAGGCCGGCAGCACGTTCCAGTGCCAGCTCGACGGCGGGGGCTGGGCCGGCTGCGGCTCGCCGGCCAGCTACGCGGGGCTGAGCGACGGCTCGCACAGCTTCCAGGTCCGCGCGATCGACCAGGCGGGCAACGTCGATCCCAGCCCGGCGGTCGCCGCGTTCACCTACGACACGCCACCGAACACGACGATCACGTCGGGCCCCGCCAGCACCGGGACCACCGACGCGCCGGTGTTCAGCTTCACGTCCAGCAAGGCCGGTGGCAGCTTCCAGTGCAAGCTCGACGGCGGGGCGTGGGCGGCCTGCGCCTCACCGGACGCGCTCGGCCCCCTCAGCGAGGGAGCCCACACCTTCGCGGTGCGCGCGGTCGACCAGCTCGGCGTGGCCGATCCGAGCCCGGCGTCCGCCGTGTTCACGTTCGACATCGCGCCCACGACCAAGCTCAGCGGGCCTACCGGCGCCTGGAACCTGCCGACCTTCACCTTCTCGTCGAAGCCCGGCTCGACCTTCAAGTGCCGTCTGGACGCTGGCGCCTGGAGCCCCTGCGGCTCGCCCGACACGCTCAGTGGCCTCGCGAACGGACCGCATACGTTCGCCGTGCAGGCAACCGATGCCTTCGGCAACGTCGACCCCAACCCACCGGCGATCGCCTTTGTGATCACGCCGCCGGTCCAGTCCAGGCCGGTCGGGCCGAGCGCGACCTTCGTCTGGTTCCCGTCCTCGCCGGCGGTCGGCCAGAAGATCACGCTGGTCTCCACCTCGGCGAACGGCTCGAGCCCGATCAAGACGACCGCCTGGGATCTCAGCGGCAACGGCAGCTACACGACGATCGGCACGACGACGACGGTGTCGTTCAAGACCGCCGGGCCTCACGTCGTGCACCTGCGCGTGACCGATGCCAACGGGCTGACCAGCACGACGCAGAGCACGATCACCGTCGCCGCGCCGCTGCTGCGCATCCAGCCGTTCCCGATCGTGCGGATCGGCGGCTTCCTGGTCGGCGGCGGTGCTCGCATCACCGTGCTGACCGTCTGGGCGCCCCCGGGCGTGCACATCACGGCCACCTGCCACGGCCGCGGCTGCCCGCGGGGGACGATCGCGCGCGTCGCCCGCGCCCTTGACGCCGGCAGCGCGCGCAAGCGGCGGCACAAGCTCGTGCGCAAGCGCGGCCCGGTGATCGTCGTGCTCGGGTCCCTGGAGCGCTTCCTGCGCGCCGGCGCGGTGATCGACATCCGCGTCACGCAGCCCGGCCGGATCGGCAAGGACACGCGCTTCGTCATCCGCCGCGGCAAGGCGCCGCAGCGCGCCGACCGCTGCCTGATGCCCGGCGGTGGCGGTCCGGTGGTGTGCCCGTCATGAGCACCTTCCGGCTCGGCGTGCGCCACGCGCTCGACGCCAACCCCGGCACCCTGCCCGCGCCGCTGCGTTGGCTGCTCGGCCTGATCGGCGTGGCCGCGGTCTTCGCGGCGACATTCGTCGTTGGACACCAGACGCGTCCGGCTCCATCGGCGGCCGCCACGACACCGGCGCCGCTTGCCGCCACACTCGGGCCGCGCGTCCCCGCCGGCCTCACCAGCGCGCCGGCGATCGCCCAGCTCCCGGTGGTCGTACGACGGGCGCGACCGCGCACGTCGACGCCTGCCGTGTCGACGCCGGTGGTGTCGACGCCGGTGGTGTCGGCGCCGGTCGTGCCGGTCGCGCCCGCGCCGACGCCGTCCAAGGCCCCGTCGTTCTCGAACGGGGGCAGCGGGTCGAGCGGCGGCAGTGGATCGGGCGGCGGCGGAGGCTCGTCTTTCTCGAGCTCCGGCTGACGGCGTCCGTGCCGTATCGCCGTCGCATCGTCCAATCGATCGCGATCGCCGCGCTCGTCGTCGCCGCCGCGATCGGCGGCTTCGCGATCGGGCACCACACATCCACCAAGGCGGCGCCGCCGTGGCTGACCGCGTTCGCGTCCGAGCCGCAGTTCTCGGTGAACTATCCGCCCGACTGGGCGCCGGTCGCGGCGGTCGCGCGAATTCCGGGCCTCACCCTCGCGGGGGCGATCGCGCTCGCGCCGCGCGGCCATGCCAACGATGCCGGCCTGATCGCCGGAGCGCTGGTCGGCAGCGGGGCCGACCCGTTGCCCGCCACGCTGGCGGCGCGCCTGCGCGGGGTGCCGCAGACCGATGTCGTCACGGCATCGAGCGGGGTGCAGGCGCTGCGCTACTCCCAGCTGCGCGTCGACGGCTACGGCGGTGAGCTGACGCTCTACGCGATCCCCAATCCGAATGGTCGGGTGCCCGGGATAGCGTGCTATGCGGCGACCCCGTTCGCGGCCTACCTTCGTACCTGCGAGCGGATCGTCGCGACGGTGGCGGTCGGCCCGGACGTCGCACCCGCCGACCTCACGCCCGACGCGGGCTACGCGCACGGCCTCAGCCTGGTGATCGCCCAGCTCGACACCGCGCGCGCCAGCGGTCGCGCGCAGCTCAGCGGCCGGCCGACCAGCGGTCAGCTGGCGGCGGCGGCCAGCCGCCTGGCGCAGGCGTTCGGCGCCGCCACCGCCGCGCTCGCCGGCCTGCACACGCCGCCCGCGGCGCTGACGCAGCAGATCGCCCTCTCGACGGCCCTGGGCGAGGCGCAGAGCGCCTATGCCGCGCTTGCCACCGCCGCCCGCGCGCGGCAGTCCAGCGCCTTCGCGCAGGCTCGCCAGCACGTCTACGGCGCCGAGGCCCAGGTCGATGGTGCCCTCGCCGCGCTGGTCGCGCTGGGATACGGACACGGGTAGCGCGCCGGCTCCGGAGAAGAGGCGCGTCCTGTGCGCGTCTTTCAGCAAAGGATTCGCCTCACGTGGCCGGCTGGTCGGCCCGCGTAACATCGCAGTGATGGTCTCCATCGGCCAGTTCGGTCCGGCCGAGGTCGCGCTGCTGGGATCGCGCATCGCGGGCAACGTCGGCCAGGCCGTGCAGGCGCCGCGTCAGGTCGTGCGCGATGTGCTCGTTGCGCTGCTCGCCGACGGCCATGTGCTGATCGAGGACTTCCCGGGCGTTGGCAAGACCGCGCTGGCACGGGCGCTGGCGCGCTCGGTCGACGCTCACTTCGCCCGCATCCAGTGCACCTCGGACCTGCTGCCGGCCGACGTGGTTGGCACCAACGTCTTCGATCAGCGCGAGGGCCGCTTCGAGTTCCGTCCCGGTCCGGTGTTCGCAAACGTCGTGCTCGTCGACGAGATCAATCGCACGTCGCCGAAGACGCAGTCCGGGCTGCTGGAGTGCATGCAGGAGCGGCGAGTCACCGTCGACGTGCAGACCCACGAGCTGGCGCGGCCGTTCCTCGTCCTGGCCACGCAGAACCCCGTCGAGTACGAGGGCACCTATCCGCTGCCCGAGGCGCAGCTCGATCGCTTCATGGTGCGCGTCTCGCTCGGCTACCCATCGCCGACGCACGAGGCGCAGATGCTCGCCCAGCACGCCGACGGCGATCGCGTGCTGGAGCTCGCTCCGGTGGCAACCGTCGCCGAGGTCCTCGCCGCGCAGGCCGCCGCCGTGCACGTCCACGCCAGCGACGCCCTGCGCCACTACATCGTGGCGATCCTCGAGCGCACTCGCCGCGACGCGCGCGTCGAGCTGGGCGCCAGCCCGCGCGCGGGCCTGATGCTGCTGAAGGCCGCCAAGGCCTGCGCAGCGCTGGAAGGGCGCGACCACGCGCTGCCCGACGACGTCCAGGCGCTTGCGCCGTCGGTGCTGGCGCACCGCCTGCTGCTCGACCATCAGGCTTACGACGTGAGCCCGACGCGGATCGTCGCCGACGCGATCGCGGCCGTGCCGGCGTTATGACCCGGGCGCCTGCTGCTGGCTTGGGCGGGGGGCGATGAGCCGGGCGTTGATTGCTGTCGTGTCCGGGCTGGGGCTGAGCCTCGCCGCGGCCGCTTTTGGGGCCGATCCGCTCTACGTCCTCGGGCTGACGCTGGTCGTCGCCGGCCTCGGCGCGTTGGCGTGGGTCTGGCTGGCTCCGCACGGCGCACGTGTCACGCGCAGCCTGGACCGCAGGACCGTGCAGGAGGGGGAGTCCTTCGCGCTCACCGTCACGGTCATCTGTCCGACCCTGCCGCTGGCGGGAGCCGTGCTGGTCCCCGCCGCGGGTTGTCGGCCGCTGCGGATGGGCGCAACCCGGTCGCTGAGCATTGCGGCAGAGCTTCCGGCCGGTCGGCGTGGGCGCTGGCGGCTCGCCCCGGCGCAGCTGCTCGTGCACGATCCGCTCGGGCTCTGCGCCCGCGAGCTGCGCTCGCAAGCCGATGAGCTGCTGGTGCTGCCCCGCGTCGAGGCCGTCAGGCTGCGCGACCCCAGCGGCCTGGCCGGGATCAGCGCGAGCGCGCAGGTCGCGCACGGTGCGGTCGAGCTGGAGCTCGATGGCCTGCGGGCCTATCGTGTCGGCACGCCCGCGGCGCGGATCCACTGGCCGACCGTCGCGCGCACCGGGACGCTGCTCGAGCGGCGCATGCTGGACACGAGCGACCGTCGCCCGCTGATCGTGCTCGATCCGCGCCGGCCGTCCGACGCCGAGCTCGCTGCCGACGAGCTGGAGCATGGGCTCGACCGGGCGGCTCGCGCGGCGGCTTCGCTGTGCGTCGCGCTGGCCCGCCGCGGCGGCTGCTGGCTGACCCTGCCGGGCGACCGGCGACCGACCTCGATCGACGCCGACCTGCGCACCTGGCCGGCGCTGCACGCGCGGCTGGCGCTGATCGCCCTCGACGACCCGGCGCCGCGCCTGCCGAGCGCGCTCGGCGCTGGGCGGCGGGTTGGTGCGGTCTACTGGGTCTGCCTTGGTGGGCTGCCATCGCCGCACTCGCCGCCCTCGTCGCGCTCCTTCGCCGGTCCGCTCTACCGCGTCGGGCCGCGACCGCTGCCGGGTCGGCCGATCGCCTTCAGCGTCGCCGGCTGCAGCGGCCAGCGACTCCGCAGCTCCTTCGCCGAGGCCGCCTGAGCGATGGCCGCGCGTCCACAGGCGATTGCGACGATCGCGCTCTCCGGCGAGGCCGCGCTGTCCGGCGCGGCGCGCGCAGCGGCGCGGCGTGCCGCGCGGCCGCAGCGGGTCGGCTGGGCCGCGTTTGCCGGAATGGCCAGCTTCGCCGCCTGGCAGTGGACGAGCCTGCTCGCCAACCGGCCCGGGGTGCGGATCGCAGCGGTCGTCGCGATCGCCACGCTCGGCGGCTCGGCGCTCGCGCGCAGCGCGCGCTGGCAAGCCGGGCGCCTCGGCGGCGTTGATCGGGCCCTCGGGGTGCGGCTCGCTGGCGCTGGCCTGCTGCTGCGCATCGCGATCGTGCTGCTGACCGCAGCGGCCGCGCTGCTGGCGATCGGCGTCCCCGCGCGCCTGCTGGCGCCCGCCCATTGGGGTGCTCTGAGCGCGGGCATCAGCCAGGGCCTTGCGGGGATGGGCGGCTTCGAATGGCCCTACTCCGGGCCGGACCCGTGGGTTCGCCTGACCCTGCTGCTCGCCATCCCGGCTGTCGTCGTGCCCGCGGCCGCGCTGGCGCACTGGCCGACCCGCCGCCGCTCTGAGCTGCCCCGCAGCCTCGGGCTCGCCGCGCTGGTCGCGCTGTATGCGGTCGGCGCGATCGAGCACCCACCGGCGGGGTGGCAGCTGCGCGGGCTGTTGCTGCTCGCGCTGGTGGCGATCTGGATCTGGCCCGACCGCTTGCGACGCCGCAGCGGGGGTGTCGCGATGGCCTGGCTGCTGGCCTGCGGTGGTCTTGCCGTCGTCGCCGCGGCGGCGCTGCACACCGCGCGCCCATGGGTCGACGTGCGCGGCTGGGACCTGTTTGGAGAGCTCAACCTCGGCACCCAGTTCACCTGGGATGAGCTCTACGGCCCGATCACCTGGCCACGGTCGACCACGCCGATGCTGAAGATCAGCTCGAGCTCGCCGCTCCAGCTCTGGCGCGCCGCCACGCTGGACCGTTTCGACGGCCTGCGCTTCATCCAGTCGAGCGCATCGCTGCCCGGCGGGGCTGACGACCTGTCGGCGTCGCTGAACTATCGCTGGCTGCACTGGTCGACCGTCTCGGTGAGCGGCCTGCGCTCGGATCTCGTCGTGGCGCCGGGCACGATCGTCCGATTGACCGGCAGCAGCGCGGTGACGGCTCAGAGCGACGGCGCCACGCGCGTGGTCGGCGGCTCGCTGCAGCCGGGCGATGCCTACACGGCGCTCAGCTACGTCCCGGACCCGACGCTGTCGCAGCTGCTCAACGCGCCGCGCAGCTTTCCGGCGGCCTACCTGCCCTACACCGCGTTCGACCTGCCCGCGCCCGACCAGTCGGGGCTGGCGCCGGTCGCGATCAGCAGCCATGCGCGTGCGACGCTCACCACGGCGCGGACCGTCGAGTCGCCCGCGCCGGGGTTCTCGCCGGCCGATCTGCCGGCGCTCGAGCAGCGCGTGCTCGCGTCTCCGTATGGCCCGATGTATCGCCTCGCCCAGCGGCTCGCCGCCGGTGAGCCGACGACCTACGAGATCGCCCGCTCGATCGAGGGCTATCTCGACGCCCACTACACCTACGACGAGCACCCGCCCCAGCGACGCTACCCGTTGGAGGCATTCCTGTTCCGCGACCGACGCGGCTACTGCCAGCAGTTCTCCGGCGCGATGGCGTTGATGCTGCGCATGGACGGCATCCCCGCGCGGGTGGTGACGGGCTTCCTTGCGGGCGCCTACGATCGCACCAGCCGCAGCTACACAGTGCGCGCCGTCGACGCCCACGCCTGGGTCGAGGCCTACATCAGCGGCATCGGCTGGGTCTCCTTCGACCCGACGCCGCCGCGGGTGCAACCCCGCGGCTCGAGCCGGCGGGCGACTGCGGCACAGACACCAGCGCGCACGCCGTCTGCGCCCAACGGCGTCACGCCGAGCGGGGCGCGAGGCCAGCGCGATCCGGTCGTCGCACACGCCAGCCGCCACCGCGCCGCCAGCACTGCCGCCCATGCGCGCTCCGCCGGCAAGGTGCCGCTGGCGGCAATCCTCGGTCCCGCTGCCGCGCTGGTTGCGCTGGCGATCGCGGCGTGGGGGAGTGGCCTGTGGCGCCTGCGACGCGAGCTGGCCGGCGACGCCGAGCCGGCCGTCGCCCAGCTGCGCCGGGCGCTCGTGCGGCTGGGCTACGGACCTTCCGGCGCGCTGACGCTCAGCGCGCTCGAGCGACGGCTGCGGGCGCGCGGCGAGCTGGCCGCCAGTCGCTACGTCGCCCGCCTGCGTGCGCAGCGCTTCGGCGCCGGTGGCCAGGCGCAGCCGACGGCCGCCGACCGCGCGCAGCTGCGGCGGGCGCTGACGCGTGGCGCCGGTCCGCTCACGCGCGTGCTGGGCTTGGTGGCACTGCCGCCGCGGGTGGGTTGAGGCGCCGCCCCGTCGGCGCGCCGACGTGCGACGATGCGCGCGTGAGCGCCCGCAAGGCCCACGCGCTCGAGCTGTTCGCCGGCCTGCCGAGCCGCTATGACCGCGTCGGCGCGATCATGAGCTTTGGCCAGGATCCGCGCTGGCGCCGCGCCCTGGTCGCCGCCGTGGCGCCGACGCCAGCTGACCGCGTGCTCGACGTCGCGACCGGCACCGGCCTGGTCGCCGCCGAGCTGGTGCGCCGCAGTGGCTGCACCGTCGTCGGCGTCGATCAGAGCCCGGCGATGCTGGCCCGGGCGCAGGCCCGGCTGGACGCCGATCCGCAGCTGGCCGCGCGCTGCACGCTGGTCCGTGCGCAGGCCGAGGCGCTGCCGTTCAGCGATGGCGAGTTCGACGCACTCACGTTCACCTACCTGCTGCGCTACGTCGACGATCCGTCGACGACGCTGCGCGAGCTGGCCCGCGTCGTGCGCCCGGGTGGGCGGATCGCGATGCTCGAGTTCGGCGTGCCGCGCGCGCCCGTGGCGCGCGCGCTCTGGCGGCTGCACACCCGCCTGGGGCTGGTTGTGATCGGAGGGCTCGTCTCATCGGCCTGGGTGGCGGTCGCGCGCTTCCTGGGCCCGAGCATCGAGGAGCTCCACGCCCGCGTCAGCCGAGACGAGCTGCTCGGGATCTGGCGCGTCGCCGGGATCGCCGCGCCGCAGGCGCGCGAGCTGAGCTTTGGTGCGGGGCTGATCGTCTGGGGCACGCGCGATGGCACGACTGGATGAGCCCACTGCGTTCGGCGGGGAGGCCGCGACGGACGAGCGGCCGCTGGCGAGCAGCCCGCGGCCGGCGCCTGAGCGCCCCGCGTTCTACGCCCTGGCGCCCGGCGGCTGGCGTGATCTGGTCACGCTGCTGCATCCGCCCTACACCGCCTGGCATCTGAGCTACGTGGCGCTCGGCGCCGCCGTCGCGCCGACCTTCCATCTCTGGCGCCTCGGCGCGGCGCTGGCGGGCTTCCTGCTGGGCGTGGGGGTATGCGCGCATGCGCTCGACGAGCTCAACGGCCGACCGCTTGCGACCGGGCTGTCCGATCGCATGCTCTGGGCGCTGGCCTGGGGTGGGCTGCTCGGCGCGATCGCGATCGGCGTCGTGGGAGCGCTGACGGTCTCCCTGACGCTGATCCCCTTCATCGTCGCCGGCGGCTTCATCGTGCTGGCCTACAACCTCGAGCTCTTCGGCGGCGCCTTTCACAACGACGGCTGGTTCGCCGTCGCCTGGGGCGCGTTTCCGGCGCTGACCGGCTATTGGATCGAGGCGCTGTCGCTGCGTGCGTCGGGCGTGCTCGTGGCGATCGCCTGCGCCGGCCTGAGCGCCGCGCAGCGCTCGCTCAGCACGCCGGCGCGCACGCTGCGCCGGCGCACCGTGAACGTCGAGGGAAGCCAGTGGCTGACGGACGGCAGCGTCCTCGAGCTCTCGTCAGAGACGCTGCGCGCTCCCCTGGAGCGGGCCCTGCGCTTCATGGCATGGGCGCTCGTCGTGCTGGCGGTGGCGCTGGTGGTGGCGCGGCTGTGAGATCGCTGGCTTCGGCGGTGACCCAGCTCAGTCCGATCCAGATACGCCCGGCTCCACGCACAGTCCGAGGTCAGGCTGGCGTCAGCCCCACCGGGCAGCTCACGCCAGTGCCGCCCAGCCCGCAATAGCCGTTCGGATTGCGCGCCAGGTACTGCTGGTGATACGGCTCGGCGTAATAGAACAAATGCGCCGCCCCGCCCTCCAGCAGCTCGGTGGTGATCGTCCCGTGGCCGGCGTCGTGCAGGCGCTGCTGGTAGGCGGCGAGCGCGGCCTGGGCGGCGTCGCGCTGCGCATCGTCTGACCAGAGGATCAGCGAGCGGTACTGCGTGCCGGCATCGTTGCCCTGGCGCATGCCCTGCGTGGGGTCGTGGCCCTCCCAGAAGATGCGCAGCAGCTCCTCGTAGCCGGTCCGCGCCGGCTCGAAGACGACCAGCACGACCTCAGCGTGGCCGGTGCTGCCGCTGCAGACCTCTTCGTAGGTCGGGTTGGGCGTGTAGCCGCCGGCGTAGCCGACCGCCGTGGTGTGGACGCCGGGCGCCTGCCAGAACAGTCGCTCGGCACCCCAGAAGCAGCCCATCCCAAAGATCGCCTGTCGCATCCCGGTCGGAAATGGTGGTGTCAGCGCGGTGCCGAGCACGAGGTGGCGCTCGGGCACCGGCATCGCCTGCTCGCGTCCACGCAGCGCACGCTCCGGTGCGATCATCCGTGTGGAGTGGCGGCCGAGCAGCATCCTTCCTCCAGCCTAGGCGATCCCGCAAGCCGCGGCCCGGCGAGTCCCGCAAGCCGCGGCCCCGCGGATGCCGCCGCCGCGACCCCGCTGCTGCGCGGGCGCCACGAAACCGAGAAGGAGCGCCTGGACCGCAACCTCAACGAGCTGCTGAGCGAGCTGCGCGTCGCGCTCCCGGGCGTGCAGGTGCTGTTCGCATTCCTGCTGGCCGTGCCCTTCCAGCAGCGCTTCGCGCGCGTCAGCACGCTGGAGCGCACCGACTACATCATCACGCTGCTGCTGGCCGCGATCGCCTGCGCGCTGCTGATCGCGCCCTCCGCCTATCACCGCATCCAGTTCCACCGGGACGACAAGGCGCATCTGCTCGTGGTTGCCAATCGCTGCGCGCTGGTCGGCTTCGGCTTCCTGGCGCTGGCGATGACCGGCGTGGTCCTGCTGGTCATCAGCTACCTGACGACGACGCTGGCCACGGTGCTGATCACCGCGGCCGTCGCGACTATGTTCGTCACGCTCTGGTACCTGCTGCCGTTGCGTCGCCATCTGGGGCGCCGGGCGCCGCGCGAGCGCGCGATCGAGGTCGGGCAGTGATGAAGATCCGCTGTGGGCTGCGATGACGCGCGAGCATGCGATGACCTTGGAATCCGCTCCGGTGCTCTCCAACCAGGTCGAGGCGCTCGACGTGTTCGTCGATCTGCTGGCCCGGATCGATGGCCCGACCCAGTCGAGCGAGCTCTACGACCGCCTCTGCGAGGCCTGCTGCCGGCTGGCGTCGATGCAGCGCGCGCTGCTGTTCATCTATGACCGCAGCCTCGACCGGGTGCGCGTGGTGGGGAGCTTTGGAGTCGATCGCTCGCTCGCGGCGGCCCTCCACGTGACGCTCGACGAGGCGCGGATCGCCCAGCGTGCGCTCGCCGAGGACGCGGTGATCGAGGTCTCCGAGGATGTCGAGGGGGAGGTGCCGTCCGAGCTGGCGCGGCTGTTCGGCATCACGACCGTGACCTGCACGCCGGTGTCGGCGGGTGGCCATTGGTTCGGCGTCCTCTGCGCCGATCGCGGTGGCGGGCGCTTCACCCTGACGGCGCCCGAGCGTCATGCGATGTGGAGCCTGGGCAAGCTGGCGGCGCTGGCGACCAGCGCGGCGACCGCCACCTGGCAACAGGAGCGCGCGCGCCGCGCGGCGGAGCGGATCGCGCTGACGCGCGAGATCCACGAGCGCGTGATCCAGCGCCTGTTTGGCGTGATGCTCGCGCTGGAGGGCGAGCGCGAGCTGACCTCGGCGGAGCGTCGGCGCGCCCACGACGAGCTGCATACGGCGCTCACCGACCTGCGCAGCGCGCTCACGCGCCCGGTCTCGACCGAGGCCGGCAGCGTGGTCCGTCCGTTGCGCGCCGAGCTCGAGCGGCTGGCGGCACGCCACGAGAACCTGCCGCTGCACGTCGAGTGGGCCGCGGGCGCGGAGGTGCCGGCGGGCGCGGAGTCGCTGGCTCAGGAGGTCGTCGCCGAGGCGCTGCGCAACGCCGCCAAGCACGCTCAGCCCAGCCGCGTCGACGTGCGTGTCGCGACGATCGACGATGCCTTCGAGCTGGACATCAGCAACGATGGAGCCAGCGCGCGCCATGGCGGCACGGGCATGGGCCTGCGACTGGTCGCCTTTGAGGCGCTCGCGCACGGTGGGGTGCTCGAGTTCGGCGCGCCGGCGCCGGGACGCTGGCATGTGCGGCTGGTGCTGCCGCTCGACGGCAATGATGGGGAGGCGGACGGCCCGCGCACGCAATGACGACGCTTGACGAGGCCACGCTGACCAGCGACGACCGGCGGCGCCTGCGCGTGCTCGTGGTCGACGACCACGACGTCGTGCAGTGGGGCTTCCGGCTGCTGCTGACCCAGCAGCCGTGGGTCGAGCGCTGCCTGAGCGCGACCAACGCCGCGCAGGCGCTGGCGCTCGCGCAGCGCTACCAGCCCCACGTCGCGCTCGTCGATCTGTTCGTCGGCGACGAGTCGGGCGCGGAGATCTGCGAGACGCTGCGGCGCGCCTCGCCGGTCACGCGGGTGCTGCTGATCTCCGGCGTCGGCGGCATCTCAGCGCGCGCGGCGAAGCTCGCCGGCGCCTCAGGCTTCATCTCCAAGGACTGGGCGGCACAGGATGTCGCGCGCGCAGTGCGAATGGTAGGACTCGGAATGACCCTCTTCACGCCCCAATCCGAGCAGCCCACCGGCCTGCTCTCCGAGCGCGAGCGCCAGATCCTCGCGCAGCTCGCCACCGGCGCGACCAACCGCGAGATCGCCGCGCGCCTGCATCTCTCCCCGCATACGGTCAAGGAGCACACCAGCGCGCTGTACCGCAAGCTCGACGTGCGCAACCGTACGCAGGCCGTCCAACGCGCGCAGCGGATCGGGCTGGCGGAATGAGCCGGCGCCCGATCTCGTCGCCACCCGGCGCCAAGCAGTCCCCCACCCCCCGGGCGTCCAGCAGCAACCCCCCGATTGGGGGATCCGGTGGACGCTGGGCGCGCCCCCTGCATTCTCAGCCGACAGCATGCGGTCCGCGCGTGGCACCGCTTGCCCCTGCCACGACCCCCGCCCTCAGATGACAGCCGAGCCCGCCACCACGGCCTCCGAGCCCGCCACCACGGCCCCCGAGCCCGCCACCATGGCCCTCCTGTTCCCAGGGCAGGGCAGCCAGCAGCTCGGCATGCGCGAGATCGTCGCGCGCGAGCTGCCGGGGCTGTTGGAGCGGGCGGAGAGTCGTCTGGGCGTCGATCTGTTCGACCGTGTCGATGAGGGCACGCATCTGGCCCAGCCGGCGATCTACCTGGCGAGCCTGGCGCACTGGCGTGCGGCGGGCGCCCCCGCGGCGGATGCCTACGCCGGCCACTCGCTTGGCGAGCTGGCCGCGCTCGTCGCCGCCGGCAGCCTCGATCCCGAGCAGGGCCTCGAGCTGGTCGCGCTGCGCGGGGAGCTGATGCAGCGCTCGGCCGAGGCCTCCGGCGCCAGCGGCAGCATGCTGGCGCTCGTGGGCGACGCCGCGGACGCGGCCGATGAGATCGCGGCGGCCCATGACATCACGGTCGCCAACGACAATGCGCCCGGGCAGGTCGTCCTCTCGGGCGATCGCGCCGCGCTGCGTGAAGCCGCCGCCGACGTCAAGGCGCGCGGCCTGCGCGCGCTCGAGCTCCCCGTCGCTGGAGCCTTCCACTCGCCCGCGATGGCGGGCGCGGTGGCGCCCTTCCGGGCGGCGCTCGATGCCGTCGAGCTGCGCGATCCCGGTGCGCCGGTCTACTGCGCGGCGATCGCCGCGCCGTTCGACGACGTGCGCGTACGCCTGGCGGAGGCGATCACCCAGCCGGTGCGCTGGCGCCAGACGCTGCTGGCGCTGCGCGCGGCGGGCATCACGCGTTTCATCGAGACCGGTCCGGGGCGGGTGCTGACCGGGCTGACGCGACGGACCCTCGACGACGTCGAGGCGGCGACGCTCGAGCGATTGGCCATCTCCGGTGTCTGAGCTGCTCGACGCCGCGAAGGTGGAGTCCGCGACAGGCGAGCCTCACGCGCCGGCGGTGGCCGACCAGCCGCGCACGGCGCCGCGGGCTCGGCGGGGCGCCGGCGCGGCGATCGCGTCGGTCGCCAGCGCACTGCCGCGGAGCTCGGTGCCCACCGCCGAGATCGCGGCGCGCCTGGGCGTGACGGAGCAGTGGGTCGTCGACCGCACGGGCATCCACGCGCGCCACTTCGCGGCTCCCGACGAGACGTTGACCGAGCTGGCGACGCAAGCTGGTGCGCGCGCGCTGGAGCTCGCCGGCGTGGCGGCGGGGGACGTCGACCTGATCCTGCTCGCCACGACGACCGCCGATCACATCATGCCCACCGGGGCGCCGCTGGTCGCCGAGCGCCTCGGCGCCGTGCACGCCGGTGGGATGGACATCGGCGCGGTCTGCGCGGGCTTCGTCTCCGCGCTGTCGGTTGGCGCCGGCGCGATCGAGTCGGGCCGCGCGGGCGTCGTCCTGGTGATCGGCGCCGACATCCTCAGCCGCATCACCGATCCCAACGACCGGCGCACGGCTGCGCTGTTCGCCGACGCCGCAGGCGCGGTTGTGATGGTCGCCAGCGACGGTCCCAGCCGGGTCGGCGAGATCGTGCTGCGGGCCGATGGCACGGGCATCGAGTGGATCATCGCCACGCACGAGGAGCGGGTGATCCGGATGGCCGGCCACGAGACCTTCAAGCACGCGGTCGCGCGCCTCAGCGAGGTGACGCTCGAGGCCCTGGCGGCCGCCGGGATGACGACGGACGACATCGATCTGTTCGTCTACCACCAGGCCAACGCGCGGATCCTGCGCGCGCTCGGGGAGCGCCTAGGGTTGCCGCCGGAGAAGATCGTCGACGCGATCGGCGACGTCGGCAACACCTCGTCCGCGTCGATCCCGCTGGCGCTCTGCGCCGCGCTCGACGACGGGCGGCTGCGACCAAGCTCCCGGCTGCTGCTGGGCGCCTTTGGCGCCGGCTTCGTCTGGGGCGCCGGCACGGTCCAGTGGGGGCTCGATGGCTAGCCCCTCGCAACCGTCGAATGAGGTGGCCAGCGCGCCGGAGCCGTCGAATGAGGGCGCGGTGGCCAGCGCCAACGGCCATCGCGGCTGCGCGCTGGTGACCGGGGCCTCGCGGGGTATCGGCGCGGCCTGCGCCCGCGCATTGGCCGCCGACGGCTGGGTGGTCGGCGTCAACTACCGCGTCGACCGCGACGGGGCACTGGCTGTCGTCGAGCAGATCGAGCGCGCGGGGGGGACCGCGTTGGCGCTCGACGGCGACGTCAGTGACCCGCAGACCGCCGATGCGCTGTTCGCCCAGCTCGAGCAGCGCCATGGGCCGGTGCTCGTGCTCGTCAACAACGCGGGCGTGCGCGCCGACGGCCTGGCTCCGCAGATCGCCGACGCCGACTGGGACCGCGTGCTCGAGACCAATCTGTCGGCCGCCTTTCGCCTGACGCGCCGGGCGCTCGGGCCGATGCTGCGCGCACGCTTCGGCCGGGTGATCAACATCGCCTCGATCGTCGGGCTGCGCGCCAACGCCGGTCAGGCCAACTACGCCGCATCGAAGGCCGGGCTGATCGGCATGACCAAGACGATCGCCGCGGAGGTCGCCCGTCGCGGCATCACCGTCAATGCCGTCGCGCCCGGGCTGATCGAGACCGGGCTGAGCGAGGGGATCGGCGACGCGCTGCTCAAGAACATCCCGGCGCGACGCGTCGGCTCGCCGGAGGAGGTTGCGGCCTGCGTACGCTTCCTGGCCTCCGAGCAGGCAAGCTATGTAACGGGCTCGACGTTGACGGTCGACGGCGGGCTGTCGGCCTGACAACGCAACCCAAGGAGGAGCAGATGGCATCCACCGTAACCCCCGATCAGGTCGAGCAGACGATCGCCGACGCGATCGCCACGCTCGGCCCGGACCGCGCCGACGTCACCCGTGACGCAACCTTCGAGGCGCTCGACATCGACTCGCTCGACCTGGTCGAGCTGGCACAGGTGATCGAGGAGGAGTTCGGCGTCGAGATCCGCGGTGAGGACGCGCGCACGTTCGAGACGGTTGGCGACGCGATCGACTTCGTGGTGGCGCGGGCGACATGACCCGGGCCGTCGCGGTCACCGGCGTCGGCGCGGTAACTCCGCTGGGGGACGCCTCCGAGCTGCTGCGCCGCTGGTCAGCGGGCGAGAGCGGGATCGTCGACGGGCTCGGCGCCTGCCGCGACTTCGACCCGACGACCCTGCTCTCCAAGAAGGAGGCGCGACGCGCTGACCGCTTCACGCAGCTCGCGATCGCCGCCGCCGAGCAGGCGCTGGCGGCCGCCGGTTGGTCTGATGGGCTGCCCTATGCGCCGGAGCGCATCGCCTGCGTGATCGGCACGGGGATCGGTGGCATCGGGACGATCGAGGAGCAGCACGACGTGCTCAACGCCGCCGGCGCCCAGCGCGTCTCGCCGCTGTCGGTGCCGCTGATGATGGGCAACGCCGCCGCGGCCGCCGTGGCGATGCGCTACGGCCTGCACGGCCAGGCCGCGACCACCGTGTCGGCGTGCGCGGCGGGCAGCGACGCGATCGGCATGGCGCTGCGGATGCTGCGCGCCGGCGAGGCCGATGCGGTTGTCACCGGCGGTGCCGAGTCCGCGCTCACGCCGCTGTCGCGCGCCGCCTTCGGCAGCATGGAGGCGACCTCGCCGAGCGGCATCTCGCGCCCCTTCGACGCTCGCCGCGATGGCTTCGTGATGGGCGAGGGCGCGGGGGTGCTGGTGCTCGAGGACGCCGCGGCGGCGAAGCGTCGCAACGCGCGGACCTATGGTGAGATCCTCGGCTACGGGGCCAGCTCGGACGCCTACCACCTGACGGCGCCCGAGCCCAGCGGGGCCGGCGCGGTGCTGGCGATCGAGCGTGCGCTGCAGAACGCCGGCGTCGCTGCCGACGAGGTGGTCTACATCAACGCGCATGGGACCTCCACGCCGCTCAACGATCGCGTCGAGACCGAGGTCATCAAGCGGGCATTCGGGTCGCGGGCCGAGCAGCTGCCGATCTCCTCGACCAAGTCGGCGATTGGGCATCTGCTCGGAGCCGGCGGCGCCGTCGAGGCGATCGTGACGCTGCTCGCGCTGCGCGAGCGCATCGTCCCGCCGACGCTCGGCTACGAGCAGCCCGACGAGGGCCTCGACCTCGACTACGTCCCCGACATCGGCCGCACGCTGCGGCTCAACGGCCACTCCCGCGCGGTCGCGATCTCCAACTCCTTCGGCTTCGGCGGTCACAACGCCGTGATCTGTCTGGCGGCATGAGCACCGTGGCGACCGACACCAACACCGCGGCGACCGACACCAAGCCCGCACGACTCAGCCCGCAGGAGCGGCTGGAGCTGCTCTGCGACCCCGGCTCGCTGCAGCTGCTGCGCACGCAGGTGCAGTCGCGCCACCTGGGCGACCGGGCACGCCCCGGCGACGGCGTCGTCGCGGGCGTCGGGGCGGTCGACGACCGCCCCGTCGTTGCCTACGCCCAGGATCCGAGCTTCGCCGGTGGCTCCCTCGGCGAAGCGCACGCGGGCAGCATCGTGCGCGCGCTGCAGCTTGCCGGGCGCATGCGCGTCCCGATCGTCGGCTTCATCGAGTCCGGCGGCGCGCGCATGCAGGAGGGCGTCTATGGCCTCGCCGGCTACGGACGGATCTTCTACGAGACCGTCAAGCTGACTGGCCTGGTGCCCCAGGTCTCCGTGATCACGGGGACCTCCGCCGGCGGTGGCGCCTACTCGCCGGCGCTGACCGACTTCGTGATCATGACCCACAACGCGGCGATGTTCCTGACCGGCCCGCAGGTCGTGCGCGACGCGCTCGGCGAGGTCGTCACGGGAGCCGAGCTGGGCG
This sequence comes from uncultured Solirubrobacterales bacterium, assembly GCA_963795555.1. Taxonomy (GTDB): domain Bacteria; phylum Actinomycetota; class Thermoleophilia; order Solirubrobacterales; family Solirubrobacteraceae; genus CAWCHZ01. The sequence continues at coordinate 127,437 of CAWCHZ010000002.1, forward strand.
GGCCCAACGTCCATCGCCGCAACGGCGTCTGCCACTTCGTCGCCGACGACGATCGCGCGGCCGCGACGCTGACTCGCGATCTGCTCTCCTACCTGTCGGGCGCGATACAGCGCGGTGAGACGCCGCCCGCGCCGGCGCCGGATCCCTCGATCCACGTGCCGCGCGAGGCGCGCCGCGGCTATGACATCCGCCGCGTGATCGAGTCGCTTGCCGACGAGGGCCGCATGCTGGAGTGCTGGGACCGCTGGGGGCGCAACCTGGTGACCGGCTTCTTTCGCCTCGGCGGGCGCCCGGTCGCGGTTGTCGCCAACCAGCCCCATCACCTCGGCGGGGTCCTCGACGCGGTGGCCTCGGAAAAGGGCGCGCGCTTCGTGGGCACCTGCGACAAGCTCGGCGTCCCGCTCGTGGTGCTCGTCGACACGCCCGGCTACATGCCCGGCACGCGCCAGGAGGCGCAGGGGGTGATCCGCCACGGCGCGAGCCTCGTGCGTGCGTTCGCCGCCGCGACCGTGCCGCGCGTGACCGTCGTGCTGCGCAAGGCCTACGGCGGCGCGTACATTACGATGAACTCCAAGGATCTCGGCGCCGACCTGGTCTTCGCCTGGCCCGACGCCGAGATCGGCGTGATGGCCGCGCGGCCCGCAGTGGCGATCGTCCACCGGCGCGAGCTCGCCGAGGCCGCCGATGCCGACGCCCACCATCGCATGCTTGCCGACGCCTACGCCGATCGTCACCTGCGCGCCGCCGTCGCGGCGCAGGATGGCTTCATCGACGAGCTGATCGATCCGGTCGACACGCGCGACCGGCTCTCGCGCGCTCTGGACCTCCTCGCAGGACAGCGTTGAGCCCCCGCGTCGTCTCCTGCTATGTCGCCGTCGGCGACAGCTTCACGGCTGGCACGCCGGACGAGGCCGGCGGCACCTGGTCAGACCAGCTCGCCGGCTCGCTCGCCAAGGTCAACCCGGCCCTGCGCTACCGCAATCTCGCCTTCTCCGGCGCGCGTTGCGAGCAGCTCAAGGCGCAGCTCGAGCAGGCGCTGGCGCTGCAGCCGGATCTGGTGACGCTCACCTGCGGGGCCAACGACGTGCTGGAGTCGCTGCGCCCCGACCTCGACGCCGTCGCCGCCGACCTCGACGACGCGATCGGCCGGCTGCGCTCGGCGCTGCCCGACGCGATCCTCGCGACCGCCACCTATCCGGATGTCACGCGCTTCCGGCCGTTCCATCCGCGCTCGCGCGCGCGGATCGTCGCCGGGCTGGTCGCGGTCAACGACGCGATTCGCACCGTCGCCGCGGCGCACGACGTGGCCGTGCTCGACGCGGCCGAGGACCCCCGCGCCAACGTGCGCGAGTACTTCGCCGATGACGGCTATCACTGCTCGCCCGTCGGCCATCGACAAGCGGCCGCGGCGTTTCGGCTGCTGCTGAGCCGCCAATTCTCGATCGCCCTGCCCGATGGGGCCCTCTCCGACGGGATGCTGCCCGGAGGAAGGTCGATCGTCGGAAGCTCCTGAGGAGGCACGCGACGTGACGATGAGCGAGCAGCTGCAAACCACCGGTGCGACCGTCGAGCAGCCGCTGCTGGCGGGCAAGCGGCTGCTGATCACCGGCGTCGTGACCCGTCACAGCATCGCCTGGGCGGTCGCCGAGCATGCCCAGCGCGCGGGCGCCGAGGTGGTCCTGACGAGCTTTGGGCGCGCGCTGTCGCTGACGCGCCGGGCTGCCCGCCAGCTGCCCGTCGCGGCCGACGTGCTCGAGCTCGACGTCACCAGCGAAGCGGACCTCGTGCGCGTCGCGGAGCAGCTCGACGAACGCTGGGGGGCGCTCGACGGGGCGCTGCATGCGATCGCCTTTGCCCCGCCCGATGCGCTTGGAGGCAGGTTCCTCGAGACCTCGGCGGCCAGCGCCCGCACGGCGTTCGAGGTCAGCGCCTTCTCCTACAAGTCGCTCGCCCACGCGCTGACGCCACTGCTCGAGCGCGCCGGTGGCGGCAGCCTCGTCGGGATGAGCTTCGACCCCTCGCGGGCCTGGCCGGTCTACGACTGGATGGGCGTCTCCAAGGCGGCGCTGGAGGCTGTCTGCCGCTACCTCAGCCGCGACCTCGGCCCGCGGCGGATCCGTGCCAACATCGTCTCGGCCGGACCGTTGAAGACGGTCGCGGCGGAGAGCATCCCGGGCTTCGAGCGGCTCGCCGGAGCGTGGACGACGTGTGCGCCGCTGGGTTGGGACACCGCCGACGCCGGCCCGGTCGCGCGCGCGGCGTGCTTTTTGCTGTCCGATTGGGCGACCGCGATCACGGGCGAGGTGCTGCACGTGGATGGCGGCTTCCACGCGGTCGCCGCGCTGCCCTGACGGCGCGTGGACGCCGCGGCCGCTGGTCGCCGCCGCGCCGAGCGAGTACCTTGCCGTCGCAGCCGTCTAGCGAAGGGAGGACTCTCGTGCACCCATCCACCAGCTCCCCCGGGAGCCTGAAGCGCGCCGCGCTGGTCATCTGCGCGGCGGCCCTCGTCGTTGCGCTGGCGCTTGCCATCACTGCGCGCGCCGCCACCGCCACCAAGGCCAGCACGTCGCGCTGCGCGACGGCCGGGCTCGTGATCTGGCTCGACACGCAGGGCAACGGCGCCGCCGGCAGCATCTACTACCACCTGCGCTTCACCAACCTGTCCGGCCGCCGCTGCACGCTGCGCGGCTATCCAGGCGTCTCGGCGGTCAACCTCGCCGGCCACCAGGTGGGCAGCGCGGCGTCGCGCGACAACGCCATCCCCATGACCACCGTGACGCTCGGCAAGGGCGCCACCGCGACCGCCGTGCTGCGGATCGTCGAGGCGGGCAACTTCCCGGCCTCGAGCTGCCATCAGGTCACGGCCGCCGGGCTGCGCGTCTTTCCGCCCGGCCAGCGCAGGGCGACGGTCGTCCCGTTCCCGTTCGACGCCTGCTCGCGTCGCGGGCCGGTGTACCTGAGCGTGCGGGCGGTGACGTAGCGGCCGCGACCGCTTGCGGTTGCCTGGCCCCGTCCGGCTTCCGGGTTAGGGCCGCCACTGGCGCGCACCTCGCCCACAAAACGGGCTCGGTGCGGCGGTGGCGGCAGCCCGCACCGAGGCATTTGTGGCCGAGGGCGGGCGGCCGCGGTGCCCTTCGAAGCGAGCGCTAGAATTACCCAAATCCGAATCTGCTTTAGGAATTTTTGGTCATGACCCAGTCTGAGCGCGCTGGAGCCAACGGGGCCGGGCCGACGTCCGCCCCGTCAGTCGCGAGCGCCGCGCAGGCGGCCGATGTGGCGGCCTCGTTGCGCGTCGGCGCCCAGCTGCTGCGCGTCGCGACGGCCGGATCCGTGGACGATGGCAAGAGCACGCTCATCGGCCGCCTCCTGCACGACACGCGCTCGATCCTCGAGGATCAGCTGGAGTCCGTCGCGCGGACCAGCCGCGAGCGCGGTGACGGGCGTCTCGATCTCGCGCTGCTGACCGATGGCCTGCGCGCCGAGCGCGAGCAGGGCATCACGATCGACGTCGCCTACCGCTTCTTCTCAACGGCGCGGCGCTCGTTCATCCTCGCCGACACGCCGGGGCACGTCCGCTACACGCGCAACATGGTCACCGGCGCCTCGCTGGCCGACGTCGCGCTCGTCCTGATCGACGCTCGCCACGGCGTGCGCGAGCAGTCCAAGCGCCATCTGTTCATCGCGGCCACGCTGCGCGTGCCGCATGTCCTCGCCTGCGTCAACAAGATGGACCTCGTCGACTGGAGCGAGGAGACCTTCGCCCGCATCGGCGCCGACTTCAGCGCCTGCGCGCAGCGGGTCGGTGTCGGCGACGTCACCGTCATCCCGATCAGCGCACTGATGGGGGACAACGTGGTCGAGCGCTCGCAGGCGATGGGCTGGTACGACGGGCCGCCGCTGCTCCAATACCTGGAGGAGCTCGACGTCGCCGGCGACCAGCGCGATCGTCACGACGCCCGCCTGCCGGTGCAGTGGGTGATCCGCCCCCATGACGACGCCCACCACGACTACCGGGGCTACGCCGGCCAGGTCAGCGGTGGCGTGCTGCGCCCCGGCGACGAGATCGAGGTCCTGCCCAGCGGCGCGCGCACGCGGATCGCCCGCATCGACACCTTCGATGGCCCGCTGCAGGAGGCCTTCCCGCCGATGGCGGTGACCGTGCTGCTCGAAGACGAGCTCGACATCTCGCGCGGCGACGTGCTCTGCCATCCGCGGGCGCGCCCGGCGGTGAGCCGCGAGATCGCCGCGACCGTCTGCTGGATGGACGAGCGGCCGGCGCGCGTTGGAGGGCGCTATCTGATCAAGCACACCACGCGCACGACGCGGGCGCAGCTGGCGCGCATCGACAGCCGCATCGACGTCGAGTCGCTGGCTCCTGGCGACGCCCACGACGCGCTCGAGCTCAACGACATCGGGCAGGTGCTGCTGCGCACCGCAGCACCGCTGATCATCGACCGCTACGCCACCAACCGCGCCACCGGCAGCTTCATCCTGATCGACGAGGCCAGCCACGCGACGGTCGCGGCGGGGATGATCACCGAGGACCGCCCGAGCGCTCCGCGCAGCCCCAACGTCGTCTGGCAGCAGGGCGCGGTGCGCCGCATGCAGCGCTGGGCGGCGATTGGCCAGCGCGGCGCTACGGTCTGGTTCACGGGACTGCCGGGGTCGGGCAAGTCGACGCTTGCCGCCGGCCTGGAGGCGCGCCTGGTGGCGCGCGGCCGGGCGGCCTATCTGCTCGACGGCGACAACCTGCGCCATGGGCTCTGCGGTGACCTCGGCTTCGATGCCGCGGCGCGCGCGGAGAACGTGCGCCGCGCGGGCGAGGTGGCACGGATCCTCGTCGACGCCGGCGCGGTGGCGTTGGTGTCGCTCGTCTCGCCCTACGCTGCCGATCGCGAGGCCGTGCGCGCCCGCCACGAGACCGACGAGCTGCCCTTCCTCGAGGTCTGGGTCGACACGCCGCTGGAGGAGTGCGAGCGCCGCGATCCGAAGGGCCTCTATCGCCGCGCACGCGCGGGCGAGATCGCTGGGATGACGGGAATCGACGATCCCTACGAGCCTCCCAGCCATGCCGACCTCACGATCGCCGGCAACGGCGAGCTCGACGCGGCGCTCCATGCGCTCGAGGCGCTGCTCGCGCGGCGCGGGGTGCTCAGCCTTCCCGACGCCTTCTAGCGAGGGGTCGGGCCCGCTGACGGCGACCGGCGCCCGCGCGTGGCGATCGTCTGCGAGGGAGCAACCGAGACCGATCGCGACGGCGACGCCCGCGGCCTGCACGGCGTCTTGCGCCAGCTGCGCGAGCGCGGCGTGCCTGGCTTCCGCGTCGAGCTGCTCGGATCGGGCTCCGGCGTCGATCGCCAACTGCGCAGCCTCTGCGAGACCGAGCTGCCTTTTCGTCCCGGCCGGCGCGCGGGCCTGCCGGCGCTGCCGGAGATGATCGGGGCGCTCGAGGATGGGCGCTATCAGCTGGTGCACGCGGCCGTCCCGCCCGACCAGCGGCTGGAGGTCCGGCGCGTGCTGCGCGGCTTCTACGGCCGCTGCGCGGTCGTGCTCTCGCCAAGCGCCGCCGCGGACGATCAGCTGCGCGGGCTCGGCATGCCCGGCGCGCGCCTGGGTCGCTGGTCGCACGGCGTCGACCTCGTCCGCTTCAGTCCGCGCCATCGCCGCCAGGGCGCGCTGCCGGGGGCGTTCAACGTGCTGCACGTCGGCACGCTCGCCGGCGCGGGCGTCGATCTGCTCGCCGGCGCGTTCGTCGCCGCGCGGGCGGTCGACCCGAGCCTGCATCTCGTCGTCGTCGGCGAGGGGCCCGAAGAGGATCGCCTGCGCGCGCGGGTGGGCGAGTGCGCGACCTACCTCGGCGCGCTCGACGGCGAGGCGCTCGCCCAGGTCTACGCCAGCGCCGACATGCTGCTGTTCGCGGCCGGCGACGACGGCCTCGGCCAGCCGATCCTCGAGGCGCAGGCCAGCGGGTTGCCGGTGCTTGCCGCCGAGCTGTCCGGCTCGACCTGCCTGGTCGAGCACCGAGGGACCGGCTGGCTGTGCCAGGCCGACGCCTCCGCCCTGGCCGCGGCGCTGACGCGGCTGGCGGCGGCGCCGACGCAGCGCCGACGGCTGGCCGAGCAGGCGCTGCGCAGCGCTCGCCTGCGCTCCTGGGATCAGGCGCTGATCCAGCTCGGTGCGGGGTACCGCCGTGCGCTGGAGGCCAGCGCGGGCGCGGGCCACGGCGCGGGCCACGCACCGAGCGCGGACGCGGACACGAACGCGGTTGCGGGCCACGAAATGTTCACAGCGGGGTCACCGGCTGGCAACGCGCTGGCCGGTTGACGCGGAAAGACTGACCGCCAGCGTCGTCCCCAGCCGAGCCTGACAGGCGCTGCCTCCGGCACCGGCTGGGACCTCGCAATCGCACCGTACAGCTCTCTGAGGAGGACGCATGCGCAGGACGCTGGGGTGGAGGCAGGCCACGATGGCCGGTGTGGCTGCCGCCTGCCTGTTCGGTGGCGTCGTCGCCGCCGCCGAGGCCGGTGGGGGTGGCGCGCCACCGAGCTCGACCAAGACGCCGATCAAGCACCTGGTGGTGATCTTCCAGGAGAACGTCTCATTCGATCACTACTTCGGCACGTACCCGTTCGCGGCCAACAGCTCGGGACAGAAGTTCTTCGGCTCACATCACGTCAAGGTGAATGCCCTCTACGACACGCCCGGGGCGGGCGGCAAGGGCACGTTGCTGACCAACAATCCCAACAAGGACGCCGCCAACAAGCAGGTCAACCCGCGTCGCCTGAATCCGGCGAACATCAACGACGTCCTGCAGTGCGACCAGGACCACAACTACGGCGATGAGCAGAAGGCCTTCGACGGCGGCCTGATGGACAAGTTCCTGACGACCGTCGCCAGCACCTCGGGCACGAGCCCGACCGGCCAGCCCTGCCAGGCCAGCGACGTAATGAACTACTACGACGGCAACACCGTCACGGCGATGTGGAACTACGCCAAGCACTTCGCGATGAGTGACAACTCGTTCGACACGACCTTCGGGCCGTCCTCGCCGGGGGCGATCAACCTGGTCTCCGGCGACACCGGCAACGTTGGGCTGATGATCAACGGCGCCGCGACCAATGGCGACACCGTCCCCGATGGCAGCGGCGGCACGTCGCTGATCTCCGATGCTCAGCCCTACTACGACGACTGCTCGACGCGTGATGCGGCGTCACTGACCGGCAAGAACGTCGGCGATCTGCTCAACGCGGCAGGTCTCAGCTGGGGCTGGTTCCAGGGGGGCTTCCGGCCGACCACCAGCTTTGCCCAGGCGACCGCTGGCCTGCCGCCGACCAGCACGTTCACGCCGGATCAGTTCAAGGGCAAGTTCGCCGTCAAGCCAGCCTCTGACCAGGGGCTGTGCAACGCCGTCCACCCGGTCGGGGCAGCGGTCGGCGGCATCGGTGGGACCGTCCCGGGGCCGAACAACTACGGCAACAAGGACGACTACATCCCGCACCACGAGCCGTTCCAGTACTACGCCTCGACGGCCAACCCGCACCACCTGCCGCCCGCCTCGCTGGCGGCGATCGGGACCGACACGCAGACCTTCAAGGCCGGCGTGCCGCAGTTCGACACCGCCAACCACCAGTACGACACCAGCGACTTCAACGCGCTGGTGGCGGCGATCGACCATGGGTACCTCTCGCCGGACCACCTGCCGGCCGTGAGCTTCCTCAAGGCTCCGGCCTATCAGGACGGCCACGCCGGCTACTCGGACCCAATCGACGAGCAGCAGTTCATCACCAGCGAGATCAACATGCTGGAGCACTCGCCGGACTGGTCGAGCACCGCCGTGGTCATCGCCTACGATGACTCCGACGGCTACTACGACCACGTCTTCAGCGGCGTGCATAACCCGTCGAAGACCTCGGCGGTCGCCAACCCACCCGGCCCGCAGGACTTCCTCAACGGGCTGGGGCTCTGCGGGTCGGCGAAGGCCACGCCGCTGGCCGGCCAGAACGGCCGCTGCGGCTACGGCCCGCGCATGCCGCTGCTGGTCATCTCACCATGGGCCAAGCAGGGGTACGTGAATCACACCCTGACCGATCTCAGCTCGGTCACGAAGTTCGTCGAGGACAACTGGGGACTGCCGCGCATCTCCGGCTCCTTCGACGCGATCGCCGGGACGCTGGACAACATGTTCAGCTTCCACGGCAAGGGCTCGAACGGGGCCCTGTTCCTCGACCCGGTCAGCGGGCAGCCGGGGAGCTGGTAACGCGGGGTCGAACCCCGATGCGAATGGGAGGGGCGGCCGCTACGGAAGTAGCGGCCGCCCGCCTCTCCCGGTCGCGGCGCAACCTGCCTGATCTCGCGGCACAACCCGCCCGGCACCCGTCGGTGCCGGCCACATTGCGTCAGCTGGCCGCGTCGTCCTGCTCGGTGTTCTCGCCCTGGTCGGGCGTGCGGACGATCAGCACGGGACGGTCGGCGTGGTGCAGCACCCCATGCGAGACGCTGCCCAGCAGCAGCGAGCGCACGCCCGTCATGCCGCGCGAGCCGACGACGATCGCAGCCGCATGGCGCTCCGCAGCGGCGTTGACGATCTCCGCCCAGATCGGGCCGATCGCCTCAACGGTCAGCGGCTCGGCGACAAGGCCGGCGTGACGCGCCCGCGTCGCGCCTTCGTGCGCAGTCTCGCCAATCGTCTCGGCGACCTGCTGGTCGAACCGCTCGGTGTCGATGATCGGCGCGGTGGCGCCCGACCAGACGTAGGTCGGCATCGCGACCCCCAGGGGCTGCCAGACGCTCAGGATCACCGTCGGCCGCCCGGGGAACAGCGCCGCGGCCTGGTCGATCGCGCGCTTGGCGTCGTCCGAGCCGTCGTAGGCGATGACGATCGGGCTGTTGGCCGTGCTGGACGTGGTCATGGTCATCCGCGCGTCCGCCTTGCTCACGCGGGCCGGACGCGACGTCCGCTCCCGCAGGCGCGATCCTGGACGGGGATGCGGCTGAGAGGACTCGAACCTCCACGGGGTTGCCCCCACAGGCACCTGAAGCCTGCGCGTCTACCAATTCCGCCACAGCCGCGCGGTCCGGGGCGCAAGCGCCTCCGGCGCAGGCGACGATAGCGCACCACGCCCGCTTGCGGGGCGGCGCCCGGCGCGACCGGGCTCGCCGCAGGCCGCGCGTCGATGACGCGCTCCGAAACCAGCCGGCCGGTACGCCGTTTGCTAGCCTCGCAGTCCAGCGCCGCTATCGTCTAGGGGACTAGGACGCCGCCCTCTCACGGCGGAAACCGGGGTTCGAATCCCCGTAGCGGTACCTTCGATCAGCCCCCGCTCGCCGTCACCCCGGGGCTCATCGCCGGCACAAGTTCACATGAATGCCGTGGGGTGGTTTGCGCCGTCTGCGATGGCGCGTTTGCCCTCGCGGGTCAGCCGGTAGAGCGGATTGCCGGCGGGGTCGCAGCCGACAACGGCGAGCTGTCCATCGCTGGTGGCCGCCTGCAGGAGCGACAGCAGCTGCTCGTCGTCTTGCTGGAGAAGCTCGTCGGCGACCTCGCGTGAGATCACGGTCTGCCGTCCGTATTCGGTAAGCAGGGAGATCGCGTAGAGCAGCTCCCAGCGCGGGCGATCGAACTCCTGCTCTGCTGAAGCTGCCTGCTCGTGGTGTCGTTCAGCCATTCGGGTGTCTCGAGCGGTCGGATTGCACTCCTGGCCGGCCGGCTCGGAAGCGTCTCAGGGAGCACATTACGACGGATGCTGGTGCTCGTCTACATCCCGAGCGCGACGCGGGCTGAGCGCCCGCCGGGTCTGGGGCTGAGCGCCCGCCGGCCGGCCGAGCGGGACGGCGCGGGGACGGACCGCTTGGGCCCATCCCCGCACCGGCGGGCTCTTCCCGTTCCCTGGCTGGGCTTCTCGTGCGCTAGCCGTGCGGGTGGCGGCGGAACTTGAGCGTGATCGTCTTGCTCCGCGGCACCGGGGATCCACCGCTTGGCGTGAACGTCGCCTTGATCGTGATCGTCAGCACGTGCGAATGGCGCAGCAGCGTCCGTCCGCGCGTGGTGAGCGTGATCGTCAGGCGACCTGAGCCGCTGGCTGTCAGCGTCAGCTGACCGGACCCGAGCACCAGCGTGTGACGGTGACGGTGGCGTCCGCGGCCGCTGTAGGTGATCCGCAGCAGGTCGACCTCGAGGTGGCCTGCCTGCGGCAGCGTCAGGATCGCGCTCGCGCTGCCGTGCGCGCCGAGCCCGTTGGTCCCAAGGCCACTGAGCACGTTCGCCACGGTCGCGTCGTCCTGCGCGAGGGTCCCGAGGATCTGGCCTCGGCTGATTGTCGTGTTGTTGTTGACAGGCCCCGGGGCCGGCTGGCTGATCGGGCCCGGGTTCCCCGCTGCGGCCTTGATCACCGCCGATGGCGCCGAGACGGCCGGGCTGGCCGCGGGGCCAGCAGCGTTCGACGCCGTCACCGCGAGGCGCAGCGTCGCGCCCACGTCGGCGGCCGACAGCAGATGCGACGACGCGGTCGCGCCCGCGATCGGCTGGCAGGCGCCGCCCGCGCTGTTGCAGCGCTGCCACTGATACGCGTAGGAGATCGGCGTGCTGCCCGTCCAGACGCCGTTGTTGCCGGCGATCGTCTGCCCGACCTGGTTGGCATTCGACAGCGCCGGTGCACCGCTATTGGCGACCGGGATCGCGGCGACCTGCGCGGTCAGGGCGCTGGTCTGCGGCGCGGACGTTCCGCCGCCGTTGGTCGCCGTCTGGCTGACCTCGATGCGCGCGCCGACGTCGGCCGAGCTCAGCTGGTAGCTGGAGTCATCGGTCCCAACCGCCACGCAGTTTGCGCCGTTGACGTCACAGCGCTTCCACTGATAGTCGATCGTGACCGGTGGGTTGCCGTCGGTTCCGACGAACGTCGCGGCGATCAGGTGCAGCGTCTGTCCGTCGGTCGGCGTGCCCGCGATCAGCGGTGGCCCCTCGCCAGTTGGCGGGACCGCGGCGGGGCTCGTCGGCGTGACGCTGCCGCCACCAAACTCGCTGAACGCATACTGCACGCCCGGCAGCGCCTCGATGCCGATGCGCCCGCCGGTGTAGGTGGTGTCGGTTGCGCTGACGAGCGCGCCCCAAGGCTGACCCGCGGCCGCATACCAGGCGGTCACGACGCCGCTGGCGCTGACGGTGACCGCGACGCGATCGCCGGGGTTGAGCGTGCCGTTCCACGGGTTGTTGGCGAGGAAGCTCGGTGGATGCGGCTCGCCGCCGTTGACACGGAAGATCGAGACGGAGTTGGGCGAGCCGCCCGAGCTGCCGCCGCCGAAGTCGACGAAGTAGCCCGCCGTCGAGCCGGCCGTCTTCGAGCCGCCGGCCTCGTTGATGTCCAGCACGACGTCGTTGCTGCCGCCCTGGGCGATCGTCGCCCAGACCTCCGAGGAGTTGCTGTACGAGGTGTTCCACAGCGCCTCGTCCCAGGTGCCCCCGTCGACGCCGGTCAGCGCATTGGCGCTGACCGTCATGCTGCCGTCGGGGTGAACGGGCGTGACCCAATTGGTCGTGCTCAGCACGCCGCCATCGCTCGCGAAGCTGTCGAGCACCGGTGAGCCGTAGGGTCCGGCGTCAGCCCACGCGGGTGCGCTGAACGCGAGCGCTGCGACGCTGGTGACCAGCGCGACGATCCATCTCCTCATGCGCACACGATCCCGTCGCGCACCGCCAACGACCTCCCTCTGCGCAGCATCGAGCTGCTCGACGCGCGCGCGCTGTCGGCCGCGTCGCCGGGTTCCCCGTACCATCATGGTCATCGCCTCCTGTAGCAATCCTTGCCATGGCGACCCTAAACAGCGCACGCGCTGCGCGTCAAGTGCACAGTTGTTGAGCTAGGGCCGGTAGGCGCGTGCGAGCTGGCCATCGCTGAGCTTGCTGCGCAGCAGGCCGCGGCGTTCGAGCGCGCGCAGCACGCTGGCGACGCGCAGCGAGGGCGCATACTCGCCCGAGCGCGCGCCCTTCCCGGTCGGGCTGATCTGGCGCGGACCACCGGGGAGGCCCAGCTCCTCGGCGACCTGGCGCGCGGTCACCCAGACATCGGGCTCCGCGGTGAGGCGCCGGACGGCCTCCAAGGCTGCGCGCTGTCGTGCCGGCAGATCGGTCATCGACTGTGGGCGGATCTTAGTGTGCCAGCGAGACAGTCACATAACGACCTGCTCTGAGATCCGACAGTTCCACGACACGCTCAAGTGGCTGGGCCCGCCGTAGTGCCGACGGTTGACTTCCGTTAGGGGCGCGTTAGCATCGCCTGACTGATACCAGCGGACCGGGAGACGGGCGTCGCGCGGGCCGGTGCTGCCGTAGGACGCCGCCGATCGGGAGAGGAGGGTCCGGATGGCAACGACCGAGCAGAAGCTCGAGGTCAAGAGCTCGAGCAGCCCGGACGAGGTGCGCAAGTTCGCAGCCAGGGGACAGGTCGACATCTCGCGGTTGTCGAGCGGCGACGCGGGCCTGGGCACGTTCGAGCCGGGCTGGCGCTGGAGCGAGTGCGTCAAGCCGCTCGTTGGGACCGACAGCTGCCAGGTCCGTCACGTCGGCTACGTGCTTGCCGGGCGCATGCACATTGCGATGGACGACGGCAGCGGTGGCGATGTGGGCCCCGGCGACTTCTTCGTGATGCCGTCCGGGCACGATGCGTGGGTCCTTGGAGATGAGCCCTGTCGGCTGCTGGACTTCGGCGGCCTCGAGGGCTACGCGCAGGGCAAATGAGAGAGGGGGTTGGCGGTGGCACGCAAGATCGCTGACTGCCGGCGCTACGAGAGTGAGGCCAACTGCTCGTTGACGATCATCGGCGAGGAGGCCGAGGTCATCGAGGCGGCCGCTCAGCACGCAACCTCGGTGCACGGCCACCAGGACGGCCCGGAGCTGCGCGAGCAGATCCGCGGGATGCTCGAGCCCGAGGACAGCTACGTCGCCGGAGTGCGCACGACAGAGCCGTATCCCGCCTAGTCGACGACTGCGGGTCCTCCAGTTCCCGCGGGTCGTGCTCGACGAGGGGACTGGCTCGCCTGCGACGCGGCGCCATTGTGCGCCGCGCCGCGGCGGGTGCATGGGGCGCCGCTAGGGCGTCAGTTGCGGGCGCTGGCAGTAAGGCCGGTAGCGGCTCCGCTGCTCGACGAGGCACGGGCGACGATGGCATTCGGGCCGCGTGGGCCCCGCGTGCCGGCACCGTGGGATCGGGAGCAGCTTGATTACGGTTCGCGTGCGCTCGCTCATCACGCGGACCAGCCTCTCCCACCGCGGCTCCCCGGGCAATACAACAATCGGCCAGCCACGGGGCGTGCGCTCAAGCACGGTCGGCGCGGCGCAACGATCGCTGTCAGCCCGGTGCCCGCTCAAGCACGGTGGGCGCGGCGGCGTGGGGTCTGGCGGCGACGCCCGCGCAGCAGGCGCCCGCCGAGGTGACCCCAAATGCCCAACGGCAGCATCCAGGCCGGCCGGTGGCGAACGCGCCCGGCCGCATACAGCGGCAACAGCACAACAGCCACGACCAGCCAAAAGGCTAACAGCGCAAGCGCGATCAGCACCAGCACGATCAGGATGTTGAGCGCGATCGCCACTATGTTGAACGCCGCCACCTGCACGCGGTGACGGTAGCGCGCGCCGCGCTGTTGCGGGACGGCGACGCTGTTGGGGGACGGCGACGCTGTTGGGGGACGGCGACGCTGTTGGGGGACGGCGACGCTGTTGGGGGACGGCGACCTTATTGCAGGACTGCGACGTAGAACGCGTGCGCCGCGGGCGAGCCCGCGCCGTTGAGCGTCGTCACGACGACTTGGCTGGCCGTCGATCCCGCGGGGCAGGCGCCTCCGCTGTCGCTGCCCCCGCCGCAAGGCGAGACCCGCACGGCCGCGCCACTTGAGTCGTTGGTTGCGCTGGCGATCACGCCATGGCCGCTCACGGCCGAGTGGAAGTCGATCACGTAGGTGCCGCCGCTCGCCGACACCAGGCTGATGTTGGCATCCGACTGCGTGATCACCGAGCCACCGGAGGAGATCAGCGCCCAGCGTGGGCTGGCACCAGCAGGACCCTGCGGACCGGTCTGCCCGCGCGGTCCCTGCGGCCCGCGGGGGCCGATCACGGTCTTGAGCTCACCCGGCGCGAAGTCGTTGCGCTTGAGCGAGTAGAGGCGGACCTTCGCGGCGGTGATCGCGCCGTTGGCGATCTTGCCGTTGGTGACGGCGCCGGCAGCCAGCTTTGCGGAGGTCACGGCGCCGTCGCCCAGCTTGATCGACGTCACGGCGCCGTTGCGCAGCTTGGGGGTGTTGACCGCGCCCGCCCGCAGCTGCGCGGTCCCCACGCTGTTGCCGGGCAGCCGAAGCGCCGCATAGGACGACCCGCCGAGGGCGATGAAGACCGCGATCGTCGCCATGACATTGGCGTACGTCAGCCGGCGACGCTGGCTGGCGAAGCGGAAGCGGTGACGCAAGCTGGACTGCCTCATCGACATGTGCCTCCTCGGGATGGAGGCCATCTGCCTCCTCGGGACCAACGCTCCTGCCACAAACACCCGCGCTGCGCCGATGATGCTCTCTGAGTCGGAGCGACGATCATGCCGCCGCGCGACCGCGCGATGCCGGCCCATCTGTCGACGCGAGCTGGCGATGCCCGGCGCTTAGCGGCTGTTGGGCGCGATCGGATAGCTTCGCACGGTGCGCATCACCAATGCCCGCCGGCTTGCCGCTGATGGCCGCCGCCTCGCCGCTGCGCTCGGCTGCGTCCTGGGCGCGCTCGCCCTCCACCTGCTCGCCTTCTCCTGGGGAGCCGGCCGCCGCGCCGACGCCGCGCTGCTGCGCCGGCTGCACCTCCACGACATCGGTCGCCTCGGTGGCTGGTCGAGCCGGCTCGCGCATCTCGTCGACCCGCTGCCGCTGGTGATCGCCGGCGCGGTGCTCGTGCTGATCGCGCTGGTGCGCCGACGCCCTCGCCAGGCGCTGGTGGTGCTGGTGGTGCTCGCCGTCGCGCCGCTGATCACCGAGGTCCTCAAGCAGCTGCTCGCCGAGCCGCGGGCGCTCAGCTGGGCGGACGCGCCGCAGATCCCCGCCGCGTCGTGGCCCAGCGGCCACGCGACGGCAGGCGCGGCGCTCGCCGCCAGTGCGCTGATCGTCGCGCCGACGCGGCTGCGGGCGCTGGTGGCGCTGGGCGCCGTGGCGTTCGTGGCCGCGCTGGACGGTGCGCTGGTGTTGCTTGCATGGCATCACCCCAGCGACGTCATGGCCGGCGACCTGGTCGCGGCAGGTTGGGCGCTGCTCGTCTCAGCGGTGGCGGCCCGGCTCCCAGAGCGGCTCTTGTGGTCCGTTGGCCTCGCGCGCCAGGATGAACAGCAGGTCCGACAATCGGTTGAGGTAGCGCACGACCTCGCGGTTGACGAGCTCGCCGCAGGCGATGGTCCGCCGTTCGGCGCGACGGCAGACGGTGCGGCAGACGTGCAGGGCGGCGCCGGCCGGGGTGCCGCCGGGGAGCACGAACGAGCGCAGCGGCGCGAGCGTGGCGTTGACGTCATCGCAGGCTCGCTCTAGCCAGGCGGTCTGCTCGCTGTCGACCCGCAGCCGCTCGCGCTCGTCCGACAGCGGCACCGACAGGTCCGCGCCAACGTCGAAGAGATCGTTCTGGATGCGCGCCAGCCAGGCATCGCGCTGAGGGTCGAGCGCGCCCAGCGCCCGCGTCAGTCCGATCTGCGCGTTGAGCTCGTCGACCGTGCCATAAGCCTCGATCCGCGCGTCGGTCTTGGCGACGCGGCTCATGTCGCCCAGGTGTGTCTCGCCATCGTCGCCCAGGCGGGTGTAGATGCGGGTCAGGTTGACGGTCATTTGCGTTGCCGGCGGACGCCGCGAAGACGGAGGCCGCGGGGGCGGGCCAGCGGTGGCGGCGTGGCCGCGGCGCGACCAGCAGTCTACGCCCTGGCAAGATCAGCTCGATGCTCACTCGCTTCGGTTTGCCGGCTCGCGCCGCGCTGGCGCTCGGCTGCGCGCTGGCGCTTGCCGGCTGCGCGCTGGGCTCCAGCACCGGCTCGAGCGTCGTGGCGGTGACGGTCACGCGCGACTTCGGTGCGCAGCGACTGGCCCGCGCGACGGCGGCGCAAGCCGCGCGCGGCGACACGGTGATGCGCTTCCTCCAACATCACTTCAAGGTCGGCGCCAGCGGTGGCTTCGTCGCGTCGATCGACGGTCTCGCTGGCGGTCGTCCCGGCGCGCTCTCGACGGGGCCACCGGTCGCCTGGTTCTTCTACGTCAACGGCATCGCCGCGCCGCTCGCCGCGGCGAGCACGGCGCTGCATCCCGGCGATCGCATCCTCTGGGATCGCCATGACTGGCGGGGAGCGCAGCGCGTCCCGGCGATCGTCGGCCTCTATCCGCAGCCGTTTCGCTCGGCGCTCGATGGCAAGCGGGTGCCGGTGGTGGTCGCGTGCGCCGACGCCGGCGCCCCCGCCTGCCGTACCGTCGACGACCGGCTGGCGGCGATCGGAATCAACCCCGGGCGCTCCGACATCGCCGCTGGCGCCGGGCAGGACGTGCTGCGGGTCCTGGTCGGCACCTGGGCACAGATTCGCGCCGACGCGGCGGCCGCGCAGTTGGCCAGCGGGCCGGCGCGCTCTGGCGTGTTCGCCCGCTTCGATGCGACCGGGCGCCTTGAGCTGCTCGACCCGACCGGGCGGCCCAGGCGGACGTTGGCGGCGGGCGCCGGGCTGATCGCCGCGACGCGCTATGCCGACCAGCAGCCGACCTGGCTGGTCACGGGCAGCGACGGTGCCGGCGTGCTCGCGGCGGCGCGCCACCTCGACGTGGCCGACCTCGCCGACCGCTTCGCGCTGGCGCTGACCGGCTCCGCGCTGGTCGCGCTGCCGCTGGCGGCCTGACGGGCGCGTCGACGATCGCGCTGCCGCTGGCCGGCTGATCGGCGCGTCTGACCGACCAGCTCGGCTCGCCGCACTCTGATCCAACCAGCTCGACGTCTTCGCTCACGAAGCGATAGGTTCCCCGCCTCAAGATGGGCTTCGATGTCGCGACAGGCTCTGCGGGAGGGGCTGGCACCGGCGCATGAGGATCGGTGTGCCCCGGGAGACCGCTGCGGGCGAGCGCCGGGTGGCGCTCGTGCCCGATGTCGTGCGCAAGCTCGTCGCCGATGGCCTCGAGGTCGTGGTCGAGCGTGGCGCCGGCCTGGAGGCGCTGATACCCGACGCCGCCTATGAGAACGCCGGGGCCCGGCTGGTCGACACGGCCGACGTCTGGGGCTCGGAGATCGTCGCCAAGGTCGCTCCGCCAAGCGCGGAGGAGATGGTGCGGCTCAATGCCGACAGCGTCCTGATCGGCTTCCTCGCGCCGCTGACCAACGGTGAGGGCATGCGCGCGATCGCCGCTTCGGGCGCGACCGCGTTCGCGCTTGAGGCCGTGCCGCGCATCTCGCGCGCCCAGTCGATGGACGCGCTCTCCTCGCAGAGCAACGTCGCCGGCTACCGCGCCGCGCTGCTGGGCGCGCAGCGACTGGGGCGCTTCTTCCCAATGCTGATGACCGCGGCGGGCACGATTCGTCCGGCGAAGGTGCTCGTGCTGGGCGCCGGCGTCGCGGGGCTGCAGGCGATCGCCACGGCGCGCCGGCTCGGCGCCCAGGTTCAGGGCTTCGACGTCCGCGCCGCGGTCAAGGAGCAGGTCGAGAGCCTCGGCGCGACGTTCCTGGAGCTGGACCTCGGCGCCGATGCCGAGGGGGCCGGCGGCTACGCCAAGGCGCTCGACGAGGACGCCCAACGCCGCCAGCAGCAGCTGCTCGCCGACGCGATGGTCGACGTCGACGTCGTGATAACGACCGCGCTGGTGCCCGGGCGCCCGGCGCCGCTGCTGGTCACGGCCGACGCGGTGCGGCGGATGAAGCCGGGCGCGGTGGTGATCGATCTCGCGGGCGAGGCGGGCGGCAACTGCGAGCTGTCAGAGCCGGGTGAGACGGTGGTCCGCGAGGACGTGATCATCGACGCTCCGCTGAATCTGCCCTCGACGATGGCCGAGCACGCCTCCCAGCTCTACGCGCGCAACGTCCAGGCGCTGGTCGCGCTGATGGTCTCCGCCGAGGGCGGCCTCAACCTCGACTTCGACGACGAGATCATCGCCGGCGCATGTGTCTGCCGCGGCGGCGAGATCGTCCACGAGGGCGCCCGCGCCGCGGCGGGCGTGGCGGCATAGCCGACGCGGATCGCGACCAGCCCAGCCAGCTTCAGATCAACGGCGAGATCGAGACAAAGGAAGTTCGACGATGGATTTGCTGACAGAGCTTGCGATCCTCGTGCTGGCCGCGTTCGTCGGCTTCTACACGATCTCCAAGATCCCCAACACGCTGCACACGCCGTTGATGTCCGGCACCAACGCGATCCACGGGATCGTCCTGCTCGGCGGCCTGCTCGTGGTCGGGCTGTCCGGCAACGGCGTCCTCAACAAGATCATCCTCGTGATCGCGATCGCCTTCGGGACGATCAACGTCGTCGGCGGCTTCCTCGTCACCGATCGCATGCTCGAGATGTTCAAGCGCAAGCCTGAGCCGCCGGCCCAGCAGGGCGCCTCCGATGGAGCCGACGCAAGCACGGACGGTCAGCCGCGATGAGCCTCCCGACCGGCGTCTTCCTGCAGAGCGCGCACTTCATCCAGGCGGCCTACATCGTCGCCTTCGCGCTGTTCATCTACGGGCTCGCGCAGCTGACCGGACCGCGCACGGCGGTGCGCGGCAACCGCACCGCGGCGCTGGGCATGGCGATCGCGGTGATCGCCACCCTGCTCACCAAGGGCGAGGGCAACTGGGGCCTGATCGCGCTGGGCATCGTGATCGGCACCGCGGTTGGCATCCCCGCGGCGCGCAACGTGAAGATGACCGCGATGCCACAGATGGTGGCGCTGTTCAACGGCGTCGGCGGCGGCGCCGTGGCGCTGATCGCCTGGGCGGAGTTTCGCCGCTACGGTGGCCACTTCCCGCTCGGGCTGCGCGCGGAGATCCCGACGCTGTTCGCGGCGGTGATCGGGTCGGTCTCCTTCTGGGGCTCGAACATCGCCTTCGGCAAGCTGCAGGGGATCGTGCCGGGACGGCCGATCACGCTTGGTCGCGCCCAGCAGCTCGTCAACGGCCTGCTGCTTGCCGGTGCGCTGGCGCTGTGCATCGTGCTGGCGGCCGGCTCGCATTCACAGGCGCTGTTCATCGTCGTGCTCGTACTCGCGGCGCTGCTCGGCAACTTCCTCGTGCTGCCGATCGGCGGGGCCGACATGCCGGTCGTGATCTCGCTGCTCAACGCGTTCACCGGCCTGTCGGCGGCGGCGACCGGCATCGCACTGCAGAACACCGCGCTGATCGTCGCCGGCATGATCGTCGGCGCCTCGGGCTCGATCCTCACGACCCTGATGGCCAGGGCGATGAACCGCTCGATCCCCAACATCGTCGCCGGCGGCTTCGGCGTGGGCGATGCGGCGACGCCTGCGGCCGGCGCCGCCGTCGAGCACGGCGGGACGGTGCGCTCGACCAACGCTGCCGACGCCGCGATCCAGCTCTCCTATGCCCGTCAGGTCGTGGTGGTGCCCGGCTATGGCATGGCGGTGGCGCAGGCCCAGCACGCCGTGCGCGAGCTCGAGCGCGAGCTGGAGAAGCGCGGCGTCGAGGTCAAGTACGCGATCCACCCCGTCGCGGGGCGGATGCCCGGTCACATGAACGTGCTGTTGGCCGAAGCCGATGTGCCCTATGACCTGCTCAAGGAGATGGACGAGATCAACCCGGAGTTCCCGCGCACCGACGTGGCGCTGGTGATCGGCGCCAACGACGTCACCAACCCCGCCGCGGAGCGCACGCCGGGCTCGCCGATCTACGGCATGCCGATCCTCCAGGTCAACAAGTCCCAGAGCGTGATCGTCATCAAGCGCTCGATGAATCCAGGCTTCGCCGGCATCGAGAACGAGCTCTACTACGACGACAAGACGCAGATGCTCTTCGGCGACGCCAAGCAGGCGGTCGCCGACATCACGGCTGAGATCCACAACGTCTAGCCCCCCACGGGGCCGTTTGGGGTCCGCAGTGGATCGCGGCGCGGCCAGTTCAGGGCGCTGGGCGTCAGGCTCGTCGATCCCTGGCCGGGCTGAGCGCCGTCGCTGCCGCGGCCGGTAGGCTCGCGATGGTGGCGGGACGGATCCGCGTGGGAACCTCGAGCTGGGCCGACCCGGGCTTCATCGCCGAGTGGTATCCGCCCGGGCTGCCGGCGCGCGAGCGCCTCGGCTTCTACGCGCAGCACTTCGACGTCGTCGAAGTCAACACGACCTTCTACGGGCTGCCCGACCGCAACGCGGTCGCACGCTGGGCGCAGTCGACGCCGGACGACTTCACCTTCGACATCAAGCTTCACCGTCTGCTCTCGCGGCACACCGCGCAGCTCGAGTCGCTGCCACCGGACCTGCGCGACCAGGCGCAGACCGACCAGCGCGGGCGTGTGCGCCTGACCGACGAGCTCGAGCGTGCGATGGCCGAGCGGCTGCTCGCCGAGCTCGAGCCGCTGCGCGAGGCGGGCAAGCTGGGGGTCTTCCTGCTCCAGCTCACGCCGGCGTTCGCACCCGGCCGAAATCGGCTCGATGAGCTCGACGGGTTGGTGGCGGCACTCGCCCCGCATTGCATCGCCGTCGAGCTGCGCAACCGTGGCTGGGTCGCGGGCGAGCGCGCCGCCGAGACCTTCGCGCAGCTGTCCGAGCGCGGCCTGGCATTCGTCTGCGTCGACAGCCCCGGCGCGGCGCGGGCCGACGGGGCGCGGGACGAGCCGGGGCGCGGCGGCGCGGCGCGGGCCGACGCCGGCGCTGGTGCCGAGTCGCCGACGGTCATGCCGCCGGTCGACGCGGTCACCTGTGATCAGCTGTCCTACCTGCGGGCGCATGGGCGCAACCGCGAGGGCTATCTGCATGGTCGCACGGTGGCCGAGCGCTTCGGCTGGCGGTACTCCGACGAGGAGCTGGAGGAGATCGTCGGCCGTGTTCGCGGGCTCGCCGCGCTGACCACCGACGTGCGCACGATGTTCAACAACAACCGTGGCGCCGACGCGCCGCACGCCGCGCAGCGCTTCAAGGAGCTGATCGGCCAGTGACGATGCGCGCTGATCCCCGCTCGGTGATCGTGCGCGTGGGCCGGTGATCGCGCGCGTCGAAGCGCTCGCCAGGCTGCGGGGTGAGCGCTTCGACGTCGTGGTCGTTGGCGGTGGGATCACGGGGGCGGGGGTCGCGCTCGACGCTGCATCGCGCGGTTATCGCGTGGCGCTCGTCGAGCGCGCCGACTACGCCGCGGGCACCAGCAGCCGCTCCAGCAAGCTGATCCACGGCGGGCTGCGTTACCTGCAGCGCTTCGACCTCGGCCTCGTGCGCGAAGCGCTGCTCGAGCGCCAGCTGATGGTCGCGCTCGCGCCGCATCTGGTGCGCCCGCTGCCGCTCGTGGTCGCCTCCTTTGGACGCACGCGCCCGGATCGTTCCGTCGGCCTCGGGCTCAACATGTACGACGTCCTGGCGGTGGGGCACCGGCGGGGGCGTCGCCACGCGCCACGCGCTGGGCGCGGTGGCGGACCTGGTCGCGGCGGCGGCGAGCGGCGCGCGCGCGACATTGACTCGCCGGTGATCGACCCGACCACGACTACTAGCTGGAGCCCCGAGCGCCACCGAGCGATCTCCGGCGCCGAGGTGCGCGAGCTGCTGCCCGCGCTGACCGGGCGCAACCCGAGCGGGGGCTATCTCTTCTATGACTGCCAGACCGATGACGCGCGCCTCGTGCTGAGCATCCTGGCCGAGGCGGAACGCTTCGGCGCCGTCTGCGCCAACCGCGTCGAGGCCGTCGAGCTGCTCGAGCGCGACGGCCTGGCCATCGGCGTGCAGGCGCGCGACGTCATCAGCGGCGAGCGCTTCGCGATCCGCGCCGGAGACGTGGTCAACGCGACCGGCGTCTGGGCCGACCGGCTGCGCCCGCACGAGCTGTACGCCGAGGCCGACGTACCACGGCTCCGACCCAGCCGCGGAACGCATCTGACGTTTGCGGCGGCCGATCTGCCGCTCGTGGCAGGTGCGGTTGTGCCAGCCGGTGGCGGACGGACGGTCTTCGCGCTGCCCTGGCTGGGCGGCACGCTCGTCGGCACGACCGACAACGACTACGACGGCGAGCTCGAGCACGTTCGTCCGCCCGACGAAGACGTGCGCTACCTGCTGGATGCGGTCAATGAGTTCTTCGGTCGCGCGCTGGGCCCGAGCGACGTGACGGGCGCCTTTGCTGGCGTGCGGCCGCTGATCTCCAGCGGCGATGCCCGGAAGTCCGTCGACATCTCGCGCAAGGCCGAGCTGTACGAGACCAGCAGTGGCATGATCACGATCACCGGCGGCAAGCTCACCACCTGGCGGCGGATGGCGAAGGCGGCGGTCGACCGCATCGTCGAGCGCGACGGGCGCGACGCTCCCTGCCGTACGCATGAGATCGCGATCGGCATGCCGATCGACCCCGCGGCGCTGGCGCCCCAGCCGGCGGTTGGCGCGCCGGCGCGCGCGGCGCTCGCCGCGCGCTATGGCCACGCCGCGCGGACGGTGCTGGCGATCGCCGAGGAGCGACCGGCGCTTGCCGACCCGATCCTTGCGGGCCAGCCCGATCTGCTGGCCGAGGCGATCCATGCGGTGCGCCACGAGCAGGCCGGCGGCCTTGGCGACGTGCTGCTGCGCCGTACGCGCCTCGGCCTGCTGGCGGCCCGAGCGGTCTGCACGCCGGCGGTGCTGGGTCGACTGGCGGACGTGCTTGGGGACGAGCTGGGCTGGAGCGCCAGCGAGCGCCGGGTGGAGATCGCGCGCTTCGAGCACGAGGCGCGGGCCGAGGGGATCGTCGTCGACCCCCACTGAGCCGACCCCAGGGAGCCGGCCCCCACTGAGCCGGCAACATCCTGCCCGCAGCATCGCGGCACCAGTCCTGGCCGCACCATAGGGTTCGGTCGATGCGAAGGAGCGCGATCGTCGCCGCGGTCACCGGCGCCCTGCTGGCGCTCGCGGGGGCCTGGGCCGCCCAGCCCGCCGCCGCCGCGTTCGTTGCCGGCGCGCCGATCGACGGACCGAGCGCCGGCCTGGTCGGGCTCGGCAACCTCGCACTTGGCCTCGATGGCACGGGTGCCGTCGTCTACCTGCGCCAGGACTTCGGCGTCGCGCACGTCTTCGTGTCGACCACCGCGCAGGGGACCTGGTCTACGGCCCGGCGACTGGATGTCAGCTCGGCCGGGCCTTCGAGCGCGCCGCTCGCAACGGCGGCCAGCAACGGCGCATTGGTGGCGGTGTGGCTCAACGGCGGCTCGCTGTGGGCGGCAGCGCGCACGCCATTCGCGGGCTCCTTTGGCGCCCCAACGCTGGTCTTCGCGGCGCCGCCGGGCGAGGCGGTCTCGAGCCCGGCGCTCGACATGAGCGTCGACGATGTCGCCTACATCGCGTTCACCCTGTCCGGCCCCGGCGTCAGCCAGGTGCGCGTCGCACGCCACGAGGGATCCAGCTGGATCGTCCAGCCGGCGCCGATGAACATCGATCCGACCGATGCTGCGGGGCAGGGCGCCGCGCGCCCGGCGATCGCCGCGGCGGCGGATGGCAGCGCGCTGGTGACCTGGGGCGAACAGCGCCCGGACGGCCACAGCCACGTCTTCGCGCGGCGCGTCATGCGCGACCTCGTCAGCGCGTTTCCGCAGGAGCTCAGCGTGCCGTCGCTGGCCGGCCATGTCGGCCTCGACGCCGACGCGTCGGCGGTCGGGACCGGATTCGACTCGAGCTTCGCCTGGACGCTCGTGCGCCAGACCTTCGACGACGGCAGCTCGCGCGTGCTCGCGCGCCGCCTGGTCGGATCGCAGTTCGATCCGCCGATCGCCGTCGACGGACAGGGATTCCCGAGCGCTGCCGTGGCGACTGCGCCGCGCCTGGCGCTCAACGGCAATCAGGTCGGCCTGGCGGCGGTGACGCTGGCGGGACCGGGCACGTTGGTGGGCGCAGCGGTCCGCGACGTGACCTGGCCGCTGCTGGGCGCGGTCTGGAGCCTGCCGCTGCTGTTGACCCCCGCCATCGACTCAGCGGCGCCCGGCGCAGCGCCTGCGATCAGCCTGAACGGCACCGGCGCGATCGCCTGGCAGACGCCGGCGGGGCCGGCTGTCGTGGCGGATGCCTTCGGCGGCGGCAGGCTCGCTCCGCACGTCGTGACGCTGTCGGCGCCCGCGCTGGGCCCCAGCGCCGCCGAGCTCGGGCTCAGCGGCGCCGCCGACCGCGCCGGCGATCTGGCGTTTGCGTTCATGCAGGGGCCGGCTGTCGCACGGTCGCTGGTGATCGCCTTCGACGAGCCGACGCCGCCGCGTCCGCAGCTGGGCGCGCTGGCCGGCCGGCAGTCGCCCCGACCACTGCTGCGCTGGTCGGATGCGTTCAGCGCCGGCGGCTGGGTGCGGCTGCGCTACCAGGTGCTGGTCGACGGCCGCGTGATCGGGACGACCACGCGGACGGT
The DNA here is from genome assembly GCA_963795555.1 of uncultured Solirubrobacterales bacterium. GTDB lineage: Bacteria > Actinomycetota > Thermoleophilia > Solirubrobacterales > Solirubrobacteraceae > CAWCHZ01. Next base: position 151,942 of record CAWCHZ010000002.1, read on the forward strand.
GCTGCGCGCACCGTACCCGCTGCGCCGCGGCGGCCATGCCTGGCGGGTCGTCGCGCTGACCACGCACGGCGTGCGGGCCGTCAGCGCCGTCGGGCGGTTCGGCGTCGGCTGACCAGCGCGGGGTTGGCGCTACGGAATGCTGGCGTCGGCCGCCACCCATTGACTTGCGCGCATCGCCCCGTTGCCTAGCATGCGCCCGATGCACAGCGCGCCGCGACGACAGCTTCGCGCCCGGGGGGTGCTGCACCAGCTCGACGCCGCCCCCTGGATCATGGCGATCATCAACGCGACGCCCGACTCGTTCTCCGATGCTCGCGACGGTGCTGACAGCGAGCAGCGGATCGAGCGGGGGCGCGCGGCGCTGCGGCACGGGGCGAGGGTCATCGACGTGGGCGGGGAGTCCAACGTCTCCAACCGGCCCGCGGTCGCTCCGGTCGAGGAGATATCGCGGGTGGTGCCGGTGATCGAGGGGCTCGCGCAGGCGATCCGGGCGGGCGGAGACGACCCGGGCGCATGCGAGGCGGACGGCGTGCGCCCGGCGCTGATCTCGATCGACACCTACAAGCCGGCGGTCGCGGCGGCGGCGATCGAGGCCGGCGCGGCGATCGTCAATGACATCAGCGGTCTGCGCGACCCGGAGCTGGCGGACGTGTGCGCAGCGAGCGGCGCGGCGCTCGTGCTGATGCACACGCGAGTGGCACCGAAGTCGCAGGCGTTCGACCCCGATCTGGATGGGCGCGTCGTCGAGGATGCGCTGCGCTTCCTCGGCGGGCGGATCGAGCTGGCGCTCGCGCGCGGCGTGGCGTTCGAGCAGCTGATCGTCGATCCGGGCCCGGACTTCGGCAAGACCCCCGCGCAGACGATCGAGCTGCTGCGGGCGCTCGATCGCTTCCACGAGCTCGAGCGGCCGTTGCTGCTCGCCGTGTCGCGCAAGGACTTCATCGGCGCGCTGACGGGCCGCGCGCCGCGCGAGCGCGAGCCCGCCACGCTGGCGGCGGTCGCACACGGCGTCGCCGCGGGCGCGCACATCCTGCGGGTCCACGACGTCGCCGCGGTGGCGGACTTCCTCAAGGTGGACGGCGCGCTGCGGGGATCCGGCGACCCACCACGCGATCTGCGGCTGGCCGAGGAGCTGCGCCGCGTGCCGGTGCAGGACGCCAGCGACTGAGCCGCGACGTCGCATGCCAACCGCGCCCGGGTCGCCATCGCGTGTCGACCGCGCCGGCACCTAGACTGCGCGCGTCCATGAGGCTCCCGCCTTCGCGTCCATGAGGCTCTTCATCGATACGGGCTCGGTGGCCGAGGTCGAGGAGCTGGCGGCCTGGGGCGTGCTGGCGGGCGCCACCACCAACCCCAGCCTGCTCGCCAAGGAGCCCGGCGACCCGGGCGAGATCATCCGGCGCATCTGCGAGCTGATCGGAGGGCCGGTGTCAGCGGAGGTGCTGGCCGCCGACGCGCCTGGGATGGTCCGCGAGGGGCGCGCGCTGCACGCGCTGCACGAGCACGTCGTCGTCAAGGTGCCCTTCGGTGCGGCCGGGCTGCAGGCGACGCGCGAGCTCAGCAGCGATGGCATCCCGGTGAACATGACGCTTGTCTTCTCGCCGAGCCAGGCGATCCTCACGGCCGAGGCCGGCGCAACCTACATCTCCTGCTTCATGGGCCGTCTGGACGACGTCTCGATCGAGTCCGCCGAGGTCGTCGCGAGCATCGTGGGATCGCTCCGTCCCGCCGGGTCGACGGCACAGGTGCTCGCCGCTTCGATCCGTCATCCCGGTCATGTCGTGCAGGCGGCTCGCCTGGGCTGCGAAGTGGCCACGGTCCCGGCCGGGGTGCTGCGCCAGATGCTCGAGCATCCGCTCACGCACGCGGGAATCGAGCGCTTCACGCGCGACTGGCAGTCACGCCCCGAGCTGACCGAGTGGATGACCGAGCTCCTCGCCGGCCACGCCGTTCGCTAGGGTCACGACGCGCCCGATCTGCGGGCCAGGGGTCGCCGGTCGCTGATCCACGCCGCCGGAGCCCACCGACCACCACCGAGGAGCCATCACAATGCCCACCGTGCTAGACCACGCCGCGTTGGCGGCAAGCCCGCTCGCGGATCTCCATGCACTGGCATCCGAGCTGGGCATCGACGGCTATCGCCGTCTGCGCAAGCCGCAGCTGATCGAGGCGATCATCGCCCATCAGACGGGCGCGGCTCCGGCGGACGCCAACGGCGCCGCGACGCCGTCACGCGCCGAGGAGGGGGAGGAGGACGAGGTCGCCGCGCGCCCCACGCGGCGACGTACGCGCGCGCGCTCCGGCGCAGGACGAACGGCGGCTGACGCAGAGCCGGAGCCGGCCGCGGCGCCGGAGCCGGCCGTGAAGCCGGCTCCTTCCGCCGCAACGTCCGCGCGTCCCGCCACGCCGCCTGCGCGCACCCCGGCCCCGACCGTCGAGGGCGCGATCGAGCTGATGCCCAACGGCTCGGGCATGCTGCGCGTGTCAGACGGGGAGGACATCTACGTCTCCGCCGCCCAGGTTCGCCGCTGTGAGCTGGTCGCCGGCGACGTCATCAGCGGACCCGTGCGCTCACCGCGGCGGTCCGAGCGTCACCCGTCGCTGATCCGCGTCGACACCATCAACGGCAGCCCGGCCGATCAGGTCGTCGAGGGCACGCCCTACGACGAGCTGCCGGCGACACCGCCCCGCCAGCCCTTCGCGCTCGCGCCCGATCCGACGCTCGAAGCCGTCATGGCGCTCGCCCCGTTTGGGCGCGGCTCGCGCGTCGTGATCGCCGGTCCGGCCCGATCGGGCAAGAGCACGATCCTGCGCCGGATCGCCGCCGCCCTCGCAGCCGACGAGCAGGTCGAGCTGGCGTTGTGCCTGGTCGGCGTCCGGCCGGAGGAGCTCGGCACGGAGGACGAGCAGCTGCCCGAGCCGGAGGTGCGCCTGTCGTTCGCCGCCGCGGCGGACGCCCTGGCACAGGCGTTGGGGCGTGCGCTCGAGCGCGCCAAGCGTGTCGCCTCGCGTGGCGGCCACATCGCCGTCCTGGTCGACACGCTGGATGACGTCGCGCCGTCGGCGGCGCGACGTGCGCTGGCCGGGGCGCGCAACCTCGCCGCCGGGGGGTCGCTGACGGTGATCGCGACCGCGTCACGGCCGCTGGGCGGCGAGACGACGGTGATCGCGCTGGACGCGCGGCGAGCGGCGCTCGGTCAGTGGCCGGCGCTGGATCCGCTGGGCAGCGGGACGCTGCGCCCGGAGCTGCTGGTCGGCGACAAGGCCGCAGCAACGCTTGCGCAGGCACGGGCCGCAGCCGTCGGCGAGATCTGAGGCGGTGGCCCGCGCGTCAGCGCGGCACGTAGGCGACGCGATCCCAGGACGGCTCGGGCGCCAGCTCGATCGCCTCGCCGTTGCGATCGGGCTGGACGTAGCCGAAGGTGTGTGTGTCCTGGTGGAAGCGGACGTCCAGCTCGCCCTCCTTGACGCGCTGGTCGAGCCAGGCCGAGCGAAAGATCAACCGGCGCAGCCAGTGCACGAGCGATCGCTCCGACGGGCCGGCAAGCTCGGGCCAGCAGTCGTTCACGTGCTCGCCCAGCGCCGACGCGGGATCGTGCACATCGCCGTTGACGACCAGGTTGACGAGGTCGTCGAGCTCGGCCTCACTGAGGCGTCCGTCGACGAAGCCGAGTCGCAACGCCGCCTGCTCGCAGCGCTCGGTGAAGTCACGCTCGTTGAACGTGAAGCGCAGCTCCCCGTACTCGAGCACGAAGTCCTCGCCTGAGTTGTAGTTTCCCCGTCTCATCCTGTCCGTGTGACGCTTGCAGCGATTGCGGCATCCCGCCGCGCGTCGCCATCTTATGGCGGAGTCCTCCACCGCTGCTGCCCCTGAATGCGAAGTTGCAGCGAAGGGGGCGAAGAGCCAGCCGCCACGTCCTTGATCGCTCATGGAGCCACGCAGCGACAGCGATTGGCCATTCGGCAACGGCCATCGACCCTCCCGCAACGGCCACCAACCCACCAGCGCGCCGACGATCCTCATCGTCGAGGCAGACGCCGCGCTGCGCACGTTCCTCGCCGACAACCTCACCGCCGACGGCTATGAGCTGCTCGTAGCCGCGGACGGGGCCGATGGTCTGCGGCTGCTCGAGCGCGGTGCCCACCTCGCCGTCGTCGGCCTTGCGTTGCCCGACGGCTCCGGCCTGCAGCTGGTCGATCGGGTGCGGGCATCCGACGGGCTCACCAGCCGGGTCGATCCCAACACGCCGCTGATCCTGCTGAGCGCCCGGGCGGGTGAGCTCGACCGGCTGCGCGGCTTCGAGCACGGCATCGACGACTTCGTCGCCAAGCCGGTGTCCTATCCGGAGCTGCGCGCGCGCATCGCCGCGCTGCTGCGCCGCTCCCGTCCGCGTCCCCAGCTGGGGCGCGTCCGCGTGGGCGAGCTGGAGATCGATCCGGTCTCGCGCGACGTCCACGTCGCCGGGCGGTTGATCCCGCTGGCGCAGAAGGAGTTCGCGCTGCTCCACGCGCTGGCCGGCGAGCCGACGCGCGTCTTCACCAAGGAAGAGCTGCTGAAGGAGGTCTGGGGCTTCAGGTCGCCGGGTGCGACGAGGACTGTCGACGCCCACGCCTGCCGCCTGCGCCACAAGCTCGCCATCAACGGTCAGCGCTTCATCATCAACGTCTGGGGGGTGGGCTATCGGCTGGTCGAGAGCCCCGTGGCTCGCTAGCGCCCGCATCCGCCGCGGTGGCGTGCCGCGGCCGTGGGCCTGCCCGCTCAGGCCTGCGCCGGTTGCGCCGGGGGGAGGCAGGTCGCGGCGTGGACCTCGCTCGTCAGCCGGTTGAGCTGCTCGGTCAGCGTGTGAATCTGCCGCGTCAAATCGGTGTTGCGCTGCAACAGCTCGGTCTGGAACTGGGCAAGCTCCTCGCGGTGGGCGGCGGAGGCCTCCTCGTTGGCCTTGTCGGTGCGCGTCTGGGCCTTCTGGGCGATGATCACCAGCGCGCCGGTGTAGAACGCGACGGCCGAGAAGACGAGGTTCAGCAGGATGAAGGGCGCCGGGTCGAAGCCCTGTCCGTTGAGCAGGCCGTGCCACGAGCTGCTGAGGAACTTGACGACGTGGTTGGCAAGCACCCAGGCCAGGATCACCGTTGAGCTGACGAGGAGGAAGCCGACCGTTCCCATTCCGCTTGCGACGGCCTCCGACAGGCGCTCCATGAAGCTGCTGCCGCCGGCATAGGGGGAGGCGCCGTGCTCGCTGTCGCGGTAGTGCTTGTGGTGACGGAGCGGATCTGGCTGCGTCGGCGCGGTTTGAGCGCCAGCTGCATGGGGGTCTGGTCCGACTGGTGCGCTCGCTGTCGTCGTCGTCATCGGCTCGTCCTCTCGTAGTTGGGATCGCGGCCTGTCGGCATCGCCCGGCCTGGCGGCACTGGCGCCGCGCATCGTCGCACCGGCGACGGCGGGGAGCACGGGTGCGCCGGCGGTGATTGGCGCGCCGACGACAGCGCGGGATCCCGGCGGCCAGCCGCTCGCAGCACCCAGCGGGTGCAAGACAGCGCCCAACGCGGCGCGCTGACAGCGTTCGTGCGTTGGCGTCGGATGCCAGTCGAGCTCGGGCAGCGGGCCGGAAGGGCCTGCAAAGCTCCCACTTCGCTGCGGCGGGATCGCCGTCATACAAGCCTTGTGGGGCATCCGATGGATTTTGTGTTGCAAAGTGGGAGGAAGTGGGGTACTGTGCCGCGCCATCAAGCCGGACGGAGGTGGCGGAGCTCCTCCCACTCCGCCTCCTCCGTCCCGGTGCTCCCCGTCCATCCGATTGCTGCGAGATATGCGCCTTGGCCTTCCGCGGAACGTTCGACCACACGCTCGACGCGAAGAACCGGCTTACGATTCCGGCCAAGTTCCGGGCGGCGCTGGCCGATGGGGTCGTTCTGGCCAAGGGCGTCGAGCCGTGCGTGGCCGTGTGGCGACCCGCCGACTACGACGCCTATACGGCCGCTGCGCTCGCTGGCCTCAACCCGCTCTCGCCACAGGCGCGTGACATGCAGCGCTTCTTCTCGGCCAACGCCTTCGACACCGAGCTGGACTCGGCCGGACGGGTGATGCTCCCGACCTTCCTGGTCGAGCACAGTGGCCTGCAACGCGACGTCGTCGTGACCGGCGCGGGCCAATGTCTGGAGATTTGGGGGCGCGAGCGCTGGGGCGCCTACAACGACGATCTGAGCGAGCGCGTCCCGGCGATCACGGAGAACCTTGGGCATCCTGCTTGACATGACTGCAAGGCACGTCCCGGTGCTGGCCGGCGAGTTGATCGACCTGCTCGCCCCACGGCCGGGCGACGTCGCCGTCGACTGCACGGTTGGCGGTGGCGGTCACGCCCGGCTGGTCGCCGACCTGATCGGGCCGAGCGGCACGCTGATCGGCATCGATCGCGATCCGCTCGCCGAGGAGCGCTTCGCCGAGCTCGCCGCCGAGGTTCCGTGCGCGACGCGCTTCATCCGCGCGACGTTCGTCGACGGGCTCGCGACGCTGCGCCTCGAGGGCGTTGCCGCCGACCTGGTCTACCTGGATCTGGGCATGTCGTCGATGCAGGTCGACACCCTCGAGCGTGGCTTCTCCTACGCCTATGACGCGCCGCTGGACATGCGGATGGATCCCGAGCAGGAGCTGAGCGCGCGCGAGATCGTCAACCACTGGGAGGAGCGCCAGCTGGCGCGGATCTTCCGGGAATACGGCGAGGAGCGCTTCGCCGGTCCGATCGCGCGGGCGATCGGCCGTCGCCGCCGCACGCACGAGATCGACACGACGCTCGAGCTCGTCGAGGCGATCACCGCGGCCGTTCCGGCGCCGGCTCGCTTCGCCGGCGGCCATCCCGCCAAGCGCGTCTTCCAGGCGCTGCGGATTGCCGTCAACGACGAGCTGACCCAGCTCGAGCAGGCGCTGCCCGCGGCCTGGGAGGTGCTGCGGCCCGGCGGTCGCCTCGGTGTGATCGCGTTCCATTCGCTGGAGGATCGGCGCGTCAAGCGCTTCCTCGCCGAGCGCGCCCGCGGCTGCATCTGCCCGCCCGATCTGCCCGTCTGCGGCTGCGGTCGCAGCCCGCAGGCGCGCCTGCTGAGCCGCCGCGCCGTCGCCCCGACGCCCGGTGAGGTCGCCGCCAACCCGCGTGCCAAGTCCGCGCACCTGCGCGCGGCGCGCAAGCTCGAGGATCGGGCATGACGCCGCCTCCCGCCAGCACCGTGGCGGCACGCCGACGCGAACCGCTGGCTGCTGCCGCCGCGAGCACGCATCCCGGTGTGATCCGGCGCAGTCCCGTCCCGACCGTGCCCCGACGCGTGTCCGGGCCGCTGCGGGCTCCGGCCCGTCCGGCAGCCCCCGCGCTGCCCGAGCGCGCCAGCCGGCCGGCGCGCGACATCGCCGCTCCAGCCCGCCGGCCGACCCGCGCCCCCAGCCGCAAGCACGCGCTGGCGCCGACGTTCGGAGCGCGCCTGGTGGCCGGGGTCGCGCGTCTGCCAGAGCACGGGCTCGTCGAGCGCCTGGTGCGCAGCCGCGCATGGATCGTCGTCGTCGGCGCCCTGCTGATGGGCCTGGTCGCACTGCAGGTCTCGCTGCTCAAGCTCAACACCAGCATGGCGCGGACGCTGGCCTCGACCGCCACGCTGCAGCGCGCCAACGCCGACCTGCGCGCCCAGATCTCCAACCTCTCCTCGACCGCGCACATCCAGGCCGAGGCGGCCCAGCTCGGCCTCGTGATGCCACCGGCCGGCGCCTACCGCTACTTGGGGCTGCGGGGTCCCGTCGACGCCCGGCTCGCGGCCGCACGCCTGCGCAGCGGACGGCTGCGGCCGTTGAGCAGCGCCCAGCCGGGCGTAACCGGGCAGGCGACCGGCGCTGGCACCAGTGGCAGCGGCAGTGGCAGCGGCAGTGGGGCCACCAGCAACAGCACCGCCGGCACCACCAGCACCGGCACCACCGGCACCACCAGCACCGGCACCACCAGCACCGGCACCACCAGCACCGGCACCACCAGCACCAGCACCGGCACCACCAGCACCGGCACCACCAGCACCGGTGGTGGCGCCGGGACCGCCGGGGCCACCGCATCCAGCGGCACCGCGACGCCGAGCGCTGCCACCGCGGGCGGTGCTGCCACGACCACAACCGGCCGCACGGGGTAGACGATGGCGCTGGTCGACCGACGGATCGGTCTGCTGTTCGCCACCTTCCTAGCCCTCCTGTCGATCGCCGCTCTGCGCGCCGCCTACCTCGGCGTCATCAAGGGCGGTGGGCTGCGCCATCTCGCCGCGACGCAGCAGGTCTCCAACGACGTCGTGCCGGCGTCGCGTGGCACGATCACCGACCGCAACGGCATCGAGCTGGCGGTCTCCCAGGCAGCCGACGACATTGCGGCCACGCCCTACCTGGTCAAGGACCCGGTCGCCACTGCCCAGCGCCTCGCGCCGCTGCTGGGGGTGAGCGCGCAGCTTTTGGTGCAGCGCCTCGCGCAGCGCAGCGGCTTCGTCTATCTCGCCCGTCTGGTGCCGGCCGATCGGGCACAGCTCGTGCGGCGCCTGCACGTCGATGGACTGCAGCTGATCCCGCAGAGCCGGCGCGACTACCCGCAACAGTGGTTGGCATCGCAGATCGTCGGGACGGTTGGCGTCGATGGCGCGGGGCTGTCGGGCCTGGAGTACTTTGAGAACCGCGTGCTGCAGGGGAGGGTCGGCGAGCGCCGTGTCGTCAGCGACGCGCTCGGGCAGCCGATCTCCCTGCAGGACGTGCACAGCGCCGTTGCGGGCACGGACATCCAGCTGACCCTCGACGCCAACATCCAGGCCACCGCCGAGCGCGTCTTGGCCCGTGTCGGTGCGCTCTACCGGCCCAAGGGCGCCACGGCGATCGTCATGGATCCGCGTGACGGCTCGCTGCTGGCGGTCGCCAACTGGCCACGCGTCAACGCCAACGATCTCGGCGCCGCTCCGTCCTATGCGACGGAGGACCGCGCCGTCGATGCGTCCTATGAGCCCGGCTCGACGTTCAAGGCGGTCACCGTGGCCGGTGCGCTGGAGGACCACCTGATCACGCCGGAGACGCCCTTCGACGTGCCGCCGCTGATCCACGTCGCCGACCGCACGATCAGCGATGCCGAGTCACACGGATATGAGACTCTGACGACCGCGCAGATCCTCGCTCGCTCGAGCAACATCGGCGCGATCCTGATCGGCCAGCGGCTGGGCGCCACGCGCTTCGACTACTGGGTGCGCCGGCTGGGCTTCGGCCGTCCGACCCGCGTGGACCTGCCCGGCGAGGCGCAGGGGATCGTGCCGCGGCTGGACCAGTATTCGGGCTCGTCGATGGGCAACCTGCCAATCGGTCAGGGCATCGCCGTAACGCCGATCCAGATGGCGACCCTCTATGCCGCGATCGCCAACGGCGGCATCCTGCGGACGCCGCACATCGTCGCCAGCATCGCCGGCAAGCCAACCGCGTTGCCGCCCGGCCAGCGCGTGCTGTCGCCGGCAACCGCGGCGAGCCTGCGCTCGATGCTCGAGGGGGTCCTCGCCGAGGGTGGCACCGGCGCCGAGGCAGTGATCCCCGGCTACCGGCTGGCGGGCAAGACCGGCACCGCGAACAAGGTCGTCAACGGCACCTACTCCAAGACAAAGTACGTCGCCTCGTTCGTCGGCTTCGCCCCGGCCGACCAGCCGCGCCTGCTCGTTGCGGTGATGGTCGACGAGCCCCAGGGCTCCTACTACGGCGGTCAGGTCGCGGCGCCGGCGTTCCAGGCGATCACCTCCTTCGCGCTTCCCTACCTCAAGATCCCACCCGATTGACGCTGGCACTCCTGCAGCCGGACCGGTCCCGGGTCGGGGGTAGACTGCCGCCCGCAATGACGCTTCGCGAGCTGATGAGCGGGGCGGGGACGGTGGAGCTCGGAACGCGGGCGGCTGAGCTGGAGGTCAGCGGCTTGGCCTATGACAACCGCGCGGTCACGCCGGGCAGCTTGTTCTTCTGCGTCCCCGGGCTGCGTCGCGACGGTCACGACTTCGCCCCCGACGCGGTGGCCCGCGGTGCGGTCGCGCTGGTCGTCGAGCGTCCGCTGGGCAGCGGCGTGCCCGAGCTGCTGGTCGGCTCGGCGCGCAGCGCGATGGCGCAGGCGGCCGCGCGCTTCTACGGCGATCCCAGCCGGCAGCTGGCGGTCATCGGCGTGACGGGGACCAACGGCAAGACCACGACCACCTTCCTGTTGCGCGCGCTGCTGGAGGAGGATGGGCGCCCCTGCGGCCTGTTGGGCACGGTCAAGCGCGTGATCGGGGGCCGCTCGGAGCCGGTCGAGCGCACGACCCCCGAGGCGATCGATCTCCAGCGCGATCTGCGCGCGATGCTCGACGCCGGCGACCGGGCCTGCGCGATGGAGGTCTCCTCGCATGCGCTGGCGCTCAGCCGCGTCGAGGGCGTTCGCTTCGCCGCCGCCATCTTCACCAACCTGACCCAGGACCACCTCGACTTCCATCCGACAATGGAGGACTACTTCCAGGCCAAGCGACGGCTGCTGGTCGAGGGTGGCGGCGCGCGCGTGGTCAACGTCGACGACGCCTACGGGCGCCGCCTGGCCGCCGAGCTGGGCGACGCGATCACCTTCGCGGTCGAGCGGCCGGCCGACTTCACCGCGCATGACGTGCGGATCGCGCCAGGCGGATCGAGGTTCACGATCAGCATGCCAGACGGCCAGATCGCCGCGCGCTCGCCGCTGCCGGGGTCGTTCAACGTCGCCAACGTGCTCGGCGCCGTTGCCGCCGCCCGTGCACTGGGCATCAGCGCCGCGACGATCGAGCTGGCGCTGCCCGGCGCCGGACGGGTCCCCGGGCGGTTCGAGCGCGTCGACGAGGGACAGGACTTCACCGTCCTGGTGGACTACGCCCACACGCCCGACTCCCTCTCCAACGCGCTCGTGACGGCGCGCGAGCTGACCTCGCGGCGGCTGATCTGCGTGTTCGGCTGTGGCGGTGACCGCGATCGCGCCAAGCGACCGCTGATGGGCGAGATCGCCACTCGGCTGGCGGACGCGGTGATCGTGACCTCTGACAACCCGCGCTCGGAGGATCCCGCGGCGATCATCGCGGAGATCCTCGCCGGCGCGGGATCGGGCGCCCAGCGCGAGCCTGACCGGCGACTCGCGATCGAGCGGGCAATCGCGGTCGCGCGTGCCGGCGACATCGTCGTGATCGCCGGCAAGGGACACGAGCAGGGCCAGGAGCTCGCCGGTGGGCGCAAGCTGCCCTTCGACGACGTGACCGTCGCCCGTGCCGCGCTGCGGGCCCAGCTGGCTGGGAGCGGTCGCTGATGGGCAAGGTGCTGATCGCCGGGACGGCCTCGCTGCTGATCTGCTGCTTTCTCTCGCCCAAGTTCATCGAGTTCCTGCGACGCCGCGAGTTCGGGCAGAACATCCGCGAGGAGGGCCCCGAGGGTCACCACGAGAAGGCGGGCACCCCAACGATGGGCGGCATCATCATCTTCGCCGCGATCGCACTGCCCTTCCTCGTGCTCGGCGACCGCCAATGGGCCTCGCTGGGGGTCTTCGGCGCCGCGGTCGCCTCGGCGCTGCTGGGCTTCGTCGACGACTATGTCAAGATCGTGCGGCGCCGCTCGCTGGGGCTGCGCGCCCGCACCAAGCTGATCGCGACGGTGCTGATCGCGCTCGCGCTCTGGTGGATCGCCCGTCATGAGGTCCACCTCCCGCCGACGTTGCGGCTGCGCATCGTCGATTACCAGATCGACCTGGGCGTCTTCTACCCGTTGCTGATCTTCCTGGTGCTGGCGGGCACCACGAGCGCGGTCAACCTCACTGACGGGCTGGATGGCCTCGCCGCCGGCTGCACCGCGATCGTCCTGCTGACCTACATCGGAATCACGTTCATAACCACCGGCCAACGCGACCTGGCGCTGCTGGCCGGCTGCCTCGTTGGTGCCTGCGTGGGCTTTTTGTGGTTCAACTCCTTCCCGGCCAACATCTTCATGGGCGACACCGGGTCGCTGGGATTGGGCGGTGCGATCGCCGGGCTGGCCGTGATGACCAAGACGGAGGCGCTGCTGATCATCATCGGCGGGATCTTCGTGATCGAGGCGCTCTCGGTCGTCGTCCAGGTCTTCTCCTTCCAGGCGTTTCGCAAGCGGGTCTTCCTGATGGCCCCGATCCATCACCACTTCGAGCTTCGCCAGTGGTCGGAGACGAAGATCATCCTGCGCTTCTGGATCGTCGCCGCCGTCTGCAGCGCGATCGGCTTCACGATCTACCAGCAGAGCATCAAGTAGCGGCCGTGGGGCGCCCGGCGATTCCCGCGGGACTCGAGTAGCGGCCGTGGGGCGCCCGGCGATTCCCGCGGGTCCCTATCTGGTCGTCGGCCTCGCCCGTTCAGGCGTGGCGGCGGCGCTGGCGCTGCACGCCCGCGGCGAGACGGTGATCGGCTGCGACGCTGGCTCACTGGATCTGAGCAGGCTTCACGCGGTCGGCGTCGAAGCCCATCCGAATGCCGCTGGCCTGGATCTGCTCGACCGCGTGCGGGCGCTCGTCAAGAGCCCGGGCGTCCCGGCCCAGGCAGCGGTCGTCGTCGCCGCGCGCGACCGCGGCCTGCCGGTGCTGGGCGAGCTGGAGCTCGCCTGGCGGCTCATCCCGAACGCATGGATCGCGGTGACGGGGACCAACGGCAAGACGACGACAACCGAGCTGCTCGGACACATCCATCGCCTCGCCGGTCGTCCGGCCGTCGTGGCGGGCAACGTCGGCACCGCTGCGTGCTCGTTCGTGGAGACGATCGACCCCGCGGCCACCGTCGTCTGCGAGGCCTCCTCGTTCCAGCTCGAGGACGCCGACCGGCTGCGTCCCGACGTGGCCGTGCTGCTCAACCTGACGCCGGACCATCTCGACCGCCATGGCAGCTTCGACGCCTACGCGCGGGCCAAGCTGAGCCTCTTCGCCCGTCAGGGCGCCACCGACGTCGCGGTCCTGCCGAGTGAGCTGGTCGCGGGCGCGACGGGTGCCGGTGCTGACGCTGCGGCTGGCCCGGCGGGCGCGACCGACGCCGGCGTTGACGCTGCTGCTGCGGCAGGCCTGGCGATCCCGGGCGGCGCCCGGCGGGTGCGCTTCGGAATCGATGCCGACGCGGACCTGCGCGAGCACGCGGGGCGGTTGTGGTGGCAGGGCGAGCAGCTGATCGACGTCGCCGCGATTCGCCTGCGCGGCGCCCACAACCGCCGCAACGCGATGGCCGCCGCGAGCGCCGCCCTAGCCCGCGGGATCGAGCGCGAGGCGGTCGTGGAGGCCCTGCGCGGCTTCGCCGGGGTCGCTCACCGGCTCGAGGAGCTCGCGACGCTCGGCGGCGTCCTCTACGTCAATGACTCCAAGGCCACCAACGTCGACGCAACCCTGGTCGCGCTCGCCTCCTTCGACGCCGGTGTGCACCTGATCCTGGGCGGCCGGACGAAGGGCGGTGGCTTTACGGCGCTCGTCGAGCCCGTGCGGTCGGTCTGCGCGGCCGTCTACGTGATCGGCGAGGCCACCGAGCAGATCCTCGCGGACCTCGCAGCGACCGGCGTGCCGTTGCACCGCTGCGAGGATCTCGAACGCGCCGTCGCGGCGACGAGCGCCGCGGCGGTCCCGGGTGAGGTCGTGCTGCTCTCGCCCGCCTGCGCCTCGTTCGACGAGTATCGCGACTTCGAGGCGCGCGGCGATCACTTCCGCGCCCTCGTCGCTGCCGCCGCTTCGCAGGACGCGCCATGACGTTGAGCTCCCCGGCGATCGCGGCCGCACGCCAGTGGGGAAGCCGACGGGCGCGCTGGCGTCGGCACCGCGCCCGCCGCGCGGTGGCCGCGCCGCCGGTCGAGCACCGGATGCTGCAGACGGCGACGATGTGCCTGCTCGCGTTCGGGGCGGTGATGGTCTACAGCGCGACCTCACCGCTGGGCCTGCTGCGCGGCGGCGGGGCGACGGGCTACCTCGTTCGCTACTTGATCTACGGCGCGATCGGCGTTGGCATCATGAACGCGCTGTCGCGGACGAGCCTGCGCGCCCTTCAGCGCGCGACGCCGATGCTGCTCGCGCTCGCCGGCTTCTTCGTCGTCGCGGTGCTGGGCGTTGGCGTCACGGTCAACGGTGCGCGGCGCTGGCTCGGCGCCGGGCCGCTGCAGTTCCAGCCCTCTGAGCTGCTCAAGCTCGCGCTCGTCCTCTACGCGGCCCACATCCTCGCGCACCCGCGCCGCCGCGGCGAGACGTTGCGCCAGACCGCCGGCCCGTTGCTCGTCGTCGCCGGCGTGGCGTGCGGGCTGGTCGCGCTGCAGCCCGATCTCGGCACGGCGATCGTCATTGCGCTCACCGTCGGCGCGCTGCTGGTCGCCGCCGGGGTGCCGACACGCCAGCTGCTGATGCTGGCCGCCGGCGCGGCGCTGATCGTCTTGCTCTATGCGTTGCTCCAGCCCTACCGCCGAGCCCGACTGACGGCCTTCCTGGATCCCTGGGCCAACCCCAGCGGCAGCGGCTTCCAGCTCGTGCAGGGGCAGATCGCCGTCGGCTCAGGCGGGCTGCTCGGAGTCGGGCTCGGCCGCTCGGTCCAGAAGGCGTTCTACCTGCCGGAGGCTCACACCGACTTCATCCTCGCGGTGGTCGGCGAGGAGCTGGGCGTGGCGGGGATCTGCGGTCTGCTCTTCCTGTACGGCATGATCCTCTACGCTGGCCTGCGGACCGCCAAGGCGGCGGTCGGCCGCTACGCCAAGCTGCTGGCGACCGGCATCACCTCGTTGATCCTGTGTCAGGCCACGCTCAACGTCTTCACCGTGCTGGGGCTGGCGCCGCTGACCGGCGTGCCGCTGCCGTTCGTCTCCTACGGGTCGAGCAACCTGCTGATCCTGCTCGCCTGCATGGGCCTGCTGCTGAACATCGCCAACGGCGGCACGCTGCAGGCCCGCGCCAGCCGGCGTGGACGCGGGAAGGCGTCTTCGAGTGGAGCCAGCGATGAGGATCGTGATCGCCGCCGGCGGAACGGCGGGTCACGTCGTGCCGGCGCTCGCGGTCGCGGACGCGCTGCGGGCTGACGGCGACGAGGTCGTCTTCGTCGGTGGTGAGCGCGCCGAGGTCACGCTCGTGCCCGCCGCCGGCTACCGGCTGCGGCAGATCCGTGTCGCGGGCCTGAGTCGCAGCAACCCGGTCGCGGCGCTGCGCGCCGCGGGGCTGGCCGCGCTCGCGGTCCCAGCCGCCTGGCGAATTCTCGCCCAGGAGCGCCCGGCTGCGGTCCTCGGCGGCGGGGGCTACGTGGCCGGGCCGGTCGGCCTGGCGGCGGTGATCCGCCGGATCCCGCTGGTGCTCACCGAGGCCGACTCGCGGCTGGGCCTGGCCAACCGCCTGCTCGCGGGCGCAGCCCACCGCGTCTGCCTGGCGTTCCCGATCGCCGCGCGTCGCGGGCCGCGCTACCTGGTCACGGGCCGGCCGGTGCCGCCGCCGGCGACCGATCGCGTCACCGCGCGCGCCGCGTTGGGAGTCGATCCCGATGCGCCGCTCGTGCTCGTCTTCGGCGGCTCGCTGGGAGCCCGTACGATCAATCACGCCGCCGTGGAGGCCTTTCGCGACGGCGACGTTCAGGTCCTGCACGCCGCTGGCGAGCGTGATCTGCCCGCGCTCAGCGCGCCCGGGCCGCACTACCGCCTGCATGCCTACATCAGCCCGCTCGCCGAGGCGCTCGTGGCCGCCGATCTCGTCGTCGCTCGCGCGGGCGGCTCGATCTTCGAGATCGCCGCCCACGGTCGTCCCGCGGTGCTGATCCCCTATCCCCACGCCAGCGGCGACCATCAGAGCGCCAATGCGCGCTGGATGGCCGATGCGGGTGCGGCCGTCGTGATCCCCGACGAGCAGCTCGACGCGCGTCGGCTCGGCGAGGTGGTCGGGGGGCTTTTCGCCGATCGCCCGCGCCTGGCGCGGATGGCGCAGGCATCGGCGACGCTGGCCCGTCTCGACGCCGCACGCGCGGTCGCGCAGGAGCTGCACGCGGCGGCCACCGGCGGGCGCGCACGCCGGGTTGGTGGGGCGTGAGCGAGCGGCCTTGGAGCGGGCGGCGGCTGCACTTCGTCGGCATCGGCGGGGCCGGCATGAGCGGGCTGGCGCTGGTCGCCCGCCAGCTGGGCGCGCAGGTGACGGGCTCCGATCGCGTGCCCGGCGCCTATACCGCGATGCTCGCCGCGCACGACGTCGTGGCCACGATCGGTCACGCAGAGGCCAACGTCCCACGCGGCGAGGACGTGGAGCTCGTCTTCTCGACCGCCGTCGATGAAGCCAACCCCGAGCGGGCGATCGCCCGCGAGCGGGGGCTGCGCGAGCTTCATCGCGCGGCGCTGCTGGCCGAGCTGACCGAGCTGCGCGCCACGATCGCCGTCACCGGCACGCACGGCAAGACGACGACAGCCGCGATGATCGTGCACGGTCTGCGCGCTGTCGGCCAGCAGCCCGCATTCGTGATCGGCGCCGAGCTGACGCTGCCCGACGGCGAGCGCACGACGGCCGCCTGGAGCGATGGTGACTGGCTGGTCGTCGAGGCCGACGAGTCCGACCGCTCGCTGCTGACGTTGCATCCGCGCATCGCCGTGCTGACCAACGCCGAGCTCGACCACCACGCCACCTACTCATCGCAGGCCGACCTCGAGGCGACCCTGCGCCTGTTCCTGGCGCGCGCACCCCAGGCCGTCATCTGGCAGCGTCCGGAGCTGCTCGCGCTGCGCGAGGGGCCCGTCGTGCCCTACGACGCCCACCATGTCCGCCCCGATGGCGCGGGCTCGCTGCTGCGCTGGCGCGAGGTCGACGTGCGGGTGACTGTGCCGGGTCGCCACAACGCGATCAACGCCGCCGGTGCGTTGGAGGCGCTGTGCCTGGCTGGCGTCGACCATCGGGCGGCCGCCGCCTCGCTGGCGAGCTTCACCGGCGCCGCCCGCCGCTTCCAGCTGCTGGGCCCGACGGCATCCGGCGTGCCGATCTACGACGACTACGCCCACCACCCGACCGAGGTCGCGGCGACGCTCGAGGCAGCCAGAGGGCTGGCGGAGGGGCGGCTGGTGGCCGTCTTCCAGCCGCATCTCTTCTCGCGCACGCGCGCGCTGGCCGGAGCGTTCGGAGCCAGCCTCGCAGGCGCGGATCTGGTCGTGGTGCTCGACGTCTATCCGGCGCGCGAGCGCGCCGCCGACCACCCGGGCGTCTCCGGCCTGCTCGTCGCCGAGGCTGCCGCCGACGCCGCGGCGGGTCGCACCGTCGCCTGGATGCCCGACCGCGATGGCGCTGAGCGCTTCCTGCGCGCCCAGCTGCACGCCGGTGACCTGTGCGTCGTGATGGGCGCCGGCGACGTCGACGTGCTCGCGCGGGCGCTGGTGCGCTAGCGGCCAGCGGCGTCCGGATGCGAACCGGCGTCCGGACGCCGAGTAGGGGTTCGCCCGCCGGGGTCGAAAAGCTCCGGGATGACCGCGGCGACCCTGGCGCGCAATGGCGTGCGCGTCCTCGATGCGATCCCCCTCTGGTCGCGCCGTCCGCTGGCGACGTTCGTCGCGCTGATGCTGGCGTCTGTGATCGGGTTCTACGGCCTCCGCGACACGCCGCTGTTCGCGGTCGACAGCGTGCACGTGCTCGGCGTCAGCGGTCCCAGTGCCGACGCGGTCACTGCGGCGCTGTCGCGCGCCGCGCGCGGCATGACCACCACCGACGTCGATGTCGCCGCGCTGCGCGCGGCGGTGCGCGCCTACCCGGTCGTGAAGTCGCTGCAGGTCTACGCCGACCTCCCCAGCACGCTGACGATCACCGTCGTCGACCATCGCCCAGCGGCCGTGCTCGATGTCGCGTATCGCCGGACCGCGGTGGCTGCGGACGGAACCTTGCTGCTGGGTGAGCCGGCTCCCGCCGGCCTGCCGGTCCTGGCGATCGCCTCCCAGCCACCGACGGCCCGCCTGCAGCAGCCAGCGGCGGTCGCTGCGCTGGACGTCGTCGAGAGCGCACCGGGACCGTTGCGTCGGCTGATCGCCACCGTCCGCTATGGCCGCCCGGGCCTGCTCATCACGCTACGTCGAGGGCCGGTGCTGCTGTTCGGGTCGGCCGCCTCGCTTGCGGCCAAGTGGGGGGCAGCGGCACGCGTGCTCGCCGACCCGACGGTCAGCGGTGCGGCCTACATCGACCTGCGGATCCCCAATCGCCCGGCGGCAGGGGGGCTCGCCAGCGCACTCAGCGCCGACCTGCCGGCCAGCTCGGATGCCCTGCTGCTCGGCGGCGCCAACACGACCAGCTCGACGATGGCCAGCTCGACCACGAGCTGCTCACCGACGCCCTGCTCGTCCTCCACGGGCTCCGGCTCGTCGACGGCCTCCGCCACCAGCGCCGTCAGCGGAACCCCCAGCGCCAGCGGGACCACATCGGGCACCACGTCGAGCTCAGGCGTCACGCAGAGAGGCGCCAGCGCGGGCACGCCGGGGACGTCGACCGGCGCGACCGGGACTCGCAGCGACGCCACCGGCACCAACAGCGCGGCGGCGGGCCAGACTGGTGCAGCGGCGGGTGGTACCGGCGCGGCGGGTGGTACCGGCGGAGCGGGAATCACACCCACCTCTGGCGGGTGAATCACCAGGCCGTGGCGAGGGCTCACCCTGAGGTTGAGCGTTAGCACCGCTTGAGGTCCAACGTTGGGCGGTGGATCGAGACTTGGCCGATCTGCAACCACCGTTGCGCAATTGGCGGGCGATTGACACGCGCCCGAATTGCCCCTAGGGTCCCGGAAATTCGGGGCTTTCAGTAGGGCAACATTCAAGCCTAACTCGACCCTCGGACGAACCTCATGGAAAGCAGCAGCTACTTGGCAGTGATCAAGGTGGTCGGCGTCGGCGGCGGCGGCACCAATGCCGTCAACCGCATGATCGACGCGGGCCTGCGGGGCGTCGAGTTCATCGCCGTCAACACCGACGCCCAGGCGCTCGCGATGTGCGACGCCGACATCAAGCTCAACATCGGCCACGAGCTGACTCGCGGGCTCGGCGCCGGCGCCAACCCGGAGATCGGCGCGGGCGCGGCGGCGGAGTCGCGCGACGACATCAAGGAGGCGATCAAGGGCGCCGACATGGTCTTCGTCACCGCCGGCGAGGGGGGCGGTACCGGCACCGGCGCCGCGCCGGTCATCGCCGAGATCGCCAAGCGCGAGATCGGTGCCCTGACCGTCGGAGTGGTGACGCGCCCGTTCGACTTCGAGGGCTCCCAGCGCATGCGCGCCGCGGAGGAGGGGATCGCGCGCATGCGGGAGGAGGTCGACACGCTGATCGTGATCCCCAACGAGCGGTTGCTGTCGATCGTCGAGCGGCGCACCAGCATCCTCGATGCGTTCCGCGAGGCCGACAACGTGCTGCGCCAGGGCGTCCAGGGCATCACCGACCTGATCACGATCCCCGGCCTGATCAACCTCGACTTTGCCGACGTGCGCACGATCATGTCCGATGCCGGATCGGCCCTGATGGGCATCGGCACGGCGATGGGCGAGAGCCGCGCGAGCGAGTCGGCCAAGATGGCGATCTCATCGCCGCTGCTGGAGCAGTCGGTCGAGGGAGCGACGGGGATCCTGCTCAACATCACCGGCGGGCGCGACCTGACCTTGTTCGAGGTCAACGAGGCCGCGGAGATCATCGCCAGCGCGGCCGACGAGGACTCGAACATCATCTTCGGCGCGGTGATCGATGAGGCGATGGAGGATGAGGTCCGCGTGACGGTGATCGCCACCGGCTTCGACCGTCGTCCCGGCCTGCGCCCGCGCGAGCGGGCCCGCTCGCGCGATGTCTCGCTCGACGCGCGCCAGCGCTCCGCGCTCGAGATCCGCGACGACGAGATCGACATCCCGGCCTTCCTGCGCGAGCGCGACTGACGCGACTGCAGGTCGGTAGGCCGGCACCCCCGGCGGCCGCTCGCGAGCGCGACTGATGCCGCCGCCGCCCGCTCGCGCGGCGATCCGCAGGCGGCCAGCGCGGGCCCGGCTGCGCCGCGGACTCCCCTGCCGTGGCGCCGCACGCCGTTGGTAGGGTCAGGCGCATGACCGAGGCCTCGACCCTCGCGCGCACGCCGCTGCACGATCGCCATCTCGGCGCCGGCGCGAGGATCGTGCCGTTCGCGGGCTGGGCGATGCCGCTCCAGTACGCGGGGATCCGCGCCGAGCACCTGGCCGTTCGCGAGGCGGTGGGGATCTTCGACGTCTCGCACATGGGTCGCGTCGAGAGCGGTGGGCCGGATGCCGCGGCCCTGCTCCAGCGTGTGTTGTCCAACGACGTCGCGGCGCTAGCGGTCGGCGGCTCGCAGTACAGCGTGATCTGTCGTGAGGACGCTGGCGTGCTCGACGACACGCTGACCTACCGGCTGGCCCCCGATCGCTTTCTGACCGTCACCAACGCCGCCAACCATGCTGCCGACCTGGCCTGGCTGCGGGCCCATGCGGCTGACCTTGATGTCGAGGTCAGCGACCGCCAGGCCGAGCTGGCGATGGTCGCCGTGCAGGGCCCGCGGGCGCGCGGCCTGCTCGAGCAGCTTGCCGACGGGCCGCTCCCGCCGCGCCATGCCATCGCCCAGCTGACGATCGCCGCGCTGCCGGCGATCGTCTGCACGACCGGCTACACCGGGGAGGATGGAGCTGAGCTCCTGGTCGAGCCCGACGCCGCCGGTCCGCTCTGGGATGCGATCGTCGCCGCGGGCGCACAGCCCGCCGGCCTTGGAGCCCGTGACACGCTGCGGCTCGAGGCCTGCCTGCCGCTCTACGGGCACGAGCTCACGACCGCAACCGATCCGATCTCGGCCGGCCTGGGCTGGTGCTGTCGCGAGCAGAGTGGCTTCATCGGCGCCGAGGCGGTCGCGCGCGTGCGCGCCCAGGGGCCGGCGCGCCGGCTGGTCGCCTTCGTTTTGCCGGAGGGCGGCATCCCGCGCGAGGGCAATGCGATCGCCGGCGGGGGCGTGGTGACGAGCGGGACGATGTCGCCCTGCCTGGGGCTTGGGATCGGGATGGGGTACGTGGCCGCTGAGGAGGCGCAACCGGGGGTGCGCCTGGAAATCGATGTTCGTGGCAAAGTGCGCGTCGCCGAGATCCGCAAGCGGCCCCTGTACACCTCCAAGGAGCACTGAGAATGGCCGAGCCGACCTATCCCGACGACCTGCTCTACCACGCCGAGCACGACTGGGCGCGGGTGGAGGGGGACATCGCGACGTTCGGAATCACCTGGTACGCCCAGGACGCGCTCGGCGAGGTGGTCTACTACGAGCCCCCCGCGGTCGGGACGCAGCTCCAGCAGGGCAGCAGCTACGCCGAGGTCGAGTCGGTCAAGGCGGTCTCGGACGTGGTCGCGCCGCTCTCGGGCAGTGTGGTCGAGGTCAACGGCGCGCTCGGCGAGGCCCCAGAGACGATCAACGACGACCCCTACGGCGCCGGCTGGCTGGTTCGCGTGCGCGTCGCGGATCCGACCGAGACCGCGGCGCTGATGGATGCGGCCACCTACGTGGCATCGCTGGGCGCAGCAGCTTGACCCGCCACACGTCCGCAACCGAGAGCGACCGCGCAGCTTGACCCGCTACACCTCCGCAACCGAGAGCGACCGCGCGGCGATGCTGGCGGAGATCGGCGTGGGCTCGATCGAGGAGCTCTTCGCCGAGCTGCCCGTCGGCGTGCGTGTCAGTCGCGAGCTCGCGCTCGGCGACGGCATGGCCGAGCACGAGGTCTACGCGCATCTGCGCGAGCTGGCCGCGCGCAACGTCTCGCTCGAGGACGAGCTGTCATTCCTAGGAGCGGGCATGTACGACCACTACGTGCCCGCGCTGGTCGACGCGATCGTCGAGCGCTCCGAGTTCCTGACCCCCTACACCCCCTATCAGCCGGAGGTGTCGCAGGGCACGCTGCAGGTGATGTTCGAGTTCCAGACGGCGATCTGTGAGCTGACCGGGCTGCCGGTGTCGAACGCCTCGGTCTACGACGGCCCGTCGGCTGTGGCGGCGGCTGCCTACCTGGCCACGCTGACCAACGGCCGGTCACGGCTGGTCTGCTCGGCCGGCCTGCATCCGCACGCGCGCGCGGCGCTGGCGACCGCCGCGCTGGGCTACGGCTGCGAGGTGGTGGAGGTGCCGCTGAGCGACGGTGCGACGGATGAGGATGCGCTCACCCAGGCGATCGAGGGCGAGACGGCCGCGGTGTTCCTGGCGCAGCCGAACTTCCTCGGGGCCGTCGAGGAGCTCGAGCGCCTGGTGGAGCGGGCGCGGTCCAGCGGGGCGTTGGTCGTATGCGTCTGCGATCCGATCGCGCTGGGGGTCCTGCGGCCGCCCGGCGAGCTGGGCGTGGACATCGTCGTGGGGGAGGGGCAGCCGCTGGGCAACCATCCGGCCTTTGGGGGCCCGACGTTCGGGTTCTTCGCCGCGGCCGAGCAGCATCTGCGCAAGCTGCCCGGGCGGATCGCCGGCGAGACGACCGATGTCGACGGGCGACGCGGCTTCGTGCTGACGCTGCAGGCGCGTGAGCAGCACATCCGCCGCGAGCGTGCGACGTCGAACATCTGCACCGCCCAGGCGCTCAACGCGCTCGCCGCGATTGTGTACCTGAGCTGGCTCGGCCGCCGCGGGCTGGTCGAGCTCGGTGAGCTGCTGCTGCAGCGAACCCATTACGCCCGTCAGCGCCTGTGCGAGCTCGATGGCGTCGAGGCGCTGCATGAGCTCCCGGTGGTGCGCGAGTTCGCGCTGCGGCTGGACGCGCCGGTTGCGGCTGTGATCGAGCGCTGCCGGCGGCAGGGCGTCAACCCCGGGCTGGCGCTGGAGCGCGTCGGCCTGGCCGCCGACGGGCTGCTGGTGGCGATCACCGAGCGGCGCTCGCGCGCCGACATCGACCGGCTCGTCGATGTGCTCGGCGCGGCGGTGGCGGCCGAGCGTGTGACGGCGCAGGAGCGGGCATGAGCCACGCCGGCGATTCGCGCCAGGCCGGCGATTCGCGCCAGGCCGGCGATTCGCGCCAGGCCGAGCCGGTCGTGACGATCTTCGAGCGCGGGGCGCCCGGCCGCCGCGCGTTCTCCTGCCCGCCGCTCGACGTCCCGCGGGTCGATGGCCTGCTGCCCGAGCATCTGCGCCGCAAGCGCCCAGCACGGCTGCCGGAGGTCTCCGAGCCAGAGCTCATGCGTCACTACGTGCGGCTGTCGCGACGCAACTTCGACCTGGACTCCGGCTTCTACCCGCTCGGGTCGTGCACGATGAAGCACAACCCGCGCCTGCACGAGCGGGTCGTCGCGCTGCCCGGCCACGCGCGGCTTCACCCGCTGCAGGATCCACCGCGCGCGCAGGGGGCGCTCGAGCTGATGTGGCGCCTGCAGGCGGCGCTGAGCGAGATCGCCGGGCTGCCGCATGTCTCGCTGCAGCCCAGCGCCGGCTCGCAGGGCGAGCTCGCCGGCGTGCTCGTCACGCGGGCCTACCTCGAGCATCGCGGCGAGCGCCGCCACAAGGTGCTCACGCCCGATACGGCGCACGGCACCAACCCGGCCACGGTCACGATGGCGGGCCTGGAGGTGGTCAAGGTTGCCACCAGTGAGCGCGGCGGCGTCGACCTCGACGACCTGCGCGCCAAGGCCGACCGCGACGTCGCCTGCCTGATGCTGACCAACCCGAACACGCTCGGGCTGTTTGATGAGAACATCGAGCAGATCGCGCGGATCGTGCACGAGTGCGGCGCCACGCTCTACTACGACGGCGCGAACATCAACGCGATCATGGGGGTCTGCCGGCCCGGCGACATGGGCTTCGACATCGTGCACTTCAATCTGCACAAATCCTTCACCCAGCCCCATGGCGGCGGTGGTCCCGGGGCCGGTCCGATCGCCGTCAGCGAGCGCCTCGAGCCCTTTCTGCCCTGCCCGCAGGTCGTGCGCCGCCAGGGCGATGACGGTGAGCTCTTCGACCTCGATGAGGATCGCCCGCTCTCGATCGGCCGTCTGCGCGGCTTCCAGGGCAACTACGGCTGCTTCGTGCGGGCCTATGCCTACATCTGCTCGCTCGGCGCCGCGGGGCTGCGCGATGTCAGCGAGACCGCGGTGCTCAACGCCAACTACCTGCTCGCCAGGCTGCGCGGCGCCGGGGTGACCGAGGCGCTCGCGCTCGCCTACGACCGGCTCTGCATGCACGAGTTCGTCCTCTCGGGGGCCTCGGCCAAGCGCGAGCTCGGCGTGCGCACGCTCGACATCGCCAAGCGCCTGCTCGACCACGGCGTGCACCCCCCGACCGTCTATTTCCCCCTGCTGATCGACGAGGCGCTGCTGATCGAGCCCACCGAGACCGAGACCAAGGAGACGCTCGATGCGTTTGCCGACTCGCTCGTCGAGATCCTCCGCGAAGCCGAGCAGGATCCGGAGATCGCGCGCCACGCCCCCTACACGACGCCCGTACGGCGTCTCGACGAGGTCAGCGCCGCCAAGCGGCCGGTGATCCGCCAGCCGCTGCCATGACGATCGCCAAGGGTGATTCCACCAGCGTCTCCGCAGGGGCGACCCGGACACGGATCTTCTCCGGCATCCAGCCCACGGGCACCAAGCACCTCGGCAACTACGTCGGCGCGATCACGCAGTACGTCTCCGGCCAGAGCCGCGGCGAGGCGATCTACTGCGTTGTCGACCTGCACGCGATCACCGTGCCCTACGACCCGGCCGAGCTGCGCACGAGCGTCTACGACCTGATGGCGATCCTGCTCGCCGCTGGCCTGGAGCCCGAGCGCTGCATCCTCTTCCGCCAGGCCGACGTCACCGAGCACAGCGAGCTGACCTGGCTGCTGTCGAGCGTGACCGCCTACGGCGACCTGACACGCATGCACCAGTTCAAGGAGAAGGCGGCGGGACAGCGCGAGCTCGTCTCGGTCGGGCTGTTTGCCTACCCCCTGCTGCAGGCCGCCGACGTGCTCGCCTATCGCGCCCACGAGGTGCCGGTCGGCGAGGACCAGCGCCAGCACATCGAGCTGATGCGCGACATCGCCGAGCGCTTCAACGCGCGCTTCGGAGAGGTGCTGGTCGTGCCCGAGATCCGCGTGCCGGAGGTCGGCGCGCGCGTGATGGACCTGCAGGCTCCCGCGCGCAAGATGTCGACCACGGGCGGCAGCACGCAGGGGACGATCTACGTGCTCGACGAGCCCAGCGCCATCGTCAAGAAGGTCAGGTCGGCGGTGACCGACTCCGGCAGCGAGGTCCTGCGAGCCGCCGACAAGCCCGGCATCTCGAACCTGATCGAGATCATGGCGGCGACGCAGGGAGTCACCGCGGAGGAGGTCGAGCGGCGCTTCGCCGGCACGCGCTACGGCGATTTCAAGCAGGCGGTTGCCGATGCGGTCGTCGCCTATCTGACGCCGACGCGTGAGCGCTACGCGGAGCTGCGCGCCGATGAGCGTGCGCTGGAGGCGGTGCTGGCGGCCGGTGCGGAGAAGGCCCGCGCGATCGCGCGCGACACGCTCAACGACGTGCGCGAGCTGATGGGCGTCGGCCCGTCGCGCTAGCGTTCGAGATCCGTGGCGCTGCCCCAACTCGAGCTCGACCTCGACGTCTTTGCTGGCCCGTTCGACCTCCTGCTCGCGCTGATCCTGCGCGAGGAGATCGACCTGCTCGAGGTCGATCTCGCCGATGTCGTGGTGGCCTACCTCGACCATCTCGAGCGCCGCGGCGAGCTCGATCTCGAGGTGGCCACCGAGTTCCTGGTGCTGATCGCGGCACTGCTGGAGCTCAAGTCGCGGCTGATGCTGCCGCGCGAGGAGGAGGACCTGCTCGCTGACCTCGAGCCGGCCGAGGCGGCTGACGAGCTGCTTGCGCGGATGCTCGAGGCGCGCCGCTACCGTGGGGCGGCGGCGGAGCTCGTGCGCCGACTCGTGGCCGAGCAGGGCCATCGCTACCGCAGCGCGCCGCTGCCCGCCGAGCTGGGGCGCGTCGCCGAGTGCCAGGCGACGGCGATCTACGACCCCACCCGGCTCGGGCGCGCGCTCGGGACCCTGCTGCGAACTCCGCCGGAGGTCTCGCTGCGGCACCTCGTGACCTCGCGGGTGTCGGTTGCCGAGCGCGTCGCGCATCTGCGTGCGCTGCTGCGTCGCGGCAGCTGCTCGTTCGACGACGCGGTGCGCGGCGCCGACCGCGTTACGGTCGCCGTCACGCTGTTCGCGCTGCTCGAGCTCTACAAGAGCGGCGAGGTGCGCTGGCATCAGCCCGAGCCGTTCGGCGAGATCACGATCGAGGTGCGCAACGGCGCGCGCGCCGTGGCGGGGGTCGGCGCGTGAGCGAGCCCGAGCGGGATGCCGAGCGTATGAGCGAGTCCCAGCAGGATGCCGAGCCGATCAGCGAGCCCCACCACGAGGCCGAAGGCAGCCATGAGCAGGGCGAGCTCGAGCGGACGATCGAGGCACTGCTGTTCCTCTCACCCGAGCCGGTCACGCTGCGCGAGCTGGCCGAGGCGATCGACGTCTGGGAGGACGAGGTCCAGCAGGCGCTCGAGCGGATGCGGTCCTGGTATGAGGGCCGCGGCCTGCTGCTGCGCGAGATCGCCGGTGGCTGGACGCTGTGCAGCCATCCGCTCGCCGAGCCGGCCGCGCGCCGCCTGCTCGCGCGCCCGCGCACGCCCCCGCTGAGCGCCGCGCAGGCCGAGACGCTGGCGATCGTCGCCTACCTCCAGCCCGTCTCGCGGCCGGAGATCGCGCGCATCCGTGGCGTCAGCGCCGAATCGGCGACGCAGACGCTCGTCGAGCGCGGGCTGATCGAGGAGTCGGGCCGCTCGCAGTTCGGCGCGGTGCAGTACCGGACCAGCTCGCTCTTCCTCAAGCTCTTCGGCCTGGCCTCGCTCGGCGACCTGCCCGACCCCGCGCAGTGGGACCCAACGCCGGGCGAGCAGGCTGAGCTGCGCGAACGGCTGCTGCGCGCCGGCCAGGCGCGCGTCGGCGCCGCCGGTCAGGGGTAGACCGCGACGCGCTCGCGCGTCTGGGCCACGCGCTCGCCCACCTGGGCGACGAGCTCGTCCAGCAGCTCGGCGAGCTGAGCGCGCAGCTCGCCGTCGCTCAGATCGCCGGCCGCGTCGAAGGCCTCGGCCGCGCCGGCGACTGGCAGCTGGCGGTCGATCACGCGCGCGCCGGCCGCGGCGAGCACCTTGCGCAGCTCGGCCTGCGCCCAGACCGCACCGAACATCGACGTGCTCGCTCCGATCACCGCGACCGGCTTGTTGCGCAGGACCGATGTCGCAAACGGCCGCGCCGCCCAGTCGAGCGCGTTCTTGAGCTGACCGGGCAGCGAGGAGCTGTACTCCGGCGTCGCGAACAGCAGCGCGTCGGCCGCGGCGATCGCGGTGCGCCAGGCGCGCACGCCATCGCCTGGCGTGTCCTCGTCGTCCTCGTCGAACGGCTCGACCGCCTTGAGGCCATCGAAGATGACGAGCTCGACGGGCTCTTCCAGCCGCCGGCCTTCGACGGGGTCCTTCAGCAGTCGTCCTCCGCCGGGCTCCTCCGGTAGCCGCTCCTCGAGCAGCCGTCCGGAGGCTTGGAGCAGGCGGCGGTTGTGAGAGCCTTGCCGCAGCGAGCCGGGAATGCCCAGGATGCGCATCGCTACTCCTTCGCTAGCTCGAGCTCGATGACGAGCGTCACCTCGTTGGCGACCGCCACGCCGCCCTGAGGCAGCGGTGCGTTCCAGTCGAGGCCGAACTCCGTGCGGTCGATCACGGTCTCCAGCGAGAGGCCCAGCTTCGTCACGTCGCCGAGCGTCTGCGCGGGGCCCGCGACCGTGCCGCGTGCCTGGACCGGATGCGTGCGGTCCTTGATCGTCAGCTCGCCGTCGACGACGATCTCCTCGCCGTCGCGCTGGATCGACGTCGAGCGGAAATCGATCTTCGGATAGCGCTCGAGGTCGAAGAACTCCGGCGAGCGCAGATGCCCGGCGAGATTCTCGTCCTTGACGACGAGCGAATCGGCGTCGGCGGCGCCCTCGAGCTGCGCGTTGCCCTCAGCGTCGACCGTCAGCGTGCCCAGGAAGCGATCGAAGCGGCCGCGAAAGGTCGCGACGACCATGTGCTTGACGGCGAAGCCGACCGAGGAATGCGTGGGGTCCACGCGCCAGATCCCCTGGGGCAGGCCGCTCGCCGCGGGGAGGCTGTCTGCGGCGGTGTTCGTTGCGGTGGTGACGGCTGACTTGCTCATGATGGTTCCTCCTTGACCGGGGCTTGCGCTGAGGTCGAAATGGGTAGGACGGTGATTGGGACGTAGGACCGTGGTCCGCTTGTTTCCAGCTATGATAGCAGCAAACGGACCCGAGTCCGATAATCACAATTCGCATGTTGCCGACGTCACCACCATCTGGACCGATCGCCGAGCGCCCAGCCCAATCGGAAGGACCTGGACCGATCACCGAGCGACCACCCGGTGCGCCGGGCATCACGACCGAGGCCCTGCCGGAGGCCATCGAGACGAACTGCCTGCCGCTCGCCGACGCGGCCGCGGTCGAGCGCGCTGACGCGGCGCGCAACCGGCGCCGGATCCTGGCGGCCGTCGACAGGCTGCTCGCCGAGCGCAGCGTCGACTGCATCTCGATGGACGCGGTCTGCGAGGCGGCGCAGGTCGGCAAGGGGACGCTGTTCCGACGCTTCGGCGATCGCTCGAGCCTGTTTCGATCAGTGCTCGAGGAGCGCGAGCGAGCCTTCCAGGAGGCCTTCATCCGCGGTGCGCCGCCGCTCGGGCCCGGCGCGCCGGCGCCCGAACGGCTGGTCGCGTTCGGCCATGCCTACCTCGAGCGCTTCGAGCTGATCGGCGAGCTGCTGCGGGCAGCCGAGACCGGGGCGTTCGCCGCGCGCCTGCGGGCGGGCGTCTACTCCGCCTACCACGCGCACGTGCGCACGCTCGTCGCCACGATCCTGCCCGACGTCGATGCCGACTATGTCGCCGATGCGCTGCTGAGCGCGCTGGCAGCCGAGCTGGTGATGCACCAGCGCCGCACGCTTGGCATGTCGCTCGAGCGCCTCCAGCAAGGTTGGTGCCAGTTGATCGAGGCGCTGGGCCCGACAGCCAGCGCCTGAACGGCTCAGGCCGTCGGCGCTCGCGCGGCCAGCTGGCCGCATGCCGCGGCGATGTCGCGACCGCGCGTGACACGCACCGTGACGGTCAGCCCGGCGCCTTCGAGCACGGCTGCGAAGGCCGCGATCGCCGTCCTGCCCGAGCCGCGATAGCGCGCGCCGGTCGGGTTGAAGGGGATCAGGTTGACCTTGAAGATGTGCCGATCGAGCAGGCGCGCGAGCGCCAGCGCCTGCTCGTAGCGATCGTTGACGCCGTCGAGCATCACGTATTCGACGAACACCCGCCGCCGCGTGCGCGCGTGGTAGTCCCGACAGGCGCCAAGCACCTCCGCGAGCGGATAGCGCTCGTTGATCGGCATCAGCTCGCTGCGCAGCGCGTCCTCCGGCGCATGCAGCGACAGCGCCAGGCGCAGCGGCATCGAGCTCTCGGCGAGCCGTGCGATGCCGGGTATCCAGCCGACCGTCGAGATGCCGATACGGCGCTGGGAGATGCCGACGTCGGGCAGCCGCTCGCAGGCCGCCAGCACGGCGTCGAGGTTCAGCAGCGGCTCGCCCATGCCCATGAACACGCAGTGGTCGACGGGCTCGCGACGACGGAAGTGCAGTGCCTGGTCGAGGATCTCGCCGGTCGTGAGGTTGCGTCCGAAGCGCATCGAGCCGGTTGCGCAGAACGTGCAGGTCAGCGGGCAGCCCGACTGCGACGACAGGCACAGCGAGCGCCGTCCGTCGCGGTAGCGCATCAGTACGGCCTCGACGGGCCGGCCGTCGTGCGTACGAAACAGCGCCTTGACGGTGCCGTCGCGCGCGTGGGCCTCGCGCTCGACGGCGAGCGTCGAGAACGGCACGTGCTCGGCGAGGCGGCTGCGCAGGTCGCGCGCGACATCGGTCATCGCCTCGTAGCCGGAGGTTCCGCGTGCAGCCCAGCGCCACACCTGGCGGGCGCGGTAGCGGGGCTGGCCCCAGGACGCGAGCGTCTCGTCGAGCAATGCGAGATCCATGGCCGTCAGCCTATGGTTGCAGCAGATGCGCCTGGCCAAGTACCTCGCCCATGCCGGCGTCGCGTCACGACGGTCCGCCGAGCAGATCATCGCGGGCGGTCGCGTGACGGTGGACGGCATCGTGGTAAGCGACCCCGCTCACGACGTCGACGAGCGCGATGCCGTCGCGGTCGACGGCCGGCTGCTGGCGGGCGCCGAGCGGCGCGTCGCCTATGCGCTGCACAAGCCGGTCGGTGTCGTCTCGACCGCCCGCGACCCGGGCGGGCATCCGACGGTCGTTGATCTGCTCGCCGACTGCCCCGGGCGGCTGTATCCAGTCGGTCGGCTGGACGCCGACGCCAGCGGCCTGATCCTGCTCACCAATGATGGCGAGCTCGCCAACCTGCTGACCCATCCCCGCTACGAGGTCCCGCGCATCTATCGCGTCACGGTGGCGCGCGCGCCCGTGCGCGACGCCGCGCTGCGTGCGCTGCGCGCGGGGGTCGAGCTCGACGACGGCCGCACCGGCCCCGCGCGCGTGCGCCGCCTGGCGCCCGATGCGATCGAGCTGACGATCCACGAGGGTCGCAACCATCAGGTCAAGCGGATGTGCGCGGCCGTCGGTCACCCCGTTCGCACGCTGACGCGGGTCGGGTTCGGGCCGCTGCGGCTGGGGCGGCTGGCGCCCGGCGCTCATCGCCGGCTCAGCGAGCAGGAGCTGGCGCAGCTGCGCGCGGCCGCTGGCGCGGGGGCTGCCGGGGCGGGCGCGCGTGAGCAGGCCGCCCACCTTCCCGGACCTCGGCGCCGCGCTCGCCCTGCAAATCGAGCACAATAGGCCCGTGGCGATCGAGTTCACCGCGCGAATCAGCAGCATTCCGGCCTATCCGGCCGCCGACGGCTATGGCGAGCGCGCGCCGCTCGTCCGGCTGGCCTCCAACGAGTCCCCCTACCCGCCGATCCCCGCCGTCGTCGAGGCGATCCGGCCGGCACTGACCCAGCTCAACCGCTATCCGGATCCGACGGCCAGCGCGCTGCGGACCCGCCTGGCTGAGCGCTACGGCATCGCGCCGGAGCGCATCGCAATCGGCAACGGCTCCTGCGAGCTGCTGTTCGCGGCCGGCCAGGCGCTGCTCGAGCCCGATGCCGAAATCGTCTACGCGTGGCCCTCGTTCTCCGTCTACGCGCAGATCAGCGCGGCCGCCGGTGCGCGCGCGATCACGGTGGATCTCGACGGCGACGAGCGCCACGACCTGCCCGCGATGGCACGCGAGGTGACCGCAGCCACGCGGCTGGTGATCGTCTGCAACCCGAACAACCCGACCAGCACGGCTGTCAGCCTCGAGGCGATCGTCGAGCTGCTGGAGGCCGTTCCCGGTCACGTCTGCGTGATCGTCGACGAGGCCTACTGCGAGTTCAGCACGCTCGACGACCCCGACGCGTCGCTCGAGCTGCTCGACCGCCATCCCAACCTGGTGCTGCTGCGAACCTTCTCCAAGGTGCATGGCCTCTGCGGGCTGCGCGTCGGCTTCGCGTTGTGCGGCTCGGCCGACTTCCCAGCCGCCGTCAACCAGGTGCGCCAGCCGTTCTACTGCAATGCAGCGGCCCAGGCGGCCGCGATCGAGGCGCTCGCGCATCAGGACGAGGTGGCGCGGCGCGTCGAGCTGACGCTCGCGGCGCGGCTGGAGCTGGAGGAGGGGCTGAAACGGCTGGACGTCTCGTTCGCCGAGTCCCAAGCCAACTTCCTCTGGGTCTCGCTCGGCGAGCGCAGCGAGGCGGATGTGCTCCAGGGCCTGCGCGCGCAGGGGGTGCTGGTCCGCGCCGGCTCGGCGCTCGGGCGCGAGGGGTGGCTGCGCGTCAGCTGCGGGCTGCCGGCGGAGAATCGGCGCTACTTGGAGGCGTTCGCGACGCTGCTGTGAGCGCGGCGCACGCCGACCGGGTCGGGGTGGGAATCGTGCGAGCACGCTCGCGCCCCTGGTCGATTCGCCCGATCTCTGCTACAAACGTCACACGCCATGAGAGCTGCAGGCTCACCACCCATCGCTTTCCGTGCTCCGCGCCCCAGCGGCGTGGGCACCGCATGGGCCTGCCTTGCCGCGGGGCGGTCGTCCTGGGCGCGCTACGCCAGCGCGCGATTTAGCTAGGCGCTCGGCGACCTCGCTGTCCTGATCAGCACCGGTCGAGCGCCACGCCATCGGGCCACCTACGGCCCCCAGATCCACCAAGACCGCTTCCTGCTTTTCCGAAAGGACCATGACAAATGATGATCGTGATGAGCGCAACGGCGACCGAAGGCCAGATCCAGGCCATCGTCGAGCGCGTGGTCGAGGTTGGTGCTCGCGCTCACGTGTCACGCGGCGAGCTCGTGACGGTGATCGGCGCGATCGGCGACCGTGAGCACGTCGCGCGCCTCGGGCTCGAGGGCTACCCGGGCGTCGCCCAGGTGGTGCCGATTCTCAAGCCCTACAAGCTGGCTTCCGCGCAGGTCCGCCCGACCGGCGAGCGCACCGTCATCGACGTGGGCGGCGCGAAGATCGGCGGAGCGCACTTCGCCGTGATCGCCGGGCCGTGCACCGTCGAGACGCGCGACCAGACGGTCGAGACCGCCCAGGCGGTCAAGAGCGGGGGCGCGACGCTCTTTCGCGGCGGCGCCTACAAGCCGCGCACTTCGCCCTACAGCTTCCAGGGATTGGGGCAGGCCGGGCTGCGAATGCTCGCGGACGCCAAGGAGGCGACCGGGCTGCCGATCGTCACCGAGCTGATGGACGCGCGCGATCTCGAGGCGGTGCTCGAGGTCGCCGACGTGATCCAGATCGGCGCGCGCAACATGCAGAACTACCCGCTGCTCGCCGAGGTGGGGCGGTCGGGGCGCCCGACGCTGCTCAAGCGCGGGCTTGCCTCGACGCTCGAGGAGCTGCTGATGTCGGCGGAGTACGTGCTCAAGGAGGGCAACGAGAAGGTCATGCTCTGCGAGCGGGGGATCCGGACCTTCGAGACCGCCTACCGCTTCACGCTCGACATCATGGCGGTGCCGGTGCTCAAGCAGCTCACGCACCTGCCGGTGATCGTCGATCCCAGCCACGCCGCTGGCCGGCGCGACCTCGTCACGCCGCTCTCGCTGGCCGCCGCTGCCGCGGGCGCCGATGGGGTGATCGTCGAGGTCCACCCCGAGCCCGAGCAGGCGGTCTGCGATGGCCCGCAGGCGCTCTCGACGGCCGACTTCGCCGCCTATGTCGAGCAGCTCGAGCGGATCGCCAGCGTCGTCGGCAAGGAGCCGTCGATC
Source organism: uncultured Solirubrobacterales bacterium (assembly GCA_963795555.1). Classification (GTDB taxonomy): domain Bacteria; phylum Actinomycetota; class Thermoleophilia; order Solirubrobacterales; family Solirubrobacteraceae; genus CAWCHZ01. Next base: position 185,247 of record CAWCHZ010000002.1, read on the forward strand.
GTCCGGTGAGATAGTCCCGATGTGACGATCGCGCTGATCGGCGTCGGGCTCATCGGCGGCTCCATCGGGCTGACCGCTCGCGCGCGCCTGCACGCAACGGTGGATGGCTACGACCCCGACCCGGAGGCGCTGGGGCTGGCGCTCGAGCGTGGCGCGATCGACCGTGGATGCTCTTCGATCGAGGCGGCGCTCGCTCACGCCGAGTGCTGCTTCGTGGCGGCTCCGGTCGGCAGTCTCAACAGCGTCATCGACGAGGCTCTGGCGGCCGCCTCGCCGGACTGCGTGGTCAGCGACGTCGGCTCGATCAAGCACCTGATCATGCGCGGCCGACGTGACCCCCGCTTCGTTGGGGGCCATCCGCTCGCCGGCGCCGAGACGGCCGGCGTGCGCAACGCGCGCGCGGACCTCTTCCAGGGGGCGACCTGGTACCTGACCCCCGGTCAGAACGCGTCGGGGATGCTCTATGAACGGCTGCACCGGACCGTGGTGGCGCTCGGCGCGCAGCCGACCGCGATCGACCCCGATGCGCACGACCATTTGATGGCCTCGATTTCGCATCTGCCGCACGTGCTCGCCAACGTGCTGGTCGCCCAGGCGGGGGACGCGCTCGCGCGCGCCGACCGACTGCCGGCGGTCGCTCCCAGCTTCCGTGACGCGGCCCGCGTCGCCGGCGCCAACAGCGCGATCTGGACCGACATCTACATCGCCAACCGCGACGCGCTGATCGACCGCGTCGACGAGGTGCAGCGACGACTGGGTCAGGTCCGCGAGCTGCTCGCCGTCGGCGACCCTGCGGCGATCTCTGACTGGAACGACGCCGCCGGGCACGCACGTCGCCGGCTGCTGGAGGCGCAGTTCGACGGCTCGGTCGTGCACGAGCTGCGCGTCGCCGTGCCCAACCGCCCGGGGGTCGTGGCGCGGCTTGCGCTGGAGCTGGGGCGCGCCGGGATCAACATCGCCGACATGGCGCTCTACCCTGCTGCGGATATGAGCGAGGGCGTCGTGGCGCTGTGGGTGGCGGGCGAGGGTGCCGCACGGCGCGCCGGGGATCTGGTCGAGCGGCTCGGCTATCCGGTGGCGCGCCTGTGAGCCGCCCGGCGGTCGGCGGGCCCGTGCGCCGGTCCTCCTCCGGTCGGGCTGCGAGCCCCCTGCGCGCGCGCTTTGCGCCGAGCGGGCCACTGCGTGGCGAGGTCCGCGCACCGGCCGACAAGTCGATCTCCCATCGTGCGGCGCTGGTCGCCGCGATGTGCTCGCAGCCCGTCGCGATCCACGGTTATCTCGACGCCCACGACACCCGTTCGACGCTGGCGGCGATCACCGCGATCGGAGCGTCGGTGCGCGAGGATCGTGGGCAGCTGATCGTCGACGGTGTTGGGCTGCGCGGGCCGCGGCCGGTCGACGCGGCGATCGACGTCGGCAACGCCGGCACGCTGCTGCGCCTGCTGCCGGGCTGGCTGGCGGGGCAGGCGGGCCGCAGCTGGACGCTCGACGGCGACGCCTCGATCCGGCGCCGGCCCGTCGACCGGATCGCCGAGCCGCTGCGGCGCATGGGCGCGCGAATCGAGGCGCGTGCCGGTCGTCTGCCGCCACTGACCGTCCACGGAGCGACCCTGCGGGCGATCGACTACGAGCTGCCCGTCGCCAGCGCACAGGTCAAGTCGTGCGTCTTGCTCGCCGGGCTGACCGCCGCCGGCGCAACGATCGTGCGTGAGCCCACGCTCAGCCGCGACCACACCGAGCGTCTGCTGGCTCGCGCCGGCGCCACGCTGGCAGCGCTGCCCGACGGCGTGCGGATCCTGGCGGCAGACGTGCTGGGCCTCGACGAGATCCGGGTCCCGGGCGATCCATCCTCGGCGGCGTTCATGCTCGCCGCGGCGGTGCTCGTGCCCGGCTCGCACGTGGTCGTGCGCGACGTTGGCGTCAACCGCACGCGCACCGGCTTCCTGCGGATCCTCGCGCGGATGGGCGTCGAGGTTGGGGGATCGCTCGAGCCCGCGCTCGTCGAGCCCCAGTCGGATACCGACTGGGCATCCAGCGTTGCGGCTGGCGCCGCCAGCCGGCCGGATCGCGCGATCCCCTCCGTGGAGCCGCTCAGCGACCTCGAGGCCGTCGCCGGGCAGCTGCACGGGACGGTCGTCGAGGCGGCCGAGGTGCCAGCCGCGATCGATGAGCTGCCGCTGGTGGCGCTGCTCGGCTGCTTTGCCGACGGCGAGACCGTCGTCCGCGGCGCGCAGGAGCTGCGCGTCAAGGAGTCCAACCGGATCAGCGGCGTCGTCGAGGGCCTACGCGGGCTCGGCGCACGGATCGAGGAGACCGACGACGGCTTTGCCGTCCGGGGGGGCGAGCGCCTGCGCGGCGGGACGCTCGACGCGCGTGGCGACCACCGCATGGCGATGCTCGGCGCGATCGCCGGGCTGGCGTCGCGCGAGGGGGTGGAGGTCATCGGCATGGAGGCCGCCGCGGTCTCCTATCCGGGGTTCGCCGCGGACCTCGAGGCGCTGACGGCGAGCTCGGCCTAGCGTGGTCATCGCGATCGACGGCCCCGCCGGGGCGGGCAAGAGCACGGTCGCGCGCGCGCTCGCGCGGGCGCTCGGCTTCACCTACCTGGACTCCGGCGCGATGTACCGCGCGGTCGCGCTCGCCGCGCGTGAGCGCGGCGAGCTCCCGGCGCAGCTCGCGCGAACGGTCCAACTGCAGCTGGGCGAGCGCGTGCTGCTCGACGGCCATGACGTGACCACGGCAATCCGCGCGCCGGAGATATCGCAGGCCGCCTCCCAGGCCGCGGCCGATCCGGCCGTGCGCGCGGCGCTGGTCGAGCGCCAACGCGAGCTGCTGGCGGGCGGCGACTTCGTCGCCGAGGGCCGGGACATCGGCACCGTCGTCGCGCCCGACGCCGCCGTCAAGGTGTTCCTGACCGCCAGCCCGCAGGTGCGGGCGCGCCGCCGCGCGGCGCAGCTGGGCGTCGCCCCGGAGCTGGTGCTCGCCGAGCAGACCGACCGTGACGCCCGCGATCGGGACCGCGCGCACAGCCCATTGCGGGCGGCCGACGATGCGATCGAGCTCGACACGAGCGAGCTCGGCGTCGCCGAGGTCGTCGAGCGGATCGTCGCGCTGGTCGAGCAGCGCCGCCAGCGCCCTTCATACTCGAACCCATGAAGGTCGCTGTCGTCGGCTACCCCAATGTCGGCAAGTCCTCGCTCGTCAACCGCCTGGCGCAATCGCGCGAGGCGGTCGTGCACGAGCGCGCTGGCGTCACCCGCGACCGCAACGAGGTCACGACGGAGTGGAACGGACGCCGCTTCACGCTGATCGACACGGGCGGTGTCGACGTGCGCGATCCCGACGAGCTGGCGGTGTCGATTCGCGAGCAGGCGCTCGCCGCGCTGGCCGATGCGCAGGTCGTGGTGCTCGTCGTCGACGCCCGCGCCGGCCTGCGGCCGGGCGACGCCGAGCTGGCCGACATCCTGCGTCGCGGTGGGCGGCCGGTGCTGGTCGCGGCGAACAAGTGCGACCACGTTGGCGAAATCCCGCTGGCGGCCGAGTTCCATCGCCTCGGGTTGGGCGAGCCGCTGCCCGTATCGGCCGCGCAGGGCCTGGGCAGCGGCGATCTGCTCGACGCGCTCGTGGCGCTGTTGCCGGATGACGAGCCGGAGCCGGATGAGGCGATTCGGCTGGCCGTGATCGGCCGTCCCAACGTCGGCAAGTCGAGCCTGGTCAATCGCTTCGTCGGAGAGCGGCGGATGATCGTCTCCGATCGCGCGGGCACCACGCGCGACGCGATCGACGTGCGGATCGCCGTCGACGGCCGTCCGCTGGTGATCGTCGACACCGCCGGGTTGCGCCGCCAGGCGAAGGTCAGCGAGTCGATCGAGTACTACACCGGCCTGCGCTCGCGTCGTGCGGCCGAGCGCGCCGACGTGGCGCTCGTCGTCTGCGACGCCAGCGATGGCGTCACGACGCAGGACCTGCGCGTCGCCGAGCTGGCGATGGAGGCCAACTGCGCAACGGCGCTGGTGCTCAACAAGTGGGATCTCGCCGGCGACTTCGACCTGGCCCACGAGCGCGCGCGCGTCGCGCGCAAGCTGCGGCTGCGCCCGCGCCTGCTGACGGCGAGCGCGCTGACGGGCCGGGGCATCGGGCGACTGCTCTCCGAAGCGCTCGACCTGGGCGACCGTGCGGCGTCGCGGCTGCCGACCGCCGGCCTCAACCGCCTGCTCGCCGAGCTCGTCCATGCGCGTCAGCCGCCGGCGCGCCAGGGGCATCGCCTCAAGCTGCTCTACATCGCCCAGATCGACACCAGGCCACCGCGCTTTGCGATCCAGGTCAACTCGCGCGCGCGTGTGACGCGCGACTACGCGTACTACGTCGAGAACCAGCTGCGCGAGCGCTATCGCCTCGAGGGGGTCCCGCTGGTGATCGACTTCGTCGAGCGCGGCAGTCGTCGCGCCGGGCGCGCCGGCGTCCGCGTGCCCGCCTAGCCTGCGAGCGATGTCACCGATCGCTCGCGTCGAGCCGCTGACCACCGCCCGCGCGCTGCATGGGCCCTTCGACTACCGCCTGCCCAGCGCGCTCGCCGGCGTCGACGTCGGCTCGCTGCTGGTCGTGCCCTTCGGACGTCAACGACTGCTGGGCGTCGTCGTCGAGGTCGCCGAGCGCTCGGAGATCGCTCCCGAGCGTCTGGCGGCGCCGATCGAGGCGCTCGAGCTGGGCGTGCCCGCCGAGCTGGTCGCGCTCGCGCAATGGATCGCGCGGGAGTACTGCTCGACGCCCGCCCGCGCGCTCGCGCTGGTGCTGCCGCCGGGCACCGGGCGCGACGCCGGGCGCAGGGTGCGCGAGCGCCGTGCGCTCGTCGCCGAGCTGACCGCTGCCGGCGCCCTCGCGTTGCAGGACGGCAGCCCGCTGTCGGTTGGCCAGCGCGCGGCGCTCGAGCGCCTGTGCGCACAGGGTCCGCTCGCCGCCACGCGCACCGGCGTCGACCATGGCGCGTTGCGTCGCCTCGAGCGCCGCGGGCTGATCGCCCTGGAGGCGCGTGTGCAGGCGCAGCGACCCGCCCATGTCACGGTCGGCGCGGCGGGCGCGGTGCCCCGCCCAACGGACGCCCAACAGCAGGCACTCGCCGAGATCTCACGTGCGCTGCAGGCGCCCGGCGAGCCGCTGCTGCTGCACGGCGTCACCGGCTCAGGCAAGACCGAGGTCTATCTGCGCGCCGCGACGCAGGCGTTGGGGCAGCGTCGCGGCGCGATCGTGCTCGTGCCCGAGATCGCGCTCACCCCACAGATCACCGCCCGCTTCCGCGAGCGCCTGGGGGAGACCGTCGCGATCCTGCACTCCCAGCTGGGCGCCGGCGAGCGTCGCGACGAATGGCTGCGCCTGCGACGCGGGCAGGCGCGCGTCTGCGTGGGGCCGCGCTCGGCTGTGTTCGCGCCGATCGCCGACCTCGGGCTGATCATCGTCGACGAGGAGCACGACCCCTCCTACAAGCACGAGGGCGACCCCCGCTATGACGCCCGCAGCGTGGCCGAGCAGCGCGCTCGTGCCAGCAACGCGGTGCTCGTGCTGGGCTCCGCCACGCCTCGTCCGGAGAGCTGGCAGCGGCTGCGGCGCATCACGCTGCCGACGCGGGTCGATGACCTGACGCTGCCGCCGGTGGAGGTGCTCGACATGCGCGGCGCGCGCCACGCGCTCCATCCCGACGCCCACGAGGCACTCGTGCAGACACGGCGCGCCGGGGCCAAGGCGATCGTGCTGCTCAACCGGCGCGGCTGGTCGAACTTCCTCTCCTGTCGCTCCTGCGGGCGCGTTTGGACCTGTCCGCACTGCGACGTCTCGTTGGTGCTCCACCGCGCGACCAACCGCATCGCCTGCCATCACTGCGGCCACGCGGAGGCCGTGCCCGAGCGCTGCCCCGACTGCGGCTCCAGCGCCGTCGCACGCCACGGCGCCGGGACCGAGCGTCTGGCGCACGAGCTCACCGAGCTGCTCGCCGGGCCGGGCTTCCCGGTCCTGCGACTGGACTCCGATGTCGCCGGCGCCGGTCGCGAGCGCTTGACGGCGATCCTGCGGGCCTTCGACGAGGCGCCGGCGGGGGTGCTGATCGGCACGCAGATGGTCGCCAAGGGCCACGACTTCCCGGCGGTCACCCTCGGCGTCGTGATCGACGCCGACGCCACGCTGCGCTTCCCAGACTTCCGCGCCGAGGAGCGCACGTTCGCGCTGGTCGCGCAGCTCGCCGGACGCGCGGGGCGCGGCAGCGCGGGCGGGCGCGTGCTCGTCCAGACGATCGCGCCCGACGCGCCGTCGATCCAGGCGGCCGCGCGCCACGACGCCGAGGGCTTCATCGCCGGCGAGCTCGAGCGCCGGCGTGCGCTCGGCTATCCGCCCTTCGCCGAGCTGATCCGCATCGTCTGCTCGGCCGCTCGGCCGCAGGACGCGCTCGCCGCGGCCAGCGCGGTCGCCGAGCGGCTCGTCCTGCCCAACGCCCGCGTGCTCGGGCCGGCACCGCTGTTTCGCCTGCGCGACCGCGAGCGCGCTCAGCTGGTGATCCGCATCGCGTCGGGCGTCGGCGTGCGCGCCAACGCCGCGCGCGCGGTCGGCGCCGCGGTTGACGCCGTCAGCGGCGATCGCCGCCAGCGCAGCGCCAGCTTCAGCGTCGACGTCGATCCCCAGTAGCGGCGGAGCGGGGCGGGCGCCGGCCGTCGTCGCCCACCGACGGCTGGTTACACTCGGACAGCGATGGGACGCGAAGCAAGGGGACCAGTCGTGACCGAGCCTCGCGAGCGCCGCGACGTGCTCGGTGAGGACGCCGCCATTACTCCAGCCGAGCACGTCGACGAGCCGGCTGAGCGTGACGAGCTGCCCCCGACCGGCGAGGTCGAGCTGGAGGCCGAGGAGCTCGAGCCCGAGGCGCGCGAGCGGCGCGACGCGGCGCTCGCGCGCGTGCGCAAGTTCGGCGATCCGGTGCTGCGCGCCCGCGCGCTGCCGGTCGAGCGCTTCGATGGTGCGCTGCGCGCCGAGGTACGGCGCATGGGCGCGCTGATGGACGACGCTCTCGGCGTCGGCCTTGCCGCCACCCAGGTCGGCATCATGCACCGGCTGCTGGTCTATCGCGTCGGCTCCGACGCGCCCCTCGTGGCCCTCGTCAACCCGGTCGTCGAGTGGTTCGGCGCAGAGCTCGAGACGGTAGAGGAGGGCTGCCTGAGCCTGCCCGCCGTCGCCGTCGACGTCGAGCGCCCGCTGCACGTGCGCGTGCGCGCCCATGACGAGCGCGGGTCGTCGTTGTTGGTCGAGGCCTCTGGACTGGAGGCCCGCGTCATCCAGCATGAGATCGATCACCTCGACGGGGTGCTGATCCTCGACCGCACCTCGCGCCCACAGCGCAAGGAGGCGATGCGCATGCTGCGCGAGGCGCAGACCGAGGCGGCTCTCGAGCACCGCGTCGACGGCTAGCAGGGCGCACGCGCGGCGCCGGCGATCGAGACGTGCGCACCGTCTACCTCGGCACCTCCGCGTTCGCTGCCGCGGTGCTGGAGCGCCTGGCGGCCAGCGCGCACCGGCCGCAGCTGGTGGTCACCCGTCCCGATCGTCCGCGCGGACGGGGCCGCAAGCTGGCCGCACCACCGGTCGCCGCCACGGCGTGCGCGCTGGGCATCGAGGTCGCCCAGCCCAAGGACGTCAACAGCCCGGACGTCGTGGCGCGGATCGCCGCGCTACAGCCGCAGGCGGTCTGCGTCTGCGCCTTCGGTGCGCTGATCCGCGAGCCGCTGCTGTCGGCCCATCGATCGCTCAACCTCCACCCATCGCTGCTGCCCCGTTGGCGCGGCGCCGCCCCAATCGAGCGCGCGATCATCGCCGGGGACGCTTGGACGGGGGTCTCGATCATGCAGCTGACCGCGGGCCTCGACACGGGTCCCGTGTGCCTGCAGGAGCGCGAGCCGATCGAGCCCGATGACAGCTACGGCACGCTCGCCGAGCGCCTGCAGGCGCTCGGCGCTGCGCTGCTGATCCGCGCGCTCGACCAGCAGCCGCGATGCGTTGCCCAGGACGACGCGAGCGCCACCTACGCCGAGAAGATCGGGCCCGCTGATCGCCGTCTCGACGGCCGCCGTCCGGCCGCCGAGCTGGAGCGTGTGGTGCGCGCGCTTACGCCGCACGTCGGTGCGCTGCTGGCGTTGGCCAACGGCACGCCGCTGGGCGTGCGTGCCGCTCGGGTGGTCGACGACGAGGTCCCGGCGCCCGGTCGGCTGGTCGTGCGCGCGGGCAGGCTGGTGCTCGGCTGCGTCGATCGCCGCGGGCTCGAGCCGATGGAGGTGCTGGCGCCGGGAGGGCGACCGATGCCGACCGCGGACTACCTGCGCGGCCACCCGCTGTGCGACCAATCAGTCGCGTCGGACTAAACTCGCGCGATGGCCACCGTTGGAGCGCAGCGCGCGCCGCAAGCGCAGCGGGGTGGCGGCGCCGTGGCGCCCGCCCGGCGTTGCGCGCACGCGGTGCTGCGCCGCGTCGACGAGCGCGGCGCCTACGCCGACCGCGCGCTGCACGCCGAGGCCGCGCGGTTTGCGCTCGCGCCGCGCGACCGCTCGCTCGCGACGCGCCTGGCCTATGAGACGGTGCAGCGCCGCGCGACGCTCGACTGGCTGATCGACCGTCTCTGCACGCGCGGCGCGGCCGAGCTCAGCCCACCCGTGCACGCGGCCCTGCGGCTCGGCCTCGTCCAGCTCGTGTTCCTCGACGGGATCCCGCCACATGCGGCCGTCGCCGACGCTGTCGAGCTGGCCAAGCAGGGCCCGCCGGGCGCCGCGCGGCTCGTCAACGCCGTCCTGAGGCGCGCAGCGCGCGAGGCCCGGGCGCTCGTGGCCGGCATCGACGACTCAACACCCGCGGGAGCGGCGCTCGCGCACTCGCACCCTGAATGGCTGGTGCGGCGCTGGTGGGAGGAGCTCGGGGCCGACCACGCGCGCGCCCTGCTCGCCGCCGACAACGCCCCCGCCGAGACGGCGCTGCGCGTCAACACGCTGCGCACCGAAGTCGACGAGCTGGCCGCCGAGCTGGCTCGCGCCGGCGTGCCGACGCGCCGCTGCCCCGAGCTGCCCGAGGGCCTGCTCGTCGACGGCCCGTTCGACGCCCATGGCTCGGCGGCGTGGCAGCGCGGCGCTTTGATGCCCCAATCACGCGCCGCAATGCTCGTCGCCCGGCTGCTGGATCCGGTGCCCGGCGAGCGGGTGCTCGACCTCTGCGCCGCCCCCGGCGCCAAGACGACCCATCTGGCCGCGCTGATGCAGGGGCGCGGCGAGATCGTCGCGATCGAGCGCCACGGCGGGCGCGCCAGCGCGCTGCAGGCGACCTGTCGGCGCATGGGCGCCGACAACGTGGTCGTGCGCGTGCAGGACGCCGCGGCGCCAATCGCCGATGGCCCGTTCGACCGGGTGCTGCTGGACCCGCCCTGCTCGGGCCTCGGCACACTGCGCTCGCGCCCGGATCAGCGCTGGCGCGTGACGCCCGCGGACGTGCGCACGCTGGCCCGCCAGCAACGACGCCTGCTCACCGCCGCCGCCAGCCAGCTGCGAGCAGGCGGCGTGCTGGTCTACGCGGTCTGCACGATCTCGCGCGCCGAGGGCGATCTGCTGATCGAGCGCTTCCTGGCCGAGCACGCCGACTTCACGGCTGACGAGCTCAGCAATGACCTGCCGCTCTGGCACCATCCCAGCGTGCCCGGTCATCTGCAGCTGCTGCCCCATCGCGACGGTACGGATGGCTTCTTCATCGCGCGGCTGCGGCGTGAGGGGGACGCCCGGCGGCGCGACGAGGATGCCCGCCTGCGGCGTGCGGGGGATCGCACCGCATGACGCAGGCCGAGCTGATGCGCGGGCGCACCTGCCCGGGCTGCGGTGAGCCGTGGCTGCGCCCGACCAATCTCGCCGGCCGCTACCACTGCGTCTACTGCCTGCGCCGCTACGAGCTGACCTCGGTCTGCCCCAACTGCGGTGAGCACTCCACGATCGTGCGGATGTCGAGCACCGCGATCACCACCTGCAACCACTGCGGCGGGAGCATGCTCAAGCCGCTCTAGCGGCCGGTGCGGCGATGGCAGCCCAGCAGCCACGCGACATCGAGGTCGCCCCGTCGATCCTGTCGGCTGATTTCGCCCGCCTGGGCGAGCAGGTCGAGGCGGTGATGGACGCCGGCGCGCGCGTGATCCACGTCGACGTGATGGACGGGCATTTCGTGCCGCCGATCACGATGGGGCCGCTGGTCGTCGCCGCGCTGCGCGACCTCATCCACGCGCGCTCGGGCCTGCTCGACGTGCATCTGATGATCGAGAGCCCCGAGCGCCACGTCGCAGCGTTCGCGCAGGCCGGTGCGGACACGATCATCTTCCACCGGGAGGCCACGCCGCATGCGCACCGCGTGATCGAGCTGATCCACGCGGCCGGCTGTCGCGCGGGCCTCGCGGTCTGCCCCGCCACGCCGGTCGAGCATGTGCGCGAGGTGCTCGACGACCTCGACGTGGCGCTCTGCATGACTGTCAACCCCGGCTGGGGGGGGCAGGAGTTCATCGCCGCCTCGATCGGCAAGATCGCCCGCCTGCGCGCGCTGGTGGGCGACGCGATCGCCGTCGAGGTCGACGGCGGCATCGACGCTCAGACCGCCCCGCGCTGCGTAGCCGCCGGTGCGACGGTGCTGGTGGCCGGCAGCGCGATCTTCGGCCGAGCCGATCCGGGGTCCGCCTACCGCGACATCGTCGACTCGGTGGAGCGAACGCGCGCCAGCACGACCGTCCAGGGGGCTGGCGCGCGCACCTCGAGCACCTCGGCGTAGCGCCCGACGAGCGCGACGAATGCTCGGCGCGACCAGTGGTTTAGGTGCCCGGGCGTGTTGCCCAGATCTCGCAGGTAGGCCCCGCGCGCGAGGTTGAGCGCGCGCCACAGCGGCTCGCGCGGAACCGAGACCAGCACATGGCGCGCCGCGCAGCGCGTGAGCTCGGCCAGCATGCGGTCGGGGTCGGGCACGTGCTCGAGCACCTCGATCGCGCAGGCGCAGTCCAACGCGTCGGCGGGCAGCGGCAGCTGCGGGCCGCTCAGGACGCCGAAGCGCAGGTTCGGCAGGCGACGCTCGGCCCATTGGGCGGCCAGCTTGGGGTCGTCGAGATCGAGGCCGAGGACCGGTTGGTCCGTCAGCCGCCGCGCCCAGCGCTCGGTCAACACGCCCTCACCACAGCCGACGTCGAGGATCGACGTCGGCGCCGCGCGCGCGAGCAGGTCCTCCAGCGCGCCCTCGAAGCGGGCCATCAATCGCTTGACGAGCGGGTTGCTCGAGCCGTACTTGTCGTAGAGGTTGCCGGTGGGCACGGCAGCCGATCCGCTCATGCGCCGAGCACCTCCTCGCGCGCCGCGCCGTCGCGCTCGCCGCCGGGCTCGTAATGCGATGGCTCGACGCCGAGCTGCAGCTCCAGGCGCCGCACACGCTCGAACGTGCGCTGCGTGAGGACCCGCTGCGCGTAGAGCTGGTCGCCGATGATGCCCAGCGCGGCGAGCACCATCGCGCCGATGAACAGGACCGCGCCGAGCAGCAGCGACTGGAGGTGCCCGCCGTGGTGGCCGAAGATGAAGAAGTAGAGGTAGCGCACCCAGATCGCCAGCGCGACCAGCCCTACGACCAGCGCCGCGCCCCAGAACACGCGCAGCGGCTCGTACTGCGAGTAGACGCGGAAGATCGCCAGCATGTTGCGGCGCACGTAGGTCCACATCGATGGAAACAGCCGCGACTCGCGCAGCTTCGGGTTGGTGTGAATCGGGACGTGATCGATGGCCACGAGCATCTTGCCGGCCTGGATGATCGTCTCCAGCGTGTAGGTGAAGCTCGACACGACCTGGACCTGGATCGCCGCCTCGCGGTTGTAGGCGCGAAAGCCCGAGGTCGTGTCCGGCAGGTCGGTCGAGGACGCCCAGCGCACGACGCGTGAGCCGACCCGCTGCAGCAGCTTCTTGAGCGCGGAGAAATGCTCGACCGCGGCGATGTCGCGGTCGCCGATGACCATGTCGGCCTCGCCGCGCAGGATCGGCCCCACCAGTCGCGCGATGTCCGCGCCCCGATATTGGTTGTCGGCGTCGGTGTTGACGATCACATCGGCGCCGAGCTTGAGCGCGGCGTCAAGCCCAGCCTGGAACGCGGACGCCAGGCCCTTGTGGCTGGTCAGGCGCACGACGTGATCGACGCCATGCGCGCGCGCGACCTCGACCGTGCGGTCGCGTGAGCCGTCGTCGATGACCAGCCACTGGACGACGTCGAAGCCGGGGAGCTCGCGGGGCAGCGCTGCCAGCGTCGCCGGCAGCGTCGCCTCCTCGTCGAGGCAGGGGATCTGGATCATCAGCTTGATGTCGGCAGGATAGGGTGCCGCGAGTGCCCAAGCTCGCCACCGGGCGCCGCCGCCCGGCCGTTCTCGCGTCGCCAGCCAGGCGCCGCCCATCGCCGGACCTGCTGACCCTGGGCCTTGTGGCCGTGCTGCTCGTCGCGCTCGCGCTGCGGCTGTGGGGCATCGCCTCGGGCCTGCCGTTTGCCTACAACGTCGACGAGAACGCGCACTTCGTGCCGCGCGCGATCGGCTTCGCCGGCCACTCGCTGAACCCCAACTACTTCGACAACCCGCCGGCGCTGATGTACCTGCTCTACGGCGTCTTCGCGGTCGCCTTCAGCGGCGTCCTCGCGCCGCTGGGAGCCGGATTCAAAGGTGGGATGGGGCATGCGTTCGCGCTGCACCCCGGCGACGTCTGGCTCGTGGCGCGCGTGGTGGTCGCGCTGCTGGCGACGCTGTCGGTATGGCTCGTCGCCCGTGCCGGCGCGCGCCTGTTCGACCGGCGCGTCGGGCTGCTTGCGGCGGCGCTGCTGGCGGTTGCCTTCCTGCCCGCCTTCTACGCGCACCTCGCGCTCAACGACGCGCCGACGCTGGCGCCGATCGCGCTGTCGCTGTGGGGCAGCGCAGGCGTGCTGCGCAGCGCCCAGCGGCGCTGGTACCTGGTCGCCGGCGTTGGCGCCGGGCTCGCCGCGGCAACCAAGTACACCGGCGGGATCGTCGTGCTGGCGCTGCTCGTCGCGGCGCTTGCGCGCACCCTCGAGCAGTGGCGCGCGGGCGCTGGCGCAGCGCAGGGGGCGGCCGACGGGTCGCGGCGCTCGACGCCGCGTGCGCTCGTGCGCTCGCTGCCGCTGGGGCAGCTCGCGCTCGCCGGGATCGCCGCCGTGCTGACGTTTGCCGTGCTCGACCCCTACGCCCTGCGCGAATGGGGTCAGTTCACCGCCGGCCTGCGCAGCGAGTCGGCGACCGCGGGCGGCGCGAGCAAGCTCGGCACGACGGCGAGCAGCGGGTGGTCCTTCTACCTGCAGACGTTGACCTGGGGGCTGGGCTGGGTGCCGGCGCTGGCGATCGTCGCGGGTGCGCTGGCGCTGGCCCGCCGCGCTCGCGCGGAGCTTGCGCTGCTGCTGGTGCCGGCGCTGGCGTTCTTTGTCTACATGGGCAGCCAGCAGCGCTTCTTCGGGCGCTGGCTATTGCCGATCTTCCCGCTGCTGGCGATCCTCGCCGCCTATGGCGCGCTGGCGACGGCACGCTGGGCGGCAGGTCGTATCGACGCCTGGCGCGCGGGAGGTCCAGCGGGCGGTCGCTGGCGCGCGGGAGGTCCAGCGGGCGGTCGCTGGCGCGCGGGACCGACCGCTGTGGCGGTGCTGGCGCTGCTGGCGCAGGGCATCGCCACCACGATCCACGTCGACCTCGTGCTGGCTCGGCCCGACACCCGCAGCGCGGCGCGCAGCTGGCTGCTCGCCCACGTGCCGGCCGGCGCGCGGATCGTCGTCGAGCCGATCGTCACCGACACCTGGCTGATCGACCCCGGCCACGATGGCGGTCCGCAGAGCGAGGGGCGGCGCTGGGTCGTCTTCAGCCCGTTCGCGACCGCGCTGCCGGGAGCGGCGCCGGTGGCCGTGCGGGCGCGCTTCGCGCCGCCCGGCGGACGCCCCGACGATCTGTTCGTAATCGGCGCCGAGAACTATGTGCGCACGCTCGACCCAGGCCTGATCACCGCCTACGCGCGCGCCGGCTACTGCTATGTGGTCAGTGGCTCCACGCAGGCCGGCCGTGCGCTGGTTACGCCCGCCGCCGCCCCGGCGGCCAATGCCTACTACCGCGAGCTGCGCGCTCGCGCGCAGCTCGTCTTCCACGCCAGCCCCTACCGCGCGGGGGCGCGGGCGGTCCGGTTCGACTTCGACTGGTCGTTCGACTACTACCCGCTCGCCTATGTAAGGCCCGGGCCGGAGATCTGGATCTACCGCCTGCGCGGCGGTGCCTGCGGCGGTCGCTGACGGGCTGGGCGGCGGTGCCTGCGGCGGTCGCTGACGGGCTGGGCACCTATCCTTGTCTCAGCGAGCGGGGCAGCGGGGTGGCCGTCGCGGTCGTCCCTGCCCGCCACGCGCACCGCCACATCATGACCATGAGCATCGCCACCGACCGACAGCATCTTGCCCGGGCGATCGAGCTGTCCGAGCAGGGTCGCGGGCGTGTCAGCCCCAACCCGCTGGTCGGAGCGGTGCTCGTACGCGACGGCGAGGTCCTCGCCGAGGGCTTCCATGCCGTCTTCGGCGGGCCGCACGCCGAGGTCGCGGCGATCGCGGCGGCCGGCTGCGACCTGACCGGCGCGACGCTGTACGTGTCGCTGGAGCCCTGTTGCCACCACGGCAAGACGCCACCGTGCACCGATGCGATCGTCGCGGCCGGGATCGGGCGTGTCGTCGTCGCGGCCGATGATCCCAGCGAGGCGGCCTCGGGCCGTGGCCTGGGGATCCTGCGCGACGAGGGGATCGCCGTCGACCTCGCCGAGGCCGACCTCGACGCGCCGGATCTCGCCGTCCGCGCGCGGATGCTCAACCAGCCCTTCCGCAAGCTGGCCCGCAGCGGCCGCCCGCTCGTCTGCTTCAAGTCGGCGATGACGCTCGACGGCAAGGTGGCGACCGTCACCGGGGACTCCAAGTGGATCTCCGGCGAGGAGAGCCGCCAGCTCTCGCACCGCTGGCGCAGCGAATTCGACGCCGTCGCGGTCGGAGTGGGCACCGCGCTCGCTGACGACCCGCAGCTGACCGCGCGCATCCCCGGTGTCGAACGTCAGCCGCGGCGGGTTATCTTCGACTCGCTGGCGCGCCTGCCGCTGAGCTCGCAGCTGGTTCGCGACGCGCCCAGCATCCCGCTGGTGGTCGTCGTCTCGCGCGCCGCGCCACGCGCGGATGTCGTCCAGCTGGAGGCGGCCGGCGCCGAGGTGGTCGTCGCCGCGGGCGCCAACGAGCCGGCCCGGGTCGTGTCGGCGCTCGAGTCGCTGGCCGCCGCGGGGATCTCCTCGGTGCTATTGGAGGGCGGCCCGCACCTGGCCGGCTCGTTCCTGGATGCCGGCGAGATCGACGAGCTGCGGCTGTTCCTGGCGCCGCTGCTGCTCGGGGGGCGGACGGCGCGCGACCCGCTGGAGGGTCAGGGCGCCGAGGCGATCGCCGACGCCGTGCATACGCGCATCGTCAGCTGCGAGCGGGTCGGCGAGGACCTGCTGATAACCGCGCGCCTGAAGGAGTGGTGAGGATGTTCACCGGCCTGGTGCAGGATCGTGGAACGGTCCGCGGGGTGCGCGGGGATGGCGCGGGAGTGCGGCTGAGCGTGCGGACCGCGCTCGCGTCGCGGTTGCGCAGCGGCGACTCGATCTCCGTCGACGGTGTCTGCCTGACGGCGGTCGAGGTTGGTGCGGAGGGCTTCAGCGCCGACGTCATGCGCGAGACGCTCGACCGCTCGTCGCTGGCGCGCCTGACCGATGGCACCAGCGTGAATCTCGAGCTGGCGTTGCGTGCCGGCGATCCGCTCGGTGGCCACGTCGTCCAGGGCCACGTCGACGGGGTGGGGGAGGTCCGCGCGGTCCGCGAGGACGGCTTCGCCCGGCGCCTGACCATCGCGGTCGAGCCGGCGCTGCTGCGCTATGTCGTCGAGAAGGGGTCGGTCGCCGTCGACGGCGTCTCGCTGACGGTCGCCGCCGTCGACGAGGCGGGTTTCGAGGTCTCGCTGATCCCCGAGACGCTGCAGCGCACGAGCCTCGGCGAGGCGACGGTCGGGCGGCCGGTCAACATCGAGGTCGACGTGCTGGCCAAGTACGTCGAGAAGCTGGTCCGATGAGCCCGTCGCGCACGCAGACGCCCTTCGCCACAGTCGAGCAGGCGCTCGACGACATCCGCCAGGGCAAGATGATCGTCGTCTGCGACGACGAGGGGCGCGAGAACGAGGGCGATCTGACGATGGCGGCGCAGTTCGCCACGCCCGAAGCGGTCAACTTCATGGCCAAGGAGGGCCGGGGCCTGATCTGCCTCGCGCTGACGCCGGAGCGCTGCGACGAGCTCGGGCTCGATCTGATGGCGGCCAAGAACGAGTCGCGCTTCGAGACCGCGTTCACCGTCTCGGTCGAAGCTCGCGAGGGCGTCACCACGGGCATCAGCGCGGCCGACCGTGCCCACACGATCCAGGTCGCGATCGACCCGACCTCGCGCCCTCGCGATCTGGTCCAGCCCGGCCATGTGTTCCCGCTCAAGGCGCGTCCGGGTGGGGTGCTCGAGCGGACCGGCCAGACCGAGGCGGCGGTGGACCTCGCACGGCTGGCCGGGCTGCTGCCGGCGGGCGTGATCTGCGAGATCATGAACGACGACGGCACGATGGCCCGCGTCGAGGACCTCGTGCCCTACTGCCGCCGCCACGGGCTGAAGATGATCACCGTGGCCGACCTGATCGCCCACCGCCGGCGGGTCGACAAGCTCGTCGAGCGGGTCGTCTCCACGCGGCTGCCGACGACCTTCGGCGAGTTCGAGGCCGTCGGCTACCGCTCGCTGGTGGACGGAAAGCACCACGTCGCGATGGTCAAGGGCGAGGTGGCCGGCGTCTCCGACGTGCTGGTGCGGGTGCACTCCGAGTGCCTGACCGGTGACGTCTTCCATTCCCTGCGCTGCGATTGCGGCGAGCAGCTGGAGTCCGCGCTGGGGATGATCGAGCGCGAGGGCCGCGGGGTGCTGCTGTACCTCGCCCAGGAGGGGCGCGGGATCGGGCTGCTCAACAAGCTCAAGGCCTACAAGCTGCAGGAGGACGGCCTCGACACGGTCGACGCGAACCTCAAGCTCGGCCTGCCCGCCGACCTGCGCGAGTACGGCATCGGCGCCCAGATCCTCTGCGACCTGGGCCTCACCTCGATCAGGATCCTCACCAACAACCCCAAGAAGATCATCGGCATGGAGGGCTACGGGCTCTCGGTGACCGCTCAGCTGCCGATCCAGTCGCTGCCCAACCCCCACAACGAGGCCTACCTGCGCGCCAAGGCCGAGCGCATGGGCCACATCCTGCACCACCAGGGGCTCGCGCTCGACGAGCAGCTGCTGCACGACGAGCAGGAGCACGACCGCGAGCGCGACGAGGAGGCCGAGGAGCGCCTGCACGACCGCGAGCGCGACGAGGCAGCCGAACGCCGGCGCCACCACCGCGAGCGCGACGAAGCATGAGCGCGACCCGCTACGCGATCGCCGTGGCGCGCTTCTACGAGGACCTCGCGAAACGGCTGGTGGAGGGGGCGATCGACGAGCTGCGCGCCGCCGGTGTCGAGGAGATCGACGTGCTCGAAGTGCCCGGTGCCTTCGAGCTGCCGCTGGCCGCCAAGTACGCCGCTGAGTCCGGTCGCTATGCCGGCGTCGTGTGCCTGGGCGCGGTGATCCGCGGCGAGACCGATCATTACGAGTTCGTCTGCGCCGAGTCCGCGCACGGCATCCAGGAGGTCGCGCTGGCGACCGGCGTGCCCTGCGCCTTCGGCGTGCTGACGGTCGACAGCATGGAGCAGGCGCTCGCGCGAGCTGGCGGGGCCAAGCGCCACCAGGGCCGTCACGCGGCACGCGCGGCGCTGGCGATGAGCGCGATCCGCGCGCGCCTGGCGGAGCAGCCCGCGTAGCGACGGAGCGGAGCCCTATACTGCCCGCGCGATGGCCAAGGTCTGTCATAGCTGTGGTAAGGGTCCTGCGTTTGGCCACAATCGCAGCCACTCGATGGTCGCGACCAAGCGCCGCTTCGACCCCAACCTTCAGAAGGTGCGCATCGACGACGCCGGCAGCCCGCGGCGCGTCTACGTCTGCACCCGCTGCCTGAAGGCCGGGAAGGTGACCAAGGCGCGCTGAGGTGGCCAGCCGCGCGGACGCCCGCGGCCGCTCCCAGGCCCCGACGGTGGCGGAGCCGAACCTCGTCCGCTTCCGTGCCGTCATCGAACGTGCCCTGGCGCACCTCGAGGAGCGCCGCCAGGAGGTCAACGACCTCAATGTCTTTCCGGTCGCGGACGGCGACACGGGCGACAACATGGTGCTCACGCTGCGTGCCGTGCTGGCCGAGGTCGACCGGCTGGCGGCGGCCGAGCTCGACCGCACGCTGGACGAGATCGGTCGTGAGGAGATCGTCGACTCGGTGGCGCGCGCCGCGCTGCTGGGCGCACGCGGCAACAGCGGGGTGATCCTCTCCCAGTTCATCCGCGGTGCGGCTGAGGAGCTGGCGAGCCGTCCGGGCGAGCTGGTCGACCCCGTGCTGGTCGGCGCGGCGATGGCACGCGCGGCCGACCGCGCCTACGCCTCGGTGCGGGAGCCGGCCGAGGGCACGATCCTCACCGTCATGCGCGAGATGGCCCACCGGATCGCCTCCGAGCTGGCGCACATGCCGACCCAGCGGCTGGCGGTGGACGGCGCCCCGGGCGAGCAGAACGCCGCGCTGGCGGCGGTCCTCGAACGCGCGCTGGAGGCCGGGGAGCGGTCTGTCCGCCGCGGGCCGGCGCTGCTGGCGGTGCTGCGCGAGGCGGGCGTCGTCGACGCCGGCGGCTATGGCCTGACGGTGCTGATCGCCGGGGTGATCGCGGCGCTGCGCGGCGCCGAGCCGCCAACGCTCGAGCACCAGCTGCCGGCGGCGCGTCCAACCCACCCCCAGCACCGCTCCTCGACCTACCGCTACTGCACCAACTTCGCCGTGACGGGGACCAACCTCGACCCGCAGCGGTTCACGCTCGCGCTCGAGGCGATCGGCGACTCGGTGCTCGTCGTCGGCGACCGCGCGACGCTCAAGGTCCACGTGCACACCGACGACCCCGATGCGGCGACGGCGCTGTTCACCCGGGACGGCTTCGTCTCGCATCTCGACGTCGCCGACATGCACGAGCAGATCAGTCAGCGCGACGCGCGCCTCGACGCCGCGCCGCTGGCTGCGCCGCCGACCTGCGGCGCGCTTGCGGTGGTCGCCGGCGATGGCCTGCGCGCGTCGTTCGAGTCGCTTGGCGTGCACACGATCGACGGGGCCGTCAACCCATCGACCTACGACCTGCTTGCCGGCATCCACGCGATCGCGGCCGAGCAGGTGATCGTGCTGCCCAACTCCCCGAATGTCACGATGGCCGCCGAGCGTGCCGCCGAGCTGTCGGACCGCCGCGTCCGCGTGGTGCCGACGCGCTCACCGCAGGCCGGCCTCGCCGCGGCCGTCGCGCTCGATCCCGCGCGCGACTGCGCGGCAAACGCGGCCGCGATGAGCGAGGTGCTCGGGCGGCTGCGCAGCGGCGCGGTCGCGCCGGCCGCGCGCGACGATGCCGGCGGACGCTTCAAGCGCGCTGACGCCGTGGGCTTCGTCGAGGAGCAGATCGTCGCCTGGGGCGAGCCGCGGGAGACGTTGCGGCGGGTGCTCGAGCTGCTCGGCGAAGGTGCCGAGTTGCTGACCTGCATCGCCGGGCGCGACGCGCCGCTGTCGCTCGAGCAGGTCGCCGAGCTCTACGACGGCGATGTCGAGCTCGAGCGCAGCGAGGGCGGTCAGCCGAGCTATTGGTGGCTGATCGCAGCCGAGTAGGCGGGCTCGACCCCGAAGCGGGCCGCCAGCAATGGCGAGCCACCCCCAAACGCCGGTGGCTGGGGCATGATCCGCTTGTAGATGTCCCTGAGCAGTCCCCGCTGGTCCGCGTTCGCCGCCACCCGGCCGCTGAGCGAGGCTGAGCTGCGCCTTGCGCCGCTGCGTTACCCGCGGCCTTCGCGCCTGCGCGCGCCGCTGCAGATCAAGCCAGCGCGCGCGGCGCGCGCTGCGGTGACGCTGGGCCTGGAGACTGTTGGCGACCTGCTCGAGCACCTGCCCCATCGCCACGAGGATCGCCGTGAGGCGCGCGCGGTGGCAAGCCTGCGCATCGGCGAGGAGGCGACCGTGATCGTCGACGTGCGGGCCATCCGCACGCGCCCGACGCGCCGACGCAACATGTCGCTGGTCGAGGCCCGCGTGTCGGACCGCAGCGGCCATGTCGACGCGGTTTGGTTCAACCAGCCCTGGATCGAGCGGCGCCTCGCGTCGGGCAGCAGGGTGGTGCTGCACGGTCGGCTCGGGCAGCGCAACCGCTTCACCGTGCGCGAGTACGAGCTGACCGACGCCGCCGAGACCCCGCTGACCGACGCCGCCGACCCTCCGCTGGCCGCTGATGCGGCTGAGCCCGCGCTGGCCGCTGATGCGGCTGAGCCCGCGCTGGCCGCTGATGCGGCTGAGCTCGCGCTGGCCGCCGAGCCCCCGCTGACCGCCGCGCCCAACCTGGCCGCCGAGCTCGCGCTGGCCGCCGCGTCGCTGCGCTCGACCGGGCTCGTTCCGGTCTATCCGGCGAGCGAGGGAATCTCACCGCTCAAGCTGCGAGACCTTGTCTGGGAGCACCGCGACCGGCTCGCGGACGTCATCGAGCCGCTGCCGGGGCGCCTGCGCGCCGCCGCTGCGCTGCCCGATCGGCCGGCGGCGCTGACCGCCGTGCACTTTCCCGAGCTGCCCGACGACGCGGACGCCGGTCGGCGCCGCCTGGCCTTCGAGGAGCTGCTGCTCGCCCAGCTCAACTGGCTCGTGCGCCGCGCGCAGCGCGAGGGCGTGGGCGCCGCCGCCCTTGGCGGCCCGCGCACCATCACCGAGCGCTGGCTGCAGGAGGCGCTGCCGTTCCCGTTGACGGCCGATCAGCGCGCCGCGATCGAGGCGATCGACGCGGACCTCGCCGAGCCGATCCCGATGCAGCGGCTGCTGATGGGCGAGGTCGGCTCGGGCAAGACGGTCGTGGCGCTGCACGCGATGCTGCGCGCCGTCGAGCACGATCTGCAGGCGGCGCTGATGGCGCCGACGGAGACGCTCGCCGAGCAGCACTTCGCGACGCTGCAGGCGCTGATGCCCGGCGCACTGGTGCCATGCGCGCTGCTGACCGGCTCGACACCCGCCGGGCGGCGTGCCGATACGCTCGGCAAGCTGGCCAGCGGGGAGCTCAAGCTGGTCGTCGGCACGCACGCGATCATCGAGCAGGGCGTCGACTTCGCCGCGCTGGGGGTTGCCGTTGTCGACGAGCAGCACCGCTTCGGCGTGCGCCAGCGCGCTGTGCTCGACGCGAAGGCCCCCGCGGGGAGCGCGCCCCACGTCCTGCACATGACCGCGACGCCGATCCCGCGCACACTCGCCCTCGCCAACTACGGCGACCTCGACATCACCGTGCTGCGGGAGCTTCCGCGCGGCCGGCAGCCGATCGCGACGCACGTCGTCGCGGGTGAGCGCGAGCGCGCCCGCGCGTATGAGCGGATCCGCGAGGAGCTGCGCGCCGGACGCCAGGCGTTCGTCGTCTGCCCGCTGGTCGAGGAGTCAGACGCACTGGCTGCCCGCGCGGCCACCGTCGAGTACGAGCGCCTCGCCCGCACCGAGCTCGCCGGCTTCGCGGTCGTGCTGATGCATGGCCAGATGGCGGCGCGCGACAAGCAGGCAGCGATGGCGGCCTTCATGAGCGGAGCGGCGGACGTGCTCGTCGCCACATCGGTGATCGAGGTCGGCATCGACGTGCCCAACGCCTCGGTGATGCTCGTCGAGGGCGCCGAGCGCTACGGGATCTCGCAGCTGCACCAGCTGCGCGGGCGCGTCGGACGCGGGCCGCACCGCTCGCTGTGCCTGCTGGTCGGGCCCAAGGGCTCGCCGCGCCTGCGCGCCCTGGCCGAGCACACAGATGGCTTTCGCCTCGCCCAGATCGACCTGGAGCTGCGCGGTGAGGGGGAGATCATCGGCACCCGTCAATCCGGCCTGGCGCAGTTTCGCCACGCGCGGCTGCCGCAGGACGCCGCGCTGCAGGAGGACGCCAAGCACCGGGCGCGGGACCTGCTCGCCGCCGACCCGGGCCTGGGGGGGCCCGAGCATGCGCTGCTCGTACAGGCGCTGCTGGCCGCCTACGGGCCGGCGGCGCTCGCCCCGCTGCCCGCGTGAGGGTGATCGCCGGCATCCATGGCGGCCGCACGCTGGTCGCGCCGCGCGGGCGCGCGACCAGACCGACCGCCGATCGCGTGCGCGAGGCGCTGTTCGCGTCGTTGGGAGCACTCGAGGGCCTGCACGTGCTGGATCTCTTCGCCGGCTCGGGAGCGCTGGGCATCGAGGCGCTCTCGCGCGGCGCAGCCGGCGCCACCTTCGTCGACAGCGCCACAGCGGCGATCGCCGCCGTGCGGACCAACCTCGCACGCCTCGGGCTTGCCGACGCCGGGCACGTCGATGTGCGACGCCAGGACGCCATCCGCTTCCTGGCGGGCGCACGCGGCTGCGCGCGTCACTACGATCTCGCCCTGGTCGATCCGCCCTACCGGCTCGCCGAGCGCCTGGGCGCGCAGCTGTCCGAGCTGCTGCCGACGGTGCTGACGGCGAGCGCGCGAATAGTGTGCGAGAGCGATCGTCGCCGGCCGCTCGCGCTGACGCTGGCGCTGCTGGACGAACGCCGCTACGGAGACACGCTGATACGCATCCATGCCGCCCGCTAACCGCATCGCCGTCTGTCCCGGCTCATATGACCCGGTGACCAATGGCCACATCGACATCATCACGCGCGCCGCCGGCCTCTTCGACGAGCTGATCGTCGCGGTCGTCAACACCCCGCGCCACAAGGGGCCGCCGCTCTTCGACGCGCGGGAGCGCTGCTCGTTCATCGAACGCGCGACCGCCCACCTCGACAACGTCCGCACCGAGCCCTTCGACATCCTCATCGTCGAGTTCGCGCGCCGCAACGGCGCGCGCGTGATCGTCAAGGGACTGCGCGCGATCTCCGACTTCGAGTACGAGCTGGAGATGACCCAGCTCAACCGCACGCTGGCCTCCGATGTAGAGTCGGTCTACCTGATGGCCAGTCCTCAGTACAGTTTCATCAGCTCGAGCGGGATCAAGGAGATGGTGACCTTCGGCGGCGCGGTCGACGATCTCGTCCCTGCCTACGTAGCGGAGCGATTGCAGGAAGCGTTGAGGCGCTGACGAAACAGAACCCGCGATGGATGTCCTCGTGCTCATCGACAAGCTCGACGACTTGGTCCACAACGCCAAGCCCGTGCCGCTGACCGACCAGGTGCGCGTCGACAAGGAGGAGATCTACGACATCCTCGACCAGATGCGCGCGACGATTCCGGAGGAGATCAAGCAGGCGCGCTGGATCGTCAAGGAGCGCCAGGAGATGCTCGCCGAGGCCAAGCGCGAGGCCGAGCGGATCGTCAAGGAGGCACGCGAGCGCCAGGCGCGGCTGGTCTCCGAGGAGGAGATCACCAAGCAGGCCGAGCGTGGCGCCGAGGACATCATCGAGGAGGCCCGCGCGCGCGAGCGCGAGATCCGCCTTGGCGCCGAGGACTACGCCGACGAGATCCTCAACACGCTCGAGGTCAACCTGAGCAAGTTCATCGCGGCCGTCCAGCGCGGCCGCGAGCGCCTCGCGGGCAAGGAAGAGCCCGCCGAGGTGGGCTAGCGGGGCGGGGCCGCACCCTCGGTCTCGAGCGATACCGGGCTCCCGAAGCCGCCCGCCCCCGCCGGATCAGCCCCCGCTCGCTCAGCCCCCGACCTGCGACTGGGTCTGGCCGCCGACGCCGCCGTAGCCGCCGATCACCGTCGGCGGCTGGTTGGGATTCTGGGTGCCACCGCCGCCTGTGCCGGGGCCACCGCCGCCTGTGCCGGGGCCACCGCCGCCTGTGCCGGGGCCGCTGCCGTTGCCGTTGCCGCCCGTACCGCCGCTGCCCCCAGTGCCGCCCTTGCCACCCGTGCCACCTGAGCCGGGGCCGCCCTTCCCTCCGGTACCACCCTTGCCGCCGTTGCTCGGCCCCTCGCCGCCGTTGGATCCCGGGCCGTTGGAGGGTGGTCCGTTGATGATCCCGAGCGCCCCGGGCCCGTTGCCTGCGCCCGGGCTGCCGCCAGCGCCCGGACCGCCGCCGGCGAGCAGCGTCGCGCCGGTGCCGCCGGTGCCGGCGCCCTGGCTTCCGGGCGCGCCGGGATGGCCTTCGCCGAGGTGATCGACGCCGAGCTGCGCGAGCGATGGAGGCACCCCGCGCGCGTTGAAGTGGACGCCCGTGCCGATCGAGGTCGTCAGCGCGATCAGCAGCGCGATCGCGACGACCAGCGAGCCGGCCATGCCGAGCGCGGCGAGCGTGATGCGATTGCGGGGCATAGGGGTGCGCGAAGGGGGAGGTGGGGGCCCGGCCTGCGCACGGCCCCGGTCGTCCGGGGAAGCGGAACCGCGATCGGTCACGTCCGTGCGGCCAAGCGATTCTGGTCCTTGTTATGCAAACCTACTCCGTGCTGCGGGTCAAGCCGCGAACGACCGCAAGTTGCGGCATTCCCGACCTCGAGCGACCTGCCGCAGCCCCGTCCGTCGGCGCTCGTCAGGCGCCCGCCACCGCGGTCAGCTGTCGATGCCCGCCACCAGCTCGCCGGGCGTCGCGCTGGGCTCGCCGGGGGTCGCGCTGGACACCAGCGTCGCCATCTCCGTCAGTCGCTGGCGGACCTGCTCGGCGATCATCTCGAGGATCGCCCGCGCCTGCTCGATGCTCGTGGTCGCGCCCGTGAGCTGGGACTTGACGCGACGAACGTCCTCTAGCGCCGCCTGGGCGCGCTCGATCTTGTCCTCGATCGCCGCCGCGTCGATCTGCTGCTCGCCGCCGCGCGCCATCAGCACGCGCGCGCGGGCCAGCGCGTAGGCGACCTCCAGCGCGAGGCGGGAGCCGTCCTCGGGGTCGTGCGCGACGATCAGCTTGTCGCCGTTGTACTCGCGCAGCGCGGTCATCCGCGCGGGCAGCTGCTCCTCGGAGGGCACGACCAGCACGGCGAAGTCCGCGTCGCGCTCGCTCAGCCCGCGATCGAGCTCGCGCAGCGCCTCGGGCTTGGAGAGGCGGGCGTTCTTGGCCTCGAAGACGATCCGCCCGCGCGCCGGCCCGCGACAGGCGTCGATCGCCACGACGATGTCGCCCGTCCTGCGCGTGGCGCCCTTGAGGTCGCCGACCGCGTCGCAGTCGTCACCCTGCGCACGGGCGATCACGTCGACGGACTCGTAGACCGCCTCCTCGAAGCTGCGGCCCTTGGCGGTGCCGCGCGCCCGCTCGGCGTCGACCTCGAGGTGCTTCTGACGCTCGTCGCGCAGCCCCTGGACCTCCTTCTCGAGCTCGCTGAGCTTGAGCAGCAGCGCCCTCAGGTTCGCATCCTGGCGGTCGCTGGCCTGGCGGATCGCCGACACGGCGCCCTGCTTGAACTCGGCGAGCGGGTTGGAGGCGTCGGCGGCCGTGAACTGGCGCAGCAGATCCTGGCGCGACTTGGTCATCACCTCGGCGACCAGCTCGCGCACGCGGTGCTGCACGGCGCCCGAGCTGTCGTCGGAGAAGTGTCGCTGGAGCGCCTTGGTCAGGTGGCCGCTGTCCGGCGCGAAGACCTCGTCGACCTTCGCGCCGAAGTGCTCGGCGACCCGGCGCGCCTTGTCGGTGAACGCGGTCTCGACCTCGCGCGAGACCTTCTCGAACTCCGCCCGCACCCACTCCGTGTTGGCCGCCGTCTGCTCGCGATCCAGCACGCGGGCGCCGACCTCGATCGCGTCGCTGACGACCTTCGCCGGATCCTCGCCCTGCGTCTGCCGTTCGGCCACCAGGCGCACGGCGCAGGCATCGTCGACGACCAGCCCGTCGACGAACAGCCGCTCGCCCCGGACATGGACCAGCGGCAGGCGCAGTGCGGTGGCAGCTTCCATCTCGACGACGACGCTACGAGCAGTCGCGGACGGAAGGGCCGGCAAATTGCAAATTGGTACGCCGCGCCTCGCAAATGGGAACGCCGCGCTGCGTCCCGGTCAACCCTCGCCGGACGAGCTGATGACCTGCAGCACGGCGGCGCCGTCGAAGCGTCCCCGGCGCAGGTCGGCGAGCGCGTCGTTGGCAGCCTCGAGCGGATACGTCGTCACCTCGGTGCGGATCGGGATCGTCGGGGCCAGCGCGAGGAACTGCTCGCCATCTTCCCGCGTCAAGTTTGCGACCGAGCGCACGCTGCGCTCGCCCCAGAGGAGCTCGTAGGGAAAGCTTGGGATGTCGCTCATGTGGATCCCGGCGCAGACGACCGTGGCGCCCTTGGTCGTCGCGCGCAGCGCGACCGGCACCAGCTCGCCGACCGGGGCGAAGATGATCGCCGCCTCCAGCGGCTCCGGCGGGCGCTGCGTGCTGTCGCCCGCCCAGGTCGCGCCGAGGCGGCGGGCGAGCCGCTGGCCGGCGTCGTCGCCGGGACGCGTCAGCGCGTGCACGCGCCGGCCCTGCGCGACGGCCTCCTGGATGACGATGTGCGCTGACGCGCCAAAGCCGTAGAGGCCCAGAGTCGTCGCGTCGCCGGTCATGCCGAGGGCGCGGTGGCCGATCAGCCCGGCGCACAGCAGCGGCGCCGCATGCAGGTCCGCGAAGCCGTCGGGAATCGCCAGGCAGAAGCGCTCGTCGGCGATCGTGTACTCGGCGTAGCCGCCATCGACGTCGCAGCCGGTGAAGTGCGCCCGATCGCAGAGGTTCTCGCGTCCCGAGCGGCAGAACCGACAGGCGCCGCAGGTCCACGCCAGCCACGGCACGCCGACGCGCATGCCCTCCGTCAGACGCGTCGCGGGTGGGCCCTGACCCACGACGGTCGCGACGATCTGATGCCCGAGCACGCGCGGCAGCGCGGCGCCGACCTCCCCGTCGAGCAGATGCAGATCGGTGCGGCAGACCCCGCAAGTGTGCACCCGCAGCAGCACCTGCTCGCGGGCGGGCTCTGGTACCGGCAGCTCGCGGCGCCGCAGGGGATCGCCGAAGCGCTCGAGCACCATCGCCAGCACGAGCTCATCTTGCCCGATCGGCGGCTACCCTCGCAGCGATGGCTCGGCGTGCGGATTCATGGGATCTCGACCGGCTGGGCCTGAGCTCCGGCGAGGGACGCCGCCACGAGCTGGCGGTGGCGATCGAGCCGCTGCAGCTCAGCGGCGAGCCATACGCCGTCCGGCCCGTGCCGGTGCCTGCGCTCGTCGACGTCGCGCGGCTGACCGGCGGTGGCTACTCGCTGCGCCTGCGTTTCAGCGCCCGCCTGTCGGGCCCCTGCATGCGCTGCCTGCAACCCGCCGAGGTCGAGCTGCGGGTCGATGCGCGCGAGATCGATCAGCCGGGCGAGGACGAGGAGCTGCGGAGTCCCTATGTCCGCGGCGGGGTTCTCGACCTGCACGCCTGGGCGCGCGACGCGCTGGCGCTGTCGCTGCCCGCCCAGCTGCTCTGCGACGCCGGTTGCGCGGGGCTCTGCGCGGTCTGCGGTGTCAACCTCAACGAGGTCGTCGGCGAGCATGTGCACGAGCGCACGCCGGATCCCCGCTGGGCGAAGCTGCGCGAGCTGCGCTAGCCTTCGCTCGCCATGGCCGTCCCCAAGCAGAAGCAGTCGCATGCCCGGACCGCGAAGCGCCGCGCCCAGCACAAGATCGTCGCTCCGGCGCACAACGCCTGCCCGCAGTGCCATTCGCCGCGGCGGCCGCATCGCGTCTGCCCGACCTGCGGCACCTACTCCGGGCGTCAGGTAACGGCTCCGCCGACGTCCGCCGCCTAGCCGGCGTCGCGGATGGCCGCGAGCGTCACGGTCGCCGTCGACGCCAACGGTGCCGACTTGGGGCCGCGCGAGGTCGCCGCGGCAGCGGGCCTGGCCGCAGCGCGCGGAACGCGCGTGCTGCTGTTTGGCCCGCGTGCTGAGATCGGACCGCCCCCGGCCGGCGTCGAGGTCATCGACGCGCCGCTGTCGATCGCCAAGGCGCCCGATCCCGCCCGCGCGGTTCGCTCGACCCCTGACGCCTCGATCGTGCGCACCGTCAGGGCGGTTGCCGCCGGCGAGGCCGACGCGTTCGTCTCCGGCGGCGCGACTGGTGCCGCGCTGGCAGCCGGCGTCTTCCACGTGCGGCGCGCGCGCGGCGTCCGACGTCCGGCCCTGGCGGTGATCGTGCCGGTGCCGGGACGGCCGGTGCTGCTGCTCGACAGCGGCGCCAGCAGCGAGGTCCGCGCCGATCAGCTCGCGCAGTTCGCGTTCATGGGCGCCGCGTTCGCGGCGGTCGTGCTCGGCATCAAGCGACCGCGCGTCGCGCTGCTCTCCAACGGCGAGGAGCCCTCGCGCGGCAGCGACGCTGTGCGTGCCGCGCATGGGCTGCTGGCCGCAGCCGGAGGGAATACCAGCGGGCTGCGCTTCGTCGGCAACGTCGAGGGCACGCAGCTGACCAGCGGTGCCGCTGATGTCGTCGTCACCGACGGGTTCACCGGCAACGTCGCACTGAAGCTGATGGAGGGTGTGTCGGCCACGCTGCTCGGCGCGCTGCGCGAGCGCGTGAGTAGCTCGCGGCGCGCGCAGCTCGGTGGCCTGCTGCTGCGCCCGGCGCTGCGCTCGCTGCGCGACGAGCTCGAGCCGGAGCGCCAGGGCGGCGCCTACCTGCTCGGGCTGCGCCGACTGGGCGTCGTCTGCCACGGGCGCTTCTCCCGTCAGGGCTTCGCCGAGGCAATAGCGGTCGCCGAGCGTGGCGTGCGTGGACAGGTGATCGAACGCACCCAGCGGGCGCTCGAGGAGGCTGGCTTCGGCTCGCGGGCGTCCGAGGGCGCCGCTAGCGTGACCGATCTTCGATGACGCGCGACGAGGTCTTCAACCTGATCCGCAGCCACCTGGCCGATGAGCTCGAGCTCGACCCGACCTCGATCCACGAGTCGACGCGCTTCAAGGACCTCGATGCCGACTCGCTTGACCTCTACACGCTCGTGCAGGAGCTCGAGGACTCCTACGGCGTGCGCATGTCCGACGAGCAGGCGGCACGTATCCTGACCGTCAGGGAGGCAGTCGACTTCGTCATGGAACACGCCGCCGACCGCGAGCCGAGGCCCTGAGTCCTGCAACGCCTCGCAAACCTGCTGGACGAGCTGCCGGCGGATCTCGCCACGCAGGTCTTCACGCATGCCTCCTGGACGGAGCTGCGCGGCGCCTCCTACGAGCTGCTCGCGTTCCTCGGCGACAGCGTGCTCAACTTCTCGCTGACCGCGTACCTGTACCCGCGCTTCAGGGAGCAGCCCGGCTTTGGCGCCGGCCGGTTGACGCAGATCCGCGCGCAGGCCGTGTCGCGGCGCTCCTGCCACGCCGTGGCGCTGCGCCTGGGGCTGCCCGAGCGGCTGTTGCGGGCGGCTCCCCAGCAGCTGGGACCGAGCGCCGAGGTGCTGGTTCGCGGCGAGAACGTGCTCGCCGAGGTGATCGAGGCGGTGATCGGCGCCTGCTATCTGGCCTTTGGGGCCGAGCGCGTGGCCGAGGCGGTCGTCGAGGCCTTCGCGCCCGAGATCGAGCAGGCGCTGGAGCGACCCGTCGACTACAAGTCGGCGCTCCAGGAGCTGCTCGCGCGTCGGGGCGACGTGGTCGCCTACGCGGTCCGCGACGAGCAGGGGCCGCCGCACGAGCGCACCTTCGAGATCGCCGCGACCGTGCGCGGCACCGAGCTCGGCCGGGGGCGGGGAAGATCGAAGAAGGACGCCGAGCAGGCCGCCGCGCGGGCTGCGCTGGAGCGGATGGGCGGCTGAGCGCGTGGATCGGCTGCTGAGTACCTGGATGGGTGGCTGAGCAGGTGTTCCTGAGATCGCTGACGCTGCGCGGCTTCAAGTCCTTCCCGGATCGCACGCGGCTGGAGTTCGGCCCCGGCGTCAGCGTGGTCGTCGGGCCCAATGGGTCGGGCAAGTCCAACGTGACCGACGCCGTCCTGTGGGCGATGGGCGAGCAGTCGCCGCTGGCGGTGCGCGGACAATCGATGCAGGACGTCATCTTCGCCGGTGGCCCGGGCCAGCGGGCGCGGCAGGAGGCCGTTGTCGAGCTGGTGCTCGACAACGCCGACGGCAGCCTGCCGCTCGATCTGTCCGAGATCTCGATCGTGCGCCGGCTGGATCGAGCGGGCGAGGGCGAGTACCGCCTCAACGGGGCGCGCTGCCGTCTCGTCGACGTGCTCGAGCTGCTCTCCGACACCGGGCTGGGGAAGGAGTCGCACTCGGTCGTCTCGCAGGGTCGCGTCGAGGCGATCGTCACCTCCAAGCCGCGCGATCGGCGGCTGTTGATCGAGGAGGCGGCGGGGCTGGGCAAGCACC
Organism: uncultured Solirubrobacterales bacterium; assembly: GCA_963795555.1. Taxonomy (GTDB): domain Bacteria; phylum Actinomycetota; class Thermoleophilia; order Solirubrobacterales; family Solirubrobacteraceae; genus CAWCHZ01. Next base: position 215,712 of record CAWCHZ010000002.1, read on the forward strand.
GCAAGCGCCGCCGGCGCGCCCAGCTCAAGCTCGCGCGCACGCAGGAGAACCTCGACCGTGCGCTCGACGTCGAGCGCGAGGCGCGCTCGCGGTTGCGCCCGCTCAAGCGCCAAGCCGAGGCCGCGGAGCTGCACGCGCGCCTGGAGCGCCAGACGGTCGAGACGCGCTGGGAGCTCGTTCGTGACGTGGCGCATGAGCGCCAGGCGGCGCTGGCGGGCGCTGAGCGGGCCGTCGCCCGGGCGCATGCCGCGCGCGCTGAGGCCGAGCAGGCGCTGGCCGAGATCACGAGCCGCCGCCAGGCCGCCGAGGAGGCGCTCGCGCAGCGGGGACGGGACCACGACCTGCTCGCCTCGCGCTGCTTTGCCGCGCGCGCCGCACGCGACCGGATCGCGCTGCGCGTGGAGCATGTCGGGGGGATCGAGCGCGAGCTCGCGGCGCGCTGCGAGCGTCAGCGGACCGAGCTTGTGCGGCTGGAGGCCGAGTCGGCCGCCGATCGCGAGGATCCCGGCAGCGCCGCGCGGATGGCGACGCTCGAGGCCGAGCTGTCGGAGCTGGCGGTCGATCGCGAGCAGCGCATTGCGGCCGAGGTCGCCGAGCTCGAGCGCGAGCGGGCACGCGCCGGGCAGGAGCGCGGCCGGCTCGACAATGAGGTACGGCAACTGCGCGACGAGCTCGCTGCCGCCGACGAGCGCGCCACCACGGCTCGCACGGCCAGCCGTGAGGCCGAGGCGGCCGTCGAGCGGGCGCGGCGGGAGGCGGCGCGCGTCGGCGCCGAGCTGGCGGCCGTCAACCAGTTCCTGCGCAGCCAAGCCGGGGCCCCGGGCGGTGCGCGCGCGCTTGCCGACGACCTCGAGGTGGATCCCGGTTACGAGCTGGCGCTGGCGGCGGCGCTCGGTGGTCGCCTCGGGGCGGCTGTCGTTCCCGACCTGGCCAGCGGCGAGGCCCTGCTCGATCGCAGCGGCGCTGACGGCGGTAGCGCGATCGTGGCAAGCGGGACCACCGGCGCACGCCAGGCGCCCTCGCCGCCGGCAGCTGGAGCTGAGCGCCTGCTGGATCACGTGCGCGGCGAGGGCGCCGCGCTCGAGCTGGCCACCACGCTGCTCGCCGACGCCTGGGTGGTGCCATCGCTCGGCGCGCTGGCGGTGGGCTTTGAGGGCACAGCCGTGACACGCGGCGGGCGGGTCTGGCTCGGTGCGTGGCATGAGCTGCGCCAGCTTCCGGCGGGTGGCGCGGAACGGATCCTCGCGGAGCGCAACCGGCGCGAGCAGTTGGTGTCCGACACCGAGCATGCCGCCGCCGCCGAGCGCGCTGCGCTGGCGGCCGCTCAGGCTGCGGCGGGGGAGATCCAGGTGGCGGATGCCGCGCGCGCGGAGGCCGACGCGGCTGTGCGCGAGCGCGCGCGCGCGCTCGACGTCGCCGATGAGGAGCTGCGCCGGCTCGGCTGGCGGATCGAGCGGCGTCGCGGCGCCCCCGACGAGGGCCCGCAGGCGGTGCGCCACGCGCAGCTGGAGGCCGAGCTGAGGGCGGAGCGGCGGCTCGCCGAGCAGCTCGACAACCAGCGCCGCCAGCGCCTGCGCAGCATCGAGGAGCTCCGTGGCGGGCGAGCGCGCGCGGAGGCTCTGCTGCCGGTCGCGGCGCGGCTGTCGCAGGGGCTGCGCAGCGTCGCGGACGCGCTCGCACCGGGGATCGGGCTGCTGGAGGCGGCGCTGGCCGCCGACCGCGAGGCCGGCGAGCAGCTTGCGGCGCAGCTGCGCGCCTGCGCCCAGGAGGAGGCGGCCGTGCAGTCCCGCCTGCGCGAGCACGGCGACGCGGTCACCACGGCGGAGGTGCAGGCGCAGCGCTCACGCGATCTCGCCGCCGAGACCCAGGCCGAGCTCGGGCAGCTCGCGCTGCGGCTCGAGTTGCCCGCGGAGCCGTCGGCGGAGCGGCTCGAGCCGGCGCAGCGGATCGCGCTCGAGGAGCGGATCGCGCGCCTGGCTCGCCGGCGCGAGCAGCTGGGCCCGGTCAACCCGCTCGCCCAGGCCGAGTACGCCGAGGCAGTCGAGCACGTGGAGCAGCTGGAGCGCCAGCGGGAGGATCTGGAGAGCGCGCTACGGGAGCTCGAAGGGCTGATCCGCGAGACCGATCGGCGCATCCACGACGCCTTCGAGGAGACCTTCACGGCCGCTGCGCGCAACTTCGAGGACGTCGTCGGCCAGCTCTTCCCCGGCGGGCGCGGCAGGCTGCGACTGGTGCAGGACGAGGTCGGCCCGCGCTCGGTGCTCGGCGGCCAGCCCGCCGAGGACGCCGAGCGTGCGGATCGGTCCGCCGAGGACGGGGACGCCGACGCTGCTGACACGGCCGACCGGGAGGACGAAGGGGCGCCTGAGGAGCAGCTTGGGGTCGAGATCGAGATCACCCCGGCGGGCAAGGCGATGAAGCGCCTGTCGCTGCTCTCCGGCGGCGAGAAGTCGCTGACCGCGCTGGCCTTCCTGTTCGCGGTTTTCCTGGCGCGCCCCTGTCCGTTCTACATCCTCGACGAGGTCGAGGCGGCACTCGACGACCTCAACATCGATCGCTTCCTGACCCTGCTGCGTCGCTACGCCGGCCGGGCGCAGTTCATCGTCGTGACCCATCAGAAGCGCACGATGGAGGCGGCCGATTGGCTCTACGGCGTCTCGATGGGCGACGACGGCGTCTCGCGGGTCCTCTCGCGGCGTCTGGGCCAGGACAGCGCCGAGGAGGGCGCGTCGACGGTGGCTGAGGGGAGCGAGTCGACGCCAGCCGAGGCGAGCGAGCCGATGTCGGCCGAGGCGAGCGAGTCGACGCCGGCCGAGGTCGCCGCTGGCGCAGCCTGATCGTGGCGCGCGACTGGCAGGACCTGTTCGTCCTCGAGCGACCACCCGAGGCCGCGGACAGCGATGGGAAGGAGGCGCAGCAGCGGCGCAGCGGGCTGCTGCATCGGCTGCGCGAGAGCCTCGGCAAGACGCGCCGCGCGCTCGGCGGGGAGATCCGCGCGACCCTGGGCGGCGACCTCGACGACGAGGCATGGGAGCGCCTCGAGGAGGCCCTGATCGCCGCCGACGTCGGCGTGCGCACGACGGCCGCTGTCGTCGAGCAGCTCGAGCACGAGACACGGTCCGGGCAGCTGTCCGGTGGCGATCGGCTCACCGCGCGGCTGGTCGAGCTGCTCGCCGAGCGTGCGCGCGTGGGCGAGCAGCGCATCGACCTGCGCCAGCGGCCGACCGTGATCCTGATGGTCGGAGTCAACGGCACCGGCAAGACGACGTCGATCGGCAAGCTCGCCTGGCAGCTGCGTCAGCTGGGCCAGACGGTCGTGATCGGCGCAGCGGACACCTTCCGCGCGGCCGCGGTCGAGCAGCTCGAGGCATGGGCCCGCCGCGCTGGCTGCGAGCTGGTCAAGGGAGCGCCCGACAGCGATCCGGGGGCGGTTGCCTTCGACGCGATCGCCACCGCCCAGGCTCAGGGTGCCGACGTCGCGATCATCGACACCGCCGGGCGCCTGCACACCCAGCAGGAGCTGATGGCCGAGCTGTCCAAGATCAGCCGCGTGATCGCCAAGCGCCTGCCAGGCGCGCCGCATGAGACGCTGCTGACGATCGACGCGACCACCGGCCAGAACGGGCTGCATCAGGCGCGCTTGTTCGCAGCGGCCGCCGAGGTCTCGGGCATCGTGCTGACCAAGCTCGACGGGACGGCGAAGGGCGGGATCACGCTGGCGATCGCGGCTGAGCTGGGCATCCCGGTGAAGCTGATCGGCATCGGCGAGGCGCTCGAGGATCTGCGGCCGTTCGACGCCGAGGACTTCGCCCGCGCGCTGGTGGATTGACGCGCGCCGCGCGCGCCGGAGCCGCGCCTCGGCTGACGCGTCCCCCGGACGCGGCCTCGCGCTGGGCGCTGTCGCGCCGCGCGGGAGCCGGAGACAGGCTCCCACTGAGCTAATCTCGACTCGACATGGCCAGCTGGGTTCTCTGGATCATCGCCGCCTGTGCGCTCGGGGTGGGCGAGGTCCTGACGATGGGGTTCTTCCTGGCGCCGTTTGCGGCTGGTGCGCTCGTCGCGGCGCTCGTCGCGGCGCTTGGTGGCGGCACGCTGGCGTCGCTCGGCTTCTTCGCGGGAATCTCGCTGTTCATCCTGCTCGTGGTGCGTCCGCTCGCGCGTGAGCACCGGCGCCTGCCGCCGCATCTGCGCACGGGCACCGCGGCGCTGGTCGGGCACGACGCCGTGGTGCTCGAGCGGATCGCCAACCGCGAGGGTGCGGGCTGCGTGAAGATCGATGGAGAGGTGTGGACGGCCCGTGCCTACGACGAGGATGACGTGATCGAGGTCGGCACGCGCGTTCAGGTCATGGAGATCCGGGGTGCGACGGCCCTGGTGAGCGAATAGGAGACGCGATGGCTGCCTGGATCGTCCTTGCCGTGATCGTCGTGCTCGCGCTGATCATCGCGAGCCGCACGATCCGCATCGTCCCGCAGGCCCGTGCGGGCATCGTCGAGCGCCTGGGTCGCTACCAGCGCACGCTCGATCCCGGGCTTGCGGTCCTGATGCCGTTCATCGACCGGCTCAAGCCGCTGATCGACCTGCGCGAGCAGGTCGTCTCGTTCCCGCCCCAGCCGGTCATCACCGAAGACAACCTGGTCGTCGGCATCGACACGGTCGTCTACTTCCAGATAACGGACGCCAAGGCGGTCTCCTACGAGGTCGCCAACCCCCTGCAGGCGATGGAGCAGCTGACGATCACGACGTTGCGCAACGTGATCGGCGGCATCAGCCTCGAGGATGCGCTGACCTCGCGCGATCACATCAACGGCCAGCTGCGCGTGGTGCTCGACGAGGCGACCGGCAAGTGGGGGATCCGTGTCAACCGCGTCGAGCTCAAGTCGATCGACCCGCCAGGGCCGATCCAGGAGGCGATGGAGAAGCAGATGCGCGCCGAGCGCGACCGCCGTGCGGCGATCCTCACCGCCGAGGGCGTCAAGCAGTCGCAGATCCTCACGGCGGAGGGCGAGAAGCAGGCGGCGGTGCTCAAGGCCGAGGGCTCGCGCCAGGCTGCGATCCTGCGTTCAGAGGGCGAGGCCAAGGCGATCGAGACGGTGTTCGCGGCGATCCACGAGGGCCGGCCCGATCAGCAGCTGCTCTCCTACCAGTATCTGCAGATGCTGCCGCAGCTCGCGCAGGGTCAGGCCAACAAGGTGTTCGTGATCCCATCCGAGTTCTCGCAGGCGCTGGGCGGCCTGGGGCAGGCGCTTGGTGGTCGTGCGGGCGGCCCCGGCCCGGATGGGCCCGGTGGCCGTGAGCCCGATGGGCCCGGTGGTCGCGGGCCCGAGGGCCCCGGTGGCCGTGGGCCCGGCCGCCGCGGTGGGCCCGGCGGTCGTCAGCGCGGTGAGGCGCAGCTCGGGCCCGGGCCCGGACATGAGAGCTCGGCCCCGGAGGCGCACGAGGCCGTCGCCGAGGCCCATGACGCGCTCGAGCAGGCCCAGCAGGCCGTCGCCGACGCCGAGAAGCAGGTCGGTGGCGCGGAGAGCCCCGGTCAGCGACCGGCTGGCAAGCGCGGTGATTGAGGCGCGGTGATGTTCGACGCGCTGGCGGAGAAGCTCCAGGGCACGCTCCAAGATGTCCGCGCGCGCGGCAGCCTGCGCGAGCAGGACGTCGATGCGGCGATGCGCGACATCCGCCTCGCGCTGCTCGAGGCCGACGTCAACTTCCGCGTCGTGCGCTCGTTCACCAGCACCGTCAAGGAGCGCTGCCTGCAAGCCGAGGTCCTCGAGCACCTGAACCCCGGCCAGCAGGTCGTCAAGATCCTCGCCGAGGAGCTGGCGAGCCTGATGGGCGGTGCCGCGCGTGACATCGCGTTCTCGCCGCGTCCCCCCACCGTCGTGCTGATGGCCGGCCTGCAGGGCTCCGGCAAGACGACCGCGGTGGGCAAGCTCGCCCGCTATCTGCGCGAGCGCCGCTCGGCCTCGGTCGCCGTCGCGGCCTGCGACGTCCAGCGTCCGGCCGCCGTCGAGCAGCTGGTGAAGGTCGGCACGCAGGCGGGTGCGACGGTCTACGAGCAGGGCACCGAGCGCAGCCCAGTGGAGATTGCGCGCTGGGCGCGCGAGCAGGCCGAGCGCGATGGCAAGGATGTCCTGATCGTCGACACCAGCGGGCGCCTGCACGTCGATGAGGAGCTGATGACCGAGCTGGCCGAGATCAAGCGGACGGTCAAGCCACACGAGATCCTGCTGGTCGTCGACGCGATGACCGGCCAAGATGCCGTCGCGGTCGCCGAGGCCTTCGGCGAGCGCGTCGCCTTCGACGGCGTCGTGATCACAAAGCTCGATGGTGATGCGCGCGGCGGCGCCGCGCTGTCGGTCAAGGCGGTCACCGGCAAGCCGATCCTGTTCGCCTCCAACGGCGAGAAGCTCGACGCGTTCGACCGCTTCCACCCGGATCGCATGGCCCAGCGGATCCTCGGGATGGGCGATGTGCTCTCGCTGATCGAGCGCGCCGAGCGCGAGATCGACGAGCGCGAGGCGCGCGAGCTGGAGCGCAAGCTCAGGCGGGCGGAGTTCACGCTCGAGGACTTCCTCGGCCAGCTGCGCCAGATCCGCCGGATGGGCCCGCTGACGTCGTTGCTGGGCATGATCCCCGGGCTCGCGGGCTCCAAGCTCGCCGGGCTGAAGGTCGACGAGCGCGAGCTCGATCGGATCCAGGCGATCATCCTGTCGATGACGCCCGAGGAGCGCCGTCAGCCCGAGTTGATCAAGGGCTCGCGGCGGTTGCGGATCGCGCGTGGGTCCGGCACCAACGTGTCGGCGGTGAGCCAGCTGATCAAGCAGTTCGCACAGGTCCGCAAGCTGATGAAGGGCGTGGGGCAGGGCCGGATGCCTGACCTCCAGGCGCTGCTTCGCAGCGCCCGCTAACCTGATCGCCTCGATCTCCGACCGGGAAGGATTGCGTTGGTACGACTGAGGCTCACGCGCGTGGGTGGCAGGAAGGATCCGATCTGGCGAGTTGTCGTCGCCGATCAGCGCGCGCCCCGCGACGGACGCGTCATCGAGACGGTCGGTCACTACAACGCCCAGACCGATCCTTCGACGATCGTGCTCGACGAGGAGCGCGTGCGGCTCTGGCTCGCGCGCGGCGCTCAGCCGAGCTCCACGGTGCGCAAGCTGCTGCGCACCCAGGGCATCGGCGCGAGCGGAGCCTGACGGCGGCGACGGCTGTCGAGCGCCGGCGATGGCGGAGCTGCTCGCATACCTCGTCCGGGCGCTGGTCGAGCATCCCGAGCAGGTCCGCGTGGAGCAGCTCGAGGAGCCCGACGGCACGGTGGTCCTGGAGCTTGGAGTCGCCGATGAGGACTACGGGCGCCTCATCGGCCGCGGTGGGCGCACGGTCAGGGCGCTGCGGACGATCATCAAGGCCGTTGGCGCCCACGAGCAGCGCCGCGTGCTGCTCGACGTCATCGACTGACGCCGTGGCGATGGGCGCTGCCCCGGGTGATCGCCTCATCACCGCGGGACGCGTGGGACGGCCCCACGGCCTCGACGGCTCCTTCCACGTGCGTGAGGCGCGTGCCGAGCTGCTCGCGGTCGGCACGCCGGTCACGGTCGCCGGCCTGGTGCGGCGAATAGTCCGGCGGGCTGGGACCGCCGAGCGCCCGATCGTCCGGCTGGACGGCTGCGTCGATCGCGACAGCGCCCGTGCGCTGAGCGGCAGCGAGCTGCTGGTCACGACGCGCGACGCGCCGGCGCTCGGCCCGGACGAGTGGTGGGCGCACGAGCTGGAGGGTTGCGCCGTGAGAGCCGGGGTGCGTGAGCTCGGGCGGGTCGAGCGTCTGATCGCGCTGCCCTCCTGCGAGGCGCTCGAGGTCCGCGACGAACGTGGCCAGACCCTGCTCGTGCCACTCGTGCGCGACGCGATCCTCGCCGTCGACGTGGCCGCCCGGACGATCGAGGTCGACGATCGCTTCCTCGGGGTCTGAAATGCGGATCGAGCCCCACGATCGCCTCGGGGTCTGAATGCGGATCGACGTCTTCACGCTGTTTCCGGAGTGGTTCTCGTGGTTCGAGAGCCAGCGCCATGTCATCAACGCGCTGGCGCTCGGGCACGAGCTGCGCTACGCGAGCTACCGCGCCCACACGCCGCTGAGCGGCGGCCGGGTCGACGATGCGCCCTTTGGCGGGGGGGCGGGCATGGTGCTGCGTGTGGATGTCGTCGACGCGGCGTTGCAGAGCCACTATCAACGCGACTCGCTCGAGCTGCGCCGGCGGCGCCGGATCATCGCGCTGACGCCAGCGGGGCGCCTGCTCGATGACGAGCTCGTCGCTGAGCTTGCGCGCGAGCCGGAGCTCACGCTCCTGTGCGCACGCTATGAGGGCTTCGACGAACGGATCGTCGAGCAGCTGGCGACCGACTCGGTCTCGATCGGCCGCTATGTCCTGGCCGGCGGCGAGCTCGCGGCGATGGTGCTCTGCGACGCGATCCTGCGCAAGCTCCCCGGCGTGCTGGGCCACGAGGACTCGGCGCTGGAGGAGTCCTTCAGCCCAGCGCTCCAGGGCGGCCCCGAGTATCCGCACTACACCCGCCCGGCGGAGTACCGCGGCTGGCGCGTGCCCGAGGTTCTGCTGTCTGGCCATCACGCTCAGATCCGCGCCTGGCGACTGGCGGAGAGCCAGCGGCGAGCCGAGGCGGCGGCAGGGGCGGGGGGCTCTACATCGCCCGCCGAGCGACGTCCGCTACCATAGGCCGCCCGCCGGCACCTCGGTGTTGGTGCCCTCAGAGCCATGAGCAGCGTCATCGAAAGCCTCGAGCGCGCGCAGCTGCGCCGCGTGCCGCCATTTGCCGCGGGCGACCGCCTGCGCGTCCACTTCCAGGTCGTGGAGGGCACCCGCCGGCGCACGCAGGTCTTCGAGGGGGTCGTGATCAGGCGCCAGGGCCACGGCGTGCGCGAGACATTCACCGTGCGCAAGCAATCCTTCGGGGTCGGCGTCGAGCGCACCTTCCCGCTGCATTCGCCGAAGATCGAGCGGATCGAGATTGCCGCCCGCGGCGATGTGCGCCGGGCGAAGCTGTACTACCTGCGCGGACGCGTCGGCAAGCGTGCGCGCGTACGCGAGCGACGCTCGACCGGTCCCGAGCCGGTGGTCGAGCCCGGTCTGCTGCACGAGGTGCCGGCCGATGCCGACATCGCCGCTGCCGAAGCGCCCGAGGTCCTGGAGTCGGTCGAGCCTCAGGCGGCGGATACTGAGGCTCAGGCGGCGGATACTGAGGCCCAGGCGACGGACACCCAGGCTCAGGCGGCGGCCGAGTCGGCCGACACGACGGGCGAGTGAGGCTCCTCAGACGGAAGTCGACCGGCAGCTCGTTGCTCGAGCTGATCGTCATCGTCGGCGTCGCGCTGCTCCTCGCGCTCGGCATCCAGGCCTTCCTGGTCAAGCCCTATCGCATCCCCAGCGAGTCGATGGAGCCCACGCTGACGATTGGACAGCGCGTGCTGGTCGATCGCATCGGCGAGCGCTTCGGCAGTCCTGGCGTCGGCGACATCGTCGTCTTCCACCCGCCGGAAGGCGCGGTGCGCGGACCCGCTTGCGGCGTGCCGGTGTCGGCCGGTGAGCTGTGTCCACGGGCAACGTCCCAGGAGGCGAGCGTCAACTTCATCAAGCGCATCGTCGCCGGACCGGGGGACACGATCGCGGTCATCGCCGGTCATGTGATGCGCAACGGCCGGATGATCAACGAGCCCTACATCAGGCCTTGCAGCAACTTTCAGGACTGCACCTACCGCCATCCGATCAAGGTGCCAGCTGGCACCTACTTCATGATGGGCGACAACCGCGGATTCTCCGACGACTCGCGGTTCTGGGGCCCGGTCCCGAAGCAGTGGATCATCGGCGCGGCGTTCGCGACCTACTGGCCGCCGGACCGCATCGGGCTGCTCTAACTGGCCTTCCGCCCGCCCGGTGGTGCATCATGGGCGCACGTGCCCGTGACCCCGGCCAAGCGGCGCGCCACCCGGCGCCTGGTGAGCTTCGATCGCTCGCTTGGGACACGCTTCGTCGCCGGGGCCGATGAGGCGGGGCGCGGCAGCCTGGCCGGCCCGCTGGTGGCGGCGGCGGTCCTGATCGACTACGAGCGGCTGGGGCCGCGCGAGGTCCGCATGCTGGGTGGGCTCGACGACTCCAAGCGCCAGACGCCCGCGGCACGCGAGGCGCTCTATCCGCTCGTCATGCGGCTGGCGGCGCGCGTCGCGGTGGTGTCACGGTGCGCGACCGGGATCGATCGCCGCGGGCTCCACGTCACCAACCTGGCCGCCCTGCGCGACGCGCTCGCGCGCGTCGCCTGCACGGGGTGCATGTGCCTCACCGACGGCTTCCCGATCGGCAAGCTGGATCACCCGCAACGCGCGATCGTCGATGGTGACGCGACCAGCGCGGCGATCGCGGCCGCATCGATCATCGCCAAGGTCACGCGCGACCGCTACATGCAGCGCGCCGACAGCCACTACCCGGGCTGGGACTTCGCCTCCCACGTGGGCTATGGCACCCCGGAGCATCGCGCGGCGATCAGGCGGCTTGGGATCACGCCGCTGCATCGCCTGTCGTTCCAGTCAAACGCCTACCAGCAGCTGGCGCTCTAGCGGCGGTTCGCGCGTTGGCGTTGCGTGATCGGCGCTGAGGGCGCGATCGCGGCGCCGCGCGCACAGTCAGAAGGCGCCGCGTGCCGGGCGCGCCCTCAGAAGGCGTTCTCGAGGTGCTCGAGCGCGATCAAGCGGCCGGCGCGATCCACCGTCACGCCGATCGCGTCGAAGCGCAGCTCGCGCGTCAGCGGGCGCTTGCGTCGCTCGTTCAACCAACGCCGTGCGATGCTGCGGACCTGACGGCGCTTGCGCGGCCCGATTGCCTCTAGCGCGGCGCTGGCATCCGCCGGTGCGCCGCCGCTGAACTGGCGGGTCTTGACCTCACAGAAGACCAGCACGTCGTCGCCGCGCACGATCAGATCCAGCTCGCCCCAGCGGCTGCGATAGTTGCGCTCGACGAGCGCAAATCCGCGTCGCTGCAGGTGCTCGAGGGCCAGCTGCTCCCCGAGCAGCCCCAGATCCTGGCGCGAGGCGGGGGGTGAAGCTGGCGGGGTGACGCCACCCATGGGGTATGTCTCGGCGCCAACCTGCACTGCTCCCAACACGATTGCGACGAATCTCTGCCGTGGCAGTGAAAGCTGAGGCACCCGCCGAGCAGGTGCGCATGGTGGCTGCCGGTCGGTGCAGAATAGACGCCAACAGCGTCCCCGCGTTGGCAGTTTGGTCCCTACGGTCCGAGCGATGTTCGCGCGCATCGCCACGTTTGCGATCGACGGCCTGGAGCCCTATCCAGTGCACGTCGAGATCGACGTGCGCGGCGGGCTGCCGAGCTTCGTGATCGTCGGTCTCGGCGACACCGCGGTGCGCGAGGCGCGCGAGCGGGTGCGCGCAGCGATCCTCAACTCCGGCTTTCAGTTCCCGGCGCGGCGGATCACCGCCAACCTCGCGCCGGCGAGCATCCGCAAGGCGGGCCCGGGCTTCGATCTGGCGCTCGCCGTTGGGGTGCTGGTCGCCAGCGATCAGGCCCGTGCCGAGACCCTGCACGGGTTGGCGCTGTTTGGTGAGCTGTCACTCGACGGCCACGTGCGGGGCTGCCGCGGCACGCTTGCCGTCGCCGAGGGTGCCCGCCGGGCGGCAATCCCACGGCTGCTCGTGGCACCCGAGCGCACGCGCGAGGCGGCGCTCGTCGAGGGCTTGGAGGTGGTCGCGGTCGACAGCCTGCGTGCGGTCGTCGACGTCCTGCGCGGTGGCCGCCCGGCCAGCACCCCCACGCAGCCGGCGAGCCGCGTCGACGGGGGCGCGGGACCACAGCTCGACGACGTGCGCGGCCACGCTGGACCGGTGCAGGCGCTCGCGATCGCCGCGGCCGGCGGCCACAACCTGCTCCTCGAGGGGCCGCCGGGCACCGGCAAGACGATGCTCGCGAGCCGCCTGCCGTCGATCCTGCCGCCACTCGAGCCCGACGAGGCGCTCGAGGTGACCCGCATCCAGTCGGTGCTCGGCCTGCACGATGGCGCTGGGCTCGTGCAGCGGCGCCCGTTTCGCGCGCCGCATCACTCGATCTCGCCGCAGGGGCTCGTCGGCGGCGGATCGCTGCCCGCGCCAGGCGAGGTCAGTCGTGCCCACCACGGCGTGCTCTTCCTCGACGAGCTCTCGGAGTTCTCCCGCGCGGCGCTGGAGGCGCTGCGCCAACCGATCGAGGACGGGCGCGTGGTCATCGTCCGCGGACAGCGCGTCGCCGTCTTCCCGGCTCGCTTCATGCTGGTGGCCTCCACCAATCCCTGTCCCTGCGGCTACGCCGGTGCCAGCGAGCGCGAGTGCGCCTGCACCGAGGCCGAGCTGGCCCGGCACCGGCGGCGCCTGAGCGGACCGCTGCTCGATCGCATCGACATCCTCGTGGATGTCCAGCGGCCCTCGGCCGAGCAGCTCGCGGGGGCTGGGGCGCACTGCGCAAGTGAGCTGCGGATGGCCGTGCTGGCGGCTCGCCAGCGCCAACGCGAGCGTCTGGCGCCCGTTGGCCTGACCTGCAACGCGCAGCTGGATGCGCGCCTGGTGCGGGAGCACGCCGCCCCAAGCCCAGCTGCCGCGCGGCTGCTGGCACTGGCCTACGAACGCGGTCGGCTGAGCGCGCGCGGCCACCTGCGCGTGCTGCGCGTCGCCCGCACGATCGCCGACCTCGACCACCGCGAGCGCGTCGACCGCGAGCATGTGATGAGCGCGCTGGCGCTGCGCGGCTACGGCAGCCGCGCGGAGGCGGCGTGAGCTGCGCCACGCCGGCCTGCGATCCGTGTCTGCGGCGCAGCTGGCTGCTGGCCGCGCTGGCGTCGCACATCGAGCGCGTGCGGGCGGGCGGCGATCGCCTGACGCAGCTGCTCGGGCTCGAAGACGAGGCCTTGATCGCGGCGCTGGCCGGGCGGCGGCGCCGGGCGCTGTGGGAGCAGTGGCGAACGTTCCACGCCGGCACGGCGCGCGAGCGCTGCAGGCAGCGCGGCATCAGCGTCGTCTGCCGCCACGACCAGCGCTATCCCCGTCCGCTGCGCCGCGACGAGGAGGATCGGACCGCGCCCGCTGTCCTGCATGTGGCGGGCCGCCTCGAGCGCCTCGGCGAGCTGTGCGCCGCGCCGCTGGTGGCGATCGTTGGATCGCGCCGCGCCTCCGACTATGGCCTCGAGGTCGCCCGCAGCCTGGCGCGCGCGCTGTCGGCGGCGGGTGTCGGCGTCGTCAGCGGCCTGGCGCTGGGCATCGACAGCGCCGCGCACTGCGGTGCGCTGGAGGCAGGCGGCGCGACGCTTGCGGTGCTCGGTGGCGGCGCCGACGTCCCCTATCCGGCAAGCAAGCGCGAGCTCTACCGACGGATCGTCGCCGCGGGCAGCGTGCTGTCCGAGCTGCCGCCGGGCCTGCGCGCTTATCCCTGGTGCTTTCTCGCGCGCAACCGCATCATCGCCACGCTGGCCGAGATCACGATCGTCGTCGAGGGACGCCTGCGATCGGGGGCGCTGGTGACCGCCAGCTATGCGCGCGAGCGCGGCCGCGGCGTCGCGGCGGTCCCCGGTCGGGTCACCTCACCGCTGGCGGCAGGCCCCAACGCGCTGCTGTGCGACGGCGCCCTGCTCGTGCGCGACGCCCAGGACGTGCTCGACGCGCTGTTTGGTGCGGGCACGCTGTTCGCACCCGACGGCTTCGGCTCAGCGGAGCGGCCGGCGGCGCCCGCTCAGCCGCCGCTCGAGCCCGGCCTGCGCGCGCTGCTCGACGCGATTGCCGCGGGCCGGGATACGGTCGGGGCGCTTGCGCGCACGCAGGCCGATGTCGCGCAGATCCTGTCCGGGCTGGCGGAGCTGGAGCTGATCGGCCTCGTGCGCCGCTGCGCCGGCGGTCGCTACTGCGTCAGCGGGCCGCGCTGGTGAGGCCGGTCGGCGTACGGCGCGCCGGGCGCGCCCGGTGGCGTGTGCCCGCCACAGCGCGAGCGCTTAGTCTGGTCTGGACATGTCGTCGCCGCAGAAGCCATGACAGCCCAGCCACGCTCGTCAGCTCAGCCGCGCTCGTCAGCTCAGCGACGCTCGGCAGCCCCGCGACGCCCGCCGGCCGTGCTGTCGATCGCCGGCTCGGACTCCGGCGGTGGCGCCGGGATCCAGGCCGACCTCAAGGCGTTCGCCGCCTGCGGTGTGCACGGACTGACGGCGATCACCGCGATAACCGCCCAGAACACCGTCGGAGTCGACGCGATCGAAGCGGTCAGCCCGAAGATGATCCGTGCGCAGGTGCACGCCGTGGCGACGGACATCGGCGTCGACGCCGTCAAGGTGGGCATGCTGGGCACGGTGGCGACGATCGAGGCGGTGGCGCTTGCGCTCGACGAGCTCAGTCCCACGGTGCCCGTGGTGATCGACCCGGTGATGGTCTCGGAGTCCGGGGCCACGCTGCTTGCGGCGGACGCCCGTCGGCGGCTGATCGGTCTGTTGCTGGTGCGCGCCACGGTGCTGACACCCAACATCGCCGAGGCGGTCGCGCTGGTCGGCGACGCACCGGTCGCTGCGACGGGCAAGAGCCTCCAAGACGACGACCTGCGCGCGCTGGCGCGCGAGATCCACGCGCTCGGCCCGCGGGTGGTCGTCGTGACCGGCGGCCATCGCGACCAGGCCACCGACCTCTTCTTCGACGGTCGTGACTTCGTCGAGATCACCGGTCCGCGCTACCGCGATGGCGCCGCACACGGCTCGGGGTGCACGCATTCGGCGGCACTTGCTGCGCACCTTGGCCATGGACTGAGCGCCCTGGAGGCGGCACGTCGCGCCAAGCTGGTCGCCGCCGCCGCCGTCCGCGATGGTCTGCGCGCGATCGGCGCAGGCGCCGGCCCGGTCGACGCGCTGCAGGTCGCTCGCCGTGGCCCCCGGCCCTCGAAGCACGCTCGGGCACGTCTGGAGGTGCCATAATCGGCGCGGGATGAGGCTGCTGCGCATGAAGCCTGGGCACGGCGAGGTGCTGATCGCCGAGGGTGACGTCGAGGACGTCGAGCAGGAGCGCACGCTCATCGAGGCCTTCCGCCAGCAGCTCGACGAGGGCATGTGGGCGGCGGTGCCGACAGCGACGCGAACGGGGCGCCGTCAGGCGCGCTTCGTCCACTCCTTCGACGATGTGCCGCGCGACGCCGAGCGGGTGATCTTCTTCCCCCGCGCCGCCGGCGGCTGCTAGCTGCCTGCGGCCGTGATACTCGCCCTCAGCGCCACAGCGATCGTCATCGTGGTGTTGTTGTGGGAGGTGACGCTGCCCGTGCTGCGCGTGCGCCACGCTCGCCGGCGTGCCCACCGCGAATGGACCGCGACGCGCGGCTATGACCCCGGACGCGAGCGCCGCGCCGAGCAGCGGGCGCGGATGCTGCTGCGCTCCTGCGTCAACGACGAGGAGTGGGCGATGTATCGCGATCTCGGCTTTCTGCGCGTCTGGGGCGCACTGACCGACAGCCCGGTCGGCGAGCTGCGCGGCGCGCCCTACGCGTACCTGATCTACGCGCACAAGCCGATCGTCGCCTACCTGCCGCAGACCGGGGAGCTGCTCAACGAATACTGCGTCGAGTTCCTCGACCGTACGCGACCATACGGCAGCGCCAAGCTGCCGCCGTCCGACGACGTGCTCGCGAAGTGGATGGCGCTCACGGCCGATGAGCGGGGGTTGATCGCCGACGCCAACATGCATCTACCGGGACGCCAGCTCGACCCCCTGCGAATCCGTCGCGATCTCGCGCGACTGGGCCAGTGGGAGCGCGAGCGCCTCGTGCAGGGGCGGCGCGAGAACGCCGCCGGCGGGACCGTCCCCGCGCCCTGAGCCCGCGTCAGAGCCCCGTGGGCGATAGCGTTCCCGCGCCGTGAGCGAGCTTCACCTCGATCCCAAGCACCGCAGCCGTGCCCTCACCGAAGGTCCCGAGCGGGCGGCGGCACGCGCCTACCTGCACGGCATCGGCTTCGACGCCGAGGCGCTCGCACGGCCGATCATCGGCGTCGCCTCGACCTGGATCGAGACGATGCCCTGCAACTTCCACCTGCGCGCGCTGGCGGCGAAGGTCAAGGAGGGCATCCGCGCCGCCGGGGGCACGCCGATGGAGCTCAACACGATCGCGATCTCCGACGGGATCACGATGGGCACCGACGGGATGAAGACGTCGCTGGTCTCGCGCGAGGTGATCGCCGACTCGATCGAGCTGGTCGGTCGCGGACATCGCTTCGACGCCATCGTCGCGCTCAGCGGCTGCGACAAGACGATCCCGGGCACGGTCATGGCGCTCGCGCGGCTCGACGTGCCCGCCGTGATGCTCTACGGCGGCTCGATCTTCCCCGGCCGCTACCAGGGTCGCGACGTGACGATCCTCGACGTCTTCGAGGCCGTTGGGGCCTATGCCGCCGGCACGATCAGCGAGGACGAGCTGCACGAGCTGGAGGAGGCCGCCTCGCCGGGCGCCGGCGCCTGTGGCGGGCAGTTCACCGCCAACACGATGGCGATGGCCTTCGAGGTGATGGGGATCTCGCCGATCGGCTCCTCGATGGTGCCGGCGATGGACGGCCGCAAGGCGCAGGTCGCCTACGAGGTCGGCGAGCTGGTGATGGACGTGCTGGCGCGCGGCCAGCTGCCCAGCGACCTGATCACGCGGGCGAGCATCGAGAACGCGATCGCGGCGATCGCCACCAGCGGGGGCTCCACGAACGGCGTGCTGCATCTGCTCGCGTTGGCCCGCGAGGCTGGCGTCGAGCTCGACATCGAGGACTTCGATCGCGTCTCGCGCGCCACCCCGCTGCTGTGTTCGCTCAAGCCCGGTGGCGACTACAACGCCGTCGATCTCTACCGCGCCGGCGGCGTGCCGCTCGTGCTCAAGCGACTGGAGCAAGCCGGCCTGCTGCACGGCGATGCGCCGACGGTCAGCGGCGGCACGGTCGGCGAGCACGCCCGCGCCGCGCGCGAGAGCGAGGGCCAGCAGGTCGTGCGGACGCTCAGCAACCCGATCAAGCCCGAGGGAGGGCTGGCGATCCTGCGGGGCAACCTCGCGCCCGACGGGTGTGTCGTCAAGCTCGCCGGGCACGAGCGTCGCCACCACGTCGGCCCGGCGCGCGTGTTCGAGTGCGAGGAGGACGCGATGACCGCCGTGCTTGGCAAGCGCATCCAGCCCGGCGACGTCGTGATCATCCGCAACGAGGGTCCCGCGGGGGGCCCCGGGATGCGCGAGATGCTCGCTGTCACCGCTGCGCTGGTCGGCGAGGGCCTCGGCGACTCGGTGGTGCTGCTCACCGACGGCCGCTTCTCGGGCGCTACGCACGGCTTCATGGGGGCGCACATCGCGCCCGAGGCCGCGCGCGGGGGTCCGATCGCGGCGGTGCGCGACGGCGATGAGGTCACCGTCGACGTGGACGCCCGGCGCATCGACGTCGCCCTCGACGACGAGCAGATCGCCGCGCGCCTCGCGGAGTACATCGCGCCCAAGCCGGCCTTTCCGCCTGGCGTTATGACCAAGTACGCGCGGCTGGTGTCGAGCGCCGCGGAGGGCGCGGTCACTCGCTGAGCGCCGCGGAGGGCGCGGTCACCCCGCCGAGTGCGTCCGAGTGCTCGCGCAGGAACTCCTCGACCAGCTCGTTGAAGCGATCGGCATGCTCGAGCATTGCGAGGTGCCCGCAATCGTCGAGCACCACGGCCCGGCAGTCGGGGATCAGCTCGCACAGCTCGCCGGCATCGCCCGCGGTGACGAGGCGATCGTGACTGCCCCAGACCAGCAGCGTCGGGCAGCGAAGCTCCTGCAGGCGCGGGCGCAGCGAGTCGCCGAGCAACGAGCGCAGCGCGAAGCGGAAGCCGGGGCTGCCAGCGCCGCGCACCAGCTCGGCCACGATCGGAGGCGAGAGCAGGTCGGCGCGCATGACCAGGCGCGTCAGCCGAAAGATACGCCGGCGCGCCCGCGGCCGGCGCGCGACCGCATCCGCATTGGCCCCAAGCCAGCGCGCCAGCGGCGCTACGACGGGCGCCAGCAGCGGCCATGGTCGCCCGCGCTCGTGCTCGCTGGAGAGGATCGCCGGCGAGGCTAGCACCAGGGCACGCACCGCCTCGGGGGCGGCCAGCGCCGCATGCACGGCGATCACGCCCCCCATCGAGTTGCCGATCAGCGTCGGGCGCTCCAGGCCCAGCGTCGCGCACAGCTCGATCACGATCCGCCCGTAGCCGGCCATCGAGATCGGCTGGCTGGGCAGCTCGGAGTGCCCGAAGCCCGGCAGATCAAGCGCGATCACATGGTGCTCGCGCGCCAGCTGCGGGATGTTCTCCAGCCAGTTGGTCCAGCGACCGCCGAGGCCATGGATCAGCACGACGGCAGGACCGCTGCCAAGCTCGACGTAGTTCAGCCGCCGCCCGTCGATCGAGGCCGATCGCAGCCGCTGGCGCCAGTCGATCGCCTGCCAGGCGGATTGGGCGCCGGGGAGCTGGGGCGCTGCAGTCGCCATCGCTCGATACCGTAGCGGGACCGATGCGGATCGCGCTCGACATCGACTCGACCCTGTACCACGCGTGGCCACTGCTGGAGGACGCGGCGCAGCGCCTCTACGGCGTCCGCTTGCGCTACGAGGATCAGCACCGCTGGAACGTGCCCGAGCTGGGGCACGCGCGGATGGCCGCCTGCGTCAGCGACATCCATCGCGAGCATCTGGTGCTTGCGGCCGAGCCCTATCCGCGCGCTGTGGAGATCGTCAGACGCTGGCATGCGGCTGGCCACTTCATCCACGTCACGAGCCACCGCTCCGAGGGCGCACGCGCGGCGACCATCCGCTGGCTGGAGCGGATCGGCATGCCCTACGACGACCTCCACTGCTCCTTCGACAAGCTGGCGCGCTGCGCCGAGCTCGAGATCGAGCTGCTGATCGACGACAGCCCGGTCAACCTGCGCGGAGCGCTGGAGCAGGACATCGTCGCCGCGACGATCGCTCATCCCTGGAACCGCGAGCTCGACGGCGTGGCGGGCGTGATCCGGGCGCCGGACTGGCGCACGCTGGCGCGGCGGCTGGAGCCGCTGCTGGCCGGCACCGGCGCGCGCACTACAATCGCTTGAGCGAAGCGCACCCCAGGCGCAGGCGGCTCACGTGCGGCAGCGATCCCTCATCGTCGCGGTAGCAGCGGTCGTGCTCGTGGCGCTGGCCGGCCTGGCCGCGCTGTATGCATACGGCTCGACGCGCGGCGACGTGATTGCCAGCGGCGTGCGGATCGCCGGCGTCGACGTCGGTGGCCTGGATCGAGCCCACGCCGAGCAGCGGCTGCGCAGCGACCTCGTCGCGCGCCTCGCTCAGCCGATCACCGTGCGCGCCGACGGCCGAACGTTCCAGCTCAACGGCCGTGCCGCCGCCGTCGCCGTGGACGTCCCTGGGCTGGTGGACGCGGCGTTCGCTCGCAGCGCGCGGGGTGGCGCGCTCGCACGTGGCTGGCGCGAGCTCACCGGCGGCCGGCTGGCGGTCGACATCGCCGCGCAGCCGAGCTATTCGCGTCCCGCGCTGGCGCGCTTCGTCGGAGCGCTGGCCCAGACGGTGGACCGACCGCCCCGCGACGCCACGATCGCCTTCAGCGACGGACGGCTCGTGACGGTCCCGGCGCTTGCCGGGCTGCGGCTGGACGGCCGGGCGCTGCAGCGCGTGATCGCGCATGCCCTGATCGCGCCCGGCGCGGCGCGGGTCCTCGCGGCGCCGCTGGCCGCGAGCTCACCGAAGATCACCACCGCCGCGCTGGCGAGCCGCTACCCGACCGTCATAACCGTCCAGCGCAGCGCCTTCACGTTGCGGCTCTACCAGCATCTGCGCCTGGTCAAGACCTATCAGATCGCGGTCGGGATGATCGGGCTGGAGACGCCCGCCGGTCGCTACACGATTCAGGACAAGGTCGTCGATCCGGCCTGGAACGTCCCCAACTCGCCCTGGGCGGGCAGCCTCGCCGGCAAGACGATCCCACCCGGGCCCCAGGACCCGATCAAGGCGCGCTGGATGGGGATCTTCAACGGCGCTGGGATCCACGGGATCGACCCGAGCGAGTACTCCACGATCGGTCACTACGCGTCGCATGGATGCATCCGCATGCGCATCCCCGACGTGATCGACCTCTACAACCGGGTATCCGTCGGCACGCCCGTGTTCATCGCGTAGGGCTCGTCGGCGGGGGCCTGGGCGGAGGCTGCCGCGAGTCGACAGCGTCAGCCGTCGCGACCCACGCCGATCTCCGCCACTGGCACCTCGCTCCAGCCCTCGCGCAGCAGAGAGGCGTGATGGGGCTGGTGGCGAATACAGAGCGTGCCGATGTACACCCCCCGAACCTGCCTTCGCACCACCGCGTACCACATCGTCGAGGCGTCGGAGCTGCCCTGCACGCGATGCCACGGCGCGGGTGGCGGCTCGTGCTCGCCGGCGAGCCCCGCGTCGATCAGCTGACGCTGGGTGGCGACCTGCCCGGACCGGGTGTCGATGAAGAAGACAGCCACAGCGGCTGAGCCTAGCGCCGGGACGCGGGCCGGCAGGGGGACGCGCAGGATCGCCGACCCCCCCGGCGGCGCGTGGTCGCAGAGCCTTGCCGCGCTCGATCGCGAGCTGCGCCGCCGTGGCACGGCCGAGAAGACGCGGCGCGCCTACGGCGTCGACGCCGGCCAGTTCGCCGTCTGGTGCGGCGAACTGGGCATCGAGCCGGGGGCGATCTCCTACCGGCTGCTGCGCCGTTACGCCGCGTCGCTTTCCGAGCGCGCGTGCGCGCCGACGACGATCGCGCGCAAGATCGCGGCGGTGCGCGCGCTCTGCGCGACGCTGCGCGCGGCGGGCACGCTGGCGGAGAACCCGGCGGACCTGCTCGCGGCGCCCAAGCGCGCCTCGCGGCTGCCGCGCACGCTCAAGGCCGATGACGTCGCGCGACTGCTCGAGCGCATACCGGCGAGCAGCCCGCTGCAGCGGCGCGATCGCGCGCTGTTCGAGCTGGCCTACGGCTGCGGCCTGCGTGCCGAGGAGCTGGTGAACCTCGACGTCCAGGCGTTGGATTTCGACGCCGAGCAGATCCGCGTCGAGGGCAAGGGCGGCAAGACGCGCGTGCTGCCGGTCGGCGAGCACGCGTTGGAAGCGCTGGCAAGCTACCTGCAGCTCGCGCGCGCGACCCTCGCCGACGAACGTGAGCCGGCGCTGTTCGTCTCGAAGTCCGGACGGCGGCTGTCGACCTCCGACGTTCGCCGGCGGCTGCGCGGCTGGACGCGCGCGGCGGCCGTTCCCGGCGCCGTCTCGCCGCACTGGCTGCGTCACTCCTTCGCGACCCACCTGCTCGAGGGCGGCGCCGACCTGCGCGCGATCCAGGAGCTGCTCGGCCACGCGTCGCTCTCGACGACGCAGGTTTACACTCGGGTAGAGTCAGCGCGCTTGAGGTCCGCCTACGCGCACAGCCATCCCCGCGCGTGACGAAGGGTCAACGCTGGAGACCAACGTCAAAGCCATCGAGCTCCGAGACCTGTGGCGCCGCTACCGCGCCACCGGCGACGAGCACGCCCGCGAGCGCCTGGTGGTCGCCTACTCGCCGCTGGTCAAGTACGTCGCCGGCCGGATGTCCGCCGGCCTGCCGGCCCATGTCGAGGAGGCGGACCTGATCTCCTACGGGCTGATCGGGCTGATCTCCGCGATCAGCCGCTTCGAGCCCGACCGCGAGATCAAGTTCGAGACCTACGCGATTCCCCGCATCCGCGGCGCGATCATCGACGAGCTGCGCTCGATGGATTGGGTGCCGCGCTCGGTGCGCGCGCGGGCGCGCGAGATCGAGCGGGTCAACGTCAAGCTCGAGCACCGCCTGCAGCGCGCGCCCACCGACGAGGAGATGGCGGGCGAGATGGGCGTCTCGCTGGCGGAGTTCCACGAATCGCTTGTGCGCATCTCCAACTCGACGATCGCGGCGCTGGACGAGCTCTGGACGGTGTCGGACTCAAGCGGCGACCAGGTCTCGCTGCTCGACACGCTGCACGATCCCGACGCTCCCGACCCCGCCAAGCTGCTCGACGCCTCCGAGCTCAAGGATCGCGTGGCGGACGCGATCGCTCGCCTGCCCGAGCGCGAGAAGCTGGTGATCGCGCTCTACTACTACGAGAGCCTGACCTTGCGGGAGATCGGCGAGGTGCTCGGGGTCACCGAGTCGCGAGTCTCGCAGCTGCACACCAAGGCGGTGCTGCGGCTGCGCTCGCGCCTGCAGGCCGACGCCTTCGACGGCGAATAGCGGTCGACGCAGCGCGTGAGGCTCGTGGACGGCTGACGCAGGATAAGGTCGTCTGACCACGAGGAAGGGAGACCCACGTGCACAGAGCCCCAGAGACGATCCGCAACGTGGCCCTGGTCGGCCACCGTGGCGCCGGCAAGACCTCGCTGCACGAGGCGCTGCTGTTCACCGCCGGCGCGATCAACCGGCTCGGCTCGGTGGCCGACGGCACCACCGTCTCGGACGGCGATGCCGACGAGAAGGCCCGGCAGATGTCGATCTCGGCGAGCGTCGCCTCGTTCGATTGGAACGGCGTGGCGGTGAACCTGATCGACGCCCCCGGCGAGCCCTCGTTCGTCGCCGACGCGCTCGGTGCGCTGCGCGTCTGCGAGTCGGCCGTGTTCGTGGTCAACGCGGTCATGGGGGTCGAGGTCTCGACCGCGCGACTTTGGGAGCGTGCCGCGCAGCTCGGGCTCGCCCGCCTGCTGTACGTCAACATGCTCGACCGTGAGCGTGCCGACTTCTTTCGCGCGCTCGAGCAGCTCAAGGCGGCCTTCGGCGCGCACGTCGTCGCCACCGAGATCCCAATCGGCAGCGAGCACGAGGTCAGCGGCGTGATCGACCTCGTCGACATGAAGGCCTACCAGTACGACGGTGCCGGCCGCGACAACTGCCGCGAGGTCCCAATCCCCGCTGAGCTGGCCGAGCAGGCGCAGACCTACCGGGAACGCCTGATGGACGAGGTCGCGGAGAACTCCGACGCGCTGATGGAGCGCTACCTGGAGGGCGAGGAGATCTCGCACGCTGAGATCGTCGAGGCGCTTAAGGAGGGAACCAACCGCGGCCACATCTTCCCGGTCACCTGCGGCGTGGCGACGCGCAACCTCGCGACGAACCGGCTGCTGGACGCGATCGTCGAGGACCTGCCGTCGCCGTCGCTGCACGGCGCGCTCGAGCTCGACGGCGTCACGCTCGAACCCAGCGCCGAGGGCGAGCTGTTCGCCTACGTCTTCAAGACGCGCGCCGACCCCTTCGCCGGTCGCATCAACCTCTTTCGCGTCTATCAGGGCGTCATGCGCCACGACTCGCAGGTGCTCAACACGCGCGCCCACGTCAAGGAGCGCCTTGGTCAGCTGGTGCGCATCGAGGGCAAGGAGACCCAGCACGTCGACGAGGTCGGGCCCGGCGACATCGGCGCGGTCGCCAAGCTCAAGGAGACGCGCGCGGGGGATTGGCTCGCCGAGCGCGACGAGCCGATCGCGATGCCGCGGATCAAGCTGCCGGCACCGGTGATGGCGTTCGCGATCGAGCCCAAGACAAAGGGCGACGAGGACAAGGTCTTCTCATCGCTGCGCCGCCTGCAGGAGGAGGACCCGACGATCGACCTGCACCGCGACGCGCAGACCGGTGAGCAGATCGTCGCGGGCCTCTCCCAGGTGCACGTCGAGGTGATCGTCGATCGCCTGCGCTCGCGCTTCGGCGCGGAGGTGACGCTCAAGCCGCCACGCGTGCCCTACATGGAGACGATCCGCCGTTCGGCCAAGGCGCATGGCCGCCACAAGAAGCAGACCGGTGGGCGGGGGCAGTTCGGCGACTGCCACATCGAGATCGAGCCGCTCGAGCCCGACGCCGGCTTCGAGTTCATCGATCACATCAAAGGTGGCGCGATCCCGGGATCGTTCATCCCGGCGGTCGAGAAGGGCGTGCGCGAGGCGATGGAGCACGGCGTGGTCGCCGGCTGCCCGGTCAAGGATGTGCGCGTCACGCTCTATGACGGCTCGTTCCACACCGTCGACTCCTCGGAGATGGCGTTCAAGCTGGCTGGCTCGCTGGCGATGCGCCAGGCGCTCGAGCAGGCATCGCCGGTCCTGCTCGAGCCGATCATGACGGTCAGCGTGCTCGTCCCCGAGGACAGCGTCGGCGACGTGATCGGCGATCTGAACTCCCGCCGCGGGCGCCCGTTGGGAATGGAGCCGGCTGGCGGCCTGACGGAGATCAAGGCCGAGGTGCCGATGGCCGAGATGCTCTCCTATGCTCCCGACCTGCGCTCGCTGACCGCTGGGCAGGGGGAGTACACGATGGAGCTGGCGCGCTACGAAGAGGTCCCGGCGCATCTTGCGGAGAAGATCGTGGCCCAGGCGAGCGCCGAGCGCGATGTCGTGCGGACCTAGGCACGGCTGCTAACCTGGCCGCCCCGATGGCGCGCAAGGACATCCGCACCTCGCAGGAGGCCGTCACATGCGACGTCTGCGGCCGCACCCTGCTGCGTGGTGAGCGCTGCGACGTCTACCTCGCGGCCAGCGCCAGTCGGCAGGTGTGCGATCTGTGCCGCGGACGGGCGGCGCAGGTCGGCTGGATCCGCGCCGACGCCGACCACGTCAGCGCCCGTCCGCGTCAGCGCCCGCAGCGCCGCGGCGTCATCAGTCGCCTGCGACCCTGGCGCGAGCGAGCCAGCCTGCCGACGCTGGACGCTTCCGAGCACGACGCGGGCTACCTGGTCGACGGGCTGCACGTGGGCGCCGACGGGTTCGTAACCGAGCCGCCGGCACGGTTGGAAGCGCCTGACCGCGCGCCCGCGCCGGCGCGCGCCGGCCGCGGCCCACTCGCGCGCGTCGCTCGCGGTTCGCTCGCTCGCGCCACCAGCGGCGGTCCGCTCACGCGGGAGGCCGCGCAGGAGCGTGGGGAGCGCCACGTCCACGCCGTGCCCACCAACGCCGAGATGAAGATCGCGCGGGCGCTCGAGCTCTTCAACATCAGCGAGCATCCGCGCGCGGTGGCCGGGATCAGCCGCTCCTTGGGGCCGGCGCTGGTCTGCGCGCGCCCGGCCGAGGGCGAGCCGAGCGTCGTCGTGATCGTGGTCGCCTGGGAGCTGTCCTGGTACCGCTACGAGGTCGACCTGGCCGATGCCGGCAACGCGGTCAGGCTGATCGAGCAGGGCGCCGAGCTCGACGAGCTGGCAAACGACGAGCGCGAGCCAAATGCCGCCGCCGACGAGCTCGGCCGGCTCGTGCAGCTGGCCTCCGTGGTCCCCGAGGGCTGATCGCCCGCTGACAGGCCGCTGTCAGATACCAACCTCACCCTTTCCCGCAACGTGCGATCTGGTTTAGGATCCGCAACGTGACTGTGGACGAAAGCTGCCCGCGGCGATGATCTACTGCGTCGTACCGGTGGAGCTGGCCGACGAGCTGTACGACAAGCTGCGCGACTACTACGCCGACGACCCGCACGTCGAGGTCATCGTCGACCGTCGCCGGCGCGGTCGCAGCGGCAGCCCGCCCGCGCGGCTGCCCGAGCCGCGCCGTCGGCGTCGTGCGCGCGCGATCGGCGACTTCCCCAAGATCGAAGTCCCCAGCTGACGCCCGCCACGTGGAGCTGGTCGTCCACGTCGATGGGGGCGCGCGCGGCAACCCAGGCCCGGCGGCGATTGGCGTCGTCGTCAGCGCTCCGGACGGCACGCTGCTCGAGCAGCACGGCGAGCCAATCGGCGTCGCGACCAACAACGTCGCGGAGTACCGCGCGCTGCTGCTCGGCGCGGCGCGCGCCCGCGAGCACGGCGCGCGGGTCCTGCATCTGGTCAACGACTCCGAGCTGATCGCGCGCCAGCTGACCGGCGCCTACAAGGTCAAGCATCCCGACATGCGGCGCCTGCACGCACAGGCGCTGGCGGCGCTGAGCGGCTTCGACCGCTGGACGATCCGCACGGTTCCGCGGGCTCAGAACGCCGCCGCCGACGCGCTCGTCAACGCCGCGCTCGACGCGCAGCGCGGCTGAGCGTTCGGGGCCACGCGCGGGCTCGAGCCCACGGGCCACCGAGTAGGATGCGAGCGGTGCGACTGCGCGCGATCGACGTGCGCCTGCGTGCCGCGGCGCTGCTGCCGGCCGGGATGCTGGCGGTGCACCAGCTGCGCTATCAGCTGGCCTACAGCGGTGGCGCCGCCCATGCGCTCGCGCGCCAGGGGCACGCCTACCTGGCCGGGGCACTGCCGTTCGCGCTGGCGCCCGCGGCGCTGGGGCTGAGCCTGCTGCTCGCCCGCCTGACGCGTGCCTGGCAGGGCCGCGTCGACGAGCCGCGGCCGGCTGCGGGGCTGCTGCGCACCACGCTCTTCGCCGCCACGGCGCTGCTGGCCCTCTACGTCGTCCAGGAGTCGCTCGAGGGCTTGCTCGCCGCCGGTCACCCAGCGGGCCTGGCCGGGGTCTTCGGCGCCGGGGGCTGGATCGCCGTGCCGCTGGCAGTGTCGATCGCGGGCGCGATCGCGCTGGCCCTGCGCTGCGCCGACGCCATCGTCGCCCGGCTTGCGGCGCAGCGGCCCGCACCTGGGCGAGCGGACCGCGCGCACCGGCCGGCCTCGCCGCCGCGGCCGTCGGCCGGCGCCCGCCGCTGGCGGCTCGATCCGGCCTGCGGGCCGATCGGGGACCGCCCGCCGCCGGCGCGCGCAGCGTCGCGCCACGCCGTCCTCGCATAGCGCCGCGCGCGCTGGGGACGGCGCCTGCCCAAGCCATGCAAGGAGCATGTCCCTGCCATTCGCCAGTCGCGCCGGCGTCCGTGCCGCGTGCAACATCCCGATCCGCCTGGCCGGCGCGCTCGTCGCGCTGACGCTGCTGGGCGCGCTGATCCCCGCCGCAGCTCAGGCGCACGGGCTGATCGGACGTGTGTACCTGCCGATCCCCGCCTACCTGTTCGGCTGGGCGGCGGCCGCGGTGCTGGTCTGCTCGTTCGTGGCGCTGGCGCTGCTGTGGCCGCGACCGTGGCTCGAGCGTCGCCCGGCGCGCCGGCTGTGTCGCATCCCGCGCTGGCTCGAGGGGCTCTGCGGTGTGGCCGGGGTGGTGGCCTTCGCGACGGTCATCTACAGCGGCCTTGCGGGCAGCCAATCGGCCACCACGAACCTCGCCCCAACGGCTGTGTTCGTGCTGTTCTGGGTTGGTGTTCCGCTGGTCAGCGCGCTGTTCGGTGACGTCTTCCGGCTCGTCAGCCCGTGGCTGGCGCTGGCACGAGCCGCACGCTGGCTTCAGCGACGGCTCGGCGCCCCGGGGGTCGGCGGGGCGTTGCCCTATCCAGCGGGGCTGGGTCGCTGGCCGGCGGTCGTCGGCGTGCTCGCCTTCGGCTGGCTCGAGCTCGTCTTCCTCGGCCGCGATCGCCCGGCGACGCTGGCGCTGCTGGCCCTCGCCTACGCGGCGATCCAGCTGGTCGGGATGGCGCTGTTCGGGATCGAGCGCTGGAGCGAGCGCGGCGACGCGTTCGCCGTGCTGTTCGGGCTGTTCGCGCGCGTCTCGCCGCTCGAATGGCGCCCAGGGTCGATCTGGCTGCGCGCGCCGCTGTCGGGTCTGACGGGCTGGTCGTCCGAGCACGGCAGCGTCGCGCTGCTGTGCGCGATGCTGGGCACGACGACGTTCGATGGCGCCTCCAACAGCGACCTCTGGCGGGGCGCCGGGCCCAAGCTGGCCCGGCTGCTGCGCGACGCCGGGCTCGGGGGCGGCGCACCGCAGGAGCTCGCGGGGACGGTGGGTCTGCTGGCGACCGTCGGCATCGTCAGCGCGCTCTACTGGGCGGCCATCAAGGGGGTGTCGACCGTCGATGCCAACCACACGCTCGGCGAGCTGGGCCTGCGCTTCGCCCACACGCTCGTGCCGATCGCGTTCGGCTACCTGCTGGCGCACTACTTCTCGCTGCTGATCTTCCAGGGTCAGGCGACCGGCTATCTGATCTCGGATCCGCTCGGCGTCGGCGCCAACCTGTTCGGAACGGCCAACGCGCGGATCGACTACGAGCTGATCTCACGCGCGGGCATCTGGTACGTCGAGGTCGGCGCGCTGATCGCCGGGCACCTCGCGGGACTGACGCTGGCGCACGATCGCGCGCTCGTGATCTACCCCGACGCGACGCTGGCCGTGCGCTCGCAGCGCTGGATGCTGATCGTGATGGTCGGCTTCACCTCGCTGGGACTCTGGCTGCTGTCGGTGGTGAGCCCGTGATCGCCCCGCCCGGCCTCGCGCTGACGCTGGTGCAGCAGCTCGCCGCGCTTGCTGAGCGGGACGCGCGCGCTGGCCGCGGCGCCCATGCGGGCATCGTCGTCGTATTCGCCCACCTCGGCCACTGGTACGTGGGCCTGCCCGTCTACTCGAGCCCCGTGGTCGCGATCTACCTGTGGATCAAGATCAGCGAGTGGCGCCGGCGCCGGCGCCAGCGGGACAAGGAGACGGGCCACCGATGAGCTGCGCGCGCATCCCGTTGGCCATCGCGCTGCTGATGCTCGCCGGTTGCGGTGGCGCCGCTGGCGTCAGCGCCGGTGGCGTCAGCGCCGGCGCCCGCACACCCAACGGGCAATCCAGCCGCGCGCGCCCGGGCCCGCCGCCGATCCCGGCCGCGGCGGCGTTTCATCCGCCGCTCGCCAACGCCGAGGCGCTGGCCGGAGGGCCGGTCGACGGGATGCGCTGCGCGGGCGCGACGCGCCGCTTCGCCGCCCACGTGGAGCTGTTCGCGCGGCGCGCGGTGATTCTGCTGCCGGCCGGGATCGGCCTTGCGCGGCCGCTGCTTCGCGTCGGGCGCTGGCTGGTCAGCGCCCGCTGCTCCTATCCGCTGCGCACGCGCGAGCCGACCGGGGTGGTCGAGGTCGCGGCGGGCCCGCCGCGCACGCTGGGCGAGCTCTTCGCCCTCTGGGGCCAGGCGCTGTCGGCGCGCCGGATCGCCGGCTTCACCTCCCCGACGGCGAGCGTGCGGGCGTTCGTGGGCGGGCGGCCCCGCCCGGGGCCGCCCGGCGCGATCGTGCTCAGCCCACATGCCGAGATCGTGCTCGAGCTCGACGGCTACGTGCCCCCCCACGCCCACTACCGCTTCCCGAAAGGCCTCTAGCGATGCCAACCAACTCCCGCAGCCGTCCGTGCAAGCCGAGCCGTCGCCCGCTGGCGACGGGCCGTCGCCCGCCGGCACCCCGGCGCCGTGCGCTGGTGAGCGTTGCCGCGCTCGTCCTCGCGGCCGCGCTGGCCGCCTGCGGGTCGAGCTCAGGTGGTGCTGTCGACGTTCCCAGCGTCGCGCCGGCCCGCACGTTCAGCCTGGCCGGCTTCCAGCCGGCGCAGACCGTCACAGCGGGTCGACCGGTCACCGTCTCGTTCACCGTCGCCCTGCCCGACGGCCGGCCGCTGACCGCCTACCGGGCGGGCCCCGGCCCGCACACCGGCGTGCACCTGATCATCGTCCGCGACGACCTCGCCTACATCATCCACGAGCACCCGCCGGTTGGCCCCGGCGGGCTGCTGCGCCAGACGGTCACCTTCCCCGCGCCCGGCCCCTACCGGGTGCTGGTCGACATCTACCCGAGCGCGCGCGGCGTCGCGCCCAACTTCCAGCTGTTCACCCATGTCGAGGTGACGGGCGCCTACCGACCGCGACCGCTGCCGCCCTTCAGGCCCGACGTCGTCGTCGACGGCTACCACCTCGACATGCAGGGCAGGCCCGTGCTGCACGCGATCCAGCCGGCCTTCGTCGATGTCGCCGTGACCGACCCGCAGGGCCACAAGGTGAGCTTCGTGCCGTGGTTCGGCGCGCTCGCGCACGCGATCTTCTTCCGCGCCGGGTCGCTGGACTACTTCCACACCCATATCTGCGCGCCCAACGCGCCGAGCTGCTCGAGCCTGCTCGGCGGCACGCGCGTCACGGGTCGCTCGCTGGCGCCCGGTCGGCTGACGATCGGCGTGCTGCTGCCGTTGCCCGGGACCTGGCGGCTGTTCCTGCAGATGAAGCTCGCTGGCCGCATAGTGACTGCCCCCTACACCCTGGAGGTGAGCTGATGGCTTTGGTCCCCCGCGCACTGGAGATCGGTCGATGGCTGTGATCACCCCGCACCCCGGGCGTCCGCCGGCAGGGCGCCCGCGCGTGCGGCGGGCGCTGACGCTGCTTGCGGCGAGCGTGGCCGGCGTGCTGGCCCTGGCCGGCGTGGCATCCGCGCACGCGCGCATCAGCCCGCCGGTCTCGCTGGCCAACGCGCTCCAGCTCTACAGCCTCGCCGTGCCGACCGAGAAGAGCGGGCTGACGACGACCAAGATCGTGCTGACCGTGCCCAGCGGCTTTGGGATCGACTCGTTCGTCGCGCCGCCGGCACCATGGCACCAGCAGGTGCAGCAGAGCGGCTCGGGCGACAACGCCGTGATCACCAAGGTCACCTGGACCGGCGGTGACGTCCCGACCGGCGAGGACTCGCTGTTCCAGTTCCTGGCGCAGCCGTCGACGAGCGGGGCCTACCGGTTCGCGGTTCAGCAGACCTACTCCGACGGATCGATCGTCGACTGGTCGGGATCCGAGTCCTCCGACGCGCCCGCACCGACGATCCAGGCCAAGGGGTCGCTGGGCGGCGGTGGAGCGTCGGCAGTGACGATCGTCGCGCTGATCCTCGGCGCGCTCGGGCTGCTCGCCGGCGCGTTCGCGCTTGCCGGGGGTCGCGGGGGCGCGGGGGGGAGGCCCCTGGCGTGAGGACACGCCGCGCTCGCCGGGGGTCGCGGTCGTGGCGGCTGGGCGCAGGGGAGGCCGCCAGCTCGAGCCGACGCTTCCTGCTCGCCGCGCTGGCGGCGCTGGTGGTGGGCCTCGCGCTGCCCAGCGCCGCGACGGCGCATGCCTATCTGGTGAGGACCTCGCCGGTCGCCAGTGGGATCCTCGACCAGCCGCCGCGAAGCGTCTCGCTCACCTACGACGAGGCCGTCGAGCCGCGCTTTGCCGTGGTCTCGGTGACCGACGCGGCCGGGCATCAGGAGACGACCGGGCCGGTCCGTCGCTCGCCCGCCAACCCGGACACGCTGGTCGTGCCGTTGCGAGCCGGTCTGCCAGAGGGCTGGTACCTGATCTACTGGCGCGCGATCTCCGTCGACGGCCATCCGGTCCAGGGCGCGTTCACCTATGCGGTCGGGCCCAACCCCGGGCCCGCGCCGCAGTTCGTGGTGCCGAGCGTCTCCGCCACCGCCGTGACGCCGGCGCTGCTGGTCGCGCGCTGGGCGATGTTCCTCACCGTGATGGTCGCGATCGGCCTGCTGGCGCTGCGCCTGGCGATCGCGCGGGTGATGATCGCGCGCGCGCCCGGCTCGAGCCTGCGGGCGGTCTCGCGCGCGTTCGTCGTGGCCTCGCTGCTGGGGCTGCTGGCGATCCCCGTCTACCTGGACCTCGCGATCGCCAACGACTCGCTGCGCTCGGCGCTCGACCTGACGACGCTCGTGCCGCTCTACCGCGTGACCGCCTTCGGACGCGCGCTGCTCGACATGGAGCTCTGCTTCGCGCTGTTCTGCCTGGCGGGGTGGACCGCGCTCTGGCTCGATCGCCCCGAGCGCGCGCGCCGCTCGATCGCCGAGCTCGCCGCCGGGACGGGCGCGCTGCTCGCCGGCGCCGCCGTGCTGATCATCCCCGGGCTGGCCGGCCACGCCGCGCAGACCTCGCCGCGCGGCGCCTCGCTGGCGCTCGACTGGCTGCACCTGCTGGCCGGGTCGCTGTGGCTGGGTGGGCTGCTCGGCCTGCTCGTGCTCTGGGTCAGCGCGGGCGTCGCGCGCCGCGTCGGCTGCCTTGCGGTCGTCGTCCCGCGCTTCTCGAACGTCGCGCTGCTGTCGGTGCTTGCGCTGCTGGCCAGCGGGATCGCTGCGACGGTCATCCACATGCCCGCGCTCAACGCCCTCTGGGAGACCGGCTATGGCGTCGCGATCCTCGTCAAGATCGGCCTGCTGGCCGCGGCCGTGGCGCTGGCCAGCGGCAACCTGCTGCGCTCGAAGCCCCGGCTCGCCGCGGTGGCGGCGAGCCCGGTGCTGGGCCTGCCGGCCAGTCGCCTGCTGCGACGCCTCGTCGGAGCCGAGGCCGTCGTGGTCGCCGGCGCGGTCTTCGCGGCGGCCGTGCTGTCGAGCCTCGCGCCGCCGCCGCCGGCGTTCGCGCTCGAGAGCTCGGCGCTCGCCAAGGTCGGTCCCGGGCGCGTCGCGCAGACGCTGCGGCGCGCGGGCTACGTGCTGCAGGTGCTGGTCTCGCCCAACAAGGCGGCCGCTCCCGACTCCTTCGCGCTGCGGATCACCCGGAACGGCCAGTCGCTGCGCGGTGCGACCGTGACCCTGACGTTCAACCATCTGGAGATGCAGATGCCCCAGCAGCAGTACCAGCTGAGCGAGGTCCAGCCCGGCGTCTACAGCCGGGCCGCCCCGGCGCTGATCATGGTCGGCAAGTGGGGGCTGTCCTTCGAGGTCAGCCCGCCCAGCGGGCCGCCGTTCAGCGCGCTGATCGTCGACCAGGCCAACGGCTGATGGAGGGTCACGACATCAGCGCCTCCGCGCCGGACGTCTCGCCGCCGGACGCTTCCGGACCGGACGTCTCCGAGTCGGCGGCGCCCGCGTCGGGTGGCGCGAGCATCCGCCTGCGCCTGCTCGCGGCCGTGCTGGCGCTCGCGGCGGGAGTGGCGGCGCTGGTCATCGCTATCCTGCTGGTCCGGGGCGTCCTCGCCTAGGAGCAGCTGCGGTTAGCTGGCCGTTAGCCCACCGCACCACAATCCACCGACTTGACCACGCTCGACGAGGCCATCCGTGCCAAGAGGCGATCGCCGCGGCGCGCCGAATCACACCTCGCTCAGCCCAGCACCAGGAGGAGATCAGTTTCGTGAGCTCACGCAAGGCCCTGCGCGAGGAGGCCCGCGCTCAGCGCGTGGCCAAGGAGCAGGAGCTCGCCGCCCAGGCCCAGCGCCGGCGGCGGCTGAGGATGCTCGGCACCGCGCTCGGCGCCGCGGTGGTCGCCGTGGTGATCGCGATCGCCGTCAGCAGCAGCGGCGGCGGCAAGAGCGCGGCGGCCAGCAGCGCCAGCGCCGTCACGGCGCTTGGGACCGGGCAGCTGCCGCCCTACTCGGCGGTCGTCAACCAGGCATTCACGGGCATCCCCGAGCACGGCGTCGTGCTCGGCAACCCCAGCGCGCCGGTCACGATGACGGAGTTCATCGACCTGCGCTGCCCGGCCTGTCGTAACTACGAGATCGCGGTGTTTCCGCAGCTGCTAGACAAGTACGTCAAGACGGGCAAGCTCAGGATCGTGGCGCAGCTGCAGACCTTCGTCGGCGATCAGTTTGCGCCGGGCGATGGCGTGCGCGCGGCACGCATGGGCCTGGCGGTCGCGCAGCAGAACCGCTTCTGGCCGTTCGCCGAGCTCTTCTATCTCAACCAGGGCGACGAGACGACCAGCTATGCGAACGATGCCTATGTCAGCAAGATCGCCGAGGGCGTCAGGGGGGTCGATGTCCCGAAGGCGTTGGCGGCGCGCAGCGATCCCACGATCACCCAGCAGCTCGCGCAGATGTCCAATGCCTTCAACAACGATGGCTTCAACGCGACGCCGTCGTTCTTGATCGGCCGCACGGGCGGGACGACGCAGGTGCTCAACCCGACCGCCTTCACGCTGTCGCAGTTCAGCGGTCCGATCGATCGGCTGCTGCGCGGATGAGCGACCGGCGCCTGCGCAATGCGATTCTCGCGCTGGCGCTGGTGGGCCTCGGGATTGCCGGCTACCTGACCTATATCCACTACGCCGGGATCCGGCCCGTCTGCCTGGCCAGCGGCTGCGAGCAGGTGCAGTCGAGCAGCTACGCGAAGCTGGCCGGAGTGCCCGTCTCGGTGCTCGGGCTGATTGGGTACGCGGCGATCCTCGCGACGTCGGTGCTGCGAGCCGAGAGCGCGCGAGTGGCCGCCGCTGGCTTCGCGCTGACCGGTCTGGGGTTCAGCGCCTACCTCACCTACCGCGAGCTCTTCACGATCAAGGCGATCTGCCAATGGTGCGTCGCCAGCGCGGTGCTGATGGCGCTGCTGGCCGTGATCACGGTGATCCGCGCATTGCGCGTCGAGTCGTCCACGCTGCCCGGCGGCTCGGCGGCCGGCGGCGAGCCGATCGCGGCGCGCGCCACGGATCCGCCGGCGGCCAACGCGCTGCGATGATCCACCGCAGCGCGCGGGCGGCGCTGCTCGTGGCGGCCGTCGCGCTGGCCGTCTCCGCTGTCCTGGCATCCGGCCACCTCCCGGGCCAGCCCGCCAGCGCCCGTGCCGACGGCGATCCGGCCAGCGATGTGCTCTATGGCGCCGACGTCTTCTTCCCCTACCAGCCGTTGGTCTCGCCCGCGCTGCAGCGCAGCCTGACGAGCCTCGTGGCCAGCGCCAAGCGCGCCGGCTACCCGCTCAAGGTCGCGCTGGTGGCGACTCCCAACGACCTCGGCTCGATTCCCAACTTCTTCGACGAGCCCGCCCGCTACGCGCAGTTCCTGTCGATCGAGATCGCGCAGGCCGAGCGCGCGCCGACGCTGGTGGTCATGCCCGCCGGGTTCGGGCTGGCCGAGAACGGCCAGCCATTCTCACTGGCACCACTCGCCGGCGTGAGCGCTCGCGCCGCGCGCGGCTCCTCTGATTTCCTCGCCCAACGGGCGATCCTCGCCGTGCGTCGCCTGGCCGCCGCCGCGGGGCATCCGTTGCCCAGCGCAGCCACGCGCTCCGCCGGGGGTGGCTCGGGCTCGACGGTGGTCGCGGCGATCGTGATCGCGGCGCTGGCAGCCCTCGGCGTCGTCACGGCGCTGTGGCTGCGCCGCAGAGGCGCCGCGCGGGCCTAGTTCACCGCCCGCCGGGCAAACCCACGCGCGCCCAGCGCGGCGAAGACTACGAGCGAGACGCCCAGGCCGAGCGCGATCCATCCTGGGGCAAGGTGGTGGAAGCTCGTCAGCGACGCGCGCATCCCCTCGCTGACGTAGGTCAGTGGGTTGAGCAGGGTCACGATCTGAAACCAGCGCAGTCTGTGCAGTGATGCCCACGGGTAGAACGTCGCGCCGGTGAAGATCAGCGGTGTGAGCACGAGCGCGAACACCACGCTGATGCGGTTCGGTGGGACGGCGGTGCCGAGCACCAGGCCCATCGCGCCGGCGGTCAGCGAGCCGACCACGATCACCCCGGCGACCGCGAGCCAGCTGGGGTGATCGACCGCGATGCCGCCCGGCAGGATCAGAGCCGCGAGCGGCAGGATCAGCAGCGCCGCGATCGTCGCTCGCAGTGCCGCGATGACGACCTTCTCAGCGGCCACCGCGACGACTGGGATCGGGGCCAGCAGCCGGTCCTCGATCTCCTTGGTGAAGGAGAACTCGATCACCAGTGGCAACGCGGTGTTCTGCAGCGCCGTCAGGACCAGCGTCAGTCCCATCACGCCCGGCATCAGCTGCGCGCCGTAGGCGCCGCGCGCCGAGCCGATCTCCGGCAGGACGCGACCGAACACGAACAGGAAGAAGATCGGCTGCAGCAGCGCCTGGGACAGGAAGGCGACCGGCTCGTGGCGAACCGTCACCCAGAGGTCGCGGCTGCACAGCGCCAGGAACGCGCGCAGCCGCGTGCCCGGCGGAATCGCGACCGTCTCGCCCGGGACCGGCGTCGGCCCGCTGGTGGGGGCGATGGCGGGCGACAGCTCGCGCGACGGCGCGCTCATCGCAGCTCCCGTCCGCTCACCCGCGGCTCGTGCCCGCTCATCGCAGCTCCCGCCCCGTCAGGTGCACGAAGACATCCTCG
The DNA here is from genome assembly GCA_963795555.1 of uncultured Solirubrobacterales bacterium. Classification (GTDB taxonomy): domain Bacteria; phylum Actinomycetota; class Thermoleophilia; order Solirubrobacterales; family Solirubrobacteraceae; genus CAWCHZ01. The sequence goes on from CAWCHZ010000002.1 coordinate 251,509, forward strand.
AGCGTGCCCTCGATCCGGCGCATGCCAACCAGCGTCAGGCGGCGCTGCTGGACCGTCGCGAGCGCGCTTTCCGCGAGCGTGGCCCCGTCGCCGTAGAGCCGCAGCGTGAAGCGCTCCTGCGAGGTCTCGACGGCATCGACGCGCTCGACGCCGTCAAGCGCCGCAAACGCGGGGCTGGGGTCCTCGTTGCCCTCGATGGTCAGCTCCAGGCCATGCTCGGCCGGCAGCAGTCGGCGCAGCCCGCGCGGCGTGTCCAGCGCGATGATCCGCCCATGATCCATGATCGCGATCCGATCGCAGAGCCGATCGGCCTCGATCATGTCGTGGGTCGTCAGCATCAGCGTCGTGCCGCGCTGGCGCAGGTCCAGCATCGCCTGCCAGAGAAACAGCCGTGACTGCGGATCCAGCCCGGTCGTGGGCTCGTCGAGGATCAGCACGCGCGGCTCGTGCATCAGCGCGCGGGCGATCATCAGCCGCTGTGCCATCCCACCCGAGTAGCGGTTCACATGGTCGTTCTCGCGGCCCTCGAGGCCGAAGCGAGCGAGCAGCTCGCGCGCGCGGCGGCGACGCTCGCGCCGCGGCGTGCCGAAATAGGCGGCGTGGAATGTGAGGTTCTCCAGCGCCGTCAGCATGCGGTCGAGGTTGCTCAGCTGCGGGACGACCGCGATCTGGAGCTTGGCAGCGACCGGGTTGCGCGCGACGTCGACGCCGTGGACGAGGATTCGCCCGCTGGTCGGGCGCACGCGCGTGGTGATCGCGCCGATCGTCGTCGTCTTGCCCGCGCCGTTGGGTCCCAGCAGCCCGAAGATCTCGCCCCGGCGGACGCTGAAGTCGACGCCCGCGACGGCCTCCGGCATGTCGGCGCCATAGCGCTTGCGCAGCCCCTCGACCGCGATCGCGGCGGTCGAGAGCTCGGCGGCGGGCATTGTTGGAGGGTAGCCGGCGGGGCTGGAGCAGGGGCTATACTTGCTTCAGTTATTGAAGCTGCTATTGGAAGCGTGGCCATGACCAAGTTGCTGCTGATCTCGCTGGAGGACCAGGTCGTCTTCCCCAACATGAACCTCAATCTCGCCGTCGACGTCGGCGAGGAGGACCGCGTCGTGCTCGTGCCGCGTCACGAGGGCGCCTACGGCAAGGTCGGCACGGTCGCTCAGGTCATCGAGCGGCTGCGCCTGCCCGGCGGCGCGCACGCCGTCGCGCTCGCCGGCCTGCATCGCGGGCTGATCCGCGCCGCCGAGGCGACGCCCGGCGGAGGGCTGCGCGTCGAGGTCGAAGAGCACGTCGACGACGAGCCCGTCGACGGCCGCACCCGCAACGCCGCGCGCGAGTATCGCGCCGTGGTCGCGGAGATCCTCGACCTGCGCAGCGCCGACGCGCGCGTGGGGGAGTTCCTGCGCTCGATCACCGAGCCCGGGCCGCTGGCCGACACGGCGGGCTACTCGCCGGATCTCACCTACGAGCAGAAGGTCCGCCTGCTGGAGACGCTCGACGTGACCGAGCGCCTGGAGCTGGCGCTGGCCTATCAGCGCGAGCGACTGGCCGAGCTCCAGGTCCGCAAGCGCATCCGCGAGGACGTCGAGTCGGGCGCCGAGCGCCAGCAGCGCGAGTACTTCCTGCGCAAGCAGATGGAGTCGATCCGCAAGGAGCTGGGCGACGACGACGCGTCGGTGATCGACGAGTACCGCAAGCAGATCGAGGCGGCGGAGATGCCCGAGCAGGTCCGCGAGCAGGCCGAGCGCGAGCTCGGTCGCCTGGAGCGCATGGGCGAGCAGTCGGGCGAGGCGTCGATGATCCGCACCTATCTCGACTGGTTGATCGCGGTGCCGTGGTCCAAGCGCTCGCAGGAGCGGCTCGACCCGGTCCACGCGCGTGAGGTCCTCGACGCCGACCACGCCGGCCTGGAGGACGTCAAGGATCGCATCACGGAATATCTCGCCGTGCGCAAGCTGCGCCAGGATCGGGGCATCGAGGAGGACCGGCGCTCGGGCGCGATCCTGACGCTGATCGGGCCGCCCGGGACGGGCAAGACGTCGATCGGCGAGTCGATCGCCCGTGCCACCGGCCGCGAGTTCGTGCGCATGTCGCTTGGTGGCGTGCGCGACGAGGCCGAGATCCGCGGTCATCGCCGCACCTACATCGGCGCGCTGCCCGGCCGGCTCGTGCGCGCGCTGCGCGATGCCGGCACGATGAACCCGGTGATCATGCTCGACGAGGTCGACAAGGTTGGCGCGGACTGGCGCGGCGATCCCTCCGCGGCGCTGCTGGAGGTGCTGGACCCCGCGCAGAACCACTCCTTCCGCGATCACTACCTCGACGTCGAGCTGGACCTCTCGCAGGTGCTGTTCATCGCGACCGCAAACGTCGCCGAGACGATTCCCGGCCCGCTGCTGGACCGCATGGAGATCATCCGCTTCGACGGCTACACGACCGACGAGAAGGTCACGATCGCGCGCAACTACCTGTGGCCGCGTCAGCGTGAGCGCAACGGGCTGCGCGAGCAGGAGGTGGAGATCTCCGACGAGCTGCTGCGCACCGTGGTGACCGAGTACACGCGCGAGGCCGGCGTGCGCCAGCTCGAGCGCGAGCTGGGTACGCTGCTGCGCAAGACCGCGACGCGGATCGCCGCGGGACAGGCGAGCGCTCCGGTGACGATCGACTCGGCGCAGCTGCGCGAGGCGCTCGGACGCCAGCGCTTCTTCCAGGAGTCGGCGATCCGCACGGCCGTGCCCGGCGTGGCGACGGGCCTGGCGGTCACCGGCACCGGTGGCGAGGTGCTGTTCGTCGAGTCCACGGCGATGGCCGGCAAGGGCGGGTTGCGGCTGACCGGGCAGCTCGGCGAGGTCATGAAGGAGTCCGCGCAGATCGGGCTGTCCTGGGTGCGCGCCCACACGGGGGCGCTGGGCATCGATGAGCATGCCCTCGACGAGCGCGAGGTCCACGTCCACGTGCCCGCCGGCGCGATCCCCAAGGACGGGCCCAGCGCTGGCGTCGCGATGGTCACATCGCTGGCCTCGCTGCTCACGGGACGCCCCGTGCGGCATACGGTCGGGATGACCGGAGAGGTCACGCTCCAGGGTCGGGTACTGCCGATCGGCGGCGTCAAGCAGAAGGTGCTGGCGGCGCATGCGGCGGGACTGACGGACGTGATCCTGCCCGAGCGCAACCGCGGCGACCTCGACGACGTGCCCGAGGCGGTGCGCGAGCAGGTCACGTTCCATCCGGTCATGACGGTCGATGAGGTGCTCGGGCTGGCGCTCGAGCCCGCTCCGGCGCGCGATGTCGCGCTGTCGTAGCTGCGCGCCCGTCCCCGAGGAGGTCCGCCGAGCGGCGGACCTCCTCGAGCGGCGCTGGACTCTGACCACGATCTATGCCTGCCACAGCGGCGCCATGCGCTTCAACGAGTTGCGCCAGTCGCTGCGCGGGGTGCCGCCCGCGACGCTCGCCGAGCGCCTGGTGCAGCTCGAGCGGGCCGGCATCCTGCACCGGGAGATCGTGCCCTCGCGCCCACCGCATGTCGAGTACGTGCTGACCGAGCGCGGCCGCGAGCTGGCCGCGCTGATCGAGCGCTTGCGCGGCTGGGCGGGGTCGGCGCTCGTGTCTTAGCCGCGCCGCTGCAGGATCTCCCCGCCCCAGCGCAAGCCCTGCTCGGGCCTGCAGGCAGGCGTGCAGGTGATGCTGAACACGTCGCCCCAGGTGAAGCCCAGCTCGAGCACCGGCTCGAAGCTGTCGGCCTCGAATATCACGATGACCGCCGGGTCGTCATCGGCGAGCCAGTACTCGCCATGCACCTCGACGCCCGCTGGATAGTCCCACGAGGCGCGTCGGGCGAGCGCCCCGTCGCGCTCGTCGCGTGAGAGCCCGGGCCGCCACGCGGCCTGCCAGACGTACAGCATCGCTCCTCCTTGGTTGTGGTCGGCGCCAGTCTCGCCGGCGGGCTGGGCGTGATGCAAGCTGTGGTGGGCGCTCGGCTGGGCGCGGCAAGCTGGGCTGGGCCTGGCAAGCTGTGGCCTTGGCCGCCACCGCAACCCACGGCTGGGCTGGGCGTTGAAGCGGAGGTGGGCGCGCCGATGAGCAGCCGGGCACGGCTCCGGGCGGTGGCCGCGGCGCTCGTGGTGGTGGTCGCATCGGCCAGCGCCGCCGCGTCGTCGAGCGCCGCCGCGTCGTCGAGCGCCGCCGCGTCGTCGAGCGCCGTCGCGCAAGCCACCGTGGTCGCGCCCGTGCTGGTGCTTCGCGGCGGCGATGTCCAGACTCGCTATGAGCGGTTCCTGGGACCCACCCAACTGATTGCGCTGGTGCGGGGGCGATCGCCTGTGCGGCGCAGTGGTGGCTCGTCGGGCGGGCGCGACTCATTTCGCCCGCGCCGCGTCGCAGGCGGTCGGTCCGCCACGGTCGCGCGCCGATCGCATCGTCCGCCCCCGAAGGGCCTGGCCACTCGCCGCGTGCTCGACGCGCTGCTGGCCAGTGCGCAGATCGACCAGGTGACCCACGACGCGGCTCGTGCCACGCTGGCCACCGCGCTGGCCGCCTGGCGGCAGCAGCGCGGTGTGCGCCGAGTCGAGATTGGTGCCGTCATCGACAACGCCGACGCGCTGGCGCTTGCTGGGCTGCTCACGGTGGCGCGGTTGCCGGCGATCGTCGCGACCCTCGCGGCCAACGCCCAGTGGTGGACGAGTGGTCCGCTCCTGAGCTACGGGCAACGCGTCAGCGTGGGCACGAGCATGCTGATCTGGCAGTACTACCCGGGACAGGGCATCGAGCTGCAGCCGCTGGCCAACTTCGCCCACGCCAACGCGCTCTGGTCCAGCAGGGACGCCGCCGATCTGCGGGCGTTGATGGCCGAGCTCACCCCGCTGGCGATCGACCGCGGCGGCTGGGTCGCGTGGGAGTACTACTTTCGCTTCGATGGGGGTGCGCCACCCTGGATCAGCGCGATCGCGCAGGGCACGGCGGTCGAGGCGCTCGCCCGCGCCGGGCAGCTCCTGGGCGATCCCTCGTTGGCCGTGCTGGGCGACAGGGCGCTTGGCGCCTTCGAGCAATCGCCGCCAGCGGGCGTGCGCGAGGATGCAGCCGGCGGGCCGTTCTACTTGATCTACAGCTTCGCGCCCAGGGAGCTGGTCATCAACGCCGATCTGCAGGCGCTGATCGGTCTCTACGACTATGGCCAGCTGACCGCCGACGCGCGCGCGGCCGCCCTCTTCGCCAGCGGTAGCGCCGAGGCGCAGGCGGCTTTGCCCGCCTACGACACGGGCGCGTGGTCGCTCTACGACACGGCGAGCGAGTCGGACCTCGGCTATCACGAGCTCGTGACGGGCTTCCTACAGGGCCTCTGCGACCGTACCCAGGTGCCGATCTACTGTCAGACGGCAGCGCGCTTCCTTGGCTACGAGCACCAGCCGCCGACGATCTTCCCAATTACGCGAGCGATCCGTGCCGGAGCGTCCGCGCAGCTGTGGTTCACGCTCGACAAGATCGCGCGCGTTGGCATGGTCGTCGAGCGTCCTGACGGCACTCGCGTGTTCGCCACCAGCGCAACCGTCGGACGCGGGCAGCACAGCTACGGTTGGTCAGCCCCAGCCCGGCCAGGCGCCTACCTGCTGCGCCTGCGCGCCACGGACCTGGCCGGCAACGTCTCGCCGCCGGCGATCGGTGCGTTGACGATCCGGCCGGCGCCGAGGCGCCGGCCGAAGCATCATGCCGCCAGGCGTCGGTCAGCCTGACCGGACCGGCCGGTCAGCCTGATTGGACGCGATCGCGGCGGCGCCGCAAGAAGCCACGCCGCGGCGCGCGAGCGGCGCCCGCCGGCCTGGCGCCGCGGTCTGCCGCCAACGCCCCAGCGCCGGCTCCGCCGATCGCGGCCGCCTCGGTGACCACGCGTGGGCGCGATAGGAAGCGCCCCATCGCGATGCCCGCGAGCCCGACGATCAGCACGCCAACCCCCGAGAAGTAGCCGAGCAGCTCAATCGCACGCCGAATCGAGCCACCGAGCGGGGCGCCAATGCCCCCGGCACCGTGCTCCCAGATGATGCTGACGTGCGGTCCGATCGCAAACCAGGCGCCGGCGACCAGCGCGATCCACGCGAACAGGACACCGCTCGCACGTCGCGCGCTCACCAGCAGGCCCAGGCCGCCCAGCACGGCTGCGGCGCCCGGCAGGATGTCGAGCCAGAGGCGGTTCATCGTGTAGTGCCACGTCTGGTCTGTGCCAAAGGCGTAGTTGAAGTAGGGACCGACGAACGGGATGACGCCGCCCCAGATGCCGAGCAGGACGATCAGCAGCCCGCCGGCGGCACCAGTGGTTCGAGGTAGTCGCATGGGCACCTCACTTGATCACGTTTTTCAGCCCCTTCGGACTACCCGTACGCGCGATCGCCCAATCGCGCCGCTGTCCGTCCAAATTGTCCATCGCCCTGGCGGACGCGCTGGATCAGTTCGCCCGCGGGCCGCAGGGCGACGACACCGCCGGCGTCGTCCTGCATCGGCGCTCGGCGCAACCGACCGCGTCCGACGCGGCGTCGGGTCGACGCATGTGGAGCCGGATGACGTTGCCGGAGTCGGCGCAGCGCAGCTGAACGAGGTCGCTGAGCTGCTGGGCCAGCCAGAGGCCGTAGCCAGCGACCCCCTGCGGCCGGATGCGACCGGCGAGCGGGTCGGCGAGGCGCCCGCTGTCGTTGACCTCGCAGATCAGCGACTCAGGCTGCTGCCAGACCCGGAGGGCGCCGCCGCCGCCGCCGTGGCGGACGCTGTTGGCGGCGATCTCGTGTACCGCCAGCGCGAAGTCCTCGGCCCGCTGCGCCGGTAGCTGGGCCTTCGCGCCGGCCTGGCGCACGAGGCGGCGGACCCGGCTCAATGAGTCGGCGTCGAAGCGCAGCGTGCGCACCGGCACGCGCGGCTCGGGCAGCGGATCGCCAAGCGGCTCGCTGAGCGCAGCGGTCCCGGCATAGGAGGCACTCGCGCTCTCTCTGCCGTGCTCGATGAGATGGGGATGGTTGCGCCGCGCCACCTCCACCACGGCCGGGTCCAGCGCGGCGGTGTCGTAGGGGCAGAGCAGCCGAAAGCCGTGGTCGGCGGCGAACGCAAGGTTCAACAGCGCCTCGTGCCGCTCGCACTCGGCGAGCTCCGCGGCGCCGCGGCGTCGGGAGATCGGCTCGCCGATCCCGCGCAGCTCCCGCCCGGGCGGGTGGTCTGCCACGAACTCCCGCCAGGCGGGGATCAGCCTGCCCGGGTTGGCGCCGACCTGGCGCATGTCGGCGAACGTGACGCGTCGCGCGTCGGTTCCGAGCGCCGCTGCCAGCAGCGCGATCTTGGGCTCGTCGACGACCACGAGGACGGGCTCCTCACGTGCCAGGCCCTCCCTGATGAAGGCGAGCGTATGCAGGGCAAATTGCTGCTCGCCGGCGTACAGAAGCGCCTCGTGGCGAAAATCGTGGCGCAAAGGCCTTGCTGGGTCGTCGCTCATCTCGCTTGCGGCGCCTCCGCTCAGGTTGCGGGCTCCTGCGGCTCGTGGTACCCGGCGCCGCCGGGACTCAATCAACCGCGATAGCGTCCATTGGCCGCAGGCCACGGACGCGCGGGGAATAAGGAGGTGCTCCCCATTCTTCATCGGGCCTGCTCCGCTACCATGGGCGCGACAGCATCCATGGCCCCCGCCGTCGACCATTCCAGTGCCACGCCGTTCGAGGTGGTCGTAAAGCGCGAGGCAGCGGCTCTTGAGCTGCGTCTGCGTGGTGAGCTGGATATCGCCAGCGAGCCGCGCTTCAGCGAGACCCTTGATCGGGCGCTGGGCGAGTCGGACGGACTTCCCGTGCTGGTGCGCCTGGAGCAGCTGACCTTCATCGACTCGAGCGGCGTGCGGGCGCTGGTGGCGGCCCACCGGCGCGCGCCGGAGCGAGTCCGCTTCACGCGCGGCGCCCGGGCGGTGGGTCGAATCCTCGCCGTCACCGGCGTCGACGGCCTGCTTCCATTCGCCGAGTGATGCGCGCGATCGTGCGTGGCTCGGTGGGTTAGACAAGGCACCACCGGGTATGCGAGTCAGGCAGTGATTGACGCTGTCGTTGGCTGGGTTGCCGGATCGACAAGGAGCGTCGTGTATCGCGGCTTGACATCCCATCGCGCGCTCACACCATGAGGGGCGCTCCGCACCTTGCGCTGCGGGTGACGAGCGATGCCGCGAACGTGACGCTCGTGCGCGAGGTGCTCAGCGGTGTCGCCGAGGCGATCGAGCTCGACGACGCCACGCTGCACGATGTTCGCACAGCCGTGAGCGAGGCGTGCAACAACGTCGTGCTGCACGCCTACGGCGAGGGCCGGGGGCCACTCGAGGTGGACATCGAGACGCCTCACGGCAAGCTGCGCGTCGTGGTGCGCGACCACGGAGCGGGGCTGGCGCCTCATCCGGTCCTCCATCCCGAGCCATTGCATGGCATCGGGCTCGCCGTCATCCAGGCGCTCACGGAGCGCATCGAGCTGCGTGGGGCGCCCGGGGAGGGCACCGAGCTGGTGATGGAGTTCGACGCCCCCGGGGCGCGCTCGCTGGGTGATCTCCCCACCGCCGTTGCAGCGCCGAGCGGAGGTGGTGGAGGCCCGGCTGGCGCCGCGGGACCGGATTCGCAGGGCACGTCCGACAGCGGCCACGCTGCGGGGAGCGCCACCGCCGACGCGCGCAAGCTCGACCTCGGCGGTGGCGCTCTGCTGACGGTCAAGCCCAGCGCGCTGGCGGTGACGACGTTCACGCGTCTGGTATCGGCGCTCGCCGCGCGGGCCGGCTTCTCGCTCGATCGCCTGTCCGATGCCCAGCTCGTGGCGGATGCGCTTGCGGCCCAGATTGCACGAGCGCTCGACGGCGACAGCCTGCATACCGGCGTCACCGCGCGACGCAAGGAGATCGAGCTGCGCATCTGGCCGTTGGTCAGCGGCCATGGCCAGCGCCTGCTGGGCCAACGCGGTGCCAGCGGCCTCGATGCCATCGTCGCCCAGCTCAGCGACGACATCCGGGTGACGCCCGCGGAGGGTTGCGAGATCCTGTTCGTGCGACTCGCCGACCCTGGGCCGCTGGAGGCCGGCGCGCCTGATCGCGCCCAGCAGTAGGAGTCGACCCCAGCGATCGGAGTCGACGGCCGCCTAGCGATCGGAGTCGACGGCCGCCGTCAGCTCGCCCATCACGCGCCGCAAGATGCGCGAGACCTGCATCTGCGAGAGCCCCACCCGGCCGGCGATCTCGGTTTGCGTGAGATCCTCCGTCAGGCGCAGGCGCAGGATCTCGCGGTCGCGCGGCGGCAGGGTTCGCAGCGCGTCGGCGAGGGCGTCACGGTCCTCGACCAGCGCCAGGCGCTCGTCCTCCGCGGCGCCCGCATCGAGCGCTCGGTGATCGGATGGCTGCGTCGGGTCCGGCGCCGGCTCGAGCGGAACCGCGTCATGCGCGGAGCGTGCCTGCAGTGCGTCGAGCACCTGCTCGTCCGTCAGCCCGGCAGCCCCGGCAACCTCGGCGACCGTGGGTGAGCGGCGCAGCTGCCCGAACAGCTGGCGCTCGCAGCGCTCCACCGCGAGCACGCGCTCCTTGAGCTCACGGGGGACGTGCAGGGCCCAGCTGGAGTCCCGGAAGTAGCGCTTGAGCTCGCCGACGATCGTCGGCACGGCATAGGACGAGAAGGCCACGCCGCGGTCGGGGTCAAAGCCGTCGACCGCCTTCATCAGCCCAATCGCCGCCACCTGCATCAGATCTTCCAGTGACTCGGGCGTATGGCGATAGCGCAGCGCGACGCTGCGGGCGAGCGGCAGGTAGCGCTCGACCATCGCCGCGCGCTCGTCTGGCGCCGCACGCCCGTCTGGCGACCGCTCGCTGGCGCGCCTGCGCTCAGGCATCGCCTCCCGCGCGTCCGAGGCTCCCATCCTGTCTGACCCTATCCCGTCGACCATGTGGGGGGGACCCTAGCGGCGCCCTCGTGGTCGCCGGCGACCCGGCGTCAGATTGCCGGCAGCTCCCTTGGCATCGCGCCGGGACGGGAGCGGCCCGAAGTGCAGAGCACAGCGGGCCGCTCCCAACCGCCGCCTGTCACCAACGCTTGGCGTCTGGCACCCGCGCTTGGCGACACGTCACCAGGCCCTGGCATCCGTCACCAGGGCACTTGGCGTCCGTCACCAGCGATACCAGCCACGACGCCCGCCCGCACCGGCACCGGATCCGAGGAAGAACCCCAGGACCCAGAGGACGAGCAGGGCAATTCCTATCCACCACAGGATGTGGACGGCGAAGCCAATGCCGCCGAAGATCGCTAATATCAAAATGAGCAATACGATAGCTAGCATTACTCCTCCTTTTGGAGTCCCATGCGCAACTGGCGGGAGACGTTGGCATAGTTTCCCAAGACGATGTGAGCGCAAACATCGCCCGCAAGCGTTGCCCGTAAACATCGGTTGCCCGCAACATCGTTGCCCGCAAACATCGCCTGGTGGACCGCGCCGCGAGCGCGCCGCTGGACCGCGCCGCGAGCGCGCCCCGAGGTTTGCCGCCCGGGCTGTCGCCCCACGTTTGCCGGACGGCTGCCCGGGTACGCCGAGATCGAGCCGCCCATCGACGGCGATGGCCGTGTGGTGGGGTGATGGCGGTGGCGAGCACCGCCGGCGCCATGTGCGCGTGGGCAGAAAGGGGAACAGCGTGACGATCACCGCAGCCACCGTGACGGCTACAGCAGCCAAGTCCGAGAAGACCACGAGACCCGAGCCCGAGCGCCGCCTCGAGCACCGCCGGTTGACGTGCGACTCGGAAGCGGAGATTGCAGTTTGCTTCGAGCGCTGGCGCGAGCATCGCGAGCCGGAGGCGCGCGAGGCGCTGGTGCAGCGCTTCCTCCCGCTCGCGCGCAAGCTGGCGCGGCGCTACGCCCGTTCGTCGGAGCCCTTCGACGACCTGCTGCAGGTCGCGAGCCTGGGCCTGCTGCGCGCCATCGATCGCTTCGACCCGGAGCGCGGTCGACCCTTCACGGCGCTGGCCGTGCCGACGATCCTGGGCGAGTTGCGTCGTCACTTCCGCGACACCGGCTGGGCGGTGCACGTGCCCCGCGCGGCGCAGGAGCAGGCGCTGATGGTTGAGCACGCGCAACGCGAGCTGGCCGCACGACACGGTCGCTCGCCGGCGGTGGCGCAGATCGCGGAGTACCTGGAGGTCGAGGTCGAGGACGTACTGTCCTCGCTGCAGGTTGCGCAGGCCTACACGGCGCTCTCGCTCGACGCGCCCCGCGCCGGCAGCGACGAGGATCCAACCCCCTACCGCGAGGTGATCGCCGTCGAGGATGAGCGCTTCGGCCTGCTGGAGGATGACGTGTGCGTGCGCGCCGCGCTCAGGCAGCTGCCCCCGCGGGAGCGGCGCGTTTTGCAGCTGCGCTTTGTGCGCGACATGACCCAGAGCGAGATCGCCGCGGAGATCGGCGTCTCGCAGATGCAGGTCTCTCGCCTGCTGCGCCGCTCGCTCGAGCGGCTGCGGGAGATCGCTGACCCACAGCCCGCCGAAGCGAGCGACTGACGCCACGCCCCCGAAGCGTCAGCACGCCATCCTGGGGGCTGTTGCGTCCTAGCTCGAGCTCTCGCGCAGGAACGTGATCTTGACGGCTCCGCGTATCTGGGCGACGGGGCGGTAGCCCTGCGCGGCGAGTCGTGCGGCCAGCTGGTGGGCAGCGTGAACGCCGCCGTTGTGGTGCAGCTGGACGCTCAGCACGCGGATTCCCAACGCCGCCGGATCGAGCGTCGCAAGCAGGTCGTACTCGGCGCCTTCGACATCGAGCTTGAGCAGATCGATGCGCTCGTCGCCGAGCTCGGCACGCAGTGACTCAAGGCTTCGTCCCGGTACCTCGACGTATTCGTGCGACTCGTAGAGCCCTGCCGGGGAGAGCGAGCGGCTGTTGGACTGGTGGTGGCGCTGCATTCGCAGCGGGCCATCGGTTGCGGTGATGGCGACCTCGTGGAAGCTGTAGCGGGGGTGGCCAGCGGACTCCATGCGCGCCACACGAGCGAACTCAGGATCGGGATCGAAGCTGCGCACCCGCGCTCCGAAGCGCCGCAGCAGCTCGAGATCGAAGCTGACGTCGCCGCCGGCGCCGACGCACCAGCACGTCCAGTCGGGACCGATCAGGTCGCCGGGGACCATCCAGCGGCCATAGCGGGTGCCGAGGGTCAGCAGGGATGGATACGGCGTCAGCGGCAGGCGCCAGACGCGCTGCTCGAACCAGCGTCGCCGGAGTGCGCGGCGCACCTTGCTGGGCCTCAGCTTGCGCGTCAGCGCGGCAGACGTCGCGATGGCGGTCCTCGCCATCCCGGGCGCCGGCGCCGCCGTCGGTCGGGAATAGACTTCTGCGTGCGCGGAATACGCCTCTGCGTGCGCGGAATACGCCTCGGCGCGCGCCGCTTCAGCGGACGACGGCGACTGCGCGTCGCTGCGCGCGGACTGCGGGATTAGCCCGGGCTGGCCGCGGCGACGGCCGAGCCGGGGGAAGTGTCGGGCCATCTGAGCCATCCTCTGCCGGTATCGGCACTCGGCGCGCAGTGGTTGAGCGCCGAGGCACGGGGGAGCACGAAGCGCGCGGCGCGCAGCGCCGCGGCCTCAGATCACCGGCGCAGGATCGGCAGCAGGGCTGGGCCGGCGCGGGCCGTCGGCGGGGGCGAGGATGTCGCCATGCTGATCGGAGCAACCCCGGTCCAGCAAAGCGCGCGTGGGATCCTGGTGGTCGCGACGAGCGAACGTCGCCCAGCGCGCCAGCCCGCCGCGATCGCGCTCGCCACGGCCAGCGCGGCGACGCACACGGTGGTGTCGCCATGACGGTCGTGATGATCCGGCAGGGCCGCGTGCGCATCCAGCCCCACGAGCCCGAGCGCGATGACGCCGCCGACCAGCACCAGAGCGCAGCGATGCCGCAGCGCCAGGCGGGAGAGGGCGGGCAGGCTCAGCACTGCCGCGCAGCGTAGCGGGTGCGACAGCGCGCGCGGCGCAGGCGCTGATCGTCACTGCCGGTGCAGGCTGCAGGTGTCCCAGCTGAACGGTCCGGGCAGAGCCTGCAGCAGCTGGCCGCAGGTGGCATCCCCGACCCTCCAATCAGGGTTGATGTGCCGGCCAACCACGACCAGGGCAATGCGCTCGGCACCAGCTCGGCGCAGCGCGTGAGCGGCGGACTGCGCGTGGCCACCACGCGCCCAGGTGTCGTCGATCAGCAACAGGCTGCGGCCGAGCAGCGTCGCGGTGGCTACATAGCGACGCTCATCATAGGCACGGCTGGGCGGGGCCAGCCCGGTTGGCAGCAGCGCACGGCGCAGGCGACCGGCCACCGGCGCACAACGCGCGACCACCCCGCGCAACGCGCCCTCGAGCTCGCGCGCCAGGCTGCTCGAGGGAACGGTTGCCACTACGTCGAACGCCGCCACCCCGGCCGCCACGGCGATGCAGCGCTCATGGTGGGCCAGGAACTGCGCGAGGATCGCGTTGAGGCGCAGCGCGGCATGGCGCTGGGCAAGGGAGGGAGGACCCTTGTATGTGCGCAGCATCGCGTGCAGCCGACCGCCGTGCTCGCTGTAGGAGATCGGAACGACGACATCCAGGTGATTGGGCTGCTCGGCGCGGCAGGCGAAGCATTCGCGAAAGCCCGGGCCGACGAACGTCTTGCAGATCGCGCAGATCCCCGGTCCCGCCGCCGGCACGTTGCGCAGCGCGGTGAGCTGGGCCTGCCTGGCCCGGGCGACAGTGAGCAGCCCCACCGTCCGTTTCTCGGAACAGGGGGCCTACGGCGTTGCCAGCGCGCGACGCCTCCCTGGCTCGATGCAGCGCCGCCGCTCGACGCGGCGCTCGCTCCAGCCTGCTCTGATGCAGCGCCGCCGATGATTTCCGCCGCGGGCCGCCGTCATAGCGTGCAAACACCGACTGGGAGAGGATGACAAATGGGCAAGCTGGTGGTTTCGGAGTTCGTGACGCTGGATGGAGTGATCGAGGATCCCGGCGGTGCCGAGCAGTTCGATCGGGGCGGCTGGGCGTTCAAGTTCGACCGCGGGGCTGACGGCGACAAGTTCAAGCTCGACGAGCTGCTGGACGCCGACGCGATGCTGCTCGGTCGGGTCACCTACGAGGGCTTCGCGGCCGCCTGGCCGGAGCGCAGCGATGACGTCGGCTTCGCCGACAAGATGAACCAGATGCCCAAGTACGTCGTCTCGCGGACGCTGCGCGAGCCATCCTGGACGAACACCACCGTGCTCGGCGAGGACTTCCCGCGCGAGGTGGCCGAGATCAAGGCTCGGCTCGATGGCAGCCTGCTCGTGGCCGGCAGCGCCCAGCTCATCAGCGCACTGCTGCAGCACGACCTGATCGACGAGCTGCGGCTGATGATCTTCCCGACCGTCCTGGGGACCGGCAAGCGCCTGTTCGACGGCGTCAGCGACGCCAAGGCGCTGCACCTGGTCGACAGCCGCGGCGCTGGCGAGACGCTGATCCAGGTCTACGAGCCGAAGCGAGGCTAGACGGCCGGAGGGGTCCCGCTGGCGAGCTGGATGAACAGCGCCTCCACCGATCGGCTGGCGACCGCGCAACGATCGCTCTGACGATCGCGTGACACGCCGGCCCGGCGCGGATCACGGCGTCTGGGGCAGCTTGGTTGTCCCGCGCATGGTGACCGGTGCGCTGGGTGGCGGCACTACGGGACCGATGTCGCCATCGGGCGCCTCATCTAGATCCACGATCACCGGAGCGTGATCGCTGGGGCCGCTGCCCTTGCGGGCGTGGCGGTCGATCCAGGCGGCACGCACGCGCTCTGAGACGGTCGGGCTGGCGAGGACCAGGTCGATGCGCATGCCGAGGTCGCGGTGGAACATGCCGGCGCGGTAGTCCCAGTATGTGAAGATGCGCTCGCTCGGCCAGCGGTCGCGCACGACGTCGCGCAGGCCCAGCGCCTGCAGCTCCGCCAGCGCCGCGCGCTCCAATGGCGTGACGTGCGTCTGGCCGATGTAGGCGGCAGGGTCGAACACGTCGATGTCGGCGGGCGCGATGTTCATGTCGCCGCAGACGATCGCGGCGTCGGGGCTGGTGCTGAGCGCCGCACGCAGCGCCGCCAGCCAGGCCAGCTTGTAGTGGTAGTGGTCGGAGTCCGGAACGCGGCCGTTCGGGACGTAGACGCAGTGGACGCGGATCCCTCCACAGCTCGCCGACACCGCCCGCGCCTCCGGACGCGGGAAGCCGGGGGCGCCGGCCAGGCCGGTCGTGACATCCTCGAGCCCCACGCGCGAGAGGATCGCGACGCCGTTCCACTGCTGCTCGCCGTGGAGGGCGACCTCGTAGCCGCGGCTCCGGAGCTCCTCGCCGAGCAGCTCGTTGAACGCCTCGTCGGCGAGCTTGGTCTCCTGCAGGCAGACGACGTCGGGTCGGCGCTGGTCGAGCCAGGGGAGCAGCCGCGGGAGGCGTTGCTTGACCGAGTTCACGTTCCAGCTCGCCACGCGCACGGGGCTACGGTAGCGGCCCGGGATCTCGCGTAGCGGGCGGCCGGGGGCCTCGCCGGCCGGGTCTCGCCGGCCGCGCGGCTGAGCCGGAGTGGGGTGGCTACCCCGCGCTGGGCCGCCGCTATCCGCTGGCGCTGCGCCGCTGCGGATGGAGCGTTTCGCCGCGCGCCAGCATCGCCACGAACTGCTCGATCCGCCGGGCGCGCGTGTCGGCCCGCTTGGCCTGGCTGATGCGCAGCAGGATCGCGTAGCGGTTCTGGCGGGTCAGCAGCTCGAACATCGCCAGCGCGTCGGGCGCGGCACGCAGCGCGGCGGCCAGGTCGTCCGGGACCTCGATCGTGGCCTGTCCCGGATAGGCCTCCTGCACGCGTCCATCGAGGCGTGCCTGCTCAAACGCGGCCAGACCGGCTGGCAGCATGCGACCCGTCTCGATCAGGCGCAGGACGTTCGCGACGTTGTTCTGCGACCACGCGCTGCGCGGCCGACGCGGCGTGAAGCGCTGACTGTAAGTGCGCTCGTCGAAGCGCCGCAGCTGCCCGTCGATCCAGCCATGGCAGAGGGCCTCATCGAGCGCCTGGCCATAGCTCAGGCTGGTCGGCTCGGTGGTCCCCTTCTTGGCCAGTCGCAGCCAGACGCCCGCCGACGCCGCGTGGTTGTCGGTCAGCCAGGCGCGCCAGGCGGGCGCGTCGACGAGGAGCAGATGGGGGAGCTCAGTCGGGATGTGGGAAGTGTCGCAGCGTCTCAGTCGGACGTCGGAGCCTCCGCTGCGGCACCGCTGCGGTGCTTCGCAGCGACGCGTTTCCCGTCCTGAGACGACGTTCGCCTGGACAAGGCTCGGCCCGTGCTCGTGCTGACGCGCGAGCTTGTTCGTCCGCATCTGACGACGGTGACCATCGCACCGATCACCAGGACGATCCGCGGCTGTCCACCGAGGTGCCGGCTGGTGCCGCGAACGGGCTTGCGGCACCATCAGAGCCGAGACGTCGGCCCGGATTTGCGCACCGGCAAGTCAGTGGGCGATACTGGGCTCGAACCAGTGACCTCCGCCTTGTCGAGGCGGCGCTCTCCCAACTGAGCTAATCGCCCTTCGTCGGGGAAATCTACCAACGGGTTCCCGGAGGGCGGCGTTCCCGGAGGTTCTGACGCGTCCCCCGAATCCCGACCAGCTCCATGTGCTTCACGGTGGCGCTTAGGCTGGCCGCACACGGCCCTAGTCCCGCCGCGCCAGCCACTGCTGCAGCCCCTCGTGCGCGACGCCGTGGAAGACGGTCTCGCTGATCAGCTGCTGGGGCGGGTTGCCCTCGGCGACCAGGCTGCAGGGGACACGCAGGCCGGGATCCGGGTTGCGCCAGGTCTCCAGGCCGCCGAGCAGCAGCTTCTCGTAGCGGGGGCCAAACAGCGTCAGGTTGGTCGCGCCGGTGAGCGCGGCGCTGGGGGACAGCACGCCGTGAAAGCCGGCGCTGCGCAGCTCATCGGCCAGTTGCTGGCAGCTCGGATGCTCGCCGACGGCAAGGCGCGGATCCAGGCCGCAGGCCTCCCAGCGGTCGAAGGTGCTCAGATCGGCGATCTCGCGCTCGCGCACGAACACAAGCCAGAGCCGACGGCGATACTGCGCCGCCCGAACATCGCCCCGGATCGCTTCATAGCGGACCAGCTCGGCCCAGGCTCCCAGCGGCTCGAGCGCCAGATACTGGGCGTAGCCTTCGCCCTCGCGGTGCCAGCGCCCCGACGTCTGGGTCGGTCGCGGCTCGCCCGCGGCGTGGTAGAGCGGCGGCCATTGAGTGGACGTCTGGCGAAAGCAGCGCCACTCGCCGCGGCGGCGCTGGGGCTCAGTCCGCCAGCTGGCCACGCGAGCCGCGCGCGAGCGAGACCAGCGCGTCGCGCGCGGTCGCCGGGTCCTCCTCGAGCAACTCCAGCGGGGCGCGCCCGCGCAGCTGGTGGCGCACGGCGTCGAACCACATCACGACGCCCAGCGCGGTCATCGATGGGCGCAGGTAGCTGATCAGCTGGGCGACCAGCACGACCCGACGCGGGTTGCGCGTGACCGGCTTGCCGGCGCGCCAGGCCTGGATCGTCTTGGTCGACACGCCGAGCAGCCGGGCCGCCTCGCCGACACCCACGCCGCCGAGCGCCCCGAGCACATAGTCGGCCGCGGTGCGCGGATCGTCGAGCTCGTCGTGCAGCAGGCGACGCCCGATGCGTCGCACGACATCGCCCATCTGCATCGCCGCAAGCTCGACCGCCTCACGCGCGGCCTCCCGTGCGCCGGGCTCGCGCGAGGTGGCTTCACCCCCGCGATCGGCTGCGCCCACGCGGTCGACCGCGCGCCGCAGCGCGACCAGGAACTCGAACAGCTTGCGCGCGTCGTAGTCCTCGGTGCCCTGGGGCAGCGCGTTGGAGAGGTCGAGCACCGCATCCTCGACGCGTCGATACCAGGCGGCGAGCTGATCGTCGGCGACCGGCGCCGTCGTGCCCACGCGCTCCACGCGCTCGCTGGCCGCTCGCGCGCGCGCTCGGCGACTGCGTCCAGCTCCGCGTCCGGCGGTCGGCGAAGCCCCCCGCTCAGGAGCAGCGGGATCCTGCGCCGGGGTCTGCTGCGGCAGCGCAACGAGCCCCTCGACGTGCTCGGCCTTGTGGCGCAGCGCCTCGAGCAGCTCGCTCGTGTCGACGAGGACGCTCATCGGCCGAAATGGGTCCGCATTGCTTCCATCAGAGAAAGAAGTCTAGCGGACCCGCTGGCGAACCGGCCGCTCCTTTCCTACAATCGCCCCAGGACGGGCGACGTGGCGGAGTGGCTACGCAGCGGCCTGCAAAGCCGTGTACCCCGGTTCGAGTCCGGGCGTCGCCTCTGTTGCGAACCCTCGCGGCGGCCCGGCGTCGCGGGAGGCCGCTCGCGCGGCCCGGCGTCGCGGGAGGCCGTTCGGGCGCTGCACTCCTTGGCTGCCGGGTGATAGAACAGGGCCGATGGCCGTCCTCGACCGCATCGACGCGTGGGCCGGGCAGGGCATCGAGGCGGCCATCCGCGACCATCATCGCCGCCGCCTGGAGCGGATCGACCGGGGCGCGCAGCTCGATCCGCCCGTGGACGGACGGCTCTGGACGAGCGGCGATCCGCCGCCGCGCGACGGCTGTGGCCTCGAGATCCTGATCGACGGCGAGCGCGCGCTGTCGGCGATCGCCGCCGCGCTGGCCAACGCCCGTTCGCACGTCGCGATCGCGGGCTGGCACTTGGCGCCGGACTTCGGGCTCACCCGCGATGACGATGCGCTGCGTCTGCGCGACCTGCTCGGCGAGCTGGCCGCGCGCGTGGAGGTGCGTGTGCTGCTGTGGGCGGGCGCGCCGGGACCGGTCTTCACACCCAGCCGCAGCGACGTGGCGCGCGTGCGGGACCAGCTCACGCGCGGCACCGAGGTCAAGTGCGCGCTGGATGCCCGCGAGCGACCGATGCACTGTCACCACGAGAAGCTCGTCATCGTCGATGGCGAGCTTGCCTTCGTCGGCGGGATCGACCTCACCTCGCTGGGCGGCGACCGTTACGACTCCCGCGCGCATCCGATGCGCAGCCATCTTGGCTGGCACGATGCCGCCGCGCGTCTCAGCGGACCCGCGGTGACCGACGTGGCCGATCACTTCGCGGCGCGCTGGCTGGAGGTCGAAGGCGAGCGG
Source organism: uncultured Solirubrobacterales bacterium (assembly GCA_963795555.1). Classification (GTDB taxonomy): domain Bacteria; phylum Actinomycetota; class Thermoleophilia; order Solirubrobacterales; family Solirubrobacteraceae; genus CAWCHZ01. Next base: position 270,631 of record CAWCHZ010000002.1, read on the forward strand.
CTCGAGCCGGGGAGCCCGGCCCCGCACGCCGGCGACCTGACGGTGCAGGTGAACCGCACCGTTCCGGAGCGGATCTATGACTTCCTGCCGCGCGGGGACTTTCGCATTTTGGAGTCCTACAAGCGCGCACTGCGGTTGGCCAGCAGGCTCGTCTACCTGGAGAGCCAGTTCCTCTGGTCCACGCAGGTGGTGGACATCCTCGCCGACAAGCTCAGGCATCCCCCTGACGACGACTTTCGCCTCGTGGTGCTGCTGCCCAGCAGGCCCAACAACGGCGCGGACACCACGCGCGGTCAGCTTGGGGTCCTTGCCGCTGCTGACGGCGGCGCCGGGCGCTTCCTTGCCGCGACGATCTCGACGCGCTGTGGCGCATTGACCGGACCGCTCTATGTCCACGCCAAGATCGGCATCGTCGACGACCGCTGGCTGACGATCGGGTCGGCCAACCTCAACGAGCATTCGCTCTTCAACGACACCGAGATGAACCTGGTCTGCTGCGATCCCGGCCTGGCGCGCGAGACGCGGCTGCGCCTGTGGGCCGAGCACCTCGAGCGCTCGGTCGACGAGGTCTCGGGCGATCCAACCCGGGTGGTCGACGAGCTCTGGCGGCCGATCGCGGCCGAGCAGCTCGCGCGGCGCAAGCGCGGCGATCGCCCAACCCATCACCTGCTGGAGCTGCCCGGCGTCTCGCGCCGCTCGATGGCCCTGCTCGGTCCGCTGCAGGGGCTGCTGGTCGACGGCTGAGCGCGCTACGGCAGCGCGCTCAGAGCACCGCACCGGCATCGGTGGGCACCGCCGGTCAACTGCCGCCGGCACGTTGTCGCCGGATCAACGATCAAGTAGCATCGGCCACGATCCACGGTCGCCGGGTGGGCTCCGTCGCAACCAAGTGGGCGCAGGCGGTGATCCCGACAGAGGGAGACGCTGTGAGGACGATCGCAGTCGTTGGGGCTGGGCAGGCCGGGCTGCTCGCCGCGCACGCGCTCAAGCAGCGCGGCTATGAGGTCACGCTGTTCTCGGACAAGACCCCCGAGCACTTCATGACCGCGGCGCGCCCGACGGGCAGCGCGGCGCGCTTCGACATGGCGCTCAACTTCGAGCGCGAGCTGGGGCTCGAGCGCTGGGATGACCAGGCGCCGCACGGCGAGGGCATCCACCTGCACTTCTGCCCAAAGCCGGGAAACCAGCTGCTGACGCTGCTTGGACGCTTCGACCGCCATTTCCTGGCGATCGACGTGCGTCTGCAGAGCGCCACCTGGATGCGCGACTTCGCCGCGAGCGGCGGGCGCGTGGAGATCGATCATGTCGACCTGGCGCGCCTGCAGGACATCGCCGCCCACAACGACCTCACGATCGTGGCCGCCGGGCGCGGCGAGATCCTGCAGCTCTTCCCGCGCGACGAGCGGCGCTCGACATACACCAAGCCCCAGCGCAAGCTGGCGATGGTAAACGTGACCGGCATCCCGATGGTGTTCCCCTACGCGCCCTGGTTCACCCCGGTTAAGTTCAACTTCTTCGGCACCGAGGGTGAGGCGTTCTGGGTTCCGTGGTTCTCCAAGGACCTGCAGCCGTCATGGAGCCTTGTGTTCGAGGCCAAGGAGGGCAGCCGGCTCGACCGCTTCCAGGACTGCCGCAGCGCAGAGGAGACGCTCGCACGCGCCAAGGAGGTGATGGCGGACCTGACGCCGTGGGACCGCGACTGGGTGCACGACGCCGAGCCCTGCGATGACAACGCCTGGCTGGTGGGGGCCTTCACGCCCGAGGTCCGCGACGTCGTCGGGACGCTGCCATCGGGCCACAACGTGATCGCGCTCGGCGACACCGCCCAATCGCTGGATCCGATCGGCGGGCAGGGTGCGAACAACGGCAACAAGATGGCTCGCAACCTCGTCGAGTGCATCGTCGAGCGCGGCGAGCAGCCATTCGATGCCGACTGGATGCGTTCGACGTTCGATCGCTTCTGGGAGCGCCACCGCTACATCGACATGTTCAACAACACGCTGCTCGAGCCGCTCACCAAGCCGGGACAGCTGCTGCTGATCTCGCAGTACGGCAGCACGGCAAAGCCGGATGACACGAGCCCGCAGCAGACGGTCGCGAACATGTTCTGCAACAACTTCGACGACCCGAAGCTGATGACCGAGGCCTTCCACGACCAGGACAAGGCCAAGGGGGTCATCAAGGAGGTCTTCGGCTCGACGACCGGCCCGCTGATGCGCGGACGGATGGCGATCGGCGGCGGCCAGATCCGCCAGAAGCTCGGCCGCCCGGCGGGGCTGGTCGGGACGACCGACGTCGCCTCGGTGGAGGCCGAGGAGACGGTGGGCGCGGCTGTTTGAGGCAGGACGGGCGGCGCGGGCCAGGCTCTCGCGCGACAGTTGATCTCGACGGCGGTATGTGTGCGGCGCGACGGTGCTGTACGGTGTTTGCCGTACACTTAGAACATGGCCAGCCCCGCGAAGACGCGCCGCATCGAAATCCGCGTCACCGACGAAGAGCATCGCCTCGAGGAGGCTGCGGCGACGGCGCTCGGTGTCACGCTGAGCGAGTTCTATCGCCGCGCTGCGCGGGCGAGCGCCGAGGAGGTTCTCGCCGAGCGCTCGCGGATCGCGCTCAACGATGACGAGGCCGCGCGGTTCCTCAAGGCTCTCGAGCACCCCGAGCGCTTCCAGCCCGCCCTCGCCTGGCTCGCTGACCAGCCCTCCGTGCTGCCTTCGTGAGCGAGCTGCGGCCCGTCGAGCCGCTGGACCCCAAGCGCCACAGCGTCGACGCGTTTCATTGCGGCAGACCCAGCCTCGACCGTTGGCTTCGCGCCTATGCCGGCCAGTCGCAACGGCGCGATGTCGCCCGGACCTTCACCGTCGCGGATGGGAAGTCGCGCGTTGTCGGCTACTACACGTTGGTGGCCGCCGAGCTCGACCACGGCGCAGCTTCGCCGTCGGTCCGCGGTGGCGTGTCGCCTCACTTCCGGATCCCAGTCTGCTTGATCACCCGACTCGCGGTCGACAGGAGCTGGCACGGCCGTGGGCTCGGCCGAGACCTTCTGCGGGACGCGATGCGGCGTGCGCTAGCGGCGTCCGAGCAAGTCGGAATCCGTGCCGTGGTCGTCGACGCGATTGACGAGCAGGCCGGTCGCTTTTACCTTCGGGCAGGCTTCGAGCCGGCGACGGCGGATCGCCTCACGCTGATGGTTCCCATCGGCGCGGTGCGGTCCCGGCTCGATAGAGCGGTTTGATTGGCCACGCCGACTCCCGCACGGGCCGCCTGCTACCTGCACGCGCGGACAGCCGCCGAGGACGCAGCCGGCTGCCCTACTCGTCCGCGAGGGCGACTAGCTCGATACGGCGCGCGTCTACGACAGCGCGCATGGCGTCGACCCGCGTCCTACGCGCTGAACCAGACCACTCGCTCGCTAGCCGGGTCCGTCGCGGTCTTGCATGAGCCGCTCCGACTCGCGCACCACCGCCGCCTATCTCAACCCCCGGCAGGCAGAAGGTGTCGCCAGGCTCTCCCGGGATCGTGCCGATTGCAGTGAGAGCCTGCTGTATCGCCAAAGTAGCCGACTGCGGACGTCGGCTCGTAACGCGACGTGCGGCTACGGCATTCTGTAGAACCGAAAGGTGCGCAGCGTCGCAACGTTCGCAGCGACGACCAGACTGTCGCTTTGAAGTCCGAAGTCGCAAGTACCATGGATCCGTGCATCAAACTAGCTACGCATTCCTATTCGGCGCAGGAGCAAGTTTCGGGGCAGGCGAAATTTCCCCAGGACCACCGCCCCTTGGCGCTCAGCTCTATGACGCATTGCGCCGGGAATACCCCGAGACCTGGGGCAAACTCGTGAGGTCGGATGAGGATGAGGCTTTCCGCGACGTAGACACACCATTCGAGAAGGGAATGGGACTTGTCTGGGAGCGTCGAGACCAGCGCGCACAGGTTCTCATTTCGGACATGGCCATTTACTTCACCCGGTTTGAGCCAGGTGGTATGCAGGACAGTTACTCGCGACTACTGAAGCTGCTCATCTTGCGCAACCTACTCGGGCGCAGCACGTTTGCGACTCTGAATTACGACTGCATCTTCGAATATGCCGCGAACAGACTGGGCTTGGGTGTCAATTACCACGGCAGACGGGGGACTGCGCAGACGGTCCCGGTGATCAAGCCGCATGGCTCATGCAATTTCGTGATGCGTGGGCTAGGAACGGACATCGTAATGGAAGATGTCGTCATGTCGGGGATGGGCGCTTTTTACGAGGGGCCAATACAAGCCCGTCCCCCACGAGAAATTCCAGCCTTGTACTCGAAGGGCCCATCTATGCCGCCAGCTATCAGTTTGTACTGCCCCGGTAAGCCGTCTCCGATGGCGCCAACTTTCCTCGCACGGCTTCGAAGCCGTTGGCAGGAAGCTTGCGAGGCCGCCGACGTAGTAGTAGTGATTGGGGCGAGAGTCGTTTTAGATGACCAGCACGTCTGGGGTCATCTCCTCAAGAATAAGTGCGAGGTCTGGTATGTCGGCGAACCGGTTGGCACCGATTTTTCGACTTTCGAGGCGAGGCTTGGCACTCGACTCATAATGTGGGCGCCAAGATTCGACGCAGCGATCCCGCGCCTAGATGCCCGTCTGCGACTTGTGGCCTAGCCGATCGATATCTCGAGCCTCGAAATGGCGCACGAGGCCTCAGAGCTATCGAGCCGATGGCATGGCCGCTGCGCGGAAGGGCTGACTGGGCCGCCCACCTAATCAGCATCGCAACTCGGCTGCCTTGCATGCGGAGAGGAAAACGCTGGGCGTGCCGAAGGAGGTTTTGGTAGCTCCGAGCGGCAGTCCCGATGCCAGAAAAATCGCCCGAGGGCACCCACAAAACAAGAACTCTGGATTTCCAGGGCTTTCGCTGAAGCGGCTGAAGGGACTCGAACCCTCGACCTTCTGCATGGCAAGCAGACGCTCTAGCCAACTGAGCTACAGCCGCAGGAGCGACAATTGTAGCCGTGAGCCGCCCGCAGCGCACGAGCGCGTCCCGTGAGCCGTCGCAGGTGCACGAGCGCGTCCGTCGAGCGCTGGAAGAGGCTGGCGTGCGCTTCGCCGTCCATCTCCACAGCGCGATGGCGCGGCCGATCGAGCGCCCCGACGACGTCGCCGCCGAGCTGGGCTACGACCCCGATCGAATCTCGAAGACCCTGCTCGTGCGCGCGGCCGGCGGCCAGCAGCCCCGCTTCTGCCTCGCCGTCGTGCCGGCGCCGCGACGCGTCTCCTTCGAGCTCGTGGCGCAAGCCCTCGGTGTCGAGCGCGTCGCGCTGGCCTCGCCCGCCGAGCTGGCCGAACGGGTCGGCTACCCGGCGCGCGGCGTCTGTCCCGTGGGCGTAAGGGACATGCCGGTGCTGATCGACGAGCGCCTGCTCGAGCTGCCGAGCGTGCTGATCGGCGCCGGTGTCGTTGGCGCGGAGGTCGAGCTCGAGCCCGCGGTGCTGTGCAGGCTCTGCGCAGCCGGCGTGGGGAGGTTCGCCGAGGATCCCGTCGGCGCCTAGCGACGGTGGGGAGGATCGTTACCGATCCGGATGCTGGGGTCCCGGTCAGCGTGGCCGGCCGGTCGAGGCGCTGCCTAGCCGGCCGGGCGCCGCTGCCTAGCTGGCCGGGCGCGCTGCTGCGGAGCCCGCCTGAGCCACCTCGACAGCCGCGGTGGCCTCGACCGCAACCGGCCCCTGAGCCACCGCCGCGGCCTCGACCGCCGACGCCGGCGCCTCGTGGCGTGGGGGCAGCCGGCGCGCCACGAAGACCGCAGCCAGCGCGGCCAGCAGCGCACCGGCCAGCAGGCCCAGTCCCTGGGCGCCGGTGAACGCGTTGGCAGCGGCATGGGCGACGTGCGCGCGTGCCGGCGCCGGCAGGTGGGCGGCGACGGTCTCGGCGCCGCCGACCGAGCTGCGCGCGGTGTGCCGTGCGGCGCTCGACAGGCTGGCGAGCGCGCCCGTGACGCGCGCCGCGTAGATCGACGTCGTCAGCGAGCCGATCACCGCGACGCCGAGCGCGCCGCCGGCCAGGCGCGTGACGTCGTTCATCGCCGACGCGACGCCGGCGCGCGCGGGCGGGACGGCGCCCATCACCGACTCGGTCCCGGGCGCCATCACGTTGCCGTGGAGGAACGCCAGCACCAGGATCGTCGGGCCGATCGCCCAATACGTCAGGCTCGGCGTCCAGGCCAGCGTCGAGCAGTACACGCCAGCCAGGCCCAGCAGCGCCAGCGCCATCACGCGCGTTGTGCCAAAGCGCGTCACGAAGCGGCTGGCGTTGCCCGCCCCAACGGTCAGGCCCAGCGCGACGGGAGCCATCGCCGCTCCCGCCAGCAGCGGGCTCATGCCGTGCGCGAACTGAAGGTACTGCGTCAGCGCGAAGATCATCCCCATCATCCCGAAGTACGACGCGGCGATCGCCAGCGATGCGACCGTGAAGCGCGGGCTGCGGAAGAAGCCGAGCGGCAGCATCGGGTCGCGCACGTGGCGCTCCCAGCCCACGAATCCCGCGCCGAGCAGCGCCGCGGCGGCGAAGCAGGCGAGCACGACGCCGTCCAGCCAGCCGCGCTGCGGTGCCTGGATGATCGCGTAGAGCAGCGCCAGCAGCGCGGCGATCGAGAGGCCGGCGCCGACCAGGTCGAAGCGCCCGGGCTGCGGATCGCGCGTGTCGGGCACCAGCGCCGCGCCCGCGGGCAGCGCGATCGCCGCGATCGGCACGTTGATCAAGAAGACCGAGCTCCAACCCAGCTGCTCGAGCAGCAGACCGCCGACGACGGGCCCGAGGCCGATGCCCGCCGCCGCCGTCGCGGCCCAGACGCTGATCGCGCGCCCACGCTCCTCGCGCGGGAAGATCGCGGTGATCGTCGAGAGCGTCGCCGGCATGACCAGGGCGCCACCGATTCCCATCGCCGCGCGCAGCGCGATCAGCACGCCGGCGGCGTGAACGAACGGCACCGCCAGGCTGGCGGCGCCGAACAGCGCGATCCCGGTCTGCAGCGCGCGCTTGCGGCCGTAGCGATCGCCGACCGTGCCACCCGTCAGCAGCAGCCCGGCGAAAGCCAGCAGGTAGGCATCGACGATCCACTCGAGCGTCGATGCCGAGGTGTGGAAGTGGCGCTGCAGCGTCGGCAGCGCGACGTTGACGACGGTGTTGTCGAGCCCGAGCACGAGCAGGCTGAGCGACAGCACCGCCAGCGTGCGCCAGCGGCGGGCGTAGTCGCGGGGATCGATCGACGGCGGGAGCGGGCCGGCGGCGGGCACTACCGCGACAGATCGGCGAGCGCCTGGTCCTCGGCGGCGCCCGCCGCGCGCGCCCAGCGCTCGCTCAGCTCGTCCGCAAAGCGGCCGGGATCGCGGCGGTGGGGCGGATCGAAGTGATGCGCGCCGGGATAGATCGACAGCCGTGCGTCCTCGAACAGCGCCACCAACCGCCGCGCCTTGTCGTCCTCCCACGGGTGGCTGCGCGAGCCGCGCGCGATCATCACCGGCTTGTGAAAGCGCCGCAGATCGTCGTGCTCGAGCCTGGTCTGGGGCAGCTGGCGCACCAGCTCGCCGATGCCGGTCGCGCGCCGCGCCATCCACGGCGGCGGGGGCTCGGGCAGCGGCGGCGGTGTCACGCCGGGTCCCAGCTGGGTGCCGGCGATCGCCAGCAGGACTCGGTCGGGCGGGTCGTCCGAGACGCCCAGCATCGCCCTCCAGACGGCGCGCTCATGCTCGCTGAGTCCTGCCGCCCCGATCCAGACGGGCTCGACGACGGTCAGCGAGCGCAGGCGGTCGCCGTGCTGAGCGGCGACCAGCAGCGCGATCGTCGCGCCGCTGCAGTGCCCGACGACGTGAAAGCGATCCCACCCGGCGCGGTCGGCGGCCGCCAGCACGGCGTCGACCTCGCGCTGGAGGGTCCAGCCCGGCGGCGGCAGCGGCGTGGCATAGAGGACGTGATCGACCAGCAGCGGGTCGATCACGTGCTCCAGCCGGCGCAGCAGCTTCTGGAAGTTGGCCTGCGCCGGTGCCATCGCGCCCGGCAGGAAGACGACCGGCTCGCGCACGCCCCTCTCCGCTTGATCAGCCGTTGTCGCCATCGCCCGCTCCGTCGCCATCGCCCGCTCCGTGCCCGCTCACGGCCCACACCTGCCTCATCTTGCCGCTGTTTGGCCTCGCTCCAGATGCCGCTCCCTCAAACCCCGGCTGGCACGCGCTCGGAGAGCCCCTTCTCCTCGGCCTCCTGCATGATCTCCGTTCGCCGCCGCCAGCGCGACCAGAACGCTCCCTTGTAGCCGAGCTGGGCCTGGGCGATCAGGAACGGGTTGTCGGCGTAGTTGTTGTCGTCCTTGGTCAGGCCCGGCGCGGTCGGCAGCATCACGCGCGAATGGTCGGCCTCCGGGATGTACTCCCACATCCACTGCAGCGTCTTCAGCCAGCGCCCGTCGGGCCGCCCGATCGTCTCGCTGTCCTCGGGCAGCGCCGGCGAGAAGTAGTAGACCGGGCGCAGCCGATCGAGCTCGTCGAACATGAACTGGCGCTCGTACTCGACCACGCTCTCGCACTGCTCGATCGGCTTGAGCACGATCGGCGTGATCGCGGTATTGGACTGCAGCCCCGGCACGGTGCGCTCGCCGTTGCACTCCGCGGCCATCGCGATGCCCAGCGGCGAGTAGGGGAACAGGCGAATACCCAGTGTGAAGCCCACCACCGTGGCGTCGAGCGCGAGCGTCTCGTCGATGCACTCACGCAGCGTCTCCTGCGTCTCGCCGGGCATCCCCGCGAGCACCTCGATCATCACCAGCATCCCGTTCTCGCGCGCGAGCTGGCAGGTCTGATGGAGATCCTGGCGCACGTAGAAGCGCTTGCCGGTCGCGCTCACCTTCCACGGGCCCAGCAGATCCTCGCGGACGTGGTCGGGGGCGACGTTGAGCCCCTTGCAGCCGGCCTCCGCCAGCAGCCGCGCGAACTCGGCATCGAATGGCGCCGGCTGGCAGTAGACCCACAGGCGCAGGTTCTGCAGCGGCGAGTCGATGTCGCCTGCCTTGCGGCGGACGATCTCGCGCAGCACCTCCTTGGTGTTGCCGAAGCTGAGGTTGAACTCGCTGTCGGTCGAGTGGACGTCGTAGACGCCCTGGCGGGTGAGCGCCTCCAGCTCGTCGACGACGGCGCCGACGTCGCGCCGCGCGAAGCGGCTGCCCTTGGCGTCGGGCTCGACGCAGTGGGTGCAGGCGAAGGCGCAGCCGCTCTTGGTGAGGATGTTGCCGAGCCCACCGCGCCGGTAGTACTCGAGGTTGTCGACCTTGTAGGCCACGCCGCCGCGGCGCGTGTAGGCCGTCGTGCGGTTGACCTGCCAGAGCCGGCCGGTGCTCTCGCGCGCGGGCAGCGCGGGCGTCTCGTCGCCGTAGTCGCCGGCGACCATGCGCACGCCGCTGCCGTCGTTGATGATCAGGCCGCGCACCTCGTCGACCGGGCGGCCCTCGCGCAGGCAGTTGGCGAGCTCGCAGATGATCAGCTCACCGGGGCCCTTGACGCCGTAGGGGATGCCGAAGTACTCGACCAGCGCGAAGGGCATCGACGAGAAGCCGACACCGCCTCCGACGATCGGCGCCCGCGAGCAGCTCGCGATCTCCTCGATGATCTCGCGGTGCTCGTCGATGAAGCACTTCTGCTCCTGCGGGTAGATCGTGTCCGTGTTGCGGACGGTCACGCCGATCAGCAGCGGCTGACGCTCGGCGAAGTAGCTGCGCACGGCATCACGCCATGCCGTGCGCTTGAAGGTCAGGTCGAGCACCTCGACCTCGAATCCGTCGGCCTCGAGCGAGGTCGTCAGGATGTCGAGCGCGTACGGGGGAATCGGGGGGTGAACCTTGTTGGGGTTCACCAGAGTGACAAGGCCCTTCGACATTCGGCCCCCTGGGGTCGGTCGGCGGCGCGCCCAGTGGAGCCGGACAGCACCGAAAGGCGGGATAGCCCGTCGCGCGGGACGCAACGAGTCAATCACTTATGGTACCCGGGTCTTTTATCAAATGTCCGAGAATTAGATCAAGTGTTAGGATGTCAACCGCGTTCGGTGATCAAATCTCCTCATGCGCGATGGGGGATTGGAGACGTTGGAAAGGAACAAACCAGCTGCCGGACGGCGTGCGAGGGACCACCTCGGGGCGATTCTTGGGACGATCGGGCCCAAGTGGCCGTGCCCCGTTGGACAGAACGCAGCGAGTTGACGATGAGCGACTTTGACTGAGGTCCCCGTAGTGCGCGTGGCAATAGTGGGCGGCGGGGCTGCTGGCATGGCCGTGCTGGACGCGCTCGTGCGCCATCACGACGGCGCTGAGCCGATCGAGGTGAGCGTCTTCGAGACCGACGCGATCGTCGGGCCCGGCCGCGCCTACGCCCTCGACACGGCGGCGGCGCTGCTCAACCAACCGGTTCGTGCGATGTCCGTGCGCTTCGACGATGGCGATCACTTCCTGCGTTGGCTGGCCGCCCATCCCGATCCTGCGGTGCGCGCGCACGCCGACCGCGAGGGCTTCCCCCCGCGCGCGATCCTCGGCGGCTACCTGCGCTGGGTGCTCGCGCAGGCGATCTCCGCGGGGCCGGCGCGCAACGTCCACGTGCGCGTGCACCGCGAGCAGGCGGTTGCGCTGGGGCGCGCGGGAGACCGCTGGCTGCTGACGACTCGGAGGGTGGCCGCCAAGCGGGCCGTCGCGACAGCTGCCGGCGGGCCACGCGGCGACGCCCGCGACCACACGCGACCAGGTGGCTCCTACGAGCTCGACGCCGTCTTCCTCTGCGTCGGCACGTCCGAGCCTGAGGAGGTCTACGGCCTGGCGGGCAGCCCGGGATTCATCGCCGACCCCTACCTGCTCGACGTCAAGCTCGCCGCGATCGATCCGGACGCCGCGGTGGCGGTGCTCGGGACTGGCCTGACCGCGGTCGACGTCGTGCTGACGCTGGCCGAGCGGGGTCATCGCGGCCCGATCCGCATGGTCTCCCGCCACGGCTACCTGCCGAGCGTGCGCACGCCCGGCGTCGATCCCCAGCCACGCGTCGTGACGCGCGAGGCGGTGCGGGCGGCCGCCGGTGATCGGGCGCTGACGATCGCCGATGTCGCAGCGCTCGCCGCGCGCGAGCTGGACGCCCACGGCATCGGAGTCGCGGGGCCGCTGCACGAGACCCATACTGACGAGCACGCGCATGTGCGCCTGGCGCGCCAGATCGCCGAGGCTGAGCGCGGCGAGCGCTGGCCCGCGCTGCTGATGAACGCCGCATCGAACGGCATGGAGGAGGTCTGGGCCAGCTTCTCGACGCTCACCCGGCGCGCCTTCCAGCGCGACTGGCACGCCCGCTTCATGAGCTTCATCGCACCGATCCCGCTGCAGTCCGCCCAGCGCCTGGCGGCCCTGATCGAGACCGGGCAGCTCGAGGTCCTGGCGGGCATCGCCGACGTGCGACCGCAGGGCCAGGGCTTCAGCGTCGAGGGCTCCGCCTGGACCTGGCGCGCCGACCACGTCGTCAACACGATCCGCTCGGAGGGCGCCACGATCCCGCTGCGCGCACGGGCGTTGGTCGAGTCGCTGCTCGCCGGCGAGCTCGCGTTCGCCAACCCCTTCGGCGGCCTGCGCATCGATCTCGACACAAATGAGCTGCTGATGCCGTCCGGCGCCGTGGTGCCGCGCCTCTACGCGCTCGGGCAGCTCGCCACCGGCGACCTCTACGTGACGACCAGCAACCTGCGCATGATCACGCGCCGGGCCGAGCGCAGCGTCTGCTGCCTGCTGGGCGTGCCGGCCCTTGCCGCTGGCTGACTGAGCGCGCCGCCGCTGGCCGCTGGCTGACTGAGCGCGCGCGCCGCTCAGGCCGTCGGGACCGCCGCGAGCGTGCTGGGCGGCACGACGATCGGCGCGGCGCTCGCGGCGGCGGGCGCGGGCGCGCGGTGACCGCCCGTGATCACCCAGGTCTGCGGGTCGCCGACCGCGCGCAGCAGCGTGCCGTCGCGCGGGATCTGCGGCAGGCGTGCCAGCCCCCCGGCGGGGGTCAGCTGGATCTCGCCCAGGCGGCGGTGAAGCAGCGCGATGTCCTGCACGCTGTGGATCCACAACCGCGCGCCACCGGCGATCAGGTAGACGTGCGCGTCGCCGCGCGCGCGCAGCAGGCTGCCGGCGCGGGGCGCCGTCGGCACGCGCGCGAGCGCGCGTGCGGGGACGGTGATGATGCGTCCGGGCAGATAGCCGAAGGCGCCCAGCTCGCGCGGGCCGGCGAGCGCAAAGCGGGCTCCACCCGCGATCAGGTAGGCCGGCCCACCGGGGCGCGAGCGGTAGATCGCGCCCGCATGGAAGCGCCCATCCCACGTCGTGCGCAGGCCGTCGGCGGGGCTGTGCACGACGCCGATGATCGCGCCGTAGGGTCCCGGTCGCGTCAGCCAGGGGCCGACCAACCGGTAGGTCGAGCGCCCGCTGGGGTTGGCGTTCTGCTCGACGGCGTGGACGATGCCGCGGATGAGATCGACGCTGTCGACGATCGCGACGTGGCCCGCGGGCACGGCGCGGTCGCCGGCGGAGACGATCATGTCGCCGGGCACGGGGACATAGCCGCTGCCATTGCGGTGCGCGATCATCCCGCCGCCCGCGGCCCAGCCGAAGATCTGATCGGCGTCGGTCACGCCGACGAACAGCCCGCCGTACCAGCCCATGTGCGTGTAGAAGCGCTGGGCCAGCTCGACGCACTGCCAGGGGGCGCCGTGGATGCCGCCCTCGGGTGCATTGCCGGCACACGGCGCCGCTGCCGGATAGCAGACGTCGACGCCGCGTCCCTGCGCCCAGGCGTAGCCGGGCACGACAACCTGCGCGCGCGCGCTCGTCGCCAGCAGGGCGAGGATGACCGCCGCGGCGAGGATGACCACCGCCGTCGGGACGACCATCGCCGGCGCGGCCGGTGCGAACGCAACCCGTCGAGCCGCCTCCCGCGCCGTCAGCATGAGCGCAACAGGCTACAGTCGCGCGCGGCGGCCGGCGAGGGCCGTGCCTAGTCCTCCAGCGCGCTGAGCAGCTGGTCGAGGTCGCGCTCGTCGTTCCAGGCGCCGACGGAGGCGCGCAGCGTGCCCCGGCCGGGCAGGTCACGCACGATCACGCCCCGCTCGGTGAGGCGGTCGCGCAGGCCAGCGGAGTCGTGGGCGCGCCAGGCGACGAGCGTGCTCGCTCCGCGCGGGAGGACCTGGTGGCCGCGCCGGCGCAGCTCCTGCGCCAGGCGCTCAGCGAGCGCGCAGCCGCGCTCGTGCACCCAGCCCCAACCGGCCTCGGCGAGCACCTGCGCCGCGGCGGCCGCCAGCGCGCTGGCCTCCGCGCCCAGCGCCGAGGCGTCGAAGCGCGCACAGTCGGGGCGCAGCGCGGCGTCGAGCCCGCGCGCGGCGTCGAGGTAACTGCCGTAGGGGCGGCGGGTGACGGCGATCCGCTCGCGAGCATCCGGCGACACGTAGAGCATGCCCGTGCCATCCGGGCCGCAGAGCCATTTCTGTCCCGCCGCGGCGTAGGCGACGCAGCCCAGCGCCCGCACCGCAACGGGGATCGCGCCCGCGCCCTGGGCTCCGTCGAGCACAACCGGCACCGTCGCGCGCGCCAGCGCGGTCGGCGCCAGCTCGCCGCTGAGCCAGCTCACGTGCGAGCAGACGATCAGCTTGGTGGCTGGCCCCACGGCGTCGGCCAGCTGATGCCAGGGCGCGACGCGGATCACGACGCCGCGCAGGTCGCGGACGGCCTGCAACGGGCCGAGCACGCCGGGATGCTCCTGGTCTGAGGTGACGATCTCGTCGCCACGCTCCAGCGGCCAGCCGGCCAGGACCGTCGCGATCCCCTCGGTCGTCGAGGCCGTCAGGGCCACGTCGGCTGGCGCGCAGCCGAGCACGTCCGCATAGGCGCTGCGCTGGGCGGCGCGCAGCTGCGCCATGCGCCCGTAGTGCTCACCCGCCCGCCCGGCGCGCAGCTGCGCGCGCAGCTCACGCTCGGCCGCCGCGACCGCACGCGCCGCCAACGGCCCGTTGCTGCCCGCGTTGAGGTATGCAAGCCGCGAGAGCGCGCTGAACTCGGCGCGGAACGTCGCATGGTCCACTGCGCGCGAGGATATTGGCTGCGCCCGGCGCAGGCGGACGGCGCGCTTGCCCGGCGCAGGCGGACCGCGCGGCTTGGAACCCGCGGGCGGACCGCGCGGCCTGCGCGGATAGCATCCGCCGCCATGAGGGTGACCCTGCCCGACGGCACGCTGCTGGAGCTCGGCGAGGGCGCGACCGGCGCCGACGCGGCGGCCGCGATCGGCGCCGGCCTGGCGCGGGCGGCGCTGGCGGTGCGCGTCGATGGCGAGCTGCGCGACCTCACGCGGCCGCTGCCGGACGGCGCGGCCTTGGAGATCGTCACGGCCAAGAGCGACGGCGCGCTGGCGCTGATCCGCCACGACGCCGCCCACGTGCTCGCCGAGGCGGTCAGCGAGCTCTACCCGGGTGTCAAGGTCTCGATCGGGCCCGCGATCGCCGACGGCTTCTACTACGACTTCGACTTCCCGGCCGGGGTGACCGTCTCGGAGGACGACTTCGAGCGCATCGAACGGCAGATGGCCCTCCACATCACCGCCGACGAGCCGTTCGTGCGCAGTGAGCTGCCGGTCGCCGAGGCGCTCGAGCGCTTCCGCGCCGAAGATCAGGACTACAAGGTCGAGCTGATCGAGGATCTCATCCGCGACGAGGGCGTCGAGTCGGTCTCGCTCTACGCCAACGGCCCCTTCACCGACCTCTGTCGCGGACCGCACGCGCCCACGACGGGCGCGATCAAGGCCTGCAAGCTCTCGTCGGTTGCCGGCGCCTATTGGCGCGGCGACGCCAGTCGCACGATGCTCACGCGCATCTACGGCACCGCCTTCTTCTCCAAGCGCGAGCTGGAGGAGCATCTCGCGCGCCTCGAGCAGGCGCGCGCGCGCGATCATCGCCGGATCGGCCGTGAGCTGGGGCTGTTCATGTTCTCCGAGCTGTCGCCCGGCAGCCCCTTCTGGAAGCCGGCGGGAATGGTGATCTGGAACGCGCTGACGGAGCTCTGGCGCGAGCAGAACGCCGCGCGCGGCTACCGCGAGGTCAAGACGCCGATCCTCTACGACGTCGAGCTCTGGAAGCGCTCGGGCCACTGGGACAAGTTCCGCGACAACATGTACTTCACCGAGGTCGAGGAGCGCCCGATGGGCCTCAAGCCGATGAACTGCCCGGCGCACATCCAGATCTACCGCGACGAGCGCCGCTCCTACCGCGACCTGCCGATCCGCTACTCCGAGGCCGGGCTGGTGCACCGCCACGAGCCCAGCGGTGTGCTGCACGGGCTGCTGCGCGTCCGCCACATCACCCAGGACGACGCCCACATCTTCTGCACCGAGGAGCAGGTCCAGGACGAGGTCGTGCGCTGCCTGCAATTCGGCTTCTACATCTACGAGCTGTTCGGCTTCGAGCCGCGGCTGGAGCTCTCGACGCGCCCCGAGCAGCGGATCGGCAGCGACGAGATGTGGGACCGGGCTGAGCAGGCGCTCGCCGGCGCGCTCGAGTCGCAGGGGATCGCCTACGAGCTCAACCCCGGCGACGGCGCTTTCTACGGCCCCAAGATCGATCTGCACCTGACCGACGCGATCGGGCGCTCCTGGCAGCTGGGCACCGTGCAGCTCGACTACTCGATGCCCGAGCGCTTCGATCTGGCCTACACCGGCGCCGACAATGCCGAGCACCGCCCGGTGATGATCCACCGTGCGCTGCTGGGATCCTTCGAGCGCTTCATCGGCATCCTGATCGAGCACTACGCCGGCGACTTCCCAATCTGGCTGGCGCCCGTCCAGGCGATCGTGCTGCCGATCGCCGACCGCCACGCCGCCTACGCCGTGGAGGTCTGCCAGCGGCTGCGGCACGATGGCGCGCGTGTCGAGGTCGACGAGCGCGCGGAGTCGATCGGGCGCAAGATCCGCGACGCCGAGCGCTGCAAGATCCCCTACATGCTGGTCGTCGGCGATCGCGAGGCGCAGGACGGCGCGGTTGGCGTGCGGCGCCACGGCGCGGGGGACGAGGGCTCGCTGGCGCTCGAGCGCTTCGCTGAGCGTCTGGCGCGGGAGTCGCGCCGCGCGGCTTGACAGATCCTCTGCGCCGGCTTGACAGATCCGCTGCGCCGCTATACTCGCCCCGTTGATGACGAGCATCTCACGGCTTCGCGCTTGACGGGCAGCCACCGCAGCTAGTGCCGGTCCCACGGAGGTTCGACCGGCGCCCGCCCGAGCGGGACCCCACGCGCATCAACGACCGCATCCGCGTGCCCGAGGTGCGGCTGATCGGCGCTGACGGCAATCAGATCGGCGTCGTCCCGACCAGCGAGGCGCTCGCCTATGCGCAGGAGCGCGACCTCGACCTCGTCGAGGTGGCCCCCGACGCTCGCCCGCCCGTCTGCCGCGTGCTCGACTACTCCAAATACAAATACGAGCAGGAGCAGAAGCAGAAGCAGGCGCGCCGCCACCAGCAGCAGATCAACGTCCGCGAGATCAAGTTCCGCCCGAAGATCGCCGACCACGACTACAGCACCAAGAAGGGCCACGTCGAGCGCTTCCTGCGCAACAAGGACAAGGTCAAGGTCACGATCATGTTCCGCGGGCGCGAGGTGACCCACCCCGAGCGCGGCGAGCTGATCCTCAACCGGCTCGCCGACGAGCTCGCCGAGCTGGCCGTCGTCGAGCAGCGCCCGACCCAGGACGGGCGCAACATGACGATGATGCTCGGACCCCACAAGGGCGCGACGAGCGTCGACGGGCCCCCCAAGGGCGCGGCAAGCGTCGACGGGCCCCCCAAGGACGCGGTGGCCGTCGAAAGCCCCCGCGCCGCCTCCTGACCGCCGCCCGACGCTCACAGCGAGTCTCGCCCGCGCCTGCTGACCGCCGCGCGACGCTCGCAACGGGCGTCGCCCGCCCGCGACCCGGACCGTCGTGCACGTCGATCGCCTGCTTTACTTCGAGGCCGCCATGCCCAAGATGAAGACCCACTCGGGCGCCAAGAAGCGCTTCCGGATCACCGGCACCGGCAAGGTGCGCGGCCGCAGCGCCTTCTCGACCCACATCCTCGAGAAGAAGTCGCCCAAGCGCAAGCGGCGCCTCGGCACGCCGGCCGTGATCGCGCCCGCCGACAGCGCGCGGGTCAAGCGGCTGCTGGGAGCCAAGACGCGATGACGGGCCGGACCGCAGCCATCGATGACCACGCGCCTGCCGGGGTGACCCGATGACCCGCGTCAAGCGCTCGCTGCACGGCCGCAAGAAGCGGCGCGCGACGCTCGCGCTGACCAAGGGCTATCGCGGCGAGGCGCACTCCAACTACCGGCGCGCCAAGGAGGCCGTGATCGCGGCCGACTCCTACGCCTACCGCGATCGCCGCAACCGCAAGCGCGACTTCCGGCGGCTCTGGATCACCCGCATCAACGCCGCCGCCCGCCAGAACGGCATGTCCTACTCGCAGCTGATGCACGGGCTCGCGCTCGCGGGCGTCGAGCTCGACCGCAAGATCCTCGCCGACCTCGCCGTCCGCGACGCCGAGGCCTTCCGACGTTTCGCCGAGCGCGCCCGCGAGGCGTCGGCAGCCTGACCCCAGGACACCGACGCACAGCCAGCGGGCGCCGCTCCCATTGGGACCGGCGCCCTTTTTTGTTCCCAAGCCAAATCCCGACGAGCCTCAGCCGAACCGACCCGCACAAGCCAGGACCAACCCCACCAGCCCCCTCCAGACACCGCAGAGCATGCCCACACCGATCAGCTCTCCCCACAACGACGCCCTCAAGGAGGTTCGCCGGCTTGCCCGGCGCCGCGAGCGCGAGCGTGCCGGGCGCTTCGTGGCCGAGGGTGAGGACCTGCTCGCCGCCGCCGACGCGGCCGGCTGGCCGGCGTTCGAGCGCTATTGCCTGGCCGGCAGCGGGCTCGCCGGGCGCGAGGTTGAGGCCGAGGCGCTGGCGGCCGCCTCCACGCTGGGCTCGGGCACCCGCACGCTGGGCGTCTACGCCGAGCGCTGGGCCGCGCCGGCCGGGCCGCTGTGCGTCTACCTGCACGGCCTGCGCGACCCCGGCAACGTCGGCACCGTGCTGCGCGCCGCCGAGGCCTTCGGCGCTGGCAGCGTCGTGCTCGGCCCTGACTGCGCCGACCCCTATGGCCCCAAGGCGGTGCGCGCCAGCGCCGGCGCGATCTTCACCGTTGCGGTCGCCCGGGCCGGGTTGGGGGAGCTGCCGCGCCCGCGGATCGCGCTGGTCGCGCACGCCGGCGAGGCGCTGCGCGGGCCGCTCGACCTGGTTGCCGGCGAACAGGCGACGATCGTCGTCGGCGCCGAGCGCGCCGGCCTGCCCACCGAGGTCGTCGCGGCCTGTGAGCGCGTCGCCCGGCTGCCGATCCGCTCGGAGTCGCTCAACGCCGCGATGGCGGCGACGGTGGCGTTGTATGAGCTGACTAGGATGCGCGCGCCATGACAGATGCGCGCGCCATCAGGATGCCCGCGCCATGACAGCCGCGCACGCCATGACCGAGCGGATCGCGGCGCTGCGCGACGAGGGCGAGCGCGCGCTCGCCGACGTGCGCTCATCGAGCGAGCTCGAGGAGCTGCGCGTGCGCTACCTCGGCCGCAAGGCGGAGCTGCCCGGGCTGCTGCGGCGTGTCAGCGAGCTCGATCCCGCGCAGCGCGGCGCCGTTGGCGCGGCGGCCAACGCGGCCCGGCGCATGCTCGAGGCGTTGATCGAGCAGCGCGGCGCCGCGCTGCGCGCCGAGGAGCTCGATGCGCAGCTGTCAAGCGACGGCGTCGATGTGACGCTGCCCGCCGACCCGGCGCCGATGGTGGGGCGCCACCACCTGCTCAGCGCCACGCGCCGCGAGCTGGAGGACATCTTCATCGGCCTCGGCTTCGAGATCGCCGAGGGCCCCGAGGTCGAGCACGTCTACTACAACTTCGACGCGCTCAACCACGACTCGACGCATCCCGCGCGGGCGCTGACTGACACCTTCTACGTCTCCAGCGACGTCGTGCTGCGCACGCACACATCGCCGGTGCAGATCCGCGCGATGCTGCGCGCGGCACCACCGCTGTACGTGATCGTGCCCGGCCGCGTCTACCGGCCCGACTCCGACGCGACGCACACACCGCAGTTCCACCAGATCGAGGGCCTTGCGGTCGACGAGGACATCACGCTCGCCGACCTCAAGGGCACCCTGCTCGCGTTCGCGCGTGCGACGTTCGGCGAGGAGCGCGACGTGCGCCTGCGCCCGCACTTCTTTCCGTTCACCGAGCCCAGCGTCGAGGTCGACGTCTCCTGCTTCAACTGCCGCGGCGGCTGGCTCCCCGACGGCGGCCGCTGCCCGCTCTGCAAGGGCTCGGGCTGGATCGAGATCCTCGGTGCCGGCATGGTCGACCCCAACGTCTTCGAGCACGTGCGCCCCCACGGCTATGACCCCGAGCGGGTGCAGGGCTTCGCGTTCGGGTTGGGGATCGAGCGGATCGCGATGCTCAAGCACAACGTCTCCGACCTGCGCCTCTTCTTCGACAACGACGTGCGCTTCCTGGGGCAGTTCGGATGAGACTGCCGCTGCACTGGCTGCACGACTACTGTCGGCCCGGCCTCGACGCCGCGGCGCTCGCCGAGCGCCTCGATCTCACCGGCACCAAGGTCGAGCGGATCCTCCATCACGGTGTCGTTGCGTCCGAGCACTTCGTCGTCGGGCGTGTGTGCAGCGTCGCGCCGCACCCCGACGCCGAGCGCCTGCGCATCTGCGAGGTCGACGTCGGCGCCGGCAACGGGGCGGCGCGCACGATCGTCTGTGGCGCGCCCAACGTCGCCGCCGGGCAGCTGGTCGCGGTCGCCACGCCGGGGGCCACGCTCGCCGACGGCCAGCAGCTGCGCGCCGCCAAGCTGCGCGGGATCGTCTCGGACGGGATGATCCTCGCCGAGGACGAGCTGGCGATCGGCACCGACCACAGCGGTGTGCTGGTGCTCGACGACCAGCTCGCGCCGGGCGGGCTCTCGGACACGTCGGGCACGCCCGTGGCCGTGCGCGGGGCGCGGCCGCTCGTGCCGGGCATGCCCCTGGCCGATGTGCTGCCGATCGCGACCGACGTGCTCGAGCTCGAGCTGACGCCCAACCGCCCCGACTGCCTCGGCGTCTACGGCGTCGCGCGCGAGGTCCACGCCGCCACCGGCGCGCCGCTGGCGCCCGCGCCCTGGAGCGAGGACGCGGGCACGCTTGGCGAGCTGGCCGTGGCGCGCGTCGACGTCGAGGATCCCGATCTCTGCCCGCGCTTCACCGCGCGGGTCTTCGAGGGCGTGCTGATCGGCCCCTCGCCGGCCTGGCTGAAGGCCCGGCTGATGGCCGCCGGGCAGCGCCCGATCTCAAACGTCGTCGACATCACCAACTACGTGATGCTGCTGACGGGCCAGCCGCTGCACGCCTTCGACCTCGACCGGGTCGCCGGCGGGCGGCTGATCGTGCGCCGCGCCCGGCCCGGGGAGCGCCTGCAGACGCTCGACGGCGTCGAGCGCGAGCTGGACGAGCAGATGGTCGTCGTCTGCGACGAGCAGGGACCGACGGGGATCGCGGGCATGATGGGCGGCGCTCGCGCCGAGGTCGGCGCGGGCACGACGCGCGTGCTGCTCGAGTCGGCCACATGGGTCGGTCCCAACATCCACGCCACCAGTGCACGGCTCGGGCTGCGCACCGAGGCCTCGGCGCGCTTCGAGAAGGGGCTCGCGCCGGAGGCCGCGTTGGAGGCGCAGGCGGTCGCGACCCGGCTGTTGGTCGAGCTCTGCGGCGCCACCGTGGCGCTGGGGACCGCGGACGTCGGCGGTCCGGGCCCGGCGCCGGCGGTGCTGCGCCTGCGGGAGGGGCGCGTCGCGGGGCTGATCGGTGCGCCGATCCCGCGCGAGCGCCAGCGCGAGATCCTCGTCGCGCTCGGCTTCGGCGTCGAGGCGGCGCCCGACGGGCTCGACGTCGCCGTTCCGCACCACCGCCGCAGCGACGTGACACGCGAGGTGGATCTGATCGAGGAGGTCGCGCGCATGCACGGGATGGAGGGCCTGCCGGCGACGCTGCCCGCGCGGCGCGCGTCCGGGCGCCTCAGCGGCCCGCAGCGGCTGGCGCGCCGCGTGCAGGACGCGCTGGTGGAGCGCGGCCTCGACGAGATCGCCGGCTGGAGCTTCGCCGACCCCGCCGTCGCCGAGCGGTTGCGGCTGGGTGCGGACGATCCGCGCCGGGCGGCGGTCGCACTGCTCAACCCGATGGCCGAGAATCAGTCGGTCCTGCGCACGACGCTGCTGGCCTCGCTGCTCGACGCCGCGCGCCACAACGCCGCCCACGGTACGCCGGACGTGCGGCTGTTCGAGCTTGGGGCCGTGTTCCAGCGGCGCGACGGAGGGGTCGCCGACGTTGGCGCCGCTGATGCGGCCGGCGAGGAGGGACTTGCGGCCGGGGATACAGGCGCCGATGACGGGCTTCCGCGCGAGCGTCGCCACCTCGCGGCGATCATCTGCGGGCCGGTGCGCCCGCCGACGTGGCGCGAGCCACACCCGCCGCAGGCCGACGTCTACGCCGCCAAGGGACTGCTCGCCGCCGTGCTGGACGTGCTGCGCGTCGGCTGGAGCGCGACCGTGACGAGCGAGCCGTTCCTGCATCCCGGGCGGGCCGGCGCGGCGCTGATCGATGGGCGCGCGATCGGCTGGTTCGGCGAGCTGCACCCGCTCGTCGCGGGCGCCTGGGACATCGATGGCGCCGCGGGCTTCGAGATCGACCTCGAAGCGGTGATCGAGGCGGCGGCACGGACGCCGCAGCTCTACGAGGAGCTGGCTGCGTTCCCCGAGCTGCACCAGGACCTGGCCGTGACCGTCGACGCGGCGCTGCCCGCCGCGCGGGTGGTCGACATCGTGCGCCGAGCCGCCGGGCCGACGCTCGTGCGGGCCGAGGTCTTCGACGTCTACCGTGGCGAGCAGGCGGGGGAGGGACGGGTCTCGCTGGCGTTGCGGCTGGTGTTCCGCTCGCCCGAGCGGACGCTGACCGACGCCGATGTCGCGCGCACGCGCGAGCGGATCCTGCGCGAGCTGGCCGACGAGGTCGGGGCGGTGGCGCGTGCCTAGCGTCGCGGTCATCGGCGCGTCCGGGTTCACCGGCGCGCTGTCGGCGGCGCTGCTCTGGCGCCACCCCTCCTTCGAGCTGGTGGCGATCACCGGCCGCTCGGACGCCGGCCGGCGGCTCGACGAGGTCTACCCGCGCCACCGCGTTCCGTTGACGCTGGAGGAGCTCGACGTCGAGCGTCACGGCGCGCCCGACGCGGTGATCGTCGCCTACCCGCACGGCGCCTCCTCCGGTGTGGTGGCGCGGCTGCTGGAGCAGGGCACCCGCGTCGTCGACCTCTCCGCCGACTTCCGCCTGCGCGAGCTGGACACCTACTCGAGCTGGTATGGGACGCATGAGGCGCCGGAGCTGCTGGAGGAGGCCGCCTACGGGCTGACCGAGCTGCACCGCGAGGCGATCGCCGTGGCGCGGCTGGTCGCCAACCCCGGCTGCTTCCCGGTTGCGGCGCTGCTGTCGCTGTCGCCGCTGGCGCGCGCGGGGCTGATCGGCGATGTGGTGATCGATGGCAAGACGGGCGTCTCGGGCGCCGGGCGCGCGGCGACCGAGGACACCCACTTCGTGTCGGTCGACGAGAACGTCCGCGCCTACCGCGTCGGGGCTCACCGCCACACGCCGGAGATCGAGCAGGAGCTGGCCGGGCTGGGGGCCGCCGTAACGGTCACGTTCACGGCGCACCTGCTGCCGCTCGACCAGGGCGAGCTCGTGAGCTGCTACGTCACGCCATCGCGCCCGCTCGACCGCGGTGACATCAGCGACTTGTACCGCGAGGCCTACGCCGACGAGCCGTTCGTCGAGCTGGTCGAGCGCCCGCCGGGCGTGCGCGACGTGCGCGAGACCAACTTCTGTCGCATCTCCACCCATGTCGAGGAGCGCAGCGGCCGGCTGATCGTCTTCGGCGCGATCGACAACCTCTGGAAGGGGGCCGCGTCGCAGGCGGTGCAGAACCTCAATTTGATGTTCGGGTTGCCCGAGATGGAGGGGATCGCGTGAGGCCGCAGGGTGACAGCCGGGGGGATCGCATCGGACCGCAGGGCGACAGCAAGGGGATCACATGAGCGCGCACAGCTACAGTCCGCCCGGAGTCGAGCCAATCGGCTCGGGGCGCCGAGCGCTGTCCTCGCGTTGGGTCGCCATCCCCGCGGCCGCACGCGAGGTCGCTGGCCTGCCGGCGGGCTTCCGCGCCGCCGGGGTGGCCTGCGGGATCAAGCCCTCGGGCGCCCTGGACCTCGGCCTGCTGGTCTCGGATGGGTCGCTGGCGGCCAGCGCCGCGCGCTTCACGCGCTCCGGCGTGCTCGCCGCGCCGGTGCTCGTCTGCCAGCAGCGCTGCGCGCTCGACCGCCTGCGCGCGGTCGTCGTCAACTCCGGCAACGCCAACGCCGCGACCGGCCAGCGCGGCCTCGACGCCGCCGCCAAGATGCAGGGGGCGGGGGCGATCGCGGCGGGCGTCGAGGCCGAGGCCGTCGCCGTCGCATCGACCGGCGTGATCGGCGTCGCGCTGCCCGTCGACCGGGTCGTCGCCGGCCTGGTGCGCGCTCACGCCGAGCTCGGCGACGACGACGAGCGCTTCGCCGAGGCGATCCGCACGACCGATGCCTTCGCCAAGCGCGCGACCTTGGAGCTGGAGCTGTCGGGTGGCAGCGTGCGCATCGCCGCCCAGGCCAAGGGAGCCGGGATGATCTCGCCGCGCTTCGCGACGATGCTCTGCTTCGTGGAGACGGACGCGGCGCTCTGCGCTGGCACGACGGACCGGCTGCTCGGTGGCGCCGTCGCGCGCTCGTTCGAGCGCATCAGCGTCGACGGTCAGCTGTCGACAAACGACACCGTGCTGCTGCTCGCCAACGGCGCCAGCGGCGTCGAGCTCGCCGACGAGGCTGACGAGCGCGCCTTCGCGCAGGCGCTCGACACGCTGCTGCTGGGGCTCGCGCTGCAGGTCGTGCGCGACGGCGAGGGCGCCCGGCGGGTGGCGCGCGTGACCGTCGAGGGCGGCGCGGCGGGCTCGGCCGGCAGGAGCGCGGCGGGCTCGGCCGGCATGAGCGCGGCGGGCTCGGACCCGGACGGCGACGTCGAGCGGGTCGCCCGGGCAATCGCCAACTCACCGCTGATCAAGGCGGCGCTGCACGGGGGAGACCCCAATTGGGGCCGGATCGCCCAGGCGATCGGGATGGCGCTGCCGCAGTCGGCCCCGCTGGACTTCGCGATCGAGATCGAGGGCGTGCCGGTCTGCGCCGGCGGTGCCGCGCTGCCGTTCGATGCAGCCGCGCTGGCCTGCGCCGTCGAGCGCGATGAGGTCGAGTATGCGGTGCGGCTGCCCGGTAGCCACGGGCGCGCGGAGATGTTCTTCTCCGATCTCTCGCACGAGTACGTGACGATCAACGCGGAGTACACGACATGACCCGCGAGCCGCCGTCGATCGGCACGTTGCTCGAGGCGCTGCCCTACATCCGCGAGTTCCACGACCGCACGGTCGTGATCAAGTACGGCGGCGCGGCGATGGACGACCCGACGCTCTGCGAGGAGTTCGCGCGCGACGTGGTGCTGCTCAAGTACGTCGGCGTGAACCCGGTGATCGTCCACGGCGGCGGCCCGGAGATCACCGCGCACATGGAGCGCCTGGACATGCCGGTGAAGTTCATCAGCGGCCTGCGCGTCTCGGATGCCGACACGGTCGCCGTCGCCAAGATGGTGCTCGTCGGCAAGATCAACAAGGACATCGTGCTGCGCCTCGGCCGCCACGGACAGCCGGCGGTCGGGCTCTGCGGCGACGACGGGCTGCTGTTCAGGGTGACCCGGCGCACGGCGCCCGACGGCCAGGACATCGGTCTCGTCGGCAGCATCGATCGTGTCGACGTCCGCGTCGTCGAGCACATCGCCGTCGACTACATCCCGGTGATCGCCTCGATCGGCGCCGACCGCGAGGGCCACTCGCACAACATCAACGCCGACGAGGCCGCCGGCGCGCTCGCCGCCGCGCTGGGCGCGGGCAAGCTGATCTTCCTGACCGACGTCCCGGGCTGGTTGCGCGACCCCCAGGACGACGACAGCCTCGTGTCCGAGACCACCGTCGCGGAGGTCGAGCGGGCACTGCCGCGCGTCGCCGGCGGCATGCACCCCAAGCTGCAGGCGTGCGTCAACGCGCTGCACGGCGGCGTCAGCTCGGCGCACATCATCGATGGGCGAGTGCCGCACTCGCTGCTGCTGGAGCTCTTCACCGACGCTGGGATCGGCACCAAGGTGTGTCCGGCGTGAGCATGCTGGAGCGCCTCCAGCGCATCGAGCACGACCATGTGATGGCGACCTACGCGCGGGCGCCGGTCGCGTTCGTGCGCGGCGAGGGCTGCCGGCTGTGGGACGACGCCGGGCGCGAGTACCTCGACTTCCTGGCGGGGATCGCCGTGCTCAGCGTCGGCCACTGCCACCCCGCCGTCGTCGCGGCGGTGCGCGAGCAGGTCGGTCAGCTCACCCACGTCGGCAACCTCTACTACAGCGAGCCGGCGATGCTGCTCGCCGAGCGCCTGGCGCAGCGCTCGCTCGGTGGCAAGGTGTTCTTCACCAACTCCGGCGCCGAGGCCAACGAGGCCGCGCTCAAGCTTGTCCGCAAGGCGCGCCCGGGGGGCAACATCGTCGTGCTGGAGGGCGCCTTCCACGGGCGCACCTACGGCGCCCTGTCGGCGACCCCGCAGGAGTCAAAGCAGGCGCCGTTCGCGCCGCTGGTGCCCGGCTTCCAGGTGGTGGCACGCGACCCCGACGCGCTCGACACGGCGGTGGATGAGCACACCGCGGCCGTGCTGCTCGAGCCGATCCAGGGGGAGACGGGCGTGCACGTGCTCGACGACGAGCTGCTGCGCGCCGCGCGCGCGGCCTGCGACCGCAGCGGCGCGGCGCTCGTCTTCGACGAGATCCAGTGCGGCATGGGGCGCACCGGCACGCTCTGGGCCTATGAGCAGACGGGGGTGACGCCCGACGCGATGACGCTCGCCAAGGGCCTCGGTGGCGGGCTGCCGATCGGCGCGCTGGTGACCGGGCCGCGGCTGGCCGACGTCTTCGCGCCCGGCGATCACGGCTCGACGTTCGCGGGCGGCCCGCTGGTGACGCGCGCCGCGCTCGCTGTGCTCGACATCCTCGACGACCCGGCGCTGCTGGCGCGCGTCGGCGAGCTGGGCGAGCACATGGCCGAGGGCCTGAGCCGGCTGGCGCGGGTGCGCGAGGTGCGCGGACGCGGCCTGATGCTCGCGATCGAGCTCGACATCGATGGCGAGGAGGCCGATGCGTCGGATCGCGACGTCGCGCGATCGGCCCCGGAGGTCGTGCGCGCCGCGCTGCTGAGGGAGCGGCTGGTGATCAACGCGACCGGCCCGACGACCGTGCGCTTCCTGCCGCCGCTGATCGCGACCGAGGCCGACGTCGATCAGGCGCTGCGGCGGCTGGCGAACATCGCGTGGTAGCGAGGCCGACCAGAGCCGCGATGACCTTCAGCCGACGACGCCAGCTTCGATCCCAACAGGAGCCCGAGTGACCGAGACAGATCCCGCCGCCAGCGACGCTCGGGCGCGGCCCGACTCCGACGCCGAGCCCGCCGCCGCCCGCCACACGCACGTCAAGACCGCCTCCTACGAGGCCGAGCCGCACGAGGTCGGACGGGTGCTGCTGCTGTACTCGGGCGGCCTGGACACGTCAGTGATGCTCAAGTGGATTCAGGACGAGTACGACGCCGAGGTCGTCGCGCTGACGGTGAACCTCGGCCAGCCCGGCGAGGACTACGAGGTCATCAGGGGCAAGGCGCTCGCGCTTGGTGCGCTCGACTGTCGCGTCGTCGACGCGCGCGAGGAGTTCGCGCGCGACTACGTGCTGCCGGCGATCAAGGCCAACGGCCTCTACGGCACCGGCTATCCATTGTTCACCGCGCTCGGCCGTCCCCTGATCGCCAAGCTGGCGGTGCAGCACGCGCGGGAGACGGGCTGCGACACGATCGCCCACGGCTGCACCGGCAAGGGCAACGACCAGGTGCGCATCGAGGCGACGGTCGCGGCGCTCGACCCGGAGCTGAAGATCATCGCCCCCGTGCGCGGCTGGCGGATGGGTCGCGACGAGGAGGTCGCCTATGCGCGCGAGCACGGGATCCCCGTCAAGGGCGGCACCGAGGTCGCGCCCTACTCGATCGACGACAATCTCTGGGGCCGCTCCTCGGAGGGTCGCCAGATCGAGGATCTGGCCAGCGCGCCCGACGAGGACGTCTTCCAGCTCGTCACGCCGCCCGAGCGCGCGCCCGACGAGGCGCAGCTGCTCAGCCTGACGTTCGAGCGCGGCGCGCCGGTGGCGCTCGACGGCGAACGGCTGGGGCTCGTCGAGCTGATCGAGCGCGTGGGGGAGATCGGCGCGCGCAACGGGATCGGCATCGTCGACCACATCGAGGACCGCATCGTCGGCCTGAAGGTGCGCGACATCTACGAGGTGCCCGCTGCGACGATCATCCTGACCGCGCACCGCGAGCTCGAGAAGCTCGTCTGCACGATCCACCAGAACCAGTTCAAGCCCGACCTCGACCGCCAGTGGGCCTATCTGGTCTACGCCGGCCTCTGGCAGGAGCCGTTGCTCGGCGATCTGAACGCGTTCATGGACAGCGTCAACGCGCAGGTCTCCGGCACGATCACGGTCAAGCTCTACAAGGGCAACGTCCGTGTCGTCGGGCGCGAGTCGGCCAACGCCGTCTATGACCAGGCGCTGGCCTCCTTCGCCGCCTCCGGCGACCTCTTCTCCCACCAGGCCGCCCCGGGCTTCATCGACCTCTGGTCGCTCCAGTCACGGATGGCGCATCGGCTGCGGACGCGGGGCGTCAGCGATGGCGAACGAGCTGATTGAGGGTCCGAGCCGCGCCGGGTGCTCCGCCGGTCTCGTTCCCGCTCGGGAGCATGGGTGGGATAGCGCTATCATTCCCACATGGCACGAGACCGTGGGACAGCACGGCTTGATTCGAGAGGACGCCTGGTGCTGCCGGTGGAGCTGCGGCGCCGGCTCGGCGTGCGCGCTGGCGACGAGGTGAAGATCAGCGAGGAAGCCGGAGTGCTGCGCATCGAAAGTCGTCGCGCCGCCGCCCGCGCGCTGATTGGCTCAGCCGGCCGCACGAAGGGCTCCGCGGTCGACGAGCTGCGCGCCGAGCGTGGCCGGCAGGCCGCCGCCGAGGATCAGGACGCGAAGCGCAGCCGCTGATGACGACGGCGGCGGCGATCGACGCATCGGCGCTGCTGGCGCTGCTGTTCGCTGAGCCGGGCGCCGAGACGGTGGCCGACTCGATCGCTGCTGGGGCGGCGACGAGCGCCGTGAACCTGAGCGAGGTGGCGACGGTCCTGGTCCGCCGCCAGAAGGATCCCGAGAAGATCCTCGGCCCGGTACGCGAGCAGCTCGCCGTCGAGCCGTTCACCGACGCCGACGCGCTGGCCGCCGCCGCCCTGCATCCGAAGACGACTGGCAAGGGCCTATCGCTCGGCGACCGGTCATGCCTTGCGCTGGCGCAGCGACTCGGCGTTCCGGCTCTGACCGCCGAGCACGTCTGGGCCGAGCTCCGCCTCGACATAGAGGTGCAGCTGATCCGGCCGCACTCCTGACCGCTCTGAGCCGCTGGCGGTCGCCCCCCACCGTGGCAGCGCGCGCATCAACGATGGGGATCGTTGTATAGCGGCGGAGTGGACCAGCACTGGCTTTCGCTGCGAGACGCTGGCGCGCCAATGCGATCGATAATGCGCTCGATGTCGTCACCGACCACGTCGCACCGACGATCCGGGTGTCGCGTCGGATGATGCCGAAGATTCAATGCTGTGTAGCCGGTCGGCACGAGAATCACTAGAGCGGCCCCCACAGCGACCAAGAGCGTCACTCCACGGCAGCGTTGTAACCGACCACTAGCGCAGTCCACGGCGGGCAAGCCAGACGAAATAGTGCCAAACCGCCAGCCCGACGCAGCCAGCGGCTGCTCCGAGCCGTGTCCAAGGGCCACCGGACGGTCGTATCACGAGACTGATCAAACACGCAACCGCCACTACGATCCCCGTGGTTGCTCCACCGAGCCAATAGACGCCCGTCCCGTCGCCAGCCGGATACCCTGGGCGATCCGCCAGGCCCTCCTTCAACGTCTCACGCAGCAGCCATGCGGCCGACGCCAATACGACTAGCCCTACCAGAACTCCGATCGCGAAGTCGGGCGCGAAGAATGGAACCTTATGGTGAGCCACAATGATGCCGTTGCGTGCGGAGCCTTCATTCCAGTGTAACTTATGCCGCTCAAGGCGATTATGCCGTTTAGGGCGACGCGAGCAATGCCGTGATGCCGCTGGCTACGCAGATAACTCCGAGGACGGGCGGTACCCATAGCCATACAGCGAAATACGGGGACCGAAAAAGGCGATCGAGCTGGGCTTGACGCCCCCGCCGTTCGGCCCCCCGCCGAAGTCGAGGAAGCCACAAGGGACGCCAGAGCAGGAACCATATCCCGCAAATGACAAGAATTATCCCTGACCGCTGAGCCACTTCGTCGCGACGCTCCCGATCAAGCCAGTGACGATGAGGCCAAAGCCCACAAGACCGATGGGCCGCTGGCTCGGGCGGGCGGGACCTCCGATCGTCTCGCTCACGGCGAACATGACTCAACCACAGAGTGGCACGCCCGCTACCACCACGCAGACCACCAGCCGAGGCCGACGTAGCGTTTTACCGCCACCGCGCTTGTCGTCATCCCCCAGGCGGGAAGCCTCGCTGCCATATGAGTGCCAATATAACAGGAAGGACGAGAAAAATGACGCCGTCAACTATCTCCCCCAAAGCCAAGAGAGTGCCGCTAATCGCTGCTCCGAGTGGTGCGAGCATGATGCCGAACGGCTCTCTGTGTTTCATCTTGGACCTCTAACAGTCCGCGGACGACGCAACTAACTTGCACGTAACAAAACGATACCGGCGATGCCGCACAATATGCCCAATGTCAGGACTCTCACAGCTGATCGAGCTCTAACAGCTCCACCGGACCAAACAGAGGGGGCCGGACACGAACTAATCTAACGCTAGGACCAGTAGCACAATGCCACCGATAACTCCGACCGAGCCTCCAATCAGTCCACATCGCCAGCCACGTCTCATCATGCGCGCCACGGTCGGTTCGGGATCACGGCCGTGTTGCCGGGCGTCGTCGGCCAGGCGTCGGCTGAGTCGCGGGATGTACCCCAATACCAACCACAAGCCCGCGACACCGGAGGCTATGAGGACAAGGCCTAAGACCATTCGTCCGTCTACTCGATAAAGCTGTCGCGATGCTATGCGCTTCGGCGGCCACTCGAGCATGCTAGCGAGTCACTCACGCTCTTCCTCTGCGCTCGGTAGGCGTTCTCGCGGAATCGTTCGGCCTCGTAACCAGGCGCCAACTGTGAGGATAGTCCCCAGAAGTGAGGATAGTCCCCAGAACTAACCCTCCGATGAGCACGGTCACCATCGTCTAATCTCCGCCCTAGCCGATGTTACCACACGCCATCGGTGGCTTCGTCGCCCTGGATGTCGTATGTGACGTTTGCCCAGGCGCAACGCCCGCCCTGCGCATCGTCGAAGGGCAGGCAGGCTGAGTCAGATGTCGCCATTCCAGCTGCTAAGTAATGATGCCGAACGGGATTGCCGAGACTGCACCGCTCGCACAGGCGTAGTTCTCCGACAGTGCGCATCTACCTACCGGTGCATCTCGTTATACGCGGATGGCATCCAACATTGCGGACCTGGCACCACTCGCACATCGAGTCTCCGATGATCTCCGGAATCGTCATCCCCCTGCCCCTGCAGCTCCTCATGCTCACGCAACCTGGCGAGAGGCCGAGCAGCGGGCTGCGGGGGCTCACCGGGAGGCGCTTGCTGCGTGCTCTTACTGACGCTCGCTACAACGTAGGGTGATTCCGAGTTCCGCTGCGTGGTGCTGCACGAGGGAGCGCAGTTCGCGTAATCCCCGTTGACGAGCGTCTGCACTGGAGCACAGAATGTCGACGGCATCAAACGGGCGCCAGGTCCGCATGCTCCATACCGGATGCTCAGCCTCGCTAGGGAACGCACGCGTAAGCATGACGTCTATGCGGATTGGCGGCGTCGGCGCGTCGGCTGCAACTGCGCTATTGATCATTTCGCTCGCGCTACTGCAGGTCAACACATCGGCGGTGGCTATCAAGTTACCGACGGCAACGGACGCTATACCAAGCTTCAGGCGGGTCGGTCG
Source organism: uncultured Solirubrobacterales bacterium (assembly GCA_963795555.1). GTDB lineage: Bacteria > Actinomycetota > Thermoleophilia > Solirubrobacterales > Solirubrobacteraceae > CAWCHZ01. The sequence continues at coordinate 301,993 of CAWCHZ010000002.1, forward strand.
ATTGAGCGCGAATCCTCGGGCCTCAAGTGCGTGATCTAGGTCAGGATCGTCTTCAAATACTGCTGTAATAGATGCGCCGTCCGCATGCTGTGCCTGCCAGCCGGCATGGACAGCAAAGTGGAAGAGGAGTAGACCTTTATGCTGGTCGGCTCCTACAAAGTGCAGACGAGCTGCAGGTGCCGTGGTATCACCAGACTTCCGGAAGAGGAATACGTATCGTGCCTTTCGCGGGCTTCCTATCGGGATAGGTCATTTTGAAGTCATACTGTATATGCGGGTAGGGATGGGGACCTGGTTCATGGATACCCAAGGCAGTCCACATCTTGGTTCGACCTACCTGAATCGTTGAGCTGACAGAAACGATAGCGTCACCTTCTCCCACGCCGATGTGGTAACGAATCTTGACCCCGAATATCGAGAACTTGATTGTGAACAGCTCTCCGCTAAGGTCTGTGAGGTTGATCGGGTCATCCCCGGCGAACGCGTAGGCGTCGGCTTGAAGGGGATCGTAGATCTGGCTCAGCGGATCAGGCTGCGTCCACCGCCCCGTCATCGGATCGTAATACCGTTGTCCGAAGTGGTAGAGGTTGTTTGAGACGTTGCCATTGCCCGTGTTGCCGCCAGGGGTGTGGTAGCCGCCCTGGAAGAGGAACGGAGCGGGGACTGAGCTGCTGCCGCTGCTCTGGGCATCCTCGCCGTAGGGGCCGTAGCGGAAGCTGCGGGCCAGGTTGCCGCTGCTGTCGGTGAGGCCGATGACATCGCCCTGGGAGTCATAGAGCGGGTTGTAGTTGCCTGACGGGGTGCGCTCGTCGATGAGCAGGCCGTCGGGTGTGCGGGCGTAGTAGCTGGTGCCCGTGGAGTCGGTCTGCTTGGTGACGCCGAGGTCACTGTTCTGGAGCGTCGTGCCAGAGCCGAGGCCGACGAGCTTGCCCTGGCCGGTGCCGAGGTAGGAGACAGATAGGGCGCTTCCGCCGGGCGGGGTCAGGCTCGAGACCTGGTTGGCGTTGTTGTAGGAGAAGCTGGTGGTCAGCGGGTCGCCGTAGCCGGTGATCGCGGTCTGGTTGCCGGCCTGGTCGTAGCTGTAGCCGGACAGCTCGGTGGTGTTGGAGCCGGTGCAGGAGCCGGTCACGGTCTGTCGGCAGAGCAGCTGGTCGCCGGCATTGAACGTGTAGTCGGTCGTCGTTGCGCCGGTGCTCGTCGAGCCGGTGGTGTTGACGAGCTGGTCGGTGCGGTTGCCAGCGCCATCGAGGTCGTACTGGTAGTAGGACGGGTTGGTGCCGGTGGTGACCGCCTTGAGCAGGCGGTCGAGCGCGTCGTACGTGTACGTCGTGCTGTTGCTCGTCGAGCTGCCGGGCGCCGAGAACGCGGTGCTCTGGATCAGCGAGGTGTCGTTGCCTCCGTTGGAGTAGCTGTAGGTGTCGCCGAGCAGCGTGGTGCCGCCCGAGTTCTTCGAGGTCACCGCGGTGACGCGACCGGTGCTCGCGTCGAGGGTGTAGTTGACGGTCACACCGGATGGGTACGTGATCGTGGTCAGCTGCCCGGCCGGGTTGTAGGCGAACGTCGTGCACAGCGACGGTGTCCCGCCGCAGTTGCCCGTCGGCTCGTACATCGAGGCCAGCTGGTTGAGCCCGTTGTAGCTGTAGGTGGTCGTGCCGCCGCCGTCGGTGAACGACGTCATGTTCGAGGAGTCGTCGTACGCGTATGCGTTGCTGACGCTTCCGGGTAGGCTCTCGTTGGTCAGGCGGCTGAGCGCGTCGTAGGTGTCCGTGGTCGTGCCCGTCGGATCGACCGTCTTGGTCAGGTTGCCGTCCTTGTCATACGTATAGCTGATCGTGATCGTCGATCCGGGGCCGGTGTAGAGCTCCTGCGTCACGCGATCCATGTTGTCGTACGTGATCGTGTCCGTCTCGCTGGTTGCGCAGCCGCTGGAGAGGCACTGCGTGATCGTGCGGGGACGTGAGTCCGCGTCCACCGTGATCGTCTCCTGCCCAAGGCCGGAGCCCGACGGAGGGGTCATCGACGTGAGGTTGCCGTTGCTGTCGTAGCCGTAGGTGGTCGTGTTGCCCAGCGCGTCCATGTAGGAGCTGATCGTGCCGTTGCTGTTGTAGGCGAAGCTCTGGGTGTTCTGCGCGGACAGCCCGTCGGTCTGCTCCTTGAGCGCGCCGTTTGGCCCGCTGAAGCCGCTGGCGCCGGTGCACGTCACAGACCCGCCGTAGTAGCACTCGTTGATCGCGTTCTGCTGCGGATCGGTCAGCGTAGTGGGCAGGAACGGGAAGGTCGTGTCCCCGAACGTCTCTGCGCTGCCGAACCCGCTGCTCAGTCCGCCCGACGGGCAGCTCGTCTGCCGGCTGCTCGTGCCAGAGATACCGCAGAGCAGGTTCTGCCCCGAGCTGTCGAACACCAGGCTGTTGACGCCCGCAGGGCCGGATGAGCCCGGCACCGTCACCGACGTCGTATTAGCCATGCTGTCGAACGTCGCCGAGGTCGAGTTGCCGTTGGCGTCGATGACGGTGTCGACCTGGTCGTCGACGTTGGCGCAGTAGGTGGTGGTGTGTCCGCTGGCGCCGTCGTTGCCGTCGGGATCGGTCACGACGGAGGCCTTGTCGGTTGACGGGCAGCCGGCTGGCGCGGAGCCCACCGCGTAATACGTGAACGTCCATGTCGGCCCGGTCGTATGGCCCGAGTTGGTCGTGCGGACGATCTTCGTGATCCGCCCCGACGAGTCATACGTGAAGTTGGTGACGTTGCCATTGGGGTCGGTGATCGACGAGAGGTTGTAGCTGCTGTAGGAGAAGCTCGTCGTGTTCCCGTTGGCGTCGGTGTATGAGGTCAGGTCGTCCTTGCCGGTGACCGGGTCGATCGTGTAGCCGTAGCTCGTCGACCGCGACCCGGAGGCGTCCGAGATCTGGCTGATGTTCTCATCCGACGTCCAGGTGTAGTTGATCGCACGACCCTGGCTGTCGGTGATCTTGCTGTACAGCCCGGTCGATGGGTTGTAGGTGTAGGAGATCGTGTTGCCGAAGCGGTCCTTGAGAGCCGTGATCTGCCCGGAGCTCGAGAACTCGATCCGGCTGCCATCGTTCTCGAAGTAGAGCCAGTACGTCGCGCCGCTCGAATCGCTCGGGCACGGCGAGGCGCTCGCGCTCGTGCACATGATCGCCTTGAGCCCCGGCGGCGTGATGAAGTTCGAGCCCTGCTTGATGAACGGGTAGTACTGCCCAGCCGGGCTGCCCCACGACACTGACCCGTCGGACCAGATGTGCAACGGGTCGTCGTTTGAGTCAGACCAGCGGTAGTAGTCCTGCTGCTCGGTGTTCAGGTTGTTCCACGTCCGCGTGCTCGTGAAGTCGAAGCCCGCCGTGCCGGAGATCCGCAGGTCGGCGCTCTGGACCATCAGGTTGCCGCTGCCGACGTTCACGCCCATCGTCATCCCGTCCGTCAGGTCCTGGCTGAGGATCGTGAACTGCGACTGGTCGCCGATCCCGCGCGGCTCGTAGGCGACCTGGAGATAGGGCTTGTTGGAAGAGGCGCTCGCCGACGCGAAGTCGATCTCATTGGTCGTCACGTGCTCGGTCTGGTCGCGGATGATCAGCCCGTAGTTGGAGTAGCCCGGCTGGCTGGATGGGGCGTTGGGGCCGTCGACCCACTCCTGCACCATCTGCGTGGGATACCAGTACACCCAGCCGGTCGAGCCGCCGATCGAGGGGTTGACCACGGCATCCGAGCCCGTCGAGTAGTCCCCACCGGCTGTGGTCCAGGAGTTGGTGTCGTCGTACTTGCTCCACGTGACCCCCGTCGTCCAGGAGCGCGAGATGCGATAGACGCCGACCGCCTTGGTGTTGGAGTTGTCCTTGGAGTTGATGTAGAGCCCCAGCTGGGCGTTGAGGATCGTGCTGTCCGCCGGGATCGAGGACAGGCTGAATTGCAGCAGCGCGTGCAGGTTGTCGGGGGAGTTGTAGCCCTCCCAGATGTCCGCGCGCGAGCACGCGTTCCAGCTCGGAAACGCCTCATCCATCGAGCAGCTGGTCGACGCCGACACCGTCACGGTCGGGTCGACGACCACCGGACCGCTCGCGAGCAGCGACCGCAGCCACGCCACGCCGGTATCGAGCGACAGCACCCAGCCGCTGGCCGAGCGGGTCAGCGTCGTCGGCACGCGCTGCGCCGATCCGGGCTGCGCGCCGGGACGGAAGGCGACCGACGGTGGGATCCAGAAGCGCGGCGTCCCGCCGGAGTCGATGAGCTGGACCGTGCCGTCGGCGAGCTGGCGCGCATCCAGCCCGGCGCTGCCGGCCAGGTCGAAGCGCAGCGAGCTCGGCGCGCTCGAGTCCCGCAGCGTCACAGACTCCTGCACGCCATCGCCGAGCGCGCGGTAGGCGACGTCGGCGGAGGGCAGCGCACCTGGATAGCTGGCCGTGTCCCCGGACGTGCGCCCGGTTCCCTGTGCCCCCTCCAGCGAGAAGGACAGCGAGCGCCCCGCGTCACTGATCGAGACGGGCGCGGACAGCGAGCCCGGCACGTGCAGCGCGAAGCTGTTCGCCGCGTTCGCGAACCCGCCGCTCACGGACACCAGCGTGTTGTCGATCGCATGCCAGCTGCCCTGCGCGTCGCGGTAGTTCACCGGCGCCGAATAGATCCTCGTCACGAGCGGGCCGCGCCGCGTGCGATAGGTGTCAGACGTGGTGGTGGAGAGGCCCGGCACCAGCGTGCCCGGCACCCCCGGCGCGGCGCCCCCGGCGCGGCGCCCGCCCCACCCTGGCCGCCCTGCTCGCTCACCAGCGGCCCAGGGCCGCGCACGATCCGCGCCAGCACAGCCGCCACGGCGGATGACTCCGAGCCCTTCGCCGGCAGCGCGGCGCTGGCGGCACGCACGCTTTCTGCGCCCAACGTGAGCACCAACGCGAGCGCCCCGCCTGCCAGCACGACGACCCCTGCCAACACGCACACGCGCAGGCGCGCCCACAGCGACCACAGGTCCATCCCAACCCCCCAACGGAATCAGGAACAAGACACCGGCAGCCCGTGGTCGCCGCACACAGCCCTCAGGCGGCGGGCAAGCTAGCAGCGCTGCGTTCAGCATGTCAAGCCGCGCTAATCAAAAAAAACAACGGATGTGGCAAAGCGGGTGGCACTGCGAATGAATCGTGCTGTATGGATGCCCTGATCGTCCCGCCGGGGGCGGCACTGTGCCGATCCGCCAACGGCTCGCCTGGCTCCCGCGCGGCGACCTACGCCGCGGCCCGAGTCGGGTATACGATGCCCGCCATGGGATATCAGCTGCTCGGCAAGGCCGTGTGGTGGGGGGCCAAGCGCTATCTCGGGCGGCGCGCCCGCCAGGTCAGCCCCAAGCAGAAGGCGGCCGCGCTCGGCCTCACGGGGCTGGTCGCCGCGCTCGCGGTCGGAGGTGCTGTGCTCGCGGGGCGCCGTGGCGCGCTCAGCTAGCGGAGCCGCTCGTGTCTGACCCTGGTCATACCCTGCTGGCCAGGTCATGACCGACCCAGCCTCCAGCCCGCCCGTCACCGCCGCACCCACCATGCCGCCCTCGCTCGAGCAGGAGCTGGCGAGCCTGGCCGAGGGGCTGCGCGGCATCAGCGAGCGCGAGGGGCACGTCGGCGCGCTGCTGCACGAGCTGGGCGACGCCGCGCGCGACGTCCACCGCCTTGAGCACGAGCTCTCCGCGCTGACCTCGCGCCTTCAGCGCGCGCTCGAGATCGCGCGGCTGCTCGCCGAGGAGGCCGAGGCGCTGCGGCGGCGCCAGCGTGTCGTCCCGTTCGCGAACGCGCCGAGCGTGCTGGCCGGCGAGCGCCGGCTGGCCGGCCAGTCGCGCGCGCTGCGACTGGTCGCGCCGAGCGAGCCACCGCCGCCCGATGCCGGCGGGCAGGCGCGCATGCTCGAGCGCGAACGGCTCCTGAGCGCGGCGCGCGGCCGGGCCGGTCAGCAGACCGGCGCGCTCGCGCATGAGCAGCTGGCGCGCCAGGACATCGAGCAGCAGCTGGCCGCCGAGCGCGAGCGCCGTCAGACCGCCGAGCGCGCGGCGCTGGACGTCGGCCGTGAGCTGGCGCGCCTGCGCGCGACGCTGGCCAGCCAGGCGGCGCACGAGGCTGAGGGCGCTGGCGAAGAGATGGGCGCGGGTGCTGAGGGGGCGGTCGGCGAGGTGAGCGCGCCGGCGGCAACGGCGGTGGCGGCAACCGAGGTCACCGCGCCGGGCCTCTCGACGACGGCGGCGGCGGCATTGCCAGTACCCGCCGAGCCCGTGATGCCCGCCGAGCCCGTGATGTCCGCCGAGCCGACACTCGCCTGGCTGCCGCTGGCGCTGACCGCGCTGGCGCTCGAGGACGCGTCTGCGGCCGCGCGGCTGTTCCTCCAATTGCTGATCGCCCAGGGCCTGGTCGCCCAGCGGCCGATGACCTTCGACCTCGAGCTGGTCGGCGTGGGGATCTTCGGCGTCGGCATCGACACCGGCGAGGCGACGACCTGGCCGCTGGATCGCTTCCGCCGCCGCCGCGCGGTCGACTTCCGCCTGCGCACCGACGCCGCCGGCGCGGCGGCGCTGCTCGCCGGCGCCAAGCTGCGGCGCCTGCGGCGCGCCGGCCGGCCCGCGGTCCGCGGCCGCCACCGGCGCTGGGCGGCCAACCTCGCCGAGCTGACACGCGGCGAGCTGGGCCTGGCGGCGCTCGGGCGCGCGGGCGTCTGGCTCGATCCCGGGCTGGTCTACCGCGCGCTGGCGCACCGCATCGACCCCGGCTGGATGCGCGCGGGCTCCTTCTGGATCGAGCACCGCATCGAGGGACGGCGGAGCGGGACCTGGTGGCTGGGCGTCGAGCGTGGCGCGCACCTGATCGTCGCCCGGGAGGCGCCGGCGAGCGCACCGATCGCCTTCATCGGCAGCCCGCAGGAGGGCTTCCTCGCGCTGCTCGGCGGCGCCGCGCTGACAAGCGCCGAGAAGCCGACCGTGCGCGGCGACCGCGCCGCGCTCGACGCGCTGCGTCGCTGGACCCTGCTGGCCCAGGCGCCGCCGAGCGAGGCCTGACGGCCCGCCCGGCCGACCGCTCGCCATCCGCTCGGATGCCTACCATTGCGGTCCCTTGACGCCGTCCGCCTGCGCCCATCTGCACGTCCACTCCGAGTACTCGCTGCTCGACGGGGCGTGCAAGATCCAGGGCCTGGCGGCGCGCGCGGCGCAGCTCGACCAGCCGGCGCTGGCGCTGACCGACCACGGCGTGATGAACGGCGCCGTCGAGCTCTACAAGGCCTGCCGCACACACGGCATCAAGCCGATCGTCGGCTGCGAGATCTACCTCGTCGACGATCGTCTGCACCGCGGCCCCGAGCGCGTCGAGCGCAACCACCTGACGCTGCTGGCGGCGACGCCGGCGGGCTACCGCAACCTCGTCGAGCTCTCCTCGGCCGGCTTCCTCGAGGGCCTGCAGCGCGGCAAGCCGTCGCTCGACATGGCCGCGCTGGCCGCGCACTCCGAGGGCCTCATCGCGCTGACCGGCTGCCTGGCCTCGCGACTCTGCCAGCGCCTGGTCGACGGCCGCGACGCCGACGCGCGCGCTCACGCCGAGGACCTGATCCAGGTCTTCGGCGCCGAGCAGGTCTACTTCGAGCTCCAGCGCAACGGCCTCGCCGCCCAGGATCGCGCCAACGAGGGGATCGTCCGCCTCGCGCGCGAGCTGGGCCGGCCGCTGGTCGGCACCGCGGACGTCCACTACCTGCGCCGCGAGGACTACGACCAGCACGCCGCGCTGCTCTGCGTCCAGACCAAGAGCACGCTCGCCGAGCCCAAGCTGCGCTTCGAGACCAACGAGTTCTATCTGCGCTCCAACGAGGAGATGGCGCAGGCGTTCGCGGACTGGCCGGAGGCGCTGCCGACGACGCTCGAGATCGCCGCGCGCTGCGACGTCGATATTGAGCTGGGCAAGCAGCTGATCCCGCGCTACCCGACGCCCGACGGCCAGTCCGAGGCGGCCTACCTGCGCGAGCTGGTCGCGGCGGGGCTGCGCGAGCGCTACTGCGACCCGCCGCCGGCGCACGCCGTCGAGCGGATGGACTACGAGCTGTCGGTGATCGACCGGATGGGCTTCAACGCCTACTTCCTGATCGTCTGGGATTTCGTCAAGTACGCCAAGGACCGCGGCATTGCCGTGGGCCCGGGCCGCGGCTCGGCGGCCGGCTCGCTGGTCTCCTACTGCCTGCGCATCACCGACGTCGACCCGCTGCGCTACGACCTGCTGTTCGAGCGCTTCCTCAACCCCGAGCGCGTCTCGATGCCGGACATCGACATCGACTTCTCGGTGCGCGGGCGCGACCAGGTGATCCGCTACGTGACTGACAAGTACGGCCAGGACTGTGTCGCGCAGATCGTCACGTTCGGCAAGATGTTCCCGCGCGCGGCCACCCGTGACGCCGCCCGCGTGCTCGGCCAGGACTACGCGATCGGCGATCGCCTCGCCAAGCTGATCCCCGATCCGATCATGGGCCGCCCGCCGTCGTTCGACGACTGCCTGCAGGCCGGCCAGCCGCTGCGCCAGGCCTACGACCAGGATCCCGCGGCGCGGCAGATCGTCGATGTCGCGCGCAGCCTCGAGGGGATCGTGCGCAACTCCTCGATCCACGCCGCGGCCGTCGTGATCGCCGACCGCCCGCTGACCGACATCGTCCCGCTGCAGCTCGCCGACGCCGGGGTGGGAGAGGACGGCGCGCGCAGCTACCGCACGGTCACGCAGTTCTCGATGAAGCCGATCGAGGAGATCGGGCTGCTCAAGATGGACTTCCTCGGGCTGCGCAACCTCGACGTGATCGAGGACGCGCTCGACATCCTCGAGCGCTCGACCGGCGAGCGGATCGACATGGCGGCGCTGCCGCTCGACGACGTCAAGACCTATGAGATGCTCGCCCGCGGCGACTCGATCGGCGTGTTCCAGTTCGAGTCCGAGGGGATGCGCGAGGCGCTCAAGAAGGTCCGCCCGACCGAGTTCGACGACCTCGTCGCGCTCAACGCGCTCTACCGGCCCGGCGCGATGGACCAGATCCCCGTCTACGCGAGGGGCAAGCACAACCCGGACAGCATCGCCGTGCCCGACGAGCGCCTGCGCCCGATCATCGAGGCCACCAAGGGCGTGATCCTCTACCAGGAGCAGGCGATGCTGATCGCCACCGAGCTGGCCGGCTTCTCCGGGGCGCGCGCCGACGACCTGCGCAAGGCGATCGGCAAGAAGGACCGTGCGGCGATGGCCAAGCTCAAGCCCGAGTTCTACGAGGGCTGCCGCGCGTCGGGCACGCGCCCGGAGGTGATCGAGCTCCTCTGGCAGACCAACGAGAAGTCCGCCGACTACTCGTTCAACAAGTCCCACGCCGCCTGCTATGCGCTGATCTCCTATCGCACCGCCTGGCTGAAGGCCAACCACACCGCCGAGTACATGGCCGCGCTGATCTCCTCGGTGATGTCGACCAAGGACAAGGTCCCCTTCTTCGTCGCGCGCTGCGAGGAGATGGGGATCGAGATCCTGCCGCCCGACGTCAACGCCTCCGATCACGAGTTCGTCGTCAGCGACGGCAACATCCGCTTCGGCCTCGACGCGGTCAAGGGTGTCGGCTACCAGGCCGTCGAGGCGATCAAGCGCGCGCGCGAGCAGGACGGCCCGTTCAGCTCGCTGTGGGACTTCTGCGCCCGCGTCGACTGCCGCGCCGTCAATAGGAAGGCGATCGAGGCGCTGATCAAGTGCGGCGCGCTGGGCTCAACCGGCGCGACCCGCAAGGGGATGCTCGCGATCCTCGAGCAGGCCCAGGCGGCCGGCCAGAAGCTCCAGCAGGACGCGCTGATCGGCCAGGGCTCGATCTTCGACCTCGAGCCAACGACCTCGCTCGCGCCGTCCGGGGCGCAGACGCCGTATGGGGAGCAGGCGCCGGTGCGGCTGATCGCGCCCAGCCACCCGCCGATCCCGCTGGAGGAATTCGACCAATCCGAGCTGCTGGCCGCCGAGAAGGAGGCGATCGGCCTGTTCATCTCCGCCCACCCGCTCAAGGCGGTCCGCGAGGCGCTGCGACTGCGCGCCGATTGTGTTCTGGCCGACCTGGAGGGGCGGCGCGACGGCGAGGTGGTCACGGTGGGCGGGATCATCAGCGAGGCCAAGCGCATTCGCACCAAGAACGGCGACCCGATGATGTTCGCAACGCTCGATGACCTCGGCGGCTCGGTCGAGCTGCTGCTGTTCGGCGAGGTGCTGGCCGCCGCCGGCGACGACGTCGCCGTCGATCGGATCGTGCTTGCGCGCGGGCGCCTCGACCACCGCGATGCGAGCAAGACCTGCATCGTCGTCCAAGAAGTGCGGCGCTTCGAGCCCGACGAGGCCGAGCTCGCCGCCGCACGGGCGCAGACCGCGCGGCTGGCGGAGGCCGCGCGTCCGCTGCAGCTGAGCGTCGACGCTCGCCAGCTGCCGGCGACGATCATCGACGAGCTCAAGCACGTGCTCGAGAACTTCCCCGGCCCGGCGGAGGTGGTGCTCGAGATGCACACCTCCAGCGGCGCGCGTCGCCTGCGGCTGGGCTCGGGCTTCCGCGTCACGCCGAGCGCCAGCCTGCGCGCCGACCTGCACAAGCTGCTCGGCCCCGCGGTCCTCACCGCCGCCGCCTAGCGCGCCGCTCATCAGCGCCGCGACCTGTACTCCCAGCGCAGCGGCGGAGCGCCCGCCCGCCGCTTAGCGCGGCGCTATTACGCGCAAGCCGGCCTGGCTGGCCGCGGCTGTCATGCGCGCGTCGTATCCGCAGAACGTCTCCAGGCGTTCGCCGAGATTCAGCGCGGTAGCGAGGTGGATCGCGTCGAGCGAGCGCAGCGTGACAGGCGTTAGCTCGCCGGCGCGCCTGCGAATCTCGCCGTTCAGCGGCAGCAGGCGGATCCCGGCAAGCTGGTTGCGGGCAGCCGCAACCGCCGCCGTGCCGGCCGCGCGCCCGGCGGCGCGAACGACCTCGATCTCGAGGATCTCAGAGGCCACGAGCCGAGCCCGTGGGTCCAGCGCCGCCACCAGTGCCGGCGTCTCGGGCTCGGGCAGGACGAGCTTGACGAACGCCGAGGAGTCGAGGTAGACGAGCGGAGACTCCGCCGTCGCGCTCAGAGCCGCTCCCGACGCAGCTCGGCGAGCGCCTCGGAGATCGCCCGCGGCCTGGCTTGATCGGGCGTCCCGAGCGTTCCGGCAGTCGCGAGCACCGCCTCGGTGGAGCGCAGCGCCGGCGTCGCATGTTGCTCGTCCAGCCAGTGATCCAGCTCCGAGTCCTCATGGGCGAGCAGATCGCGCGCGCCGCGCAGGAGCAGCTCGCGCGCCAAGGCGGAGGTGGGCTTGGTCTCGCCGAGCAGCGGCCGGGCGCGTCGCAGCACCTCGTCCAGCTCGGGGTCGCGCGTCAGGGCGATGCGGGGATGAGCGGTAGGCATGGGCTCAAGTGTAACACCGGAGTTGCACCGATGGCTCTGGCCGCGTCACCTGGCATTCGCGCGTGTCCCCCTCCGTGCCGCGAGCCCCTGCTTGCGCAGCTCGAGCGCGCGGCGCACCTCGCTGGCGCCCGGGCCATGGCCGTCCTCGCCCGCCGTCTCCAGCAGGCAGGGCAGCCGCTCGAAGCGCGGCTCGGACAAGAACGTGGCGCAGCCAGCCGCTCCCAGCTGACCGCTGCCAACGTTGGCATGGCGGTCGCGGTTGGACCCCAGCGCGGTCTGGGAGTCATTGATGTGCAGCGATCCCAGCCGCTTCAGGCCGACGACGCGATCGAAGGCATCGATCGTCTCCTTCAGGCCCGCGTCGGTGCGGATGTCGCAGCCGGCGGCGAACAGGTGGCAGGAGTCCAGGCAGACGCCCAAGCGTCCGTCGTCGCCCGCCGCCCCCAGCAGTGCCGCCAGCTCCTCGAATGAGCGTCCGAGCGTGCCGCCCGTACCGGCGGTGTTCTCGAGCTGCAGCGGGCAGCGCTCGCTGTCGGCCAGCGCCTGCGCGATCAGCTCGCCCGCCCGTTCGATCGCCGGGCCGACCGCGCCCTGCTTGGCCGAGCCGGGGTGTACGACCACCGCCTGCGCGCCGATGCCGTCGCCGACGCGCAGCGCCTGCGTCAGCGACGCCAGCGACTTGGCTCTGATGTCGGCGTCATCGGACGCGCAGTTGATCAGGTAGACGGCGTGGATCACGGTCGCCTCGATCGGTGAGTCGGCGATCGCGGCGCGGAAGGCCGCGAAGTCCTCCGTGCCGTAGCGCGTCGGGCGCCACATGCGCGGTGATTGGTTGAAGATCTGAATCGCCTCGGCGCCGCAGGCCTGACCGCGCTCGACGGCCTTCGCCAGGCCCCCGGCGGTCGAGACGTGCGCGCCGACTAGCATGCGGCACCCATGCGCGTTCGCTTCGCTCCTTCGCCGACCGGCGCGCTGCACATCGGCGGCGCGCGCACGGCACTGTACAACTGGCTGCTGGCGCGCGGCTCGGGCGCCAGCCTGCTGCTGCGCATCGAGGACACCGACCGCGAGCGCTCGACGCCGGAGAACGTCGAGCAGATCCTCGCCGCGCTGCGCTGGCTGGAGCTCGACTGGGACGAGGGGCCGGTCTTCCAGAGCGAGCGCGCCGCCCGCCACCGGACCGTGCTGCGCCAGCTGCTCGACTCCGGCGACGCATACCACTCCAACGCGACGGCGGCTGACGTGCAGCAGTGGAAGCAGCGCCACGCCAACGCCGGCTTCCGCGGCGAGCCCGAGCGCTCCGGCGCGGTGCGCCTGCGCGTGCCCGAGCACGGCGCGACGGTCGTGCACGACGTGATCCGCGGCGACACGCGCTTCGAGCACCGCCACCTCGACGACCCCGTGATCGCACGGGCGGATGGGTCGGTGCTCTACAACTTCGCCGTCGCCGTCGATGACCTCGACGCGGGCATCAGCCACGTCGTGCGCGGCGAGGACCACCTCTCCAACACCCCCAAGCAGCTGCTGGTCTTCGAGGCGCTCGGCGCCCAGCCACCGCTCTACGCGCACCTGCCGCTGCTGCACGGCCCGGATGGCAAGAAGCTCTCCAAGCGCCACGGTGCCGCATCAGTGCAGGAGCTGCGCGACGCCGGCTATCTGCCGGAGGCCGTACGCAACTACCTCGCCCTGCTCGGCTGGGGCCTGGACGACTCGACGACCTTCCTGTCGACCGAGGAGCTCCAGCGCGGCTTCTCGCTGGAGCGGGTGTCGCGCTCGCCGGCGGTCTTCGACGAGCAGAAGCTGCGCTGGATGAACGGGCGCTACCTGCGCGAGCTGAACGTCGATGAGCTGACCGAGCGCCTGGAGGCGTTCACCGGTCGCGACGAGCTGCGCGGCGCGGTCGAGATCAGCCGGGAGAAGATCCAGACGCTCGCCGACTTCTGGCCGCTGGTCGGCTTCGTCTTCGACGGGCCGGTCGACGACCCGGCCGCGTGGTCGAAGACGATTGCCACGGCTGGGGGCCGCGAGGGGCTCGAGCAGGCGCGCGATCTGCTCGCGCGCATCGAGGCCTTCGAGCCCGACACGATCGAGCGGGCACTGCGCGAGCTGGCGCAGCGACGCGGCGTCAAGCCGCGCGAGGTCTTCCAGCCGGTGCGCGTCGCGCTCGCCGGCACGACCGTCTCGCCGGGGATCTTCGAGACGCTCGCGCTGCTTGGTCGCGAGGAGTCGCTGCGGCGCATCGACGCGGCGCTCGCGCGCGCCTGAGCCCCCGGCGTCGGCTCTGCGCTCGCGCGCGCTCGAGCCCCGGGCGTCGGCTCTGCGCTCACGCGCTCCTAAACCCCCGCATCGGCTCTGCCGATAACTGGCTCAGCGCGACAGCGATAGCGCCTTTGGCGGCATCCAATCGCCGCATCCATCACCGCGATCGAAACCCATGGCCGCCACTCCATCCGTCGTAGTTCCGCTGCGCACCCGCGACCGTGCCGCGGCAGTGCAGGCGGAGCCCCGCACCGACGGACCCGGCCAGCGATTGACCGTCGCCTTCGAGGCGATGGACGCGTTCCCGGCGCTCGCCGAGTCACGCAACCGGGTGCTGGAGATCGTCGCGGGGGAGCGTGTCTCGCCGACCGAGCTGGTCACCGCGCTGGAGTCAGACGTGGCGTTGACGATCAGCGTGCTGCGCCTGGCCAATCGCGTCGACGCCAAGCAGCGCAACGGCGCCGGCGTGCCGTCGATCGTCCAGGCGCTCGAGCTGGTCGCGCCCGAGACGCTCACGACGCTCGCCAACACGCTGCGCACGTTCGACTTCTTCGAGCGCGGCGGGGTCTGGGAGGGCGCCCCCGAACGCTTCCGCCTGCACGCGATCACGACGCAGCGGGCCGCCGAGCGCCTGGCTGCGGTGGCCGACTTCGACAGCCGCGACCGCCTGATGGTCAGCGCGTTGCTGCACGACATCGGCAAGCTCGTGCTGCTGCACGCCTATCCCGGGTACCGGGGCCAGATCCAGGGCTCCTCGCGCACGCCGGAGGAGCGCCTGCACCGCGAGCGCCGCGAGCTGGGTGTCGACCACGCGCTCGTCGGCGGGGTGCTGGCGCGCCGCTGGGGGCTGCCGAAGAGCCTGGCGAGCGCGATCGAGCGCCATCACTCCGACGACGCGACCGGCGAGGCCGCCTTCATCCGCCTGGCCGACATGCTCGCCCACTACTCGCAGGGCACGCCCGTCTCGCCCTCAGAGCTGATCAGGGTCTCACGCCGCGTCGAGATCGACGCCAACCAATTGAGGCGGGTGATGCACGACCTGCCCTTTCCGGCCGACACGCGCCCGCGCGCGGTCGATCCCTGCCCGCTGTCGGGGCGCGAGCTCGAGGTCCTCAAGCGCCTCGCGCAGGGCAACGTCTACAAGCAGATCGCCCGCGAGCTCGAGCTCTCGACGAGCACCGTCCGCACGCACCTGCACAACATCTACGGCAAGCTCGGCGCCGTCGATCGCGCCCAGGCCGTGCTCGTCGCCACCGAGCGCGGCTGGCTGTAGGGCTGGCGCGGCTGGCCGGGCGGCGCCCGCGTGGCGTCCCCGCACGACAGGTCTTCCGACCGTGTCATACGATCGCTTCGGCAGCGACCCGCCAGCTCGCTGAATCTCGCTCCACGCGCAGGGCCGTAGACATCGCAAGCGCATGATCTCGATCACCAGCAAGTCGCCGTACGCACTCCAGGCGCTCGTCGAGCTCGCGCGTGCCGGTGACGGCGGTCCGGTGCCGGTCGCCGAGCTGGCGCGCCGGCGCGACATCCCCGTGCAGTTCCTCGAGCAGCTCTTCGCCGTGCTGCGCCGGGCCGGCCTGCTGCGCTCCCAGCGCGGCGTCAAGGGCGGCTACTCCTTCGCCCGCGACCCGCGTGAGATCACCGTGCTGGAGATCGTCGAGCTGCTCGACGGACCGCTCGGCCAGGGGGCGATTGGCGTCATCGCCAGCGCCGCCGACGCCGCCCGCCAGGTCCTCGCCGGCGTCACGATCGCCGACGAGGTCGACCGCGAGGCGCGCGATGCCGGCGCGTCGATGTATTACATCTAGAGCGCCGGGCTAGAGCCGCCGACCCGGCCTGTTGAATCCCCGTCCGGCACCGAAGCCCCGGCGCCGCGGCTCAGCGTGCCCTTTCGCCTCACCCGTGCGGAAGATCGCCTTTGCCAGCTTCCACCCGGCCATCCACTTGAAGAGCTTGCCCATCGTCTTCTCCTCGCTTGGGTCTGCAGCTGCAGCTGCGGTTGCACCGCATGAGTACCCGGCTGGGGGGTCGCCGAATAGCGGCCGCGCCGGCCGGATCGCGGTATCCCATCGCCGAGTAGCCGCGATCGCCGAATAGCGGCCGCGCCGCTCAGGCTCTCCGGTATCCGTCGCGAGGAGTACTCTGGAGGCGATGTCCCTGATCGTCTTCCTGGTCGTGCTGGCGCTGATGGGGTTGATCGTCGGTGCGCTCGCTCGCCTGCTGCTGCCCGGCCCGGACCCAATGGGCATCGGCATGACGATCCTCGTCGGGCTCTGTGGCACCTTCAGCGCCGGGCTGTTCTCGTGGTATGTGCTGCACCGCCACGGCGCCGGCCTGCTGCTGGCGATCGTGTTCTCGATGCTGATCCTCTGGATCTATCGCCGCTCGCGCAGGGGCGCCCGCTAGCCGACCGGCGCGGTGGTGCGCGAGCGGGTCGGCTGGGAGGTCGGCGCAGGTCGGGAAGCCACGGGAGCCGGCGCGCCAGCGCCGAGCAGCAGCTCGCGGCGGTCGAGCGGCAGGCCGTGCGGCGCGCCGTCGCGTGCGGCGAGCACCTGGTAGATCGTGATGTCGCCGCCCTCGAAGGCCAGCGCCGACGCGAGCGTGTAGAGACGACAGATCCGCTCGCGCTCGGCACCGATCTCGTCGAGCGCCAACTCGCGGCCAGCGACGAGGTTGGCCAGCCAGCAGCGCAGCGTCAGCGCATAGTGCTCACGCAGCGACTCGACGTCGCGCACCTCCAGCCCGGTCGCACGCATCGCCGCCATCACGTCCGTCACGGGGTGCAGCTCGCCGTCGGGGAAGACGTAGCGTGAGATGAACGTCTTGGGGCCGGGCGGCTCGGAGTACAGCCGCGCGATGCCGTGGTTGAGGAACAGCCCGCCCCGGCGCAGCAGGCGGTGGATCGTGCGCGCGTAGGTGTCGAGCTCGCGGCGCCCGACGTGCTCGTACATGCCGACGCTGACGATCTTGTCGTAGGGGCCGTCGGCGACCTCGCGATAGTCGGCGACGCGGATCTCCACCCGCTCGGCGAGGCCCGCGGCGGCGATCCGCTCGCGCGCCAGCTCGGCCTGGGGCACGGACAGCGTGACGCCGACCCCTCGCACGCCGTAATGGCTGGCGGCGTAGATCAGCAGCGAGCCCCAGCCACAGCCAACGTCGAGCAGGCGCTCGCCCGCGGCGAGGCGCAGCTTGCGGCAGATCACGTCCAGCTTGCGCTCCTGCGCGGCCTCGAGCGTGTCGTCGGGGCTGGTGAAGTAGGCGCAGGAGTACACCATGCTCGGTCCGAGCAGCTGGCGATAGAAGCGGTTGGAGACGTCGTAGTGGTAGCTGATCGCGGCGCGGTCGCGGCGCAGCGAGTGCCGCACCCCCTGTGGGCGGGCCTCGACCGCCGGGATCGCTGGCTGGCGCAGCATCCGGAGTCCGCCGAGCCGCAGGGTGGCGATCAGCAGCCGCGCCCGGTCCAGCCGCGAGAGCCGCAGCGAGTCCAGCTGCCGCCGCACTGCCAGCGCCGGCTCGAGGTCGCCTTCCAGGTCGATGAGGCCGGCGACCCAGGCGCGCGCGAGCCCGAGCTGGTTGGGCTCGTGCAGCAGGTGGGCGACCGCGCGGGGGTCGCGGACGAGCACCCGCGGCTGGTCGGTGCGGGCACCACTGGTCGGCGCGCGGTGGGGTGCGGTTGAGTGGGCCGGCTCCTGAGGCGCCAGCACGCTGCCGTCCCAGAAGCCGATCGTCAGCGGCAGGTCGGCCAGCCGGCCCCGGGCGACGCGGCTCAACGCGCTCCCTGCAATGCCCGCGGCGGTGGCCGCCCCATGACTGCCATCGTGGGATCGGATCGAGCGCGTGGGCGCCATCGCGCAGATTAAACCCCGTCCGGGCAGCGCTCGCGCAGCGCTCGGGCGTCGTGGGGTGGAGGCTCGCGCAGCATCCGGCAGCGTGGGCTGCGGGCTCCCGTCGTCCGCGCAGCACCCGGGCGTCGTAGACTGCGGCGCCGATGCGCCGGCTGCTGCTCAGCGCGCTGCTGATCGTCGCGGCGGCGGCGGCCAGCGGGTCCGCCGCCAGCGGGTCCGCCACTTCCGCGGCCTCGCCGGCCCGACTCGTCAGCGCCGGCGTCCCGCGACCGCCGATCCACATGCTGCTGATTCCGCTTCCGCCACGGCGGCTGCGGGAGATGGCCGCCTACGCCCGCCGCCACTACGGCATCAACAGCTGGCGCCTCGTGCATCCGCATGTGATCGTCGAGCACTACTCCGTGACGTCCACGGTGCAGGCCGTCTACAACACCTTCGCGCCCGATCTCCCCGACAGCGAGCTGCACGAGCTGCCGGGAACCTGTGCGCACTTCGTGATCGGCCGCGATGGCGCGATCTACCAGCTCGTGCCGCTGGGGATCATGTGCCGCCACACGGTTGGCCTCAACTGGACGGCGATCGGCATCGAGCACGTCGGCTTCAGCGATGCCCAGGTGCTTGGTGACCGCCGCCAGCTCGCCGCCTCGCTGGCGCTCACCCGCTGGCTGCGCTGTCGCTACGGCATCCCGATCGCCGATGTCATCGGCCACAACGAGAGCCTCAGCTCGCCCTACCACCATGAGCTGGTGCCCGCGCTGCGCCACCAGACGCACAGCGACTTCAAGCACGCGTCGATGGTCCGCTATCGCGCCGCGCTGGCTCGCCTGGGTGGATGCGGCAGCTGAGCGGCGCTCTCGCGGGGCAGCCGGCTGATGAGCGGCCCGGGGCGGCCGGCTGGCGAGCCGCCCAGGGCTGCCGGCTGGTGAACGGGTAACGTAGCGGTGCCAGTGGCGCGCATCCCGGTTGACATCTCCGAGCACGTCGGCGACACGCCGATGGTCGAGTTGGCCCGCATGCAGCCCGACGGGGGGCGCCTGTTCGCCAAGCTGGAGGCGCAGAACCCGGGCGGCTCGGTCAAGGATCGCATTGGCCTCGCCATGATCGAGGCGGCCGAGCGCGAGGGGCGGATCGCGCCCGGACGCACGACGATCGTCGAGGCGACGAGCGGCAACACCGGCATCGCGCTGGCGTTCGTCTGCGCGGCGAAGGGCTACCGCCTGATCCTCACGCTGCCGCAGGGGATGAGCCGCGAGCGCGAGGCGCTGCTGCGCCTCTACGGCGCCGATGTCCACGTCACCGAGTCGTTGGGGGGGATGAACGAGGCGGTGCAGGCGGCGAGCGAGCTGGCGCGCGATGGGGACTATTTCCTGCCCGACCAGTTCTCCAACCCCGCCAATCCCGAGATCCACCGTCGCACCACCGGCCCCGAGCTGTGGCGGACGATGGACGGTCGGATCGACGTCCTGGTGGCCGGGGTCGGGACGGGGGGCACGATCACCGGTGCCGGCGAGTACCTCAAGGAGCGCAACCCAAGGCTTCACGTCGTGGCCGTCGAGCCACGCCAGTCGCCGGTGCTGTCGGGCGGACGGCCCGGACCCCACCGCATCCAGGGGATCGGCGCGGGCTTCGTGCCCGCCGTGCTCAACCGCGACGTGGTCGACGAGATCATCGCCGTCGACGACGAGGATGCGGTCGAGACCGCGCGGGCGCTGGCTCGCCGCGAGGGCGTGCTGGGCGGCATCTCCAGCGGGGCTGCGCTGTGGGCGGCGATGGAGCTGGCGCGGCGCCCGGAGCAGCGCGGGGCGCGGATCGTCGTGGTGCTGCCCGATTCGGGTGAGCGCTACGTCTCGACGCCGTTCTTCGCCCCGACCGAGTCCGAGCTGCGCGCGTCGCTGCCGAGCTGAGGCATCGCGGCGTGCCGCTGGCCCGGCGATACCCTCTCCTGAGGATGTCCGGACGAAGCTCGCCGGGTCGGCTGCGCACGGAGCTGCGCGGCGCGTTGTCAGCGGCGCGTCAGCGCGACCCGGCTGCGCGCGGGGTCGGCAACCTGGAGATCCTGCTCACCTGGCCGGGCGTGCAGGCGCTGCTGGCGCATCGCCTGGCGCACCGGCTGCAGCAGGCCGGCGTCCCGCTGTTGCCGCGCCTGGTGGCGACCGTGATCCGCGCGATCACCGGAATCGAGATCCATCCCGCCGCGCGGATCGGGTGCGGCCTCTTCATCGACCACGGGCACGGGGTCGTGATCGGCGAGACCGCCGAGATCGGCGCGAACGTCACCATTTACCAGGGCGTCACGCTCGGCGGAACCGGGTTCGCCACCGGCAAGCGCCATCCGACCGTCCAGGACAACGTCACGATCGGCTCGGGCGCCAAGCTGCTGGGGCCGATCACGATCGGCCACGGCGCGAAGATCGGCGCCAACACGGTCGTGATCCACGACGTCCCGCCCAACAGCACCGTCGTCGGCAACCCCGGTCATCCCGTGCGCGTCGATGGACAGCGGCCCGAGGGACCCGACGCCGACTGGGTCCACCTGCCCGACCCGATCGCCGACGCGCTCAAGCAGCTGTCGCAGCGCCTCGGGACGCTTGAGCGCGTGGTCGCCGACATGCCCGGCGACCACGACCTGCAACCAGAGGTCGACGTGCGCCCGCTGCGACCCGTGCGCGGCCCCAACCCGGCCGGGGGTTAGGCCCGTCGCCGGCCGGTGTCGCCGCTCGGCTCAGCTCTCGGCGCACTCCCGCAGCGCCGCGACGAGCCGCTGCACCTCGGCGGGCGTGTTGTAGTGGATCAGGCCGATCCGCACCGCGCGCTCGAAGCCAAGCTGGCGGTCGAGCTCGACCGCATACCAGTTGTTGTGGGCCCAGACGCCGATCTGGCGCTCGGCGAGCCGCGCGGCGACCGCATCCGGCGGCATGTTCGCGACGTTGACCAGGAAGGTCGGGACGCGTCCCTCCATCGTCGTCAGCCCGTAGAGCTCAACGCCGGCGGGCAGGCTGCGCAGCAGCAGCTCGCCGAGCTTGCGCTCATAGGGGACGATCGCCGCGAAGCCGCCGACGTCCTCCAGGTAGTCGATCGTGGCGTTGAAGCCCGCCAGCAGCTCATAGGGCGGGGTGCCGGTGTCGAAGCGCCGGCCGAGCGGCACGGTCGGCGCCGGACGCACCTTGTATGGGCGCCAGGTCCCCAGCAGCTCGGCGCGTCCGTAAGCGACGCCGAGGTGCGGACCGCAAAATTTGTATGACGAGCACAGCAGGACATCGGCGTCGATCGCGCGCACGTCGATCGGCATGTGCGCGGCGTAGTGGACGGCATCGACCCAGGCCAGCGCTCCGACGGAGTGCGCGAGCGCGCAGACCTCGGTTGCGTCGACGATCGTGCCGACTGCGTTGGATGCCCAGGCGAACGCGACGACGCGCGTGCGCTCGCTCAGCTTGCGCTGCAGATCCTCCAGGTCCAGCGTCGTGTCGGGTCGGCGCGCGATCTGGTGGACGACCAGCTCGCGGTCGTCTGCCAGCTCAAGCCACGGTGCAATCCCGCCGTCATGATCCAGCGTTGCGACCAGGATCTCGTCGCCAGCGCGCAGCTCGCGCCCGGCGGTGCGCGAGAGGGCGAAGTTCAGCGACGTCATGCTCGCGCCGAACATCACCTCATGCGCCTCGCAGCCCAGCAGCGCCGCGGCGTTGGCCTCCGCCCGCTCGAGGATCGCCTTGACGCGCAGGCTCGTGGGGTAGGTGGCGCCGAGGTTGGCGCTGGCCTCGCGCATCGCCCGCGCGATCGCCTCACCGACCTCGTCGGGCACCTGCGAGCCGCCGGGAGCGTCGAAGAAGGCAAAGCCCTGCTGTAGCGCGGAGAAGCGGCTGCGGGCGGCGGCGACCCAGCGCGGCGTGTCGGAGCTGGGCGCGTCTGGGCTGGGCGCGTCTGGGCTGGGCGCGTCAGGCCCGGGGAGCTGCGTCATCCGCTAGCGGGGCGGCGCGCCGCCGTCGTAAACGTCGCCCTCGTCAGCGCTGCGCATCGAAGATCTCAACCAGCCGCGAGCGCACGTGCCACAGGCGGGGCAGCTGACGCTGGGCGATCAGCCTGCCGAGCACCTCGACGGGCGTTCCCTGGGTGCCGATCGTGTGCTCGCCGAGCGAGCGGGCGACGACGCTGTAGTGACGGAAGCGCCAGAGCCACACGCGCTCGTCCCAATCGGTCAGCGCCTCGGCGAGCGCGTAGAGATCCTCGTGCTCGCGGCCGTGTTGGTAGAGGCTCTCGAGGTCCAGCCCGCGCGCGGCGAGCGCCTCCGCGAACAGCTGGCCCAACCGCGCGGTGCGCTGCGGCAGCTGGCGAAAGCCGGGGGAGTCGAAGCCGCTGCCGTGGCCGAGCACGACGCGGATGCGCTGGTACTCCCACGGATCCAGCTCGGTGAGCATCGACAGCTGCGCGGTCACGTAGTCCAGGCACTGCACCGCGCGGCCGAGGATTCGCACGGTCGCCAGGACGTTCCCGTCCTCCAGCAGCCGCGTCGCCTCCTCGAGCTCGCTGCCGGCCAGCTTGAGCCACAGCTCGGAGGACTGATGCACCACCTGGAAGAGCAGCTCGTCGCGCTGCACGCGCTCCTCCGGAGCCTTCTGCAGGGCCAGCAGCTCGTCGGTCCGCAGGTAGCGCTCGTAGTCGCTGTCGCCGGGACCGGCCAGGATCGGCTGGCTGTAGTCCTGGTCGCTCGCGCCGTTCGCCCCGTGGCCTTTGGTGCCTTGCGTGGACTTGCTCATCTGAGCCACCTCGGTTCTCACCGGCGCCTCCCGGCGCAATGATCGCATGGCGAATGGCGGCTCCGGTTCGGCGCGATCACGGCGGCCGTGCCGAGGCTCCGGTCCCGTGGCGCGCGCGGCCCGATCGCGCGAGCCTGGATCAGTAGTACACGGTGCGCGTGCGGTGGCGCGGGCGAGCCTTGTAGCGGGGCTGCTGGCCGCGGCTCCAGAGCCAGGCATCGAGGATGCGCGGCGCGACGCCCAGGCGGGCGGCGATCAGCTCGCAGGCGTGCAGCGCGCAGGCGCGGATCTCGCGCTCGGCATCGCCCGGCTCCAGCAGCTCGCCGGCATCGATCCGCTTCGTCAGCGTCGGGTCGTAGCGCAGCACGCCATCGACGCGCAGGACGTGGGGCACGAGGTTGTCGGCGAAGATCGTCAGCCGATCGAGATCGTCGAAGCTCGCCACGCCCGCGAGGTCGAGGTCGTGGGGCGCGATCTGGGCGCGCTTGTAGAAGCCGCGGTCCTGGAAGAAGGGCATGCCATCGG
Source organism: uncultured Solirubrobacterales bacterium (assembly GCA_963795555.1). Classification (GTDB taxonomy): domain Bacteria; phylum Actinomycetota; class Thermoleophilia; order Solirubrobacterales; family Solirubrobacteraceae; genus CAWCHZ01. Next base: position 324,801 of record CAWCHZ010000002.1, read on the forward strand.
CGAGTTGTCGGGCGAGTCGCTCGGCGGAGCCGTTTGCGTCTGCCACGACGGCCGTGAACGATCGCGCGCCGACGAATGCGCCGAGGTCGCGCAGCGCCCGCGCGTAGAACGCCATCAGCTCGTGCGTCGGATCCTGCCCGAGGACTGCGGCCAGCTCGCCGGCGTCGCTCGCGCGCAGCTGTTGCGCCGACCAGGGACCGGCGGCGCGGAAGCGGTCGGCCAGCGCCCAGGCGACCGTGAAGTAGCCCGAGCAGCCGGGTCGCTTGCGCAGCGTTGGAAACCAGCCCGAGCCGAAGTTGATCGCATCGAGCGTCAGCAGGTATGCGGTCACCTGCTCCTGGTTTCCTTCCAGGAAGTGACGCTCGGGATCAAGCGCCGGCGGCGGCGCGGGCTCGACCTCCGCCAGTCGATCGACATCGATCGACACCCACCGCGCCCGCGCGGCGATCGCCGCGCAGCTCGCACGCACCTCGTCGGTCAATCCCATCGGCAGCGCAGCCTACGGCGCGGGCGCGGGGCGCTTCGCGCGGCCAGCCTCTGCGCGTCGCCGATGGCGATGATTCCGCCGCTTGCCACCGCCCCGGTCGCGGTGGTGGCGATCGCCGCGGCGGTTGCCGTCATCGCGGCGCTGGCGCTCGGCCTGCGCCTGCGCGGCGCCGGGCGCGAGGCGCGCCAGCTGGTGGCTCTGCGCGAGCTGGCGAGCGAGGACGTCGACGCGTTCGAGCGCGACGTGAGCGCGCTCGAGCTGAGATTGCCCGCTTCCGGCAACGCCGGGCCCGCTTCCGGCAACGCCGCTACAGAGCAGGCCCGCAGCCACCTGCGCGCCGCGCGACTCGCGTTCTCGGGCGCGCAGCGACCCCAGCAGATCGAGCTGGTGACCGCCGAGCTGGCGGCGGGCTGGCGGGTGCTGGCGGCCGCGGCGGCCGCGCTGGACGGCCGCCGGCCGCCGTCGCCGAGCCCGCCGTGCTTCTTCGATCCGGCCCATGGTCCCTCCGACAGGGAGGTCAGCTGGGCGCCGGATGGGGCCGACGCTCGTCCGGTGCCCGCCTGCGCCGCCGATGCGCGGCGGCTCGAGCGCGGCGAGGCGCCGGCCGCGCGCCAGGTGTTGCTGGGAGGACGGCCAACGGCCTACTGGAACGCGCCCGGCTTCTACGGCCCGTGGTTTGCGGGCCACTTCGGCGGGGCCGACGGTGCGCTGGCCGAGCGCCTGCTGATCGGCACGCTGCTCGGCGGCGGCATGGGGTACGAGGTCGACCAGCCTCACTGAGGCGCCGAACCTGACGGTACCGTTGGGCTCATGCCCAGCCCGCCTGCCGCCGAGGACCTCGACGCGCTGCTCGCGGGGCTCAACGAGCCCCAGCGCGAGGCGGTCACGCACGGCGACGGGCCGCTGCTGATCCTCGCCGGCGCGGGCAGCGGCAAGACGCGGGTGCTGACGCACCGCATCGCCTGGCTGGTCCGCACCGATCGCGCCAAGCCGGGGGAGATCCTCGCGATCACCTTCACCAACAAGGCCGCCCAGGAGATGCGCGAGCGCGTCGAGCTGCTCGTCGGGGCGCGCGTGCGCTCGATGTGGGTGCTCACGTTCCACTCGGCGTGCGCGCGGATGCTGCGCGCCGAGGCTCCTCGGCTCGGCTACACGCGCGGCTTCACGATCTATGACCAGGCGGACGCCCGGCGGCTGATCAAGCGCTGCCTCGACGAGCTGAGCCTCGACCCCAAGCGCTTCACGCCGGCTGCCATCCACAACCAGATCGGCGATGCCAAGAACAAGCTGCGCGCCGCCGCCGACTACCGCAAGCTGGTCGGCTCGTTCTTCGAGCAGACCGTCGCCGACGTCTACGAGCTCTACGAGCGCGAGCTCCACCGCATGAACGCGATGGACTTCGACGACCTGCTCGTGCGCGCCGTAGACGTGCTGCAGCTCTTTCCCGAGGTCCGCGAGCGCTACGCGACCGCGTTCCGCCACGTCCTCGTCGACGAATACCAGGACACCAACCACGCCCAGTACCGCTGGCTGCAGCTGCTCGCGGGCGAGCACCGCAACCTGGCGGTGGTGGGGGATGACGATCAGAGCGTGTACGGCTTCCGCGGAGCCGACGTGCGCAACATCCTCGACTTCGAGGACGACTTCCCCGACGCCCATGTCGTGCGCCTGGAGCAGAACTACCGCTCCACCCAGACGATCCTCTCGGCCGCCAACGCCGTCGTCGCCAACAACCGCGGTCGCAAGAGCAAGACGCTCTGGACCGATCTGGGGGAGGGGGACCCGATCAAGCTGCGCGAGCTCGACGACGAGCACGCCGAGGCGCGCTACGTCGCCGGCGAGATCGAGCGGCTCGCCGACGAGGGCGTCGGTCACTCCGAGATCGCCGTCTTCTACCGCACCAACGCGCAATCCCGCGTGCTCGAGGACACGCTGGTGCGCACGCAGATCGCCTACCAGGTCATCGGCGGCACCAAGTTCTACGAGCGCGCGGAGATCCGCGATGCGATCGCCTACCTGACGTTCCTGGTCAACCCGCGCGACGCGGGCGCGTTCACGCGGATCGCCAACAGCCCGCGCCGGGGCATCGGCCAGACATCGCTTTCGCGCGTGCTCGCGTTCGCCAACACGATGGAGCTCGACGTCTGGGACGCCGCCGCCGAGCCCGAGCAGGTGCCGGGGCTGGGAGCCGCGGCGATCAAGGCGCTGCAGCGCTTCATGGGGACGATGAAGCTGCTGCGCGAGCGCGTCGAGGGGGGCGCGAGCATCGGCGAGATCCTCGGCGAGGTCCTGTCGGAGACCGGCTACAGCGACGCGCTCGCCGCCGAGCGGACGATCGAGGCGGAGGGGCGCTTGGAGAACCTGCAGGAGCTGGTCGAGGTCGGGCACGAGTACGACCGGACGGCCGAGGAGCCCTCGCTCGACGGCTTCCTGCAGCAGATCGCGCTGCTCTCGGATGCCGACCAGCTGCGTTCCGATGAGGGGCTGGTCACGCTGATGACGCTGCACAACGCCAAAGGCCTCGAGTTTCCGGTGGTCTTCATCATCGGCTGCGAGGACGGCGTCTTCCCGCACTCGCGTGCGCTCGACGAGGGCGGCCTCGAGGAGGAGCGGCGCCTCTGCTACGTCGGCATCACGCGCGCCGAGCGCGAGCTCTACATCACCTGGGCGCGCTCACGCGCGATCTTCGGCTCGCGCAGCTACGGCATGCGCAGCCGCTTCGTCGACGAGATCCCAGCCGAGCTGACGGATCGACAGGAGACCGCGTTCGCCGGCATTCGCTCAGCCGGCGGCGGTCAGGCCAGCCGCGGCGGTGGCATGTCCAGCTGGGCGTCAGTTCGCGTCGAGAGCGCCGCCAGCATCGACCTGCGCCTTGGCGAGGACATCGTCCACGCGGCCTTCGGCGAAGGCGTCGTGACCGGCATCGAGCCCGGGGGGATCGTCGTCGTGCGCTTCGCCTCCGATGGCTCGGAGCGCAAGCTCGTCGCGGCGCTGGCGCCGATCACGAAGCGCTGAGGGCGTATGCAGCCGGGCGTCGGCCCGCCGCAAGGGCGCCTTCGCGATCGAGGAGTCGAGCTCCTAGCCAAGTATGCATACCGGATTACTGAGCCGCACTTGACGTAGGGGTAGAGTGGCCAGTAGCCTGCCGCACGGCGGTGAACCATCACTTTCTTTTCAGTGGTTCTGATAGGGGACGGCGTGGTACGCATGAGAGCCGCCGACGCGCGGGGCATCTCATCACCGCCCAGTGGGCTGCGGTATTGGCCATTGCGCTCATGCTGGGCGCGACCAGCGCCTTGGCGGCATGCACTGGCGGAGCGTCTGCGCACCTAACCACGCACATCCCGCCGCCCGCCTGCAGCTCGATCCCGAATGTCCCCGGTGGTCCGTACAGGCCATTTCACCCATGGCAGCAGGCGCGAATCGTTCTGGTGCCGTCTGGAGCTGCTGCCCTGCGTCTTTGTCGTTACGGGCCGATTCACCCTCGCAGGCCGCGACGTCTGTTGCGGTCAGTGCTAGTTCGGACTCGCTCCACGATTCGGCAGCTCGCGCGCCAGTTCGATTCGCTGCCCCCGTTTCCTCCGGGTCCCGTTGCGTGTCCGAACGATGATGGGACCGAGATTGCTGCGATCTTCGTCTATGGGCAAGGTCAGGTCGTGGTTGTGCACGTTGGCCTTGCCGGCTGCCAGAGCGTGAGCAACGGCTATCTCGTCAAGACAGCCTTTGGTTTTGGCTCACCGAGGCAGTTCGGACCCGAGCTCGTTCGACGTCTCGAAATGTTGACGCGATGAGCCCAGTGTAGAGGGACTACCTGGGTGAGAATTCCATAACCGTGGGAGTATGCATGCACCGCACAACGCTTCGTGATGGTCGGGCTCGTACGTCGCTGCGGCTACGGCTTGCGGTAGTCGCAAGCTTCCGAGTACTGCGTTGATGATGCTTGCGTCCGTAGCGTCAGCCAATACCGCTACGGTTAGCTGCGACGCTTCGTTCGACCCATATGCGGCCTCTGCCGAGACGCTCTCACTGTGTGGGCTTATCACTTATCCAGTGCAGAACATAACAACCCTATCTGACGGCGCAACCGAGTATGACTACACAGTAGAAGGGTTCGCGACCAAGTACATCGTCCCTCCGGCCTCATTCGATCCTGCCACGGCATCATCTGCTGAGCTTGCGTCATACGGTATCCCAGCAATGCCGCCGCAAGACTCATCTGAATATGCGCTCTGGCGCGAGATGCTGAATAACCTGCACATCATTGCGCCACCACCTGAACTCATCGCGATCCCGGTGACTGCTGGATCAAGTTCCTCGCGTACGTGGTCTGGCTATGACGACTATTCTTCGAGTCAGAGCTATACGCACGCCACGGGTTACTACGTGGAGCCAACGCTAGGCCCTAGTCGCTGTAGCACGAACTCTGTGGTCCTATGGGCAGGTCTGGGCGGTGTGAATAGTTCCCAGCTGGCCCAGGACGGCACAATGCTAAATACGCCGGCCTCCGCGCAGAATCAGGCTTGGTCGGAGATACTACCGACACAGAAAACCATCGTACCCCAGAACTTGTATGCTACTCCAGGTTACTACTTCATCGCTGACGTTCAGTCGGTGGGCGGTAACACCTTCCACTTCTATATGTACAACTACTACAATGGCGCAGCGCTGAGTTACTATGTCACGGCGTACGGCCTCGACGCGTCGACTGCGGACTACATTATCGAAAGACCCACGGTCAATGGCTCGCCGACCAACCTGAGCAACTTCGGTAGCGTGCCCTTCCAAGGGTTCACCGACAACACCGCTTTCGGCGACTTTCCCAATAATGCGACGACGATGTACGGGACAAGCGGCCGAACGTTGGCATACCCCAGCGGCATTAACTCAGGCTACTGGTTTACGGATACCCAGAGTAATTGCAACTGACCACGGTTAGGGTGCGTTTCGCAGTGGGCGGCAAGCCAGGACGACTCTCCGCCAGCAGAGCTTCATCAAAGGGCGCTCTCAACCCTCGCGCAGTCCGCGTCCGACGGCTCGGAGCGCAAGCTCGTCGCCGCGCTGGCACCGATAACGAAGCGTTAGGCCGGCCGGACCTATCCTGGCCGAAAATCGACGCGTCGACCCGCGGCTTGCGCTGCGCGCGCTCGGTCGCTGGTGTCGCACTACTTCTGTGGTGCGACACTTGTGGTCGTGCCAACGACGCGACATCGCTATGGCTGACCGAGACCGACGAGCTTGCTGCTGCCCTCCAGCGCGCCGCGCAGCGATGGCCGCAAGACGCCGGATCCGGCTCCAAGCTGCTGCGGCACCTCGTGCGCGTCGGTCAGCAGGCAGCTAGGCGAGGAGCGTCAGCAGGCACGTACGCGACGCCAGCAGGCGGTCAACCGCACCCACGGGCAGTTCAGGGGCGTTTATGAGCCTGGCTACCTCGAGCGGCTGCGCGACGAGTGGCCGACCTGACGGTGCTCGCTGCGAGCGTGCTGCTCGCCCACTTCGATGACACCGGCTCGCGACGGCGGCCAGGGCACACGGACTAGAGACCCCGTGATATCGCGGGCTCCACGTCCAGCCTGCCGGGATCGCCCGCTCGCACCCGCACCGCGCCGCGATGCGAAGATGAGCTGGTGACGGCCAGGATCATCGACGGCAACGCGGCCGCTGCACGGGTTCGCGCCGATGTCGCGCGAGACGTGCAGACCTTCATCGAGGAGACGGGGCGGCCGCCCGGCCTGGCGACCGTGCTCGTCGGCGAGGATCCGGCGTCCTCGGTCTACGTCGCCTCCAAGCAGCGCGACAGCCGCGAGGTCGGCATCGAGCCCTTCGACCATCGCCTGCCGGCCGATGTTGGCGAGGACGACGTCGTCGCCGTGCTCGCCGAGCTCAACGCCGACCCCGCCGTCGACGGGATCCTGCTGCAGCTCCCCGTGCCCGCCCAGCTCAACGGGGCCACCCTGACCGCGCTGATCGATCCCGCCAAGGACGTCGACGGGCTGACGCCGGTCAGCGCCGGGCGCCTGGCGCTCGCGCAGCCCGGGCTGCGGCCCTGCACGCCGCTGGGCGTGATGGAGCTGCTCGCGCGTCACGCGATCCCGCTCGAGGGCGCAAGCGCCGTGATCGTCGGGCGCTCGAACCTCGTCGGCAAACCGCTTGCGGCGCTGTTGCTGGCCGCGAACGCCACCGTGACGATCTGCCATTCGCGCACCCGCGAGCTGTCGCAGGTGTGCGCCGCGGCCGACGTCCTGATCGCCGCCGTCGGGGTGCCCCGGATGATCAAGGGCGACTGGGTCAAGCCCGGTGCGACGGTCATCGACGTCGGCATCTCCCGCGGCGAGGACGGTCTCGTCGGCGACGTCGACTTCGCGGCGGTCAGCGAGCGCGCTGGCGCGATCACGCCCGTGCCAGGCGGGGTCGGCCCGATGACCCGTGCCGAGCTGCTGCGCAACACGCTCAGCGCCGCACGTGCGCGAACCGCTGGGCTGGAGCTGTGGACGTCAGGCTCGGCCGGCTGAGGCGCGGCGAGCTGATCGCCGCCGCGGGCGGCCTCGCGTTGCTCGGCTCGCTGGCGCTGGCGTGGTATCGCCTCGGCGGGCCCGTGGGCACCGCGGCGCGCACGCTCGGCTCGCCGGTGCCGTCCTGGAGCGGCTGGCAGAGCCTGGGGGCGATCCGCCTCGTCCTGGCGCTGGCCGCGGCGATGGCGCTGCTGCACGCCCTGCTGGCGCTGACCCAGCGATCGAGCGCGCTGCCCGTCGCGGCAAGCGTGCTGACGACCGTGCTCGGCTTCGCCGCCACCGTGCTCGTGCTGTTTCGGATCATCGACCACCCGACCCCGTATGAGACCTTGCGCGCCGGCGCCTACGTCGGGCTGGCCGGTGCGCTCGGCGTGCTAGTCGGCGGCTGGGAGGCGATGCGCGACGAGCACGCCGATCCGGCGCTCGGGACGGTGCCGGTGCGAACCGTCTCGCTCAGCGGTGAGGTGATCGACGGCGGAGACCATAAGGCCGACGCCGACGTCCCGGCCGTCCAGGCTGACGCCGCCGCGGCGCCCCACCCTTTGGAGACCCACCCCTAGAATCGCCGGCCGTGATCGATCGCGCCCAGGTCCTCTACGTTGCCGACCTCGCCCGGCTGGAGCTCTCCGATGCCGAGGTCGAGCGGATGGCGCGCGAGCTCTCAGCGGTGCTCGACCACGTCGCCACGATTGGCGAGCTCGAGCTCGACGACGTCCCGCCGACCTCGCATGTCGTCGACGTCGACAACGCCCTGCGACCCGACGAGCCGCAGTCCTGTCTGCCCCGCGAGCAGGCGCTCGAGTCCGCGCCCGCCGTCGCCGACGGCGGCTTCGAGGTCCCCACGCCCGGCGCATGACGCTCGCGCAACTCGGACCACGCGCCCTCAGCGCTGCCGAGGCGATCGACCGGCTGCGCGCCGGCGAGCTGACCGCCGGCGAGCTGTTCGACGCCTACCGCCGCAGCGCCAAGCGGGATCCCTTCAACGCCTTCCTCTGGGTCACGGGGGACGATGGCCCGCCCGAGGACGGGCCGCCCGGGGGTGGCCCGGCGGGAGACCGGTCGCCCGGCCGAGAGGGCGCGCCGGAGATCGACGCCGACGCGCCGCTCGCGGGCGTCCCGCTCGCCGTCAAGGACCTCTTCTGCACGGCTGGGGTGCCCAGCCAGTCGGCGTCGAGGATCCTCGAGGGCTACCGCCCGCCGTACACCGCCACCGTCGTCGAGCGCCTGCGGCGCGCCGGCGCGCCCCTGCTGGGCAAGACCAACCAAGACGAGTTCGCGATGGGCTCGTCGAACGAGAACTCGGCGTTCGGGCCGGTGCTCAACCCCTGGGATCTCACCCGCGTGCCCGGTGGATCGTCCGGCGGCTCGGCTGCCGCGGTCGCCGGCGGCCTGGCGCCCTGGGCGATTGGCACCGACACGGGCGGCTCGATCCGCCAGCCGGCGGCGCTCTGCGGGATCGTCGGCCTCAAGCCGACCTACGGCGCCGTCTCGCGCTACGGGATGATCGCCTTCGCCTCATCCCTCGACCAGGCCGGACCGCTCACGCGGACGGTCACCGATGCGGCGTTGCTGCTCGCGCAGATGGTCGGACAGGACCCCTGCGACTCCACCTCGCTGGAGCCCGCGGGGCCGATCGCGCTGCCGCGCGCGCGCGACCTGCGCGGCCTGCGGCTGGGCGTGCCGGAGGAGCTGACCGGCGAGGGGATCGACGCTGGCGTGAGGACGGCGTTCGAGCGCACGCTGGAGCTCGCCCGCGAGCTGGGTGCCGACGTGCGGGCCTGCCGGCTGCCGCACGCCCCGCATGCGCTGGCGGCCTACTACCTCATCGCGCCCGCTGAGGCCTCGTCGAACCTCGCGCGCTACGACGGCGTGCGCTACGGCCTGCGCGTCGACGACGGGGGCGGCCTCACGGAGATGTATCGGCGCACGCGCTCGGCGGGCTTCGGACTGGAGGTCAAGCGACGCATCATGCTCGGCACCTATGCCCTGTCGGCCGGCTACTACGACGCCTACTACGGACGCGCCCAGCGCGTGCGCACGAAGATCTCCCAGGATTTCCGCGACGTCTTCGCGCAGGTCGACTTCGTCGTGACCCCAACGAGCCCGACGGTCGCCTTCCCACTCGGCTCGCGGCTGGCCGATCCGCTGCAGATGTACCTCAGCGACTACTGCACGGTGCCGATGTCGCTCGCGGGCATCCCGGCGATCTCGATCCCCAACGGGCTCGTGGGGGGACTGCCGAGCGGCTTTCAGATCGCCGGGCCGGCGTTCTCCGAGAGCCGCGTGCTCGATGCGGCGCACGCGCTGGAGGCCGCGCTCGGCTTCGACGGCAGCCCAGCGCTGCTCGCAGGCAGCGAGGCCGGCGGCGTGACGCGAGGCGGGGCGGCGGCGAGTGGCGACACCGGGGCGGGCACATGAGCGCCGTGCGCCCGGCGATCGGCGTCGGGCTTGCCGCATGAGCGCCGCCTGGGAGCCGGTGATCGGGCTGGAGATCCACGTCCAGCTGTCGACTCGCACCAAGATGTTCTGCGGCTGCCCGCTGTCCTTCGGCGAGCCGCCCAACACGCGCACCTGCCCGGTCTGCCTCGGCCTGCCCGGCACGCTGCCGGTCGTCAACGAGCGCGCAATCCACTACGGGTTGATGATCGGGCTCGCGCTCGGCTGCGAGCTGGCGCCGCGATCGATCTTTCACCGCAAGAACTACTTCTATCCCGACCTGCCCAAGGGCTATCAGATCTCCCAGTACGACGAGCCGCTCTGTCGGGGTGGACGGCTGGGCGACGTTCGCATCCACCGCGTTCACCTCGAGGAGGACGCCGCCAAGCTGGTGCACGTCGGTGAGTCCGGGCGCATCCACGGCGCCGACACCAGCGTCGTCGACTTCAACCGCGGCGGCACTCCGCTCGTGGAGATCGTCACCGAGCCCGACCTGGTCAGCCCCGAGCAGGCGCGTGAGTGGCTGACGCTGCTGCGCGCGACGATGCGCCAGCTCGGCGTCTCGGACGTCAACATGGAGGAGGGCTCGCTGCGTTGCGACGCCAACGTCTCGGTCCGTCTGGTCGGGTCGAGCACGCTCGGCGTCAAGACGGAGCTCAAGAACATGAACTCCTTCCGCTTTCTCGAGCGGGGCATCCGCGCCGAGATCACGCGCCAGGCGCAGCTGCTGGACGGCGGCGGGGCCGTGACGCAGGAGACGCTGCACTTCGACCCGACGACCGGCTCGCTGACGTCGCTGCGCGGCAAGGAGGAGGCGCACGACTACCGCTACTTCCCCGAGCCCGACCTCGTGCCGGTGCGGATCACCGAGCAGATGATCGCGGCCGCCCGCCACGCGCTGCCCGAGCTGCCCGCCGCGCGCGCCGAGCGCCTGCAGCACGAGCTGCAGCTCAGCGCCGAGTCGGCGCGTCTGCTCGCCTTCCGTGCCGAGCTGGGCGACTACTTCGAGGCGGCGCTTGCCGCCGGTGAGCGGGCATGGCAAGTAGGCGATGGGATTGCGTCCGCGGATCGATCGCCGCCGGCGCAGGCGCTGGCCAACTGGGTCACGGGTGAGCTGGTCGCGCGGATCGGCGACCAGGATCCGGCCGCCAGCCGCGTGGCTCCGGCGGCGCTCGCCGAGCTGGTCGCGCTGGTCGATGCACGCAGCGTCACCCAGGGTGCCGCCAAGCAGGTGCTCGACCACCTCGTCGCCGAGGGTGGCGAGCCCGCGCAGGTGATCGCGCGCGAAGGACTCGGCGCGCTGGCGGCCGACGAGGACCTCCCGGCGATCGTCGCCGCCGCGATCGACGCCAACCCGCAGGCCGCCGAGCAGCTGCGCGCCGGCAAGGACAAGGCGATCGGCCCGATCGTCGGCTTCGTGATGCGCGAGACCAAGGGACGCGCCGACGGCAACGACGTCGCGCGGCTCGTGCGCGCGCAGCTCGGGCTCGGCTGACGCCGGTGGCGTCAGGCCAACCGGCTCGCCACGGCTGCGCGGCGGCTGCTCGCATCACGCGGCTGGCCTGAGCTACGCTTGTCGTCGTGCCCGAAGAAGCTCAACGCCCCTCGCTGGTCAAGCGCGGGCTCGCGCTGCTGGTCTTGCTGCTGGTGGCCGCGCTGGTCATCAAGCTGATCATCGGCTTCGTCATCGGCGTCATCGTCGTCGTCTTCTGGGTGGTGGTCGCGGTGGCCGCGATCGCCGCGCTGGTCTGGGCGATTCGCGTCCTGTAGGGCGCGTCGCGATGTCGCTGCTGGTCATCCCGGTGCTGCTCGGCCTTGCCGGCGGGGTCGTCGGGCGGGTGAAGGGCAGCTCGTTCTGGCTCTGGTTCGTGATCTCGCTCTGCCTGCCCGGGCTCGGGCTGATCGCCGCGCTGCTCTATCGCTGGGACACGCGCGAGCTGCGCCGGCAGTGCCCCGGCTGCGGACGGATCGTCAAGCTCCACGACGCCCTCTGCGTCGTCTGCGGGACCGAGCTCGACTTCCCCGAGGTGGCGATCGCGCCGGAGGCATCCGCACCCACGCTGCGCGTGCGTCGCGAGCGCGACACCGTCCTCTGAAGCCGCCCCCGAGCCCCGCTGAAACGAGGCTCTGAGCAGGGCCAAATGCGCGCAGGAGCCGCGCGGCCGGCGTGGAATGCGCTGGTAGACTCAGCTACCTCCCATGGCTGGCGCCCGCCGCGCCGACCAGCCATGCCCGCCCACCGATCGACCTCTGGAGAGGAGACGCCATGCGAGCCGTCGACGCATTGATGGAAGCCCTCAAGGCCGAGGGTGTCGACGTCGTATTCGGGTTGCCGGGTGGGGCGAATTTGCCGACTTATGATGCGTTTGTTGATGGTGGTGTGCGTCATATCTTGGTGCGTCATGAGGCTGGTGGTGGGCATGCGGCGGAGGGGTATGCCAAGGCGACTGGTCGGGTTGGGGTGGCGTTTGCTACTTCGGGGCCGGGTGCGACGAATTTGGTGACGCCGATTTGTGATGCGATGATGGATTCGGTGCCGGTGGTGTTTATCACTGGGCAGGTGCGGACGGAGTTGTTGGGGACGGATGGCTTTCAGGAGTGCGACACGATTGGGATCACGATGCCGGTTGTCAAGCACTCGGTGATGGTTCGCCATCCGGCGGAGATTCCGCAGGCGATTCATGAGGCTTTCTATCTGGCGCGTAGCGGTCGTCCGGGGCCGGTGTTGGTGGATATCCCGCAGGATCTGTCGCGGGCGGAGATTGATTATGAGCCGGTGTTGGATGTGCGGCTGGCGGGTTATGCGCCGACGGTTGAGGGCAACCAGAAGCAGATTCGTTCGGCGGCGAAGGTGTTGGCGGCGGCGGTTCGTCCTGTGGTGTATGCGGGTGGTGGTGTGGTTGCGGCTGGTGGTGCGGGGGTGTTGCGGGATTTGGTGGTGTTTGGTGGGTTGCCGGTGACTTGTACGTTGATGGGGTTGGGGGTGTTTCCGGGTGGTGGTGGGGAGTGGTTGGGGATGTTGGGGATGCATGGTTTGCGGGCGGCGAATTATGCGATGGATGAGGCGGATTTGATTTTGGCGGTGGGGGCGCGTTTTGATGATCGGATTACGGGGCGTTTGTCTGAGTTCGCGCCGGGTGCGAAGTTCATCCATATTGATATTGATCCGGCGGAGATTTCTAAGAATGTGCCGGCGCATGTGCCGATTGTGGGGGATGCGCGGTTGGTGTTGGAGCGTTTGTTGGTGGAGTATCGGGCGCTTTCGCCGGATCGTGGGCGGTTGGATGGGTGGTGGGAGCGGATTCGGGGTTGGCAGCGTGAGTTTCCGTTGTCTTATGAGGATTCGGTGGGGTCTGAGATAAAGCCGCAGTGGATGGTCAAGGCGTTGTTTGAGGCGACGGGTGGGGAGGCGATTGTCTGCTCGGATGTGGGGCAGCATCAGATGTGGGCGGCGCAGTACTACAGCTTCCCGGAGCCGCGGCGGTGGATCAATAGTGGTGGGTTGGGGACGATGGGGTTTGGGTTGCCGGCGGGGATTGGTGCGGCGGTTGGCTGTCCGGAGCGGGTGGTGTGTGTGCTCTCGGGGGATGGGTCTTTTCAGATGAACGCGCAGGAGCTTGCGACAGCGTCGCATTACGACATCCCGGTGAAGGTGTTCGTGATGAACAACGGCTATTTGGGGATGGTCAGGCAGTGGCAGGAGATGTTCTGGGACCGGCGCTATTCCCATGTCGATATGGGGGCCTGGCCTGATTTCGTCAAGTTGGCCGAGGCCTATGGCGCGACCGGGATGCGCCTGGCTGATAAGAGCACCCTTGTCGAGGGGATGCGCCAAGCGATCGCAACACCGGGGCCAGTGGTGGTGGACGTGCCGGTCAGCAGGGAGGAGAACACGTTTCCGATCATCGTCCCCGGCGCTGCAGCCCGGGACATGCTGGGTTAGGGGCTTGTGGTGGGTGAGCCGGGCACGAGCGAATTGTTGTCGTTGGAGGAGTTGCAGGCGGCGGGGTCGGTGCGCACCGGCCGGCGGCATATCCTGTCGATCCTGGTTGAGAACAAGCCTGGTGTGTTGACGCGGATCGCGGGGCTGTTCGCCAGGCGGGGGTTCAATATCGACACGCTCGCGGTCGGGCCGACCGATGACCCCGGGCTGTCACGGATCACGCTGACCTTAGATGGCGCGCTTCATCCCATCGACCAGGTCACAAAACAGCTGCACAAGCTCATCAACGTCATCAAGATCACCGATCTGGAACCCGACATGACCCTCGCGCGGGAGCTCGCGCTCTTTAAGGTCAACGCCGACGGTGCTGCGCGCGCTGAGATCAGCGCGCTGATCGCACCATTCCGCGCACAGATCATCGACACCCACCGCAAGACCATCACCATCGAGGTCACCGGCAGCCACCAAAAGATCAACGCCCTCAAAGAACTCCTACGCCCCCACGGCCTAACCGAAATGGCCCGCACCGGCGAAATCGCCATCAACCGCAACCGAACGGAGTCGCAATCGATGGCTGTCGCAAGCTGACGAGCGCCGCCACGGCTGTCGCAAGCGGATAAGCGCCGATTAGACAGCCATCGCACGTCGCTCGGGCGGCGCCGGGCGACACTTGTAGGAGAGTTTTCAGCAAGGCCAGGAGGTATCGCGATGACGATGACGGAGGAGACGATCGACGCGGAGTTCGATCACGAGGGCCTGACGGTGGTCCAGGACCGGGCGTCCGGGCTGCGCGCGGTGATCGCGGTGCATTCGACGGCGCTGGGGCCGGCCGTCGGCGGCCTGCGCTGGCGCCGTTACCCGACCCTCACGGCTGGAATCGTCGACGCGCTGCGCCTCTCGCATGCGATGACGTGGAAGAACGCCGCCGCTGAGCTGCCCTTCGGTGGTGGCAAGGCGGTCGTCCTCGACGATGGCGACCAGACCCGGCGCGAGGCGCGCCTGCGCGCGTTCGCCGAGGCGCTCAACGGCCTTGGTGGTCGCTACATCACGGCCGAGGACGTCGGCACGAGCGTGCCGGACATGGATCTGCTCGCGAGCAGCAGCCCGTTCGTCGCGGGCATCTCCCACGAGCGCGGGGGTCGCGGCGATCCTTCCCCAACGACCGCCAAGACGGTTGTGGTGGCGATCGAGCAGGGTGTTCACGCCAAGCTCGGTGCGGACCTCGAGGGTCGGCGCGTCGCGGTCATTGGGCTCGGCAAGGTTGGCGCCCGCGTTGCGGCCGAGCTGCGTGCGCGCGGCGCACAGCTGCTGTTATCCGATATCGACGAGGTCCGGGCCCGCGCGCTCGCCGCTGATCTTGGCGGCGTGCCGGTGGATGTCGAGCAGGCGCTGCGCGCGCATGTCGACGTGCTCGCCCCGTGCGCGACCGGCGAGATGATCGGCCTGGGGCTCGTCCCGCAGCTCAGCTGCGCGGTCGTCGCCGGCGCCGCGAACAACCCGCTCGTCGATGACGCGACCGCCGACGCCCTGCATCAGCGCGGCATCCTCTACGTCCCCGACTATCTCGCCAACTGCGGCGGCATGCTGCAGATCGCCGCCGAGCACCACGGCGACTCGGACGCGGTCCTGGCCGCTGCCGTGCGGCGTGCCGCGGCGCGGATCGCGGAGGTGCTTGCCGAGGCGAGCGCCGAACGGCGGGCGCCCTACCTGGTGGCGCGTGAGCGGGTGCTGGCCCGACTCGCGTCGGCTGGGGGCGTGAGCGAGCCGGCGAGCGGACGTGCGGAGGCTCCCGCGTCGGCGCCGGTGGGCTCCTGAGCGTCGCCCCCGAGCCGCCACAGCTTGAGCCCAAGGTGCAGCTCGAGGCGGGCATTCCCATCGCGCAGCGCGACGCCCGCCAACTGCTCGATGCGGTGCAGGCGGTGATAGACGCTGCTGCGGTGGATGAACAGCGCCGCCGCGGTTGCCTGCGCGTCGCCGGCCGCGTCGAGGTAGGTCTCGAGCGTGGACGTGAGCATCCGCCCGTCCGGCGCGGCCAGCAGCCGCCGCAGGGACTCGGGCAAGGCCGCCCGCGGGTCGGTGACGTCGAGCAGCCGCGCGATCGTCCTGTAGGGGCCGAGCGTATTCCACAGCGTGACCGGTCCGAGCTCGCGCACGCTGGTCGCCACGCGCAGCGCGCACAGGGCTTCACGCTTGGAGCGTTGGGCATCGGCGACGGAGGCGACCGGGTCGCCCACACCAACCAAGGCCTGCCAGCCAGCCGGCGCGAGGCTGCGCTCGGCGAGCTCGAGCAGCTTGTGGGCGCGACGCTCCGGCTCTCCGGGGGCGTCGCAGGCGAGCATGCCGACGACATGGTCGCCGATCACGATCGACAGCAGATGGTGCAGCGCGACCGAGCGGCGCAGCTGCTCCATCGCGGCGGCCAGCTGGACGCGCACGGCGTCGGGCGGCTGACGCTCCAGCGGATGAACCGCCTGCAGCGCGATCAGCGTGTAGGAGGTGGCGGAGGCTAGGAAGCCGAGGGCCAGCAGCTGCTGGGCGGCCTCCTCGCGGCCCGCGGCATCGGCCTCGAGCAGTCGCTGGACGAGCTGATGCTCGTGCGCGCGGTCGCCGCTCTCCTGCAGCCGCAGCCGATACAGGACGACCGCCACCTCGCTCGCGTAGCGCCGTGCCGTCGCGAGCTCTTCGTCGGTGAGCGGCGCGGGCTCGTCGATCAGCCACAGGTAGCCCAGCAGCGTGCCCTGGAAGCGCAGCGGCATGCAGAGGCGCGCCGCCATGCCGAACGCCTGGTTGGCAGGCACTCGCATGTGATCGTCGGCGTCCTCGATGCCCAGCGACTCGAGCCATCTGGTGATCTCAACGGGAGCCTGGCGCTGGAGGATCGAGGCGACGCGGACGCTGTCCACCTGCCCGACATGCGAGCTGTAGGCGAGGATGCGAAAGCGGCGATCGTCCACATCGACGGGCCGCTCGAGCTCGGACGCGAGGGCATCGACGAGGTCTTGGAGCTCGCTCATGTCGGGGGAAGCTCGCTCATGTCGGGGGAAGCTCGCTCATCGCCGGGGAGCTCGCTCATCGCCGGTCATACCGTCCAGCAGGGCTGGCCGGAATGCAAGTGACCGAATGTCTGTGCGGCGGAGCGCCTGGTCGAACAGCTGTCGCGGGGGGCGAGACGGGTGAGCACCTGAAACAAGTGTCGCATCGCTGTCGCCGATCTCGCCGTTGCTGTTGCATCGGGGCGACGGCCGCGGTCTCTACTCTGCGCCAGGCGATGATCGCCGAGCGCCCGCCCACCGAGCTTGCGCCCGAGCACCGCGTCGCGCTGCTGCGCTACATGCTGCTCACGCGTGCGATCGAGGAGCGCGGGCTGCTGCTCTACAAGCAGGGCAAGGTCCCCGGTTCCTTCTATGACGGTCGTGGCCAGGAGGCCACCGCAGTCGGCGCGACGTTCGCGCTCTCGGGGGCCGACCCGGTCTGCCCGCTGATCCGCGACATGGGCGCCCACGTCGTCAAGGGCACCGACCCCGCGGCGATCATCGGTCAGTACCTCGGGCGTGCGGGCGGGGTCAGCGGCGGGCGCGAGGGCAACATCCACTTCGGCGACTGGCGGCACGGCGTGATCGGCATGGTCTCGATGCTGCCCGACATGATGGTCGTCGCGACCGGCATGGCGCTCGCGTTCAAGCTGCGCGGTGAGGCGCGCTGCGCGCTCAGCTTCTTCGGCGACGGCGCCACCTCCCGGGGCGACTGGCATGAGGCCATGAACTGGGCCGCGGTCCAGCGCCTGCCGGCGATATTCGTGCTCGAGAACAACCAGTTCGCCTACTCCACGCCGGGGGAGCGTCAGTTTGCGGTCGACCCGGTCCAGCGCGCGGCGGCGTATGGCATGCCGGGCGTGAGCGTCGACGGCAACGACGTCGAAGAGGTCTTCCACGTCGTGCGCGAGGCGCGCGAGCGTGCGCTCGGCGGCGACGGTCCGACGCTGATCGAGGCGGTCACGATGCGCATGCACGGCCACGGCGCGCACGACGACATGCGCTACGTCCCAACCGAGCTGCTGGCGCACTGGGCGGCCAACGACCCGATCGCCCGCCAGGCCGAGCGGGTCGGCGAGCTTGGGGTCGATGTCGCCGCGCTCGAGGCGCAGGTGCGAGCGCAGGTCGACGAGGCCGCCGAGCGGGCGCTCGCGATGCCGCTGCCCGACCCGACAACCGTCTTGGACGGCGTCTTCTGCGAGGGCGAGCCGCAGACAGTGGGGATCGGCCCCAATCCGTGGGACCACGCGGTGGAGGTCGAGCTGGAGGCGGTCGGCTAGTGCAGCTGACCTATTTGCAGGCGATCTCCTCCGCACTGCGTGAGGAGATGGAGCGCGACGAGCGCGTCCTGGTGATGGGCGAGGACGTCGGCGCGTTTGGCGGCGCCTTCAAGGTCACCGACGGGCTGCTGGATCAGTTCGGGCCCGCGCGCGTCATCGACACGCCGATCGCCGAGACGGGGATCCTCGGGACCGCGGTGGGCGCGGCGGTGGCCGGGTTGCGGCCGGTCTGCGAGATGCAGTTCGCCGACTTCGTGGCGTGCGGGTTCGACCAATTGGTCAATGTCGCCGGCAAGCTGCACTACCGGATCGGGCTCGCCGCGCCGATCACCGTCCGGCTGCCGACCGGTGGTGGCTTCGCCGGGGGCCCGTTTCACTCGCAGAACCCGGAGGCGTGGTTCATGCACGCGCCCGGGATCAAGATCGTGGCGCCCGCAACGGCGGCTGACGCCAAGGGGCTGTTGCTGGGTGCGATCCGCGACCCCAACCCGGTCCTCTTCCTCGAGCACAAGAACCTCTACCGCCGCGTCAAGGGCGAGGTGCCCGACGGCGATCAGGCGACTCCGTTGCGTGCGCGCGTCGCGCGGGAGGGCGCCGACCTGGTCGTGATCACGTACGGCGCGATGGTCCACGCGGCGCTGGAGGCCAGCGAGGACCTGGACGGGGCGCGCGTGGAGGTGCTCGACCTGCGCTGCCTTGTCCCGCTCGATCGGGAGGCGATCTGCGACTCGGTGGCGCGTTGCTCGAAGGTCGTGATCGTCGACGAGGCCAACGAGACGTGTGCGGCGGGCGCGCAGGTCGCGGCGCTGATCGCCGAGCACTGCTTCGAGGACCTCGACGGGCCTGTGGTCCGCGTTGCCACCCCCGACGTTCCGATCCCCTTCGCGCCCAGCCTCGAGCAGGCCGTGCTGCCCAGCGTCGCGCGAATCCGCGACGCCTGCCGCGAGCTGCTCGCCTACTGAGCCGTCAGCGACACTGCCTCGCCACGCGATGACCCCGCCGACCGCCACCAGCCGCACATGAGCGCCACCATCGGCCAGCACACCACGACCGTCGACGTGACGATGCCCCAGATGGGCGTCTCGGTCGCCGAGGGGACGGTGCTCGTCTGGAGCAAGCGCGTCGGCGAGGCGATCGAGCGCGACGAGACGATCTGCGAGGTCTCGACCGACAAGATCGACACCGAGGTGCCCGCGCCCGTCAGCGGCGTCGTCGCCGAGATCCTGGTCCAGGAGGGCGCGACCGTCGACGTCGGCGTCGTGCTGGCGCGGATCGCGGCGCCGAGCACATCCGTCTCCGACGATCTACACAAGTCGTCGGAGCCGGCGCCGAGCACATCCGTCTCCGACGACCTACACAAGGCGTCGGAGCCGGCTGCGATCGGCACCACCGCCGAGACTGCCGACAATGGCGCGGCGCGTGCGGTAGCCGTGCGCAGCTCGCCCGTCGCGCGGCGCATCGCCGATGAGCACGGCATCGACCTCGCCGCCATCGCTGGCAGCGGGCGCGAGGGCCGTGTCACCAAACAGGACGTGCTGCGGGCCGTCGCCGAGGCTGCCTCTCGCCCGGCCCCAGCGCATCCCGAGCCGGTGCTGCACTCCGACAGCCCCTACCGGCCCGACGAGGCGCTGCCGGTCACCTCCTCTCTGCCGGATGGCGCGGCAACGGCCTCCCAGACGGACGGCGCCGTCGGCGAGTCAGCGCCGCTGTCGGCGATCCGGCGCTCGATCGCCCGCCACATGCTGCACTCGCTGCAGACGGCCGCGCACTGCACGACGATCGTCGAGGTCGACGTCAGCGGGGTGGAGGCACGCCGTCGTGAGCTCCAGATCACCGCGCTGCCGCTGATCGCGCGCTGCGTGCTCGACGTCCTGCCCGGCTACCGCGACCTCAACGCGTGGCTCGATGGAGACACGATCACCCGTCACAGCGCGATCAACCTGGGCATCGCCGTCTCGCTCGGCGACGACGGCCTGATCGTGCCGGTCATCCACGACGCCCAGGAGCTGACCGCCGAGGGCCTCGCGCGGCGCATCAAGGAGCTCGCGGCCAAGGCGCGCGCGGGCAAGCTGGAGCACGCCGACATCAGCGGCGCCACCTTCACGATCACCAACCCCGGCGCCTTCGGCGCGATCGCCGCGACCCCGATCATCAGCCAGCCCCAGGTCGCGATCCTCGACACCGAGGCGGCCGTCCGCCGGCCGGTCGTCGTCGATACGCCCGACGGCGGCGAGGCGATCTCGATCCGCCCGATGATGAACCTCTGCATGTCCTGGGACCACCGCGCGCTGGATGGCGCCTACGCCGCGCGCTTCCTGACCGACGTGCGCCGGCGCATCGAGTTGCTGCGCGAGCACTGAGCCAAGGCGTCAGGCAGCGCTCGGCGGCGGTGCCGCGGGGGCCTGTGGCACGATTCGCCGCCTCGTGTCCGGAGCGCTGCCCTTCGATCCGATCGCCGAGGCCCGTCGCCAGTGGACCAAGCACTGGGGCGACACGCCCGTGCCGTCGATGAGCGCCGTCACCTCGATCATGCGCGTCCAGCAGATCCTGCTCGCGCGGTTGAACGAGCTGCTGCGCCCCTTGGACCTCACCTTCCCGCGCTATGAGGCGCTGATGCTGCTCTACTTCAGCCGCAACGGCTCGCTGCCTTTGGGCAAGATGGGCGTCCGCCTGCAGGTCCACCGCACCAGCGTCACCAACATCATCGATGGCCTCGAAGGCTCCGGTCTCGTGCGGCGCGTCCCGCACGATCGCGATCGGCGCACCACTCTGGCCGAGATCACCCCGCGCGGTCGGGAGGTCGCCGCGGCGGCCACGGAGATCCTCAACCGCGAGCGCTTCGGCACCGAGCCGCTCGGCCGCGGCGAGCTCGAGGCGATCTCTGAGACCCTACGCCTGGTTCGCGCCCACGCGGACGACTTCGACGAGGGTTGACAGCTCAGCTGCCGGTCGGCTGAGGCTGGCCGCGCCTAGCGCGCCGCGCCCCGCCTAGCGCAGCGTCCGGGCGATCACGAGGCGCTGGATCTCGTTGGTGCCCTCGTAGATCTGGGTCAGCTTGGCGTCGCGCATCATCCGCTCGACGGGATACTCGGTGACATAGCCGTAGCCGCCGAGGACCTGGACCGCCTCGACGGTGACCTCCATCGCGACGTCCGAGCAGAAGAGCTTGGCCATCGCCGAGTACTTGCCGAGGTCGGGCTCGTCGCGCTCGGCCTTGGCGGCGGCGCGGTAGAGCAGCTCGCGCGCGGCGGCGCACTTGGTCTCCATGTCGGCGAGCTTGAACTGGATCGCCTGCAGCTGGTTGAGCGGCTTGCCGAAGGCGATCCGCTCGCGCGCGTAGCCGACCGCGTAGTCGGTTGCGCCCTGGGCGATCCCGAGCGCCTGGGCGGCGATCCCCAGGCGTGAGCGGTCGAGCGTGCGCATCGCGATCTTGAAGCCCTCGCCCGGCGCGCCGATCAGGTTCTCGTCGGGGACGACGACGTCCTCGAACACGGGCTGGCCGGTGGGGGAGCCGCGCATGCCCATCTTGTGCTCGAGGCGGCTGATCGAGAACCCCGGCCGGTCGGCCTCGACGATGAAGGCGGAGATGCCCTTGCCGTGGCCGGCCTTGGGGTCGGTGACCGCGAAGACGACATACAGGTCTGAGACGCCGGCGCCGGTAATCCAGTTCTTGGCGCCGTTGATGCGCCAGCCACCCTCCGAAAGGCGCTCGGCGCGCGTGCGCATCGCGCCGGGATCGGAGCCGGCGTCGGGCTCGGACAGCGCGAAGGCGATCAGCCACTCGCCGCTGGCCAGCCGCGGCAGCACGCGCTCGCGCTGCTGCTCCGATCCGGCCAGGCGGAGCGGCAGCGAGCCGAGATCCTGGACGGCCAGCAGCAGCGAGCTGGAGGCGCACGCCTTGGCGACCTCTTCGATCGCGACGCAGAGCATCAGCTCGCCGGTCCCCGTGCCGCCGTAGCGCTCCTCGAAGGGCAGCCCGAAGAGATCGTGGGCGGCGAAGAGCTCGCGGATGTCCTGGGGAAATTCTCCTGTGGAGTCGATCGCCGCCGCTCGTGGCGCGACCTGCTCGGTGACGATCTGGCGGATGACGTCGCGGAACGCGAGCTGATCGGCGGTGAGGCCGTAGAGCGGGGTCTCGAGCTCGGTCGCGGGGGAGACGACGGCCATCCCCGCAAACGCTAGCAGATATGCGATAATCCAACCATCGGAAGCCCGAGTTTCTGAGCACCACGCTAGCGGGGCTCGAAGGCCGGCGACGAAAGCGCCACAAGCATGAAGCCCAAGACGACATCCGAACGCACCGAGATCGCTTCCGAGCGCGACGTCAGCTTCACGACGCTCAGCGGCGAGCCGATCAAGGCGCTCTATACCGAGGTGGACCTGCCCGACTCCGAGCAGATCGGGCTGCCGGGCGAATATCCATTCACGCGGGGCGTCTATCCGAGCATGTACCGCGGGCGGCTGTGGACGATGCGCCAGTTCGCCGGCTTTGGGACCGCCGAGGAGACCAACGCGCGCTTTCGCTACCTGCTCGACCACGGCCAGACGGGCCTGTCGACGGCGTTCGACATGCCCTCGCTGATGGGCCACGACTCCGACCACCCGCTCAGCCTTGGGGAGGTGGGGCGCGAGGGTGTCGCCGTCGACAGCGTCGCCGATATGGAGCTGCTGTTCGCCGGCATCCCGCTCGACGAGGTCACCGTCTCGATGACGATCAACGCGCCCGCGGCGATCATGCTCGCCTTCTACGTAGTGGCGGCCGAGCGCCAGGGTGTGTCGCCCGAGCGCCTCGGCGGCACGATCCAGACCGACATCCTCAAGGAGTACATCGCCCAGAAGGAGTGGTGCTTCCCGATCGACCCGGCGATGCGCCTGGTCATCGACATGGTCGAGTGGTGCTCGGAGCACATGCCACGCTGGCATCCGATCTCGATCTCGGGCTACCACATCCGCGAGGCGGGCTCGACGGCCGCCCAGGAGCTCGCCTTCACGCTCAAGGATGGCCTGACCTACGTCGAGCACGCGATCGCGCGGGGCGTCGACGTCGACGACTTCGCGCCGCGGCTGAGCTTCTTCTTCAACGCCCAGATCGATTTTTTTGAGGAAATAGCCAAATATCGCGCGGCGCGACGGATCTGGGCGCGCGAGCTGCGCGAGACCCACGGCGCCAAGGACCCACGCTCCTGGCTGATGCGCTTCCACACCCAGACCGCGGGCGTCTCGCTGACCGCCCAGCAACCGCTCAACAACATCGTCCGCACGGCGATCGAGGCACTTGCCGGTGTCCTCGGCGGCACCCAATCGCTGCACACCAACAGCTACGACGAGGCGCTCGCGCTGCCCACCGAGGAGGCCGTGCGCGTCGCGCTGCGCACTCAGCAGATCATCGCCCACGAGACCGGCGTCACGAACACGATCGACCCGCTTGGGGGCAGCTACTTCGTCGAGGCGCTGACCGATCGCATGGAGGAGCTCGCCTACGGCTACTTCGCCAAGATCGACGAGCTCGGGGGGATGGTGGAGGCCGTCAAGCGCGGCTATCCGCAGCACGAGATCGCCAACGCCAGCTTCGAGCTCCAGCAGGAGATCGACTCCGGCCGGCGGATCGTGGTCGGGGTCAACGCGTTCACGGAGGGCGATGACCACGAGACCGAGATCCTGCGCATCGATCCGGCCTCCGAGCGCAAGCAGGTCGAGCGGCTGCGGGCCGTTCGCGGCGCGCGCGACAGCGCGCTCGTCGAGCGCTCGCTGGCCGGCCTGCGTGCCGCGGCGGCGGACGGTCGCAACCTGATGCCGCTGCTGCTCGACGCGGCGCGCGCCCACGTCACCGAGGGCGAGATCGTCAACGCGCTGCAGGGCGTCTTCGGGTCCTATCGCGAGACGCCGGCGTTCTGAGGGCCTGGGGGCTGGCTTGCCGCGGTGACCGTGTCAGGCTGGCTGCGCTACGCTGCCGTCATGGCATCCCCCGCGCTCATCGCTGAAGTCGGCGTCGCGCGGGTCGCTGCCATCATCGCCATTGCCACCTAGGCTTGGCCGCCGCACGGCGCGCCAGGCCACGTCAGGTCTCCGCAGACCTGCGCGGTGGCGCGATCGGCGGCGGAGGCTGGAGGGTCGAGATGTCAGCTGTCCGTCGTTATTCGCTGAGATGCGCAGACTCCCCGGATGTGCTGCTGCGCGTGCTCAGCCTCTGCCAACGCCGACGTTGTGAGGTTGTCGCGCTCGACTACGTGCGCTGCGATGCCCACCGGCCCGGACGGCTGCTGTTGACCGTGCGCGCCGGCGAGCGCCATGGCTCGCGGCTGGCGCAGTGGTTGGCGGGCCTTGTGTTCGTCGAGGCGGTCTGGTCGATCGATGAGGGCGGCGCCGCCGGCGGAGCCGCCGAGCCCCGGCGGGCTGACACAGCCGTCGCTCCGCGCGGGACGTTGGCCTGAGCGGCACCACGGGGACGTTGGCCTGAGCCGCGCCGAGCGACGCCTACACTGACTCCATGCCTGAGCCCGGCGGAATCGAGGGGCGTGGCGTGATCGCCCGACGGCGGGGGAGGGGTGCGTGAGCGGCCCTGAGCTGGGCCTGGTTGTCTCCGTCTTCCTCGCCTGCGCGGTCGAGGCCGTCGAGGCATTGACGATCGTGCTGGCGGTCGGCACGACGCGCAACTGGTCCTCGACGATGAGCGGGGTCGGCGTCGCGACGGCGGCGCTGGCGGCAATCGTCGCGGCGCTGGGGCCGGCGTTGACGGCGTTGCCGATCGGCGTGCTGCGGGTTGTGGTCGGTGGCCTGCTGCTGATCTTCGGCCTGCAGTGGCTGCGCAAGGCGATCCTGCGCGTCGCCGGGCTGAAGGCCCTGCACGACGAGCTCGAGGCCTACGAGCAGGAGGCGGCGGCCGCGCGGGTGGCGCGCCGCGGCGGGTCGAGCTTCGATGGCTATGCCTTCACGATCGCCTTCAAGGGCGTGCTGCTGGAGGGGCTCGAGGTCGTCTTCATCGCCCTGACCTTCGGCGCCAACCAACACCGCGTCGGCCTGGCCGGCCTTGCCGCGGCGGCCGCCGTGGTCGCGGTTGTGGCGGCTGGGCTGGCGATCCGCGCGCCGCTCGCGCGCGTGCCCGAGAACACGATGAAGCTCGCGGTTGGCGTCATGCTGACCTCGTTCGGGATCTTCTGGGGTGCCGAGGGGGCAGGCGCCCATTGGCCGGGCAATGACGCCGCGCTGCTGGTGATCGTGCCAACGGTGCTGGGTGTCGCGCTGGGGATGGCGCCGCTGCTGCGGCGAGCCACCGCGGCGGGCACCGAGCAGCCGGCCGCCCAGGCCCAGGCGAGCGCTTCCCCCGCGCTCCAGACGAAGGTCCGGGCATGACGCGCCTGCGCAGCATCGCGCTCGCCGCCTGGGGCTTCGTCGTCGGCGACGACTGGCCAACCGCCTGCGGGGTCGCCGCGGCGCTCGGCCTCACCGCGCTGCTGGCCCACGCTGGCGTGGCAGCCTGGTGGATCCTGCCCGTGGCCGTCTGCCTGCTGCTCGCGCTCTCGCTGTGGCGCGTGGCGCGGCGGTAGGCGTCGCTTCGCAATAGGTGACAGGAGAGCTGAACCCTGGGGCTCGACCGTTGAGCCCCAGGGACGGTTCGCTTCAGCTGCCGTCCACGCAGATACAAAGTGCGTCTCCGGCCCAGTCCACTTCGCGAATACCTAGTCTGGACTGAGTTCGCATCCTAAACACGGTTAGGCTTGATTTCAAGGAAAGGGCTCGCGCGGACGATCCTCCGGCGTGAACTCGAGCGGTTGCGCACGCAGCTCGTGCTCCAGCGCCATCCCGAAGCTCGTCCACGATACGCCGAGACTCCAGAGCAGTCGACACACGACCATGAAGGACGGGCGGGTGCGGCCGAGCTCCAGCTCGCTAATGTGGTTGCGGCTCACAGCGCTCTTGATTGCCAGCTGCTCCTGCGTGAGCCGCCTTGCTCTACGAGCCCGCCGGACGACGGCGGCCAAGGCCTGGCCGAACGCCTCTTCGTCGAACGGATCAGCCATCTGCGCTGAGCTCGAGCGCACTCGGAAGCCGGTGCACGACCGCGAAGGAAAGGCGGATTCGGCCGCGCTCAAGCGCGCGCCGGAGGACATTCCCAAGCGCATGGGCGAAGCTCTGATCGTCGAACGGCTCGCGAGGCCCAGATCCTGGGCGGTTGCGCGCCCCTCCCCAGCAGGAGAACATATGTTCGTGTTAGCAGCGCAAGGCCGAGTCCGGCAGCTATGACCTGGAACTTTACAGAGGCCACACGATTAAGGTGTATTTGCGGGACCGAGCGGGGCTAACGCGAACATCGCTCGAGCTCAACATGCCCAGCGCAGCGGTGACGGCTGGCTCGCTGAGATGGAGTCCGATTGTGCCCGGCTCGCCCAATTTCTCTCAGTCGGCCGTATAAGTCCTAAGCCAATTGCACAAGCGCCGATCTTGGGCTCACAATGCAGCGAATGAACGTCCGGCCCAACGTGCAAGCCCAATACTTAGACGTCCGCAAGGCGTTCGGCCAAACCATCGCTGGATTTCGAGCCGAGACAGGGCTCTCGCAGGCCAGGTTTGGCGAGCTGTGCGACCTGAGCAGCAGACAGTACGGTCGCCTCGAACGCGGCGAAGCCAACCCGACGCTCAAGACGATGATCGCGATCCAGTTCGCCGTTCGCGATCGTAACGAAGACGTTCGGCTGAGTTGCATGCTGCGACAAACCGAGGACCTGGTGGACCGAAAGCGAGCTCGCAGAGACTCGAGCGAAGACGGGAAGAGCTCCAAGCTACGCGACCGCAAGGGCTCCAAGCCCGGCCACCGGAAGGGCTCCAAGCCCGGCGGCTAGTACTTGATCTCCCAGGGAGGACGGCGCTTCCACGCGCTGCGGCGACCGACCCGACGCGCGCGGCGCGTACCGAGCTCATCCGGCCGGAGCGTCCGATCGTCTGGTCCGGAATAGTCGTCGACGTCGGGACGGTCCTCCGCGGGCTCGGGCCATTCGCCCACGCAGTAGACCGCCGAGCCAAGTCGACGACAGCGGTCCTGCAGCTCATCGGCCAGTCGCAGCCAGAGATCCGATCCAGCGGCCTCGTCGCTTGTCAGGGTTGCCTGCGCCTCGCCAAGCGCGTGCTGTACGAGCGCTCGAAGGTTCATGAGCTGCCGTTCGGCTCCCTCGACGCTCTCGCGCCAGGCACGGTGCTGCGGAGACTCCGGCAAGCAAACCAAGCCGGCCCGGCGTACTTGGGCAATCCGTCGGCGTCCAGCTGTGGTGACCTGCCAGAGCGACGTTTGATGGGCCACGCTCGCTCGTACCAGGCCCGCGTCCTCGAGCACGCCCAGCCGCGCGCGCAGGCGTCGCGCCGACTGTGGCCATGCAAGCGCCAGGTGGCGAGCAAGATCTGAGAGGTCGACGCCCGCAACAGGGTGCTGTGGGCTCTGCCGTTCGGCTCGCTCCAGCGCCATCAGCACCTCATCGGTGCTGGGCTGCCGTAGGGACCGCGGGGTGGCCCGAGTCATGTCACTCCTCCGAGCTCAGCTTGGGTCTAACGCGCCGCTTGCAACGACGGCAAATTTGTGCGAACATACGTTCGTATTGTACGTAGAGCTCAGGACGCTCTTGACGAGATGGCTGGCTAAATGGTGACACGATGCAGGTGTAGATCGCTGATCGGATCTCTGCCACGCTGGCGGCATGCCGCGTGACAAGGCCAACGATCAAGCTTTTCATTCGGCCCTGGGTCGCGCGCTGCGCGATGCCCGCGAGGCGACCGGCCGGACGCAGGAGTCGGTTGGGCTCGCCGTTGGTCTCGGGCGGAGCTACATCAGCGATCTCGAGCTGGGCAAGCGACGGCCCTACGCCGTGTCGGTGGACGCGATCGCGCGCGAGCTTGGGGTGCCGTGCGGCGAGCTCTGGGCGGAGGCCGATCGTCTTCGAAGGATGGGCAGCGACCTTAAACCAGTCAAATGTTCCTTGAGTTGACATCAACTGACGATCGTGGTCAACTGCCGAGATGACGTCGGGTAGGGGGTCAAAGGGGGCGCGGGTCGCACGACGGCCCGCCAAGCGGGGGAAGGAGCATCGCCATATGAGTCCGGAGCCCGGCAGTGCGTCGCTGGAGGTCGTACGCGAGATCGATGCGCGCCTCGAGGAGATCGAGCGCGAGCTGTCGGCCTACGAGGAGCTCGTCAGCGAACGGCAGCGCCTGAGGGCGGCGCGATCGGCGCTGACCGGTGAGCGCGTCGGTGCCAAGCGGATCACGCAGGATGAGATCGCCGACTACCTCGCCGAGCATCCCGGGTCGCGGTCGGGGGAGATCGCCAGGGTGATGGGGGTTCCGCTGGCGACGGTCTCCTCGCATCTCTACCGCGGCAAGCGCCGGCGCTTCGAGAGCCGTCACGACGGTTGGTACCTGCGCACCGAGCAGGCGGGTGAGGGGGAGTGAGTCCGCGCCGCCGTTGGGCGGCGCGGAGCTCGCCCTGCTGCGCTGGCTCTCCGAGCAGCAGGCCGCGCGGCTCGATCAGCTCGCGGGCGCGCTCGACACAAGCCAGCGCACAGCGCAGGGGCTGGCCAAACGCTTAGAAGCAATCGGATTGGTTGAGCGGCGCCGGTTCCTGGCCGATCAGCCGTCATGGTTGTGGCTGACTGGTGCTGGACAGCGGGCTTGTGGCAGCGGGATACGGGCATGGCAGCCCGCGCTTGGCTCGCTCGCCCACCTGGCGGCGGTCAACGACGTGCGCCTGCATATCCAGCGCCAGGTCCCCGCGGCGGTCTGGGTGTCAGAGCGGATGCTGGCGCGGGCCCGCCAGAGCGAGGAGCACCTGCCCGACGGGGTCGTGCTGCTCGAGCGGACGCCGCAGCCGAGCGAGGAGTCGCTGGCGAGCAGCCAGCATGTGGCGACCCGGATCGAGCGCCATGCGATCGAGGTCGAGCTGACGCAGAAGTCCCAGCGCCGTCTGGAGGCGATCCTCGACGACCTCTCGGACCGCTTCGACGCGGTCGTCTACTTCTGCGCCGTGCCGGTGCGCGCCTCGCTCGAGCGCTACGGCGTCCAGGAGCAGTGGCCAAAGCTCGTGCTGCGCGATCTGCCCGCCGCGCCAAAGCCATCCCCAGCTCGCACGAACCGCGACACCGCGCGCCGCTCGCCGTCGATCTCGGCGGCGAGCCGGCGCTGACGATCGCGGCGCGCATCAGGCCCGGGGGGATCTACGCCGAGCGTGGGTGGGACCGCTGGGGCGGGCGCTTCGCAGGCGAGCCGATGAGCGGCGAGCCGGCCCTGCCGACGCATGGCGACCTGGTGCTGCTGCCGATCTCCCACCTGCGCCGCCACCTGCTGATCTGCGGCGCGACGGGCAGCGGCAAGAGCGAGACGGCGATGCGGCTCGCCTACACGCTTGCGCGCACGACCGACGCCGCGGTCTTCTACCTCGACGGCAAGGGCGATCGCGGCGCCGCGCGGCGCTTCAGCGGCCTGATGACCCGCGCCAATCGGCGGGCGAAGGTCTTCCCGCACGAGCCCTTCGACGGCTGGCGCGGCAGCGCCGCGCAACTCGAGGCGCGACTGATGGAGGTCATCGACTACGCCAGCGAAGGGCCCGCCGCGTGGTATCGCGATGTCGCCCGGACCGCCATCGCGCTGGCCTGCCAGCACCCCGACGGTCCGCCGCGCAGTCGCGAAGACTTCCTCGAGCGCCTGGAGCTGCGCGCGTTGGCGCGCGCGCACGGGCGGACGGGCGCGATCCGCACGCTCAGCGCCCAGCAGATCAGCCAGGTCCGCTTGCGCTATGAGGCGTTCTTCGCCCAGGTCCACGGCCTGCTCGACGGCGATTGGGCCTGGGAGGACACCAATGCCGCCTACGTGATGCTCGACAGCCTCGCGTTGGGGGATCAGACGCGCGCGCTCGCGCGCTTCCTGCTCGAGGACTTCGCCGCCTACTTCAGCCGCCGCAAGGCCGCCGAGCAGCTGTGCGTGATGATCGTCGACGAGTTCTCCGCGCTGGCCAGCCGCGGCGGCATGGCCCAGCGCCTCGAGCAGGCGCGCGGGTTCCAGACCGGCTTCGTGCTGGTCCCTCAGACCGTCGCCGGCCTGGGCGGCGAGGGCGAGGCGGCGCGGCTGCTGGGCTCGGTGGGCACGATCGTCTGCCACCAGGTCAACACGCCCGAGGAGGTGACCGATCTGGCGGGCACCCAGCGCGTGCCGGTGAGCACCCGATCCACGACCGCGATGCGACCTGAGCCCGGCCGACGCGGGCGGCCCCAGCGCTACGGGCGCCTTACAACCGTCGCTGAGCTCGGTGGCTGCTTCCGCGCGCCCAGCGAGCCCGCGCGCGTGTCGATCACCGACAGCTGCCGCGACGAGCCCAAGGTCGACCCCAACGACGTCCGCGCCCTGCCAGTCGGCGAGGCGTTCGTGATCAGCGCGGGGCGAGCGATGCGCGTGCAGGTCCTGCCTGCGCCGAACGCAAGCGCGGAGCTGCCCGAGCCAGACGAGCGTCCGCTCGCAGATTGCCAGGGAGGTCAAGCCGCCGCCAGCCGCCCAGCCCGACCCGATGTCCCCTACTGATGCTCTCAGCGGCCCGGGTGCCGAGCGCCTGAGCGGGCTGGCCCTGTACGCGCTGACGCTCGCGTGCGAGCTGCCCGGCGTGCTCGCCCGCGCCTACATCGGCTTCTTCGCCTTCTGGCTGCTGGCGGCGATCAGCGGCCTGTCGCTCACCCTGCGCACGACCGTGGCGTTCACCTGCGGGCTGGCCCCTATCGCCTGGTCTGTGAGCGCGCTGGTCTGCCCGGCAGGTGGCGCCTGGGGGTGGCGGCTGGCCAGCGGTGCTCGCGCTCCCTCCCGGCGCGAGCGCCAGGCCTACGCCGCCGCGCTCGCTCAACTGCAGGCCAGCGCAGCGGCGCTCGCTCAGCCGCAGGCAGGCGTCTCCCAGCGCCAGGCAGGCGCCCCGCGCTTGCTGCCCGAGCCGCGGCTGCTCGTGCTCGACGACCCGCTCCCCGGCGCCTGGGCCTGCGGCGACGCGCTGATGCTCACGCGCGCGCTGCTAGGCCATCCCGCGCTGGCCGCGGTGCTCGCCCATGAGCTGGGGCACATCACCACGCTCGACGCCCGCCTGGCGCTGGCGGTCGGACGGCTGACGCGCTGGCGCCGCCCGCTGCCCCGGCCCGACCACGGCGGCCGTGGCCTGGGGATCGGGATCCGCGCGCGGCTGTGGTGGCTCTTGCGCGGCGGCCTGGGCGCGCTGTTGCTGAGGGCGCTGTGGGCCAGCTGGTGGCGCCGGCGCGAGCACGCCGCCGATACCCATGCCGCGCGCCTGGGCCAGGCGCTGGAGCTGGCCGCGTTGCTGGAGGGCGAGCTGCTGGGCGAGGACCACGCGGTGCCGTTCCTCTGGCTGAGCGCCCATCCCTACCCCTACGCCGAGTTGCGGATCGAGCGCCTGCTGGAGTATGCCGTTGAGCGCGAGGAGTGGGCGGACGAGGCTGGTAGGATGTAGTCATAGGATCACTCATAAACACTTGGTGTGAGCCATTGCTCGACTACATAGTGAGTCCTCGCTCACAGGGCTAGAGAGTGTGGCGATCATTGGATAACAAGCCGCCGTGAATAAAGCGCCTCAGTCGGTCGCCTTTTCTTCTCAGTTACAAAGGAAAGTGACACGCGAATTGGCTCAGATTGCTAAGAATCTTCCTCCAGGCCGCTTCGAGGAGCAGGTCGCCATGCTCGTCAGCGTGGTCGGCCCGATCCTGCTGGCGAGGTACCACTCGATCCCAGCCGAGCCGCGGGGCGCCCGTGAGGACCTGCCGCTGCGGATGCTGGGGCGCCGGAGCTCGCGCGCGGCCCACCCGGGGCCGGCGTTCGTCTACGCCGTCCACGATGCCGTGATGCGCTGGGACCCCGACATGCTCGACCATGTGCGCGAGGCCCTGCGCGTGGCCGGGATCTCCGGCCGCGACGTCACGTCGATCCTGCTCGCGATCAACGAGCGCGAGGGGCGGCGGCTGGCCTGGGGTGAGATGGGGCGCCTGCCGGCCAACGCGCGGCTGCTGTCGGGGCGACCCGGTCCCCCGGTCAAGCTCAAGAAGCACCTCGAGCACATCGAGGCGGCGCTGGCCTCACGCAGCCAGCTGGCCACGCGCCGGGCTCGCGCCGAGCTGCCCCCGAGCATCAGCGGCGTAGCGGAGGCAGACGTCCTGCTGGGCTCCGAGTCGAGCGGCCAGCTCCTCGCCGCGCAGATCCTCTATCGCCGCCCCCGCCGCGCCCCCGCGCCAGGCATCGCGATGGCGATCTTCCCCGCTTCCTCGAACGGACGCGGCGCGCGCATCGAGCGCGACGAGTCCAAGGGCATCACGGTCTGCCCGCTGCCCCACGACGAGGGCTTCACGGTCGCGTTTCGCAACGCCTGGCAGATCGCCCAGGACCTGCTCGACAGCGACTTCAGGATCCCCAAGGGGCCCGCCTACCGCGCCAGCGCCGTGTTGCGCGAGGTGGCCGAGATCTACTCCGTGCGCCGCGACTTCCTGGTCACCGAGGTGATCGACTGCGCACGCTACGTGCGCTGAGAGGCTGCTCCGATAGCAATGTCGACCGCTCGGCGGCGGCTCAGGAGGCCAACGCCCCAATGCTCGGCAGCCCGGTGCGCTCCAGCGCGGTGCGCAGCTCGGCGACGCTGACGTCGTCGACGTCGATCGACTCGCCGATCCGGAGGGGCAGCTGGGCCCTGATGTAGTCGCTGGGCTGCTCGAAGCCAAGTGTCTGGATCACCGCCTCCGCGGTGAGCTCGCCTGAGGCGAGACGGCCGTCCCGCCGCCCATCGATGCCGTGCAGCGTCCTGTCCAGGCGCGCCGGTAGGCCGATGCGGTCCATGCGCGCGGTGAGCTGGTCGAGCCAGTCGGCGCTCACAAGCTCGCGCTGCTCGGCGATGCGCGCCTCGACGACCATGCCGAGCGTCAGCGCATCGCCGTGCAGGATCGCCGAGCACGACAGCACGCTGCGGATCGCGCTGCCGACCGTCTGTCCGAACCAGTGCGCCCGCTCGGGGTCGATGTCGATCGCCGCCTTGGTCTGGAGGATCAGCTGCTCGAGCGCATCGAGGTCCTTGGCGAGCAGCGCGTCGATGTGCCCATCGAGGAAGGCGATGCAGGGGGGAGGGCTGATCGCGGCAACCTTGATGTACTCCGCCAGGCCCGAGAGCAGCCGGCGATCATCCAGCGGCGCGTTGAACGCGACATTGGCGATCACACCCAACGGCGGCCTGCGGGCACGGAAGACCCCGGGCGCGATCGCGGCATGGACCTTGCGCGGGCCGCCGCACGCCGCCGAGATCTGCGCCATCAGCGTCGTCGGCAGGTTGACGTAGGGGATGCCGTCACTCAACCGGCTCGCGACCCACGCGCCGAGCTGGGAGATCGCGCCGCCCCCTAGCGTCAGGACGAGGTCGCGCTCATCGAGCGAGCGCCGCTTGAGCCAGCCGGAGACGTAGTTGACCTGCCCGAAGAAGTCGCTCATCGCCTGCCCGCGCGGGATCGCGAAGACGTGGACGTCGAAGCCAGCCTGCGCGAGCGCCGGCATCAGCGCTGAGCCGTGGAGCTCCAGCACGTGGACGTCGGTGAGCAACGCTGCGCGCCGCGGGTCGGTCAGCTCGCGCAGCTCGGCGGCGAGCTGTGGCGTGGAGCGTGCCGTCAGCACCGGGCTGAGCGCAGGCTCGGCCACGGTGGGGCCGAGCCCGGACCCTGCCGTTGTAAGGGTGTCCGCCGCTTGCGGCGACTCCTGCGCACGCGTGGAGCTCATTTCCATGACGATCATGCTGGGGCGAAATTCCGCTCGTCGCCATCAGCCAAGCGTTGGAGCGGGTGGAGACGGAGCGTTGGTCGGTCGAAGCTCTGGTCGCGGCCGGGGGCCGCAAACGACAGCCGATCCCCAACACAGCTGATCCGCTTAACGGCGAGCTTGATGCGCTAGATATCTTGTGATTAGATCTCCGCGTGCGAATCGAGGGGTTCATCGCGCCGGGCTACGAGGCCGTCGTCGACGAGTTCGAGCGCAACTTCACCGAGCGAGGCGAGGTGGGGGCTGCGTTTGCCGCGGTGCACGACGGACGGGTGGTCGTCGACCTCTGGGGTGGGCTGGCCGACAAGCAGTCGGGGCGGCCGTGGGAGGAGGACACGCTGCAGGTCATCTTCTCAGGCACCAAGGGTCTGGTCGCCGTCTGCCTGCTGATGCTGATCGACCGAGGTCAGCTCGACCCTGCCGCTCCGGTCTGCCGCTATTGGCCCGAGTTCGCCGCGGCCGGCAAGGAGCACATAACTGTCGCAGAGATCGCTTCACATCAGGCGCGCCTGCCCGGCATCCGGACGCCGCTGGCTGAAGGAGACATCCTCGACGACGTGCGGATGGCGCAGCTGCTCGCGGCACAGGCGCCGGAGACCGATCCACGCGCGGCGAACGTCTATCACGCCCTGACGTATGGCTGGTTGTGTGGCGAGCTCATCCGGCGTATCGACGGGCGCAGCGTGGGCCGGTTCTTCGCCGAGGAGGTGGCTGGGCCGCTCGGGCTGGAGATCTGGATCGGGTTGCCGGAGGAGCTCGAGCACCGAGTTTCGACGCTGAGCTATGGCCCTCACTGGGGGAGGAGCTCGTTCACCGACTCAGAGCTTGCAGATGACCCATTACTTTCGTGCGTGTGGGCAAATCCGGTCGTCTTTCCGGAGGGTAGGATGCCTTGGAACAGTCGAGCGTTTCACGCCGCGGAGCTTCCTGCCTCAGGTGCGATCGGAACTGCGCGGTCGATGGCCAAGCTCTACGAGCGACTCGTTGGAGAAGGCGCGTCGCTGCTGACAAGGGCTACTGTCGAGCTGGGACGCCGTTGTTTGACGAGACGCCAGGATCCGCTCATCGACGAGCTCATGGCATTCAGCATCGGCTTTGAGCTACAGACGGAGCTGGGAACGTTCGGTCCTCCGCCGACGGGATGTGGCCATACAGGCGCGGGTGGATCGGTTCATGGCGCATGGCCAGATGAGCGCGTCGGCTTCTCGTACTGCATGAACGAGATGCGCGACGACCAGGATGTCGATCCACGAGCACAGGCTCTGCTGTCCGCGCTATACGAGGCGATACAGGCTAACGCTTCGGCGCTGGCGCCGACCTGATGCACGATGCGCGAGATGGCGCTCGCCTGGCGTCGCTCATGCCGTCCTGATCGCCGCTGCGCTCTCGAGTTGGAGTTCCTCGATCGCCTTGTCGCGGAGCTCGCGCTTCTTGATCTTGCCGGTGACGGTGGTCGGCAACGATGTCGTAAATTTCACATAGCGCGGGATCTTGAAGTGGGCGATCCGTCCACGGCAGTAGTCCTTCACCTCGTCCTCGGACAGCGAATGATCGCCGTTCGGGACGATCCAGGCCATGAGCTCCTCCCCGTAGTGCGCATCCGGCACGCCGATAACGGCGACGTCGACGACGTCTGGGTGGGTGTGCAGGAATTCCTCGATCTCGCGGGGAAACAGATTTTCGCCGCCGCGGATGATCATCTCCTTGCTGCGCCCAACGATGTTGAAGTAGCCATCCTCGTCGATGGTGCCCAGGTCGCCGGTGTGCATCCAGCGCGCTTGATCGATCGCCTCGGCCGTGCGCTGTGGGTCGTTCCAGTACTCCAGCATCACGCAATAGCCTCGAGTGAGGATCTCCCCTGGCTCGCCGCGCGGCACGATGCGGCCCTCGTCGTCGACGATCTTCACCTCGGTGTGGGGGAGGATGCGCCCGACGCTCGTCACGCGGCGCTCCATGCTGTCGTCCAGCGCGGTGATGGTTGTGGCGGCAGAGGTCTCCGTCATGCCGAAGATGATCGCGACCTCCTTCATGTGCATCCGCTCGATCACCTGCTTCATTACCTCCACGGGGCACGGCGCTCCTGCCATCACGCCTGTTCGCAGCGAGCGGAGGTCGTAGGAGTCGAAGTCCGGATGCTGCAGCTCCGCGATGAACATCGTGGGGACGCCATACAGGCTCGTGCATCGCTCCGCGTCGATGGCCTCGAGGATCGCCGGAACGTCGAAGCTTGCCTCGGGAATCACCACGCACGCCCCGTGCGTCGCACAGGCGAGATTGCCGACGACCATCGCGAACGAGTGATAGAACGGCAGGGGAAGGCACAGCCTGTCACGCTCCGTGTAGCGCAATGCCTCGCCGATGAAGAAGGCATTGTTTATCAGGTTGTGGTGGCTGAGCGTCGCGCCCTTCGGCGTGCCGGTCGTGCCACTCGTGTACTGGATGTTGGCGGGAGCGTCGAACTGCACCTGGGCTATGCGGTGACGCAGGCGGTCCTCGGGGATGCGCTCCGCGGCCGCAAGCAAATCCAACCAGCTGGAGCTGTCGAAATGCACGACGGCTCTGAGCTGAGGGACATTCGGCCTGGCCTGCTCCGCCATGGCCACGTAGTCGGAGGTCTTGAACGCCGTCGCGGCGATCAACAGGCTCGTGCCGGACTGGTTGAGGACATATTCGAGCTCGGCGACGCGGTATGCCGGGCTGATGTTGACCAGGATCGCTCCAACCTTCGCGGCGGCGTATTGAATGAGCACCCAATCGGCGCGATTGGGGCTCCAGATCCCGACGCGGTCGCCACGCTCGACCCCGCGGGCAAGCAACCCACGCGCGACGGCGTTCACCGCCGTGTTGAGCGCTCCATATGTGAGGCGCTGACCTTCATGTCGCGTTACCAGCGCTTCGGCGTCGGGAAACCTCGTCGCCGTGCGTTCGAGGGTTGCGCCGATCGTGTCGTGGAGCAGCGGCGCTCTCGAGGCTCCATGGACGTAGGACAAGCTCACTTGCTTCGGGCTCCGATCAGCTCGAGCGCATCGTCAGGTCGATCTGACAGGATGGTGCTGATCCGGGCAAGGCATCGCGATGTCAGTCTTCGATAACCGCATGAGATCCTGCATCCGACGACCGGTCGATGCGGCGTAAGTGCGCGGTCCATCGATGACAGGGATGAGATCTGTGGCGGAAGAGGGATGATCGGGCTGCACTAGGAGGACGTGCGTTGGACTTTCCAGAGATCACAACGGCTGTTGCGCATGCTTCGTCGCCCTACACGCATGACTTGCCCGACGTCGGTCTCGTGCGCCAACGCCTCGAGATACCGGTCGTAGGCGACCTCGAGCCGGAGGTGCGGGCGTCGGTGGAAAAGGTGATCGCCGCCAGTGGCCGCAAGCCTCAGCCGGTCGCCGTCGGTGTCGGCAGCCGGGGGATCGATGGTCTCGAGGTGATCGTGAGGACGGTCGTCGGGACGCTGGCGGCGGGAGGATTCGAGCCGTTCATCGTCCCGGCCATGGGCAGTCATGGGGGTGCCACGGCGGAGGGCCAGGCGGCGATCCTCGCCAGCTACGGCATCGATGAGGCCAGGGTTGGCGTGCCAGTGCGGGCGACCATGGACACGGAGGTCATTGGCGAAGTTTCGGGTGTCCCCGTGTACATGGACCGGCTCGCAGTCGAGGCGGGACTGGCCTTTCTCGTCTGCCGGATCAAGCCCCATACCGACTTTCGCGGGCCGATCGAGAGCGGCCCAAGCAAGATGACCACCATCGGGCTGGGCAAGCAGCGCGGCGCGGAGACGACGCATGCGGCCGGCACCCGTGGTCTGCGCGATGTCATCCCGCAGGCGACACGTGTGGCACGCGAGCGAGGGCTGCTGCTGGGCGCGCTGGCGGTGCTGGAGAACCAGGATGGCGAGACTGCCGAGATCCATGGGCTCGTGGCTGATGACATCGCCGGTGCGGTCGAGGCCAAGCTCCTGCGCAGGGCGGCTGATCTGCTGCCGCGGATCCCGTTCGACCAGCTCGACGTGCTGATCGTCGACGAGATGGGCAAGAACGTCAGCGGAACGGGGCTGGACACCAATGTGATCGGCCGAATCCGCGTGCCGGGGGTGGAGGAGCCCGAGCGACCGATGATCACGTGCATCGTAGTCCTACGTCTCACCCCCGACTCTCACGGCAATGCGATCGGCATTGGGCTCGCCGACTTCGCTCCTGCCCGCTTGGCAGCGTCGATTGATGTCAACGCAACATATGCAAACTGCCTCACCGCCGGCTCATCCGGCATCAACCGGGGGAAGCTGCCGATATTTATGCCTGACGACAGATCGGCTATCCGCGCGGCAATCTCAGCGTGTGGACGCTTGCGCAGTGAGCCGCTACGCCTGGCCTGGATCAAGAGTACTCTTCACGCCGAAATGCTCGGAGTAAATGAGTCACTGTACTCGCAGGTCACGTACATGGGAGGGGTTGAACGCGTGCGAGCGCCAGCTCCGGTGATCTTCGATGGCGACGGACGGGCCTGCACGCCCTGGTGGTCGTGAGTGCGCTGCGGTGATCAGGATGTCGCATCGTTGTCGGCATAGTAGGACATGGGCATGCGCAGTTCGCCACGGGGAAAGAGCGACGCGGCCACAGCTGAGAGCGCCTCGGGCGGAATTTTTAGGCGGCCTAACTGATGTGTTATACCCGATGGAGTGACGCCTCCTCGAAGGGCGTCCTGTATGCCTTCGTCCATGCCGTCAATAGCGGTCAACGGTTGCGGCTCAGTATTGCTGGTCCAGCTGCAGGCCCCACTCCTTGCCAAGTGTTTGGCAGCGTCGCTCGATGGCTGGATGCCCAGCAGACCATAGGAGCGCTCAGCGAGGGTAAAGCCTGCGAGATAGTGCTGCTTCCACGCCCAAGTAGTCTCATCAGGATCTGAGATGGCATGGAAATTGCCCTCGAGGTATGTACGTATGTATCGACCGACTATGCCTACCGGCGCCTCGGCGGGCGGATTTATCCACCGAGGCAGATCCCACTTGTTCGCGGTAATCGCCCACGCGAGTTCCTCCTCGGGGAAAGCCTGGCTGTCGGTCCACCATCCCCACGCGTACGCACCGAGTTCACCAAAGTGAAAGGGCAGGCTACCTGGCGGCGATAGCTCGATTACAAGGCCGTTTGTGACCGTCGTCCCAGGCATCATGTCATCAGCGGTAACGTGTGGTGTGAGCATTAGGTCCACGGTATCGGGTTGCAGCAGCTCATACCCACGATGTGTGCCGCGGTTCATGATGGCTAGGAGCCACTGCAGATGGTCAGTTGGGGTTGTAAGCAGCGAGCATGCAGGATAGGTCGCTGAGTGAAAGGTAGGAGTCGGGAAATATAACGAGCCCATTCGCGCATAGCCTGTTGCAGCGCTCTCTGCGATTTGGCGCGGTACATGAGGATGAGCTTGAACCGGAGGCAGGACGGTATTATGCATGCCGAGAGGCACGCATACGTACTGGCGCACATAGTCCGAGAGCGTAAGGCGTTCGGGATTACAGTGCGCGACAAGGTAGCCGAGAATGGCGATACCGAAGCTGGAGTAGTTATAGGCTGAGCCTACCGGGCAGGCCCAGCGAGAGACCACAGAATCATCGCCCGCGTAGCCATGGTATTCTCGGCGAATGTTGCGGCGAAGCTCCTCTCTAAGATAAGAGTCTAGAGGTGGGGGAACCTCGAGATGCGCATCGAGCGTGTCGGTACGCAAGCCGCTTCGAAAGGTCATCAGATCCAGCGGAGTAATCGGACGATTGCCGAGCGGATTGGTGAACTCTAACTCGGGTGCGAAACTGGTGACAGGTTCATCTAAGGCGAGATGACCGCGTTCAACGAGCTGCAGGAAGGCCGTGGCGGTGTACAACTTGGTTATGGAGCCGGCGCGAATAGCCGACAGCGTCGTGAACGGACGCTTGGGATGTAGGTTGGCATAGCCGTACGCTTTGGCCCAGGTAGCACCGCGGTAGGACAAGGAGATGCTGAGGCCCGGCGTGCCGGTAATAGCCAGTACGTGGGGGATAAAGCTGTCCAGCCGGGCGGCAAGCGCGGCAATACTCGAACGCGATGTAGTAGCCATGGACGGGCACGCTCAGTGTCGTAGCGCAAGAGGAGGCTGGCATCGACCGAGCGCGCGACGGGGCGGGCATCTGCGGACGACGATCGGACTACGGGATTCGGTGAACGTCCAGCTCGCTATTGAGCGACCTATGGCGCGAGATGCGCACGAAGCGTGCGCGGTCAAGCTGGCCAGCTACGGGAGCACCGAGGGTGTGCGAGCGGGCGATGGCGCAATCATGCGGAGAAGTAGTAGAACCGCTGCGCGCTCGCGGCGCGCTCATGCGCGGCGCTCAGCGCACGCACCTGGGGGTCGCCCGAGGTGGCCGGGACTCCAAGATCCCAGAACGCGCCGCTGCCGAGCAGCCCGCGCAGCGGCTCGACATGGCAGGCGATCACGCAGGCGCGCTTCTCTGAGCGTGCGACCGCGAGCGCGTCGCGCACCGCCTGGAGATCGTGCGCCTCGAACGTGGCGCAGCCCATGCCAGCAGCGATCGCGAGGTAGTCGACCTCGAGCGTCGCGCCGCTGATGCGATCCTCCGCGCCGTCGCGGGCGCGGAACTCGTTGCCGAAGCTCACTCCGGTGCTGCCGCGCTGCAGGCCGTGGATCGACTGGTAGCCGCCGTTGACGAGCAGCACGACCGTGATCTTCAGTCCATCCTGGATCGCGCTCAAGAGCTCGCTGTTGGCCATCAGGAACGTGCCGTCGCCGATCACGACGAAGATCTCGCCGGCGTCCGCTGCCGCCATCCTGATCCCCAGCCCAGCGGGGATCTCGTGGCCCATGCACGAGTAGGCAAACTCCAGGTGCACTGCGCTGCCGGGGATCACGCGCCAGATCTTGAGCAGGTCGCCCGGGGGATATCCCGCCGCGGCCACCACCCAGTCACGGGCCCTGACGGCATTGTTCAGCTCGCGCAGGACCTGGCCCTGGCTCATCCGCTCATCCTCGCGCGGCTCGAGGTCCTCGGCGAGGTCAACGTTCCAGGATTCCAGCCGCTCTGCGACCTCCTCGCGGTACTCCGCCGCGGTTGACCATCCTCGCTCCCTGAGCCCGTCCTCGAACGCCTCCAGCGCGAGCCGCGCATCGGCGAGCACCGGCGTGGCACCGACGCGGTGCGCGTCCGCCGAGCAGACGTTGACGGCGACGAAGCGCACATCGGAATGCTGGAAGAGCGAGTGAGACGCGGTCGTGAAGTCGCTGAGCCGCGTCCCGATGCACAACACGACATCGGCCTGCGCCGCGAGCGCGTTCGCCGCACGGGTGCCGTTGACGCCGATCCCGCCGACCAGCAGCTCGTGCTCGCAGCTCAGTGAGCCCTTGCCCGCGGAGGTCTCGGCGACGGGGACGCCGAAGCGCTGCGCGAAGCTCGCCAGCTGCTCCTCGGCATTGGAGTAGCGCACACCGCCGCCGGCGATGATCAGCGGACGCCGGGCGCCGCGCAGCAGCTCGAGCGCTGCCGCGAGCTCCTCGGCCGCCGGCGGGCGCCGCGCGACCAGCCAGGTGCGCTGCTCGAAGAAGCTCCCGGGGAAGTCGTAGGCCTCGCCCTGGACGTCCTGGTGCAGGGAGATCGTCACGGCACCGGTGTCGGCGGGGTCGAGCAGCACGCGCATCGCCTCGGGCAGCGCTGTCAGCAGCTGCTCGGGCCGGGCGATTCGATCGAAGAAGCGCGAGACCGGACGCAGGCAGTCGTTGACGGTCGTGTCGGCCTCGCTGGGATGCTGGAGCTGCTGCAGGACGGGCCCCTGGCAGCGGTTGGCGAACGTGTCGGAGGGCAACAACAGCACGGGCAGGCGGTTGGTCGTCGCCGTCGCCGCGCCACTGATCATGTTCGTCGATCCGGGGCCGATCGAGGCGCTGCAGGCAAGCGTCGCCATGCGCCGGCTCGCCTTGGCGTAGCCGATCGCCGTGTGGACCATCGACTGCTCGTTCTTGGGCTGGTGGAAGGGCAGCTGATCGCCCAGCTCGACGAGCGCCTGCGCGATGCCGCAGACGTTGCCGTGGCCGAAGATGCCGAAGATCGCGGGGATCAGGCGGCGGCGCTCGCCATCGCGCTCGCTCCACTGCGCCTGCAGGAAGCGCACCAGCGCCTGTGCGGTCGTCAGGCGGATCGTGCCCTCGCGCTCGCCGCTGACGGGCTCATCGACTGCCTGGGTGCTCATGATGCGCTTGCCTCCCTCGCTGGTTGCGCGAGCCCGATTGCCTCCAGGTAGCGCCGGCTGTGGCGCGCATCGTCGAGCGGATCCCCGGGCGCGCCGGGCTCGCGATCCTGCTCGACCGTTGCCCAGCCATCGAAGCCGCTCGCCTGCAGTGCGTCCGCGAGCGCGACGAAGTCGACGATCCCCTCACCGAGCGGGCAGAACACGCCAGCGGCGATCGCTGCCCAGAAGTCGAGCGGCGTCGCGCGCGCACGCGCCAACGCGACCGGATCGATGTCCTTGAGGTGCAGATAGCTGACCCGTTGGTGGTGACGCAGATAGAGCGCCACCGGGTCCACGCCCGCGTAGGCGCAGTGCCCGGTGTCGATGCACAGCCCTATCCGCCCATCGAGCACGCCGAGCAGCCGCTCGATCTCGTCCTCGAACTCGATGTAGGTCGCCACATGCGGATGGATGACCGGGCGCAGGCCGAGCTCCAGCGCAATCGCCGCGACATCCTCGACTCCCTCCACCAGCGAGCGCCACTGCGAGCCCTCCAGGCGCCGTGCCGCGTCGCTGCGGCCCGCTGTCGCGACGCGCTCGCGGGAGACCAGGTCGATCACCACCAGATGCGAGCCGCCGACAGTGGCGATCAGCTCACAGGTGCAATGGGTGATCGCCAGCACGTCAGGCCGGTAGGCGGGGTCGTGCAGCGGCTGGAAGACGAAGGACCCCGCGACGCCGAGCTCGCGCTCGGCCAGCTCGAGCGCCAGGCGCTCGGGATCCTCGGGCAGATAGCCGAGCGGCCCAAGCTCGGTCCAGCCGTAGCCCGAGCGGCCGATGTCATCCAACACCGACTGCCAGGGCGGATTCGCCGGGCTGTCGGCGAAGTCGACGCCCCAGCAGACGGGGCCGGTTGCCAGCCGGACCGCCATCAGGCGACCGGCTGCTCGAGGCGCTGCAGGCGCATCAGCGCGGTCAGCGCGTGACCTTCGAACTGCTCCGCCTGGGAGATCGCCGCCGCCGCGGGCGCGATCTGCGCCGTGCCCTGCGGCGTGAGGCGCTGGTAGGTGAGCGTCTTTAGGAACTTGCCGACCCAGAGTCCCCCGGTGTAGCGAGCGGCACCCGCGGTGGGCAGGACGTGGTTGGTGCCGACCGCCTTGTCGCCGTAGACGACCGTGGCATCGGCGCCGAGGAACAGCGAGCCGTAGTTGCGCAGCCCGTCGAGATAGCGGTCGAGCTCTGAGTCGGCGACCTGGACCTCGACGTGCTCGTAGGCGTAGCGGTTGGCGAGCTCGATCGCCTCGCTGTGATCGGATGCGAGCGCGATCTCCCCGCGTGCGTGCCAAGCCTCGCCGGCGACCTGCGCGGTCGGCCAGGTCTCGAGCAAAAGCTCGATCTCGTCGCGCACGCGGGTCGCAACCGCCAGCGACGTCGTGATCAGCGCGGCCGGGG
This sequence comes from uncultured Solirubrobacterales bacterium, assembly GCA_963795555.1. Classification (GTDB taxonomy): domain Bacteria; phylum Actinomycetota; class Thermoleophilia; order Solirubrobacterales; family Solirubrobacteraceae; genus CAWCHZ01. Next base: position 367,957 of record CAWCHZ010000002.1, read on the forward strand.
AGGTCGGCCCATGCTCGGCCTGGCCGAGCAGGTCGGCGGCGACCAGCTGGGGGTCGGCGCTCTCGTCGGCGATCACGAGGATCTCGGTGGGGCCGGCGAGCAGGTCGATCCCGACGCGCCCGAACAGCTGGCGCTTGGCCTCGGCGACATAGGCGTTGCCCGGGCCGACGATCATGTCGACCGGCTCGATCTCCTCGCAGCCAAACGCCAGCGCCGCCAGCGCCTGAACGCCGCCCAGGCAGACGATCTGATCGGCCCCGGAGCTCGCCATCGCATGGAGCATCGCCGGGTGGATGCCCGCTCCCTGGCGTGGCGGCGCGCACGCCACCACGCGCCTGACGCCCGCGACCTTCGGCACGATCACGGTCATGAACGAGGAGGCGAGCATCGGATAGCGCCCGCCGGGGACATAGGAGCCAACCGAGTCGACCGGCACGTGGCGGTGACCGAGCACGACGCCCGGCGCGCTCTCGATCTCGAGATCGGACAGGGTCGCGCGCTGGGCCTGGGCGAAGCGGCGGACCTGCGTCTGGGCGAAGGCGATGTGCTCGCGCAGCTCGTCGCCGACGCCGCGCTCGGCGGCCTGCAGCTCCGCTGAGGAGACGACGAAGGATGGGGGATCCCAGCCGTCGAGGCGGCGCGAGTGCTCGCGCACCGCGCTGGCGCCACGGCGCTCGATGTCCGAGAGCATCGCGGAGACGGTGCGGCGCACCTCCTCGCTCGTCTGCTCGGGCGCCAGCGAGGCGGACTTGATGTAGTGGGCCACGGGCGGGTCTCCTCTCAGGCGCCGATCGGGTCCTGCTGCACGGCGGCACGCCAGGCCGAATCGAACCCGCTGGCCGCCTCATCGACGGCGCGGGCATAGAGGCGCACGTCGACCGAGTAGGTGACGAGCGTCGCCTCGGCCGCAAGCGCGGCGATCTGCGCGGGATCGCCGGACGCGGCGATGCCGAAGGCAACGCCCGCGGCGCGCGCGCTCAGGCGAACGTCGTCGATCGTGCTGCGCAGGACGGGGGCGTCGAGCTGCTGGGGCACGCCGAGGTCGAAGGAGAGATCAGAGCAGCCCACGACGAGCGCGTCAAGGCCCTCGACCGCGGCGATCTCGGCGGCCGCGGCGGCCGCGCGGGCGCTCTCGATCTGGGCGATGCAGGCGACCTCGGCAGCCGGTGAGCTGGCAAACGCGGCGATGCGACCGTAGTGTCCGGCGCGGCGGGGACCAAAGCCGCGCGAGCCGACGGGCGGGTAGCGCAGGCAGCGGACCAGCTCAGCTGCGTCCGCGGCGCTCTGCACCCGCGGTGCCACGATCCCGTCGACGCCGGCGTCGAGGATCGCCGGCAGGCGCGTGCAGTGCGGGTCGGGCAGCCGGACGAGCGCCGCGGCGCCGGCGGCGCGTGCCGCGATGCACAGATCGGGGATGTGCTGGGCACCGAGCGCGCCGTGCTCGACGTCGATCCAAACGAAGTCAAAGGCGCCGCAGACGAGCTCGGCGAGCATCAGGTCGGAGATCGAGATCATCGTGCCGAGCAGCCGCTCGCCCGCGCGCAGGCGGTCGACGAAGCGCGGCGCGGGCCTGGCGCCGTCCTCCCTCACGCCTGCGCCGTCATGGCTCACGATTGGTCTCCGGGGTGCACGACGACGAGCTTCTGCTCGGTCATCTCCTCGATCGCGTAGCGCACGCCCTCCTTGCCAAAGCCGCTGTCGCCAAAGCCGCCCCAGGGCATGAAGTCCGCCCGCCAGGTCGAGCCGCGGGGCGGGTTGACGTTGACGATGCCCGAGCGCACGCCATGGGCGAAGCGCAGTGCACGGTCGATGTCGCGCGTCATGACGCTGGCCGCAAGCCCGAAGCGCGTGTCGTTGGCCAGCGCGAGCGCCTGCTCGTCGTCATCGACGGCGCGAATCGCGATCCCCGGGCCAAAGAGCTCATCGCGCCAGATGCAGGAGCGCCCGGGTGGCTCGAGCACGACGGCGGGATCGACGAGGGTGCCGTCGCGCTCGCCGCCGCGCAGCACGCTCGCCCCGCCGCCGCGGGCCTGGGCGATCCAGTCGACGACGCGTGCGGCCTCGCGCTCTGAGATCAGCGGCGCAAGCGTCGTTCGCGGGTCGGCGGGATTGCCGAGCACGAGGCGATCGACGCGCTCGAGCAGCCGCTCGACCAGCGCGTCGCGCACCGCCTGCGCCACGATCACGCGCTGGGTCGAGACGCAGTTCTGCCCGGCGTTGGTGTAGCCACTGTGGGCGATCGCGTCCGCAGCGCGATCCAGGTCGGCGTCATCGAGCACGACGGCTGCGGCGTTCGAGCCAAGCTCACAGCTCAAGCGCTTCAGGCCCCCGGCGCGGGCGATCGCCTCGCCGACCTCGTAGCTGCCGGTGAAGGAGATCTTGCGCACGCGCGGGTCGGCGCAGAGCGCCAGGCCGATCGTCTCGCCGGGGCCGATCAGGCACTGCAGCGCAAGCGGTGGCAGGCCGGCCTCGATCAGCCGGCTGACGAGAAACAGCGAGGTCAGCGGCGTGACGGACGCCGGCTTGAGGATCACCGCGTTGCCGGCCGCGAGAGCCGGGCCGATCTTGTGGATCACGAGGATCGCCGGGTAGTTGAAGGGAGTGACCGCGACGACGAGACCCGTCGGCTCGCGGCGGGTGTAGCCAAGCCGCCCGACGCCGACGGGGGCAGCGTCCATCGGCAGCACCTCACCGTGGATGCGCTGCGCCTCGGCGGCGCAGAGGCGGATGATCCCGGCGATGCGCGAGGCCTCCGCCTGCGCCTCGGCGAGGTACTTGCCCTGCTCGGCGGTGATCGTGGCGGCCAGCTCGTCGACGTCCGCCTCGACCAGGTCGGCGGCGTGCTCGAGGATCGCGGCGCGCTCGTGCGCCGGCAGGCGCGCCATCTGCGCGGCGCCGGTCACGCCCGCGGCGAGCGCGAGCTCGACGTCATCCGGTGTTGCGGTCGGCACGATGTCGATGACCTCATCGGAGTAGGGCGAGCGGACCTCGGTGACGTGGGTGACCTGCTCGGCGGACACCCAGTCTCCGGCGAGGAAGGTCCTCATGCGCGGGCTCCGTCCCGGTGGAAGCGGGGATGCTCGAGCGCCGCGGGGTTGACGATCACCTCGCGCTGCGGCGATCCACGCAACACCTGCAGGACGCTGCTGGTCGCCTGGCGCGTCATCTGCTGGATCGAGCGGACGCTGAGCCCACCGATGTGGGGGGTGAGGACGACGTTTGGCAGCTCGAGCAGCTGCGAGGGCAGTGGCGGCTCGTCCTCGAAGACATCGAGCGCGGCGGCGCGCAGGCGGCCGTCGCGCAGCGCCTCGATCAGGCCGGCCTCATCGATCAGCCCACCGCGGGAGGCATTGACGATGATCGCATCGGGACGCATCAGCGCCAGCTGCGTCGGGCCGATGATCCCGCGGGTCTCCTCGAGCAGCGGCAGGTGCAGCGTGACGATGTCGGCGCGTCCCAGCAGCTCGTCGAGATCGGTCTGCTCGTAGGGGTTGGGCGCCTCGACGGCCGGGTCGCAGACGAGCAGCTCGACGCCGAAGCCCTGCAGGCGTCGCGCGACGGCCTGGCCGATCTCGCCGAAGCCGACGACGCCGACGGTCGTGCCGCGAAGGTCCCAGGCGGTCAGCTCGCCGGCGCGGTTCCACTCCCCGCGGCGCACCGAGGCGTCGTGCTCGACGATCCGCCGGACGGCGGCGAGCAGCAGCGCGAGCGTGTGATCGGCGGTCGTCTCGCTGTTGGCGCCCGGTGTCGTCGTCACGACGACACCGGCGGCCGTTGCGGCCTCGACGTCGATCGAGTCGACGCCAACGCCGACCCGCGCGATGATCGCCAGCCGCGGCGCGCCCTCGAAGACCGAGCGGTCGAATGGGTCGGTGCTGACGATCGCCGCGACCGCGTCGCCGACCAGCCCGCGGACCTGTTCGCAGGTCCGGGCGCCGAGCTTGGGGGCGAGGCGGACCTGCAGCCCGGCCGCGCGCAGTCGCCCGCCGGTCTCCGGGTCCTCGGGATCGAACCCGAGCCACGTCGCCAGCACCTGCTCGCCGGCGAAGCGCTCAGCGCGAGCGCCCACGCGGTGACCGCGTCTCGGCTGCCGCGGCGAGCCCGGCGGCGTACTCGGCGAGATAGCGCTCGACGGTCATCAGGTGGTCGCGCATCGCCTGGGCGGCGGCATCGGGCTTGTGCTCGGCGATCGCCCTGAGGATGCGCTCGTGCTCGGGGATGCTGCGCTCCAGGCGCATCTCCGGCCGTGCGTGGCTCAGGCGCGCGCCGAGCGCGCGGTGGATCGGCGCGGTCATGTGGCCGAGGGCGTAGTTGCCGGTCGCGCGGGTGACCGCCTGGTGGAACGCGATGTCGGCCTCGTGGTAGCTGTCCTCGGCCATCGGGTTGCGCCGCGCGCGCTGGGCGCTGATCCTCATCTGCCGGAAGGCCTCGTTGAGCGCGGCCGTATCGGCTTCGGTCGCCCTCCGCGCGGCGATCGTCGCGGCCTCGACCTCCAGGATGCGCCGGCACTCCAGGTACTCGCGCAGCGTCTCGATGCGCCGGTCGCTCTCGAGCAGCAGGCTCAGCACGTCAGGGTCGAAGCGATTCCACTCTTCGGGGGGATTGACGATTGCGCCACGGCCGTGCTTTACAGTGACCAGGCCGCGCTCCTCGAGCGCGCGCATGCACTCGCGGACGACGCCGCGGCTGATCCCGAACAGCTCCATCATGCTGGTCTCGCGCGGGAGCACATCCCCGGGGCGATGGACGTCGCTGACGATCTCGGAGATCAGTATCCGCAGGGGGCCACGGTGCAGGCGTGACATGAGATGATTCAATCACGCCGGGACCGCTGTGTCAAACCCCGGTTCCTGGCTGTCGATCAAGCAACTGACCTAGATGCAATGGCGAGCGGTTTGGCCTTCGGCGATTGAGCTAGAAGTCATCTCCGGTCTCGCATGACGCGAACCTGTTGCTCGACGTAGTGATCCAATCACGCTATCATCGCCGGAATGCGAGATCACGGTTGTGAGGCCATCGCACGACGGGCGATCGTTGGGCGTGTCAGCGGCCCCGCCACGGTGTATGGGGTGCACGGGGCGGACGGCACCTCCTACTGGAAGTGCTTCGCCAGGGGAAATGTCCTTGCCTCGGCGCTGGAGGCGTGGGAGTACGCCGCGCTTTCGCCGGGCGCGGTGAACGGCGAGCATCTGCACACGCGCACCGACGAGGTCTATTTCATCCTCGGCGGGAGTGGTCAGATCACGCTGGACGGGCAGTCCTATCCCGTCCAGGCGGGCGACGCGATCCTGACGCCGCTGGGCTCCCGTCATGGGATGGCGAACACGGGCGCCGGGCTGCTCGAGTGGCTGACGATCGAGGTCACCGCGCCCGCCACGACGGAGATCCTCAGGCACAGCCAGGTGAGCAAGGAGACTTCATGAGCAAGGGCGCTGTGGTTCACCTCCGAGACGCCCCCCTGGTGGATCCCGGCGAGTTCCTGTCGGAGCGCTGGCACACCATCGAGGTCATCCGGTTGCCGCCCGGATCCCAGCGTGAGCTGCCGGCCGGCGACATCGAGCATGCCACCTATGTGCTCGACGGTGAGGGCACGCTGAGGACCGCATCGCAGGAGATCGTCGTGAGCACGGGCGTTGCGGTCACGCTGCCCAAGGGCACGTCGGCCATCTACACGGCAGGTGACCGGACGCTCGAGATCTTCCACGTGGCGCTCGAGACCGCGCGCTGATGGCCGACACGGTCATCGTCAGCCCGACGAGCGACCCGCTGGAGCTCTGGAGCGAGTCGGGCTCGGGCGTGCTCTGGCGCTGCCTGGCACGGCGCGGGATGGTGTTCTCGGAGATCGAGGGCTTCGAGTTCGCCCGCATCCCTCCGGGAGGTGTCATCGCCGAGCATGGCCACCCGCATACGGAGGAGATCACATACGTGGTCAGCGGTCGTGGCCGGGCGACGCTCGATGGTGAGGAGCTCGACCTCGTCTCCGGCGACCTGCTCACGGTGCGCACCGGCAGCACGCATTCACTCATGAACTCAGGCGACGACCAGCTCGACGTCCTGATGCTCGAGTTCGTTCCCGAGGCCGTTGCGAACATGCTGCCGACCAGGACGCCTCAGCTCGTCGAAGGGCAATGAGCGGGAGCTCTGTCGGCGGCACGATGATCGCGCTGACCGTGACCCCTGGCATGGCCGGCAGCCTTGCTGTGGAGGAGGTGCCCGACGTGATCGCCGCCGAAGGGCAGGTCCTCGTGCGAACGCTCGAGCTGGGGGTCTGCGGCACCGATCGCAGCATTGGCAGCGGCCTCTATGGCAGCCCCCCCGAAGGCGCGGATCAGCTGGTGATCGGCCACGAGGTGCTGGGAGAGGTCGTGGAGTCGCGTGCCGGCCTGGAGCGCGGGACGCTCGTTTCTGCGACGGTCCGTCGATCCTGTCACGGCTGCGAGAGCTGTGACGCCGGCGAGGTCGACTCGTGCATGACAGGCGGCTTCCGCGAGCGCGGGATCGTTGGGCTGGATGGCTTTGCCAGCGAGCGGTTCGTCGAGCGCTCGGAGAACCTGGTCGGCATCCCGCGCTCGCTTGGACGCCTGGGGGTGCTGGCCGAGCCGATGTCGATCGCCGAGCGGGGGCTGCGACAGGCACGCGTGATCGGTGGCCGCCAGCCATGGCGACCGCGCCGAGCAATCGTGCTGGGCACGGGGGCGATCGGGATGCTGACGGTGTACCTGCTGCGTCTGGCCGGCGTCGAGACATGGGCGATGGCGCGCAGCGACGCCACCGGCGAGCGCGCGGCGCTGGTCGGCGCTGCCGGTGCGCGGTACGTGTCGACGAAGGAGGTCTCGCTCACCGAGCTCGCTTCAGAGCTCGGTGGCCCCGACCTGATCATGGAGGCCACCGGCAGCCCCGAGCTCGTGGCCGAGGCGGTGCACGCATTGGGACCCAATGGGGTCCTCTGCGTCCGTGGCATCAGCTCGGCGCAGCGTCCGCTGACCGTTGACGCAACGACCTTCACCGATGCGCTCGTGCTGCAGAACAAGGCTGTATTTGGCAGCACGAATGCTGGCCGTCAGGACTGGCATCGGGCGGTGGACGACCTGGAGGCGATCGCGCGGCGCTGGCATGACTCGCTCGAGCAGATGATCGGCAGGACCGTGCCGGTGGAGCGCTTCGCCGAGGCGATCGACCACACCGGCTCCGTCAAGGCGACGATCCGGTTCGCAACGTGAGGCGCTCAGTGAAAGCCGGCCTGGACGCCGGCGCGCGCCTGCGCGGCGTTGCTCGCGTCGATCACCGCCGGGCCCGTCAGCACGTCGCCGGCGAGCGTGAAGCCGCAGCTGACGTGCAGGCTCAGCAGCGCCACGCCGAGATAGCCCTGCAGGTACTGCTGGGAGTCGATCGTGAAGCGCAGATCGTTGGCCTCGATGGCGTCGAGCTGCGCGGAGGCCACGTCGAAGCTGCCATGGGATGTGGCGTCCGCGATCCCCTCGGCGTGAAGCGCGGCGGTCACCAGGGCAGCGCCCGGCGGGCCCAGCGTGCACACCGCGTCGCCGGGATGCAGCGCCGAGCGAAGCTCGGCGATCGAGCGCTCCGTGTCGTGACCGGGCACGCGGATCCGCAGCGACTCGACACCCGCCTCGCGCATCACCTCGCTGAAGCCCGCGCAGCGCCGGCTGTGGCAGGCATTGTCGGACTCGTAGTGATCGACGCAGACGCCGCGGGCTGGGGCATGGTCGGCAAGCAGCCGTTGCGCGGCGACCCTGCCGCCGAGCGCATCCTCGGCGCCGATGTAGAGCAGGTAGGGGATTCGCTCTGCGTCGGGCCGTGGATCCGCGGCGTTGACCGCGATGACCGGGATGCCAAGCGCGATCGCCTCACGCAGCGGGCCCTCGACCACCGCAGCGTCGGGGACCGTTGCGAGGATGCCGTCGGGTCTGCTGTCCACGGCGGCCTGCAGGTGAGCCACCATCTCCTGTGGCGAGAACTGCTCGGGCGCGCGGTGATGGACGGTGCAGGCGAACCGGTCGGCGGCATCGCTCAGCCCCTTGCGATAGACGGCCCAGAATGGGTCGCCGAGCATGTCGTGCGTGACGGAGCAAAACGTGAGACCTACGCGACTGGTTTGCTCGGCTCCAAAGGCAACGTCCTTCTCACTACGAAAATCAGCCGGTGCGTCGCCTGATGTGGAGGCTTTGATGCTCATGGCCACAACCATACTTCACCGTGACATCCTGACGCCAGGGGATTCGAAGTGAACGACAAGGCTGAGACCGCGCAATCACCGGTCGCCGTCGCGCCTGCCCCCTTGACTGGCAATGTCGTCCGGGTCGGGATGGTCGGCGCGGGGTTCATGGCCAAGACGCACAGCCTGGCGTACAGCGCCTCCGCGATGCTCGACGGCGAGGGGATTCCACGCGCAGAGCGTGTGCGCATCGCCGATGTGGACCGTGCGATCGTCGAGCGGGCCGCTGGCGCCCTCGGCTGGACGGAGGCCACAACGGACTGGAGGGCGATCACGCGCGCTGATGACATCGACGTCGTCGACATCGTGACCCCAAACGACGCCCACGCCGAGATCGCGATCGATGCTGCACGGCACGGCAAGCACGTGATCTGCGAGAAGCCACTCGCCCCTTCGGCGGAGCAAGCGCGCGAGATGTGGGAGGCGACGAGCGCCGCCGGCGTTATCACACTGGTGGGCTTCGTCTTCCGGACGTGGCCCGCAATGGCGCTCGCCAGGCAGCTCATCGCGGCCGAACGCATCGGCAAGGTGCTGTCGTTTCGCGGCCACTACTTCCACGACTACGCGCTTGACCGAGACCTGGTCATGGGATGGAGGGTGCAACGGGTCAGAGCGGGAGCCGGCAGCGTCGGCGATCTCGGTTCGCATGTCTTCGATCTGGCACGACTGCTGGTGGGGGAGGTGGCCACGGTCTGCGCGCGGTCCCGCACCGTCTATCCGACGCGGCCGATGGGAGGGGGGCTTCCAGAACACGTGGTCGACGTCGATGACGCCACGGATGCGCTGGTCGAGTTCGAGAACGGCGCCAGCGGCGTGATCCAAACCAACTGGATGGCCGCGGGATCGAAGACCGACATCGGCTTCGAGGTATGCGGCGAGGCCGGCGCGATCCGCTTCACGTGGCGGCGCAACAACGAGCTCGAGCTCTACCTGCACGACGACCCGGACGAGCTCCAGGGCTTTCGCACGATCTACATCGGCCCGCAACATGCCGGAGCTCAGCGCTTTTGGCCGGTGGCCGGCCAGGGCCTGGGATACGGCGATGCGTTCACGATCCTGCTGGGCTGCTATCTCCGAGCTCTGCGCGCCGGCGAGCAGATCGAGCCGAGCTTCCGCGATGGGCTGCGGGCGGCTGAGATCGTCGAGGCGGCAATCGAGTCGAGCGCGACAGGGACCTGGCAGGAAGTCAGCCGGCAATCCGGATGAGCGCCTACGTTAGCCAGTACCGGTCGAAAGGACGAGCGGTGCAGCGGCGCTTGATGCGTCTGCTGGGCCCGGAGATCCGCCGGTCGGTCGATGCCTCACCTGAGGCTGGGGCGCACACTGCGCGCACCGCAACAGGAGCGTGCAAGGAGCTGTGCGATGACGACTCAGGAGCTGACGGAGGATCGATTACTGCGCACGAGCGACGCGATCGGGTTGCCGGGGGAGGTGGACGAGTGCGTCGACGCGCGTTCGTCCCGCAGCGACAGCTACCCAATCTACGTCACCCGGACACTCGAGCAGACGATCCACTGGATCAAACACCTGATTGGGGGCAAGCAGGTCGCGGTGGTAACCGACGACATCGTCGATCGTCTGCATGGTCCGGCGTTCATCGGCGGCCTCCGCCAAGTCGGGATCGACCCACCAATGGCCGTGGTCGCATCAGGCGAGGTCAACAAGAGCCTGGAGCAGGCGATCGATCTCTGGAACTGGCTCGCCACGGGATCGCTGGGTCGCCGCGATGTGCTGATCACCTTCGGCGGTGGGGTCGTCAACGACCTCGGCGGCTGGGTCGCCTGCGGCTACATGCGCGGCATGCAGTACCTCAACGTCGCGACCACGCTGGTTGGCCAGGTCGATGCGGCGATCGGCGGCAAGCTCGCCGTCAACCACAGAGAGGCCAAGAACCTCATTGGAGGATTCCATCAGCCACTCGGCGTGGTATCGAACGTAGCGTTCCTGGACACCCTCGATGACCGGCACATGCGCGCCGGCCTCGCCGAGACGATCAAGAAGGCGCTGATCGCCTCGCCGGCATATTGGGACTTCATCGAGAGCCAGGCCGAGGCGCTGCTCAGCAAGGACCACGACGCGCTTCTGCGGCTGGTGCGCGCGGCGGGCGCGATCAAGGCCGAGCTGATCGCCCGCGACCCCTACGAGTACGACTCGCGGCGGACGTTGGGCTTCGGGCATGCGCTCGCCCACCCGCTCGAGACAGTCACGGGCTACGGGCCGATCCTGCATGGGGAGGCGGTGGCTTTCGGGATGGTCGTCGAGGCGCAGATGGCCAATATCCGCGGCATGCTCGCCGACGGAGACCTGGCGCGCATCGTGGCCCTGTTGCGCAGGGTTGGCCTGCCGACCTGTGCCGCGGATCTTCCGGTGCCTGTGGATGGTGTCGCGCTCGTACATGCGACCGAGAAGATCCGCCTGGCGCGCGGAGGCGCTCTGCGCTGGGTCCTGCCGCTGGGACTGGGAGAGACGGTGATCGTCGATGACGTGCCGGCGGAGCTACTTTGCGAAGCGCTGGACGCCTGTGGGGTCGGCGCGGAGCCGACATGACAGCCGGCGCGATGGCATTGCGCAACCCGCCCGCCTTCGGCCATATCGGCGTGACGGTGGCGGATCTGGATGCGGCGGTCGCCTGGTATCGCAACGTGCTCGGCCTCGATCTCATCGCCGGACCCATCGAGGTGGTGGCGGGACGTGGGCATGCCGGGCGGATGGCCGCGGACGTGTTGGGCGCCGGCTTTCGCAGCTTTCGACAGGCGCACCTGAGCACGATCGACGGGGCCGCGATCGAGCTGTTCGAGTTCGACCTCGACCCGCGCGAGCGCGACTTCGCATATGGCCGTCCCGGTTGCTCGCATTTTTGCCTCGTCCAACGCGATATCGACGCAGCGGTCGAGCAGGTTGTCCGCGCCGGAGGACGCAGGCTGTCCCGTATCTGGCGGTTGTCTCCCCACGGCGAGCATCGCATGTGCTACTGCCAGGATCCGTTCGGCAACGTGGTCGAGCTCTACAGCCACAGGCAGGAGCAGAGTCTCCGGCTAAGACAGACGGCGCCCGGACAACGCCTGAGGTAGCTTGACGAAACAGTCCTTATGTGATTAGATCTCTGGAGGGTGAGCATGACCCTGGTTGACGATACGGCCACTTCAGCGTCTGCGAGACTGCTCGCCCAAGCGAGTAAGTTTGCGCCAGGGGGAGTCCATAGCGGACGTCGCAAGATCAGTCCTCCTCTGTGCGTCCGCCGGGCGTATGGCGCGTACCTCGAAGATCTCGATGGCAACCGGCTCATCGACTATCACGCAGCGTATGGCCCAATCATCCTCGGACACGCTTACCCCAGCATCGTCGATGCGGTGAAGCAGAGCTTGGAGGACGGCGTCATCTACGGGGTCGGGACCACCGAGCGCGAGGCTGCGCTCGCGGAGAAGATCGTCGAGCACGTACCCTCCGTAGAGCAAGTGGTGCTCAGCAACACGGGCAATGAGGCCACGTTGAACGCGATTCGCCTCGCCCGGGCGGTAACGGGTCGGCAGCTCTTGGTCAAGTTTCAGGGTAGCTTCAACGGTTCGCACGACTACGCCCTGCGCAACATCCTCAGTCCGCCTGACCGGATCGGGAAGCGAGATCCCGGCTCAGCCGGCATGCTCGACGCTGCCGTTGACAGCACCCTGGTGTGCCGCTTCAACGATCTCGATCATGTCCGCGCCACGTTCTGCGATCGCGGGGAGCAAATAGCGGCCGTCATCCTCGAGCCCGTCCTTCACAACGCTCCGAGTATCGTCCCCAACCACGAATTCCTGCTCGGTCTGCGCGCTATCTGCGACGAGTACGAAGCGGTGCTGATCTTCGACGAGGTCATCACAGGCTTCCGCCATCACGTCGGCGGCTACCAGGCTATCTGCGGGGTGATGCCTGATCTGACGACCATGGGCAAGGCGCTCGCCAACGGTTTCCCCATCGCGGCGATCGGCGGGCGACGCGAGCTGATGGAGCGCTTCACGACGATGCCCAGCGGTGACGTCTTCTACGGGGGAACCTACAACGGCAATCAGGTTGCCGTTGCGGCTGCGCTTGCGACTATCGAGGAGTTGGAGGATCCGGCCGTCTATGAGCACATTTTCAGGCTGGGAGATCGCATGCGTGAAGGATTGCGGGAGGCCAGCGCCGGGGTCGGCATTCCCACTGTGGTCAGTGGCTACGGATCAATCTACGTCCTTTCGTTCCTCGATCGCGATGGCGATTACCAAAGCTACGAGGACACCATCGCCAACGATAGGGAGATGCAGATCAGGTATCGCCGCGAGCTGATCGCGCGTGGCGTATTCGAGATGCCGGAAAGCAGCGGACGGAACCACATCAGCTACAGCCACACCGAGGCTGACATTGACCGGACACTCGACGTTGCTGAGGCAGCTCTAAAGGCCGTTCAAGTGTAGATAATGGCACGCCGTGCATACGGCGCGCCATGCCATTGCCAAGGCGGACGACGCATAAGCAAGAGACGGTGTGGAGCGACTCCCGGTTGACACCATCACCGGAGTGATCTAATCTCTAGCGGGATTATGGAGCGTAAGAGGAAGCACCAGCGTTGGTTCTTTGCGACTGACGTGCACGGATCGGATCGCTGTTACAGGAAGTTCCTCGCGGCGGCTCGGGTGTACGAGGCAGACGTTCTGCTCCTCGGTGGTGATGTGGCTGGTAAAGGCATAGTGCCGATCATAAGAGAAACGAACGAGCGGTACCGCGTGACCTTTCAGGGCGTCGAGGAGACCGTGAGCGTCTCGAACGTTGACGCCGTCATTGAGCGAATAGCCTTCAACGGGCTCTATCCCTACGAGTGCACCGCCGACGAAGCGGCGCACCTCCATGATCCTGTCCGCCGTGAGCAGGTGATCGAGAAGCTCATCGAAGCTCAGCTACGGCACTGGATAGAATTGACAGAGCACAGGCTCGACGACCGAGTCCGTTGCCTCATCACCCCGGGTAACGATGATCCTCAGATCGTGGATTCCGTGTTGCTGACTGCAGACCGCGTTGAGTGCCCAGAACGACAGCTGGCGGACATATACGGCGTAGCCCTCGCTAGCCTCGGCAACACAAACCCAACACCGTGGCACACTGAGCGCGAATACTCGGAAGATGAGCTACGAGAGCAGATTGACGCGATGCTAAGCGACCTCGATGAGCGGCAGCCCTTAATATTCAATTTCCATTGCCCACCGTTCGGCAGCGGGCTCGACCTTGCACCCCAACTCGACGATACTCTTCGCCCGGTAATAAGGCATGGCGGGGTGCGAGATATCCCGGTTGGAAGTACTGCGGTGCGAGAGGCTATTGAGCACTACAAACCGAGTATCGGTCTACACGGACACATACACGAAAGTCAAGGAGCGAGCCGGATTGGACGCACGCGCTGCTACAATCCTGGGAGTGATTATGCCTCAGGTGTTCTGAAGGGTCTGATTGTAGACTTGGATGCGCAGGGCACTTTGATAGATCATCTGTTCACCAGCGGCTAAGGCATATGGATGTCTGACTCCGCGCTTGATGTTAAAGCGCAAGGTGGCGAGACTGACCCGATAGGTGAGGCACGCCGTATCATAGGGCACGCGACCGGGCGCGCCCTGGTCGCTAGGGCGCTGGGCGGCGTCGGGATAGCCCTGAGATGTTCTCGCGCGTGCTCACAGACATACCTGCAGCGTCCGTACTCCGACATCGACATTATCGTGCGTAGGAAGGACTCGCACGAACTAGGACGCGGACTTGAATCACTCGGCTACGTGCCAGACAAAGCGTTCAATGCTGCCCACGGCCGGTCTCGGTTGCTCTTCGATCACCCTTACGCCAGTCATGTAGACGTGTTTATTGACGACTTTGTCATGTGCCACAGGCTGAAGTTGGCTTCGCGGCTGGCGCTCGAGCAGGAGACGATTACCTTGGCCGACCTCCTTCTCACCAAACTGCAGGTCGCACATCTCACCCGAAAAGATGTCGTGGACGTTACGGCGTTGATGCTGGATTGCGAGCTCTCACGCGAGGAGCGCGGCATTAACGTGGAGTATGTGACAGGCATCTTGCGCGACGACTGGGGATGGTGGCGAACTGTGACGGAGAATCTCGCGCTTATCCAAGCCCGATGCCAAGAGCTCGGCTTGCCCGAGCGCGAGCGGTTCCGTGTCGTTACGCAGCTGCAGCGACTTGCGGCCACGATAGAGCAGACGCCTAAGTCCATGAGATGGAAAGCGCGTGCTCGAGTGGGCGACCGGCTACCGTGGCGTGAGGACCCGGAAGAGACCGGATCGTAAAGTTGCTCGTGGACGAGCGCACGAGGCAAGCCGGTTGAATTGGGAATTGCGGACCGGAGTGATCGGGCCTCGTAGGCGTGCGCATCGGCAGCTCGAAAGCCAGCAGACTCTTGACAGGTAGCCATTCAGTGATCTAATCTCCTCCTAGGCGAAAGAGAGGAGCGCGAAATGTCCGTTGGTACGGACAGCGTGGCGGTGGAGAGGCCCCCGAGGGGTGGTGTCGACGCTGAAGCACTGTCAGCTGGGCTATTTGTGCGCAAGTCGTCCGGACTCGTGCGCGAGGTGGGGATCACGGGCGCCTTAGGCCTCAACCTGGGCACCCTTAGCGTTATTGGACCACTGGGCGCCTTCATCATAATGCTGACACTGTTCCCGGGCGCGAACTTGACGATTGCGCTACTGGGCGGCGGCATCCTAACCGGGCTGATGGCCTTTGTATATACCCAGCTAGCTTCGACGCTTCCACGAGCTGGGGGAGACTACGTCTATCACGCTCGAGTCTTTGCTCCGATTGTGGGTGCATGGGTGGGCTGTGCACTGCTGGTTAGCCTTGCCTATGGACTTGCCAGCACCACTAACTTCTTCACAAGCACTTTTGTCCCGTTTGGCCTAACTACGCTAGGCGCCGCGCTGCACATTCATGCTTTGATCAGTTTGGCGAGCACGATTCAGACACAGACCGGCACATTTGTGGCTGGCGGGATTATCTTACTCGGCTGCATGGCGCTCAGTGTGGGCGGAGCCAAAATCATGGGCCGAGTGAGTTGGTGGGCCGTAATACTCGCAGTCTTGGGCGTTATCGTCATACTGCTCGAGCTCGTTGCGCATGGGCACGGCGCATTCGAAGCCGCCTTCAATCGAGGCTCCGGCAATACGAACGCGTATAACCAGGTCATCGCACAAGCTCGACATCGTGGGTGGACCCCTGGGTTTACAGCGTCGTCCACGCTGAACGCGTTGCCGTGGGCGTTCCTAATCTTCGCCAGCTTCTGGTATGCAATTTACATTGGCGGCGAAATCAAGCGCCCGTCACGTACGTTGAAGTGGGCGAACTTTCTTGCTATCGGAGCAGGTATTGTCCTCGTCGTAGGCAGCTGGATGGCGACACAGGGCCTAGCGGGCAGCCATTTCCTGCAGGCGTCAGCTGCTCTCCAAGCTTCGGCTCCAACCGTCTATTCCAAGATTTCGTCGATCGCCACTACTCCACAAGCGTATGCGGTGATGCTGGCGGGGGATCCCGTCTCCAAGGTCATCATCGCGTTAGCCTTCATCACCGCGGTAATACCCATCTGCTTGGCGTTCACTGGCGCGATCTCACGGCTGTTGTTTGCCATGTCGTTTGATCGACTTTTGCCCGACGCTGTGGCGCGGGTTGGCGGTACTCGTCGTATACCGTTCGTCGCTCTCATCGTGACGGCGATATCCGTCTTGACGCTGTACGCGCTGGTTACCTATGACAGTGGCTTTACGAACGCGTTCCGTAACGTCACGCTCATCAATGCCGCTATAGCGCTCATGGCGAGCCTTGCGGCCATAGCCCTTCCATATCGCAGACGGGACCTGTTTGAGGCATCCCCGAAGGTAATCGCGGGCAAGTGGCTCGGAATCTACCGCATCGTGTGGTTCGCGGCGGCTTCGGCAGCGTTCGAAGGGCTTGTCTGCTATCTTACTTTGACGAAGGGTGAGTACTCCGGCGGATACATCACAAGCTCTGTTATTCTGCTCGTAGTCACGGCGGTGTTTGGGCCGGTCGCTTATGTGATCGTGCGCTCGATGCGTCGTCGTAGCGGCATAGATGTAGCCCTCGCTATGCATGAGTTACCGCCGGACTAATGCCATAGGCGAATGTCGCGAGTGAGCAGCGCCGGTACGTCTCTGAGTGGGCAGCGGCTGTTACATCAGTCCCTGGGTCGGCGACGTCATGTGCGTAGTGAATGCGTCGCCGATTCAGGTGCACTTGTTGCGTAAGCGGGCGCGGTTCATTGGTTCGCACAGTGGTCGCAATGTGCGCGACGAAGCAATGTATAGGAGCTTAGTGCACCGACCGATCCGACAGCAGCGCTGATGATCGAGATTGTGAAGCCTGCGTCGGGGCTAAGACGGCGTACCTCATGGCCCGCCAAAAATGAACCGAGGGAGACGCCTAAGATGATGGCTGTGGTGAGCCAGCCGAAAGTCTCAGCCAGCGAGTCGGGTTGTGCCATCTCTGCCAACAGCGCAGAGGCGCTTGCAAAGACCGGCCCGACTGGCAACGCCGCCGCGAAGATTAGGAAGCCCAAAGTGAGTGGCGAGTGGGTTGCTAAGACCGTGGAAAGCAACGCAGCGAATGCGGTCAGCGAGATCGCGAACTGCCTGTGTGGTAATAGATAGCTGCGGGATAGGGAAAGCAGTGTGCCACCCAGGAGGGCGCCACCGGACCAGGCCGCAAGTATAGGCCCCGCGGTAGTACGGGTAGCGTAGTGCTCGGCGAACGCGGGCACGGACACGTCGATGCCTCCGAAGGCGGTACCCAAGGCCAAGGCGCTAAACAGAACGGCAACTACCCCACGGGTGTGACGGGCTGCATTGTGTGCATGCACGCCTGTAGGAGAAGAGAGACGGATGTGGCTCATGATGCGAGCTAGCGGCCATGCGCCAATGGCACCGGCAACCGCTGAAGCGATCAGGGGAAGGGGCCGGAGATGCGTTAAGGCGAGGGCTGCTACAAGCAGCGGACCCAATACGAACACTATTTCCTGCGTAGCTGAGTCTAAGGTAAAGGCGCTTCGACGTAGCTCAGCAGAGGGCATGATACGCGCCCATATTGAACGGGTACATGCACCAACGGGGGGAAGGCAAAGGCCTGCGGCAAGAGCGACAGTCGTAAGCAAAGTGGTTGGCGCCGTCACTGCGATGCCAACTGCAAGCGCGCTGCACGCGAGCAGGAACAGAAGGGCGGTCCTGACCAAGACGTGTGTGTAGCCGCGACGGTCTGCGACACGGCCGGCGAGAGGGTGAGCAAGGGCCATGCCGAGGGAGTACGCGGCCACGAGGAGGCCCGCCGTGGCATAAGAGCGTCCGGCGCTGCGGATTGCAAAGACTATTGCAAGTGGAAACATGCCGGCTGGCATCTGTCCCACGAGTCCGGCGAGGACGATTCGTGGAGCGCCGCGAAGAGTCATCACTGCTAGCAGTGGACGACGATGGTGAGTGGCACCGGTGTGCCACAGAGCCCGGTCGTCTGCGCCGTGCGGTGTCGTTATGCTCACGCAATCGCCTTGTCGGTGTGATCGGGAGCGATCGGCGACAACTAGACGCAGAGGGCCGCCCGCGCTTCGCCACACGCCTCCGCCCGCTCCAGAAACGCCCCCTGCGCCACCTCACGATTCCCGACCTTCCCGCCCCACACCGCCAGCGCCGCCGCCTGCAGTGCCCGCCCGTAGGAGAAGCTGAGCGCCCACGGGGCAGGGCCGCGGGCGCACAGCGCGCCGAGGTGGGCGATCGCCAGGTCGTCGCTCTGGCCGCCCGAGAGGAAGACGATGCCTGGCACCGCGGCGGGGACGGTGCGGCGCAGGCAGGCCAGCGTCGCGTCGGCGACCTCGTCGACCGTTGCCTGCTCGGGGCAGTCGGCGCCCGCCAGGACCATGTTCGGCTTGAGCAGCATTGACTCGAGCTCGACGTGCTGGGCGCGCAGCTCGGCGAAGACGTGCTCGAGCGTCGCCTCGGTCGCTTCGAAGCAGCGCTCGATCGTGTGGTCGCCATCCATCAGCACCTCGGGCTCGACGATCGGCACCAGGCTCGCCTCCTGGCAGAGCCCGGCGTAGCGCGCGAGCGCGTGCGCGTTGACGTGCAGGCACAGCTCGCTGGGCTGGTCATCCGCGATCTTCAGGACCGCGCGCCACTTGGCAAAGCGCGCGCCCAGCTCGCGATACTCCACGAGGCGCTCGCGCAGGCCGTCGAGGCCCTCGGTCACCATCTCGCCGGGAGCACCGGCGAGCGGCTTGGTGCCCGTGTCGACCTTGATGCCGGGGATCATCCCGGCCTCGACGATCGCCGTGGCGAACGGGACGCCGGCTGAGGTCTCCTGGCGGATCGTCTCGTCGTAGAGGATCACGCCGCTGATGTAGCTGGCGGCTCCGGGCGCCGTGACCAACAGCTCGCGGAATGCGCGGCGGCTGCCGTGAGTTGAGCTCACCCCGACGCCCTCCAGGCGCTTGGTCATCGTGCGGGTGCTCTCGTCCGCCGCCAGGATGCCCTTGCGGTCGGCCACGAGCGCCCGGGCCGTGTCGCGCAGAGCCGTCGCCGGCTCTGCGTTGGATGGCGCGCCGCCGCGTGGCGCGTCCGGGTCGACTGCGTCCCCACCCCCGTGGTGCGCAGTCGTCACGGTCGCGCCGGTCAGTGGCGCTGCCGGCTTGATCAGATCGTGGGTCGCCATCCGCCCCCCAGCGGGTCTGGCTGCTCGTATGAGCCCCGCGTCGGCGTCTCGCCGCGGGGCGACGCGACGGGTGTCTCGCCGCGGCTCGGCGCGACGCGCCCGAGCGAAGGCGTTGCCTCGACGACATGGCGGATCGCGCCATCGGCGATCACCAGCGACTCGGTCAGCGTCGCGCCGCGCTCGCGCCAGGGCGCGCGCAGCAGGCCGCCGCCGCTGACGCCGGTGGCGATGAAGAACGCGGGCCCGGCGACCATGTCCCCGATGCTGAGCGGTCGCTCGACGTCGAGACCGGCGGCGTGTACGCGCGCGGCCTCGTCCTCGCGCTGGGGTGCCAGGCGGCCCTGCATGTCGCCGCCCAGGGCCCTGGCCGCACACGCGGTCATGACGCCTTCGGGCGTGCCGCCGATGCCCATCAGCAGATCGGCGTCGCCGCCGGGCAGCAGCGCCGCCAGCGCGCCCGCGACGTCGCCATCGGAAGGGGTCGTCACACGGGCGCCTAGCCCGCGTACGCGGGCGATCAGCTCGACATGCCGGGGTTTGTCGAGTATCACGACCCGCAGCTCGGACGCCGGTCGTCCAAGTGCGTCGGCGACCCGTGTGACGTTTTCCTCGGGCGATCGCGTGATGTCCATCGCCCCGCGGGCCCCAGGCC
This sequence comes from uncultured Solirubrobacterales bacterium, assembly GCA_963795555.1. Lineage (GTDB taxonomy): Bacteria > Actinomycetota > Thermoleophilia > Solirubrobacterales > Solirubrobacteraceae > CAWCHZ01. The sequence continues at coordinate 387,558 of CAWCHZ010000002.1, forward strand.
CGACGACAAGCTTGTCCATGTAGAAGGCAGGGCCCGGCGACCACAGCGCGCCGCGGCGAGCGATCGCGATCGTCGTCAAGGCGCCCAGCAGGCCGCGGGCGCAGAGCATGGTTCCCTCGAGCGGGTCCACGGCGATGTCGAAGGCGGGGCCCGTGCCGTCGCCCAGGCACTCGCCGTTGAAGAGCATCGGCGCGCCGTCCTTCTCGCCCTCGCCGATCACCACGGTGCCGCTGCCGGGGGCGGCGGCGAGCACCGCGCGCATCGCGCTGGTGGCCGCTCCGTCGGCGGCGATCGGGTCGCCGCTGCCGAGGTGCTGCTGGCAGGCCAGCGCCGCGGCGCGCGTGGCGGCCAGGGCGACCGGCTCGAGCGCCGCGACGCCGCTTGCCCGCGCGTGGGCGTAGGCCGCTACGGCCTGCGCCAGCCAGTGGGTCAGCTCGCTGCTCTGAGGGGCGCTGATCGTGGCCACGGGCATGCGGGAAAGCCTCCCCTCAGGCAGGCCCGCTCGCATCCGGCGCCCGTCCGATCGGCCGGCGCCAACTGTCTCGCCGATCGGCTCTCGGACCCTGGTCCGGTCGCCGCCTCGGACGGCCGATCGGCCTAGCGGGTCGCGCACGCAGCCGACCGTCGCGACTGCTCAGCGCCCAGCGCTCGCGGTGTCTGGAAGCGCTAGCGCCGGCGCGAGTTCATGTGCCGGTGGCGCGGGCTCTTGCGCCGCGTGCCAGCATGGGAGATCGGCACGACGCGGTTGCGCATCGTCGTGATCTCCTCCTCGAAGCCGACCAGCAGGTCGTGGATCGCCAGCGCCGCGCCGTCGGCATCGCCCTTGGAGATCGCGCCGTGGAGGCGCTGGTGGCTGCCAACGCGCTGGTCCAGGCGCTCGGGCGTCGCGGCGCCGATCCAGACGGCCAGCAGCGCCTGGTGGATCGGCTCGCTGATGCGTCCCAGCGCGTAGTTGTGCGTCGCGATGAACATCTCGCGGCTGAAGGCCAGCTCGGCCTGGGTGTATGAGCTGCCGTCGGTGGGGTGATCCTTGACGTGGGCCGCCGCGCGCTCGAGCCGGTTGAGCTCCTCGCGGATCGCGACGATGTCGTCGCGCTGGGCGCGTTCGGCGGCTAGGCGGGCGCCCTGGATCGCGATGAAGCGGTGGGACTCGAGCACGTCTTCGAGCGGGCCGCTGGGGCTGCGCAGCACGCCCTCGAGCACGTCGGGGTCGAACAGGCTCCACTCCTCCGGCGGCGTCACGGTCGCACCACGGCCGTGCTTGACGGTGATCAGCCCGCGCTCCTCGAGGCCGCGGATCGCCTCGCGCGCGACGCCGCGGCTGACGTCGAAGCGCTGTGCGAGGTCGAGCTCGCGCGGCAGGTGGTCGCCGGGCCGCAGTCCGCCGCCGGCAATCTCCGCGATCAGCGGCTTCATCACAAGCCTATGCAATCTGAGCATCATGTGAGTCAATCACCGTGTTGATAGAAGGACCCGGATGGAGGCGCAGCATAGCAAATGAGCGGGGGAAATTCACTAAGCCGTAACCGGCGTTGCAAAACCCCTGCATATTCAACGATTATGGAGATTGAGGCACGGACTCCGGTCCGCTCTATGTCGTGTCACGACATTCATTCGCGCCGACGCGCGAGGGCAGCGGGGGAGTCTCGTGCGCGCCGTCTGGCGGTCTCGTGCACCGCCGCGGGCCCTGTCGCTGGCCCCTACAGCAGGGCGCCATCGCCAGCCCCGCGCCGCTCGCCGGCGCGCTCGGCACGCGCTACTCGAGCAGCCCCCGCCGCATCGCCTCGGCGACGGCGGCTGCCCGCTCGCAGACCCCAAGCTTCTCGTAGAGGTGCTGCAGATGCGTCTTGATCGTCGCCGTCGTGAGGTGCAGCTGGGCGCCGATCGTCGGCGCGCTGTGGCCGTCGGCGATCATCGCCAGGATCTGGCGCTCACGCTCGGAGAGCACCGGCCGCGCCTCGTGCGCGCGCAGCCTGATCTCGCGCACCAGGCCGGTGTGGATCTGTGGCGAGAGCACCGTCTCGCCGCGCGCCACGGCGCTGATCGCGTCGCAGATCTGCTCCTCGTCGGCGTGCTTGGTCAAGTAGCCCGCCGCGCCCCCGGCGACCGCGCGATAGACGGTCGGCGGCGTCAGATCGGCCGACACGAACATCACGCGCGTGGGCAGCGCGTCGCGCACGACCGCGTTGAGGATCTGCGCGCCGTCGAGGCCCGGCAGCGGCACGTCCAGCACCGCCACGTCGGGCGTCAGCTCGCGGATCGCGCCGAGCGCCTCGCGTCCGTCGGCGCTCTGGCCGACGAGCTCCATCTCCGCGCGGCTGCCGATCGCCCGCGCGACCGACTCGCGGTAGAGCGGATGGCAGTCGGCGACGAGCACGCGTACGCGTCGATGGCCGTTGCCGTCATGGCCATTGCGCCCGATGTGCGCGCGTGCGACGTCCTGCTTGGGGCCCTCGACGCTCACGCCGACGGTCGTGGAACCGTAGGAGCCGCGTGGATGGCCGGGTCTTGCGCCTGTCCTGAACGGATGCTGCGGGGATGACATCGAACCTCCGGTCGGGTAGATGCGCGCGGCGCGTCCGCTCCCGGCGGTGGCATCGCCACCTGCGTCCGACGCTTGCCCCACGCGTGCCCGGCACACGCGCGGAGGCGCTGGGTTGGTGCTTCGATGAGCCGTGCGAGCGCCAGCTGGCTCGACGGTAGAGGTCTGTCTGCGGGATCGACGAGCACGCTGGGGTTTCGGTGCTCTTTTTTCAATAAGTTGCCCGGTGGCGCGGGCCACGGGCGCGGCGGCGCGCCGTGGGCGGCCGCGGGGCGGGGGAGGGTGGCTTGTCGTGGATCCCGGTCAGGCGCAGGCGCATCGCCTCGCGCGCCCGCTCGGGCGCGCGCTCGCGGATCGTCTCGACGACGCGCTCGTGCTCCTCCAGGCGGGCGCTCAGCCCCGCCGGGCTGACGTCGACGCGCAGCAGCTCGAGCGCCGCCTGATCGATCGGCTCGCTGAGGTGCGCGAGCACGATGTTGCCGGTGGCCGCGAAGAGGCCGCGATGGAAGCGCAGCTCGGCGTCGGCGACCGCCGCGAGCACCTGCTCGTCGGCGGGAACGCGCTGCAGCGCGACGCGCATCTGCTCGCAGGCCAGCACCAACGCGCGCAGCTGCTCGGGCGCGGCGCGCTCGGCCGCCAGGCAGGCTGCCTCCAGCGCGAAGATCCGCCAGGACTCGAGCACCTGGGCGATCAGCTGGGGCTGGCTCTCGCTGGCGATCAGCGCCTCGAAGACCTCGCGGTCGAAGACGTTCCAGCGCTCGGGCTCGCTGATCGTCGCGCCGCGCCCGTGCTTGACGGTCACCAGGCCGCGCTCTTCCAGCCCGCGGATGCACTCGCGGGCGATGCCGCGGCTGATCTTGAAGCGCTCGGCCAGGTCGACCTCGCGGGGCAGCTGATCACCGGCGCGCCGCTGGCCACCGGCGATCTCCGCGATGAACTGCTTCATGGGGTAACGGTGCAGTCTTGCCATCGTCGGGAAGTCAATCACCGAGTGAGTGGTCTCTCCATCGAAGGTAACCACGTTGTAACAAGTGCGGAATGCTTTATATCCAATTTGCTGAAACTTCGCTAGTGCATTCCATGTTTAGCACCACATGGGGGCCACCTTGTAAAGCAGCGGATACCAAGCGGCAAAGAAACCTGGCCATCTATTCGAACAGACCGCGACGCATCGCCTCGGCGACGGCGGCGGCGCGCTCGGAGACGCCGAGCTTCTCGTAGAGGTGCTGGAGGTGGGTCTTGACCGTCGCCGTGCTGAGGTGCAGCCGGCGGCCGATCTCGGGCGCGCTGTGGCCAGCGGCGATCAGCCCCAGGACCTGGCGCTCGCGCTGGCTGAGGATCGGCTGGGAGTCCTGGGAGCGCATCCGGATCTGGCTGGCGAGTGCCGGCTGGAGCGCCGGCGAGAGCACGGCGTCCCCGCGCGCGACCGCCGCAACCGCGTCGCAGACCTCGCGCGCGTCGGCGTCCTTGGAGAGGAAGGCGGCGGCCCCGTCGGCGAGCGAGCGGTAGACCGCCGCGGGGTCGGGGTTGGCTGACAGGAGCAGCACGCGCGTCTGCTCGCCGGCGCTGCCCAACAGCGCCGCGGCATCGAGGCCGGGGATCGTGGGGTCGACGACCGCGACGTCGGGCCGCAGCGTCGCCAGCTCGGCGAGCAGCTGCTGGGGGTCGGCGAGCGCGCCAACCAGCTCGAGATCGGGTCGCGCCTTGATCGCGCGCGCGACCGCCTCGCGATAGAGCGGCTGGTCGTCGGCCACCAGCACGCGCACCCGGCTGCGCCGATCGCGCCGGGATCTGGCCTTCGCTTCGTCGGCTGGGTCCTGATGGGGCACTGGGCCTCCTCCGTCTGATCCGAACGCCGCGTCCACACGAAAAACCGGTTGTATGGGACCGCCTGATCTGCCTGCTTCCCGTTGCGGTGGGGGCCGCGCCCCCTTGGCCCAAAGACGCGTCCAGCGACCAACCCCAACTACCTTAGGGCGCGAGTGAGTCTAAACGCGCAAAGGGGTGGTTCGCAAGGGCGTTTCAGCAGTCAATCAAAATATCGCTCTGGGAGGCGGTCGACGCGGCCGTGGAGCGCGGCGGCCGCCGCCGCGCTCCACGGCGGCTGGGGTTGGTGCGCGACGAAGGGGGCTGGCGCGCGGATGGCCGGGGTTCCCGCGCGATGAGCGCGGGGGTCTACACTCCCGAGCAGGTCGGCGAGCTGATGAACCGACGCCAGCTCGCCGGGGCATGGCTGCGTCGGGAGGTGGCTCGCCGGCTGGGGCTCAGCGACTTCCAGGCTGCCGTGCTCGAGCAGCTGCACGAGCGCGGGGCGCTCAGGCCCGGCCAGCTCGCCGAGCAGCTCGGCCTGACTTCGGGCGGGGTGACGGGCCTGACTCAACGCATGGAGCGATCTGACCACATCTCACGCGAGCCTCACCGGCGCGACGGGCGCAGCACCCTGCTGCGGATCACCCCGACCGCGCAGGCCGCGATCATCGACCAGCTGGGACCCTGCAACGCCAGGGGCCAGGAGCTGGCCGAGGAGATGACCGAGCACGAGCGCGAGATCGTCGGGCGCTTCCTCGAGCGCGCCATCGAGATCACCGAGCGCCACGCCCAGCTGCTCGGGGACTAGGGCCGCGCGGGCCGCGAGGGCCGAACCGAGCCCCTTTTGTTGGGGCGACGCGCGGACCTGGAAGCCCTAGATGCGGCCCAGCATCTCCAGCACGGCCGCCTCGATCCGCTCCTCGGTCGGCAGTGCCGCCGTCTCCAGCGACTTGGCGTAGGGCAGCGGCACCTCCGCCATGCCGAGGCGCTCGACGGGGCCATCGAGGTCCTCGAAGCAGGCCTTCTGCACGCGCGCGGCCAGCTCGGCCGTGACGCCGTAGGAGGGCCAGCCCTCCTCGACGCACAGCAGCCGGTTGGTGTGCGCGACCGACGCGGCGATCGTCTCGACGTCGAGCGGGCGCAGCGAGCGCAGGTCGACGACCTCGATCTCGATCCCCTCGCGCTCGGCGAGGCGCTCGGCGACGTTCAGTGCGCGCACCGTCGCGAAGGAGTGCGCGGCGATCGTCAGGTCGTTGCCAGGGCGGGCGATCGCGGCCCGGCCGATCGGCACGATGAAGTCGGGATCGAGCGGGACGACCCCGCGCTGCTTGTAGATCGGCAGGTTCTCGATCACCAGCACCGGGTCGTCGTCGCGGATCGCCGCCTTGAGCAGGCCCTTGGCGTCGGCCGGGGTGGCCGGGGCGAGGACCTTGAGGCCGGGGATCGCCGCAAACCAGGCGTCCAGCGACTGCGAGTGCTGGGCGGTGAGCTGGTTGCCGGCGCCGTTGGGCGCGCGGATCACCAGCGGACAGCCGACCTCGCCGCCGAACATCGCCCGCACCTTGGCGGCGTGGTTGACAAGCTGGTCGATCGCGACGAGCAGGAAGTTGATCGTCATGATCTCCACGACCGGACGCTCGCCGAGCATCGCCGCCCCAACGCCGGCGCCGAGGAAGCCCTCCTCGGAGATCGGCGTGTCGCGGATGCGATCGGGGCCGAACTCGTTGAGCAGGCCGGCGGTGACCTTGTAGGAGCCGTCGAACAGGCCCACCTCCTCGCCCATCACGAACACGCGCGGGTCGCGCGCGAGCTCCTCGCGCAGCGCCAGGCGCAGCGCCTCGCGGTAGCTGAGCGTCGCCAGCTCGCCGCTTGGCGTCGCTACGTGCTCTACGGTGGGGGCGCTCATCGTGCGCGCTTCAGGGCCGAGGGTGCGGGGGCGCCAGCGGGGGCGGGGGCGCTCATCGTCCCAGCCCCGCGTCGAAGACGAGCTCCTGCTCGCCGATCGGGCTGCCCAGCCGCATCGGCGCGAACTGCTCGTCGCTGCCGGGGGCGTGCACGCCGAGAGCGAGCTCGTCCAGCGCCGGCTCGGGGCTGGCCTCGGCGAACGCGACGGCCTCGGCGACGCGCAGCTCGACGCGCTGCTCGAGCGCCTCGAGCTCGCCCTCGGCGACGCCCTGGTCGAGCAGCGCGCGGCGCGTGCGGACGATCGGGTCGCGATCCTGGTGGGCGGCGATCTCGTCCTTGGTGCGGTAGGCGAGGCCCGCATCGGCGACCGAGTGGCCGCGGTAGCGGTAGGTCAGCGCCTCGAGCACCGCCGGGCGGCGCTCGTCGCGGGCGATCGTCAGCAGCCGCGCGCTGGCCTCGAGCACCGCGTCGAGGTCATCGCCGTCGACCTGCTCGCCATGGATGCGGAAGGCCGCCGCGCGGCGGTAGAGCTCGGGCTCGGCCGAGGCGCGCGTGACGCTCGTGCCCATGCCGTACTCGTTGTTGACGACCAGGAAGACGATCGGCAGCTCCCACAGACCGGCGAGGTTGAGCGCCTCATGCCAGGCACCCATGTTGACCGCGCCGTCGCCGAGCTCGCACAGCACCGCCTGCTGGCGCTGCTGGCGCACGAGCGCCAGCGCCAGGCCGGTGGCGAGCGGCATCTGGCCGCCGACGATGCCCCAGCCGCCGTAGAAGCCGCGGCTGACGTCGAGCAGGTGCATCGAGCCGCCGCGGCCGTGCGCGCAGCCGTCGCGGCGGCCGAACAGCTCGGCCATCACCGCCTCGGGCGTCACGCCGCGCGCGAGCGCGAAGCCGTGACAGCGATAGCCGGTGATCAGCAGGTCGTCGGGCTCGAGCGCGTCGATCGTGCCGACGGTGACGGCCTCCTGGCCCGATGAGAGGTGGCAGTAGCCGCCGATCCGGGCGGCCTTGTATTGGCGCTCGGCCTCGGTCTCGAAGACGCGGATCAGGACCATCTGCTCGTAGAGCTCGAGCAGGCGGGGCGTGGCGATCGTGCTGGCGGGGGGGCTGCTGTGAGCGGGGGAGCTCGCCTTGTCGGCGCTCGTCTTGCGGGTCGGGCTGGTCTGACCGGGGGGTGGGGGGGTGCTCTTGGTCATGGCTCCTGGGCGAAGAACTCGGGGTGCTCTGACTCGATGCGCGGCAGGCTGGAGAGGACCATCCGCAGATGGTGGCGCAGCTTCTCGTCAGCCAGCTCGGGGTCGCGGCGCTCGACGGCGTCGATCACCGCGCTGTGCTCCTGGATCATCTCGCCGATGTAGGCCGGCAGCGGCAGGCTCAGGCGGCGGATGCGGTTGAGATGGCCGTTGGCGCGCTGGCTCAGCGACCAGGCGATGCCATGGCCGCTGAGATCGCACAGCGCTCGGTGCAGCTCGTCGTCGAGGACGTAGAAGCGGTCGAAGTCCTGGCTGGCCTGGGTCTCCTCCTGGCGGCGCACGATCGCCCGCAGCGCGGCGACGTCCTCGTCTTCGACGCGCTCGGCGCCGAGCCGGACGGCCGCGCACTCGAGCGCCTCGCGCACGAACTGCGCGTCGTGGATCGCGTTGAAGCTGATCCGCGTCACGAACGTCCCGAGCTGGGGGACGATCTCGACCAGGCGCTCGTCGCGCAGGCGCACGAGCGCCTCGCGGATCGGCGTGCGGCTGACGCCCAGGCGCGCGGCCAGCTCGTTCTCGGACAGCTGCTGGCCGGGGGCAAAGGAGCCGGCGACGATCGCGTCGCGCAGCGCGCGGTAGACCTGTGCGCGCGCGGGGCGGCCGAGTGCGCGGGTGGCAAGTGGGATGCGAAAGTCGCTCATCGGCTGCGGGGGCGGGTCGCGACGGCCGCTGGCATCACTGCGCGCGCCGGGCCGGCGCGGACCAGGGCTGAATACTTGCATACAAGCATGGCAGAAGAGGCGAAGCGGTGGCTATCAGCGGGCGCAGCTCGCCCACAAAGGGCTGCTGGATGATGCCCAGCAGCGGCACCTTTGCTCACAAAACGCCCGGATGTCCTACAGGTGGCTCACCGCGAGACGGGGATGGAACTCCTCCAGTGCCTCCACGATGACGTTGCGGTGGCATTGCGCATGGTTGCGCTCGAAGCAGAGCAGGCACGCTCGGCCGTCATCAAGGCTCTCGGCGAGTTCGTTCAGGGCCCACCGCGAGCCGTTGTTCAGGTGGGTGCGGTAGACCGCGGCGCCGCCCTCGATGTCGCCGGCCCAATACCGCTCACGGTTCGGCTTCGGGTTGCCGAGCGCCCTGACGTGGACATACTCGATGCCGGCTTGTTGCAGCGCCTCGCTTAGCGCCCTCTTCGAGAAGCCCCGCCGCCGCGAGAGCGGTAGCTCCCTCACGTCCACGAGCCGCTCGACGTCCGCGCCGAGGAGCTCGTCGATCAGCTCGTCGAGTGATCGTCCCTCGTATCCGACGGTGAAGAGCTTCGGCGTCACAGTTAGGGCCTAGTTCGCCATCAGAACAGCGTCGCCTCCTGCTGGCGGCCGGCGCGCTTCGGATGCACCAGCCCGAGGATTAGGAATGAGCCGGGGTGCTTGAGCAGGCTCCCTGTGATGAAGCGCGTGTCGTAGCGGTCGCTGCAGTACTGCTCGAAGAACTTCTGGCGGATCTTCGTGTGGGTCGTCGCCTCGTCGTCGCCCTTCTGGGTGAGGCTGCGGTACAGCGCTCCAAGCTCCCAATCGATGAGCGACTGGCGGTGTCCGGGGCAGGCGGAGTCCGAGCAGCGGTACGAGAACTTCGCCTTGACCGGAAGCGGCTCGAGCGCCGCGCGCGTGGTGTCGCCGGCGCGATCGCCGAAAAGCGACGCCTGGTTGAGGAGCGCCCGCTGGGACTCGGCGAAGCCCTCCTCGGCGGCCGTGACCTTCAGGTCTGTGACCTCCAGCGGGCGAAAGACGCCGAGCGACTTGCGCTCGGTCTTTTGGCGGCGCTGAATCTCGCACATCGACTCATCCTCGATCGCCTCAAAGAACGGGAGGCGCCGACGCCACGTGCCGTTGTCGGTGTCGATGCACTCGCCGACGGTAATCGAGTCGAGCCTCGGCGTGAAGCTCTCGGGTCGCGAGTCCCTGGAGCTCTTGCTCACGTCGAGCTCGATGACCTCATACTTCTTGAAGCGCTTGGCGTAGACGAGCCCGCGGTAGTCGAGCGGGAAGAGCCGAATCCACCGATACGGCGCGTCCATCGAAATCCCCGCCACGCACACGGCCTCCGTCTGCGAGACGGGATCGATTACGGGATATGCCTTGACGACAGGGAGGAGCTTCAACGCCATGACCCGCCGATGGTGCCACCGGGATCGGATGCGAACGTACGCTCGGGTCCGATCCGGAGTCCAATTCCAATACGGAGCCCAATTCAGGACATCCATGACCCACTAGCGGGCTGCGTCGCAAGGCGCTCAAATCGATTCAGCACTCTCGCCGCGATTTGCGTAGCGGATCGGCCGGCTGCGGAGATACCGCGCCGGATCGGGGCGGCGGCGGGGCCGCCCGTCAGTGCCCGGTGCCCAGCTGCACGACCTTGACGATCAGCAGCACGATCGCCAGCGCGACGTAGGCGTACATGCCGCCCAGCGCAAAGCTGCGCAGTGGCGAGCGCACCGGCGCCGCGAGCAGTGCCAGCGGCGGCATCGTCCAGCCCAGCCGCTGCTCGTCCGCGACAGCGCGTGGCTGGGGCGTGCTGCCCCGGCTTCGCAGCGCGATCGTGCCGAGCAGCGCCAGGCAGATCGCCAGCGCGATGCCCAGCCACAGTGTCAGCCGCTTGACGTCGATGTGCGGAAGCACGGTCGTTGCCATCAACACCAGCGACAGGGCGACGAGCACGCCGATGATCACCGTCGCGACCACGTTGACCCAGGGCCGGTTGACCCATGGGCCGAGCACCTCGCGGTCGTTGCACAGCAGCAGCAGGAAGACCGTCGCGCTGGGCAGCAGCAGACCGGCGAGCGCCTGCACGGCGGTGGTGATCAGGCCCAGCGGCGCGCCGGGAATCAGCACGATCCCGGCCGCCAGCACAACGACACCGGCGAAGGTCGCGTAGAACAGCCGCGCGTCCTGGAAGCCGCGATGCAACGAGTGACGGGCGCCGAAGACGTCGCCGAAGGCGTAGGAGGTCGCAAGCGTCACCGCGGCCGCGCCGATCATCGAGGCGTTGAGCAGCACGACCGCGAAGAACGTTCCGGCGACCGAGCTCAGCCGGTGGGCGAGCAGATGGGCGGTCGCGCCGGCGTCGGTGAACGGGGCGCCGTTGGCCCCGACCGCGAAGGCGGTCGTCGCGATGATCGCGCCCGCCCCCAGCACGACGATGAACGCACCGATGACCGTGTCGGCGCGCTCGTAGTTGATCCAGCGCGGCGTGATGCGCTTGTCGACGATGTTCGACTGCTGGAAGAACAGCTGCCAGGGCGCGACCGTCGTGCCGACGATGGCGATGATCAGCAGGATCGCGTTGGAGCTGGCGCCGCCCTTGATGCCGGGGATGAAGCTGTGGTGGATGACCGTGGCGACGTTGGGGTGGGCCATCACGGCGAGCGGGATGATCAGCAAGTTCGCGACGACGAAGAGCAGCATGAAGCGCTCCCAACGGCGGAAGCTGCCGGTTGCGGTCATCACGATCAGCGCAAGCGCCGCCAACGGCACCGCCAGGTACTCGCTGACGCCGAAGTAGCCCAGCGCGAGGCTGATGCCGATGAACTCGGTGACGATCGTGAGGAAGTTGAGCAGGAACAGGTCGCCGACCGAGAACCAGCCCCAGAAGCGGCCGAAGCGCTCGGTGATCAGCCGCGCGTGGCCGACGCCGGTGACCGCGCCAAGCCGGATCACCATCTCCTGGTTGACGATCAGCACGGGAATCAGCAGCAGCAGCGTCCACAGCAGCGAGGGGCCGTAGGTCTGCCCGGCCTGCGCGTAGGTCGCGACGCCGCCCGCGTCGTTGTCACCGACCATCACGATCAGCCCCGGGCCGACGATCGCCGCCAGCGTGATCAGTCGCGCGCGCAGACCGCGGCGAGCATGGGTGTCGCCGAGGCGGATCGTGCCCAGCGCGCCCTGGATGTCGCCGATGTGCGCCTCGTCGAGGACCGGCGGGACACCGGATACGCGCGGCGGCTGGTCGTGCCCCGACGCCGTCGCCGGGACCGCTACCTGCTGCTCCGACATCTCGTTTTCACCTCCTTTCCGCTGCGTCGTGGTGGGCGGCTTGCGCCGCTGGTGGCGCGTCCGCTGTGGTGACGTTGCTCGCCCGGTGGCGATGCGGCTCGCGCCGCGACGGACCAACCCGCCCGCAGGCGGATGCCATCGCGGGCCGGCGAATGCCCGCCCCGCGCGTGGAGAAGGAGGCGACCTGCTACGCCATGACGGCGCCAGCGCCTTCGCGGGCACGCGCGCGGGGGCGGGTACTTCGTGGTCGCTCTGAATCCACTGCCAGCCTCCTGGTTGCCCGATAGCGCCGCTCACCGCTCGGGGGTGGCGCCCGCTGGACTGGCCAGGCTCACCGTCGTCCGGTCCTGCGGACGACGGCGCACCCCCACTCGTCGAGCTTTGGCGCTGCGCGGCGTAGAGCGCTCGGCTCAGCCACTTTGGGTGACCCCTTAGCTCGGGGAAACCTGGTCTGACCCGGAGCGTCTCTCGACGGGTGGGGTCAGTGGCCTCTGTCCGCGCAGCCGCCTCACCGAACGAGGTGCGATGGCTGTAGCCGACAGGCTAGCAGCGCGAGTGGGGTTGGGGGGCGGAGGTCCGCCAGAGCCTCGTCAGCCGCCCACGAGCCCGTAGCGCCGGCGCCACTCGCCCGGGATCGTCAGCTCGAGCACGTCGTCGACGGTGACCACGCCGACCTGGTGGCCGTCGTCGTCGACGATCGGCAGCATCGTGAGGTTGTAGTCGCTCATCAGCCGCGCGACCTCGGGCAGGTCGGCGCTGGGGCGCACGCTGACCGGCTCGCGCGCCGCGACCGCTCGCAGCGGCGTCGGCGGGGACGCGCGCACCAGCGCGGCGAGCGGGACCATTCCGCTGAGCTTGCCCTGGGCGTCGCGCACATAGATGGTGGTCAGCGTCTCGGGGGCGATCGAGCTCGCGCGCAGCTCGCTGAGCGCCCGCTCGGCGGTCGTCTGCTCTGACAGCGAGATGAACTCGGGGCTCATCAGGCCGCCGGCGGTCGAGGGGTTGTAGCCGAGCAGCAGGCGGATCTTGCGTCGCTGCGGCCAGGGCAGCATGTTCAGGACGGGCTCGCGGCGCTCCTGGTCGAGGTCGCCGATCAGGTCGGCGGCGTCGTCGGTGGCCATCTTCGCCAGCACCCGCGCGACGTCGGCGTCCGAGCGCTCGCGGATGAACTCGCGCTGGTGCTCGTCGTCGAGCTCCTCGAAGACGTCGGCCTCGAGCTCGCGGTCCTGGCCGACGGCCTTGATGATCTCCTCGCCCTCCTCGTGCGAGGCGGCCTCGACGAGGTCGGCGATCTGGGCGGGGTGCAGGCGGGCGAGCCTGCGGTGCGTGAGGCGCAGGCGCGCGCTGGGAACGTGGCCGACGAACGGCTCCAGATCGCTCCAATCGATGAACGCCTGGGGGCCGCCGACCGCCGGCTTGCCCGGCAGCAGCCGGCGCAGCCAGGCGCGCGGGCTGGGGTTCACGCCGGCGACCCGCCACCAGCCGTCGACGCAGATCAGCTCGAGCTCATGGGCGGTGATCAGCGTGCCGGCCTTGACGTCGATCAGCTTGCGGCCGAGCACGTCCTGGCGCAGCAGCACCTCGCCGGGGCGGCGCTCGAAGCGGCCGAGGTTGAGCTTCTCGCCGGCCAGCCGCACGCTGCCGGGCGCGAGCGAGGCAATCCGATCGACCGGCACGAACAGCTCGCGACCGCCGATGTTCGCCTGCAGGCCGGTCACCGGCGGATAGCCGCCGTCGGCGAGGCGGACGATCACGTCCTCGGTCCGGCCGAGACGATCGCCGGCCCGGTCCAACAGGGGGGTGCGTATGACCGACGAAAGGTGCAGAAGCTGCTGCGCCACCGCAGGATAAGCGTATCGGGCGCGACGGGGGACGCGGAGTCCCCGCAGCCCCAGCATCGTGACCGTCACGGCGGCGAGGATCGCGAAGGGCACGAAGTCCGAGCTGGCCTGCGCGATGCGCGCGCCACCGGGTGCGCCGATCGTCTCGCCGATCGCCCAGGCGAGGTTGAAGATCGCCACCCCGCTGGCGTACTCGATGCCGGCCTGCTCGGCAGCCGCCGCGATCAGCGACATCACCGGCACGCCCAGCAGGCTGAGCCCGGCGCTCAGGCCGATGGCTGCCAGCAGCGCGAGCGCCAGCGCGGAGTGGGGCAGCGGCAACAGCAGCAGCACGAGCGCGGTGCAGGGCAGGCCGATGCGGATCGCGCGCAGCGCGCCCTGGCGGTCGGCGAGACGCCCGATCAGCGGCGCCGCGCCCATCGACAGCAGCGACCAGACGAAGAAGGTCGCGCCGACCGCGAGCCCCGTCGCGCCGAGGTGGGCCATGCGCAGTGGGATCAGCGTGTCGCTCGTGCCGACGATCGCCGCCTGGAGCACGACCAAGGTCGCAACGGCGATCAGCAGCGGGTGGCGTAGCGCGCGGCCAGCGGGGGGCATGGCGGTGTGCGCGGAGGCGGCATCTGGGGGGACGGTGTGCGCGGAGGCGGCATCTGGGGAGGCGGCGTGCGCGGAGGCGGCTTCCTCCACGGTGGCTGCGACCGGCGTCCGCAGCACCGCGAGCGCGAGCCCGACACCCGCGACGGCGACCGCCGCGAACGTCACGCGGGTGCCAAGCGCGACCGCGGCGGTGCCAACGACCGGGCCGAACAGGGTGCCGAAGATCGCGGCGCCGAAGGCCGCGCCGATCAGCTCGCCGCGACGGGCCCGCGGAGCAGCTTGGATCAGCCAGGTCAGCGCGCCGCCCCAGATGCAGCCCGCCGCGACGCCCTGGATCGCTCGCAGGCTGTCGAGCGCGACGACGGGGTGCACGAACCCGAACGGCGCCGTCGCGGCGACGAAGCCGGCCAGTCCGACGAGCGTCGCGGTGCGCACGCCCAGTCGGCGGGCCAGCCAGCCGCCCAGCAGCGAGCCGGGGATCAGGCCGGCGGCATAGGTCGCGGCGAGCACGCCGGCCGCCGACTTCGACAGGTGGAGTGTGCGCGCGTAGTGGGGCAGCAGCGGCGCGACGGCCGAGTAGAGCGTCGACTCCAGTGTCAGCAGCGCGCCCGCGAGCAGCGCCACACGACGCGCGGCGGGCGTCAGCGCGCGCTTGGCGGCAGCTCGTCGTCGCTCGCTCCGCATGGGATCGATCGTATTGGCGCCACGTTGGCGCACTGGGGCCCGCTCAGCCTCGTGCGCCTGGCTGGGGGCCGCTCAGCGTCGTGCGCCTGGCTGGGCCCTCAGCGTCGTGCGCGCGCCCGCCGCCGTGCCTCGTGCACCAGCAGCGTCGCGATGTCGGCGAGCGTGCCGTAGAGATGGCCGAGCGGACCGGTCACGAGCCAGGCGGCGATGCGGGTGCGAGCGGTTGGGTGCAGGTCGCGCACGAGCTGCCACGGTATCGTTGCCGCCCCCAATGCCGTCCGTAACTACCACCGTCACCGAGCTGCCCGAATCGCGCGTGCGCGTGCAGGCCGAGGTCGCGCCTGAGGAGATCGAGCGTCGCGTCGTCAAGGCGGCCGGCGCGCTCGGGCGCGAGCTGCGCGTGCCGGGCTTCCGACGCGGCAAGGTGCCCGCTCCCGTCGTCCTGCGGCGCGTGGGACGCGAGGCGGTGCTCGATGAGGCCGTGCGCGAGGGGCTTGGCGCCTGGTACACCGACGCGATCAGGGAGGCGGGGATCGTGCCCGTCGGCGATCCCGAGCTTGCGGTCGGGGACCTGCCCGCCGAGGGCGACCCGCTGACCTTCTCGATCGAGATCGGCGTGCGCCCACCGGCCCAGCTGGGCCAATACAAGGAGCTCGAGGTAGGTCGCCGCGAGCCGGTCGTCGCCGAGGGGCGCATCGACATCGAGCTCGAGCAGCTGCGCGAGCGGATGGCCAAGCTCGAGACCGTCGATCGCCCGGCGCAGAACGGCGACTTCCTCGTGATCGACTTCGCCGGCACGATCGACGACAAGCCGATCGCCGCCGGCCAGGCGCGCGATCAGCTGCTGGAGCTGGGGTCCGGCCGGCTGATCCCCGGCATCGAGGAGCAGCTCGAGGGCGCCAGCGCTGGTGAGCAGCGCGAGGTCGAGGTCACCTTTCCGTCCGACTACTCCGCGCCCGACCTGCGCGACCGCCAGGCGCGCTTCGACATCACCGTCAAGGAGGTCAAGGCGAAGGTCCTGCCCGAGCTCGACGACGACTTCGCGGCCGACGCCGCCGGCTTCGACGACCTCGCCCAGCTGCGCGACGACCTGCGCCGGAGGCTGCTGGAGGCCGACGAGGCCGCGATCGACTCGGAGTTCCGCGAGGCCGCCCTCGACGCGGCCGTGGCCGAGGCGCAGATCGAGCTTCCCGCGGCACTGATCGACGCGCGCGCCGCAGAGCTCTGGCACGAGCTGCAGCACAGCCTCGCCCACCGCGGCGTCTCCAAGGACGTCTATCTCAAGCTGGTCGGCAAGAGCGAGGAGGAGGTCGTCGAGGAGGCAAAGCCCGACGCCGAGCGCGCGCTCAAGCGCGAGGCCGTGCTGGCGGCGATCGTCGAGGCCGAGGGCATCGAGCCCACCGAGGAGGAGCTCGAGCAGGCGGTCGCGGCGGCGGCCGAGCGCGAGCGCACCAAGCCCGCCAAGCTGCTTGCGCGCCTGCGCCGCGGTGGACGGATCGACACCTTGCGTCATGACATCGCGACGGGCAAGGCGCTCGAGCTGATCGCCGACAGCGCCAAGGCGATCACGGTCGAGCAGGCCAAGGCGCGCAAGAAGCTCTGGACGCCCGGCCATGAGGGCGAGCAGGGGACGAGCGGCCAGCTCTGGACGCCCGGCGGCTGATCGCAGCGCCCGGCGGCCGTTGCGTCCGCGCCCGGTGGCTGATCGCAGCGCCCGCCGGCCAAGCATGCCCCGCAGGCTTCTCAGACCGTGTCCACGGCGTCAATCGAACGGCCGTTGGTGGGCGTCGGAGCGCCGCGTCAGCACAGCCCAAACAGCAGTCCAAAGCCTGGCGGGCCGCCCAGAGGCGGTTGCTAGACTCGCGCCACGGCCGCCGCGGACGCGCCTCGGCTCGGCCGGGAGGAATCGAGTCGAGGAAGCGAAACAGAAGCGAGGAACATGAGCCCACTGGTTCCCATGGTCGTCGAGCAGACCTCTCGCGGTGAGCGGGCGTTCGACATCTACTCGCGCCTGCTCAACGAGCGGATCGTCTTCCTCGGCACGCCCGTCGACGACCAGATCGCCAACCTGATCGTCGCCCAGCTGCTGCATCTGGAGTCCGAGGATCCCGACAAGGACATCTCGATCTACATCAACTCGCCCGGCGGATCGGTCTACGCGGGTTTGGCGATCTACGACACGATGCAGTTCATCAAGCCCGACGTGCAGACGATCTGCGTCGGCATCGCGATGTCGATGGGAGCGCTGCTGCTGGCCGGTGGCGCGCACGGCAAGCGGATGGCCCTGCCCAACGCGAAGATCCTGATCCACCAGGTCTCGTCGAGCTTCCAGGGCCAGGCGACCGACATCGAGATCCACGCGCGCGAGATCATCGACGTGCGGCGACGCCTCGACGAGATCATCGCCAAGCACACGGGCAGGGACTTCGAGCAGGTCAAGCAGGACACCGAGCGCGACTACTTCATGAGCTCGGAAGAGGCCAAGGAGTACGGGATCATCGACCGCGTGATCTCCGAGCACTAGCTCGGGGCGCGAGGTCGCGGCAGGCGCAAGGGAGGGGACCATGGCACGCCCGACGGACTCCAACGAACAGCTTCTCTGCTCCTTCTGCGGCAAGTCGCAGCGCCAGGTCAAGAAGCTGATCGCCGGCCCCGGCGTCTACATCTGCGACGAGTGCATCGACCTCTGCAACGAGATCATCGATGAGGAGCTGACCGCTCCGCCGACGTTCGACATCGAGAATCTGCCGCGCCCGCGCGAGATCTACGACGTCCTCAACGAGTACGTCGTCGGCCAGGACGCCGCCAAGCGCACGCTGTCGGTGGCCGTCTACAACCACTACAAGCGCGTGCAGATGATGCAGAGCGATGACAACGACATCGAGCTGCAGAAGTCCAACATCCTGCTGCTCGGGCCGACCGGCTGTGGCAAGACGCTGCTGGCCCAGACCCTCGCGCGCATCCTCAACGTGCCCTTCGCGATCGCCGATGCCACCGCGCTGACCGAGGCGGGCTACGTCGGCGAGGATGTCGAGAACATCCTGCTCAAGCTGATCCAGGCCGCCGACTACGACGTCAAGAAGGCCGAGACCGGGATCATCTACATCGACGAGGTCGACAAGATCGCCCGCAAGGCCGACAACCCGTCGATCACACGCGACGTCTCCGGTGAGGGCGTCCAGCAGGCGCTGTTGAAGATCCTCGAGGGGACGAGCGCGTCGGTGCCACCGCAGGGCGGCCGCAAGCACCCCCACCAGGAGTTCTTGACGATCGACACCACCAACGTGCTGTTCGTCTGCGGCGGTGCGTTCGCCAACCTCGACCGTGTGATCGAGCGACGCATCGGCCACAAGGGCGTCGGCTTCGGCGCCGCGATCGAGTCCAAGGCCGATCGCGACACTGGCGAGATCTTCGAGCGCTGCCTGCCCGAAGACCTGATCCAATACGGCCTGATACCCGAGTTCATCGGCCGCCTGCCGGTGATGTCGGCGATCCACCAGCTCTCGCGCGACGACCTCGTGACGATCCTCACCGAGCCGCGCAACGCGCTGGTCAAGCAGTTCCAGCGCTTCTTCGCCTTCGATGGGATCGAGCTCGTCTTCTCCGACGAGTCGCTGGTCGCCGTCGCCGACAAGGCGCTCGAGCGCGAGACCGGCGCGCGTGGCCTGCGCTCGATCATCGAGGAGGTCCTGCTGGAGGTGCAGTTCGAGCTGCCCTCGCGCCGCGACGTCAAGAAGTGCGTCGTCACCAAGGAGACGATCGACCGCGGCCTCAAGCCGACGCTCGTCACGGTCGCCGCTCCGGAAGAGGAAGAGCTGCGCGAAGAGTCGGCGTAGGCGCGCCCGCCTACACTTCTTGGCCCTCCGTGGCCGACCTGCAGTCCCGCACCCGCTATGAGCCTGCCCAGGCGGAGCCGCGCATCATCGCGCGCTGGCTCCAGTCCGGGCTGTTCTCGCCCGATCCGGAGGGCGGCGCCGCCGAGAACTACTCGATCGCGATCCCGCCGCCCAACGTCACGGGCGTGCTGCACATGGGCCACGCCCTCAACGGCACGATCCAGGACGTGCTGGTGCGCTACCAGCGGATGCGCGGGCGGCGCACCAAGTGGATCTTCGGCACCGACCACGCGGGCATCGCGACGCAGGCTCAGGTCGAGCGTCAGCTGCGCGCAGAGGGGCTCAGCCGCGAGCAGATCGGGCGCGAGGCCTTCCTGCAGCGCGTCTGGGCCTGGCGCGAGCTCTACGGCTCGCAGATCGTCGAGCAGTTCCAGCGCCTGGGCGCCTCCTGCGACTACCGCGACGAACGCTTCACGATGGACCCCGCCTACGCCGAGGCGGTGACGAAGGTCTTCGTCGCGCTCTACCGCGAGGGCCTGATCTATCGCGACAACTACCTCGTCAACTGGGATCCCGGCTCGGGCTCGGCGATCTCCGACCTCGAGGTCGAAAGCCGCGAGGTGGTCGATGCCCTCTACGACATCGCCTACCCGATCGAGGGCTCGGATCAGACACTGGTGATCGCGACGGTGCGGCCGGAGACGATGCTCGCCGACACGGCGGTGGCGGTGCATCCCGACGACGAGCGCTACCGCGACCTGGTTGGTCGCCACGCGATCCTGCCGCTGGTCGGGCGCCGGCTGCCGATCATCGCCGACGAATACGTCAAGCGCGACTTCGGCACCGGCGCGCTGAAGATCACCCCCGGACACGATCCCAACGACTTCGAGATCGGGCGTCGCCACGGCCTCGAGGAGCTCTCGATCATCGGCGAGGACGGTCGCCTCACCGAGGCGGCTGGCGAGCGCTTCGCCGGGCTGACGACGCTCGAGGCGCGCCAGGCCGTGCTGGCGGCGCTGGAGGTCGAGGGGCGGCTCGTGGGCAGCCGCGAGTACCGCCACGAGGTGCCCTTCTCGCACCGTTCGGGCGAGCGCATCGAGCCGCTGATCTCGCTGCAGTGGTTCATGCGCATGGACGAGCTCGCGCGCCCGGCGATCGAGGCTGTGAGCGCGGGGCGGATCGCGGTCGAGCCGGCGCAGTGGGCGCGCGTCTACGTCGACTGGCTCGCGGACATCCGCCCCTGGTGCGTCTCGCGCCAGCTCTGGTGGGGCCATCGCCTGCCCGTCTACTACTGCGACGAGTGCGCTGAGACGCACGTGGCCGAGCAGCCCCCCGCCGCCTGCGAGCGCTGCGGCGGCGCGCTGCGCCGGGATGAGGACGTGCTGGACACCTGGTTCTCCTCGGCGCTGTGGCCGTTCGCGACGCTGGGCTGGCCGCAGGACACGCCCGCGCTGCGCGCCTTCTATCCCACCGACGTGCTCGTCACCGCGCGCGACATCATCTTCCTCTGGGTGACGCGGATGGTGATGATGGGCCTGAAGTTCACCGAACAGGTGCCCTTCGAGCAGGTCTACATCACCTCGATCATCCAGGCGCCCGACGGCCGGCGGATGTCGAAGTCGTTGGGGACGGGGATCGACCCGCTCGATGAGATCGCCGAGCATGGCGCCGACGCCGTGCGCTTCGGCCTGCTGGCGATGTCCTCCTCGCAGGACGTGCGCTACTCCAAGGAGAAGATCCAGCAGGGCCAGAACCTCGCCAACAAGCTCTGGAACGCCTCGCGCCTCGTCCTCCTCCAGCACGATGCGACGGTCGGCGACACGCCGGCCGCGACCGCGCCGGAGCCCGACCCGCGCACGGTCGAGGACCGCTGGATCCTGTCGCGCCTGCAGCGCGCCAAGCAGGCGATGGCCGAGCGCATCGACGAGCTCGACTTCGCGCACGCCGCGCTCGGGCTCTACGACTTCGTCTACGGCGAGCTCTGCGACTGGTATCTGGAATGGGTCAAGCCGCGCCTCTACGGCGACGCCGAGCAGCGCGACCCGCTGCTGGCGACGCTGCTGCACGTGCTGGTCGAGACGCTGGCGCTTGCGCATCCGATCCTGCCGTTCGTGACCGAGGAGATCTGGAGCGAGCTCGGCGAGCGCGTCCCCGGGGTCGATGGGCTGCTGGCCGGGGCCCGCTACCCCCAGGTCCGTCCGGACCTGATCGACGAGCAGGCCGAGCGCCGGCTGGAGGCAGGCATCGCGACGGTGCAGGCGCTGCGCGGCTGGCGCGAGCTGGCCGGCGCGCGGCCCGGCGTCTGGTTGCCGGCGCGGCTCGAGGCCGAGGGCTATGAGGGCATCGCCGCCGATATCGGGCGGTTGGCGCGCTTTGCCTTCGACGGCGCCTCGAAGAACGGCGCCCCAGGCGAGGGGGCTGGGAGCGAGGGGGCTGGGGGCAAGGGCGCTGGGGGCGAGGAGGTCGCCAGCATCCCCGTGCCCGGCGGCGTGGTCGCCGTGCTCGCCAGCGACGCGGTCGACGTCGCGGCGGCGCGCGAACGCCTCGCCGCCCGGCGGGCCGAGCTCGAGCGCGAGATCGCGCGCGCCGAGTCCAGGCTGGCCAACGCCGGCTTCGTCGGCAAGGCTCCGCCGGCGGTCGTCGAGGCCGAGCGTGCAAAGCTCGAACGCCTCCGGGCCGATCGCGAGGCGCTGTGAGCGGCGGCGTCGCGTCGGCGGGCGCGCAGCGGGAACGGGGAGCGCGGCTGTGAGCGAGCTCTGGAGCGCCGAGCAGGCGGAGGGCTATCTGCTCGGCCTCGAGCGCCTGGGCATGCACTTCGGCTTGGAGCGCATGCAGCGGCTGCTGACCGTGCTCGGCTCGCCGCAGCGCGAGCTGGCCGCGATCCACGTCGTCGGCACCAACGGCAAGACCTCGACGGTGCGGATGATCGCCGCGCTGATGCGCGCGCACGGGCTGCGCTGCGGCGCCTACCTCTCGCCGCACCTGCGCCACTTCAACGAGCGCATCGAGATCGACGGCGAGCCGCTCGCCGGGCCGGCCTTCGCGGCGGCGGTGCAGCGCGTCGCGCGCGCAACGACGATCGTGCATCGCACGCTGGAGCCCGACAGCCGCGTGACGCAGTTCGAGGCGCTGACCGCGGCGGCGCTCGGCGAGCTTGCCGCCCGCAAGGTCGAGGTCGCCGCGATCGAGGCGGGACTGGGTGGACGCTACGACGCGACCAACGTGCTCGCCTCGCGCGTGGCGGTCCTGACCAACGTCGGCCTCGAGCACACGCGGCTGCTGGGCCCGACGATCCGCGACATCGCGCGCGAGAAGCTCGCCGTCCTGCGCGAGCGCTCGACGCTGGTCGTTGGGGAGCTGCACCCCGACGCGCTCGCCGAGGCGCAGATCGCCGCGCGCGAGCGTGACGCGCGGCTCGTGCAAGCCACCAGCGAGCCACCCGTCGCGCCGGCCGCACCAGGCGCCTACCAGCGGCGCAACTTTGCGCTGGCCTGCACCGCTGCCGAGGCCTTCCTCGGTCGGCTCGACCCCGCGGCGGTGCGTAGGGCGGCGGCCGACGTACGCGTCCCCGGGCGCCTGGAGGTCATCGACCAGAACCCGCTGACGTTCGTCGACGTCGCGCACAACCCCGACGGGGTTGCCGCGCTGGCGGCGTCGCTGCCCGAGCTGATCGCCGACCGCCGGCTGGTCTGCGTCGTCTCGATCCTCGACGACAAGGATGCCGCGGCGATGCTGGCGCTGCTGATCGAGCGCAGCGCCGCGCTCGTCCTGACATCCAACCGCAATCCGCGCGCGCTCTCGCCCTCGACGCTGCTGTCGCTCGCGCGCCAGCTCGGCTGCCGCGCCGCCGAGGTCCAGTCGGACCCGACGCGCGCGCTCGCGCGCGCGCGCGAGCTGGCCGGGCACGAGGGCGTCGTGCTCGCGACCGGGTCGCACTATTTGATATCCGACCTGACGACCGGCTCCCAGGGGCTGGCGTCGATGCTGTGATGGACCACGATCGCCCGTCCTTCCTGACGATGATGGGGCTCGTCGCCCTGATCGTCGCTATCGTGATCCTCGTCTTCTTCGCGATCGGCTATGCGTTCGGGCGGCTGTTCCTGTAGGGCCCTTACCCGTCGATGGGGTGCTGGGCTGCGATGGCCGACCACCCCGGTGGATACACTCGCCGGCCTATGATCGTCCCCGGTCTCTTCGGGATAACCGACAGCACGATCAACCTGGTCGTCAGCCTGCTGCTGCTGGTCGTCATCATCGTCTGGCTGGCGCTGGTCTATTGGACCTATGCCGACGCCCGCCGCCGGCTCGTCGATCCTGTCCTGATCGCCTGCGCGACGCTGGCCTCGCTGTTCCCCTTCGCCGGCACCCTGGTCTATGTGATCGTCCGCCCGCCCGAGTACCTCGACGACGTCCACGAGCGCGAGCTCGAGATCCAGGCTGCCGAGGCACGCCTGCACCAGCTCGACCATCAGCTCTGCCCGCACTGCGATCAGCACATCGAGCGCGACTTCCTGCGTTGTCCGCACTGCCTGCGCAAGCTCAAGGACCCCTGCCCCCGCTGCTCGCGTCCGCTGGACCCGACCTGGCAGGTGTGCCCCTACTGCGAGGCCGAGCTGCGACCCGCCAGCACCGCCCAACGCTCGACTCGCCGCCGCGAGATCGCGCTCGAGGAGCCGACCGCGCCGGCACCGGCGGGGATCGGTCCGCGCAGACCAGCCGCGCCCAATACGTGACGACAGGCCGGCGAGCGCACGCTCGCTTCCTCCCGCCGTCCTCCCCGACTCAGAGGAGAGCACTCGATGGATCGAACCCTCATCCTGGTCAAGCCCGACGCGTTCGAGCGACGCCTCACCGGCGAGATCATCGCCCGCTTCGAACGCAAGGGCCTGGAGCTGGTCGCGGTCAAGCGCCTGAACGTCGGCCGCGAGCTCGCCGAGCGCCACTATGACGAGCATTCCGAGAAGCCCTTCTTTGGCGAGCTGGTCGACTTCATCACTTCCGGGCCGCTCGTCGCATTGGTGCTGGAGGGTGAGGATTGCGTGGTCGCCGCGCGTCAGCTGATCGGCGCGACCAACCCGCTCGAGGCCGCGCCGGGGTCGATCCGCGGCGACCTCGCGCTGGAGACCGGGCGCAACCTGGTCCACGGATCGGATTCGCCGGCCTCGGCCGCCCGGGAGATCCGGCTCTTCTTCCCGGAGCTGATGGCCTGAGGGGACGGCAGTCGCCTGGGCCGCGCTCGATCTGATGCCGTGCCGGGCCGGCGCCTGATCCTCGCCTCGCGCTCGCCCCAGCGCCGGGCGATCCTCACAGCCCTCGGCGTGGCGTTCGAGGTGCGCCCCGCCGGGGTCGAGGAGCTTGCCGCGGGCGAGCCGGGAGCCGTCGCCGCCGAGAACGCCCGTCGCAAGGCGCTTGCGGTCGCGGCTGAGCTGGCGGGCGAGGCCGACGAGACGGTCGTCGTCGGAGTCGACACGGTCGTGGCGCTCGGTCGGCGCCTGCTTGGTCAGCCGGCCGACGAGCGCCAGGCGGGGGAATTCCTGCGAGCGCTCAGCGGACGCTCGCACGAGGTGTTCAGCGCCATCTGCGTCTGGCGGGCGGCGCGTCTGGACTGCGCGGTGGCCCGCACGCTCGTCACCTTCCGGGCGCTGTCGGCGCAGGAGATCGAGTGGAGCCTCGCACGACGCGAGTGGATCGGGCGGGCCGGCGGCTACGCGATCCAGGAGGGCGGCGGAGCGCTTGTCGAGCGGATTGAGGGCGATTACCTGAACGTCGTCGGGCTGCCGCTCGCAACGTTGCTTGCGTTGTTGCCCGATCTGCTGACTGCAACCTGAGCCGCTAATCCGTCGTTTGCAGGTAGATCGGCTCCCGACGAGGTTTGCGGCCGCTGTCGGTGGGGCGTGCCCGTCCGCTACACTGCTGCCCACCCCGCGCCTGGTGACGCGCTGGCGCGCCCGGGCCCGCGGCAGCTCCCGTCTGCCTCGCTGGCGCAGTGCGTCTTCCCAAATGGGCTTCTTCAGTTATCTAACCGGCTTTGGTGGCCGCGACATGGCGGTTGATCTCGGAACCGCCAACACCCTGGTCTACGTGCGCGGGCGGGGGATCGTGCTGTCCGAGCCCTCGGTGGTGGCGATGGACGCGCGCAGCGGCGAGGTGCATGCGGTCGGCATCGAGGCCAAACGGATGCTCGGCCGCACGCCCGGCACGATTCAGGCGATTCGCCCGCTCAAGGATGGCGTGATCGCCGACTTCGACGTGACCGAGGAGATGCTGCGCCATTTCATCCAGAAGGTTCATCAGAACCGCTGGGCGCATCCGCGCGTGGTCGTCTGCGTGCCATCGGGCGTGACGGGCGTCGAGAAGCGTGCGGTCGAGGAGGCGTGCCTGTCGGCTGGCGCGCGCCAGGCGTATCTGATCGAGGAGCCGATGGCGGCCGCGATCGGCGCGGGGCTGCCGGTCGGCGAGCCGACCGGCTCGATGGTCGTCGACATCGGCGGCGGCACCTCCGAGGTCGCCGTGATCTCGCTCGGGGGGATCGTCGTGTCGCAGTCGATCCGCGTCGGCGGTGACGAGCTCGACGAGGCGATCATCAACTACGTCAAGCGCGAGTACAAGCTGCTGATCGGCCAGCAGACGGCCGAGGAGGTCAAGCTGGAGATCGGCTCGGCGTTCCCGCTGCCCGAGGAGGTGCAGGCCGAGATCCGCGGACGCGACATGGTCTCGGGGCTGCCCAAGACGGTCGTGCTGACCTCCGAGGAGATCCGCGTGGCGCTCGAGGAGCCCGTCAGCGCGATCATCGACGCCGTCAAGGAGACGCTCGATCGCACACCGCCCGAGCTGTCCTCTGACATCATGGATCGCGGCATCATGCTGGCCGGGGGCGGCTCGCTGCTGCAGGGCCTCGACGAGCGCCTGCGCGATGAGACGCAGATGCCGGCCCACCTCGCGGAGTCGCCGCTGACCTGCGTGGCCGTGGGCTCGGGTCGCTCGCTCGAGGAGTTCGAGGCCATCCACCGCTCCAACAAGAATTCCCGCAATCGACGCCGGCGTGGCTGACGCGTGGGCTCTACCGACTTGGAGATAGCTTCCGGATGTACGACAGAACGGTCCGCAGGCGGCGGGCGGTCCTGGCGCTGCTTGTCGTCGTATCCCTGATCCTGCTGACCGCGTCGTTTGGTCACAGCGCCGTGCAGGGGCTCGGGGCGATCCAGCGCGGCGCGCTGGTCGTGCTGTCGCCGATCCAGGATGTCGCCAGCCGCGCGCTCAAGCCGGTGCGCGACCTGACCGGCTGGTTCAGCAGCACGCTGAACGCCAAGCACCAGCGCGACCAGCTGCGCGTGCAGTACGCCCAGGAGCTCAAGCTGGCCGTCGGCGCGGTCAGCGCCGAGCGCCAGAACGTCGAGCTGCGCCGCCTGCTGGGGCTCGACCAGCGCGGCCTGGGCGACTACCAGCCCGTCGCCGCGCGCGTGATCGGCGCCTCGCCGACGGTCTGGTTCGCGACCGTGACGATCGACAAGGGCTCGAGTGACGGCGTGCGCCTCAACCAGCCCGTGATCAACGATCTCGGCCTGGTCGGCACGGTCAGCGCCCTCTGGGCCGATGGGGCCCAGGTGACGCTGATCACCGACCACACCAGCGGCGTGTCGGCGCGCATCAACCAGACCGGCGATCTCGGCGTCGTCGAGGCCTCGGCGGGCGATCCCAACGATCTGCGTCTGGACTATGTCTCCAACCCCAAGGCCAACATCGCCGTCGGCGAGCAGGTCGTCACGTCCGGGTCGGTCTCCAGTCAGCTGCAGTCGCTGTTTCCGCCGAACATCCCGATCGGCGAGGTCAGCCGCATCGACAACCCGGGCACGCTCGACCAGCTGGTTCACATAACGCCCTACGCCAACCTGCATCAGCTCGACATCGTGCAGGTGCTGACCCGCCCGACGGCAGGCACGATCCGCGCGCAGACGCCGGCGGGAGGCAGCGGGTGAGGCCGCGCACGATCCCCCGCGCAGACGCCGGCGGGAGGCAGCGGGTGAGGCCGCGCGGTCGCCCCTGCGAGGCAGCGGACAGCCGCTCATGAGCGTCAGCTCTCAGCTCGCCCTGCGGCTGCTCGTGATCGGCCTGCTGACGATGGTGCTGCAGGTCGCCGCGGTGTCGCAGTTTTTGCTGCTGGGCACCTCGGCGGACATCGTCGTGCTGCTGGTGATGGCCGTGGGCCTGCTCGCCGGACCGATGTGGGGCGCGCTGACGGGGTTCGGGATGGGGCTGCTGATCGATGTTGCGCTCGTGCGGACGCTCGGGGTCTCCTCGCTGATCCTGCTGACGATCGGCTACTGGGTCGGTCGCTATCGCGAGCAGTTCGATCCCGCCAGCCCGCTGACGCCGATCTCGCTGGCCGCCGCGGCCACCGCGGCCTGGGCGGTCGGCTTCTCGATCATGCAGTTCCTGCTCGGCGTGGACCGCGTCGGCATGGCGCTGCTGTGGCAGATCGTCGCCCAGGTGATCGTCAACAGCGTGATTGCCCTGCCGGTCTACGCGCTCGTGCGCCGACTGCTGCGCTCCTGCCTGCCCGGTGACCGCCCGCGGCGCAGCGCCTTCACCGGCGCCGGGCTGACACGGGCGAGCCGGACCTGAGCGGATGAGCCGGCAAGCCGCCACCGCACTGTCCCTCGCCAGCCGCCGCGTCGGATGAGCCAGTACCCCGACGACCGCCCGCCGATCAGCCCGCAGCTGGCGATGCGCGTCGCGATCTTCGGCGGCGTCGCACTGGCCTGCTTTGCGGTGATCTTCTTCCGCCTCTGGTTCCTGCAGATCCTCTCCGGTGACCAGTACCTCGCGCAGGCCAACAACAACCGCGTGCGCGACGTCGTGCTGCAGGCCCCGCGCGGTGACCTGGTCGATCGCAACGGCAACGTCCTGGTCGACAACCGCGTCGCCAAGGCGATCGAGGTCCAGCCGCAGGACCTGCCGCCGGCTGGCCCGCGCCGTGACGCGCTCTACCGCCACCTCGGCGCCGTCGTCGGCGTGCGCGCGGGAACGATCGCCGCCGAGGTCAGGCGCTCGGTCAAGCAGCTGCCCTACGCCAGCGTGATCGTCGATCCCGACGCGCCGGTCGCCGCCTACTCCTACATCGCCGAGCGACAGGACCAGTTCCCCGGCGTCAGCGTCCAGCAGGACTACATCAGCCATTACCCGCACGGCTCGCTGGCCGCCCAGCTGCTGGGAACGGTGGGCCAGATCACCGGGCCGGAGCTCAAGTGGTCGCAGTTCCGCGGCGTGGCGCCCGGCACGATCGTCGGCCAGAACGGCGCCGAGGCCGCCTATGACCAGTACCTGCGCGGGCGCGACGGAGCGGTCCAGGTCCAGGTCGACGCGTTCGGGCGCTTCAAGGGGAACCTCGGCGTGCACCAGCCGGCACAGGGCGAGCAGCTCCAGCTCTCGCTCGACCTCGGGCTCCAGCAGGCCGGCGAGCAGGCGCTGCAGCAGGGCATTGCGCTGGCCCACGGCAACGGCAACCCCGCCGCCGCCGCCGCGTTCGTCGCGATGGACCCGCGCAACGGTCAGATCCTCGCGATGGGCTCCTATCCGACGTTCGATCCCAACATCTTCGCCAAGCCGGTGCCCGCGCAGGTCTACAACCAGCTCAACGCCGGCGGGCACTACCCGCTGCTCAACCGCGCGATCGAGGGCGGCTACCCGACCGGCTCGACGTTCAAGCCGATCACCGCGATCGCCTCGCTGAGCTCGGGCTACGTGACGCCCGGCGAGCTGATCAACGACCCCGGGCAGATCCAGATCGGCAACCTGATCTTCCACGACGCCGGCAACGCCGGTCACGGCCTGCTCGCGATGTCCGACGCGCTGATGGTCTCCTCGGACGTCTACTTCTACACGCTCGGCCAGCGCGCCAACAATCCCTACGGGCGCGGCGGGGGAGCGATCCAGACCTGGGCGCACGCGCTGGGCCTGGGCCAGCCGACCGGGGTGGACCTGCCCGGCGAGCTCGCGGGCGTCGTCCCCAGCGCGGCCTGGCGGGCTCAGGTCAACGCGCGCGAGGCGCGCTGCGAGCGCAGGGTCCATCATCCCTGTGGCTACGCCTTCCCCGACCTGCGCCCGTGGACGGTCGGCGACAACGTCAACCTGGCGGTCGGGCAGGGTGACCTGCTGGCCACGCCGCTGCAGATGGCGACCGTCTATGCGGCGTTCGAGAACGGCGGGCAGGTCGTGCGCCCGCACGTCGGCATGGCGATCCAGGACAGCCTCGGCCGCCAGCTGCAGGTCATCGACCCGCCGCCGGTCCGCACGCTGCAGATGGACCCGACCTACCGCGCGACGATCCTCGACGGGCTGCGCAAGGCGGCCTCCCAGCCGGGCGGCACCTCGGCCGACGTGATGGGAAGCTTCCCGGAGCCCGTCTACGGCAAGACCGGCACCGCGCAGCACGTCGGTCAGGCCGACCAGTCATGGTATGTGTGCTTTGTGCCAGATCCCCATCGTCCAATCGTGGTCGCCGTGACGATCGAGCAGGGCGGCTTCGGCGACGAGGCGGCGGCGCCCGCGGCGCGGCTGATCCTCTCGCAGTGGTTCGGGATCAAGAAGCAGCTCGTCCACGGCTCCTCCAAGACGCTGTGAGGGCTGGATCGGCCATCACGGACGCGGCGGTCCGACGGCGCGCGAGCACAGGCGCGCCGCGATGAGCACCGTCACCGCTCCCGCCGGGATGCTCCAGGGCGCCGCGGCGCAGGTCCGGGAGCGCGCGCCGCTGCGCATCGATCTGCTGCTGCTGGCGGCGACGGTGGGGCTGGCGATCTGCTCGCTGGTGGTGCTCGACGGCGCCACCCATCACGTCTACCGCAGCCAGCCGCACTACTACACCTTCCGCCAGGCCGCCGCCGTGCTGGTCGGGTTGGTGCTGATGCTCGTGGTCTCACGCGTCGATCTCGGCCGTCTGCGCGAGCTCAAGTGGGTGCTGTACGGGACGATGATCGTCATGATCGTCGGCGTGCTGGGGCTGGGCGGCGTGACACGCGGCTCCAAGCGCTGGATCGCGCTGCCGTTCTTCAACTTCCAGCCCTCGGAGCTGGGCAAGCTGCTGCTGGTGCTGACGATCGCCGCGTTCCTGGTTGGGCGTACGCGCAGTCTGCAGGACCGCGACACGACCGTACGGGTGATGCTGCTGGCGCTGTTTCCGGCGATGCTCGTGATGGCCCAGCCCGACCTCGGCAGTGGCATGGTCTATATCGTGATCGCGCTGGCCTGCCTGTTCATCGCCGGAGCGCCCTGGCGGCACTTCGCGGCGCTGTTCGCGCTGATCGCGGTGTCGGTCACGCTCGTGCTGGTGATCGCGCCCGCCGCCGGCGTGCACGTGCTCAGCTCCTACCAGGAGCAGCGTCTGACCGGCTTCGTGAGCCCCTCGCACGACCCGGCGAACAAGACCTACCAGATCACCCAATCGGAGATCGCCATTGGGTCCGGCCAGCGCACCGGACGGGGGACCGCGCAGGCCACCGAGACTCAGCTGAGCTTCCTGCCGGCCTCCTCGACCGACTTCGTCTTCGCGGTCATCGGCGAGACCTATGGATTCCTCGGCGCGGCGATCGTGCTGTTGCTCTATGCGCTGGTCGTCTGGCGCGGGCTGCGAATACTGACGATGGCCAAGACCCTCTTCGGCGCCCTGGTCGCGGGTGGCATCGTCGCGATGCTGCTGTTCCAGGTCGTCGTGAACGTAGGCATGACCATCGGGATCATGCCGATCACCGGCGTGCCGCTACCGCTCATGAGCTATGGGCCGGCCTCGGTGCTAGTCACTTTCCTGGCCCTCGGGCTGCTGCAATCGATCTACGTGCGAGCAAGCACGACGAGCGGCATCCGGGGCCGGGCTTACCCCTTGTAAGGATGGTTCTCTGTGAAGAAGCAAGTACTGGTGAGCGTCGACCGCGGCGAGACGCGGGTGGCGTTGTTGGAGGCGACCGGCACGCCCGCCAAGGGCGGGCGCCGGCGCCGGCGCCCCGCACGGCCCGCCGCCGGCTTTCGCGTCGCCGAGCTCTACCTCGAGCGCCGCGGTCAGCGATCGATCGTCGGCAACATCTACAAAGGCCGCGTCGACAACGTGCTGGCGGGCCTGGAGGCGGCGTTCGTCGACATCGGGCTGGAGAAGAACGGCTTCCTGCACGTCGATGAGATCGTGCTCCCGGGCCTGGAGGTCCCCAAGCGCGGTCGCGGCCACGGTGACGGGCGCAAGATCACCGAGCTGATCAAGCCCGGCCAGGAGCTCGTCGTCCAGGTCGTCAAGGATCCCCTCAAGACCAAGGGCGCGCGGCTTACGATGGAGCTGACGATCGCCGGGCGCTACATGGTCTACGTGCCCAGCGGCGAGGGCATCGGCGTCTCGCGGCGCCTCGACGACAAGGAGCGCGATCGCCTGCGCAAGGAGGCCGCGCACGTCACGCTCGAGCACGGCGGCGCGATCGTGCGCACCGCGGCGCAGGGCGCCACGCGCGCCGACTTCGAGCGCGAGCTGCGCTACCTGCACAAGCTGCACGAGGTGTTGCAGTCGCGCGTGGAGACCACGGCCGCGCCGGCGATGGTCTTCCAGGAGGCCGACCTAGCGGTGCGCGTTGTGCGCGACATCGCCACCGCCGAGTTCGACCGCGCGATCATCGACGACCCCAAGCAGCACCATCGCATGATCTCCTTCTTCTCCCGCACCGCCCCGGAGCTGGTCGACCGCGTCGAGCTCTACGAGGAGCAGGACGAGCTCTTCGACCGCTACGGGATCGAGCCGGTGCTCGACGGGACGCTCTCGCGCCGCGTCGATCTGCCCTCGGGCGGCTATTTGATGATCGACTACGCCGAGGCGCTGACGGTCATCGACGTCAACACGGGCTCGTTCATCGGGCGCGGCAAGAGCGCGCGCCTGGAGGACACGATCACCAAGACCAACCTCGAGGCGGCCGAGGAGGTCGTGCGTCAGCTGCGCCTGCGCGACATCGGCGGGATCATCGTCATCGACTTCATCGACATGGCCCGCGCGCGCAACCGCGACGCGGTGCTCAAGACGCTGCGCGCCGCGCTCGAGGAGGACCGCACCAAGACCTTCGTCGTCGAGATCTCGCCGCTGGGGCTGGTCGAGATGACGCGCCAGAACGTGACCGACGGCGTCCGCGAGATCATGACCCGACCGTGCCCGACCTGCCAGGGCGAGGGCGTGATCCGCTCCGAGGAGACGATCGCGATCGAGTTCGAGCGCCGCCTGCGCCAGCTGGCCCGCGAGCGCTCGGAGCCCGAGGCCTTCCTGATCCAGATGAACCCGCGCGTGGCGGCGCAGCTGACCGGCAACGGCGCGCGGCCGCTGCTGGCGCTCGAGCAGGAGGTGGGCAAGATCTTCCACTTCCAGGGCTCGGAGGGGCTGCCGCTCGATCACTTCGCGGTTGTGATGGAGGGCCCGGCGGGCGAGATCGCCGAGCGCGCGCTGCCGTTCCGCGTCGGCGACGAAGTGCTGGTCGAGATCGTCGAGCCGCACATGTACAACGTCGACGACGCGGTCGCCAAGATCGACTCCTACATCATCGCCGTGACCGGCGCGGGCGCGCTGGTTGGGCAGAAGCGCCTGGTGCGGATCGAGGAGGTCGGGCGCACCGCGGCGACGGCGACGGTCGTTGGGGGTGGCTCCGGGGCGGGCGACGAGGCCGCCGAGCAGCCGGCGCGCCCGGCGCGGCGCTCACGCGGTGGGCGTGGGCGCGGCTCACGCCGCACGGGTGCTGGAGCAGACGGGTCGACAGAGGCCGGAGGCGAGGGCGCCGCGACCGACGGAGCGCGTGGCGCGGACGACGGCGAGCCCCCGCGGGGCGCGGACGACGGCGAGTCCCCGCCCGCCGAGCCCGCCGATGCGGCGGGCGTCGCGGCCACGCCGCCACAGGGAGATGCCCTACAATCGCAGTCGCGTCGCCGCGGGCGTCGCGGCGGCAAGCGCCAGCCCAGCCCGTCGGCTGCCGATTGAGCTGGCGGCGACGGACCGCCGACCCGAGCCTGCGCGAGCGAGCGCACCGAGCCCTCTCCACCCAGTTGCCAAGCACCCAATCCAGCATGTATGCCATCGTCAAGAGCGGTGGCAAGCAGTACCGCGTCGAGCAGGGTCAGATCCTGCTCGTCGAACGGCTGGCCGCCGAGGCGGGGGCGACGGTCGCGCTGGAGCCGCTGATGGTCCGCAGCGACGACTCGATCCTGGCGGCCGCCGACGAGCTCGCCAAGGCCGAGGTTCAGGCGCGCATCGTCGGCCACGAGCGCGGTCCGAAGCTGCGCGTCTTCAAGTTCAAGCCCAAGCGCGGCTACAAGCGCCGCACCGGCCACCGTCAGGAGCTGACGCGCCTGGAGGTCACCAGCATCAGCGACGGCACGTCCGGACGTCGGCGCGCGCCGGACAAGGCCGCAGCGCCGGACAAGCCCGCGGCGGGCGACAAGACAGCGGCGCCGGACAAGGCCGCGCCGCGCGCGAAGGCCACGGCGCAGGAGGGTCAGGATGGCTCATAAGAAGGGTCTCGGGTCGAGCCGCAACGGACGCGACTCCAACGCCAAGCGCCTTGGCGTCAAGGTCTTCGCCGGGCAGGTCGTCAGCGGCGGCGAGATCATCGTCCGCCAGCGCGGCACCCGCTTCAAGGCCGGCGAGGGCGTTGGCCTCGGCCGCGACGACACCCTGTTCGCGACCGCTGCGGGCAAGGTGCAGTTCCAGGTCGGCCGCCGCGGACGCGTCGTCTCGGTGCTGCCCGACGACGCGGCCTGAGCCGGTCGCCCCGCCCGCTCCAGCGGACGCCCTTTCTGGCCGATCAGTGCGGCTGGGCGATCGGCCTGATCAGGATCTCGTTGACGTCGACGTGCGCGGGCTGATCGACCGCGAACATCACCGCGCGCGCGATGTCGTCGTCGTGCAGCGCATGGGTCGGACGCTGCGCGAAGAACGGCGTGTCGACGGCGCCGGGCTCGACGACCGTGACGCGGATGCCGCGGCCATCGACCTCCTGGCGCAGCGCCTCGCCCATCGCGGTGATCGCCCATTTGGTGCATGAGTACAGCGAGCCTGACAGCGCCCGGCGCCCCGCCACCGAGCCGGTCAGCAGCAGGTGGCCGCGGCTGTCCGCGAGCGCGGGCAGCGTTGCGCGGACGGTCAGCGCGGCGCCGTAGACGTTCGTGAGGACCATGTCGCGCCAGTGCTCCGGGGTGTCGTTGAGGAAGCCGCGCGACGCGCCGAAGCCGGCGTTGGCGAACACCACGTCGATGCGGCCGAACGCGTCGAGCGTCGCCTGGGCGAGCGCCTGCTGATCGGCCCACTCGGTCACGTCGCAGCGCACCGCCAGCGCGTGCTCGGGACCGCCGAGCTCCTCGGCGAGCGCCTCGAGGCGCTCCAGCGAGCGCGCCGCCAGCACGACGCGATGGCCCGCGGCGAGCGCGTGGCGCGCGGTTGCCGCGCCGATGCCGCTCGACGCGCCGGTGATCAGGAAGACGCGCTCGGTATTGCCTTGGGTGCTGGTCGCGGTGACCTCGGATGTGCTCACGGGCGGCTCCTGGCTCGGGGATCGGTCAGGCGGATTGTCGGGCAGCTGGGCGCGAGGTGCGTCACTGCGGGCGGACGTGCGGCGCGCGGTCTGCGTCACCATGCGCTGCGGGCGGACGTGCGGCGCGCGGTCTGCGTCACCATGCAGCGATGCTGAACGATCGCGCGCGCATTCACGTCGAGGGCGGCCGCGGCGGCGATGGCTGCCTGAGCTTTCGCCGCGAGGCCCACGTCCCCAAGGGGGGCCCCGACGGCGGCGACGGTGGGCGCGGCGGTGATGTCGTGCTCGTCTGCGACGAGTCGCTGCGCGACCTCCAGCGGTTTCGCCACCGCGCGCACTTCCACGCGCCGCGCGGCGGCCACGGCCAGGGCGCGCTGCGCCACGGGGCGGGTGGTGCCGAGCTCGAGGTCCACGTGCCGCCGGGCACGCAGGTAACGGCCCTGGACGGCAGCCGCCTGGACATGCTGCGGGCCGGCCAGCGCGCGGTCGTCGCGCGCGGCGGCTCGGGGGGGCGCGGCAACAAGCACTTCGCCACGCCCACGCGCCAGGCGCCGCGGCTGGCCGAGCGCGGGCTGCCGGGCGAGGAGGGATGGATCGAGCTGCGGCTCAAGCTGCTCGCCGACGTAGGGCTGGTGGGGCTGCCCAACGCCGGCAAGTCCTCATTGTTGCGGCGTCTCACGCGCGCGCGCCCGAAGGTCGCCGACTACCCGTTCACGACGATCGCGCCGGCGCTGGGAACGATCGAGCGCGATGGGCGCCAGCTGGTGATCGCCGACATCCCAGGGCTGATCGAGGGCGCCAGCGCAGGCGCGGGCCTCGGCCATGACTTCCTTGCCCATGTCGAGCGCACGCGGCTGCTGGTCCACGTGCTCGATCTGGCACCACTGGACGGCTCGGATCCGGTCGCCAACCACGCGACGATCGAGCGCGAGCTCGTCGACTACGCCGAGGGCCTGGCAGCGCTGCCGCGACTGCTGGCGCTGTCCAAGGCCGACCTCGTCCCCGCCGCGGACGCCGCCGCCGCCCTGCGGGCGTGGTCCCAGCGGCTGCCCGACGTGCCGGTGGTCGTGACCTCCAGCGCCACCGGCGAGGGCATCGACGCGCTCGTGCAGGCGCTCTTCGTCCATACGCCAACAACCGCCGCCGGCGCCGCGGTCGACGTCGAGCTCGCGAGCCTGCCCGAGCATCGCGTCTTCCGGCCCGCCGCCGAGCGGGGCTTTGCGGTGCGCCGGCTGGGCGAGCACTCCTTCGCCGTCACCGGCGTCGGGATCGAGCGCCTGATCGCGCGTCACGATCTCGACAATGAGGAGGCGCTAGCGCACATCGAGGCGCGCCTGCGCGCGATCGGCGTGCTGCGGGCGCTCGAAGAGGCCGGCTTCACCCCGGGCGATGAGGTCGAGATCGCCGGCACCGTGTTCGAGCTCGATCCAAGTTGAAGCGAAACCGGGAGACCCACGCGGGGTGCTCGAAGAGCGCAACATCTGGTCGCGCATCACGTCTAAGCAGACGGTGGCTGGCGCGCCGGGATGGGCCTCCACGCATCCCGGCGCGTCCACCTGCCCGCAGCGTGCCACCGCCCTCGAAGCGATCAACGAGCTCGCCCGGCCGCCGCGATGAATGAGCTCGAGCGGCCCTCGCTGAGTGAGCTCGAGCGGCTGCGCCGCCGCCAGGAGGCGCGCGATCGGCGCCGGCGCAGACGCCGATTGACGGGCGCGGCGCTCGCCGCGCTCGCGGTGGCGCTCGCGGCGGCGATCACGGTTGCGGTTGGTGGCGGGGCGCGGCGCGCGAACGGCGTCGGCCCGGCTCGGGCGTCAACCACGGTTGCACGTCTGCTGCCAGCCGGCGCCAGTCACGGTGGTGCGTCAGCAGCCGCGGGCCCAACGGGCGCCGACTCGTTCAGTGGTGGCGCGCCAGCGCGCCCGACGTCGGCTGAGCTGGCCGCGGTCGGGCGCCTTGCCGCGCACGGCCTGCCGCTGTTCTGCGGCGGCCCGAGCAAGCCGCTGGTCGCGCTGACCTTCGACGATGGGCCCGGTCCCTACACGCGCCTGGCGCTGCGCAAGCTGCGCGCGTTCCACGCCCGCGCGACCTTCTTCCTGGTCGGCAAGGAGATCCGCACGTGGCCGGGCCTGGCCGCCCGCGAGCGGCCGCTCGCGGCCTTCGGCGATCACACGATGACCCATCCCTTCCTGCCCGCGCTGCCGGCCGCGCAGATGCTCGGCGAGATCGCCGACGCCAGGACGCTGATCGAGCAGGCCACGGGCGAGCCGATCGGGCTGTTCCGCCCGCCCTATGAGGGCCGCAATGCCGAAGTCGACAGCGCGGTGCGCTCGCTCGGGCTGCTGGACGTGCTCTGGAGCGTCGACAGCGCCGACTCGCTGGGCGCCAACTACCTCGGCATCGAGCACAACGTCATCGCCGGGCTGCGCAACGGCGCGATCATCCTGATGCACGAGAACCGCGGCCAGACGATCCGCGCGCTGCCGGTCATCCTCGCCGCGCTGCAGCACCGGCATCTGCAGGCCGTGACGGTGCCCGAGCTTGTCGCTGAGGATCCTCCCTCGGCGGCCCAGCTCCAGGCCGGCGGACGCGGCTGCGGCGTCAAGCTGCGCCCCGGCAGCGGCGGCTGACGCCAAGCTGCCCCCGGCCGTGGCAGCGACGCCAGCGCTGCGCGGCGCTCTAAGCTCACGCGGTGTCCACCACGGTGATCAAGCTCGGCTCGAGCATCGTGGCCGCCGACGATGGCGAGCCGCGTCGCGACGTGCTCGAGCGGGTCTGCGCGCAGGCTGCCGAGCTGCACACGGCCGGCGAGTCGATCGTGATCGTCACGAGCGGCGCGATCGCGCGCGGCATGCGTGTGCTGGGCCTCGCCGTGCGCCCGCGCGCGATTGACGAGCTGCAGGCAGCCAGCGCGGTGGGGCAGGGCAAGCTCTACCGGATCTACGACGAGCTGCTGCGCGAGCGCGGCATCACGAGCGCCCAGGTCCTGCTGACGTTCTTCGACATGAGCGCCCGCACCCACTACCTCAACGCCCGGCGCACGCTGCAGCGCCTGCTGGACTGGCGCGTGCTGCCGGTGATCAACGAGAACGACACCACCACCACCGACGAGATCTCCTTTGGTGACAACGACTTCCTCGCGGCGCAGGTGGCGATCCTGCTGGGCGCCAGCCGGCTGATCCTGCTCACCGACACCGACGGCCTGCACACCGCGGACCCCCGCCATGATCCCGCTGCGCAGCGCATCGCGCGGGTCGATGACTTCGCCGAGCTCGACGGCGTCGCGGTGGGTCATGCGACCTCACCGCTGGGCTCGGGCGGCATGCGCTCGAAGGTCGTCGCGGCCGAGATGGCGACGGCGGCCGGCATCCCGACGATCGTTGCCAATGGCCTGCAGAGCGACGTCATCCAGGCGATCGCCGCCGATCGGGATGTCGGCACGCGCTTTGCCGCCCAGGCCAGCCGCTACTCGAGCTTCAAGCTGTGGCTGCGCTACGCCAAGCCCACGCACGGCGCGGTCGTGGTCGACGCCGGTGCCGAGCGTGCGCTGCGCGAGGGCGGCACCAGCCTGCTGCCGGTCGGCGTGCGCGAGATCCGCGGTGCCTTCGACGCCGGTGACGCCGTCGAGGTGCTGGGCGAGCAGGGACTGATCGGCAAGGGCATCTCCAACTACTCCTCCGTCGAGCTGCAGCGCGTCAAGGGGCTGAAGTCGGCGCAGGTGCGCGAGCGGCTGCCGCGCGCCACCGAGGAGGCCGTCCACCGCGACTACTTCGTGCTGGCGTGAGACGGTGCTTGCCGCCGGCGATCAAGTCGCCTGAAGGCGGGCGGCCCGTCTAACCTGTTGACGATGGCCATCCAGGCTGCAACGGTCACGGAGATCTGTCGTGGCGCGCAGCGCGCCGCGCGCGTGCTGGCGCAGCTGCCCAGCGCGACCAAGAACCGCGCGCTGGCGGACATCGCCGACGCGCTGCTGGAGCGCACGCCGGAGATCCTCGAGGCAAACGCGCACGACATCGAGGCTGGACGCGAGGCCGGCCTGAGCGCCGCGCTGCTCGATCGCCTGCGGCTGGACGCCGGTCGCGTCGCGGGCGTGGCCAGCGCCGTGCGCGACATCGTCGCGCTGCCCGACCCGGTCGGCGAGCTGATCGACGGCCGCCGGCTGCCCAACGGGCTCGAGCTGCGGCGGGTGCGCGTGCCGCTCGGAGTCGTGGCGATCGTCTACGAGGCGCGTCCCAACGTCACGATCGACGCCACCGCGCTGTGCCTCAAGTCGGGCAACGCCGCGGTGCTGCGCGGCTCCTCCGCCGCCATGCACTCCAACGCGCTGCTGGCCGCGATCGCCGTCGAGGCGGGACGCGCGGCCGGCCTGCCCGAGGGCGCGATCGCGCCGCTGCCCAGCACCAGCCGCGAGGAGCTGGCCGAGCTTGCCACCCAGGACGGCGTCGTCGATCTGATCATCCCGCGCGGCGGGGAGGGCCTGAAGGCGGCGCTCTCAGCCGTCGCCACCGTGCCGGTCATCTACGCCGCGTCGGGCAACTGCCACATCTACGTCGATGGGGACTGCGACCTCGACGCCGCCGAGCGGATCGTCATCAACGCCAAGACCCAGCGACCCGGCGTCTGCAACGCCGCCGAGACCCTGCTCGTCCATGCGCAGGCCGCGCCGGCCTTCCTGGCGCGCGTGCTGCCCGCGCTGCGCGAGGCGGGGGTCGAGCTGCGCGTC
This sequence comes from uncultured Solirubrobacterales bacterium, assembly GCA_963795555.1. Taxonomy (GTDB): domain Bacteria; phylum Actinomycetota; class Thermoleophilia; order Solirubrobacterales; family Solirubrobacteraceae; genus CAWCHZ01. The sequence goes on from CAWCHZ010000002.1 coordinate 426,279, forward strand.
GACGCTCGTACGCGCGCGCTGGCCGGCGAGCTTGGCGACTCGCTCGCCGAGGCCTCCGAGCAGGACTGGGAGACGGAGTTCCTGGCGATGATCCTCGCCGTCAAGGTCGTCGACTCCGTCGACGCGGCGATCGAGCACATCAACGCGCATGGCAGCGGGCACTCCGAGGCGATCGTGACCAACGACGTCGCGGCGGCGCGCGCGTTCGAGCTGGGCGTAGACGCCGCCTGCGTCTATGTCAACGCCTCGACGCGCTTCACCGACGGTGGGGAATTCGGGATGGGCGCGGAGATCGGCAACTCGACGCAAAAGCTGCATGCGCGCGGACCGATCGGGCTGCGCGAGCTGTGCACCTACAAGTACGTGGTCATCGGCGCGGGCCACGTGCGACCCTGACGCCCGGCCGCGCGATGCCCAGGGTCGGGATCCTGGGGGGCACCTTCAACCCTCCGCACATCGGCCATCTGGTCTGCGCCCAGGAGGCCCACGGCCAGCTTGGCCTGGACCGCGTCGTGCTGATGCCCGCGCGCGAGCCGCCGCACAAGCGGGTCGCCGACGAGCCCGGCCCGCGGCATCGCCTCGAGCTCTGCTCGCTGGCAGCCGACGCAGACGAGCGGCTTGCGGTCAGCGCGCTCGAGATCGACCGGCCGGGCCCGTCCTTCACGGCGGATACCCTCAGGGAGCTGCATGAGCACGCGCCCGAGGACGAGCTGATCTTCATCGCCGGTGCTGACATGGCTGCCAGCCTGTCGACCTGGCACGAGCCGGAGCAGATCCTGCGACTCGCCAGCCTTGCCGTGGCCGAGCGGGGCGGGATGGACCGGGGCGAGGTCAGCGAGCGGCTGGGGGAGCTTGGGGACAGCGAGCGAGTGAGCTTCTTCGGCATGCCGCGCATCGACGTCTCCTCCTCGGAGATCCGTGCTCGCGTCGCGGCCGGGCTGCCGATCCGCTACCTCGTGCCCGACGCCGTCGCGCACTACATCGAGCGACACCAGCTCTACCGTGGCGCGCTGGTGAGGACTTGAGGCGCGCGGGGGAGGACGTGGGGCGTGCTGGTGAGGGGTTGAGGCACGCGGGGGAGGACGACGTCGAGCGGCTGGTCGACGCGATCACCGCGCTGGCCGCCGACAAGAAGGCGCAGGACATCGTCGTGCTCGACCTGCGCGGGATCGTCGGCTACGCCGACTTCTTGGTGATCTGCTCGGGCAACACCGACCGCCAGACCAAGGCAATCCATGACGGCATCCATGACGGCCTCAAGCGGGGTCAGGGGCTGCTGCCACGGCGCGTCGAGGGGCTGCCGGAGGCAAGCTGGATCCTGATGGACTACCTCGACGTGGTCGTCCACATCTTCACGCCCCAGACGCGCGAGTTCTACCGGCTCGAGCGGCTCTGGGGCGAGGCGCCGGCGCGCGCTGTCAGCGCCGGCTGACGCCTCTCAGATCTCGTCGTTGGTCTCGAGCTTGCGCCAGAACTTGACCTCCGGCTGGCTGGTGACGCCGACGCTTTCCATGAACTGGGGGATCTGCGGGGTGCTCTCGAAGAAGCGCTGGAAGCCCTCGGCTGACTCCCACTCGTCGACCACCATGATCTCGCCGTCGTCGTTGCCGTAGAAGCGGTGCGAGATCACGCCGAACTGCTTGGCCTTCTCGCCGATCGCGGGCAGCGTGTCGGGATGCTCGGATGCCAGCTGCTCGAGCTTGGCGATGTCGCCCTTCACGCGAAGGGTCATCAGGACCGCCATCTGCGCACCTCCTTGGTTGGTTGGGATGTCGTTGCGAAGCGCTCGCCGCGATTTGCATTCGTCGGCCGCGGGCTGACGGATCAGTCCGCGCGCCGCTCGCGATGCCGTGGAGTGGGTCAATGCCCGCGCTCTGCCGCCACGCCGCGGGCGTAGGGCTCGAGCCCCTCGATCGCGCGGGCGATCGCCCAATTGTGGTTCCAGCGCAGCAGCGGACGCAGGAGTGGCGTCAGCGTCTGCAGCAGCCGTCGGTCGGCGTGGACCTGCCAATCGAAGCGGACATGCGTGCCGGCGCCTTGTGGCGTGAGCGTCCAGGTGCCGCGACCGCGCAGGTCGCCGTCGACGTCGCCTTGTATGAGGTGTGGGGCCTCCAGGCGCACGATCCGCGAGCTGGTGCGCAGGTGATAGGGGAGGCGGCCCTTGAAGTGCTGGCGCGACTCCCTGCCAACCTCCGGTGGGCCATCGGCCTCGACGTCGATGTAGACGGGGACCCACCAGCGCGGATAGGTGCGCGCGTCGGCGAGCGTCGCGAAGACCGCCGCGGGCGGCGCGTCGACGTCCCACTCGTCGACGAACACGTACGGCCGGGAGGCGTTCTCGCGTGCGCGAGCGATCACGCCGGGCGCGCGGGCTGCTGCGGTCGTGGCGCTCGACCTGCGCGACATGCACGTGCTCCTGGAGCAGCATGCCGCGCGGGCGTCCAGCCACCTTGATCTCGAGCAGCTCACCGGCGGTCTGCTCACCCGTGCGCAGCAGCTTCACCGCGATGCCCAGTGCGCCGATGTCCAGGCTGTCGCCCGCGCTCGCCACGGGCGCATTATCGCCTGCCAGCTCGGGCTAGGGCAGCGTCCAGAAGCCCGCGATGGCGAATTGCCGGTCGAGCGTCAGCGCGCGCTGTATCTCGCGCTTGCGCATGACGGCAAAGCTCATCTGATCGACCAGCGACGCGCGCTTGCGCAGGTTCGCCAGATGGGCCTGCACGGCGACGGCGTGCAGATCGGGGGTGATCCAGGCGACGTCGAGCAGCGGCACGAGATCGTCGAGCAGCCGACGCACGGCGCTGCCGCCGTGATAGGCGCGGATCAGCGCCTCGGTCTCGACGACGATGTGGCTGTGCGTCACGCCGCTGCCCTGCTCGAGCAGCGGGGTCATCGTCGCGACCACCTCGCGATGACGTGCCGCGTCGCGATCGAAGAAGGCAATCAGCGCCGAGGTGTCGACGAACGTGAGCGCCTGGCGGTCGAGCCGACTCACGCGTCCACGAGGTGCTCGTCGTGGCACTCGGCAAGATCATCGCGGCCGGACGCAAAGCAGCCCGCCGCCGCAAGCGCGCGCTGCAGCGCCCGCCGCTCGGACGTCTCTTCGGGCTCCAGCAGCAGCGTCAGCGCCTCGCGCACGACCGCGGCCCGCGAGACTCCGCGCCGCAGCGCCGCCCGGTCGAGCGCGGCCGCCTGATCCGCCGGCAACTGGATGATCGTGCGCGGCACGAATCGATGATATCCGTGCGATCGATCAGTCGGCGGTGGCGCGCGAGCGGCGGCGCGCGAGCGTCAGGCCGGTCGCGGCCGCCATCGCGGTCAGCATGATCAGGGCTGTAGTGAAGCCACGAGCGGCGTAGATGGCGCTGGCCACCGCAACGCCCAGCGCCGTGCCCAGGCCACGCGTCATGTTGAGCACGCCGCTGATGACGCCGGTCCGCCCGGGTGGGGCGGCCGCCATGATCGCGGCGTTGTTGGCGGGCGTGAAGGCGCCCACGCCGATGCCGGTCAGCGCCAGCCCCGCGAGCAGGCCGGCAACCCCGTGCCAGGCGGCGGCGGTGGCCATCCCCGCGGCCGCCAGCAGCAGGCCCGACGCCGTGAACAGCCGGGATCCGCGCCGCGCGACCTGGTGGCCGGCGAGGGGCGCCGCGACGGCGATCGCAGCCGGCAGCACGGCCAGCTCGAGCCCCGCGGTCGCCGTGGCCACGTGCTGGGCCGCGAGGTGGTAGGGCACGACGAAGAGCGTGCCGAAGAGCGCCATGTAGGCGATCAGGCCACTGCCAAGGCCGCCGATGAGCGCGCGCTGGCGCAGCAGCGCCGGGACGATCAACGGCGCGTCACCGGTGCGCGTGCGGCTGCGCGGGAGCAGCAGCCAGCCGGCTGTCAGCCCGAGCGCTGCGGCCGGGACGTTGACGAGGAAGATCAGCCGCCAGCCGCCGATCGTCAGCAGGATCCCGCCGATCGCAGGCCCGAGCGCCAAGCCCAGCGCCTGCGCCGTTCCCTGGAGCCCCAGTCCGCGTGCCAGCAGCGGCCGCGGCAGCGCGTCGGCGATGAGGGCGACGCTGTTGGCCTGGAGCATCGCGGCGCCGACGCCCTGCAGCACGCGCGCGGCGATCAGCACGGCGATCGACGGCGCCAGGCCACAGAGCGCCGAGCCGATGCCGAAGACGGCGAAGCCATAGACGTAGAGCAGCTTGCGACCGACTCGATCGGCCAGGTGCCCGATCGCGCCCACGCTGCCGATGAGCGTCAGCAGGTAGGCGAGCGCGACCCATTCGACCATGCCGATGCCGGCGCTGAGGTCGTGACCGAGGCGCGGCAGCGCGAGCGTCACGATGCTGGCGTCCAGCTGACCCATGAAGGCGCCGACGCAGACCGTCGCGATGACATACCAGTGCGCCCGAGCGCTCTCGCGTACGGCCGGTGGCCGTCTTGGCTCGGTCAGCAGGCGGCGAGTCAGTGGCGGCCTTGGCTCCGTCAGGGTGCGGCGCGGCCGAGCCGCGATGGCGCGCGCCGCGCGGGCGATGGGGGGCATCGACGCAATTGCAGCGCTTCCGCGCCCATAGGTCAAAGACGTAGGTTCTATGCTTTATATTTGGTCAGGCTATGGATGAGCGACGCTTGCGAGCGTTCCTGGCGGTGATCGAGGAGGGCGGGGTGAGTCGCGCGGCGCGCCGGCTGCACGTCGCGCAACCATCGCTGTCGCAGACGCTGCGCGCGCTGGAGGTCGAGGTGGGGGGCGAGTTGTTTCATCGCGTCGGCCGTGGCGTGCGTCCGACCGCCGCCGGGGAGGCGCTGATCGGGCCGGCGCGCCAGGCGCTGCGGGCGCTCGACGGCGTGCGGGCCGCGGTCTCAGGGGTGGTCGAGCTGCGCGCCGGCAGGGTTGAGCTGGCGGCGCTGGCGACGCTTGCCGTCGATCCGTTGGCGGGGCTGATCGGGCGCTTCCGTCGCCGGCACCCCGACGTCGCGGTGCGCGTGCTGGAGCCCGAGAGCAGCGAGGGCGCGCGCGAGCTGCTGCGCGCGGGCGACTGCGAGCTGGCGCTGGTGCATCTGCTGCCGACGGCCGGCGCCGAGCTGATCGTGCATTCGCTCGGCGAGCAGGAGCTGCTGTTCGTGCTGCCCAGGCGGCTGGCCGCCACCGTCCCGGGGCCGCTTGCGGCCGCCACGCTCGCGGACATCCCGCTGGTCGTCAGTCCAGTCGGAACCTCGACGCGCACGCTGCTCGCGCAGGCGCTCGTCGCCGCCGGCGTGATGCCGCGCATCGCGGTGGAGGTGGCGACGCGCGAGGCGATCGTGCCGCTGGTGCTGGCGGGCGCCGGGGCCGCGCTGCTGCCCGCTCCGCTGGCGCGCGAGGCCCAGCGCCGCGGCGCCGTCGTGCGTCGGGGCGACCCGGCGATCACGCGCCCGATCGGGGTGATCCAGCGCGACGGCCCGCTGTCGGCGGGCGCACGGGCGTTCCTGGCGCTCGCGCGAGGGACGGCTTCGCGGCCCTAGACGCGGGCGCTATGAGCGCTGCGGCAACCTGCTGCGCTGCTCCGGATCGAGCTTGCGCGTGTCGCGCGGCTCGACGAAGGGCTCCTCGTCCACCGGCTGTCCGGCGTCGGCGCGACGCTTGCGTTCCAGCTCGGCGTTGAACTGGGCTCCGAGCAGCAGCGCGTTGTTGGCGATCCAGAGCCAGACGAGGAAGATGATCACCCCGCCGAGGCTGCCGTAGGTCTTGTTGTAGGAGCCGAAGCTCGAGACGTAGAAGGCAAAGCCCACCGAGGCCGCCAGCAGCACCAGCAGCGCGACCACGCCGCCGGGCGTCAGCCAGCGAAAGCGGGGCTGGCGGACGTTGGGGGCGAGGTAGTAGAGGATCGACAGCAGCAGCGAGGCGATCAGCGCCATCACCGGCCACTTGGCGATCTTCCAGGCGGTGACCGCGCCACCCGACACGCCGATCGTGTGCCCGACCGCGCTGGCCAGCTTGCCCGTGAATACGTAGCCAATGGCCATCAGCGCGATCGCCACCACCAGCGCGGCGGTGAAGGCGAGTTGCAGCGGGCGCAGCTTCCAGGCCGGCCGGCCCTCCGGCATCGAGTAGATGCGGTTGGTGGCGCGCATGAAGGCGCCGACGTAGCCCGAGGCCGACCACAGCGCGCCGAGCAGGCCCACGCCGAACAGCGCGCCCGACCCCCCCTTGTCCCGCACGATGCTGGTCAGCGTGCCCTGCAGCGTCGCGACGGTCGAGCGCGGCGCCACCTGGGCGAGGATCTGCATCATCGAGTTGACGGTGCTGGGGTACTGGCCGAGGACGCCGACCAGCGCGACGAGCGCCAACAGCGTGGGGAAGATCGACAGCACCGCGTAGTAGGTGAGCGCGGCGCCGGCGTCGGTCAGCTGGCGCTGGCGGAACTCGCCGAAGGCCCGCTTGGCGACGGCCAGCCAGTCGCGGCGGTCGAGCTTGGTGGGGCTTGCCGGCGCGCGCTCGCGCCCGCCGCCAGCTCCGGCTTTCGCCTGGTCTGCGGTGCCCATTGCGAGATCTCCCTTCCCCGGCCGCCGCCGTCCTCAGCGGCTTTCCGGCGGGGGCTGGCGAGGGCCTGCCGTCTGCTCCGCGCTGGAGCGCTCGAGCTCGCGCTCCACGCCACCCGGGCCGGCGACGCCGGGGAAGGTGGGCGGATCGGCGCTTCCACCGCTCGGCAGCGGCTGGCCGGATGTCTGCGGCGGTCCCAGCGCGGGATCGCGCTCGACCTCCTCGCCGGGCTGCTCTCCGCGCTCGTAGGGGGTCTCGGTGCGCTCTCCTGCCTCGCGGGACTCCTCGGGTTCGCGGGACGTCTCGTGCTCCGGGGGCTCGTCGCGCTTGTCGGGCGTGTCTTGGGTATCGGTCATGGCCGATTTCTACCCATCGGGCCGAGAATCAATCTGGGTTGGGCGGCCGATGATTTTCGCTTCGCGCGGCCGTCTATCGAGGTAGCGCGCGGGCCAAGGGGGCGACGCGCAGGACCCGCAAGGAGGGATGATGTCTCAGCAGATGAACGTCGTCGGCCGCTGCAGCCTCAAGCAGACGCTCGCCGGCGCCAGCGCGATCCTCGATAGCTTCGAGCAGCACCTGGCCGGTGTTCGCTCGGCCAGCAGCTGAGCGACGGCCATGGACTGGAAGCTCGAGCTGATCGTGGTACCGGTCGCGGACGTCGACCGGGCCAAGTCCTTCTACGTGGAGCAGGTCGGCTTCGACCTGCACGTCGACCACCGTGCGGGTGACTTCCGCGTCGTGCAGCTGACGCCGCCGGGCTCGGCGTGCTCGATCGCGATCATGCCCGGCGGCGATCGTGCCGGCACGCTCCAGGGCCTGCACCTGATCGTCGCCGACATCGAGGCGGCTCGCATCCAGCTGGCTGAACGGGGCGTGGAGGTCAGCGATGTCTTTCACTTCGTCGATGGCAAGCAGGTCAGCGGTCCGGATCCTGAGCGGCGCAGCTACAACTCGTTCATCAGCTTCAGCGATCCGGACGGCAACGGCTGGCTGGTGCAGGAGGTCAGGTGATGCCGAAGGAGGGTGAAGGTCCTTCGGACACTCCGGTGAAGGTCGTGGTGAAGATCCTTCACATGTCGTCGGTCAGGCGAGTTTGGTTCACAGGATTCCAACCCGGCGCCGCGTGGGCTGCTGGAGACTCGCCCGCGACCGTCGATGGCCACATGGAGGCTCGAAGTGAGATTGAGCCTGGTTGCAGCCGCCTGCTACGCGCTGCCGGTCAAGCGCTGCGGAGCCAGCTATGAGCCTGGTTGGCGACCAGCGAGCAGATGATCGGTGAGTGCGTCGAGGATGCCGTCGAAGTAGCGATCGAGGACCGCTCGGAACGCAGGCTCGCTCGGAGCGGCGCGCGCGAACACCGTCATCGACGAGCGCAGCTTCTGGGCATCGATCGGACCGAAGATCTCCTGTGCGTTTGGTCGCGGCGGTTCTCCGGTCGCACCGTCCAGCTCGATGAGGATCCGCGCGCAGGCGCGCAGGCGGGGACCGAGCACCGGGTGAGCGAGATAGGCACGCGCCTCCTCCAGCGAGCGGATCGAATAGGTTCGCGACATCGCGCTGTGGCCGAGCCCGGCGAGCTGTGGGAAGACGAACCACATCCAATGGCTGCGCTTGCGCCCCGCGCGCAGCTCGGCCACCGCCCTGGCGTAGACGCCGTCGCGGTCCTGGGCGAGCTCGAAGCGCCGCAGGTCGTGAGGATCATCCATGGTCGAAATGATGCCGGGGCGGCGTTGCACACCCGGAGCGCGCGCGGTTTCAGGTGCCGGGGGAGAGCAGCCGAAGCCCGGCGGCGGAGGCAGCCTCAGTGAGACGCTGGTCATACGCGACGAAAGCGGAGAGCTCGGCGTGGATCGAAAGCGCGCTCGCGAGGTGGATCGCGTCCAGGCTGCGTAGCGTCGTCCCACCGACGTTCGCCGCCTCGTCGATCACCGCGCCGCTGAGCGGGACAAGGTCGAGTCCCGCCAGCAGCGCCGTGGCCTCGGTCAATGTCGCCGGATTGATCCGCCGGCAGGCCCGAACCACTTCAACCTTCGCCAACTCGCTGCTTACCACAGGCGTCCCCGTGCGTTCGGCGAGCCAGTCGGTCAAGGCGGCGCTCTCCGCCTCCTCGTGTAGCAGCTTGAGCAGCGCTGAGGAGTCGAGATAGATCACGCCCGGTCGGCACGCAGGTCGTCGAGCACCGAGCCGCTGCTTGGACTCTCGGCCGGTGCTGGAACACGGTGTGGTAGGTGGAACGGGTGCGACGCGGGCACCAGCTGGCCCAAGGCGATCAGCCGCTCGCGCTCGGTCGTACCCGGCGCGGGTGGAACGAGCAGGGCGACGAGTCGACCGCGCTCGGTCACCTCGACCGTCTCCCCGGCCTTAACGCGGCTGAGATAGCGCGTGGCATGCTGCCGCAGCTCACGGACGCCGATGCGTTGCATGCCAACAGGGTAGCACTCCTTGTGCTACATGCTGCCAAAGCTCGCGGGCCTCCAAGTCTCCTCTCGCCGGAGGCGCGTCCACCGGCCGATGAGGCCCGAGCTGCGCTGCTGGAGTTGCTCGACGTACCGCTTGGGCGGCACGAGGCGGATGGCGAGCTCACCGTCGTATGTCTTGACGAATTCCAGGATCTGCTGGTCGCCGAGGGGACAGCCTCGATCGCGTCGAGCGAAGCCGTCATTGGCACGAATTCCCAGCAAAGCGCGGACGGGTACATGGGCGGACCTTGGGCGCGCAGACCAGCTGGTGATCGCGCAAACGCAACGCTCGTCGATGACCGCCCGATCCTCCCCACAGCGCCCCAGACCCCGGCGATGACTATCTGCTTGCGCTGGCCCAGGCCTACGACGCGGACTTCTTGATCTCCACAGACACCCACCTGGCAGGTCTCCCCAGCCCGACTCCACCCGGCCTAACGCCGCGCGAATTCCTCGCACAGATCGACGCAGATCGCTAGCGCCCGTCAGCACGCGCGCTTGGAGTGAGCGATACTGGGCTCGAACTCGCTCGACTGGGTTCTGTCATCGGTGTTCGCATTTCTGCAGCCCTTCTTCGAAATGCGGGGCCGCACACGGCGGCCAAAGCACGCCCAAGGCGTGCCAAAATATGGCCTGCCGGCGGCCCCAGCGCACGCCTAATGACGTAACGGATGGTGTGTCAGCGTTTGCAAGGCACGACCCGGTCGCGATAGTCAGCGCGGGTTTGTTGCGATGACCGGCGGGCGTCGGCAAGCGTGCGCGTCTGGGAACGCAAGAGGATGAGCCGCGCTGCAGGACACCGAGGGAAGGCGTCGGGCGGCCGTGAACTATCAGCGCTAAAGCGGCTTGTAGGGCAGTTGCCCGCCGGGCAGTGAATGGCGCTAGGCGCGGGAGGCAGGACGGCGTGCGCTGTCCTGCCCCCGTGCGCGCCGAGCGTGGATCAGACGTCGTAGACGGTCAAGGCGGTGTCCTCTCGATGGAGTGGCCCACGCCCCTGAGGGTCGTGGCGTGGCTACTCGCAAAGACCCTCCGATATCGGATGACGTTTCAATGCTCAAGTCATCTATATCAGACAAATACATTAATTATCTTGCGAGTCGCTGTTCTATCAGGTAGAGATACTCACTGAGCGCATCGCAATGCGGGCGCGGGGTTGGGTTGCATTACGAGACTGACTACCTGAGGAGGATCGCGGTTGAGGCGCTACCACGACGTTGCCGATCCGAGGATCGTCAAGATGATGGCCCACCCGTTACGGATCAAGCTCCTCCGCTACCTGGAGGATCACGTCGCCAGCCCGACGCAGCTAGCTAAGGAGTTCGACGTCGTGGTGGGCACGGTCAGCTATCACGTACGAGAGCTCCATAAGCTCGGTTTGATCGAGCCGGTGCGCCAGATCCCGCGCCGCGGCGCGATTGAGCACTTCTACCGCGCACCGGAGCACATCTGGTTCAGCGACGAGTCGTGGGCGCAGCTGCCACGCATCGTGCGGACCGCCTTCTCGGAGGCAGCGCTGTCAGTCATCGCGTCGGAGGTGCAGGCCGCCATCACCTTAGGCCATCTCGACACGGATGACGCATGGACAAGCCGCACGACTGTGCTACTGACGAAAGAGGATCGCGCGAGCCTCAACGAGCTGGCCCTGGAGTTCCGCGAGAAGGTGCTGCAGCTCCAGGAGCGTTCCGCACGGAGCCTGCGAGCCAACGATCGTGACCCTGACGACAAACGCCCGACATCAATCGTAACGTTGATCTTCGAGCCGGCGCCAGAGTTCCGCACTCCCACTCACGGTCTTCAGAGCGCCGCTACTGAGGCGTCTGTTAGCTCAGCGTCGTCCGTGCCACGATCGCCCCGGCCACGGCCCGCGCATGCACGCGGGGCAGGACGACGTACCCGACCGGGCAAGCGATAGGAGCCCGACAATGACACCGTATCGTGAGATCACCGATCCGCAGGTTCTTAAGGCCCTCTCCAACCCGCTGCGCCTGCAGATCCTCAGATACCTCGAGGACCACGCCGCGAGCCCGAGCATGCTCGCCGACGTCTTTCTGTCCAAGCTGGAGACGATTCGCTGTCATGTGCGGATCCTTTATCGGCTGGGCTTGATCGAGGTCGTAAAGCAGGTGCGCAAGCGAGGCACGATCGAGTACCACTATCGCGCGCCCGAGCGCGTCTGGTGCACCGATGAGGCGTGGTCGAACATGCCGCGCGTGGTCCGCACCGCCACCGTCGGCGCGGCGCTGCAGGTGCTAGGCGCTGAGATCCGTGCGGCCGCTGACGTCGGCGGGTTTGACGTCGACGATGTCTATGTCGAGCGCCAGAAGCTGACGCTCACGCCGGCGGCTTGGTCCAAGCTCTCAAAGGAGCTGCTGGCCCTGCGAAAGCGCATCCGCGAGCTCCAGGCCGAGGAGAAGGAGCGCGTCAGGCTCAACGGTCACACCGACGCGCGGCAGGCCTCGATCGTCCTGATGCTCTTCGAGACGGCCCCCGAGCAGGTGGGCGCTCGGTGAGCGCTCCGTCGAAGCGTACGGCCGACCGGACGTCGCGAGCGAGAGCTCGCGGCTAGCGAGCGTCGATGGGTCCGCTTCTTCGAGGGTGACCTCATCGCGTGGCTGGACGCCAAGCGGACGCCCGTGGAAGGCCCTGAGGCGGCACTTTGCTAGACGAAGCTGCTAGATACGACGGTGTGGGTGCCTCGTCGCAACCACCGCTGACGATCCAAAAGCGCTCGTTCTGCAGGGTTTTCGCGGGAGTGGAGCTAGCCGGGCTCGAACCGGCGACCTCCTGCATGCCATGCAGGCGCTCTCCCAGCTGAGCTATAGCCCCGTGGCGCGGCGGCACCGCGCTGTGGCCAGTCTAGCGGAGCGACGGAGGCGAGACGCGAGCGGCGGAGAGGTCGGGCCCGAGCCGCTTGACGGCCAAGTCCGCGGGCACGCGCAGCGCCGGGGGGAGACGTGAGCCGCGGGAGGTCCGAGCCGGGCGGTGACATCGGCCCTTTGGCGACGGCGGGGGATCAGGAGCCCGCCGCCGCCTGGGCCGCTGCGCGCTAGTGCAGCAGGTCGAGCGTGTTGTTGGAGTCGTTGACAAAGAGGACGCCGCGGCCTCTGGGGGCCAGAGTCAGCCCGAACAGGCCGCCGCCACCGGCGCCGGTGTCGAAGGGCTGGAACTCGGCGCCCACCGGCGTCGTCTCGACGAGGTCGCCGTCGCCCGCGTTGGCCGTGATCAGGTCGCCGTTGGGGGCGACGGTCAGCCCGAGCGGGTTGTTCAGGTAGCCGCCGGCCGCGATCGTGATGCCCGCATCGCCAAGTGCGTGCCGGCGCTCCAGGGCGTTGGGGATCGCCGCGATGCGGTTGCCCTGGGTGTCGGCGACATAGAGCACGCCGTCACGGCCCAGCCCAACGCCGGTCGGCCCGATCACGAGCGCCATCGGATCGGTGCGCTCGGGGAAGCCCGTCCCGATCACGCTCATGCTCGTGACCGCTGGGATGTGGTGGGCGCGGATGCGCAGGCGGATCCGCACGACCGTGCCGCCATTGGTCGGCGTCTGGCCATGGGCCACCGTTCCGTTGAGGACGTTGGTCACGAACAGCGTCGCCCGATCGCGTCGGCTGACGGAGGTCATGTCCCAGGGGCCGTTGATCGGAGCGCCGGAGAGCGTCTCGACGACGTGTCCTCTGCTGTCGAGGACGAGCAGGCAGCCGGCCTTCGCCGTCGCTGACTGGCCGTTGGTCGTGGGCAGGCTGCCGACCACGACGAAGCCGTGCGGCAGGACTGTCAGCGCGGTCGTCAGTCCGACGCCTCCCGGGCAGGCCCCGGGAAGCTTGGCCGGGTCGATCTGGGCAAACAGCGACAGATGGCCCGCCGGGCTCACCTGCACGATCGTCGTGCCGGTCCCCTGGAGGTTGCCCTTGTTGTTGAAGTTGCTGATCAGGGTGTCGCCGGCGACCAGGGTGCCGGCGCTCTTGGGGACGACGACGATCCCGTACGGGTTGACGTCGCCATTGGCCGGCACGGTGCTCGCGACATTGGCGACCGCGTCGAAGCGTCCAATGAAGGGGTGGTCGAACGCCAGCGCGGTTCCGGCCACCAGCGCCACGCACGCGAACGCGCAGACGAGCACCAACAGCTTGCTGCGAGCGGGCACAGCGGGTCCCTCCTCCCTTGAAGCTTTTCCACCCAGGACTCCGGCGCGGCACGATCCTTCCCGGCGCGGCCGGGGATGCGCCGGGGTTGCGCGACACGATCCCTCCCGGCGCGGCCCGTCTGAGCGTGGGGGTCGGCCGCTAACCTCCGCTCTCCCGATGATCCCCCGATAACGGTCTCCCGATGATGATCTCCCGATGAGCAAGGGCGATCTGCGATGAGCGAGCTGCGCGACGACCCGGGCCGCGAGCTTCGCTACGACCCGCGCGAGATCGAGCCGCGCTGGCAGGAGGTCTGGGAGCGCGAGCGCACCTGGGAGGTCTCCAACGAGCCCGACGAGCGCCCCAGCTCCTACGTGCTCGAGATGCTGCCCTATCCCAGCGGCGAGCCGCACATGGGCCACCTCAAGTGCTACGCGCTTGGGGACGCGATCGCGCACTTCCACCGCCGCCGGGGTCAGCGCGTCCTGCATCCGATGGGCTATGACTCCTTCGGGCTGCCGGCCGAGAATCACGCGATCAAGACCGGCGTTCACCCGCGCGACTCGATCGCCGCGTCGATCGAGTCCTTCCGGCGCCAGTTTCGCTCGTGGGGGATCTCGGTCGACTGGTCGCGCGAGCTGGCGACGTCGGATCCCGAGTACTACCGCTGGACGCAGTGGATCTTCCTGGAGCTGCTGCGGCGCGGGCTCGCCTACCGCAAGGAGGCCGCCGTCAAGTGGTGTCCCAACGACCAGACCGTGCTCGCCAACGAGCAGGTCGTCGACGGGCGCTGCGAGCGCTGCGGCGCGATCGTCGAGGCACGCCAGCTCGAGCAGTGGTTCCTGCGCATCACCGACTACGCCGACAGGCTGCTCGCCGATCTCGACACGATCGACTGGCCAGCGAATGTCGTGACGATGCAGCGCAACTGGATCGGACGCTCGGAGGGCGCCGAGGTCGTCTTTCGCTGCGAGTCGCTGGGGATCGACTACCCCGTCTTCACGACGCGGCCGGACACGCTCTACGGAGCGACGTTCTTCGTGCTGGCGCCCGAGCATCCCGACGTGATGCGCCTCGCCGCCGACACCGGCAACGAGCAGGCCGTGCGCGGGTACGTCAACCGCGCGCTGACCGAGTCCAGCGAGCAGCGCGGCGACGCCGAGCGGCCGAAGACCGGCGTCGCCGTCGGACGCACGGTCACGAACCCCGTCAACGGCGAGCAGCTGCCGATCTACGTCGCCGACTACGTGCTGATGGAGTACGGCACCGGCGCGATCATGGCGGTGCCGGCCCACGACGAGCGCGACTTTGCGTTCGCCAAGGCCTTCGGGCTGCCGATCCGCCGTGTGATCGAGGGCGGCGACGATCTGCCCTATACGGGCGACGGCCCGCTCGTCGGCTCAGATCCCGAGCTCGATGGGCTGAACAACCGCGAGGCGCTGGCGAAGATCGTCGCCAAGCTGGAGCGCGAGGGTCGCGGCAAGCCGGCCGTCTCCTATCGCCTGCGCGACTGGCTGGTGTCGCGCCAGCGCTATTGGGGCTGCCCGATACCGGTCGTCTATTGCGGGCGCTGCGGCATCGTGCTGGTGCCTGACGCCGATCTGCCGGTGCGTCTCCCCGACGTGGAGGACTACGCCCCGCGCGGCAGCTCGCCGCTGGCCGCGGCGCACGACTGGGTGGAGGTGGACTGCCCGACCTGCGGCGAGCCGGCGCGCCGGGAGACCGACACGATGGACACGTTCGTCGACTCCTCCTGGTACTTCCTGCGCTACTGCGATCCCCGCAATCAGGACGCGGCCTGGGATCGGGGCGCGCTGGCCGAGTGGATGCCGGTCGATCAGTACATCGGCGGGGTGGAGCACGCGATCCTGCACCTGCTCTACGCGCGCTTCTTCGTCAAGGCACTGGCCGACATGGGCCACCTCGCCGTTCAGGAGCCCTTCCAGGCGCTCTTCACGCAGGGGATGATCACGCGCGACGGCGCGAAGATGTCCAAGTCCAAGGGCAACGTCATCTCGCCCGCCACCTACGTCGAGCGCTACGGCGCGGACACCGCGCGCTGCTACATCCTCTTCATGGGGCCTCCCGACCAGGACGCCGACTGGTCCGACAAGGGCGTTGAGGGGGTCCATCGCTTCCTCTCCAAGCTGTGGCGCCTGGGCATGGAGGTGGCGGGGGCTGAGACCGCGGTCGCCCGCCCCTCGGCTACAAATGCCTCGGCTGCGGGCGCCGCGGCAGCACCCGAGACGGATTTGGAAGAGGGGGCGCTGGCGGCCCTCGCCGGTCCTGACCTCGAGCTGCTGCGCAAGGCGCACTGGGCGATCGACAAGGTCACGCGCGACATGCAGGGGCGCTTCGCCTTCAACACGGCGATCGCCGCGATCATGGAGCTGACCAATGTCGCCTCGCGCCTGCGCGCGAGCGCGGGCGCCCAGAGCCTGCGCTTCGCGCTGGCGAGCGCCGCCTCGCTGCTGTTTCCGTTCGCCCCCCATGCGGCTGCCGACGTCTACGACGCGCTCACGGGCGAGCGCGTCTGGGAGCAGCCCTGGCCGCAGGCCGACCCCGCCCTGCTGGAGCGTGAAACATTCGAGCTCGTCGTCCAGGTCGACGGCAAGGTGCGCGACCGCGTCGAGGCGCCCGCCGACGCCTCGCGCGAGGAGCTGCTGGCGATCGCGCGCGCCCGCCCGAACGTGCTGGCGCGCCTCGACGGACGCAAGGTCGTCAAGGAGATCGTCGTTCCCGGTCGGCTCGTCAACCTCGTCACCCGCTGAGCGCAACGGCGGCATCTAGCGCGGCGTCCGCTGACCGGCCGCGCGTCGGGCCCGGCCGCGCGTGGCCATAGACTGGCCCCGTGCCGAAGTTCAAGCCCGCCTACCTGATCCACGGTGACGAGCACGGGCGGATCGCCGAGCGGCGCGCGCGGCTGCGCGCCCTGGCCGAGGCCGAGAGCGGCAGCGGCGGGGTCGAGATCTTCGAGGGCGAGCGCGCGACGACGGAGGCCGTGGCGGCGGCGCTGTCGTCGATGACGCTGGCGATCGGTCGACGCTTCGTGATCGTCGATGGCGTCGAGCGTTGGAAGGACCCCGAGCTCGACACGCTGGACGCGGCGCTGCGGGGGCTTGGTGGCGAGACCACCGTCGCGTTCTTCGCGCGCGAGGAGGGTCGCCTGAAGGCGCCACCCAGGCTGCACGAAGCCGTCCAGGCGGTCGGGGGGGACATCAGCCCGGAGCAGGCCATCAAGCCCTGGGAGCTGCCGCGCTGGAGCAGCGCGCGCGCACGCGAACTGGGGCTCACGCTCGACGCGGGTGCCGCGCGGGCGCTGGTCGCCAGCGTCGGCGAGCGGCCACAACGGCTCGTGCGCGAGCTCGAGAAGCTCCGTCTGGAGCTCGGCCCCGACGCGCACATCGAGCCGCAGCACATCGAGGAGCTCGTCGCGCGCTCGGCCGAGCGTCGCGTCTGGTCGCTCGCCGACGCGCTCGTCGCCCGCGACGCGGCGGCGGCCACGCGGACCTACCTGCAGTTGCGGGCGCAGGGCGAGCGCGTCGCGGGGCTGCTGTACACGATGGCCCAGCGCGTCCGCCTGGCGCTCGACGTCGCCGAGCGCCTGGAGGCGGGGGCGACGGTCGCGCAGGTCAAGCGCGGGCTCAAGCTGCCCCCCAAGGCGGCCGAGCGACTGCTGGCAGACGTCCAACGCTCCGACGTGGGTGCCCTGCGCGACGCGCTGGGCGCGCTCGCCGACCTCGAGCTGGCCTGTCGTGGCGGTGCGGCGCCGCTGAGTGAGGACACGGCGACGGTCCAGACGATCGCGCGGATCGCCGCCTAGCGCCGAATGGCGCTCAGCGCCCGCGCGGTGGGAGGAGCGGCAGCGGGCTCAGCCGGCGGCGCGGCGGCAGGCTCAGCCGGCGGAGCGGCTGCCCGCGCGGATGTGCGCGGCGCGGGACTTCTTGCGTGCGCCGGTGTTGCGGTGCAGCGCGCCGCGCTTTACGGCCTTGTCGATCGTGCGGACGAGCTCGCGATGGTCGGCGTCCGCGGCGCTGGTGTCCTCGGCCGCAACCGCGCGCTCCAGGCGGCGGAAGTAGGTCTTGATCCTGCTCGTGTAGCGGCGGTTCTCGAGCCGCTCGCGCTGAGTCCGCAGGATCCGCTTCTCTTGCGAGGCGATGTTGGCCATGACGCACGATCGCCGCGAGCAGTCCCGCGGCGCGGCCGTACTATAGCGCGCTCGTGATCGACGACCCCCGCAGCGCGGACGATCGGCAGGCACGCGGGGAGCCCCGCTCGGCGGGCAGGAGCGCGCGCTCCACGCGCCAGGAGTCCGACTGGGACTTTCCGATCTGGCAGCCGGTGCGCTTCGCCGACAGCGACTCGCCCCGCAACTGGCGGCTGCTGCGCGGCTCGCAGGCGCCGAGCGCCACGCGCGGGGCGGGATCGGCGGGCGCGGCTGGATCGGCGCGCGGCGCGCGGCCGGGGCGCGCGGCTGGACCGGCAGGCGCGACGCGCCCCAGCCGGGGCTTTCGTTCGCCCGTGACGGCTGCGGGAGCACGCGTAGCCGAGGGGCGGGCGACGGCGGCCCTGCATGAGCAACCTGCGCCGGCGGTGCGGGAGGCCGCGGCGCCGGAGCCCGAGGCATTTGTCGCGGAGGGGTGGGAGGCCGCGGCCCTGCATGAGCAGGACTTCGACTCGATCGCGATCAGCGGCGAGGACGAGCTCGACGCGACCACCACGGTCAGGCACGCCCCCGGGCGCGCGCCGTCAACGCGGATTGCCGTCAACACTGCGATCTTCGCCGTCGCGACCGGGCTCTCGCGGATCGCCGGGCTGGTGCGCGAGGTCGTCGCCTCGTCCTACTTCGCGACGACGGGCGCGTTCTCGGCCTTCACGATCGCCTTCCAGGTCCCCAACCTGCTGCGCAGCCTGTTCGCCGACGCCGCGCTCTCGGCCGCCTTCGTGCCCGTCTTCTCCGACCTGCTCGAGCAACGGCGCCGGCGCGACGCATTCCGGCTGGCCTCGACGCTGATGCTGCTGATCCTCTGCGGCCTGGGCCTGCTGACGGTGATCTTCATCGTCGGGGCGCCGGTGATCATGCCGCTGTTCACGGGCGCAAAGTTCACACCGGCGCTGACCCACCTGACGGTCGGGCTCTCACAGGTGCTCTTCCCGGTGGTGCTGCTGCTCGGCCTCAACGGGCTCGTGGTCGGCATCCTCAACGCCTACGAGCACTTCACGATCCCGGCGATCGCACCGCTGGTCTGGAACGTCGTGATCATCGCCCTGCTGATCGTGCTCAAGCCGATGTTCCACGGCATCGATCAGCTCTACGCCTACGCGATCGGGGTTCTGATCGGCACGATCGTCCAGCTCGCGATGTCCTTGCCGATGCTCGGGCGGCTGGACTTCCGCCTCCAGTTCGCCTTCGATTACCGCGATCCACGCGTGCGGCAGGTCTTCCGGCTGATGCTGCCGGTGACGATCGGGCTGGGGATCATCAACTTCGACCTGCTGATCAACTCATCGCTGGGCACGCTGGTCTCCCAGGACGCGCCCCGCGCGATCGACGCGGCGTTTCGCATCTACATGCTGCCCCAGGGCATGTTCAGCGTCGCGCTGGCCACGGTGCTCTTCCCAGCGCTCAGCCGGCTGGCCTCGCGGGAGGACTTCACCGGGCTGCGCGGGCTCGCGGGGACCGGCGTGCGCCAGATCTTCCTGCTGCTGATACCGGCGGCGGTGCTGACGCTCGTCCTCGCCACGCCGATCGTGCGGCTCGTCTACCAGCATGGCTCCTTCCACGCCCACTCGACGCGGCTGGTCGCGACCGCGCTGTTCTGGTTCTCCTTCTCGCTGCCGTTTGCGGGCGCCAACCTGATGCTCACGCGGACCTTCTTCTCGTTGCAGCAGCCATGGGTTCCAACTGCGCTGGCGTTCGCCAACCTGTTGCTCAACGGCGGCCTGTCGCTCGCCCTCTACAAGCCCCTGGGGATTGCCGGCCTGGTGATCGGCACGGCTGCTGCGAGCGCCGGAATGACCTTGGGGCAGAGCTGGTGGCTCGGCCGGCGGCTGGGCGGCTCGGAGGGCCGGCGCACGGCTGGCGCGGTGAGCCAGATGCTGGTCGCGGCGGCGCTGCTGGGAGTCGTCGCGCGGTTGTCCTGGAGCGGGCTGGACGCGGTCCTGGGACGCTCGATCCCCGCGCAGATCGTCGCGGTCGGGATCGGCATCGCCCTCGGCTCGGCCGTCTACGCGTTCGCGGTGACCGCACTGCGGATCCCCGAGGCCCAACAACTGCGCAGGCTGATCGACGAGCGGCTCGCGCGACTGCGGGCGGCCTGACGTCGCTGCGCCCTGGCCTTGACAACCTATGTGAGTGAGTGCATACTCACAGTAGTGACGGCTCAACAGGTAGCGGGACGGACCAGCCGATGAGCGCCAGCCAAACACGGGTCCTGTCGACCGCCGAGGCGCGGCGCGAGGAGGTGCTGGAGGCGGCGCTGACGGTGTTCGCGCAGCGGGGTCTCTATGGCACGCCGACGCTCGACATCGCGCGTGCGGCGGGCATCTCGCAGGCCTACCTCTTCCGGCTGTTCCCGACCAAGACAGAGCTGTTCGTGGCGATCGTCGAGCGCAGCTGTGCGCGCGTATATGAGACGTTCGCCGCCGCCGCGGCACAGGCGCGCGCGGCCGGCGTCGACGTGATGTGCGTGATGGGGACCGCCTACCAGGGGCTGATCCGTGATCGTGAGCTGTTGCTGACCCAGCTTCAGGGCCACGCCGCGGCCGGCGAGCCGGAGGTGCGCGACGCGCTGCGGCGCGGCTTTGCGCGCCTCCTCGAGCTGGTCGAGCGTGAGACCGGCGCTGCGCCGGAGGAGATCCAGCGCTTCTTCGCGATGGGCATGCTGCTCAACGTGATCGCCGCGATGGAGGCCGATCAGCTCCCCGAGCATTGGGCGCGCGTGCTGGCGAGCAAGGGCGAGGACGGAGAGGACCTCGCGCGCGGGGCCGCCGCTGCAGCGACCGCCGGTGCAACGACCGACAAGCGCGGCGAGGGCTAGCCCAGCCGCGCTTGGCCTCTTTTTTTGGGACACAAAATGAGTGACTGCTCACACACAGAGTCGGGCGGTGGGCTCGGCAGATCAGGAGGCGGCAGATGACTCGGCAGACAGCAACGACAGTCGACGGGGCGCGGCTTGCCGCTGGGCGGTCGCGCATGCGGGGAGCCGGCTGGACGCTGGCGATCGTCTCGGTGGCGCTGTTCATGACGGCGCTCGACAACCTCGTCGTGACGACGGCGTTGCCGTCGATCAGGCGCGCATTGGGGGCCTCGATCCAGTCGCTGGAATGGACGGTCAATGCCTACACGCTGTCCTTCGCCGTGCTGCTGCTGACCGGCGCGGCGTTGGGTGATCGCTTCGGGCGCAAGCGCATGTTCAGGATCGGGCTGGCCCTGTTCACCGCCGCCAGCGCCGGCGCCGCGCTGGCGCCCAGCGCCGGCGCGCTGATCGCCGCGCGCGCGATCCAGGGCTTCGGCGCGGCGATCGTGCTGCCGCTGACGCTGACGTTGCTGTCGGAGGCCGTGCCGCAGCAGAAGCGTGGACTGGCGCTGGGCATCTGGAGCGGCGTCAGCGGACTGGGCATCGCGACGGGGCCGCTGATCGGCGGCGCGGTCGTCAGCGGGATCGCCTGGCAGTGGATCTTCTGGCTCAACGTGCCGATCGGCATCGTGCTGCTGCCACTCGCTGGGCGCATGCTGCAGGAGTCCCACGGCCCCAACCGGCGTCTGGACCTGCCGGGCCTGGTGCTCGCCGGCGCGGGCCTGCTGGGCCTTGTGTTCGGCATCGTGCGCGGCCAGTCGCTGGGCTGGATGAGCAGCGCGATCCTCGCGCCGCTCGCCGGCGGCGCGGCGCTGCTGGTCGGCTTCGTGGTCTGGGAGCTGCGCACGCGGACGCCGATGCTGCCGATGCGCTTCTTCCGCTCGCGCGCGTTCGCCGCGACCAACGGGCTGTCGCTGACGATGTTCTTCGGAATCTTCGGCTCGATCTTCCTGCTGGCCCAGTTCTTCCAGACCGCGCAGCACTACAGCCCCTTCGAGGCCGGGCTGCGCACGCTGCCGTGGACGGCGATGCCGATGATCGTCGCGCCGATCGCCGGCGTGCTGAGCGACCGCATCGGCTCGCGGCCGCTGATGGCCGGCGGGCTCGCGCTTCAATCGGCCGCCCTGGCCTGGCTGTCGGCGATCACCTCGCCGACCGTTCCCTACGGCGAGCTGGTGCTGCCGTTCATCATGGCCGGCAGTGGCATGGCGATGGTCTTTGCGCCGGCCGCCAACGCCGTGCTCGGCGCCGTGCGCCCCGAGGAGGCCGGACAGGCCTCGGGCGCGACCAACGCGATCCGCGAGCTGGGTGGCGTGCTCGGCGTCGCCGTGCTGGCCTCGGTGTTCGCTGCGCACGGCTCCTACGCTTCGCCGGTCACATTCACCGCCGGGTTGGCGGCGGCAACCCCGGTCGGCGCCGGCGTGCTCGGCGTCGGAGCGCTGATCGCGCTGCTGGTGCCCGGACGGCGGCGTGGCGCTCGCTCCGCCGCGGCAGAGCCGGCGGGTGCGCTGGCGACCTGAGGCATGAGGGGGCGGCGGGCGCGCAGGCGGCCCCGCCGCCTACCCTGTGGCTGAATGGCAGACCAGTCCCTGATCCGCAACTTCTCGATCATCGCCCACATCGACCACGGCAAGTCGACGCTGGCCGACCGCATCCTCGAGCTCACGCACACCGTCGACGCGCGGACGATGCGCGCGCAGCTGCTGGACTCGATGGATCTCGAGCGCGAGCGCGGCATCACGATCAAGGCGCAGGCGGTGCGCGTCTTCTACGAGGCCCGCGATGGCCAGGTCTACCAGCTGCATCTGATCGACACGCCGGGCCACGTCGACTTCACCTACGAGGTGTCGCGCTCGCTGGCCGCGTGCGAGGGCGCGCTGCTGGTCGTCGACGCCTCGCAGGGTGTCGAGGCCCAGACGCTAGCGAACACCTACCTGGCGATCGAGTCGGGGCTCGAGCTGATCCCCTGCCTGAACAAGATCGACCTGCCCGGCGCCGAGCCCGAGCGCGTCGCCGCCGAGGTGACCGAGCTGCTCGGCGAGCCCGCGGAGGACGTGCTGCGGATCAGCGCCAAGACCGGCGAGGGGGTCGTCGAGGTGCTCGAGCGGCTCGTCGCGCAGGTCCCCGCGCCCAGCGGCGATCCCGACGCCCCGCCGCGCGCGCTGATCTTCGACTCGGAGTTCGACCAGTACCGCGGCGTGATCGCCTACGTGCGGGTCGTCGACGGCACATTCGCGCGCGGCGCGCGGATCCGCGCGATGCAGGCGGGCACCGAGGCCGAGATCGACGACATCGGCTTCTTCACGCCGAAGCTGACACCGTCTCAAGAGCTCGGGCCGGGAGAGGTTGGGTTCGTGATCACCGGCATCAAGGACGTCACGCGGCTGCGCGTCGGCGACACGCTGACCACGCTCGCGCGTCCGGCGACGGCGCCGCTGCCGGGCTATCGCGACGTCAAGCCGATGGTCTTCTGCGGCCTGTTCCCCACCGACTCGGATCGCTTCCCCGAGCTGCGCGACGCGCTGGAGAAGCTGTCGCTCAACGACGCCGCCCTGTCCTGGGAGCCCGAGACCTCCGACGCGCTCGGCTTCGGCTTTCGCTGCGGCTTTCTGGGCCTGCTGCACATGGACATCGTGCGTGAGCGCCTGGAGCGCGAGTACGACCTCGAGCTGCTGGCGACGATGCCCTCGGTGGAGCTCGCGGTGACGCTCACCGACGGCAGCGAGGTCACGGTCCACAACCCGACCGACATGCCCGCGGCCGGCGTGATCGGCGAGGTGCGCGAGCCCTACATCCGCGCCTCGATCATCGCCCCCAAGCAGTACATCGGAGCGATCATGGAGCTCTGCCAGGAGCGCCGCGGCGAGCACACCGGCATGCACTTCCTCTCGCCGGAGCGCGTCCAGCTGACCTATGACCTGCCGCTCGCGGAGATCGTGCTCGACTTCTTCGATCAGCTCAAGTCGCGCACGCGCGGCTATGCCTCACTGGACTACGACGTGCTCGGGATGCGGCCATCGGACCTCGTCAAGCTCGACATCCTGCTCGCCGGCGATCCGGTCGACGCGCTGTCGATGGTCGTGCACCGCGACAAGGCCTACGAGATCGGCCGGGCGCTCGCCGAGAAGCTGCGCGTCAAGATCCCACGCCAGCAGTACGACGTCCCGATCCAGGCGGCGATCGGCGCGCACATGATCGCGCGCGAGACGATCAAGGCCTACCGCAAGGACGTCACCGCCAAGTGCTACGGCGGCGACATCACGCGCAAGCGCAAGCTGCTCGAGCGTCAGAAGGCTGGCAAGAGGCGGATGAAGCAGGTTGGTCGGATCGAGGTGCCCCAGGAGGCGTTCCTGGCGGTGCTCGAGCTCGGCGACAACGGCGATCGGCGCTAGGTGTAAGCCCGGGGCAGGCTGTCGCCGCGGGCGCTGGGCGGCCTCGCAGTCAAGCGCGGCGTCGAGCCTGACGCTAGGCTGCCCCGACCGTGGCCGTCAACGACCAGGCAGTCGGTAAGCGCTACCCGGCCGTCGACTATGTCGTCGGGCGCGAGAAGATCCGCGAGTACGCCCGCGCCGTTGGCGAGACCGATCCGGTGCATCACGACCTTGCGGCCGCTCGGGCGGCGGGGCATCGCGACCTCGTCGCCCCGCCGATGTTTGCGGTCGTCTACACCTCCGCGGCGATTGCCGCTCCACTCAGCGACCCGGAGGTCGGCATCGACTTCGCGATGCTCGTCCACGGCGAGCAGGAGTTCCGTTGGGGTCTGCTCGTGATCGCTGGCGACGAGATCTCGACGACCACGGTGGTGGCGCAGATCCGCGCGCGGACGGGCCTGGGCTACTACGTCTTCGAGACCACCTCGTTGCGCCAGGACGGCGAGACCGTCTGCAGCGGCACCTGGACGATGATCGTGCGGGAGGCGTCGTGAGCGGCCGCGAGGAAGGCGTCGTGAGCGGCTGCGAGGAAGGCGTCGTGAGCGAGTGGCAGCCCGGCAGCGCGCTGCCCGCGCTCACCGTCCTGCCGGATCGCTACGTCACCGTCCGCTACGCCGGCGCCTCCGGAGACTTCAACCCGATCCACATCGACGACGAGCTCGCGCGCTCGGTCGGCCTGCCCGGACGCATCCTGCACGGCCTCTACTCGATGGCGCAGGTCGCGCGCGCGCTGACGGCGGCTGCGGGTGGCCCGCACCATCTGCGCAGCCTGTCGGTGCAGTTCCGCGCGCCGGCGGTCCCCGAGCAGGCGCTGGTCGTCACGGCCACGGTGCGTGAGCTGCAAGAGGGCGTCGCGATCGTCGATGCGGTCGTGCGCCAGGGAGACAAGCGGGTGATCCGCAACGCCCGCGCCGAGCTGGTGCTCGGCTGAGCGCTCCCCGCTGCGCTGCTGCAGCGCGACCTGCAGCAGGCCGTGGCGCGACTGGGCGGCGCCCCCGTCGCTTCTACAATCAGCCCAGATGCTGAGCCCGCTGAGCCCCCGCCAGGAGCTGATCCTCCGCAAGCTCGTCGAAGAGCATCAGGAGGCCGGTCAGCCCGTGGGCTCCAAGGCGCTCGCGTCCGATCGTGAGATGAGCTGGGGCCCATCGACGATCCGACACGAGCTGGCGGTGCTCGAGGAGTACGGGCTGCTGGAGCATCCCCACACCTCGGCCGGGCGGGTGCCCACCGATGCCGGCTATCGCTACTTCGTCGATCGGCTGCTGACCGTCGACGAGGGCGAGTCGCTCGACCTGTCGCTGATGCGCAGCGAGGTCGACGAGGCCATGCGCGTCACCACGGAGACGCTCTCGCAGGTGACCAACCTGCTGGCAATCGTCTCGTCTCCGCCAGTCGACACCGCGACGATCCGCCACATCGAGGTCCTGCGGCTGCAGCCGCACGTGGCGATGGTCGTGATCATCACCTCCACCGGTGGCGTCTCCAAGCGCATGTTCACCTTCGACGCGCCGCTGGATCCGGGCCTGGTGAGCTGGGCGGCCAGCTACCTCAACGAGCAGCTGGTCGGCCTCGGGCTGGGCGCCAGGATGCTCGGGCAGCGCCTCGGCGACCCGTCATTCTCGCCGCGCGAGCAGCGCTTCATCGACGCGCTGCGCCCGGCGTTCCGCCAGCTGGCCGAGACCGCCCATGACAGCCTCTACATCGACGGAGCCACGCGGCTGCTCTCCGAGCACCGCCTTGGCGATCTGACGCAGATCAACGAGCTGATGGAGATGCTCGAGCGTCGGGTGACGCTGCTCGGCGTGCTCAGCGCCGCGCTCGCCCAGCGCGACGTCTACGTCCGCATCGGGCACGAGAACGAGCTGCCCGCGCTGCGACGCCTGGCCGTGGTCGCCGCATCCTATGGGCTGCCACAGCGCTCGCTCGGTGCGGTCTCGGTGATCGGGCCGGTGCGAATGGACTACGCGACGGCGATCCACTCAGTGCGGGCGGCAGCCGCGCAGCTGTCGCGCTTCGTCGAAGACGTCTACGACGAAGCCTGAGATGCCGCGCGATCCGCTCACCCACGCCTGACATGCCGCGCGATCCCTACGAGGTCCTCGGCGTCGCCCGCGACGCGGAGGAGACCGAGATCAAGAAGGCCTTCCGGCGCCTCGCGCGCGAGCTGCACCCCGACGTCAACAACCACGACCCGCAGGCCGAGGAGAAGTTCAAGGCGGCCGCCGAGGCCTACGAGATCCTCTCCGACGCCGAGCGCCGCCAGACCTATGACCGCTTCGGCCACGAGGGGCTGCGCTCGGGCGGCTTTGCCCCCAACTTCCAGGGCTTTGGCTCCTTCAGCGACATCTTCGAGGCGTTCTTCGGCGGCGATGTGTTCGGCTTCGGCGGTCGCGGTGGCGCGACGCAGGGCGGCGACATCGGAGTCACCGTCGAGATCGACCTCGCCGAGGTCGCGACCGGCACCAGCGTAGAGGTCAGCTACGACGCCGTCGCCCGCTGCGAGCACTGCAACGGCAATGGGGCCGAGCCGGGTACGCCGATTGACACCTGCACGCGCTGCGGCGGCAGCGGACAGCTGCAGGCCGTCTCGCGCACCGCGTTCGGCCAGGTGGTGCGGCGCGTGGTCTGCGATGCGTGCGGGGGCGATGGCCGCGTCGCGCGCCAGCCATGCAAGGCATGTCGCGGTCGCGGGCGCAGCGGCCAGCGCCGCCGCCTCGAAGTGGATGTCCCCACCGGCATCGAGGACGGGCAGCGGATTCGCCTTGCCGGGCGGGGCCACGACGGTGAGCACGGCGGTCCCGCGGGCGACCTCTACGTCGGCGTGCGCGTGCGGCCCGACGAGCGCTTCGTGCGCGACGGCGATGATCTGATGACGGTCGTCGATGTGCCGGCGTCACGCGCGGCGCTGGGCGCGACGATAGCCGTGCCGACGCTCGACGGCTCGACTGAGGTCGAGCTCGAGCCGGGCGTGCAACCGGGTGAGGTCGTCGTCCTGCGCGGTCGCGGGCTGCCGGCGCTGCGGCGCGGACGGCGTGGCGATCTGCGCGTCGTCGTCAACGTGATCGTCCCGCGCCGGCTCAGCGTCGAGCAGCGCGAGCTGCTGGAGCGGCTGGACGAGAGCCTGGGGGACGACAACCACCGTGTCGCCGAGGAGGGCGCGTTCGCCAAGCTGCGACGCGCGCTGCGCGTTTGATCCGCCTGGCGCTGCGCGTGCGGCGCGACGACGCCGAGATCGCGCTTGCCCAGCTGCTCGAGCTGGCGCCGAGCGGGGTCGAGGAGCGCGAGGTAGACGACGACCACGTCGAGCTGGCGATCTACGGCACGTCAGGAGAGCTGCCGGAGCTGCCCGACCTGCGCGCGGTCGTCGGCGAGCGGGTGGTCGCCGTCAGCTCGCGTGCGCTGCCCGATGACTGGGGCGAGCGCTGGAAGCAGTTCCACCAACCGGTCGAGATCGGCGGGCGGCTGCGCGTCCGCGCGCCGTGGCATGCGCCGGGGGGCGCGGGATCCGAGCAGCCGGCGGGGCCGGCGGGGGTCGCGGGCTCGGGGTCTGTCCTGCTCGACGTCGTGATCGACCCCGGCCAGGCGTTCGGCACCGGCGCCCATGCGACGACCCGCCTGGTGTTGGAGCTGCTGTGCGAGCGCGCCCCGGGTGCCGGCGCGGCGCTCGATCTCGGCTGCGGGTCGGGCGTGCTGGCGATCGCCGCGGCCAAGCTCGGCTGGGGCCCGGTCGTCGCGCTCGACCGCGAGGCGGCGAGCGTGGCGGCGACGCGCGCCAACGCCGCGGCCAACGGCGTCGCGATCGTGGCGCACGAGCGCGATGGGCTGAGCGCCAGCAGCGTGCGCGAGCAACTGCCAGCGGGCGGGCTGGTGCTCGCCAACCTGTTGCGGCCGCTGCTGCTGGCGCTGGCGGCACGCCTGGTCGAGCAGGAGCGTCGTCCGCGCTGGCTGCTCGCGGGCGGGCTGCTGAGCGAGGAGGCCGACGAGCTGGCGGCGGCGTTTGCCCCCGCCGGCCTGGTCGAGCGTCGACGACTGGAGCGCGATGGCTGGGCGGCGCTCGAGCTGGAGGCGCCGACCGCCCCGGATATCCTCTAGGCAATGGCGCTTGCCGAGCGGGTGAAGTCCGATCTCGTGGCCGCGATGAAGGCGGGCGAGCGCGAGCGGGTCGGCGCGCTGCGCTTCGTGCTCGCCGAGCTGCAGAAGGCCGCCAAGGAGGGATCGAGCGACGAGACCGCGGTGCTGCGACGTGAGCGCAAGCGGCGCCTCGACGCCGCGGAGCAGTTCGACGCCGGCGGGCGCGCGGACCTCGCCAGCAAGGAACGCCACGAGGCCGAGCTGATCGAGGGGTATCTGCCGGCCGAGCTCTCCGATCAGGAGCTGGCCGAGATCGTTGCCGCAGCCCTGCGCGACACCGGCGCCGAGACGCCCAGGGACATGGGGCGCGTGATGCCCGTCGCGATGGCAAGCGTCGCCGGTCGCGCCGACGGCAAGCGGGTCTCCGCAAAGGTCCGCGAGGCGCTGGGTGCGTAGGCGCATCGAGCTGCCCAACGCGGTCGCCGCGGAGCTCGCCGGCAGCGAGGACGCGGCGCTGCGCGCGCTCGAGGGCCACCTGGCCTGCCGCCTGTACCTGCGTGGCAATGTCATCACGCTCGACGGCGACGAGCAGGCCGTTGGCGATGCCGCGACGGTCGTCGCCGAGCTCTCGGAGCTGATCGAGCAGGGGCATGAGATAGCGCCCGGCACGATCGAGGCCGTGACGCAGGCGCTCGACCAGCGCCAGAGCCCGGCCGAGATCCTCGACGACGTCGTCTGGCGCCACCGCAACATCCGCGTCGCGCCGAAGACCGTCAACCAGAAGCGCTACGTCGACTCGATCCGCCGCAACACGATCACCTTCGGGATCGGTCCGGCTGGCACCGGCAAGACGTTCTTGGCCGTCGCGCTGGCCGCCGCGGCACTGGCGCGACGGGAGGTCAACCGCATCATCCTGACCCGCCCGGCCGTCGAGGCGGGCGAGCGGCTGGGCTTCCTGCCGGGCGACCTGATGGCCAAGGTCGACCCCTACCTGCGGCCGCTGTTCGACGCGCTCAACGACATGATGGATCCCGAGCGCGTCTCCCAGCATCTGGATCGCGGCGTGATCGAGGTCGCGCCGCTGGGGTTCATGCGTGGCAGGAGCCTGAATGACTCATTCGTGATCCTCGACGAGGCGCAGAACTCCAGCGCCGAGCAGATGAAGATGTTCCTGACGCGGCTGGGCTTCGGGTCGCGGATGGTCGTGACCGGCGACATCACGCAGATCGACCTGCCGCGCGAGCAGCAGTCGGGGCTCGTGGTCGTGGGGGAGATCCTCGACGGCATCGACGGGATCGAGTTCGTTCGCTTCGGCGATGAGGATGTCGTTCGCCACAAGCTGGTGCAGCGGATCGTGGCGGCCTACAACGAGCATGCACAGCGCAGCGCACCGGAGCTGCGCCCAGCCGACCGGCGGCGCGCCTGAGCGCTGATCCTGGCAGCGGACCCGGGCGCCAGCCAGCCGTGCTGGAGATCGAGATCATCGGCGGCGAGCTCGCCGAGCCGTCGCTGTCGGTCGTCGCCATCGAGCAGCTCTGCGCGCTGGCGCTGGCGGCGGGCGGCGTTGAAGAAGGCCACCTCGCGATCAGCTTCGTCGACGAGCAGTCGATCCGCGCACTCAACGCCGCGCACCGCAGCATCGACCAGCCCACCGACGTGCTCTCCTTCCCCGTCGACGGCGCGGCGCCCAGCGCCGGACCGCGCGAGCTGGGCGACATCGTCATCTGCCCGACCCAGACGGCCGACCAGGCCGAGGCGGTCGTGCACGGAGCGCTGCACCTGATCGGCATGGACCACGAGCACGACGACGGCGAGATGCTCGCGCTGCAGGCGCAGATCCTGAGCTGGGCGCGGGCATGAGGGAGACCCGCTGCGGCTTCGTGAGCCTGGCGGGCCGCCCCAATGCGGGCAAGTCGACACTGGTCAACGCGATCGTCGGCAGCAAGGTCGCGATCGTCTCCGACAAGGCGCAGACGACGCGGCGCGCGATCCGCGGCGTGGCGAGCGGACGCGATTGGCAGCTGGTGCTGGTTGACCTGCCCGGCTTCCAACGACCGCGCGACGCGCTGACCGCGCGCATGCAGCGGCGCGTCGACGCGGAGCTGACCTCAGCCGATGCGGCGCTGCTGGTGATCAACGGCGAGCAGGGCGTCGGTCGCGGCGACCGCTTCATCGCCGCGGCGCTGGCGCAGGCCGGCGTCCCGGTCGTCGTGGCCGTCAACAAGATCGACCGGCTCGATCGCGGCGCCACCGCCGCCGCGCTGCAGGCGGCCGCCGAGCTGAGGGTAGGGGAGGAGGTCTTCCCGATCTCGGCGCGGCGCGGGACCGGCGTGCCGGCGCTCGTGGAGTGCCTTGTGTCGCTGCTGCCAGCAGGCCCCTTCCTGTTCGCGCCGCAAGACAGCACCGATCAGCCCGAGGAGCTGGCGGTCGCCGAGCTGATCCGCGAGCAGGTGCTCGCGCGGACGTTCCATGAGCTGCCCCACGCCGTGGAGGTCGCCGTCGAGGAGATCGCTCACGACGATGACCTGGTCACCGTGCGGGCGCTGCTGTGGGCCGAGCAGGAGTCCCAGAAGGGCATCCTGATCGGCGCACGCGGGCGGATGATCAAGGCGATCGGCAGCGCCGCACGGCGCGAGCTGGAGCGCCGCTACCGCGAGCGCGTGCACCTCGACCTGACGGTCCGGGTGCGCCGGCACTGGCGCGCCGACAGCGAGGCGCTGGACCGTCTCGGCATCGGCTGAGCGCGCTCGACTGGCCTGGAGCGGCGCAGGGCTGGACCGGCTGGGCGTCGGCTGACGCGCCCACCTCGCCGCGGCATGCACGCGCGGCGCACCTAGAATCCGTGTCATGGCCGATGTCCAGGACGAAGTCGTCGATGAGCAGATCGCGTTCGACGAGCGCGGTCTGGTGCCGTGCGTCGTGCAGGATTGGCGCAGCGGCGAGGTCCTGACGCTCGCGTACATGAACGAGCTTGCGCTGAGGCGTACGCGCGCGACCGGCGAGCTTCACCTCTGGAGCCGCTCGCGCGACGAGCTCTGGCACAAGGGCGCGACGAGCGGCAACACGCAGGCTGTGCGGGCTCTGCGTGTGGACTGCGACGGCGATGCGTTGGTGGCGCTGGTCGAGCCGCGTGGGCCGGCCTGCCACACCGGCGAGCGCAGCTGCTTTCACCGTGGTGAGCTGCTGGCGCAGGCGCCACACGAGGCGCTGCCGGCGCTCGAGCGCACGCTGTTGCGGCGCGCCGCCCAACGGCCGGACGGCTCCTACACCGTCGCGCTGCTCGACGATCCCGCGCGGATCGGCGAGAAGGTGATGGAGGAGGCCGAGGAAGTGGTGCGCGCGGCGCGCGAGGAGAGCGACGAGCGGGTAGCCGAGGAGGCGGCGGACCTGCTCTACCACCTCACCGTGCTGCTGCACTCGCGCGAACTGGCGCTCGCGGACGCCGAGCGGGTGCTGCATGGCCGTCGCCGCTAACGCGCCCGCGGCGACGCCGTCGCTGGAGGAGGTGCGCGCGCTGGGGCGCCGGTACAGCCTCGTGCCGCTCTGCGAGCGCTTCATCGACGACTGCGAGACGCCGGTCTCCGCGTTCTTGAAGCTGCGCGACAGCGGCCCGTCGTTCCTGCTCGAGTCCGCCGACCAGGGCCAGCGTGTCGGGCGCTACTCGTTCATCGGCTACCGGCCGCGCAAGGTGCTGCGCTGGTCGCTGGGCGATGGCGGAGACCCCTACGCGCTCGCCGCCGCGGAGGTGGGGCGCTTCAGCCAGGCTCCGCTGGCGGACGGCCCGCCGTTTGCCGGCGGTGCGGTCGGCCTGTTCGGCTATGACCTCGTGCGCACGGTCGAGCCGCTTGGCAACCCCAATCCCGACCCGCTCGGCCTGCCCGACCTGGCGTTGATGCTGTCCGACGCGCTCGTCGTCTTCGACCACCTCAAGCATGCCGTGATCGTGCTCGCCAACGTCGACGTCGGCGCCGGCGACATCGAGCGCTCCTACGCGGCCGCGCTCGACACGATCGCCGAGGTGCGCTGGCGGCTGGCGGGACCGGTGCCGCGCTCGCCGCGGCGTCCGGCCCCCGAGCGTCAGCCGCCCCGCTTCGAGAGCAACATGGCGCGCGAGCGCTTCGAGCAGATCGTCGCGCGGATCATCGAGTACGTGCACGCCGGCGACGTCTTCCAGGTCGTCCCCTCGCAGCGCTGGTCGGCCCCGGTGCCGATCGAGGGCTTCTCGATCTACCGCGGGCTGCGCGCCGTCAACCCCAGCCCCTACATGTACTTCCTCGACTTCGGCGACTTCGAGATCGCCGGCGCCAGCCCCGAGCCGCTGCTGACGGTCACCGGCGGGCATGTCGCGACGCGCCCGATTGCGGGTACGCGTCCGCGCGGCAGCGACGTCGAAGAGGATCGACGGATCGCCGCCGAGCTGCTCGAGGACGACAAGGAGCGCGCCGAGCACGTGATGCTCGTCGACCTCGCCCGCAACGACCTCGGCCGCGTCTGCCAGTACGGCAGCGTCGCGGTCGACACGCTGATGGCGGTCGAGACCTACTCGCACGTGATGCACATCGTCTCCTCGGTCAGCGGCTGCCTGCGCCCGGACGTCGGCGCGATCGACGCGCTGCGCGCGGTGCTGCCGGCGGGCACGCTGTCGGGTGCGCCGAAGGTGCGCGCGATGCAGATCATCGACGAGCTCGAGCCCGTCAAGCGCGGCGGCTACGGCGGCGCGATCGGCTACCTCTCCTACGCCGGCGACCTCGACACCGCGATCCATATCCGCACGGTTGTCGTCAAGGACGGCGTCGCTCACGTCCAGGCCGGCGGTGGCACCGTGGCCGACGCCAGGCCGGCCTACGAGTTCGCCGAGTCCTGCGCCAAGGCACAGGCCGTGCTGCGCGCGGTCGAGCTGGCGCTCGAGCAGCCGGAGTGGCCATGACCGCCGGCGCACAGCCCGCCCTCGATCGCGCCCGCGCGTCGGGTGCCGGCACGCGCGTGCTGGTGATCGACAACTACGACTCGTTCTCCTACAACCTCGTGCAGTACCTCGGCGAGCTGGGTGCGGTGATCGACGTGGTGCGCAACGACCGCGCCAGCGTCGATGAGCTGCTCGCCGCCGGGCACCAGCGCGTCGTGGTGTCGCCCGGGCCGCGGACGCCCGACGACGCCGGCATCTCGCTGGAGGCGGTGCGGCGCTTCCCGCAGGCGGGAGTGCCGGTGTTGGGCGTCTGCCTCGGCCACCAGGCGCTCGCGCAGGCCTTCGGCGGGCGCGTCGTGCGCCATGAGCCGGTGCACGGCAAGACGATCGAAATCGAGCACGATGGGCGCACGATCTTCACCGGGCTGCCCAATCCGCTCACGGTGGGGCGCTACCACTCGCTGGTCGTCGCGCCCGAGCTGCCCGCCGAGCTGGAGGTCTCCGCCCGCGGCGGTGGGGTGATCATGGCGATCCGCCACCGTCAGCTGCCCGCCGAGGGCGTTCAGTTCCACCCCGAGTCGATCCTCACCGAGGCGGGCCGCGCGCTGCTGGCCAACTTCCTCGGCTGATGCCCAACCCACTGCTCACAGCGGCGATCGACGCCGCCAGCGGCGGCCGCGACCTCTCTCAGCAGCAGGCCGCCGACGTGCTCGCCGAGATCATGGCCGGGCGGGCGTCGGAGGTCGAGGTCGCGGGCCTGCTGATCGCGCTGCGCGCCAAGGGCGAGACGGTCG
This sequence comes from uncultured Solirubrobacterales bacterium, assembly GCA_963795555.1. Lineage (GTDB taxonomy): Bacteria > Actinomycetota > Thermoleophilia > Solirubrobacterales > Solirubrobacteraceae > CAWCHZ01. The sequence goes on from CAWCHZ010000002.1 coordinate 459,654, forward strand.
CCGAGCTGGCGGGCCTGGCCAGCACGATGCGCCGCTTCGCCGAGCCCGTACGGGTCGACGTCGACGGCCTGCTCGACACCGCCGGCACCGGCGGTGGTCGGCCCACCTTCAACGTCTCGACGACCGCGGCGCTGATCGCCGCCGGGGCCGGCTGCACGGTCGCCAAGCACGGCAACCGCTCGGCGACGGGATCATGCGGGTCGGCGGACGTGCTCGAGGCGCTGGGGGCGCGCATCGACCTCGCCCCGGCGGCGGTGGCGCGCTGCATCGAGGAGCTGGGCTTCGGCTTCATGTTCGCGCCTGCGCACCATCCCGCCACGCGCTGGGTGGTGCCGGTGCGCAAGCAGCTCGGGGTGCGCACCGTCTTCAACCTGCTCGGGCCGCTGACCAATCCAGCCAACGCCAGCCGTCAGCTGATCGGGGTCTCGGATCGCGGCTGCCTGGAGGTGGTGGCGGGCGCGCTGCGCCTGCTGGGAGTGACGCGGGCGCTGGTCGTCTGCGGCGAGGATGGCGTCGATGAGCTCAGCATCGCCGCCGCCAGCGACGTCGTCGAGCTCGACGACGGCGCGATCAGCCGCTACCGCGTCACGCCGGAGGACTTCGGCCTGGAGCGAGCCGGCGCCGATGCGCTCGGCGCCGGCTCGCCGAGCGAGAACGCGCGCATCACCCTCGCGGTGTTGGGCGGCGAACGGGGGCCGGCGCGTGACATGGCGCTGCTCAACGCGGGCGCGGCGATCTACGTCGCCGGGTGCGCGACCACGCTTGCCGGTGGCGTCCGGCTCGCGACGCAAGCCGTCGACGATCGCGCTGCGCGCCGGGCGCTCGACGCATTTGTGGCCCGAACGCGAGAGCTGGCAGGGCCATGAGCGACGATGAGTAGGCTCACAGGATGAGCGTGCTCGAGGACATTCTTCAGAGTACGCGCGCCGAGGTCGACCGACGCCGACGGGCGCTGCCGCTCGACGAGCTTGCGGCCAGCGTCACCCAGCCGCGTCCGGCGGGCCGCCTGCGCGCGGCGCTCGCGCAGCCCGGCATCGGCGTGATCGCCGAGCACAAGCGGCGTTCACCCTCGGCGGGCACGATCCGCGCCGGCTCGACCGTCGAGGAGATCATCTCCGCCTACGACCGCGGCGGCGCCGTCGCGATGTCCGTGCTGACCGAGTCACCGCACTTCGAGGGCACGCTGGACGATCTGCGCGCCGCGCGCGCGGTGACCGCCAAGCCGCTGCTGCGCAAGGACTTCGTCGTCGACGACTATCAGCTCTACGAGGCGCGTACGGTCGGCGCCGACGCGGTCCTGCTGATCGTCGCCGCGCTCGAGCCCGCGAGGCTCGCCGCTCTGCAGACGGCTGCCGCGGAGCTGGGCCTCGATGCGCTCGTCGAGGTGCACGATGTCGACGAGCTGGCGGTCGCGATCGACGTGGAGGCGCAGATCATCGGCATCAACAACCGCGACCTGCGCGACTTCAGCGTCGATACGCAGCGCACCTATGAGCTGCTCGAGCGCATTCCTTGCGGCCCGCTGATCGTCTCGGAGTCGGGGATCGCCACGCGCCGCCAGCTCGACGAGCTGGCGGCGGCGGGGGTGGACGCGGTGCTGGTGGGCGAGTCGCTGATGCGCGCCCCCGACGTCGAGGCCGCCTGCCGGTCGCTCGCGCAGCCGCGCTGAGCGCTTCAGTTACACGCCGCGCGCGCCGAAACCCCTTGGATGAGGCGCGCGCCGCTGCTGTCGCTGCTGTCGGGGCTGCTTGGTGGGGGAGTGGTTGCCGCGGCGCTGCTGCTTGGGGGCGTGGCCGGTCGCGGGACGGTCACGGTGGTCGAGCAGGCGCCGCTGGGGCGCGGCGCGCTCGCCGCCGCCGAGGCGGGGACGCAGACGCTGACTCCGCATCAGATCTACGAGCTCGACGCTGCCGGCGTCGCCTACGTCAGCTCGCAGATCGTCCAGCAGGTCGTCTCGCCGTTCGATCTCTTCCCGCAGGACCAGCAGAGCACCGCGACCGGCTCGGGCTTCGTGATCGATCACAAGGGCGACATCCTCACCAACGCCCACGTCGTCGACGGCGCCTCGCGCGTCACGGTCTCACTCGAGAACGGCAGGCCACGGCCGGCGACCGTGGTCGGCAAGGACAACTCGACCGACATCGCGCTGCTGCGCATCGACCCGCACGGCCTCGTGCTGCATCCGCTGGCGCTCGGTGACTCCAGCCGCGTCCAGGTCGGTGATCCGACCGTGGCGATCGGCAATCCGTTCGACCTTCAGCGCACGCTGACCACCGGCGTCGTCTCGGCGCTCCAGCGCCAGCTCACCGCGCCCGACGGCTTCTCGATCGACAACGTCATCCAGACCGATGCGCCGATCAATCCAGGCAACTCCGGCGGGCCGCTGATCGATGCCAGCGGGCGCGTGATCGGGATCAACTCGCAGATCGAGACCACCGGCGCGCAGGCCGGCAGCATCGGCATCGGCTTCGCCGTGCCGATCGACACCGCCAAGCGCGTGCTGCCGGGGCTCGAGCACGCCGGGACCGGCAGCGCTGGCTCTGGCCCCGGCTCGGGCGCGGGTGCCACGGCCGTCGCGGCGGCCGGCCCGGGCTTCCTGGGGGTCACCGGCGTGACGATCGACGGTGCGCTCGCCCGCGTGCAGCTGGCCGCGAGCAGCGGGGTGCTGGTCCAGAGCGTCGAGCCCGGCAGCGCCGCGCAGCGCGCCGGCATCCAGGGCGGCGGCACGCCGACGACGATCGACGGCCAGACGATCCTGCTGGGGGGCGACATCATCGTCGCGATCGACGGCCAGGTGGTTACGAGCTTCGCCGGCTTGAGGCGGATCGTCGGATCGCACAAGGCCGGGCAGACGATCGCGATCACCCTGCTCCGGGCCGGCCAGCGCCGCCGCTTGACGGTGACGCTCGGCAGCGCGCCGGCGCAGTGATCCGCGGGGCGCAGCGGCAGCTCGCGGGAGCGCCGCCTCTAGCATGGGGTCGATGAGCAGCGTGCCGTCATCGTCGCGTTCGCCGCGCGTGAAGATCTGCGGGCTGACGAACCTCGCCGATGCCCAGCTTGCGGTGGAGCTCGGCGCGTGGGCGCTGGGCGTCGTCCTCTACCCGGACTCGGCGCGCCACTGCCCGCCCGAGCGGGCCGTGGAGATCGCCGGCGCGCTGCGCCGCCGTGCCGAGATCTGTGGGGTGTTCGTCAACGCGCCCTTGGACGACGTTGCCGCTGCCGCTGACGCAATCGGCCTGTCGATGGTCCAGCTGCATGGGCAGGAGGGACCGGCGTATTGCGGCGAGGTGGCGCGTCGGACCGGCTGTCGGGTGATCAAGGCGGCGCGCGTGCGCGGTCCGGCCGACATCCGCGCGCTGCGCGCCTTCCACACCGACTTCCACCTGCTCGACACCTACGTGTCCGGCACGCCCGGGGGCACTGGTGTCAGCTTCGACTGGGCGCTGCTGCATGCCCACCGCCGCACGGCGCCGCTGATCCTCTCCGGTGGGCTCGATTCCGACAATGTGGCGGCGGCGATCGCCGCCAGCCACCCGTTTGCGGTCGACGTCGCCAGCGGCACCGAGGCCGCGCCGGGGCGCAAGGACCCCGATCGGCTGAGTTCATTCTTCGCCGCCGTGGCGGCATCGACGAACGTGAGCGACGACGCCGCCCGGCCGGGCGGTCAGGGGGAGCCCGCCCGCCACGCCGTCCAATAGGATGCCGGCGTGGGCCTCGTTGCCGCGACAACGTTCGGGTTGGTCGTCTGGATCGTCCTCTGGGCGCTCGGCATCAAGTCGATCGACGGCTTCCTGTTGACGCTGCTGGTCGTGATCGTCGCGATCGCCGTGCGGATCATCGTCCCGCAGCTGCCGGGCAACCGCGAGAGCCCCAACCGCGGGGAGTAGCGGCCGGCGGCTGCGTCCGCGCTCAGCCGAAGAAGGTTCGGGCGATCTCCAGATAGTGCAGATCGACGGTCTTGATGCCCTCGACCTCTCCCAGCGAGATGTCGGTCATCTCGTTGCCGTGCAGCGCGGCCATCCGGCCAAACCGTCCCGCCAGGACCAGCTCGGCCGCATGGATGCCATAGCGGGTGGCGAGCAGGCGGTCGTCAGCCGTCGGCGTGCCGCCGCGCTGGACGTGACCCAGCGTGGTCACACGCGTCTCATACCCGGTCAGCAGCTCGAGCTCCTTCCCCAGCGCCACGCCGATACCCCCCAGCCGCGGATAGCCGTAGGCGTCGCGCTCCTCCGAGGCGCGGATCATCCTGCGCTCGCCTGACTCGAAGGCAAGCGCCGCGCCCTCCGCGACGACGATGATCGAGAAGTCCTTGCCGCGACCGTGACGGCGTTCGATGTTGGCCGCCAGCTCCTCGACCGTCAGCTCCAGCTCGGGGATCAGGATCCCATCCGCGCCGCCGGCGATCCCCGCGAAGACGGCGATCCAGCCGGTGTTGCGCCCCATGACCTCGAGGACCATCACGCGGTCGTGTGACTGCGCGGTTGTGTGCAGCCGGTCGATCGCGTCGGTCGCGATCTGCACCGCGGTCGCGAAGCCGAACGTCTGGTCGGTGCCGGTGACGTCGTTGTCGATCGTCTTGGGGACGCCGACGACGGGGATCCCCAAGTCGTCGTGGAGTCGACGGGTGATCGTCATCGTGTGCTCACCGCCGATCGCGATCACGGCGTCCAGCGCATCGCGCGCCATGGTCGCCCGGACCTTGTCGACCCCCTCGGGCTCGCGGAAGGGGTTGTAGCTCGACGTCGAGATCACCGTGCCGCCGAGGTGCAGGATGCCCGACACGAAGCGCTGATCGAGCTCGATCCACTCGCCCTCGGCGAGGCCCTGATAGCCGCGCAGCAGGCCGATCGGCTCGTGCCGAGCCGCAAGCAGCCGGCGGGCCGTGGCGCGGATCACCGCGTTGAGGCCCGGACAGTCACCTCCCGCCGTCAGGATGCCGACGCGCACACGGCCACACGCTACCAGCGCTCTGCGCGCGCGACCGCTTGATGGCGGGGTTCGGCAATACGCGCGCGACGGCTCGATGGCGGCCCTGGGGGCGGGGACCGTGGGTGATCTCGCGGCGGTGGCGGTGCGCCATACAATCGACCTGCTCGGGTCAGCGCGACGCGGAGGCGTCGGGCGTCCACCAGGCCCTCCCGGAGTCCCGCGCTTGCACCGAAATCTGCGCCTGCACCGATCGCCTGCCGTCATCCTGAGCTGTCTGATCGTGGTGGGTGCGGCACTCGCCGCCGCCGTGGGCGGCTGTGGCTCCGGCGGGGCGCAGAAGACGCTCACCGCACACGGGCCGGTGCTGACCATCTACACGAGCCTGCCACTGGGAGGCGGCGATGGAGCCGATGCGCGCGACATGCTGGCGGCCGAGCGGCTGGCGCTCAGCCAGGCGGGTGGCGCCGCCGGCGACTTCCGCGTGCGCCTGGTCGCCGCGGACGACAGCAACCCCAAGACCGGCCTCTGGGACCCCGGGCTGGTGCTCGCCAACGCTCGCCGCGCGGTCGCCGACCCAACGACGATCGCCTATGTCGGCGAGCAGGATCCCGGCGCGTCGACGGTCGCGATCCCGATCCTCAATGAGGCGGGCATCCTCGAGGTCAGTCCGACCGACTCCTACGCCGGGCTCACGCAGCGCGATGGCGGCGATGACGACGAGCCGCAGAAGTACTACCCGACCGATCGTCGGACGTTCGTGCGCACCGTTACGCCGGACACCGTCGAGGCAGTGGCGCTGGCCGCCTACATGCGCCAGCTCGGGGCGCGGCGGCTCTACGTGGTCCAGGACGGCGACTTCTATGGCGCGGCGCTGGCTCGCAACGTCGCCGCCGCGGCGCAGGCGGACGGCATCCAGCTGCTCGGCACCACCGTGCTCGCGCGTCCGCAGCCCGGTGACGACCAGCGGTCGGCGGCCACGGCGATCGCCCGCTATGGCCCGGACGCCATCTTCTACGGCGGCGTGCCGACCGGCGGGGTGGCCACGCTCTGGCGTGATCTCGTTGTCGCGCTGCCGAGCGTGAAGCTGTTCGGGCCGGCGACGCTGGCCCAGCCACCATTCCTTGGCGCGTTGGGTCCGGCTCAGGCGAGCTCGTTCATCACGACCCCGGGCCTACCGCCGAGCTCCTACCCCGCGGCCGGCCAGCGCTTCTTCTCCGCCTTCCGCGCCGCCTACGGGCACCTGCCCCGCCCAACGGCGATCTACGGCTTTGCGGCGATGCAGCTCGTGCTCGCGGCGATCGCGGACTCGGGCCAGGCGGGCAACCGCCGGCTGACCGTGGCGGGCGCGGCGTTCCACGTGCGGGTCGGCGAGTCGGTGCTGGGCGACTATACGATCGACCGCGCCGGTGATCCCTCGCTGCGCAGCGTGGCTGCCAACAGGGTGCTCGGCGGCCAGCTGCAGTTCGACCGCGAGCTGCCGGTGGCGCCGGGAGCGCGCTGAAAGGTGAGGCGGGAGCGCGCTGAGGTGGGCGGGGACTCGCTGAGGTGGGCGGGGGCTCAGCTCAGTGCGTCGGCGAGCGCCTCGTCCAGCTCGGGGTGCTGGAAGCGATAGCCCAGCCGCGCGGCCACCGTTGGCATCGCGCGTTGGCCGGTGGTCACGATCTGCGCCATCTGGCCGTAGAGCAGGCGCAGCGCGAGCGCAGGCACGGGAACCACCGCCGGGCGGTGCAGCGCTCGTCCGAGCGCCCGCGCGAGCTTGCGGTTCGTCACCGGATCGGGCGCGGTCGCGTTGGCCGCGCCCTGCCAGCGCTCGTCGTCGAGCGCGGCGAGCGCCATGCCGACGAGGTCGTCGGCATGGATCCACGAGACGTATTGGCGCCCGCCCGCGACCGGGCCGCCGACGCCTGCGCGGAATGGCGGCAGCATCTTCGCGAGCGCGCCGCCAGCGGGGTCCAGCACGACCCCCGTGCGGAGCTTGACGATCCGCAAGCCAAGCCCGCGGGCCGCCTCGGCGGCGCGCTCCCATGCGACGGTCACGTTGGCGAGGAAGTCGTCGCCGGGCGGATCAGACTCAGCAAGCGGCTCATCGCCGTGGGGACCGTAGTAGCCGATCGCCGAGGAGCTGACCAGCGTCCGCGGGCGTGGCTCGGCGGCGGCGATGCCGGCGATCAGGTTGGTCGTGCCGGTCACACGGCTGTCGAGGATCGCGCGGCGCGCCGCGCGTGTCCAACGCTGAGCGACCTGCTCGCCGGCGAGGTGGACGACCGCGTCACGGCCTGCCAGCGCGCTCGCCGGCGCTGCGCCCGCCATCGGATCCCAGCCGACCGCGGTCACGCCCAGGCGCTGGGATGCGTGGCCAGGACGGCGCGAGAGCACCGTGACGTCGTCGCCGCGCGCCTGCAGCGCACGCACCAGGCGGGGGCCGATCAGTCCCGTCGCTCCGGTCACCGTCACCCGCATGCGCACCTCCTTGGAGTGGCCCGCAAGAGCATCGCAGGTGCGGGCGCACCACGGATCGAGCGGCTGCGGGGCGCACCACGGATCGAGTTGCTGGCTGGGCGCAGCGCCCGCCACAGCGGTCCGCGAGAATGTGGGGCCATGCGCGTGACCGCAAAAGCCGACTACGCCGTGCGCGCCGTCGTGGAGCTCGCCGAAGCCGACGAGGACTCGCCGCGCAAGGGTGACGACATCGCCGGCGCCCAGGGCATCCCGCTGTCCTTTCTGGAGAACATCCTCACCCAGCTCAAGGCCAGCGGGCTCGTACGCAGCCAGCGTGGCCGCGAGGGCGGCTACTGGCTTGCCCGTCCGGCCGCGGAGATCACGCTTGCGGAGGTCATCCGCGCCGTCGAGGGTCCGCTCGCGAGCATTCGCGGCGAGCGCCCCGAGAACGTCAGCTATGAGGGCGCGGCCACCGCGCTGCAGGAGGTCTGGATCGCGTTGCGCGCCAGCCTGCGCGGCGTGCTCGACCAGGTCACGATCGCCGACGTCGCAAGCGGCCAGCTGCCGCGCGAGGTCGTCAAGCTGACACGCGACGAGGAGGCCTGGCAGCCGCCGCAGGCGCCTAGGCAGCCGCCGCAGGCGCCGGAGCAGCCGCGAACACCCGCGGCACGCCAAGCCGGACGTTGACGATCTGTCCGTCCTCGAGCTCGAGCTCGCGCGCGCGGTCACGGGTCACCTGCGCCCAGACGCGGCGGTCATCGGCGAGGGTGAGCTCGACGCGAACCTCGAAGCCTAGGTGGACGACGCGGTCCACCAGCCCCTCGGTCGACCCTGCGCTCGGCCACGGCAGCAGCTCGATGTCGTGGGGGCGCACGAGCGCCTCGCCGATCCGGTTGACCGGTCCGACGAAGCCCATCACGAACTCGTTGTGCGGCTGCTCGTAGAGCTCGCGCGGCGTGCCGACCTGCTCGATGCGACCCTCGTTCATCACGACGACCTGCTCGGCGACGTCCATCGCCTCCTCCTGATCGTGGGTGACGAAGACGGTCGTCACGTGGACCTCCTCGTGCAGCCGGCGCAACCAGCCGCGCAGCTCGGCGCGGACCTGGGCATCGAGCGCACCAAAGGGCTCATCGAGCAGCAGCACCCGCGGTGCCGGTGCGAGCGCGCGGGCGAGCGCCATGCGCTGGCGCTGGCCGCCCGACAGCTGGCTGGGGTAGCGGTGGGCCATGCTCTCCAGCCGCACCAGGCAGAGCAGCTCGTGCACGCGCGCGTCGATCTCGGCACGGCGGCGTCGGCGGTCGCGCGCGCTCCAGCGCCGCGCGCCGTTGCGCGGGGCGACCTCGAGGCCGAACGCCACGTTGTCGTGCACGGTCATGTGCTTGAACGCCGCGTAGTGCTGGAAGACGAAGCCGACTCCGCGCTCGCGCGCGGGCACCCGCGTGATCTCCTGGTCGCCGATCTGCACCCTGCCCGTGTCCGGGTCCTCGAGGCCCGCGATGATCCGCAGCAGCGTCGACTTGCCGCTGCCGCTGGGTCCCAGCAGCGCCGTCAACGAGCCGTCGGGGACGCCGAGCGACACGTCGCTGAGCGCCTGGAAGCCGCCGAACAGCTTGGTCACACCGTTGATTGCAATCGCCATCAGGCTGTCCTCCCTTGTGGCCGCGGCAGCTCGCCGCGCCGCGGCATGGTGATCGAGCGCAGAAGGTCCGGGCGCGCGCGGCGCGTCAGCAGGCTCATCGCCAGCAGCACCGCCAACGCCATCAGCGCCAGCACCATCGCGCCGGCGTAGGCGCCCGGCAGGTCGTAGTTGCCGAAGCGGTCGCTGACGTAGAGCGGCAGCGTCTGCGTGGCGCCCTCGATGTTGCCGGAGACGACGCTGACCGCACCAAACTCACCCAGCGCCCGCGCGGTGGTCAGCACCACCCCGTATACGACCGCCCAGCGGATCGCTGGCAGCGTGACACGCCAGAAGGCCTGCCAGCGCGAGGCGCCCAACGTCGCCGCGGCCTCCTCGGCATCCGTGCCGAGCTCGCGCAGCGTCGGGATGCACTCGCGGGCGACGAACGGCAGCGAGACGAAGCAGGTCGCGACGACCATCCCCGGGACCGAGAAGATGACGCGGATGCCGCCATCGATCAGCCACTTTCCGAGCCAGCCCTGAATCCCGTAGACGAGCACGAGCGAGAGGCCGATCACCACCGGCGAGAGGGCGAAGGGCAGATCGATCAGCATGCCGAGCAACGTGCGCAGGCGGCCCCGTCCGCGCACGATCGCAAGCGCAGCCGCAATGCCGAAGGCCGTGTTGAGCGGGACGGCGATCGCGACCATCTCGACGCTCAGTCGCATGGCGTGCAGCGCGCCGCTCTGCGTCAACGCGTGCCAGACGGGCGCCACGCCGTGCTGGAAGGTGCGAAAGAAGATCATCGCGACGGGCGCGAGCAGCAGCACGAGCAGGTAGCCGAGCGCGAGCGTGCGCAGCGTCCAGCGCGATGCTCGCTGGCTAGCGCTCATGGCGGATCCGCTCGGGAGTCGATCGGTGGCTAGCGCTCATGGCGGGTCCGACGATGCGTGAACAGCTGCAGCGCTCCGAGCACGACGACGGCGATGACCAGCAGCAGCACGGAGATGGCCGCGGGTGCCTGCACCAGGCCGTTCTGCTCCTGCCCGAAGATGTACACCGAGGCCACCTCGGTGCGATTGGGCAGGTTGCCGGTGATCAGCACGAGCGATCCGTATTCGCCCAGCGCCCGCGCGAAGCTAAGGCCCGCGCCCGAGACGACCGCCGGAGCGAGGTTGGGCAGGATGATGCGGCGAAAGACCGTCGCGGGACCGGCGCCGAGCGAGGCGGCGGCCTCCTCCATCGAGCGGTCAAGCTCGCCGAGCACCGGTTGCACGGCGCGCACCGTGAACGGCAGCGTGACGAACAAAAGCGCCATCACCACCGCTGCGCGGGTGAAGGTCAGCCCAATGTCGAGCCCGCTCGGTCCGTAGAGGGTCAGCAGGACCAGCCCGGCGACGATCGTCGGCAGCGCGAAGGGCAGGTCGATCAGCGCCCCGATCAGGCGCTTGCCGGGGAACTCGTCGCGCACCAGCACCCAGGCGATCAGCGTCCCGAAGACCGCGTTGACGATCGCGACCAGGACGGAGGCGACCACCGTCAGCTCGATCGCCGTCGTGGCCTCGTGTGTGCTGACCGCGGCCCAGAAGGCGCGTGGGCTACCGGCGTGCGCGACGAGCGCGGCCACCGGCAGCAGCACGATCAGCGACAGGTAGATCCCCAGCGTGCCGCGCCCGAGAGCGGCGGCGGGCAGCAAGCCGCGCAGGCGACGCAGCGCGTGGGTGCGCCTGGGCCGGCCCACGCCGGCGCCGCTCACCAGGGCGCCAGCCAACGGGGGGTTAGCCACCGCTGGCTCCCGCGTGAGGCTCGTTGGTCAGGCGCTTAGCCACCGCTGGCTCCCGCGTCCAGCTTTGGGACCAGGCCGCTGGTGGGGTCGAAGAGCTGCTTGTCGACCGCCTTCCAGCCGCCGAGGTAGGAGATGTCGAACTGCTGGGGGATCGTCGGGAACTCCGATGAGCTCCCCAGACCCGCGATCGTTGGGCGAAAGCCCTGCGCGGCGAAGATCCGCTGTCCGGCGGCCGATTGCAGGAAGGCGATGAACTTGCTCGCCTCCGCCTGATGACCCCCACGCGTCACTACGGCGGCGGGGTTCTGGATCAGGATGGTGCTGTTGGGAACCACCTCCTGGACCGCCTCGCCCTTCTTCGCGAGCGCGATCGCCTCGCTCTCGTAGTCGATCAGCACGTTGCCGCGGCCGGCCAGGAACGTCTGCTCCGCATCGCGCGCGCTGGGGTCCTGGCTGACCACGTGAGCGAAGAACTGCTTGAGGTAGGCCTGAGCTTGGGCGGGCGTCTTGCCCTCCTTGAGCTCGGCGCCATAGGCGGCCACGATGTTCCAGCGAGCGCTGCCCGAGGAGACCGGGTTGGGGGTGACGATCTGCACACCTGGCTTGACCAGGTCGTCCCAGCCCGTGATGTGCAGCGGGTTGCCCTTGCGCACGATCAGCACGGCCACCGTCTGGCTGACAATCCCCTCGCTGGGCCCCGAGCTCCAGCTCGACGAGACCGCACCGGCGGTCACGAGCTTGTCGATATCGGGCGCGAGCGACAGCGCGACCACATCGGCCGGCAACCCCTGGGCCACCGCCTTGCTCTGGGCGCCGGATGCCCCGAAGGACGTGCTGAATGTCCAACCCCTGCCGGCCGGCGTCGCCTGGAAGGCGGCGATCAGCTTGGCGTAGGCCTTCTGCGGCGTGGAGTAGGCGACCAACGAAAGGTGACCACCGCCGTCGCCGCCGCTCGCCGAGGCGGCGGGCGATGACGAGCCGCACGCCGCCAATGGTCCGGCGAGCAGTGGCAGGACGAGCAGGGCGAGGATCCGTTTGACGAGCATGAGGGCCTTTGGGTAGGGGTGCGGAGGAGGCGCGGGCGGCGGCAGGCGGCGGGTGGGTCGGCATAGGGCGTTTAGAAGTCTGTCGATGGATTCAGTGAACAATGGCGGGCCGAAATGTACCAAATCCTGTCGGGTTTGGGGGGAATGAGCGTCGAGAACCGCTGGTGGCGGCTCTGGCAGGCCGCTCGGCGCAGCTAGCAGCGCTGGCGCGCCGTCGCTGCCAGCGGGGCGCGACCCGCTACTTGCCCGACCGGCTGGCCCGCGCCTCAGAGCCGACGGCGGCCGCGACCGCCGGGGCGACGTCGCGATTGAAGACCGACGGGATGATGTAGTCCTCGCGCAGGTCCTCGCCGACGATGTCGGCGATCGCGTGGGCGGCTGCCATCTTCATGCCATCGGTGATGTGGCGGGCGCGGACGTCGAGCGCTCCCCGGAAGAGCCCGGGGAAGCAGAGCACGTTGTTGATCTGGTTGGGGTAGTCCGAGCGCCCGGTCGCCATCACCCGGACGTAGGGCGCAGCCTGCTCGGGGGAGATCTCGGGATCGGGGTTGGCCATCGCGAAGACCAGCGGATCGGGCCGCATGCGCGCGAGCGCCTCAACCGGAACCACGCCAGGGCCCGAGAGGCCGATCAGCAGGTCGGCTCCCTCGAGCGCCTCGAGCGGGCCGCCGCCGCGCCGCTCGGCATTGGTGGCCTCGGCGTACCAGCGCTTGATGGGGTTCATGGTGCCGTCGATGTAGTCCGCGCGCTCGCTGTGCAGCGCCCCCGCCGAGTCGAGGCCGATGATGTCGCGAACGCCGGCCTGGAGCAGGATCTTGGTCACCGCGACTCCAGCCGCCCCAAGCCCGACCACGACGACGCGCAGGCGGTGCAGGTCGCGGCCGGTCAGCTTGGTCGCGTTGAGCAGCGCCGCGAGCACGACGACCGCGGTGCCGTGCTGGTCGTCGTGGAAGACGGGAATGTCGAGCTCCGCCTTGAGGCGATCCTCGATCTCGAAGCAGCGCGGCGCGGAGATGTCCTCGAGATTGACTCCGCCGAGGCCGGGCGCGATCGCGCGCACGATCGCCACGATCTCGTCGGGGTCCTTGGTGTCGAGGCAGATCGGGAACGCGTCGACGCCGGCGAACTCCTTGAACAGGACCGCCTTGCCCTCCATCACCGGCATCGCCGCGGCGGGCCCGATGTCGCCCAGGCCGAGCACCGCCGTGCCGTCGGAGACGACCGCCACGGTGTTGTGCTTGATCGTGTAGTCGTAGGCCTGCCCCGGGTTGGCGGCGATCGCCAGGCAGACCCGGGCGACGCCGGGGGTGTAGGCCATCGCGAGATCGGCGCGCGTGCGGATCGGCCGCCGGCTGTGCATCTCGATCTTGCCGCCGCGATGCAGCTCCAGCGTCCGGTCGATGCTGCTGATGACCTCGGCGCCCGGCACGGCGTCGATCGCCCGCAGGACCTCGTTCCACTGGCGCTGCGCGCCGACGTCGATCGTGATGTCACGCAGTGTGTGCTCGGGGTCCAGCGAGACCAGATCGACGGTGCCGATCGTCCCGCCGGCCTCGCCGATCGCGCTTGCCACCTTGCCGAGCATGCCCGGCTGGTGGTTGATGCGGACGCGAATCGTGAGGCTGAACTGGGCGCTCGGGGTGACGTGCGGCGCGTCTGTGGTGGGCGCGGCGTCCGTCGTCATGGGGGCGCCCTCGGCCGGCGCGGCCACCGCGGGCCGGGGCGGCTCGGTGGGCTGGCTGTGGGACGATTCGACGGCGGTCACGTGCTGATCTGGCGGCTGGATCGGGCTCCTACGGCGTCGCGACGCCAGCATGCACACATGTCGCCGCTGCGCTCCAAGCTGAGCGCATGGCGCAGGGGCGGGCCGCACACCGCCGCCATAGAGTAGTCCTTGTAGACGGGGATCGGCATCCACCATGCATCCGAGCGACCGCATCATCACCAGCGCATCGACCGGGTCCGAGCGGGCGCGGACCGCGCCGGCGGCCGACGGGCAGCCTGCGGACGCGGTGGCGAGCGGGACGGAGGGCACCGTCGCATCCGGCAGCGCTGCCGATGGGCACGACGAGCTCTTCCTGATCGACGGCAACTCGCTCGTCTACCGCGCGTTCTTCGCGCTGCCCGAGTCGATCTCGACATCGACCGGCTTCCCGACCAACGCGATCTTCGGCTTCGCCTCGATGCTCGTGAAGATCCTCACCGACTATGGGCCCAAGGCGACGCTGGTCGTCTGGGATGCCGGCTCGTCGGGTCGCAAGGAGCTCTACCCCGACTACAAGGCGCAGCGCAGCTCGCGGCCCGACCTGCTGCGCGAGCAGTGGCCACACTTCGAGCCGCTGGTCGAGGCCTTCGGCTACCGCAACGTCGCTGTCGAGGGCCACGAGGCCGACGATGTGATCGCCTCGATCGCCGAGCGCGCCAAGCACGCCGGCGTCCCGGTCGTCGTCGTCACGGGCGACCGCGACGCCTATCAGCTGGTCGACGACGGCGTGAAGATCATGACGACCTCGCGCGGCATCACCGACACGCGCGTCTATGACCGCGCCGGGGTGATCGAGCGCTACGGCATCCCGCCCGAGCTGATCCCCGACTTCATCGGCCTCAAGGGCGACAGCTCGGACAACATCCCGGGCGTGCCGGGGATCGGCGACAAGACTGCCGCCCAGCTGCTGGCCCAGTACGGGTCGCTGGAGCAGGTGCTCGAGCACGCGGATGAGGTCAGTGGCGCCAAGCGGCGCGCCAACCTGATCGAGCATGCCGGTGAGGCGCGCCTGTCCAAGCGCCTGGCGACGGCGATTCGCGACATCGCGATCGCGGTCGACCCGGTTGCGGAGGTTTCGCGCACACCCGACCGCTCGCGTCTGCGCGAGGCCTTTCGCGAGTTCGAGCTGCGCGATCCGTTGCGCCGGCTCGAGGAGGCGCTCGGTGGTGCGCCGCTGCCCGCGGCGGCGCCGAGCGCGGCGACGTCGAGCGCGGCGGCGCCGGCGCTGAGCGCGCGCGTCCGCGCGGCCACGGTGGCCGACCTGGGCCGGCTGCAGGGTGCGGAGCTCGTGGTCGCGGTGCGGCCCACCGAGACGCCTGAGGGCGCGCTGTTCGCCGAGGGTCCGCAGTGGCGCTTCGGCGCGTGCGCGGTGGATGCGGGCACGCACAGCGAGGGGGGTGGGGCACGCCTTGCTGGCGGTAGCGGTGGTGCGGCCGAGGCTCGCCTTGCTGGCGGCGAGGTGCTCGTCGGCGGCTGCGGCGACCCGGCGGAGCTCGTCCAGGCGCTCGGCGAGTGGCCGGTTGTGGCGCACGACGCGAAGAGCCTTGGCGTGGTCCCGGTCAACCTGACGCACGACACGATGGTCGCGGCCTATCTGCTCGACCCCGCACGGCGTGGCTATCCACTCGCAGAGCTCGTCGAGGAGCGCGGGCTGAGCGGGCTGACCGCCGCGGTCGAGGACCCGGTCGCCGCCGACGCGCTGCTGATCCGCGAGCTGTCTGCTTGGCAGCGCAGGCAGCTCGCCGAGCTCGAGATGGATCGGCTGCTGCGCGAGGTCGAGCTGCCGCTGGTGGGCGTCCTGCGCGACGTCGAGCAGGCGGGGCTCAAGCTGGACACCGATCGCCTCGCCGCGATCTCCGAGCAGGTGCGGGCCAGCGTCACCGAGCTGGAGGCGGAGATCTACGCGCTCGCCGGTGAGCCGTTCATGATCGGCTCGCCGCAGCAGCTCTCCGAGGTCCTGTTCGTCAAGCTGGGTCTGTCACGCAAGCGGCGCGGCAAGACGGGCTTCTCGACCGACGCGCGCGTGCTGCAGGCGATCCGCGGCGAGCACGAGATCATCGCGAAGATCGAGCGCTACCGGGAGCTGACCAAGCTTCTGTCGACCTATTTGGAGGCGCTGCCGTCGCTGATCAGCTCCCACGACGGGCGCCTGCACACGACCTTCAGCCAGACGACGGCCTCGACCGGGCGGCTCTCATCGACCAACCCCAACCTGCAGAACATCCCGATCCGCACGGAGCTCGGCCGGCGCATCCGCGCCTGCTTCGTCGCCGAGCCGGGCGACGTGCTGATCTCCGCCGACTACTCCCAGGTCGAGCTGCGCGTGCTCGCCCACATCGCCGGCGAGGAGGTGCTGAAGGACATCTTCCGCCGCGGCGAGGACGTCCACACCGCCACCGCGGCGGAGATCCTGGGCGTCGAGTCGGCGCAGCTCGACGCCGGCATGCGCTCCAAGGCCAAGATGGTCAACTACGGGATCGTCTACGGGTTGAGCGCATTCGGCCTGGCGGACCGGCTGCAGATCCCCCAGGACGAGGCCCAGGAGTTCATCGATCGCTATCTCGACGGCTTCCCGGCCGTGCGGCGGTTCATCGCCGACACGATCACCGCCGCGACCAACGATGGCTACGTCTGCACGCTCTTCGGCCGCCGCCGGCCGATCCCCGAGCTGCACGCGCGCCAGCGCACCACTCGTCAGCTCGGCGAGCGCCTCGCCGTGAACACCGTCATCCAGGGAACGGCCGCCGACATCATCAAGGTGGCGATGGTCCGCTGCCAGCGCGCGCTCGCGACGGCTGGTCTGCGCACGCGGCTGATCCTGCAGATCCACGACGAGCTGCTGTTCGAGGGACCGCGGGAGGAGGTCGACAAGGCAAAGGCGATCGTCGTGTGCGAGATGACCGACGCCTGCGAGCTGGACCCGCCGCTGGTCGTCGAGATCGGCGCCGGACCCAACTGGCTCGAGGCGAAGTAGAGCCGGCGATCTCAGGCGGCGCTCGCCAGCGCCGTCGGCTGGCCGCCGTCGCCCGCCAGCGCGAACGCGGGCGGAGCGATGTCGAGATAGTGGCCAAAGGACCAGTCGACCAGGCGCTGAGTGCCCAGCGCGCGGATTCCCGCGGCGAGCAGGCGTGGCGGCACGCGTGGCACGAGCCGCTGCGCGCGCAGCAGCCAGCGGTATTTGTGGGCTTGTGCGGCGCTGAAGGCGCCGTAGCGCGCGAGCGCGGCGGCGCGGGTGCGCTCGCCGGCGATGACCGCGCGCAGCTCGCGTCCGCAGGCCAGCCCGAAGTAGAGCGCGGTGCGGATGCCCTCGGCAGTCAGCGGCAGGCAGTGGCCCGCCGAGTCGCCCACGAAGAAGACGTCATCCTCGATCGCCGGTCGCAGCGCGTGGGGGATCCAGTTGCCCTGATAGCGGACCGGCGCCACGGCGAGGTCGTGTGCCAGGCGGATGGTCGGCTCGCGCACGTGTTGACGCGCGTCGAAGGAGCCGACGCCGACGCGCAGCTCGTCGGCAGCCGGGAAGCTCCAGCTGTAGCCGGCGCGGACGTAGGAGCGGTCGATCCAGATCTCCATCTCCTGGCCGGCGCCTTGGGGATGGACCTCCAGCCCGCGCGAGAGCGGCGCGTCGGGCGGCTGGAAGGCCTGCTTGGTCGAGAGGATCCGTCGCCAGCCCAGCGCGTCGACGATCAGCGGCGCCTCGAGCTCGCCACGGTCCGTGCGCACCACCGCTCCGTCGCGCCCGTCCACCGTGGCGGTCTCGAAGCGGGCATCGCACTGCGCGGCGAGCAGCGTGCAGACCTGCCGGTAGTCGAAGGTCGAGAAGCTGAAGGGCAGGCGGTAGCGCGTCGTCCCATGGGGGGTGTGGATGACGAGCACCGGGAAGGTTTGGCGGATCGTGGCGCCCAGGCCGAGGTTCACGAGCCAGTCGGTCGGCGCGGCACAGGCCGAGGTCGCGCGCTCGCCGATCTCATAGCGGTCGATCAGCAGCGTGCGCGCGCCCGAGCCGCGCAGCTCGCGCGCCACCGCCAGGCCGGCGAAGCTGGCACCGCAGATCAGCACATCCCACGCGCCCGACAACGGGGTGCGACGCTCGCCTCGCTTGGTCGCGCGGATCGGCATTCGCCGCGGATCATAGGCCCGACGGGGTTCGATACCCTTGGTCGCTCATGTCCGGCACCCTGACCCCCGACCAGCCCAAGGTCGTCGACGGCTCCAACGGCCTGCTGCTGGAGGTCGACGGCCAGATCGTCCCCAACTACGACGCCACCCTGACCTCCTTCCAGGAGGGTGATGTCGTCACGGGTCGCGTCGTGCGCATCGACAACGACGAGGTGCTCGTCGACATCGGCTACAAGTCCGAGGGCGTCATTCCGGCCAATGAGCTGTCGATCCGCAAGTCGGTCGACCCGCACGACGAGGTCGAGCTCGGCGAGGAGGTCGACGCGCTGGTCCTGATCAAGGAGGACCCGGACGGCCGCCTGATCCTGTCCAAGAAGCGCGCCCGCTTCGAGCGCGCCTGGCGGCGGATCGAGGCCGCGGCGGAATCCGGCGAGCCGGTTGACGGCACGGTCATCGAGGTCGTCAAGGGCGGCCTGATCATCGATCTCGGCGTACGCGGCTTCCTGCCCGCCTCGCTGGTCGACATCCGTCGTGTCCCGCACCTCGACGAGTACCTGGGCCAGACCATCACCTGTCGGGTGATCGAGCTCAACCGCTCACGCAACAACGTCGTGCTCTCGCGCCGCGCGGTGCTCGAGGAGGAGCGCAAGGAGCAGCGTCAGCAGATCCTCGATCGCCTCCAGCCGGGCCTCGTCGTCGAAGGTCAGATCTCCAACATCGTCGACTTCGGCGCGTTCGTCGACCTCGACGGAATCGACGGGCTGATCCATATCTCGGAGCTGTCGTGGTCGCACGTCAACCACCCCTCGGAGATCCTGTCGATCGGCGACACCGTCGAGGTCAAGGTGCTCGACATCGACCGCGACCGCCAGCGCATCTCGTTGGGCCTCAAGCAGACCCAGGAAGACCCTTGGCAGCGGGTCGTCGACACCTACTCGATCGGTGACGAGCTCGAGGGCAAGGTCACCAAGGTCGTCACCTTCGGCGCGTTCGTCGAGATCCTCGACGGCGTCGAGGGGCTGGTGCACATCTCAGAGCTCGCCCAGCACCACGTCGAGAACCCGCGCGAGATCATCCAACCGGGCGACACGGTGCGCGTGAAGGTCCTCGAGATCGACTCCGAGCGCCGGCGGCTGTCGCTGTCGGTCAAGCGCGTCGAGGACCAGGTCCTGCCGCGGGCGCGCGAGCACGAGGAGCAGACGGCCGGCGGCAGCCTCGACGACGTGCCCGAGCTGGGGCTCTCCGAGGACGTGTTTGCGGGGCAGGAGGAGGAGCCAGAAGCGGCCGGCCCCTCGCCAATACAAGGCTCGGATTCGTCCGCATCCGGCTCCGAGACAGCGGCAGAGGAATCGGCCGCCGCGGCCTCCCAGGAAGGGAGCGAGGAGCCCGAGCGGGCGGGCGAGGAAGCGACCGACGAGCCGCGAGGCTAGCGGCGCCAGTCGCGGCCGCGCGCACGTGTCGAGCAGTCGGATCGCATTCGTCGGGCTGACCGGCGGGATCGGCTCCGGCAAGTCCACCGCGCTCGCGGTGCTGGAGCGGCTTGGAGCGGCTGTCCTCTCCAGCGACGCGGTCGTGCACGAGCTCTACGAGGGCGATGAGGTGCGCGATGCGGTCGTTCGTCGCTGGGGTCCCGAGGTGGCGCCCGATGGGCACGTCGACCGCTCGGCGATCGCCGAGCGCGCCTTCGCCGGCGACGGTGAGCGCGAATGGCTCGAGGGGCTGATCTGGCCGCTGGTGGCGGGCCGGATCGTGACCTGGCGCAAGCAGGTGATGGCGCGCGAGCCGCATCCGGTCGCCGCGGTGGTGGAGGTCCCGCTGCTGTTCGAGGCGGGCATGGAGGTCGCCTTCGACGCGACGATCGCGATCGTCAGCGATGCCTCGCTGGCCGCCCAGCGTGCCGGCGAGCGCGGGCATGCTGCCGTGCACGAGCGCCGCGCACGGCAGCTCGACCCCGAGGAGAAGCGCGTCCGCGCCGACTATGTGGTCATCAACGATGGCAGCGTCGAGGACCTCGAGCGCGAGCTGTCAGGCGTCCTTGAGAAGCTGAAGGAGTGAGTCGCAGCTCAGCGATCGGCGCAGCGCGCAGGCGGGCCGTGACCCCCGCGATCGCCGCTCGGGGCCGGCGCGCGCGCCGGCGACGGATCGTACGCCGGCGACTGGTCGCGATCGGCGGCGCGGTGTTGCTGGCGCTGATCGTGGCGTTGACGATCCGTCCGCTGGACCGCGCCTTCCAGCGGCTGATGCTGCCGCTCAGCCACGCCGACATAATCCGTCAGCAGGCCCAGGAGAAGCATCTCGACCCGGCGCTGATCGCGGGCGTCATCTACGCGGAGTCGAAGTTCAGCGACCGCACGTCATCAGCGGGCGCAACCGGCCTGATGCAGCTGCTGCCGCAGACGGCGCGCTTCATCGCCCGCCGCTCGGGTGGCAGCCAGTTCACCGTCCAGGATCTCGCCACCGCACAGGTCAACATCGCCTACGGCTCCTATTACCTGCGCTACCTGCTCGATCGCTACGGCGGCAACGAGGTGCTGGCGGTTGCGGCCTACAACGGCGGTGAGGCCAATGTCGACCGCTGGCTCGCCAGCGCACGCCAGCAGGGCCGTTCGTTCGGGGTCGAGGACATCCCCTTCCCGGAGACGCGGGCCTACGTCGATCGCGTGCTGCAGGCCCAGCGCGACTATCGCAGCCACTACGCGCACGAGCTGGGCTACCGTTGAGGGCATGCCGCCGCTCAAGCTCGATGATGCCTTCACGCCGACAGCCGACCAGCCGCGGGCGATCGATCAGCTCGCGGAGGGCATCGTCGCCGGCGACCGCTTCCTGACGCTGCTCGGCGCCACCGGCACCGGCAAGACGATGACGATGGCCGGCGTGATCGAGCGCGTCCAGCGCCCCAGCCTGGTGATCGCCCACAACAAGACGCTCGCCGCGCAGCTGTGCAACGAGTTCCGCACCTACTTCCCGCGCAACGCGGTCGAGTACTTCGTCTCCTACTACGACTACTACCAGCCCGAGGCCTACGTCCCCGCGCGCGACCTCTACATCGAGAAGGACTCGGCGATCAACCAGGAGATCGACCGCCTGCGCCATGCCGCCACCGCCGCGCTGTTCGCGCGTCGCGACGTCGTGATCGTCGCCTCGGTCTCGTGCATATTCGGCCTCGGCTCGCCGGAGACCTACGACGCCAACATGCAGATCCTGCGACCGGGAGACACGATCGATCGCGACCGGCTGCTGCGCAAGCTCGTGTCGATGCAGTACACGCGCAACGACACCGCGCTGGGGCGTGGCACCTTTCGCGTGCGCGGCGAGACGCTCGAGGTCTTCCCGGCCGATGCCGAGACCGCCTTCCGCGCGACGTTCTTCGGCGACGAGGTCGAGCGCCTGCAGCAGTTCGACCCGTTGACCGGTGAGCTGCTCGCCGAGGACCTCGAGCACGTCGCGGTCTGGCCCGCGACCCACTACAACATGCGCGAGGGGCAGCTCGAGGAGGCCGTCGCCGAGATTGGCCGCGAGCTCAACGAGCGCTGCGCCGAGCTGGAGGCCGCCGGCAAGCTGCTCGAGTCCCATCGCCTGCGCCAGCGCACGCAGTACGACATGGAGATGCTGCGCGAGCTGGGCTTCTGCTCGGGCATCGAGAACTACTCACGGATCCTCGATGGCCGCGCGCCCGGCGCGCGGCCCTACTGCCTGCTGGACTACTTCCCCGACGACTTCGTCTGTTTCATCGACGAGTCCCACCAGACGGTCCCGCAGGTCGGCGGGATGTACGAGGGCGACCGCTCCCGCAAGCAGACCCTCGTCGAGTACGGCTTCCGCCTGCCCTCGGCGCTCGACAACCGTCCGCAGACGTTCGAGGAGTTCCTCGCCACCGCGGCGCAGCTCGTCTTCGTGTCGGCGACTCCCGGGGAGTTCGAGCGCAACCACTCCTCGCGCATCGTCGAGCAGATCGTGCGGCCGACGGGGATCGTCGATCCGCAGGTCGAGGTGCGCGCGACGCGCAACCAGATCGACGATCTGATGAACGAGATCCGCCTGCGCAGCGACCGCGGCGAGCGCACGCTCGTCACGACGCTGACGAAGAAAATGGCCGAGGACCTCACCGACTACCTGCTCGAGCTGGGTTTCAAGACTCGCTACCTGCACTCTGAGATCGACACGCTCGAGCGGATCCAGATCATCCGCGAGCTGCGCCTCGGTGAATACGACGTGCTGGTCGGCGTCAATCTGCTGCGCGAGGGGCTCGACCTGCCCGAGGTCTCGTTGGTGGCGATCCTCGATGCCGACAAGGAGGGCTTCCTGCGCGGCGAGACATCGCTGATCCAGACGATCGGGCGGGCGGCGCGCAACGTCGGTGGCAAGGTGCTGATGTACGCCGACAGGGAGACCGCGGCGATGCGCGCGGCGATCGAGGAGACCGACCGTCGTCGCGCCATCCAGGTCGCCTACAACGAGCGCCACGGCATCACCCCGGAGACGATCGTCAAGGGGATCTCCGACATCACCGACTTCCTGCAGGGCGAGGCGAAGGTGCCGCGCGGCCGGCGCCGGCGCGAGCGTCGCATCGACATGACGCCCGCGGAGATCGAGCGCACGATCGTCGAGCTCGAGGAGGAGATGCTCGCCGCGGCGGAGGATTTGCGCTTCGAATACGCCGCCAAGCTGCGCGACGAGATCCGTGACCTGCGTCGCGAGCTCGTCGAGCAGGGCGCGAGCACGGAGGGCGCGAGCGCGCCGGCCGGCTCGGCGCCGGGCACGCGCTGAGCGGGTCGCGGACGCGCACGTCGGTCGGCTACGCTCCCAGGGCTCCCCAAGCAGGCCCAGATGGCCACACCCAAGCAGAATTTCCCGATTCGCTCGCACGGCTACGACGTCGATGCCGTCGATCGACGCCTGCTCGAGCTGACCCGGCAGCTGGAGCGTCTCGAGCATGCCGCGGCACCGCGGCCGATGACATCCGCCAGCGAGCAGGTCCAGGCGATCGTCGAGGCCGCCCAGCGCATGGCCGAGGAGCTGCGGCTCGGCGCCGAGGAGCGGGCGCGTCGCGCGACCACCGCCGCCAACGAGGATGCCGAGCGCGTGCGACGCGAGGCTGCCGAGGAGGCGACGGCTCACGTGCAGCGGGTGGCCGGCGCCAGCGCCGCCGCGGTCGAGCGGCTCGTCGCGTTGCAGTCGCAGCTGGATGCGGTGGCGACCGCCCTGCAGCAGCTGCACGGCGACGTCGAGACCCAGCTCGCCGCGGTCTTCGAGGCGCCGCGCGCCAAGCGGACGCGACGCGCCAGCACGACGGCCAAGCTCTCCGCGCGCGCGCCGGCGCGCCAGGCTGGCCGCAGCCGCGCGGCTGCGGCGCGCACCGCACCGACGCTCGCCGCCTCGACGGTGGGGCCTGAGGCCGAGGTGGGTGCGCAGGCGCCAGCGTCCGCTGCTCCGGCGGAGGCGTCCGCTGCTCCGGCGGGGGCGAGGCCTGCGCGGGCGGCCAAGCCGGGCGGTGACCGGGCACCCAGCGAGGCTGCGCCAGCCGAGCGCTCCGATCTGCACAGCGCGCGCCTGATCGTCCTCAACATGGCGCTCAACGGCACGTCGCGCAACGAGGCCGAGCGCTACCTCGCCGACAACTTCCGCCTCCCCGACCCGACGCCGCTGCTCGACGAGATCTACCGCAGCGTGGAGGGCTGAGCGCCAGACGGCTCAGCGGGGAAGCCGCCCGGGCCGGCCGCGGACGCGCCTACAATCGGGTTGTGCCCGCCCAGGACCAGATCGTCGTCTCGGGCGCCCGCGAGCACAACCTCAAGAACATCACCGTCAGCCTGCCGCGCGACGCGCTCGTCGTGATCACGGGCCTGTCGGGCTCGGGGAAGTCCTCGCTGGCGTTCGACACGATCTACGCGGAGGGACAGCGCCGCTACGTCGAGTCGCTGTCGGCCTACGCGCGCCAGTTCCTGGGGCAGATGGACAAGCCCGACGTCGACGCGATCGAGGGCCTATCGCCGGCGATCTCAATCGACCAGAAGACGACCTCGCGCAACCCGCGCTCGACGGTCGGCACAGTCACCGAGATCTACGACTACCTGCGCCTGCTGTGGGCGCGGATCGGGCAGCCGCACTGTCACATCTGCGGTCAGCCGATCGCCGCCCAGTCGGCTGAGCAGATCATCGATCAGGTGATGGAGCTCGCGCACGGAACGCGCTTCATGGTGCTCGCGCCGGTCGTGCGCGGACGCAAGGGCGAATACGGCAAGCTGCTGGAGGAGCTGCGCGGCGAGGGCTTCACGCGCGTGCGCGTTGACGGGGAGCTGCGGCGGCTGGAGGAGCCGATCGTGCTCGACAAGCGCTACAAGCACGACCTCGCCGTCGTCGTGGACCGGCTCGTGATGCGCGAGGACCTGCGCAAGCGCGTCGCCGACTCGGTCGAGGCGGCGGTCGCGCTGGCCGGCGGCATCGTCGAGATCGAGCTCGTCGAGGAGGCTCGCGTGCTGACCTTCTCGGAGAACTTCGCCTGCCTGAGCTGCGGGACCAGCATGCCCGAGCTCGAGCCGCGCATCTTCTCGTTCAACTCGCCGCACGGCGCCTGCCCACGCTGCACCGGACTGGGCTCGCAGATGGACGTCGATCCGGAGCTGATCGTGCCAGACCCGACGCTGTCGATTGGCGAGGGCGCGATCGCGGTGGCGGCTGGCTCCAACTACTACGAGGAGATCGTGCAGGCGATCGCCGATCGCTACGAGGTCGACCAGGCGGTCGCCTGGCAGGACCTGTCCGAGGATCAGCAGCGGCTGTTCCTGTACGGCACCGATGGTGAGCGCATCTACATCTCCTACCGCAATCGGATGGGGCGGCGGCGCTCGTACACGATGAGCTTCGATGGCCTCGTGCCGAGCCTCGAGCGCCGCTATCGCGAGACCGACTCGGAGTACGTGCGCGAGAAGATCGAGGAGTACATGTCGGTCCGACCGTGCCCGGAGTGCGGCGGCGCACGGCTGCGGCCGGAGTCGCGCGCGGTGCGGGTCGGCGGTCTGGCGATCCACGAGCTCACGCGGCTCTCGGCGCGCCACGCGATCGCCTGGCTGGAGGCACTGGCCCTGTCGGAGACCGATCGGCGGATCGCGCGACTCGTGCTGCGCGAGATCGACGAGCGGCTGCGCTTCCTCGACAACGTCGGCGTCGGCTATCTCTCGATGGACCGCGCGGCGGCGACACTCTCGGGCGGCGAAGCGCAGCGAATCCGTCTCGCCACGCAGATCGGCTCCTCGCTGGTCGGCGTGCTCTACATCCTCGATGAGCCTTCGATCGGCCTGCACCAGCGCGACAACGACCGCCTGATCGCGACGCTCGAACGGCTGCGCGATCTCGGCAACACGGTGATCGTCGTCGAGCACGACGAGGGGACGATGCGCGCGGCCGACCACCTGATCGACCTCGGCCCGGGCGCCGGCGAGCACGGTGGGTACGTGATCGCGCAGGGGACCGCGGCGGAGGTCGCCCGGGTGCCTGACTCGCTGACCGGCCAGTTCCTCGCCGGCACGCGGCGGATCGAGCCGCCGGCGCGCCGGCGCAAGCCCTCGGGCTGGGTCCAGATCGAGGGCGCCAGCGAGAACAACCTGCGCAACATCGATGCGGCGATCCCGCTAGGCGTGCTGTGCTGTGTCACCGGCGTCTCGGGCTCGGGCAAGTCGACGCTGGTCAACGAGGTGCTCTACAAGTCGGTCGCCAACCGCCTGCACCGCGCCAAGCAGCGCCCGGGCGCGCACCGGCGGATCACCGGGCTGGAGCAGCTCGACAAGGTGATCATGGTCGACCAGGCGCCGATCGGCCGTACGCCGCGCTCCAACCCGGCGACCTACATCGGGCTGTTCGACCAGATCCGCGACCTCTACGCCAGGACCCAGGAGGCGCGGGCACGCGGCTACAAGCCCGGGCGCTTCTCCTTCAACGTCAAGGGCGGCCGTTGCGAGGTCTGCCACGGCGATGGGCAGATCAAGATCGAGATGCACTTCCTGCCCGATGTCTACGTGCCCTGCGAGCAGTGCCACGGCAAGCGCTACAACCGCGAGACGCTCGATATCCGCTTCAAGGGCAAGACGATCGCCGACGTGCTCGAGATGCCGATCGAGGAGGCGCTCGAGTTCTTCCAGCACATCCCCAAGATCATGCGCCGGTTGCAGGCGCTCAACGACGTCGGCCTGGGCTACGTTCGGCTCGGCCAGCCGGCGACGACGCTCTCCGGCGGGGAGGCCCAGCGCGTCAAGCTCGCTGCCGAGCTCTGCAAGGTGGCCACGGGCAGCACGCTCTACATCCTCGACGAGCCGACGACGGGCCTGCACTTCGCCGACATCCAGCGGCTGCTGGTCGTGCTCCAGCGGCTCGTCGACGTGGGCAACTCGGTCGTGGTGATCGAGCACAACCTCGATGTCGTCAAGACCGCCGACCGTCTGATCGACCTCGGGCCCGAGGGTGGCGAGGAGGGCGGCCTGATCATCGCCGAGGGCACCCCCGAGGACGTGGCGGCCAGCGAGGCGTCGTACACGGGGGCGTTCCTGCGGGTGCTGCTCGACGGCTCGCCGCGCCGCCAGCGGACCGCACGGCGCCGCGGCAAGCTGGCCGCGGCGGCCTGAAGGCTGCCGTCTGGCGACGGCGGCCTGGAGGCCTGCCGTCTGGCGACGGATGGGTTGGCGCGCGCGCCAGGACCGCCCGGCAGCGGCTAGAGTCCGCGCGTCATGGGCGGCGGACTGCTGAGCGCGGCTGCATCCTCGTCGTCCACCGATGTGCTGGCCGCGCTGGTCACCGCGATCGGCTCGCTCGTCGTCGCGGTCATGACCGCCGCGCTCAGCTACCGCGCCACCAAGCGCAGCAACGCGCAGGTGGCTGCGCTGACCGAGCGCCAGGCGGAGCGCGACGCCCAGCGCGACTACGTCTATGAGGCGCGCAAGCGGCTCTACACCGACCTGCAGCCGATCTTCTTCCAGCTCGCCGACCTCAGCGCCAGCGCCGACATGCAC
This sequence comes from uncultured Solirubrobacterales bacterium, assembly GCA_963795555.1. Classification (GTDB taxonomy): domain Bacteria; phylum Actinomycetota; class Thermoleophilia; order Solirubrobacterales; family Solirubrobacteraceae; genus CAWCHZ01. The sequence continues at coordinate 486,355 of CAWCHZ010000002.1, forward strand.
ATCAGCGCAATCGCGCGCACCGGACGCCAGGGCCATCTCGGCACCGGCCCGGAGAGCTGGGTCCACACGGACGAGTACTACATCCTCTCGACCGTGCACCGTCTGCTCGTCCCATTGGTCCTGTATCGCAGCTGCCAGCGCCGCCTGACCAGCCTCGACCTGACCGTGGAGCCGGCGCTGCGCGAGCAGTACCGCTACGCGCGGGCGCTCTACGCGGTCTGGAACGCGGGCTTCAACCTCGCCCAGGCAGCGCCGCCGATCGCCTATGACCCTCACAACGACGCCGCCGCGCAGCTGGCGCAGACCGAGCCCGCCGTCTACGGGCTCCAGCACCTCTACGCCGGGCAGGTCGATCGGATCGTCGGCGCGCTGACGATCGCCGACGGCCATCCCGCCACGCCCCGGCCGCTGACCTACGCCGAGTTCGAGGACGCTCACAACGCCGCCGGTGGGAGCATGGCCGCTCGCATCGCGCCCGCGGTCGCGCTGATCCGCGACTTCGCCCCCGCCACGAGCCCCGTGCTCTGGCGGATGCTCCTGGGGCAGGCCCATCTGCACCGCGCGCTCGTGCGCAGCGTCGACGCTGGCACAGACGGATTCATCTCTCCGCTGGAGGCGATTCCCACAGCGGAGTGGGAGCAGTTCGACTGGCGCGAGCCGGGCTCCCCGCTCAGCTACGAGGAGGCCGTCGCGGCCCCGATGCAGGCCGTGCGCGGCTACCTCGAGGGGGCGCTCGCGCACCGTTGAGGATGAAGGCGCACCGCTGAAGATGAAGGCGCACCGCTGAAGATGGAGGATCTGCTCGCGCAGGCTCGCCTGTGGGCCCAGAAGTGGGCCTGGTATGAGCGCAACGCCCTGCCCTGGAACCGCGCGCGGATCCACTGGCAGCTGATGCGCCGCGGCGCGTTCGCACGCTGGCCGCTGCACGGCAATGTCCTCGAGGCGCTCGAGCAGGGTCGCCTGGAGATCGGCGAGCAGACGCTGCTCGAGCCCCACGTCTGGCTGACGGCGCCGGACACGGCGCGGATCAGGATCGGCAGCGGCTGCTACCTGAACATCGGCGTGATGGTGTCCGCACTCGAACTGGTGGAGATCGGCGACCACTGCATGTTCGCCAACGGCTGCTTCATCTCCGACGCCGAGCACCGCTTCGACGACCCCGACCGTCCTGTGCCCTGGCAGGGCTTCAGCAGCCGCGGGCCGACGCGCATCGGCGACAACACCTGGTGCGGCGCCCACGTCGTCATCACCGATGGCGTGACGATCGGGCGCCGCTCGGTGATCGGCGCCAACAGCGTGGTCACCCGTGACATCCCGCCGTTCTCGATCGCCGCCGGCGCCCCGGCGCGCGTGATCGGGGAGGTGAGCTACGCGGATCGCCGGTGAGGCGCTTGTCCAAGCCCCCTAATGGTGCCTCTCCTGGTGGGAGGGGGGACCAGTTGCATCACAGCGAGCGCCGCGCTGCCATCGGACGCTCGATCATCGACGGGTACCGCAGCGACGCGATCCATGTGCTGAACCGCGTGGTGGTGGCTCCCGTGACGCAGACCGTGCGCGGTATCCCAACCGAGATCGCACTAGGGCCTGACGAAGGCCTCCCCGCCGAGTGCGTCGCCTCGTTCGACAACGTGCAGCCGATCAGCCGCCATCTTCTAACCGAGCGCGTTGGCTCGCTGGCCGTCGAACGTCGGGCAGAGGTCTGTCGTGCGCTCGATGCGCTGGCCGACTGCTGACAGCGTCAACTCGGCAGCCGATGGCCGGCCGGCGGCCGGCGGCGGCAGGTGGGCTGGCTAGCTGACTCTGTCCTCGTCACCGAGCGCCCGCACGAAGCGCTCGAGCTCCTGGGGATCAATCGAGTAGCTGTGCTCGGGGCCGGGGAAGCGGCGGGTGCGAACCTCCTCGACGTACTCGCCGACCGCGGCCTCCATCTCGGCCTTGAGCGACGCGTAGCGCTTGACGAAGCGCGAGCGCGTGGCGTCGTAGATGCCGAGCAGGTCGTGGAAGACGAGCACCTGACCGTCGGTCGCGCCGCCCGCGCCAATCCCGATCACCGGCACCGCGACGCGCGGCATGATCAGCTCGGCGACGGCGGCGGGGATCGCCTCGAAGACCAGCGCGAAGCAACCGGCGTCCTGCAGCTCCTGAGCCTCGCGGGCGATCGCCAGCGCCCGCCCCGCCGTGCGACCCTGGGCGCGATAGCCGCCGAGGGCCGTGGCGGTCTGCGGCGTGAGGCCGACGTGGCCCATGACCGGGATGCCGGCGCTCACGATCGCCTGGGCGCGCTGCGCGATCGCGCCGCCACCCTCGATCTTGACCGCGTCGCAGCCGGCCTCCTTGACGAAGCGCTGGGCGGTGGCGATCGCCTGCGCGTCGGAGGCTTCGTAGGAGCCGAACGGCAGGTCGGCGACGAGCAGCGGCGTGCGGCAGCCGCGGCGCGTCGCGGCGGCGAGCATCAGCATCTCCTCGACGCTGACCGGGACGGTGCTGGGATAGCCGAGCACGGTCATCGCGCCAGAGTCGCCGACCAACACGATGTCCGCGCCAGCCGCCTGCGCCACCTGAGCGCTGGGGAAGTCGTAGGCGGTGATCATCGCGATCGGCTCGCCGAGGCGCTTCTTGTCGGCCAGGCGGGGGAGGGTCATCGGCAGCTGCTCGGTCGGCGGTGTGTCGACGCCGGGGTGGGAAGCGACGCTCGCAGCGTCGGCGAGGCGGGGCGCGGTTGACATCTGTGCTTCTCCTGTCTGCCTTGGTTGACGCCCGCTGCTCAGGACAGCAGGGTCGCCACCTCGGCGTCTACGTTGAGGATCTCGTTGCGGCTGTTGACATGGACGACGGTTGGCTCGTGGTCGGCGAGCTCGCGCGCGTCGTACTGCGCGTAGGAGATGACGATCACGCGGTCGCCGGTGTGCACGAGCCGGGCCGCCGCGCCGTTCACCTGGACGGTGCCCGAGCCACGCTCGCCGGCGATCGTGTAGGTCTCGAAGCGCGCACCGTTGTCGATGTCGAGCACGGCGACCTGCTCGTGCTCGAGGATGTCGGCCGCCTCGAGCAGGTCGGCGTCGACCGTGATCGAGCCGACGTAGTTCAGATCGCTGGCGGTGATCGTCGCGCGGTGGATCTTGGACTTCAGCATCGTGCGCAGCATCAGGTGGTTTCGCTCCGTTCGGTCGGGGATTCCGGCGTGATGAGGAGGTTGTCGATCAGTCGTGCGCCGCCGACGCGGGCGGCGACGGCCGCGAGCGTGGGGCTGCCGTTGAGGCGCTCGACGGGCTCGAAGCTGTCTGAGGAGACGAGCGCCAGGTACTCGGGCTCGATGCCGGCTGCCTCGATCACGGCGCGCGCGGCGGCAAGCAGGCGCGACGCGTCGCGCTCACCATCAGCGGCGGCACGCCGGGCGGCGAGCAGACCGCGGTGCAGGGCGCTGGCCCGCCGGCGCTCGGTCGCCGAGAGGTAGCCGTTGCGGCTGGAGAGGGCCAGCCCATCGGGCTGGCGCACGGTCGGCAGGACGCTCAGCCGCACCGGGATGTCGAGATCCAGCACCAGCCGGCGCAGCACCGCGACCTGCTGGGCGTCCTTCTGGCCGAAGTAGGCGACATCGGGGCCGACGATGTTGAGCAGCTTGGTGACGACGGTTGCCACGCCCTCGAAGTGAGCCGCTCCGCGCGCCGTCCCCTCGAGCGGCTCGCTGACGCCGCGCACCGAGACCGTCGTCGCGAAGCCCGGCCGGTAGATCGTCGCGACGGCTGGTGCGAAGAGCACGTCGGCGCCGGCCTGCTCGGCGAGCGCGGCGTCGCGCGCCTCGTCGCGCGGGTAGCGGTCGAGATCCTCGCCGGCGGCGAACTGCGTCGGGTTGACGAACAGCGAGACGACGACCAGATCGCACTCCGCGCGCGCCTGGCGAATCAGCGCGATGTGGCCGTCGTGGAGGTCGCCCATGGTTGGCACGAGGCCGACGGTGATCTCCGTGCCCCCGGCGCAGGCCGAGCGTCGCGCGGCGCGCACGCTTGCGCGGACGTCGGCGATCTGGCGCACGAGCTTCATGCGGCGGCTCCGACGGGTGGTGACGCCGCCGGTCGGGCGAGCGCGCGCGTGGTCGCGACGAGCGCGTCGAAGAGCTCGAGCAGCTCCGGCTCGCACGCCGCGACGGCGGCCCGCTGGCGCGCGACGGTTGCCTCGTCGCCGCGCGCGATCGGTCCGGTCAGCGCCCGCTCGGCCCCAAGCTGCTCCCAGTTGGAGACCGTCTGGCGTACGAGCGGGATCAGCGCATCGCGCTGGACGCCGGCGGCGCCCGCCAGGCGCTCGGCGGCACCCTCCAGCGCGACGAGGAAGTTCGACGCCATCGAAGCCGCGGCATGGTAGGCGGCACGCTCCGATGCCTCCACGCGGAAGGGTCGCATGCCGAGCGCGACCGCGAGCGCCCGCGCCAGCTCGCAGGCGTGCGGCGTCGTGCCATCGACTGCGCAGCCGCAGCCGGCGAACGGGGATTCGGCCGCCGGGGTGTCCGCGCCGGCGAACGTCATCAGCGGGTGCAGCGCGAACGCCTCCCGCTCACCGAGCAGCTCCGCGCCCCAGGCCCCCGAGCAGTGCCCGACCACGGCGCCCGGCCAGACATGCGCGGCGGCGCCGGTGATCTGCGCGTCCGGCACGCAGAGCAGCACGACATCGGCGCCAGCAGCCTGCGCGCCGTGTCCGAGCGGGCCTGCGACCTGCAGATCGAGCGCACGCAGCGCTGCGGTCAGCGCCGTCCCAAGCCGTCCGGCGCCGATGACGGCGATCCGCAGGCCTGCGAGCGCAGGGTCGGCGCGCGCATCTGGATGGCGCGCGTAGGGTGGCTCGGCTGGCTGCCGTTCCAGTTCCCGCATCGAGATACCGGTCGGTCTGAGGCTTCTTGGGGTCTTGGAGTCCGCCCCGCTTGGCGGTGACGGCTCTTTCAGGATAGACGCTCGCGGCCTCCTCGGCCACGACCAGGGCTCAAATCAGCCCGACGAGCTCTTCGACAGTCAGGCCGGCTTGCCGCAGGATTGAAACGCAACGTGCCAGGAGCGAGCTCACGTCGGGCCGCCCGGCTACCATCGCAGCCCATGCCAACCGCGCAGCAGCGGCGCGAGCAGCTGAAGGCCGTCTATGAGCAGGCCCAGGGCTGCACCCGCTGCCCGCATCTGGCGGCGACGCGGACGACGGTCGTCTTCGGGGCGGGCAACGCCGACGCCGACCTGATGTTCGTCGGCGAGGCGCCGGGGGCGAGCGAGGACAAGGCGGGGCTTCCGTTCGTCGGCCAGGCCGGCAAGCTGCTCGAGCGGCTGCTCGAGGAGATCGGCCTGCGGCGCGCGGACGTCTTCATCGCCAACGTGCTCAAGTGCCGTCCGCCGGGCAACCGCGATCCCACCCCGACCGAGATCGAGTCCTGTCAGGACTACCTCTGGCGCCAGGTCGAGCTGATCGAGCCGCGCGTCATCTGCACGCTGGGCAACTTCTCGACCAAGCTGCTGCGTGGCGACCCCACCGGGATCAGCCGCCTGCACGGTCGCGCCGAGGTTCGGATGGTCGGCGCACGCGCTGTGCGGCTCTACCCGCTCTACCACCCGGCGGCCGCGCTCTACACGCCGTCGATGCTCGAGACGCTGCGCGCGGACTTCGCCGGAATCTCGGCGCTGCTGGAGCTGCCGCCGCCTGAGCAGCTCGGCGCCTCCCGGCAGTCGGTGGACGCCGAGCCCGCGGATGGCGACCTCGCTGACGCAGCGCCCGTCAACGGCGACGACGCGGAGTGGGAGCCCCGGTCGACATCGGTCCACGAGCCGGCGCCGGCCGAGGGCTCGATGGCTCAGCTCGGCCTCTTCGAGCCTTAGCGCGTCTGCCTCAAGCAGCTTCGGCACCTCGCCTGAGAGGCGCTCGCAGCGCTACGCTTTCGTCAAGACATCTTGACGGAAGGAGATTGGCGATGATCGCGCGGACCACGCCGCGGATACGAATCGTCGGAAGCGGCCAAGGCCTCCGGATCCGCGCGGGCGGCGACTGGGCAACCGAGCCGCTCGCCGGGCTCCGCGAAGCGTGTCGCGTCGCCACAGCCCTTGACAAGCTCACTCGCAACTCCGTCCAACGAGCCCGCGCCGCCGGCCACAGCTGGACCGAAATCGGTCAAGCGCTCGGCGTCACCAAACAGGCCGCCTGGGAACGCTACTCCGGAGAGCCATGACCCAGTGGCGCGGGGGTCGCCCGCACAGCCGTGCGAGCCAGTCGCGGCGTTGGTCGGCGCAGGGCGAGCAGGAGCATCGCCAATGCCGCGGCGGCCTGCACCGCGAGCACGCCCCGCGCGAAGCCGACGAGGTTTGGGCCGGACTGCCAGACGACCAAGGGCTCGGCGGCAGCGGCGAGCGCCAGCAGCGCCAGGAAGGCGACCCGGCGGACCGCGAGCAGGTACTGCACGGCGAGATAGCCACAGGCCAGCAGCGTCATCGCGAGCCCCAGGTAGATCAGCGGATCGGCGCCGGCCAGGTAGCGCGCTCCGAAGCCCAGCCGCATGAGGAAGCGCGGCAGCAGCCCGAAGATCGCCATGCAGGGCAGCGCCACTATCAGCGCGAGCCCGAGCACGAGCAGCAGCACCCGGCGAGCGTCGAGGCCCGCACCCGCCCGCCGCGCCGCCTCGGGGACGAGGTAGAAGCCCAGCCCCATCGCGACCCAGTAGACGACCTTGGAGGCAACCGCGGCGGCGGCGTAGGCGCCCGCGGCGCGCCCACCCACCTGCGCATGGACGATCGGCACGTCGATGAACTGCAGCACCCCGAGGAAGAAGAGCGCCAGCAGCGGTGCCCACGCGGCGCCGATCAGCTGACGCAGCGTCTCGCGCTCGACACCTTCCGCCGGCCGTCCCAGGCGCCTGCGCAGGACGATCGCCAAGAACCCGGCGGTTGCGAGCATCGTCAGCGGGGTGCCCAGGAAGGCGCCGCTGACGCCGCCCCCCAGCACCACCAGCATGTAGCCGAGCGCGAGCCTGCCGAGCTGCTCGATCACCAGGCTCACGCCCACGGCCCGGTAAGCGCCAACGCCCTGCAGCACGCCGCGCTCCAGCGAAAGCAGCAGCCAGCAACCTCCGGCGGGGATCAGCGCTGCCGCGCCGATCGGCTTGTCGACGTGCACCAGCGTGGCCAGCTGGTCGCGCGCGAGCAGGCTGGCACCGGTCACCAGCACGAGGCCCGTGAGCACCAGCCGGATCCACGTGAAGACGGTTCCCGACAGCTCGCGTCCGCTGCCCAGGCGTCCCATCGCGACGTCGCGCGCGGTTGCCACCTGCAGGAACGACAGCGGCACCGACATGATCAGAAAGATGTAGGCCAGCGCCGACAGCGACCCGTAGCCGGACTCCTTGAGCTTGCGCGCGAAGACGATCGTGAACGCAAGCGAGATCACGTTCGCCGCGATCATCGCGATCGCGAGGCCGGCGGCCTTCGTGGTCTCGGGATCCTGGAGCAGCGCCAGCGGCGCACGCCTGACCCGCGCTGCGGTCGGCGCGTCGACCGGCGCCCTGTGGGGGTTGGGGACGGAGGACATCCCGGCCTGCAACGTAGCGGAATCGTTGGCCTGCCACTGCCAGCGGGCGGCCCTCTACAGTCTCGGGATGCCCGCAAGCGCGCAGGATCCGCAAGCCGCGAGCGCGAGGGGGACCCAGCAGGTTGAGGAGACCGCGAGCGCCAGGGAGACCGAGGAGCTGGCGGCGACTCTCGCACGGGCGCTGCGCCCCGGGGACGTCGTGACGATCAGCGGCGAGCTGGGAGCGGGGAAGACGACCTTCGTGCGTGGTGCCTGCAGGGAGCTGGGCGTGCGGGCGCCGATCACGAGCCCAACGTTCACGGTGGGGCGCCGCTACGACGGGTCGGTGTCGATCTCTCACCTCGATCTCTACCGTCTGGACGGCCTCGACGCCGAGGAGCCGGGACTGATCGAGGACTTCCTCGGGCCCGAGCGGATCGCCTTCGTGGAGTGGCCGGAGCAGGCGCGCTCCGCCGCGCTGGCGCCGACGGTGCGCGTGGAGCTGGAGCATTTGGGGGGAGATCGAAGGCGCGTCCGCCTATGGAGGGCGCGATGATCGTCCTGGGGCTCGACACCGCCACGCCCGCGACCGTCGTCGCCGTCCGCGCCGGCGAGCGCGAATGCGAGCTGCGCCATGACCCGCCCGTGGGCGGGCGCCCCGAGCACGCGACGCGAGCGCTGACGCTCGCGCTCGAGGCGCTCGAGCGCACCGGGATTGGCTGGCGCGATCTGGAGCGGATCGCCGTTGGGACGGGGCCCGGGAGCTTCACCGGCTTGCGCATCGGCGTCGCCACCACGCATGGCCTGGCGCACGCGCTCGGCGTGCCCTTGGTCGGGGTCTCGACGCTGCACGCGTTGGCGGCCGCCGCGGCGGAGGCGGAGGGTTCCGAGCGTACGATCCTCGCGGCGGAATCGGAGCACCGCGAGCGGACGATCGTGGCGGCGCTCGACGCCAGGCGCGGCGAGGCGTTCGCGGCGGCCTACCGCGTCGTCGCGGGCACGCTCGTCGAGCTCGCGGGGCCGCGCGCGCTGGCCCCTGACGGCTTGGCCGAGCTTGTGGCGGCGCTGACCGGCGCGCCTGCGGGCTCCGCTGCCCGCGCGTCTGCCGGCTCGGCTGCCGGCGCGTCTGCCGGCGCCCCATTGCTGGTCGGCGACGGGGCGTTACGCTTTCGCGGCGAGGTCGAGCGCGCCGGGGGCGTCATCGCGCCGGAGGGCTCGGCGCTGCACCGTGTCAGCGGCCGCACCCTGTGCCGACTCGCGATCGTCGCCGAGCCGGGCCGCCTGGAGCAGGTCCTGCCGGCGTACGGTCGGCCGCCGGACGCGCGGCTCCCCAGCCGGACGGGAGACCTGGTATCGAGCTCGCGCGCGTAGCCGTCATCAGCCGGTAGCGTCATCAGCCACCAGCCATGAGACTCCAGTGAGCGACGACCCCATCAAGCAAGCCGTGCAGCCACTGCCGGCGGTGCGCGTCCGCAAGCTCGCCTATTCCGACCTGCCGCGCGTCATGGACATCGAGCGGCGATCGTTTCCGACGCCCTGGTCGCTTGCGATGTTCGTGCTGGAGCTGTCCAAGCCGTCGGGGATGTGCCTCGCCGCCGAGCTCGCCGGCGGCGGGCTTGTCGGCTACCTGATCTGCTCGCGCTACGACGCGGTCTGGCACATCATGAACGTCGCCGTCGACCCCAACCGGCGGCGGCTGGGGATCGCGAGCACGCTGCTGCGGACGCTGCTCGGCCGCGCGGACGACGAGCGCGTCCAGTACACCCTCGAGGTGCGCGAGTCCAACGATGGGGCGATCGCGCTGTATGAGCGCTTCGGCTTCAAGGCGGCCGGCATGCGCCGGCGCTACTACCAGGACAACGGCGAGGATGCGCTGATCATGTGGCGCACGCCGGCGACGCTCAACGGCTCGCTCGACGACGTCCCGAACCCCGGCCGTGTCAACCGCCGCGCACGGCGCTTCCGATGACGCCAATGCCTGACCGCAAACGCCAAGCGCACTCGATGACGCCAATGCCTGCCCACCGTGTCAGGCGCTTGCCGTGATCCTCGCGATCGAAACCAGCTGTGATGACACCTGCGCCGCCGTGGTCACGCGCGAGGGGGTGGTGCGCTCGAACGTCATCTCCTCGCAGGGTGTCCATGATCGCTACGGCGGCGTGGTCCCGGAGATCGCCTCGCGTCACCATCTCGAGCTGATCGACGCGGTCATCGACGACGCGCTCGCGCGCGCTGGCAGGCGACTCGAGGAGCTCGAGCTGATCGCCGTGACCCAGGGGCCGGGGCTGGTCGGCGCGCTGCTGGTCGGGCTCTCGACGGCCAAGGCGCTGGCCGCCGCGCTGCGGCTGCCGCTGGCGCTCGTCGACCATCTCTACGGGCACATCGCGGCGAACTTCCTCGAGCCCGAGCCGCTGATGCCCCCGTTTCTCTGCCTGATCGCCTCGGGTGGGCACACGCTGCTGGTCGACGTACAGGCGCACAACCGCTGGGAGCTGCTCGGGCAGACGCTCGACGATGCGGCGGGTGAGGCCTTCGACAAGGGCGCGCGCCTGCTGGGCTTGGGGTTCCCCGGCGGCCCCGCGCTGCAGCGGCTCGCCGCCGATGGGGATCCGGGCGCGTTCGCGTTTCCGACCGGCACGGGCGTGGCCGGGCTGGACTTCTCCTTCGCCGGTCTCAAGACCGCGCTGCTCTACAAGGTCCGTGAGCTTGGTCATGAGGAGGCGCAGCGGCGCCGTGCCGATCTCGCCGCGTCATACCAGCGGGCGATCGTCAGCGCACTCGTCGATCGCGTCGAGCGTGCGCTGGCGCAGACCGGCTGCGGGCGGCTTGCGGTCGGCGGTGGCGTCGCCGCCAACGGCCCGTTGCGCCAGCGGCTGCGCGAGCTGGTGCCCGACGTCAAGCTGCCGGAGCTCGCGCTGTGCACCGACAACGCCGCGATGATCGCCAGCGCCGCGCGCTTCATCCCGGCGGTGCCGTTCCCCGACTACCTGACGGCAGACGCCTACGCCAGCGGTGAGCGGGGGCTGGGGTGAGGCGGCGGTCGATGGCGGCGCACGGGGATCGGACGGGCTCGGGAAGCGGACCGCCGACCGTGACGCTGCTGGGCCGCGCAGGCTGCTGCCTCTGCGACGAGGCGCGCGCCGTGCTCGAAGCGGTGCGCGCCGAGCTCGCGTTCGAGCTGATCGAGCGTGACATCGATGCCGACGACCGGCTGCTGCGGGCCTATTTGGACCGGATCCCCGTGGTGCTGATCGATGAGCGCGAGGAGTTCGAGCTGTTCGTCGAGCCGGCGGACCTGCGCGCGCGACTGCTGGCCGCCGGATGCGCCGACGCCGCGTCCAGCGGCCGCGCCGGGCGCCCATCAGCCGCCCGGCGGTCTGCTCGTTAGAGTGAATGCGATGACCAGCTTCTCACGAGCTGCCGCGCACCACGCCGGACGCCATGTCGAGCACAATTTCGGGCACGATGGCGGACAGCTGCCGGCGCGTGACGGCGGGCAGCTTCCGGCGCACGACGGCGAGCGCGATGGTGGGCACGATGCCGGCCGCGATCCGTCCGGAGGCGCGAGCGAGCGGCTCTCGCTGGGCGTCGCGGCGCGCCTGTCGCGCTACCTGCAGGTGCTGACACAGGCGAAGAAGATGGGCAAGGAGACGATCTCCTCGCAGGAGCTGTCGGACTACACGCACGTCAACTCGACGCAGATCCGCCGGGATCTCTCGGGCTTCGGCAAGTTCGGCAAGCGCGGCGTCGGCTACAACGTCGAGTCGCTCGTCTCGCAGATCCGCAAGATCCTGCGGACCTCCGGCCAGCACAACATCGCCCTCTTCGGCGCCGGTCATCTCGGCCAGGCGATCGCCTCCTCGGACATCTTCGCCGACCACGGCTTTCGCGTCGTTGCGATCTTCGATGTCGACCCCAACAAGGTCGGCAGCAACGTCGGGCCTCACCCGGTGCGCCACAGCTCCGAGCTGCGCGACGTAGTCGAGGAGGAGGACATCGTCGTCGCTGTGCTGGCCGTGCCGACCGCCGCGGCGCAGCCGCTCGCCGATCAGCTCGTGCAGGCGGGGGTCAAGATCATCTTCAACTACTCCGAGGCCCTGCTGCAGGTCCCGCCCGAGGTCACCGTGCACACCTCGAGTCCCGCAGTTGATCTGCTCTACGCGCTGTACTTCTATCTCACCTGATGGAGAGCGCGGTTCGTTCCAGCATCGATCTGCGGCGGGCGGAGCAGCTGTTCGCCGCCTCGACCGACTTCACGGTCGGCATCGAGGAGGAGTTCGCGATCGTCGATCCGATCACGCTGGACCTCGTCGCGCGCTTCGAGGCCCTCGAGCGCTCCGCGCGCGGGGATCCGCTGCTGGCCTCATCGCTGTGCGGTGAGCTCATCTCCTCGGAGGTCGAGATCCGCTCCGGCGTGGCACCCAACGTCCACGAGGGGATCGCCCAGCAGCGGGAGCGACGTGCGCGACTGCTGACGATCGCACGCGAGCATGGCGTGGCGCTTGCGGCCAGCGGCACGCATCCCTGGGCCGACTACCGCGACCAGCGGATCATCGACACCGAGCACTACCGGCGCGTCGAGGATGGCTTGAGGTACATCGCCTGGCGCAACAACACGTTCGCGCTGCACGTCCACGTCGGCATCCGCGGAGTCGATCGGGCGGTGCGCGTGTGCGACCGGTTGCGGCCGGTGGCACCGCTGTTGCTGGCGATCTCGGCGAGCTCGCCCTTCCTCGACGGCCGCGACTCCGGGCTGCACTCGACGCGCAGCCAGATCTTCACGAAGTCCTTCCCGCGCTGCGGGATTCCCGACGCCTACGGTGGCTGGCCCGCCTTTCGCGACTACATCGACGCGCTCGTGCGGACCCGCTCGATCATCGAGTACACGCAGGTCTGGTGGTCGATCCGGCCGCATCTGTCATTCGGGACCGTCGAGTTTCGACTCTGCGACGCGCAGATCAACGCGTGTGAATCGGAGGCCCTGTCGACGTTGATCGTCGCGTGCGTGGCCCAGGCCGCGCGCGACGTCGACGAGTCCGTGCCGGCCGCCGATCTGCCCAACCGCGCGATCGAGGAGAACCTCTGGCGCGCGATCCGCTACGGCCAGGATGGTCAGCTGCTGGACCTCGATCGCTGGACCGAGTACCCAGCGGCCGAGGCGCTGTGGCGGCTGCTCGAATGGACGGCGCCGGTGCGCGGCGAGCTGGGGCTCGAGGTCAACCTGCCGGAGCTCAACGGCGCCCAGCGCCAGCGGCGTGCGCTCGAGGCCGGCGCGTCGCTGAGCGAGATCTATGCCGGCGTGGTGCGCGAGACGCTCGAGAGCTATGCGCGCGAGGCGGTCGCCGTCGGCCAGTCGGGCTGCCAGGAGGAACGCAAGCCGTGAACGTTGGGCGCTGGCATCGGCGAGCAAGGAGGGGCTGTGAGCGCAGAGTCGCGCGGACCCACTGAGGAGGAGCTGCGCCTCGCCGTCGAGCAGGAGCTCAAGCGGCTGACGGTCGAGGACGTCCTGCTGCAGACGATCGTCTCGCTGATCAACCTCGGCGCGCGACGGCTCGGGCTGGTGCCCGACGCGGCCGACGAGCGCGATCTGGCGCAGGGCAGGCAGGCGATCGAGGCGGTGCGCGCGCTGCTGCCTGTGGTCGACCGCGCCGAGCAGGTCTCCGAGCTGGCGGCGATCCGCGATGCGCTCGCCCAACTGCAGCTGGCCTACGCGCGCGGCGGCGGTGCGCAGCCTGAAGAGACGGGCACGGCCGATGGCCAGGGGGCCGGCGGCGGTGGGCCACGCGGCGGTGGGCAGGGCGGAGCCACTGGCGCGCGGGGCCAGGAGCAGGACGCGGGCGCAGGCGGCTCGCAGCGGCAGCCCGGTCAGGCGCCGCCCCAGGGCCAGCCCGGTCCCGCACAGCGCAGCGGACGCCTCTGGGTGCCCGGTCAATAGCCACCGCGTGGTCGTTCCGGCAACGACCACGTTAGACTTCGCGCGCTTTTCGGCAAGTGACCGGTCAGCCGGTCACTGCCTTTTAAGCTGACATCTGGCTGCCGCCCCTGCGCGCGGCGAGCGAAATCTTCTCTCGGAGGACCCAAGCACCTTGAGTCACTTCCTGGCCAACCATGGGGTCGTCGTCGCACTGGTCTGCGCCGGCATCGCCGTTCTCTACGGCGCCTTCACGTCTCGATCGCTGCTCGCGCTGTCGCCCGGCAACGAGCGCATGCGCGCGATCTCGCAGGCGGTCCAGGAGGGCGCGTCGGCCTACCTGAAGCGTCAGTACCTGACGATCGCCGTGGTCGGCGCCGCGCTCTTTGTCGCGCTGATCTTCATCCAGAACATCACGGTTGCGGTCGGCTTCGCGATCGGCGGACTGCTCTCCGCCTCGGCGGGCTTCATCGGCATGAACGTCTCGGTGCGCGCGAACGCGCGCGTGGCGGAGTCCGCGCGCGGCGGCGTGGGCCCGGCGCTGGCGGTCGCCTTCCGCTCGGGCGCGGTCACAGGCCTGCTCGTCGTCGGGCTCGCGCTGCTCGGCGTCGCCGGCTACTTCGGCATCCTGACGATCAGCGGCAAGACCGATCGCCAGGCGGTCGACGCGCTGATCGGCCTGGGCTTCGGCGGCTCGCTGATCTCGGTCTTCGCCCGCCTGGGCGGCGGCATCTTCACCAAGGGCGCCGACGTCGGCGCCGACCTCGTCGGCAAGATCGAGGCCGGCATCCCCGAGGACGATCCGCGCAACCCGGCGGTGATCGCCGACAACGTCGGCGACAACGTCGGCGACTGCGCCGGCATGGCGGCCGACCTCTTCGAGACCTATGCCGTGACCGCGGTGGCGGTGATGCTGCTCGGCGTCCTGACCTTCCAGGAGTCCACGCGAGTCGCGCTCTATCCGCTGGTGCTGGGTGGCGTCTCGATCGTCGCCTCGGTGATCGGCACCTTCGCCGTGCGCTCGCGCGCGGGCAAGGTGGAGCGCGCGCTCTACCAGGGCCTGCTGGTCTCCGGCGTCCTGGCCGCCGGCGCCTTCTACCCCGTGACTCTGTGGCTGATGCGCAACCTCAGCTACAAGACCGTCGGCGCCGTGCACGCCCCGGCGGTCTGGCGGCTGTACCTCTGCTCGCTGATCGGCATCGGAGTCACCGCGCTGCTGTTCGTGATCACCGACTACTACACGTCGACGCGCTTCGCGCCGGTCAGGAAGACCGCGCGGGCGTCGGAGACCGGGCACGCGACGAACATCATTCAGGGCCTGGCGCAGGGCTTTCAGGCGACGGCCGCGCCGGCGATAGTCATCTCGATGGGCATCCTGGGCTCCTGGCAGCTCGCGGGCGGCGGCACACGCGGCGTCTATGGCATCGGCGTGGCGGTGATGGCACAGCTGTCGCTGACCGGGCTGATCGTGGCGCTCGACGCATTTGGGCCGGTGACCGACAACGCCGGCGGCATCGCCGAGATGGCCGATCTGCCGCAGGACGTCCGCGACGTCACCGACCCGCTCGACGCGGTCGGCAACACGACCAAGGCGGTCACCAAGGGCTACGCGATCGGCTCCGCCGCGCTGGCCGCGCTGGTGCTCTTCACCGCCTTCTCGACCGAGCTCAACGACAAGCTGACCGCCAAGGGCAAGAGCCCGGTGGCGTTCCTGATCAGCGACCCCGCGGTGCTGATCGGCCTGCTCATCGGTGGCCTGATGGTCTATCTGTTCGTGGCGCTCTCGATGGAGGCCGTCGGGCGCGCCGGCGGCGCGGTCGTCGAGGAGGTCCGCCGGCAGTTCCGCGAGAAGCCCGGGATCATGGAGGGAACCGAACGCCCCGAGTACGACACGGCGGTGGACATCGTGACCCGCTCGGCCCAGCGTGAGATGATCCTGCCATCGCTGATCCCGATCTTCGTCACGCTGATCGTCGGCCTGATCAGCACCCGGGCGCTTGGCGGTCTGCTGATCGGGGTGATCGTCGTGGGGCTGTTCGTGGCGATCTCGATGACATCCGGCGGGGGCGCATGGGACAACGCGAAGAAGCTGATCGAGGATGGCGCCTTTGGCGGCAAGGGGTCGGAGGCCCATGCCGCCTCGGTCACGGGCGACACGGTCGGCGACCCCTACAAGGACACGGCGGGGCCTGCCATCAACCCGATGATCAAGGTCGCCAACATCGTCGCCATCCTGATCATCCCCCTGATCACGTGAGCCCGGCGGCGGGACACGCCGCCTGAGATGTCGCCGCGCAGGACGGGTCGCGCCGCACCGCAACCGTCGCGGTCTGCGTCGGGGCGCGAGGCGCCGCGCCGGGTCCAGCGCAGCGCGACCGCGATCATGTCGGCACTGATGATCGTGCTCGGGGTGCTGCTGATCGTGCTGACGCTCGAGCATGGTCCCGATGGCGTGACGCTGGGCCTCCTGCTCGGCCCGCTGTTCGTGATCGCCGGGGCGCTGCGCCTGTACCAGCTCTCGCGCGGCTGATGCAGCAGCGCACCCTCCCGGCCGCCGCGCTGCTCGCGGTCATCTACTCGACGATCGCCACCGCGGTCTTCTTCGTGCTGGGCGTGGTCGCGCGCCATGCGCTCGCGCTGACGCCGGTCGTCTTCCTGCTCGCCGGCATCTTCTTCTTCCTGACCGCGATGACCTACGCCGAGGGAGCGACGCTGCGCCCCGAGCGGGGTGGCTCGACCGTCTTCGCGCGCTACGCGTTCAACGAGCTGGTCAGCTTCATCACGGGCTGGGCCGTACTGCTGGACTACATAATCCTGATCGCGGTCGCCGCCTTCTCGGTCGCGAGCTATCTCGGCGGCTTCTACGCGCCGCTCGGGCGAGGCCTGCCGCAGATCCTGATCGCGATCGGCGTGATCCTCTACGTCGCGTGGGCCAACATCCGCGGCAGCTCGGCGCAACGCTTCGCCCAGCTGGCGAAGCTCGCGATCGTCGACTGGGCGATCCAACTGACGGTGATCGCGCTCGGCTTCATCCTGGTGTTCAACCCCGATGCCCTGCTCGATCCGATCAGGCTCGGGCACTCGCCCAGCTGGTCTGAGCTGATCTTCGCCCTGACGCTGGCGAGCATCGCCTTCACCGGGCTCGAGTCCGCCGCCAGCCTCGTGCCCGAGGCGCACGTCAGCGAAGCCGGGCTGCGACGCCTCGTCAAGGGCGGCACCCTCGCCGTGATCGCGCTCTACGTCGGCATCGCCCTCGTCGGGCTGGCGGCGCTGCCCATCCACGCCGGTCATACGGCGCTGGCAGGCCGCTGGGAGAAGGCGCCGCTGCTGGGGATCGTTCACAGCTACCGCCCGGAGCTGCTGGTGCACCTGCTCAGCTGGGCGGTCGCCGCCACGGCGACTGTCGTGCTGATCGCCGCCGCCAACGGCCCGATGCTCGGCCTCTCACGGCTGACCTACTCGCTGGCCACGCACCGCCAGATCCCCAGCTCGCTCGGTCGGCTGCATCCGCAGCGCGCCACGCCCTACGTCGCGATCCTGCTGGCCGCCGCGATCGCGATCGCGCTCGTGATCCCCGGCAACCTCAACTTCCTCGTGGGCATCTACGCGTTCGGCGCGATGCTCGCCTTCACGCTCGCGCATCTGTCGATCTGCCGGCTGCGCTTCCGCGAGCCCGCCGCCACGCGCCCGTACCGGATCCCCGGCTCCGTCGCCTGGCGCGGCGGCTCGCTGCCGCTGCCGGCAGTGCTCGGCGCGCTGGCCGCGGCGGCCGGCTGGGTGAGCGTGGTCGTCCTGCATGCCGGGGCGCGCCTGGTCGGCGGGCTGTGGCTCGTCGGCGGCGTGCTGCTCTATGTGATCTACCGGCGCATCGAGCACCAGCCGATCCTGCGCCGCGTCACGGTTCCCGAGCAGGCGTTGCGCCCGCTTGCCACCGAGGAGGACGACAGCGAGTACGGCTCGATCCTCGTGCCCCTGCTGGGCAGCCCGCTCGACGACGACATCGTCCAGACCGCCGCACGGCTGGCCAGCGAGAACGCCGCTGACGGCGTCGAGGGCGTCGCCGGAGGTGCGGTGATCGAGGCGCTGTGGATCTTCATCGTGCCGCTGTCGCTGCCGATCGACGCGGCGCTGCCGGAGTCCCAGCTGCGCATGGCGCGCAGCGCGCTCGCGCGGGCGAAGGCGGTTGGAGAGGAGTACGAGGGCGTCGCCGTCGCGACGGCAACCGTGCGCGCGCGCCGAGCCGGGCAGGCGATCGTCGACGAGGCGCGCCGGCGCGGCGTCGAAGCGATCGTGCTCGCCGCCGAGGCGCCGTCGCGAATCGGCGGTGGGCCGTCGCTCGGCGGGCGCGCGAGCGTGCTCGAGAGCCCGATCGGCGACATCACCCGCTACGTCATCGATAAGGCTCCCTGCCGCATCATCCTGACCGCGCCGCCGGAGGACGGCGCGCAGGCCGAGGAAGGCGATGGCGCCGGCGCGCGGCAGCCTCCCGCGGGGACCTGGTCTCGCTAGAGTCCTGCGTCGTGTTCATCCTGATCGTGGGTGCGGGTCGCGTCGGCTCGACCGTCGCCAAGTGGGCGCTGTCGGCCGGTCACGAGGTGTCAGTGCTCGACGAGGATCCGCTCTCGCACGAGCGCCTCGATCAGGAGTCGCGCGAGTCCTGGGAGGACGCCGGCGGGCGCTTCACGGTCGGCACCGCGCTCGAGATCGACGCGCTGATCCAGGCGGGCATCGAGCAGGCCGACATCTTCATCGCGTCGACCGACGGCGACAACACCAACCTCGTCATCGCGCAGATCGCCCAACGGCGCTTCAAGGTGCCCAAGGTCGTCGCGCGCGTGCTCGATCCCGCACGTGCGATCTGGTATGAGACCCAGGGGCTGCACACGATCTGCCCGACCCAGCACGCGATCGAGATGTTCCAGCAGGCGCTGCAGTGAGGGAGGAGACGTCGTGTACGTGATCATCGCGGGAGCCGGCAAGGTCGGCTGGAACCTCGCGCGCGAGCTGATCGACAAGGGTCACGAGGTGACCGTCATCGAAGCGCGCCGTGATCGCTACCTGGTCGTCGAGGAGGAGCTCGAGCATGCCGTGCAGTACGGCGACGGAACCGAGCTGTGGGTGCTCGAGCGGGCCGGCATCGCCCGCGCCGACATGGTGATCGCAGTCACCGGCGACGATGAGGACAACATGCTCATCTGCCAGGTGGCCAAGGAGAAGTACCTCTGCGAGCGGATCATCGCCCGCGTCAACAACCCGCGCAATCTCCAGCACTTCCGGCTGCTGGGCATCCAGCCGGCGGTGTCGGCGACAGACCTGATCCTGCGCCTGATCGAGCACGAGGTTCCGCGCTACGGCCTCGTGCATCTGCTGGCGTTCGACGAGGAGCGCCTGGAGATCATCGAGCTCGAGGTTGGCGACGCCGCGCCGGCGGCCGGACGGCGCGTCGCGGACCTGCAGCTGCCCGAGGGCAGCTTGGTGATCTCCGTCCTGCGCGACGGAGCAGGCTTCGTGCCCAAGGCCGACACCGTCATCCAGGCCGGCGACGAGGTCCTGATCGTGCTCGACCCCGGCTTGGAGGAGGCGATCACGGACCAGTTCGCAGGCGCCGGCGCTGCCCGTGGCTGAGCGCGCGGCGCGCCGCATGGCCGACCATGCGGTCGACATGCTGCTGATCGGTGGTGGGGTGGCGTCCGCAAGCTGCGCGATCGCGCTGCGCCGGGGCAGTGGGAGCGAGTCGATCATGCTCGTCGGACGCGAGCTCGATGCCCCGTATCACCGCCCGCCGTGCTCCAAGGGCTATCTCAGCGGCGACGAGGATCTCGAGCAGGTGATGGTCCGCCCGGCGGACTGGTGGGAGGACAACAACGTCGAGCTGCTCACGCGCACCAGCGTGGTGGCGCTGGACGCGAACAATCGCATCGCGACGTTGTCGAACAAGCAGACCGTGGCGTTCCGCAAGGCGCTGATCGCGACCGGCCTCAACGTCCGGCGGATCGATCTCGAAGGCGCGCGCCTGGGCGGCGTGCACTACCTGCGCACGCTGCGCAACGCCGATGCGCTGGCCCGCGACGCCGAGGAGGTCGAACGGGTCGTGCTGATCGGCGGCTCCTACATCGGCTGCGAGGTCGCCGCGACGCTGACAACGATGGGCAAGCGCTGCACCGTCGTGCTGCAGGAGCACACGCCGTTGCAGCGCGGCTTCGGCGAGCGGGCGGGGCGCTTCGTGCAGCGCGTGCTCGAGGATCACGACGTCGAGGTCCTGACCGAGACGCAGGCGGTCGCACTGGAGGGCTCCGGCGAGCGCGTCGAGGCCGTACGGACCGTCGATGGACGGCGGCTGAGCGCCGAGCTCGTGGTGATGGGCACGGGTGCCGTCGGGGACCTGACGCTGGCGCGCAGCGCCGGCCTGGAGATCGGGCCGGGCGGCGGCGTGCTCACCGACACACGGCTGTGCAGCTCGGTGCCGGGCATCTACGCTGCCGGCG
The DNA here is from genome assembly GCA_963795555.1 of uncultured Solirubrobacterales bacterium. Taxonomy (GTDB): domain Bacteria; phylum Actinomycetota; class Thermoleophilia; order Solirubrobacterales; family Solirubrobacteraceae; genus CAWCHZ01. The sequence continues at coordinate 506,275 of CAWCHZ010000002.1, forward strand.
ACATCTGTGAATGGCCGCTGCCGGGACTTGGCGCGCCGGCACGGATCGAGCACTGGGACGTGGCGTTCTCCCACGGTCACACGGCCGCCGCCAACATGCTCGGCGACGATCAGACCCACGACGTGCTGCCCTACTTCTGGTCCGATCTCGCCGACTGGTGCACGCTGCGCTTCGTCGGGGCGCGTCGCGGCGACGAGCGCGAGGTCCTGCGCGGCTCGGTCGAGGACGGCAGGTTCTCGTTGTGGTACCTGGACGGCAGGCGGCTGCGTGCGGCGCTGAGCGTGGGCTGCGACGAGGATCTCGTCCGGGCCGGCCGCCTGATCGAGGCCGGGAGGTCCGTCGAGGCCGAGCACATCGCCGACCCGACCTACGAGCTGGCCGACCTGTAGGCGGCCCTGGCGGCGAGTGCGCGCCAGCAGGGCCATGCGGCAAGCCCGGCACGCCGAGCGGCGCGGCGACGAAGGCGGCGGCGATGCGTGACCTGCTGCTGAACCGCTTCCTGCCGGTGCTCGTGATCATGCTCTGCCTGTGGGTCGTCTTCCGGCCGCTGCGCGTCGAGAACGTCGCCCTGTTGACCTTCGCCGCGCTGCTGGCGGTGCTGGCGCTGCATCTGCTGCGCTCGCGGCGCTAGAGGTGGCTGCCCGCCGCTCCCGCTGAGGGATCGAGCAGCTCGAGCACGAGCGCGGACCAGGCGAAGTCCCGCGCGCCCATGCCGGCGCCGCTGAACGGCTGGTAGTACTCGCGCAGCCCCTCGCGCAGGACCACGGCCGCCACGCGCTCGGCGAGCTCCTGCGCCAGCGCGTGGTAGCCCAGGCGCCGCAGGCCCAAAGACACCAGCCAGGTGGAGTTGATCCAGGTTGGGCCGCGCCAATAGCGGCGCAGGCCCCAGAACGTCGCGCGCGTCGAGAACGAGGGCTCATCGGCGGCGACGGCGGGGGGCGCCAGCGGCAGCCAGAAGTGCGTCGGGTCGAGCAGGTGCTGCTCGACCAGCCGGCGCCCGATCGCCGCGGGCAGATCGGGCAGCGCCAGCGGAGCCAACGTCGACCAGGTCAGCGGCCCCGGGTCCGCGCGCTCCGGCAGCGCGCGATCGACGAAGCGTCCCGTGCGCTCGTCGTAAAGGCGCTCGATGAGCGCGGCGGTCGGCGAGGGACGGCCGAGCGCGAGCTCCGAGAGCGCGTGCAGCACGTTGGCGACGACGGGGCAGACCAGCGGCCCGCCGGCGGCGCGGACCCGCTTGATGTCGAAGCCGAGCTGGCGGTTGCGCCGCACCAGCAGCGCAAAGCCCGGCAGGCCCTGCGCCCGCCGGCCCCAGACCGCGTCGAAGCTGGGAGAGGCATCGAGGCCCGACTCATCGGGCTGGAGGATCCAGATCAGGCCGTCACCACAGATGTCACGGTGCTCGCGAATCCAGGCGTGATGAGCGACGATCGCGGGAACGGCGGCCGGGTCGCCGACCGCGATGCGCCATGCCCAGGCGAGCATCGGCGGCTGGATCGTGGCCGTCATCTGGTCGGCGCGGGAGCTGACGTTGTAGAACAGCAGCCGCGGCAGGCCGACCGGATGCGACCAGAAGATCGTGTGCCCGATGAAGCCGTCCGGCTGGGCGGCGGCGAGCAGCGTCTCGAGCTCGGCACGGGCACGCGCCGGCTGCAGCCGCGCCCAGACGACCGCCGATTGGCAGGAGTCCCAGTACCATTGCCAGGGGTAGCGGATCGGGCTGGGTGCGGTGTAGGCGTAGCGAACGCCGGCCCGCTCCCCCTGGCGCCAGTTGGCATGCAGCGTGCGCTCGCACAGCGCGCTCAGCGACTCCAGCCGCTCCGCCGGCGTCGCGCGGACGGTGGCGTCGGCGCTCATCGGGCGCGATGAACTTATCGCACAGCGAGGCCGGGGCGGACCGCGCAAGGCCGGGGCGGACCGCGCAAGGCCGGGGCGGACCGCGCGAGCGAGGCGCGTGCCAGTCGACGCGTGCGTGGCGGATCGGCGAGCCGCGGTCCGAAAGGACGCCCGAGGCGCGCGGCTATACTGGCCTGCCGCCTTCCGGGATCGTCTAATGGTAGGACGCCTGACTCTGGATCAGGAAGTTGGGGTTCGAATCCCTGTCCCGGAGCTGACTGCGTGGTTTGTTGCAGGCAAGACGCGAGCGGCGATATCGCATGATATCCTTGCGCTATGCCTGACGTCCTGATCCGAGACGTGCCGGCGGAGGATCTCGCCCGCATCGATGCCCAGGCCGCGCGGCTAAAGCTCTCGCGTACGGAATACCTGCGGCGCCGGCTCCATCAGGAGGCCAGCCGTCCGTCGATCCCGGTGACGACCGCGGATCTGCAGAGGTTCGCCGCCCGCTTCGGTGATCTCGAGGATCCCGAGGTGATGCGCCGGGCCTGGTCGTGACAGCCAGCGAGCCGGCGGGCTGGCTGATCGACAAGTCGGCGCTGGTCCGGCTTGCGGGCAGCCCTGACATCGAGGCCTGGGCCGACCGGATCGAGCGGGGGCTCGTGCGAATCGCGACTGTCACACTACTCGAGGTCGGCTACTCCGCTCGCGACGCTCGGGATCTTCACGCGGGCTTGCGTGAGCCGCCGATTGCCTCGATGCCGGTGGAATACGCGACGCCGGCGGCCGAGGATCGCGCCCTCGAGGTGCTCAACGTGCTCGCCAACCGCGGCCATCATCGGGCGCCCTCTGTGCCGGACCTGCTGATCGCAGCGATCGCTGAGCGCGCTGGTCTTGTCGTCTTGCACCGGGACAAGGACTTCGACCTCATCGCCGGGGTCACCGGCCAGAGCACCGAGCGGCTCGATGGCTGACCAAGCCGGTGCACTTGATGAGCGCGCCTGACATGGCCTACTGGACACCTCGGTGCGCGGATGAGGCGGCCGCTGCTACGCGCTCGCCTGCTCGGCCCAGTCGCGGTAGAGGCCCCAGTAGACCCCCTGGCGATCGAGCAGCTGCTCGTGGCTGCCGCGCTCCGCGACGTGGCCGTGCTCGAGCACGACGATCTGGCCGGCACGGCGGATCGTCGAGAGGCGGTGGGCGATGACGATCGCCGTGCGCCCGGCGAGCAGGCGGCGCAGGCCGGTCTCGATCCGCCGCTCGGTGTGGATGTCGACGTTGGAGGTGGCCTCGTCGAGGACGAGGATGCGCGGGTCGGCGATCAGCGCGCGGGTGAAGGCGATCAGCTGACGCTGGCCGGCCGAGAGCTGCACGCCGCGCTCGCCGACCTCGCTGTCGTAGCCGTGCTCGAGGCGCTCGATGAAGGCGTCGGCACCGATCGCCTGGGCGGCGGCGCGGATCTCCTCGTCGCCTGCGTCGGGACGACCGAAGGCGATGTTGTCGCGGATCGTGCCGGAGAAGAGGAACGCCTCCTGCGGGACGATCCCCAGCTGGGAGCGCAGCGAGGCGGCGGTGACGTCGCGCAGGTCATGACCGTCGACCAGCACGCGTCCCTCGGTCGGGTCGTAGAAGCGCGCCACCAGCTTCGCCAGCGTCGACTTGCCGGCGCCGGTCTCCCCGACCAGCGCGACCGTCTGGCCGGCCGGCACGTGCAGGTCCACATCGCGCAGCGCCCAGCTCGCGTCGGCGCCCTCGCCGTAGCGGAAGGAGACGTCCTCGAAGGTCAGCTCGCCGCGTATGCGCGCTAGCGCGATCGCGTCCGGCGCGTCGACCAGGTCCGGACGCTCGTCGAGCAGCCCGAAGATCTTGTCGAGGGCAGCCATGCCCGACTGGTAGGTGGTGTAGAGCTGGGAGAGCTGCTGGATCGGGTCGAAGAAGTTGTTGAGGGCGAACACAAATGCGGCGATCACGCCGACCGTGACCTGGCCGTCGATCGCGCGATAGCCGCCGTAGAGCAGGATCGCCACCTGCGCCAGCCCGGACAGCAGCTCGACGCCCGGGAAGTAGGCGGCGTTGAGGTTGACGGTGCGCATGTTGGCGCGGCGGTTGTCCTCGTTGAGCTCGGCGAAGCGGACGCGGTGGCGGGGCTCCTGGCCGAAGCTGCGTACGACGCGGATGCCCGACAGCGTCTCCTGCAGGTAGGCGGTGATCCAGGCGATTCGCTCGCGCGTCACGCGATAGGCGTCGGTCGAGATGATGCGGAAGATCAGGCTGGCGACGCCCAGCAGCGGCAGCATCGCCAGCGTCACCAGGGCCAGCTGGACATCGAGCACGAACAGGATCACGACGGTGCCGATCAGCGTCAGCGAGGACTGGAACAGGGTCACGACGCCGTCGGTGACGAGCTGGTCGAGCGCCTCGACATCGTTGCTGATGCGCGAGACCAGAACGCCTGCGCGGTTGCGCGAGTAGAACGCGAACGAGAGCGTCTGCAGGTGCTCGAAGATGCGGAAGCGCAGGTCCTGCAGCGCACGCTGCCCGACCCAGCCAACCAGCCAGGTCTGCAGCGCGCTGGCCAGCGAGTAGACGATCACCGAGCCCAGGAAGGCCAGCGCGATCAGGTCCAGCGTGCCGATGTCGTGGCGGCTGATGCCCTGATCGATCGCCAGCTTGGCCAGCGGCGAGGGGGCCAGCGCCGCGGCTGTCGCGATCAGCAACGACACGAACATCAGCGCGACCCGCAGCCGATAGGGGCGCAGCAGCTCGATCAGGCCGGCGACGCGCCGCAGCCGCCCTCTGCTGCCGCGCAGGCGCCGGCGCAGCTCGGCCCGCCGAGTGGGAGCCGGCGCGCCGCCGAGGACCTGGCCGTGGGCGCTCACAGTGGGGCCACCTGCGCCTCGATCGGCTTGCGGTTGAGGAAGACCTGGTCGGGCAGGCCATGCTCGACGATCTCGCGGTAGAGCTCCGAGCGCGCCAGCAGCTCCTCGTGATCGCCGAGCGCGACGAGCCGGCCGTCCTCGAGCAGTGCGATCTCGTCCGCCATCGCGATCGTCGACAATCGGTGGGCCACCACCAAGGTCGTGCGCTGCGCCATCAGCTCGCGCAGCGCGCGCTTGATCTGCTGCTCGGTCGACGCGTCGACGGATGAGGTCGCGTCGTCGAGGATCAGGACGCGCGGATCGGTCAGCAGGGCACGGGCGATCGCCAGGCGCTGGCGCTGGCCGCCCGACAGCGTCAGCCCCCGCTCGCCGACCAATGTGTCATAGCCCTCCGGCAGCTCGGCGATGAAGCCAGCAGCCTGCGCGCGCTCGGCGGCCTCCTGCACCTGCGCGCGGGACGCCTCGGGTCGAGCGTAGGCGATGTTCTCGTGAACGGTCGCGGAGAACAGGAACGGGTCGTCGGTGACGACCGCGATCTCCCGGCGCAGCGCCTCTGGCCGGACGCGGCGCACATCGACGCCGTCGATCAGCACGCGCCCGGCGCTGGGGTCATAGAGCCGTGGGATCAGCGACACGAGCGCGCTCTTGCCCGAGCCGGTCGCGCCCACCAGCGCGACCGTGCGGCCACCCTCGACGAGGAGGTCGACGTGGCGCAGCGCCGGGCGGCGGGTGCCCTCGAAGGTCAGCGTTACGTCGTCGAGCTCCACCCGCCCGGGCCCCGCCGGCAGCGGGATGGCGTCGGCGGGCACCGTCAGGCGCGGCTGGCGGTCGAGGATCTCGAACAGACGCGCCCCCGAGGCGGTCGCGCGCTGGGAGGCGCCGAGCATCACCCCGAGCGTGCGCATCGGGCTGATCAGCATCAGCAGGTAGGCGTAGAACGCGGTGAACGTGCCCGCGCTGATCGTCCCGTGGATCACCTGGCGGCCGCCGACGAAGAGGATCACCGCCAGTCCCAGGTTCGGCAGGAAGCCGATCAGCGGGTTGTAGGTCGCCTGCAGCCGCGTCGAGAGCATCGCCTGGTCGAAGACCCGTCCGGTCGCATCGCGAAAGCGCGCCAGCTGGCGCTGCTCGCGTGCAAACGCCTTGACGACACGCACGCCGGAGATGTTCTCCTCGGCCTCGGCGGTCAGCTCGGCGATGCGCTGCTGGACCTCCTGCAGCGCCGGGCGCGACACACGCCCGTAGCGCGCGGCGCTCAGGATGATCAGCGGGGTGGGCGACAGCGCCAGCGCCGCCAGCAGCGGATCGATCGAGAGCATGATCACCGCGGCGAGCACCAATGTCAGGGCCGACTGGGCGATGAAGACGAGGCCGTAGCCGAGGAAGAAGCGCACGGACTGCAGGTCGACCGTCGCGCGTGACATCAGCTGGCCCGTCTGCTGGTGGTCGAAGAAGCCGATCTCGAGCGACAGCAGATGGCTGTAGAGGCGCTCGCGGATGTCGTATTCGACCCCCAGCGAGACCCGCCCGGCGATCAGTCGGCGCGCGATGCTCAGCACCAGCCGGACGAGAGCGGCGATCGCGATGCCGATCGCCAGCCAGGTCAGCGAGCCACGGTCATGGTGGGCGATGCGGTCGATCGCCGCGCCGACGAGTCGCGGGATCGCGACGCTGGCGATGATCGCCAGCGTGGCGAAGGCAAAGGAGGCGATCACTCCGCGCCGGTAGGGCCGCAGAAAGGTCAGCAGGCGCCGGAACGTGAGCACTGGCCGAAGGATATTTGCCTGTGCAACGTTCTTCCGCCAGCTTGGCGATCGCGCGACTGCTTGCTCTAGAGCGTGGGGTCGAGCAGCAGATAGCTGGCGCCGCTCGTGCTGCTGCTCGGCTCGAGCACGACCGCGAACAGGTGCTGCGCGAACTCCGGCGCATATCCGGCCAGCTGGCGCTCGCCGGCGGGCGTCAGCTGGGGCGGCGGTGAGGGCACGGTGCGCACCAGGGGCCTGGCGAGGGCCGCGCGCAGGTCGCCACGCTCGAAGAGCATCGCGTGTGCGCTGGTCTGGGCGCTGGACGGCGGCAGAATCGTCACCACCTGATCGAGGCCGCTGAGGTAGTGAAAGCTGTAGAGCGCGAGCTCGAGCGCCTCGCGCTGGAGCAGCAGCGCGCGGGCATGGGTCGCCTTGCCCGGCAGCGTGCAGCTCGCGCCGCTGCCGCACATCTCATACAGCACGCCGACGCCGGCCAGCACCCGTACCTGGCCGGTGGAGTTGCGCGGCTTGACGGCGATCTTGAGGTCGGAGCCGAGTAGGCGCTGGCCGCCCTGGACGGTCACGAGCTCTTTGCCATCGGACAGCTTGTAGGTGCTGGCGACGTGGTTGGCGATGTCGATCGCGCCGATCGGGGGGTCGGAGCTGTTGGGGTGCCAGGCCGACCAGGCGAGGTCGGGATGGTTGCGCGCGCCATGGCCGCCGGCGAGCAGGGCGGCCACGGCGATCGCCGCCACCGCAACGCCGAGCAGCGCGCCCTGTGCGAAGCGGAAGTGGGGCGTGAAGCGCCGCGCTGCTAGACCTTCGGCCATGTCCGAGGATCCAGCAGGTCGAGCTGCGGACGAGCGAGCTGTGCTTGGTCGAGCAGCTCGATCACCTCATCACCGTGCAGCTCCTTGCGTTCGGCGAGCACCTCGGCGACGTGCTCGACCTGCGCCCGGTTGTAGGCGATCGCGTTGTAGGCGGTGACGTAGGCCTGACCGAGCAGCTGGGCGATCGCCTGGCGCTTGTCGCGGTCGGCCATCACCGCGTCGAGCGGATTGCCGGCCCCGTACATGGTGCTGACGCTCGCGCGGTTCATGATCCGGATGCCGATCTGCTCGAAGCGCTTCATCAGCCGCTCGGACTCCTGCTCGGCCTCCTCAGCGGTTGCAAAGCGGCCGTCGAGCTGGATCTGGTCAGGCGCCATCGCGCACATCCCAACCATCCACTTCGCGCGGTCGGTGGCGCTCTGGACGTCGCCGCCGACGCCGTTCGAGTTCTCGCCGTAGAAGACGTGCTCGGCGGCCATCGCGCCGAGCGTCCAGACCAGCTTGCCGACCTCCTCATTGCGCCAGGACTGGCCGAAGCGCTCCTCCTTCTCGAACGACTGGTGATGGCCGAGCGAGCGGCCGCGCATGCGGATCGAGAGGCGGCTCGACTGAGACGTCGGGCCGGTAGACGTGCGCGGCGGCGGCGTGGCCCGCCTCGTGGATCGCGACGGCGCGGGTCTCCGCCGGCACGTAGTTGACGTCGACGGCCGTGCCCGACTCGACTCGTCGTCATCGCCTCGACGAGGTCCGGCCAGCCGAACACCGGCCGCTCGTTGGCGTGCGCGTGCGTCAGCGCCATCGAGCAGATCTGCTCGATCATCGCCGGCGAGTAGCCGTTCGTGATGCGTGCGATCTCGTCGCGGCGGCGCTCGCGAGTCGAGATCGGGCTCGTGCGCGACCTTGTCGAGGTAGAGGTCGAAGATGTCCTTGCGGTCGTCCTTGGTGGGCGTGCGGAACCAGACGTGGCGGCCCATGCGGCCCGGGCGGGTCAGCGCCGGATCGAGCGCCTCCAGCGGCATGTTGGTGGCGCCGATGAAGTAGACTCCTCCTTGCGCGGTCGCGGAGCCGGCAGGCGCAGCGAGCGCCTACCGATCCGGCGCGGGACGATGTAGAGCGCGTCGAGCCAGGTGTTGACGCGCCCGGTCACGAACCGACGCAGCGCCGGCGGGTTGTCGATGCCGTCCATCACGACGAGCAGCTGGTTGAGCGCCATCCCGCCGCCCATCCCCATCCCGCCGGGGAGGATAGCCCTGCGCGCCGCTCGTCGAGGCGCTGCACCAGGGCGGATAGAGCGTCGGTGGGGCCGCGAGCGCGGGTGTCGAACATCCGGTCGCGCCAGACGCGCGATCTCGAGGATCAGATCGCCGCTGGGGTTCAGCGCCCCGTGGGGGCCGTAGAACGGCGTGGTCGTGGAAGGAGCCGGGACCCATCGAGCCGCCGACCCCCGGTGCGCCGAGGCTCTGGCGGCGCATGCCGACCGCGTCGATCTCGTCGATGAAGACGATGCACTGGCCGCCCCACTTGCGCGCCAGCCGCTTGGCCTTGCGCGCCAGGAAGCGCACGATCACGGCGTCGATGCCGATGAACGTCTGCGCGAAGCCCGAGCCGGGGATGCGTGACGAAGGGCGAGTTGAAGCCGGTCGCGATCGCCTTGGCGAGCATCGTCTTGCCGGTGCCCGGCGGCGCCGAGGAAGAGCAGCGCCGCGCTCGCGCTTGCCGCCGGCGCTGCTCGAACACCTCGCCGGACTGCCAGAGGGTGACGATCCGCGTGACCTCCTCCTTGGCCTCGCGTCTGGCCGCGGACGTCCTCGAGCTTGACGCCCCAATCCGCGTCGCCCGGCTCGATAGCCCTTGATCTGCTGAATGCCCATCGCCAGCAGGGGGCCCATCAGGATGAAGAAGTTGAAGAAGAAGTAGACGACCAACAGCAGGCCGAGCGATGGGAACGAGCCGGCGATCTTCGGCACCCCGGTGACGATGTGATCGATCGCCGTGCTCAACGACTCGCCCTTGACCGCCGCGACGATGCCGCCGACGGTGAGCAGCAGCCCGCCGAAAAAGATCACGAGACGCAGCCTGGAGCCCCAGAACCACAGCCGGCGCCGGGCCACGATGTCGGACTCTGCCAGCGCGGCGTCGGCGCCGTAGAGGCTGGGCGAGGGGATCAGACGGTGGACGGCGATGTCGACGATGCCGCGAAAGGCGACGATGCCCGCCAGTGTCGCCGCAAGCGCGCCGAGCAGCGACCAGCCGCGCGTATGGTGGAGGAAGACGAACAGCGCCGGGCTGGTCAGCAGCGCGACGAACGTCGCCGCGCGGCCGAGGCGCCGCCATTCGCGCGCCAGCGCCGCCGACTCCTCACGCCGGCTCCAGCGGATGTCCGGTGCGGCGGCGGATGACAGCGCCGCGACGGGGGCTGCCTTGGTCATCGTCGAGCCGGAGCCCTCGGGCATCGATGCCGGACGGTCGTCGCGGTCCGCCATGTGGTGAGAGTAACGCGCGCGTGAAGAAGCGCGTCCTCGACGGGCTCGCCATGATTGGAGAGAACGGCAAACGGATGGCGGCGATCAAGCGACATACCCCCGCGGCGGCGCCTGAGCGCCCGGACGGACGCCGGCTGGGACGCAGCCTGGCGACGCTGATCGGGCTGGTTGCGATCGTGGTCGGGGTCATCGTCGGCGTGCCCGGGCTGCACGCCGTCGCCGCCAGCCTGGCCGATGTGGATGCACGCTGGGTCGCGCTGGCGGTCGCGCTCGAGCTGCTGTCCTGCGGCTGCTATGTGATCGCGTTCCGCCTGGTCTTCACGCGCACGCCGCGGCGCTTCGCCGCCCGTGTGGCCTGGGCGGAGCTGGCCTTCCAATCGATCCTGCCGGCCGGGGGGGCGGGTGGTGCCGCCGTCGCCGCCTGGGTGCTGCACGAGAAGGGCTTCTCGTGGGCGCGCATCGCCGAGCGCTCGGCCGTCCTGTTCCTGCTGACCAGCGCGATCAACGTGCTTGCGCTGACGCTGTTCGGCCTGCTGCTGGCGGTCGGCGTGCTGGCGGGGCCCCATCATCTGCTGCTCGGGCTGGTGCCCGCGGGCGTTGGCGCAGGCGTCTTCCTGTTCTTCCTCGCGCTGCCGCGGATCCTGACTCCGAGGGTCTGCACCCGCGAGTGGAAGCATCGCCGCCTGCGCGCGACGCTGATCGGCCTGGCGGACGCGATCCGCGACACCGAGCGGATCCTCTTTCGCCCCGACTGGCGGCTGATCGGCCCGATTGGGTACCTCGCCTTCGACATCGCGGTGCTCTGGGTCTGCTTCCTGGCCTTCGGCCACCATCTCGGTGCCGCACCGCTCGTGCTCGGCTACCTGATCGGCTATCTCGGCAACATCGTGCCGATCCCCGGCGGGATCGGACCGCTCGACGGCGGGCTGATCGGCGCGTTCGTCCTGTACGGCGTGAAGGCGACGACGGCGACGACCGCGGTGCTCGTCTATCACGTGCTCGCGCTGTGGGTCCCGCTGCTGATCGGCTCGGTCGCGTTCGTGCTGCTGCGCCGCTCGATCAGCGAGCCGCTGACGCCATGGCCGCTGACCGAGCAGGCGCCGGTGAGCGCGCGCTCGTCGGGCTAGCCATCCGCCTGGCGGGCGAGCACAGCCTCCGGTTCAAGACATCCGATCTCCGCTGAGCGCCGGGCGGCTGGCTCAAGGTGGCCCGGCCGGATGCCGATTGCAGGGTGATGACGCCGCGCGGCACGACAGCGGTTGTCGGCAACGCCAGCTCGGCCATGGCAGTGGTCGAAGAGCCCTGGTCGCAGGTGCAGGCCGACCAGCTGGCCTGGCTTGGTCAGGCGCTGTGCGCGCGCGCCGACACGGTCGTCGAGCGCATGGAGCGGCGCACGGAGGCCAGCGCAAGGGTCCTCGATGCCGTCATCGAGCAGCGCATCGGGCGCGTCGGAAGGGTCTCGACGGTGGCCGTCGGACGCTGGATGGGTGGCGAGGGTGCGGATGTCGCGCGCTCCGTCGGGATGGAGGCCTGGGGGATCTTCGGGCAGCTGGCCGCTCAGCGCGCCGCGCCGCTGAACGAGGTCACCAAGCGCTGCCTGCGCTGGCGCGACGCCACGGTCGAGGTCCTGCACGAGGAGGCGCAGCGGCTGGATTGCTCGCAGGCCGCGCTGGAGGTGGCGCGGGGCATGGTGCAGCGTAGCCATGACGTGACGCTCGTGCGGATGTGTCAATCCTTCGAGGCCGAGCGCCAGCGGATGCACGACGAGCTCACGCGCCACCAGGCGGAGCTCACGTTCCTGGCGACTCACGACACGCTGACGGGCCTGCCCAACCGCACGCTGATCCTCGATCGCGTCGAGCAGCTGCTGGCGCGGGGGCGGCGCGGCCAGGGCTCGGTCACGGCGATCTTCATCGATCTCGACAACTTCAAGGCCGTCAACGACAAGCTCGGACACCGCGCCGGCGACCTGCTGCTGCGGGCGGTCGCCTCGCGCCTGGCGGGCGTGCTGCGTGAGACCGACACGCTCGGACGGCTTGGTGGCGACGAGTTCGTCATCGTCGCGGAGGCGATGCCGGTCACGACCGGACCGGAGCTGATCGCCGCGCGCCTGCTCGACGTCCTCGATCAGCCGTTCGTGCTGCCGGGCCTCGAGCGCACGCCGCTGACCGTGACGGCGAGCCTCGGGATCGCCAGTGGCGACGGGCTCTCCGCCGAGGAGCTGCTGCGCGACGCCGACACGGCCATGTACCGCGCCAAGTGGGGCGGCAAGAACCGCTGGGTGCTGTTCGACTCGGAGATGCGCGCCGCGGCGCAGAGCCGTCGCGAGCTCGAGCACGACCTCCAGCAGGCGCTGTCGCGGGGCCAGCTCTTCCTGGTCTATCAGCCGACCTGCGATCTGCGTGACATGCGACCGACCGGGATCGAGGCGCTGCTGCGCTGGCGCCACCCGCAGCGTGGCGTGGTCGCGCCCGCTGACTTCATCCCGCTGCTGGAGCAGAACGGGCTGATCGGGGCCGTCGGGCGCTGGGTCCTGGAGGAGGCCTGCGGCCAGGCGGTGGCCTGGCGCGCCGAGGGCCACGACCTCGGCGTCGCCGTCAACGTCTCGGCGCGCCAGCTGGACTCCGATGCCTTTGTCGCCGACGTGACGGACGCGCTGGCCGTCAGCGGCCTGGAGCCGGATGCGCTGACGATCGAGATCGCCGAGGAAACGCTGATGCGCGACGCCGACGGGACGGTCGAGCGGCTGCGAGCGGTCAAGGAGCTTGGTGTCAGGATCGCCGTCGACGACTTCGGGACCGGCTACTCCTCGCTCTCGCACCTACAACGCTTTCCGGTCGACGCGCTCAAGATCGATCGCTCGTTCGTCGCGCGCATGGCCAGCGATCATGAGGGGCAGACGCTGATCCGCACGCTCGTGCAGCTTGGCAAGGCGCTGAGGATCGAGACCCTCGCCGAGGGCATCGAGCAGCGCGCGCAGCTGGACCAGCTGCGCGGCCAGGACTGCGACGGGGGCCAAGGCTTCCTCTTCGCGCATCCGCTGGACGCCGACGGCGTCGTCGCATTCCTGCGCACCTGGCGCGACGTTCCCTGAACGGCGGCGTGGCTGGCGCTCCGCGCGCTGACCGGCGCCTCGCGGCTGGCCCCGCGCGCTGACCGGCGCCTCGCGGCTGGCCCCGCGCGCTGACGTGCCCAGCCCGCTGACCTGCCTGCCGCGCGCTGACCCAAGCAAGCAGACCAAGCTTGGTCAACTACTAGAGGCAGGTTGGAGCATTGACCAGCCCGCTCTATAGGCGATGATGAGCCAAATATGGTCAACCACTTGCACCAAAAGAGGATTTGTGGTTTCGTAGGCCGATGGAGACGTGGGCAGGGGTATTCGACCCACTGAGCGCTCGGCTCGCGCGGGCGGCAGGGTACGACGGGCTGTGGGTGAGCAGCCTGTCCCTGTCGGCCGCGCGGCTGGGCGTTCCTGACGACGGGCAGATCTCGCCGGATCTGCTGGTCGATGCGATCAGCGCGATCGCCAAGGTCGTATCACTGCCGCAGATCGTCGACTTCGAGAACGGCTTCGGCCAGGACGCCGAGGGGATGGCCGCGATCGCCGCGTCGTTCATGGACGCCGGCGCGAACGGAATCTGCATCGAGGACTCGATCGGCGACAAGCAGTGCAGCCTCTGGGAGGGGATCAAGCGCGACCTGCGCCCGGTGGAGGAGATGACGGACGTGCTGCGCACGCTGGTGGCCACGGTCCACTCGCGCGGCGGCCGCGTCGTCGCCCGCACCGAGAGCCTGATCGAGGGCCATGGCGTAGATGCTGCGGAGGAAAGGGTACGTGCCTACGCCGATGCCGGGTGCTGGGGCGTCGTCGTGCACTTCCGCGAGCACGTCGAGAACGTGTTCGAGGTGGCACGGCGCTGCGCGGGCCTCACGCGCCTGGTCATCATCCCGACGAAGGCGCCGGAGGTGACGATCGCGCAGGCCCAGCGAGGAGGCTTCTCGGTCTACGTGGTCGCCAACGTCGCCGTCCGCGCCGCCGCGCGCGCGGAGCAGCGGGCCCTGAGGACGGTGCTCGCCAACGGGCAGCTGCTCGCCGGGCTCGAGGATTGCATGCCGTTGGATGAGCTCGACGGCATCCTCGGACGCGGGGACGGGGAAAGCGGATCTGGCGAGACGGCTGGAACGCGGCTCGGGAGCACCGCCAGCCAACCGGCGTGAGCGCGACGCGCCAATCAAGCGCGTTGACGCCTGCGCAGCCAGTCCGCGCGTGGAGCGCCGAGCGCTGGCGGGCAGCCTATCTGGACTACCTCGCCGCGCTCGGCCTCACGCCGCGCGAGGCGGAGGCGACGCTCGACTCCTATATCTACGCCGAGCGGACCGGCAAGCCGACGCACGGCCTCAACCGCCTCTACAGCGGCTTCTTGCCCAAGCTGATCCACCAGGGGCTGATCGAGCCCGGCGTCGAGCCGCGCTGCATCGATCGACGCGAGGGCGCCGAGACCTGGGATGCCCGTCACGGCATCGGCTACTACGGGATCGAGCGGATCGTGCGGCGTCTGCGCACGCGCAAGTCGAGTCTGCTCGCCGTTCACATCACCAACCTCTATCCGACCGGCTGCCTCTCCCAGCAGGCCGAGGAGCTCTGCGACGCGGGCTTCATCGTCTTCATCACGTCCAAGTCGCCCGCGCGGGTGACCGCGCCGATCGAGCGCGGTCGGCTGCTCGCCGAGGTCAGGCCGATCGTCGGCACCAACGCGCACTGTTGGGGATTTCCGGCCCGTGACGGGCAGCACATCATCTTCGATGCCTCGCTGGCCGCGGCCAACAATGGGCTGACGCTGCTCGGCGGCGACGCCTTCGAGCGCGCCTTCGAGCCGGCCGACTTCCTGCTGGCCGACGGCCGCCACCCGCGTTCGGCCAATGAGGTCCTCGGTCCCGACGGGCGCCTGGCGGCAGCGATCGTGCCGTTCGGCGGAGCGCGCAACCACAAGGGCTTCGGTGGGCTGCTGCCCGCCGAGCTGCTGCACCAGCTGGAGGCCGATCCGCTGACGATGGGGTCGACGACGATCGTGCTGCTGCGTCCGCGCGACAGCGAGCGTTATTTCGCCAACGTCGAGGACTTCAAGGAGCGTTACTACGACTCGCTGCAGTATCGCGACGGCGGGCGCGCGCGGCTGCCGTTCGATCGTGCGCGCAGCAGCGGCGAGCGCCACGGTGGACGCGAGCTCTACGGGCGCTTCGCCGGGCGCTGGCACGAGCTGGCACCGCCACCCGGTCCGCTGCGTGGGCTGCGCCTGGACACGCCGCTGCTGCACACCGCCACGGGTGTCGTGGCGCACCACACCGTCGAGCTCGTGCGCGACGTCGCGGCCACCGTCTATCGGCTCACCGACCTGCCGATGACCCGCGCCGAGCTGGAGGACATCGCCGTCAGCCACGTGACCGGCGGAGCGGCCTTCTTCGATGCCTGGCTGTCCGATCACTACGACCTGCCGCGCCTGCGCCAGCACCTCGACCTGCTCGACGCCTGCCTGCGTGAGCTGTCGTTCGCGCCCGAGCACAGCGTGCTCGACGTCGGCTCGGGGCCGGGGGAGCTGCTCAAGCGCCTGCCGGCGGTGCGCTCGGTCGACCTCGTCGATGCCTCGGAGGCGATGCTCGCTGGCGTCGGCGTCGGCAAGCGCGACTTCGGCGTCCCGGTGCGCCTGTTGCACTCCGACTACATCGACGCCCCGCTCGAGGAGCGCTACGACCGGGTCGTGTGCATCATGTCGATGCACCACTTCGATCATGACACGATCGCGCGCGCGCTCGACAAGTGCGCCGGCAATCTCGCCGACGATGGGCTGTTGTTCCTGGGCGAGACGTTCGTCGACACGCGCAACCTCGACGATCCTCGCAGCGCGCTCAACGTCGCCGAGCTGTACCTGCGCAAGATCGTCAACGCGTGGCGCCAGGGGTTGGAGGCGCATGCGCTCAAGGACCTGCAGATCCTGCACCGCATCCTCGTCGGCGATGGCGAGCACATGCGCACGCGCCGGCAGTGGACGCGTCTGCTCGAGGACGCCGGGCTGCAGGTGATCAAGAGCGAGCTGACGAGCAATGACATCTCCTACGGCTACCTCGTCGCGCGCAAGCGCCGGCCGTGAGCACCCGGACCGCGCAGCGACCGCGCAAGCGCCGGCCATGAGCACCCGGACCGCGCAGCGACCGCGCGTGTCGGTGAGCTCGCGCGTCTGGCATGCCGCGACGCCGGCCGGCCCACACGGCTTCGCGCCGCTGGAGGTTGTGCGCGGCCAGGCCGAGTTCCTCTATGACGCCGCCGGCAACCAGTACATCAACGGCTTCTCGGGCCTGCTGCTGCCCTGCGGCCTCGCCCATCCCGAGATCAACGCCGCGATCGCCGAGCAGCTCGACCGGCTGGGCTTCTGCAGCCTGTTTCGGATGACCAACCCGTTGGCGCGCAGGCTCGCTCAGACGCTGGTGGAGATCGCGCCCGGCGCGATGAGCCGCGTGCTGTTCACCAACTCCGGCTCGGAGGCAGCGGAAGCCGCGATCAAGGTGGCGCGCCAGCACTTCAAGCTGCGCGGGCATCCGCACAAGACGGCGATCGTGGCGCTCGAGCGCTCCTACCACGGCCCCAGCCTCGGCGCCTTCTCGCTCAGCGGCATGTATCCGCCGGGCGTACGCGATCTCTACGGCCCGCTGCCTGCCGATCTCACGCTCGTCGAGGCCTTCTGCACCGACGGCTGCCCGGCCCCGGCGAGCACGGACGGCTGCCCGGCTCCGGCTGGGGACGGCATCTGTCGCGGGGCCTGCGCGACGCCGCTGGTCGAGCACTTCGAGCGGCTCGGACGCGAACGGGTGGCCGCCGTCATGATCGAGCCGGTGCAGGCCGCCGGCGGCGTGCGCCAGCCGGGGCGCGCCTTCCTCGAGCGCGTCTGCCAAGCCTGCCGCGAGCACGAGGTGCTGCTCGTCGTGGACGAGACGGCGACCGGATTCGGGCGGACGGGCCGGATGTTCGGCAGCGAGCTGGCCGATCTGCGGCCGGACATCGTGCTGATCGCCAAGGCACTGAGCGGCGGCTATCTGCCGCTCGGCGCGATGCTGGCGACGGAGTCGGTCTTCGCGCCGTTCGCCGGCGCCGAGCTGGGCTCCGTCGAGCACTGCTCGTCGCAGGCCGGCCATCCGGCCGCGTTGGCGGCGGCGCTCAAGACGATCGAGATCATCGAGCGCGACGAGCTGGTCGGGCGCGCCGCGGCGCTCGGCGCCCAGCTCAGCGCGCGCCTGCACGAGCTCTGCAGCCATCAGCTCGTGCGCGACGTCCGCTGCATTGGGCTGATGGCGGCGCTGGACCTTGCCGATCCGCACGATCCGACGCGCCCGAGCTCGGCGGCGAGCAGCCGGGCGATCAACGAGACGCTGCTCCGGCGCGGACTGATCACGCACGTGAAGGAGGACAGGCTCGCGCTGTTCCTTCCGCTCACCACCCGGGCGGCGACCGTCGACCGAGTCGGGGAGATCCTGCAAACGACATTCGATGCCGTCGCGGCGGAGGACTGAGATGCCGATTACCGAGGGTGGAATCACCGACCATCAGCTGACCCGCGAGGAGTTCGCGCTGCTCGGCCTGATCGACAGCCGTCACTACCTGGGCTCGGCTGGCGAGCGCTTCACCGAGTGGGATCACTCATTCGCGACCGACCATCCTGACTGGCACCGGCGCGTCGAGGTTCAGGGCGCGCTTGCCCACCTCTTCGGCGAGGTGGTCTCGCAGCAGCCGCCGCCCCCGGCGGACCAGCGCTTCAAGCTGATCTTCCTCGGCGCATCGCTGGGGTCGATCGCGACCTACTTCCACCTCGCGGAGCTGGCCCGGCTGGGACGCCTCGAGGACTTCGAGCTGCACATCCTCGACTACCTCTGGGAGCCGCTGGTGCAAACCCAGCAGGGGAACTTCAAGGTCTCCAGCCAGGCTGAGGAGGACATGGGCGTCAAGGGCGTCATGAGCGCGGCGGAGTACAAGACGCGATTGGCCAAGAGCCAGATCCACCAGGGCAACATCGCCGAGATGCCGCTGGAAGGGGCGAGCTTCGACTTCGTGGTCGCCCCCTATGTGCAGCACCATCTCAACCTGCTCGACAAGACGCGGGCCTGCCTGGAGATGCTGCGGATCACTCGCCCCGGCGGTGTCTGTCTGTTGGGCGACCTGACCTTCGACTACGAACGCTTCTCCAGATGGCTGGCCGAGCACGAGTCCGAGCAGGTGCCCTATGCGCTCGAGTCCTTCGTGCCGATCGACCAGCACATCGCGCTGTTCGAGGGAACCGAGGAGATCGGGCGGCGGGAGGGGTCGTTCTACTACGCGTTCGCGGCGCGCCGCGCGGCGTGAGCGAGGCCGCGGTGCACGACGAGCCAGTCGTCGATGGCCTGCTGACACCGGTCTACCGTCAGATCGCCGCACGCTTCGCCACGATCGCCGAGGGCGCCGCCTCGGTGCGCAAGCGGGCGCGCTTCGGTGTCACCGACAGCGGTGCCTACTCGTATACGCGCTTCGGCAACCCGACCGTGTCCGCGGTCGAGCGTCAGCTCGCCCGGCTCGTGGGGGCGTCGTGGACGCTGCTGACCTGCTCGGGCATGGCGGCGATCGACGCCGCGGCATCCGTGCTCGAGCCGGAGCGACGGGGCGCGCCGTGGCTCGTGCTGGACAGCCTCTACGACGGCACGCGCGGCTACGTCGATCGCGTCCTGCGCGCGCTGCGTGGCGTGCCGGTGCGGTGGGTCGCGGTGGCCGAGGCCTGTGGGGATGGGCAGGCGCTGATCGAACGGCTCGAGCGCGAGCGCCCGGCGGTGCTGATGTTCGAGGCGCTCACGCAGCCGTTCATGTTCGAGCCCGCGCTGCCGGCGATCCTTGCCAAGACCAGCGAGCTCGGCGTGCGGACGATCGTCGACAACACGGCCGCCACCCACCTGCGGGTCCGCCCGCTCGAGCTCGGCGCCGACATCGTCGTGGAGAGCCTGAGCAAGTATCTCGGTGGGCACGGCGACCTGCTGGCGGGCGCGGTGAGCACGCGCGACGGCGAGCTTGCGGACCGCGTCTATGACTACCGCAAGTGCGCCGGCACGATCGCCAACCCAAGCGACGCCGCTCTGCTGGCCGGCTATCTCACGACATTCGAATTGCGCTACGCGCGCCAATCGGCCAGCGCCCGAGCGATCGTCGCAACGCTGCGCACCGATGCACGGGTCAGCCAGGTTTGGTACCCGCGCGAGCCACCCAGCGGCGGGCTAATCACGTTCGCCCTCGCTGGAGCGACCGCCGAGGAGCGCCTGGCCGCTTGCGAGCGGTTCGTCGCCGCGGTCGCCGACACGATGATCTACGCCACGTCGTTTGGCGCGACGCACTCGAGCATATTTCACCTCAGCACGTTCACTGGGCGCGAGGGATTCGACGCGATGCTGCGGATCGCGGTCGGCGTCGAAGACGAGCAGCAGCTCGTGGCAGCGGTGCGTCGGGGGTTGGACGCGCTGTGAAGCGGCTGCTCGTCATCTACGTGCTCGATCATCCGCGCTTCTCGTTCATCGACGACTACTGCGATGTGTTGGAGCGCGTGCTGCCCGACGACGTCGACCTGGAGATCATCGATGCGATCGAGCACGACGTGCTGGGCTCGCTGGACCCGGAGGACTACCTCGGCATCGTGGTCTCCGGATCGTTCACGAAGTATTCGACCGACGTCGGCTGGCTGCATGACCTGCGTGCGTTCATCGAGCGCGTCCGTGTGCACGGCACGGTGCCGCTGCTGGGCGTCTGCATGGCTCATGAGCTGATCGCCGACATGTACGGCGGCGAGGTGAAGCTCAACCCGCATGGCAGCGAGATCGGAACGGTCGAGCTCCGACTCACAAAGCAGGGACGGCGCTCACCGCTGTTTGCTGGCTTCACGCCCGCGTTTCATCTGCAGGCGGCCCATCGTCACGACGTGCTGCGCGCGCCGCCAGACGCCGAGGTCCTGGCCGCCAACGAGCGCAGCCCCTGCCAGGCGCTGCGCCTGGAGAACCTCTACGGTGTGCAGTCACACCTGGACATCAGTGCCGAGACGCTGCGTCGCTACCTGCGCACCGAGGGCGGCGCGCAGACGCTGACCGCGCTCGGGCGGATCGCCACACCCGAGCAGCTCGAGGACTTCCTGGCCAGCGAGATCCGCGAGACCGACGACCGCGAGCGTTGCTTTGCGAACTTCGTCGCGATCTGCGTGGCGGCGCGCAAAGCTCGCGATCAGCAGGGCGGCGACGAGGGTGCCGTGCGTCCCGTCGGCGACGAGGGTGCCATGCGAGCCGCCGGCGCCGCTGCGCATGCCCCGGATCGAAGATGACCCGCTGCTGCGCGTGGGCGCCGGCGACTGCGCCTGGCCAATCAGTTGCGCGCCGCCGCCCGCTCCTGGTGGGCGCCGCGCCTGGCGATGCAGAGGATCAGCACGTCGCGCAGGCTCCTGCCCGTCCCGGCCGGAGCAACCGGCGTGGTGTAGTGGAAGATCGTCGAGTCATCGAAGGTCAGCCACTGGCCCTCCTCGAGGACCTGCGCGAAGAAGCGCTGCGACTCGTCACGAGCGCGATAGAGCCGCGTCTCGCCGCCGGTGACGTTCTCGCGCTGAACGACGAGGATGCTCGAGCGCACGAAGCCGTCGGAGTGGATTCCCTCCGGCGCCGGGTGGCCGGCGTGGCCCTCGACGCAGAGCGTGCGGATCGGGTGCACCCCGACCTCGAGACCCTCAGGATCGAGGTTCCAGGCGCGGCAGAAGCGGAAGCTCAGATCGGTCAGGGTGTCGAGCGTTGTCGCCTCATCCTCCTTGCTGAGCTCGCCGAAGTTGCGCTCCAGGTCACCCCAGAGCCGATTGATCGACGCACTCTGGTAGAAGGGGTGAGAAGGCTGACGCACGAGCTTGTCGCCCTCGAAGAAGTACAGCGTGTAACCCCGGAAGCGATAGCCACCCTCGCAGTAGGGGTCGGCTTCCAGGGAGTCGAAGATCGGTACCAGCTTCTTGAGCACCGACTCGTCAACGGTCTCGAGCTGATACAGCCCACCATCGGTGCTGCGCTCGGCCGCCGCGGCCTGATCGGTCGCTTGCGACATTTGGATCCTCCTCATCGGGCCTGGCTGGTAGCCGTCGCGGCTCGCCGGTTGATCGCGCCTGCCACGGTCAACCAAGTGCGACAGAAACCTCACCAATTTCGGCTAGGTTACCAGACCGTTAGAGAAGGTGTCCAGCAGTGCCTGCATGCGCGGCGGCTCCGCCGGGGACCACCGCGCCGGGTGCACTGGTGCGGGGGGTGAGCGGTTGTGGCAGGGATCGACATGGTGGCAGAGGTGACTGCTGGTGATGAGGCGGTCGTGGCTGGCGAGACCGCTGCGGATTCCCGAGCCACAGCGTGCGTCCTGCTCGGGCCGCCGGGTGGGGGCAAGGGCACGCTGATCGCCCGCATGCTGCGCGAGCTGCCCTGCCTGCATCGCGTCACCTGCGTGACGACGCGCGCGCGCCGCCCGGCCGAGCCGGTGGGGGGGCAGTTTCGCTTCGTCTCGCCCGAGGCCTTCGCCGACCTGGTCGACGCTGGCGAGCTGGTGGCCTGGAACGCGACCAATGGCGATGCGCTCTACGGCCTGGAGCGCGCCGCACTTGACTCGCGGCCCGGTGATCGCCTCGGCATCTTCGAGCTGGATGAGGTCTGCCTGGCCCAGCTGCAGCGCCACCGCCTGGTGCGCTCGATCCTCGTCGCGGGCCCGTCGATGGCCGAGGTGAGGGCACGGCTCGAGCGGCGTGGGGGACACGCGGCCGCGGAGATCGAGCGCCGGCTGGCGACGGGCCGCCGGATCATCGCTGCGCCCCTGGGCTACGACTACGTCCTGATCAACGACGAGCTGGATCGCGCCGCGGCCGAGCTGACCACGATCCTCGTGGCCGAGCATGCGCGGCTGACGGCGCCGCTGCGCCTGGCGGCTCTGCGTGCGGGGTCGCGGCCGTGAGCATGTTTGCGCGCAAACGCCTACTACGACATTCGTCCACTACAAAAAAAACTTTGTGTATTGATGTGAAGTTATTCACTTAGCGATCACGTAAGTATCACACCCTTTTGATCGCATATTGCGCGATAACGAGCCACGCACCGGATCATGCGGGGTGTACCTTTGTGCGGACCATGACATAGTCCATGAATGTAACACCGTGTGGTTGTGATTATGGTCGAGTGTCGTTATCCTGACTGGGTCGTGTTGTTTACCCCGATTCGTACCCCCCGTGCATCCGAGGTCGCTGTCGAGCAGATCGTCCGCGCGATCAGCGAGGGTGACCTGCGCCCCGGCGACCGGCTGCCCTCCGAGCGCACGCTCGCCTGGCAGATGGAGGTCAGCCGCCCAACCCTGCGCGAAGGCATCAAGACGCTGTCCGAAGCGGGCGTCATCGAGGTGCGGCCAGGACCGGGCGGCGGCATGTTCGTGGCGACCGACGACATCCCCATGCAGCTGCGCCAGCCGCCCAACGAGCTGCGCATCAGCGAGGTCTTCGGGGTGCTCGAGGCGCGCCGGCTGCTCGAGCCGCGCATCGCGCAGGTCGCGGGCGTCTACGCGCGCGAGGACGACTTCGAGGCGATGCGGCGGACGATCGAGCAGACGCACGGGGTGGTGCACCAGCACGAGGCCTTCCACCAGCTGGATCAGCGCTTCCACCTCGAGATCGCCCGGGCGACGGGGAACCACACGATCATCGACCTGATGCGCCTGCTCGTGCGTCAGCTCGCGCCCGTGCGCCAGATGGCGCTCGCCGGTCCGCATGATCCCGAGTGGGCGCTGATGATCCACGAGCGCACGCTCGAGGCGATCATGTCGCGCGATCCGGATCAGATCGAGGCGGTGATGGACGAGCACCTCGGCTACCTCGAGAACTTCTGGGAGGAGGAGAGCGGTCGCGCGCGACTGCGCCAGATTCCCGACTTCCTGCTCCCGCACCCCTCGCGCCAGGCCCGCCCGCCCGCGCGGTCGGTCACCAGCCTCAAGCCGGCGCGGGCCCGCCGCCGGGGCGAGGGCGCCGCGAGCGCCTAGCAGTCGGCGGAGCGCCCGCGGCCTCCCGGAGCACGCCGCCGGGGCCCTCTAGCCGGAGCCGGAGTGCAGCGCCGTCGCCAGGGAGGCGACGATCTCGCCGGTTGCCTGCACCGGGTCGGTCGACTCCTTGGCGGCGCGAACCAGGCGACTGGCGATGATGATCCCCTGCGCGCCGAGATCGGCGGCCTGCCGGGCCTGCTGGGCGCTGCTGATCCCAAAGCCCAACGCGATCGGGACCGACGTGCAGGCGCGGGCGCGAGCGAGCAGATCGCCGATGTCCTGCGCCAGGCTGGCGCGCTCACCGGTCGTGCCGATCGTGGCGACCACGTAGAGGAAGCCGCGTGCGCGCGCTCCGATCCGCGCCATGCGGTCATTGGGCGTCGTCGGCGCGATCAGCGGCACCAGCGCCACGTCGGCCGCATCGAGCGCCTCGAGGTAGACATCGGCCTCCTCGAGCGGTAGATCGGGCATGATCACCCCGCTGATGCCCGCCTCGCGCAGATCAGCTGCAAAGCGCTCCAGGCCGCGGCCGAGCACGATGTTCACGTAGGTCATCAGCACGACCGGCACGAGCGGCGCCAGGTCGCGGCCCAGCTCGATGACCTCGTCGAGCGTGGTGCCCTGGCGCAGCGCGGTCGTGCCCGCCGCCTGGATCACCGGCCCATCGGCCAGGGGGTCGGAGTAGGGGACGCCGAGCTCGATCAGGTCCGCCCCCGCCTCGACGTAGGCGTGGGCGATCTCGCGCGACTTGGCGAGCGTGGGGAAGCCCCCCATCACGTAGGGCATCAGCGCGGCCACCTTGCCGTTCTTGCCGAATGCCGAGGCGATTCGCTCAGCGCCGCCGAGCGTCGAAGGGGCGCTCATCCTTGCGCTGGCGCGCTCGCGCTCGATCGCCGCTCGATCCCCACCATGGCGAGCGCAGCTTACCACTGCCAGGGGCCGCGGCCCGCGCCGTGACGCACTGCCCTCATGGCGCCTGCACCATAAATGGTAAGGTGAGATTCATGCCGGAAGCACAAGGCGGGGGAGTCGTTCGGCAGCAAGGCGGGAGTCGTTCGAGATGATGGGTGGAGGCGCGGGGATGCTGGCGATGGCGGAGCCGACGACGGTCGAGGCGTGGCTCGCCGCCGCGCGAGCGGCAGACGATGCCGAGCAAGACCTCGCGGCCACGCGGGCGGCCTTCCTGGACGCCCATGCGGATGACATCTACGCGAGTTTGCAGGCGGACGCGCGAGCCCCCTTGCGGGCGGACGCGCTCGTCGCGCTGGCGGCCGAGCGCTTTCCGGGGCTGGTCGCGACGCCAGCCGAGGTGGCCGCCGACGCGCGGCGGCCGCTCGCCCAGAAGACCGGCGTCGAGCGGTCCCACGCCCAGTTCTTCGCTGCACTGCTGGAGTCGCCGCGCGCCGGTTGCGCCCTGCTGGCCGCGATGGCGCGGCCGCGCCCGGAGAGCGCCGAGCAACTGGCGGGATACCGCGCGCGGGGGCACGCCGATCTGGGCGTCGCACGGGTCGAGCGTCGCGGCGCGGTCGGCCATGTCTTCCTCACCAACGACGCCTACCTGAACGCCGAGGACGACGACACCAACCGGGCGCTCGAGACGGCCATCGACCTCGTCCTGCTGGACCCAGCCAGCAGCGTGGGAGTGCTGCGGGGCGGGCGCTGCTCGCATCCCCGCTACGCCGGTGCGCCCGTGTTCAGCGCCGGCATCAACCTGACAGCGCTCTACGAGGGACGGATCTCGTACATGTTCTTCCTCGAGCGTGAGCTCGGCTACGTCTCCAAGCTCTACCGCGGGCTGAGCGCCCACGGCGATGAGCCGGCGGTCGAGAAGCCCTGGATCGCCGCTGTCGAGCGCTTCGCGATCGGCGGGGGCTGCCAGCTGCTGCTGGTGATGGATCACGTCATCGCCGAGCGCGGCGCGAGGATCACCCTGCCGGCGGGACGGGAGGGGATCATCCCGGGCGCGTCCAACCTGCGCCTGACGCGCTCGGTCGGTCCCCGCCTGGCGCGCCAGCTGCTCTACATGGACGCCGCGCTTGTGGCGGGCTCGCCGCAGGCGGCGGCGCTGTGCGACGAGGTCGTGGAGGCCGACGAGATCGAGGCGGCGATCGGTACCGCGGCCGCGCGGCTGTGCTCGGGGGGGCTGCTCAGCGTCGCGGCCAACCGGCTCGGGCTGCGTCTCGGCGAGGAGCCGCTCGAGGACTTTCGCCGTTACATGGCCTTCTACGCGCGCGAGCAGGCCGACTGCCTGCTCAGCCCCCAGCTCGTCGCGAACCTGGAGCGCAATTGGATTGGGCGGGCCCGTGAGCGCGACGGCGAGGCCGGGTGGAGCCGGGGCGCGCGCACGCGCGACGGCGAGACCGGGTGGGGCCGGGGCGCGGGCGCGCGCGACGGCGAGGCTGAGCGGGCCCGGGGCGCCCGCGAGCGCGTGGGGCGCTGAGGCGAGGTGTCGACCGCGTCCGCCAATCGCCTGGCGACCGTCTCGCCCGAGGACGGGGTGCGCGAGCACGAGGTGCGCTGGTCGGAGCTGACGCGGCTGGACGCCAAGCGCAGGGTATACGGCGATGACCTGCTGTTCTGCGAGTCCTATCAGGACGCCAGCGACGTGCTCGGCGAGCGGCTCGGCAGCGCGCTGCACCAGGTGGCGGTGGTGCTGATCCGCCCCGATGCACTGGCCGCCGGGCGTGTCGGGCCGACGCTCGACCTGCTTGCCCAGACCGGCTATCGCCCGGTGCACGCGGTGCGCACCTCGGTGGGTCGACTGGCCTGCCGCGTGCTCTGGCGCTATCAGCTGAACGCGTCGACGCTCGATCGCCTGGCGATCGGCGATGTCCTGGCCGGGGCCTGCGACTGGGTGGTGGCGCTCGTGCGCAGCGAGGACGCAGCGGCGATCCCCGCAAGCGTCAGGCTGTCGGCGTCCAAGGGCCCCGCAGTGGCGCACCGCCGCAAGGCGAGCGACCTGCGCACCCAGCTGGGCTCGCCGAACCCCGTCGTGACCTTCGTCCACATTCCGGACGAGCCCGCCGACATCGTGCGCGATGTCGGCGTGCTGCTCGATCGCCCGGCGCGACTGGCCCTCTATCGGTCGCTGGCCAACGCCAGCGCCCCGGACGTCGGCGAGCAGCTGCGCTCGCTCGCCTGGCGGATCCGTCGGCGCACCCAGCCGCTGGACCTCAACATCGCCGCCGTCATGGCGCGCAGCCTGCGCGCGGTGGAGGCACCGCGTCCACCCGCCCAGCGCAGTTTCGCGCTGCTCGCCCGCAAGCAGCTGCTCGCGGCGCGCGAGGGCGCCCCGCTGGCCTGGCGGACGCTGGTGGGCAACCTCGAGCGCGCGGCTGTGGCCCTGCCGCCGTGGGATCTCGTGATGCTGGGTGGCGCCTTCAGCACGCTCATGCGACCGGACAAGCGCAAGCTGATCGAGGGCGCGGCACCCCAGCTGTGGAGCCAGGCGTAGTGGCGGCGCAGGGAGCCCGGGCTACGCGGCCAGGATGGCAAGTTTCATAGCCAATAAAGGATAAGTCACTTTGCCGTTGAGCCACCACCGCGATACCATCGGCGGATGGCGCCAGGGGGCGCCCGTCGGGCGGGAGAGCAGCCTCGACTCAGTTGCCGCGAACGGGGGAGGGACCGGGTCATGAGCGTAACCGAGCTCCATACCACCGATTCGCTGCATCGGGTGATCGGCGACGGCGAGCGAATCACCGATGGCGACGTCGAGGGGCTCGACGAGGACGACTTCGTCGATCTGTACCGCTCGCTGGTGCTGCTGCGCACCTTCGACGAGCGCTCGACCGTCTATCAACGCCAGGGGCGCATCGGCACCTACGCGATCTTCTGGGGCCATGAGGCGATCCAGGCCGGCTCGGTCGCCGCGCTGGCCGCCAAGGACTGGGTCTTTCCAAGCTATCGCGAGTCGGCGATCGGGCTGTTGCGCGGAATTCCGGCCGCGACGTTGTTCTGCTGGTGGCGCGGGCATCCAGCCGGCTGGTGGCATCCGCCCGACCACAACGTCGCCTCGATCAGCGTGCCGGTTGGCACGCAGGTGCCCCACGCGGCCGGCTTTGCATGGGGCAGGCGGCTGGATGGCAGCGACGCCTGCGCGATCGCCTATTTCGGCGACGGCGCGACATCGGAGGGAGCCTTCCATGAGGGCGCCAACTTCGCCGCCGTCATGCGCGCCCCGCTGGTGCTGATGTGTAACAACAACAGCTGGGCGATCTCCACGCCGCTGCACGCCCAGACACGCGCGGCAGCGCTCGCCGACAAGGCCGTCGGCTATGGAATGCCGGCGATTCGCGTCGATGGCGCCGACGTGCTGGCCGTCTACACCGCCACGCGCGAGGCGCTCGAGCTCGCCCGCGCCGGTGGCGGTCCGACCTTCATCGAGGCCGTGACCTATCGCTGCGCGCCGCACGCCACCGCCGACGACCCCGAGCGCTACCTCGATCCCGGGTGCGCCGCACGCGCCCGCGACGAGGAGTGCGTCGGTCGCTACGAGCGCTACCTGCTGCGCCGCGGGCTGCTCAACGACGAGCTGATCGCCGAGATCCGCGAGCACGCCAACCGCGTCGTGCGCGCCGGCATCGAGACGGCCGAGGCCGAGCCGCCACCGGATCTCGACGAAATCTTCGATCACGCCTTCGCGACATCGCCGCCGAGCTTCGAGCGAGACATCGCGCAGCTGCGGAGGGTGCTCGGTGCCGCCTGAGCGAGCGCTGGTCGCGGCGGCCTCGCAGCGACCGGCGAGGGAGGCGGAGGCGGTGTCCGAGCGCACCGGGGAGGCGGTGTCCGAGCGCACGCTGGTGGAGGCGATCAACGACGCCCTGCACGTCGAGATGGAGCGCGACGAGCGCGTGCTCGTGATGGGCGAGGACGTCGGGCGGCTGGGCGGCGTGTTCCGCGCGACGGCCGGTCTGCAGCGACGCTTCGGCCCCGATCGCTGCATCGACACGCCGTTGGCCGAGGCCGGCATCCTCGGCACGGCGGTCGGCCTGTGCATGGCGGGCTGGCGGCCGATCTGCGAGATGCAGTACGACGCCTTCAGCTATCCCTGCCTGGACCAGCTGATCACGCACGTCAGCCGCTATCGCTGGCGCACGCGCGGCCGCCTGGGGATGCCGATCACGATCCGCATCCCCTACGGCGGCGGGATCCGCGCGCCCGAGCTGCACAGCGAGTCCCCCGAGGCCTTCTACTGCCACGTGGCGGGCGTCAAGGTCGCCGTGCCGGCCACACCCGCGGACGCCAAGGGGCTGCTGGCGGCGGCGATCCGCGATCCTGACCCGGTCGTCTTCCTGGAGCCCAAGGCGGCCTATCGCAGCCCGGTCGGCCCGGTGCCCGACGGCGAGCACACCGTGGCGCTGGGCAGCGCGCGCATCGCCCGCGAGGGCGACGACGTGACGATCGTCGCCTACGGAGCGATGGTGCGGGTCGCCGAGCGCGCGGCGCGCGAGCTGGCGCCCGCGATGCAGGCCGAGGTGATCGACCTGCGCACCCTCAAGCCGCTCGACGAGGAGACGCTGCTGGGCTCGGTGCGCAAGACCGGGCGGCTCGTGATCGTCGCCGAGGCGCCGCGCACCGGCGGCTACGCGAGCGAGA
The DNA here is from genome assembly GCA_963795555.1 of uncultured Solirubrobacterales bacterium. Lineage (GTDB taxonomy): Bacteria > Actinomycetota > Thermoleophilia > Solirubrobacterales > Solirubrobacteraceae > CAWCHZ01. Next base: position 534,730 of record CAWCHZ010000002.1, read on the forward strand.
TCTCCGCGCTGGTCGCCGAGCTCGCGCAGGGGGCGCTGCAGGCGCCGATCGCGCGCGTCACCGCGCCCGACGTTCCCTACCCCTACGGCCAGCTCGAAGGCGCCTACATGCCGTCGGTCGCGCGCGTCGTCGACGCGGTGGAGCGGATCGTGACGGGATCGTGCCTCACGGGCGAACGGTGACGATCGTGCCGCCCAGCCGACGGTGAGCGGATCGTGGCCTACGAGCTGAAGCTGCCCGATCTGGGCGAGGGGCTAGTCGCCGCCGAGGTCGTCCGCTGGCTGGTCGGCGAGGGCGAGCAGGTCGAGGAGGACCAGCCGCTGGTCGAGGTCGAGACGGACAAGAGCACGGTCGAGATCCCCTCGCCCGTGCGCGGCACGGTCGGCTCGATCCTGATCCCCGAGGGCGCCAGCGCGGCGGTCGGCGCGGTGCTGATCGTGATCGACGTGGGAGCTGGCGGGCAGCGTGGAGCCAGCGGGCAGCGCGACAACGGGACGCTCGCGCCCGCCGGCGGGCAGCGCGACGGTCAGCAGGCCGCCCATGGCGCCCACCACGGCGGCGGCAGTCGCACGTTCCCCGGTGGACGCGCGAGCACCGCACCCGGCGCGGAGCTGGTGATCCGTCGCCGTCAGGCCCTCAGCGGGCGCCGGCGCGAGGTCGCCGAGCACTTCGGGCGCGTGCAGCGCGAGGTGCCGGCGGTGACCTACGTCGAGGAGTGCGACTTCACCACGCTGCTGCTCGAGCGCCGACCGCTGGTGGCGGCGGTGGTCCGCGCCTGCGCGAGCGCGCTGGCGCAGTTCCCCGAGCTCAACGCGCACCTCGAGCGCCACGAGATCATCGAGTATGAGTCCTGCAACGTCGGCGTCGCCGTGCAGACCGAGCGGGGGCTCGTGGTTCCGGTGATCCGCAACTGCCGCCGGGCGACCTGCGATGAGCTCGATGCCGAGGTCACGCGGCTGACGACGGCGGCGCGCGGCGGCCAGCTGCAGGCGCGCGACGCGCGCGGCGCGACATTCACCGTGACGAGCGCGGGCAAGCTCGGCGGCCTGCTCGTGACGCCGCTGATCAACCAGCCGGAGGTCGCGATCCTCGGTCTGCACCGGATCGCCGAGCGTGCCGTGGTGCGCGAGGGCGCGATCGTCGTGCGTCAGATCGGCAACATCTCGCTGACCTTCGACCATCGGGCGGTCGAGGGGATGCGCGCGGCGGCGTTCACGCTCGCGGTGATCGCGCTGCTGGAGGAGGCGACGGGGGTCGGCTGAAGCGGCTGGGCGCGCCCCGGGCTCGTGCGATACGGGCGCCGGGAAGGGGTTGCCCGTAGTGACGCTTGCGCCCCAATATCGCTCGATCCCAGGGTGTGCCCACCTCATGAGCCCAGGGAGCTGCTCGCGCCCAGCACGATGAGCGTCTTGGTGCCGGTGATCTTGCCGGTGCGCCGGATGCGATCGACGATGTGCTTGAGCTGGTCGAGATCGCTGACGCGCACTCGCACGAGGGCGTCCGGATCGCCGGCGGTGGTGAACGCCTCGACGATCTCGCTCAGACCGGCGACGGTGCTCTCGATGTCGTCGACCTGGCTGCTGCCGACGAAGCGCAGCTCGATGAACGCCTCGATCTCTCGGCCGAGCCGTGCGTGGTCGAGCACGGCGCGGTAGCCGACGATGACCCCCAGTCGCTCGAGGCGATCGATGCGGCGGCTGGCGGCTGCCGGCGAGAGGCCGACGCTGCGCCCGACCTCGCTCGCCGAGCGCCGGCCATCCTGAGTGAGCAGCTCGAGGATCCGGCGGTCGATCTCGTCGATCTCTGTGCGTGCCACCTCACGATCCTATTGCAGAAGCTGCAAAGGGAGCAAATATTGTGCGCCTTGAGTGCATACACCGCGGAAATCGTCGAGGATGCGGCTCCAGTCCAGGCCCGACCGTCGCCATGTCCGCTATCGCGCTTACGCCCTCCCGACTAGACCTCCTGCGCGTCATCGAGAGCCGTGTCCTGTGGCTGGCGACCTCGATCGTGCATCACGCCAACAAGGTTCGGGCGACGCCGTCGGGAGTGAAGGTGGGTGGCCATCAGGCGTCGTCGGCGTCGATTGTCTCGATCATGACGGCGCTCTGGTTTCACCACCTGCGCGCGCCGGATCGCGTGTCCGTGAAGCCGCATGCCTCGCCGGTGCTGCACGCGATCGAGTACCTGCTCGGCCAGCTGGACCGTAGGTACCTGATCACGTTGCGCGAGTTCGGCGGTCTGCAGTCATACCCGTCGCGGCTCAAGGATCCGGTGCCCGCGGACTTCTCGACGGGATCAGTCGGGATCGGCGCCACCGCTACTGTCTGGAGCGCGCTTGCGCATCGCTACGTCGCGGGGCACTTCGACGTGCCGCGGGGCGGGCGGCAGATTGCGCTGCTCGGCGATGCCGAGCTCGACGAGGGGGCGATCTGGGAGGCGCTGGTCGATCCGGTCGTGCCGCACTTGGGTGAGGTGCTGTGGGTGGTCGATCTCAATCGCCAGTCGCTGGACCGCGTCGTCCCGCACATCGCCCATGGGCGCATCGCAGGGATGTTCGAGGCTGCCGGTTGGCAGACGATCACGGTCAAGTACGGTCGGCGACTGGAGGAGCTCTTCACACGTGAGGGCGGCGCTGCGCTGCGGGGACGCATCGACGCGATGACCAACGAGGAGTACCAGCGGCTGCTGCGTTGGCCGGCGGCTGAGCTGCGCGAGCGCCTGCCCGGGACCGGCGATGAGCGCCGTCAGCTGGAGCGGCTCGTCGGCGACGTCGAGGACGCCGAGCTGGTGGGGGCGATCCGGGATCTGGGCGGCCACGACCTCGGGATGCTGCTCGACGCCTTCGATGCGGCCGACGCGGTGACCGACCGTCCGTCGGTCATCTTCGCCTACACGATCAAGGCCTGGCGGCTGCCAACCGAAGGCCACCCGGCCAACCACTCGGCGCTGCTGACGACCCAGCAGTGGGAGGCGCTTGCCAGCGAGCTTGGCGCCGACGCCGAGGACCCCTGGGCGACATTCGCGGATGGCTCCCCCGAGGCGGAGGTGTGTCGGGAGGTCGCCGCGCGTCTGCGGCGCGAGCCTCATCCAGCGGTTGCCCCGCCGGAGCTGCCGGCGGAGCTGGGACGCCGTCACGACGGCGTGGCTTCGACGCAGCGCGAGCTCGGTCGCTTCTTCGTCGATCTCACCCACGACGCGCCGGAGGTGGCCGCGCGCGTGGTGACGGTGAGCCCGGATGTCGCGTCCTCGACGAACCTCGGCGGCTGGATCAACCGCGTGGGCATCTGGAGCGTGGGGGAGCGCATCGACTGGTTTGCCGACGACACCGACACGCTCGTGCGCTGGCGTGAGAGCGAGCACGGCCAGCACATCGAGCTGGGCATCGCGGAGGTCAACCTGGTCGGGCTGCTCGGCGAGCTGGGCGCGACCTGGTCGCGCGACGGGCAACCACTGCTGCCGATCGGGACGCTCTATGACCCGTTCGTCAACCGCGCGCTCGAGCCCTGGAGCTACGGCATCTACGCCGGTGGCCAGTCGATCCTCGTGGGGACGCCTTCCGGCGTCACGCTCGCCCCCGAGGGCGGCGCTCACCAGTCGATCACGACCCCGTCGGTGGGGCTGGAGCAGCCTCGCTGCATCGCCTGGGAGCCGGCCTTCGCGCAGGATCTCGAGTGGGCGCTGCTGGACGCGCTCGCGCGCCTGGGGCGGCCCGACGGCTGCTCGGCGTATTTTCGTCTATCGACCCGCCCCGTCGACCAGGGGCTCGCGGTCGTGCCCGACGACCCACAGGCACGCGAGTGCCGCCGCCGCCAGGTGCTCGCCGGTGGCTACGCGCTGCGCCGCACGCAGGGCGCGCCGGCGGTCACGCTCGCCGGGGCAGGCGCCGTGATCCCCGACGTGCTGGCCGCCGCCGATCAGCTCGCCGGCGCCGACGTCGCGGTCGACGTCCTGTGCCTCACCTCGCCCGATCTTCTCTTCCGTGCGCTGCAGGCGCGCCAGGGCCTGCGCGAGGGTGATGACACGATCCTCGCTGAGCTGCTGCCGGCCGAACGCGCGGCGCCGATCGTCACCGTGCTCGACGGCCACCCGCACACGCTCAGCTTCCTCGGCGCCATCCAGGCGGTGCCGATCACCTGCCTCGGTGTCGACGACTTCGGCCAATCCGGCGACGTCCAGGACCTCTATCGCCACTTCGGGATCGACAGCAACACCATCGTCGGCGCCGCGCTCGACCTCCTGCCATGACCGACATCACGATGCCCAAGCTCTCCGACTCGATGGAGGAGGGCACGATCCTCAGCTGGCTGAAGGCCGACGGCCATGCGGTGGCCGCAGGCGAGGAGCTGGCCGAGATCGAGACCGACAAGGCGACGATGACGTACGAGTCGCCGGCGGCCGGCACGCTGACGATCCTGGCCGCCGCCGGCGACACGCTGGCGGTCGGAACGCTCATCGCTCGGCTCGGCGAGCGAGCATCGCAGGTCGCGCCGACGGTGGCCGCGGAGCTGCCAGCGACCGCCGATCCGCCGCGCATCACGCCGCCGCTCGCGACCACGGGCTCGACGGACGCCGTGACGCCGATAGTGACGGCGGAGCCCAAAACGACCGCCGTCACCGCGACGGCGAGGGCGGGCACTGCGGCCAATGGCCACCTCGCCGAGGGTGAGATCCGCGCCACGCCGATCGCGCGGCGTCTGGCCGAAGCCCATGGAATCGACCTTGCGGCGGTGGCTGGCAGCGGCCCCCGCGGTCGGATCGTGCGCGCCGACGTCCTCGCGGCGGTGGGCACCAGCGAGCCTCACGCCGCCGCGCGCTCCGCGAGCTCGAACACGGCTCCGGCGGTGTCCCCGCCCGCCGATCCGCCCGCCGCAAGCGGCGGCGTCATCGTCCGGAAGCTCACGCGCCTGCAACAGGTGGTCGCACGCCGCATGGCCGAGGCCAAGGCCAGCGTGCCGGAGTTCCAGGTGCAGACCGAGGTGCAGATGGACGCCGCGCTTGAGCTGCGCGCACGGCTCAAGATCGCCGACGCCCAGCTCGCGCCTTCGGTCAACGATCTCATCGTCAAGGCCAGCGCGCTGGCGCTGCGGGAGCACCCGTTGGCCAACGGCTCCTACCGCAACGGACGCTTCGAGCTATACCGGCGGGTGAGTGTCGGCATCGCCGTCGCGGCTGCCGATGTGCTCGTGGTTCCGACCATCACCGCCGCCGACGAGCGCTCGATCGGCTCGATCGCGATGGAGGCACGCCGCCTCGCCGACGCGGTGCGCAACGGCACCGTCACTGCCGCCGAGCTCTCAGGCGCCAGCTTCACCGTCTCGAACCTCGGGATGTACGGGATGACAGCGATCACTCCGGTCATCAACCCGCCGCAGGCCGCAATCCTCGGCGTCGGCGCCACACGCTGCGTGCTGGCACGCCAGGGCGATGAGATCGTCGAGCGACAGCTCATGACGCTGACGCTCACCTGTGACCACCGCATCCTCTACGGCGCCGATGCCGCCCGCTTCCTAGCCACGATCCGCGGGCTGCTCGAAGCGCCCATACGACTCTTGCTCTGAGCGGCAGGGCCAGGTGCGGGGGCCAACGCCGGGATCGAGCGATAGTGCGGGGCACGCCGGGATCGAGCGATATTGGGGCCGGCCCCCGATTGCGCAGGCAGCCGCCTCCCGGCCCCCGTATCGCGCTAGCCCGAGCTGGCCTCGCTGCTCTAGCATCTCGCTGACCCAGCGCGCCATGGCAGACGATTTCCGACCACGTCCGTGGGTGCTACCTGCGCTTCGCTATCTCACGGCGAAATCCACACCACAGTCTCGTGCGCTTACTGCCAGCTGGGCGGAACGAGTGCGCCAGGTGCTACCAGCGGGGGAGTTCGACGTATCGGTCTCGGGAGATGGGGAAGTGCTTCGAATCGTCGGTGTCGGACAGCGCTCGAGAGCGAGTTCGCTTTCCCGCCCGGCGATGCTTCTCCGCCTCCCGCTGGCAGCCCCGTTGCGCTTGAAAGCCGCTTTGCACAATGCGGCAGAGGGGCTTCAGCTCTTCATGAGTGAGATCTCAGGTAGACCGTGGCCTGCAGCGGGGGCCAAACCGCATGTTCGGGTTACCAGGAGCACAGCGTATGTCTGGTACGGCGGCGATGACCCGAGTACCGCTGCGCTCGAGACGGCGCCACTTGAACGCAACGAACTCGGCATCTAATCGAGGACGCCGCCTCCAACCGGCGACATAGCATATTCGCCAGAGCCAATTCGTCACGCCTGCGGCACCGCGTCGCGCAGGCAGCTAACGCTCGGCACTCTATCCGTGCTTGGCTATCTCACGGCGCAGCGTGGGCTACCCCAGCACGCTTCCACGTTTAGCGGTGCGTGCTGCGATAGGCGTTGACGCCTTCGGCGACACCGCCTCGCCAAATCCGTTGGAACTCTCTAGGATGGTCGTCCCGCGGGTGTTCGCGCTCTGCTGCAGATGGCCCATCGGGCTCATCCCACCCGTCCCTGAAGCCCTCCCACCGCAGGAAACCAACTGAGCTGACGCGAGCGGCAAAGCGTCCGCGAGGGTGCGGTCCGCAGCATTCGAGCCGGAATCTCCCGCTAGCCTCGAGCTCGCTGAGCGCTCGAAGCGCCGCCACCCTACCCGCGGCAATCTCATCGGCATCAAAGCCAGCGTCAAGCTCTAGCGCGACGAGCCAATCCAGACGCTCTCGGAGCGCGCTGGCGAGCTCTTCAAGGTTATCCACGAGCTCGAATGAACCATCAGGCCACTTCACGAATGCGGGCGTAAGGTCCGTCAACGGCGGTGCCACACCGTCATATCCAACGATGAAGCCGCCCGAAAGGCGATGATCGGCACTGACCCAGTTGACCGCAGTACCTCGCGGCAAGTCCGCAGATGCGGCTGCCCTGGCGTCCGCCAACGACGAAAAGTCTCGGACTGGCGAGAGGAGGTCTGGCCCAAGATCATCGACCCACCAGCCCAATGCCAGCAGCTGATCGGCCGTCACCTTCGGCGAACGAACCCAAGCCAACGCGCGCCCTGGGCGCTCACTCAAAGCCAACGGGTCCACATCGTGACGCTCGAGCTTGTGCATAGATCGCGGTGAACTCTAGCCTAGCGCGGGCACCAGTCAGTCGCGCCACCCCGAGAGCATCGCGCCCAACGCCTGTATCCTGGAGGGCCGGCCACCGGCTTACCAGGGGCGCCGCTCAATGCTGTCACCTGGTGCGTTGCTCCATACTTCACCGCACCTATCTCGGTAGGTCACCATGCCCCTCGGCCGCGGAATGGGTCTGGCCATCTACCACCGCATGAGACCCCAGGATAGCACGCCTCGCCGGCACCCTGGCATCCGTAAAAGCAGTTCCGGCAACACCGTTCGTGCCTGCTGCCACTGGGCGCGCCACCTCTGCATCGCCAATATGCCTCAGCACACCTAGTATAGCCCCAGGTGGGCAGAGGGCAGCTGGGGGCTAGCCCCGTGGGGTCTACTGAGTTGACGGGGTTGTCGCTGACGTAGGTATATGGGTCATACTGCGTCGGATCCTTGCTGTGATTCAGCGGATCCGGCTGCGTCCAGGTGCCGGTGTTCGGATCGTAGTAGCGCTCTCCAATCTTGTAAAGACCGGTGGTTGCGTCGTAGTAGGCACCAGTGTAGCGCCAGGGGTTTGCGACACTTCCGGTTGTACCTGTGACGTTTCCAAAGGGGTCGTAGGTGTAGGTAACCGTCAGGCTACCTGATGAGCTCGTAAGCCCGACGACGGATCCCAGTGCGTCGAGTAGGTAGTAGTAGGCGCCTGATGGGGTGCGCTCGTCCACCAACGTTCCAGTGTTGTCGCGGGTGTAGTAGGTCGATCCGGTGCTGTCCGTTGCTGCGGTTAGGCCGAGTGAGCTGTTGACATAGGTCGACGAGCCGGCGGTGACGCGCTTGGTCTGGCCGTCGCCGGTATAGGCCATGCTGATGGCGGACCCGCCGTTGGGTGTGATGCTGCTTGTCTGGTTGGCGGCGTTGTAGGTGAAGGAATCTCCACCGGAGATGGCGGTCTGGTTGCCTGCGTTGTCATAGCTGTAGGTGGTTGGGCCTGCGGTGGTCAGCTCGTCGGCGGCGTTGCTCGTGTAGCTGGTCGTAGTGCTATTGATCGTTTGGCTGGTGCGGTTGCCGGCTGCGTCGTATGCGTACTTGTAGTCGTTGCCGGGTCCGCCGCCGTTGAGGGTTGTCTTGCCCTCGGTGAGTCGGTTGAGCGGGTCGTAGGTGTAGGCGGTGGTGTTACTGCCGGTGTCGGTGACGCTCTGGCGCAGGTCGGTGTCGTGGCCGGAGCCGTTGGAGTAGCTGTAGTTGTAGTCGGTGAGGGTGGTCCCGCCGCTGTTCTTGCCCGTCACCCGTGCCAGGCGACCGGTGGCATGACCGGAGCTGTCGGTGGAGTAGGTGTCGGTCATCGTGACGCCATTGGGGTAGGTGGTCGTCGTGCGGTCGTTGTTGGCGTCATAGGCGAAGGTGGTCTTCGCTGCGCCCGGGTCCGTGACGGAGGTCAGGAGGTTGTCGGCGTTGTAGGCGTAGCTGACCGTGCCGCCAGCATCAGCCAGCGAGGTCAGGTTGCCGTTTGGGTCGTAGCTGTAGGTGTTGGTCGTGCTGGCGGGCAGGCTCTCCTGGGTGAGGCGGTTGAGCGCGTCGTAGGTGTCGGTCGTTGTCCCGGTGCTGTCTACCTGGGTGAGCATGTTGCCGTCGGCATCATATGTGTAGGCGACGCTGGTGCCGTCCTGGTAGGCGACCTTCGTGATGCGGTCCAGCGCGTCGTAGCTGTCGGTGCTCGTGTTGGCGTTGCCGTCGGTCCTGGTGGCGACCCGGCTGAGCGCGTCCACCGTTTGGCTCTCAGCGTGCCTGGGCGATGGTGGCGTCATGCTGGTCTGGTTGCCGGTGCTGTCGTAGCCGTAGCTGGTGGTATTGCCGTTGGGGTCCTTGACCGAGGCCAGCGTGCCGTTGGCGTTGTACGTGTAGGTGGTCTGCTTGCCGTTGGCGTCGGTGATGGTCCTGATATTGCCCGCGGCGTCATAGCTGGCAGTCGTAGCGTTGCCTTGTCCATCCGTTGATGTAGTCGGATAGTACGGATGAGTCGAGTCACCGTAGCTCTCCGACGTGGACGCCCCCGTAGCTTCGGTCACGGAGCTCAAGCGGTCCGTTCCAGCGAGCGTGCTGTAGGTAAGGGTTGTTTGGGCCCCTGTAGGGAGTGTTAGTTCAGTGGGGCTGCTGTCAGACGTATAGGAGTCTGATGTCTGATGGCCGAGCGGGTCGGTTGTCTGGGTCGCGCGGTCGGCGGGGTCGAAGCAGTAGGTGGTCTTGTTGCTGTTGGGGTCGGTGACGACGGTGTTGTGGGAGGTGGGGCAGCCGGTCGCGGTGCCGTAGGAGTAGCTGGTCGTCGGACCGGTGCCTGCGCCGATGTTGGTCACGCGGGTGACGGAGGTGACCTGGTTGTTTGAGTTGTAGGTGAGCTTGGTGATGTCGCCGGCGGGATCGGTGATCTGCGTGATGTCGTCGTTGCCGTCGTAGGCGTAGCTGGTCGTCTTGCCCGCGGCATCGGTGTATGACGTCAGGTGGTTGGATGTGTAGGCGTACTGGACATTGCGCCCGGTCGAGTCGGTGATCTTCGTGATCCGCCCATTGGTGTTGTAGGTGAAGGTGACCTGGCGGCCCTGGGTGTCGGTGATCTTGTTGACCGTGCCATCGCCGTTATAGGTGTAGGAGATCGTGTTGCCGTTGCGGTCGCTCTGCGACGTCAGCTGACCGCCGCTCGAGAAGTTGTACTTCAGGGCGGTGTGGTTGAACGTGAGCGTCAACGACGCATCCTGATTTTGGACGAGCGTGGCGTCAACGCCGGTGGGGGCGTTGTAGCTGCCATCGGCGTTGCGCGTGAAGGTCCCGACGCTGAACCCGGGTCCGTAGAACGCGATCGCCGCGGCATTGGGGGCGGTCTCATTGGACATCCAGATATCCGCCCCATCGGTGATCGTCCAGCCATGCCCGTTGTCCAGGTTCCAGACGCTCTGGCCGTTGAACCATCGATCCAGCGAGAGATCCATCCCAGCGGTACCCGTGATGTGCAGGTCATTGTTGTGCAGGATCAGATTGCCGTTGGCGACGTTGACCTGCAGGTCGGCCTTGTCGGTCAGCTGCTGCTTGTCCAGGCTGAACTGCGGCTGAGGCCCAAGCCGCGCAGACTCATAGGTCACCGTCAGCGTCGGGGCGTAGCCCGAATACCAGCTCGAGCGCAAGTTGACCGTGTCGCTACCGGATAGGTCCTCGCTGCGCGACTTCAGGATCAGCCCATCGTTGGCCGCAGCGCCATCGGTCCAATTCTGCACCAGGCCGGTGAGGTACCAGTGATACCACTGCCCGCTCGTCGTCGGCATGGCCGTGCCGGCAGGCGTTGATCCGAAGTCCCCGCCCGGTGTGGCCCAGGAATGCGTGCCGTCATAGCTGTTCCACGTCATCGCATTCGTCCAGGACTGCGTCAGCTGGTAGGCGTCGACGGTCTGCGAGTTGCCGCCGTCCATATACATCGCCAGATCCCCGCTCAACACGGTCGCGTCCGACGGGATCGACGAGACGTTCCAGAGCATCAGCGTACGAGCGTTCTGCGAGCTGTGGGAGTGATAGCCGATCGGGTCGAGCGTAGGGTTGAAGCAATACGGCGAGTTGGCGCCCGACCCGCTCCACATATAGCAATCCTGCGAGGCCCCCGTGAACGTCACCGTCGGATCGACCACCACCGGAAACGCCCGCGCCGGATCGGCCAGCCAGGCGGCCGGGACCAGCACCGTCACGTGCCACCCACCCGCAACCTGCGCAAGGGCGAAGGTCGCGCGCGAGGCCTGGCCCGCGTGATCCACCGCCACCGGCGGCGCAAACGCCAACGCCAACGCACCCGCGCGATCGCGAAACTCCACCGCACCACTCTTTGCCAATGAGGCCGACAGGCCGGCGCTGGCCCGCACGTCAAAGGAATAGCTCGCCGCAGCGCTCGCACTGTGCAACACCAGCGCCTCCTTGACCGTATCCGCGCTGGCCGTATAGCTCACGTCGACCCCAGGCAGCGCCCCCGCATAGGTATCCGTCGAGCCAGACACTGCCCCGGCGCCGCTCGCACCCGCCAGCGAGAACGCAACCCACCGACCCGCGTCGCTGACCTGGACCGGCGACCCCAGATCAGACGGCAGGTCCAGCACATAGTGGTTGGCCCGGTTGCGCACCGCAAACCCAGCATCAGTCGACGCCACCAAGCTGTCATCGATCGGCTGCCAGGCCCCCTGCGCATCCCGATAATTGGCAGAGCTCGCCGAGATCACCGTCCTGAACGTCCCGTTGGGCCCCACGAACGTCCGCGAGTCGCGCGTACGCAGCTCCACCAACTCGCTCCCCGGCGCCAACAACCCCGAGCCACCAAAACGCGCGACGCTGACCCCACGCTGGCCACTGACGCCAAACGACGGCACGCTGCCAAGCCGACCAGAAGCCCACGAAGGAATCGCAACCCCCACGCAGACCGCCGCGATCGCACAACCGATCGCCAACGCCCGCCACCGACGCCCACCCGGCCCGCGCATCCCAACCTCCCTCGTAGATCAGCACACGACCCAACCAGGCGCCGCGGCGCGGCAGCAAACCAGATCCACGTGACCACCGCAACAGTGGCGGACCAAAAAACCAGCCGGAGTCCGATCAGATCTGACGAACTGGCCTACGAAGCGCCAACAAAGCTACTGCACCAACCAATATACCTCTTTTCGTATGGATTCATCACCCCATTCAGTCCCGGCGGGCGACGCCAGCCGGAGTTATGTAGACAGGCCAGCGGCGGGCTCGAGCGGGCCAACGGCGGGATCGAGCGATATTGGGGGCGCCGGCAATTGCGCGGGCAGCGCCTTCGCGGCCCCCGTATCGCGCGAGACCGGAGTGGCCCCGCGCGCGAGACCGCAGTGGCCCCGCACAAGATCGAGGCAGCTAGAGCGGCAGCTCTGCGAAGTTGCGAATCGCCGGGTGCCGATCAGCGACATTCGGCTGGGGGTCCTGGCTCGTGGAGGCATCACCCGCTGGCGCGCCGGCGTCGCGGACGCACAGCACAGTCTGTAGCCCGGCGGTGCGGGCGGCATCCAGCTCGGCCGGCGTGTCCGACACAAAAAGGACCGCGGCGGGGTCGCAGCCCAGCTCGCCGACGATCCGCGCGTAGCTGGCCGCGTCGCGCTTGGCGCCCACGCCGGTGTCGAAGTAGGCGCCGAGCAGCGGCGTGAGGTCGCCGGCGGTCGTATGGGCGAACAGCAGTTTCTGCGCCAGCGTGCTGCCCGAGGAGTAGATCGCCGCGGGAGCCCCGGCGGCAGACCAGCGCTCGAGCGCCACTGGCACGTCGTCGTAGACGGGGGCGCGCAGCTCGCCCGAGCGGTAGCCCGCCCGCCAGATCAGCCCCTGAAGGTCCTTGAGCGGCGCCGACTTGCGGTCGCGATCCGACAGCCAGACCAGGTAGCTACCGGCCCCGCGCAGATCGTCGTCGCCATCCCAGTGGGGCAGCTGCTCTTGCGCTGGCTCGGGCGGCGGCTCTCCCGTCGGCTGGGGCGGGGGCTCTCGCCCTGGCTGGGCCGCGCCGCGGTCGCGCTCGTACTCGGCGCGCAGCGCCCGCAGCGCCGCCGCGACCGCCGGCTCCTCGCGGTGGCGCTGGATGTGCTCGGTCAGGCGCGAGCGCGCATAGGGGAAGAGAACCTCATGGACGAATGCGACCGGGGTCGTGGTCCCCTCGATGTCAAGCAGCGCTTGGCTTGGCCGCATGGCGCAGCTCGGCGACCGGCACGTACTGCGGGCCGAAGCACATCGGCTGGTAGCCCTCGTCGACTCCGCTCTCGGTGTAGAACGGCGTCCAGCCCGACGTGTCCTGGAAGAGCCGGATCGCGCGGATGCGCCGCTCGCCACAGAGGTTGAACCAGTGCCGCGTGCCACGCGGGACGCGCAGCAGGTCGCCCGGGCCGACCTCGATTGCCAGCACGCCCTCGCTGTCGGTGTGGATGTGGAACAGCCCGCGACCCTCGAGGATGTAGCGCACCTCGTCCTCATCGTGGGTGTGCTCGACGCTGAACCTGGCCAGCATCTGCTCGAGGTTCTCGGTGTCCGGATGCAGATCGATCACGTCGGCCGTCGCGTAGCCGCCGGAGCGCTTCATGCGCTCGATCTGCGGGGCGTAGGCCGCGAGCACCTGCTCGGCGCTCGCGTCGTCGGCAAGCGGCGTGTCGCTGCTCCAGCGCTCGTACTCCAGGCCGACGCGTTCCAGCAGAGCGGCGACCTCACCGGGATCGTCGAACACCGCGCCATCGCTCATCTTCCGCACGACTGCCATCAGGCACCTCCCCGGTGGGCCAGGCCCACCATCAGCTTCGTCTTCAACAGGAACTCCAGCGCCTCGACATGACGCTCGGCCGACGGGATGTCGCGTCCCCAGGCGTAGAGGCCATGTCCGCGCACCAGAAAGCCGTGAACCGCCGGCGCGGTCGGGAAGCGCCGCGCCAGCCGATCGGACATCCGCGCCATGTCCTGATCGTTGTCGACGAGGGGCAGGCGCTCGCTGTGCTCATGGGTCGTGATGCCCGCGAGCGCCTTGGTCATCTCGAAGCCTCCGAGCTCGAGCTCGTCGCCGGCGTGCGTCAGGGAGATCGCGGTCGCGTGGGCCGAGTGGGTGTGCACGACGGCACGGGCGCCGCGGCGCGCCAGCAGCAGGTGCAGCGCAAGCTCGGCGGAGGGCCGACCGTCGCCCGCGAGCACCACCCCATGGTTGTCGACGAGCAGCAGGTCGGCGGGCTGGAGGTCGCGCTTGTGGGCGCCGCTGCGGGTGATCGCCAGCAGCAGCGGGTCTTCGCACACGACGGCGCTGAGGTTGCCGCCGGTGGCATCCAGCCAGCCGCGGGCGCCGAGTCGCCGCGCGGCCTCCACCAGCTGCTGCGCGATCGCGGGTGGGATCCGCAGATCGAGCGCCGGGGCGTCCGCCGCGCGCCCAGCGGGCTCGACGCGAGCCATCAAAGCAGGGTCGCGAACGCCGACCGTCACGGGGTCAGCGTACCAAATATGGTATGGGGAAATGCCCATTCCGGCTCGCTATCGCGGGGTCCTGGCGATCCCTGGCGCGGCGCGCCTGCTGGTCAGCACAGCCGTTGCGCGCCTGCCCGTCGGCATGTGGTCGCTGGCGATCGTGCTGCTGGTGCGCTCGCGCAGCGATGGATTTCGGACCGCCGGCGTGGCGGTTGCCGCGTTCGCGCTGGCGGGCGGCGCGCTGGCGCCACTGCAGGGGCGCCTGATCGATCGCCACGGTCCGCGGGTGGTCGTGCTGCCGTGCGCGGTCGGGCAGGGGGCACTGCTGGGAGCGCTCGCGCTGGCGGCCGCCGAGCGGGCGCCGGCGGCCGTGCTCGTCGTGTTGGCGGGCGCAGCCGGTGCGGCGATGCCGCCGATCTCGGCCTGCGTGCGCACGCTGTGGCGCCAGGTGGCTCCCGATGTCGCGGTCGCCGAAGCGGCCTATGCGCTCGACGCGATCGTCCAGGAGCTGATCTGGACCGTGGGCCCGCTGCTCGTAGCGGCGCTCGTCGCCCTGGGCTCACCCGTGGCGGCCGTCGCGGCGTGTGGTGCGATCAGCCTGGTCGGGGGCCTGTTCTTCGTGAGCGGCTCGCTCGCGCGCGCCTGGCAGGAGTCGAGCCGCCCAGCCGCGGCTCCGCCGCGCGGTCGCGGCGGAGCCTTGAGCAGCGCGGGCCTGCGGGCGCTGCTGGGCTCGATCGCGCTCACCGGACTGGCGATCGGGGCCATCCTGGTGGGACTCCCCGCGCTGGCCGTGCACGAGCATGCGCGTGCGATCGCCGGGGTGCTGGTGGCGCTGTGGAGCGTCGGCAGCGTGGCGGGTGGCCTGCTCTATGGAGCGCGCGAGTGGAGGGCGCCGGTGGCGGTGCGCTACCGCGTCCTGGTGCTCGCGGTGGCGATCGGCACCGCGCCGCTGATCGTGGCCCATTCGCTGGTCGCGGCGATTGCGTTGAGCGCTCTGGCGGGCATCGCATATGCGCCGATGCTCGCCTGCCAGTACAGCCTGGTTGGCAGCGTCGCTCCGATCAACACCACCGCCGAGGCTTTCACCTGGACGACCGCGGCGCTCGTCGCCGGCAGCGCGGCGGGCTCGGCGCTCGCCGGCGCGCTGGTCGACGCCGCCGCCGTCGGGACATCCTTTGCGCTGGCGGTCGGCGCCGGCCTGCTCGCGGCGGCGGTTGCGCTGAGCGTGCGCGAGCGCGTCGAGCTCGCCGCTCGTCCTGTCTAGCGGCCAGCGTTCAGGCGCGCTCGGTCGAGCTCGCCGCTCAGCCTGCCCGGTCGTCCTCCAGCAGCCCGATGTCGAGCAGCCGCGCGAGGTAGAGCTCGATGCTCTCGAGCTCCTCGTCGGAGGCAGCGAGGTCGTCGCGCATCGCGCGCGCCACCGCCTGGCGCGAGCGTCCGTCGCAGAGGCCCCAGAGGCGCAGCCCGTCGGGGCTGAATGTCAGCTCCTGATGGGAGGAGTTCATCAGCACCACGTCGTCAACGCGAAGGGGGACCCAGTCCAACGCGCGATGCAGCCCCGCCCCGCCGATCAGCCACGCTGACCAGCCCTGAGCGAGGGGCGCACCCCAGCCGTCGAGCTGGGCCGCGGCGAGCAGAGCCTGCCCGCAGCGCACGCGGCGCGCGACGAGCTGGTCGGCGGCGACCTCGCTGAGCGACGCGTTCAGCAGTGCGCCGACGGTCTCGTAGGGGAAGCGCTCTCCGGCGCTGCGGCGCAGCTTGCGCCAGGTCCATTTGAGGCTGATGTAGAGCTCGCCGCAGCCGGCCAGGAATGCCTGCAGGGCATACATCAGGAAGTCGCGCGAAAGCAGCAGGACGGTCTCTTCGTCGCCGTCGCTGCGCACGCCGTCGACGTCCTCGAGGCAGGCCAGCGCGTGCAGCGCCCAGTGCGTGATCGTGAGCTTGCGCAGTGCGCCGGCGTCCAGCGCGGTACGGGTGGAGGTCACGACCTCGCAGGGTTTGATGTCCTCAGCCATTGTCAGCAGGATCGCGTCGTCGAGGCGCCCCTGCGACACATAGAGCTGGCGCATGTCGTCGAGGCTGGCGTTGTAGCGGCCCAGCTCGCTCGCAAGCGACGCCACGTAGGCGGGCGTGCGCACCTCGACATCGACGCGCTGGCCATCCTGGTCGTGCTGCTCCGGGCGCCAGCGATCCGCGAAGGCGGTGGTGATGACGAACAGATCCGTGTCCGAGGTGGAGGAGGCCAGCCCGGCCACCAGGCTGCCCGTCAGATAGACGCCCCGGACATCCGGGTGGCTCGTGTATTGACGAGCCACGGCGCGAGCGGCGGCGCGCTTGCGCTCGAGCAGCCAGCCTGGCGGCCCTGGCTTCGGGGGGTCAGATGTCTGCGAGACGGTGGACATCGCCGACCGAGTCTCCGCGGTGGATCGCGATCGCAACGCCGTGGGCCGGGTCCCAGGAGACTCGGCCCACGGCAACCATCAGCGTCAGGGCCTAGACGGCCGGCTGGCAGCGCACCGAGCGAATCTGGATCTCCCGCGGATTCATGCTCACCTCCTCTCGTGCGTTGGAAACACGCTGACGCCAACCACGGGCGCCGGGTCCAGCTCACGCACGATCCGCATGCGCTCGCGCCGCCGGCCCAGCAAAGGCCCTGGTTAGGACACCTGCCCATCCAAGGGCATGGGAGGTTACCACCTCGTAGAGCTGGCGACCGGGTGATCAAGTCGCCGATTCAGCACCGCGCCAGGTCCACCGGTGGCAGGCGCTAGCGAAGTGCCTGACGCATAAACGCAAATAGCCGAGGCAACCTCTTCAGCTCGCGAGCCTATCAGCCGATATCCAGAGCGATGCGAAATTCAATCACCATCCGATCGGCCCGCTGGCATCAATCGGGTCGCTGGCGCCAATTGGCTCGCCTGTGCCGATGGGATCGCCTGTACTTGCGACCGAGCAAGGGGACCGTCCTGGCTGCCGGGGCGCTGCTCCTGGTGGTGGCGACGATGGCGGTCGGGATCGTCGTCTCCCAACACAAGTCGCGTGCGAACATCTTGAGCAACATCGGTCTACGCGACGTCAGCTCGGCGACGTTCGTCTCGACTTTCGTCTCACAACAGGCCGAGCGTGAGCGAAGCGCGGCCAGCGAGTTTCTCTCGGCGCGGCGCGTCTCGCCCGAGCGCTTCAAGCTCCTCGTCGCCGCGTTCGACAGCCCGGCGGCCGTGTTGCTGGACGCAGCCGGACGCCTGCTCGCCGTTGCTCCCGCCGACCACGCGCTGCTCGGTGAGCCAATCGCGGCGCGCTATGCGCATCTGACGGCGGCCGAGCGCGGGCTGGTCGACGTCTCGAACGTCGTCCCCTCGGCAGCGCGGCGCCTGCCCGTTGTCGCGATCGCGGTGCCCTTCTCCACCCGTGTTGGCAGGCGGGTGTTCAGCGCCGCATATCCCGTGTCGAGCTCGACGCTGGCCGCGTTCGTCCAGCACACGATCGCCTTTCGCGAACACGAGGTGTTCGTGGTCGACGCCAGCGGGCGCCTGGTCGCGGCGAGCCCGAGGACGACGGCGCCCACGCTCGGCGCCGTGGATCCAGCGCTCGCTCGTGCGGTCGCTCATGCCGCGCTCCGCGCGGTCGCGGGCGCTCACGCCCCGACGCTCTTCACCGTCGCTGCGGTGCCGGGCGCGCGCGTGCCCACGACGTTCGCCCTCGCCCCGGTGCCAGGTACCTCGTGGCGCCTCGTCATCGCCGTCCCGGACAGCGAGCTGTTCGCCTCGATCGGTGGTTGGACCGCCGCGATCCCTTGGCTGGTGTTCGGGATCGTCACCGTCCTGGGCGTCGCGCTCGTCGTCGTCTTCGCTCGCTTCGCCGCCCTCTCCAGGCTGACGGCACAGATGGCCCGGACCGACTCGCTGACTGGCCTGGCCAACAGACGCGCGATCGAGGAGCACCTGACGCGCGCGACCGCACGTGCCCGCCGCACCGGCCAGCCGCTGGCCGTCGTGATGATCGACCTCGACACCTTCAAGCAGATCAACGACCGCCATGGACACGGTGCGGGCGATCGCGTGTTGTGCGCGGTCGCCGACTGCATGCGCCAGGTGCTGCGTGCCGAGGAGCCGTGCGGTCGCTGGGGCGGCGACGAGTTCGTCGTCCTGCTGCCCGAGGCCGACGCGGCGCAGGCCCAGGCGGTCGTCGAGCGCCTGCAGTGCAGCGCCGCTCGGCTGGAGCTGGCGGACATCGGGCTTGTGGATGGCGTGCCGCTCAGCATCGGCGCGGCGAGCGCGGTCTTCGCCACACCGGAGGAGGCGATCCACGCCGCCGATCTGGCGCTCTATCAGAGGAAGGGAAACCGACAGGAGCGCAGGGCCAGTCGACGCGAGCCGGCCGCCACGCACTGAGCAGCGCGCTCGCCGATCCCGCCAGCGAGCCGCTCGTCAGCACCGCGAGCATGTGGGAGATCGCCATCAAGCGGTCACTCGGCAAGCTTCGCGCCCCGGGATGACCTGCTCGACACCGAGCGCCTACCCATCCTCACCCCAGACGCCGACTTCGACGACTACGGCGTTGAAGTCCGGTGTGAACGCCGCAGCGCGAGCAGCGACGCGCGATCAGATCAGTGAACGTGGGTCGCGGGCTGCGCGGCGCGCGGCCCGCGGGTGCCCGCGGTGTAGCGATCGGGGTCGGCCTCGAACTGGTGGCGGCAGTGCTCTGAGCAGAAGTGGTAGGCGCGTCCGGCGTGCTCGCCGTGGAGCGCCCTGGTGGGGGCGACGCGCATCCCGCAGACCGGATCGGTCGCGCCACGGCGCATCGTCAGCCCGATGAGCGTTGCGAACACGATCGCGCCAACGATGTTCGTAAACAGCCTGTAGTTGACCCTGACCGAGCTGAAGATGTCGGCGCGGGTCGGCCGCGTGTGGGGAATCAGGTGAATGCCGCTGAAGAGCGCGTCGACGATCAGCGCGGCGCCGACGATCGTCACGAACATCAGCGCGGTGATCCGCAGCGCGTAGGCCGTGCCGTAGTACTTGCGATAGGCGACGACGATCGGCAGCACGATCAGGTCGGCGAACAGGAACGCGACGACTCCGCCGAAGGAGATCCCGCCCGACCACAGCACGGCAGCAAGGGGCACGTTGCCAACCGAGCAGACGAAGCTCAGCACCGCGACGATCGGACCGAGGATGACATTCTCGATCGTGCGCAGCGCGTGGTCGGAGTGGCGGATGAACAGGCCGTTGAAGAAGCCGTTGCCGAGCAGGCCGATGAACCCGGCGCCGAAGAAGCCGATCGTGATCTCCTTCCAGAGCATCGCCCAGTCGTTGCGGAAGTTGTAGGCGACGTCGGACCACGCCTCGATCGAGGTCAGCCGCCTGCGCCACGGCAGTTGCGTGCTGGCGCTTGCGTGCTGATGGCCAGCCGCGGCGTGCTGCGCATGCTCGCGCGCCTGCGCCTCGAGACGCCGCGAGACAAACAGCCGCAGCAGCGCGGTCATCACGACGATCAGCACGAGGCCGCCAACGAATTCCGCGAGCGTGAACTGCCAGCCGATCAGCACCCACAGCACGATCCCCAGCTCGAACACTAAATTCGTGGACGCGAATTGGAACGCGAGCGCCGACGCGGCCGAAGCCCCCTTCTGGAACAGCGACCTGGCGATCGCGATCGCCGCATACGAGCAGGACGAGGAGGCGGCACCCAGGCCGGTCGCGAGCGCAACCGGCCGGGCGCCTGAGCCACCGAGCGTGCGCTGGATGCGCTCGCGCGGCACCCAGGCCTGCACGATCGCCGAGATCGCGAATCCGAGCACGAGCGCCCACCACACCGCCCACGCCATCAGGAAGCCGTTGGACAGCCCTTCACCGATCTTCAGCAGCACAGCGTGCATCGCCTACCGCTGAGGGTATTGGCGGGGCACGGTATGCCGCCGATGGGTGTGGCTCGTGCGCAGGTCGAGCCGTTGCCCCCACGTGGTGGCGCGACCGCTGGAGAGATCCGCCGTACCCGCGCAATAGGCCCGCGATTGCTGCGTTGGGCCGGCGCGTGGCTTGGGGAGAGGCCGGAGAAACCGCCATGCCGGAGGAGGGACTCGAACCCCCGACACGCGGATTATGATTCCGCTGCTCTAACCGACTGAGCTACTCCGGCGGGAAGGGCAAGTCTAGCGGCGCTGCGGGCAGTCGCGCCCGCGACCCCTGGGCGGTCCATCGATCCGCTACACGCGGGCGGTTCCGCTCGGAGGAGCGCTATGGCAGGCTGCGCTGAGGCGACCCGCCGTGTGCCAGCCGCCCGTCGTCCGATGCTCGACCCGACCACCCTGCTCGCCGTCCCCAACGTCTCCGAGGCGCGCGATGATGCCGTCGTCGATGCGCTCGCGGGCGCCTGTGCGCGCCCGCCGGTCCGGCTGCTCGACGTCCACCGCGACTCCGACCACAACCGCTCGGTCCTGAGCCTGGCCGGTCCGCCCGGCTCGTTGCACGAGGCGGTCGTGAGCCTCGCCAGAGCCGCCGTCGAGCGCATCGACCTGCGTCGCCACGACGGAGTCCACCCGTTCATAGGTGCGCTCGACGTGGCCCCGATCGTCCACCTGGACGCGGGGCAGCGAGGTGCCGCCTGCGCGGAGGCGCTGGTGCTGGGCGACCGGCTGGCGCGTGAGCTCGAGCTGCCCGTGTTCCTCTATGACCTGCTTGCGGGCGGGCGCACGCGCGCGGAGATTCGTCGCGGCGGACCGGCGGAGCTCGCGCGGCGCATCGCCGGCGGTGAGCTGACGCCGGACTTCGGGCCGCGCCGGCTGCATCCCACCGCCGGAGCGGTGCTGGTTGGCGCGCGGCCGCCGCTGGTCGCCTTCAATCTGGAGCTCGCCGCAGGCGTCGAGGTCGAGCTGGCCCGCCGGATCGCCGCACTGATCCGCGCCGGCGGAGCGGAGGGCCTGCCCGGGCTGCGCGCGATCGGCCTGCCGCTTGCCAGCCGCGGCGTCGTGCAGATCTCGCTGAACGTCGAGGATCCGATTCGCGTGCCCCTGGCCGCGATCGTCGCCGCGGTGCGCCGTCACGCCGCCGTCGCGGCTGCCGAGATCGTGGCGCTCGTGCCCCGCGCCGCGCTCGCCGGCTTCCCAGCGGACGTGCCGATCCGCGGCTTCGAGCCGGCGCGGCAGGTGATCGAGGAGGTCCTTGCGGGTGCGGACGCCGGCGGCGCGCGGTAGACCGCACGGTAGGCCTGGCGGTGGTGATGTCCCTGTCCCTGGCGCCGGTGGGCTTGGCGGGGGGTTGAACCGCCCGCACGCCGGTAAGCTGATGGGAGATGGCCCAAACCAGGCGCAAGCGCCGCACCAAGCACCGTGGCAACGCCCTCGGCGTGATCGAGGCGCGCGGGCGCACGAGCAAGCCCAGCGAGACCGCGCGCAAGAACGATCGCGCCGGTGCCCGCGCGAGTGGCGGTCGTGCGGGCGGTCGTTCTGGCACCACGCCGCGGCCGCATCGGCTCGACAAGCCACCCACCTGGATCGGGGCGATCAAGCGCGCCGCTCTGTTCGCGGGGCTCTATCTGGTGATCCTCGTCGTGATCCCGTCGCTGACCGGCAGCAAGCACGTCAACGTCGCCAGCTCGGCGTTCGTCGCGGTCGTCGCCTTCCTCGTCTTCGTGCCGGCCACCTACTACACCGACCTCTACGGTCATCGGCGCCGCATGCAGCGGCTTCGCGACGGCCCGCCACGCAAGGGGTGATGGCGGCGGCGAGTTGCCCGGCGGACTGCGTCAGCTGATGGACGTCCGCTCGTTCACCGTCGGGCCGTTGCAGGAGAACTGCCACATCGTGCGCGCCGATGGCAGCGCGGCGGAGGCGCTGGTGGTCGATCCCGGCGCCGAGCCCGAGCGCCTGCTGGCCGCGCTCGCTGCGCTCGAGGCGCGCTGCGTGGGGATCCTGCTCACGCACACGCACTTCGATCACATCGGCGCCGTAGCGCCGCTGGCGCGCGCCACTGGCGCGAAGGTTTGGTGTCCGCGGCTCGAGCTCGAGGTGCTTGCGGACCCGATGCCCTACGTGCCGCCTGGGCTGGGCGAGATCGAGGGCCATCGGGCGGAGGAGGCGCTCGCCGGGGGCGAGCGCCTCGAGCTCGCCGGGCTGGAGATCGAGGTGCTCTTCACGCCGGGCCATAGCCCCGGCCACATCAGCTATGCGGTCGCCGACGCGCCCGCAGTCCTCTCGGGCGACGTGCTGTTCCGCGACTCGGTTGGCCGTACCGATCTGCCCGGCGGCGACTGGCTGACGCTGCTGGCGTCGATCGCCACGCTGACCGAGACGCTGCCCGCCGACACGCGCGTCTACCCGGGTCACATGGCCCAGACGACGCTCGGTCGCGAGCTGCAGAGCAATCCGTTCCTGCGCGAGTTGGCCAGCACGTGAGCGGCCGGCTGCAAGCGCCCCGCGGCACATTCGACGTGCTGCCGGATGCGGCTGCCGCGCGCCAGCGCCTCGAGCAGCAGGCACAGCGTCTGCTCGAGGCCGCCGGCTACCGCCGCATCGAGACACCCGCCTTCGAGTCGACCGAGCTGTTCGCGCGCGGCGTGGGCGAGTCGACCGACGTGGTGCAGAAGGAGATGTACAGCTTCGCCGACGGTGGCGGGCGCTCGCTGACGCTGCGGCCGGAGGGCACCGCCCCGGTCTGCCGCGCCTACCTCGAGCACGGCATGCACAAGCTGCCGCAGCCGGTCAAGCTCTGGTACCTGTCGAGCTTCTTCCGCCACGAGGCGCCGCAGGCCGGGCGCCACCGCCAGTTCTGGCAGGTCGGAGCGGAGGTGATTGGGTCCGACGATCCCGCGGTCGACGCCGAGCTGATCATCCTGCTGGCCGGCCTGCTGAGCGTGCTGCATGCCCGTCACGTGCGCCTACGGCTCTCGTCGCTGGGGACAGCGGCCACGCGGGCGGCCTACCGCGAGGAGCTGCAGGAATACCTGCGCGCCAACGCCGAGCGCCTCTCGCCGGAGGTGCGCGCGCGCATCGACCTCAACCCGTTGCGGGCCTTCGATGCCGACGATCCCAGCACGCGCGCGGTGATGACCCAGGCCCCGCTGCTGCTCGAGCGCCTCAGCGGCGATGACGCCGAGCACCTCGCGCAGGTCCGTGCGCTGCTCGATGACGCCGGGCTTCGGTACGAGCTCGACCCGACGCTCGTGCGCGGGCTGGACTACTACACGCGCACGGTGTTCGAGTTCAGCTCCGATGCCCTCGGGGCCCAGAGCGGGATCGGCGGCGGCGGTCGCTACGACGGTCTGATCGAGCAGCTGGGCGGTTCGCCGACGCCCGGTTGCGGCTGGGCGGCAGGGGTCGAGCGGATGCTGCTCGCCGCGCCCGAGCAGCCGATCGCGCCGGTGCCGGTGGATCTGTTCGTCGCGCATCTCAACGCGCGCGGACCGGCCTTCCGGATCGTCGATGAGGCGCGCCGGGCTGGGCTGCGTGCCCAGCTCGAGCTGACCGACCGCTCGCTCAAGGGACAGCTCAAGCACGCCGACCGGATCGCCGCGCGCTACGTGGCGATCCTCAACGACGGCAGCGCCGTGCTGAAGGACATGGAGAGCGGCGAGCAGGAGGACATCGAGCCCACCCGCATCGTCGCGCGGGTGCTGCGCGACCGGCGGCCCTAGCACGGCCGGAACCGGCGATCATGCCCGAGTCCGTGAGTCCACCGCCCGAGACCGCTGAGACCCCGACACGCCAGCCGATGAAGCCACCACGCCCCAACCCCTACCGCGACAGCTGGTGTGGCGCGCCGAGCGCGCAGAGCGTCGGCGAGCACATCCGCGTTGCCGGCTGGGTCCACCGCCGCCGCGATCACGGCGGGCTGATCTTCATCGACCTGCGCGACCGCAGCGGGATCCTCCAGCTGGTGCTGCATCCCGAGCAGGCGCCGGCGGCGCACGCCCGCGGCCACGAGCTGCGCAGCGAGCATGTCATCAGCGCCAGCGGAACGGTCGTCGCGCGGGCCCCCGAGAACGTCAACCCCAAGCTCGCAACCGGCGCTGTCGAGCTGCTGGTCGATGAGCTGGAGCGCCTCGCCGAGTCCGAGACGCCGCCGTTCCCGGTGGACGAGGATGGGCCCGTCGACGAGCTTCTGCGCCTGCGCCATCGGGTGCTGGATCTGCGCCGCAACGGCATGCGCGAGGCGATCGAGCTGCGCCACCGCGTCGTCCATGCGATCCGCACGCATCTCGCCGAGCGCGACTTCCTCGAGGTCGAGACGCCCGTGCTGACGCGCTCGACGCCAGAGGGGGCGCGGGACTTCCTCGTCCCGGCGCGCCAGGAGCCGGGCTCCTTCTACGCCCTGCCGCAGTCGCCGCAGCTGTTCAAGCAGCTGCTGATGATCGGTGGCCTGGAGCGCTACTTCCAGATCGCGCGCTGCTTTCGCGACGAGGATCCGCGCTCGGACCGCCAGCCGGAGTTCACCCAGCTGGATCTGGAGATGTCCTTCGTCGAGGAGGAGGACGTCATCGCGGTCACCGAGGGGGTGCTGGCGCGGGTTTTCGACGTCGCCGCGTTCGATGCGCCGGCGCCGCCCTATCCTCGCCTCAGCTACGTCGACGCGATCGCGCGCTACGGCAGCGATCGCCCGGACACTCGCTTCGGTCTGGAGATCGTCGACGTCGGTGGTGCGCTGGCGACAGCGGAATTCCGCGTCTTTGCCGCCGCACTGGCGGGGGGCGGGGTGGTGCGTGCGATCAACGCCGGCGCGCACGAGCTGCCGCGCTCCGAGCTGGACGCGCTGACCCAGCTTGCACGTCGCCACGGCGCGCAGGGCCTGGTCTGGGCGTTCGTGCAGGGCGACGGCAGCTGGCGCTCGCCGATCGCCAAGTTCCTCACCGCCGCCGAGACCACGGCGGTCAACGAGCGGCTGAGCGCCCAACCGGGTGAGCTGCTGCTGCTGGTCGCCGACAGCGCACATGTCGCTGCGCGCGTGTTGGGGGCGCTGCGGCTCGAGTTGGCGGCGCGCTTCGAGCTCGTGCCCGCCGGCCGTCACCAGCCGCTGTGGGTGGTCGACTTCCCGATGTTCGAATGGGATGCCGAGCAGCGCCGCTGGGATCCGCTGCACCACCCGTTCACGATGCCAAGCGGATCGCTCGAGGACCCCGGCGCGCTGCGCTCGCGCGCCTACGACATCGTCCTCGACGGCTTCGAGATCGGCGGCGGGTCGATCCGCATCCATCGTCGTGACGTCCAGGAGCAGGTCTTCGCGCTGCTGGGTCTGGACGAGCCTCAGGCCCAAGAACGCTTCGGCTTCCTGCTCGACGCGCTGCGCTACGGCGCCCCACCCCACGGTGGGATCGCACTGGGCATCGATCGCATCGTGGCGATGCTCGCCGGCCGCGCGACGGCGCGCGAGGTGATGATCCGCGAGGTGATCGCGTTCCCCAAGACGGCGACGGGCGCCGATCCGCTCACCGGCGCGCCGGCGCCCGTCGACGACGCCCAGCTCGCCGAGCTGGGGCTGCGCAGCATCCCGCGGCCGGGCCGCTGAGCGCGGGCAGCGTTAAAGCCCCGAGGGCCGCTGAGCGTGGGCAGCGCTAAAGCCGGAGGCCCGTTGCTGCCGAAGATGGATGCGGTGCCCCACGTTTCCCGCCCGTTGCAGATCGCGCTGCTCGTCGTGCTGGTGGTCGGGGCCGCCTGGCTGCTGGTGCTGCGCCCCAAGGGCTCCGGTGCAGGCGCGCCGGCCGCCTCGACGCCCGCGGCCACGACGCCCGCCACCACGACCGGCTCCGCCGGCCACGCGCTCGGTGGCCTGGGCCGGGCGATCGACAAGGCCCGTGCAACCAAGGCCGCTGGCGACCAGCAGGCCACGCAGGCCTCGAACGAGAGCGCCACGAGCGGCGGGACGAGCGCGGCAGCAGGGTCGACGGCGGCGGGGCCGAGCGCTGGCAGCTCAGGGGGCTCGACGATTGGCAGCTCAGCGAGCTCGAGCGCGACCGCTGGCTCAACGTCGAGCTCGAACGCCTCCGCCGGCGCGACATCGAGCTCCACCCCGAGCCGCTCCGGCTTGGGCGCCAGCAGCCTCGCCGGACTCTCGCACGTCGGCGGCGCCAGCTCACCGGCTGCCGTGGCATCCGCGCTGGCCCATCATCGCGTCGTCGCGCTGCTGTTCTGGAACCCGGCTGCGGCCGATGATCGCTACGTTCGCGCCGCTTTGAAGCAGGTCCATTTCAGTCGTCGCCGCGTGCTGATTGCCGCTGCGCCGATCGCTCGGATCGCTCAGTACACGCCGGTGACCGGCTCGCTGTCGATCACCGAGTCGCCCACGATCGTCGTCGTCGACCCGACGGGCCGCGCGCATCTGCTCGTCGGCTACGTCGACCCCGCCGAGATCGCGCGCGCGATCCAGCGCGCGCTGCTGGGCAACTCGAGCGCCTAGGGGCGCGGCCCCCGACGGCTCGCGCGATCCGGGGGCGCGGCCACCGATGGGCTCGCGCGATACAGGGGTCGTGCAGCGGTTGCCCGCGCAATCGGTGGTGGCTCCAATATCGCTCGATCCACGGTGCGCCCCGCATGCGGCTGTCGTGATCGCACGAGACCGTGACGCCCCCGCGTGCGCCGAACGCACGGCGGGGCGCTCTATGCTCGGCGCGTGGACCGCGGGCCTTCGATCGACCTCGAGCTGCTCGCCGAGCACATCGAGCGGCCGATTGGACGCGGGCACGCGCCGACCGGCGCGGTGGCCGGCATCGCCGGGGGAGCGGCCTGCGGCGATCTGATCCGCATCGCGATCGTCGTCGAAGGCGACCGGGTTGTCGATCTGGGCTTCGAGGCGGAGGGCTGTGGCGCGCTGATCGCCGCCGGCAGTGCGGCCGTGACGCTGGCGCGCGGCGCCACGCTGCTCGACGCCGCACGGATCGGAACACGGGAGATCGCAGCGGCGCTCGGCGGTTTGAGCCCGGGCAAGCAGCACGCCGCAGACCTCGCCGCCGATGCGCTGGCGCGTGCGCTCGGGGGTGCCGGCGCCCAGGACGGCGCCCTGCCGGCAAGCGACGACCGCCTGCTGGTCGCCCTCAGCGGGGGCGTCGACAGCGCGGTGGCAGCGCTGCTGCTGGCCCGGTCCGGCCGGGATGTGGTGGCTGTGACGCTCGAGCTCTGGGCCGACGCCGAGAACGACGTGCAGCGCTCCTGCTGCTCGGCACAGGCGGTGCGTGAGGCGCGTGCGCTGGCGCACGGCCTGGGCTGGCCCCATTTCACGCTCGACGCGCGCGAGCGCTTCCGTGTCGGCGTGGTCGACCCATTCATCGCTGAGCATCGGTCTGGCCTGACGCCGAACCCGTGCATCCGCTGCAACGGTGAGGTCCGCCTGGACGTGATGCTCGCGCTCGCCGAACGCCTCGGCGCCGCGCGGCTCGCGACCGGTCACTACGCGCGATTGACGCAGCCCTCGGCCAGCCGCGGCGCCGATGCGGCCGCACCACGGCTGCGCGCCGCGTCCGACGACGCCGGGCCGTTGCTGCGCGTCGCGGCGGACGCCGCCAAGGACCAGAGCTACATGCTCGCTGCACTGGCGCCCGCGATGCTGGCGCGGCTGTGCTTCCCGCTCGGCGAGCTCGACAAGGCCACGGTGCGTGGGCTCGCCAGCGAGGCGGGGCTTGCGGTGGCCGCCCGACCCGAGTCCCAGGATCTCTGCTTCCTCGCCGGCACCGACCGCTCGCGCTTCCTCGAGCGTCACGGCGACCTGCGCGCGCGCCGCGGGGAGATCGTCGACTCCCGCGGGCGGCTGCTGGGCCACCATGACGGCCAGCATCTGTTCACCGTCGGTCAGCGTCGCGGCCTGGGAGTCGGTGGTGGCGAGCCGCTCTACGTGCTCGCCAAGGAGGCCGCGGGCAATCGGGTGATCGTCGGGGCGCGGGCGCAGCTCGCCTGCCGCGCGCTCGTCCTGCGCGGTGCCACGCTGCACCGCGATGGCGCGCGCGTCGATCGTGTGAGGCTGCGCTATCACGCCAGGCCGCTGGCCTGCCGAATCGCCGGCGCGGCGGCGGCCGGGCGTCACGGCCGGCTGGAGCTGGATCTGCTCGAGCCCGCCGACGGGCCGGCTCCCGGGCAGACCGCCTGCCTGCTCGACGGCGACGTCGTCGTGGGGTGGGGGACGATCGCGGCGCGGTGACGATCGATCTGGGCGAGGCGCCGGTGCGAGTCCAGTGGCGCTTCGCGCGCGCCAGGCGCTGCTGGCCTGGCTGAGCGCCCAACGCGGACGGGGGCCGCCCGCCAGCGGCGCGGGCAACCTGGTGGGAGCACTGCCCGCGCGGGCACCCTGGCGCCAGCGCCGGTCGTACACTCACCCACGCAGTGATGAGCGGCGCCGACATCCGCGCGACATTCCTCGAGTTCTTCACCGATCGTGGGCACGTACGCCTGCCGTCGGGATCGCTCGTGCCGGCGGAGTTCGATCCCTCGGTGCTGTTGACGACGGCGGGCATGCACCCGCTCAAGCCATATTTCCTCGGGCGCGAACAGCCGCCCGCGCGCCGGCTCACGTCCTGTCAGAAATGCTTCCGCACGCCCGACATCGAGCACGTCGGCAGCACGGCGAGGCACCTGACGTTCTTCGAGATGCTGGGCAACTTCTCGATCGGCGACTATTTCAAGGCCGAGGCGATCGGCTTCGCCTGGACGCTGTCGCTCGAGGGCTTCGGCTTCGATCCCGAGCGGATCTGGGTGACCGTGTTCGCGGGCGATGAGGCACTCGGCCTCGGCGCCGATGAGCAGGCGATCGAGCTCTGGCAGAGCCAGGGGGTCCCAGCCGAGCGGATCGTGCGCCTGCCGCGCTCGGAGAACTTCTGGCAGGCCGGCCCAACCGGCCCCTGCGGGCCGTGCTCGGAGCTCTATCTGGATCGCGGCATCGAGCTCGGCGCCCCTGACGATCTGCCCGGCGGCGACAACGACCGCTTCCTGGAGTACTGGAACCTCGTCTTCATGCAGTACGACCAGAGCCCACCCGAGACGCTCACGCCGCTGCCGGCAAGCAACATCGACACCGGTCTGGGCCTGGAGCGCATGGCGGCGATCCAGCAGGGTGTCCCGTCGGTCTTCGAGACCGACCTGTTCAGGCCGCTGATCGAGCTCGGTGAGGAGCTGTCGGGTCGTCGCTACGGCGAGGCGCAGCGCATCGACCGCGCGCTGCGGATCCTCGCCGACCACTCGCGCGCGATGACCTTCCTGGTCGCCGACGGCGTGGTGCCCTCCAACGAGCATCGCGGCTACGTGCTGCGGCGGATCATGCGCCGCGCGATCCAGCAGGGCCGGGCGCTCGAGCTGCCGGCGGGCTTCCTCGTGCGCTACGGCGAGCGCGTCAGCGAGCTGATGGCCGGCGCCTATCCGGAGCTGCACACCGAGCAGGCATCGATCCGCCAATGGCTGGCCTCCGAGGAGGAGAGCTTCGGTCACACGCTCGAGCAGGGCACGCGGCTGCTGGGAGAGCTCGTGGAGCGAGCCCGCCAGAACGGCGACGAGGGCATCGCCGCCGAGGACGCCTTTCGCCTCCACGACACCTACGGTTTCCCGATCGACCTGACGCTCGAGCTCGTCGCCGAGGCCGGCTTGGGCGTCGACGAGGAGGGCTTCGATGCGCTGATGGAGGACCAGCGCACGCGCGCCCGCGCTCAGGCGACGACGGGGCCGCTCGGCGCCGATCTCGCCGAGCGCGAGCAGCTCAGCGCCTGGGCGCGCGAGGCTGCGCCACCGACCGTCTTCACGGGCTATGAGACGATCGAGCAGGCCACCACGGTCGCGGCGCTCGCGCGGCAGGACGGCCGCGCGCTGGTCAAGCTCGCCGAGTCGCCGTTCTACGCCGCCGGTGGTGGCCAGGTCTCCGACAGCGGCGAGCTGCGCTGCGAGGGCGGCGACTGCCAGGCGCGCGTCGCCGAGGTGATCCGCATCGGCGATGACCAGGCGATCGCGGTCGTCGTCGAGCAGGGCGAGCTGCAGCCCGGCGAGCGCGTCGTGGCGCGCGTCGATCCGGCGCTGCGGCGCGCGACCGCCTGCAACCACACCGCCACCCACCTGCTGCACGCGGCGCTGCGCCAGCGGCTCGGGCGCCACGTGCGCCAGGCGGGCTCGGCGGTCCAGCCCGACAAGCTGCGCTTCGACTTCACGCACGGTGGCGCGCTCGCTGCCGAGGATCTGCGCGCGGTGGAGGACCAGGTCAACGAGTGGATCGTCGCCAATCACCCGGTGCGCGCGCTGACCACGACGCTGGCCGAGGCGCGCCGGCTGGGAGCGACGGCGCTCTTCGGCGAGAAGTACGGCGACATCGTGCGGATGGTGGAGGTCGGCGACGGCTCCTTCTCGCGCGAGCTGTGCGGCGGCACGCACGTCCACGCGACGGCCGAGATCGGCCTGTTTCGAATCCTCGCTGAGACATCGAGTGCCGCGAACGTGCGGCGCATCGAGGCGCTGACCGGACCGGCGGCGATCGCGCTGCTGCGCCGCCACGACGACCTGCTGCGCGCCGCCGCGCAGCGGCTGCGGACGACTCCGGACCGCGTGCTCGACGCACTCGACGCCCACGAACGGCGCCTGCACGAGCTCGAGCAGGCGGCGCGCCGTGGCGAGCGCGCCAACGGCGCCCTCGACGTCGCGGCCCTCGCAGCACGTGCGCAGGAGGTTGGCGGTGCGCGGGTGCTGACCGAGGCCGTCGCGGTTGGCGACCCCCAGGCGCTGCTCGAGCTGACCGACCGGCTGAAGGGCCAGCTTGGGGATGCGGTGATCGTGCTGGGCGCGGTGGGCGAGGGGCGCGTGCACCTGGTCGCCAGCGTCGCCCCCGCGCTCGTCCAGCGGGGCCTGCAGGCCGGCCAGATCGTCAGGCGCGCGGCCGAGGTGACGGGTGGCGGCGGTGGCGGCCGCGACACGCTGGCCCGCGCGGGGGGACGCGACCCCGACAAGCTCCCCGAGGCGCTGGCGGCAGCGCGTGCGGCGATCGACGCTGCGCTCGCGAGCTGATGCGCGTGCTGGCGCTCGACTACGGCAGTGCCCGCTGCGGCTGCGCGTTGAGCGACCCGACCGGCACGATCGCAACGCCGATCGAAGCCGTGGCGCGACCCGGCACGCAGCGCGGCCTGGCGCGCCTGGCAGCGCTGGTGGACGAGGCCGCGGTCGAGCGGATCGTGGTCGGCTTGCCGTTGAGGTTGCGCGGCGGCGACTCTGCGCAGACGGCCGAGGCGCGCGATTTCGCCGCCCGGCTGGCGCAACGCTTGGCGGTCCCCGTGGAGCTCCACGACGAGCGCTTCACCACGCGGCTTGCCGAGCGCGCGGGCGGTAGCGCGAGCGAGGACTCGCGCGCCGCGGCGCACCTGCTCGAGAGCTGGCTCGAGAGCCGACGGCGCGCTGAGGCGGACGCCGAGGTGCCCTCGACGTGAGCGACCGCGGACAGCCACGCGAGCGCACCGCCGAGGAGCGCGAGCGAGCCCGCGCCGAGCGCGAGGCGCGACGTGCCGGGCAGGCGCAGGGCAGCTCCGAAGGCGCGTCGGATGGCGTTGCCGCCCAGCATGATGCCGCCGGCTCCAGCGTCGGCGGCGCACGAGCCGCCGACCCGCCGCCCACCGAGGCCTACAGCGTCGAGGACAGCGAGTGGGCGCACGAGCAGGCCGAGCTCACCCACGAGCAGACCGAGCTCACCCAAGGGGAGGACGACGAGGCGCTGGCGAGCGCGCATGCCGCTGCGCTGGCCCGTCGCGGTCGCCCGGTGCGTGCGCGCGGTCCCGCGCGCACGCTCGGCCGCTCCCTTGCCCGCCAGGCGCGCGGCCAAGCGGACCGTGCGGGCGCTCGCCGCGCCGCTGGCCGCACGCGCGCGGCGGCTGGCGTGCGGGCCGCAGCCGGGATCCGCGCTGGGCATTGGCGCGGTCGCCGGCTGGGGCGAGTTGCGCTCGTGGTGCCGATCGCCCTCCTCATCGCGGTCGCCTGGTTTCTCGCATCGCTGTTCCAGCCGTTTGCGGGTCCCGGACACGGCAGCGTCCGGATCACGATCCCGCGCGGGATGACCAGCGGCCAGATCGCCGACCTGCTCGCGCGACGCGGCGTGATCTCCTCGCCGTTCTTCTTCCGCCTGCGGGCGCAGCTCGACGGCAAGGGCGGCAGCCTCGAGCCGGGCAGCTACACGCTGCGCAAGGACATGAGCTACGCGTCGGTGATCGCGATCCTGTCGACCCACCGCGCGCCGACGACGGTGACCGTCACGATCCCCGAGGGGCTCTCGCGCCAGGAGATCGCGGCGCGCGTCGCCAGCCTCGATCTGCGCGGCAGCTACCTGGTGGCCAGCCGGCGCTCCGGCCTGCTCGACCCTCACGCCTACGGCGGGCCGGCACGGCCGCCGAGCCTCGAGGGCTTCCTGTTCCCGGCCACCTACCAGCTGGCTCCCGGCACCCCCGTCAGCGCGCTGGTGCAACAGCAGCTGATCGCCTTCAGGCGCACCCTCGCGATGGTGCCGATGGCCGACGCCCGCCGCCACAACCTGACGCCGTGGGATGTGGTCGTGATCGCATCGATGGTCGAGCGTGAGGCGGCGGTTGCGCGCGACCGGCCGCTGATCGCGGCGGTGATCTGGAACCGCCTGCACGATCACATCCCGCTGGGGATCGATGCGACGCTGCGCTACGCGCTCAACGACTGGACCCGCTCGTTGACCGTCAGCGAGCTGCGCAACCCCTCGCCATACAACACGCGCATCCATCAAGGCCTGCCGCCCGGCCCGATCGGCAACCCGGGCCTGGCATCGCTGGAGGCGGCCGCCAACCCCGCCCATGTCGGCTACCTGTACTACGTCGTCAAGCCGGGCGGCTGCGGCGCGCACGTCTTCTCCTCGAGCTACAGCCAGTTCCTGCGCGACGTCGCCGCCTACGATCGGGCGCTCGCGACGGGCAAGTCGCCGACCGCCTGTGCGCGCTGAGGGCCGGCCGGGGTGGCGCGACTCGGGGTCGTCGGCTGGCCGGTCGCGCACAGCCGCTCCCCGGCGATGCACGAGGCCGCGCTGCGGGCCGTGGGCCTGGACGGCTGGACCTATCAGCTCCTGCCAGTGCCCGCCGAGGCGCTGGCCGAGACGCTGCGCGCGCTGCCCGCGCTGGGCTTCCTTGGGGTCAACGTCACCATTCCCCACAAGCAGGCGGCGCTCGAGCTGGCCGATCGCGCGACCGCGACCGCGCAAGCGATCGGCGCAGCCAACACGCTGACGTTCGTCGACGGTGCGATCGAGGCCGACAACACCGACGCACCGGGGCTGCTGGCGGCGCTGCCGGCTGCGCCGCGTGGCCTGCGGGCGCTGGTGCTGGGCGCTGGCGGCAGCGCGCGGGCGGTGGTCTGGGCGCTGCTGCGGGCGGACGCCGCCGATGTCCAGATCTGGAATCGCAGCGCCGCGCGGGCGGAGGCGCTGGCCGCGCAGCTCGGCGGACGCGCTGTTAGCGCGCCAGAGCCCGCGGAGCTGCTGGTCAATTGCACGGCGGTCGGTCTGACCGAACATTCGTCCAGCTTCGAGAGGGAGCTGCCGATCACGGCCGATAGCCTCAGCAGCTACCGCTGCGTGGTGGACCTCGTCTACCGGGACGGCGGCACGGCGCTCGTCTCAGCGGCGCACGCGCGCGGCATCCCGGCGGTCGATGGACTGGAGGTGCTGGTCCACCAGGGAGCGTTGAGCTTCGAGCGCTGGACCGGTCGGAACGCTCCCCTGGATGCGATGCGATCGGGGGCGCGCAACAGCCACAGATAGCAGCCCGCATGGATCGCCCCCGTTTCCTCAAGCCCAGCAGCCACGAGCGTGGCAGGGTGCCGCGGGGCAACGGATCCGACGCTCCGGGGTCCGCTCCGCCCCCGTATCGGCGCGACGAGGACCTTTGGGAAGCCGCTGGGCGCGAGGCGGCAGAGCGGGCGGCGTGGGAAGCGACCGCCGCGGCCTCGGACGTCGATGAGGGTGGGGCCGCTGCGGCCCCCTCGGCCACAAATGCCTCGGACCGGGCCGCTGCGGCCCGACGCGAGCTTGCGGCGCTCGAGCGGGAGACCGCGTCTCCGCTCGAGCCGTCTGCATCCGAGGCTGAGGCCCAGGCGGCCGATCCCGACGCCTTTGGGGCGGAGGGAGCGGACGCCGGGGCCTCGCTCCAACCCGGGGCGGAGGGAGCGGACGCCGAGCCATCGCTCCACCGCCCTGTGGCCGGCGCACGCCCCGGCCCGGTCGGCGGCGGTCTGCCGGACAACGTCAGGCCGATCCTCACGGCGGTGGCGCCGCAGCTCGAGCCCGAGCCCGACTGGGACGGCATCACGCGGCCGGCGCGGCGCAGTGGGTCCGGGCGCTTCGTCAGCGATGTCATCGTCGATCTGGGCTTCGCCGATCGCGCCCGTGTGGATGCCGCGATCGGGGAGGCTCGTGCGCTGGGCAAGACGCCCGAGCGCGTGTTGATCGAGGCCGGCTCGCTGACCGCCGATCAGCTGGCGCGGGCGACGGCCGAGCGCTACGGCCTCGACCATCTCGACCTCAACGTCTATCGCGTCGATATGGCCGCGGCGAACCTGATCTCGCCGAGTGCCGCCAAGCGCTATGAGGCGGTGCCCGTCGCATATGTCAACGAGCGCACGCTGCTCGTGGCGATGGCGGATCCCGCCAACGTGCTCGCCGTCGACGACATCGCGATGATGACCGGCCTCGAGGTCCGTGCGGCGGTCGCCTCGCTGGAGGACATCAGCGCGCTGATCGCCCGTCTCAACCGGCTCGACGAGGCGATCCAGGAGGTTGTCGAGGAGGACCCCGAGCCAAGCGCCGCCGAGCTCGTCAACCTGCGCGAGTCCGCCGACGACGCGCCGATCATCAAGCTGGTGCACTCGATCGTCGCTCAGGCGGTCGAGCAGGGAGCCTCGGACATCCACTTCGAGCCCGAGGGCCGCGACATGCGCGTGCGCTTCCGCATCGACGGCGTCCTGATCGAGACGACGACCGTGCCGCGCCGGATGGTCCCCGGGACGGTCTCGCGCATCAAGCTGATGGCCGACATCGACATCTCCGAGAAGCGCGTGCCG
The DNA here is from genome assembly GCA_963795555.1 of uncultured Solirubrobacterales bacterium. Taxonomy (GTDB): domain Bacteria; phylum Actinomycetota; class Thermoleophilia; order Solirubrobacterales; family Solirubrobacteraceae; genus CAWCHZ01. Next base: position 569,784 of record CAWCHZ010000002.1, read on the forward strand.
CAGGACGGCCGCGTCGGGTTGACGATCGAGGGTCGCAAGATCGACCTGCGCGTCGTGACGCTGCCCAGCGTCCATGGAGAGTCCGTGGTCATCCGCATCCTCGATCGCGAGTCGGTCGTGATCGAGCTCGACCGCCTCGGCATGCAGGAACACGAGCGCGAGCGCTTCCAGCGGGCGTTCTCGCGCGCGCACGGCGCCGTGCTCGTGACCGGCCCGACCGGCTCCGGCAAGTCGACCACGCTCTACGGCGCGCTGCGCGTGCTCAACACGACCGAGAAGTGCATCGTCACGATCGAGGACCCGGTCGAGTACGAGATCGACGGGCTCACCCAGGTGCAGGTCAACCCGAAGGCTGGCCTGTCGTTCGCGAAGGGGCTGCGGGCGATGATGCGCGCCGACCCCGACATCATCATGGTCGGCGAGATCCGCGACCGCGAGACCGCGCAGATCGCCGTCGAGTCGGCGCTGACCGGTCACCTGGTGCTCTCGACGCTGCACACCAACGACGCGCCGACCGCGATCACGCGGCTGATCGAGATGGGGATCGAGCCGTTCCTGGTGGCATCGGCCGTCGACTGCGTGGTCGCGCAGCGGCTGGCGCGGCGGCTCTGCCAGACCTGCAAGAAGCGCACGATCGTCCCCGCCGACGTGCTGCGCAACAGCGGCTTTCGCGCGCAGGTCGACATCGAGGCCTACGACGCCGCCGGCTGCGGCCGCTGCGGTGGCTCCGGCTACCGCGGGCGCACCGGGCTCTACGAGGTCATGCAGGTCACCAGCGAGATCCGCGACCTGGCGCTGACCCGCGCGTCGGCGGACGCGATCGCCGAGCTGGCGGTGCGCCAGGGCATGCGCCGCCTGCGCGACGACGGCTTGGAGAAGGTCAAGCAGGGGCTCACCTCGATCGCTGAGATCACCCGCGTCACCGGCGCGGGCTGAGCGCTGGGGTCATCGCCGCGGCGCGACTCGAGCCCGTGAGTCGCCTGCGCTGCCGGTGGCGGCGGGGTCAGGCCGATCGCTCGATCTGCCGATAGAGGTCCGGAGAGCCGCCCGCCGCAATCGAGGAGCCATGAACATCGACTTCGCCGACCTCATCCTCGAGGTCCTCAACCGCCGCGCCTCGGACCTGCACCTCGCCGCCGGCGCGCCGCCGACGATCAGGGTCCGCGGGCAGCTCCAGCCGTTGGAGGGCTTTCCGCTGCTGACGCCGACCGACACGCGCGAGGTGATCTACTCGATCCTCACCTCCGATCAGCGCCAGCGGCTCGAGACCGATTGGCAGATCGACCTCTCCTACACGGTCCCCGGGCGGGCTCGCTTCCGCGTCAACGCCTACTTCCAGCGTTCGGCGCTCAACGCAGCCTTCCGTCTGATCCCGTTCGAGATCGTCTCGATCGACATGCTCGGGCTGCCGCCGATCGTGCACGAGATGACCAAGAAGCCGCGTGGCTTCGTGCTTGTCACCGGTCCGACCGGCTCAGGCAAGTCGACGTCGTTGGCCGCGATGATCGATGAGATCAACGAGACGCGCGAGGAGCACATCCTCACGATCGAGGACCCGATCGAGTTCCTCCACAGACACAAGCGCTGCCTGGTCAACCAGCGCGAGCTCGGCACCGACGCGACCAGCTTCGGCGCCGCGCTGAAGGCCGCGCTGCGCCAGGACCCCGATGTGGTCCTGGTCGGCGAGATGCGCGATCTGGAGACGATCTCGACAGCGTTGACCGCGGCCGAGACGGGCCATCTCGTGTTCGCCACGTTGCACACCTCCGACGCCCCGCAGACGATCGACCGCATCATCGACGTCTTTCCGCCCCACCAGCAGGATCAGGTGCGCGTCCAGCTCTCCGTGACGCTGCAGGGCGTCGTGACCCAGACGCTGCTGCCGCGCGCCGATGGCAGCGGTCGCGTGGTTGCCTGCGAGGTCTTGGTGCCCACGCCGGCGGTGCGCAACCTGATCCGCGAGGGCAAGACCCACCAGATCTACTCGGTGATGCAGACCAGCGCCAACGTCGGCATGCAGACGATGGACGCGGCGCTCGCGTCGCTGGTGCGGTCCGGGAAGATCACCCGTGACATGGCGACATCGCGCTCGAGCACGCCCGATGAGCTGCGCCGCCTGCTCGGCGTCAGCCCGGTGAAGGTCGCCTAGGGCCCGGGCGTCGATGTCGGCCTACGTCTTCAAGGCGATCGATCTCGCAGGCGCGCAGTCCAAGGGCGAGATCGACGCGGACAACAAGCAGATCGTCGCCGATCAGCTGCGCGCGCGTGGGCTGATCGTCCTCGACATCGCCGAGAAGGGCGGCTCCAAGGAAATCGTCCTGTTCGGCAGCCGCGTCAAGCCCTATGACCTGACGGTGATGACCCGCCAGCTCTCGACGATGGTCAGCTCCGGGATGACGCTGCTGCGCGCGCTCAACGTGCTCGAGCTGCAGACGCAGTCCAAGCCGCTGGTCGAGATCCTGACGCAGGTGCGCAAGGACGTGGAGGCGGGGTTGCCGCTGTCGGACGCGCTCGAGCGTCACCACAAGACCTTCAGCCCGATGTACATCGCGATGGTCCGCGCCGGCGAGACCGGCGGCGTGCTCGAGGAGACCTTGATGCGAACCGCCGACCAGCTCGAGAAGGACGACTCGCTGCGCCGGCAGGTGAAGGCCGCGATGATGTACCCCTCGGTGATCATCACCTTCGCGATGGGCGTGCTGCTCGCGATGGTGGCGTTCATCGTGCCGGTGTTCGTGAAGATCTTCAAGCAGTTCGGCGGCAATCTGCCGACGATCACGCGAATCACCGTTGGGCTCTCCAACCTCGTCACCCAACGCTGGTACCTGCTGATCTTGGGGGTGGCGCTGGCGGTGTTCGGCTTCCGGCGCTGGAAGTCCTCAGCGCGTGGCCGACCACAGTGGGATGCGTTTCGCCTGCGGATCCCGTTCCGCATCGGTGACGTCGTGCAGAAGGTCGCGATCGCCCGCTGGTCGCGGACCTTCTCGGCGCTGATCTCGTCCGGCGTGCCGATCCTGCAGACGATCGACATCACCGGCAAGACCGCCGGCAACGCGGTCGTCGAGCGGGCGATGGCCGACGTCATCGAGTCTGTCAAGGCCGGCGGCACGATCGCCGGCCCGCTGCAGCGCGCACCGATCTTCCCCAAGATGGTCGCCCACATGGTTGGTGTCGGCGAGGAGACGGGCGCGCTGGACGCGATGCTCTCGAAGGTCGCCGACTTCTACGAGGACGAGGTGGCGGCCGCCGTCAAGGCTCTTACCTCGATCCTCGAGCCGGTCATGATCGTGATCGTCGGTGGCCTGGTCGGCTTCATCGTGATCTCGATGTACATGCCGCTGTTCACGGTCTACAACTCGATCAAGTAGCGCGGTCACCGCCGCCGTTGCCGACCGCCCGGTACAAGGCGGTCAGCCCGGCGTCGGCGCCGCCTGGCGATCGCTGCTGACGGCTGCTGCAAGGCAGTCTGCATCCGGCGCGGCACTGCCCGAGATCATCTTCGGCAGCATCCTTGCATTCCGTCCGCGGCCGGGGGCAGATTGGTTGCATGGACATCGCCTCACTGCTCGCGCTGCTCGCCGGCCTGCTCGCGGGGACCGTGTTCGGAGCGCTGCTCGTCGCTCGCCGCGCCGCGGCTCTGGAGGCGCAGCTGGAAGCCGAGCGCTGTTCTGCCGCCGAGAAGGTGCAGACGCTGCGCGCCGCCCAGGCCGAGCTGGTCGCGGTGGCCAGGCAGAGCGCGGGCGAGGCGCTCGAGGCGCGTGGGCGTCAGCTGCTCGACACGCTCAAGGGCGAGCTGCGCGTGGCCCGCGGCGAGGCCGACGCCGAGCTGGAGCGTCGGCAGCGCTCGGTGGAGGAGACCGTCGCACCGGTGCGCGAGACGCTGGCGCGCATGCAGGCGACGCTCGAGCAGGTCGACCGCGACCGCCGTCGGACGCATGGCGAGCTGACAGAGCGCCTGCGCGGCGTCGTGGAGGCGCAGCGCGAGCTGCGCAGCGAGGCCGGCGCGATCGTGCGCGCACTGCGCCAGCCGCACACGCGCGGGCGCTGGGGCGAGCTGCATCTCCGGCGTCTGACCGAGGTGGCGGGCATGAGCGCGCTCTGCGACATCACCGAGCAGGGCACCGTTGCGGACGGCGAGCGGTCGCTGCGCCCCGACATGGTCGTCCACCTGCCGGGCGACAAGGACGTGGTCGTCGACGCAAAGGCGCCGCTGGTGCCCTACCTGGACGCCTGCGAAGCGCTCGACGAGACCGCGCGGGAGATGCACCTGCGGCTCTACGCGCGGGCGCTGCGCGGGCATGTGCGCGCGCTCGCGGGCAAGGACTACGCCGCACAGTTCCCATCCGCGCCCGACTTTGTGGTCCTCTACCTGCCGGGCGAGCACTTCTTCGCCGCCGCGTTGGAGGCCGACCCGGCGCTGATCGAGGACGCCACGCGCCAGGGCGTGTTGATCGCGACGCCGACGACGTTGATCGCGCTGCTCAAGACGGTCGCGCAGGCCTGGCAGCAGGAGAAGGTCGAGCGCGAGGCGGTCGCGATCGCGCAGCTAGGGCGCCAATTGCACGACCGCCTGGTGACCTTCCTGGAGCACATCGACCTCGTCGGCCGACGGCTCAACAGCACCGTCGAGGCGCACAACAGGGCGGTCGGCTCGCTGGAGCGGATGGTGCTGCCAACAGCGCGGCGCTTCCCGGAGCTAGGCGCGGTCGCCAGCGAGCGCGAGCTGGCGACGCCACGCCAGGTTCTGTTGGGCGCCCGCGCGATCGGCTGAGCGGGGCGGCAATCGTACGCCGAGTGGGGCGACCGTCCGCTGCCTCGCGCGAGCGCGATCGCCGCGGCGGTCAGGCGCGCAGCCGCGCCTCCTCGAGGTCCAGATCGCGCTCGATCTGACGCATCGTCACCTGCCGCAGGCGACCCTGAGAGCGCAGATCGAGCAGCGTCCCGCGCTCGACGCCGATCAGCTCGCGGCGCAGGGCGCTGTAGGTGAGCGGGCGCTCGTCGCGGGCGGCCGAGCGAGGGTCCTCACCGGCGAGGACCGCAACGCAGGTGCGAAAGCGCGCTCGGTAGAGGTCGCGCAGGCGGCGCAGCTGATCCTCGCCGGCGCCCTCGCTCTCGAGCTCGTCGAGCCGATCGAGCGCGGCCTGCGCCGCCTCCATGCGCGCCACCGCCTCCTCATCGCTCCAACGGCGCGGACGCTCGACGCCGAGCACACGGATCAGCGCGGGCAGCGTCATGCCCTGCCCGACGAGCGTCACGAGGAGCGCCACGAACGCCAGGAAGACGAGCTGGGGGCGCACGGCCACCGTCAGCGGGATCGCCAGCGCCGCGGCGAGCGAGACGGCGCCACGCATGCCGCTCCAGCCGAGCACGATCCGCTCGCGCACGCTCTCGCCGGCGTCGGCGCGCAGCGCCAGCGCGCAGAGCACGCGCAGCGCGATCGAGGCGCCCGCCAGTGCGAGCGCCGGTCCGATCAGCGCGCCCACTCCCGCAGACGCGTGACGCAGCGCGTCGGCGATCGTCGGCAGCTGCAGCCCCAGCAGCACGAACAGCGCGATCTCCAGCGTGAACACCAGCACGCGCCAGAAGGCGATCGTCGTCAGGCGCGTATCGGCATCGAGCGTGCGCGGCGATTGGTAGCCGGTGTAGATGCCGGTCACGGCCGCGGCCAGCACGCCCGAGGCGTGCAGCTGCGTGGCGCCGATGTAGGAGCCATAGGCGCTCAACACGGTGAGCAGCACGACCAGCGGCGTGTCGGTCAGCCGACGCACCACCAGCGTGCTCAGCACGCCGACCGCCAGGCCGACCGCCAGCCCGCCGGCGACATTGCCGATGAACGTCACGACGGCGTCGCCCGCGCTCAGCGCACCGCCGGTCGCGGCGCCGATCGCGATCCGATAGACGACCAGCGCGGTGGCGTCGTTGATCATCGACTCCCCCTCGGCAAGCAGCCGCACGCGCTCGGGCGCGCCGATGCGCGAGAAGGTCGCAGTCGCGGCAACTGCGTCGGTCGGAGCCAGCGCCGCTCCCAGCACGGCCGCCGGCGCCCAGCCGATCGCCGGCACGAGCGCATGGGCGATCAGCGCGACCGCCGCGGCGGTGGCGAACACCAGCCCGACCGAAAGCACCGCAAGTGGTCGCAGCACCGCGCGCAGCTCCTGCGCGGAGGACGACCAGCCGGCCGCGTGGACCAGCGGCGGCAGGAAGATCAGGAAGACGACATCCGGAGCGAGCGTGACGTGGGGCAGACCGGGGATCAGCGCGATCGCCAGGCCGCCCAGCACGAGCACGATTGGTGACGGGACGTGGACGACGTCTGCGAGCCGCACCAGCACGGCAGCCGCGAGCAGCAGCACGAGCAGGAACTGCACGTGGCCGAGCGCGGCGAAGGGGAGGGCCAGATCGGCTGACGCCGGAGCGAGCGACTGTGGTGGCATGTCCGCATAAGATCGCGGGAACGTGTCCGGCGTGCTGGCTCCACCGCTCGATGGCTCAGATCACGTGCTCGGGCCACCTGACGCGTCGTTGGAGCTCGTGATGTTCGGCGACTTCCAATGTCCGTTCTGCCTCGGGGCGCAATCCGTGCTGCGGCGCGTACGCGAGCGGCTCGACGGTCGCCTGAGCTTCGCCTTTCGCCATCTGCCGATCCCCGAACGCCACCCGCTCGCCGAAGCCTGCGCCCAGGCCAGCGAGGCGACCGCCGCGCAGGGGGCGTTCTGGCCCTATCACGACGCGCTGTACGCAGCCCAGGCTCGCCTCTCCCACGCCGAGCTGCTGGCGATCGCACGCACGCTGGGACTCGATGCCGCGCGCATCGAGCGCGAGCTGGAGGACCAGCGTTGGCGTGAGCGCGTGCAACGCGACCTTCGCTCGGCCCGCGCGAGCGGCGCCACCGGCACGCCGACCTTCTTCGTCAACGGCGTGCTGCACGCAGACGCCTATGACGCAGGCTCGCTGGTGGCGGCGTTGCAGCACGGCTAGGGCGGCGAGGGACCCGTGCGCGCCTCCAGGGTGTCGCCCATGCGCTCGGCGAGGGCGTCGCCCATGCGCGCCTAAAGCGCGCGTCGGCGTCGGTCGATACGCGCTGTAGCCACGGGTGGGGCCGCCGGCTGGGCTGGACGGTCTCGCCGCCTCCCGTTGAGCGAAAGCGAGACCGAGCGGTGCCTCCCGGCGCCACGCATCCAGACGTCCATCCGCACGTCGATGGCGTGCACGTCAGACGCGAGCTTGCCGACGAGCTGGTCGTCGAGCAGTTCGCCTACCGCGCCGCGACCGACGTGCTGGCCCTCGTGCTCCTCCATCTTCGCTTCCAACGCAGCGCGGTCGATCCAGCGACCGCCGATCAGCAAGGCGATCCACCGCTGCTGATCGCCCTGGCCGGGCCGCGGCGGCGCCGGATCGCCCCGCTGCCCGGCTCACTGGGCGCGCAGCCCGCAGACGACGGCGCTGGGAGCTTGTGGCTGCGCTTCGTCGTCCCACTGGCGCTGTGCGTCGATCGCGACGTCGCCTGGGCGCTGGATCGATGCGATGACGCGCCGCTGCGGCTGCCAGCGCCCACACGGCGCGCCGGTCCCTCGGGGCTGCCCTGGCTACCCGGAGTCGGCCGCTCAGTGGCGCTCTTGACGGCCGGCCTGCTGGCGACGATCGGGACGCCCGCCGCGTACGCGAGCGCTTTGGCGGCGACAGCGACGAGCACGGCGACCGGCGCCGGAGCTTCGGGCTCCGGCGCTCAGACCAGACCACTTTCGACGGCGCCAAGCTCCCCATCCGCGTCGCCCAGCTCGCCGACGGCACCAAGCTCCCCATCCCCGTCGCCCAGCTCGCCCTCCGGCTCGCCATCACCGGCGCCGCAGCCCACCTCGCAGGCGCCCGACCCCCAGCCTTCGCCGCCGCCGGCCCCCGCCCCTGTCGGGCAGGGATCGACAGCCGGCGCCCAGCCGATCAGCGCCGGCGGGCCGGGCGGCAGGGCTCATTCGCCAGGCGCGCCTGGTCTGGGCGCCGCAACGGGGGGCACGACGCTGCAGTCGGCTGGCAGCACGCCGTTCAACGCGGCGAGCCTGTCGCTGCGCCCACCAGCTTTCGGCATGCCAGACACGCTGATCCAGTCCTTCGAGATACCACCGTTCCTGCTGCCGATCTACCAGGCGGCCGGCACCGAGTACGGCGTACCGTGGCAGGTGCTGGCGGCGATCAACGAGATCGAGACCGACTACGGACGCAACCTCAACGTCAGCTCGGCCGGCGCGGAGGGCTGGATGCAGTTCCTGCCTGCGACCTGGCAGCTGTACGGAGTCGACGCGACCGACAGCGGCAAGGCCGATCCCTATAACCCGGTGGACGCGATCTTCGCCGCCGCGCGCTACCTGCAGGCTGCGGGCGCGCAGACGAACCTCGCGCAGGCGATCTACGCCTACAACCACGCCGGCTGGTACGTCAGCTCGGTGCTCGTCCGCGCGCAGCTGATCGCGCAGCTGCCGCAGGATCTCGTCGACTCGCTCACCGGACTGGCCGAGGGCCGCTTCCCCGTGACGGCCATCGGACGCCATCCCTGGACGCCCTCGACGCTGCGTGATCCGCTCGCCCATCTCAACGCCCACGCGTCGACGGCCAACCAGGGGACCGGCGCGTCGCCGAGCGGCGCTGGCGCCCTCGATGCGGTTGGCGCGGCGGGCGGGGGCGCGCAGAGCGGCGGCCCGGCCGTGGACATCGCAGCTGCGCCGGGCGCGCCGGTCGTGGCCGTCAATGATGGCCGTGTCGTGGCTTTGGGTCACTCCCAGACGCTCGGTCGCTACATCGTGCTGCAGGACGTCTACGGCAACGAGTACGTCTACGCGCAGTTGGGATCGCTTGCGCGCCGTTATTCGGTGCCCGCCCCGATCGACGCGCAGGCATCGCAGCGCACCACCGCGGCGCAGGCATCCCAGTCCACCACCGCGACGCAGGGAGCGGGTGTGGCCACGCCAGCGAGCGCACACGCGTCAGCCTCCGCGAGCCCGGCCGCACCCGTCAAGGAACGCCTCTTCGCGCACCCGGCCCGACCAGCGGCGCTCGCCGCGGGCGGCGAGCGCGAGCTCGGAGCGCTCGATGGCAGCGCCTACGCTGCCGGTGTCAGCCCGACCAGCGGTGGCGAGCTGCTTGTCCCGCTGCGGCGTGGCGCACGAGTCTCCGCGGGCACGGTCATCGGGCACATGGGTCGCGGCGATGGCGCCGATCCGCCACGCTTGCGCTTCGCGATTCGTCCGGCCGGGACGGGCGCGCCGCAGATCGACCCAAGCCCGATCCTCCAGAGCTGGCACCTGCTCGCGCAGAGCGGCATCTTCCGTGTCTCGGCGCACAGCCCATTCGTCGGGCCGCATGCGCGCACGCCCACGACTGGCCAGCTGCTGTTGATGAGCAAGCAGACACTGCAGGACTTGGTGCTCGCCGACACACGCATCAAGATGCCCCCCTGCGCACGCGCTGCGATTCGCGGCGGCGGCGTCGATCGTCGCGCGCTGGTCGCGCTGGAGCTGCTGGCTGGAGCAGGGCTCGAGCCGACGATCGGCAAGCTCGAGTGCGAGCGCACGACGGCGTTCGCCGCCGACGGCGTGCTGGCCCGCTCGAGCGGGACGGCGATCGAGATCACCGCGATCAACGGCCTGTCGCTGCGTGGCCAGCAGGGCCCAGGCTCGCTCGCCGACCGCGCGGTACGCCTGCTGGCGACGCTGCAGGGCACGACGCGCCCGAGCCGCATCATCACCTCGACCGGCCACCTCGATTTGCGTGGAGTTCTCGCGCGCTCGGGCTTCGCCGACCGCATCCGAATCGTCTTCGAGCCGCTGTTCGGGCAGGGCGGGCGCCCAGGAGGGAGCGTTGAGGCGATCCTGCAGCCCGATCAGTGGACGGCGTTGATCCAGCGGCTCGACGTGATTGCCAACCCGCGCGTCGCCCCGCAGCCAGGGGTGCCCCGGTCGGCAACGCCGGTCAAGTAGGAGCGCCGGTCAAGACCGCTCGGCGCCGTGCCGATAGCTTCACCGATGCCCCTCTGGACGCAGACCACGGACGTCGAGCGCGAGCAGGGCCGTCCGCGCGGACGCGACGACGCCCGCGCCGGCACGGCAGGACAGGAGCGCGAGCGACAGATCGCCGGCCTGACGCCGCCCTCGCACCGCGGACGCTCCAACCGCCTGATCGGCGATGTGGTCGTGGACCTCGGCTTCGCCAGCCGCGCCGCCGTGGACGACGCCGTGAGCGCCTCGCGCTCGAGCCGCAAGACCACAGGCCAGGTGCTGCTGGACCGCAAGCTGATCACGGCCGACCAGCTCGCGCGTGCTGTCGCCGAGCGCTTCGGGCTCGACCATGTCGACCTCTCGGTCGCCGAGGTCGACATGGGAGCGGCGAACCTGATCGGCATGGACGCGGCCAAGCGCTACGACGCGGTGCCGATCGCCTTCCTCGATCACGACACCCTGCTGGTGGCGATGGCCGATCCGACCAACGTGCTCGCGGTGGACGACATCGCGATGATCACCGGACTCGAGGTGTGCCCGGCCGCGGCCGCCCGCGAGGACGTGCGGATGCTGATCAGCAGGCTCAACCGTCTCGACGAGGCGGTGGACGAGCTGCTGGCCGAGGAGCCGCTCTCCGACGCGGACGTCGCGCTCGAGCTCGAGGCCGCGGACGAGACGCCGGTGATCAAGCTGGTGCACTCGCTGATCGCCAATGCGGTCGACCTCGGCGCGTCGGACATCCACTTCAACCCGGGCGAGCGCGACATGACCGTGCTCTACCGCGTGGACGGCGTGCTCAACGAGTCGGCCACCGTACCGCGCCGGCTCGTCCCCGGCGTCGTCTCGCGAATCAAGATCATGGCCGACCTCGACATCGCCGAGAAGCGCGCCCCCCAGGACGGACGGCTGCGCTTCACCGTCGACGGGCGCAGGGTCGATATCCGCGTCGTCACGCTGCCGGTCGTCGGCGGCGAGAGCGTCGTGCTGCGCGTCCTCGACCAGGGGATCGCGCTGCGCAACCTCGACGGCATCGGCATCGAGGATGAGGCCCGCGGGCGGCTGCTGCGCGCGCTCGGCCGCCCGCACGGCGCGATCCTCGTCACCGGACCGACCGGCTCGGGCAAGTCGACCACCCTCTACGCCGCGCTTGCCCTGATCAACGACGGCAAGCGCAGCATCCTGACGATCGAGGACCCGGTGGAGTCCACGCTGCCCGGCGTCAAGCAGATGCAGATCGCCCCCAAGGCGGGTGTCAGCTTCGCCACCGGGCTGCGCTCGATGATGCGCGCCGACCCCGACGTGATCATGGTCGGTGAGATCCGCGACCGCGAGACGGCGCTGATCGCCGTCGAGGCCGCGCTCACCGGCCACCTGATGCTCTCGACGCTGCACACCAACGACGCTCCCAGCGCGCTGACGCGGCTGATCGAGATGGGCATCGAGCCCTTCCTCGTCGCGTCGTCGATCGAGTGCGTGGTGGCACAGCGGCTGGCGCGCGTCCTCTGCGAGCACTGCAAGACCCCCGCGCAGATCCCGTCGCACGTGCTCGACGAGCGTGGGCTGGGTGGGGTCGTGCCCTACGAGGCGGTCGGCTGCGGCCGTTGCGCGCACACGGGCTATCGCGGACGCACGGGCCTCTATGAGGTCATGAACATGAGCGATGAGATCCGCGCGCTCGTGCTCGAGCGCCGCGCGGCTGAGGAGATCGCCGTCGTCGCGGTGGAGCAGGGAATGCCGCGTCTGAGCGAGGACGGGATCGCGAAGATCCGTGCGGGCATCACGTCGATCGCCGAGGTCGCGCGCCTCACCGACGCGTGGTAGCCGCTACCCTGCGCCGCTCGCATGCACGCCGAGGATTCAGATCAGCCGATGGCAGCCAGCTGCGACGTCTGCCGGGGCACGGGCAAGGTCCTCTCCAACCTTGGTGGCAGCTCTCGGGCGCTCGCCTGTCCGTGGTGCGAGGGCAGCGGCCGGCGCCTGGGCACGGAGCACGATGCGCAGGCATGGGCCGCAAGCCAGCGCGCCCCTGGCGACTGACTGACAGCGCGTCGTCCAGCTTGAGCGCACGGCGCTCAAGCGCTCGGGCGCTCGCGACGATCTGATCGGTGCCAGAGCCGGTGCCGCGGGTTCCTGTGGCGGGAGGCACGAGGGCTGGCGTTGCGGGACCACCCACAAGGAGGATCGATGTTGTCCAAGCTGCGCTCTCGCGCGGCGAGCGAGGATGGCTTCACGCTGATCGAGCTCCTCGTCGTCATCCTGATCATCGGCATCCTGGCCGCGATCGCGCTGCCGACCTTCCTGGGCCAGACCAACAAGGCTCAGGACTCCTCGGCGAAGTCCGACGTTCGCAATGCCGTGTCGCAGATCGAGTCGTGCGCCACCAACAGTGGTGGTGACTACACGACCTGCACGGGCACGAACCTGACCGAGACGGCGAGTGGTGTGGCCGTGTCGGGTACCAGTTCGACCGGTTACACGCTGACGCAGGTTTCGAAGTCCGGCAACACGTTCACGATCGTCAAGGCCGGCAGCGTGATCACCCGCAGCTGCAGCACCGCCGGCACCGGCGCGTGCCCCAGTGGTGGCACTTGGTAGGAACGCTGCATCCTGCGTCCAGTCGTTTGCTCAGCGCTCAAGGTTCACAGTCCAACGGACGATAGACGCGATGCCAGAGCCGAGGTGTCACAGACATCCTCCAGTGGAGACCGAGGTCGCTGGCAGCCACAGGCCTACCCGATCCAAGGAGGATCAATGTTGTCCAAGCTGCGCTCTCGCGCGGCGAGCGAGGATGGCTTCACGCTGATCGAGCTCCTCGTCGTCATCCTGATCATCGGCATCCTGGCCGCGATTGCGCTGCCGACCTTCCTGGGCCAGACCAAGAAGGGACAGGACGCCTCCGCGAAGTCCGACGTGCGTAACGCCGTGTCGCAGATCGAGTCGTGCGCCACCAACAGTGGTGGTGACTACACGACCTGCACGGGCACGAACCTGACCGAGACGGCGAGTGGTGTGGCCGTGTCGGGTACCAGTTCGACCGGTTACACGCTGACGCAGGTTTCGAAGTCCGGCAACACGTTCACGATCGTCAAGGCCGGCACCGTGATCACCCGCAGCTGCAGCACCGCCGGCACCGGCGCGTGCCCCAGCGCCGGCACCTGGTAACAGGCGCGGGCCAAAGTCAAGCGCCTCGCGGGGCGGGCTCCTCGGAGCTCGCCCCGTCTGCGTTGGGCCACCAGTCGCGCTCGAGTCGTGGCCCGCCGCCGAACGTCGCTCAGGGTGTGAACGCGCCCGCTGCGCTCAGGATGTGAGCGCGAACGGCCGATGAGAGGCTTGAGATGATCTTTGCGCTGCCCGCCGTGGGCGGGTTGATCCTCGGCTCGTTCCTCAACGTCGTCACCTACCGGCTGCCTCGTCGGCGCTCGCTCGTGTCGCCCGGCTCGTGCTGTCCACATTGTGCGACGCCGGTGGCGCCCTACGACAACATTCCCGTGCTGTCATGGATGTTCCTGCGCGGTCGCTGCCGCCGCTGCGGCGGCGCGATCTCGGCCCGCTACCCGCTCGTCGAGGCCGGGACCGCCGCGCTGTTCGCCGCCGTCGTGGCCGTTCACGGAGGCATCGATCGACACGTCTGGCCGGACCTGGCGCTCGTCGCGGTGCTCGTTCCCGCCGCCCTGATCGACCTCGACACACGGCGGATACCCAATCCGCTCATGGCGATCGGGGCGCTGCTGGGGCTCGTGCTGATCGCTGCCGTCGAGCCGAACGCGCTGCCCAAGCATCTGATCGCCGCCGCCGCCGCCGGTGGCACGCTGCTGATCGCGGCGCTGGCACGACCGGGCGGAATGGGCATGGGCGACGTGAAGCTCGCAGCGGTCATCGGCCTGTTCCTGGGTGCTGCTGTCGTGCCCGCGCTGCTGCTGGCGCTGCTGGCCGGCTCGCTGGTCGGCGTCGTCGTGCTGATGCGTCGAGGGGTGCACGACGGACGGCGTACGCGCATCCCATTCGGGCCTTTCCTCGCGCTCGGCGCAATCGTCGGCATGCTCGCCGGCAACCCGATCGTGCACTGGTATGCGACCGCGATCCTGCATCACGGCTGAGCGGCGGCGGTCGCCTGCAAGTGATCCTCAAGCCGCGGCTCATTCGCGCCGATCCTGGTAGCGCGGCTCGTCACGCCGCCTGAGCCGCAACCCAGCGCACCCGCCAACGCCCGCATCAATGCCCAGCCTCGCCAAGCTCCGCGCCGCACGCCGTCCCGTGGTCGGCCTCGACATCGAGCCGAGCTTCCTCGCTGCGGTCGAGGTCGGCGGCAGCGGTGCGCTGACGGTGGAACGTGCCGCTGCCGCTCCGCTGGAGCCCGGTTTGATGCGCGATGGCGAGGTCACCGACGTCGAGGCGCTCGGCGACGCGCTCAAGGCCTTCTTCCGCGCCAACGGGCTGGGCAAGCGCGTCCGCCTGGGGGTCGCCAACCAGCGGATCGTGGTGCGCACGCTCGACGCGCCGCCGCTCACGGATCGCAAGCAGCTCGAGGCGGCGGTGCGCTTCCAGGCTGCCGAGCTGATCCCGATGCCGCTCGACCAGGCGGTGCTCGACTTCCAGGTGCTTGGCCCCGTCGAGACGGCGGACGGTCCGCGCCTGCGGGTGATGGTCGTCGCGGCGCGCCGCTCGATGATCGAGCGGCTGGTGACGGCTGCGCGCCGCGCTGGGCTGCGACCCGAGGGCATCGACCTGGCCGCATTCGCGCTGATTCGCGCGCTCGATCGCTCACAGCCCGAGGAGGACTCGGGAGCGGTCCTCTACGTCCACGTCGGCGGGCTGACGAACCTCGCCATCGCGCACCGCGGCATCTGTCTGTTCACCCGCGTGATGGCCGGCGGCTATGAGGGAATCGTGACCCAGCTCGCCGAGCGGCGTGGGCTGACGCTCGAGCACGCTCGCCAGTGGCTGGACCACGTCGGCCTGGTCGCTCCGCTCGATCAGGTCGAGGGCGATCCCGAGATCGTCCAGGAGGCGCGCGCGGCGCTCGACGACGGCGTGCGACGCATCGCCGATGAGGTGCGCAACTCGCTGGACTTCTACCGCATGCAGGAGGGCTCCCCGGCTGTCGACCACGCGGTCCTGACCGGCCTGGTGACGAGCATCGCCGGCTTTCGCGAGCAGCTCGCGCGCGAGCTTGGCATCGCCGTGGAGGCGGGGACCGTGGCCACCGCGCGACCGGACGCCCTGCGCGGCGTCGATCCGAGCCGACTGGCCGTGGCGGTGGGCCTGGCCGTCGAGGAGCGCCCGTCGTGAGAGCCGTCAACCTGATCCCGACCGACCAGCGCCGCGCCGGCGGGGCGTCGACAACCGGTGCCTATGCCGTGCTGGGGCTGCTGGTTGCGCTGCTGGTTGGGGTCGTCGCCTATGTCGTAACCGGCAACCAGATGCGCAGCCGCCAGGCGCAGCTCGCGACGCTCAGCCAGGAGGCGACGGCGGCCCAGGCAGCGGCTGACGCTGCCGCTCCCTATCGCGGCTTTGCGAGCCTGCGTCAACAGCGCGTCGCGACGATCAGCGCGATCGCCAGCGCCCGCTTCGACTGGGCCGACGCCTTCTACAAGATCGCCCAGGTCATGCCCAGCGATGTGTCGCTGCTGTCGCTGAACGCCAGCACCTCCACCAGCAGCGCCGGCGGCAACGGCGGCCCGCTGCGCGCGGATCTGCCGGTCCCGGCGATCGACATGACGGGCTGCGCGCGCAGCCAGGACGAGGTTGCCCGAGTGATTGCTCGGCTGCGGCTGATCGACTCCGTCTACCGCGTCAGCCTCGAGAGCTCGAGCAAGGCGATCGGCTCCTCCACGACGAGCAGCTCGGCGACCAACACCAGCGACTGTCGCGCCGGCCATCCCGATCGCCCGCAGTTCGAGCTCGTCGTCTTCTTCAACCCGCCCCAGAGCACGACCGTCCCTGGTGGGGCCGTGGTGACGCCCGCGAGCACGAGCGCCACCGGCACGGCCGGGACGACCGGAGGCTCACGATGACCCGGCGCGACCGCACGCTGCTGAGCGTGGTCCTGACCGTTGCGGTGCTGGCGGCCTTCTATCTGCTCGTGCTCTCACCACGGCGCAGCCAGATCTCGACGCTCAACGGAGAGATCAACGCCCAACAGCAGAAGCTCGACGCGGCGCGCGCGGATCTCGCCGCCGGCCAGCAGGCGAAGGCGCGCTATGCCAGCGACTACGCGACCGTGGCGCGGCTCGGCAAGGCCGTGCCGACCGATGACCAGGTGCCCTCGCTGCTCTACGAGATCCAGCAGGCGGCGGCGGGAACGCACATCAGCTTCGCGAGCATCCAGATCACCGGCACCGGCGCGTCATCGTCCGCGGGGTTGGTCAGCTCGGCAGCGGCGTCGGCCGCGAACTTCGGCTCCCACGCGCCGGGCGCCAGCACCAGCGGCTCCACCAGCTCCACCAGCGGCTCGGCGAGCACGACCAGCGGCTCGGCCAGCACGACCAGCGGCTCCACTGGCGCGACGAGCCCGACGAGCGCCGGCAGCGTGTCGACGGCGGCTGCCGCCCTCGGCCAGCTGCCGCCGGGTGCCGTCGTCGGGCCGGCCGGCTTCCCCGTGATGCCGTTCAGCTTCACCTTCGAGGGTGACTTCTTCCACCTCGACGCCTTCTTCCGTCACATCGAGCGCTTCATCGTCAACCGCCGCTCGGGCCTCGTGGTCAGCGGTCGGCTGCTGACGCTCGACAGCATCCAGCTCGGGCCCGACGGCAACCAGCCGTTCCCACACATCAAGGCGACGGTCTCGGCGCAGGGCTTCCTGCTGCCCTCCTCGCAGGGACTGTTCGACGGCGCAAGCGCCAGCGGGCCGACCGCTGTGACCGCGCCCGCCAGCCTGCCCGCGACAACGCAATGAGCGGACTCGAGCTGACAGCGCGATGAGCGGCCTCAACAACATCTCCCTGGCGGGCATCGGCGCCGCCATGCGCGGTGCCGTGCAGGAGCTGGTGGCGCGCCGGCTCTGGCCGCTCGCGGTTGCCCTGGTGTTGGCGATCGTTGCCGTGCCGGTGGCGCTGACCCAGCATCCCGCGCCCGCTCCGGCTGCGAGCTTCCCATCGCCCGCGAGCCTTGCTCCAACCACCGTGACGCCCACCCAGGGCGGCAGGGAGGTGGAGGTGACGCTCGCTCAGGGCAAGGCGCCGCTGGCCCTGACGGGCAGCTTCCACGATCCCTTCGAGCCCCAGCCGCTGTCGGT
This sequence comes from uncultured Solirubrobacterales bacterium, assembly GCA_963795555.1. Lineage (GTDB taxonomy): Bacteria > Actinomycetota > Thermoleophilia > Solirubrobacterales > Solirubrobacteraceae > CAWCHZ01. Next base: position 587,004 of record CAWCHZ010000002.1, read on the forward strand.
CGTCCCCGCCGCCAGCGCCACGGCAAGCGGGTCGTCGATCATCCCCGGAACCTCGGGCACGAGCGGAGCGGGCGGCGCGAGCTCCGGCACGAGCGGAGGGGGGAGCAGCTCCCACACCGGCGGCTCCGGCTCGACGAGCAGCGGTTCGACGCCACCGCCGGCCGCGCCACCGCAGAGCCGTGGACCGGCAACCGTCGACGTCCTGTTCGGCCTCAGCGGACAGCTCAAGCTGATCAAGGCGGTTGCGCCGGGAAGCGCGTTGCCGTCAGCCAGCAACCCCGTCGTCGTCTTCCTGGGCGTCAAGAACGGCGTCGCGCAGTTCCTGCTCTCCGCCGACGCGACCGCCAGCGGTCCCGGCACCTGCAAGCCCAGCGCGAGCGTCTGCGAGGAGGTAGATCTCAGTCCCCGCCAGACCGAGAACCTGCAGCTGGTCAACGGCTCCACGCCGCCGCCGGTCTACCAGCTCGAGCTCGTCCGGATCAGGAGCTAGCGGCGCGATGCGCGCGGCCGGCCGCCGGATCACCACGATCGGGCTCGCGCTGCTGGCGCTGGCCTGCGGCGCATCGCTTGCGCTCGCCCCGGCGGCGGCACAGGCGCACGTCGGCGTGAACGGCGACAACGTCCTCTACTCGCCGCAGTCGCAGACGGTGCCGCCGCACGGCCTGCGCATCTCCGCGCTGGACGCCGTCGGCGCGGCGGCGCGCACGCGCACCGTGCAGAAGCTGCACGCGGAGCATCCCAACCTCTACCTGCGCGCGCTGCTGGCACCGCCGCACACCTGGGTCGTCGAGGGGACGGCCGGCTCGCCCGATCCCAGCGGCGACAACGTCAACCCGCTGGTGAGCGTCGGCGTCGGTGGCCTCGATGGCCGCGTCTACTACGTGCTGACCGGCCCCCAGGCGCAGATCCCGCTGGCCTTCGGCCACCTCGCCGGACGCGCCGACCAGCCCTGGATCTGGGCGGTGTTCGGCGTGCTGTTCCTCGCGCCGTTCATCCACTGGCGGCGACCGCGGCGGCTGCTGCACCTCGACCTCGCCGTGATGCTCGCATTCGGCATCTCGCACCTGTTCCTCAACGCGGGCGACGCCGTGACCTCGGTGCCGCTCGTCTATCCGGTGTTCGCCTATCTGCTGGTGCGGATGCTGTGGGCTGGGCTGCGTCCGCGCGGGCGCTCCGAGCCGCTCGTCCCGCATCTGCCGACGCTGGCGCTGGCAGTCGGGCTGGTGGGGCTGATCGCGCTGCGGATCTTCGTCAACCTCTATGCCGACAAGGCGTTCGACATCGCCTATGCGGGCGTCGCCGGTGCGTTCCGGATCAACCACGGCCTGGCGTTGTATGGCACCAGCGTCGCGCACCTCGACACCTATGGGCCGATCAACTACATCGCCTACACGCCGTTCGTGGCGCTGTTCCCGTTCCACCACGTCTGGGATCACTTGTGGGCGGCCCACGCGCTGTCGATCATGCTCGACCTCGTCGCGATCGGGCTGTTGCTGGCGATCGGCATGCGCCTGCGCGGCGGGCGTGCCGGGCGTCGACTCGGGCTGGCGCTGGCGTACGGTTGGGCGGCCTATCCATACACCTTGTATGCGATGGCGGTGAACAGCAACGACGCGCTGATCGCCGTCTGCGTGCTCGCGGCAATCCTGGCGATCAGCTCGCCGGCCGCGCGCGGCGCGTTCATCGCGCTCGGCGCCGCCGCCAAGTTCGCGCCGGCCGTGCTCGGGCCGCTGTTCTTGATCGGCACCGGCGATCGGCGGCGGCGCTCGCTGCTGATCTACTGCGCGACGTTCGCGCTCGTCGTCGGCGGGGCGATCGCGCTCTACCTGCCGCCGGGCGGCCTGCCCGTCTTCTGGCACGCGACGCTCGGCTTCCAGCTGCGGCGGATCACGCCGATGAGCCTCTGGGGGCTGCATCCCACGCTGCGTCCGCTGCAGACCGTGCTGGAGGTGGCGACCGTGGGGCTCGCGACGCTGGTCGCATTCGTCCCGCGGCGACGTTCACCCAGCCAGGTCGCGGCGCTCGCCGCGGCGGTGCTGATCGCGCTGCAGATCACCGACGGCTACTGGATGTACTACTACATCCCCTGGTTTGCGGGCCTGGTGCTGGTGGCTCTGTTCGCCGAGCACGACCGGCCGGCGCCGACCGCCGCTGAGCCGGCGCTCGCCGACCCGATCGAGCTGGGCGAGGTCGTCGCGCGGCGCGCGCGGGCGCTCGAGCCTCGCGAGCCTGAGCGCGCGCTGGTCGCCTCGTTGCACTGACGCGAGCGCGGGCCATGGCGGCCGAGCCCGAGCCTTTTGCGGGCGAGGGCTGGTCGCCGCGGCCGGCGCCCGTAAGCTGTGGCGGGATGATCGTGCGCCTGACAACCGCCGGGGAGTCGCATGGCCCCGGGCTGACCTGCATCGTGGAGGGCCTGCCGGCCGGGCTCCGGCTCACGCCTGAAGCGCTGGATCGCGAGCTGGCCCGCCGCCAGCTCGGCCACGGGCGTGGCGGGCGGATGAAGATCGAGCGCGACAGCGCCCAGGTCACCGGCGGCGTGCGGCACGGGCGCACGATCGGCGGTCCGGTGGCGATTCAGATCGCCAACCGCGACTACGTCAACTGGGAGGAGCGGATGAGCCCGTGGCCGGTCGACGAGCCGGTGGCGGAGGTTCACCTGCCCCGACCGGGACATGCCGATCTCGTCGGCACGCAGAAGTATGGACTCAGCGACGTGCGCGACATCCTCGAGCGCGCGAGCGCCCGCGAGACGGCCGCGCGCGTGGCCGGCGGAGCGGTGGCCAAGGCATTCCTGCGCGAGCTCGGGGTCGAGGTGCGCTCGCACGTGACGCGCATCGGCCGCGTCAGCGCGCCCGCGCGCGCAACGCTCTCAGCCGCCGACTTCGAGGGCGTCGACGACTCGCCGGTGCGCTGCCTCGACGAGCAGGCGGCGCGCGCGATGGTCGAGGAGATCGATGTCCAGCGCAAGGCAAACGAGTCGCTCGGCGGCATCTTCGAGGTCCATGCCTTCGGCCTGGTCCCCGGGCTTGGGTCGCACATCTCCTGGGATCAGCGGCTCGACGGTCGGCTCGCCGGGGCGATCTGCTCGATCCAGGCGATCAAGGGCGTGGACTTCGGCGACGGCTTCGAGCTCAGCGGCCGGCCGGGCTCCCAGGCCCACGACGAGATCTTCTACGACGAGCAGCGCGGCTACTACCGCGAGACCAACCGCGCCGGGGGGCTGGAGGGCGGCATGACGACCGGCTCGCCGCTGGTCGTGCGCGCCGCGATGAAGCCGCTGCCCACCCTGACCAAGCCGCTGCGCTCGGTCGACACGGAGACCAAGGAGCCCGCCCAGGCGCTCCGCGAGCGCACCGATTCGACCACGGTCCCGGCGGCGGGGGTCGTCGGCGAGGCGATGATCGCCCTGGTGCTCGCCGACGCCTACCGGCGCAAGCTTGGCGGCGACCACATCGACGATGCGCGTGCCGCGTTGCGCGCGTATCAGGAGCGGATCGGATGGCGGGGCTCGGGCGAGTCGCAGGACCGCCATTGAGCGAGGGGCCGAGCCCAGGCGCCGAGCGAGCGGCCGAGTGGACGGCCCAGGCGCTGAGCGGCGCCCCGCTGCGGCGCTCGCTGGTCTTCATCGGCTTCATGGGTGCCGGCAAGTCGACCGCCGCGCGCGCAACCGCCGCGGCGCTCGGCGTCGAGGCGCTCGACAGCGACGAGCTGCTGGTCGCCGAGCTGGGGATGCCGATTGGCGAGTTCTTCGCCGCGCACGGCGAGGCGGAGTTCCGTCGGCGCGAGGAGCGGCTGGTCTGCGAGCTGCTGAAACGGGAACCCGCCGTAATGGCGCTCGGCGGCGGCGCGCTGGGCTCGGCGGCCGTGCGTGCGGCGCTGGCGCCGCACATCGTCGTGCTGCTCGAGGTTGGCGTCGACGTGGCGTGGGAGCGCTGCAGCGGCGACGAGCGACCACTGGCCCGCGATCGCGAGCGCTTTGCCGCGCTGCACGGCGAGCGTCAGGCCGGCTACCGCGCGGCCGCCGATGCGACGCTGCCGGCCGGCGATCAGCAGCTCGTGCTGCGCGCGCTGCCGGCGTTGCTGACGCTGGCGGGCTCAGCGGTCCCGGCACGGCTGCTGTGGGCGCACGCCCGCTCGGGCGACTACCCGGTGTTCGTCGGCACCGGCCTGCTGGGCTCGGCGCTGTGGCCGACCGACCGGCGCGAGCGACGCGTGGCGGTGACCGACGCGACGGTCGGCGAGCTCTACGGCGCTCGGCTCGGCGCCCTGCGTGAGCTGATCGTGATCGAGCCGGGCGAGGAGCACAAGACGGTCGCGACCGCTGAGCTGATCTGGCGCGCGCTGGCCCGATCTGGGATGGCGCGCGACGACGAGCTGGTCGCGCTTGGCGGCGGGGTGGTCGGCGACGTTGCGGCGTTCTGCGCCGCGACCTACCAGCGCGGGGTCGACGTGGTGCACGTGCCAACCACGCTCGTGGCGCAGGTGGACTCGGCCTATGGGGGCAAGACCGGCGTCGATCTGCCGGAGGGCAAGAACTACGTCGGCTCCTACCATCAGCCGGCCGGGGTGCTCGTCGATCCGGCCATGCTGGCGTCGCTGCCGCGACGCGAATGGGCGGCTGGACAGGCGGAGGTCATCAAGACGGCGCTGATCGCGGGCGGCGATCTGTGGCGGCGGGTGAGCGGGGGCGCGGCGCCCGACGAGCAGCTGATCGCCGACTGCATCGCCGTCAAGCTGGCCGTCGTGGCCGAGGACGAGCGCGACGCCGGGCGCCGCCAGGTGCTGAACCTCGGGCACACGATCGGCCATGCGATCGAGACGGTCACGGGCTATCGCCGCTACCGCCATGGCGAGGCGGTGGGCCTTGGGCTGCTGGCGGCGCTGCGGCTCTCGGGCAGCGAGCAGCTGCGTGAGCGCTGCCGCGCGCTGCTGCTCGCCGCGGAGTTGCCGGTGCGCGCGACCGACCTCGATCCCGACGCCGTCGTGGCGGCGACGCGACGCGACAAGAAGCGCCGCGGCGAGGAGCCCGTTCCATTCGTGCTCGTCGAGGCGCCTGGACGAGTGCACGTCGGCTGCACGGTGGCCGAGAGCGATGTGCGCGCCGCCGTGGCAGAGTTGGTGGCATGAGCGATGCCCAGCGCGCCGCGATGACAGCGGTCGATCCGGTGAGCACCGGCGGCCTGCGATGACAGCGGTCGAGCGGGTGAGCGCCGGCGGCCTGCGCATAGCCGTGATGCACGGCGTGAATCTCGACATGCTCGGACAGCGCGATCCGGCCCATTACGGGACGATGACGCTGGTCGAGCTGGAGCAGATGGTCGCCGGCTTTGCGGCACAGCTGGGGCTCGAGGCCAGCTTCTTCCAGACCAATCACGAGGGCCGCTACGTCGAGCGGCTGCACCGGGCGCGCGGGGACGCCGACGGGTTGATCCTCAACCCGGGCGCATGGACCCACTACGCCTGGGCGATCCGCGACGCGCTGGAGATCGCCGCCCTGCCGGCCGTGGAGGTCCACCTGTCGGACGTCGCGGCGCGCGAGTCATGGCGGCGCGTCTCGGTGATCGGCGAGCTCTGTCTGACGACGATCGCCGGCCACGGGGTCGAGGGTTACCGGCTTGCGCTCGAGCGAATCGCACAGGAGCTGCGATGACGCGCGCGCCGACCGCTGCGACGGCGTTCGAGGGGTCGTCATGACGCGTGCGGTGGCCGCCACCCCCCGGGCAGACGAGCGCGTGGAGCGGCTGATCGCGCTGCTGGAGGGTCGCGAGCTCGATGCCCTGCTCGTCTCCGAGCCGCACAACCTCCGCTACATGACCGGCTTCACCGGCTCGAGCGGGCTGGCACTGGTCGGTGGCGACGTGCGCTGCTTCATCACCGACTTCCGCTACGTCGAGCAGGCCGCCGCGCAGGTGCCGGGCTTCGAGCATGCGCAGGGCAGCACGGATCTGCTACAGGCGATCGCGCCGGTGCTGCCGGCACGGCGGCCGCTGCGGTTGGGCTTCGACGACGGCCATCTGTCAGTCCGCGACCACGGGCGCCTGCGCGCCGAGCTGCCCGATGACGTCGCTCTGGTCGCCGGCGGCGGCGCGGTCGAGGAGCTGCGGGCGGTCAAGGACGCGGGGGAGATCGCTGCGGTCGAGGCGGCCAGCGCGCTGGCCGAGGATGCCTTCCGCGCGACGACCGAGCGAGGGCTGATCGGCCGCAGCGAGCGCGCCATCGCGCTCGAGCTGGAGCAGCAGATGCGCGTGCGCGGCGCCGACGGCCCGTCATTTCCGTCGATCGTCGCCGCCGGCGCGCACGGCGCGCTGCCGCACGCGACACCGCGCGAGCGGGCGATCGAGCGCGGGGTGCTCGTGACGATCGACTTCGGCGCCCAGCTCGACGGCTACTGCTCGGACTGCACCCGCACGTTGGCTGCCGGTCCGGTCGACGACCAGGCCCGCGACGTCTACGAGCTGGTCCTGCGGGCCCAGCTGGCCGCCCTCGACGCGCTGCGGGCCGGGCTCAGCGGCGAGCAGGCCGACGCCGTCGCCCGGGACCTCATCGTCGCCGCCGGCCACGGCGAGCACTTCGGCCACGGCCTCGGCCACGGCGTCGGCCTGGAGGTCCACGAGAGGCCACGGCTGGCGCGCACCAGCAGCGCGTCGCTACAGTCCGGCAACGTCGTGACCGTGGAGCCCGGCGTCTACCTGACCGGTCAGCTGGGCGTGCGCATCGAGGATCTGGTGGTGATCACCGATGACGGCCATCGCAACGTCAGCACCCTGCCCAAGCAGCTGCTGAGCGTCGACTGACTGCCGGCTCGCCAGGGCAGCGGGCGCCTGGGGGCGTAGACATGCCATCCCAGCGCGAGCGCCGCGGGCAGCGCGCACGCAAGATAGGCAACGGACTGCAGGTCCGGCGTGATATGACCGGGGAGTGCCTGGAACAGGCACCACACGATCACCGTCCCGACCAGCGTCCAGAGCGGCGGCTGGCGCGCCACCAGCGTCTCCCAGCACAGCAGGGCCAGCAGGAACGGCAGCAGGTAGTAGACGTTGTCCCAGGGGTCCAGCGCGGAGCGCAGCAACAGCACCAACGCCAACAGCAGCAGCGGATCGCCCACCGCCGTGGCGCCGCCGGCCGCGCGGCGATGCCCGGCTGCGGGATCGCCCGCCGCCGTGGCGCCGCCGGCCGCGCGGGGCGCCCGTGAGGAGGAGGACGAGGAGCGCCGGCGCGCGCGCAGCCAGAGCAGAGCGAGCGGCACGGAGACAAAGAGGATCAGCGGGTGGGTCACGTCCGACAGCCAGCCGGGTGCCGCGCGGTAGCCGACCTTGATCAGCCCGTCACCGCCGCGGACGATCTTGCCGGTCGCGCCGGCCCACCACCAGAGCTGCCACGGCTGGAAGATCTTGCCGGTCACCAGCGCCGCGCCGGTCGCCGGCGTGCCGTTGCCGGCCTGGACGATCATCGGCGGTGCGAGCAGCAGCGCGGCCACGACCGTTGCCAGTCCGATGGCGCGCCAGCGCGCCGCCGGGAGCGTCACCAGGACCGGGGCGACCGCCACCAGCGCCCACGGCTTGGTGGCGACCGCGAGTCCGAGCGCCAGCCCGGCCCAGCTCGCACGGCCGCTGCGCGCCGCCAGCAGCGCGGCCACGGTCAGCACCGCCGCTAGCAGCTCCTCGGCATGGCCGAGATCGAGTGCACGCAGCGCGATCGGGCTGCCGGCGCAGAGCGCGAGCGCCACGCCCCGCGCGAGGCGGTTGTGCCCAAGCGTGCGCATTCGCGCGACCAGCCAGACGGCGAGTGCCACCGTCGCGAGCAGGCAGGGCAGCGCCACCATCCGGTAGACCGCGAGCTCGCCGCCGCCCCACAGCCGGGGCGCCAGCGCGAACGGCGCGCGCAGCAGCAGCGCGCCGCCGTAGGCTGGGCAGAGGGCGAGGAAGCGCAGCAGGTGCCCATCGGCGAGCGCCTTGTAGGCGGGCGCCGCCTCGGCATCGTAGTCATTGAAGGCAAAGCCGGTGAGCCCCAGCCAGGCGACGAGCGCCGCGGCCAGCAGCGCGAACGCGAGCGCCGGAAGGTGGGCGCGCAGCGTGAAGCGCTGCGGACGCAGGGGTGAGCGCGGGCGCGCGGGCACGTGCAAGGAATCGGCATCGCCGTGGCCGCGCTTGAGCGGGTAAGCTGCGGGCGGACCATGCGGATCCGCGCGATCGGTCGCCTTGCGGCCCTGGCCTGGAGCGCCGCGGCGCTGCTGTTCGCCGCTGCCGCGCTCGCCCCGGCGGCGCACGCCGCGACGACGGCGACGATCGGCCCGCCGACGCTTGTCACCTCGAGCACTGCGACGCTGACCAACCTCTGCGTCGGCGGCGAGGAATGCACCTATCTGCAGTTCGCCGGCAGCGGTCCCGCCAGCGAGTACGTCGTACCGTTCGACGGCACGATCGTCCGCTGGCGGGTGGCCTCGGGCAGCGCCGGCGGTGCGGTGCGGCTGCGGATCCTGCGCCCTGCCGGCGCCGGGCGCTACGTCGCCGTCGGCACCAGCGCGACGCAGACGCTGTCGGGCAGCGCCACGGCAGCGGACACCTTCACCACCAGCCTGCCGGTCAGGGCAGGCGATCTGATCGGGCTGGACAATGCAAGCAGCGCGCTGCTCTTCAGGACCGGCGTGCTGGGCGAGTTCCCCGAGTATTGGACGCCGTTCATCGTCGATGGCGCGGCGGCGTCGGCGCCGACCGCGCCCGGCGCCTTCGCCAACGGCTATCAGCTCCAGCTCAACGCCGACGTGCAGGCCACGGTGAGCGGTGGCGGGGGAGGCGGCGGGACCGGCGCGCTGACGCTCAGCGCGCTGCGGGTGCACCCGGCGAGGTTCGCGCTCGGCAGCGCGCCGGCGCAGCTCGCGCGGGTCGGCAGCGGGCTGGCGCAGCTCGCGCGGGTCGGCAGCGGGCTGGCGCAGCTCGTGCGGGTACGCACGCCGGTCGGGACGACGATCTCCTTCCAGCTGTCGGCTGCGGCGACGGTGACGCTCCGCTTCGCGATCGCTCGGCCCGGACGTCTGGTGGGCGGATCCTGCGTCAGCCCACGACCCGCCAACCGGCATGCCCGGCGCTGCACGCGCTTCGTCGTTGCCGGCACGCTCGTGCTGAGCGCTCACCAGGGTCTTGACCGCCTGGCCTTCGCCGGTCGCCTGACGCGTCGGCACAGGCTGGTGCCGGGGCGCTATCGGCTGACCGCGACAGCGCTGGACAGCGCCGGCAGGCGGGCTGGCCCGGCGCGCGCCTTCTTCACGCTGCTCGCGCGCTAGCGGTCGGGACCGGGGCGCGCGGGGTCGCGCCAGCTGTCGAGCGTGCCGGGGCTGGACGCAGCGCGCGGGGTCGCGCCAGCTGTCGAGATCATGGCGTGGCTGCGGTATGGTCGGCCGATGGGCGAACGCACGCAGTACACACCGGGGACGTTCTGCTGGACCGACCTGACGACCACCGATCAGGCCGCGGCCAAGGGCTTCTACGGCGGGCTGTTCGGCTGGCAGGCGGACGACATCCCGGTCGGCGAGGGAGTCTCCTACTCGCTGCTGCGCCTGGACGGCAAGGCCGTCGCGGCGATCTCCCCGCAGCCCGAGCAGCAGCGCGCGGCTGGCGTGCCGCCGACCTGGAACTCCTATGTCTCCGTGGAGAACGCCGATGCCAGCGCGCAGCGCGCCGCCGAGCTGGGCGCCAGCGTGCACGCGCCGGCGTTCGACGTGATGGACGCCGGGCGGATGGCCGTCCTGCAGGATCCCCAGGGCGCATTCGTGATGCTCTGGCAGCCCCGCGCCCACTTCGGCGCGCAGCTGGTCAACGTGCCGGGCACGCTGGTGTGGAACGAGCTGGCCTCGCCTGACATCGAAGCCTCGGCGGCGTTCTACGGTGAGCTCTTCAACTGGACGGTGACCCCGTTCGAGGGAAGCGCCGAGCCCTACCTGACAATCCGCACCGGTGACGCCAACAACGGGGGCATCAGACCGCTGAGCCCGCCCGGCGTGCCGCCGCACTGGCTCGTGTACTTCGGGACCGAGGACATCGAGACCGCCGTTGGCGCGGCCGGCGAGCTTGGCGGCGCGACGCTGGTCGCGCCGATGGACCTGCCGATGGGCCACTTCGCCGTGCTGCGCGACCCGCAGGGAGCGGTCTTCGCGCTCTACGAAGGCGAGCTCGAGCCTTAGCGCCGGCGCCGGCGCGGGGCGGGTGGGAGCGGGGCGGTGGGAGCGATGGGCCCCTACGACGCGATCATCATCGGTGCCGGCCACAACGGCCTCGTCACCGCCACCTATCTCGCGCGCGCCGGCTGGAGCACGGTCGTGCTCGAAGGCGCGCCGGTCATCGGCGGCGCGGTGCAGAGCGGCGAGATCACGCGCCCCGGCTTCGTCCACGACCTCTACTCCACCAACCAGAACAGCTTCCTTGGCGGGCCCGTCTGGGCCGAGCTCGGCGAGGATCTGCGCCGGCATGGCCTGAGCTACGCGTCGTCCCCATATCCCTACGCGAACGCCTACCCCGACGGCGCGAGCTTGCGGGTCTATCAGGACGCGCAGCGCACGCTCGCCAGCCTGCGCGAGCACGATCAGCGTGACGCCAGCGGCTGGGCCGAGCTGCACGAGCTGTTCGAGCGCTACAGCCCGTTGCTGTTCGGCATCTACGGCTCGACACTGCCGTCGATCGGGTTGGGACGCGAGCTGCTGCGCGGCGCCCGCGCGCTCGGTGTTCGCGGTCTCGCTGACGTGGCGCAGCTGTTGCTGGCGTCGACGCGCGAGCTCGCCGACGCCTACCTCCATTCGCGCGAGGCCAAGGCGCTGCTCGCCTGCTGGGGCATGCACCTGGACTACGGGCCCGACGTCGCGGGCGGCGCCTTGTTCCCGTTCATCGAGTGCTTTGCGGACATGCGCGCGGGGATGTCGATCGTGCGCGGCGGCGCGGGTGGGCTGATCGATGCGCTCGCCGGGCTGCTGCGCGAACGTGGCGGGGAGATCAGGCCAGCATCACCGGTGGTGCGCATCGAGGTCGACCAGGGACGGGCCATGGCGGTCCAGCTGCGCTCCGGCGAGCGCATCGTGGCCCGCCGTGCGATCATCGCCAGCGTCACCCCGACGGCGCTCTACGGCCAGCTGCTGAGAGCCGGCGACGCGCCCGAGCGCGTCCAGCGCGCTGCGGCGCGCTGGCAGTACGGGCCCGGGACGATGATGCTCCATCTGGCGCTCGACGGGCCGGTTCCCTGGCGCGATGGCGAGCTGGGCCGCTTTGCCTACGTCCATGTCGCACCGCACGTCGAGCAGCTCGCCGAGACCTACACCGATGCCGCCAACGGGATCCTGCCGCGCAGCCCGCTGCTTGTTGTCGGACAGTCCAGCGTGGTCGATCCCACGCGCGCTCCGACGGGCAAGCACGTTGTCTGGGTGCAGGTGCGCGCCGTGCCGGCGCGCGTGCGTGGCGATCGCTGCGAGCAGATCCAAGCGCGCGACTGGCGGCAGATCGCCGAGCCTTACGCCGATCGTGTGCTGGCCAAGTTGGAGGACTATGCGCCGGGGCTCGGAGCCCTGATTCTCGCGCGCCGGGTGCTCAGTCCGCTGGATCTCGAACGGCACGATCCGAACCTGGTTGGTGGCGACAACGGTGCCGGCAGCCATCACCTGCGGCAGAGCTTCATGCTTCGTCCGCTGCCGGGCTGGTCGGCGTACCGCACGCCGATCGACGGCCTCTGGATGACCGGGGCGGCGACGTGGCCCGGCGCCGGGGTCACCGGGGTGCCGGGCTACCTGACCGCGCGCGCGGTGCTCGCTGCTGCCGCGGGGCCGCGACGACCCTGGCGCGCAGCACGGCAGCGGCTGCGATGAGCGAGCGCGCTGGCCGCGGGGGAGGGGTGCTGCGATGAGCGAGCGCGCGGTGCTGCGGCTGGCCAGCAACCTGATCGCCCTGTTCGTCGCGGCGTGGGTGCTGCCCGGCGTCGGCTACGGCAACAGATGGTGGGCACTGGTGCTCGCGGCGATCGTGTTCACGATCGTCAACGCGCTCGTCAAGCCGGTGATCGCGGTGCTCTCGATCCCCTTCATCGTGCTGACACTGGGCGTCGCGTACTTCCTGATCAACGTGCTGATGCTGTACCTGACGCATTGGATCGTGCCGCAGTTCCACATCAGGAGCTTCGGTTGGGGAGTGTTGGCGGCCTTGATCGTGAGCGCGGTCAATGGCCTGCTGCACCTGATCATCGGTCGCTCGGGACGCGGACGTGGTCCTTGGAGCGGGCGTGGGCCGCGGTTGGGTGGGCGCGGGCGTGGGGTGTGAAACCTTGCGGGAGCCTCGCGCTGATCTCGAGATCGCGACGATCAGCGGCGGCCGTGCGCGCCGGCTCTGCGCTGCGGTGCTGCGTGGCCGCGGCGCTCCTGGCGCGCACGCCGCCACGCAGACGCGACTGCTCGTAGAGGCCGACCTGCGCGGCCGCCCGTCGCACGGCCTCCAGCGACTGCCGGTCCTCGTCGCGCGGATCGACCGCGGGCTGCTGGCGCCCGCGGCGACTCCCGAGCTGGCCTGGCGCTCGACGGGCTTTCTCCATGTCGACGGCGGCGACGGCTTCGGCGCGGTGGCCGCGCAGGCGGCGATCGCTGCGCTCTGCCAACGCAGCTCGAGCAGCGGCGTCGCGCTGGCGGCGATCGCGCGCTCCAGCCATGTCGGGATGCTCGCGCTCTATCTCGAGGAGATCTGTGCGCGGGGCAACATCGGCATCGCGCTGACGACCAGCGAGGCGCTCGTCCACCCGATCGGCGGACGGACCGCGCTGGTCGGCACCAACCCGCTGGGTATCGGCATCCCCGCCGAGCCCGAGCCGTTCATCCTCGACATGTCGACCGCGGCGATCTCGGCCGGCGAGATCATCGCCCACGCCCAGCGCGGCGTGCGACTGCCCCCCGGCCGCGCCGTCGATCCCGACGGCGTGCCGACGACCGATCCCCAGCAGGCGCTCGCCGGTGCGATCTCGCCATTCGGCGGAGCCAAGGGCTATGGGCTGGGCCTTGGGCTGGAGCTGCTGGTGGCGCTGCTCAGCCGCACCGCACTCGGGACCGCGGTGCTCGGAACCCTCGACATCGACCATTCCGTGACGAAGGGCGACGCGCTGCTCGTAATCGACCCGCGCGCCTGCGGGCTGCCCGACCCGGCCGCCTATCTCGCCGATTACCTGCGCGAGCTGCGCGACGCGCCGACGGCTCCCGGTGTCGAGCAGATCCTGATCCCGGGCGATCGCATGCGGGCCGAGCGTGCGCGCCGGCTGCGCGAGGGAATCGAATATCCGCAGCCGCTCTGGCGCGAGCTGCTGGAGCTCGAACGGGACGCGCGAGCGAGCAACGCTGATGCCTTCAGCTGACGCACTGGATCGTGGCGGAGCCTGGCGTTGACGGCCGCCAGCGCAGCGATCCGGGTGATCGCACGAGGCGATGTCCAGGGCGTGGGCTTCCGCGACGCGACGTTGCGGCGCGCGCGTCAGCTTGGGGTCATGGGCTGGGTGCGCAATGGCGACGACGGCAGCGTGCGGGTGCATGCCGAAGGGCCCCAGCCGGCGATCGAGCAGCTGACGGAGTGGCTGCGCCAGGGACCGCGGCTCGCGCAAGTCGAGGAAATCGAGGTCGAGCGGGTTGCCGTCGAGGGCCACGAGCAGTTTGCGATCCGGGGTGTGAGCGCCGGGTGCTTCGTCGTGCTCGAGTGGGTGGCGGGCCGGGACCAGCCGCGTGTAGGCGAGGTCGGTGCCGGGCAGGACCGATTGCGGGCAGGCGAGGCCGGTGCGGGCCGCGACCCCGCGCTCGTCCGCGGTTTCGAGCTGCGGTTGGAGGTCGACAGCGCAATGCGCGCCTGGGCGCTGCCGAAGGGGCCATCACTCGACCCCGCGGCCAGGCGCTTGGCGCTGGAGCTCGGCTCCAACGAGCGCCCCTCGGAGCTGGAGGGAACGGCGGGGGATCGCAACGAGACGGGAATGGGCGCTCGTGGCGGAGCGCCCATTCAGGGTGGCGCTTCGATCTGGGACCGCGGCAGCTACGAGCAGGGCGGCCGCGTCCCCTGGCCGGAGGCGCTGCACCGTGGCCATGCGGTCTTCGTCCTGCACGGGCACAAGCTGCGCGGCGGCTTCGCGCTGCAGCGCACGCGACCCGGTGCCCGAGCGCAATGGCTGCTGATCAAGCGCCGCGACGAGGAGGCGCGTCCGGGCTCGGAGATCGTGGCCGAGCGTATTTGACAACAGCGGCACAGAGGAGCAGTGGCAAGCCAGAGCTCGGCCAAGCGCCGCGGTCGCTCCTGCGAGGCCGTTGGGTTAGATTGGCCCCGGTACCGTGCCGACCGTGCGCGCAGATAGGGGCTGATTCACCATCATCTCGACCAACCAGTTCAAGAACGGCAACCACATCGAGGTCGACGGCACCGTCTTCAAGATCCTCGAGTTCCAGCACGTCAAGCCTGGCAAGGGCGGCGCGTTCGTGCGCACCAAGCTGCGCCGCGCCAGCGACGGCGCGGTGATCGACCGCACCTTCCGCGCCGGCGAGAAGTTCCGTCCGGTGCGCAGCGAGACCCGGCGGATGCAGTTCCTCTACAGCGATGACGCCGACGCACACTTCATGGACAGTTCCTCGTTCGAGCAGCTCGCGGTGCCGGCTGGCGCGGTCGCCGATGCGCTGCGCTGGACCAAGCCCAACGATGAGGTCGATGTGCTGTTCATCGACGACCAGCCCTCGGACATCCAGCTGCCCAGCGCCGTCGAGCTGGAGATCGCGCAGACCGATCCGGGCGTGCGTGGGGACACGGCGTCGGGCGGTGGAACCAAGCCAGCGACCGTCGAGACGGGCGCGACCGTGCAGGTGCCGCTGTTCGTGGATGTCGGCGATCGCATCCGTGTCGATACGCGCTCGGGCGAGTACATCTCGCGCGCCTAGGCGCGGCGGGCGGGTGGATGTCGCGCAGGTCAGACCAGCGCCGCGCGGCGATCTTCGCGCTCTACCAACACGACCTCACCGGCCGTCCCCTGGCTGACGTCTTCGAGCGCAACGCGACCGCGTTCACGCGCGCACTCGCCCATGCGACGATCGACAACGTCGAGCAGCTGGACGCGCTGATCCAGCGCCATGCCCAGGGGTGGGCGCTGGAACGGATCGCGCCGTTGGAGCGCGCGATCCTGCGCGTCGCGTTGCTGGAGCTGCTGCATCCGGATCTCGTCGCGGGCACGTCCGAGATCCCGCCCGAGGGCGCGATCGACGAGGCGGTCGAGGCGGCCAAGACCTTCTGCGGCGCCCAGGCTCCGGGCTTCGTCAATGGCATCCTCGCGGCGGCGCTCCGAGACGTGCGCCAGAATCCAGCCAGCCGATGAGCGATCCCCCGCAGGCTCACGACCCCCTCGAGCAGATCAGCAGCCGTCTCGACGACGCGGCCGCGCGGCTGCGTGCCGAGGACCTCGACGCGGCCGCCGCGGCCGAGCTGATCGACGAGTGCGCACGCCTGGCCAGCGAGGCTGCCTCGGAGCTCGATCGGCGCGTTCGCTCGGCGATCGACGGCACGGCGGCCCAGGATGTCGCGACCGGCAGCGGGGTGGGCGGCGAGCGCTTCAGTGACACCGCGGGCGGCGAGCCGTCGTGACCTTCGAGCCCAGCGCGGAGGGCGGCGCCCCGTCACCGGCGGCCCCCCCGTACCCCAACGACCTGCGCGAGCGCGTCGAGTGCTACCTCGCGCGGCTGCACTTCAGCTCGGACGGGATGATGTCCGGGCTCGACGAGGCGATGCGCTACTCGCTGCTTGCCGGCGGCAAGCGTATCCGCCCGGTGCTCGCGCTGGCGACCGCGCGCGCGATCGGCCGTGACCCCGAGAGCGTGCTGCCGCTCGCGGCGGGGATCGAGCTGATCCACACCTACTCGCTGATCCACGACGACCTGCCAGCGATGGACAACGACGACCTGCGCCGCGGCCGGCCGACCTGCCACCGCGCGTTCGGCGAGGACGTCGCGATCCTCGCCGGCGACGGGCTCTACGCCGAGGCCTTCCATCACATCATGCGCGAGCAGGCCGGTGAGCCCGCCCTGCTGCTCGCGGCGCTGCGCGAGCTGGCGGCCGCGACCGGGGTCAACGGCATGGTCGGCGGGCAGTACGTCGACGTCGCTGGGACCGCAGCGGCCGGCCCTGACGGGCTGCGGCGTCTGCATGAGCTCAAGACCGGCCGCCTGATCGGCGCATCGATCGAGTGCGTGCTGCTGCTGTGCGGCATGGAGGCACCTGCGAGAATGCCGTTTGGCGAGTTTGCGGTAGAGCTCGGCGTGCTCTTCCAAATCGTCGACGACATCCTTGACGTGACCGGCACGGAGGCCGCGCTGGGTAAGCCACATGGCAGTGATGAGCGACTTGGTAAGCGTACGTACGTGAGCGAATTCGGCCTCCACGGCGCACGCGAGCTCGCCAGCGCCTGCTACGCGCGCGCCACCGAGGCGCTGCGACGGGCCGCCGGCGGGGACGCACCCGATCTCGCGCAGATCACCGACTTCATCTTCACTCGCACGTCATGACCGGCAAGATCCTCGACACGATCGACGGCCCGGAGGACCTGCACCGACTGAGCGTCGAGGAGCTCCAGCAACTCGCCCAGGAGGTCCGCGAGCACATCATCGACACCGTCGGCGAGATCGGCGGACACTTCGGCGCAAACCTTGGGACGTGTGAGCTGGCGGTCGCGCTGCACTCGCTGCTGCGCTCGCCGCGCGACAAGATCCTCTGGGACGTCGGTCACCAGGCCTATCCCCACAAGGTCCTCACCGGCCGGCGCGACCAGCTCAAGACGATTCGCAAGTACGGCGGCCTGGCGCCGTTCTGCTCGATCGCCGAGTCTGAGCACGACATCATGGGGGCCGGGCACGCCTCGACCTCGATCGGCTACGCGGTCGGCATCCGCGAGGGGATGCGCCTGCTCGGCCACGACGACGACGCCCGCGTGGTGGCCGTGATCGGCGACGGAGCGATGACCGGCGGCGTGGCGTTCGAGGCGATCCATCAGGCCGGCGGCCTGGGCTCGCCGCTCGTCGTCGTGCTCAACGACAACGGCATGTCGATCGCCCCCAACGTCGGCGCGCTGTCGCGCTACTTCAATCGCGTGCGGCTGAACCCGAAGCTGTGGCGGGCCCGTGAGGAGGTCGAGGGCGGGCTGACCAAGCTTCCAGCCGGGATCGGCGCGGCCTTCGAGCGCCTCGGGCCCCAGCTGAAGGAGTCGATCAAGGCCTTCTGGGCGCCCGGCCTGTTCTGGGAGGAGCTCGACTGGGCCTACGTGGGCGTGATCGACGGCCACGACGTGCGCGCGCTGCGCAGCGCGGTCGGGGACGCGCTGGCCGCTCGGCGCCCGGTCGTGGTGCACGTCGCGACCGTCAAGGGCAAGGGCTTCGCACCCGCTGAGGCCGGCGGGCTCGAGGGCATGGAGCAGTGGCATGCGGCCAAGCCCAACTCGATCAGCAACGGCGCGCCCCGCGCTGCCACCGCGAAGGTCACCGCCAAGGCCGCGCCGCCGCAATACACCCAGGTGTTCGGTGAGGCGCTGGTGCGCGAGTGCCGGCGCGACTCGCGGATCGTCGGCATCACCGCGGCGATGAACTCCGGAACCGGGCTGAACATCCTGCAAAAGGAGCTGCCCGAACGCTACTTCGACGTCGGCATCGCCGAGCAGCAGGCGGTGCTGTTCGCCGCCGGGCTGGCGCTTGAGGGCGTCAAGCCGGTCGCGGCGATCTACTCCACCTTCCTGCAGCGCGCCTACGACCAGATCGTCCACGACGTCTGCCTGCAGCGGCTCAACGTCGTGTTCGCGATGGACCGCGCCGGGTTGGTCGGCGACGACGGCCCCACACACCACGGCGCGTTCGACATCGCGTATCTGCGCTGTCTGCCGAACATCGTGCTGATGGCGCCGCGCGACGAGGCCCAGCTGGTGCACATGCTGCGCACCGCCGTGACCTACGACGACGGGCCGATCGCGCTGCGCTATCCGCGTGGCGCGGGCCTCGGCATCACCTTGCCGATCTCCCCGCGCCCGCTGGAGATCGGCCGTGGCGAGATCTTGCGCGAGGGCGAGCGGGTCGCGATCGTCGGCTATGGCAGCGGGGTGCAGAAGGGGCTGGAGGCCGCCGATCTGCTCGCTGCCCACGGGCTCGACGTGACCGTCGCCGATGCCCGCTTCGCCAAGCCCCTGGACGGTCCGCTGCTGGCCCAGCTGGCGGCCGAGCACGAGCTGCTGGTGACCGTCGAGGAGGGCGTGCTCGCGGGAGGGTTCGGCAGCGCGGTCTGGGAGGAGCTCAACGACGCGGGCCTGGCGGTCCCGCGGATCCTGCGCATCGGCCTGCCCGATCGCTACGTGACCCACGGCACGCCGGCGCTGCTGCACGAGGAGGTCGGCTTCACCGGCGCGCAGATCTGCGCTCGCATCGAGGCCGCCGTGCTCGACCCGCGCGAAACGCTCGCCGGCGCCTGAGCGCCCGCCAGCAGACACCTCACCGCGGGCCGGGCCGGCGCTGGTCGGATCGCTACCGTTCCGCTCGATGCCAAAGGTTCGCCTCGACGCCCTGCTGACCGAGCTGGGCCTGTTCGAGTCGCGCAGCCGCGCGGCGGCGTCGGTGCTGGCCGGGGAGGTGCGCGTGGGCGCCGCGCGCCGGCGGGTCGACAAGCCCGGACAGCTGGTCGCCAGGGACGAGGCGGTCGAGGTGCGTGCGACCCACCCGTATGTGTCCCGCGGCGCGATCAAGCTCGCCAACGCGCTCGACGCGCTGGGGATCGATGTCGTCGGCAGGCGCGGCCTGGACGTGGGTGCGTCGACCGGCGGCTTCAGCGACTGCCTGCTGCAACGTGGCGCGGCGCACGTGGTCGCGCTCGACGTGGCCTACGGGCAGCTGCACTGGCGCTTGCGCAGCGACGAGCGCATCACCGCCATCGAGCGCTGCAACGCCCGCCATCTCGAGCCTGCTGGGCTTCCCTACGCCCCCGAGCTGATCGTCATCGACGTGTCGTTCATCTCGCTCACCAAGCTGCTCGCTGCGGTGCTCGCCTGCGCCGCGCCGCGCTTCGACTGCCTGGCGATGGTCAAGCCGCAGTTCGAGCTCGGCCCCGGCCGGGTGGGCTCGGGCGGCGTCGTGCGCGACGCCGGCGATCGCCGCGAGGCGCTGCTGGCCATCGCTCACCACGCGCGGCAGCTGGGTGTGGCGGTCTGCGGCTTTGCGTCCTCGGGCCTGCCCGGCCCGAAGGGCAACCGCGAGACGTTCGTCTGGCTGGCGGAGCCGATGCGCCCCGGCCTTGCGGACGTGGAGCAGGCGGTGCGGGAGGTCGAGCCGTGAACGGGGAGGCGGCCACGGTGTTCACCCACCGTCGACCCCAGGAGACCGCCGGAGCGCTGGAGCGGGTCACCAGGATCGCTGAGCGTCACGGCATCACGCTGCGCTTCAGCCCCGAGGAGACGCGCAAGCACGGGCTCCGCGCGCGCCCAGGGATCGTGCTGGACGCCCCGGTGACCGACGACGTACGGCTCTGCGTCACGCTTGGCGGTGACGGCACGATCCTGCAGGGCCTGCGCGCCTACGCCAGCACCGGCGTGCCGGTGTTCGCGGTCAACTTCGGTGAGCTCGGCTTCCTGGCGACGGTCGAGCCGGCGGAGATCGAGGTTGGCTTCGAGCGCGCGCTTGACGGTCAGCTCGAGCAGCTCTCGCTGCCGGCGATCGGGCTTGGGGGTGGCGAGCACGCGGCGCTGAGCGGCTGGAAGGCGTTCAATGACGTGTCGATCCACCGGCGGCGCGATGCGCGCGTCGCGCAGCTGTCGTATGCGCTTGGCAGCGACGAGGTCGGGCGCGTGCGCTGCGACGGGCTCGTCGTGGCGACGCCAGCGGGCTCCACCGGCTACACCCTCGCCAACGGCGGCCCCGTGCTGGCATGGGGGGTGGAGGGCTACGTCGTATCGTTCATCGCCCCGCACTCGCTCACCGCGCGCGCGCTCGTCGTGGCACCGGGCGATCCGCTGACGCTGCACAACCTGTCCCAAGAGGAGCCGGTCGACGTCGTCGTCGACGGCCGCGATGCCGGCGAGCTGGGACCGCGCGGCAGCCTGGAGTTGGGCTTCCTGCCCGACCAGGGGCTGCTGCTGCAGATCCCGGGTACGACCTTCTACCACCGCCTGCGCGAGAAGTTCGGCCGCCTGGCGTACTGAGCGGTCCGTCTCCAACGGCTGCTAGACCGTTGGCGCGATGCTCTGCGAGCTGCGTGTCGAGAACCTCCTGCTGATCGAGCAGGCGACGCTGCGCCTTGCGCCGGGGTTGAACGTCATCACCGGCGAGACGGGGGCCGGCAAGACGGTGCTCGCGCACGCGCTGGATCTTCTGTTGGGCGGGCGACCGCGTGCCGGGATCGTCCGTCCCGGCGCTGCGGAGGCGTATGTGGAGGGCGTCTTCGAGCTGACCGACGGGCTGCACCAGCGACTCGCCGAGCGCCTGCCCGCCGATGCGCAGGAGCTCGTGCTCGCGCGCACCGTCAGCGCCCAGGGCCGCACCCGCGCGCAGCTCAACGGCCGCACCGTGTCCGCCGGCGAGCTGGGTGAGATCGCGACCGAGCTGCTGGCGTTCTATGGACAGCACGAGCATCGCCGCCTCACGGTCGCCTCCGCCCAGCTGGAGATCCTCGATCGCTTCTGCGGGGCCGAGCAGGCGCGGCGGCGCGCTCAGCACGCCGCCGCGCACGCCCGCGTCCGCGCCCTCGCCGGCGAGCTCGACGAGCTGCGCACGCGCCTCGGCGCGCGCGAGCGCGAGCTCGACCTGCTGGCCTTCGAGATCGCCGAGATCGAGGCGCTCGCGCCGTCGCAGGCCGAGGAGGTCGAGCTGCTCGCCGAGCGTGGACGACTGCGCAACCTGGAGGGCCTGCGGGCAGCCGCCGTCGGCGCGGCCGAGGCGCTCAGCCCGCAGGGCGACTCGCTCGGCGAGGGGGTGCTCGCCGCGCTGGCCGAGGTGGAGCGGCTGCTGGCGGGCGCACAGCAGCTCGACCCGACGCTCGCCGCGCTTGCCGAGCGCCAGCGCGCAGCCCACTACGAGCTCGAAGACGTCGCGGCCGAGCTGCGCCGCTACGTGGAGTCGGTCGAGGCGGCGCCCGGGCGCCTGGAGGAGGTCGAGGAGCGGCTGGCCGCGCTGGATCGACTCAAGCGCAAGCATGGCGGCTCGATCGCTGCGGTGCTCGAGCATGCGCAGGCCTGCCGGCAGCGCCACGCCGAGCTGGCCGGCGCCGAGGAGGCGCTGACGCAGCTGAGCCAGACGCTCGAGCGGGCGCTGGCCGAACGCGACGCGCTCGCTCAGCAGCTGCGCGCCGCGCGCAGCGCCGCCGCCGACCAGCTCGCGGAGGCGGTGCGCGCATGCCTGAGCGAGCTGGCGATGGAGGAGGCGACGTTCGCGATCGCGCTCGAGCCGCGCGCCGAGCCCGGGGCCAGCGGCGCCGACCAGGTCGAGTTCCTGATCGCACCAAACCCGGGCGTGCCGGCGGGGCCGTTGCGCGACGTCGGCTCGGGTGGCGAGCTCTCGCGGGTGATGCTGGCGCTGCTGAGCGTCGCCCACGAGCACGCCGCCAGAGCTGCGCCAGCCGCTCGGCCTCCTGATCCTGACCGTCAGCCCGCGACTGCGAGCGCGCGCGGGCGGCCCGCGCGGTCGCCACTGGCCGCCGAGCACCCCGCCGCACCGTTGTTGGTCTTCGACGAGGTCGACGCGGGCATCGGCGGTCACACCGCCCGCGCGGTCGGTGAGCGGTTGCGCGCGCTGGCCAGCGGCCGGCAGGTTCTCTGCATCACCCACCTGCCCCAGGTCGCCGCACTTGCCGAGCGCCACTTCCAGATCACCAAGGACACCTCGACCGCGCCCGCCCGCACCACCGTGTGCGAGCTGGCCGGCGAGCACGTCGTTGGCGAGCTCGTGCGGATGCTCGGCGCCGATGACGCCGACCGCGCCGCGCGCCGCCACGCGCG
This sequence comes from uncultured Solirubrobacterales bacterium, assembly GCA_963795555.1. GTDB lineage: Bacteria > Actinomycetota > Thermoleophilia > Solirubrobacterales > Solirubrobacteraceae > CAWCHZ01. The sequence goes on from CAWCHZ010000002.1 coordinate 608,988, forward strand.
CGAGCTGTTGCGCGCGGCCTGAGCGCCGCAGCGGCCCAGCCCGCTGCGGTGAGCCGTACACTCGTGTGCCGTGGCCGTGTCCCGCGCGCTCGGCGTGCCGCCCGAAACCACGCGACCGCTACGCGAGGTTGCAGGCGTCGCGCGCCTCGGCAAACGCACCAAGCAGCTCGTCAAGCGGCTGCGCCTTGGCGACGTCGCGATCATCGATCATCGCGACCTCGATCGCGTCTCGGCCGAGGAGCTGGTGGCCTGCGGCGTGCAGGCGGTCGTCAACTGCGCGCCGTCGTCCAGCGGTCGCTACCCCAACAGCGGCCCCCTGGTGCTGGTCGATGCCGGCGTGCATCTCGTCGACGTGCCCGGCGCGCCGCTGTTCGAGCGGCTCGAGGATGGCGACCCGATCGTGTTGCGCGGCGGTGACCTGCTGCGGCGCGGTGAGCTGCTGGCCCGCGGCGAGGTGCAGGATCCGGCCAGCGTGCGGGACCAGATCGAGCAGCGCCGTGAGGAGATCGGCGAGGCGCTCGAGCGCTTCGCCAACAACACCGTCGAGCACATGCGCCAGGAGCGCGAGCTGCTGGCCGGAAAGCTCGAGCTGCCGCGGTTGCGCACCGACTTCCGCGACCGTCCGGCCCTGGTGGTGGTGCGGGGCGTGGACCACAAGCGCGACCTGCGTGCGCTGCGGCCGTTCATCCGCGACGTCAAGCCGGTCCTCGTGGCGGTTGATGGCGCCGCCGACGCGCTGCGCGACGAGGGCTTTCGCCCGGACATGATCGTCGGCGACATGGACTCGGCAAGCGAGGCCGCGCTGCGCAGCGGCGCGGAGCTCGTCGTCCATGCCTATCCCGACGGCCGCGCGCCGGGTCGTGCGGCGCTGATCGCGCTCGGCCTCGACCACAAGGTGGTGCCCGCCCCCGGCACCAGCCAGGACATCGCGATGCTGATCGCCGCGGAGAAGGGGGCGCGCCTGATCGTCTCGGTCGGCTCGCACTTCAACCTCGTCGAGTTCCTGGACAAGAATCGCAATGGCATGTCCTCGACCTTCCTGACGCGCCTGCGGATCGGTGAGATCCTGATCGACGCCAAGGGCGTCAGCCGCCTCTATCGCCCACGCCCCGGCTACACGCCGCTGCTGCTCGTGCTCGCCGCCGGGCTGCTGACGCTGATCGCGATCGTCTGGACCACGCCCGGCCTGCACGACGTCGTCTCGCTGCTGTGGCTCAAGCTGCAGGTCCTGCTGGGGATCGGCGCCTGACGGGGCGTTGATCGACGTGAGCGCCGACCCCTGATCCAAGCCGCCTTATGTTCGACTTCCGATATCACGCGCTGACGCTGGTCGCCGTCTTCCTGGCGCTGTTGGTCGGCCTGCTGCTGGGCGTGGCAATCGGCGACGCGGGGCTGGTGTCGAGCGCCCAGCAGGACGTTCGCGCGTCGCTGCGCTCCGACGTGCGCGCGGCCCAGCAGCACGCCAGCGACGTCGAGGCACAGCTCACCCAGCACGAGCTCTTCGAGCAGCAGGCCTACCCGCTGCTGGTGGGAGGCCGGCTGGCCGGGGAGCGGATCGGGCTGATCGCGCTCGGCAATGTCTCCGACGACACCGTGCGCGCGGTGCGCGACGCGGTCACGCCGGCTGGGCCCGGCCTGCAGTCGGTCGTCGTGGTGCGTGAGCCGCTCGATCTCGCGGGGCTCGCGCAGGCCAGCCAGGACCCGGCGTTCGCGACGCTCGCCAGCGACCCGGCGGTCGTGATGCGCTTCGCGCGGCGGATGGCGATCGCCTTCGTCGACGGCGCCGGCGCGCAGCCGCGCTCGCTCATCTCCCGCGTCCGCGACAGCTTGTTCGAGGTCTCGGAAGGCGATCTGGCGGGTGTTGGCGGCGTCGTGCTGGTGCGCTCACCGCCCGCACCGGGCACGGCCGTCGACCCGTTGCAGAGCGCCTTCGAGCAGGGGCTGGTCGCTGGGTTGCACGCGGCCGCGGTGCCCGTCGTCGGCGTCGAGACCACCACGACGGTGCCGTCGCAGATCGGCTGGTATCGCGCCAACAACCTGGCCAGCGTCGACGACGTCGACCAGCTCGCGGGTCAGGCGGCGCTTGTCTTCGCGCTTGGCTGCGCGCAGGGCGCCTACGGGGTCAAGCCGAGCGCCGACGCGCTGCTGCCCAAGGCCGTCAACAGCTGCGGCGTGCCCACGACGGCGAGCAAGCAATAGCGGCGGCCGTCCACAATGATCGCCGAGTCCCGCGACCGCCCCGCAACACCTGGCCAGCGAGCCGCGCCGCGGATCGAGCGATAGCCAGCGGGGCACACCGGCGGATCGAGCGATATTGGGGCCACCAGCGATTGCGCGGGCAACCGCTGCACGACCCCCGTATCGCGCGAGCCCGTCGGGGGCCGCGCCGCTCGTCCGGCTGCGACGATACCGTGCCGACGTGCACGCGCTGCCCGCGATCCTTGCCCTAGCCGCGGCGCTGGCGCTCGCCCCAGGCTTCCTTGCGGGGATGCGGCGCGCCGGGCTGGTGCGCCCCAACTACCGGGGCCGCGCATTGCCGTGCCCGTTCGGCGTGCTGATCGTGGCGGCGGCGCTGCTCGCCGCGATCCCCGTCGAGCTGCTGCACCAGCTCGCCGGCAGCGCCACCGTCTATCCGGAGCTCGGCCCGGTCGCGCTCTACGTGATCGGCGTCGCCTTCCTGGGCCTGGTCGACGATGCGGCGCCGCCGCAGGCGCGCGGCTGGCGCGGCCACGGTCGCGCCGTCCTGCGCGGCGAGCTGAGCAGCGGCGCGCTGAAGGCGCTCGGCGCGCTTGCGCTTGCGCTGGTCGTGCTGGCCGGGCGACGCTATGACGCCGGGCGCTATCTGCTTGCGGTCGCGCTGCTGGTCCTCACCACCAATGCCTTCAACCTGCTCGACCTGCGCCCGGGTCGCTGCGTCAAGGTCTTCGTCGCGCTTGGCGCCGCGCTGACGATCGCCGCCGGCAGCGCGCGCACGCTCGCCACGCTCGGGCTCTTCGTGACGCCCGTGCTGGTGGCCGGCGCCTACGACCTGCGTGAGGGCGCGATGCTGGGCGACACGGGAGCCAACCTGGTCGGCGCGCTGGCTGGGCTCTGGCTCGTCCTCGCGCTCGGCACGACGGCGCAGATCGTGGCGCTGGCCGCGGTGCTCGCGCTGACCGTCTACGCTGAGCTGCGCTCGCTCTCCGCGCTGATCGAGCGGACCCCCCTGCTTCGACAACTAGACTCCTGGGGAAGGCCTAGGCATGCCTGAGACTCGTCGCAAGACCCGCTTCATCTTCGTCACGGGCGGCGTCGTGTCGTCCCTCGGCAAGGGAATCGCCGCCTCGTCGATCGGCCGGCTGCTCGTCAGCCGCGGCCTGAAGGTCGCGCTGCAGAAGTTCGATCCCTACATCAACGTCGATCCGGGGACGATGTCGCCCTACCAGCACGGCGAGGTCTTCGTGACCGAGGACGGCGCCGAGACCGATCTCGACCTCGGCCACTACGAGCGCTTCACGGACGCCAACACCACCCGCTCGTCCAACGTCACCGCCGGGGCGATCTACAACTCGGTGATCCGCCGCGAGCGCCGCGGCGACTACCTCGGCGCGACGGTGCAGGTGGTCCCGCACATCACCGACGAGATCAAGCAGCGCGTGCGCCTGCTGGCGGAGGCCAGCGACCTCGACGTGGTGATCACCGAGATCGGCGGCACCGTCGGCGACATCGAGTCGCTGCCGTTCCTGGAGGCGATCCGTCAGCTCCCCGTCGACGTCGGCCGGGGCCGCTGCATGTTCATCCATCTGACGCTGGTTCCCTTCGTCGGCCACGCCGGCGAGCTGAAGACCAAGCCGACCCAGCATTCGGTCAACGAGCTGCGCCGGATCGGCATCCAGCCGGACATGGTCGTCTGCCGCTCCGAGAGCGCGCTGTCGATGGAGATCCGCCGCAAGATCGCGCTGTTCGCCTCGCTGCCGCCCAGCGCGATCGTGTCCGCGCGCGACGTCGACAACATCTACAAGGTGCCGCTGATGTTCGACGCCGAGGGCGTCGACGACTTCGTGCTCGAGCACTTCGGGATCGAGGCGCCGGAGCCGGACCTGTCGGGCTGGGAGCAGCTGATCCGCCGCACCGGCGAGGCGCGCGAGGAGGTGCGGATCGCGCTGGTGGGCAAGTACGTCAGCCTCGAGGATGCCTACCTGTCGGTCGTGGAGGCGCTGCGGCACGCCGGCGCGGCGCACGGCTGTCGTGTGGCGATCGACTGGCTGGACTCCGAGACGCTCGAGGACACCACCACGCGCGCCAAGCTCGAGGACGCCGACGGGGTGCTGATCCCCGGTGGCTTCGGCGGGCGCGGCTTCGAGGGCAAGATCGATGCCGCGCGCTTCGCGCGCGAGAACGCGGTGCCATACCTCGGGATCTGCTTCGGCATGCATGTGGCCGTCTGCGAGTACGCGCGACACATGGCCGGCATGGAGGGGGCCAACTCCAGCGAGTGCGATCCGGAGACGCCCTACCCGGTCATCGACCTGTTGCCCGAGCAGAAGGAGGTCGCTGACATGGGCGGGACGATGCGGCTGGGTGCGGATCCGATCAAGCTGCACGCCGACACCTGCGTGCGCGAGCTCTATGGCGAGGCGGTCGTCTACGAGCGCCACCGCCACCGCTATGAGGTCAACAACCTGCTGCGCGGGCGCCTCGAGGCGGCGGGTCTGCGCTGCTCGGGGACCTCGCCCGACGACCGTCTGGTCGAGGTGATCGAGCTGGCGCGCGAGGTGCACCCCTTCTACGTCGCCTCGCAGTACCACCCGGAGTTCAAGTCGCGCCCACAGCGCCCGGCGCCGTTGTTCCGCGAGTTCATCGGCGCCGCGCTGGCGCGCGCACGCGAGCGCGGCGTGGCCCAGCCCGCGGCGCCGGCAGCTGACGGCGCACAGCGGATCACGAGGGACGGCGCGCGGCGGTCCACGATGGATGGCGGTGCGCAGCGCGCGATCGCGGCGCGCGACGGCGGGGCACGCGCGACGGCGTGATGCGACGCGCGTCCGACGGCGAGCACGCGACGGTCTGATGCGACGCGCGTCCGACGGCGAGCGCCGGCGGCTCAACGACCTCTTCGCCGAGCTGTGCGCGATCCCCAGTCCGTTCGGCGCCGAGCGGGCCTGCGCCGAGCGGATCGCCGGCGAGCTGCGAGCGCTGGGTTTGACGGTCGAGGAGGACGAAGCCGCACGGGCGACCGGAGGCGACTGTGGCAACCTGCTCGTGCGCCTGCCCGGAGCGCCGGGGGCGCCGCGCGGAGTGCTGCTCTGTGCCCATATGGACACAGTCATCCCGACAGCGCCGATCGAGCCGGTTGTCGTCGACGAGGGCTGGGAGAACGCCAACGAGGGCATCCTCGGCGCCGACAACAAGGCGGCCGTTGCCGTGCTGCTTGCGCTCGTGCATCGCTGCGCGAGCGAGGGCCCGCCGCCGGTCGACGTCGAGCTGTTGTTCACGGTCGCTGAGGAGAACGCGCTGGTCGGCGCGAAGGCCTTCGACGTGGGGCGGCTGCGCTCGCAGTTCGGCTACGTCTTCGACCACGCCTCGCCGATCGGCGAGATCGTGCTCGCCTCGCCGACGTACTACCGCATCGAGGCCGAGTTCCGCGGCGTCGCCGCGCACGCGGGCATCCGCCCGGAGGACGGTCGCTCGGCGATCGCCGCGGCCGCGCAGGCGATCGCGGCGATGTCACTCGGTCGGTTGGATCCGCAGACGACGACCAACGTGGGCTTGATCGCCGGTGGCAGCAGCTCCACCAACGTCGTGCCGGACCGTTGCCGCGTCGAGGCCGAGGCGCGCTCGCTCGACGACGAGCGCGTCGAGGCGGTCGTCAGCGAGCTGATCGACCATCTCCATGAGGGTGCCAACGCGCGCGACTGCGATGTCGACGTCGAGATCCGCCGCCAGTTCTCCGGCTATCGCACCCGCCCCAGCGCCGCGCAGGTGACGGTAGCCGCCACGGCGCTGCGCGAGTGCGGTCATGAGCCGCGCACGATCGTCACGGGTGGCGGCTCGGACGCAAACGCCTTCGAGGCCGCCGGCTTCCCCTGCACCAACCTCGCCAACGGCACCGAGCGCAACCACCAGCCCGACGAGCGCGTCTCCGTGCGCGCGCTCGAGGGGATGCTCGACGTGGCCCTGGCGATGCTCGACGCCGCCGCTGCGTGCTGACGCTGCGCCGCGGCACGGTGCAAGCGCTCGCCGATGCTGGGCTGCCCGCGGGGCGGCTGCAACGGCTCGACGTCGACGTGGCGGGCGAGCGACGCCCGGCGATCGCCGACGTCGGACTCCTCGGCGAGTGCGCGGTTGGCGACGAGGTCATCGTCAACGTGGCGGCGCTCGATCTCGGCCTGGGATCGGGCGGCTTCGATCTGGTGCACGTGAACCTGACGCGGGGTCTCGATCGCGCGGGGACCGCCGGCGCGCACGTCATGAAGCTCAACTACACGAGCCTGCAGCACGCGGTGCGCCCGGTCGAGGAAGGCACCGCGGTGGAGGAGCGTGCCGCTGGTGAGCGGCAGGCTGCGACCGCTGAGCGTCTCTCACGGCCGCAGCGCCTGCGCGGCGCGCCCGTCGCGGTGCTGGCGTTGCACGGCCAGCTCGCGCCGGTCGCCTGGGCCGCACAGCAGGCCGTCGGCGGCGCGCGGATCGGGTATGTGCAGACGTGCGGCGGCGCGCTGCCCGGAGCGCTCTCCGACAGCGTGCGCCAGCTGCGGGCGCGCGGGCTGCTGGCCGACCACATCACCGCCGGGGCCAGCTACGGCGGCGAGGCCGAGGCGATCACGCTGCTGGGAGCGCTCGAGCACGGCTTCGCCGCACTGGGCTGGGAGGGTGCGATCTGCGGGCCCGGGCCTGGCCTGCTGGGCTGTGCGTCGGCGCTCGGCCACGGCGGCATCGCCGCGCTCGAGTCGGCCCACGGGGCAATCGCGCTCGGCGGTCGCGCGCTGATCGTGCCGCGGATGTCCAGCGGCGATGCGCGCGATCGTCATCGCGGACTCTCCCATCACAGTGCGACCGTGCTCGAGCTGCTGTTGCGCCCGGCGCTCGTGGCGCTGCCCGCTCCAGACAGCAGCGGGATCCAGAAGCCGCCCAGCGCCGCTGGCGCCATGATTCCCGCCGGCGCCATGATTCCCGCCGGCGAGCTGATTCCCGCCGCTGATGAGCTGCCCGGCGATCACGAGGCTCGGTTTGGCGTCGCCGACCTGGACGGCTACGGCGCGAGCGGGCTGCCGACGGTCACGATGGGGCGCGGAATCGAGCGGGATCCGCTCTTCTTTGCCGCCGCGCTTGCCGGGGGCGACGTCCTGGCTGGCATGATTCGCGGGCGATGACCGGTCTCTCGGAAGGTTTCCAACGGGTTGCCCGACAGGTCATCCACCAGGGCAACTTCATCACGCTCTATCGCGAGCGCTTCCGCCATGCCGATGGGGAGGAGGTCAGCCGCGATGTCGTCCACCACCCGGGCGCGGTGGCGGTCGTGGCCTACGACCAGCAGCAGGTCTGGCTGATTCGCCAGCCGCGGGAGGCCGTTGGCGAGCAGGCCCTGCTCGAGATCCCGGCGGGCAAGCTGGACGTCGAGGGAGAGCAGCCGCTCGAGACCGCCAAGCGCGAGCTGGCGGAGGAGATCGGCAAGGCGGCGTCGCGCTGGGAGCCGGTTGCCACCTGCTACATGACGCCCGGCTTCGCCAACGAGAAGATGTACATCTTCGCCGCCACCGAGCTCGGTGATGCCGCCGTCGAGCACGACGGGAGCGAGCGCATCGAGCTCGCGCCGTGGCCGTTGAGCGAGCTCGACGCCGCGATCGCCCAATGCCAGGACGCCAAGTCGCTGGTCGGGCTGCTCTGGCTGCGTCTGCGTCTCGTCAGCTCGGGCTGAGCGCCCTGCGCCGCACCAGAGGTGCCGCAGGTGCCGCACCCCGCTAGTCAGGGGCAGCCGCGGCGCCGCAGGACGATGCGCCCGCGGCTGAACGGCGCGTTGCATCCTCAAGGAGGGCGCGTGCGCGGGACGAACCTGCTGGCATGGCCTCGTCCGTCGCGCTTGTGGTGCGTCCGTTCAGCGAGCTCGTGCTGGACTTCCTGGCCTACCTCGAGCTCGAGCGTGGCCTGTCGCGCAACACGCTCGAGGCCTACCGCTCGGACCTGCTCCAATTTGGTGAGCATCTTGCGCGCCGCGACGTCGATGCCCTCAGCGCTGAACACCGCGACCTCACGAGCTTCATCGACGAGCTCAGCAGCGGCCGCGACGGCCGTCCGGCGGTCGCGAACACCACCGTTCAGCGCAAGGTGGCCTGCCTGCGCTCCTTCTATCGTCACCTGCGGCGCGAGCAGCTGATCGACCACGATCCGACGGCCGAGTTGAAGGCTCCCCGCCGCGGACAGCGGCTGCCACAAGTCCTCACGCGCGCCGACGTTCAGCGGCTGCTGGTGGCCCCCCAGGGCAAGACGCCGGCGGGCCTGCGCGACCGCGCGCTGCTCGAGCTGATGTACGCCTGCGGCCTGCGGGCCTCGGAGGCCGTCGAGCTGGAGGTTGGTGACGTCGATCTCGGCGAGCGGCTGCTCAAGGCGCGTGGCAAGGGCTCCAAGGAGCGGATCGTGCCCGTTGGCCGCTCGGCGGTGGCCGCGGTGTACGGCTACCTGCGGCGTGGGCGCCCGCTGCTGGTGAAGGATCCGATCGAGCCGCGGCTGTTCGTCAATCTGCGGGGGGGTGGCCTGACCAGGCAGGGGCTCTACAAGATCATCCAGCGTCACGCGCGCGCGGTTGGCCTGGCCGACCGCATGAGCCCGCACACCTTGCGCCACACCTTCGCAACGCACCTGCTCGCCGGTGGCTGTGACCTGCGCTCGCTGCAGGAGATGCTTGGTCACGCCGACGTCGCGACGACGCAGATCTACACCCATCTGTCGGCCGATCGCCTGCGCGACGTCTACTTCGAAGCCCATCCGCGCGCGCACGTGGGCACACGCTGAACGCGCCGCGAGCGACGCTCGTTGCGATACTCGCGGCGTGCCCGAGCTGCCCGAGGTCGAGACGATCCGCCGTCACCTGGCCCCGCTCGTGCAGGAGCGCCGGATCAGCGCGCTGGAGGTGCGCGACCCGCGCTGGTGCGAGCCCGCGGCGCCGAGCACACTGCGCGCCGCGCTGCGCGGTCGCACGATCGTCGAGCTCGGGCGCCGTGGCAAGTACCTGATCTGGCGCCTGGACGACGACGACCATCTCGTGATGCACCTGCGGATGACCGGCACGCTGCTCTACGACGCACCGTCCGACATCGCCTATGTGCGCATGCAGCTGGTGCTGGACGACGGCCACCGGGTGCTCTTCAGCGATCCTCGCCGCTTCGGCACCGGGCAGCTGATTCGTGGGTCCGACCAGCTCGCCGAGCACTTCAGCGCGCGACTTGGCGTCGAGCCGCTCGAGCCCGGCTTCACGCCCGAGCTGCTGCATGCGCTCACGCGCGCTCGGCGCACGCCGGTCAAGGCCTTCCTGCTCGATCAACGCCAGATCGCGGGAGTCGGGAACATCTACGCCGACGAGGCGCTCTTCCGCGCGCGGATCCACCCGCTGCGCCCGGCCGGTCGCCTCGGCCGCGGCCAGTCGGAGGCGTTGCACGGCGCGATCCGCGAGGTCCTCGAGGCGGGGATCGCGGCCAAGGGCGCGACGATCGACGACTACCGCACACCGGAGGGCGCCCAGGGCGCCTTCCAGGACCGCTTCCTCGTCCACCGGCGTGCCGGCGAGCCCTGTCCGGTGTGCGGCACCACGGTGCGCAAGCTCGTGGCGGCCGGTCGCGGCACCTACGTCTGCCCGCGCTGCCAGCCGGCTCCGCGTCGGCGTCAGCGCGCCGCTGCGAACCCCGCGTCGGCGTGAGCGCGCCGCGCCCGCTGGCCGCCACGCATCCTCTGAGCCGCGCTGCACACCGCCCGCCCGCCGGCTCCTGCTTGCTGCAACTGATCGTGCAGGCCTCGGCGAGCGAGCGCCGCGCGCCGAAGGCTTGGTGTGGCCACGATCAGGTCTCGCTTGGTGGCAGCGGCGATTGCGCTCGGGACGGCGCTGGTGCCCGGCGTTCTCCCGGTCATCGCTCCGGCCGCGGCGGTGGCCAGCACCGGCGGGGCGGCCACGACAGCGCCATCTCCGTTCGACACCGGCGGCGCCGCGGCAACCGGGCCCGCGCCGAGCGGCACGGGCGGCGCTGCGGGCAGCTCGACAGCCGGAGGCGCGCCGCCCGGCTCGCCCACCGGTGGGGCTACGGGCAGCTCGCCTTCCAGCGCCGGTGGCGCCTCGCCGACATCGCCCACGGCGGCCGGTGGGATCGCAGCCACGGCAAGCACATCCACGCAGTCGACCGCGCGCGGCCATGCGACGGTTCGACTCGGCAGCCACGGCCCGGCGGTCGCCCTGTTGCAGCGCGATCTCAGACTCGCCGCGGACGGCATCTTCGGACCACGCACGCAGCGGGCCGTGCGTGCGTTCCAGCGTCGCCACCATCTCAAGGCCGACGGCGTCGTCGGCCCGCAGACCTGGCGGGCGCTAGGCGCGCAGGGCACGCCTCCGAGCGTGCCGGGATCCCAGAGCGCTGGAACCAGCGCCACCGGCAGCACCGGCAGCCCCGCCGGTGCCAACGCTCCGCCGGCTGCCGGCAGCGCCGGCGGCGCGGGTATCGGAAGCGCCAGCGGAGCGTCTGACTCACCGCCGAGCGGTCCACCGACCGGCACTGCGCTCGCGGAGATCAACGCGATGGTCGCCGGCGGCGACGAGATCGCGACGCTGCCCTACCGCTACGGTGGCGGCCATCGCTCCTTCGTCGACACCGCCTATGACTGCTCGGGCTCGGTGTCATTCGTCCTGCACGCAGCCGGGCTGCTGGAGAACACCGAGACCTCGGGCGAGTTGATGTCCTACGGCCTGCCGGGCCCCGGGCGCTGGGTGACGATCTACTCCAACCCCGCGCACGTCTTCATGGTCATCCTCGGCCGCCGCTTCGACACCGCCGATCAGACCCGCGACGGGTCGCGCTGGCACGACACCATGCGGTCGACGGACGGTTTCGTCGTACGCCATCCGGCGGCCCTGTAGCGGGCGGGGTGCTAGCGCACCCGTCGGTGCGCCCAGCCCGCTAGGCTGCCAGCAGCTCGTCGAGCTGGCCGTCGCGGTCGAGCAGCAGCAGCTCGCGAAAGCCCCCGATGGTCTGCCCGTCGATCTCGATCTGCGGGAAGGTGATCCGTCCGGTGCGCTGTGCCAGCTCCTCGCGTCCGACCGGGTCGCGTGCCAGATTGATCTCGGTGAACTCGATGCCCCGCCTGGCGAGCAGGGCCTTGGCGCCGACGCAGTGGGAGCAGTTCTCGGTTGTGTAGACGACGATGGATCGCATTACTTCAATAAGTATAGCGGCTGAGGCGGGAGCTACCGGTGACATCCGGGCGCGGGTCGTACCGGTCGCTCAGGCGGTCGCCTGAGCGATGGCCGGCTCGCTGCGCACCGATGCAATCGTCCTGCGGTCGATCCGCTACGGGGAGGCCGATCGCATCCTGCATCTCTACACGCCCGAGCGTGGACGCCTCGGCGCGATCGCCAAGGGCGTGCGCAAGGCGCGCAGCCGCTTTGGCGGACGGCTGGAGCCCTTCTTCCACGTCCAGCTCATGCTCTACGAAGGCCGCGGCGAGCTGTTGACGGTTACCTCCGCCGCGACGGTCCAGGCGCACGCCCGCCTGCGTGAAGCGGCAGCCTCGCTCGACGCCGCGGCGCGCTCCTGCGACGCGGTCGCGCGACTGTTCGAGACGGGCGACGCCAATCCCGCGGTCTTCCAGCTGCTGCGCAATCAGCTCGCGCTGCTCGATGGCGAGCCGGCACGCGCGGATGCCGCCAACCAGCTCGCCTTCCGCCTCAAGCTGCTGCTGGCCGCCGGCCTCAGCCCGCAGCTGGGGTCGTGCGCCAGCTGTGGCGAGAACGAGCACCTCAGCGGGTTCTCGGGGGCGGCCGGGGGGGTTGTGTGCGGGGCCTGCGAGGCGGCGGCGTTTCCGCTCGACGAGCAGGCCTACGGCTTCATGGTTGACGCGTTGGGACGCCCGCTCGCGGATGCCCCAGCGGCCTCGGCGGCGGCGCTGCGCCAGGTCGATCGCGCGGTCTGCGAGACCGCCGAGCACCACGCCCACGTGCGCCTGCGGCCCTGCGTGGGCCAGGCAAAGCCAAACGCGGCAAGCGCACCGCTGGCTGCGGCGACCTAGCTGTCGCTGGCGCGCATCCGCTCCGCGATCGAGCGATATTGGGGCATTGGCGATGGCGCGGGCAGCCGCTTCCCGGCCCCCGTATCGCGCGAGACCGGAGCTGGTGTGCCTGTGGACGGCTAGAATCGCCCGGCCAGGCGCCCAGGGAGGACAACCAATGACTACGGCCATTCAGGTCAAGTACATCTACGACTTCGTCGAAGGCTCGCGGCAGATGCGCGACCTGCTGGGGGGCAAGGGCGCCAACGTCGCGGAGATGACCCGGATCCTCGGGGCGGGCCGGGTGCCGGCCGGCTTCACCATCACCACCGAGGCCTGCGTCGCCTACATGGCGGCCGAGCGCTCGCTGCCGGACGGGCTTGCCGAGCAGCTCGACGACGCGCTCACGCGCCTGGAGGAGACGGTCGGCAAGCGGCTGGGCGATCCGTTGGATCCGCTGCTCGTCTCGGTGCGCTCCGGCGCACGCGAGTCGATGCCGGGGATGATGGACACCGTCCTGAATCTGGGCCTCAACGACGAATCCGTCGAGGGCCTGGCCGCGCGCACCGGCAACCCGCGCTTCGCCCAGGACTCCTATCGGCGCTTCGTGCAGATGTTCGGCAACGTCGTCTACGGCATCCCGGGCGAGCTCTACGAGAACCTGATCGCCGCGCGCAAGCGCGAGCGGGGGGTTCGGCTGGACACCGAGCTGGACGCCGACGACCTCCGGGCCTTGGTCGAGCAGTTCAAGGACCTGTTCGCCCAGCGAACCGGCGAGTCGTTCCCGCTCGAGCCGCGGCGCCAGCTCGAGCAGGCGATCCGCGCCGTGTTCGACTCCTGGATGGGCGAGCGGGCGATCCACTACCGACGCCTGAACCACATCCCCGACGAGTGGGGCACCGCGGTCAACGTGCAGCAGATGGTCTTCGGCAACAAGGGCGAGACCTCCGGCTCGGGCGTCGCGTTCAGCCGCGACGAGGTCACCGGCGCGCCCGAGCCCTCCGGCGACTTCCTCGTCAACGCACAAGGCGAGGATGTCGTGTCCGGTGTGCGCAACACGCTCGACCTGGCCGAGCTGGGCCGGCTGATGCCCGACGTGCACCGCGAGCTGATGGAGATCCTGCGCACGCTCGAGGCCCACTACCGCGACATGCAGGACGTCGAGTTCACGGTCGAGGAAGGGCACCTCTACATGCTCCAGACGCGCAACGCCAAGCGGCCGGCGCAGGCTGCCGTGCGCTTCTGCGTGGATGCCGTGCGGGAGGAGCTGCTGTCGAAGGCCGAGGCGATCCTGACGATCGACGCCGATCGCCTGGACACCCTGCTGCATCCCGCGTTCGACCCCAGCGCGCAGTACACGGTCATCGCCCATGGCGTCAGCGCCTCGCCGGGAGCGGCGAAGGGCGCGGTCGTGTTCACCGCCGCCGATGCGGTCGCGGCCGCGAGGGACGGGCGCGACGTGATCCTCGTACGCCCCTTCACCGAGGCCGAGGACGTCGTCGGCTTCCACGCCGCCCGCGGAATCCTCACCTCTGAGGGCGGCAAGGCCTCGCACGCGGCGCTGGTCGCGCGAGGCATGGGCCGCCCCTGCGTCTGCGGCGCATCCGAGCTGCAGATCGACCTCAACGCCCACGAGGTCCACGTCGGCGAGACGATCGTGCGCGAGGGCGATCTGATCGCGATCGACGGGTCGGCCGGCACGATCACGCTCGACGACGTGCCGCTGGTCGAGGTCGGCATCGAGGAGCACTTCCAGACCGTGCTCAGCTGGGCGGACGAGCTGCGCAAGCTCGGCGTTCGAACCAACGCCGACGGGCCCGAGGACGCGCGCCGAGCGCGCGCCTTCGGCGCCGAGGGCATCGGCCTCTGTCGCACCGAGCACATGTTCATGGCGGCCGATCGCCAGCCGAAGATGCGCGCCATGATCATGGCCGAGAGCGAGCCCGAGCGCCGCGCGGCCCTGGCCGAGCTGCTGCCGCTGCAGCAGGGCGACTTCGAGGGGCTCTTCGAGGCGATGGACGAGCTGCCCGTGACGATCCGCCTGCTCGACCCACCGTTGCACGAGTTCCTGCCCGACCGCGCCGAGCTGCAGCTGCAGGTCGAGCGCGCGCGCGTCGGCGGCTCAGGCGAGCTGGCCGCGCTCGAGCACATGCTCGAGCGCGTCGAGCACATGACCGAGGCCAATCCGATGCTCGGCACGCGCGGCTGCCGGCTGGGGATCGTCGAGCCCGCGATCTACGAGATGCAGCTCCAAGCGATCATGCGCGCCGCCGTGGCGGTCCGCGAGCGCCTGGGCCACGCGCCGCACCTGGAGATCATGGTGCCGCTCGTCGCCTACGAGACCGAGCTGCAGACGATTCGCGATCTCGTCATCCGCGTCGCCGCGGAGCATGGGATGCGCGAGCGGATCGACTACTCGGTTGGCACGATGATCGAGCTGCCGCGCGCCTGCTTCGTCGCCAACCGAATCGCCGAAACGGCCGACTTCTTCTCGTTCGGCACCAACGACCTGACGCAGACCGCGCTGGGCTTCTCGCGCGACGATGCGGAGGGACGCTTCCTGAGCACCTACCTGGAGCGCAAGATCGTCGATCGCTCGCCGTTCGAGACGATCGACAAGCCGGGCGTCGGCTGGCTCGTGCGGCTCGCGGCATGGGTGGGACGCGAGGCCAAGCCCGACCTCAGCCTGGGCGTCTGTGGCGAGCACGGCGGCGACCCGGCCTCGATCGACTTCTTCCACATGGCCGGCCTGGACTACGTGTCTTGCTCGCCTTACCGGGTGCCGATCGCGCGCATCGCCGCGGCCCAGGCGGCGGTGAACCACGCCGCCTCGGCCAGCCAGGTCGTGGAGTAGGGCCGCGGCGCCAGCAGCCGACCCGCAGGCGGGTTTCGACGACGGTCCGTTGGCGCTGCCAGAATCGCCGCATGGAGCCGGCGACCGTCACGAGGTCAGACAGCGAGTTCGCGCTGCGCATGCAGGCGGTCGAGGAGGCGTTCCTGTCGCCACTGGCAACGCGCTCCTACCCCGCGCGCCGCGCGCGGCCCGAGCCCGACAGCCCGGTGCGCACGCCCTTCCAGCGTGACCGTGACCGGATCGTCCACACCAAGGCCTTTCGCCGCCTCAAGCACAAGACACAGGTCTTCATCGCCCCGCGGGGCGACCACTACCGCACGCGCTTGACGCACACGCTCGAGGCCACCCAGGTCTCGCGCACGGTCGCGCGTGCGCTGGCGCTCAACGAGGACCTGGTCGAGGCGATCGGGCTCGGCCACGACCTCGGCCATCCGCCGTTCGGCCACCTGGGCGAGGCGGTCCTGGACGCCTGCCTGCAGCGGAGCTTCGGCGGTCACTTCCACCACAACGAGCACTCGCTGCGCGTGGTCGATGTGCTGGAGCGCGACGGCGTCGGCCTCAACCTGACCGCGCCGGTGCGCGACGGCATCCTCCGCCACTCCGGTCGCGCCCCGGAGCCCAGCACGCTCGAGGGGCGCATCGTGCGGCTGGTCGACCGCATCGCCTACATCAACCACGACATCGACGACGCGCTGCGGGCCGGGCTGCTGCGACCGGGCGACCTGCCGCGCGAGCCGATCGCGGTGCTCGGCGACAGCGGCGCTCGGCGCATCGACGTGCTCGTGCGCGATCTGGTCGAGCATTCCGAGCAGGCCGGGGAGATCGTTCAGGGTGAGCTTGTGGGCGGGGCGATGGCGCAGCTGCGCGCGTTCATGTTCGAGCGCGTCTACCTCGGCGCCGACGCGCTGCGCGAGCAGCGCAAGGTCGAGGTCGTGCTCGAGACGCTGTTCGAGCACTACCGCGAGCATCCGGAGCTGCTGTCGCCGAGCGCGGATCCCTCCGACTCGCTCGCCCAGCGCGTCACCGACTACATCGCCGGGATGACCGACCGCTACTGCATCCGCGTCTTCCAGGAGCTGCGCGTCCCGCGCGCGTTCGCGTGAGCCGCTGCGCGCCCAATGCCCGGGGGCGGTTCGGATGAGCCGCTGCTCGCCCAATGCCCGGGGGCGGTTCGCGTGAGCCGCTATGCGCCGGATTCCAAGGAGCGCGTGCGCGACGCGGTCGACATGGTCGACCTGGTCTCAGCGCACACCGACCTGCGCCGCGCCGGCGCACACGAGTACACCGGCCTGTGCCCGTTTCACGAGGAGCGCACGCCCTCGTTCGGGATCAACCCCCTCGACAAGGTCTTTCACTGCTTCGGCTGCGGCGCTTCGGGCGACGTCTTCAGCTTTGTGATGCAGGTCGAGAACGTCGACTTCGCCGGGGCGCTGGAGCTGCTGGCCGACCGCTACGGCGTCGAGCTGGAGCGCGAGCAGGAGGATCCTCAGGCGGCCGAGCGCCGGCGCCGGCGCGAGCGGCTGCTGGAGCTGCTCGGCAGGACCGCCGGCTACTACGAGCGCTGCCTGTGGGAGAGCGCCGAGGCGCAGGGCGCGCGCGACTACCTCGCGACCCGGGGATTGGGGGAGGCGGTGCTGCGCGACTTCGGCGTCGGCTACGCCCCAAGCGCCTGGGATCGCGTGCTGGTCGCATCGCGCCGCGCCGGCTTCTCGGAGGCCGAGCTGCTTGCCGCCGGGCTCGTGCAGCGCTCCCAGAAGGCGCCGGGGTCGGTCTACGACCGCTTCCGCGCGCGCATCGCCTTCCCGCTGCGCGACGCGCGCGGGCGCGTGCTGGGCTTTGGCGCCCGGGCGCTGCGCGACAGCCAGCGCCCCAAGTACCTGAACACGAGCGAGACGGCCGTCTTCCACAAGGGCGCGCAGCTCTTCGGCCTCGACCGCGCGCGTGCCGCGGCCGCTCGCGAAGGCACCGTCGTCGTCGTCGAGGGCTACACCGATGTGCTGGCGCTGCACCAGGCCGGCATCGTCAACAGCGTCGGGATCATGGGCACCGCGCTGACCGAGGAGCAGGTCACGGAGCTGGCGCGGCTGGCGCCGACTGTCTGCCTGGCGCTCGACGCCGACGCCGCCGGTCAGGAGGCGATGGTCCGTGCGAGCCGCATGGCCGAGCATCGCCGGCTGGCGCTGCGCGTCGTCCCGCTGCCCGCCGGCAGCGATCCCGCCGAGCTGATCCAGAGCTCTGGCGCCGAGGCGATGCGCCAGCGCCTCGCCACCTCGATCCCGTTCGTGCGCTTCCACGTCCAGCGGATCCTCGACGAGGCGCCTCTGGACAGCGCCGAGGCGCGCGACGCGGCGCTCGAGCGCGTACGCCCGCTGCTGGCCGGCCTGGCGCCCGGCTTGCTGCGCGAGGAGCTGATCCGCGTCGTCGCCAGTCGCCTTGATCTCTCGGACGAGCTCGTCGCCTCGCTGGCGGGCACGCCGGGACAGGCGACCTCGACCCGCGCGCGCGTCGCGCTCGATCGGCGCGAGGGGGGCGAGCGCACGTTCCTCGCCCTCTGCATCGCGCTGCCAGAGCACGGTCGCGAGGCGCTGCGCCGCGTCAGCGTCGAGCAGCACTTCACGTCCGAGCTCGTGCGCGCGGCCGCCAGGCACCTGCGCGACCACAGCGCGTCCCCATTGGTGGACGTGCCGAGCGAGCCACCCGAGCTGGCGGGCCTGATCGCCGAGCTGTCGTTGCGCGCCGCACGTGAGCCGGCCGCCGCAGAAACGCTCGAGGTCGAGCTGCTGCGGTTGGAGAAGGAGCGCCTGGAGCGGGAGATCGCGGCGGCTCAGGCCGCCCAGCGTGATGACGTCATCGAGCTCGCTACCCAGCGCGCCGAGCTCAAGAGCCAGCTCGACCGCGCGATGGACATCGCGATGGAGCGATCGGGGCGGGTGGGGGAGGGGTAAGGGGCGGAGTCCGGTCTCCCCGCGATCGCGAAGCCCGGCCGCCCGGCGATCGGCGGATTACATCAGCTCCGGGACGGCGGAGAGTCGTTGCGGATACGAACGTCTGTTCGCTTTTCCGTCCGCTTGCAGTGCCACAATCACCTGGTGGAAAGCCAGTCCGTCAGCCGAACGCAACGGAAAGCTCCGCGCGTAACGCGTGGCGACGTGGAGCCGCTGGTCAAAGCCGGAGCGTCGATCGCGCGGATCGCTCATGAGCTCGGCTTGAGCAAGAGCGGAGCTCGCTACTGGCTGCGTCGCTATGGCCTCAAGACGAATGGGACGCAGGGCAGACCCGAGGCTAAGGCGGCTCGGCGCAACGGGCAGCCGGCCGTGGAGATGGTCTGCAAGCGGCACGGGCTCACGGAGTTCGTGCTGGAGGGTAGTGGCTACTACCGCTGTGGTCGCTGTCGCTGGGAGGCGGTGGTGCGCTATCGCCGCACCGTCAAACAGCGGCTCGTGAGCGAAGCCGGCGGGGCATGCCTGGCCTGTGGCTATGACCGCTACGTCGGCGCACTGGAGTTCCACCATCTGGATCGAACGACCAAGCGCTTCGAGCTTGCGACCCGAGGCCTGACGAAGTCGCTCGAGCGGATGCGTGCGGAGGCCGCCAAGTGCGTTCTTCTATGCTCTAATTGCCATTCTGAGGTGGAGGCAGGTGTACGCGTCCTGCCCCAGAAGTAGTCACCACGATCCGGGGTGGCGCAATGGCAGCGCGAGCGGCTGTTAACCGCTAGGTTGTGGGTTCGAGTCCCACCCCCGGAGCTTCACCGCCGCCGGTGTCGTGGCTCCGGCGGCGCGCCGACCGGAAGGTCAGGCCGGCGCGGAGCGGCCTGCCAGAGCGGGGGTGGTCGCCTCGATCAGCGCGCAGGCCTCACTCGCCTGGTCATGATCGTCGACCCACTCGCGGACCGTGCGCACCCGTTGCGCGATCCTCTCATCGGCGAGCAGCCGGATGAGCGCAAGCCGCAGCGAGCGGGCCGTCAGCAAACGGCGCGGGACGCGCACGCCCAGGCCGGCCCAGTCGACGCGCGCGGCGTTCTCGAACTGATCGCCCGCCGCCGGGCAGACGACCAGGGCACAGCCGCAGCTGAGCGCCCGCGCGAGCGTGCCGTGACCGCCGTGGCAGATGACCACATCGCAGTGGGGCATCGTGCGCGAGTAGCAGACCCAGTCGACCAGCCGCGCGTTGGCCGGCAACGTCAGCGGGCCGCGCGGCGGACGGCCGTTGTGGCTGGCGAGCACCCGCACCGGCAGATCCGCCAATCCCTCCAGCGCCGCGCGCAGCATCACCTGCTCGGGGTCCTGAGAGGTCGACGGCGCGATCAGCACGAGCGGCTCATCGCCGGGCGGCAGCTCGGTGTCCGGGGCAGGCGGCTCCCACAGCAGCGGGCCGACGACGTGCGTGCCCGGCGGCCAGCTGCGGGGGTACTCCAGCTGGGGCAGCGTCGCGACCAGGCACAGCGTGCGCGAGATGCCGCCGTGGAGGCGATCGAGCGGCCTCAGCCCGAGCCGTTCCCTGGCCCCGTTCAGCTGCTCGCGACCGTGACGCAGCCCCAGGTCAAGCGCGCGACCTGCTGCTTGCCAGGCAACGCGCCCGGCGGACGTGCGCGGGGGACGGGCACCGAGGCCGTAGGGCGGCATGCCGGGCACGGTGGGAGGGAAGACGTGGGGTACGAGCGTGGCGACGGATACGCCCTCGAGCTCGGCCGCCAGCGCCGGAGCGATCGTCAGGATGTCGGAGACGACGAGGTCGGGCCGTGCCGCGCGAATGTGCTCGCGCGTCTCCTGTGCGGCTCTGACCGCGGCGGCGTAGGGCTCGAGCGGCCGCTCGGCGGTCGGGAAGACCGGGTACTCGGGCGCCGCGACGAACGCCATCCCCGCCTGCTCGGCCGGCTGACGCCAGCGCGTCCAGGTCTCGAACGTCACCTCGTGCCCGCGCGCCACCAGCTCGCTGCCCAGCGCCAGCATTGGGAACGCGTGTCCGGGGTCGCCGAAGGCGCCGAGATAGATGCGCACGGCGTCCGCGGCGCTCACGCGGCCAGCTCGACGAGCGCGGTGAGCTGCGCGACGCGACGCTCGGCATCCTCCGCGATCGGGCTGACGACCAGCGTCGTCACGCCGGCTGCGCGGTGGGCGGCCAGGCGCTCGCGCACGCGCGCCGGTGGTCCGCAGAGCGTGACCGCGTCGATCAACTCGGCGGGGAGCGCGGCAGCGGCCTCCTGCTGGCGACCATCCAGGTATAGATCCTGCACCTGGCGGGCGGCCCGCTCGAAGCCGTAGCCGGCGACGAGGCGGTTGTAGAAGTTGTGCTCGCGCGAGCCCATCCCGCCGATGTAGAGCGCCAGCAGCGGGCGCAGCGCATCGCGCGCTCGTTCGAGATCCTGATCGATGCGCAGGTTGATGAGCGCAGCGACGTCGAAGCCCTCGAGCGAGCGGCCTGCGCGATCGGCGCCGCGCTGGAGCGCCGCGCGCAGCTCGCCGGCGCGCTCGGGCCACAGCAGCGTCGGGATCCAGCCATCGGCGATCTCACCTGCCAGCGCCGTGTTGTGGGGGCCCAGCGCCGCCAGGTAGATCGGCAGGCGCTGCTGGACAGGCGCGATCATCAGCTTGAGCGCCTTGCCCGCCGCGCCGGGCAGCGGAACGTCGATGGCCCGGCCGTGCAGCTCGACGCGGCGGCGTTCGAGCGCCATCCGGACGACCTCCACGTACTCGCGCGTACGGGTCAGCTGACCGGCGAACGGCTGGCCATGCCAGCCCTCGGCGACCTGCGGGCCCGAGGCGCCGAGCCCAAGTCGCATGCGGCCGTTGGAAAGCTGATCCAGCGTCGCGGCGGTCATCGCGGTCATCGCCGGACTGCGCCCCGGCAGCTGGAAGATCCCCGCCCCCAGCCCGATCGTAGTGGTGGCGTGCGCCAGCCACCCGAGCACGCTGGCGGCGTCCGAGCCGTAGGCCTCGGCGACCCACGCGCAGTCATAGCCCAGTCGCTCCGCGGCGTGCGCGAGGCCCAGCTGGTCCTCGGCGCTCACGCCGAGCCCCCAGTAGCCGAGGTGGACGCCCAGCCTCATCTCGGGCACTACAGCAGCTCGCGCGAGCTCGGGCCGCGCCTATCATCAACGCGGACGAGCGAAAGGAGTGGCGTGAGCACCCAGGAGACCTGCGTCATCGTCGGTGCGAGCCTGGCCGGCGCCAAGGCCGCGGAGGGCGCCCGAGCGGCAGGCTATGACGGGCGGCTCGTGCTGATCGGCGCCGAGCCGGTGAGGCCGTACGAGCGTCCACCCCTCTCCAAGGAGTACCTGCGCGGGGAGGCCGGCTCGGACGAGAAGATCTGGGTCCACGACGAGGGCTTCTACGCCGATCAGGAGATCGAGCTGCTGACGGACACAGTCGTGAGCGCCGTTGATGGCGACTCCCAGGTCGTCCTGCAGGACGGACGGACGATCGCCTTCGACAGGCTTGCGCTGACGACCGGATCGGAGCTGCGGCGTCTGTCGCTGCCCGGCGCCGAGCTCGACGGCATCCACTACCTGCGCAGCGTGGCCGACGCCGACGAGCTGCGGGCGCGGCTGGACGCCGGCGGGAGGGTCGTGGTGGTGGGGGCGGGCTGGATCGGTGCGGAGGTCGCGGCATCCGCGCGCCAACGCGGTCTGGAGGTGACGGTGATCGACCCGGTCGAGGTGCCCTTGGGGCGTGTGCTCAGCGAGCCGATCGGGCGCTTCTACCTCGACGTCCATCGCCAGCACGGGGTCGAGATGCGGATGCAGACGGGGGTGAGCGCCTTCGAGGGCAACGGTGCGGTGCAGCGCGTCATCACCGACGACGGACGCTCGATCGAAACCGACTTCGTGGTGGTGGGCGTCGGTATCGTGCCGCGCACCGAGCTCGCCGAGGGCGCCGGTCTGGTGCTCGACAACGGCGTCGCGGTCGACGCCGGGCTGCGCAGCTCTAACCCGTCGATCTTTGCGGCCGGCGATGTGGCCAGCGCCTTGCATCCACACTACGGGCGCCGCGTTCGCGTCGAGCACTGGTCGGCCGCGCTGAACCAGGGCACGGCGGTAGGGCGGGCACTGGCTGGGGAGCAGGTCAGCTACGAGCGCATCCCGTACTTCTTCTCAGATCAATACGACGTCGGGATGGAGTACTCCGGCCTGAGTGAGCTCGACGACGAGATCGTCATGCGCGGACGCCCGGAGGACGGCGCTTTCATCGCCTTCTGGCTGCGCGACGAGCGCCTGGTCGCGGGCATGAACGTCAACATCTGGGATGTCAACGAGGCGATCCAGACGCTGATCCGCGCCGGCCAGCCGGTCGATCGAGCCCGCCTGCGCGACCCCGACACCTCCCTGAGCGAGCTCGCGCAGGACGTCGCCCCAAGCGGGTAGCGCCGCGGCGGCGGGAAGCGTGACGCGGCGTGGAGGCCCGCCGGGGCGCGGGGTCGAGGGCGGCGGCAAGCGGATAGCGCAACGCTGGGGGCGTGGACGAATATTGCATGCACCGTCTCAAAGTAAATCGAAACGGTGCGAGCACAAAATCGGTCATCAGATGTATCGACATCACTGACGGGGTCCAGGACCGTTTGACCGAGATCACCGCGCCGCCGCGCGCGCTCGCCCTGCCCCATCGAGGAGGTGACCATGCGCTTCATCATCGGCGGCTGAGAGCTTCTCCAGCGCGCGACCCGGACGCTCGGCTTGTGGCCGGGTCGCGCGCTGTCCGACTGTCTGGATCGCACCGCTGCCAGACCAACTAGCACCGCTGCCAGGCCCCGCGCGGGCACCGCTGCCATCCTCCGCGAGACCGCCTCGGAACGGCTGTCAGACCCGCTCTGCACGGGCGCGATAGGTTCTTCGCCGGGGCGCGTCGCGTCCCGGCGGGCCGGTAGCTCAATGGTCAGAGCAGCGGACTCATAATCCGTCAGATCCAGGTTCGAGTCCTGGTCGGCCCAGTACTTGCCGCACCAGCCACCCGTTCGCCGACCCGGTCTTGGTTCAGAGCTCGCCGATGGCGCGATGCAGGTCGCGACGATCGATGACTCGCGCAACGAGGTAACGGGAGTCGCTCTCGGCCGGCAGCTCGCGATAGCGGTGTCGGCGCCGTCGGCCCATGCCGACTGCGGGCGCGGGGCGTCTAGCCGGAGACCAGCACGAGCACCCCGACGGCGATCGCGGCGGCGCAGGCCAGTGCTGGTACAGCGGCGGCGAGGGCGTAGAGGACAGCAGCCACGGGACGCCCCGCTCGTCGCGTCGCGGTGGCGCTGCTGAACCAACGCACGGCCAGCCCGAACGAGCCGCAGACCAGCACGCTGGCGACCACCGCCGTCCACACGAGCTGGAGCACCGCGTGCCCATCGATCAGCGTCGCGGCGATCACAGCAAGGGCCTCTTGGCGATCACAGCGAGCTTTCGGGCAGCGACTTGCCGGTCGCAGGTGCGGCACGTCTGATCAGCACTCCCAAGCCCGCTATTGCGACGAGCACCACGATTGCCAGCGCGCCGAGCGCCCCGCCGCCGAACAGCCTCGTCAGCGCGTAGACGACCGCGGCGGTGGCACCGGCGGCGGGAAGCGTCAAGAGCCACGCCATCGCGATGTTGCCGGCGACACCCCAGCGCACCGCCGAGAAGCGCTTGGCGGCGCCGGCGCCCATCACGCCACCGGAGATCACGTGCGTGGTCGAGAGCGGGTATCCGACGTGCGAGGCCGCAAGGATCACGGCTGAGCCCGCGGTCTGTGCGGTGAAGCCCTGCGCTGCGTCCATCCGGATGATGCGGGTGCCCATCGTCCTGATGATTCGCCAGCCGCCGGAATAGGTGCCCAGCGCGATCGCGCTGGCGGCGGCGATGACGACCCAGTGCGGTACGGCGAAGTGCTTGGCTGGAAGATCGCCGTGGGCGATCAGGGCGAGTGTGATGACGCCCATCGTCTTCTGGGCATCGTTCGTCCCGTGGGCCAGGGCGAGCAGCCCGCCGGAGACGATCTGGCCGTGGCGAAAGCGCTTCGCGGTCGGCCCGGGGCGGAGCCGACCCACGAGCCGGTACACCACCACGATCCCCAGCGCCGCAATCACGAACGCCAACAGCGGGGAGATCAGCGCCGGGATGACCACCTTGCCGAGCAGGCCGTCGAAGAAGACCGCGCTGGGGTGCGCGCAGAGCATCGCACCGACCAGGCCGCCGATCAGGGCATGCGAAGAGCTCGACGGCAGGCCCCCGGACCAGGTGATCAGATTCCAGGTGGTCGCTCCGGCGAGCGCCGCGAACACGATTGGCAGCGTGACCGCGCCCGAGGAGACGATTCCCTTGCCGATCGTCGCGGCGACCTTCAACGAGATGAACGCGCCCGCGAAGTTCAGCAACGCCGCGATCGTGACCGCCAGACGGGGCGGCAGCGCACGCGTGGAGATCGACGTTGCCACGACGTTGGCCGTGTCATGGAAGCCGTTCGTGAAGTCGAAGAGCAGCGCGCTGCCGATGACGATCGCGAAGATGAGGTCGCTGTTCACGGCGGCTCAGGCGTTCTTGATCACGATGCTCTCGAGGACCAGCGCCACCCGCTCGGTCGAGTCGATGGCGCCCTCGATCCGCTCGTAGATGTCCTTCCAGCGGATGACCGCCATCGGATCGATGCCGCGTGCAAACAGCGCAGCCATGGCCTCTCGGGTCGTGCGGTCGCCTTCGTTCTCGAGGCGATGCACCTCCACGGTGTGCTCGGAGATGTCGCGATAGTTCCGCAGGCCCGGCATCGCTGCGCCGACCGCGCGACAGGCCTGGGCCAGGATCTGTGCGAGGGCGAGCGACTGATCGGTCGCCGCCTCGATCTGGTAGAGGCTCAGGTAGTCCGCCGCCTCCTCTGTCAGATCGACGACGTCATCCAGCGCTGCGGCAAGCGCCAGGATGTCCTCGCGATCGATCGGCGTGACGAACGTCTGGTTGAGACGCTGGATGATGTCGTGGGTGATGCGATCGCCCTCGTGCTCGCAGGCCAGGATGTCGCGCGCCAACCCGGCGCTGTCCGGGAAGCTGCCCAGCAGCTGCGCGAGCAGATCGGCGGCGCGGGCGTTGTTCGCAGCCGCTTCTTCGAACAGCCTGTAGTACTCCTGGTCGCGCCCGATCAGCGCCGCGCTCAGGCGCGCCATGGCCAGCTCCTCCCTTCCCGTAGTGGATCCTCGGCAGCAAGGCCTCACGGATCCTCTGCTCCCGAGGGCCCGAGCGCTGGGTCTCAGGCCCTGCGGTTTCTAACAGACTTGTGAAGGCCGTGTGAAGCCTCGAACATCCGTTGGCCGCCTGAGCAGCGGCGTTGGCCCGGGCGCGAAACGGGGTAGACAGCAGGTGCACCGTCCACCAATGGCGGGCGCCCGCCCATGAAGGGCGGGCATCGCAACCGAATGGAGCTCGAACGATGACGTATGGCACCTCGCTACTGCTGATCGCGGTGGGCGCGATTCTGCGCTTCGCGGTCAGTGTCTCGACATCCGGCTTCAACCTGCACACGATCGGCCTGATCCTGATCATCATCGGGGCGGTCGGCCTCGTGCTGTCGCTGCTTTGGACGACGCTCTGGGCGGACACCTACCGCCGCCGGCGAGTCGTCGACGATCGGCCGGTGGACCGGCCCTACGAGCCGATCGAGCGCTACTAGCACGAGATCGAGCGCTGCCAGCCGGCGGATCCCGGTGCCGCGGTCTACTCCACGCGGCTGAACCGCGCAATCGCGATCGCCAGCATCAGCGCGCCGAGCGCCGCCACGACGCCCGCCTCGACCTGGCCCGGGACGTGCCATCCCCACCATGTGACGCCAGCATCGTCACAGGATGCTCGATGTCCGCCGGATCGCGCGCGCCGATCCGCGCGCCGATCCAATACGTCCCCGGGCCTGCCGATCCCTCACCGACGACGTGGACCCGATGGCGGCGAAAGCCGCGCGTCAGGACGCGGGGCGGGGTGTAGTAGGGCGTCCGTGGTCCGATGCTGGAGGCGACGGCGACATGGCCGCCCGGCGCCAGCACGCGCGCGATCGACGCGAAGTAGACGGGCAGGTTGAGTTGCGCGACGAGGTCGAACGAAGCCGGGTCGAAGGGAAGCTGCGCGGCGTCGGCGACATGGAGGCGCACGCGCCCCGAGAGCTCGCCATCGAGCCGACGCCGCGCCGCCTCGATCATCGGCTCGGTGAGGTCGACCGCGTCGACCTGCGCCTGGGGATAGCGCTGCGCGAGCCAGCGCGCCCCGGCCCCCGTGCCGGTGCCCAGCTCGAGGATCCGCGCCGGTGCGCCATCCAGCCGTTCGCAGGCCGCGATCAGCGGCGCGAGGTGCTGCTCGGAGTCGGGTGCGATTCGCTCATCCCAGCTGCCGGCGCTGCGCTCCCAGAAGCGGCGGGTCGGGCCGCGCAGCAGCGGCCATGCCGCCGGAGCGCGGCTGACCGCCCAGCTCAGCGAGCGTCCGATCAGGTACCTGCTGCGCGAGGGGCCGGTGGTGGGCATGGGGGGCGATAGGTTGCGGGGATGAGCGCAGACAGTGTCGCGGAACGAGACATCGCGACGCCCGCCGCCGACCCGCCCGAGCTCTGGCTGCTCCGCCACGGCGAGACGCCGTGGACCGTCGCAAGCCGACATACCGGTCGCAGCGACCTCGGGCTCACGCAGGACGGCCGGGCGCAGATCACCCGCTGGTGCGGGTCGCTGGAGGGCCTGCGCTTCGCCCGCGTCTATTCGAGCCCCCTGCGCCGCGCCCGCGAGACGGCCGAGCTGCTCGGCTTCGCACCCATCTTCGACGACCGGCTGATGGAGTGGGACTACGGCGCCTACGAGGGACGCACGAGCGCCGACATCCGCGTCGAGCGACCCGGCTGGGACCTGTGGCGCGACGGCTGCCCAGAGGGCGAGGACCTCGATGACGTCGCGATCCGGCTTGGCCCTCTGCTGCAGGAGCTGCGCGATCAGGCCCGAGCCGGTGACGAGAAGCGCACCCCCGACGGCGGGCCGGTGCGGATCCTGCTGATCGGCCATGGGCACTGCCTGCGCGTGCTCGCCGGTTGCTGGCTGGGTCTGGGAGCGCTGGCGGGGCGTTCGCTCCAGCTCGCGCCGGGGGCGTTGTCGGTGATCGGCAGCGAGCGCGGCTGGCGGGCGATCGCGCGCTGGAACCTCGCCGCGGGGGATCAGCTGCCGATCGACCCCGGCGTCGCGCACACGAAGTTATCCCCGCCTCAGCGCAGCCTAAGCTCGCCTTGATCTGGGCGTGCTCCACTGTTGGCGCTGTCACCAGCTCGCCATGCAGGGCCAACGGGTCGCCGGAGCCGGCGGCGCGGGAGGAGGGAGCGCAATATGAACTTCAAGCCCAGCCGCAGCTTCAAGCCCAACCGCAAGCTGGTGATCGGGGCCGCGACGATCGCCGTGCTGGGAGGAGCGGGCGGCGCCTATGCCGCGGCGCAGGGCGCGAGCGGTCAGCAGGCACTGCTCAACGACGCCGCCCAGCGGCTCCACGTCACGCCGGCACAACTGCGCAGCGCGCTGCTCGCGGCGCTGGGTGACCGCATCGACGCCGCGGTGGCGTCTGGACGCCTGACGGCCGCACAGGGCGCGAGACTCAAGCAGCGCCTGCAAGCGACGCAAGGCCTGCCGCTGCTCGACCGGGGACTGCACGGCCCGCGCGGTGAGCTCGGCCCGCTCGGCCCGCTGATGGGCGGCCACTTCCGTGCCGGGCCGCTGGGCGGCGCACTCGACGCTGCGGCCTCCTACCTCGGGCTCTCAGACGCGCAGCTCGGCAACCAGCTCGCCGCCGGGCGCTCGCTGGCGCAGATCGCCGGCCAGCGCGGCAAGTCGGTGAACGGCCTGGAGCAGGCGATTCTCGCCGCGGTTCGCAGTCGCCTGGACACCGCCGTCGCCAACCATCGCATCACCGGCGCCCAGGAGCAGCAGATCCTCAAGTCGCTCTCGGCGCGCATCGCCGCGCTCGTGCAACGACCGGGCCTGCGCCTGCGGATGCGGATTGGTCCCAACGGTCATCGTCCGGGGGTCTTCGCGCCGGGCGTGGCCGCCCCGGACGGGCCGCCGGTTGGTGGCGTGCTGCAGGGGCTGCCGGTCCCGCCTGACGGCCCGGTCACCTGACCGCGGCGCCTTGTAGCCGGTGCCGCCGCCCCCCGAGGGGGCGGCGGCGTCAGGCTCGCTACTTGCGGACGATGATCGCCCCGTGCATGAACGGGTGGATCAGGCAGATGAACCTGTAGGTGCCGGCCTTGGTGAACTTGATCCGCAGCCGGGAGGGCCCTGGCGTGGCGGGGTTGGTGTCCATCACGCCGGTGTTGAGGTAGCCGTTTCCGTGCCCCGTCCCGTCATAGGGGGGCAGCGGCGGTGGCAGGCTCGGGAAGTTCAACAGCGGGTTGAACTGCAGCGTCGGTGGGCCGGTCTTGTTGAGGATCGGGATCACGAACGCGTTCGCGATCCCGTTGAGGTATGCGCTCGGACCGAACGAGAACGTGTGCGTCTCAGAGCGCGAGGCGACGACGAAGGTGACCGTCGTGCCGACGTGGATGCGCAGCGTCTTGGGGAAGAAGCTGTCCAGCGCGATCTGCGATCCGAGGTCGTGGCCCGCGCTGACGGTGTTCTTCGGCGGGTGGTAGCGCAGCTCGCGCTTGGCGATCCTCGCCTGGGCGGCGAGCAGTCGCGCTGCCGCGCGAGCATCCGCACGCGCCGACGGAATCGGCTTGTTGCGCGGGACCACGCGAACGGTCCCGTCCATGCCCGCATGGACGGCGCACTCGTATTGGAAGACACCGGCCTTGTTGAAGGTCAAGATGAACGGCGCCTGCGCACCGGCGCCGAGCGGGAGCCCCGAGCTCGTCAGCGTCGTGCCATCCTCCGTCTTGCCGCCCTGGGGGAACGCGGCGGCCGGGTTGAGGTCCAGCTGGCGCTGCCCGTTGAACCAGAACGGATTGCCGGCGGCGTCCTTGAAGCCCTGGTAGACGGCGGTCGGGTCGAGGACGATCAAGGGGACGTCGGGGGCGTGGCCGTTGGTCTGTACCGGGAAGACGACGTCGTGGAAGCCGCGGAACACCCAGCGCACCTTGTCGCCGACGTGGATCGTCACCTGTGGCAGCGAGAACTGGTCCACCTCGGCGACCGAGGTCGGGCCGAATACGCCCTTGGCCGTGCCGGCGGCACCGGCGATCACCGTCTTGGTCGCTGCCTGTGCGCTCGCGCCCCCGGCCAGCGCAGCCAGGCAGGAAAGCAGCGCAACAACTCCCAACCGTCCTCTCATGGCGGTCCCTCCTCGCCAGGTCGACTTCGCCGTCCCAGGTTGCCTGCGCGCGATCCTAAGCGGGTGACGGGGCCGCTGTCCAGCCCCAACCGTCAGCGCACCGACGCACGCTGCGCCCGCCGCGATTGAGAGGATGGCCGGCGTGAGTGCCCGCAACCGCGAGCTGATCGGCCTGCTGCCGGCGGCGCTGCTGGTGACCGGCGGCTTTGCCGCCGTGATCATCCAGCGCCAGGACCACCGTCCCAACGTCTCGCTGTCGTACGGGGCGGCGTTCCTGGCGCTGTGCCTGATCGCACACCTCGTGCTGCGCCTGCGGCTGCCTGATGCCGACCCCTATCTGCTGCCGCTGTGCGCCGTGCTGGCGAGTCTGGGCCTGGTGATGATCTATCGCATCAACCAGGCCAAGGCCGGCCAGCAGGCGCTGTGGTTCGTCGTCGGCGTGATCGCGTTCGCCGCGACGATCGTCCTGTTCCGGGACTATCGCGTGCTCGAGCGCTACCGCTACACGATCGCGTTCGCCGGCATCGCGTTGCTGGTGTTGCCCCGGTTGCCGGTGATCGGTGAGCAGGTCAACGGCGCCTACCTCAACGTCCACGTCGGCTCGATCGCATTCCAGCCGGCGGAGCTCGCGAAGATCGCGATCGTCGTCTTCCTCGCCAGCTACCTGCGCGACACGCGCCAGATCCTCGTGCAGGGGGCGCGGCGCGTGCTGGGGCTTACGCTGCCGCCGCTGAAGCACTTCGGCCCGCTGCTGACGGTCTGGGGCGCGGCGATGCTGATGCTGCTGGTGACGCGCGAGCTGGGCACCTCGCTGATGTTCTTCGGCGCCTTCCTGGCGATCCTCTACGTAGCGACCAACCGGCTGTCATTTCCAATCGTCG
The DNA here is from genome assembly GCA_963795555.1 of uncultured Solirubrobacterales bacterium. Lineage (GTDB taxonomy): Bacteria > Actinomycetota > Thermoleophilia > Solirubrobacterales > Solirubrobacteraceae > CAWCHZ01. The sequence goes on from CAWCHZ010000002.1 coordinate 639,166, forward strand.
GCCTGCTCGTCTTCGCCGGCGGCGCGTGGTTGATCGCCACCCACGTCGGTCATATCCACGACCGCGTCGTGATCTGGGAGGACCCGTTCAAGCCCTCGCTGGTGGAGGGCAAGGGCTATCAGCTGGCCCAGTCGCTGTTCGCCCAGGCCGACGGCGGGGTGCTGGGGGTCGGCTTTGGCCGTGCGCTGATCAGCCTGCCGCACGGCGGGGCGATCCTGCCGGTCCCCGAGAGCGACCTGATCTACGCGGTGATAACCAACGAGCTGGGCCTCGTCGGAGCCTGCGGCCTGCTGCTCGTCTACCTGCTGATCGCCGCCCGCGGCTTCAAGGTCGCGCTGCTCGCCGAGGACTCCTTCTCGAAGCTGCTCGCCGCCGGGCTGACCGCGATGCTGGCGCTGCAGGTCTTCGTGATCGTCGGCGGCGTGACGAAGGTCATCCCGCTCGCCGGCGTGACACTGCCCTTCGTCTCCTACGGCGGCTCATCGGTCGTGATGAACTTCGTCCTGCTGGCGCTCCTGCTGATGATCTCCGACCGGGCGCGCCGGCCGCTCGCGTCGGAGCGATGAGCGTGGCACTCGGCGCAGGCTCGTCGGGGCCCGCGCCGCTTGCGTCAAGGCAGCGGCTGTTACGCTGTGCCCATGGGATTGGACAATCCGCTGCACATCGCGATCATCCTGGTTGTCGTGCTGCTGCTGTTCGGTGCTAGGCGCCTGCCGGAGATGGGGCGCTCGCTGGGTCGGGGGATGCGCGAGTTCAAGGAGGAGATCACGGGTGAGGCCAAGCACGAGCGCGCGACGCTCGCCGCCGCCACGCCGACCGCGACTCCTCAGCCCGCTGCTCCCGCACCGGCGATTGCGCAGCCCGCTCCGACCACGCCGGGGGCAACACCCGCAGCGCCCACCGACGCCGCTCAGCCTCAGCCTTAGCTTCGACCGCGAGGAGGGCCGCTCAGCCGGCGCTTGATCGCTCAGCCGGCGGTCGAGGCTGCCGACACCGTTGGCGGCGCGAGCAGTGCCGCCAGCAACGCGGACGCGCTCGCCGGGTCGGTCGGCGCCGCCATGGCCGGCGCACCGAGAGTCAGGGTCGCGCCGAGGAAGCCGCGCAACTGCTGATGCCAGCTGTCGACGAGCGCCTGCAGCGCCCGGGTGGGTGCGAGCCGACCGACCAGCCAGGCGAGGGTGCCCGGATTTGGCGGAGCCGGCTTGGGGGCGGAGTCAACCGCGGCAGAGGAGCCCAGCGAGGGGGAGGAGCCCACAGGGACCGCGGCGCTGGGTAGAGCTGTCGCCGCCGGTGACGGATCCCCAGTCGCGGCATTGGCCGCAGCGATTGCCCGCCGCCCGCCGGGCAGCAGCGCGAGCTCCCAGCTGGCGGCGTCGAGCAGCAGTCGGGCGCGCACGAGCTGCTGCTCGGCTGCGAGGAAGTTGCCCTGCCCGAGTGCCGCAACGGTGCGCGCGAGCCCGTCGAGCGCCGCAGCGTAGAGTCGCCCACCGGCACGCAGCAGCTCGCCGTTGGCGCCTGTCATCCGCGCTGAGGCCACGATCTTGATGATCAGGCGCCGCTGACGCGTCAGCGCGTTCACGAACACGCTGGCCGTCGGGCTTGCCGGTGCGATCGCCCAGGCGTTGGCGCTGAGGAGCACGCGGGTGGTCGCCGGGCGCAGCAGTGCGGCGCTGTGCGCGATGCGCGCGCTCGGCTGCCACGGCGAGCTGGAGGCCAACGCCCGCTGGGGGGCTACCGTGGAGGCAGCTGCGGCGCTGGCTGTGCCAACCAGCGCGCAGCCGACCAGCAGGCCGCTGCAGGCCCGCGCGAGCGGCCCCCGGGTCAGCCGGCTCCGGGCCGGTCGCTGGGCCAGGCGCGACGCGGGTGGATGACGGCTGGTCAGCCGGGTGGGCGCGGGCGTCATCTCCCGGCATGCGTCGGCCCGACGTGGGCACCAGCCGATCGTCCCCGCATCGCCTGGACGAATGTTCTAGTCGGCGCGTGGCCGGGCCGAGTGGTCGGCCCGCGGCGCTGCAGTCGCGGGTCGCCCCGCAGATACGCGGTCAGCGCCGCGAGCACGAACGTCGCGACCACGAACAGCAGCGGGCCGGAATCCTCCGTGAGCGCTCCGGCGATCCCGCCGGCGAGGCCGCCCAGCAAGGCGGCGTGCCACGCCGGCCCAGGTGCACGGTCATAGAGCCAGCGGTTGCGCCAGGCGAAGGTGACGGCCAGGCAGCAGATCAGCGTGACGATCGGCATACCGCCGCGCAGCAGCGCATGCCAGGCGAGCGCGTAGCGCCGGGCGACGATGTCCTCGAGGTTGCGCAGGCCATGGGCATGCAGGACGTCGTGGCTCAGATGTCCGCGCCCGCCGGACGTCAGCAGGTCGAGCACCGCGAGCGCGGCGAGCGCCAGCAGCGGGCTGATCACGACCACCGCGAGCGTGCGCGTCCGCCGGCGCGTCGGTAGGGCCACCACGGCAGCCACGGCGGTGGCAGCCGCGACGATGATCACGCCCCCGACGCCGGCGCCGAGACGTCCCGATCCCATCACGACGCCGAGCGCGACGCCGCAGGCGACGATCGCGCCCGCGAGCTGGCGGCTGCGCGGCCGGGTGCCCAACGCCGCCGCCAGACCGGCGAGCATCAGCACGACCAGCCCCGACTTCAGCTCGTTGCCGATGCCGAAGAAGCGCGAGCCGAGCTCGGGATTGGGTCCCAGCAGCGAGCGGATGGTCAGCGGCGAGCCGCGCGCCACATCGACCGTGATCAGCACCAGGCCCACGGCCGCCGGCAACAGCGGCCCGCGCGGCCACGGCAGGAGCGAGTCGCCGAGCGCCGCCAGCGCGAAGGCGCCGGCCACGATCAGCGTCGACTCGACCCAGGCCTGCGCTGGCGACACGGCCGCCGCGACCAGCACCGTCGTCGGCAGCCAGAGGATCGCCAGGCCGCCCCAGCGCAGCGCATAGCCGCGCGCCCAGCGCCAGCCGCGCAGCGCGGCCAGGGCGAACAACACCGTGACCCAGGCCAGCAGCATCACCTGCAAAGCCGGCAGGCGGCGCTGCTCGATCGTGTCCAAGCGCCGTGCGAAGGCTGTGAGTGCCGCCGCGTCGCGGACTCCGCGCGCGCGGATCGGCTGGCCGCGCATGTCGCTTGGAACCGACAACCCCAACCACCGCAGGACGGTCGGGGCGAGATCGATGCCCGCGACGATCCCGTCCAGCGTGGTCGTCCCGGACGTCAGCTCGCGCGCCGGACGGCCATCCGCGATGCCGATCGGGAGCAGCTCCTGGCTGCTTGCCGGCGGCGTCTGGACGACGATCACAAGCTCCGCGGGCGTGCGCCGCGCGAGCAGCGCGTCGAGCGCGGACAGGCCCGCTGAGCCCGCTGGCAGATCGGCGACGACGAGCCCGTGGCCGGCGCTGAGCCGCAGCGTGCGCGCAACCAACGTGCTCGCCGGGCCGAGGTTCACCCGCGCGATCTGGCCCGCGCGATCGGCGGCCAGCGCCGCGTCCGGCTGGCTGGCGCCAGCGGGCCCGGCGTAGCCCGCGCCGCCCGGGATCGTGCCCGCCAGCAGGCCCGGGTCGATCGTCTGGGGGGCGCTGGCGGCACGTTCCAGCACCGTCGGCCAGCCGGCGACCAGCGCGCCGGCTGCGACCGGCACGAGCGTCAGCGTCGGCGGCGCGAACGGGTCATAGGTGCTCGCCGACACGCGCGTGCCCTGGGTCATGTCCAGCAGCGCCTGCTGCGGGCTGTAGTCGCCCTGGGTCGCCGACAGCAGGCCGAGCGACAGGCTCGAACGGCGCGCGAGGGCCAGCAGTGTCTGATCGCGCAGCCGCGCCGTCGAGGGCGCCGAGCGCGCGTCGACGCCCTGCGCCGCGCCGGCCGCGGGCGCGACCTGAGCGGGCAGGAACAAGACGATCGCCCGCCTGGCCGGCAGCGGCGCCGCCGCGGCCGACGCGAGCGGGCTTGTCCAAAGCGCAGCGGCGACCGTCGCGCCGATGAGGCAGCGGCGCGCGAGGTCCCAGCGGCGGCCGCGCCGGGGGCCAACGCGCGCTTGCGGTCGCACCCGCCTATGCTAGCCGGGAAGGAAGTGCGCCCGGGGCTGTCGAAACTCCCGGGCGCAGTGAAGCGCGCAACGACCACCGCGTCACCGCCCAGGCCCGGTCCTGAGGCTCGCAGCCTGTCGGCCTACATCCGCGGGCGCTTCGACCAGTTCTCGCGCTCTCAGAAGGACGTCGCCCAGTACATCGTCGACCACCTCGACGAGGCCGCCTTCCAGACCGCCGAGACGCTCGCCCGGCGCGCCAACACGTCGAGCTCGACGGTCGTGCGCTTCTCGCAGGCACTCGGCTTCGAGGGCTTCCCCGAGCTGCAGCAGGCCGCGCGCGAGGAGTACCGGCGGCGTCCGCAGGGCGTCGAGTCCAGCGTCGGCGCGGCGCCGCTGTTCTCGCTCGACCAGACGCCGTGGGAGTCGGTCCTCGCGGCCGACCACGTCAATGTCGAAGAAACTGCTCGCAAGGCGGCGCGCAGCGAGATGGACGCCGCGATCGAGGCGCTCGCCGCCGCACCGGGCCTGCTGATCGCCGGAACCGACCAGATGGCCTTCTTCGCCTCCTACCTGCGCCACCTGCTGATGCTGCTCGACCTGCGCGCCGAGCTGGTCGCAAGCCCGTCCCAGGAGGCGCTCGGGCGGCTCAGCCGGATCGACTCCGAGACGCTCGTCGTGGGGTTGTCGGCGGGCCGCCCGCATCCGCTGATCGTGCGCACGATGAAGCTGGCGCGCCACCGCAAGGCGCGCACGCTGGCGATCACCGACGCGACGCTCTCGGAGGTCGCGCGGCTGGCCCAGATCAAGCTCTACTACTCCTCCAACAGCCCGGCCTACGTGCGCTCGCACACGGCGCTGCTCGCGCTGATCCAGGCGCTGGCGTTCGGCGTCTACGCCCGTGACGAGCCCGCCTACGAGGATCGCATCCGGGCTTTTCGCCTCAAGTAGGGCGCGCGTGAGCGCAGCTGACGTGTCGGCGCGTCCGCGCAACGCCGGCGCGCTCCAGCCCACGACGCGGCCACTACACTAGGTCCCATGCGCGACGAGGCGACGTTCCGCGTAAAGGCCGGCCTGGCCGAGATGCTCAAGGGGGGCGTGATCATGGACGTGGTCACCCCTGAGCAGGCGATGATCGCCGAGCAGGCCGGCGCCGCGGCGGTCATGGCGCTGGAGCGCGTGCCCGCCGACATCCGCCGTGACGGGGGTGTCGCGCGCATGTCGGATCCCGAGATGATCAGCGGCATCCAGCAGGGCGTCAGCATCCCGGTGATGGCCAAGGCGCGGATCGGGCACTTCGTCGAGGCTCAGGTGCTCGAGGCGCTCGAGATCGACTACGTCGATGAGTCGGAGGTCCTGACGCCCGCCGACGAGGCCAACCACATCGACAAGTGGGCGTTCAGAGTGCCATTCGTCTGCGGTGCCACCAACCTCGGCGAGGCGCTGCGGCGAATTGGCGAGGGCGCCGCGATGATCCGCTCCAAGGGCGAGGCTGGCACCGGTGACATCGTGGAAGCGGTTCGCCACATGCGCCTGATCACCGGCCAGATTCGCCGTCTCGCGGCGCTCGAGGAGACAGAGCTGGCGACGGCCGCCAAGGAGTTGCAGGCGCCGCTGGATCTCGTGCGGCAGGTCGCCGCCGACGGTCGCCTGCCGGTGGTGCTGTTCTGCGCCGGTGGCATCGCCACGCCGGCGGACGCCGCGCTGATGATGCAGCTGGGCGCCGAGGGCGTGTTCGTCGGGTCGGGGATCTTCAAGTCCGAGGATCCCGAGCGGCGCGCGCGCGCGATCGTGGAGGCGACGACGCACTTCCGCGACCCCGAGCGCATCGCCCAGGCTCAGCGCGGGCTGGGGCAGGCGATGTTCTCGCTCGAGACGCGCAAGCTCGACGAGCAGCAGCTGCTCGCGCGCCGCGGCTGGTAGCCCCGGTGGTGCCGACGATCGGGGTGCTCGCCCTCCAGGGCGACTTCGAGGCGCACGCGCAGATCCTGCGCCAGCTCGGCGCAGAGGTGCGCGAGGTGCGCGTGCCCGACGAGCTCGACGGGATCGACGGCCTGATCATTCCCGGCGGGGAGTCGACGGTGATGTCGCTGGGGATCGAGCGCGAGGGCCTCGCCGGGCCGCTGCGCGCGCTCGCCGCGGCCGGCACGCCGCTGCTTGGAACCTGCGCCGGCATGATCATGCTCGACCGCGAGCACCTCGGGATCGTCGACGTCGTCGCGCGGCGCAATGCCTTCGGCCGCCAGATTCGCTCCTTCGAGGCCGACCTGGAGGTCACTGGCCTCGAGGGCGGACCGCTGCGCGCGGTGTTCATCCGCGCACCTTGGATCGAGGCGCATGGCCCCGACGTCGAGGTGATCGCCGAGCTCGACGGCCATCCCGTCGCCGCTCGCCAGGGTGATGTCGTGGTGCTCTCGTTCCATCCGGAGCTCGGCGACGACGCTCGCATCCACCGGCTGCTGCTCGATCTCGCCGGCGCGCGGGCGCACTGAGCCGCGGGCGCTGAGCTGCCCGGCAGGGCGGTGGCGGGCGCGCTGATCCGCCGGCCGCGCGGGCGTCACATCACCAGGCCGTGGCGAACGGTGCTCTCGCTGACGACGCGCGACTCGACGAACTCCAGCAGGTAGTCCGGCCCGCCAACCTTGGCGCCGGTGCCCGAGCGGCGGCTGCCGCCGAACGGCTGGCGACCGACCATCGCGCCGGTGATGGCGCGGTTGACGTACAGGTTGCCCACCGGCAGCCGCGCCGCGATCCGCTCGACGGTCGCGGGGTCGCGCGCGAACAGCCCGGCCGTCAGGCCGAACGGCAGCTCCTCGACGATCGCGCAGGCAGCGTCCAGGCCGGGGACGGCCTCGATCGTCAGCAGCGGGCCGAAGATCTCCTCGCGCAGCAGCGGCGAGCTCAGCGGCAGCTCCCCGGCGAGCGTCGGCGCGCAGAACCAGCCGCGCGACGGGATGCGATCGACCTGGGCGACGATCCGTCCCTCGCGCGCAGCCCGCTCGGCGCAGCTCTGCACGCGCTGCTGGGCGGAGCGCTCGATCAACGGTGGCACCTCGGTGGCGAAGTCCTGCGCCTGGCCGACCGCGAGCAGCGTCACCGCCCCGGCGAGCCGCCGCGTCAGCTGGTCGGCGATCGCCTCGTGCGCGATCACGCGTGCGGCGGCCGAGCACTTCTGCCCGGCGTAGTGAAACGCCGAGCGCACGATCGCCGGCACGGCGTCGTCGAGATCCGCGTCGGCGTCGACGAGCATGCAGTTCTTGCCGCCCATCTCGGCGACGACATGCTTGACGTGAGCCTGGCCGTCGCGCATCTGCGCGGCGGCTCCAATGATCTCCAAGCCGACCTCGCTCGAGCCCGTGAAGGCGATCACCTGCACGCGTGGATCGCGCACGAGCGCGGCACCGACGTCACCGGCCCCCGGCAGCAGCGCCAGCGCGGCCGGCGGGACGCCGGCGCCGTGCAGGGCCTCGACGAGCGCCAGGGCGCAGGCGGGGGACTGCTCGGCCGGCTTGAGCAGCACGGCGTTGCCGGCTGCCAACGCGCCCGCGACCATCCCCGCCGGAATGGCCAACGGGAAGTTCCACGGCGCTATCACCGCGGCGACGCCGCGCGGCACGTAGCGCAGCTCGTTGCGCTCGCCGGGCAGCTGGACCAGCGGGCGGCCCGCGGCGAGCGCCAGCGCGCCAGCGGCGCTGTAGCGCAGGTGGTCGATCGCCTCGCAGACATCCGCGTCGGCCTCCGCCCAGGGCTTGGCGCATTCGCGCACCGCCAGCGCCGCGAGCTCCAGACGGCGGACGCGCAGCCTCGCGGCCGCCTCGTCGAGGATCTCAGCGCGGCGGCTGGGCGCAAGCGCCGACCATGCGCGCGCTCCGGCTTGCGCGGCGGCCACCGCGGCGGTGACGTCGCTGGGCTGGGCGGCGCCAGCGACGGCAACCACGCGCTCGGGCTCGCCGGGGTCGCTGGAGATCAGCCCATCATGCGCGCCGCGCTCGCCGGCGATCAGCACCGGCACGCTCAGCGGCAGCCGCGGGTCTAGCCGCGCGAGCGCCGCCAGCAGCTCGGCGCGCACGTCGCCGCGGCGCAGCTCGAGCAGCGGCTCGTTGGAGAACTGCGGCGCGGTGTCGGCCACTTTGCTGATGGTAGGCGCGTCGGGCGCGCACGACGTTCGCCACGGACAGGCGGTGCGGGATAGACTCGCCAGCCGTGTCCGCGCCGGCTGTCGCCACGTCGCCATCCCCGGCGCCTGGCGCGCAGAGGACGGTGCGCCAGGCGGTCGTCAGGGGCTCCGACCGCCGTCGCACGGCGCTCTGCGTGGGTCTGCTCACGGCGCTTGCCGCGACGCTGCTGACCCCCGCCTTCACCAGCTACCCGGCGCCCGGCGATGACGAGATGCTCTTCGCCGACCCGGCGATCAGCTTCGCCCATCACGGCACGCTGGCCAATCCGCTGCTCGGACAGGTCCTGCCCGGCGCCGCGCGGCACGAGCTCTGGCAGCCGCCCCTGTACTTCTGGACGTTGGGCAGCTGGATGCGCGTGTTCGGCACGACGCTCCTCGCCGCGCGCGCCTTCTCGGCGCTTTGCGCGCTGGTGATCGGGCTGCTGGTGTTCGCGCTGGCGCGACGCTGGGTTCGCGCGGAGCTTGCGACGCTCGGCGCGGCGATCGCGCTCACCTCGACCTGGGTCGTGCACGCCGGGCGCTTCGTGCGCATGGACGCGCTCTGCGTCTGCCTGATCCTGGCTTCCGCACTGGCCTACATACGCTGGCGCGACGGCGGCTCACGGCGTCTGCTGGCCGGGGCGGGCGGCCTTGCCGGACTGGCATTGCTGACCCATCCGCTCGGCCTGGTGGCGAGTGCGGCGATCGCGCTCGACCTGCTTGCCGGACGACGCCGCACGCGCCTGCGATCGGGGCTGCTGGTCGCCGCCCCCGTCGTCGCGGCGCTCGGGATCTGGACGCTCTACATATCGGCCGACTGGCACGGCTTCTGGACGCAGATCACGCTGCAGCTGCAGCGCAAGAGCAACCACACCACGGTTGGCGTGCTCGGGCTGCTCCAGGTCGACGCGCGCCACGGCGCGGCGCTCGCGCTCGCGCTGCTCGCAACGGTCGCGTTCGCCTACCACTTCCGCCGCGATCGCGTCAGCCGCTACTTCGCCCTGCTGGCGATGCTCACGTTCATCGCCGCGGTCGCCGGTGGCGAGGCCAGCTATGTCGTCTACTTCTTCGCGTTGATGTGCGTGCCGGTGGCCGCTCTGCCGCGTGTGTTCGCGCAGCCGCCGGCGCTGCGATCGGCGGGACTGTCGGGTGGCTTCGCGCAGCCGCCCGCGCTGCGACCGGCGAAACTGTCGCGCCGTTTGCGTCTGCGCGCCGGCCTCGTGCTCGGGCTGGTGCTCGCGGTCATCGCCAGCGAGGTCGCCCAGTACGTCGCCGACCTGCTCAACAGCCATCCGCGCGCCGGCGTTGACGTCGCGTTGCGGGCAACCGTGCCGCCCGGCGCCAGCGTGTTCCTCGGCCCGGGCGCGGGGCGCGCCTACTTCACGCTGCAGGGGCGCGACCGCCTCGGCGGCTGGGTGCCGGTGCCGATCGACGATTGGCGCCAGGGCCGCCTCGCGGCCCACTCGCAGTACGTGATCGTCGCGCAGCCGGTGCAGTACCTCAGCGACGTCAGCGCGGCGGTGGCTAGCATGCGCGAGGTCGCCCACATCCGCCTCAACTCGCAGCGCAGCTTCGACGTCTACGCGCTCGTCGGCCCGATCGACCCGCGCGTTGCGGGGCGCTCGGCCAGGCGCTAGGGTGCGCGCGGTGCGCCCAACGATCGCGCTCGTCGTGGCCGCGTTGGCCCTGCTCGCCGTGCCGGCGGTCGCCGCGGCGCAGACCGAGACGGCGAGCAGCGGGATGGTCGTCGCCCAGCTGTCCTACAGCGGTGGTCCGACCACGACGTTCACCAACCTGCGCCTGTCGATCAGCCGTGCTGGCACGGTCGTCTATGACCAGCCGGTCTCGGCGCCAGGCTGTGGCACGCTCTGCCAGCCCGCCAACCAGGGCGCCGAGCCATCGGTGCGCGTGCTCGAGCTCGACACCTCAGGCGAGCCCGAGGTGCTCGTTGACCTCTACAGCGGCGGGGCGCACTGCTGCTCGATCAGCCAGCTGTTCAGCTGGAACGCGCCGACGTCAAGCTACGTGCACGTCACGCGCAACTGGGGCGATCCCGGCTATGCGCTCCTGGATCTGCGCCACGACGGCCGGCTCGAGTTCCGCTCGGCCGATGACCGCTTCGCCTACGAGTTCGCCCCGTTTGCCTACAGCGGGCTGCCGCTTCAGATCTGGCGCTTCCAGCAGGGGCGCTTCCGTGACGTGACCGCCAGCTTCCGTGGGCTGGTGGCCAGAGACGCGCGCCTGTGGCTGCGGATCTATCGGGGCAGCGCACGTCAGGGCCTGGGGCTTGGCGCGCTGGCCGCCTGGGCCGCCGATGAGGAGCGCCTCGGCCACCGGCGGACGGTCGATCGCGAGCTCGCCGCCGATCTGCGCCGGCATCAGCTCGGCTCGCTGTCGGGCTGGCCATCGGGGCGCCGTTACATCAACGCGCTGCGCCGCTTCCTGCGCCACACCGGCTACCTGCGCTGAGCGGTCCGCCCACGGGTCGCGCGCGATACGGCCCGCTCAGTCAGGTGCAGCTTCGGGTTGCAGGCGCAGGACGCGCTGGATGCGCCGCGGCATGAACCAGTTCCAGTCGCCGATCAGCTTCATCGCTGCTGGCACGAGCATCGCGCGGACCACCGTGGCATCGAGGAAGATCGCCGCCGACAGGCCGATGCCGAACTCGCGCAGCGACAGGAAGCTGCCCTCCCAGAAGCCGGCGAAGGCGGCGATCATGATGATCGCCGCGGCGGTGATGATGCGACCGGTGTGCTGCAGCCCACTCGCGACGGCACGCTCGTTGTCGCCGCTGCGATCCCACTCCTCGCGCATGCGCGTCAGCAGGAAGACCTCGTAGTCCATCGACAGCCCGAACAGCATCGCGAACAGGAAGATCGGCACCCATGCGTCGATCTGCGGCGTGGTGCCCAGCTGCAGCCCGGAGAGCCAGCCGTGCTGGAAGACCAGCACCAGCACGCCGTAGGTCGCCGTCACCGACAGCAGGTTCATAACGACCGCCTTGAGCGGCAGCAGGACCGAGCGGAACGCCCGCATCAACACCAGATAGGAGATCACCAAGACCGCCAGCACCAGCCAGGGGAACGCGCTGTATGCGCGGTTGACGAAATCGACTCCAAATGCCGGCGCGCCGGTCAGCAGCACGGTCGCCGAGCCGAAGCCGGCAGCGGGTATGTAGGTGCGCCGAATGCGGTGGACGAGGTCGATCGCGGCCTGCGTGCCGCTGTCGCTGTGGCCGGCCGCGCGGATCTGCGCGACCTGGCCGCTGGGATCGACCAGGCCGAAGCGCACGGCCTCCGCCCGTGTCGCCGCTGAGACGCTGCCGCCGGTCGCGGTGCCGGCGAGCAGCACGGGGGCGACGACCGTCGCGGGCTGGATCTCGCGATCGCCGCGCAGCTCGGCGACCAGGCGCCGCTGGGCGGCCAGCGCGGCGGGCGTCCAGACGCCGCCCGGGCGGCCGCTGTCGACGACGATCTGGTTGGGCGCCAGGGCGCCGGGGCCGAGCGTGGACTCGAGCGTCTGCAGGCCGCGGCTGGCCTCGGTGTTGGCGGGCGTGCCGCGATTGTCGCCGCCGGTTATCGCCAGCTGGGTGGCTGGGTAGGCGAGCGCGAGCATGACGGCGGCGGTCAGCGCCAGGTAGGTGATCGGCCGCCGCATGATCGAGCGTGCCAGGCGCGCCCACAGACCGCCCTCGGCGCTGGCGCGACGATCGAGCGCCGCCTGGCGCACGATGCGCAGCCGGTTGACCCGGTGGCCCATCGTCGCCAGCAGCGCGGGCAGCAGCGTCAAGGAGGCCAGGATCGAGACGAGCGGCACCAGCACGCCGCCGACGCCCATCGACTGCATGAACGGCAGTGGCATCAGGATCAGCAGCGCCAGGCCGATCGCCACGGTGGTGCCGGAGAAGACCGTCGCACGCCCGGCGGTCTGCATCGTGCGCTCCAGCGCTAGCTGCTGATCGGGCTGATGGGTGAGCTCCTCGCGGTAGCGAAAGACGACCAGCATCGAGTAGTCGATCGCGATCCCGATGCCGATCAGCGTGACGATCTGCTCGACGTAGGTCGCCATCGTCATGAGGTGGGCGAAGATCCAGACGAGGCCGAGCGTCGTCGGGATCGTCGCCGCGGCGAACGCGAACGGCACCGCGAGCGCGCCGACCGTCCCGAACATCAGCGCAAGCACGATCAGCGCGATCACCCCGGCGATCATCTCGCCGCGCGCGAGGTCCTGGTTGTTGATCGGCTGCAGGTCGTGATTGAGCGCGGGGAAGCCCGTCAGATAGGTCACCGCGCCCGGGATCGTCCCGATCGCGGCGCGCATTTGGGACGTCTTGTTCATCGCGTCGGCGTTCTGCAGCGGCGTCGTGATCTGGGCGTAGACGACGTTGGCGGCGGCACGCTGGATCTGCTGGGCGCGAGCTCCCGGCACCGCCGTGGCAGCGCGCGTGGCGGCGGCCTCGGCGGCGCCGGCCAGCGCCGGGGTGACCGGTGCGCCGGTGCTCCTGACGACCAGCGTGAAAGACCCATCGCCGCGCTCGTGCAGGCGCTGGCGCAGGATGTCCAGGCCGCGCTCGGCGGGCGAGCCGGGCACGCTGAAGCGGTTGGAGAGCAGCGAGGAGACGTTCGAGGCGGCGGCGCCGCCGACCACGAACGCGACGATCCAGGCGCTGATCACGAGGCGCCGATGGCGGGCGATCCAGCGCGTCCAGGCAGCCATGGGCTGATGCTACGCCGGCAGGCAAGGGCGGGCAGGCTGGCCGCTCAGGGCGCGGCGAGCAGCTCTTGCAGGGCGGCGCCCTGGGTCCGCCGGGCAAGGAACGAGTCGTTGCTCGTGTTCTCGAGCAGCCGGCGCACCAGGTAGGCCATCCCGGCGATCAGGTCGCCGACGGGGCAGTACGCACGGACCCGCTGCCCGTGGGCTGCCAGCGCGACCTGCAGGTCATCGCCGAGGCCGCGCAACACCTGGATCTCCAGCTCGTGCCCGAAAGCGGCGCCGCTGGTCAGCCTGTCATAGGCGATCGCGTGGGCGATCGAGCGCAGGTTGTGGGAGGCGATCGCGACGCGCACGAGCGGACGAGCGTCGAGCAGCCGCCGCGTCAGCTGCTCGAAGTTGCGGTCGCAGTCGCGCTTGCGCTCGAAGACCGGCGCGGCCCAGCCGTGCTGACGAGCCTCGATGATCTCGTGGTCCCAGTAGGCGCCCTTGACGAGCCGCACCGTCAAGGGCTGGGCGCGGGGGCTGGTCCGTGCCCAGGTGAGGATCCGCTCGAGCTGGGCGGGGGAGTCGCGCAGGTAGGCCTGCAGCACCACGCCGGCCGCGGGCCCGTCGGCGAGCGCGGGCTCGGCCAGCAGCTCGAGCGCGAGGTCGAGCACGATCTCGCGCGAGTCCAGCGACTCCATGTCGATGTGCAGGTGCGCGCCGCGGGCGCGAGCGTCGTGCAGCAGCTCGCGCAGCCGTACGCCGGCATCGGCGCTCGCGCGCTCGGGCGCCTCGGGACGCAGCAGCGGCGTGAGGGCGGAGATCTTCACCGAGAGGTTGGCGCGGGGAACGGGGCCGGACGCATCGGACTCCAGCAGCGGGGCGGCCGGCCACTCGCGGGACGCCTCGCTGAGCGTCTGGAGCGCGTCGTGGCAGCGCGCCGCGTAGGCGTCGGCCTCCTGCTCGGTGACGGTGGCCTCGCCAAGCAGGTCGAGCGAGCTGGCGACACCGTCGCGCCAGAGCGCGCGCAGCGCGGGCAGCGCAGCCTGTGGCGTCTCGCCCACGATGAAACGGTGTGCCACATGGCGTACCCCGGCGGCGGCCGCGACGCCCAGCGCCGCCCGTCCGGCCCGCGTGTGCGCCAGATGCATCGCCGCGTCCAGCGGCTGCGGTCGCGCGGGGACGCGGTCGAGGAAGCTCGCCAGATGGCGGGCCAGGTCGTCGAGCGAGCGACAGGCTGGGACGACGTCGACGAAGCGAAACAGCGCGGCACGCAGCGCCGCGTCGTGGCTTGCGACATCGAGCGCTCTGTCATCGAGCGCGCGCAGCGAGCGCGACGCAGGGCTGGGCAGTGCGCCCCAGAGCTGCTCGCCGATGGCGTGCGTCAGGCGCTCGAGCTGACCGTCGGCCAGATCCGCTGAGCGCTCGAGCTGACTGTCGCCCATCAGCGCGACGATACCCTGCTGAGCGTGCGCATCGCGGTAGCGGCCGATGAGCTGACGGGCGTCGCCACGACGCTGCTCGACGAGCTGCGCGCGCGCGGGCACGAGCCGCTGGCGCACGGTGCGCTCGCTCCCGCGGAGCGCAGCGATTGGTCCTGGGCCAGCGAGGCCGCGGCACGCGACGTGGCGCAGGGTCGCGCCGAGCAGGCGATCGTCTGCTGCTGGACGGGCACCGGCGCGAGCATCGCCGCCAACAAGGTCGCCGGGGTGCGCGCCGCGCTCTGCGGCGACGCCACGACGGCTGCCGGCGCACGGCGCTGGAACGACGCCAACGTGCTCGCGCTCAGCCTGCGCTCGACCTCCGAGGCACAGCTGCGCGAGATCCTCGACGCCTGGTTTGCGGGCGAGCCCAGCGACGCCGCCGACGATCGCGAGAACGTCGCCCACCTCGCCGAGATCGAACGGAGCTGAGGTCGCGAGCGCAGCGGTCGGCCGCCGTGGCCCAGCGCGGCGCGGCGATCGGCGCTCAGCCGCCCGCGAAGCGCACGACCCCTGCGGCCTCATGTCCGGTGACCAGCCCGCGTTCGACCAGCAGGTCGATGTGGCCGACGATCTCGGAGACCATCAGATAGGCCTCCGTGACGGGCACGTTGCCCCAGAGCTCCTGAGCGATCTCATAGGCGCTGCGTGGCCGCGTGCGGATGATCTCCAGGATGCGCTGTGCGCGCCGCTCGTGCAGGCCGATGCGCTCGTCGATCAGCGCGACGTGATCCTCGATCGCCTCGCCGTGGCCCGGGAGCGTCAGGCGCGCCGGCAGCTCGCGCGTGCGCCGCAACGAGTCGAGGTAGATCAACAGCGAGCGCGCGCGGGTCGCGTCGAGCTCCAGGGCAGCGCCGGACAGCGCCCGCGCGTCCGACAGCGGCCGCGAGATCAACGGGTTGGACGAGATGTGCCCGATCAGGTGATCGCCGGCGATCAGCAGCTCGCCGCGCTCGTCCCAGAGCACCGTGTCCGATGGGCTGTGCCCGGGGCGATGCAGTGCGATCAGCGTACGGTCGCGCAGCGACAGCGGCTCGCCGTCGTGCAGCGGTCGCGTCACCACCACGCTCGAGCCCCAGCCCCGAAACGCCGCTGAGACGGCGAGCAACGCGTCGACGACCTGCTCCGGGACGCCGTGGACGCGCATCATCTGCGCGCCGTAGCGATCGTCGAGCTCGGCGGCGCTGGAGTAGTCGGCCAGGTATGGGACGAGACGGTCGAGCGCGGCGACGGCGGCGCCCGAACGGCGTGCGAGCACTCCGCTCAGGCCGATGTGGTCGAGATGCTGGTGCGTTATCAGCAGCAGCTCGAGCTGCTCGACGCGGTACCCGAGCCTCGCCAGCTGCTGCTCGAGCTCATCGAGCGCCTTGGCGGAGTTGGGACCCGAGTCGATCAGCGTCAGCGGGGCATCCTCGATCAGGTAGGCGTTGACCCGTCCAACGGCGAACGGCGTTGGAATCGCCAGGCGGTGGATCCCCGCGGCGGCGCGCGCCAGGCCAGCGGCCCCGGCCCGCGCCGCGGCGCTCATGCGCTCGGCTGAGCCAGAGTCGAGCCGGCGCTCGCTGCGCTCGGACGAGCCGCGGCGCTCATGCGCGAATCAGCGCCAGCAGCTCGTCGCGGCGGCGCTCCATGTCCTCGCGCGAGACCAGCGACTCGAGGTTGAGCCGCAGCAGCGGCTCGGTGTTGGAGGGGCGCACGTTGAAGTGCCAGTCCTCGTAGTCGACCGAGAGCCCGTCGAGCCGCGACTGGCGACCGTCCGGGTAGCGCGCCGCGAGCTGGTCGAGCTTGGCGGCGCCGTCCAAGACGGTCGAGTTGATCTCGCCGGAGATGAAGTAGCGGCCGCGGTAGGGGGCGAGCAGCTCGGCGAGCGTCTGGCGTTCGACGCTGAGCAGCTCGAGGATCAGCAGCGCCGGGATCGTGCCCGAGTCCGCGCAGTAGAAGTCGCGGAAGTAGTAGTGGCCCGAGACCTCGCCGCCGAACAGCGCGTCGAGCTCGCGCATGCGGGTCTTGAAGAACGCGTGCCCAACGCGGTTGATCACCGCGGTGCCACCCGCGGCCTGGGCCGTGTCGGACACGGCGCGGCTCGCCCGTACGTCGTAGAGGATCGTCGCGCCGGGGAACTTGCGCAGCAGCGAGCGCGCCAGCAGCGCCGTCAGGAAGTCACCGTCGACGAACGCGCCCTGCTCGTCGACGAAGAAGCAGCGGTCGGCGTCGCCGTCCCAGGCGATGCCGAGATCCGCTCCCTCGGCGCGCACGCGCTCCATGATGTAGCGGCGGTTCTCCTCCAGCAGCGGGTTGGGCTCGTGATCGGGGAAGTCCCCATCGGGCTGCCACCAGGTCCTGACCAGATCGAGGCCGAGGCGCTCGAGCAGCGGCCCGACCATCGGCCCGGCCATGCCGTTGCCGCCGTCGACGACCACGCGTCGCGGCCGCACGCGCTCGGGCTCGATGAACGACAGCGCGCGCTGGTGGAACTCCGAATAGATGGCGACGCGCTCCACCGAGCCGCCCCCGGGCGCCGGGCCCAGGCCAGCCTCGATGCGGCGGCGCACGTCCTGGATGCCCGCGTCGCCGGAGAGGGCAACGGCCTGATCGCGCACGAGCTTGAAGCCGGTGTAGGCCTTGGGGTTGTGCGACGCGGTCACCATCGCCCCGCCGTCGAGCCCGCGCGCGCCGACGAGGTAGTAGAGCATCTCGCTGCCGACGAGCCCGGCATCCAGCACCGCGGCGCCCTCGGCGATCAGGCCCTGCGCGAAGCGCCCGGCCAGCTCGGGGAGCTGAGCCGCATGTCGCGGCCGAGGCCGACTCGCAGCTGATCGGTCGACTTGCCGGCGAGCTCGGCCAGCACGCGCGCGAAGCCCCGCGCGACCAGCTCGGCGACGTCGCCGTCGATCTGCTCGCCATAGAGGCCACGCACGTCATAGGCCTTGAAGATGCCCGGGTCGATGGTCCTGGGCTCGCTCATCGCTCGTCTCGATCCCGATCGTGGTCGCTCATCTGGTGTCGGGCTCGCTCATCGCTCGCTCCACTCTCCCCAGCGAAAGCCGTGCTGCGCGATCTGCGGCGCGAGCGGGCTCGCCGGCAGACCGGGCGGCGGCGTGACGTCGTTGTAGCCGCCGGGGGCGACGTCATTTGGAGTATCGGGATGAAACAGCGACGCCAGGTACTGAATCTGCCCGCGTCCGGGGCCAAGCTCGAACTGCCCGCCGCCGTAGGCGCCGATCCCGCGCTGTTCGCAGTAGTCATAGGCGGCGCAGAGCGCCTCGATCGAGCCAAAGCGCGACGGCTTGACGTTCACCATCCGCGGCGCGAACGGCAGCGCCTCGATGTCGGCGATCGAGTGGATGTTGGCATCCCAGGTGATGCGCTGCCGATGCGGCCGCAGCACCGCTTCGGTCGCCTCGCTGAGCGCTGGGTCCTCGATCCAAGCCCGGGGGAAGGCCTCGGCGACGCGGCGGTAGAGCTCCGGGTCGGGCGGGTTGTCGACGACGCTGCCGTGATAGAGGCCCTTGAGGTCAACCGAGTCCACGGCGCCGGTCTTCACCAGCTCGGCGATCAGCGGATCGCTCCACGAGGGCGTCGGGTCGAGCTTGAAGCGCAGCGTCGGATAGCGCTCCAGCCGTCGCGTCAGCGGCTCGAGCGTCGCGGGCTCGCCGAGCCGCAGCGAGACGACGAACGTCACCGACCGCGGCCCGCGCCCAACCGCGTCGGCAAGCGAGCGGCCCGCCTGGCGCAGGGCGAGATCCAGCGCCGCGCTCTCGAAGCCCCAGCGGCGATAGAGCCGCGAGACCGCGCGCTCGGGCTCTTTGGGGAAAAGGTCGAGGCCCGCGAGCAGCGCCGAGAAGGAGCGCAGCGTGTGGCTACCCGCGAGCGGCAGCGTGGCGCCAGCTCGCTGCAGGACGTCGTGGTCGACCGCGTCGTAGGTGACATCCTCGCCAATCCCCTCCTCGCCGCCGCCGCGCAGGCGGATGACCGTCGTCTGGCGCGAGAAATCGCTCGAGACATCACGCGCGAGCCCCTCGAGCGCGTAGGAGTCGATCCGCAGGGAAAGATCGGCCAGTAGGTCGAAGGTGCTCACGCGGCCGCCAGCCTAGCCGTTCGTCGGCGGGCGGGCGCTCGCCAGGGCGCCTCGTAGAATCAATCTCATGTCCGGACACTCCAAATGGGCCTCGATCAAGCACAAGAAGGCCGTCGTCGACGCGCGCCGCGGCCAGCACTTCACCAAGCTCGCCCGCGCGATCAGCGTGGCCGCGCGCGAGGGTGGGGGCGACCCCGACGGCAACGCGGCGCTGGCGACGGCGATCCAGAAGGCCCGCGAGGCCTCGATGCCGAAGGACAACATCGAGCGAGCGATCGCCAAGGGAACGGGCAGCGGGTCGGACGCCGATGCGATCGAGCGCGTCCTCTATGAGGGCTACGGACCAGGCGGCGTCGCGCTGCTGATCGAGGCGCACACCGACAACCGCAACCGCACCGGCGCCGAGGTGCGCCACATGCTCGCCAAGCATGGCGGCGCGTTGGGCGAGCCCGGGTCCGTGTCCTACCTGTTCGAGAAGCGCGGCGTGATCGTCGTCGACGGCAGCCGCTACGACGAGGACGATCTGATCGTCGCGATCGACGCCGGCGCTGATGACATCGAGGTCGACGAGGACGAGCTGACGGTGATCAGCGAGCCGGCGGCGCTGGGCGCCGTGCGGCGGGCGTTGGAGGAGGCCCAGATCGAGATCGAGCGCGCCGACATCGAGCAGCGCCCCAGCTCACGCGTTCCGCTCGAAGAGGACCAGGCCGCCAAGCTGCTGCGGCTGATCGACGCGCTCGAGTCCAACGACGACGTCTCGACCGTCGACGCCAACTTCGAGGTCGACGCCGACGTGCTCGAGCGAGTGCTTGGCTAGGCGGGCTGGCGCTGAGCGGGGCCGTGGAGTAGGCGAGAGGCTGGGGCGCCCGCCGCCTGAAGGCATCCGCGGCGCAGCGCAGAATCCCGCCTGAGATGGTCGTCATCGGAATCGATCCGGGCACCGCTCACACGGGCTTCGGCGTCGTAGAGCGGCGCGGCGAGCGCGTCGTGGCGCTCGACGGCGGCGTCATCGAGACCGCCGCCTCGCTGGCGGCGCCCGACCGCCTCGCGGAGATCCACCGGCGGATCGGCGAGCTGCTCGACGCCCACCGGCCCGACGCCCTCGCCGTCGAGGATCTCTACTTCGGACACAACGTGCGCTCGGCCTTTGCGGTCGGGCAGGCCCGGGGCGTGATCCTGCTCGCCGCCGGCCAGCGCGGGGTGCCATGTCGCTCCTACACCCCCCAACAGGTCAAGGGCGCCGTCTGCGGCACCGGCCGCGCCGCCAAGGAGCAGGTCCAGCGGATGGTCCAGGCGCTGCTGGCGCTGCCCGAGCCGCCGCGACCTGACCACGCCGCCGATGCGCTTGCGGTGGCGATCTGCCACGCCAACCGGGCCCCCTGGCAGGCCGCGGTGGGGGCCGCGTCGTGATCGGCGCTGCTCGCGCCGGCGGGCGCCTGCGTCGCCGGGTTGCCGCCTTGGGGGCCGCGTCGTGATCGCGTTGGTGCGCGGGCAGGTGGCGATCCGTCGGGCCGACCACGTCGTCGTCGACGCCAACGGCGTCGGCTACCGCCTCGCCGTCTCCAGCCACACCCTCAACCAGGTCCCCGCGATCGGCAAGCAGGTCACCCTCCATGCGCATCTGGTCGTGCGCGAGGACGCGCTGTCGCTCTACGGCTTCGCGTCGGAGGCCGAGCGCGATCTCTTCCTGCTGCTGCTCGGCGTTCAGGGAGTCGGCCCCAAGGTGGCGCTCGCCGTCCTGTCGGGCGGCACGCCACGCGATCTGATCGGCGCGCTCGCCGCGGGCGACGCGACGCGCTTCCAGGCCGTGCCGGGGATCGGCCGGCGCACCGCGGAGCGGATCATCGTCGAGCTGCGCGACAAGGTGCTCGCCGGCGCGGATGGTGGGGAGGAGATCCAGGCAAGCCGGATCGCCGACGCCGAGCCGCGGGCGCTGGCGCGCGACGGACTGATCGGCCTCGGCTACTCGCTCGAGGAGGCGCACGAGCTGCTCGAGCTGGCTGGGGACGGCGATCAGCAGGACAGCGCCGAGGAGCTGATCGCGGCTGCGCTGCGGGTGGCAAGGCGATGAGCCTGATGTCGGTGGCTCTCGCGCGGATCGTGGCGGTGGCGCGCCGATGACGATGGCGCGAATCCAGACCCCCGACGCGCTGGCCGAGGACGACTTCGAGCGCACCCTGCGCCCGCGTCGCCTGGAGGACTTCGTCGGTCAGGATGCTCTGCGCGACCAGCTCGCCGTCTCGATCGCCGCGGCGCGCAGCCGCGGCGAGGCGCTCGACCACGTCCTGCTCGCGGGGCCCCCCGGCCTCGGAAAGACCTCGCTCGCCGGGATCATCGCCGCCGAGCTGGAGGTGCCGTTCATCCAGACAGCGGGCCCGGCGCTCGAGCGCAAGGGCGACGTGGCCGCCTTCCTGACGGCGCTGGAGCCGGGCAGCGTCTTCTTCGTCGACGAGATCCACCGCCTGCCGCGAGCGCTCGAGGAGACCTTCTACCCGGCGATGGAGGACCGGCGACTGCCGATCACCGTCGGGCAGGGCGCCGGCGCGCGCGTCGTGACGCTCGACCTGCCGCCGTTCACGCTCGTCGGGGCGACGACCCGCGCCGGGCTGCTCACAGCGCCCCTGCGCGACCGCTTCGGCATCCAGCACCGGCTCGACCACTACGGCGAGCGCGAGCTCGCCCAGATCGTCGGCCGCTCGGCGACGATCCTCGACGTCGTCATCGACGATGCCGGCGCGCTCGTCGTCGCCCAGCGCAGCCGCGGCACGCCGCGCGTCGCCAACCGACTGCTCAAGCGCGTGCGCGACTTCGCCGAGGTGCGCGGCGACGGCTCGATCGACGCGGACAGCGCGCGCGCGGCGCTGGCGCTGCTCGAAGTCGACGAGCGCGGCCTCGACCGTCTGGACCGCGAGATCCTGACCGCGATCTGCAGCAAGTTCCACGGCGGCCCGGTCGGCCTCTCGACGCTCGCCGTGGCGGTCGGCGAGGAGCCCGACACGGTCGAGGACATCTACGAGCCCTACCTGCTGCAGCTCGGGCTGATCAAGCGCACCCCGCGTGGACGGACCGCCACGCCGCACGCCTACGCCCACCTCGGCCTCGAGCCGCCGGGCCCGGGCGGGCTCTTCTAGAGCAGCGGGTCCACCGCTGGATCGAGCGATATTGGGGGCGCCAGCAATTGCGCGGCAGCCAGTTCCCGGCCCCGTATCGCTCGGGGCCGCCCCCCGCTAAGCAGCGATGGCGCCAGAGGCCCGCGTGGCCGACCGCGTACCCTTCGTAGCGGCCCTCCTACGCTTGCCAACAGCATGGCTCATCTCTTCATCTGCCCCAACTGCGGTCATCGTGAGGCGCCCAGCGCGCGCACGGTCGGCTTCGGGCGCAGGCCGACGACCTGCGAGAAGTGCGGCTTCGGCTTTCTCTTCGAGCTGCTCGACGACTACTATCCGGCACCCAACGCCGCCTTCTTCCTGACCGACGGCAAGGGGCGCCTGATCGGCTGCGGGCGGGGATCCTTCGAGCTGACC
This sequence comes from uncultured Solirubrobacterales bacterium, assembly GCA_963795555.1. Lineage (GTDB taxonomy): Bacteria > Actinomycetota > Thermoleophilia > Solirubrobacterales > Solirubrobacteraceae > CAWCHZ01. Next base: position 661,126 of record CAWCHZ010000002.1, read on the forward strand.
GGACTGGCCGAGGAGCGCGCGATCGGCCAGCCGATCCAGGAGGCGCTGGGGCTGCGCTTCGAGAACGGCGACGACCCGGTCGGCACGGCGCTGGAGTGGGGGGTGCGCGTGCTGGGCAAGCGGGTCCACCTCCAGGCGCGCGGCGAGCCCGCCGCCGAGGCGGTCGCCGACCTGTTCCCCGCCTACGACGGTGACGGCGGGCTGCTCGTGGTCCTGACCCCCGCCAAGTAGCATCCGCGAGATGTCTGCGCGCCGTCGCAATGGCCTGATCCTGCTGCTCGTCGCCGGGCTGATCGCCGCCTCGGCAGTGGCCATCGCGACCAAGAAGACCCGCCTTGGACTCGACCTCAAGGGCGGCGTCGAGCTGATCTACCAGGGCGAGCCGACGCCGCAGTCGCAGGTGACCCCGGCTGCGCTCGATCGGGCGGTGACGATCATGCGCGCGCGTGTGGACAAGCTCGGCGTCTCCGAGCCGGAGATCCAGCGCTACGGCGGCAACCAGCTCGACGTCGCGCTGCCCGACGTCAAGAACGCCCAGCGCGCCGAGCAGCAGGTCGGCAAGACCGCTCAGCTGTTCTTCTACGACTGGGAGGCCAACGTCATCGGGCCCGACGCCAAGCCCGATCCGACCAGCGGCGCGGTCACCGGCGATCCCAACGCACCCGGCACGCTGGGCTCGATGAGCCAGTACCAGGCGGTCCAGCTGGCGGCCAAGCGCCCGCCGACCTACAACCCGACCCGCACCGCCAACACCCAGTACTACCTCGTCGACGACGCCACCCACACGGTCCTGCGCGGCCCGGAGGCCAATCGCGCCGACCTATTCGCCGAGCAGGGCCAGCCGCCCGGAACGCGCGTCGTGACGGTCAACCCCGGCACGGTCGTCGTCCAGGCGGTGCGCCCCTCGACGCTCTCCCAGAGCGCCCCGTGGGACCACTACTACGTGCTCAACGACGCGCCGGCGCTGTCAGGCACGGATATCACCGACCCCAAGCAGACCTTCGACAACAGCCCCGGGGGGACCGGCGCGCCGATCGTCAGCTTCAACTTCACCTCAAAGGGGCGCACCGCATTCCAGCAGGTGACGAAGACGATCGCCCAGCGCGGCGCGTCGCTGCAGCTGCCCGGCACCGCGGCGAGCGCGGTCTTCCAGCACTTCGCGATCGTCCTCGACAACCAGCTGGTCTCGGTCCCGTACATCGACTTCACAGCCAATCCAAACGGCATCGACGGGACCAACGGCGCCGACATCCAGGGCGGCTTCACGATCCAGAGCGCCCAGGATCTCGCCAACCTGCTGCAGCTCGGCGCGCTGCCGATCAAGCTCAAGCTGATCTCGCAGTCGCAGGTCTCCGCGACGCTCGGCAAGCAGGCGCTGCACCAGGGCCTGATCGCCGGGCTCGTCGGCCTCGGCGTGGTCGTGCTGTTCCTGCTGACCTTCTATCGCGTCCTCGGGCTGATCGCGACGGGCGGGCTGGTGATCTACGCCATCTACTTCTTCGCGCTGATCAAGCTCGTCCCCGTGACGCTGACGCTGCCGGGCATCGCCGGCCTGATCCTCACGATCGGCGTCGCCGCCGACGCCAACATCGTGATCTTCGAGCGCGTCAAGGAGGAGATCCGCGGCGGGCGCTCGATTCCGGCCGGAGTCGCCGCGGGCTACAAGAAGGGCCTCTCGGCGATCATCGACGCCAACGTCGTCACGCTGATGACCGCGTTCATCCTCTTCATCCTGGCGACCGCCGGGGTCAAGGGCTTTGCCTTCACGCTGGGCATCGGCACGCTCGTCTCGCTCTTCACCGCCGTCATGGCGACGCAGGCGTTCCTCGGCAGCACGGGCCGAACACGGCTGGTCTCGAGCCCCGCACTGCTCGGCGCCGGGCCCCAGCGACGGCGCTGGCGATTCGACTTCATGGGCGCCTCGCGCTGGTTCTTCACGCTGTCGGGCTGCATCCTGGCGATCGGGGCGCTGTCGATCGGTGGCCGCGGGCTGCACTTCGGCATCGACTTCACCTCCGGCACGCGGATCACCACCGCGCTCAGCCATCCCGCGTCGGAGAGCCAGATCCGCGCGGTGATGAGCCGGGCCGGCTATCCGGACGCCTCGGTGCAGAAGGTCGTCAACCACCAGCTCGGCCCCAACGCCTACCAGATCTCATCGGCCAAGCTCGGCCCAGGCGCGGTTCAGAGCGTGCGCCAGCGACTCGATCAGCACTTCGGCACGGTCAACTTCTCCAACCAGTCGATCGGCCCCACGTTCGGCCAGACGGTCGCCAACAAGGCGATCATCGCCATCATCGCCTCGCTGGTGGTGATCACCGCCTACATCGCGCTGCGCTTCGAGTGGAAGTACGCCGTGCCGGTGCTGATCGCGTTGATGCACGATGTGCTGATCACCGCCGGCGTCTACTCGCTGACCGGCCGGCAGGTCACCACGTCGACTGTCGCGGCGCTGTTGACGATCTTGGGCTACTCGCTCTACGACACGATCATCGTCTTCGACCGCGTGCGCGAGAACGTCCCGCGGATGCCGCGAGCGGCGTTCTCGCAGATCGTCAACCGGTCGATGTCGGAGGTGCTGACGCGCTCGTTGGCGACCAGCTTCTGCACGCTGCTGCCGATCATCGCGCTGTTGATCTTCGGCGGCGCGACGCTGCAGGACTTCGCCTTCGCGCTGCTGGTCGGCGTCGCGTCGGGTGCGTACTCGTCGATCTTCATCGCCTCGCCCGTGCTGACCCACTGGAAGGAGCGCGAGCCGATCTACGCGCGCCGCCGCGAGCGGATCAGGCGCGAGGCCGGCGGCCTGGTGCCGGCCTATGCCGTGGCGACGATCGCGGGCGCGCCGACCGATGTCGAGCCCCCCGCTCGGCCCGCGCGACGGCGGCGGGCGGCGCTCGCCGACGTGCCCGACGAGGTCAGCGAGGAGGAGTTCCAGCAACTGGTGCGCGAGCTGGACATCGAGCAGCCGGCCTCCGGGCAGGCGCCTGACGCGCTCGGAGCGCCTGACGCGCTCGGAGCGCCTGACGCGCTGCAAGCGCCTGACGCGCTGCAAGCGCCTGACGCGCTGCAAGCGCCTGACGCGCTGCAAGCGCCTGACGCGCTGCAAGCGCCTGACGCGCTGCAAGCGCGTCAGGGCAACGGCGCCCGGCGGCGGCGCGAGCGTCGCGTGCTCACGCGCGGCGGTCAGCTGCCCGGCGAGGCGGCTCCGTCACCGGGGCCGAGCACGCCAATGCCGCGCGCGCCCGAGCCCAGGCCGCCCGAGCCGCCGGAGTCAAGCTCGCCGGCCGACCCGCAAGACGGCGCGGCGCGAGCCAAGCGTGAGCGCTCACGCCGGGGCCGCCACCGCCGTCACGGGAGGCCGCGCTGATGGGCCTGTTGGCCTGGACGATGATGGGTCTCGCCGTCTGGCACTTCACGATCTGGCTGCCGGATCGCTTCTGGGGTGGGATCGTCGGAGCGCTGGTCGGCGCGCTGGTCGGCGCGATCCTCGTCGGCCTGGCGATCAACGGGATCGCGATCCCCGGACGCCACGCCACGCACATCGTCACCGCCCTGCAGGCGATCCCCGGCGCGGCGCTCGGCATGGCGTTGATCTGGCTCGCCGGCATCCGCCGCGACCGCACGCTGCACGCGGCCCAGCGCAGCGCGCTGCGCCGCGCCCGCCGCGGCGCGTAGCGCTCGCGCGATTCCGTCCAAGCCGCGGCGTACGCTGGCCCACGATGCCGGCGCACGCTCCGGAGGGCTTTGTCGTCTCCCCACCGGCTCCGCCGGCCGCGTCGCCGCGCCTGGAGATCGCCCCCTGTGACCTCGATGCGGTCTGCGAGTTGGAGCGCTCGCTCGGTGTCAGCGAGCCGATCGCGCAGATCCTGGTCCGCCGGGGCCTTGGCGATCCCGCCGCGGCGCGGGCGTGGCTGGCCGCGGACGAGTCCCATCCGCCAAGCGCGTTCGCCGACATCGAGGGCGCGCTGGCGCTCATGCTGAGGCATGTCGCGGCGGGCAGTCGCATCACGGTCCATGGCGACTACGACGTCGACGGCGTCTGCGCGACGGCGATCCTCGTGCGCGCGCTGCGCCGCCTGGGTGCCGACGTCGACTGGTACCTGCCCAGCCGGCTGGAGGACGGCTATGGGCTCGCCCACGCGACGGTCGCGCGGCTGGCCGCGCGCGGCACGCGCCTGCTGGTGACGGCCGACTGCGCGATCACCGCCGTCGACGAGGTTGTCGCGGCGCGCGCGCTGGGGATCGACGTTCTGGTCACCGATCACCACGCGCCACGCGCGGATGGCCGTCTGCCCGACGCGCCGATCGTCCACCCGGCGATCTGCGGCTACCCGTGCACTGAGCTGTGCGCCACCGCCGTCGCCTACAAGCTCGCGCAGGCGCTGAGCGCCGCCAGCGACCGTGATCCCGCGGAGTGCGACGAGGACCTCGATCTGGTCGGTCTGGCCACGCTCGCCGACGTCGTGCCGTTGCGCGGCGAGAACCGGCGGCTCGTGCGGGCCGGCCTGCGCACGCTGAGCGCCACCGCCAAGCCCGGCCTGCGCGAGCTGATGCGCGTCGCGCGCGTGGATCCCAGCCGCGTCGACGCGCGGGCCGTCGGCTTTGGCCTTGCGCCGCGGATCAATGCCGCGGGTCGGCTCTATCGCGCCGATGCGGGCCTCGAGCTGGTCCTCACCGAGGATCGGCAGCGCGCGGCGCAGATCGCCGCCGAGCTCGACGCGGCCAATGCCGAGCGCCGCCACGTCGAGACGCGGATCCTGTTCGAAGCCGAGGCACAAGTCGCCGCCGCCGGGCGCCGGCGCATCCATGTCCTGGCGGGCGAGGGCTGGCATCCTGGCGTGATCGGGATCGTCGCCGCGCGGATCGCCGAGCGCCACCATCGCCCCGCCGTGCTGATCGCGCTCGACGGCGAGCGCGGCACCGGCTCCTGCCGTTCGATCCCCGGTTTCGACGTGCTCGGCGCGCTGACGGCCACGGGCGACCACCTGGATCGCTTCGGTGGCCACCGCGCGGCGGCGGGGCTGCAGGTCGCGCGTGAGCGTGTGCCGGCGCTGCGTCAGGCGCTGGAGGCGCACGCCGAGCTCATGCTCAGCGACGCCGATCTGATCCCGGTCGAGCGGATCGACGCGGTGGTCGGTGGCTCCGCGCTGGGGCTCGAGCTGGCCGAGCAGATCGAGCGCCTGGGCCCGTTTGGTGCCGGAAACCCGGGCGTCAACCTGCTCGTTCGCGGTGCGCTGCTCAGCGACCCAGCGCCGCTCGGCGAGGGGCGGCATGTGCGCTTCACGGTCGACGCCGGCGGGACCCGCGCACGCGCCATCCTGTTCGGCAGCGGCGGACGCCTGCCCACGCCCGCCGACGTTCCGCTCGACGTCAGCTTCCGGCTGGAGCGCAACGAATGGAATGGGACGGTGGAGCCGCGCCTGCGGGTGCGTTGCATGCAACCCGTCGCGCCGCTGCCGATCGAGGTGCTCGGCGAGCCCGACGGCTTCCTGGAGGGGATGCTCGCCGAGCTGACCCGCGACCTCACCGCAGAAGCCGCCGACGCCGCGCTGCTGCACGGGACGGCTGCCCGTGGCGGGCGTCGGCTCCATGACCGGCGCGGCCGGGGACCAGCCGGCCTGCTCAGCGCGCTCGTCGCCAGCGGTGAGACCGTGCTCGCCGTCTGCGCCGACGTCTCGCGCCGCCGAAGCGGACTGGCCGAGCGCCTGGGGGGCTTCGCGCTGTGCTCGCACGCCGCGCTGGAGCGCGACCCCACGCTGGGCAACCGCTTCCGTCATGCAGTGGCGCTCGACCCGCCCGCCCACGAGCACCAGCTCGCGGCTCTGTTGGGTGCAGCAACGTCGGATACCAGCGCCCACCTGGCGTGGGGGACGCCTGAGCTACGCTTTGCCCAACAGATACATGAGCAGGAGTACGGCCTGCGGCCACAGCTGATTGCGCTCTACCGGGTTCTGCGGGACCGCGGAGGCGCAGCCGGCGAGGAGCTCGCGGCGGTGCTTCGCGGAGACGGTCAGCACGGACGCAGCGCGGCGCTCGCCGGGCGGCTGGTGCGGATCCTCCAGGAGCTTCGTCTCGTCAGCCTCGACCCGGCGAGACTGAGCATCACGGTCCTGGACGCTGAGCGCACGACGCTCGAGCGCTCACCGGCCTTCCAGGTCTACCGACGACGATATGAGGAAGGGCAGCGATACCTAAGCGAGGCGACATCACTGGCGGCCTGACGCGCCGAGCGCGCAAGGCTAAGCCCGCCGTCTCCGAGCCAGCCGGCGCCCCGAGGGCACAGGCCAAGCCTGCCGCCGACGGCGACGGGCAGATCAGCCGCGCCAAGCGAGCGCCGCGCTCCGCCGCCGCCACCGTGGCCATCGACTCGCTGGCGGACTCGGTCTCGGCCGACGGCGCGGTGCACGACGCTCAGCTGCCCAGCGACCGCCATCCCGTCGGCATCGCCGAGCGACCGCACCCGCAGGCGCCGGCGCCGGCAATTCAGGCCGATTTGACGGAGACCGAGCAGCGGCTGCTCGGTGACCTGTTCGCGATCATCGAAGAGCACGCCGGCGAGCGCACCCAGGAGCTCGACCGCGGCCGCATCGAGGAAGCGTTCGTCTTCGCCTGCGAGCATCACGCCGACCAGCGCCGACGCTCCGGCGAGGACTTCATTACCCACCCGGTCGGGGTGGCCAAGATCTGCGCCGGGCTGCGACTCGACACCGAGACGCTGTGCGCCGCGCTGCTGCACGACACCGTCGAGGACACGTCCGCCTCGCTGGAGGAGGTCCGGGAGCGTTTCGGCGGGGAGATCGCGGCGCTCGTCGACGGCGTGACGAAGATGACCGGGATCACCTTCCAGTCGCGCGACGAGGCGCAGGCCGAGAACTACCGCAAGATGATGGTCGCGATGGCCAGCGACATCAGGGTGATCCTGATCAAGCTCGCCGACCGCCTGCACAACATGCGCACGATCTCCGCGCTGCCCAAGCCCAAGCAGCTGGACAAGGCCAAGGAGACGCTCGACATCTTCGCGCCGATCGCCCACCGGCTCGGCATCCATGCACTCAAGTGGGAGCTCGAGGACCTGGCCTTCACGACGCTGCACCCGCGCAAGTACCAGGAGATCAAGGGGCTCGTCAGCCAGCAGCGCCAGGAGCGCGAGCATTATGTCGCCGCCGCGGGCGCCTATCTGTCGCAGGAGCTCAGCGGGCTGGGCATTCACGCGGACATCTCCGGGCGCGCCAAGCACTTCTACTCGATCTACTCGAAGATGACCAAGAAGGGGCGCGAGTTCAACGAGATCTACGACCTCACGGCGATGCGCGTGATCGTCGACTCGGTGAAGGACTGCTACGGCGCGGTGGGCGTGATCCACTCCCTGTGGAAGCCGCTGCCCGGGCGCTTCAAGGACTTCATCGCGATGCCCAAGTTCAACATGTACCAGTCGCTGCACACGACGGTGATTGGGCCGGAGGGGCGTCCGCTGGAGATCCAGATCCGCACGCGCGAGATGCACGACATGGCCGAGTACGGGGTCGCCGCGCACTGGATCTACAAGGAGCAGTCGGTCGACGGCGCCGAGGGCGACGCGAAGCTCAAATGGCTGCGCTCGCTGCTGGACTGGCAGCAGGACCTCCAGGACCCGGGCGAGTTCATGGAGTCGCTGAAGGTCGATCTGTTCGAGGACGAGGTCTTCGTCTTCACGCCCAAGGGCGAGGTCAAGTCGCTCGCGGCGGGCGCGACGCCGCTGGACTTCGCCTACGAGGTCCACACCGACGTGGGGCACCGCTGCGTCGGCGCGCGCGTCAACGGCAAGCTCGTGCCGCTGCACTACGAGCTGCGCTCGGGCGACATCGTCGAGGTTCTGACCGCCAAGCGTGACCGCGGGCCCTCGCGCGACTGGCTCGCGCTGGTGAAGACCACACGCGCGCGCAACAAGATCAAGGCCTGGTTCAAGGCCGAGTCGCGCAAGGACACCGAGCATGCCGGCCGCGAGCTGCTGCAGGAGCATCTGCGCAAGGCGGGCCTGCCGGCGCAGAAGATGGTCGGCTCGCCCGTCGTCGCGAACGTGATCCGCGAGATGGGGTTCCGCAAGGCGGATGAGTTCTATCTCGCGTTGGGCTCGGCGAAGATCTCGCCCAAGGTCGTCATCAACAAGGTGATGCAGCGCCTCAAGGAGGGCGACGCGGGCCAGGCCGAGCCAACCGCTGGCGAGGAGCTGCTCACGCGTGGCCGCCGCCACCGCCCGACCCGCTCGTCCTCGCAGTACGGCATCCGCGTGGAGGGCGTCAACGACGTGATGCTGCGCCTGGCCAAGTGCTGTCGCCCGGTGGCCGGCGACCCGATCGTCGGCTATGTCTCGCTCGGGCGTGGCATCACGATCCACCGCGAGGACTGTCCCAACGTCGCGGCGCTGCGACGCGACCCCGATCGCTTCACCGGCGTCGCCTGGGATGCGCCCGGCGAGACGTCATTCAAGGTCGAGATCCAGGTCGACGGCTGGGACCGCCACCGCCTGCTGGAGGATCTCTCGCGCACGTTCGCCGAGTCGGGCATCAACATCGTCGAGGCCCGTTGCAACGTCAGCGACCAGATGGTGCGCAACCGCTTCGTGGTCGAGGTTCCCGACCGCCAGGCACTCAACGCGACGGTCACCCGGCTGCGCAACGTGGAGGGCGTCTTCGACGCCTACCGCGTCACGCCCACGGCCGCCTGAGCTTGCTCGACTCTTAGCGCCCGCCGGGTGGGGCTCTATGCGACTACGCGCAGGGCGCCCGGGGCGACGCTGTAGCGCACGCTGGGCAGGTCCCCGACGAAGTCACCGTCGACCTGCAGCGGCAGCGGACGGCCGTCGATCGACTCCACGTCGATCGTCGTGGCGTCGGCGAAGGCGGCGATGCTCGGGTGCTCGCCGACCGCGCCGCTGGCGCTGAGCATCCGCCGCAGCAGGTCCGGTGCGCGCAGCGCGTCGATTGGCTCGAGCGCCACGCCGGCCAGCGTGCCCCCGGCGAGCGTCGCGCCGCTGGCGATGCGCACCGGCCGGCTGGCGAAGAACGCGTAGAACTCGCCGTTCTGGATCACGGCGCTGATGCCCTCGAGCGTACGGCCGGCGACGCTCACGCGCAGGCATGGAGGGTCGCCCAGGTAGTCCCGCAGGAAGGTGCGCAGCGCGACCGCGGTGAAGTAGAGCGGCCCGAGGCGGGCCTTGCGTCGCGGATGGCGATCGACGCGGCGCACGGTCGTGGCGTCGAGGCCGACGCCCGAGCAGAAGGCGAAGGCCCGCTCGTTCGCGTGGCCGACGTCGACGACCCGCGCGGCATCGGCGTCGAGCAGCGCTGCCAGGCGCATCGCTCCGGCGAGCGGCGACGGTGGCAGGTCGAGCAGCCGGCAGTAGACGTTCGTCGCGCCGCCCGCCAGCACTCCCAGCGGCGTGGCGCAGCCGACGAGCCCGTTGAGCACCTCGTTGACGGTGCCATCGCCGCCGAAGGCCACGACCGCCGCCCAGCCGCCCGCGGGAGCGGAGGCCGAGCGCACCAGCTCACGTGCGTGCCCCGGGCGCTCGGTCGTGACGGCCTCGACATCGTGGTGCTCGCCGAGGATGCGCAGCACGCGCTCGCGCGCCCCGACGGAGACCGCCGAGGCACGGGGATTGACGACCAGGAGTATGCGCTTCCGCCGGACCGTGCTTATAATGCACGGCTACATAGCAGTACGCATCCAGAGGGGTGGAGGGACTGGCCCTATGAAACCCCGGCAACCTCCCGTCGCAAGCGGGAACGGTGCCAATTCCATCAGGCTCCAAGACAAGCCTGGGAGATGTGGTGAAGCCTTCGGCCCCTGAAGCCTCCGCCCAACTCCCGGCGGAGGTTTTTTCATAGATATGGCCGGACAGATGCTGACATGTAGGGAATGCGGAACCACGTACGCGCTGGAGGCGCGCTACGTCTGCGAGCAGTGCTTCGGGCCGCTCGAGGTCCGTTACGACCGTGAGCCCCAGCCCGACGTCGCCGAGCTGCGCCGTCGCATCCAGGCCGGACCGCAGAGCATCTGGCGCTACGCCGACTTCCTGCCCTTGAGCGGGGTGCCGCGGGCCGCGCTGGGTGCCGGCTGCACGCCCCTGCTGCGCGCCGACCGCCTCGCCCAGCGACTGGGGCTGCGCGAGGTCTGGGTCAAGAACGATGCCGCCAACCCGACCCACTCCTTCAAGGATCGGGTCGTCTCGGTGGCGATCGCGCGCGCCCAGGAGCTGGGCTATGAGGTGATCGCCTGCGCGTCGACGGGCAACCTCGCCAACGCCGTCGCCGCGCACGCCGCGGCCGCCGGCCTGGAGTCCTTCGTGTTCGTCCCAGCGGACCTGGAGGAGCCCAAGATCCTCGCCACGGGCGTCTTCGGCACCAACCTGATGGCGGTGCACGGCAACTACGACGACGTCAACCGCCTCTGCACGCAGCTCTCCGACGAGCACGAGTGGGCGTTCGTGAACGTCAACCTGCGCCCGTACTACGCCGAGGGCTCCAAGACGCTTGCGTTCGAGATCGCCGAGCAGCTCGGCTGGCAGCTGCCCGACCGCGTCGTGGCGCCGATCGCCTCGGGCTCGCTGTTCACGAAGATCGGCAAGGGCTTCCAGGAGTGGCTCGACCTCGGCCTGCTCGAGGGCCAGGCGCCGGCGATGAACGGCGCGCAGGCGGCCGGGTGCTCGCCGGTCGCGCAGGCCTTCGCGGCCGGCGCGGACGTCTGCCGTCCGGTGCGCCCGGACACGATCGCCAAGTCGCTGGCGATCGGCAACCCGGCCGACGGGCCCTATGCGCTCGACCTGGCACGGCGGACCGGCGGCGGCATCGACGCGGTCAGCGATGACGAGATCCGCGCGGGTGTCCGGCTGCTCGCCGAGACGACCGGCATCTTCACCGAGACCGCCGGCGGCGTGACGACGGCGGTGCTCGCCAAGCTCGCCGAGCGCGGTGACATCGATCCTTCCGAGCGCGTCGTCGTCTGCATCACCGGCGAGGGGCTCAAGACGATCGACATCGCGCGCGGCACGTTCGAGCGCCACGAGATCGAGCCGACGCTGCAGTCCTTCCAGGACAGCGGCGTGGCGGGGGTGGCGGCTTGATGGCGGTGCGCGTCAAGATCCCGACGCAGCTGCGCGCCGCGACCGACGGGACCGCGGAGGTCGACGTCGAGGGGGAGACCGTCGGCGCGGTGCTCGACGCGCTCTATGAGCGCTTCGGCGAGCTGCGCGGCCGGATCTCCGATGGCGACGCGCTGCGGCGCTTCGTCAACGTCTACGTCGGTGGCGAGGACATCCGCTTCCTGGAAGGGCTCGACACCTCGGTCGGCGACGGCGACGAGGTGACGATCCTGCCGGCCGTCGCCGGCGGCTGACCGCGGCGTTGACCGAGCCCGGGATCTGCGGGCACGGACGCGGGCTGTCGCTCGAGCAGCGCGGAGAGGATCCGCGCGTGAGCCGTCGAACCCCGGCCCATGGCCTGGGTCGTGAAGCGCTGGCGGACTGAACGCTTCGAGGAGATCGTCAACTCGATCCGCCAGGACGCCGAGCGCGACGCGCGCCGTCTGCGTCGCCAGGCGAGCGCCACCAGCAGCGATGTCGCCGCCCAGCTCGAGAGCCTGGAGCGGATGAGCTCCGATCTGCGCACGAGCGTGCGGCGCTACCGGGAGACGCTGCGTGCCGACGCTGGCACGGCACCCCAATCCGCGTCCGCGCCAATGCAACGCGAGCCCCCGCGTCGACGTAAGTCCACCAGCGCGGGGGAGCGTCCACGCGGGCGGGCGAGCCTGCGCGACAGCGTGCTGGCCGACCTCTTCCAGTCGAGCGGCGATGCCGCGCCGCGCGCCACCGACAATCGCCCCCTGCACAAGGCCGGCGAGCGCCCCGCGCAGCCCGGCGGCACCAAGCTGGGCCGCTCCTGAGCGGGGCGGTCCCGCATGCATCGAGTCGAGTCGAGTCGAGTCGGGCTCGGGCTCTGGCGTCAGGCGACGCAGTACGCCGATCAGCGTCCGCGGACGTGCCCGGCGGCCATTCGCCCCGAGCTCGAATGCCGCGCAGGACGAAGGTGGGCATGCAGCGGACTCTACGCCCGCTGGGAAACTCAGCCCGGCACTCCGCGCGGTCCTCAACCCAGACACCTTCTGCGTGCACAGCCGCATCGTGATGCTATGATGTGGCTATGGCAAAAGTACGAACGACGCTCACGATCGATGAGGACGTCCTGAAATGGGTCAAGATCCAAGCGGCACGCACTGGCATCTCCGATAGCGCGTTAATCGAGGACTCCCTCCGCCGGGACCTGAAGCTCGACGCCCTCGACAAGCTGTGGTCCACCGCAACTCTGTCTGAAGCCAGAGCCTCCGAGCTCGCGCTCGAGGCACAGCACGCGACCAGGCCTCGCCGACCGGGATCTGGTGCGCGCCGTCGTTGATGTCAACGTCCTGATCTCAGCGGCGTTGTCGGCACGGGGCCCGTCGGCGGAGATCTTGCGCAGCAACCGTGACGGGGCATTCGAACTGATCATCTCCGACCTGCTGATCGCCGAGCTCGCGCGCGCGCTCACTTACCCCAAACTCCGCAAGCGGATCCCTCCCGAGCAGGCTGCCGCCCTCGTGAGCTGGGTCCGCGACCACGCGGTCATCGCCGAAGACCCAGCCGACCCCGCACCCGTCGCATCACCCGATCCTGACGACGACTATCTGCTCGCTCTCGCCATCAGCCGGCGCGCGTTCCTCGTCACCGGCGACCAACACCTCCTCGGCCTCGGAGACGACCTACCGATCCTCACACCAGCCGAGTTCGTCGCCAAGCTCCACGAAAACCCCTGAGGGCAGCGCCGAACCACCCAGCCGGTCTTCCGGCCTTCCGGACGCGCCCGGCGTGACTCGAACACGCGACCTCTCGCTCCGGAGGAGGGACGAGCCGGCGTAGCTGGCACCCCGCAAAGTGGCTATTTGCAGGGCAAAGCGGCAGAAAAGCGACGAACGGATAGTGCCGGACATCGCTCGAAGTCGGCCTGTTTGGGCACCAGATTCGGGCTGGTGCCCAAACGACTCGGGTGCTCAGCGACCGCCTGCTGAGCTGGCTCCCGGGGGTGTCGCTCGGGGGTCGGGGGTGGGTGCGATCACTTCGATGCCGTGTACCTGGCAGGCGTCGCGCAGACGACTGTCGTAAGTCATGATCGCGGCCAGATCGCGGCCCAGGGCAAGCGCCGAAGCGAGGTGGATCGCGTCCAGGGAGCGCAGCTCGGGTGGCTCGAGGCTGCCGGCAAGATCGCGTACGCGGGCTGTAAGTGGGATCTCGGCGATCGCGGCGATCACGCCGTCGACAGCGGGGTCATCTGCGACGCTCTCGCGCTGGTCAGCGCGGGCGCGCAGCACGGCTCGGCGAAGCTCGATGGCGGCTATCGAGCTGCTGGCAACGCCCGCCCACGTGGTCAGCTCGTGCTCGACGGTCGTGCTCTCCGCTTCGCGAACGACGAGCTTGAGGAGGCTTGAGGTGTCCGCGTAGAGGACGCGCGCGGTGACGTCAGACACGCTCGCCGCGCAGCTCCTGAAGCGCGCGGGTGCCTGCGTCGGTGACCGGGCCGCGCAGCGGCCCACGCGCGGCAAGCACCTCGGCGAGCGAGCGCGTCGGCAGGCGCACGACACCCTCGCGCGCCAGTCGCTCTAGCGTTGGCGAAGGCGCCGAGGGAGGTTGATGCGAACGGATCTGACCCATCGGCACAGGATAGCCCACGATGCGGAGCTGGATGCGACGCGGCGTGTTCAGTGTTTGCACCAGTCCCCACACGCCGTCATCGCTCTGCGTAGAGGCTCACATAGCCAAGCCTTCGTCGTCGTTTGCGAAGACTTCCGCACGCCAGCACGGGAAGGGGCCCGGAGTGTCCACCGGGCTCCGTAGAGTCGACGAGACCCCGACATAAGCAGGCCCCGGCGCGGATTGCAGCCGCTACCGGGGCCCTACACAGGAGAGAGACCTCCCATGCCCAGCAAGCGTACCCTCGGCGCGCCCGACCAGTCGGCCGCCCAAACACCCCCAGCGCTCGCCGTCGTCGCCCTTGAGTCCGACCGGATCGCGGTCGTGCACAGCAACGCGCTGTCGATGTATGAGTCAAAGATCGAGGCACTACAACACGCGCCCAACCGACCTCCCGACCAGCCACCAGCACCCACCGCGGAACTGGACCGCCGCCGTCAGGAGATCACCCAGCTCGACGACATCCTCGAACAACTCGACCCCGCAAGCACACAGCCGGTCGCGCTCTGCGGCCCGCGCACCCTGATCGCCGAGCTGCTCTACGTCGTCCTCAGCCAGCTCACCGACGAGCTCGCACGCGACTGCGAACGCTACTGGCGCTCAGAGACAACCCTCACCAACCTCCGCAACCGCATCGAGAGCGTGCTCGCCGCGTGGGAGCCCTTCGAAGACCTCGGCGGACTACAAGACATCCCCGCCCGAACCACCTGACAAGACCAGCCAGCGTGCCGGCCGCTCCACCCACGGCCGGCACGCAGCCTGGCCCCGATACGGCTTCGAACGCTCGCCCGCCGGCCACCGCTGGGATCGACCGACGTTCGCGCGTGACCGTGGCGTAGAGCGCCGCGTACCCCAAGCTAGAAGGCGGCCCCCCCCAACAACCAAGGCCCGGTGCACCCGCGCTTCCGCATGCCGTGGGGCATCCGAGCCCGCGACCCGGCCAGGCCGACCGCGTCGTCGATTCGGAGCGGATACGCGCCTCTGGGCCGATACCAGCAGCGCGCCGCGGCGCGGATCGGGCCCGACCGTGACGATCGCAATGTCGCCAAGGCGATAGCCGACCGGAGGCGACGGTCGTGCCTCAAAGCGATCGTGAGCGGGAGAGCCGGGAGATCCGCGTGACCGAATCGCGGGCACGTCCGGATGGGCGACGCACGGTCCAAGCCTCTGCCGTCAGGCTGTTGCGACGGCGCTCGGCCGGTCCAACATCCGAAGCAACAGGTCGGCTAACAGCACCATCTCGGCCGCCTCGACCGGATTAGAGAACTCCACTGAGCGATGGCTCGTCGGGTTCTTGAAGACGCTCATGGCTCCGCGGTAAAGGGATTGAAGCCCCTGCCGTTCGGCCCTTGGTCGGGACGGATCCGAGAGCGGACCGTGGTCGCCAAAGGCCTTGTTCATAAGATCGGTGCCGATCATCGTGTCGGGGAGGCCGGCACGCTCGCGGACAGCCACCTCGACCTCCTTCATCGCGACGAACACAGCGGCTTCAAACTCGCCCATCACGAACTGACGTCGGGCGCGCTCATCGAGGCGCGGGTGCAGGGGCAGCGCCAGTCTACGCGTCGCGCTGATCCATTCCAACGGGCGTTCATGGGCCGCGACGCGCTCTCCGAGCCGAGTGACGAATTCATAACCGGGTACTGGCATCTCCCCCGCGATAAGCGCCTCGGCCGACTCGGCAACGAGACCGTTGGTCCTCAGCCATGCCCAAGCCTCAGCAAGCGCCTTGGCAAGGTGCGGCACCTCGTCCGCCTCGCTTGTCCGACGGTAGGCCTTCTGGCGCGGGAGCTTCTTCCCGAGCTGCCGAAGGAGGCGATCGATAGTCGCAGTGCGGTGAAACGTCGCCGCTTCGCCGGAGCACAGCGAGCGCAGAAGCCAGAGTCCGAGCTCGTCGACCGGCAATACGGCAAGATCTTCAGCAGTGAGATCCTTGATCATCAGAGGCCGAGGCTATTCGACGTTAGCTTCGCGGTCGAATGCCGTGCAGCCATCACGTAATCCGCGAGCGCGCAGGAAGCGCGACCGGCGACAGCCCTCACCAATCACGCGTGACGTTCGGCACATAGCCACCGCGGTCGTCGCTTTTGTTGGGCAGCTCAACGAGGATCTTCTCGTGCCTGACTGCCGCGCTCGGCTTCTCGCTGTCCAATCCCGCTCGCAGCCGACGCAGTGCTGATTTCCAGGGAGGTCGGTGACGTCGGCGGAACCGCTACCGGTGCTAGTCCTCCCCTGAACATCCGAAGATAGAGCCGGACTTGCGGTCGCCCCGCCACCAGTGGTGCGCGACCTACGCTGTTCCGATGGTCCTTTCGGGGCAGCCGCCTGCGGCTAGCAGGTTCCGAAACGTTCGATCGGTGCTCGCGGATATCGATCCGACCCAGGTCGCCGCTTCGGCGGGTGCTCTGTCGCTGCTTCCGACGAACGCGCATCGGCTGTGGCGGCTCGGTGTGCTGGCCGCGCTGACGTCGGAAGTTCCTGCGCGGCCTGGCGCGCGACCCCTGACGCAACCCGTGCTCGGCGGCTTGCTGATGACGGGTGACATCGCGGGCGCCGCCGCCCAGCAGGAGGACCCCTTCGAGGACGTGTTGACCGAGGAGCTCGTGTTCTTCGGTGGCTCGTACCTCGTCGGGTCGGGCCTCGCCTCGGACTGCGTGTACATCGTCAGGCTGGTCGTGTGCTCGTTGCTCCTGTCGGACGTTCTCCCCGAGCCGCTCCGCGGCGAGCTGACGATGCTCGCGCAAGCGACGTTCGCGCTGAGCGATCATGTGCTTCGGCGTGCTGGCCTGAGTCGCGATGAGATTCCCGCCGCGCCTCCCAGTGCTGGCGTGGACGTTCCGGGCCAATCGCGACTTCGCCGCTTGGCGGACGAGTTGATCTTCAGCGCGGAATCGCTTGCCGCCATCAAAGGTGTCGAGCTGTCGAGCTTGGAGCCACTGATTGTCGATGCCGGCGCTCGCCGGTTCGAAGACGCAGACCTCGTGGAGGGCCTCACGGATCGGTGGCCGCTCATCCGGTTCGGAGACCGTGTCGTGCTGGCAAAACCGTTCGATCTGCTTGTCGCGCTTCGTCATCACCTCGTCACTGAGGCGGTCGGGGCGGTGGGCGCACAGCCGGTGGCTGCAGCGTTCGGCGCGGTCGTCGACGAGGAAGTGACCAACTCGTTCCTCCGCCTGAGGCTGGACGTCGAGGTCATCCGCCGTGATCCCAGCAAGCCATGGACTGAGATGTCCGGGCAGCTCGACACTGACATCGAGATGCTCTGCCTGGTGTGCTCTGATCCGATGCTGGATCTCTCCGAGAACCCCTACGGGATTTACGACACGCGCGCGCTCCTGGACGCGGTTCACGCTCGCTTCGTGCAAGCCGCGCAGGCGACCAGCGGTCGGGTATTCGGCCTGCTGATCGGCCAGCCGACAGGCCGTGGAGCGTTTTACGGTCTACAGCGAAGGGATCGGGAGAACCTCGAACGGGAGGTCATGAGCGCGGCAGACCTCCAGATCATCGCACGCATGGAGCATGGCGATCCTCTAGCGCTTTGGAAGTTCTCCGCGGCGTGCAGCAGCTTGCGTGCGGCTGAGCAGATCGTGAGCTTTGGAATGCTCGACCTCTACAGCGTCTACCACGGTCACGAGCGCAGCCTCGACCACCTTCGCGACGCCACGCTCGTAACCGTCGCGCCGGGCTCCGGGGCGGAGATCCGGCAACGGACGAAAGCGTCCCGCGACTTTCACGGCGCGTTCTACATCGACGGCACGATCCGGGAAGTGGAACGAGAGGAGGACCACGGCCTCAGCCCCCGCTTCTACCACCTGACAGAGATCAGCGAACCCCGGCTGATCCTGCACGTCGGGAACGCGCCGGTCGATCTTTGGGTCGCCGGGCCCGCCGGCGGTGACCGACCGAGACGCAGTTGGCATCTCGTAGAGACGGTGGCGTACTGGCTCAACGAGCTGACTGATCTGCTTCGCGAGCCGTTATCGGCACTGAGCCATTCGATCCCATGCCTACAACTCGCGATCGATGTGGACCATCCCGATTTCTGGTTCTCCTCCGCCGAGGATCCGGGCGGGGAGGAAATCGCCCGATGCCGCCTGACCAGATATGAGGTCGAGATTGCGCTCGGCCCACGCATTCGCCGCGCGGCGCCGTCGCCCGACAACGCGGCCGACCGAATGCTCGTCGCAGTCATCATCGACGCGATCGACGCGCTCTGCCAAGCGCATGGCGGCCAGCAGATGCCTCTGGACCACAAGCGAACACTCCGTGACGCCGTCGCACCGGAAGGCATCAAGAAGCACATACTGTTCTTCCCGAGTATCGGCAACGAGCTGATCGCGAGAGCCGACGGCCCCGCACGCACCGTGCAGACCGCCGACGTCAGCGCGGCAAGAGCGTTGATCGGCGCGTACGTCACGACCACGTTCGGGCTTCGGAACCAGGTCGTCCCACGCGATCAGCGCGAGCAGGTCGTCCGAACCTCCGTGGAATACCTGCTCGCCGAGGCGCAGGCCCTGCTCGCCTCAGCGCGACCCGACGGGCTGCTGGAGCAGATCCTCGCCGCCAACGAGCGGATCATCGCCGAGAGCGAGCACAGCCGGGCAGTCCTACCGGCCCGGCTGGCGACCTACCCCGAGGCCGGTGCACAAGGGTGGTTGCGCGATGAAGCTGCTCGTGCCAATCAGGCTTCCGTCTGCTGCCGGTTCATGGCCGAGTACGTCGCAGCGCAGCCTCCAACAGGTTCAGAGCCATGGAGCCTGGTCCGCTACGACCGCGCGATGGCGCTGACGGCGGAGATGATCAGTTGGGCATACCTGGACGATGCCTTCTACTACGGGATGACCGACGTCGGCCTGCTCGTCAACGAGGAGGGGCAGCTACGCCTCGAGGAGCAGGATCGCTATGAACTCGGACGGGCAGCCTATTTCGACCAACACGTGGCGGCGCAGCGCGACACGATGGAGCGGATCCTCCTGCGGCGCTTCCAAGCTCGCCCGAGTTCTGGACCGAGCGAACTCGTCAAACGGATCAACCCGCTGATGGTGAGCGATGCTGGCGTGACGTTGACCGAACTCGGCGAACTGCTGCACGCCGCATCGGCTTGTGCCGCCAGCACCGAGGCTGAGATCGTCGTTATGGATCGCGCAGCCGCGGTAGCCACAGTGGCGGGCGACCTGCAATGGGACGCGACCAAGCTCGACCGCGCCCTGTCATACCTCACGATGGGCGCACGCCCAACCTTCCTCGCGCCGCCCGACGGGGATTGGCGCGACGTCGTGCCGTCGAGATTCGCGAGACGGTGGTCGCTCAACCGACGACCGTTCGTTGCCCGGGGAGACGAACTTCTGTGGGGCCGACGGCAGGTGCTCGTTGCTCTGAACGTGATCCTCGGACAGATCTTGTCAGGTCGATTCCAGACGCTCGCCGGTTCCCCGGAGCTTCGCGAGGAACTTGGGCGTCTGTCCGCGGAGGCCGGGATCGAGTTCCAGCACGAGGTCGCGGCGATCTTCCGAGCGGACACACGATTCGCCGTTGACGAGTCCGTCACGTCGCTGGGAGGCCACAGGCTTCAGCGACCAAACGGCGAGACCTTGGGCGACATCGACGTGGTCGCCGCCGACCGGCTAGCTCGCATCCTCCACGCGGTCGAGTGCAAGGACTTGGCTGGCGCACTCACCCCCAGCGAGGTCGCCAGCGAGCTGTCTGAGCACTTCGACGATGATGCCGACACCTCGTCGAGCAAGCATGCCGAGCGTGTCGCGTGGCTGCAAGCCCATCGCGCCGACGCTCTGGCTCAGCTGGGAATCGCGGAGGAGGCCTCTTCCTGGCGCGTGCACGGAATGTTCGTCACCGGAAGACCTGTGATGGCCCCCTACATCCGGGATGTCGCCTTCGAGATCGTGGCCTCGGGTGATCTCGGAGCATGGATCGCAGCTCGGCCGCAGCCCCAGCGTACCCCCAGGCGCAGGAACAGGCGCAAACGCTAAGGCTGGAATCAGCTCGTGCCGGCGGAAACCTGCCCGCCGCGCTGACGAGCCCGCCACCCCGCTCACTTTCGGGTTCTGTCAGATGTTGGCTCACGTGCCCTGGAGCGCCTTTTCCGCGGTTGACGCCAGAGCCAACAAGACCGTTCCTACGCTGACGAGAAGGTCGCCCGCGGTCAGAGCGCCACTCAGATGGAGCCCAAGGAACGTTGCGCGTGACCAGCTGCTTCGAGCAGCACGCGTCGATTCTCGCGGCGACGTCGGCGGAATCCCGGTCGAACCGAAACCGATCATCGCCTCTCCCCGGGAGGCGACAGAGATCAGAGCGTTAGGGTGGTCGATCGTTGTCTGGCCCATGGCGATCAACCCGAACGCGCTGCGCACGTTGTGCAAGCGCCGCCACACGATCGCTTTGACCATCCCGCTGTACGCCATCGGGGCGATCACAATGGCGACATTGCGATCGCCACGGTCGGGCCCGATCCGCGCCGCGGCGCGCTGCTGGTATCGGCCCAGAGGCGCGCACCTCCCTCCTGATCCCGGCCCGCTCGCCGGGGTCCGCGAGGCGACTTCGAGAAACGCCTGCGGGTTCTTGTACGGCTGGCGCGGATCGCAGTACAGGGGTCATCGGCCGTGTCCGGCTCGTGTCCTGTGGTTGTCATGTCCCCGTCGTGTGCCGGTCTTGCCGCCAGCGCCCTGTTTTGCCTGCATACGAATGGTTTTTGGTGGGTTCCCCGCCCCTCGAAGCGCTGCGCGTTTCGTGATTTGACCACCCTCCCCCTCCTTGAGGGATGAGAGGGGGTTGGTAGACAGTAAGGGTGGTCAAATCAACGGGGCGGGGATGTGGATTTGGGAGGGGTTGGTTGGTGGGCGCTGGCTGGGTTGGTGGTGGGGTGGTGGAGTTGGTTGTTTGGTGGGGGAGACGAGAGGAGATGTGCGGGGAGCTGGTGGTGTCCTCTCTTCTCCCCCACACCCCCTCTTCTCTCCTCTGGATTCCGGCGGAGCGGAGACGGTCGCCTGGGACGGCAGCAGGTCCTTGGCGACAGTCTGTCGAGCGACGTCTGCGCCGAGCAGATGGCCGGAGACGGTCGCGGTGGTGGCGGCAGCGGCTGGAATGGCCGCCGGGCCTGGTGGCCACGGGGCCGCGCAGCGCGCGGGTGCTCGCACGTCGGAAGGATGCCGAGGCGGGTCGCCGGTCACGGTTGCCGCGGCGCTCGCTCTCGGGCCGCCCGGCGCGTCGGCGCGTGCGTGCGGCGGCTTGGTCGGAACTCTCGGATTGATCGAGAATGGCCGATGTGATGAGAATGCTTGACATCACGTGATGTTCGTGATGGGCTAGGGTTGTGTTTGCAAGGTCGGGATCGACGGGGGTTGGGAGCGCTGGTCGTGTCCAGCTAGTAGCCCGTGTGCTGGTGTCAATCCGCGAAAGCGGAGGGGGCATCCGCGAAGCGGGCGCGAGTCCGCGCGACCGCGGCGGGGATCGACCGCGGCAGCCCGAGGCGCTCGGCGCGCAGCCCGGACCCGGCGGCCCCGCCGGGCGAGCGCCGGGTAGCGGACGAGCCAGAACCCGTCAAGCCCGCACGGCCGCCCCGCCACAACCACGGTCCGGAGCGGGCTTGACAGAACCTGCCCCGCCCGCAGACGAGCAGGCCAGGTCGGCCAGGGCCGACCTGAATCGATAGCGGGCAACACCCGGGCGGTCCGGTTCCGAAGAGCAATGCAGGCGCTCACGACAGTCCCCAATAGGCACTCTGACCCCTACGATCGACAGCCCTTCGTACGGGCGCGGCGCGGGCCGCGCGCACTGGCGGCTGCGGTTGAGCTGTCCGCAGCGACGATCGAGGCGATCGCCGCGCGCGTGGCGCAGCTCATCAACAGCCAGCCTGACCAGCCAGCAGTGCTGATGGACGCCCAGCAGATCGCCGGGCACTTCGGCCTGAGCCGCGCGTGGGTCTACGAGCATGCCCAGGAGCTGGGTGCGATCCAGCTCGGCACCGGCACCCGGCCGCGCCTGCGTTTTGACCTCGCGACGGTCACGGAGACGCTGCGCACGCGACACACCGCGCGCTCGGCCGTCCCTCAGAGCGCGCCGTCGGCTGCTCCGCAGAGCGCGTCCTTGCCGGCGTCGCGTGATGTCCAGTGGCCGCAGCGTCGTCCTCCGCGTGCCCGCAAGCCGACGACGCCGCTGCTGCCGATCGGTGGCTCGCGGGGGGCGCGGTATGCGTGCGCGCCGGTCTTCGGTGAGCAACGCTGATGCCACGGCCAGGCGGAGGGGAGGTCGTCGAGCGGGCGCGTGCCCGGGGCGTGGTGTTCGCATTGCGCTTCCGGGCCTACGGCCGCCGTCGCTATGTGACGCTGGGTGGCTCTTGGGAGGGTTGGACGCGAGCGCGGGCGCAGACGGAGCTTGAGAACATCCAGGCGGATGTGCGCCGTGGGATCTGGCGCCCGGCGGAGCCGCCGCCGGTGGTCGAGCCCAAGGGCGATCCGACCTTCCATGAGTTTGCCTCCGAGTGGTTTGAGGCCCACCGCCGGGAGTGGCGCCAGAACACGGTGCTCGACTATCACTGGCAGCTCTCCGAGCATCTGCTGGCGTTCTTCGCCGGGCATCGGCTCTCGCAGATCACCGTCTCCGAGGTCGATCGTTACCGCAACCACAAGCTCGCGGAGGGCCGCCTTGGTGCGACGTCGATCAACAAGACGATCACCCGCCTGGCGCAGATCCTCGAGGTCGCGGTCGAGTACGAGCTGATCGCGCGCAACCCGGCGGCCGGCAAGCGCCGGCGGCTGAGAGCCGCAAAGCCCCCGGCGGTGTGGCTGGATCGCGCGGAGCACATCCAGGCGCTCCTCGACGCGGCCGGGGAGCTTGACCGCGAGGCGCGCGCAGACCGCCAGGTACCCCGCCGCGTGATCCTCGCCACCCTCGTCTACGCCGGCCTGAGGATCGGTGAGCTGCTCGACCTGCGCTGGGCAGACGTCGACCTCGCCGCCAACCAGATCACCGTCAGAGCGTCCAAGACCTACGCCGGCATCCGCCAGATCGACGTGCTGCCGGTGCTCCATGCCGAGCTCGCCGCCCACAAGGCAGCCAGCGTGCATACCGCTCCCGGTGATCTGGTCGTGCCAACGGGCAGCGGTACCCGCCAGAACGCGAGCAACATCCGCAACCGCGTGCTCGCCAAAGCCGTCCAGCGCGCCAATCAGAGGCTCACCGAGCGCGGGGAGGTCCCGCTGCCCGACCACCTCACACCGCACAAGCTGCGCCACACCTACGCCTCACTGCTCGTCTCCCTCGGCGTCGACCCCGGCGCCGTCATGGACCAGCTCGGCCACACCGACCCCGGCTTCACGCTGCGCGTCTACCGCCACGGCATGCGCCGCGACCCCGAGTCCCGCGCACGCCTGGCCACGCTCGTAGGAGCAACCGACCAGCCACACACGCCCGCCCGCCCCTTCGGGAGCAGCACCGACGGAAGCAGAAGCAGCTTCAATGGGCACCATTGGGCACCAACGCCCTCCCAAACCCCGCCCCAGCCCACCACCCCGGACTTCTCCCCAACAAAAAGCCTCGGATTTCCAGGGCCTTTCCGGACGCGCCCGGCGTGACTCGAACACGCGACCTCTCGCTCCGGAGGCGAGCGCTCTATCCGCTGAGCTACGGGCGCAGGCGAAGGCGCTAGCCTCGCGCCGATCGCCTTGGCAGCTTAGCGCCTGCCGGCGGTCGCGAACGTGCCCGACACCCTGCTGGCGATCATCTCCGACACCCACATGCCGCGCGGCGGCCGCAGGCTGCCTGCCCGCTGCGTCGCATGGCTGCAGGCGGCCGACGTGATCCTGCATGCCGGCGATCTGAGCGCCGTATCCGTGCTACGCGAGCTCGAGGCTCACGGCCCGGTCGCGGCAGTGCACGGCAACGTCGACAGCCCGGAGGTCGTGCGACTGCTGCCGTCCACGCGGGTCGTCGACGTCGGTCGCTGGCGGATCGCGCTGATCCATGACGCCGGGCCGGCGAACGGGCGCCTCGCGCAGCTGCGCCGCAGCTTCCCCGGCGTCGACGCCGTCGTCTTCGGGCACTCCCACATGCCCCTGCACGAGCGCGACGGTGACTTTCAGATCTTCAACCCCGGCAGCCCGACCGAGCGACGGCGGGCGCCGCACCCGACGATGGGGATTGCCAGAGCGGGCGGCGACGAGCTTGCGTTCGAGCTGATCGAGCTGGACTGAGCCGCTGCCAGGCCATGGGGCGGATGCCCGTGGCGTCAAGCCAATCAGGCCGCGCGCCACTGTCGGCCCGATCGAACCAGCCGCACCGCGCTCGGTGGCGCCGCCGATTACCCTCGCCGCATGGACCTCTCCGTCTTCTTCGCCGGCACCGCGGGCTCGGTGCCCACGGCGCAGCGCAGCCTGCCCGCGCTGCTGGTGCGCCGCGGCGGTGAGCGGCTGCTGTTCGACTGCGGCGAGGGGACCCAGCGCCAGCTGCTGCGCACCGTCGGGCTGCCCGACATCGATGAGATCTTCATCACCCACTACCACGTCGACCACTGGCTCGGGCTGCCCGGCCTGCTCAAGACGCTCGACCTGCGCGATCGCGAGCGTCCGCTGACAGTCCACGGCCCGGCCGGCCTGCGCGAGCTGATCGGCTCGATGCGGCGCGCCTACGGACGCCTGCGCTACGAGCTGTCGCTGCATGAGTGCGAGCCCGGCGAGGTGCTGGCCCGCGACGGCTACGGCATCGCGGCGTTCGCGGTCTCCCATCGCGTCCGGGCGCTCGGCTACGCGTTGGTCGAGGACCATCGCCCCGGACGCTTCGACCCCGAGCTGGCCGCGCGCCTGGGGGTCACGCCCGGCCCCGACTTTGGCCGCCTGCAGCGCGGTGAGACGGTCGCCGGCGTCGAGCCCGAGCAGGTGATGGGGCCAGCCCGGCGGGGACGCAAGGTCGTGATCTCCGGCGACACCGCCCCATGCGAGACGACGGCGGTGGCGGCGCACCAAGCGGATCTGCTGATCCACGAAGCGACATTCATCGAGGAGGAGGCCGAGCGCGCCGCCCAGACCGCACACAGCACCGCCGCGCAGGCGGCCGCGATCGCACGCGAGGCGGAGGTGGTGCTGCTCGCTCTGACCCACCTCTCGACCCGCTACTTCGGCCGCGAGGTGCGCGAGGAGGCGCGTGCGGTGTTCCCCAACACCGTGGTCCCGCGCGATTTCGACGCGATCGAGCTGCCGTTCACCGAGCGCGGCCAGCCGCAGCTGATCCGCTGGGACGAGCAGAGCGCCGCGCCGGCGTGACCCGGTCGCCGCGGGACGGAGCCCGCGGCTCCCTCGGCCTGAAGGGGCACCCGCCCTTCCGTCCGCCGCGCATTGGTATGCTCGCCGCGTCGGTTCCTTTAACCCGGTCCCGTGAGGCCAGGAAGGAGCACGTTGCAAGACCCGAAGCTGGTCCTCGACCACGAAGGCATGCGCCGCACGCTCGTGCGAATCGGGCACGAGATCATCGAGAAGAACGCTGGTCATGACCTCGCCCTCGTTGGCATCCATCGTCGTGGCGTGGCGCTCGCGCGTCGCCTGCACGAGCAGATCAGCCCGCTGCTGAACGAGCCGCCACCGCTCGGTGACCTCGACATTGCCTTCTACCGCGATGATCTGGGCAGCCGTGAGGCGCCGCTGGCGCCGGTGGTCCACGAGACGCACCTCGACTTCCGGCTCGACGGGCGCTCGGTCGTCATCGTCGACGACGTGCTCTTCACGGGACGCACGGCGCGGGCGGCGATCGAGGCGCTGTTCGACTACGGGCGACCCGCCCGCGTGCAGCTCGCCGTGCTCGTCGACCGCGGCCATCGCGAGCTGCCGATCAGGCCCGACTACGTCGGCAAGAACCTGCCGACCGGCCGCAACGAGCGCGTGAACGTCCACGTCGACGAGCTCGACGGGATCGACGAGGTCACGATCACGCAGCTCGCGGAGGCGCTGGCATGAGCGGGGCGACCGCCGGCATGCGACCGCCAGGCGGGCGCCTGCCGGTCCGCCTGCGCCATCTGCTCTCGATCGAGGACCTGTCCCGGCAGCAGATCGAGGCGATCCTCGATCGCGCCGCCTCGTTCGCCGAGGTCGCCGGGCGCGAGATCAAGAAGGTTCCGACGCTGCGCGGACGCACGGTCATCAACCTCTTCTATGAGTCCTCCACGCGCACCAGCTCCTCGTTCGATCTGGCCGCCAAGCGCCTGTCGGCCGACGTGCTGACGGTGCGCTCGACGGGCTCCTCGGTCGACAAGGGCGAGTCGCTGAAGGACACGATCCAGACCCTGTCCGGCTATGACCCCGCGGCGATCGTGATCCGCTCCCCGCACGTCGGCGCCGCGCAGCTGGTCGCGCGCTGGACGGCGGCCGCGGTCATCAACGCCGGCGACGGCAAGCACGAGCATCCGACCCAGGCGCTGCTGGACACCTACACGCTGCGCACGCGCGTCGGCAGCCTCGAGGGGCTGTCGATCTGGATCGTCGGAGACGTGCTGCACTCGCGCGTGGCGCGCTCCAACATCCTCGCCTTCCAGCGGATGGGCGCCCGCGTCACGCTCTGCGGGCCGCCGACGCTGATCCCCCGCGACGCCGAGGCGCTTGGCTGTCGCGTCACCTACACGCTCGACGAGCTCGGCGAGGCCGACGTCGTCTACGTCCTGCGCATGCAGCTCGAGCGCATGAGCGAGGCCTTCGTGCCATCGCTGCGCGAGTACGCCAGCCGCTACCAGATCGACGCGGCGCGCCTCGGCGCGCGCCAGATCCTGATGCATCCGGGACCGGTCAACCGCGGCGTCGAGCTGGCCGCCGACGTGATCGACTCGCCCCAGGCCGTGATCGCCGCACAGGTGCAGGCGGGGGTCGTGGTGCGGATGGCGGTGCTCTACGAGCTGCTGGCGGGTGGTGGCCCGGCCGAGCGTTCCCCGGCAACCGCTGCGCTGCGACCGGAGCCGGCGCCGCAGCTGGCATGAGCGACCAGCTCGTCTGCAAGCAGCTGCCGCCGGCGGACCTGCTGATCAGCGGCGCGATGCTGCTGGACCCGCGCTCGGGCATCGACGGTCCCGGCGACGTGCTGGTGCGCGATGGTCGGATCGCGGAGCTCGCTGCTCCGGGCACGCTGGAGGCGCCCGCGGGAGCCGAGCGCGTGCAGGGAGCCGGACGCCACGTGCTGCCAGCCTTCGTCGATCCACATGTCCACCTGCGCACGCCCGGCGAGGAGCACAAGGAGGATCTCGACAGCGGCACCCGCGCCGCCGCCGCCGGCGGCTTCTGCGCGGTCCTGGCGATGGCCAACACCCAGCCAACCGTCGACAACGCACCCGTGCTGCGCGCGCTGCGCGACGCGGCCCGCCGCCAGGCCCGCATCCCCGTGGGCTTCCTGGGGGCGGTGACGCGGGGGCTCGAGGGCGCGGAGCTGACGGAGATGGCCGAGTTGCGCGATGCGGGTGCGGTCGCGTTCAGCGACGATGGGCGACCGCTGCGGCACGCCAACATCCTGCGCCGCGCGCTGCAGTACCAGCGCCTCGTCGGCGGTGTGCTCGCGCTGCACGAGGAGGACCCCTCGCTGTCGGGCGATGGCGTCATGCACGAGGGCGCGGTCTCCGCGCTGCTCGGGTTGAGCGGCATACCGGGGATATCCGAGTCGACGATGATCGCGCGCGACGCCGCGATCGCGCTCTATGAGGACGCTCGCATCCACATCCAGCACGTCTCGGCCCGCGAGTCCGTCGAGGCGCTGGCCGTCGCGCGCGCGGCCGGCGCGCGGATCAGCGCCGAGGTCTCGCCGCACCACCTGCTGCTCAGCGACGAGGACGTCCGCACGCTCGACGCGCGCCTGAAGATGAACCCGCCGCTGCGCTCGCCCAGCGATCGCGAGGCCGTGCTCGACGCGCTGCGCAGCGGGCTGATCGACTGCATCGCGACCGACCACGCGCCCCATGCCCGTGAGGACAAGGAGGTCCCCTTCGAGCAGGCCGCGATGGGCACGACCGGCCTGGAGACGGCCTTCGCGGCGCTGCACAGCGAGCTCGTGCTGCCCGGCCTGCTGTCGCTGGAGCTGCTCGTCGAGCGGATGACCGCCGGCGCGGCCCTGTTCGAGCTGCCCACCCCGCGACTGAGCGCCGGCGAGCCGGCCAACCTCTGCGTCGTCGATCTGGGGGCCAGCTGGCAGGTGGGCGAGGCGGGCTATGAGAGCCGCTCGCCGAACTGCTGCTTCCATGGCCGTCCGCTCCAGGGCCGCGTGCTGATGACGGTCGCCGACGGCGTGGTCGCCTACCGCGAGCGCTCGCTCGCGCTGGCGCTGGCATGAGTGGCCCTGGGAACGCCGGTGCGGGGGCAGCGGCGACCGCCTACCTGCTGCTCGAGGACGGCACCCGCTTCGACGGTTTGGCGTGCGCGGCGGCCGGTCCGGTGACGGGGGAGATCGTCTTTACGACGTCGATGTCCGGCTACCAGGAGGCTGTCAGCGATCCGAGCTTCGCCGGCCAGATCCTGATCTTCACCCAGCCGCAGATCGGGAACTATGGCGTCAGCGCGCAGGCGATGGAGTCCGACCGGGTCCATGCCCGCGCCGTCGTGATGCGCGAGGCGGTCAACCGCGATGACGCGCCGGGCGCCGAGGCCGGCTGGCTGGACTGGCTTGGTGACTGCGGCGTCCCCGCGATCTCCGACGTCGACACGCGCACGCTCGTGCGCCACATCCGCGACCGTGGCGCGATGCGCGGTGGGCTCTTCCCGGCGCAGATCAGTGAGCGCCGGGCGCGCGAGCTGGTCGACGCCGAGCCGCCGATGAGCGGGCGCGACCTGGCCCGCGAGGTCAGCCCCACGGAGCCGCTGCTGCTCGACGTCGACAACCCCGGGCCGCGCATCGTCGTGATCGACACCGGCGTCAAGAGCTCGATCGTGCACAACCTGCGCATCCGCGGCGCCCGCGTGGAGCTGCACCCATGCACTGCCGCGGCGGACGAGCTGCTCGCCCGTCAGCCCGACGCGGTCTTCCTCGCGAACGGGCCGGGCGACCCCGGCGCGCTCGACTACATCGTCGCGACTGTCCGCGAGCTGGTCGGCACGGTGCCGGTCTACGGCATCTGCCTCGGCCATCAGCTGCTCTGCCGGGCGGTTGGGCTGGAGACCTACAAGCTGCCGTTCGGCCACCGTGGCGCCAACCACCCGGTCAAGGACCTGCGCAGCGGGCGGATCGCGATCACCAGCCAGAACCATGGCTTTGCCGTGCTCGGACCCGACGGCGCGCGGCAGCTGCGCGACGACGCCCCCGTGCGCTGGCAGACAGACTTCGGGACCGCCGAGCTGGCCCAGCTCAACCTCTACGACCGCACGGTCGAGGGGCTCGTGCTGCGCGACGTGCCCGGCGCGACGGTCCAGTACCACCCCGAGGCCGGTCCCGGCCCGCACGACGCGCTCGACCTCTTCGACGAGTTCCTGGCCGGCATCGCGGCCGCTGGTCGCGCGGGGCGCGAGGGGTAGCTCGACCATGCCCAGGAGATCGGACCTGCGCAAGATCCTGATCGTCGGCAGCGGCCCGATCGTGATCGGCCAGGCGGCGGAGTTCGACTACTCCGGCGCGCAGGCCTGCAAGGTGCTGCTGGAGGAGGGCTACGAGGTCGTCCTGGTCAACTCCAATCCGGCGACGATCATGACCGACCCGGAGTTCGCGACCGCGACCTACATCGAGCCGCTGCTGCCGGGGTCGGTGGCCAACGTCATCGAGCGCGAGCGTCCGGACGCGCTGCTGGCCACGCTCGGCGGACAGACGGCGCTCAACATCGCCAAGACGCTGGCCGAGGACGGCACGCTAGACCGCCTCGGCGTGGAGCTGATCGGCGCCAAGCTCGACGCGATCAACCGCGCCGAGGACCGCGACCTGTTCCGCCAGACGATGGTCGGCGCCGGGCTGCGCGTGCCGCGCAGCGCGATCGCCCAGACGCTCGCCCAGGCGCGGGCCGCGGTCCCGGAGATCGGGCTGCCGATGATCGTGCGGCCGGCTTTCACGCTCGGTGGGCGCGGCGGTGGCGTCGTGCGAACCGTCGAGGAGATCGAGCAGGTCGTCGGACGTGGCCTGGCCGCCTCGCCGATCGGCCAGGTGCTGCTCGAGGAGTCGGTGCTGGGCTGGGGGGAGTTCGAGCTGGAGGTGATGCGCGACGGCGCCGACAACGTGGTGATCGTCTGCTCGATCGAGAACGTCGACCCGATGGGCGTGCACACCGGCGACTCGGTCACCGTGGCACCCCAGCAGACGCTCACCGACCGCCAGTATCAGGCGCTGCGCGACCAGGCGATCGCCGTGATCCGGGCGGTTGGGGTCGAGACGGGCGGCTCCAACGTCCAGTTCGCCGTCAACCCGGCCACCGATGAGATCGTCGTGATCGAGATGAACCCGCGCGTGTCGCGCTCCTCCGCGCTGGCATCGAAGGCCACCGGCTTCCCGATCGCCAAGATCGCCGCACGCCTGGCGGTCGGCTACCGCCTCGACGAGATCGACAATGACATCACGGGCTGCACGCCGGCGTCGTTCGAGCCGACGCTCGATTACGTCGTCGTCAAGTGGCCGCGCTTCGCCTTCGAGAAGTTCCGCGACGTCGATCCTGGGCTGACGACGCGAATGCAGTCGGTGGGGGAGGTGATGGCGATCGGGCGCACGTTCCGCCAGGCCTTCGCCAAGGCGATGCGCTCGCGCGAGCTCGATGAGGCGCCGCGGCTGCGCGGCTCGGACGAGGAGCTGCTCGCACGCCTGGAGCGCCCCGGGCCCGACCGCTACGACCTGATCCTCGAGCTGCTCGCACGGGGGGTCGAGCCGGGCGAGGTCCAGGCGCGCACGGCGATCGATCCCTGGTATGTGGCCGAGCTGGCGCAGCTCGCGCGCGACCCGGCGAGCGCGCAGGCGGGCGAGCGCACCTTCCGCGCCGTCGACACGTGCGCCGCCGAGTTCGAGGCCCGCACGCCCTACTACTACTCCGGCTGGGAGCGCCCGCGGCCGGCCGGGCCGGCGCATGAGGTCGCGCGCGGCGAGCGCGGGAGCGTCGTGATCCTCGGCTCGGGCCCCAACCGCATCGGCCAGGGCATCGAGTTCGACTACTGCTGCGTCCACGCCGCGATGACCGTGCGCGCGTCGGGCCGCGACGCCGTGATGATCAACTGCAACCCCGAGACCGTCTCCACCGACTACGACACCTCCGACCGCCTGTACTTCGAGCCGCTCACGCTCGAGGACGTGCTTGGGGTCATCGAGGTCGAGCAGCCCGAGGGTGTGATCGTCCAGTTCGGCGGCCAGACGCCGCTCAAGCTCGCCGCCGGGCTGGCGGCGGCGGGCGTGCAGCTGCTCGGCACCTCGGTCGAGGCGATCGACCTGGCCGAGGACCGCGGTCGCTTCGGCCGCCTGCTCGACCAGCTCGGCTTCCGCGCCCCCCCGTACGCCACCGCGCACTCGCTTGCGGAGGCGCTGGCGGCCGCTCCCCGCGTCGGCTTTCCGCTGCTCGTGCGCCCCTCCTACGTGCTCGGCGGGCGGGCGATGGAGATCGTCTACTCGCTCGCGGACCTCGAGGCCTATCTCCAGCGCGCCGACGGCGCCGGCGGCGGGCGCGAGATCTTCCTCGACCGCTTCCTCGAGAACGCCGTCGAGGTCGACGTCGACGCGCTCTGCGACGGCGAGGACGTCTGGATCGGCGGGATCATGCAGCACGTCGAGGAGGCCGGCGTGCACTCCGGCGACTCGGCCTGCGTGCTGCCGCCGCACTCGCTTGGCGAGGACATGCTGCAGCGCATCCGCAGCCACACCGCTGGCATCGCATTGGGTCTCGGCGTGCGCGGCCTGCTGAACATCCAGTTTGCGGTCGTGCGCGGCGAGCTGTACGTGATCGAGGCCAACCCGCGCGCCTCGCGCACCGTGCCGTTCGTGTCCAAGGCGACCGGCGTGCCGCTCGCCAAGCTGGCCTGCCGGATCATGCTCGGCGAGCGGATCGCCGAGCTGGACCTGCCGCCGGACCCGATGGGCAGCCACGTCTCCGTGAAGGAGGCGGTGCTGCCCTTCGACCGCTTCCTGGGCTCGGAGTCGCTGCTCGGGCCCGAGATGCGCTCGACCGGCGAGGTGATGGGCGTCGCGCCGGACTTCCCAACCGCCTTCGCCAAGGCCCAGGCGGCCGCCGGCGCCGCGCTGCCGCAGAGCGGCACCGTGTTCCTGACGGTCACCGACGCCGACAAGCCGGCCGCCGTGCTGCTGGCCGCGACGCTCCACGATCTCGGCTTCGGGATCGTCGCGACGAGCGGAACGGCGCAGGCGATCGCGCGCATGGGCGTGCCGGTCCAGACGCTCAACAAGGTCGGCGAGGGCTCGCCCCACGTCGTCGACTGGATCGAGCGCGGCGACGTCGCGCTGGTGATCAACACGCCGACCGGCACCGGCGCGCGCTCGGACGGCTATCAGATCCGCCATGCCGCCGTGATGCGCGGGATCCCCTGCATCACCACGCTGTCAGGCGGGATCGCCGCCGTCCGCGCGATCTTCGCGGCGCGGGCGGGGGAGCCGCCGGTCAGCTCGCTGCAGGAGCTGCACAGGACGACGCGGCCGCCGCGCGTGCCCGAGGCCGCCTAGCCGCATGGACGCCGCCGGACGGCGAGCGCCGGCACCACCGCCCGGACGGCGCGTGCTGGCCCCACTGGAGCGGCGCCTGGCGCGTGTGACGCGGGCCGGCGACATCGGCGCCTACCGGCTGCTGAGCTGCACCGACCCGGGCGGGCCGCTGCCACACCCCGGGCAGTTCTACATGCTCGCCGCCGAGCAGCGTTGGGGTGGGGGCGAGGACGAGCGCCCGTTCCTGCCGCGCGCGCTGTCGTTCCTGCGCGCCGCGCCGGGGACGCTGAGCTTCCTGCTGGAGGACGTCGGCCCGGGGACGCACCGCCTGGCCGAGCTCGAGCCGGGCGATGGGCTCTGGCTGCTCGGCCCGCTCGGGGTCGGCTTCGCCGCGCCACGCCAGCGACGGTGGGCGCTGCTCGTGGGTGGGGGCATCGGGATCGCTCCCCTGGCCGGCTGGCAGGATGCGCTTGGCGCCGCCAACGTCAGCGCGCTGCTCGGCTTCCGTGACGCCCGCTGCGCGCAGGCCGCAAGCCTGCTGGCCGCGCCGATCGTGACGACAGACGACGGCGCGGTCGGCCACCACGGTCCGGTCACCGAGCTGCTGATCGACGCCCTCGACGACCACCCGCACAGCGAGATCTACGCCTGTGGGCCGCCAGCGATGCTGGAGGCGGTGCGGGCGCTGTGCGCACAGCGCACCGTGCCGGCGCAGCTGGCGCTCGAGGCCGGCATGGCCTGCGGCTTCGGCGCCTGCTTCGGCTGCGTCGTGCCAACCCGCTGCGGCCTGATCCGCCTCTGCGTCGAGGGACCCGTGCTCGACGCCGACGAGCTGGAGGGGGTGGCGTGAGCGCCGGAGGCGCGGTCTCGGCGGCCTGGATGGCCGGCGTTGTCTCAGGGCGCCGACCGGATGGAGGCGCGGTCTCGGCGGCCTGGATGGCCGGCGTTGTCTCAGAGCGCCGACCGAATGGAGGCGCGAGCTGACCGTAACCTTCTGCGGCCTCGCGCTGGCCCATCCGATCATCAACGCGTCGGGCACCTTCGACGCGCTCGCGGCCGAGCGCGCGTTTGGCCCGGCGCTGCGCGAACGCTTCCCGTTCGCGGCCTTCGTCTCCAAGACGATCACGCTCGCGCCGCGCGCAGGTAATCCGCCCCCGCGCCTGTGGGAGGCAGCGGCGGGGTTGATCAACTCGATTGGCCTGCCCAACCGGGGGCTCGCCGGCTACCTCGAGCACGACCTGCCGGCACTGACGCGACTGCTGCCCGTGCCGCTGATCGTCAACGTGATGGGCACCAGTCGTGAGGACGTCGCGAGGCTCGTCGCCGCGGTCGCCGAGCGCCCGGAGGTCGCGGCGCTCGAGCTCAACGTCTCCTGCCCGAACGTGCACAGCGGCCTCACGATGGGCGCCGACCCGCGCGAGACGGAGGCGCTCGTGCGGCATGTGCGACCACTGACGGCAAAGCCGCTGATCGTCAAGCTGACGCCCAGCGCGAGCTCGCCGCCCGACGTCGCCGCCGCCGCCGAGGCCGCGGGCGCCGATGCCGTCTCGCTGATCAACACGCTGCGCGCGCTGGCGCTCGCGCCCGCGAGGCGCTCCCACGACGCCACGCCAGCCGGAGCCGCGCCCGCAGGGGGGTTCCACCACGCCGTGTCGACCGGCGTCGAGCTTGCGGGCGGGGGCGCAGCCTGGCTTGGTGGAGGCAGCGGCGGCCTCTCCGGACCGGCGATCCGAACGATCGCGCTGGCCCAGGTCGCCCAGGTCGCGGCGCGTGTGAGCATCCCGATCGTCGGGATGGGCGGTGTTCAGCGCACGAGCCACGCGCGCGACCTACTTGCCGCCGGTGCGACGCTCGTGGCGGTCGGCACCGAGACCTTCCGAGACCCCCTCGCCGCCGCGCGGATAGCCGCCGAGCTGACCAACTCGTCAAGTGAGCAAACCCGCTGGAAAGCGACGCAAACGTGAAGAGGCGGCACGCAGCTTGCTCGACCTCAGGTTGAGGTCAAGCCAAATTCCAAGATCCGGGTTGAACGCGCGCCACGGATATGTAGACTCGCTCGCCGTGCCGCTGGTGACCGAATCCGCCGCCAAGTCCTCCGCGGCGCCCGAGCGCTCGTTGCTGCAGCGGATGGAGGCGCTCAACCGCGCGAACGAGATCCGCATCCGCCGGGCGACGCTCAAGCGGGACCTCAAGGGGGGCCGGATGTCGATCGCCAAGCTGCTGATGGACCCGCCCGACTACGTCGAGACGGCAAAGGTCTTCGACATGCTGCTCGCCGTGCCCAAGTACGGGCGCGTGAAGGTCAACAAGATCCTCTCGCAGTGCCGCATCTCGCCGAGCAAGACGATCGGCGGCCTGTCCGAGCGCCAGCGCTCGGAGCTGGTGGAGCTGCTGCGCCGACGCTGACCTCGGCCCGTGGCGCGCACGTGACGCCCGCGGAGCCCGCGGCAACTCCGTGCGTGTTCGTGATCACCGGGCCATCGGGGGTCGGCAAGGGCACGCTGATCGGCGCGCTGCGCGCCCGCCAGCCACAGCTGGCGCTGTCGGTGTCGGCGACGACCCGCTCACCGCGTCCCGGCGAGTGCGATGGCGTCGACTACCACTTTCTCAGCGATCAGCAGTTCGACGCCGCGATCGCGGCCGGCAGCTTCGTCGAGCACGCCCGCTATGCCGGCCATCGCTATGGCACGCTGCGCGAAGAGCTCTCACGCCACCTCGAGGCTGGACGCCCGGTGGTGTTGGAGATCGAGGTTCAGGGAGCTCGCCAGGTGCGCGCGACGCTGCCGGAGGCGGTGCAGGTCTTCATCGCCCCGCCCTCGCTGGACGCCCTGCGCACACGCCTGGTTGGACGCGGCACCGACACGCCCGCCACGGTGCAGGCGCGTCTGCGCACCGCCGAGCAGGAGCTGGCCGCCCAGCCCGAGTTCGCGCACGTCGTCGTCAACGACCGCCTCGAGGACGCGGTCGACCAACTCGACGCGATCGTGCGCAGCGCGCTGGGCCAGCGTCCCGGCGCCCGCTAAACTCCCTCGCCAACCAGGCGAAAGGCCATATTCCAGTGATCTCCCCACGAATCGACCGGCTGCTGGAGAACGTCGACTCCAACTACGCCGGCGTGCTCGTCGCCGCCAAACGCGCGCGGCAGATCAACTCCTACTACCACAACCTCGGCGAGGGCGCCTTCGACGAGTTTCCGCCTCCGATGGTGGAGACCCATTCGAAGAACTACCTGACGATCGCCCTCGAAGAGGTCGCCGCGGGCAAGGTCAAGTACCGCTACCGCTGAGGCGGTGGCGCAGGAGGCGGCGGTGGCGCGGCTGCTGCTCGGCGTGACCGGCGGGATCGCCGCCTACAAGGCGCTCGAGACCGCTCGCCTTGCCGTGCTTGCGGGCCATGCGGTGCGGGTCATCCAGACCCCCACCAGCGAGCGCTTCATCGGTCGCTCCTCCTTCGAG
This sequence comes from uncultured Solirubrobacterales bacterium, assembly GCA_963795555.1. Taxonomy (GTDB): domain Bacteria; phylum Actinomycetota; class Thermoleophilia; order Solirubrobacterales; family Solirubrobacteraceae; genus CAWCHZ01. Next base: position 696,916 of record CAWCHZ010000002.1, read on the forward strand.
GCGATCACCGGCGCCGCGGTGCTGGTCGACGACTCCGACCTGGACCCGGCTTGCGGCGCCTTCCCCGGCCAGCGGGCTCCCGAGCACCAGCCGATCAGCCACCTCGAGCTGGTCCGCAACGCGCAGGCGTTCCTGATCGCCCCGGCGTCGGCGAACACGCTCGCGAAGCTCGCTCACGGGCTGGCCGACAACCTGCTCACGAACGCCGCGCTGGCGGCACGCTGCCCGCTCGTCGTCGCCCCGGCGATGAACGACGCGATGTACGAGCACCCGGCCACCCAGGACAACCTCGCGCTGCTGGCGCGCCGCGGCGTCACCGTGCTCGAGCCGGGCGTCGGCGAGCTGGCCTCCAGGGGCGAGCGCGGCATCGGGCGCCTGCCCGAGCCCGAAGCGCTGCTCGTGGCATGGGAGGCTGCCGCGCGCGCGGCGCACGGCGGCGTCGAGGGCGCTGACGACCGCCACGGCCCCGGCGGTGCGCTCCAGCCCGCTGGCGGCCAGCGACCCGGCGGCGGAGCGCTCGACGGCATGCGCCTGCTGATCAGCGCCGGGGGCACGCGCGAGCCGATCGACGCCGTGCGCTTCGTCGGCAACCGCTCCTCGGGGCGCATGGGCTTCGCGCTGGCGAGCGAGGCTGCGCGCCGCGGCGCCCAGGTCACGGTGGTCGCCGCCAACGTCACGCTGGCGCGGGATCCCGCGGTGCAATACGTCGACGTCAGCAGCGCCGCCGAGCTCCAGGCCGCCTGCGAGCAGCGCTTCGCGGACTGCGACGTGCTGATCATGGCGGCGGCGGTCGCCGACTATCGCCCGCACAGCCCCGCCTCCGGCAAGATCAAGAAGCAGGCGGCGACCCTGTCGCTCGAGCTCGAGCGCACCACCGATGTGCTGGCCACGCTGGCCGCGCGGCGCGACGCGCAGACGATCGTCGGCTTCGCCGCCGAGCACGGCGCCGACGCGCTCGCCAACGCCCGCGCGAAGCTCGGCGCCAAGGGCCTCGACGCGGTGGTCGTCAACGACATCGCGCGCAACGACATCGGCTTCGACGCCGATAGCAACGAGGTCACGATCATCACGGCCGGCGGCGAGACGCACGTCCCGCGCGCACCAAAGCCACACGTCGCGGCGGCGGTGCTGGACGCGATCGTCGCGCTGCGCGGCGCCGCGCACGCTCCCGCGGCCTGAGTGCTGGCAGCCGCGCCTAGAATCAGCCCGATGGAGGGTGCCTACGAGCTGTTCCGGCGCGGCATGAGCCTGTTGGAGGCCGGCGACTACCACGCCGCCGCCGTTCCGCTCGCCCAGGCGCGCGATCGCGAGCCCGCGTCGACATCCGTGCGCGAGGCGCTCGGGCGGGCGCTGTTCCACGCGCGCTGCTACCGCCAGGCGGCCGTCGAGTTCGCCGCCGTCGTCGACCGCGCGCCGACCAACGACTTCGCGCTCTTCTGCCTGGGCCGCTCGCTGCAGCAGCTCGGCCGCCACGCCGAGGCGCGCCGGCCGCTCGCGCTGGCCTGCTGTCTGTGCCCCGACCGCAGCGACTACCGGCTCTACCGCGACCGCGCTCGCGCCGCGGCCTGAGCGCCGCCGGCGAGCGCAACCGCGTCATGGCGCGCGCCACCAGCGCGCGCCACCGCCTCCTCGCCCGAGCCGCGACCGGATCGGGCGCGATCGCGTCAGCGCGCTATCCTGAAAGCTGGAGCTTTCGAGCCGGGCCACGGCCGGCAGCAGTCATCGGGAGTGGGCGCTGGCCCACTTTTTTGTTGTAAGGAGGAGACACCAATGAGCGCGATCCAAGATCAGATCGAGGAACGGCTCGCCGAGCTGGAGCCGGACGTCGAGGTGATCCTCGTCGACGTGCTCTCGGGCGGGACGGTGCGCCTCTTCGTCGACCACCCCGATGGCGTGACGCTGGACCTCTGCGCGCGCGTCTCAGATGCGCTCGCGTTCGTACGTGAGCACCACGCGCTCGAGGTCTCCTCACCGGGGCCGCGCCGGCCGCTGACCAAGCCCGACCATTTCCGCCGCTACCTGGGCGCGCGCGTGCGCGTGCGGACGCGCGCGAGCCACGCGGGGCGTTCGCGCTTCACCGGGGAGCTGGTCGGCGCCAGCGACACCGAGGTGACGGTGGCCGCCGACGGCGGCGTGGTCTCGCTCACCTACGACGACATCCAGCGATCCAACCTCTTGGGGGAGTAGCCGTATGTCCAAAGAGATCCTTGAAGCAGTCCGTGGCCTGGCGCGCGAGAAGGGCATCGCGTCCGAGAAGCTCATGGTCGCCCTCGAGGACGCGCTGCTGTCGGCATACAAGAAGACTCCCGGCGCGGCCAAGTACGCGCGCGTCGAGATGGACCGCGAGACCGGTGACTTCACGGTCTGGGAGCTGCTGATCCCACCGGAGCTCGAAGCCCAGCTGATCGTCGAGACGATCGACGAGGACACGACGATCGACCCCGAGACCGGCGAGCTGCGCGAGCCCGAGGAGCCGGAGATCGACCCGGAGAAGTTCGCCCAGTACGCCGATCAGATCGAGACCCGCGACGTGACTCCGCACGACTTCGGGCGGATCGCCGCGCAGACCGCCAAGCAGGTGATCCTGCAGCGCATCCGCGAGGCCGAGCGCGACATGATGTACGAGGAGTACCGCGACCGCGTGGGCGAGCTGATCACCGGCATCGTCCAGCAGTCGGACTCGCGCTACACGCTCGTGCAGCTGCGCGAGCGCGTCGAGGCGCTGCTGCCCAAGTCCGAGCAGGTCGAGGGCGAGCGCTATGACCACTCCCAGCGCATCAAGGCGGTGATCAAGGAGGTCTCGCCGTCGACCAAGGGGCCGAGCATCATCGTCTCGCGGCGCGACCCCGAGTTGATCAAGTCGCTGTTCGAGCTCGAGGTGCCGGAGATCGCCGATGGGCTGGTCGAGATCACGGGCGTCGCCCGCGAGCCCGGCTATCGCTCGAAGATCGCGGTCGTCTCGCACGCCAGCGGGGTCGATCCGGTCGGCGCCTGCGTGGGCCCGCGCGGCTCGCGAGTGCGAATGGTCGTCTCCGAGCTGCGCGGCGAGAAGATCGACATCATCCCCTACAACGAGGAGCCCGCCCGCTTCGTCGCCAAGGCACTCTCGCCGGCTCGTGTGCGCGAGGTGCTCGTCGACGACGCCAACAAGCAGGCGACCGTCGTCGTCCCCGACGATCAGCTTTCGCTGGCGATCGGCCGCGAGGGCCAGAATGCCCGCCTGGCCGCCCGCCTCACGGGCTGGCGCGTGGACATCCGCTCCGAGACCGAGTTCGCCGCCGAGGAGGCCGAGCACGGCTATGACGAGGAGGAGACGCAGGGTCGCTGCGCGGCGATCATGACCTCGGGGCGCCGTTGCCCAAACGCGGCGCTGCCCGGGTCGCGCTACTGCGGGCTGGACTCCCACCAGGCGCTGGCGGCGATCGACTCCGACAACGTCGCCGATCTCGACAGCGCCAGCCAGAGCGCCGAGGGCACGCCGGCCTGAGCCGCGGCTCGCTCGGGTGCCGGCGGGGCCTTCTAGACTTCAGCGTCGATGGCGAAGAAACGAGTCCATGAGCTGGCGCGCGAGCGCGGCATGTCCTCCAAGGACATGCTCTCCAAGCTCCAGGCCGCCGGCGTGAACGTCAAGGCGGCCGCCTCCGCGGTCGATGAGGCGACCGCGCTGCGCGCGCTGGACAACGGCGCCGGCGGCGAGTCGCGCTCGTCAACGGCGGCTGCCGCGGGCGACGAGCGCCCCGCCGGCGTGGCCGTCGTGAGTCGTTCAGGCGGCCCCACAGCCTCCGCCGCGGCGCGCGACGGTGGCCCCGCCGACGCGCGACCCGTGGCCCTGCCCGCCGACCAGCGGACGAGCGGCGGCGACCTCGAGGCACGGTCGGGCCCGGCCGGCGCCGAGATCCCGTCGGGCCCGGCCGGCGGCGAGGCCCTCTCGGCCGAGGCTCAATTGGCCGACGCCGATGGGGCGCCCAAGCAGCGCCCGACCCGCTCCTCGCTGGCGGGCGAGCGCGCGCCCGGCACGGGCGGCGGCCGCCGGCGTGTGGTGATCGACTCGCAGGCATCCCGGCGCACCCCCGGCGGTGCTCCGCCGAGCCAGCCGCCGCGCCGCCAGCGCCGCGGCCGCCGTCGCCGCGGCGTCTACGAGGAGCCCACGCCGCAGGAGCGCCCGAGCGGCCAGCCGCAGGCGATCCGCGTCAACTCCGGCTCGACCGTCAAGGACGTCGCCGAGTACCTCGGCGTGCCGGTCCCGGACATCATCAAGAAGCTGATGCAGCTCGGCGAGATGGCGACGCTGACGCAGACGCTCACCGATGACGCGATCCAGATCCTCGCCGAGGAGTTCGGCAAGCCGGTCGAGCTCGTCCACGCCGCCGACGAGGTCGAGGAGGAGCCCGAGTTCGAGGATGCCGAGGAGGACCTGGTCCTGCGGCCGCCGGTCGTGACGATCATGGGCCACGTCGACCACGGCAAGACCTCGCTGCTCGATGCGGTCCGCTCGACCGAGGTGGCCGCCGGCGAGGCCGGCGGCATCACGCAGCACATCGGCGCCTACCAGGTGCGCCACGACGGCAAGCTGATCACTTTCCTCGACACTCCGGGCCACGAGGCGTTCACGGCGATGCGCGCCCGCGGCGCGCGCGTCACCGACATCGCGGTGATCGTGGTCGCCGCGGACGACGGCGCCAAGCCGCAGACCGACGAGGCGATCGACCACGCCCGCGCCGCCGACGTCCCGATCCTCGTCGCCGTCAACAAGATCGACAAGCCCGATGCCCAGCCCGACCGCGTCCGCACGGAGATGACCCAGCGCGGGCTGCAGCCCGTCGAGTGGGGCGGTGAGACGGAGTTCGTCGACGTCTCCGCGAAGACCGGCGAGGGGCTCTCCAACCTGCTCGAGACGATCCTCGTGATGGCCGAGATCGAGGAGCTCAAGGCCAACCCGGACACCGAGGCCTCCGGCGTGGTGATCGAGTCCAAGCTCGACCCCGGCCGCGGGCCGGTCGTCACGGTGCTGGTTCAGCGCGGCACGCTGCGCGTCGGCGACGCGCTGGTGGCCGGGGCGCATTGGGGTCGCGTACGGGCGATGAACGACTTCCTCGGCGAGCGCGTCAAGGCTGCCGGCCCCGGCGACCCAATCGAGATCCTCGGCTTCGACGGCGTGCCGCAGGCGGGCGAGCTGATCCGCGTGGTCGAGAACGAGCGGCGCGCGCGCCAGCTCGCCGGCGAGCGCGCGAGCCGGCTGAAGACCGAGGCGCTGGCCCGGCGCTCGGGGGCGCGGGTGTCTCTGGAGGACGTCTTCTCACTCGCCCGCGAGGGTCGAGTCAAGGACCTCAACCTCGTCGTCAAGGCGGACGTCTCGGGCTCGCTGGAGGCAGTCGAGGATGAGATCGCCAAGCTGCCCCAGCAGGAGGTCGCGGTCAACGTCATCCGGCGCGGCGTCGGCGGGATCAACGAGTCCGACGTGATGCTCGCCGCCGCCTCCAACGCGGTCATCCTCGGCTTCAACGTGCGTCCGGTCGGCGACGCACGCGCCGCGGCCGAGCGCGAGGGCGTGGAGATCCGCACCTACGCGGTGATCTACCGCGCGATCGAGGAGCTGCGCGCGGCGATGGAGGGCATGCTCGAGCCCGAGGAGGTCGAGCAGACCGTCGGGCACGCCGAGGTGCGCCAGCTCTTCCGCGCCTCGCGAGTCGGCACGATCGCCGGCTCCTACGTCACCGAGGGACGCATCACGCGCGGCGTCAAGGTGCGGCTGATCCGCGACGGCACCGTCGTCTACGAGGGCGAGGTCGGGTCGCTGCGACGCTTCAACGAGGACGTCCGCGAGGTCGCCAGCGGCTTCGAGTGCGGGATCGTGCTGCGCGACTTCGCCGACGTCAAGGAGGGCGACGTCGTCGAGGCCTACGAAACGCGCCAGGTCGAGCGCGAGCTGGCCTGAGAGCGCGCCCTGACCGCTTCACGGCCGCGTGCCCGGGTTCGTCGCCGTTCTCGTCGTCCATCTCCACTTCCCGGCGGCGGGCAGCCTGAAGGGCAAGCGCAAGGAGCTGCAGTCGATCAAGGCCCAGCTGCGCGGGCGGCTGGGCGTCAGCGTCGCGGAGGTCGACCACCAGGACCTCTGGCAACGCTCGACGCTGCTCGTTGCGGTCGCGGCGGGGTCGGCGACGCGCGCGCAAGAGGCAGCCGACGCCGTCGAGCGCTGGCTGCACGCGCGGGTGCCCGAGGGCGTGCGCGTGGAGCGCTCGCTGAGCTCCGCAGCCGAGCTCTGCGAGCATGGGGAGGAGCTGGGATGAGCGGTCGCCTGGAGCGCGTCAACGCCGCGATGCAGGAGGTGCTCGGAGCCGCGATCGCCCACGACCTCAAGGATCCGCGCATCGGCTTTGTGACCGTGACCGGCGTGCGCACCAGCGCCGATTTGCGTCAGGCCCGCGTCTTCGTCAGTGTCTTAGGTGACGAGCAGTCGCGCGAGGCGACGCTGGCGGGGCTGCGCTCCGCGCATGGCCTGCTGCAGCGCCGCCTCGCGAGCGAGCTGCGACTCAAGCACACACCGACGCTCATGTTTGAATACGACCCCTCGATCGACCGGGGATTCCGGATCTCAGAGCTGCTGCGAGAGCAGACGGACCAATGACAGAGCGCGCTCACAACAGGCCCGCAGCGGCCGCGCCCGAGGCATTTGCAGCCGAGGGGCAGGCGACCGCGGGCCTCGGCGATGGCACGACCGAGGCGCTCGAGGCCGTCGTCGACGCGATCCGCGCTGGCGAGCGCTTCGTCCTGGTCGCGCACGAGAACGTCGACGGCGACGCGCTGGGCTCGCTGATCGCGATGCAGGCGATTCTCGACGCGCTCGGCAAGGACGCGGTCGTCTTCATGTCGCCCGAGGAGCTGCCGCTGCCCTACGAGTATCGCTTCCTGGCGCTGACCGGGTTCGTCAGCGCCGCGCCGGCCGACATCGACAGCCGCACGATCATCTTCCTCGACTGCGGCAACATCGACCGCAATCCGGCCGAGGCGCTCAAGCGTCCCAGCGCGCAGACGCTGAACATCGACCACCACCACGACAACACGCGCTTCGGGACGATCAACCTCGTCGTGCCCGCAGCCTCATGCACCGCGGAGATCGTCTGGGACCTGATGGGGCGGCTCGCGGTCGCGCCTTCGCCGCAGATCGCCGCCGCGCTCTACGTCGGCCTGGTCACCGACACCGGGCGCTTCATGTATGAGAACACCAGCACGCGCGCGCACCTGATGGCGGCTGCGCTGATCGAGGCCGGTGTCGACGTGCGCGAGCTCTACCGTCGCCTCTACGAGGACGTCCCCTACGGCAAGCTGGCGCTGCTGGCGCGCGGCCTGGCCAACGTCGAGCGCTACGACGCGGGACGTCTGACGATCGCTCGGCTCAGTCGCAAGGACTTCGAGGCCGCGGGGGCGGAGGAGAACTACTCCGAGGGCGTCATCGACCATCTGCGGGCGGTCGAGGGAACGATCGTCGCGGCGCTCGTACGCGACCGCCTCGGCGACGCGCCACCGGGCAGCCAGAAGGTCTCGCTGCGGGCCTGCGACGACCGCGTCGACGTCTCGGCGATAGCGCGCGCACAGGGTGGCGGCGGCCACCGACCCGCGGCCGGCTTCAGCACGACGCTGCCCTGGGCCGAGCTGACTGACTTCCTGCGCGCCCAGATCGCCGATCAGCTCCAGCCCGCCGGCCTGTGAGGGTGCCGGCAGGCGACGCGCCGCGCGCTCCCATCGAGCCGCAGATCGCCGGAGACCTGGCAGGCGATGGCTTGATCCTCTGCGACAAGCCCGTTGAGGTGAGCTCCCACGACGTCGTCGCCGCGACGCGACGGGCGCTGAGCAGTGCGGGCGCCGGACGTCGGCGCGTCGGGCACGCCGGGACGCTCGACCCGTTCGCGAGCGGGCTCCTGGTCGTGCTGGTCGGGCGCGCGACGCGCATCCAGCGCTTCGTGATGGCGCTGCCCAAGACCTACGAGGTCGTCGCGCAGCTCGGCGCGCGCTCGAGCACGGGCGATCCGGAGGGCGAGATCGAGCACACCGGCGCGCTGCCGCCCGATCCACCGCCGCTGCCGTCCGGGAAGCTGAGCCAGCGGCCGCCGGCCTACTCCGCGATCAAGGTCGGTGGCGAGCGTGCCTACCGCCGTGCCCGCCGCGGCGAGCACGTCGAGCTGCCCGAGCGCGAGGTCGAGGTCCACGAGTTCCGTCAGCTCTGGCGCCAGGACGACCGCGCCGGCTTTCGCATCGTCTGCTCCGCGGGGACCTACGTGCGCTCGCTGATCGCCGACCTGGGTGACGCCTACTGCCTCGAGCTGCGGCGCACGCGCGTGGGACCGTTCGATGTCCGCGACGCGGACGGCCGCACGCTGATCGCGCTCGAGCAGGCGCTCGACTTCCTGCCCGAGCGCCGGCTGGACGCCGCCCAGGCCGCCCGCGCCGTTCACGGCGCTGCCGTCGAGGACCCGGGCGGAGCGGGGGAGCTGCCTGTCGGGGCCTTCGCACGCCTGACCGACGAGCGTGGGCTGCTGGCGGTGGCCCAGCTGCGCGCCGGCGGTGAGCTCAAGCCCGTGGTCGGGCTGCGCGCCTCCGTTCGATAGCCTCGCGCCGCATGAAATCAGCGGGCGCCATGAAGATCACGTCGCTGGACGACGTGGAGCCCCGGCCGCGGCGGGTCGCGGTCGGCACGTTCGACGGCGTCCACCTCGGCCACCGTGAGGTGATCGCCGGCAGCGACACGGTGCTGACGTTCGAACCCCACCCGGTGTCGGTCCTGCATCCGGAGGCCGCTCCCAAGCTGCTGACGACGCTGCAGACCAAGGCCGAGCTGATCGCCGGGCTCGGCGTGCGCGAGCTCGTGGTGATCGACTTCACGCACGACTTCGCGGCGCTGGCGCCGGAGGAGTTCATCGCGCAGGTGCTGATCGGGCGCCTGGGCGCGACGCGCGTGTCGGTTGGCGAGAACTTCCGCTTCGGACACAAGGCGCGTGGCGATGCGGAGCTGCTGCACGCCTCCGAGGCGTTCGAGACGCGGGTTGCCCCGCTGGTCGAGGTCGAGGGCGAGACGGTCACCTCCAGCCATATCCGCGGGCTTGTGCAGGCCGGCGAGGTCGACGTCGCGCAGCGCTTGCTCGGCGCTCCGTTCGAGCTGCGCGGCGAGGTCGTGGACGGCGATCGTCGCGGCCGCGAGCTGGGCTTCCCAACCGCCAACATCATTCCCGACGACGCCTACGTGCACCCCGGCAACGGCATCTACGCCTGCCTCGCCGATGACCGGCCGGCGGCGGTCAACGTCGGCGTGCGCCCGACCTTCCCATCAGGGCGCGGGCTGCTCATCGAGGTGCACCTGATCGACTGGAGCGGTGACCTCTACGGCCAGGAGCTGCGCGTGCAGTTCCTGCGGCGCCTGCGCGGCGAGCGCGCGTTCCACTCCGTGGCCGCGCTGGTCGAGCAGATGGCGCGCGACGTGCAGGAGGCACGCGAGGTCTCTGCTACCGTGTCGCGGCCATGACGCTGACCCAGCAGGACAAGCAGGGGATCATCGAGCGCTTCGGACGCTCCGGCGCCGACACCGGCGCCACCACGGTGCAGGTCGCGCTGCTCACCGAGCGGATCAACCAGCTCACCGAGCACCTGCGCACCCACCGCAAGGATCACCACTCGCGCCGCGGGCTGCTGATGCTGGTCGGCCGCCGGCGGCGACTGCTCAACTACCTGCAGCGCAACGACCTCGAGCGCTACCGCGAGCTGATCCGCGAGCTCGGTCTGCGCCGATGAGCGTCATCGCCGCGGGCACCCCCGTGCCGGAGTTCACGCTCCGCGACGAGGAGGGCGAGCCGTTCACGCAGGAGGATCTGCGTGGACGCACCACGGTGCTCGTCTTCTACCCGCATGCCTTCAGCGCGGTCTGCACCGACCAGTTCAACCTCTATCAGGACGTGCTCGACGAGCTCGAGGCGCAGGGCGCCACGCTCTATGGCGTCTCCTGCGACGACCGCTACTCGCAGAGCGCCTTCCGCAAGCAACTCGGCGTGACGATTCCGCAGCTGTCGGATTTCGAGCCCAAGGGGGAGACCTGCCGCGCCTTCGGCGTCTATCACCCCGGTGGCTTCGCGCAGCGCGCGCTGGTGATCGTCAACCCCGACCTGGTCGTGCGCTGGAGCTACCAGGCCCCGTCTCCGGGCGACCTGCCGGGGGCGAACCTGATCTTCGACGGGCTCGCCGCCTGAGCGACTTCACCAGCGCGCCACCGCCGCCGCTGGACGACCGAGATCACGTCCGCGGCCCGGCCGACGGACGCCTGGTCATCATCTACGCCGACTTCGAGTGTCCCTACTGCGCGCAGGCGGCGGCGCGCCTGGCCACGCTGCCGGTGCACGTCGCCTACCGTCACTTCCCCGTGCGCTCCAAGCACCCGTACGCGTGGGATGCCGCCTGCGCCGCCGAGGCAGCCGACCGCCAGGGTCGCTTCTGGGATATGCACGACGCGCTCTACGCCGACCAGGGGCGCCTGGAGATACCCCAGCTGTGGCGCACCGCCGAGCGGCTCGGCCTCGACGTCGAGCGCTTCGAGGTCGATCGCCGCGCACCCGCGACGAGCGAGCGCGTGCGTGCCGACTTCACCGCGGGCGTGCGTGCCGGGATCGTCCTGACGCCGACGCTCGTGCTCGACGGGACGCTGCACCCAGGGGCACCGGACGCGACGTTGCTCGCCCAGCTGGCGGGCTGAAGCGCCGGCGCGCAAAGCGCTCACGCTACGATGGTCGCCAACGAACTCCCGAAGCGAGTAAAGAGCTCGTCCGTCCACCGAGGGACTGACAGGAAAGGAACCTATGAGCAGTGATGCGGTAACGCGAGTCTCGGTAGAGATCGCCGGAACCGAGATCTCGTTCGAGACCGGCAGGATGGCCAAGCAGGCATCCGGAGCGGTGGTCGTGCGGGCGGGTGACACGATGGTGCTGTCGACCGCCACCGCCGGCAGCCTGCGCGACGTCGACTTCCTACCGCTGACGGTCGATGTCGAGGAGCGGATGTACGCCGCGGGCAAGATCCCCGGCTCGTTCTTCAAGCGCGAGGGGCGTGCGGGGGAGAAGGGCACGCTGACCGCGCGCATGATCGACCGCCCGCTGCGTCCGCTGTTCCCCAAGGGCTGGCGCTATGAGACCCAGCTGGTGTCGATGCCGCTGTCGGTCGATCACGTCAACCCATACGACATCCTTGCGATGAACGGTGCCAGCGCCGCGCTGATGGTCTCCAATGTCCCGTTCCCGACGCCGGTCGGCGCTGTGCGAATGGGCAAGATCGACGGCAACTTCGTGATCAACCCCAGCGAGGAGGACCTCGCCGCCGGCAGCTCGGCCCTCGACCTGGTCGTCGCCGGCACCGACGAGGCGATCCTGATGGTCGAGGCCGGGGCCAACGAGATCCCCGAGGCCGAGATCCTCGATGCCCTCGACATCGCCCACAGCGAGATCAAGAAGCTCTGCGCGATCCAGCACGAGCTGGCCGCGCGCGCCGGCAAGCCCAAGCTCGAGGTCACCGTCCCGGTCGTCGACGAGCAGCTGCTCGCGCGGGTCCGCGAGTCGCACGGCGCCGCGCTCGACGAGGCCACGCAGGTCGAGGACAAGCTGGCCCGTCAGGACGCGACCAAGGCGGTCGAGACCGCGGTGCTCGAGCATTACGCGGGATCCCCCGACGACGAGCAGCACGCCGAGCGGCGCGCCGCCGCTCAGCTGGCCTTCGACAAGCTCGAGAAGTCGATCATCCGCGAGCGCATCGCGGTCGCCAAGAAGCGTCCCGATGGGCGCGCGGCCGACGAGATCCGCCGGATCGACATCGAGGTCGGCGTGACGCCGCGCACGCACGGCTCGGCGCTCTTCACGCGCGGCCAGACGCAGGCGCTGAGCGTCGTCGCGCTGGGCACCACGCGGGAGGAGATGCGCCTGGACACGCTCGGCTTGGAGACGTCCAAGCGCTACTTCCACCACTACAACTTCCCGCCGTTCTCGGTCGGGGAGGCGGGCTTCATGCGTGGCCCCAAGCGGCGCGACATCGGCCACGGCGCGCTCGCCGAGCGGGCGCTCGTGCCGATGATCCCGCCGGTCGAGGACTTCCCGTACACGATCCGCGTCGTCTCGGACATCCTCGAGTCCAACGGCTCCTCGTCGATGGCCTCCGTCTGCGGCTCCTCGCTGTCGCTGATGGACGCCGGCGTGCCGATCAAGCGCCCGGTCGCCGGCATCGCGATGGGGCTGATCAAGGAGGGCGACGACTACATCGTCCTGACCGACATCGCCGGTGTGGAGGATCACCTCGGCGACATGGACTTCAAGGTCGCCGGCACCGAGCAGGGCATCACTGCGCTGCAGATGGACATCAAGATCACGGGCGTCACGTTCGAGATCCTGCGCGACGCGCTCGAGCAGGCCCATACGGCGCGACGCTTCATCCTCGACAAGATGGCCAGCGCGATCGACGCGCCGCGCAGCGAGCTCTCACCGCACGCGCCGCGAATCTCGACCGTGCAGATCGACCCCGACAAGATCGGGCTGCTGATCGGCAAGGGCGGCGAGACGATCCGCGGGCTCTCGGAGGAGTTCGAGGCGCAGATCGACGTCAACGACGAAGGCCAGGTGCTCGTCTACGCGCAGAGCGGCACCCAGGCCGACGCGCTGATCGACCGCATCCGCTCGATGACCAAGGAGGTCGAGGTCGGCGACTCCTTCGACGGCAAGGTCGTCAAGACGACGACCTTCGGCGCGTTCGTCGAGCTGGCCAAGGGCACCGATGGCCTGCTGCACATCTCCAACATCGCGCCCGGTCAGCGGCCGGCGACGGTCGAGGAGGTGCTCAACAAGGGTGATGTCGTCGCGGTGCGCGTGGTCGAGGTCGACCGCGAGCGCGGGCGGATCGGGCTGCGGCTGGCGGATGACCCGGACATCGCCGGCAAGAGCGTCGAGGAGCTCGCGGCCGTCGCGGCCGCGGGCGCCGAGCGCGGCGAGCGTGGGCCACGGCCGCCACGAGGCGGTCGCGACGGCCGCAACGGCGGTGGTCGCGGCGGGCCGCACCGCCGTCGCGACCGCGACCCGGATCGCGACTAGTGCACGGTCCGCCCGACCAGCGCGGCGCGGACCGGCGCTAGTGCAGCATCGCCTGACCCAGCTCGACAGCGGCGTGCGGGTCGTCAGCGAGACGATGCCCGATGTCCGCTCGGTCGCACTCGGCTTCTGGATCGCAACCGGCTCGCGCGCCGAGGACGAGGCCCATGCGGGACTCTCGCACCTGCTCGAGCACCTGCTGTTCCGCGGCTCGGCGCGCTTCGGCTCGTTGGAGATCGACCAGATCTTCGACGCGATGGGCGCCGAGCTCAACGCGGGCACCGGCAAGGAAAGCACGTCGGTCTACTCGCGCGTGCTCGATCGCCATCTGCCGCGGGCCTTCGAGGTGATCGACGACATGGTCTGGCGTCCCGCGCTGGACGAGCTCGACGCCGAGCGCGAGGTCGTGCTCGAGGAGATCGCGATGTATCTCGACGACCCGCAGGATCGTGTCTTCGACGTGCTCGGTGAGGCCGTCTTCGGCGCGCATCCGCTGGGCCGGGCGATCATCGGGCGCCGGGAGGTGATCGCCGGGACCCCGCGCGCGGAGATCGCGGCGTTCCACGATGCCCATTACGCCCCCGCCAACGTCGTGATCGCCGCCGCCGGGTCGGTCGACCACGACGAGCTCGTGGCGCTCGCGCAGCGCGAGGCGCCACAGCCGCGGCCGGCGCTCGCGGTGCCCGAGGACGTGCCCGCGGATCTCGGGCCACGGCTGCGCTTCGAGCGCAAGGACACCGAGCAGTACCACGTCTGCCTGGGCGGCCCGAGCATCGCGCGCGACGACGAGCGACGCTTCGCGCTGCGCGTGCTGGACACGATCGTCGGCGGCACGTCGTCCTCGCGGTTGTTCCAGGAGGTGCGCGAGAAGCGCGGCCTGGCCTACTCGGTCTACACCTTCAGCTCGCTGTATGCGGGCGTTGGGCAGGTCGGGCTCTACCTCGGCACGCGCGCGGAGAACCTGATGCGTGCCCTGGAGGTCGTCGCAGCGGAGCTCGAGCGACTGCGCCACGAGCCGCCGGCCGAGGACGAGCTGACGCGCGCCAAGGAGAACGCCAAGGGCCGCCTTGTGCTGTCGTTGGAGTCCACAACGACGCGCATGAACCGGCTCGGCTCGGCCGTCCTGGCAGGGATGCCGCTGCTGTCGGTCGACGAGATGATCGACCGCATCGACGCCGTCGAGCTGGAGGACGTCCACCAGCTGGCGCTCGAGCTGCTGGCGCCCGAGCAGCTCAGCGCGGCGGCGATCGGACCCGAGGAGGAGCCCCTGCGGGCGGCGCTCGAGCGGCTGAGCCCGACCTTGGTGCGGGCGGCGGCGTGACGCTCCGGGGGGCGCGCGACGACGTTGCGGGCGGCGCGGAGACGATCCGCGTGGCCGTCGCCGGTGCCCGCGGTCGCATGGGCCAGGCCGTCTGCGCCGCCGTCGAGGACGCTCCCGACATGCGCCTGACCGGCCGCGCCGACCCGGTGCTGGAGGTCGAGCTGGCGCAGGTCCTGGGTGATGCCGACGTCGTCGTCGACTTCACGCAGCCCGACTGCGCGCTCGACAACGCGCGCGCCTGCGTGGAGTCCGGCGTGCATGTGGTGATCGGCACGACGGGCTTCGACGTCGAGGCGCTGCGCGAGCTGCGCGGCGCGAACATCGTGGCGGCACCGAACTTCGCGATCGGCGCGGTGCTGATGATGCGCTTCGCGACCGAGGCGGCGCGCCACATGGCGGCCGCCGAGATCGTCGAGCTGCACCACGACCGCAAGCTCGACGCGCCGAGCGGGACGGCCAAGCGCACAGCCGAGCTGATGACCGCGGCGGCGGGCCGCGAGGTGCCCGTGCACTCGGTTCGCCTGCCGGGGCTCGTCGCCCATCAGGAGGTGATCCTCGGCGATCTGGGGCAGACGCTGACGATCCGCCACGACGCCAGCTCGCGCGAGTCCTTCATGCCGGGCGTGCTGCTGGCGATACGCCGGATCGGTGCGCTCGAGCGCTCGCCGGTGCTCGGGTTGGAGGAGCTGCTCTGGTGACTGCGGCCAGCCGACGCGCGTGCGCGTCGGGCGCCTGCGCGTCAGGCCCGACGGGCTGCCTGGGATAATCGTCCGATGCTCGACCTCGGCGCGATCCTGACGGCGATGGTCACGCCCTTCGACGCGCACGAACGCGTCGACGAGGACGCCGCCGCCGCGCTGATGCACCATCTCGTCGCGCATGGCTCCGATGGCCTGGTCCTCGCCGGCACCACCGGCGAGGCGCCGACGCTCTCCGACGACGAGCAGATCGCGTTGATCGAGCTGGCGGCGCAGGAGGTCGGCGATCGCGCGAGCGTCGTCGCCGGCGCCGGGTCGAACGACACGCGTCACGCCGTCGAGCTGACCGAGCGTGCGACGGCCGCGGGCGCCGACGCGATCCTCTCGGTGACGCCCTACTACAACCGCCCCAACCGGGCCGGGATCGTGCGTCACTTCAGCGCCGTCGCCGCCGCCACCGACCGGCCGATCATCCTCTACAACATCCCCGCGCGGACCGGGACCGACATGCCCAACGACCTGCTTGCCGAGCTGGCGCAGATCCCGGGCATCGAGGCGGTCAAGCAGGCACGCACGACCGATATCGCGCTGATCGATGGGCTCGAGCTCTACGCCGGCAACGACGACCAGCTGCGCGAGGTGCTCGACCTCGGCGGCGTCGGCGGGATCTGTGTCGCCAGCCACATCGTCGGCGAGGAGATGCGCCGCATGGTCCACGAGCACGACCAGCGCGCCGTGATCGACGCCGGTCTGCGCGACATCTTCGCGGCGCTGACCGTCACCAGCAACCCGATCCCCGTCAAAGCCGCGCTGGCACTGCTGGGCCACGACGTCGGCGGGTTGCGCCTGCCGTTGGTCGAGGCGACCGACTCCGAGCGCGAGCGCATCCGCGCCGCGCTCGTCGCCCACGGCCTGCTCGAGACCGCGACCGCGTGAGCTCGCGCGCGCTGCGCGTCCTCCCGCTCGGCGGGGTGGGGGAGATCGGCAAGAACATGACCGTCGTCGAGTACGAGGGGCGGATCGTCGTCGTCGACGTGGGCCTGCGCTTCCCGACGGCGGACATGATGGGCATCGACCTCGTGCTGCCGGACTTCGCCTACCTGCGCGAGCGCGCCCGCGACATCGAGGCGATCGTCGTCACCCACGGTCACGAGGACCACCTTGGGGCGCTGCCGTGGGTGCTGCGCGAGCTCGGCGCCCGTCGCCTGCCGCCGGTCTACGGCGGACGCCTGACGATCGCCATGGCGCGCTCCAAGCTCGACGAGCACGATGTCGATCAGTCGACGCTCGGCCAGCTCGACGCCGGCACGACGATCGAGCTCGGTCCGTTCTCGATCGAGCTGATCCACATGACCCATTCGATTCCCGACTCGATGGCCGTCGCGGTCGGCTGCGAGCTGGGGACGGTGCTCCTGACGGGCGATTACAAGTTCGACCAAACGCCCGTCGATGGCGCGCCGGCCGACGTGTCGCGGCTGGCCGAGCTCGGCCGCGAGGGCATCCTGCTGCTCTGCGGCGACTCCACCAACGCCGACCGCCCCGGCTTCTCGCCCTCGGAGTCCGGGGTCGGCCCGGCGCTGGAGGAGGTCTTCGCGCGTTGTGACGGGCGGATCGTCGTGACGAGCTTCGCCTCCAACATCCACCGCGTCCAGCAGGTCGTCGACGCCGCGGCCGCGCTGGGCCGCAAGGTCTCGCTGGTCGGGCGCTCGATGCGCAAGAACGTCAACATCGGCCGCTCGCTCGGCCACATCGAGGTTCCCGACGGGCTGCTCGTCGCGCCGCGCGAGATCGAGGACTTCCCCGACCACAAGATCGTCGTCATCTCGACCGGGTCGCAGGGTGAGCCGCTGTCGGCGCTGCGGCGCATGGCCCATCACGACCATCCGGCGGTGCGCCTGCACGACGGCGACACGGTCGTCTTCTCGGCGACCCCGATCCCCGGCAACGAGCGCGACGTCAACGAGACGATCGATCGGCTCTACCACATCGGCTGTGAGGTCATCACCGCGCGCGACGCGCCGGTCCACGCCTCCGGCCACGGCTTCGCCGAGGAGCTCAAGCTGATGCTCAACCTGGTCAAGCCGCGCTACGTGATGCCACTCCATGGCGACTACCGTCGCCAGCGCCTGCACGGACAGCTCGCCGAGGCGGTCGGCATCGACCCCGACAGCATCTTCCGCGGTGAGAACGGGCTGCCGCTGGACATCGACGCCCGCGGGGCGGCGTTCGGCGAGCGCCAGCAGGCCGGCATGATCTTCGTCGACGGCGTCGACATCGGCCGCCCCGGCGACGTCGCGCTGCGCGACCGACGGATGCTCTCGGCCGACGGGATCTTCATCGTCGTCGCGACGATCTCCGAGCAGGACGGCCGCTCGGTCGTCGCGCCGGAGGTGATCTTCCGCGGTGTCCCCTTCCTCGACCAGGCCGACAGTCTCGTCGAGGAGCTGCGCGCCGAGGTCGAGCGCTCGCTCGAGCATGCCGCCGAGGAGGAGGTGCGCGAGATCTCGCTGCTGCAGCAGTACCTGCACGACGATCTCGCCGCCTACGTCTACGACCGGCTGCGGCGGCGTCCGATGGTGCTGCCGGTCGTGGTCGAGGTCTAAGGGCGGGGCCCGTTAGCTGTCGCGCTGGGAGCCCGAGGCGGACAGCTCAGCCTCGGCCCGCAGGCGCGCGGTCAGCTGGGCGGCCGGGAGCGGGTGGGAGAAGTGGTAGCCCTGCGCGAGGTCGCAGCCGAGGTCGTGCAGCTGCGCTCGAACGGCCTCGCTCTCGACGCCCTTGGCGACGATGCGCAGCCCGAGCGAGTGGCCGAGCTCGATCATCGAGCGCACGACGACGGCATCGTCCCCATCGGCGTGCAAGTCGAGCACGAAGGACTTGTCGATCTTGAGCTCGTCGACCGCGAGATTGCGCAGATCCGCCAGCGACGCCGAGCCGCTGCCGAAGTCGTCGATCACCACGCGCGAGCCCAGCTCGTGCAGGTGGCGTAGCGTTGCCATCGCGCGCAGCGGCTCAGCGGTGATGTTGCTCTCGACGATCTCGAGCTCGAGCGCTTCAGGGGGAACGCTGTTGTGGCTGATCAGCGCCTTGATCTCGTGCGGCAGCCTGACGTCGCGCATGTCGACGACGGACAGGTTGACCGCCATGCTGATCATCAGCCCCTCGCGCCGCCAGGCCGCGAGCTGGGCGAGCGCCTCCTGCAGCACGAAGACGGTCAACGGCCTGATCAACCCGGTGCGCTCGGCGAGGGGGAGGAACTCCGCCGGCGGGATCATGCCGCGCGTGGGATGCGGCCAGCGCACCAGCGCCTCGACGCCCTGGATGCGCTCGGTGGCGAGATCGATCTTCGGTTGGTAGACGACCTGCAGCAGGCCCAGCTCGAGCGCGCGGCGCAGCTCGGCCGTCAGCGCGAGGCGATCCGACGACACGCAGTCGTCGTCACGCGAGTAGATCTCGGCGCCGCTGCGGCGCTCCTTGGCCATGTACATCGCCACGTCGGCACGCTGCAGCAGCATGGGCACGTCCTCGCCGTGCTGCGGATAGCAGACGATGCCGATGCTCGTGCCCATGTCGATCGCCAGGCCGGCGAGGTCGAATGGCGCAAGCAGCTGGCCGCGCAGCTTGTCGGCGACCTCGAGGCAGGCAGCGGGGTTGTCGATTCCCGGCAGCAGGACGGCGAACTCGTCACCGCCCAGGCGCGCGACGGTGTCGATCTCGCGCAGCGCGTTGCGCAGGCGGCGCCCCACCTGACGCAGCAGCAGATCGCCATGGTGATGGCCCAGCGCGTCGTTGACGTCCTTGAAGCGGTCGAGGTCCATCACCATCAGCGCCACGCCAGCACGCCGCCGGCGCGCGTCGACGATCGCCCGCTCGGCGCGCTCGCGGAACAGCACCCGGTTGGGCAGCTCGGTCAGCGGATCGTGCAGCGCATGGTGCTCGTCGACGGCGCTCTGGCGCCGACTCTGGTAGAGCGCGATCAGCGGCAGCACGAGCAGCGGGACCAGCAGTGAGTTGGACGCCGCGGCGCTGACCGCGACCGGCCCCAGCGCAAGCAGCGCAATCGTCAGCAGGGTGGCTCGTGGCCGCAGGCGGGCACGCTCACCTCCGTCCAGCAGCCCGGCGAGCGACCCCATCACCCATGGAGCTCCGACGAGCACCACGCCGGCGAGCGCGACCGCTGGCAGGCTGGCGGCGGTGAGCAACGGCAACCCGCTGCGCTGAGGCAGGCCGAGCAGCAGCCGCAGCACCCCACCGGCGGCAGCGAGCCCGAGCACCCGCTGGGTGGCGCCAAAGCCAGCCCACAGCGGACGCCGGTGCCGCAGCCCGCCCGCCAGCAGCACGGCGGGCACCGCCACGACGATCGCCAGCCCGGCGCCCGCCGTCAGCAGCAGGGCCAGCGCGAACGTCGTCGCCAGCGACCCGTCGGCTTCGCGCACATAGCGCCCGCGCGGCAGCGGCATCAGCTCGCCGGCGACGAGCAGCAGCGCGAACAGCCAGCTGGCCGTTCGCGCTCCCGGCGGCGGCAGCAGCCTGTCGGCGGCCAGCGTGGCGGCCCCGGCCGCGATGCCGACGATGCAGACGCCGACGGCGAAGCGCTCCGCCCACGAGGCGGCACGCAGGCGTGCTGGCGATCTTGAGATCTTCGAGCCCCCTTGCTGGGCTGGTTTCCCCCCGGAATCCATCAACGCCGGCTGGCGATCGACCGCCGCGCGCGTAATGGATCTGGCAGCGCTATCGGCAGGCGCCATCGCCCACTTGAGGAAGTTCACGTGCACTGGACGCGAGGTGCGCTGTCGCAACTCGCGGGGGGCGCCACGCCGCCCGTCGCGGCTAACCGCTACGCCGCCACGGGGGCTCGCTCGAGCGCGGGCAGGTGGACGACGAAGCGCGTGCCGCCGCTCGCCGGGCGCTCCAGGCTGACACGCCCATGGTGGATCTCGGCGACCGTCTTGACGATCGCCAGGCCCAAGCCGGAGGAGCCGGCGCGTTCGCCGGCCCCGCGCACGAAGCGTTCGAAGATGCGCGCCGCCACGTGCTCCGGGATGCCCGGACCGTCATCCTCGACGGTCAGCAGCGCCTCGCCATCGTGCCGACGCAGCGTGACGTTGACGTGGGTGCCCGGGGGGGTGTGGCCAACCGCGTTCTGAATCAGGTTGAGGACGAGGCGGTGCAGCTCGTCGGCGGCGCCCAGGACGGTGACCGGCTCGGTGTCGAGCGCGAGCTCGTGGTCGCGCGCGACGGGGCCCAGCTCCGCGGTGGCGTCGAGGACGACGCCGGCGAGGTCGGTCGGGCGGTGGGGAGCATGGCGACCCGCGTCGGCGCGCGCGAGCAGCAGCAGGTCGCCGACCAGCCGGCGCATGCGCCGCGTCGAGCGCAGCGCGGCGTTGGCCGTCTCGGCCTGCTCGCCGTCGAGCTGCTCGGCGAGCAGCTCGAGATTGGCCAGCACGCTGGTCAGCGGCGTGCGCAGCTCGTGCGAGGCGTCGGCGACCAGCTCGCGCTGGCGCTCGAGCGCAGCCTCGGTCTCGCCACGCGCCGCGTCGAGCGCCTGGAGCATCCCATCGAGCGTCGCCGCAAGCTCGGCGACCTCGTCATCGGCGGCCGGCACCGGCAGCCGATGGCTCGGATCGCGGGTGCGCTCGATGTCGCGCGCGGCACTGGTCAGCCGCGCGATCGGCGCCATCGCCCGGCGCGCCAGCCCCAGCCCGGCGAGCAGCGCCAGTGCGGCGCCGCCGAGCACGCCGACGCTCAGGAACAGCCAGACCTTGCCGATCGTGCGGTCGATCGCCGAATACGGACGTGCGTACTGGATCAGGAACTCTCCCCCGAGCGGCCCCTCGAAGCGCACGAGCCGGCTCGCGACCGCGTAGCTGCGCGGCGGAGGGGAGTCGGCCGCGCCCAGCACGCGGCTGTTGGAGGTGGCGCAGACCATGTTGCCGTCGGGCACCGTCAGCACCCGGATGACCGCCTGCTCGCTGCTGGCGTAGGTGTCGAGGTTCGGCAGGCAGAACGAGCCGCCGCCGGCCGCAGGAAAGATGCGCAGGTGGTCGCTGCCCGCGACGAGGTTGTCGGCGGCGGCCTGCACATCGCTGTTGAAGTTCGCCCGGATGCGGTTGGTCGTCAGCTCGCCGATGACGATCGCGAAGGCCAGCAGGATCGTCAGCGTCAGCACGGCGGAGCCGCCGGCCAGGCGCCAGCGGATCGGCAGCGAGCGGCAGGCGGTGAACGCCGCCCGGGCTGCCGATGTCACGGCGCGCCCGGCGCGCCTAGACGCGGAGGACATAGCCCGCGCCGCGGATCGTATGCAGGAGGCGAGCCTCGCCACCGGCCTCCAGCTTCCTGCGAAGATTGGAGACGAACACCTCGATCGTGTTCGTCATCGAGAACGGGTCATAGCCCCAGACCTCGTCGAGCAGCCGCTGGCGCGAGATGACGATGCGCTCGTTGCGCATCAGATACTCCAACAGCTCGAACTCGCGCTGGGTCAGCTCGACCGGCCGGTCGCCGCGATAGACCTCATGGGTGTCGGGATTGAGCTTGAGATCGCCGACGATCAGCTGCGCGGCGCCGCGCGGAGGGCGGCGGCGCAGCAGCGAGCGCAATCTTGCGAGCAGCTCCTGACGCTCGAACGGCTTGACCAGGTAGTCGTCGGCGCCGGCGTCGAGGCCCTCGACACGTGACTCCAGCGCATCGCGCGCCGTCAGCATCAGGATGCCCAGGTCCTGCCCGGCGCCGCGCAGCCGCCGTGCGACCTCGACCCCGTCGAGGCGCGGCAGCCCGAGATCCAGCACGACCAGGTCGGGCACGAACGCCTGGGCTTCGGCGAGCGCCCGCTGGCCGTCATCGGCGATCCGCACCTCATAGCCCTCGAGGCGCAGGAAGCGCTGCAGCACCTCGGCGATCTCCGCGTCGTCCTCGACCACCAGCACGCGGGCGGCCCGCCCGGCTGAGCTGCTCATCGGCGCTGCGCCGAGCGGTGTTCGATCATTCCCATGATGTTAGGGTCCAGCGGCAGCGGGCAGCGGATCCTTTAGGCGCTGCTTAGGCGCCAGGATCGGCAAATGGCGCCGGCGTGACGACCGAGCGCCGCGACGACCGGGCTGCGGCGCGGGCGCTGAAGCCGCCGCAGCCACGCAGGGGCGACGGCGTGCGCGTCGAAGGATCCAACCAAACGAGATGCCAGCCCGCCGATCGAGGTCCAAGAGGAGGACGTCCAGAAGGAGGACGCGCGCCCGCCGCTCGGCGGGGTTTGGGCTGTCGCTGCCGCTGCTCGAACGCCGACATCTGGAGCTGATCGGCCTGGCGCTGATCGCGGTCGGCGTCTTCTTCGGTTTCGTCCTCTACCTCGGCTCGGCGGGTGGGCCGCTCGGTGAGGGTGCCGCGCGCGGCCTGCGCGACGTCGTCGGCCTGCTCGCCTACACGGTCCCCGTGCTGTGCGTCGTCGGCGGTGGGGCGCTGGTGTTGGAGCTGGTGGCCAGCGTCGCCCGTCCGTTGCGATTTGGGGCGCTGTGCCTGGCGCTCGGCGCGGCCCTGGCGCTTGCCGCGGGGGCTTTCGGCCTGGTTCACGGCGCCGGCGGCGCGCTCTGGCAGGCGGCGTCGTACCGACAACGCAGCGGTCTCGCCGGGGCCGGTTTGTATTGGCTGGTAGCCCACTTCGTCCAGCGCGTCGGCGCCGATGTGCTGGCGCTGTTCCTGCTGGCGGCGGGGCTGCTGTTGATCAGCGGAATCTCGCTGAGCGAGCTCGCGCGCGCGACCCGTGGCGGATTGCGGGCGGCGGGACGATGGCTCAACGGTCCGCCCGCGCCCCCGCAGGCCGGCGTCGATTCGCCCTATGGGCCCCCCGAGCCCGACGAGGAGCTGATCGTCCGAGCACGCGGGCGCGCGGGGGCCGACCAGCTCGAGCCCGAGCCGCTCGCAGCGCTCGACCCGGCGCAGGAGCATGCTTCGCTCGGTGGGGCCGCGGCTCTCGGCGGCGACGACCAGCCGCCGGCCGGCGAGCTCGAGCCGCTCGCCGACGACGACGTCCAAGCGGACGTGCACGAGGACGGGACGGTGGCTGCGCTGAGCGTCACGCGCGCGGACCTCACACCGCGTGGACGTCTGCGCGCGAGCGTCACCGACTCTCCCGACTTCGTTTGGCGCACGCCCGATCCGCGCCTGCTCAAGCGCTCGGGCGCTGACCACGCCAAGCCGGATGTCGCCGGCCAGGAGCGCGTCGCCACGCAGCTGGTCGAGGCGCTCGGGCACTTCGGCGTCGACGCCAAGGTCGTCGGCATGGTGACCGGACCCCACATCACCCGCTACGAGCTGCGTCTGGCGCCGGGCACCAAGGTGGCGAAGGTGGCGCAGCTCAAGGACGACCTTGCCTACTCGCTGGCCGCCACCGATGTGCGCATCCTCGCGCCGATCCCCGGCAAGCAGGCGGTCGGAGTTGAGGTCCCCAACGCGCGCCGGCGGATCGTGCATCTCGGCGACGTCTACCAGCAGGCGCCGCCGGACTGGTCGCCGTTGACCGTCTGGCTCGGCAAGGACGTCTCCGGCCATGCGATCGGCGCAGATCTCGCCAAGATGCCGCACCTGCTGGTCGCCGGCACGACGGGCGCAGGCAAGTCGGGCTGCATCAACGCGATGCTCTCGAGCGTGCTGTTGCGCGCCACGCCGCACGAGCTGCGACTGGTGCTGGTCGATCCCAAGCAGGTCGAGCTCAACCACTACGACGCGATCCCGCACCTGTTGACGCCGGTGATCACGAGCCCACGCATGGCCGCCAACGCGCTGCAGAACCTGGTGCGCGAGATGGAGGAGCGCTACGGGATGATGTCGCTCGCGCGCACGCGCTCGCTGCCCGAGCTCAACCGCCACCGCGTCGAGCGCGACCAGCCACCGCTGCCCTACGTCCTCTGCGTCATCGACGAGCTCGCCGACCTGATGATGGTCGCGCCCGCCGACGTCGAGGACGCGATCATCCGCCTCGCGCAGAAGGCGCGCGCGGTCGGCATCCATCTAGTGCTCGCGACGCAGAGCCCGCGCGTGGACGTCATCACCGGCATGATCAAGGCCAACGTTCCCTCGCGGATCGCCTTCGCCGTCTCCTCGCAGACCGATTCGCGCGTGATCCTCGACCAGAACGGCGCGGAGTCGCTGCTCGGGCAGGGCGACATGCTGTTCGCGCCGGTCGGCAGCTCGCGGCTGCAGCGCATCCAGGGCGCCTACATCGACGAGCCGCAGATCGCGACGCTGACCGATTGGTGGCGCCGGCAGGGCGAGCCCGAGTTCGCCGAGCAGCTGCTCGAGGAGGTTGTCGAGGAGGCCTCCGAGCGCGACGGCGACGACGGCTTCGACCCCGACGAGGACGAGCTGCTCGACGAGGCGATCGCGTTGGTCGCCCAGATGGGCACGGCATCGACGTCGATGCTGCAGCGCCGTCTGCGACTCGGCTACACGCGTGCCGGGCGCCTGATCGACATGCTCGAGCGGCGCGGGATCATCTCCGGCTACGAGGGCTCCAAGCCCCGCCAGGTGCTGATCACCGAGGCCGATGTCCCGCGCGTCCTGGCTCAGCTCGCCGGACGCGAGCCCGATCCGGTCGCGGGCGCTGTGGGCGGCGCGAGCCGCCCACAGGGTGACGCGATCGGCGGCGGTGAGGACAGCTAGCCGATCGCTAGCCTTTTGCGCGCATGCCCGACATCGGCGCGAGCCTCAGAGAGGCGCGCATGCGCGCCAAGATCGACGTCTCCGAGGTCGAGGCCGCAACGAAGATCCGCGCGAAGTACCTGCGCGCGCTGGAGAACGAGGAGTGGAAGCTGCTGCCCGGCCCCACCTTCGTCAAGAGCTTCTTGCGGACCTACGCCGACCACCTCGGGCTCGACGGCAAGCTGCTGGTCGAGGAGTACAAGAGCCGCCATGAGCGCCCATCGGAGATCGACCTCGTGCCGATCGGCGGAAGCCGCCGTCCCAGACCCCAACCCCAACGCGGAC
This sequence comes from uncultured Solirubrobacterales bacterium, assembly GCA_963795555.1. GTDB lineage: Bacteria > Actinomycetota > Thermoleophilia > Solirubrobacterales > Solirubrobacteraceae > CAWCHZ01. The sequence goes on from CAWCHZ010000002.1 coordinate 722,007, forward strand.
GCCGCGGCTGGATCATCGGCGCGCTGATCATTGCCCTGCTGGTCCTCTTCTTCTACCTCGGCTCGCGCGGCAACAGCGGCGCGCCGACCACCTCGCACAGCGGCCCCACCGCTCCGACGGCCCGGACGACGCGGCCCCATCAGACGGTGAAGGCGCCAGCACGCCGCAGCCAGGTGCGCCTGCAGCTGACCGTGACCGCACCAGTCTGGGTCTGCCTGGAGGACGCAGGCGGGCACAAGCTGATCCCCGGCGTCACGCTGACGCCCGGGGGTGGGGGACGGACCAGCTTCAGCGCCAGCGGCTTCCGCCTGACGCTCGGCAATCCAGCGGTGCAGCTGCGCGTCGACGACCGCTCGATCGCGCTGCCGGCGAGCAACAACCCGCTGGGCTACTCGATCACGCCGCAGAGCGTGACCCCGCTGCCGTCTGCCGCGCGGCCGACCTGCGCGTGATCGCGCCGCACGCCAGATGAGCACCCGCGCCGGGATCGTCGTCACGGGCACCGAGGTCCTGCACGGCATCATCGCCGACCGCAACGGTCCCTGGCTGTCGGAACGCCTGCGCGACATCGGCGTCGATCTGCTCCAGATCGCCGTCGTCGGCGACCGCCCGGACGACCTGCTCGAGGCGCTGCGCTTCCTCGAACGCCAGCGCGTCGCGCTGATCATCACCAGCGGCGGCCTCGGTCCCACCGCGGATGACCTCACGACCGAGGTCGTGGCCCGCTTCGCCGAACGGCCGCTCGTGCTCGACGCTGCTCTGGAGGGACGGATCGCCGCGATCCTCGAGCGTCTCACCCGCCGCTGGCACGACATCGACCGCGCGGCGATCAGCGCCGGCAATCGCAAGCAGGCGATGATCCCGCAGGGCGCCACCATCCTCGAGCCCGTCGGCACCGCGCCGGGGCTGGTGGTACCGCCACGCGTCGACGACGGGCCGACCGTGGTGGTGCTGCCCGGGCCACCCGCCGAGCTGCAGCCGATGTGGCACGCGGCGCTGGCGACGCCGGCGCTGCAGGCCGCGTTGACCGATGCGGTCAGCTATCGCCAGCGCATCCTGCGGCTCTATGGGATACCGGAGTCCGAGATCGCCGCGACGTTGCGCACGATCGCGGCAGACGGCGTCGATCTCGGGCCATTGGAGATCACCACCTGCCTGCGACGCTCGGAGATCGAGGTCGCCGTGCGCTACGAGGCGGGCGGCCAGCATGCCTATGACGCCTTCGAGCAGGCGATCGCCCGACGCCACGGCGAGATGCTCTTTTCGACTGACGGCTCGACGATCGACGAGCAGGTCGCGCGGCTGCTCGACGGGCGCACGGTGGCCGTCGCGGAGTCCTGCACGGGTGGCCTGCTGTGCGGGCGCCTGACCGATCTGCCCGGCGCCTCGGCCTACGTGCTGGGCGGCATGGTCGTCTATTCCAACGCCGCCAAGATCGCCCTGGCGGATGTCGCGCCCGAGCTGCTCGAGCGCTACGGTGCCGTCTCGCGGGAGGTCGCCCAGGCGCTGGCCGGCGGCGCGCGCCGCCGCTTCGGCGCCGAGCTGGGCATCGGCGTCACCGGCATCGCCGGCCCGGGCGGAGGGACGCCGGAGAAGCCGCCCGGCCGCGTCCACGTCTGCGTCGAAGGGCCGGCCGGCGAGCGCCTTGCCCGCCAGGCCGACCTGCCGGGCAACCGCGCGATCGTGCGCGACCGCGCCACCACCCTGGCGCTGCACCTGCTGCGCCGGCTGCTGCGCGGCGAGGCGGACGCGCCGTCGCCGGCTCCCCGTTAGCGCGCGGCTGAGTGGCGATCAGGCGCCGCGGCGGCCCGTCAGCGGGCGGGCCGCCCTCACAGCCAGCTCTCAACCGCCAGATCGGGAACGCGCGCGAAGTGGCGCATGTTGCCGGTGACTAGCGTCAGCCCGCGCGACAAGGCGATCGACGCGATGCGCAGGTCCGGCTCGTCTAGACGCCGGCCTTCCCGCTCGAGTCGCGCCCGCAGCAGACCGTAGACCTCGGCGGCGTCGGCGTCGAAGGGCAGGATCACCGTGGCGAGCGTCACCACCTCGCGAACACGCTGCGTCAGTTGGTCGCTACCTCGTTTCGCTGCCCCGTAGAGCAACTCCCCGAGCGTGATCGTCGTGGTCGCCTGATCGGTGGCGGGCACTCGCGCCAGGCGTCGCAACAGAGCCAACGGAGGATCGCGACGGATGACGGCGCTCAGCACATCGGTGTCGAAGCAGTACACCTCAGATCGCCGGTGCTGGTCGGTCGCGGCTGTGGCGGCGCGCGGCATAGATCTCGTCCACCACCTGTTCCAGCTCGTCCCACTCGGCGAGCGCGCCCGCCACCGCCGCAAGGCCGACAGGGGAGGCTGTCGCTCGCATCGCCTCTGGCGTGGGAGGTGCAAGCACGACGGCGGGCTTGCCCCGCCGCGACACCAAGAAGCGCTCCCCAGCGTTCACGCGATCGACGAGCTCGGAGAACCGGCGCTTCGCCTGAGCGACGCCAAGAACGGGTGTCTGAAGATCATTATCAGACTGATCTGACATTTCAGGATCATCATGACAGATGGCACAAGGGGATCGTGCAGGCCCGCCTGGCGCACGAACGTCAGTTCGTCTTCCGTCCGGGGCGCCGCCTACACTCCTGGATCCCGACCAGTAGGAGATAAAGCCCCATGCCCGAGACCAACAAGCCCACTCAGGCGCGTGACGCGGCCCTCCAGGGCGCGCTCACGCAGATCGAGCGTCAATTCGGCAAGGGCGCGGTCATGCGGATGGGCGACGAGGGCGCCCAGGTCCGCGTCGACGCAATCCCCACCGGTGCGCTCGCGCTCGACATCGCGCTCGGCATCGGCGGCGTCCCACGGGGGCGGATCGTCGAGGTCTTCGGGCCGGAGTCCTCGGGCAAGACGACGCTGATCTACCACATCATCGCCGAGGCGCAGAAGCTCGGCGGCGTGTGCGCCTTCATCGACGCCGAGCACGCGATGGACCCGCTCTACGCGCAGCGGATCGGTGTCGACATCGACGAGCTACTGGTATCGCAGCCCGACTACGGCGAGCAGGCATTGGAGATCGCCGACATGCTGATCCGCTCGAGCGCGATCGACGTCGTCGCCGTGGACTCCGTCGCCGCGTTGACGCCGCGCGCCGAGCTGGAGGGGCAGATGGGCGATCAGACCGTCGGCGTGCAGGCGCGGATGATGTCCCAGGCGATGCGCAAGCTCGCGGGCAACCTCAACCGCACGCAGACGCTGTGCATCCTCACCAACCAGATCCGCGAGAAGATCGGCGTGATGTTCGGCTCGCCGGAGACCCAGCCGGGTGGTCGGGCGCTGAAGTTCTACGCCTCCCAGCGGCTCGACATCCGGCGCATCGAGACGCTCAAGGAGGGCACCGAGGCGATCGGCAACCGCGTGCGCGTCAAGGTCGTCAAGAACAAGGTCGCCGCGCCTTTCCGCCAGGCGGAGTTCGACATCGAGTTCGGACATGGGATCTCGACGGCAGGATGCCTGCTGGATCTCGGCATCGAGCACAACGTCGTGGCCAAGTCGGGCTCGTTCTTCTCCTACGGCAACGAGCGCATCGGCCAGGGGCGCAACAACGCGAAGGCATACCTCCAGGAGCACCCCGAGATGGCCGAGGAGATCGAGTCCAAGATCTACGCGGCGGTCGGCATCAGCCGTGATTCCGGGCTCCGGCCGGTCGAGGAAGCGGACCTTGCGGCCGTTGACCTCCCCGCGACGGCTGCCGCCTGAGGACTTGCTGGCGTCAGACGGGGAGGCCGCCACAGCGGTTTCGGATCTGCTCGCGCAGGACCGGCTGAGCGAGGCGCTGCGGCTGGCCTTCGCCCACCTGGAACGTCGCGATCGGACCGTGGTCGAGATCAGCGCCCACCTGCGTGGCCGCGGTGTCGACGACGGCGTCATCAGCCAAGCCGTGGTCGAGCTGCAGCGTCAGGGCTGCCTCGACGATCGGCGCTTCGCACTGACCTTTGCCGAGGATCGCCGCACGCTCGACGGCTGGGGCGCCGAGCGCATCGAGGCGCGCCTGCGCAAGCTGGGGATCGAGCAGGCGCTTGTGGAGGAGGCCGTTGCGACGCGGGAGCCCGCCGACGAGCTGGCCGCGGCCGTCGAGCTGCTGCGCCGCCGCTTCCCGGTCGCACCCAGTGAGGACCGCGATCGCGCCCGAGCGCTGGCGCTGCTGGTGCGCAAGGGCTACGACCTCGACCTGGCTTACGACGCCGTGCGGGCATACGAGCGCGACGACACGGGCTAGCGGGGGGCACCACGGGATCGAGCGATATTGGGGACACCAACAACCGCGCCGGCAGCCACTTCCCGGCCCCGCATCGCTCGAGACCGCTGGTGGCCCCGCCGCATGAATCCATGCGCTCGTTTGCTTCCCCGCCCCTGCGGTACTACGATCGAGGGGCGATACCCAGGGCCCGTGCCGGGCATGAAAACGCAGCAAACGACACTTTTTTGATGATTACCCCCTCAGCCAACAAGCCATCGCTGATCCACCGGACACCCTGTCCACGCGCCAGGCTGCGACGCCTGCCGCGCCCTCCGCAACCCCGACTTCACGGCTCCGTCTGAGGAAGCGGCCAGCCGGCCGCCCGATACTGCGCGCTCTGCCCACCGCCCGGCCCGCGGCTGTCGCTGACCAAAACGGATCTCGACCGGCCCGGCGCCCAGACGGGCCGTGGAAAGGGAAGCGCAAATGATTGTGATCGCGGCGGTGGTGGTGGCTGTAGGGCTCATCGTCGCGGCCTACCTGTACTCGCGCGGAGCGCGCGTGAGCACGGTTGCCTCGCCACTGCCGGCGGCCGGCTCCCAGGCCGCCGAGGAGGAGCTGCGGGAGCGACGCGCCGAGCTGGTCCGCATCGAGGAACGCGTGCTCTCCAAGGAGGAGGCGCTGGCCGCCAAGCTGGCCGAGCTCGAGCGGCGTGAGACCGCCCTGCGCGCCCGCCAGGATGAGCTCGACGCCGCCAAGCGCGAGCTCGAACGGAGCATCCACGAGCAGCAGCTGGCGCTCGAGCGGGTCTCCGGGCTGAGCGCGGGGCAGGCGAAGCAGCTGCTGCTGCGCGAGCTCAACGGCGAGCTGCGCCACGAGCGGGCTCGCGTCCTGCGACAGATCGAGGAGGAGACCAAGCGCGATGCCGAGCGACGCGTGCGCAACATCCTCGCGGTCTGCACGCAGCGCATGGCGGCCAGCCACGCCGCCGAGACGACGGTCTCCGTCGTCCAGCTCGCCTCCGACGACATGAAGGGACGGATCATCGGCCGCGAGGGCCGCAACATTCGCGCGCTGGAGAACCTGACCGGCGTGGACTTCATCATCGACGACACGCCGCATGCGGTCGTGCTGTCGGGCTTCGACGGGGTGCGGCGCGAGGTTGCGCGGATGACGCTCGAGAAGCTGCTCCAGGACGGGCGGATCCATCCCGCCCGGATCGAGGAGACGTACTACCAGGCCAAGTCCGAGCTGGACGCGCACGTCGACGCAAGCGGCGAGCAGGCGGTCCTGGACGCAAACGTGCAGGGCCTCAGCCCGGAGCTGATCAAGCTGCTCGGCCGACTGAAGTTCCGCACCTCCTACGGACAGAACGTGCTCGCGCATTCGATCGAGTGCGCGCATCTGGCGGCGATGATGGCCGAGGAGCTGGGTGCCAGCGCCAAGACGGCGCGCCGCGCGGCGCTGCTGCACGACATCGGCAAGGCAGTCTCGCACGAGGTCGAGGGACCTCATGCGCTGGTCGGCGGCGAGCTCGCGCGCCGCTACGGCGAGTCCGAGGCCGTCGTCCACGCGATGGAAGCCCATCACAACGAGGTCGAGCCGCAGACGGTCGAGGCGGTGATAGTCCAGGCCGCCGACGCGCTGTCCGGCGCACGTCCGGGCGCCCGCGGCGAGTCGCTCGAGCAGTACGTCAAGCGCCTGCGTGAGCTCGAGCGGATCGCCACCCGTCACCCGGGCGTGGACAAGGTCTATGCGATGCAGGCCGGGCGCGAGATCCGCGTCATGGTCGCGCCCGGCGACATCGACGACGACGGCGCGGTGCTGCTCTCGCACGAGATCGCGCGCGAGATCGAGCAGGAGCTCGAGTACCCGGGCCAGATCAAGATCACCGTGATCCGCGAGTCGCGGGCCACCGAGTACGCTCGCTGAGCTATGCCCACCTACCACGTCACAACCTTTGGCTGCCAGATGAACGAGCACGACTCCGAGCGCATGAAGGGGATGCTCGCGTCGCTGGGCTACGCCGAGGCCACCAACCGCGCCGAGGCCGACGTGATCCTCTTCAACACCTGCTCGATCCGCGAGAGCGCCGACCAGCGCTTCCTGGCTCACCTCGGCGAGGCCAAGCGGCTGAAGTCCGAGCGCCCGGAGCGCGTGGTTGGGGTCGGCGGCTGCTGGGCGCAGTCGCTCAAGGAGGAGGTGTTCGCGCGCTTTCCGTTCGTCGACGTCGCCTTCGGCCCGGGCCAGGTCAACCGGCTCGCCGAGTTCCTGACCAGCGACTCGATCGGCGCGCAGGGCTACTTCGAGTTCGAGGGCTTCACCGGCCATCTGCCCGACCAGCGCGAGCGCGAGTTCCAGGCCTGGCTGCAGATCAGCGTCGGCTGCAACTGCCGCTGCTCGTACTGCATCGTCCCATCGACGCGCGGGCGCGAGGTCAGCCGCCCCCCCGATGAGCTGCTGGCCGAGGCACAGCGGCTCGCCGCCGACGGCGTGCGCGAGCTGACGCTGCTGGGGCAGAACGTCAACTCCTACGGACGTGACCTGCCGCTCGAGCGGCGGATCAGCTTCGCGCAGCTGCTCGCGCTGCTGGACGGCGTGGCCGGCATCGAGCGCATCCGCTACACGAGCCCACACCCCAAGGACATGCGCGAGGACGTCATCCGCGCGCACGCCGAGCTGGAGTCGGTCTGCCCGCACATCCACTTGCCGCTGCAGTCCGGCTCGACGCGGATCCTCAAGGCCATGCGACGTACGTACTCACGCGAGCGCTACCTCGACCGCGTCGCGCTGATCCGCGCGCTCGTGCCCGACTGCGCGATCACGACCGACATCATCGTCGGCTTCCCGGGCGAGACGGAGCAGGACTTCGCCGCGACGCTCGCCGTCGTCGAGGAGATCGGCTACGACAGCGCCTTCACTTTCATCTTCTCGCCACGGCGGGGGACCGAGGCCGCGACGCTCGCCGACGCCGTGCCGCATCGGCTCAAGGTCGAGCGAATGCAGCGACTCGTCGAGGTCGTCCAGCGCCGCGCGCGCGAGCGCGCCCAGCGCTTCGTCGGGCGCACGCTCGAAGTGCTCGTCGAAGGACCGTCGCGCAACGACCCGTCACGCCTGCGCGGCCGCAGTCCGCACAACAGGGTCGTGAACTTCAGCGGTCTCGCCAGCGCCGGGGAAATCGTCCCGGTGCAGATCACCGGCGCCACCAGCCAGACGCTGACCGGTGAGGAGCGCCTGCTCGCGCGCGCGGCGGCGTAGCCGGCGTGGGGCATGCTGCAGTGTCCTGCGCCGCAGCACAACCCTGGCCTAGGCTGACGATCTCGAGCGCTGGGCGGCCGTAGCTCCCGTCCGACCTTTATGCGAACATGTGTTCGTGCGCTGGGAAAGCCTTCAGCTGACCAACGAGGAGCAGCGGACGCTGCCCGGCTACCGCGATGCGGCGGTCGTGCGGCGCTTCCACGCACCCGAGGCGCTAGACGTTCGTTTCTACGAGGTGCGCGCCCGCTCGGCGCTCAACCGCGTGCCCGCGGCCTCGCGGATGCCGTTCCGCTGGACGGTGAACCCCTACCGGGGGTGCACCCATGCGTGCGTCTACTGCTTCGCCCGCCCCACCCACAGATATCTCGACTTCGACGCTGGCCGGGACTTCGAGCGGGAGATCGTGGTCAAGGTCAATGCTCCCGAAGTCCTGCGCGTCGAGCTGGCACGGCCGTCCTGGCGACGTGAGCATGTCGCGATGGGGACCAACACCGACCCCTACCAGTGGGTCGAGAGCCGCTATCGCCTGATGCCGGGGATCTGGGAGGCGCTGCGCGACGCGCGCACGCCGTGCTCGATTTTGACCAAGTCGCCCTTGCTGCTGCGCGACCTGCCGCTGCTGCTCGACGTCGCGCGACACACGACGGTCACCGCGAGCCTATCCGTCCCGACGCTCGACGAGCGGGCCTGGCGAGCGACCGAGCCGCACACGCCGAGCCCGCGAGCGCGCCTGGAGGCGGTCGCCAAGCTCAATGCGGCCGGCATCCCCACCGGCGTGCTCGTGGCGCCGTTGATGCCAGGCATCAACGACTCGCCCGAGCAGGTGGGGGAGATCCTGCGGCTCGCGACGCAGGCTGGCGCGACCCACATCGGCGGGATCGCGCTGCATCTGCGTCGCGACGTGCGCGAGGTCTTCATGGACTGGCTCGCGGACAACCGGCCCGACCTGCTGGCGCGCTATCGCCGGCTCTACCGAAGCGGCGCCTACGCCCCCAACGAGGAGCGCAAGCGCCTCGCCGCGATGCTGCGCGGCGGCCCGCGCAGCGCCTGGCGCGGACGGCCGGTGGGGGCGTCGTGGACGCCAACCGACGAGCCGGAGCGCTCGCGCCAGCCCACCGGCCCGACGCAGGCCCAGCTGTTCTGAGGCTGCCGACGCGGCCGGCGGCTCTGCGCCCCAAGCGCAGTCAGTGCGCCCTCGTAAGGCAGCCCGACGCCCCAAGCTGCTTAAGTCATGGGGGTGAGCAAGCGCGACAAGCGCGGCCAGCCGCCGATCGAGCGCATCTTCGCGACCAAGACCCACGCCTGGCGAGAGCTGGGCCTGGCCCGCCAGATCTCTCAGCAGGCGGTGCGTCGCGCGCGCTGGGAGATAGGCGTGCTGGTCGTGCTGTTCGTCGGTGTGCTGATCGTCTACGGCCACCGCCGAGAGCTGTTCGGCCACGGCCAGGCCCCGGTGCAGATCCTCACCGTGATCGTGCTCGTCGTGCTCGGCTGGTGGGTCGCGCGCGACGTCGGCCGCGCGCTCGGGCCGATCCTCTTCCGGCGCCTTGATCCGGCCAACGCCGGCACGGTCGGCTTCCTGATCCGCTTGGTCACGCTCGCGATCGCGATCCTCGCAGCACTGCAGATCGCCGGTATCACGACCCGGACGCTGGCCGTCGGTGGGGCGGTCACCGCCGTCGTGCTCGGCCTCGCCGCGCAGCAGACGCTCGGCAACCTGATCGCCGGCACCGTCCTGCTCAGCGCGCGCCCGTTTCGCGTCGGCGATCGGATCAAGCTGCAGGCCGGCCAGCTGGCTGGGTCGATCGAGGGCGTCGTCAGCTCGCTCGGCCTGCTTTACACGACGCTCACCGCCGGGGAGCAGGAGTACCTCATCCCCAACAACCTCGTCCTCACCAGCGTTGTCATGCCGCGCCGTGAGCCGGCCTCAGTGGACGTGCGTGCGCGCATGGCGCCGGGAACCAGGCCGAGCGAGCTCCAGGACCTGCTCCAGGACGCGATCACCGTGCGCACGCGCGGAGACCTGCACATCGGCCTGGAGGAGGTCGATTCCGACGCGGTGGTGATGCGCATCAGCGCCACGCCCGAGCTGGCCAGCAACGGCCCGCGCCTGGCCGATGAGATCCTCGCCGCGATCGCCGGCATGCTGGAGGACGGCGACACGACCCAGCCGCATGACGGAGCCGATCACGCCACGACGGCCGCGGACGGTGTCGGCAAGCGCGAGCGCGGCGGCGACGGCGGCTCGCTCAGCGCTTGACGCGCTGGCGCTCCGCGATCCCGCTCGCCACGCGCGTCGCGCCGAGCAGGCGGTTGCCGGCGGCGGCAAGCGCCGGCGCCACGGCGCCCAGGGTCGCGCCCACGCGCACCAGCGCGGGAGCTACGACGATCTCGGCGCGGTCCCGCTCGATCGCGTTGACAACTGCCTTGGCGACGTCCCTGGGGCGCTTGGTCCCAACGCCGACCGGCAGGCGCATGCCGGTGTCAGCGAACATGCCGGCGTCGCGGATGAAGCCGGGGGAGATCACCGACACGCCGACCCCGCTGCCGTGCAGGTCCTGGCGCAGCGCCAGCGCGAAGCCACGCAGCCCGAACTTGGTCGCCGAGTAGAGCGCGCTGCGCGGCGCCGTGACGATGCCGCTGACCGACGCGACGAACACGAGCTGGCCGCGGCCCCGATCGACCATCCCGGGCGCCAACCGTCGCGCCATGATCACGGGAGCCCGCAGGTTCACGTCCAGCGCCCGGTCGAGCTGCTGCTCGCTGTACTCCTCGAGCGGCCCCGACGCCGGCAGGGCGGCGTTGGCGATGAGGATGTCGACCGGGTCGACCGATGCGAGCAGCCGCTCGAGCTGCGCTCGGTCGGCGATGTCCGCCGGCAGCGCCGTCGCGCCGAGCTGCCCGGCCAGCGCCTCGAGCGCGTCGGCGCGGCGCCCGGTCAGCGTCAGCCGCGCGCCGCGGGCGTGCAGCCCACGCGCGATCGCCTCGCCCAGCCCACCGGTGGCTCCCGTGACGAGCGCGTGACGTCCGTCGATCCTCACGCCGCACACACTGTCAGGTGGCGAAGACGCTCGCTGGCCAGGCCGTCACGCGGCGGGGCACCGTCACCTGGCGACGACGCCCGGCACGAAGCGGCGCTCACGCCGCGAAGACCGCCACGGTCGCGGTGAAGCCGTGCAGGTACGTCTCGCCACCCACCGGGCCGATCTCGCCGGCGGCGAAGAAGCCCGCCGCGGGCGCGCCGTGCAGCTCCCGCTCCACCGCCTCGGCATCATGATCGGGGTGCTCGAACATGGCGCTGCCACGGCCGTTGCAGGAGAACACCAGCGCCCCGGCTGGCCGCCGTCCACCCAGCGCCTGCATCCGCAGCGCGAGCGCCTCGTGCAGATCGCTGTCCGCGGTTGCCGCGTCGCGCGCGTGCAGGCGGATCACCTGTCCCGCCCGCACCGGCGCGCCGACCGTGACCGCTCCCGTCTCGGGATCGCCGCTGAGCAGGCCGCGCACGAGGAAGTCGCCCTGCCGGTACTCCGGCTTGCCGGCGCCGATCACGATGCCCACCAGCAGACCGCGCTCGACCAGCGCCCGCTGTGTTTCGCTCAGCTCGTCGAAGACCTCGCGCAGCTTCAGCAGCGCCGGCTTGCCGGCAAGCTCGCGCATCACGTGCCCCTCGGCGGCGGTGATCGTCAGCTCCGGCCCGACCGGGGCGGCTCCCTGCGACACGCAGGGCAGCAGCTCGACGCCGCGAAATCGCACGCCGACGGCGCCGCCCACGACGAGCCGTTCGTCGTGGAAGAGCGCCGGCGACCCATCGAGCGTCCGCGCGCTGGAGAGACCGCCGAGGACCGGGACGCCGGGAGCGCGAGCGGCAAGCTCGCGCAGCAGCGCATCGGTTGGAAACGAGTAGGGGTCGGGCAGCAGCACCACGCCGTCGCCGTCGGCCAGCTCTGGCATGCGGTCGACATCGAGCTCGTCGTCGAGGGCGATGTGGAAGGTCTGGGCGGAGCCGTCGCCCAGCGCCGCCGCCCAGACGGCGACCGCCGTCCCACGCTCGACCTCGCGTCCACACGCGAGCACCCCGCCGGCGCCGCAGCCGATCACCTGACCCGGTCGCAGCGCCTCGTGCACGCCCTCCAGCGTCGCCTCCGGCGCGGCGAGGTGGCCACCGGACGCGAAGACGATCGCCAGGTCCGGGCGCTCGTCGCCGAGCATCGCACGGGCCGCGGTCGCCGCCTCGATCGCGCCGATGCGGGCGTCGGGCTCGGTTGACAGCCCGCTGCCGATGCGCACGCCCATGGTCGTGACGATACTGCGGCGATGAGCGCTGCCCGCCGCGACATCCGCAGCACCGGCGCGGATGCCCGCATGACAGCCCCCCGCCGCGAGCCGGCGCTGATCGCGATCTTCGGCCCGACGGCGATCGGCAAGACGGCGGTTGCCGTCGCGCTCGCCGGAAGCCTGCGCACGCGCGGGCATCGGCCGGTCGCGGTCGCGGCCGACGCGCTGCAGGTCTACGCGGGGCTCGAACGCCTGACCGGCGCCGCCACGCCCACCGAGCGCGCGCAGCTCGAGCACCGTCTGATCTCCTTCTTGCCGGTGGAAGCCAGCTTCAGCGTCGCGCAATACGCGCCGCTGGCGCACGCCGAGATCGACGAGCTGCTCGTCAGCGGGGCCCTGCCGATCGTGGTCGGTGGCACTGGCCTGTACCTGCGCGCGGCGCTGACGAAGCTCGAGCTGCGTCCGCGACCCGCCCCAGGGGTGCGTGAGCGCCTGGAGCGCCGGCTCGCCCAGCTCGGGGCGACCGCCCTGCATGCCGAGCTCGCGCAGCAGGCGCCGTGGGCTGCCGCGGCCGTGGATCCCAACGACCGTCGTCGGATCGTCCGCTCGCTCGAGCTGCTGGAGTCCGGCCAGCTCGAGCCGATCCCCCAGCCCTCCCGGCTGTGGACCGCGGACACCCGCCATCCGACGTTGCTGATCGGGCTGGTGATGGACCGGGCCGCCTTGTATGCGCGGGTTGAGCAGCGCGTCGAGGCGATCGTGCGCGCGGGGGCGGCGGACGAGGTGGCTCGCGCCGAGGCCGCCGGCGCCTCGCAGACGGCGCGCCAGGCGCTCGGCTTCTCCGAGCTGCTGGCAGGCGACGTCGACGCGCTGCGCCGGCGTACGCGCGCCTACGCCCGCCGCCAGCTCACATGGATGCGCAAGCTGGCTGGTGTCCAGATGATCGATATGACCGAGCACACGCCCGAGCAGACCGCCGCGGCGATCGCCGAGCTCTGGGAGCAGCGCGTCGCGGGGTAGGCCCGTACACTGCCGCATCGCCGTGGAGCTGGAGAAGTGGCAAGCGCTGGGCAACGACTACCTGATCGTCGAGCAGGAGCGGCTGCCGTTCGAGCTGACGCCGGCGCGGGTGCGCCGCCTCTGCGATGTGCACTTCGGCGTCGGGGCAGACGGCGTGCTGCTGATCTCGCGGCCTGAGACGCCAGCGTTCGTCGCGCGCCTGCGGATCTTCAACCCCGACGGCTCGGAGGCGGAGCTTTCGGGCAACGGCGCCCGCGAGGCGATCCTCTACCTGCGTCGGCGCGGCTGGACGGATGCCGACTCCTTCGCGATCGAGACGGCGGCGGGGCCGATCCACCCGACGATCACCGGCCCACGCACCTGCCGCGTCGACATGGGTCAGGCCAGCACCGCGTCGACCGATTTCCCGAGCGGCCCGCCCGATGGCCGCGCCGAGCTGGAGGCCGACGGGCGCCGCTGGCGCTTCCAGCACGTCTCGGTCGGCAATCCGCAGTGTGCGATCGCCGTTGCCGAGCGCGCTGAGCTGGAGCGACTCGACCTCGGCCAGATCGGGCCGGCGATCGAGCGCCACGCGCTGTTTCCCAACCGCACCAACGTCTCGTTCTGGTGCCAGACCGGTCCGGGGGAGCTGCGTGTGCGGATCTTCGAGCGCGGCGTGGGGGAGACGCTCGCCTCGGGCACCGGAGCGAGCGGAGCAGCGGTCGCCTGGGCGCTGAGCGGGGGTACGGGCTCGGGCGGTGGCGAGGGGTCCGCTGCCGCGCCGTCGCCGAGCGCCGACGCGGCCGTACGCGTGGAGCTGGACGGCGGCGTGCTCGAGGTCGAGGTCGGAACGAACCTGCAAGTCCATCTGACCGGTTGGGCGGTGCCGGTGCTGAGCGCGCGCCTGGCCGACGAGCTGATCGAGGAGCTGCGTGCAACCGAGTAGGCGTCTGGACACGATCGCCCCCTACCTGTTCGCGCAGCTCGAGGCGAAGACGGCCGCCAAGCGCGCGCAGGGCGTGGACGTCATCTCGCTGGGCATCGGCGACCCCGACCGCCCGACCTATGCGCCAATCGTCACAGCGATGCAGGCGGCGGTCGCCGACCCGGGCACGCACCAGTACCCCAGCAACCGCGGGCGCCCGGAGTTCCGTGCCGCGGTGACCGCGTTCTACCAGCGGCGCTTCGGCGTGCAGCTCGACGCCGAGACCGAGGTCATGGCGGCGATCGGCGCCAAGGAGTGCATCTTCAACCTCAACCTAGCCTTCCTCGATCCCGGTGACGTGGCGCTGGCCTCCGATCCGGGCTATCCGGTTTACACCGGCGGGCCGCGCCTCGCCGGGGCCGATGCGCTGCTGCTGCCGCTGCTGCCCGAGCGGGGGTTCACGCCCGATCTCGACGCGATCGGGGCCCGCGATCGCGAGCGCGCCAAGCTGCTCTTCATCAACTACCCCAACAACCCCACCGGCGCGATCGCTCCCGAGGGCTTCTTCGAGCGGGTCGTCGAGTTCGCCCAGCGTGCCGGGGTGCTCGTCGTGCACGACAACGCCTACAGCGAGACCACCTACGACGGCTATCACGCCCCCTCTTTCCTCGCGACGCCGGGCGCCAAGGATGTTGGAGTCGAGGTCTTCTCGCTGTCCAAGGGCTACAACATGACCGGCTGGCGCTGCGCGGCGATCGTCGGCAACGCCGACGCGATCTCCACCTACTGGCGGCTGAAGACGAACATCGACTCCGGCCTCTTCGACGCGATCCAGCTCGCGGGGGCGGCGGCGCTCGCGCCGGAGGTCGACGGCGAGGTCGCGGCGATCAACGCGATCTACCAGCGACGGCGGGATCTGGTCTGCGACGCGCTGCGTGCGATCGGCGTCGAGGTCGAGCCCCCGCGCGGGACGATCTACATCTGGGCGCCCGTGCCGGCGGGCTTCGAGTCGGCGGCCGCCTACTGCGAGCACGTGCTCGAGCAGGCGGCGGTGGTGCTGTCGCCGGGCGGGGCTTATGGCCCGAACGGCGAGGGCTTCTTCCGGATCGCGCTGACGACGCCCGACGAGCGGCTGCTGGAGGCGGTGGAGCGTTTGCGCGGGCTCGGCGGCTGACCGGCCAGACGTCGTCGCCCAGCGCCGCCCATGCCGCCCCTACACTCAGGAGGGCATGGAGCGCAACCACAGCGGCCGCGGCGCAGGCTCGCGCTACGGCGCCCCCCCGCGACAGCCCAGAGCCCGCCAGCGCGCGCTCTGCATCGCCACGCCGCGCGGGGACGACGATCTGCTGGAGCTGCGCGAGCTGCTCGCCACAGCGGGCGTCGCGGTCGTCGGCGAGCTGATCCAGCGCCGCGACCGGCCGCACCCCGACAGCTACCTCGGCCCGGGCAAGGTCCGCGAGCTCAGGCAGCTGCTCGAGCGCTCGGATGCCAACCTCGTCGCCTGCGACGACGAGCTGACGCCGCGACAGGAGCGCAATCTCGAGCAGGCGCTCGGGCTGCCGGTGATCGACCGCACGGCGATCATCCTCGACATCTTCGCCCAGCACGCCCACAGTGCCGAGGGTAAGCTCCAGGTCGAGCTCGCGCAGCTGGAGTACAACCTCGCCCGCATGCGCGGGTTGTGGTCGCACCTCGAGCGACTCGGCGGCGGCATTGGGACGCGAGGACCGGGGGAGACGCAGATCGAGACCGACCGCCGCCTGGCGCGCGACCGCATCGCGGCGCTGCGTCGTCGGCTCAAGGGAGTGGAGGCCAGCCGTGCGGTGATGCGCAGCGAGCGCGAGCGCGCACAGCTGCCGCGGATCGCGCTGGCGGGCTACACTAACGCGGGCAAGTCGACGCTGCTCAACTCGCTCACCGACGCCGACGTGAGCGTCCGTGACCGGCTCTTCCACACGCTCGATCCGACCACGCGCACGATGCGCCATGACGGGCGGACCTACCTCGTGACGGACACTGTCGGCTTCATCCGCAAGCTGCCTCACCAGCTCGTCGACGCGTTCGCCGCGACGCTCGAGGAGACGGTGATGGCCGACCTGATCCTGCACGTCGTCGACGCCGCGACGCCCGATCCGGCGCTGGAAGAGATGCTGCGCGCGGTCGACGCCGTGCTCGCCGAGATCGGCGCCGACGCGACGCCACGACTGCTCGTCCTCAACAAGGCCGATCTGCTCGACGACGAGCGGCGCGAGGACCTGCTGCGCCATCCGACCGCGACGCTGATCTCAGCGCACAGCGGCGAGGGGCTCGAGCGGCTGGCCGAGCGCATCGCCGCCGAGTTCGCCGCGACGCTGCAGCCCGTCGAGCTGCTGGTGCCTTACCGCGAGGGTGGGCGCCTGGCCGAGCTGCACGCGCTCGCCGGCGATCTCGAGCGCCACGACACCGCGGAGGGCGTGCGCGTCTCGGTGCGCCTGCCGCAGGCGGTCATCGACCGCTACGAGCGCTACGCGGTGAATGGCCACCGATGAGGCTCGCCGTGCAGCGGCTGACGCCCGCCGCGCTGCTGCCGACGCGCGCCTACGACGGCGACGCCGGCTATGACCTCTACGCGGTCGAGGGCGCGACGATCGCCCCGGGCGAGCGAGCCTCCGTGGGCACCGGGATCGCGATCGAGCTGCCCGAGCGCCACGCCGGGCTCGTGCTGCCACGCTCGGGCCTGGCCGCGCGCCACGGCATCGCGCTGGTCAACGCGCCCGGGCTGATCGATCCGGGCTATCGCGGCGAGGTGCGCGTGCTCCTGCTCAACACCGACCGCGAGCAGCCGTTCGAGGTGCGGGTCGGCGACCGCATCGCTCAGCTGATCGTCCTGCGCATACAGACGCCCGAGGTCGTCGAGGTCGAGCAGCTGCCCGGCAGCGAGCGCGCCGAGCGCGGGTTTGGGTCGAGCGGGGTGTCGGCGGATCACACGCCGGCCGCTCGGCGCGCCTCGGCGTGAGCGGCGTCCTCGAGCGCGTCGGGCAGCGCGTCGAGGTGGGGCAGGCCGGTGGCTGTGGCGATCAGCCAGTCCGCCAACCAGACGTTCTTGGGCAGCAGCGGACCGTGCAGGTAGGTGCCGATGACGCTGCCGCGGCGCACACCCTCATGGCCGTCGCGGCCGTTGTTGCCGTGGCCGCGCAGCACCCGCCCCAGGGGCTGCTCGCCGGCGCCGAGGTACGTGCGACCGCCGTGGTTCTCGAAGCCCGCCAGCAGGCGGGTGCCACTGCCGAGATCGACGGCGATCGCGACGTTGCCGATCAGGCGTGGGCCTTCGACGCGAATCGTGTGCAGATCGACGAGGCCGATGCCCGGCAGGCGCTCGCTGCCCAGCTCATACCAGCCGCCGAGCAGCTGATAGCCGCCGCAGATCCCGAGCACGACCTTGCCCGTGGCCGCCGCCGCGTGCAGGGCGTCGCGTTTGGTGGCGGCTAGATCCTCGGCGCACAGGCGCTGATCGCGATCCTGACCGCCGCCGAGGTAGAAGAGATCGTGCACGTGGGGATCGAGATCGTCCCCGAGCCCCACGGCCGTCAGCCGGAAGCCGAGCCCGCGCCAGGCGCAGCGACGCTGCAGCACGAGCAGGTTGCCGCGGTCGGCGTAGATGTTCATCAGGTCCGGGTAGAGGGCGCAGACGCGCAGCTCAGGCACGCAGCCTCACCACCTCGCCGCCGACGTGCTCGCTCGTCGCGTGCACGCGCAGGGTGCGCAGCGCGCTGAAGCCAGCGGCGCGCGCTTCCTCGATCAGCCGCCTGCCGTCCAGGCGCGCCAGGGAAACGCTGTCCAGCGTCACGCTGCCGTCGCCGGTCGGACCGTGCCTGCTGCGCACGCGCTCGATGATGACGGCGTCGGCGTGCACGCGCAGGGCGAGCGGCTGGCTGACGTAGCGGACGCCGTCGTGGACGGCGACGTCGGGCCGCGGTGGCTCGCTACGGTCATCGGCGAGGGCGTCGAGCGCGTCGGCGAGCGCGAGCGCGAGGATGCCGCCAGGACGCAGATGGGCGCGTGCCGTCACCAGCAGCTCGGCGCGCTCGGCGGGACCATCGAGCAGCTGGATCAGCTGCATCGGGGCGAGCGCCAGCGCGAAGCGCTCGGACACCTCGAAATGGCGGGCATCGGCGTGGAGCGTGCGCACGTCGAGATGCTCGGCGGCCGCGCGCCGCGCGAGCGCCGCGAGCAGGTCGGCGTCGCGGTCCAGCGCCCAGACGCGGTGGCCGGCGCGGGCCAGCGCCAGGCTGACACGGCCCGCACCCGCGCCCAGATCGAGGATCGGGTCGCCGGCGCGAGCGGCCAGCCGCCGCCACAGCGCCAGGTCGGCGCGGTAGCGCCCGCACTCGATGTCGTGCCAGATGGCGGCGTCCACGTCAGCCATATGGCACCGCCAGCCCGCGCCGCGCCAGCTCGGCACGCAGCTCGAGCATCGCGGTGTAGGTCGGCAGCGCGTAGAGCGGGCCGCTGCCGTCGCCCAGCGCGGCGTCGAGCGCGCGCGGCAGGTCGGGCTCGACGACCAGGCGCTCGGCATCGACGCCGGCGTATTTGAGGCGTACGGCCAGCTCGGCCGCGCGCGTGCCGCTGCAGGTGACGCGGCGTACCCGCCCGGCGAGCAGCTCGAGGTCGGCGTCCCAGACCCAGGAAACGTCGCGGCCATCCGCGATGCGGTCGTTGAGCGCGCAGAGCAGGTCCAGCTCGCCGTCCTCCAGGATCAGCGTGCGCAGCACCTCGTTGGCGCCGGCGGGGTTCTTGACGAGCAGGATCGACAGCGGCCGCCTGGCGACGACGACGGTCTCGGCGCGACCGAACGCGGCGGCCACCGACTCCAGCCCGGCAACGACGTCGGGCAGCGTGACGCCGAGCACCAGGCACAGGGTCGCCGCACCGAGGGCGTTGTAGACGTTGTAGAGACCGGGCAGCGGCAGCCGCACATCGGCGTTCCCGGCGGGGGTGCGCAGCGCGATTCGCGCCCCGCGGATCCCCTCCAGGACAACACGCTGGGCCGCGACATCGGGCCGGGGGCGCGAGCGCCCGCAGGATGGACAGTGGTAGTGGCCGAGGTGGCCGAGCAGAGCAGCGTCGTAGACGTAGGCCGCGCCGCAGTTGCGGCAGTGCTTGGAGTCGGCGGCGTGCTGGAGCTCGGGCAGCGCGAGCGAGCGGTCCTCGACGCCGAAGTAGCTGACCAGCGGGCGCTCGCGCCCGAGGTCGGCGACGAGCGGGTCGTCGGCGTTGAGCGCGAGCGCGGATCGGCCGGCACGCTCGGCGACCACCGCCTGCCAGCGATCGGCGATCGTGTCGAGCTCGCCGTAGCGGTCGAGCTGGTCGCGGAAGAGGTTGCCCAGCAGCAGCGCGCGCGGCGCCAGCTCCGCGACGATCGGGGCAAGCCAGAACTCGTCGACCTCGAACAGGCCGAGGTCACCGCGCGGCCGCCCGGAGCGATCGCTGGCCGCCACCAGCGTCGAGGCGATGCCGCCGGCCATGTTGGCGCCGGCGCGGTTGTGCACGAGGCGGTGACCGGCGTGCTCGAGGATCGCGGCCGCCATCGCCGCCGACGTCGTCTTGCCGTTGGTGGCTGAGACGACCGCGCTGCCGTCGTGTAGGCCGCCGGCCAGGCGAGCGATCGCGTGTGGCTCCAGGCGGATCAGCAGCTTGCCCGGCAGGCTCGTGCCGGCGCTGCCCGACGCGGGACCGCGTCGCGTGTGGCGCAGCAGTGCGCCGAGGGTCTTGGCCGCGGCGACCCTCGCGTCGAGCATCAGGACGAGACGAGCATCAGGAGGGGGCGCACATCACGACGGGACGAGCATCCGGATCGCGCGGGGCAGCGCGCGCACCGTCGTCGGCGTGTCCGCGATCGGCTCGCCGTCGGCGAACAACCGGAACGGGCGATCGGCGGAGACGCGGGCCTCGCGGACCCGGAACACGTGCACGCAGGGGAGCGCGACGTGCGTGCCGCGGAAGACCCGGGCGAGCACGGGCAGAGCGCGCAGCTTGGGGATGTCGCCGATGACGATCACGTCGAGCAGGCCGTCGTCGAGGCGTGCGTCCGGCGCGACCAGCATTCCCCCGCCGTAGGCGCGCGAGTTGGCCAGCGCGACGCTGAAGCCGACGAAGGCCGCGCGCGCGCCGTCGAGCTCGAGCTCGAAGCGCGCCGGGTGCCAGGCGGCGAGCGCTCGCAGCGCCGCGTAGGCGTAGACGGCGCTGCCGCGGATCAGCTTGGTGCGGTTGGCCAACTCGGTCACGCCGGAGTCGAAGCCGTAGCTGGCAACGCACGCGAACGCGCGGCCCTCGACCTCCCCAAGGTCGAGCGTCTGGGCAACGCCGCGCGCGACCACCGCGCACGCCGCGACGGGGTCCAGCGGGATTCCCAGCGCACGCGCGAGGTCGTTGCCGCGCCCACCGGGCAGCAGGCCCATCACCGCGTCGCGGCCACGCAGCGCGCTGGCGACGCGTCCGATCAGTCCATCGCCGGACAGCACGACCGGAATCTCCCCTGCGGCTTGCGCTTCCAGCGCAAGCCGCTCGCCATCCTCGATGCAGCTCGTCGCCGCAGTGTGGAAGCTGACGCCGAGGCGACTCAGCTCCGCCTCGACGGCCGGCAGCTTCCGTGCCGCACGACCGGCGCCGGCGGAGGGGTTGTAGATCAGGCGAATGGGCGCTGGCATCGCCGGCCACCCTACCGGCGCGGCGCAGCCGGGCGCCGCCGGTGACGGCCCGCGCAGCTGACGCCGCAGCAGGCTCAGGCCTCGCGCGCCCAGCCCTTGTGGCGCAGGAACGCGGCGACCTCCTCGGGCGCGTCGGTGACGATGTAGGCGTCGATGATCGCGCCCTCGGTGTTGATCGTGATCGCCAGCCCGGAGGCGACCCGGCGCAGCTTGGAGATCGGGGCCACGGGCCGGCCGGCGCCCATTCGCGGCGTCACACGGCCGGTCGCGACCCGGTGCACGGCCGGGTGCGCGGCGATCCGATCGAGCATCCGGCGATAGCCCTTGCGCGAGGAGTGCTTGTGGTGCGTGCGCCGCGCCATTTGGTCTAGCGATGCCCGTGGTGCAGAGGTCGCGCCATTCGTCTAGCAAGGCCCTGGTGCATACGCCGCGCCATTCGCGTCGACAATGCGCGCGCCGCCGTGACCCTGCCAGCGCCATGCCGGCTATGCCTTGGCACCAAGGATCAGCTCGGCAACCGTCGCGCTGGTCGCGATCGGACGCGGATTGGTGGCGGCCTCGGCCTGCGCACGCGAGCTGCTGCCGCTCAGCACGATCGCGGCATCCAGGCCCGCGGCATGCGCGCCTGCGAGGTCGGCATCGAGACGATCGCCGATCACGAGCGATCGGCCGGGACCGAGGCGGTCCAGCGCCGTGCGGAAGATCTGGGGCTCCGGCTTGCCGACCGTCACGCCACTACGCCCGGCGGCGTACTCGACCGCAGCGAGCACGGAGCCGCTGCCCGGCCAGGGCCCATCGGGCATCGGGTAGGTCGGGTCGCGGTTGGCGCCGACCAGCTCGGCCCCGCGCAGCAGCGCCTGGGTCGCCGTGCGCAGCTCGGCGTAGTCGAAGCCCTCGTGGCCGGCGACGACGACCACGTCGGCGCGGACCGCGAAGGCCGTGCCGTTGACGATGCGCATGCCCGCGTCGCCGACGTGGCGGAAGATCGCGGGCGGGCCGATCACGAAGGCGCTGCCCGCTCCACGCTCGGCGAGGTAGTGCTGGATGGCGCCACCGACGGTCACGACCTCCTCGAGCGCTGCGCGGAAGCCCAGCGCCCACAGCTTGCGCACGAGCTCCTCGCCCGTGTGGCGCACCTCGTTGGTGATGAAGGCCACCCCCTTGCCGGCGGCGCGCAGCGCCTCGACCGCCTCGACCGCGCCGGCCGTGGGCTCGTCGCCAACCCACAGGCAGCCGTCGAGGTCCAGCAGCACGTGGCGGTAGCGGTCGAGCAGCGGTGCCAGGGGCCGGACGGGCACGAGCATCGATGATTATGCTTCGCCGCCGTGTCGCGCCGCCTGCAGCCCGCCACCGGACTCGTGACGCCAACGCTGATCGCCGGTGTCAGGCGAGCATTGGTGGCCGGCGTCAGGCCGACGGTGATAGTCGGTGCGATCGCCCTCGTGCTCGCCGGCTGCGGCGGCTCGAGCTCGCCCAGCGCGGTCACCGATGCGACGGCCGGTGGCGACACGACGGGCGCTGGAGCCAGCACCGCCGCGACGCTCAGCTCGCCGGGCCCGGGCTGCCAGGCGGTGGCCCAGCCGTCGCCCAAGGGCCCGTTCGACCTCAAGCCCCCAAAGCTGGAGCTGGACCCCAGCAAGATCTACACCGCGGCGGTGGCCACGAGCTGTGGAACCTTTGCGATCCGCCTCGACGTACGCGACGCGCCGAGGACCGCGGCGTCGTTCGTCGCGCTGGTGCGTCGCGGCTTCTACGACGGGCTGACCTTCCATCGGATCGTGCCCGACTTCGTGATCCAGGGCGGCGATCCGGCTGGCGACGGCAGCGGTGGGCCGGGCTACACGGTCGTCGAGGCGCCACCACGCAACCTCGTCTACCGCCGCGGCGTGGTGGCGATGGCAAAGACCGCCAGCGACCCGGCCGGGGCGTCCGGCAGCCAGTTCTTCGTCGTGACGGCCGCCAACGCCGGGCTGCCGCCCGAGTATGCGCTGCTCGGCACGATCAGCAGCGGGCTGGACGTGGTGGAGCGGATCGGCGCCCTGCAGGCCGATTCGACCACCGGCCAGCCCAACGCGCCGGTTGTCATAAACCGGATCAAGATCTCGATCTCCGCCTGAGCGGGCGCGGCTACGCCGCAGCGGCACGCTTGGCGCGTGCCTGGCGGCGCCGGCCGAGCAACGCAAGGATCCCAAGCGCGACGACCACGACGGCCAGCCCCAGCAGGATCGCGCCGGCGATCGAGACCCCGCCGAGCGGCAGCGCGACCAGCTCGACGACCCCAAAGCCCACGCCGAGCAGCACCACGATCGTGGCCAGCACGACGGCGATGCCGCGCAGGCGGACGAGCAGGCTCGAGTCAGGCGGCGGCGCGAGCAGACCCATGAAGCGCAGCGCCAGCAGCTGACGGGTGCCGGGCGACTCCTGCCCCAGTCGCTCCATCGCCTGCTTGAGGTCGGCGGGCCGGCGCTCGGCGAGCGCGAGCGATGCGTCGGCCATGCGCCGCAGCTGCATCCGCTCCTGCGGTCGCGCCGCGGCGATCGCGCGCTGGAAGTGAGCGCGCGCGGTCTTGGCGTCGTAGCGCTCGGCGGCGCGTGCGCCGAGGATCGCCTGCGCGGCGGCGCGGAACTTGACCTCCTGCTCGAGCTCCTCGTCGGAGCGTGCCTCCAGCCGCTGCATCGCGGCCAGCGCGCTCTTCTGCTCGATGCGGATCTGGCGCTGCTTGGGTGCCATCGGCGCTGCGCAGTCTACGGCGTCTCGGCGCCCAGGCGCTCGCCTCGCGGCCCCACCCGCGCGCCAGCGCCGGGGCGAGCATCGCTGCGCCTCGGCAGGGTGATGGCGAGCAGCAGGCCGAGGATCGGCAGCCCGGCGATCACATGCACGGTGGTGGGCAGGCCGTGCGCGTCGGCGATCAGGCCCAGCAGCGGCGTGCAGATGCCACCGAGGCCGATCGCCATGCCCATTGTGACGCCGGAGGCGATGCCGATCCGGTTGGGCAGCAGCTCCTGGCCGAGCACGACGGTGATCCCGAACGTCGCGATCGTGGCGGCGCCGATGACGCCGATCAGCACCGTCGCCCAGCCCTGGTCGACGGCCGCGAAGCCGAGGATCAGCGGCGGCAGCAGCGCCATCGAGCCGAGCAGCACGGCGCGACGGCCGATGCGGTCGGCGAGCGGGCCGCCGATCAGCGTGCCCAGCGCGCCACCGAGCAGCATGACCGTCAGGGCGCCGTTGCCACCGGCCTTGGAGGTGTGGAGGACGCGGATGAAGTAGAGCGGCACGAACGTGATCAGGCCGAAGTAGACGATCGAGCGGCAGGCCACGAGCGCTGTCAGGCGGGCGAAGGGGCCCCAGGCATCGCGTCGCTCGGGCCGGCTGGGCCCGCTGCGGCGCGTGGGGTGGAAGCTGCCGAGATGCGGCAGCTCTGACGCCAGTACAACAGCCATCAGCGCGGTCGGGATGATCAGCACGAGCGTGCCGTGCAGGCCGAACGCGAGCACGGCTGGTGTGGTCAGCACGGGCCCGAGCGCAAAGCCGAGATTGCCACCGACCGAGAACAGGCTCATGGCGCTCGCCCGTCGCGGTCCCGAAACGTAGTTGGCCCAGCGCGAGGCCTCGGGGTGATAGGCGGCCACGCCGACGCCGCTGAGCAGGATTGCCGCGAAGGTCAGCCCGTAGGAGCCGGCGACGCCGGCCAGCCCGATGCCGATCCCGCCGGTCAGCACGCCCGCTGGCATCAGCCAGGGCAGCGCGCCGCGATCGGAGTAGTAGCCGAACAGCGGTTGGATGACCGAGGAGCTGAGCGTCGCGGCCAGCACGAGCAGCGAGGCGGCGGCGTAGGAGAAGCCACGTTCGGCGATCAGGAACGGCAGCAGCGCGGGCAGCGCACCCTGGCAGGTGTCGGTCAGCATGTGGCCGGTCGACAACACCGCCATCGCCCGCCTGTCGACGCGATCGGGCAGCCCCGAGCGCTCCAACGCCGGCGCAGCGTCGCGCTCCCCGTCCCGCCTACGGCCCATGCGCGGACCGTAGCAATGGCCGGAAGCTGCTCAGCCAGCTTCGGCGCTGGGCGAGTCAGGCGGCGCGGGTGATGCGCTGGCGCGCCGCGCCCGGGCGGCGAGGCCGGCGCAGAGCGCCGCTGCCCAGCACGACGCGGCGACGGGACACGATCACCTCGGCCAGTCGCTGGGGGTCGACGTAATAGTCCCCGCGGGTGATGTGGGACTGCAGCTCGGTCAATCGGTCCATGACTCGCAACGCCTCCTTGTACGGCTCATGCGTGGCGGCGTCGGGAGCGCGACGGCGACGCCTGATGGGTTCATGACGCATGTTGTACCTCCTGCATCGGCAGATACGCATGGGTTGATAACCCCAACCCCGGGTTGCCCTGGACTCGCGGGCTCACGCGCGACCCACGCCTGTTAGAGCACCGCTCTGGCGAGCAGCTCGACCTGGTCGGGACGCGTCGAGCAGGGAAACCAGATCAGCTCGTCGCAGCCGGCCGCCGCGTAGCGCTGGGCCGTGGCGCGCACCGAGCGCACATCGACGGCGACCGCGCTGGCGATCTGCGCGGCGCGCTCCCCCGCGAAGCCGTAGTAGTCCTGGATGTAGGCGTCGGCGAGCACGCGCGCCCCGTCGCCCAGCGCGAAGTAGGCCAGCGCCAGCAGGCGGGGCGCGCCCTCGCGGCCGGCCTGATCCCAGGCGTCGCGCACGCGCTGCGCGAACGGAGCGAACTGAGCGGCTCCGCCCCCGCCGGAGATCCAGCCGTCGCCGTGGCGAACGACCCGCTCGATCGCGGCGTCGGCGCGCCCGCCGATCACCAGCGGCGGGCCGCTGGGGCGGATCGGCGGCGGCCCGATCGGCCCAGCATGGCCTCGTGGCTCGCCCGTCCAGATGCGTCGCAGCTCCTCGAGCTGGCCGTCGAAGCGCCGCCCACGATCGCCGAACGTCGCGCCGCTCGCCTGATAGTCATCCTCGCGGGCGCCGATCGCCAGCCCGAGGGTCAGCCGACCTTCCGACAGCCGATCGAGCGAGGCCGCCTGCTTGGCGAGCAGCGCCGTGTTGCGATAGGGGGCGATCAGAATCGCCGTCGTCAGCCCGATGCGCTCGGTGACCGCCGCGGCGGCAGCAAGCGCCGTGAGCGGCTCGAGGTTGGGGTAGACGAGCCGGTCGACGGCTCCGAGCGTCGAGAAGCCCGCGCGCTCGGCGCGCCGCGCCCACTCCAGCAGTCGCGCGGCCGTGATCCCTGGAACGGCGGCCGGCAGTCCGAGTCCGATCTCCATGAACGTCTCCTTACCCGATGGGCGACGAGCATCTCTTGAGCCTGCGTGGGATGGGATTATTGAGCGGCGATGGAAGCCAGTGCCGTCCCAAGCGCGCCACTCGCCGCCATCGGGTCGGTTGGCTCAGCCGGCGCGCCACCGTTCTCGCTCGACCTCTCTCCCGAGCAGCAAGACGTACGCGACTGGGTGCATGGGTTCGCCGAGTGCGTCGTGCGCCCGGCGGCGACGGAATGGGACGAGCGCGAGGAGACCCCTTGGCCGGTCATCCAGGAAGCGGCCAAGATCGGCCTCTACACGTTCGAAGGCATCGCCCAGCTGTGGGCGGACCCATCGGGCCTGATGCTGCCGATCGTCAACGAGGAGCTGTTCTGGGGTGACGCCGGGATCGCCATGTCGATCATGGGCACGACGCTCGCCGTGGCGGGCATCTATGGGTCGGGCACAGCGGAGCAGATGGCGGAGTGGATACCACGCTGCTTCGGCACCCCGCAGAAGCCCGGCGTCGGAGCGTTCTGCGTGTCCGAGCCCGACGCCGGGTCCGACGTCTCCTCGCTGCGCACGCGCGCGGTGCACGATGCCCGCGACGACAGCTGGGTCATCAACGGCCAGAAGGCGTGGGCGACCAACGGCGGCATCGCCGACGTTCACGTCGTGGTCGCCTCGGTGGATCCCACCCTGGGCGCGCGCGGCCAGGCGGCGTTCGTGGTGCCGGCGGGCACGCCGCGATTGCAGATGGGCCCCAAGCTGCGCAAGCATGGCCTGCGCGCGTCGCACACCGCCGACGTCTTCCTCGACGACTGCCGGGTGCCGGGCTCCTGCCTGCTCGGTGGACGCGAGCAGCTCGAGGAGCGCCTCGCGCGCGCCCGCGAGGGTCGCTCGGCGCGCGGACAGGCCGCGCTGCGGACGTTCGAGCTGACACGCCCGACCGTCGGGGCCCAGGCGATCGGAATCGCCCGCGCCGCCTACGACTTCGCGCTCCACTACGCCAAGGAGCGGCGGCAGTTTGGCCGCGCGATCATCGAGAACCAGGCGATCGCGTTCGCGCTGGCCGACATGAAGACCGAGATCGACGCCGCCCGCCTGCTCGTCTGGCGCGCCGCCTGGATGGGCCGCAGCGGCAAGCCCTTCGACGCCGCCGAAGGGTCGATGAGCAAGCTCAAGGCTGGCGAGGTCGCGGTCTGGGTCACCGAGCGCGCGATCCAGATCCTCGGCGGCAACGGCTACACGCGCGAATACCCCGTCGAGCGGATGCACCGCGATGCCAAGGTCTACACGATCTTCGAGGGCACCTCGGAGATCCAGCGTCTGGTGATCGCGCGAGCGATCTCCGGCGTCCAGATCCGCTGAGGTGCCGGGGTCCGAGCACACGGGGGCGGAGGAGATCGCGCCGTCGGCGGGGCAAACCCCGCCGTCGGCCGGGGTCCCCGGCGCCCAGCAATCGGTGGCGACCAGTCGCCTCGAGGCCTTCAGCGACGGCGTCTTCGCGATCGCGATCACGCTGCTGATCCTCGACCTGCAGGTGCCCAGCGTCCACGGTGGCCTGGCGCATGCGCTGGCGCACGAGTGGCCCGAGTACGCCAGCTTCGTCACCAGCTTCGCGGTGGTGGGGATCATCTGGACCAACCACCACGCCGCCTTCGAGCACATCGCGCGCGTCAACCGACCGCTGCTCTTCCTCAACCTGGCGCTGCTGATGACGGTCGCGATAATCCCGTTCCCAACCGCGCTGCTGGCCCACTACCTGGCGGCCGGACACGACGAGCACGTCGCAGCCGCCGTGTACAGCGGGTCGATGACGGCGATGGGCCTCGCGTTCGGCGCGCTCTGGACCTACGTGATGCGCTCGGGGTTGCTGATGAGCCCATTGAGCGAGCGCGAGCTGACCGCGCTCCAGCGCTCGTTCGTGATCGGCGGCCCGCTCTACGCCGTCTCGATCGGGGTCGCCTTCGTGAGCGCGCCGGCGTGCCTGGCGATGTACGCGGCGATCGCCGTCTACTACGCGGTGCCAGGCTGGGGCGCGCTGCCGCACGTCGACTAGCTCGGCCACAACGCGGGAACCCGTCGAGGTCAGCTTGTCGATACGGCGTGAGAGCGCGCCGCGTCGGGCGGCGCACCCACGAGCGAGCCGCCGGCGCATTCGCGCGCCCGTACGACGCGGCGTGGGTTGCGGATCGCGACCGCGGCGATCGCCCCGCCCGCCGCCACCAACGCGGCGGCCGCGCCGATGCCCAGCCTGAAGGCGACGACCGAGGCGCCATCGCTGGCGCGCAGCAGCGCGCCACGCTCGCCCGCCGCGAGGTCTGCTGGCGTCGGCGCGCCCAACGTCAGCCGCTTGGCCTCCACGACCGCGCTGCGCCCGGCCGCGCTGAGCGGCCGACCGGCGAGCCGGCTGTCGAGCGAGGCCGCGAACTGCGCCGCCACGAGAGCGCCGAGCGCTGCGGTGCCGACCAGCCCGGCGGTCCGCGCGATCGCGTTGTTGACCGCCGACGCAATCCCCGCCTGGCGCCGCTCGACGCCCGCCAGCACGGCCGCCGTGAGTGGCGCGACCGTCATCGACAACCCCAGCGAGAACAGCGCCAGGCCGGGCAGGACGTCCGTCCAGTAGTCGACCGGCACGCCGGCCGCCAATGCGAGCAGCGCCAGCCCGGCGGCCGAGACCAGCGGCCCGAGCCCCATCAAGGCGCGCGGACCGTGCCTGTCGGCCAGCGCTCCGAAGCCCCGCGAGAGCAGGAACATCACAACCGCCACCGGCAGCATCGCGAGGCCGGCATGGAGTGGGGAATAGCGACCAACCTGCTGCAGGTAGAGCGTCAGGAAGAAGAGCATCGCCGACAGCCCCGCGTACATCATCAGCGTCTGGGCGTTGCCGATCGCGAAGTTGCGCCGCGCGAAGAGACCAAGTGGCAGCATCGGCGCGCGTGACCGGCGCTCCTGTAAGAGGAACAGCACGCCGAGGGCGAGCCCCACCAGCAGCGGCGCCAGCACCGCCGGAGAGCGCCAGCCCAGGCGCGGCTGCTCGATCAGCGCAAACACCGGCCCCGCCAAGGTCAGCACCGCCAGCGCGGCGCCGCCGAGATCGAGCCGGGTCCCAGCGGCGTCGGGACGCCGCCCAGGCACGGCGACCAGGATCAACAGCTCGCAGGCGACGACGAAGGGCAGGTTGATGAGGAAGATCCAGCGCCAGGACGCCAGTGCGAGCAGCTCGCCGCCGACGAGCGGGCCGATCACGCCGGCGATGCCGCCCCATGCCGTCCACGACCCGATCGCTGGGCCGCGCTCCCGCTCAGGGAACGTCGCGACGATGACCGCGAGCGCGCTGGGCGTCAGCAGCGCGCCCGCCACGCCCTGCAGCGCGCGCGCGGCGATCAGCGCACCGATTGACGGCGCCACGGCACAGAGCAGCGAGGCGAGCCCGAATCCCCCGACACCAAGCGCGAACACGCGCCGCTCGCCGAAGATGTCTCCGAGCGAGCCGCCGAGCAGGATCAGCGACCCGAGCGTCAGCAGGTAGCCGTTGACGATCCACTGCTGGGCGGCCAGCCCACCACCGAGATCGCGCTGGATCGTCGGCAGCGCGACGTTGACGGCGGTGGCGTCGAGCAACGCGATGCCGGAGCCGAGGATGCATGCGGCAAGGGTCAGTCGCTTGGCGACGAATCGGTCGGCGCGGCTCATGCGCGAGAATGATCGAATGCCGGAGTCAGGCGAGATCCGCGTCGAGGTCGAGCGCGTCATCGGCCGGTCGGCCACGGACGTCTTGGCACTGCTGCGCGATTATCGCCAGACACGGCCGCGGATCCTCAGCGAGCACTTCCAGGACTATGCCGTGCAGAGCGGTGGGGAGGGGTCGGGGACCGTCGTCGGCTACGTGCTGCGCGCCGGGCGCCGGGAGCGCCGCTACCGCATGGCGGTCGACGAGCCCGATCCCGGACGCGTGCTGCGCGAGCGCGACGAGCACTCGACCCTGGTGGTCACCTGGACGACGATCAGCGAGTCCGGTGGAGAGCGCGCGACCGTGAACGTGGTCGTCAGCTGGGAGGGGGCGAGCGGAGTCGGCGGATTCTTCGAGCGGCGCTTCGCGCCGGCCGCCGTGCGCAGCATCTACGAGCGCGTGCTGGCCAACCTCGGCGCCGTCGCCGAGCGGCGCTGAGCCCAGCTCAGCGGGCATCGCAATCGATCAGCGGGCGCTCGCTCGGCGCGAGGTCGTTCGGCGCGCGTCCACTCGCGCGGTCGCTCGACATCCGCGCCAGCTCGACGACGAGCTCGGCGGCCTGTGGCAGCGCGGCGCAGTCCAGCGGCGGGCGGCGTCCGCTGGCCAGCGCGCGGGCGATCGCCGAGCGCAGGGCCTGAGGCGTGCGCGCCCACTGCGCCACGCCGAGGCGCTCGAGCGTCTCGGCGTGGGGGCGAGCATGCGCGATCAGCGGCCCGTAGTTGATCAGGGGGCAGCCGGTCACCCGCGCCTCGAGCGCGGTCGTTC
This sequence comes from uncultured Solirubrobacterales bacterium, assembly GCA_963795555.1. Taxonomy (GTDB): domain Bacteria; phylum Actinomycetota; class Thermoleophilia; order Solirubrobacterales; family Solirubrobacteraceae; genus CAWCHZ01. The sequence continues at coordinate 752,127 of CAWCHZ010000002.1, forward strand.
CGCCGGTCGTGTGCACGAGCACGTCGGTGGCGGCCAGCAGTTCCGCCATGCGCTCGGTGAAGCCGAGCACACGTACGCGTGGCTCGACGGCGAAGCGGGCGCGCAATGACGCTGCCAGCCGCTCGTTGCGGCCGGTGAGCACCACGACGGTCAAACCGGCGAGCCGCAGCGCGGCGTCGTCGGCATCGGCGAGCCGCAGCGCGGCGTCGGCCGCACCACCGAGATCACCGACGCCCCAGCCACCACCCGACACCAGGACGATCGCGTCACCGGCCGGTAGCTCGAGCGCACGCCGGGCCACAGCGCGGTCGGGGGGCTGGAGGAAGGCGTCGGCCACGAGCGGCACGACCGCTCGCGCGCGACCTGGTCCCGCGATCGCATCCACCTCCGCGAGCGACTCCGCCCACGACAGCAGGTGCAGGTCGATGCCGGGATGGGCCCAGTAGTGCAGCCCCGCGGGGTCGGAGATCGATGAGCAGACCGGCACCGCAAGACGCCCGCGCCGGCGCAGCTCGCCGAGCACCGCGCTGAACAGAGGGTACTCGGCCACGACGACGTCGGCACGGCTCGCGGCGATCGTCCGCGCCAGGGCGTGGCCACCGAGCGCCGTGAGTGCAAGCTGACCAGCTCGGCGCGCCGGCGCCAGCTCGAAGAAGAGGCGATAGGCGAGCTCATAGCTCCAGCCGATTCGCTCGACGTGGACGTGGAAGCCGCGCTCCATGAAGGCGCCGAAGCGCTCACCCAGCACGCCGAGGTCCTCGCGCACGATGACCTCGGCGACGTCGGGCCGGGCATGCAGGTCGCGCGCCAGGCGCGCGGCGACCGTGACGTGGCCCTCGCCGATCGCGGCGCAGACGATCAGCACGCGCACGCCGGGCAGCGCGCCCAACGCACGCGGCGTCGCCCGGTCAGCGAATGCCATCCCCCTGCTCGACGCTTCAGCGCTTTGATCGCCGGCGTCGCGCACGGGCCAGGAGAGCGCCGCCGACCCAGCCGAGCAGCGCGCCGATGAAGATCGCGACGATCAGCGGCGTGTGCGTCGTCGTCACCAGCCAGTTGATCTTGACCGTCTGGGAGTTGAGGACCGCGAACACGATCAGCAGCGCGACCGCGATCACCACGACCGCGACGCGCAGCCGCTCGCGGCGGCTGACCTGCCTGGCGCCGGGCTCCGGCGCCGCGGGGCTTCCGGTCGGCGAGCTGCTCATCGACGGCCTGACGGTATCAGGCGCCCGGCTCGCCGGAGGCTCCGGCGCTGCCGCGGTCCTCGGGGTCGACGATGCCCGCACGGCGATCGGGGACTCGTCGAGCACGAGAGGCAGAGCGCTTGGCCGATCTGCTGCTCGGGTGCGGTGCCGGACGTGGCCTTCGTGGGCGTCGGAGACGAACCGGCGCAGGGCGGGGAGTTGCCCACCTTTGTTGAGTTGGCGACCGATGCGCCCGGCAGCTTGCCTGGCTCGAGCTGGTGACCGTCGCGCTCGCGGCTACGACTGTTCGCGAACGAGCATCGAGATCAGCACCGGGATCGCCACGGCCTCAGCGAGGATTGCGATCACGATCGGCAGGCGGAGCGTGGGCTCGCTGTACCCGAAGAAGCTGCCGCCGAGCGCGATCGCGATCGAGACCAGCGACCCGCTGGCCAAGCCGATCGACCCGACTGCGGCGAGCAGCCGCAGCCCCCGGTCGTTACTCAGCAGTGCGAGCGCTAGCCCGGCGCCGGCAGCCGCGTTCAGCAGGAACAAGACGCCGACGGTCGGAACCTTGCTCATGAACTCGACGTACTGTTCGAAGTGCACTCCCGCGATCACCACCACCAGCCCGGCTGCCGCCAGCGCGAGAACCAACTTGTCGCGTGCGCGGCTCATCAGCGAACCACCTTGATCGTGCCGGTCATGAACGCGTGGAACTGGCAGACGTAGACGTAGGCGCCAGGCTCACGGAGGGCGAAGCGAGCCGATTGTCCGGGCTTCAGCGTTCCCGAGTCAAACGCGCCCGAGCTGGCCGTTGCGGTATGGGCGGTGCTGTCGCGATTGGTGACCGTGATCGTGGTCCCCGCTCTGACGGTGAGCGTGCCGGGGACGAACGCGTAGTTGACGATCCTTAGGTGGACGGCCCCAGCGGTGACCACCGCGCTTGACGGGCCGCCCGTGGAACCACCACGACTATCTGCTAGCGCCAACGCGACCAGGGCGACGACGACCGCCGCGCCGGCAGGAATGATGACCGATTTGATCCGCACACCAGCTATGCGGTTCCAGCCGCGGGTTGGATCACCGCTGAGCTTGGGGGGTCCCGCGAAATCGACGCCAACGGCTGCCTCCTCCTCCTCCTCCTCCTCCTCCTCCCTTGGTGCTCGAAGTAGCTTTCTCGAACGCGGTGCTGTGCATCAGGCTGCTCCGTCAGCCTCCGTCGCCGGCGGCTCGAGGAAGAAGAGCTCGCTCGCGATACCGGGATGGGTCTGGTTCGCGCTCAGGAACGCGACCACGCGTCTGCCGGTGAGCCGTTCGATTGCGGCGGTGAACTCGTCCTCGGCGCCCTCCTGGAATGCCACACGGGCGTCGATCACCTCGCGCCTGGCGTCTTGGGAGACGAGCGCCGACTCGCCGGTGGTGAGGATGTCCTCGAGCACGCAGAGGACGGTGTTGTCGTTGATGTAGGTGCTGGCCGTCGCACGGTCGTGGCCGTAGTGCTCACGGTAGAGATCGACGATCGCAGCCGAGATTGCCGAGGTCAGCTCCTCTCCGTCTAGTCGGGGTGGCTGGTTGGGGGACATGGTGCCTCCGATCTCCCGGCTCTCTGGATGGGAGCGCGAAGGATCGGAGCAGAGCAGATTTCCTCCACGCGTAATTGGAGTGTTACACGGCTCATGATGGCAGCCTGACCCGGATCAGCACGGGACCGGTCAGCTGCCGGCTGCCGTCGACCGGTTCGGCGGAGACCAAGACCTGGCGCACGTGGCCGAGGCTCCCGGGCACGCCCACGGTGCCGCTACCGCCTGCTGACCGTGAATAGCACGGCGCTTTTAGCTCCGCCTCCGCCTCGGTGGTGGATCAAGTCAAGTCCCAGCTACTACACGCTTTCGCCGAGCCCCGGCCCGGCGAGCGCGGCTTCCCGGCGCTCGCGTGCCCGGGCGCGCCGCTCGGCGATCGTCGCGAGCAGCACGCCTCCTTCGAACAGCAGGTACAGCGGCACGGTTTCGAGCAGCATCGTGATCGCGTCCCCGGGGAGCACAGCGGCGATCAGCGCGCAGGCGCCGACTGCGTAGCGGCGGTTATGGCGCAGCTGGCGGGGGGTGATCACGCCTGCGCGGGTGATCGCCATGATCCCGACCGGTACCTGGAACAGCAGCCCCATCGCGAGGATCGTGGTGGCGGCGAACTTGTAGTACTGGCTGGCCTGCACAAGCACGTTGAACTGGGCGCTGTTGAAGTTCTGAAAGAAGTGCACGGCGGCCGGCAGCACGACGAGGTAGCCGAACACTACCCCAGCGATGAACAGACCCGGGATCGCGAGTATCAGCGGCCGCATCTGCCGGCGCTGGCGCGGATCGAACGCCGGCATCAGGAACCCGTAGGCCTGCAGCAGCAGCACCGGCAGAGAGAGGATCAGCGCGAAGATCGCCGACACCGTGACGGTCGTCGTGAACGGCTCGCCGATCCCGAGCGTCACCGGCCGGTCGCCCCGCGGCGGCGCCGACAGCGCGGCGACGTCACGGTCGAGGCCGGTGCCCACGCTGGCGAGCGCCGCCTGCGCCGCCGGGCTCTGATGCTGGCGGGCGCGCGCAGCACGCCGACGACCGCGTGCAGCTGCACGGCGACGTCGCGGGCGCTGCGCTGCACCTGATAGGTCGCGCCCAGCGGGCCGTGCCCGTCGCGCACCTGCTGCTGGGTCTGGTGCGCGAGCGGGCTGTTGATCAGGCGAAGCAGCGCGTGGTTCTGCCAGAAGCAGAACCCGAACGCGACCAGCGACCACCGCCAGCGAGACGAGCAGCCGTGTGCGCAGCTCATCGAGATGGCCGACGACGCTCAGCTGTTCGTCGTGGCTGATGCTCCGCAGCGCGCTCCGCGCCTGGATCAGCCAGTTTCTGAGCCTCATCGGGTCGGCAAGCCCTAGCGGACGACTGGCCTTAGGCGACCGGGCGCACGTGAGAGGGGACGGCGGCGGGCTCGGCGGTCGCGACCGGGGACGCAGGCTCGGCCGGGGTGGCCGGGAGCTGCTCGACGTGCTCTGAGGTCTGGCTCTCGCCGCTGATCGACTCCTTGAAGCTGCGCATGCCCGTTCCGAGCGAACGGCCCAGCTCCGGGAGCCGCTTGGCGCCGAAGATCAAAAGCAGGATGACCAGCAGGAAGGCGATGTGAAGAGGATTGTCAAGACCCATGGGTGTGCTCCGATCGAGTTGGTGGTTGAACCTGCTACGACCGCCAGCCCGATCCGGATCACTCTTCACGCGAGCCGGGCGATGATCACCGGCGGGTGCGTCGGAACGAGACTGCCACCTGCCGGCTCCGGGGTGACCATAATTGCGCTGACGCCGTTGAGGTTCACAGGCACCCCCACGTCGGCCGCGCCCGAGGCCGTGACACTGAACAGCACGCGCGTCGGCGACGGCACCCGGGCGCCGCGCTTGACCCAGACCTCGTAGATCCAGCCCACCGGCGGCAGGCGGCAAATGACTCACGATCAGCTCGGCGTGGCCGCCGGCAATGCGCAGCTGTGCGCGGCCCGGCACTCCGGTCACACTCGCCCGGATGACGCGCACGCTCGACCCGCCAGACGAGAGCTCGACCCCGCCCGCGATCGTGAGCGCCGCAACGGTGGCCATCGCGCCGGCGAGCGCAGGACGGGGAAGACGGACCAAGCCTCGCCAGTGCCGGCGCGGCGCGGGCCGGGCCGTGGTGACCGGTTCCGAGCGGACCCGGCGCATCACGCGGCGGCGCACCGCCCTCGGAGCCCGGTGCTGAGGCACGCTCAGCGGCAGCGCGTCGACGACCGGCCGCAGCGCGGCGAGCTCGTCACGACATACGACACAGTCCTCTAGGTGGCGGCGAAACCGTTCTGCCTCTGATCGCTCGAGTGCTCCGAGCAGGTAGGCGGCGGCATCGCCGCAGCGGTCGCCGGTCCCGGACATGGAATCTCCTGTGGTCATAGCACGGTTCCGGCGGGATCGCCGAGCGCAACGCGAAGCTTCGCCAGCCCTAGTCGCATCCGGCCCTTGACGGTCCCCGCCGGCAGCTCGAGCATCTCGGCGACCTGGCTGTGGGTGAAGCCGCCGAAGTACGCGAGCTCGATCACCCGTCGCTGCTCGACCGGGAGCTTGGCGAGCGCGTCTCGGACCTCGTGCGCCGCCTCCACACGCGCTGCTTGCGCGTCGGTGCGCTCCGGGGATGCGATCCGCTCGGCGCTGCGCTCGTCGCAGACGTCGCGTCCCTCGCTGGCTGCGCCGTGGCGAACCACGTCGACGGCCCGGTTGTGGACCACCCCGAGCACCCAGGAGCGAACGCTGCCGCGGGCGTGATCGTATCGGCCGCCGCTGCGCCACACCGACAGGAACGCCTCCTGGACCACGTCCTCGGCCGTCGTGCGCCGTCCGCACATCCGAAAGGCCAGCGAGAACGCCGGGCCTCCATGCCGATCGAAGATCACCTCGAAAGCGCGCGCGTCACCGTCCCTGACGAGCTGCATCAGCTCCTCGTCGGCCAGCGATCGTAGGTCGGGGTGGCGGAGGCTCAGCATCCTGTTTGGTCGATCAGCTTCGCGGGCGCGAAGGCGCGCCCCGTCGAGAGGACGAGGTAACTCGCGGGCCGCGCCATCACGATTCGCCGAAGCGTGGCTCAGGCCTTGATCAGCGGTCCTGCCGCCTTCAGCACCTGCGCCTTGGTCAGTGGCTTGTCGAACGCGCCGTCTGGCGTTATCGGCTTGTTCACGAGCAGGCTGATCGCCGCCGCGTGACGAGCCTCGACCTGGACGATCGATCCCGCCGCGGCCAGGTACGCGGGCGTCTGGAGCGACGGTCCGGCGCCGTTGTAGGCGCCTACCCCAACGTTCTCCAGCGTGTAGGCCAGCTTCAGGAAGCTCGCCTGGTTAGTCACCGGGAACACGAACGTCGGCTTCTTCGCCGGCGTGCCGCCGGCACCGCTGATCGCCTTCGTCAGCGCCGCGACGTGCTCGGCCTCCTGGTCGCCCAGGAGGGTGGCCAGCGACTTTGCCTCGCCGCTCAGACCGACCGCCTTGCCCTTGAGCTTGTAGAAGTCGGTCTCCAGGTACTCGAGCGTGAGCGCGAAATTGAGGATGTCCACATCCCTGCTCCCGGAAGCCGCCAGGGCGTTGCTCACGTACGGACCGACGGCAGTGGCGCCGTACACGGCGCCGGCGGTCATGGCGCCGCGCAGGATGAAGCTCGCCCGGCTGATGCCGTGCACCTCGACCGCAGCCAGCTCAGGGCTGGCGAGTTCGGAACTTGTCATTTTGGGTTGTTTCCTCTCTGGAAAGTCGATGGCAAACAGGGTTACGCGATGAATGGCTTGACGGCAGCCAGAACCTGCGCTCATGGTCATCGGCTTGGCGAACGCGCCGTCAGGGGTGGGGGACATCTTCAGCACCGTGTTGAGCGTCGCCGCGTGGCGGGCCTCGATCGTGTGGATCGAGAGTGCGGCCGCCAGGATCTCCTTGCTCTTGATGTTCCCTGCCTGACCCAGGTACGCGCTCGCGCCGAGGTTCTCTACCGTCGCGGCCAGCTTCGTCACCGAAGCCGCGCTGTTGAGCGGGAACTTGCCGGTCGGTTTCGCCGCCGGCGTCCCCAGGCTCATCGCCACTTTGTGGAGCGCGGTAACATGCTCGTGCTCTTCGGCGCCGAAGGTCTTCAACGTCGAGAGATACGGCGAGCCGCTGAACAACCCGCTCGCGATCACCTTGTCGTAGAACTGGGCCTCCAGGTACTCGAGCGTCAGCGCGTAGTTGACGATCGCGAGATCGCCGGAGCTGCTCGGCGCCGTGCTGGTAGGCGTCGAGGCCGCGCCCGTCGACGCCGGTGCGCTGGACGAGCTACTGGAAGAGCTGTTCGAGCTTCCGCCACAGGCGGCGATGAACGCCGCCAGTCCGGCCGCGGCCGCGCCGGTTCCCATCGTCTTACCGGCCATCTTCAAAAACCTCTTGCGCTCAAGATCGTCGCGCGCGAGCTCCTGGACCGCGCCGCCGGCCTGTCGTGTCTCAGTACTCGTAGATTCGTTCACAGCGTCTCCTTCGTCTGCCCGGATGCTTACTACCCGGGTTACCATCATCTGTACGAAGCGGGCGGGCTCATGGATCAACTTCTCAAGCCAGCTGGTCCTCGGCACGATTCTCAGGAACGCGGAGAACCAGCCGCAGCCGATCTACGGCTCGCTCGTCTCCGCCGCACACCTGGTGGCACCTTCCACGTCGAGTGCACCATCGCAATCGTCGTCGTCCAGCTCGCACTCGCCTGCGAACTGGTCTGCCGATGCTCGGTCAAGCCCGCGCTGGCCATTTCGATCGCCCGGGCACTGGGCGTCTGGTGGCTGGGGGAGGGCTTCGGCGGGATCCTCGCTGGAAAGGCCAAGCTGCTGCTCGGGGCGCCCGGGGGCGGCGCTGCTCTACGCTCGACGAGGAGCTCGACTAGGTGATCCAGATCCGGCGCAAATCCGTATCAGCCGGTTAGTAGCACCGCACACCCACTTCACAGGAGACAGTCTCGTGTCAGAACACATAACGGACGCATACGCATCCATCGACCGCGCCTTTGGGCACGAGCCCGCGTCGACGCGCCGCAAGTTCGTCGCGGGTGCGGCGGGTGCGCTCGGCGGACTCGGGCTGCTCTCGCTGCCGGCGAGCGCAATGGCCGCAAACGACGCCCAGACGATCCTCAACATCGCGGCCACCGCCGAGGTGCTCGCAACGATTGTCAATACCGAAGGCGCACAAAGGGTGCACTTCTCAGACCCGGTGACCAAGCGCAACGTGCTTGACGCCGCCTACCAGGAGCTCGACCACTACAACGTGCTCACCAAGGCCCTCGGCGCGAAACCCGCCACGAAGAAGATCTGGATCCCACACGCGCTGTTCGCCAATCAGCACAACCTGCTGAGCGGGCTCGTGTTCGGAGACGGCGTGTTCGTGAACGCCTACCAGATCGGCGTCACCGCGTTCGGCAACGCCGGCAAGGGCCAGTACGCGCGCTACGCCGCCGAAATCATGGGCATCGAGTCCGTGCACCGGGCACTAGCGCTCCAGTCCCTCGGCAAGCCCGGCAATGACCAGGCATTCGCCTCGGGCTCAACGAAGTACTTCACCGAGATTGAACACGCCGTCGCCCTGCTACAGAGCGCTGGCTTCGGGTTCGGTGCCAAGGGCAAGGGCCCCGGCAAGTTCTATGAGTTCGACCAAGTCAAGAGGCACACCCAGCACCGCCCAGAGGTACACCAGCTCTCCCCACACTGACCGATCGCGCGAGCCCTGCTCAGTACAACCAACTCCCCTCCGTCCCGTGAACCGTCCTGGGTTGCCTGGACGGAGGGAGGGCCGCGCGGTCGGCCCATGCGGCGCTTGGTGCGCTGGTAGCACTCCTTGAACAGCGGGTGGGGGAAGCGCCGATCGCCGCTTCCATCAGCCCCCAGCGTAAGTATCTGGGTTCGGTCTGGGACAGCGGGCCGCGACGGTCCACCTCGCCGGACTGGCCACTTCTCGATCTCGCCAATCCCGGTGATCGAGTTCGTCGATCAGCTCAGACTCGCCTGAACGTAATGCGATCAACGATGCGTGCCGGCGGCTACGCCCCGGTAAGGCATGCTAACTTGGCCGCATGTGCGTCGGCTGTGCGATGGCGGCGTTTGCGGGCGCTTCGGGCGTCCGCTCCTGGCTGGCCTCGCACCATCTGGGGTGGCTGACGCCGGCACGGCTGCGCAACCTCACGTTGGTGCTCATCGTCGTCGCCACGCTGGTGTCCTCGATCGGACTGTCCGGATCCTCGCGGCCGACTCATGGCACGGCTCGGGCAGCAGCCAGCGCGACCGCCCAGCCCTCAGCCCACGTTCACTCCTCCTAGCCTTGCGGCAGCGAGCGAGCCTGGCTGTGCTGGGTGTCGCGGCGCTCGCAGCGTTGGCGGCAAGCCCTGGCGCGGGAGCCACGACCACCTCGACACCAGGCGCGCCAGGAAGCCCGAGCGCACCCTCTACACCAAGCGCGCCGCCGCCACCAGCAAGACCCCCGGCACCTAAGCCCGCGGTCACGCTCAACTGGGTCGGCGACATCGCCCTCTCCGCGCGCCAGGGCCTGCCCGCCGACGGCGGGCGCTCGCTGTTCGCGGGCGTCGAGCCGCGTCTGCGTCGCGCCGATCTGGTGCTCGGCAACCTCGAGGGCACGCTCGGCACCGGCGGCAGCTCCAAGTGCGCCGGCGCCAGCGCCAGCTGCTTTGCCTTCCAGGCCCCGCCGAGCTGGGCCGGCGTGCTGCGTCGCGCCGGCCTGAAGCTCGTGAACGTCGCGAACAACCACGCCTTCGACTACGGCGCGGAGGGACAGCGCGAGACGCTCGCCGCGCTGCGCGGGGCGGGCATCGCGGAGACAGGGCGCCCCGACCAGATCACGATCGAGCGCGTCGGCTCCGTGCGGGTCGCGTTCGTGGGCTTCGCTCCCTACCCGTGGGCCTCGTCGCTGCTCGACATCGCGTCCGCGCGGCGCCTGGTCGCGCGGGCGCGCCGGCGCGCCGCGATCGTGGTCGTGATCATCCACGCGGGCGCCGAGGGCGCGGGGGAGACGCACACGCCCTACGGCGAAGAGCACGACTTCGGCGAGGATCGCGGCAACGCGCGGCGCTTCGCCCACGCGGTGATCGACGCGGGGGCGAGCGTGGTGCTCGGCTCCGGGCCTCATGTCGTGCGCGGGCTGGACTGCTACCGCCACGGGCTGATCGCCTACTCGCTGGGCAACTTCGTCGGCTACAACACGCTCGCGACCGGCGGCGTGCTCTCGCTCAGCGGGATCCTGCAGCTGCGCTTCGACATCCGCGGCAGGCTGCTTGGCGGACGCTGGTCGTCGGTGCGCATCGACGCGCCCGGCGTCCCGCGGCTGGATCCGACCAATGCCAGCGCCAGCCTGGTGGCGCGGCTCTCGCGCCAGGACTTCGGCGCCGAGGCCTGTCGCATCGGTCGCGCTGGCGCGATCCGCGTCCGCTGACAGGCGCACCCGCCCGGCGATCCGCGTCCGCTAGAGCCGCCGCCGCCCGGTGCGCTCGGCGGCGCGCAGCGCGAGGCTCAGCGCGAAGCGCTCCTCCGGGTCCTCCAGGCGGGGGCCGAACAGCTCACGCAGGCGGTTGAGCCGGTAGCGCACCGTCTGGGCATGGACTCCGAGGACGGCCGCTGCCTCCTCCAGGCGCCCGCGATGATCGAGCCAGACGCGCAACGTCTCGTAGAGCTTTTCGCGGCGCGCCGGCGGCTCCTCGGCGAGCGGGCGCAGCGCGAGCGCCACCAGGTCTTCGGCAAGGCCCGGACGGCCGTGCACCAGCAGTGCCGGCAGGTGCTCGTCGGCGACGACGAAGGGCCCGCCCAGCGCTCCCTCGCGGACCAGGCGATGGGCAATCCGCGCGCGCTCGATGCTCACCGGCGCCTGCCACCACGGCACCCTGCTGCCCAGGGCTGCGGGCGCCCCGGCGCAGGCGCGCTCGATCTGGCTGCGCCGGCCGGGCGCGGCGGGGTCGGCGATGATGACCAGCGTCACGTCGTCGGAGCGCGTCGCGATCGCGTCGGCGCCCAGCGCGGCGGCCAGCCCGGTCGCGTCGTCGACCGATGCGACCAGCGCGGCCAGCGAGCCGGGCAGCGTCCAGCCGGCCTCGGCGGCGGCAGCGGCGATCGCGTGCTGGTCGGCCGGGGGGTCCTGCTGGAGCAGTCGAATCACCCGCTGGCAGCGACGCTGGCGCTCGCCGGCGGCCGCCGATTGTGCCTGCGCGTAGCCCTCGATCGACTCCGCCGAGAGGCTGTCGATGTAGGCGAAGATCGCCTCGCCGAGCCGGTAGAGGACCTCGGGGGCCATGCCCGCACGCGTGCCGGCCTCGACGAAGCGCCGCCAGGCGAGCCCGGCGCCGATGCGATATGCCGCAAGCAGCGCGTTGAGGCTGCGGCCCTGATTGAACTCGCCGCGACCGAGCTCGACGTACATCCGGCGACGTTGATCGTCGGCGCTGTTCGGCTCGGCGATCAGATCGAGGAAGCGGTTGAGCGCGAGCTCGGTGCCGCTGCGCACAGCCCGCCCGAAGGGCCCATCGAGCGGTCCAGCGTAGTCCTCCACCTCGCTGCGGATCGCGGCGATGATCTGGTCGCTGAGGCTGGGCAGGACGGGCCGCAGGACCTCGGCAAGTTGCGGTGGGAGCGAACTCCAGGGCTGTTGTCCACTTGTCATTTGTGGAAAAGCTACAAGAACGACCGGAGGCGAGACCCTACTCTTCAGCTCCGTGACCCGGGCCGAGCGCAGCGCCAACTTGATCGGTGTGGTGATTCCGTTCGCCGGCTTCGTGGTTGCGATCGCGCTGCTCTGGGACCGCGCGGTGGACGTCACGGACCTCGTGATCCTGGCGGTCGGCTACGTCATCACGGGCCTGGGCGTCACCGTCGGGTTCCACCGCCTGCTGACGCACCGCTCATTTCAGACCTACAAGCCGGTCGAGTACTTCTTCGCCGCGCTCGGCTCGATGTCGGTGCAGGGCTCGGTGCTCGACTGGGTCGCCGACCACCGCCGCCACCATGCCCACTCCGACGAGGAGGGCGATCCGCACAGCCCGCACATCGGGCATGGCTCCGGCCTGCGCGGGCTCTGGCACGCGCACACCGGCTGGCTGCTGGAGAATCAAGGCCAGGCCGACTGGAAGCGCTACGCGCGCGACCTCTACGAGGACCCCGGCATGCGCCGCATCAAGGATCTCTTCCCGGTCTTCGCGCTGCTGGGGCTGGCGGTCCCCTTCGCGCTCGGCTGGCTGATCGACGGCAGCTTCGGCGGCGCGATCCAGGGGCTCGTCTGGGGTGGCCTGGTGCGCGTCTTCCTGCTGCACCACGTCACCTGGTCGATCAACTCGGTCTGTCACTTCTTCGGACGCCGGCGCTTCGCGGTCGCCGACCGCTCGACGAACGTCGCCTGGCTGGCGTTGGCCTCGCTCGGCGAGGCCTGGCACCACAACCACCACGCCTTTCCGCGCTCCGCCGCGCACGGGCTGGGACGCTGGGAGATCGACGTCTCGGCGCTGGTCATCCGCGCGCTCGAGCGTGTGGGGTTGGCGTGGAACGTGGTGTGGATCTCCGCCGAGCGCCAGCGCGAGAAGCTGGCCGCGGCCGCCGCGGCCGCCGCCCCATCGCACCGCTAGGGGGAGACCAGCAGGTAGTGGGGCGGTACGTAGGTCACCAGCAGGGCGACGGTGAAGGCGAGGGTGACGAGCTTCAGTCGCCAGCTGGCGACGATCGCCGCCAGCGGCAGCAGCCATGCGACGTACCACGGGAACTCCCAGCGCAGCACGAGCACCAGCGCCGCTACAGCCCAGGCGCCGGCACTGATCGGATCGCCACCACGGCGAACCCAGAGGAGCAGCGCCACGACCGCGACCACCAGGATCAGGTCGGCCACCGCGTTGAGGTGGATCACCGTGTAGGGCGATCCAAACAGGCGCCCGAACTGCCCGAGCAGGCTGCGATAGGTGTAGAAGCCGCTCTGCTGCTGGGCTCCGAGGATCGGGTGGAGGCTGCCGAACGCGGCCAGCGTGATCACGGCGACGATCGCCAGCCCAACCGCCGTCCCGGCGAGCGCCCGCCCTCGCGAGCGCGTGCCGACAACCAGGAACGGCAGCAGCACCGCCGCCGGCAGCTTGAGCCCGACCGCAATCGCACCCACCACACCGCCACGCCCCACGTGGCCGGCGCGCCACAGCGCGACAGCACCGAGCATGGCCAGCACCATCAGCAGGTCGTTGTGGGCCCCGCCGACGCCCCAGACGACCCAGGCGGGGTTCAGTCCCACGAACAGCACGGCCTGCACGGGGTTGCGTGCCAGCCGCCAGACGATCACCAGGCAGCCGAGCGCGGCCGCGGCCATCACCGCCTTGAACGTCCACAGCGCGGCGGCGACGCCGAGCGGCACGGTGGCATAGCTCAGCAGCGTGAACAGTGGCCCGTAGGGCGTGTGCAGCTCGGGCCAGGTGACCCACCGCAAACTGGGATCGCTGGGCACCTGCAGCACGAGGTGGGTGTAGGGATCGAGCCCGTGCTCGACGCCCAGGCGTGCGTAGCCGATGTAGTTCCAGATATCCGTCGACGCGATCGGCGGAGCCAGGGCGAAGACGGCGTGGAGGACGAGGACCGCGCCGAGCGCCAGCCAGCGCCCGATCCCGACCCAACTGCCGATCGCGCCCGCACAGGCCACCAGGACCAGGTAGGCCCCGAGCATGCAGTAGGTCAGCAGCGCCCAGGTCGCGGGCGCCGGCGGCTTGCCCGCCAATGCGGCGAGCGGGCCCGCGACCCAGCTCGGGAAGGCGCGGGGCTGGGTCTGCACGATCACCGAGGGTCCGGCGGCGGCATGCACGGCGATCAGCAGGCCGCAGGCGACGACGCCGGCCAGCGCGAGCAGGCCAAGCACGCGCGGCAGCCAGACCGCGACGCCGGCGCGGCCGGCCGCGCGCGCGGCGGGCAGCACGCCCGCACGGCGCGTCACGGTCGGTTGGGCTGACTGGGCCACCTGCATCGCACGCGTATCATGCGGGCTCGGAGCGCCCGGTGCCGCGCCGACCACACGCCTCGAGCAGACACCCGTGGCCGCGGCTCGTTGCCGATGGCCTGCTGCTGGCAGCGCTGATCGTGCTCGCCGTCGCGCTCGTAGTCAACGCCCGCACCGACGTCGTCACGGCGCGCCGCATCAAGCTGGACGACGCCCTCTTCCACAACGACGCGATCGCGCATCCGCGCATCCGCGTCCACGGCGATGCGCTGGTCGAGCCGCACGCGCACGACGACATCGTCTGCGCGCCGCTCTACTACGGGCTGCTCGGCGCGCGGGCGGGCGCCGGCCTGTGCGCGAAGATCGGCCACGACCCGGGGCCGCCGCGGATCGTCAGCACATACATCTGCCACTCGCTGATCGTGCTCGAGGGCACCGCGCGCAGCGAGCCCCGTCCCCCGTTGTGCCAGCGGCGCTGAACCCCCTGTGCCAGCGGCGCTGAACGCCCTGTGCCAGCGGCGCTGAACGCCCGGCGCCAGATGACCGGCCACGTCGGCATCCATTCGTCAAGGCCAGCCGCGCTTGCGCCGATGACGTCGCGTGAGCGTGACCGAGCCGATCGACAACGCCGGCAGCCGGCGCCCGTCCCGGCGCGGGACAAGGGGCCTTGCTGGCGTTGCGCTCGCACTGGGCCTGACGCTCGCCTGCGCGCTCCCCGCGGCCGCCACCGCCACCGAGAACCCGCAGGGCAAGCTGCTCGGCATCGTCCCGGCACACGGTGCGCTCGCGCGCGGGACGCTGGCCTCGCGCGCTACCCCAATCGACCCGCTCACCTATCACGGCGGGCCGGTATTGCACTCCAACCGGACTCACGTGATCTATTGGCAGCCCAGCGGCTTCAGCTTTCCCAGCGGCTACACGACCCTGATCGACGGCTACCTGCAGAACGTCGCCGCCGACAGCGGCAAGCCCACCAACGTCTATGCCACCGACAGCCAGTACGCCGACGGCGCCGGTGGCGCGACCTACAGCTCTGGCTTCGCCGGCTCGCTGCTCGTGACCGATGCACTGCCCGCCAACGCCCTGCCCGGCGGCGGCGGCTGTTCGGACCCCTCCTCCTACGCGACGGTGTGCCTGACCGACGCCGATGTCGAGGCCGAGCTCGCCCACGTGATCGCCGCCAACGGCCTCCCGACCGGGCTGGGTGATGTCTATTTCCTCGTCCTGCCGCAGGACGTCGGCAGCTGCGGCGATGCCGCCAGCGGAGCTTCGGACTGCGCCTATACGGCCTACTGCGCCTACCACTCGGCCTACGGTGCAGCGGGGGGCACGACGCTCTACGACGTGCTTCCCTACGCGGCGGTTGCGCCCTGCGACAGCGGCGAGCATCCCAACGGCAGCCCTGCCGACCCGCTGCTCAACACGCTCAGCCATGAGCACAACGAGACGATCACCGACCCGCTCGGCAACGCCTGGTACGACAGCCAGGGCTGGGAGAACGGCGACAAGTGCGCCTGGGGCTTCGGCACGCCGCTGGGCGGCGCCGCCGGACAACAGTTCAACCAGGCAATCGGCGCCGGCAGCTACTGGCTGCAGCAGGAGTGGAGCAACGCGCTGGGCGGCTGCACGTCGACCAACCGCGGACAGCCGGTCGCGGTGCTGTCGGCCAACCCGACGAGCGCCGCGACGGGCCAGTGGCTGGGCTTCAACGGCACCGCCAGCCACGACAACGGGGCGACGATCACGACGTACGCATGGAGCTTCGGCGACGGCACCACCACCAGCGTCGCGGCGCCCGCGCACGCCTACTCGCGCGCCGGCACCTACAACGTGACGCTCACGGTCACCGACAACACCGGCGTCAGCGCGCAGGCGAGCACGACGATCGTCGTGACCAGCCCGCCGTCCAGCGCGGGCTCCCGACCGAGCAAGCACGAGCGGGCTCCGCGCGTGCGCATCAAGAGCACCCGCCTGCACGGACGCCGCGTGACGGTGAGCGGCACGGTCAGCGGCAACATCCGCGCAGTCACCGTGATCTACACCGCGCGGGTCGGCGGTCGCACGGTGCGCGTCCAGGCGCGTGCGGCCGTGCTGCACGGCCGCTTCCACATCTCGCTCCAGCTGCCGGCGCCGGTCGCCCAGGCGCACATCGCCAGCGTGGCGGCACGTCCGGCTGGCGGAGGTGCGGCGACCGTGCGCCTGCTGCGGCATTGAGCGCCGGCGTAGCGCAGCCGAGCTGGCCGTACCGGGTAATGCCTGCGACCAGCGCGCTAGGCTTGAAGTCGTGACGCGCCTCCCGCTCGCCGTTGCCGTTGCGATCCTCGTCGCGCTCGCGCTGGCCGCCTGCGGCAGCAGCTCCTCTTCCTCCTCCGCAGCGAGCCCCTCGACTACCGCGAGCTCATCGACATCCGCGAGCGGCGGCGCAAGCGCACCGTCGACCGCGGGCCTGGTCGCGACCCTGCAGGCACCGGGGCACAGCCCCAAGGTCAACGCCAACTGGCCGATCACCGTCACCCTCACCAAGGACGGCAAGCCGGCCCGCGGGCACATCTCCTATGCCTTCCTGCTCGGCGGCCAGGTGGTCTCGACACGGTCGGTGGGCAAGGAGTCGCCCAACTTCGTCGGGACCTTCCACGACACGATCAACTGGCCGGCGGACTCGGTCGGCCAGTCGCTGACCTTCCGCGTCATCGTCCAGACCGCGTACGGCACCAAGAACCTCGACTACGCCGTCAAGGTCACGCGCTGAAGCCGCTGCTGTCGGTGGCCAGACGCGGCGGCGTTGCCAGCTGGCAAGCCGCTGCTGGCTCGCCTACTTCAGCGACGGTCAGGCCACAGCGGCACCAGCCGCCGCGCAGCCACCCACGCCGGACCCCGCAGCGCGCTAGGGGCTGGCCTCGGCACGCCTGATCCCGCCGCGCGCCCACAGCGCGAACAGCGCCACCAGTCCCAGGCCCACGCCAAAGCTCAGCGCAACGACGGTCGGCTGGCCCGAGATGAAGCCGCGGCCGGCTTCGAGCATGGCGGTGGTCGGGTTGACCGATGCGACCGCGTGGATCCAGCCCGACAGCAGCCGCAGCGGGACGTAGACCGGCGCCATGAATAGCACGAGGAAGACCGGGATCTGCATCAGCGGACCGCCCTGGATCGAGCGGACCCGCATCGCGACGCCGCTCGACCACGCGGTCGCGGCGATGTTGACGAGCAGCGCCAGCCCGTACATGCCTAAGATGTCGATGCCGTCGCCGTCGATCTTCATGCCGGCGATCAGCGCGACGGTGATCAGCACCGCCCAGGTGACGAGCGCGCGCACCAGCGCGGCGATCATGTAGCCGAGGACGATCGCCTCGCGCCGTGGCGCGGCGAGCATCAAGCGCCGTGCGAAGCCGCTCTCGAAGTCGCGCGCGATCGAAAATCCCGTGAAGACGCCGCCGAACGCTGCCGACTGCAGCAGCACGAAGACGAACTGGAAGGCCGTGTAGCCGGTCGAGAAGTTGAACGACGGGATCCTGCTGACAGCCGAAAGGCCGCCCGCGAAGGCGGTGAAGAAGAACAGCGGAAAGAGCATCGCGGGGAGCAGTAGGGAGGGGTTGGTGAAGAAGTTGTGGATGCTGCGCCAGGCGACGCCGAGGGCCACGCTGCGGGTGCTGGCGTGGCTGCCGTGCGCAGCGCCGGCCGGCGTCCGCGTGAGCTGCGCGGGCGCGCCGCTCATGTGCGCACCAATCGCGTCCGCAGCGCGCTCGCCGCGGCAGCCATCGCGACGACGCCGATCGCCACGGCGATGCCGAAGCCAAGCGCCAGCGCGCGTCCGTCCCAACCGGTGATCAGCAGCGAGCGGATCGCCTCGATTAGGTAGGAGACCGGGTTATAGGTGGCGACGTCGCGAAACCAGGTCGTCTGGATCAGGTTGCGCGGCAGGCTCATCGACGACAGGAACAGGAAGACGAAGAAGACGGGGAAGAGGCCCTGGACGGCCTCGCCGGACCCGGCACGCAGCGCGACGAAGAGCCCGATCGCGCCGAAGGAGAGCATCATCGTCAGCGCCAGCGCGACGATTACGAGCACACCCGGCACGCCCGCGGCGAAGTGCGCTCCGGCGACGAAGCCGACGAGGAGGTAGGTCCCAGCCTGGATCAGGCCCAGCGCCAACGCGCCGGCGAGCAGGCCGGCGAGTAGCGCGGGGGCGCGCAGTGGCGTCAGCGCGAGGCGGTTGAGGAAGCCCGTCTCGATGTCGCGCGCGAGGTTTGTCCCGGCGTTCATCACCGAGAACAGCGCGCCCTGCATGAAGGGGATCGCCAGCGCGAACGTCAGGTAGGAATCGGTCGGAAAGCCCGGCAGGCGGGTTGCGCGCTGCAGGCCGCTGGCGTTCACGGCGAGCAGGAACATCGGGAAGATCAGCGCAGGCACGACCTGGGCCGGCTGGCGCAGCGTGCGCAGCACCGAGCGGCGCGCGAGCTGGCCGACCTGCGTCCTCGCCGACGAGCGTCGAGGCGCCATCACGCCGGGGCGGGCTCGGGATCCACCTCGTCGGCGGCATCCGCCGTCATGACCTGCTCATCCCCGGCGCCCTCCAGCGAGCGGCCCGTCTTGGCGAGGAAGACGTCGTTCAGCGAGGGGGCATGGAGCTGCAGCTGCTCGACGGCGATCTGCTCGGCATCGAGCGCGCGCACAACCTCGGCCAGGTTGGCCTCGCCGCCGCGCAACCGCACCGACGCGCCGCGAGGCGAGATGCCGGCGGGCTCGCCGAAGCGCTCGAGCACGAGCGCGACGGCGGCCTGGTCAGCGGGATCCTGCGGGATCGCCTCGACGGTCGGGCGGCCGATCTCGGCCTTGAGCGCGGCGGGCGTGCCCTCGGCGACGATCCGTCCACGATCGATGATGCCAACGCGGTTGGCGAGCGCGTCCGCCTCCTCGAGGTACTGCGTCGTCAGGAAGACCGTCACGCCGTCCTCGCGGGCCAGGTGCGCGACCTCCTCCCACAGCGCGCTGCGACTCTGCACGTCGAGCCCGGTCGTGGGCTCGTCGAGGAAGAGGATGCGCGGACGATGGACGAGCGCCAGCGCGAGGTCCAGCCGGCGCTTCATGCCACCCGAGTAGCCCCCAACGCGGCGGTCGGCGGCCTCGCGCAGACCCACGCGCATTAGCAGCTCTTCCGTGCGTGCCAAGCGCTGCGCCTTGGGCAGGCCGTGCATCGCGGTCTGCAGGCGCATGTGATCGCGGCCGGTGAGAAACGGGTCGAGTGCCGCCTCCTGCAGCGCCGCGCCGATCGCGGCACGGACCTGCGGCCCCTCGTGCACGACGTCGTGACCGGCGACACGGGCGTGACCGGCGGTCGGCGGCAGCAGCGTCGTGAGCATCAGCACGGTCGTCGACTTGCCCGCCCCGTTGGGGCCCAGGAAGCCGTAGATCTCCCCCGGAGCGACGCTGAGGTCGATGCCGTCAACGGCGCGGGGCCCCTTGCGGAACTCCCGCACGAGCCCCTCGACCTCGATGCTTGCGGAGACGGTGGTGGCCAAGAGCCTGCCAGGCTACCTAAAAGGTTGAGGATGTCAAGCCTTATTGCCTTCAATTGTTGATGTTTGACAGCACTGGTACGATCCAGATATGGGCGCAGCGATTCGATCAGCGGGCGCAGCAATCCGCCCAGCCACGCCGGACGCCGCGATCGGGTCAGCCCCCACGCGGCCCCGCCAGCGCACGGGTCGGCCGGCCGCCGAGGAGCGCGCGCGCCAGGTGGCGACGACGCTCAGGCTCGCCGATGCCGACGCCGAGCGCGACGAGCGTAGCCGCGGTCACTCGGGGCGCGGCCGACGCAGGGGAGGGGCCACGGCGGTGGAGGCGTGGGAGCTCTTGACCGAGCTGATGTCCCGCACCCAGCGCCCGCGCCTGATCGCCCTTTGCTCGGAATTTGACATAACCCCGCCGCAGCTGATGACGCTGCGCGGGCTCAGCAGCGATGCGCCCGTGCCGATGAGCGAGATCGCCAAGGCGCTCTCCTGCGATGCGTCCAATGTGACGGGCATCGTCGATCGCCTCGAGGCGCGTGGCCTGGTCCAGCGCAGCAGCTCGCCGGGCGATCGTCGCGTGAAGATGCTGACATTGACGCCCGCCGGTCGTGCGGCACGCGAGCAGCTGGTGCGGCGAATGACCCAGCCGCCCGAGCCGTTGGCGGGATTGAGCATGGCCGACCAACGGGCGCTGCGCGACATCCTGCGCCGCGCGCTGCGCTAGCGGCGCTGCGCGACAGCCCGCGCGGAGCCACGCGCCAGCTGCGTGATATCCCGCGGGGACCGTGGGTGGTTCACCGCGCAGCCCGTCACGGCACAGCGGCCGATCGGCCGCTGTGCCGCTGGCGTATGCTGACCGCATGGATCTCGGAGCGCCGATCTCCTATATGAGGTGCTGACCAAGGGCACGCCTGTCTACAGCGCCGACGAGCAGCCGATCGGCAAGGTCGTGCATGTGCTCGCGGCCGAGCATGAGGACCTCTTCGAAGGGATCGTCGTTGCCGAGCCCGGCGGGACCGGGCATCGTTTCGCCGACGCCGAGCTGGTCGGCGCGATCCACGAACGCGGTGTGACCCTCACGCTCCCCGCCGACGCCTGCCGCGACCTGCCACGGCCGAGCCCCGGCCCAGCCGTCATGCGGGCCGATCCCGCCGAGCGGGGCGAGGGGGCGCTGACGGCGAAGCTGCACCGCGCCTGGGATCTCGTTTCCGGGCGCTACTGAACTGCCAGCCGGCAAACGCCGGCTGACCCACCGGACGACGCTGGTGCACAGTCGCATGGCGGCATGCAATTACGCATGATAAGCTTCGGCCACGATGCCCAAGACGATCCAGATCCGCGACGTCGAGGACGAGGTGTATGCGGGCCTCGTGCGCCGCGCAGCCGAAGCCGGGGTCACCGTGCCCGAGCTGCTCAGGGCCGAGGCGGCACGGATTGCCGCGCGGCCGTCGATGACCAGCTGGCTCGAGCGCACCCGCAGTCGCAGCAGCCGGGTCGATCGGGCTGAGGTGCTGGCCGCCTTCGATGAGCATCGTGGGACATGGCCCGGTGCTGGTCGTTGATGCTTCGTGCCTGTTCGAGGTGCTGGTGGGCGTCGAGGGGCGCGCCGAGCCCATCAGGCAGCGGCTCGCGCAGGATGAGGATCACGCGGCCCCGCACATCGTCGACGTAGAGGTCTTCAGCGTCATCAGACGCGAACGCCAGCGGGGGCGACTCGACGCTACCGCGGCCGACCAGGCGGTTCATGATCTCGAGTCCTGGCCGGGCGAGCGCTTCGGCCATCGGCTCCTGCTCGCGCGCGCATGGGATCTGCGCGACGCCGTCCGCGGATGGGATGCGATGTACGTCGCATTGGCCGAGGCGCTGGAAGCCGTGCTGCTCACGACCGACACGCGACTCGCCGGCGCGCGCGGCCCGAGCTGCCGGATCGAGCTGCTCTGAGGACGAGCAAGCGAGCGACCGCCCTCACCGCCCTCTCTCAGCGTCTAGTTCACATAAGATCGATTATCGAGCGTTGGCGAGTAGTGCATCGTCGGCCGACGGCGCATCCGCAGCGTCGGCGCACCCGCAGCCCCCACCACGACGATCGGGTCCACAGCACTCGGCCTTCCGCTCGGGCTCACAGCAGGCGGCCCGGGCGTCAACGCTGCAGCAATCGGGCTCTAGCTCAGCCACGCGGACAGCTCCTCCAGCGCGTCGGGGATCACGTAGTAGTAGGCCCACAGGCCGCGGCGCTCGGAGTCGACGAGCCCGGCGGCGCGCAGCTTGCCGAGATGATGCGAGAGCGTGGGCTGTGAGATGTCGAACAGCGGCACGAGCTCGCACACGCAGACCTTGCCGGCATGCCTTCTGAGCACGTCGACGAGCTGCAGGCGGATCGGGTCACCGAGCGCCTTGGCCACTGCGGCCAGCCGCAACGCCTGCTCGCGCTGAACGTCGGGATAGGCAACCGGCTCACAACACCTCTCCCCTGCGGCGCGCTTGGTCTTCGGAGCGAGCTCGAGATCGACAGCCATCGATCTACATATACCTATTGAAGTTACATTTGTCAATGCAATACGATCGCGGCATGGATGCGAGGCCGCTCGATCGCGGCGTGGACGACACGCCGCTCGCTCCCCGCATGGATGCGGCGCCGCTCGCTCGCCGCCTGCTCGCCGAGCTGCTGGGCTCCGCGTTCCTTGCGGCGCTCGTGATCGGCTCGGGGATCGCCGCACAGAGGCTCTCCCCGGGCGACGTCGGCCTCCAGCTGTTCGAGAACGCAGCCGCCACCGCGGCGGGCCTGTTCGCGGTCATCCTCATGTTCGGGCCTGTCTCGGGTGGGCACTTCAACCCCGCCGTCTCGCTCGCCGACGCCCGCTTCGGCGGCATGAGCTGGCGTGACGCGCTCGCCTACATCCCCGCCCAGATCGCCGGCTGCATCCTCGGCGCCATCACCGCCAACGCGATGTTCGGCCTGGCCGCGATCAGCCTCTCCGTTGACCACCGCGCATCGCCCGCTCACATGCTCTCCGAGGCGATCGCGACCGGTGGTCTGCTGCTCGTGATCTTCGCGCTCGCGCGCACCGGACGAGCACGCAGCGCGCCTGCGGCCGTCGGCGCGTACATCGGCGCCGCCTACTTCTTCACCAGCTCAGCCAGCTTCGCCAATCCAGCGATCAGCATCGGGCGTATGTTCTCCAACACGTTCGCCGGGATCGCGCCCGCCTCCGTGCCGGCCTTCGTCCTCGCCCAACTCGCCGGCACGGCGTGCGCGATCGTCGCGATCGGGGTGCTCTATCCCGACGTCACGGCCGGCGAGGCCGCCGACGTCGTCCTGCCGCACAACGGGCAGCCGGCGGGGACCGTCAGCGAAGCAGCGCGAGGCTGAAGCGGATGGCGACCGTCCTGTTCGTCTGCCTGCACAACGCCGGGCGCTCGCAGATGAGCCAGGCCCTCTTCGAGCGCGCCGCCGCCGGCAAGCACAACGCGCTGTCGGCAGGCACCACCCCGGCCGAGCACGTCCACCCGGAAGTCGTCCAGGTCATGCATGAGCTTGACATCGACCTCTCCGATCGCCGCCCCCAGCTGCTCACTCGCGCGCTCGCCGAGCAGGCGGACATCATCGTCACGATGGGTTGTGGTGACGAGTGCCCCTACGTCCCCGGCAAGCGTTACGTCGACTGGGACCTCGCCGACCCCAAGGGTCGCCCGCTCGCCGAGGTCCGCGCGACACGGGACGAGATCGCCGGTCGCGTCAGCGATCTGCTTGCAGAGCTCGTCAAGGAGGCGTGTAAATCAAGCCGCGGCGGGCCGACCTTGTAGGCTCGCGCCGTCATGGTCCCCGCGGATAACGAGGTCGTGATCGATGTCTCGGGGCTGCGCATGGCCTACGACGGCTTCGAGGCGGTCCGCGGCGTCGATCTGCAGGTGCGCCGCGGTGAGATCTTCACCTTCCTAGGCCCCAACGGCGCCGGCAAGACGACGACTGTCGAGATCCTCGAGGGTCATCGCCAGCGCAGCGCCGGAGAGGTTCGCGTGCTCGGCGTCGATCCTGGCCAGGCCGGGCCCGACTGGCGCGCGCGCGTCGGTGTGGTGTTGCAGAGCTCACGCATCGAGCCTGAGCTGACCGTGCGGGAGTGCCTCGAGCTCTACGCCGGCTACTACCCCGCCCCGCGGCCAGTCCACGAGGTGGTCGAGCTGGTGGGGCTGAAGTCGAAGATCAACGTCCGCGGCGGCCAGCTCTCGGGCGGCCAGCAGCGGCGCATGGACGTGGCGCTGGCGTTGGTCGGCGACCCGGAGCTCGTGTTCATGGACGAGCCGACGACGGGTTTCGATCCCGCGGCGCGGCGCTCCGCCTGGGAGATGATCGATGGCCTGCGCCAGCTCGGCAAGACGATCTTCCTGACCACGCACTACATGGACGAGGCGGAGGCGCTGGCCGACCGGATCGCCGTGCTGCGGGCGGGCGTGATCGTGGCGGAGGGAACGCCGCGCACGCTCGGCGGACGCGACCACGCTCCCTACCAGATCGCCTTTACGCTGCCGCCTGGAGCGACCATCGACGACCTGCCGGCGCTGCCCGGCGAGGTGCGCGAGCTGGACAGGGGTCGACGGGTGCTGATCGCCAGCGAGCAGGTCATGCCAACGCTGCGCACGCTCGCCGACTGGGCGATCACGGGCGGCCGCGAGATCGGCGATCTGCAGGTGCGCCGCCCGGCGCTGGAGGACGTCTATCTCGAGCTGACCGAGTCCACGCGATGAGCGGCCCGCGCCTGGTGGCCCATCAGCTGCGCTACGACCTGCTGGTCACCTGGCGCAATCCGCAGAGCCGCTTCTTCGCGATCGCGCTGCCGGTGATCTTCCTGATCCTGCTGTGCTCGATCTTCGGCAATCACACGATCGACGTGGGCGGGCACCAAATCAAGAACTCCACCTACTACGTCCCAGGCATCTCAACGCTCGGGATCGTCGCGGTGTCGTTCGTCAATCTCGTCATCACCGTCACCGCCCAGCGCGAGAGCGGGGTGCTCAAGCGCCGTCGTTCGACGCCCGTTCCCGCGTGGGTCCTGATCGCCAGCCGCACGCTGACCGCCGTGATCCTCGCCTACATCCTGGTGGTGGTGATGGTCGTGATCGGCCGCCTCGCCTATGGCGTGCATCTGCCGAGCGCGACGATCCCCGCTTACGCGCTGGCGGTGGCCGTCGGTGCGATCTGCTTTTGCTGCCTGTCGTTCGCCGTGGCCAGCTTCATCCGCTCCGAGGACTCGGCGCAGCCGACGATCCAAGCGATAGTGCTGCCGCTGTACTTCATCTCCGGCGTCTTCATCCCCAAGGTTCACCTGTCCAGCGCACTCAGCGATATCGCGAGCGTGTTCCCTGTCAGTCACCTCGACTCCGCCCTCTTCAAGGCCTTCGACCCGGCGACCACCGGGCCGGGCATCGCCTGGCATCACCTGCTGATCCTTGCCATCTGGGCGGTCGGTGGGCTGCTCGTGGCGCTCTGGCGCTTCTCGTGGTCACCCCGAGCCGTCTAGCCGCGAGCGTCCGAGTGCGAGCCGGACGCCGCGATCCGATCCCAGCTGGGTGCGGAAACCAGCAGCCCGCACAACGAGGAAGTGGAAAGGACCGACATGGCCACTAAGTTCGCAGTCGAGCTCTCGCTGCCCGAGGCACCATCCGAGGCACAGGCTCGCGCCGCCAACGCGCTGCACGATCCGGCCCGCGCCGTCGGGCTGCGCCTGACCAAGCGTGGCCCGGCGCTGCTCCGCTTCAGTCCGCGTGTGCAGTTCCCCTTCGTGTTGATGGCTTGGCACTACCTCAACGGCGAGCAGATGACCGCCCGGTTCGACTCCGCGGAGGGCGGCGGCACGCGTGTGACGATCAGCGGCGCGGTCGCGCGCTCCAACCACGCGCTCGCCGCCGACCCGGCGCACTGGTCCGAGGCGCTGCATTGAGCGCATTGCCAGCGTCTACTGCTGGCAGCAGTGAGGCCCTCCGCACGCGCGGCGCTACTCGTCGGCCAGCGTGAGCAGGCTCGTGACAGTCGCCCAGTTGCGGGCGGTCGCGGTGACGCCAAGGCCCTTCCCGGCGAGCCCGGCCCATAGCCGCGAGCGTGCGACGCCGTCGGGATGCCAGGCGTAGAGCTCACGGCCGCGCGCGACGAGCCGCTCGGGCTCACTTGCAGCGGCCTCGAGTCGTGCGAGCACCGCCGGATCGGGCTGTCTTGACAGGAAGCTGACCTGGTAGCGCTTGGGATCGACGGCGACGTCACCAAGCGGATTGCGATCGACGATCGCGGCGAGCTCGTCGCGCGTGCGCGCCACCACGGCGATCTCGAGCCCGAAACGCTCGGCGATCAGCTGCTCGCACCGGCGCACCAGTTGGTCCTCGGACGCAGCGGTCGACAGCACCACGTTGCCGCTCTGCACATACGTGCGCACGTCGTCGTAGCCCGCTCCGCTGAGCAGCTCGCGCAGCTCCGGCATCGCGATGCGGTTGCGGGGACCGAGGTTGATGCCGCGCAGCAGGACGATCTGGCGCACGCTGGCAATCTACGCGGTCCCCGGCGCCAAGCTACGGGGTCCTCGGGGACGCAGCGCCGCGCGCCAGCGGCGCGTCGTCGTGGGCCAGCTCCGGTGGACGGTCTAGCATCCACCGGGTGACCGAGGCTGCCGGCGCGGACGTTCGGGCGATCTGGGATGCGCTGGCGCGAGGAGAGCTCGCGCCGCTCGAGCATGCGCTGGCACCCGATGCCCACTGGTATGGCGTCGACGAGGATGCCGCGGGCTGCCACGGACGCGCGCAGGTGGTGGGGATGATGGCGCGCGGCCTCGCGGGAGGCCTGAGCGGCAGCATCGAGGAGGCGATCGAGCTGGGGGCGCGCGTGATCGTCGGCTTTCGGCCCAAGCGTCGCGTCATCGCCGGCTTCGATCCCAGCAGCCCACCGGCGCAGCGACCGCTCGACCGGGGACTCGCATACGTCGTGGTGACGAGGCGCGACGGTCAGATCGTCGAGCTCAAGGGCTGCGCCGACCGCGCGGCCGCGCTCGCCTACGCGCAGGCCGCGACCAGCTAGCGGAGAACCGCTAGCGGTCTCGCCCGGCGCCCGGCCGGGTTAGTCGTTGCGAGGCTGCACGCGGAAGGCAGGATGGTCTCTGAGCTGCGCTACAGCTCACAGATCGCGGCGCGCGAAGGCAATCACGGCGACCGCGATCACGCCCAGCACGTAGACGATCGCCCAGGCGACGAGCAGGGCGCTGGCGCCGTGCGCGCCGCCGAATGGACCGAGGCGCAGGATCACGCCGGCCAGCCCACCGGTGTTGGCGACCACGTCGTGCAGCCCGCCCTCATACAACGCCTCGAACGGCAGCACCCAGGAGCCGATGTCCGACAGCGTCTTGAGCGTCGCCGACTGCAGGCCCTGGCCGATCTGGCCGAGCAGCCCAGCCGTCAGCCCGGCGCCGACGACCATCAGCACGGCGATCCCGTTGGCCGTCGCGGAGAGCAGGACCGAGCCCAGCAGCGAGACCGCGACGACGATGCCGACGGCCCCGACGAGCGCGAGGCCCGGCAGCACGATGCGATCGGGCCACCAGCTGCCACCGGCAATGTGCGTGATCAGCAGCGCGGCGGTGTAGACGACCGTCACGTACAGCGTCGTCACCAACAGCGCGCCGATGAAGCGCGCGACGAGCAGTGATGCCCTACCCACAGGCCGCACCACCAGCGGCTGCAGCAACCCCCGTTCGGCGTCGCCGCGCACCGTCCCGAGCGTCAGGAAGACGGCCAGGATCGCGCCCAGGAACATCGTCGCGAACATCGCCAGCCCGAAGATCGTGGCGCCGACGTAGCCGTGGACGTCGATCGCGTTGCGTGCCGCGTCGGGCACGATGTCGGGGTTGTTGGCCGCACCGAATGCCTTCCACGCACCGACGCCGTACAGCGCCAGGAAAGCGACCGAGAGCGTGACCACGACGACGAAGACGCGCCGGCGCAACGCCTCGCGCAGCCCATAGCCGATGATCACGACCATCGAGCGCAGGTTGGCCGTCGGGCTTGCGGGCGGCGTGCGCTCACCGAGCGTCGGCTGCACGCCGACGGCACCGACGTGCTCCTGGCTGCTCATCCCGTCGCCCCGCCGACCGCGCGCAGGTAGACGTCCTCGAGCGTCGAGCTGAGCACGCGCACCCCGAAGACGTCCTCGCCCTCCCCCACAAGGCGCGCCACCAGCGCCGGCACCCGTGCGCGCGCGACGCCCTCAAACAGCCGTGTGCCGGAGCCCATCTCGACCTCCACCCCACGCGGCGCGGTCAGCTCGGCGGTGGGTCCCTGCGCCACCACCGTGCCCGCCGCGATGATCACCACGTGGTCGCAGACCCGCTCGATCTCGCTCAGCAGGTGCGAGTTGAGCAGCACCGAGACGCCGCGCCGCTTGAGCTCGACGAGCAGATCGCGCACGATCCGCCGCCCGACAGGATCGAGCGCGCTGGTCGGCTCGTCGAGCAGCAGCAGGCGCGGCGCGCCAATCAGCGCCTGCGCAATCCCCAGCCGTTGCTGCATGCCCTTCGACATCGTCTCGATTCGGCGTGCACGGGCGTCGGCGAGACCGACGAGCTCGAGCAGCTCGGCACGCTCCGCGGCTCCGCCGATCGAGCCGGACAGGCGCTGATGCAGCTCGAGCAGCTCATCGGCGCTGCACCAGCCGGGAAAGCGGAACAGCTCGGCGAGATAGCCGATCGTCGCGCGAGCCTGCTGGGAGCCGGCCGGCGCACCGCAGACGTCGACGCGCCCGGCGCTGGCGCGCACCAGGCCGCAGGCGATCTTTACCAATGTCGACTTGCCCGCCCCGTTGGGCCCGAGCAGCCCGACCAGCTGGCCCTCTCCCACCTCGACGTCGACGCCGGCGAGCGCGACTACGCCGCCGTAGCGCTTTCCGACACCCGCTGCTGCGAGCGCAAGCGTCATGTCAGCCATCGGATGAAGCGTCGAGTGGCGCGAGCAGCTCGACCTCGACGCGCAGCCCGGAGACCTCCGACCAGCGGCGGTCGGAGCCGATCGCCAACGCCGCGCCGCAGGACTCCGCGGTCGCGAGGATCAGCGCGTCGGCCAGCCGCAGCGACGCGCGCCGCGCGCACAGCCGCAGAGCGCGCTCGCCGATGCGCTCGTCGACTGGCTCGATCCGTTCGATCAGGTCCGCAAAGAAGCCATCGACAGCCTGGAGGGGCTGTGCGCCGAGCGCGGCGCCGGTCAGCAGCTCGGCATGGCTCAGCGCCGAGGCGATCAGCGACTGGCGGCCCGCAAGCTCGCGCATGCGACGATCGGCCACCCCGTGGAGCGGGTCGTCGCGATCCAGGAAGCCAGCGATCACGGTTGAGTCGAGCAGGACTACCACTCGTCGCGCAAAGCCAGCACGTCGTCACGCAGGGAGCCGGCGGTGCTGAGGCTGCCGGAGTGGCGATCGACCAGGACGTCGATGCGGGTGAGCAGCAGACGCCCATCGCCCGCCGACTCGACCGCGACGATGTCGCCCGGCGCGAGACCCGCTGCGCCAAGCGCGTCGAGCGGGAGTGTGAGCTGGCGCCTGGCGGAGATGCGACTGGTGCGCGCGGCGCGCTGCTGTGCATCCGTCGCCACCGGCAAAGCCTACCGACCGCCCATGGCCTGCCCGTCAGCGCGCCGGTTGGTCCGCTCGCCCAGCGCAGGCGCTCAGTGCGAGCAGCTCGTAGGCGATCCCGGCAGCGTGGAGGGCGGTGATCTGGCCGGGGCCGTCGTAGGCGGGCGCAACCTCGACGACGTCGTAGCCGACGAAGCGCATCCCCACCAGCGCGCGCAGCAGCGCCAGCGCCTCATGCGCGAGCAGCCCGG
The DNA here is from genome assembly GCA_963795555.1 of uncultured Solirubrobacterales bacterium. Taxonomy (GTDB): domain Bacteria; phylum Actinomycetota; class Thermoleophilia; order Solirubrobacterales; family Solirubrobacteraceae; genus CAWCHZ01. Next base: position 781,178 of record CAWCHZ010000002.1, read on the forward strand.
CCAGCTCGGGAGTGCCCGTGCCGGGCGCGAAGGCCGGATCGAGGACGTCGATGTCGAAGGACAGGAACGCCGGGGCCTCCCCCACGCGCGCCCGCACGCGCGCGGCGTATTCCGCGGGTGCGAGCGCACGCAGCTGATCGCCGCTGATGATCTCGAAGCCCATCGCGCGCGGCTCGGCAAGGTCCGTGGCGCTGTAGAGCGGCCCGCGCATGCCGGCCAACAGCGAGCGCTCGGGTGCCAGCAGCCCCTCCTCGAGCGCCCGGCGAAACGGCGTGCCGTGGAAGTAGCGCTCGCCGTAGTACTGATCCCAGGTGTCCGCGTGGGCGTCGAGCAGCACGAGCGCGAGCGGCCCGTGGACGGCGGCCTGGGCCCGCAGCTCGCCGAGCACGATCGAGTGATCGCCACCGAGCACCAGCGGCGTGACGCCCGCGCGCACCAGCGGCGCCAGGCCGGTGGCGATCTGCTCAGCCGTTCGCTGCGCGTTGCCCGGGGTGACGTCGAGGTCGCCGTAGTCGATCACCGACAGCGCCTCGAAGACGTCGATCGACAGGGCCGGGTGCCACGGCCGCAGCGCAATCGAGGCGTCGCGAATCGCCGCGGGCCCGAAGCGCGCGCCGGGACGGTTGCTCGTCGCCGTGTCGAACGGCACACCGAGGACGGCGACGTCGACGCCCTCGAGCTCGCGCAGCTGCGGGCAGCGCGCGAACGTGCGGATGCCGCTGTAGCGAGGAGCGCGCGAGGCGTCCGGCGGCCCGTGGCGCGGCGCCGTCATCAGCCGACCCGTGCGCGCCCGAGCGCGCCGACGGCGTCGCGGGCACGGTCGATCAGCTCGCTGGGATGCTCCTCGACCAGCGGATGGATCGGTGCTCCGAACGTCACCGTGGCACGACCGCGCTGCAGGACGCCGCGACCCTTGGGCATGATCAGCGCCGTGCCCGCGACGTGGACCGGCAGCAGCGGCGTGCCGGTCGCGATGCACAGCCGCGCGACGCCGGTGCGAAAGCCCTCGAGCTGGCCGGCGGAGCGGGTGCCCTGCGGGTAGAGCAGGACGTTGTAGCCGGTGCGCAGCAGCTCGGCAGCGTCGGCCAGGCCGCGCAGGTCCCCGCCGCGGTCGAATGGGAACGTGTTGATCCAGAGCCCCGTCAGCACGGCTGAAGAGCGTCGGCGATAGAAGCGGTCGGCCGCTGCGCCGACGACCGTTCGCGCACGCCAGGCTCGCGGCAGCGCGGCGAGGATCAGCGGCGTGTCGATGTCGCTGGAGTGGTTGGGGGCGATGACGGCTGGCTGTGGGACGTGCGCGAGGTCCTCCGCGCCGACCACCCGCGGCCGCGCGATCCCCCTTGCGAGCGGGAAGAGCAGCGTCTGCTGCAGCGCCTCGCGCGCGAACGCGGCGCCCGGCGTGCGCAGCCAGCGCTGGTCGCCGACCTCGTCCTCGGACCAGGGATCGGGACCCACGCGCAGGGTTCGCCAACGGCGGGGCGCCGCCGCAGCGGACTGGCCGCGCGCTGGCCCGGCGAGCCGCTCCAGCATCCTTCCCCCGCTCGGCAGCCTCACGTCACGTCGCAGTAGAACAGCGGTGGGCAGTGGAAGTGCGTCAGCGAGAAGCCTGGTCCGACGACCTGCTCGGCCATCTCGAGCGCGTCGCGCATCGTGTCGGCACGCCTGAAGCCCATCCGGTGGCAGGCCTGCGGATCGCCGCCGACGAAGATCACCTGCCCGAGATGCTCGAGGGCATGCGCGCCCCAGTACCACATGTAGAACGGGTGCACCCCGTGGTACGCATAGCTGGTGCGGTAGAGATGCCGGTACCACTCATCCTCGGCGTAGGCACGCTCGAAGCGCCGCTCGATCTCCGCCGGATCGGTGGTCTGCGCCAGGACCTCCTCGTAGAAGTCGATGTAGGACGGATGGTGAACCGGATGGAAGTCGCGGTGCACCGGGTGGGTGAAGATCATCACGCCACCCTCGCGCACCAGCGGTCGCCCGCGATAGAGGTTGAAGAAATAGCCCAGCGCCAGGCACATGACCAGGACCGGGTTGAGGATCGAGTTGACGTTGTAGGGCCCGACGTGCGGCAGGCCGGCGGTGACCACGTCGGCCTGCCCCTCGACCCGCACCGCCTGCTGATCGGCACAGCGGGCAAGCGTGATGTCGTGCACCTCCTCAACCGCGCCCGCCGCCACGCCGGTCAGCGCATAGGGCGCCTCCATGCGCTGGAACAGCGTGCGGCGGGCCTTGAGCGGCATGCGGTCCAGCGAGCGCTTGGTCGCGGCGAACGTCAGCTGCTCGCGCGCGCTCCAGCGCTGCTCGGGCCGACCGAGGAAGCGCAACGGACCGGCATACATGTCGTTGTTGAGCGTCGTCTCGATGTGAAAGACCGGCAGCGCGGCCTCGACGAGCATGCCCTGGCGAGCGGTGGAGCGGTGCAGCTCGCTGTTCTCCGGATCCATGAACGAGCGCGAGTGACGCAACGTGTGAACGTTGTGGTGAGGGCGCAGCGAGCGGTATGTGCCCAGGCCGACGCCGACCGACTTGTGGCCGCCGTCCATCGTCACGAGATTGATGTTCACGTAGACGAGCAGGTCGGACTCGGCGGCGCGGCGGTTGAGCTCGATGACCTCCCCTTGGCTTGTTTCACCCAGCAGGACGATTCCGTCCGGGTCCTCGGCGTCGTGGTTGTAGAGGCGGCCGGGGTAAAACGCATCGAAGACGCGCGGACCGACAGCCCGGCGCAGCTCGGCCGGTGTCATGCGCCGGTGCAGCCCGAGCGCGGCGATCAGGTGGATGTCATCGACACCAGCGCGGTAGGCACGTTCGAGCACCTGCTCGATCACCTGCTGGCGGACGTCGGGCACGCGCATCTGCGGCAGGGGCAGCGAGATGTCGTCGAAGGCGATCGTCAGGCGCATGCCAGGATGCAGCAACGCCTCCAGCGGGTCCATGCCGAGCGGTGCGTCCAGCGCCGCCGCGATCGCCGCGTAGGGGTCCGCGAGGCCGCGCAGGGGTGGCGGCGGGTAGACGATCCGCGAGCCGACCGGCAGTCGCTCGAGCTGGAAGGACTCGCCCGCCTGGAACATGACCGGTGGGAAGCGCTCGTGGACCTCGACGACGCAGGCCTCGCGCTCATCGCCGCGCTGGTGAACGGGCGCGCGCGGGCGCTCGACCATCGGCTCGGCGGGCGGGGTGCGACGGCCGACGACGCTCATCGTCGGCTCCGGCCCCGCCCACGCGTCGATGCCCCTGGCGGTCGCCGTGCGCTCACGCCGCCGCCCGCATGTCGAAGACCGTCTTGACCCGCCCCGCGCGCGTCGCACGCCGTGACTGCTCGAGCGCGCGACGATATTCCACGAGCGGCCAGCCGTAGGCGACGAGGCGGCCCAATCCCAGTCGTCCGGCCAGCTCGAGCGCGGCGGGGAAGTCCGCGCCGTAGCCGTAGGCGCCGCGGATCTCGACCTCACGTTGCCAGGCCAGCGCCAGATCGACCGCGATCCGGCCGGGCATCCCGACCAGCACCACGACGCCGCGCGGACGGACCACGCCGACCGCCGCCTCCAACGCGGCGCCGCTGCCGACGCAATCCATCACGACGTCGAAGCCGCCGAGCAGCAGCTCGCGCCCGCCGTGGCCAACCAGTCGACGAGCCCCCGTCAGACGCGCCCCACGCAGGTGCAGCTCCCCGGAGGCGCAGGCGTCATCGGCGCCCATCCGCCGCGCCTGCAGCTCCTGCGCGCGGTGCTTGGCGACGGCGACGATCGTGGCATCGGGGTGGCGCTCACGCAGCGCGGCGATCGTCAGCAGGCCGATCGTCCCGGCGCCCACCACCGCGACGGTCGCGGCTGACTCGAGCGCGGCGCGGCTGACGGCGTGCAGCGCACAGGCCAGCGGCTCGGTCAGCACCGCGTCCTCGTCGGAGAGCGTCTCGGGCACCGTGTGCAGCTGCGAGGGATGGGCGACGAGACCCTCGCTCCACCCTCCCCCGGTCTGGCGGCAGTAGCCGATCTGCAGCCCAGCGGAGATGTCACCGCCGAGCACCTCGCGGCACAGCGCATGGCGCCCTTCGGCGCACTCGACGCACGGTGGGTCGACGCCGCGCGCCGCACAGCCCAGGGCGGGCTCGACCACCACCCGCTCTCCGCGGCGCGCCCCGGCGGTGATCTCACCGACGATCTCGTGTCCCGGCACGAACGGCGTCGAGGTCAGCGGCGCCAGGTACAGCGACGTCGCTCCCTCCAGCAGCGCGTGGTCGGAGCCGCAGATCCCCGCCAGCCGCGGACGCACCGGCAACCAGTCCGGCCGCGGCAACGCCGGTGGGCGCAGCTCGACCAGTCGCAGGCTCGCCAAGCCGGCGCGTCGCGACAGGCGCGTGGCGGCGTAGCGCGGCAGCGAGGCGCGGTATTCGAGCGCACGCATCAGGCGCTCACCTCGACGGGCGCGGCGGGTCGGCTGCGCGCGCCCGGCTCGGTCTCCCAGCTCAGCACGGGCCAGCCGCGGCGGCGCGCCTCCCGCGCCAGGCGAAAGTCCGGGTTGACGGCCACCGGGTGACCGACGATCTCCAGCAGTGCCAGGTCCGAGACGCTGTCGCCGTAGGCGTGGCAGTCGGCCAGATCGACGCCGTGCTCGCCGGCCAGTCGCGCCGCCAGCGAGGCGCGACCGTCGGCGCTCAGCGGCGGCTCGGCGAGCTCGCCGGTGAACGTCCCGCGGCGCTCGATCAGCCGCGCCGCGATCAGCTCGTCGCCGAGGTGCGCGAGCGGCGCCACCAGGAAGTCGAGCGCTCCGGTGATCAGGATCACCCGGTCGCCGCGGGCGCGGTGCGCGCGAATCCGGCGCACCGCGGCATGGCGAACCCGTGGCAGGATGAAGTCGCTGAGCGCGTGCTCGGCCTGCTCGCGCAGCTCCTGCGCCGGCAGGCCGCGGTAGTGGCGATAGAAGACGCGGTTGAACTCGGCGCGCGAGCGCCGGTCGGCGACCAGGTATCCGGGCACGCGCGTCGCCAGGCCGGCGAGCCAGAGCGTGCGATCCAGCGCCGGCATCTCGCGCCCCCGCAACCAGGCGTAGAAGTGCGCCACCGTCGCGTCGAGCACAACCCCCTCGACATCGAAGATCGCGAGCGCCGGTTGCCCGCTGGTGGCGATGCGGTCGTTGGCATCGTCGCCGACACGGCGGATCGGGCGCGGGGGCCGCGGCGTGCGGGTCAGCGCGCGCAGCGCCGGCAGATGGATCTCCTGCACATAGCTGGGCCAGTCGATCGCCTCGGTGTCGAAGTCGAGCAGCTCGCGGTCATGCGGGTGCAGCGAGGCCAGCAGCTCGCGCGCATGACGGTCATCGAACATGCAGTCCAGCTCGACGTAGGGCCCGTAGATCTCGGCCAGCAGACGCAGCCGCTCGAGTCGACGCTGCTCGCGGTGCAGCCGCCGCTCGGCGGCATCGACGCGGGGGATCGCGACGCGGTCGAGCAGCCGCCGGGCGCCGCGAATCGAGCGCTCACCGCGATCGAGCGCCCGCAGCGCGCGCTGGCTGGAGGAGAATCGCCACGGCGCGACCTCGACCGGCAGCCCGTCGGCGTCCGGCAGCGGCCGTTGCTGGAAGTACTCGGTCACGTGCGCGGCGATCTGCTCGATCGTCAGCGGATTGCGCGCCCCGCTGGTGATGTTGACGACGTGCGGGCTGCGCACGGGCGGCCAGGCGGCGGCGGCGACGCAGGCCTGCGCGACCAGATCGACGGGCACCAGGTCCAGCCGCGCCGACCGGTTGCCGGGGAAGCGCTGGATCAGCCCGCTGGCGTAGGCGAGGATCACGGGGTCGGCGACCTTCAGACCCTCGATCCAGCCCGGATAGGGGGTGCGCAGTGCCGATTCGATTATCGATGGGCGCACGATCGTCAGCGCGCTCGGAGACTCGGCCGCTAGCGCGCGCTCGCCGAGCGCCTTGGAGAGCGCATAGGCGTCAGGCCAGCCCAGCGCCCGCGAGCGCTCGCGCCCGCGCTGGACCAGCTGCTCCTCCACCCACGCCTGGCGCGCCTGTTCGGCCCGCACGCCGATTGCCGGAGCGCCGGCCGGCCCGATCTCCTGCCGCGCGTCGCGCACGAACCGGCGCTGGAGCTCCGGCAGGCGCGAGTCGGACTCGAGATCCGCGCGCCAGCGTTGCGCGGCGGCGAGCTCGGCGTCAGGGTCGACGGCGGGCTCGGCGGGGCCGTGGCCGGATGGGCGCTCGAGCACCAGGCCGGTGCGAGTGCCGGCGGCGTAGGCGGTGGACACGTGCACGAGGCGCGCGCGGGCGCCCGCCTCGCCGAGCGCTCGCGCGAGATTGACGGCGCCGTGGACGTTGATGGTGATCATCTCGTCGAGCGGTCGCTGGAAGGACACGGACGCCGCACAGTGGATGACGACGTCGACGCCGGCGAGCGGAGCGAGATCCTCGCGCCCGAGCCGCTCGACGGTGATATCGCCGGCGAGCGCCGTCAGCCGACCTTCCTGCCGCACACGCTGGATGTCCGCAGGGGCAAGCGCGCGCAGCGCGTCGGAGTCCAGCACCGCGCCCAGTCGCGTGGCTGCCGCGTCGTCGTCGTCGGCGCGCAGCAGCACCACCAGGCGGGCGAGATCCGGCAGGCAACGCAGGCAGGTGACCAGGACCGCCTTGCCGACGAAGCCAGACGCGCCCGTGAGCAGCAGCGACGCGCCGGCGAGCTGCTCGGCAACGGTCGGGGGGTTGGGCGCCTGTCCGTCGTCGGCCAAGACCGGCGAAAGATAGCGCCTACTGACATGTCAGTAGGCAGTTGGGCGCCGTCTATGATCGAGCGATCGCCGCCGTCTCTGAGAGCAGCGCGAGCAGCTCGCGCCAACGCATCCTTGCGCTCGCACGCCGCGAGTTCGCCGAGCGCGGCTTCGACGGCGCACGGCTGCAGGACATCGCGCGGCGCGCCGAGCTCAGCCACCCCACCCTGCTCTATCACTTCAACTCCAAGGCCGACCTCTATGCCGCGGTGATCCAGGCGGAGGCGGCCGCGTGGGCTGGCGAGACCGAGGCCGCCGTCTCGACCGTGCTGGACGGGTTCGACCAGCTCGCCGCAGTCATCGAGGCCGGCTTTCACTTCTTCGCCACGCACGAGGACTTCGTGCGAATCATGCGCCGGGAGGCGATCGAGGGTGGCGAGCGCCTGCAGGATGCGATCGCCGGTGCCTTGATGCCGTTCCTGGAGCGGGCGGTCGCCTTCCTGGAGCGCGAGCGCAGCGCTGGGCGACTGCGGGCGCACGACCCGCTCGAGCTGATGCAGGTCTGCTACGGCGCCGTGTCGACGTACTTCTCCGATGCGCGCTTCCGCGCACGCCTGCTCGGTGAGGATCCCCTCGATCCCGCGACGCTGGAGCGTCACCGCACGGCGCTGATCGCCCTGCTGCGCGCCGCCCTGGACCCCGCAGCGTAGGCCGTCCGCTCACCTGCTGCGCGCCGCCCTCGACCCCGCAGCGTAGGCCGTCCGCTCACCCTCGGCGTTCGAGCAGCGCGTTGAGCGAGCCGGACCGAAACGGCTGCTCCGAGATCTCCGCGCGCGCATAGCCGGCGGAGCACAGCGCGGCTTCCAGCAGCAGACGGCGATCGGCCCGCAGCGCGCCCGGCAGCTCCTCGGCGCCCAGCTCCAGGCGTCCCAGCTCGCCGTGATGGCGCACGCGCAGGACGCGATAGCCGAGCGCGCGCACCGCTCGCTCGGCCCGATCGATGCGCGCCAGCGTCGCCTCGTCGACGGGGATGCCATAGGGGATTCGCGAGGCCAGGCAGGGGCTCGCGGGCTTGTCGGCCGAGGGAACGCCAAGCCGCCGCGCGAGCGCCCGAACCCGCGGCTTGTCGACCTCCAGCTCCAGCAGCGGATGCAGCACGCCGTGCTCGGTGGCGGCGCGCAGGCCCGGACGCCAGTCGCCGGCATCATCGGCGTTGGCACCCGACAGAACGGCGGCGTAGCCGCGCCGCGCGGCGAGCTCGGCCAGTCCGGCGTAGAGCTCGCGCTTGCAGTGCAGACAGCGCAGGCGGTCGTTGCGGCGGTAGTCGGGATTGGTGAGCTCGGCGGTGGTGATCGTCTCATGGGCGACCCCAATCGCCTGCGCGACCGCCGCGGCGCCCTCGAGCTCGCCGCTTGCCAGCGCCGGGGACAGCGCCGTGACGGCGAGCGCACGCGGCCCGAGAGCGCGCGCCGCAAGCGCCGCGACGAGCGATGAGTCGACGCCGCCCGAGAAGGCAACGATCGCCGAACCCAGCTGCGCGATCAACGCCTCCAGCCGTGCCCGCAGCGCGTCGAGCTCGATCAGGGGATCCGCCTGCCGCATCGCGTCCGCTCCCGTCATCGCGTCCGCCTGCCTGATCGGTTTCGCCTGGCTCATCGCGTCCGCTCCCGCTGCGCAGCCGCCAGCGCCGCCGCCCAGACGTCTTTGACCGCGCGACCGCTGGCGCGCGCGACGGCCGCGCAGTCGTCGTGTTCGGGCGCGGCATTGACGACCTCGCCGTCCAGCATCCCCAGCTTGACGCGCACGGGCGCACCGTCGACCTGCACCGTCAGCCATTGGCGTGTCAGCGCCCAGCGGCGCGCCTGACGCACCCGTACGCCCAGCGTCGTCGTCTCTCGGACGATCGCGTCGATGACCGCGCGCTCGGCGGCGGGTCGCGCGAGCGCCGACAGCACGATGCCGGGGCGGCCTTTCTTCATCTGCACGCTCGTCAACCAGACGTCGAGCGCCCCGGCCGCAAAGCAGCGCTCGACCGCATCGGGCACGAGCTCTGGCGAGATGTCGTCGAGGTTGGATTCGATCTCGACGATGTCCTCACCGATCATTCCCGCGTCGGCGCTCGCGGCGCCACCGGCGCGCTCTGCTCCGCCGACGCGCTGCCCGCACAGCACGCGGACGACGTTGGGTCGATCGGCGAGCTCGCGCGCGCCGGCCCCGTAGCCGATCGCGGCCAGGCGCAGCGGCGGCAGCGACCCCCAGCTCGCCGCCAGCGCGCTCACCACCGCGGCACCGGTGGGCGTCACCAGCTCGACGTCCAGCTCGGCGCCGAGCAGCGGCGCGCCGCGCAGCAGCTCGAGCGTCGCGGGCGCCGGCAGCGGAAGGCAGCCGTGCGCCGCCTCGACCTGCCCGCGCGCAAGCGGCAACGGCGAGCAGACCAGCTCGTCGATCGCCAAATCCTCGAGCGCGAGCGCGATCCCGCAGACGTCGCCGATCGCGTCGATCGCACCGACCTCGTGGAAGTGCACCGTCTCGGGCTCGACCCCGTGCACCGCCCCCTCCGCACGGGCCAGCGCGGCGAAGATCGCCAGTGCCCGCTCACACGCGCGGGGGGGCAGCTCGGCGCGCTCGATCAGCGCGCGGACGTCGGCCCAACGGCGGTGCGCACGCTCCTCGGCGGCGCCGGTGACGGTGACGCGGGCCGCGGCGATGCCCTGGCGGGTGGTGCGCTCGTGCTGGAGGCCCAGGCCCTCGACACCAAGCCTGTGCAGCCCGGCGCGCACGCGCTCGACGTCGGCGCCGGCGTCCAGTAGCGCAGCGAGCAGCATGTCGCCGGCAAGGCCGGCGATCGCATCGACGTAGAGCAGCTTGGTCATCGCTCGGCCCGCACGTCGTGCTCGGCCCGGGCGGCGCGCGCGATCCGAGCGGCGATCGTGCCGGCCCCGAAGCCATCGTCGATGTTGACGACGGCCAGGCCGGCCGCGCAGGAGGCGAGCATCGCCAGCAGCGCCGAGACCCCGCCGAACGCCGCCCCATAGCCGGTGCTCGTCGGCACGCCGATCACCGGCGCAGCGGCCAGCCCCCCCACCACCGAGGCCAGCGCGGCATCCTGCCCGGCGACGACGACCACGCAGTCGGCTGCGCGCAGATCCTCGAGCGCGGAGGCCAGCCGGTGCAGCCCGGCGACACCGACGTCCTCGTGCACGGCGACCGTCGTGCCGAGCAGCTCGGCGCGGATGCGCGCCTCGTGCACGACTGGGCCATCGGCCGTGCCGCCCGAGAGGATCGTCACGCGCCCGCGCGGCGCAGGCAGCGAGCGAGCCACCCACGCCAGGCGCGCGCGGGGATGCTCGCAAGCATCGGCGGCGACGCGGCGAACCGCCGCGCGGGCGTCCTCGTCGGCGCGCGTGACCAGGACGCTGCCCGCACCCCCGGCGAGCAGCGCCGCGACGATCGCCTCAACCTCCGCCGGAGTCTTGCCCTCGGCCAGGACCGCCTCGGGCGCGTCCTGACGCAGCTCGCGGTGAACGTCGACCCGCGCGAAGCCGAGATCCTCGTAGGGCAGGCGCGCGAGACGCTCCAGCGCGGCCGTCAGCTCCAGCTCACCGGCCTCGACGGCCGCGAGCAGCTCGAGCAGATCGGCGCGCAGTCCCCCGTTGCGCACGCGCCCTCAGCGGACCTCGACGACCTCGCGCTCCGGCGCGACCTCAATCGTCCGCTCTGGAGCGACCACGTCGAGCGCCTCGCGCTCCTCCTCGGCGGTCAGGCCCCCGCCGCCATCGGGCTCGGCGTCGCAGCTCACGCGCATCCGACCGGTCGCCAGGTTGGCATCGCCGACGACCAGCAGGCCCGCGACCACGTCGCCCTCCTCCCAGCCGAGCCGCTCGATATCGAACCAGTTGAGGTGAACCCGCTGAGCGGTGCCGCCATACGGACAATTGGCGTCGTGGTGCTTGCGCGCCGCGACGATCGCGGCCATGTTCTTGGCGGAGGCCTCGATGCTCACGCTGGCCACAATCTAGCGCCATGCCCTCACCGGCCGCCGCCGCTCAGCGATCCTCGCCGCGCGCCATGCCCCACCGGCCGCCGCCGCTCAGCGATCCTCGATCCGCGGCACGAGCTCCGCGGCCTCCTCGAGCACACTGCCGAGGATCGCGGCGATCTCGTCGAATTGGCGCTGCTCGGCGATCAGCGGAGGCGAGACCTGCACGACCGGGTCGCCGCGATCGTCGGCCCGGCAGATCAGCCCGCGCTCGAGCAGCCGGGGCGACAGGAAGCCGCGCAACAGGAAGTCACACTCCTCCTCGGTGAACGTCGCGCGCGTGCCCTTGTCCTTGACGAGCTCGAGCGCATAGAAGTAACCCGCTCCGCGCAGATCCCCGACGATCGGCAGGTCCAGCAGCGGCTCGAGCGCGGCGCGAAACGCCTCCTCCGTCGCCGCCACGTGCTCGACGATGCCCTCCCTGCGCATGATCGCGAGGTTGGCCAGCGCGATCGCACATTGCACGGGATGCCCACCAAACGTGATTCCGTGCTGATACATCGCCCCCTCACGCTGAAACGGCTCCATCACGCGATCGGACGTCACCAGCGCGCCGATCGCGCCATAGGCCGAGGAAAGCCCCTTGGCGATGGTGATCAGGTCCGGCTCGATCGCGTAGCGCTCGGACCCGAACCACGCACCCAGTCGCCCGAACGCGGTGATCACCTCATCGGCGCAGAGCAGGACGCCGTGGCGGTCGCAGATCTCACGTACGCCGGCGAAGTAGCCGGCCGGTGGCACCAAGGCGCCGCCGGCGTTCTGGACGGGCTCGACGATGACCATCGCGACCGTCTCCGCCCCGGCCTCGGTGATCGCCTCGTCGAGCTCCTCCAGCAGCAGCGTGGTGAAGGCCTGCTCGGACTCCTCGCGCGGCCGGTGATAGCGGCTCGTGTTGCGCACATGCAGGACCTCGGGCACGAGCGGCTCGAAGGGGTTGCGCAGTTGGGCGATGCCGGTCAGCGAGAGAGCCCCCATCGTGGTGCCGTGGTAGGCGGTGCGCCGCGCGATCGCCTTCCAGCGCCGCTCGCCCCGGGCGGTGTGGTACTGCCGGGCGAGCTTCCAGGCCGCCTCCACCGCCTCCGACCCACCGGACACGAAGAAGACGCGGTTGAGGTCACCCGGGGTCAGCGCGGCGATCTGCTCGGCCAGCTCGATCGCGCGAGGATGTGCATATGTCCAATTGCTGTAATAAGGTAAATCGCGCATCTGCGCGACAGCGGCCGCGCCAATCTCCTCGCCGTGGCCGTAACCGATGTTGACGGCGAACAGCCCGGCCAGCGCATCGAGATAGCGCCGTCCGTTGACGTCCTGCAGATAGCAGCCGTCGCCGCGCACGATGATCGGCAGGTCGCCGGTGCCGTACGAGCCCATCGGCGTGAAGTGCAGCCACAGGTGACGCAGCGCGGCATCGTGCAGCTGCGATGCGTCATACGGCGCGCCGTTCATGTCGAGCCGTCTCCTTTCGGTGCGCGCGGGCGCCGACCCTAGCACCTACGAAGGTGAGACTAGGCAACATCGATCAAATGTTTAAGCAGGGCCCGTTTTTGTAAAGGCCATCCGGCAAGCAACATGTCGCGCTACGCGGCTCAAGCGCCTCCCCGACGATGGAGACGCGCCCCAGCGCTTGCTCAGCGGCCCTAACCGGCGACGCGTCGGCGCCGGCGCCAGGCCTCGGTCAGCGCAGGTGGATCCCAGCCGGCGTCGGCCGGGTTGAGGTTCACACCGGGCGCCACGATCTCGTCGATGCGGTCGAGCACGGGATCGTCGAGCGTCACGTCTCCCGCCGCGAGCTGGCTGTCGAGATGCTCGATCGTGCGCGGGCCGATTATCGCCGCCGTCAACGCGGGATGGCTCAGCACGAAGCCCAGCGCGAGCTGGATCAACGTCAGCCCAGCCTGCTCGGCGAGCTGCGCGAGCGCCTCGGTCGCCGCGAGCTTGCGTCGATTGCCCTCCAGCGCCAGGTCGTAGAACTGGGGCACGTGCTCACGGCGGGCATGACTGGGGGTCGGCGGCTGCTGGCCCTGGCGGTAGCGACCGGTCAGCCATCCCCCTCCCAACGGTCCCCACGCGAGCACGCCAAGCCGGTGGCGCTCGCAGACCGGCAGGACCTCGCGCTCGACGCCGCGGGCCAACAGCGAATAGGGCGGCTGCTCGCAGACATAGCGCTCGCGTCCACGGCGCTCCGCGACCCACTGCGCCTCGACGATCATGTCCGCGGGGAAGGTCGAGCCGCCGATGTAGCGGATCTTGCCGGCGTGGACGAGATCCGACAGCACACCGAGCGTCTCGTCGATGTCGGTGTCCGGATCCGGTCGGTGGGCCTGGTAGAGGTCGATCCAGTCCGTCCCGAGACGTCGCAGGCTGCTGTCGACCGCCTGGACGATCCAGCGACGCGAGTTGCCGCGCTGGTTGGCGCCCGGCCCCATCGGGTTGTGGAACTTGGTGGCGAGGATCACCTCGTCGCGGCGTCCGCCGGCAAGCGCCTTGCCGACGATCTCCTCCGACTCGCCGGCCGAGTAGATGTCGGCGGTGTCGATGAAGTTGATCCCGGCGTCGAGCGCGCGATGGATGATCCGCACGCAGTCCGCGTGGTCGGCGTTGCCCCACTCGCCGAACATCATCGCGCCCAGGCACAGGCCGCTGACCCTCAACCCCGTCGCACCGAGCACCCGCTGCTGCATCGGCTGCATCCTATGGAAGGGCTACTCGCTCGCGAGCGCGGCCAGGATGTCCAGTCGCGCCGCGCGACGCGCCGGGAGCACCGCCGCCCAGCGCCCGGCGAGCGCCGCGGCCACCAGCAGGATGATCAACGTCGGGATCGGGATCGAGAGCACGAAGCCGTCCGCGGCCAGCGGCCGCGTGATGACGATCGCGAACAGCACCCCGACGACCAGGCCGATCACGCCGCCGATCAGCGCCGTGATGATCGCCTCGTAGCGGACCATCTGGCGGATCTGTCGGCGCGAGGTTCCGATCGCGCGCAGCAGGCCGAGCTCGCGCACGCGCTCGTAGATCGACAGCACGAGCGTGTTGACGATTCCGAACAGGGAGACGATCACCGCCAGGGCCAGCAGCACGTAGATCAGCGCCAGCAGCGTGTTGATCTGCCCGGCCTGGTCGCGCTTGAACTGCGCCGCGGTGCGCGAGCGTGCCTGCGGGAAGCGCGCGCTGAGCAGCCGCTCGACGGCGGGCTGGACCTGGGCGTTGGTCGCACCCCGCGCGTAGGCGACGAAGTCGAGCGCGTCGTCGCGCTGCCCGAACGCCTGGCGCGAGAGGGCGAGGGTGACCGTCAGGTTGCCCAGCAGGCGCGCGTTGTCGGTCGCGATGCCGACGACGCGCAGCGCGACGCGGCGATCGGCCGCCGTCAGCACCGACAGCGTCTGGCCCAGCTTGAAGCCGTTCGCGTCCGCAAACCGCTTGGTCAGGATCGTGCCGCTCGTGCCGAGCTGGGCGAGCGTGGCGTTGGAGCCGTGCTGCCAGTCGATCCGGTAGACCTGCCCGAACGAGCTGGGGTCGATCGCCGTCACCGAGGAGTTGCCGCCCAGCCCCTGCACGCGCCCGAGCGTGAAGGCAATCGGCGTCACGCGCGCGATCCCCGGAACCTGGCGCAGCGCCGGCGCGATCGCCGTCGGGATTCCCTGGCCGTTGGTGGCCTGCGAGTTCTCGACGATCAGGTCACCCGCGAAGGACGCATCGACGGCGCGGTTGATCGAAGCCTTCGTGCCGGCTGCCAGCACCGAGACGAAGGTCACGAGCGCGACACCGATCATCAGCGCGGCGGCCGTGACCGCCGTGCGGCCGGGCTGGCGCATCGCGTTCTCGCGCGCGAGCCGGCCGGTCACGCCGCGCCACGTCACGAGGCGCCCCAGTATGCGGGCCAGCGGCGGCACCAGGCGCGGGCTGAGCAGCGCAATCCCGATGAAGACGACCAAGGCGCCCACGCCCAGCGCCAGCGCGCCGCCACCACCGGCCAGCCCGCCGATCAGCAGCGCGATCCCGGCGAGCAGCACCGCCACGCTTGCCGGCAGCGCGTAGCGCGACAGGCGGCCGGGGGGCAGCGCGACCCCCTCACGCAGCGCGTCGACGGGCTGCACGCGGGTCGCCCGCAGCGCCGGCGCGAGCCCCGCGATCAGCGTGACCCCGGTGCCGACGGCGAGGGAGACGATCACCGTGCGCGCGGCGAGCACCGTGCCGTTGTCGGGCAGATCGGCGCCGAAGCTCTTGAAGAGCTGGTCCAGTGCGGGCGCGATGCCGATCCCGGCGGCGAGGCCGATCGCCGCGCCGCCGACGCCGAGCAGCAGGCTCTCGGCGAGCACGACGCGCATCACCTGGCCCTTGCGGGCGCCAAGCGCACGCAGCAGCCCAAGCTCGCGCGTGCGCTGCGCGACCGTGATCGAGAAGGTGTTGAAGATGATGAACGCGCCGACGAACAGCGACACGTAGGCGAAGATCAGCAGGAACGTCCGCAAGAAGCCGAGGTTGCTCGCCAGGTCGCTGGACTGCTTGGCCGCCTGCTGGGCGCCCGTACGAACATCGAGCGTCGCCGGCAGCGCCGCACGCACGCGCGCCTGCAGCTGGGCCGGCGTCACGCCGGGCGCTGCGGCCACGTCGATCGCGTCGAAGCGGTCGATCGCGCCGACGACGCGCTGCGCCTCCGGCAGGATGAACAGCGCCGCACCGGCGCCGCCGAAGGACTGGCTGCCGGCAAACTTGACGATCCCGACGATCGTGTAGCGCTTGGCGGGCCCGGCGCCGGCGACGCG
Source organism: uncultured Solirubrobacterales bacterium (assembly GCA_963795555.1). GTDB lineage: Bacteria > Actinomycetota > Thermoleophilia > Solirubrobacterales > Solirubrobacteraceae > CAWCHZ01. Next base: position 796,690 of record CAWCHZ010000002.1, read on the forward strand.
CATCGCCTGCCCGACACGCAGGTGCTCGTTGCCGGCGGTCGCCTGGTCGAGCGCGAGCTCGTCGGCGCTGGTCGGGAAACGCCCAGCGATGACCTCAAAGGACTCGAACGGCTTGGGGATCACCGCCGACACGAAGCTCGGGCCACGGCTGTTCATCCGCTTGCCGGCATCGGTGAAGAACGTCGCGGCGCTGAACAGCGTTCCGCTCGCGGCCGCCACGCCGGGGAGCGCGCGCACGCGCGCGAGCGTGGCGGTCGTGATCGGCGAGATCTGGGCCTGCGCGTTGAAGCCCGAGCCGAGCGCCTGATGCGGCGTCACGACGACCGCGTTGCCGGCGTTGGCCGTTGTGAAGATGCCCGCGAAGGAGGCGTTGATGGTGTCCGTCAGCACATAGGTGCCGGCCATCAGCGCGACCCCCAGCGCGATCGCCGTGGCGGTCAGCGCGGCGCGCAGCTTGCGCGCGAGAAACCCCCGCCAGACGACGCGCAGCACCTAGCGGCCGGCCCCCGTCTTGACGAGGTCGAGGATCTCGTCGGTCGACGCAGCCGGACCGTCGTGGACGACGAGCCCATCGCCGAGGACGATCAGACGGTCGGCGTAGGAGGCCGCGCGCGCCTCGTGGGTCACCATGATCACTGTCTGGCCAAGCTCGTCGACGGCGCCGCGCAGCAGCGCCAGCACCTCCTCGGAGGCGTGCGAGTCGAGGTTGCCGGTTGGCTCGTCGGCGAACACCACCGCCGGACGCGAGACCAGCGCCCGCGCCACGGCGACGCGCTGCTGCTGGCCGCCGGACAGCTCGGCCGGCCGATGCGTGAGACGGTCGCGGATCTCGATGCGGTCGATGAGCTGGTCGAACCACGCCTGATCGGCATGCCGCCCGGCGATCGACAGCGGCAGCAGGATGTTCTCGCGCGCGTCGAGCACCGGCAGCAGGTTGAAGGACTGGAAGATGAAGCCGACCTTGTCGCGGCGCAGCTCGGTGAGCCGATGATCGTTCAGCGAGCCGAGCTCGACGCCGTCGAGCACGACCGATCCGGACGTCGGGCGGTCGAGACCGGCGAGGATGTGCATCAGCGTCGACTTGCCCGAGCCCGACGGGCCCATGATCGCCGTAAACGCTCCAGTCGCGAAGCCCAGCGTGATCCCGCGCAGCGCGTCGACCGCGGCACCCCCCTGGCCGTAGCGGCGCTGCACGTCGACCGCCGAGACGATCAGCGCTGTGGCGCCATCGCCGTCGAGGCTCGTCACGGGACCGCTTCCCGAGCGGGCATGCCGTCCTCACCGAGATCCGCCAGACCACCGTCGCGCGTCACCAGCGCAGCGTACCGACCACGGCGGGCGAGCAGCTCGTCGTGGGTGCCGAGCTCGACGACACGTCCCGCGTCGAGCACGACGATCTGGTCGGCGTCCCGGACCGTCGACAGGCGGTGGGCGATCGTGATCGTCGTGCGTCCCTGCGCGAGACGGTCCAGCGCCTCCTGGACGGCGTGCTCGGTCTGCGTGTCGAGCGAGCTGGTGGCCTCGTCGAGCACGAGCACCGGCGGATTGCGCAGCACGGTGCGGGCGATCGCGATGCGCTGCTTCTCGCCGCCGGAGAAGCGATACCCGCGCTCCCCGACGATCGTCTCATAGCCAGCGGGCAGCGCTGCGATCAGGTCATGGATGCGAGCCGTCCGGGCGGCGGCCTCGACCTCCGCGTCGTCGGCATCCGGGCGCGCGAAGCGCAGGTTCTCGCGCACCGAGGCGTGGAACAGGTAGGTCTCCTGGGCGACGACGCCGACCGTCGCCGCCAGCGAGTCCAGGCTGGCGTGGCGCACATCGATGCCGTCGATCGTCACGCGGCCCCGTTGCGCCTCATACAGCCGTGCCACCAGGTACCCGAGCGTCGTCTTGCCCGAGCCCGTCTCGCCGACGATCGCCGTGCGCGTGCCGGCGCCCACCACGAAGTCGATGTCCTCGAGCGTCCATGGTCCGGTGGCGTCATAGCGGAAGCTGATGTGATCGAAGCGCACCTCGCCGAGCAGCTCCGCGGGACGCAGCACGACCGGGTGCTCCGCTTCCGGGATGTCGACGGGCAGGTCGAGGTAGTCGAAGATGCGATCGAACAGCGCCAGCGACGCCTGCACGTCGACACCGACCGACATCAGCTGGGCCAGCGGAAACAGCAGCCGGGTCTGCAACGTGGTGAAGGCCACGACCGTGCCGATCGAGATCGTGTGACCGCCGCTGACGAGGCTCTGGCCCGCGAACCAGTAGACGCATGCCGGCATGATCGTGAAGGTCATCTGGACCGAGGCCATCCGCCAGCGGCCCGCCATTCGCGAGCGAACCTCGATGTCGGCCAGCTCGGAGGACTCGCGCGTGAAGCGCTTCTCGAGATCGCCGCCGCGGCCCATCGTCTTGCCCAGCAGCACGCCGGAGACCGACAGCGACTCCTCGACCAGCGAGGACAGGTCGGCGAGGCGACCCTGGCGGGCGCTGATGATGCGACGGCGCTCCTCACCCACCCGTCGCGACAGCCAGACGAAGAACGGCAACAGCACGAGCGAGAAGGCCGCCAGGCGCCAATCGAGCAGCACCATCGCGATGATCGTCGCGATGACGTTGGTGGCGTTCTGGGCAATCGACGTCGCGGTGCTCGTGACAACGTCGTCGATGCCACCGATGTCGTTAGAGATCCGCGACTGCACCTCTCCGGTGCGCGTGCGCGTGAAGAAAGCCAGCGACAGCCGCTGCAGGTGGCGATAGACGCCGGCCCGCAGGTCGTGCATCACGCGCTGGCCCACGACGTTGGAGAGCCAGGTCTGTGCGACGCTGAGCGCGCCCACGGCGACCGCGATCGCGACCATCCCGAGCACCAGCTCGGTCAGCAGCGTCGTATCCCGGTGGGGGATCGCGCGATCGAGTATCGCGCGCAGCAGGAACGGCGAGACCATGGTGAGCGCCGCGGAGAACGTGATCAGCCCAACCACCACCGCGAGTCGGCGCCGATATGGCCTGAACAGCCAGACGATCCGGCGCACGTCGTGACGGCGATCGCGTGGCGCGGCGTTATCGCGAATCGCGGACATCCTGTCGTGAGAGTAGACGGGCCGACGCGCTACTTCAGGAGCCGCTCGAAGTAGGCGTCGTTGCGCGCGGCCTGCGCGGTGACGCCCGGTCTGATGCCGACCGCGTTTGCCGCCGACGGCGTGACCGGCAGCCACTGCAGCGACATGAACGCGATCACCGCGATCGCGGCGATCCGAAAGCCGCGCCGTGGCACCAGCGCGACGAACGGCAGCAGCCAGAGCACATACCAGGCCATGTCCCAGCCCAGCGTCACGAGCGTCAGCAGCGTCACCCAGCCCAGGCCCGCCAGCAGCTCGCGCCGCCGCCACGCCCACAGCGTGATCGCCGCCGTTCCGGCCAGCAGCAGGGCCTCGGCGACCGCCCGTACCGTGGCGTTCTCGCCCCCCGCGCCGAGCGCCAGCCCGATCAGGTTGGGGAGGCTGAAGGTCGTGACGAGCCGGCTTTCCGTCGTGACCGCCGGGGCGTGCGGCCCGAATGCCAGCAGCGTGGCCGCTCCCAGCACGAGCGCCGCTGCCAGCGCGCCCGTGACCGTGCGCCGCAGGCGTCCCCCCGCGAGGATCGCAACCGGCGCCAGCAGCGCGGCCGAGGCCTTCAGCGCAACCGCCGCGACGATCGCCGCGAGGCCGGCGCGCTCGCGCTGGCGCAAGCAGAGCAGGACGCCACCGAGCAGCAGCAGCATGGTGAACGCGTCATTGTGCTCGCCACCCAGGCCATAGACGAGCACGAACGGGTTGAGGCCGGTGAGCACGACGGCGGCGGTCGGCGAGCGCCCGAGACCGCGGGCCAGCCGCCAGAGCAGTGCCAGGCAGGCGAGGCTCGCGAGCATGACGGCGACCTTGTAGCTCCAGAACACGGCGACGATCCCCAGCGGCGCGAGCGCGTAGGTGGCCAGCGTGAAGAGCGGGCCATACGGGCTCGGCAGGTGGTGCCAGTTGCTGAGCGCGAGCACCGGGTCACCGGTGATCGCAACGGGCAGGTGCGTGTAGGGGTTGATCCCATGCACGACGCCCATGCGCGCATAGGCGATGTAGTTGAAGACGTCTGTCAGCAGCAGCGGCGGTGACAGCAGGAAGACCACGTGGACCGCGATCAACGCCCCCCAGACCAGGCGCGCGGGCAGCCGTGGCGCGCAGGCCAACGCGGCCACGTAGCAGGCGAGCATCGCCGCCAGATCGACCGACAGCGCACCCTCCAGCCACCCCTGCCGGTTGGGACGCTGCGGCCAGATGCCGTGCAACGGACCGGCAAGCCAGGCGGGCGTGTGCGCCGGCAGCACCGGCGAGAGGAATGTCGAGCCGCCCTGCGCAGCGGCGATGACGACCGCAAGGCTGCCGGCGACCAGTCCGAGCAGAGCTGCCGATCCCAGCAGCGGAGCCAGCGACCTGCGCCCGGCGCGCAGCGTCGGCATCCCCCCGACTGCGTCCAGCCGGATGGCCGGCATCGTGGACTGTGGAGCGCCGGACACGCCGCCTGGCATCATTTCCGATCGCTGTGCGGCGCGAGCCCGAGCCAACCCGGCCCCCCTCCCCCCGCGCCCCAGCGCCGGTGCTGGCGGCCTCCAGCAGCCACGCCCTGCCACCCCGGCGGGGCGCGCTCGGGACGAGCGTGCTGCTGGCCCTGCGCAGCCGCCTGCTCACCCCCGCAGCCGCGCTCACCGGCCGTGCGCTGCTGGCGCGCGCGGCGCTGGCCGGTCTGGCCCTGTGCGCGGTCGAGATCGTGCTCGGTGCGGTCGCCGCGCCATCCTGGGTGGTGCCGGAGAGCCGCGCGAGCTTCGCGCCCTGGATCTCCGGACCGCTGCACGCGCTCGGCACGCATGCGCTCAGCCAGGGCGCGCTGACGACATTGATGCTGGTGATGTTCGCCTGCTATCTGCTGGTGCTCGCGCTCGTCAGCTCGCTGACGCTGCGCGCGCTCGCGATCACGATCGTCGGCATCAGCGCACTGCTGGTGCTGAGCCCCCCGCTGCTGCTGACCGACGTCTTCAACTACATCGCCTACGCCCGCCTGGGTGGGCTGCACCACATCAATCCCTATCTGCACGGCGCGATCGCCGCGCCGCAGGACCCGATCCTGCAATTCGACAGCTGGCGCTACCTGCGCAGTCCCTACGGCCCGCTCTTCACGCTCGCCAGCTATGCGCTCGCACCACTCAGCCTGGCCGACTCGGTGTGGGTCATCAAGCTGACGGCGGTGCTGCCGTTCCTCGCCAGCCTGGCGCTGCTTGCGCTGTGCGCGCGGCGGCTGGGGCGCAGCCCCGTGCCCGCGGTGGCGCTGCTGGGGCTCAACCCGCTGGTGCTGATCTACGGCGTGGGCGGCGACCACAACGACTTCATCATGCTCGCGCTCGTCCTGGCGGCGATCGCCTGGACGCTCGGCGACCGCGCCCCCCGCGGCGCGGTCGCCGCCGTGGCCGCGGCCGGCGTCAAGGCGACAGCGGCCCTGCTGCTGCCCTTCATGATCCTCGGCAGCTCGCGGCGTCGGCGCACGCTGATCGCCGCGCTGCTGGCCGGAGCGCTGCTGGTCGCCGGCACGCTGCTGATCGTCGGCAGCGCCGTGGTCCCCGCGCTGGCCGTGCAGGCGAGCTGCGTCTCGCAGTTCAGCTTCCCCGACCTGACCGGCCGGGCGCTGGGGCTTGGCGGCGCGACGACGGCCGTCCACATCGGCTTCGTCGTGCTGTTGGTCGTGGTGTTCGTCTGGCAGATCGCGCGCACCAGGCCGGGCAACTGGATCACGCCCGCCGGCTGGACCACGCTGGCTCTGCTGGCCGGCCTGACCTGGATGATCCCCTGGTATGTCGGCTGGCTGCTGCCGCTCGCGGCGCTGAGCCCGAGTCGCCGGCTCAAGGGCGCGGCGCTGATCGCCAGCACCTACGCGCTGCTCGTCTGGCTGCCGCCCATCTCCAACACGCTCAAGACGGTGCTGCCGCTGCCCGCCAACTCGACCACGCTCGGCTGCCTGCACAAGGCCAACGTCGTGGCGCCGAAGATCCCCGACAACTGGGTGCCGGGCCAGCTGTCGGCCAGCCTGCCGGCTCCGCGCGCATCGTCGCGCCCCGTGTAGCGCGCGCTTCGGCGACCCGGACAGCGCGTTGGATCGCCCAGCCGGCAGCGACTAGGAGGCGTCGCGCGGCAGCGCCCGCGCGGCCAGCTCGCCGATGATCCGTGAGAGCTGTCCGCCCTGCCAGGCCAGCGGCGACTTGCGTGGCTCCTCGACCAGCAGGCGGGCGCCGGGCATCGCCGCGGCGTAGCGCTCGCCGACCGCGAGCGGATGGCCCGGGTCAGGCTCGTCGCGCGAGGCGACGACGACGGTCGGAACGGCGATCGCGCCCAGCTCCTCCAACCCACCGAAGGGCCGTGAACGCGGCACGACCCGCAGAGCGTCGGCGACCGCGTCCGGATGGAGATGCGCCGACAGGCGCTGGCGCACCACCGTAGCGATCGTGTCCCGCCAGGCGGCGGGCACGCGCGGCGCGCCGGAGGCCGCCATGAACCCCTCCACCCCACCGCGACGCAGCCCCTCGGCGAGGGCGTCCCACCCCGCCAGGCGGTCGCGATCGTCGTGGACGGCCGGGTCGTAGGCGGGCGTGATCACGACCAGCCCGGCAACGCGGCTCGGGTGCCGCAGCGCCGCGGCCAGCGCCGTGTGCGCGCCCATCGAGGCACCCGCGAGGACCGCGCGCTCGACGCCAGCGTCGTCGAGCACCGCGAGCAGATCGCCGACCAGGTCGCGATAGTCGTAGGCGTCGGCGCGCGGCGCCGGTGCCGACTGGCCGTGGCCGCGCGCGTCGTAGGCGATCACGCGGTGACCTGAGCGCTGCAGCGCGGTCGACCCCATCACGACGTAGCGGCGGGTGGCGGTCAACCCGTGCAGCAGGACCACCGGCAGGCCCAGCCCCTCGTCCTGGACGGCGAGTGTGGTGCCGGCGTGGTCCAGCTCACGCAGCTCGCTGACAGCCTGTCCGCCGCTCATCATCGCCTCGTGCCCGCCGCTCATCATCGCCTCTACTCTTACAGCATGGTCGTCGATGTCGCCGAAAGCGACTTCCAGAGCGCGGTCCTGGAACGGTCGCGCAGCGTTGCGGTCGTCGTCGACTTCTGGGCTCAGTGGTGCGCTCCCTGTCGCGCGCTGGGCCCGGCGCTCGAGGCGGCCGCCGCAGCGCGCGAGGGCAAGGTCGTGCTGGCCAAGGTCGACGTGGACGCCAATCCGGGGCTGGCGCGCGCGTTTCGCGTCCAGGGCATACCGGCTGTCAAGGCGTTCAAGGACGGGCGCGTCGTCGACGAGTTCACCGGGGCGCTGCCGCCAGCCGCGGTCGAGCAGTTCTTCGACCACCTGCTGCCCTCCGAGGCCGACGCATTGGTGGCGTCCGGCGACGAGGCCGCGCTGCGCCGAGCGCTGGAGCTCGAGCCCAGGCGCGCCGATGCGGCGCTGGCGCTCGCGCGCATCCTGCACGCACGCGGCGACGACGACGCGGCGCTCGAGCTGCTCGCCGACGCCGCCGGCTCGTTCGCCGCCGCCGGGCTGGCGGCGCGCATCCGCCTGGAGCGCAGCGGCACGCCCGACGTCCGCGCGGCGCTCACGGCGCTCGACAGTGGCGACCGCGCTCGGGCGCTCGAGGAGCTGCTCGCCGCGCTGCCCAACGCCGACGGCGCGCGCGAGGATCTGCGCCAGCTGATCGTCGGCATCCTCGACGAGCTCGGCGTCGAGGACCCGCTCGCACGCAGCTACCGCCGCCGCCTGGCAAGCGCGCTGTACTAGCCCACTCGCGTAGACGCAGCTCCCGCGCCAGCCGCAGCCCACCCCGCCTAGACGCCGAGGCGCAGCTGTGCGACAGCCGGCTCGTCGCCGATCGCCTGCGGCTCACCGTCGAAGCCGGCGAGCCGCACGCCGAGCAGCCGCACCGGCCGCGCCGGCGCGTAGGCGAGCAGCAGCTCGCGCGCGACCGCGACGATCGTCGTCTCGTCGTTGGTGATGGTCGCCAGCGTGCGCGCTCGCGTGATCGTCGTCCAGTCGTCCAGGCGCACCTTGATCGCGACCGTGCGCCCGCGCAGGCCGCGTTCGCGCAGGCGACGACAGAGCGAGCAGGCGAGCTCGTCCAGCGTCCGCTGCAGCCGCGCGAGGTCCGCGACGTCGCGATCGAAGGTCGTCTCGCTGGACTGCGACTTGGTCTCGCGCACGGCGATGACGGCGCTGTCGTCCTCGAACGCCGCCCGACGCAGCAGCTCGCCGGCCGCCCTGGCGCCGAACACCGCTGCCAGCCGCTCGGGCGCGGCGCCGCGCAGCGCCGCCAGCGTCGTCAGTCCCATCGCGGCGAGCCGGCCCGCCGTCTTGGGACCGATCCCGGGCAGCAGACTCGGCGGAGCCTGCGCGAAGCGCGCACAGGCCTGCTCACGGCTGAGCGCGACGAGTGCGTTGGGCTTCTCGCAGTCGCTTGCGACCTTCGCGACGAGCTTGTTCGGGCCGATGCCAACCGATGCGGTCAGCCCCGTCCGTGCTCGAACTTCGAGCGCGATTCGTCGCATCAGCGCCTTGGGGGCGATCGTCGCGCTGAGATCCAGATAGGCCTCATCGAGTCCCAGCCGCTCGAGCTCGGCCCGCTCGGCCAGGCACGCCAGCTGCTCGCGAACGGTCGACCAGACCCGCTCGGACATCGTGCGATAGGCGGCGAAGTCGGGCGGGATCACGATCGCCTGCGGGCACAGGCGCAGCGCTCGCGCGGTTGGCATCGCCGACCCAACGCCGTAGCGACGCGCCTCGTAGCTGGCCGTGGTCACGACGGCACGTGGACCGTCACCGGAGACGATCACCGGCTTGCCGCGCAGCTCGGGCCGGCGCATCAGCTCGACGCTCGCGTAGAACGCGTCGATGTCGATGTGCGCGATCACCCTCCTCATTCCAGCGATTGTCGCGGGGCATGCGGCGGCCTACTGGCTGCCAGCGATTGTCGCGGGGCATGCGGCGGCCGACCGACCGGCACGACCACGCGCACCGGCCGGTCGACACCACATCGCCGCTATGCGGTCGCCAGCAGCGCCCCCGTGTCGCCGAAGCCCAGCGCCGCACGGGTCGCTCCGGTCAGATCCCAGTCGCGCCCGTAGACATACGGCCCGCGGTCGACGACCTGGACACGCAGCATGCGCCGGCCGAGGCGAAGCGTCACCCAGGTGCCGCATGGCAGCGTGCGGTTCGCCACGCCGAGCGTATACGCGCTCAGGCGTCCGCCGCAGGCCAATGGCGAGCCGTAGAGCCCCGGCCCGTACCACGACGCGAAGGTCAACCGAAAGGCGTTCAGCCGGCCGACCCCGCGATGCAGCCCGCCAATGCGCACGCGAACCGCGAGGCTGCACGGCCTGCCCACCCGCATGCGCAGATCGAAGCCGCCACGCGGGCCGGTCCAGCCATGCGCGAGCGCCAGCCAGCGCCTCCCCACCAACCCCTCCAGCACCACCGGCCAGCCGGCGCGTGCCGGGCTCACGCGCCCGAGCAGCTGCGCCTGGTGGCCAACGCGGACGTTCAGTCGTCGGCTTGCGATGGCGATGGTGCGCGGGATCTCGATCGTCGCGGCGGGCGCCGCCTGAACTGCCTGCACGCCCAGTCCCCTCGACTGGGCCTGCACGCCCTGTACCCCCAGAGCCGTGCCCGCGCCCCGCTGCACCCGCGTCGGCGTGATGCCGAACGCGAACGCGGTGGGCGCGGCGCCCACGACGATCGCAACACATGACGCCACCACGATCACGCGGGATCGCGGCATGCGTCGGCCTGTATGTCGCCCCATGACGAGGCACCTCCTCTATGTCCTGCGCTCGATCGGGTGCCTGCGGAGTGAGCTGACGGGCTCGCAGCCGGATTGGCACGCGTCGTTGACGCGTGCCAGGCCGAACGCTAGGACCGCATCAGCGGTCCATTCGCCCCACGCGGGATCGGGCGTCCACTCCCGTTCCCGCCTTGGTTCCCCCGCTCGCCGCCGCATCGGTGCGGCGACGACTCGGCTGATCGAACAGTTGTTCGCGGAGTTTATCTGCCGAGTAGACGGAAGGCGCCGTTCGATCGCTAGCCTGCGGCGGTGCTCGCCGGATGGCGCCACGTGCTGCCCCGGATCGGCAGCTTCCTGATCTCGCTGATCATCGCGATGGCGGGCGTGATCGGGCTGCTGCTGTTCTTCAACGCCCACGACCGCTCGACGTTCGACCAATCGGTGGGACCCGGCCAGGTGTTCGCGGATCAGGGGACGCGCCACATCCGCCCCGGTCAGGCGCCTGGCATCGCCTATGACTCCAACCCGCCGACCAGCGGACCCCATGTGCCGGTGGCGGTGCGGCACGACCAGACCACGCTATCGACCGACCAGCTGCTGCAGGCGCTGGAGGTTGGTGATGTCGTCATGACCTACGGATCCCCCCAGCCGCCGGCCGCGCTGCGCGCGCTCGCCATCCGGGTCGCGGGGCCGTTCGACCCCGCGCTGGCGGCCAGCGGCCAGGCGGTGCTGCTCGACCACCTGCCTGGCTCACGCGGCTTCGACGCGCTGGCCTGGCGCCATCTGCTGCACGTCGCGGCGCCCGGCGACGGGGCCCTGAGCACATTCGCCGAGTACTGGCTTGGACGGGGCGCGCCTTAGCTCAAGCGAGACGCCGGGACTGCCGATTCCTTAGGTGCAATGAGCCCTGATCGAGCGGCTGTTCGCGCAGCCGGGCCACTGGCGCGTCCGCTGCCTGATGTGATCGCCACTCAGCGCATGCTGGCGATGCCGAGCCTGGAGCCGGACTCGGTCATGGGCGTCGTCTGCGACCGCGTTCGCGAGCTCACCCGGGCCGACACGGCGGCGGTCGCGCTCGTCGAGGGCGACGGGCTGCGCATCGTGGCAGCCAGCGGCCGCGCCAGCGAAAGCGTGGGCAGCACGCTGGACGTGGGCAGCTCGCTGTCGGGCTGGGCGCTGCTGCACGACAAGGCGGCGCTCTGCAACGACACAACACGCGACCCCCGCGTCGATTCGGAGCTCGCGCAGCGTCTGAACGCGCGCTCGCTGATCGTCGCGCCGCTGCTGCAGGGCGAGCGCACGATTGGGCTCCTGCAAGCCTTCTCGGCCAAGTGCGACTGCTTCGACTCCAGCGATGCCGACACGGTGAGCTTGATGGGGATGGCGCTCTCCTCGGCGCTGAGCAACGTCGCCGAGCTCGAGGCGCGGCGCTCGCACCTCGAGGCGCTGGCGCGCTATCGCACGATCTTCGAGCGCGCGCCGGTCGGGATCGTGCGCACGCTCGCCAACGGCTGCTGCGTCGAGGCCAACCCGGCGTTCGAGCGGATGCTCGGCTACAGCACGGCAGAGCTGGCGTCGATGACGTTCAGCCAGTACAGCCATCCCGGCGACTGCGATGAGAGCGTGCGGCTGTTCGAGCAGATGATGCGCGGCGAGCGCGACTCCTACCGCATCAGCAAACGGCTGATCCGCAAGGATGGCGAGATCATCTGGGCGCAGATCACGACCGCGCTGGAGCGCGACGCCGAGGGCCAGCCGACCTCGGCGGTGACGATGATCGAGGACATCACGGCACGCAAGGTGGCCGAGGAGACGCTGGCGCGTCAGGCACAGCTCAACGAGCACCAGGCCCTCCACGATGCGCTGACCGGGCTGGGCAACCGCCGCAAGCTGTTCGCCGACCTGGCCACCGATCCCAGCTTCGCGGCGAGCGATGCGGGCGGGCTGACCTTCGCCGAGATTCCGATCGATGCTGGCGTCCTGATCCTCGGGATCTTCGACCTCGACGGCTTCAAGAGCTACAACGACACTTTCGGCCACCAGGCCGGCGATGCCCTGCTCGCTCGGCTCGCCGAGCGCGTCGGCGCGCTGGTGGGCGAGCGCGGCAGGGCATATCGGATGGGCGGCGACGAGTTCTGCGTCGTCGTGCGGGGCGAGCACGCGCCAGCGCTGCTCGAGCGTGCGCGCGCCGCGCTGAGCGACAGCGGCGCGTGGTTCTCGATCCGCTGCTCCTATGGCTTCGCGGCCGTGCCGGCCGAGGCCCAGACGCTCGACGCCGCGCTGCAGCTCGCGGACCGTCGCATGTACGAGGACAAGCGCGCCGCACAGCTGACCGAAGGCCTGCTCGAGAGCGATGCCCTGGTCCAGCTGATCGTCGACCGCAGCCATCCGCAGAGCGCGGCCGTCCGCGAGCTTGCCGAGCTGGCGGCGGCGACGGCAACGCAGCTGGGGCTCTCCGACGAGGAGATCGGCTGCACGCGCATCGCCGTCCAGCTGCACGACATCGGCAAGGGCGCGATCCCCGAGGAGATCCTCAACAAGCCCGGACCGCTCGATCGGTGCGAGTGGGAGTTCGTCAAGCGTCACAGCGTGATCGGGGAGCGGATCCTCGCGGCGGCGCCGATGCTCGCACGGATCGCGCCACTCGTGCGCTTCAGCCACGAGCGCGTCGACGGCAGCGGCTATCCCGACGGGCTGACGACCCAGCAGATCCCCCTGGGCTCTCGGATCATCGCCGTGATCGATGCCTTCCAGGCGATGGTCTCCGAGCGTCCGCACCGTCCGCGCCATACGGTCGCCGAGGCGGTGCGCGAGCTGCGCCGCTGCGCGGGCAGCCAGTTCGATCCGGCGATCGTCGAAGCGTTCGTCGGCGTGCTGGAGGGCGCACGCGAGGTGCACAGGCAGCACGTACGCTCGACTCCGCGCGCAGCCTGAGCCGCCGCGACGGCGAGCGCTCTGGTCCGCGACGGCCGCGCCTGGCCGGGATAATCGGCCCCATGCCGCGCCGTCGACAGCCCCCCACGATGCTCGCGCTGGCGCTCGCCCAGATCAACACCACCGTCGGCGACATCGCCGGCAACGAGCGCCGTGTCGCCGCTGCCCTCGAAGAGGCGCGCACGCTGGGTGCCCAGCTCGTGCTGTTCCCCGAGCTGACGTTGACCGGCTACCCGCCGGAGGACCTGCTGCTCAAGGAGCACTTCCTGCGCGATGTCGGTGCAGCTCTGCATCGCGTCGCGGCGCGCACGCGAGGGCTGATCGCGCTGGTCGGCTTCCCTGAGCGAGCCGACGATGTCTACAACGCGCTGGCGGTGCTCGCCGATGGTGAGCTGCGCGCGATCTACCGCAAGATCTTCCTGCCCAACTACGGCGTCTTCGACGAGCAGCGCTACTTCCAGAGCGGCCCCGGGCCGGTGATCGTCGAGCTCGGGGAGCTCGCGATCGGGCTGACGATCTGCGAGGACATCTGGGAGCCCGGGCCGCCGGCATGCGCGGAGGCTCGCGCCGGGGCAAGCCTGCTGATCAACCTCTCCGCATCGCCATACCACGCCGGCAAGGGCCTGGAGCGCGAGCGGATGCTGATCCAGCGCGCACGCGACAACGTCGCCGCGATCGCCTTCTGCAACCTCGTCGGAGGGCAGGACGAGCTCGTCTTCGACGGGCATTCGCTGGTCATCGACCACCTCGGCGAGGTGCTCGCACGCGGCCCGCAGTTCGCCGAGCAGCTGGTCACGGCGACCGTCGACCTCGGCGCGGCCCGCGCGGTGCGGCTGCGTGATCCTCGCCAACGCCCCGCCATCCGCCGCGCCCGCCCGGAGGTCACCACAGCCGCCCGGCTCGAGCTGCCACCCGCGCCACCCGCCCCGCTGCGCGGGGAGCTGGCCGAGCCGCTCGGTCGCGAAGCGGAGGTCTACGCGGCGCTGGTGACCGGCCTGCGCGACTACGTCGAGAAGAACGGCTTCCTGCGCGTCGTGCTCGGGCTCTCCGGCGGCATCGACTCGGCGCTGGTCGCGTGCATTGCCCTCGACGCGCTCGGCGCCGAGCGCGTGACCGTCGCCGTTATGCCCTCGCCCTACTCATCCACGGACACGCAGCGCGACGCGCGGGCGCTCGCCGAGCAGCTCGACGTGCAGCGGATCGAGCTCGACATCGCTCCGGCGATGGCGGCCTACGAGCAGACGCTGGCGGATGCCTTCGCCAACCGCGATCCGGATGTCACCGAGGAGAACCTGCAGGCGCGCATTCGCGGCAACCTGCTGATGGCGCTGTCGAACAAGTTTGGCTGGCTGGTGCTCACGACTGGCAACAAGTCCGAGCTGTCGGTGGGCTACAGCACGCTCTATGGCGATGCCGCCGGTGGCTTTGCCGTGATCCGCGACGTCCCCAAGCTGCTCGTCTACGAGCTCGCCCGGCTGCGCAACGCGCGTCCGGACCAGCCCATCCCCGACTCGATCATCGCGCGCGCTCCGAGCGCCGAGCTGCGACCCGGGCAGCGCGACGAGGACTCCCTGCCCCCGTACGCGGTGCTCGACCCGATCCTCGCTGGCTACGTCGAGCAGGATCTGGGCCGCGACGAGCTGGTGGCGCGCGGCTACGATGAGCGGGACGTCGATCGCGTGATCCGCCTGGTCGACCGCGCGGAGTACAAGCGCCGCCAGGCGCCGCCGGGGATCCGCATCACGACACGCGCGTTCGGCCGCGACCGGCGCATGCCGATCACCAACCGCTACGGCGGCTAGCGCGCGGGCGCGCCGGCCCCGCCATCGGGCGCTGAGCGCACGGCGATCGTCATCCGCGACAGCGCGCAGAGCCGGTCGGCGTCGTCGGTGATCTCGACGTCCCAGATCCAGGTCGTCCAGCCACGGTGGCGCGCCCGCGCCTGCGCGTGCACCGTGCCGGCCGTGATCGGCCGCAGGAAGCTCGTCTGGTTCGACAACCCGACCGCGATCCGTCCGCTGGCCGCCACGACGGCGTAGGTCCCGAGCGAGGCCAGCGTCTCGGCGATCGCGGCATAGAGGCCGCCGTGCACGAGCCCGAAGGGCTGCTTGACGTGGTCGCCGACCACGACGCGCCCGCGCACCAGGCCATCCTGCTGGTCGACGATCTCGAGCCCGTAGAGCCCATCGAAGGTCTGGGCGTACGGGATCACCGCACCGGGCACCTCCACGGGCGCTTAGGCCTCCTCGTAGCGGATCAGCGCGTGCACGTCGAATGCAGCGAGCTGCTGACGGCCGCCCAGGAAGGCCAGCTCGACCACGAACGCACAGCCGACGACCTCGCCACCGAGCTGCTGGACGAGATCGCAGGCGGCGCGCGCGGTCCCGCCGGTCGCAAGCAGATCGTCGTGGATCAGCACGCGCGCGCCATGTGCGAGCGCATCGGCGTGGATCTCCAGCGCGTCGACGCCGTACTCGAGCAGATACTCGACACTGACCGTGCGCGCAGGCAGCTTGCCCGGCTTGCGCGCGGGCACGAACCCGGCTCCGATGCGCGCCGCCACCGCCGGGCCGAGCAGGAAGCCCCGCGCCTCCGCCGCGACCACGAAGTCGACGTCGAGCGGCTGCGCGTAGGCCGCCAGCGCATCGATCGAGGCCCGCAGCGCCGCAGGATCCAGCAGCAGCGGGGTGAGGTCCTTGAAGCCGATCCCCGGCTTGGGGAAGTCGG
Organism: uncultured Solirubrobacterales bacterium; assembly: GCA_963795555.1. Lineage (GTDB taxonomy): Bacteria > Actinomycetota > Thermoleophilia > Solirubrobacterales > Solirubrobacteraceae > CAWCHZ01. The sequence continues at coordinate 812,174 of CAWCHZ010000002.1, forward strand.
GGATCTCACGGACCAGCTCGCGCAGGCGCGGCGACGACGCCTCGCTCATCGGCGGACCCCGCGCTCGGGCGCCTGCGGGCCTGACACCGGCCGCCCCGCGATCACCGCCCGCCCCGCGATCGCCAGCCGCGGTGCCATCGCTAGCCCGCGATCTGCCGCAGATCGCGAATCAGCAGCAGATGCTTGAGGTGCGAAGCGACCGCGGCGAGATTCTCGAGTGCCTCGATCGCCTCCTTGCGGCGCTCGGGATTGCGCGAGCGCAGCGCCGGAGCGAGGATCTGCTGCAGCAGCGCGGCCTCGCGGTCGGCGGAGGTCCGGAAGACGCGCAGGTTGCGTCCCGCCACCCCGTAGCGCGCCAGCTCGGTCACAGCCCGCACGATCTCCCGCTCCGTCTCGTCGTAGTACTTGACGCCCCCGCGCACCTGCCCGCGCAGGACACCATACTCCTCCAGCTCGCGCACGAGCCTGGGGTCGGCGCCGGTGTCCTCCAGCACGTCATCGAGCGAGTACAGCGCCTCGCGTCCGCGCACCGTCATCGTGGTGCGGCGCGTGGCACGAGCCTCCGGGGCGACCACGACGTTGGTGTCACCACGGCCGGCGGCGAGCTCCTGGCGAATCACGCGCAACGGCAGGAACTCGTCGCGCTGCAGACGCAGCACCGTCCGCAACCGCACCAGATCCGCCGCCGAGTAGAGTCGATAGCCACCCTGCGTCCGGCGCGGTGAGACCAGCTTCTGGTCCTCCAGGTAGCGGATCTTCGAGATCGATATCCCCGGGAACTCCTGGCTGAGCGCCTTGCAGACGGCGCCGATCGTCATCGCCCGCTGACGCCCGGCGCGCGGCGCGTCATCGACGGGGACGGTGGGCTCGATCGTCGGGACCTCGAGCTCGGGTGTCGACGGCGGCAGCATGTCAGCGGGCCAGGAACGAGAGCCGATACTTGCCGATCTGAAGCTCGTCGCCGTCGCGCAGGCGCGTCGACTCCACGCGCTCGCGGTTGACATAGGTGCCGTTCAACGAGCCGAGGTCGTCGAGGTGATACTCGCCGTTGCGCTGGACCAGCACGGCATGGTCGCGCGACACGGTCACGTCGTCGAGGAAGATGTCGGAGTCCGGACGCCGGCCGATCGTCATCCGCTCGCCCACGAGCGCAAAGGACTCCCCCACCCTGCCACCGCCCGAGCGGATGATCAGGGCAGCGCCCTGGGCGACGACGTCGTCGATGTCGACCGGCTTGAGCTCCCCGGTCGACTCGACGCGGTACGTCAGCGTCGTCGAGCCGGCTCCCTCACCGGCCAGCAGGGCGCCGCAGTTCTGGCAGTAGTTGGCGCCCTCCGCGTTGACGAAGCCGCACTCGGGGCAGACGACGGACACGGTGGCCTGGCCGCAGCTGCTACTGGTCGCTCGCCGGGACCTTGCCGGCGAGGATGTCGGTCAGCCGCTCGACGTCCGCGCCGGAGATCACGGCCTCGCCTCCCTCGTGCTTCTTGCGCAGGCGGTTGACGAGCTCGGCGCGCAGGATGTCGATCTTGCCGTGGAGGATCCGCCGTCGGTAGGAGACCTCGGACTCCTCGTCGGTGAGCTGCTGAATGAGGTCCTTGAGCTCCTCATCCGAGAGCGTGCCGAGGTCGGGAAAGGTGTCCATGCGTTCTCCTGGTGAGCGGTGCAGGCGAGACGCGAGTATATCCGCGCCGGCCCGAGGGTCAAGCTCAGCTTTAGGGTGTGCCAGCGTCGTTGCAATCGGGGCCGGCGCTGTCCCGCGGCGTGGCGCCCGGCGGCGTGGCGCCCGCATCCTGCGGCGGGCGGCGGGCACCGTCCCGCTGTGACAGCTCCGTCAGCGCGCCGCGCACGTACAGCGCGCTCGCGACGTAGGCCAGCACCAGGCCGACGTACAGGCACGCGTGCGCCGGCGTGTCGGCGCTTGCGAGCGCGAAGAACGGCGCGCCGAAGGTGAACAGGACGCCGATCCGCCCGGCCCAGTTGATGTGCACGTCGAGCGCCCGTGACAGCGCCACGCGCGCCAGCACGACCATCAGCGCCTCGCGGGCGATCAGCGCCGCGATCGCCCAGCGCGGCAGGGTCTCGAAGCGCCAGCAGATCACCAGGCCGCCGATCACCAGCAGACGGTCGATGACCGGGTCCATCAGCGCGCCGAGTCGCGAGTACTGGCCGGTCACCCGCGCGGCGATCCCATCCGCATAGTCGCTCCAGCCAACGATGGCGAACAGCACGGCGGCGGCGCTGCTGCGGCCATGGCGTGAGCTGAGCCCGAGCCAGAGCACCACTGGGATCAGCGCCAGGCGCACATAGCCGATCGCGTTGGGAATCGTCCACGGGCGCAGCGGCTGGCCGCGACGGGTTTGGGGAGGCTCCGGACCTGAGCGATCCAGGCCGCTGAGCCGCCGGAAGGACAGCGAGCGGCGCGGGCCGCTCAGGGCAGCGTCTCCCACAGCTCGTGCAGCGCGCCCGGCGCCTGATCGCGCGCGACGCTGTGCGCCCGCTGTCCGCGACGCACCTGGACCTCCAGCTCGCCGGACTGCAGCGAGCGCTTGCCGACCGTGGCGCGCAGCGGGCAGCCGAGCAGCTCGGCGTCGGCGAACTTCTCGCCGGGCGCCAGCTCGCGATCGTCGTAGAGCACCGCCAATTGTGAATCGGAGAGCTCGGCGTAGAGCTGCTCGGCGAGCTCGCGCTCGGCGCTGCCGGGGCGGCCGAGGGCGACCAGCTCGACGTCCCACGGAGCGATCGCGCGCGGCCAGCTGATCCCCTGCTCGTCGGCGTACTGCTCGACGGCGGCGGCGACGATCCGCGCCATGCCGATCCCGTAGGAGCCCATCCAGATCGCGCGCGCGTCGCCCGCGGCGTCGAGGTAGCGCGCGTCGAGCGGCTCGGAGTAGCGCGTGCCGAGCTGGAAGATGTTGGCGATCTCGATCGCCGGCTCGATCCGGATCGGCTGGCCACCGACCGTGTCGCCCTCCTCGGCGCGGCGCAGGTCGAAGCGTTCGAAGGGGAAGTCGCGGCCGGGCTCGACGCCGCGCAGATGCTCGTCTGGGCGGTTGGCGCCGGTGACGTAGCCGCCGGGGGCGACCGCCTCGTCGAGCAGGATCGGCACGTCGACGCCGACCGGGCCGAGGAAGCCCGCGGGCCCCAGGCGCGCAAGCTCCTCCGGGCGGGCCGCGCGGAACTCGCAGCCGAGCGCATTGCGCAGCTTGATCTCGTTCACCCGGTGATCGCCGCGCAGCAGCGCGAGCACGAGTCCGCGGCCGTTGGCCATGACAGGGTAGGACTTCAAAAGCGCGCCCGGCGGCAGCCTCAGGCCCGCGGCGACCGCCTCGATCGTCGTCTGTCCCGGCGTCGCGACCGACTCGGGCGCGGGCAGCGGCGACGGCAGCGCGACGGGCTGCGGCTCGGTCCTGGCGATCTCGACGTTGGCCGCATAGCCGGGCGCAAGGGCGACCTCGTTCTCGCCCGCCGGGCAGGGCGCCATGTACTCGTGCGCGACGGTGCCGCCCATCATCCCGACGTCGGCGGCGACGCGGTACCAGCGCACGCCGCAGCGATCCATGATGCGGTCATAGGCATCGATGTGGCGCTGATAGCTGGCCGCCAGCCCCTCGGCGTCGCGATCGAAGCTGTAGGAGTCCTTCATGATGAACTCCCGCGTGCGCAGCACGCCCGCACGCGGGCGCGGCTCGTCGCGCTCCTTGACCTGGAAGTGGTAGAGAATCAGCGGCAGGTCGCGGTATGAGCGCACGAGCTTGGCGATGTGGGTCGTGACGACCTCCTCGTGCGTCATCGCCAGCACCAGCTCGGCGTCGCGCCGATCGCGCAGGCGAAAGAGCTCGGGGATGTCGGCGCGGCCGGTGCGCCGCCACGGCTCGATCGGCTGCAGCAGCGGCATCAGCATCTCCTGGCCGCCGATCGCGTCGATCTCCTCGCGCACGATCCGCGTGACGCGTCGATGCACGCGCCAGCCGGCCGGCAGCCAGGTCCAGAGCCCGGCCCCGACCTGCCGGATCAACCCGGCACGGACCATCAGCTTGTGTGAGAGCGCCTCCGCGTCGGCGGGCGCCTGGCGCTCGGTGGGCAGCAGGTAGCCGGTGAGGCGCGTCATCGACTGGCGGCCAGCGGTCGCGTCATGGCGGGCAAGCGTATAGGCCCGCAACTTTCACCGGGGCGCTCGCGTTTAGGACCCCGATGCCCGCGACCCCCCATCACGCCATGACCCAGAGCCCACACAGCCTCGCCCCACGCCGCCCCGGCGAAGGTCACCGCCACGCCGGCGCCCACCGCCGGCTGCCGGCGCTGATCGCGATTGCCGTCACGGCGATCGCGCTGCTGAGCAGCCTCTTCAGCTCCGCCGCCGTCGCCAGCACCAGCCAGGAGTCGATCTTCCAGGACGAGGGTCTGCTACAGAACGGACGCACCCGCGACGCGACGCTCAACGAGCTGCAGTCGCTCGGCGTCGACACGATCAAGGCATTCGTGCCGTGGAGCCACGTCGCGCCCGGCGTGCGCGCCTTCCAAGCCCCCAGCTTCAACCCCGCCGACCCCGCGAGCTATCCCGTCGGCGTCTTCGGCACGACCGACGCGATCGTCACCGGCGCGCTGGCGCGCGGGATGAGCGTGATCCTCGACCCCACCGGCACCGCCCCCTACTGGGCATCGGACTGCTCGCGCCGCGACATCGTCCGCTATCCGCACCCCAACCGCCCCTACGGGACCAGCTGCCTGCCCGATGTCGCGCAGTTCCGCGCCTTCGTGACGGCGCTCGGCGTGCGCTACTCGGGCAGCTACGTCGATCCCCACACCGGTCAGCACTTGCCGCGCGTGAGCCGCTGGGCGATCTGGAACGAGCCCAATCTGAGCCCGTGGCTGGGACCGCAGTACCGCCACCAGCGCGCCGGCTGGGTCGACGTCGCGGCGCTGCGCTACCGCCAGCTCGTCAACGCGATGACCGACGCGCTGCGCGCCACCGGCCACGGCAGCGACCAGATCATGCTCGGCGAGGTCGCGCCGGTCGGTCAGCGGCTGGGCAACATCGTCACGCGCCCCAATGCGCCCGGGCAGTTCCTGCGTGACATGTTCTGCATCGACGGCAACGGCCACACGCTGCGCGGCGCGGCGGCTGCCGCGCTGGGCTGTGGTGGCTTCCGTCGCCTGGCCGTCAACGCGTTCGCCGATCACCCCTACACCGCCAGTGCCTCCCAGCCGCCGCTGTGGCGGCCGACCCTGCCGACCGACATCACGATCGGCACGATCGGGCGGCTGCAGACGATCCTGCGCCAGGCGGCCTCGCTGAACCGCACGCGCGGCGTGCTGCCGATCTACGTCACGGAGTTCGGCTTCCAGACCAACCCGCCGGAGCGGCTGATCGGCGTCTCGCTCGCCCAGCAGGCGCTGTACATCAACGAGTCCGAATACCTGATGTGGCGCAACGGCGCGATCAAGAGCTACGGCCAGTACGAGCTCGTCGACGATCGCCAGGCCGGCGGCTTCGAGACAGGGCTGCGCTTCAGCGGCGCGGTGCGCCACGGCGCCGACAAGCCGTCGCTGGCGGCCTACCGACTGGCGATCTACGTCGCCGGCGGGCGCTGGCTGTGGGGCGAGGTCCGTCCCGGTCACGGCAGCGCCCAGACGGTCCAGGTCCAGGTCGGCAACGGCCGACGCTTCCGCACGGTGCTGACCGTGACCACCAACACGCACGGCTACCTGTTCGTGCGGCTGCCGGGGCGCGGGCCGAGCTGGCGCCTGGCATGGAAGTCGCCGACCGGTCAGACCTACTTCAGCCGCCTGGCGTCGCGGCGCGGCTGACGAGCGCCCCGCTGACGACGACAAAGGCCCGGGCACGCCGCGAACGTGCCCGGGCGCCTCGCGAGCCTTCGACCTGCCTTGAACGGCGTCCGGGCGACATCGTGTGACACCGTCGCGGTGCTAGCGTGCGCGCATGAGCGGGGACGGAGCGGAAGCCTGGCTTGCGCGCCGGCTTCCGCGGCGCTGGCGCCGACGCCTGCTGCGCCTGAACCGAGCGCGCTGGTGGACCAAGCTGCGCATCCTGCGCTCCTACGGCGCGGCGCCGTGGCGACGCCCGTGGGTCGCCGCGGCCTACGTGCTGCTCGACCCCGAGGTCGACAACTTCACCTACGAGCTGGCCAACGCGCACGAGCTGGCGCCCTTCGTGGGCGCCGCGCTCGGCATCGATCGCGAGCGCGCCAGCGCGCTGGTCGATGAGGCGCGCCACGACCCGCTGCTGGCGCGCGCCCTGCGCCCGCGCCTGTGCGCGCGCCTGGATGCCAAGCGCCGGCTGCACCCCGGGCGCAGGCTCGCGTGGTACGCGGCCGTGCGCGCGCTCGCACCGGCGCTCGTGGTCGAGACGGGCATCAAGGACGGGCTCGGCTCGCTGCTGCTGTTGCGCGCGCTGCAGCGCAACGCGCGGGACGGCCGACCGGGGCAGCTGATCTCATTTGATTTGTATCCGGACAAGGGACATCTCGTGCCGGCTGAGCTTCGGCCCCTCTGGGAGCCCATCTTCGCGTCGACGCGGACCGCGCTCGAGCCGGCGCTGCGAGGCCGGCGCGTCGGGATGCTGATCCACGACAGCGAGCCGACCTATGCGATCGAGCGCTTCGAGTACGACGTCGCGCTGCGCCACGCCGCCGATCGGCTCGTGCTCGTCAGCGGCAGCAGCCACCAGAGCAGCGCCCTGCGCGACCTGGCCGGCGAGCTTGGCGTCGAGTGGCGGGAGTTCCGCGACCAGCCGCGCACGCATCCCTCGCCGGGCGCCGCGACGGCGGTCATCGTGGTTGAGGGGGCGGGGACGCCGGCGTGAGCGCGCGCCGGCGGGGATCAGCGGCATGAGCGTCGAGCGCATTCGCAGCCGCCTGCCGCTGCGCGAGACCGCCCGCGAGATGGAGCGCGACGAGCGGCGCAGCGCCCGCCTGCTGTTCGGCCCGGAGCTGGCCACCGGAGCGCTCGAGGAGAGGGAGCTGCTCGCCAGCGCCGAGGTGCGCCAGGCGGTGGCGGCCCAGCGGATTCCCTCGGCGCTTGGACGCGCGGCGCAGCGCGCGGCGATGCGGCGCGGGCGGCTGACCTTCGAGCAGGCCAGCATCGAGCCGATGATCGTCGCTCGGCGCGCTCTGCTCGGCGAGCGCGCGGCCGGTCCACCGCGGCTGCTGATCCGCGTCGACGAGTTCCCCCACGTCAACGTGATCGCCCGCCCCGAGCTGGGGCTCGACAGCTTCCGGCATTTCCACGCCTGCATGGCCGGCGCGCCATACCTGCTGGCAGTGATGCCGGCGGTCGCCGCCGAGCCGTTCGAGCCGCGGCGCGCCGCCGCGCGCGCGCTCGATCGCCGCCGCCCCGGCGCGCGCCGCGAAAGCCAGCCTGAGGCCGCGCCGTCCGTGGGCCAGCCGCCGGAGGAGCGAGCGCTCGACGACCACGAGGTGGCGCTGCTGACCGAGCTCAGGACCGAGGGCGTCAGCTTCGGCCAGCACGGCTACAACCATCGCACCCGCCACCGCCACCCGCGACGGCATTCGGAGCTCAGCGGGTTGCGCGCGCCCGGGGTCGAGGAGCTGCTCGACCGCGGCGCGCAGCGGCTCGCCGAGGTCGGCGTGCGCCCACGCGTATTCGTCCCCCCCTACAACCGCTTCGATCCCGCCCAGTACCCGCTGCTCGCCGAGCGCTTCGACGTGATCTGCGGCGGGCCGGAGTCCGTGCTGGCGATGGGCTTCCACGCCGCTCCGCTGTGGCGCGGCGAAGCCGTCTACCTGCCCGTCTACGAACCGCTCTACGGGCGCGCGGTGGAGATCCTCCCGATCGTCGAGCGCTTGATCGAGCGCCAGGCGGGGATCTGGGTGCCGATCGTCCTGCACTGGGGCTGGGAGGCGCTCGAGGAATGGGACGCGCTGGAGCGCCTGATGCAGCGCGCAGCCCCCTATGCGACGTCGTGGGAGGCCTTCCTCGACGCGGTCGCGGCGAGCCGCTAGCCCGCCGCTCAGCTCACCGGGAAGCCGAAGAAGACCGTCGCCAGCCGCCAGGCGTAGGCGCGGCTCATCGCATCGAGCCCCGCCGGGTCGCGCTCGAGCAGCCGTGCCACGCGGTCGCGGTCGAGCACCTCCCATGCCCAGTGCTCCGGTTGGGCGGCGACCGCAGCGCCGAGATCGGCGAGCATCGGCGCAAGCGGATCGCCGGCCTTCTCCACACGCCCCGGGGGCCGCAGCCACCACGCCCGTGGTCGCCGGGACTCAGTGCTAGGCCCCAGCCCGCCGCCCCTCGGCCACAAAAGCCTCGGGCTCGGCCGCTGAGGCCTGCTCGACAGTCGCTGCAACCGCGTCGATGCGTGCCGTCGGCGCCCCAGCTCGGCGAGCGCCTTGTCGCCGAGCGCCCGGGCGCGTCGGCGCGCCTGGGCCGTCGACGCCTCGGCATCGCGCCAGTCTCCGCCGTCGGCGAAGGGCGGCGCGACGAGCGCCGGCTCCAGGTGCTCGATCAGGCGCCGATGGAAGCGCTCACACGCGCGCTCGGCGACCGGCAGGCCGAGCTCGTCCTCGAGCAGGCGGCTGCTCCAGAGCGGCGCGGTCGTATCGCGCACCGGCTCCACGCAACCGATCGCCGGCGCCGCCCAGGTCCCCATGCGCCGCCACAGGTAGAAGAGATCGGGCACGTCGGCCGCGCCGAACCCGAGCGCGAGCTGGGCGTCCACCCAGCTGGCGATCTGCTCGCGCACCAGCGCCGCGCCCGTCGGGCTCAGCAGCTCCACCCGCCCAGGGCGGCGGCCGACGAAGCGCCGGTAGAGCAGCTCGCTCAGCCCGGCGGCACCAAGGCCGGCGCCATCGCCGTAGTAGCCACGTGCGATCTCACCGCCCTGGCCGCTGTGCCAGAGCGGCAGCGGGCCGGAGCGCGGGCCGAGCGGGAAGCCCGCCGCATCCTCCAGCGAGGTCGTCCCGGCAGCCGTGTCGGCGAGCAGCCCGGCCGCCTTGCGCCAGTGGCTGGTGAGCGCGCCGTGCGGGTCATATGGGACCGGCTCGTGCGCGATCCCGACCGCCGCGCAGAGCTGGCGCGCGACGCGGACATCGGGATGATCGGGCGGCCCCGCGGTGCAGGCGCTGAACTCGATGCCGGCGCGCAGCGCGGCGGCGAGCACCAGGCGCGAGTCACGGCCGCCGGTCACCGGCACGAGGCTCGGACGCCCGGGCCAGTCGGCCAGAGCGCGCAGTGAGACGACCAGCCTCTCCGCGGCGCGCGCGACGTCGAAGCCGGCGCCGATCGTTGCCGCCAGGCGCGCCGGGAGCGCCAGCTCGACACCCAGCGACTCGCGCACTGCTCCGCTCCCCGCGGGCTCGAGGCGCAGCAGCCGTCCGCTGGGCACCCGTCGCACCGCGAGCGCGAGCGGATCGCCGCTCAGCGACCAGCCGCCGCCGAGCAGGCTGGCAGCCACGGCGAGCGCCGGCTGAGAGCCCTCGCCGAGATCAGCGAGCGCGGCTGCGCTGTTGCTCAGCCAGCGCACCGCGCCGTCGTCGCGGCGATAGAGCGGATAGGCACCGAGCGCGTCGGTGAGGACCTCCAGCCGGCGCGTGGAGTCCTCGTAGCGCAGCGCCGCCCAGCGGCCGTCCAGCGCCGGCGCCCAGCGCTCGACCGCGTCGAGATACAGACGCGCGTCGAGCGGCGCGCGGCCGTCGCAGCCCCCGGCGACGTCGTTGTCGCGCCAGAGCAGCGGTCGTCCGCAGAACAGCGCCAGCCGCTCGCGCTCCAAGTGCACGTAGCGAGCGGCGCCCGCCTGCTCCGGCGGGTGGCAGGCCCACGCGAGCACGAGCGTGCCGGAGGGAGCCCGCCAGTGCTCGATGGATGCGGGCTCGAGCAGGCCGGTGCGCTCGAGCAGCCCCGCCAACGCGGCCCGGGGGCGCTCGACGTCGAGCGACGCACCAGCGCCGCACCAGCCGACGACGAACAGATTCAAGCGCCCGAGCGGTTGCGGGCGGACGGGCTCAGCTGCGGCTGAAGCGCCGCCCCGCCACGGGCGAGGCAGCCTCGTCGAGGCGGACGGGCTCAGACGCGACGATCTCGACCAGCCGGGCATGGGCGTCCTCGTCGTCGGCGGCCGCCGCCTCCAGCGCGGCGAGGCGCTCCGGCGTCAGCTCGCCCGCATGCTCGGCCTCGATCGCGGCCAGCCACTCCGCGCCGGCCGCGGCGCTCTGCTCGTCGACGACGACGCGGCGGTGCTTGGCGTACTTGTCGATCTCGGCGAACAGCGTGTCGACGAGCGCCTCCTGGGGCACCTTGCACAGCGGCTTGCCGCGCGAGAACACGAGCCCCTCGTTGCGCGCCCCGGTGATGCCGAAGTCGGCGTGCGCGGCCTCACCGATGCCGTTGACCGCGCAGCCCAGCACGGCAACCTCGATCGGGTCGTCGTAGGCCTCCAGCCGGCGCTCGATCTCCGCGACCACCGTGTCCATGTCGAACTGCAGCCGGCCACAGGTCGGGCAGGCGATCAGCACCGGGCCCCGCTCGCGCAGCTGGAGCGCCTTGAGGATCTCCCACGCGACCTTCACCTCCTCCTCGGCGTGGAACGTCGACAGGGAGATGCGGATCGTGTCCCCGATCCCGTCGGCCAACAGCGTGCCGAGCCCGACCGCCGACTTCAGCGAGCCCGACCACTTCGTGCCCGCCTCGGTGATCCCGAGGTGCAGCGGGTAGGGGATCCGCTGTGCCAGCAGGCGGTTGGCGGCGATCGTGTTGGGGACGTTGGTGGACTTGATCGAGACCTTGAAGTTCGTGAAGCGCAGGCGCTCCATCAGCTCGACGAACTCCACCGCCGCGCCGACCAGCGCCTCGACCGGGCTCTCGCGCTCGAGCTCGTGCAGGTGGCGCGGCAGCGAGCCGGAGTTGACGCCGATCCGCAGCGGCGTGCCGTGCGCGGTCGCACGCTCGGCGACCTCGGCGACCTTTTCGGGCCCACCGATGTTGCCGGGGTTCAGCCGCACGCAGTGGGCGCCGGCATCGATCGCCTTGAGCGCGAGCGTGTGGTTGAAGTGGATGTCGGCGATGACCGGGATCGGCGACTCGCGCACGATCGTGCGCAGCGCCTCGACGTCGCGCTCGCGCGGCACCGCCACACGCACCAGATCAGCGCCCGCGGCGGCGACGCTGCGGATCTGCGCCATCGTCGCCTCGAGGTTGGCGGTCTCGGTCTTGGTCATCGTCTGGACGGCGACCGGCGCGCCGCCACCGATCGCGACGCCCCCGACGTTGATCTGACGCTCCGAGGCCATCGCCTTCAAGTGTATGGGACGGGCTTTGCGCGCCGCCCGTGCGGCTGGGCGGGCGCTGGCTGCCCCGGCGCGGGTGCGGCCCCGTCATCTGGTCCAGGCGTGATCCCATCACCGACGGCCCCGGTCCCACCGGGCTCCTCGCAGGCCTCGCTGCGACCCATCGCGATCAGGCGACCGACGGCCGAGGAGCGTGCCACGACCGCCGCACCGAGGACCGTCAGCACCAGCGCCGCGCAGAAGATCGCCTTCTCGAGGCCGCTGTGGCCCCACTGCTCGTGGGTGATCAGCGGTGCAAACAGCACCGGGACGAGCGTCTCCATCACGAACAGCAGCGGACCGACCTGGGTGGCGGGCCTGCTCTGCAGGGAGGTCATCTCGCTGCTCACGGCGATCAGCGAGGCGATCGCCAGGCCGCCGAGCCAGCCGGCGATCTGCGGCCAGTTGCCACTGGACAACCCGTCGGCGGCGAGCTTGTTGGCGATCGCCGCCCAGGCGTAGGCCAGGCCGGCGCTGAGCGCGATCGCGCCCGATCCGAGCCGGCGCTGGGCGCGCGTGACATAGGGCACGAGCACCAGCAGCCCCAGCGCCGTCAGCACGGCCACGCCAACCGCCGTCGGCGGACGGGTGACCTTGGGGTCGCCGGGCGCCAGCAGCGCCATCACGATCACCCCGACGATGATCGCCAGCACACCGAAGACCTCCCAGCGCGTGACGTGCTCGCCGGGCACGCGCAGGCCGATCGCCACCAGCATCAGCAGCCCAACGACGAGCATTGGCTGGACGACGGTCAGGGGCGCGAGCAGCAGCGCCGCCGTCTGCAGCGGCCAGCCGAGCACGGTCAGCGCGGTGCCGGCAAGCCAGCGCCGGCGCCGCGCCAGGCGGGCAAGCAGCGTGATCCGCAGCCCATGCTCACGCGGCTGCTCGCGCGCCTCCAGCGCCTGCAGGACGATGCCACCGTTGTAGAACAGCGACGCCGCGATCGCGGCCAATACGCCCAAGACGATCACGATCCGCCACCGCCGTTGGGAGCACGGGAGGGCGTCATCGCTCCAAGGGTAGGCATCCGGGCGCGATCGTGCCGCGGCGGACGAGGCACGCGCGACGACGACGAGCCGCCGACGACGGGCGCCGCCCCGCCGGCCTGGTTATACTCTGAGTATGAAGACTGCCGTCTCGTTGCCCGATGAGCTCTACCAGCAGGCGGAGGAGCTGGCGCGGCGATCGGGTAAGTCGCGTAGCCAGCTCTATCGCGACGCGCTCACCGAGTACCTCGCGCGCCGGTCGCCGCCAGCCGTCACCGCAGCCTTGGATGAGGTGGTGCGCACGGTCGGCGACCAGGCCGACGACTGGCTGCATGCTGGGGCCCGAGACGCGCTCGAGCGCAGCGAGTGGTAGTGAGCCAGGGCGATGTCTGCTGGGCATCGCTCGCTGACCCGAAGGCGTCGGCGCCGGGCTTCGATCGCCCTGTGGTGGTGGTCCAGGGCGATCCGTTCAACGCCAGCCGCATCGCGACGGTCGTCGTCGTGCCGCTGACGAGCAACCTCCGTTGGGCCACCGCACCGGGCAACGTCCTGCTGCCCTCCAACCGCACCGGGCTGCCGCGCGACTCGGTCGCCAATGTGTCACAGATCCTCAGCGTCGACCGCGACATCCTGCGCCAGCGCGTTGGCACGCTGCTGCAGGGCGACCTCGAGCTGGTCCTGCGGGGCGTCGATGTCGTGCTGGACCGCGGCTAGCAGTCCCCGCCGGGGCGTCGATCTCGTGCTCGATCACCGCCAGCCAGGCCGCCGGGGGACCGCCTTGACGCCGCAGCCGGCTCCCCACCAGCCACCGCGCGTCTACGGCGCCCCCCTCTGGCGTGCTCGCCTGGCGTCACGGCTCGCCGCCCGCGCCCGCGTCCGCCGCCACGAGCAGCTGTTCGCGTTGACCGGCGCGACGCCGACCAGCCGCATCGTCGACATCGGCTGCGGCGGACTTGGCCTGCGTGGGCTCGACCCCGAGCTCGACGTCACCGGCGTCGACGTCGTCGACCGACCCGACTACCCCGGCCCGTTCGTGCGCGCGGACGCCACCGCCCCCCTGCCATTTGCCGACGACGAGTTCGATCTCGCCTACTGCTCGAGCGTGATCGAGCATCTGCCGCGCGTGGCGCGGCCGCTGCTGGCGGCGGAGATCAAGCGCATCGCCCGCGGCTACTACGTCCAGACGCCCGCCTGGTCGTTCCCGATCGAGCCGCACGCGCTGCTGCCCGCGGCGCACTGGCTGCCGCGTCGTCTGCGCCGGCGCTACTGGCAGCTCGGCCGCGCGGGCGGCTTCGACGAGGACATCGCGCTGCTGCGCCGGCACGAGGTCGCCGAGCTCTTCTGCGAGCCGGTCGCCGAGCGCTTCGGGCCGCTGACCAAGAGCTGGATCGCGGTCACACCGATCCGCTAGTCGCGGTGCCCGCCTCCCCGTGCGCGCCAGGCACGGCGCCCGCGGTCCCCGATCGGCTAGTCGCGGTGCCCCTTTGCCGCCGCAGGAAGGGCGCCTACAGTCTGCCTGTGAACGCCGGCTCAGCTGTCGAGGCCAGCTCGCTGATTGCCGCGCTGCGCGAGGCCTGCGGCCCCGCCAACGTCCTCACCGACGCCGATCGGCTGCGCACCTATGCATCCGACGCGATGCCCCAGCACAGCGCGCTTGCGCTGGCGGTGGTGCTGCCCGGCAGCGCCAGCGAGGTCCAGGCGGTCGTGCGCGCGTGTGCCACCGCCGGCGTGCCGTTCGTCGCCCGCGGCTCGGGCACGGGACTGTCGGGCGGCGCGATGCCCGTGGCCGATGGGGTGCTGATCGGGCTCTCGCGCCTGCGGCGGATCCTCGACGTCGATCTCCCCAACCAGCGTGTGGTCGTCGAGCCGGGAGTCAGCAACCTCGCGGTCTCGCACGCGGTCGCGCCCAGCCACTTCTTTCCGCCGGACCCATCCAGCCAGATCGTCTGCTCGGTCGGCGGCAACGTCGCCGAGAACTCCGGCGGCGCGCACTGCTTCAAATATGGCTTCACGAGCACCTACGTCACCGGTCTGGAGGTCGTCCTGCCCGACGGCTCGCTCGTCCAGCTGGGCGACAAGGCGCTCGATCAGCCGGGCTATGACCTCGTCGGCGCGTTCGTCGGCTCCGAGGGGACGCTCGGCATCGCGACGCGGATAACGCTGCGCATCGTGCCTGTTCCCGAGTCGGCGCGCACGCTGGTCGGCTTCTTCGCCGACGTCGCGACCGCCGGCCAGGCCGTCTCCGACATCGTCGCGGTCGGGATCCTCGCGAGCGCGATGGAGATCATGGACCGGATGACGATCGACGCCGCCGAGGCAGCCGTCCAGGCCGGCTACCCGCCGGATGCCGGAGCGGCGCTGCTCGTCGAGCTCGATGGCTGCGAGGCCGAGTGCGAGGCTCGCCTGGCGGAGGTCATCGAGCTGCTGCGGAGCGCCGGCGCGAGCGGCATTCGCGTCGCCAGCGACGCGGATGAGCGCGAGCTGATCTGGCGCGCCCGCAAGTCGGCGTTCGCGGCGATGGGACGCCTGTCGCCGGCCTACTACGTGCAGGATGGGGTCGTGCCGCGAACGCGGCTGGCCGAGGCGCTGCGCGCGATCGCCGCGCTGAGCGAGCGCTACGGGCTGCGGGTCGCGAACGTCTTCCACGCCGGCGACGGCAACCTGCACCCGCTCGTCTGCTTCGATCCCCGCCGCCCGGGTGAGCCCGCGCGGGCGGAGGCGCTCGCGACAGAGATCGTGCGCGCCTGCGTGCGTGTGGGCGGGTCGATCACCGGTGAGCACGGTGTCGGCGTCGACAAGCGCGCACAGATGACCGCGATGTTCGACCCCGCCGACCTGGATGCCTTCCAGCGCCTGCGCTGCGCGTTCGACCCGGAGGGGCTGGCCAATCCCACCAAGGTGATGCCCTCACCGCGGCTCTGCGCCGAGGTTCCGGGTCCCTACCGCCAGCATCCGCTCGAGCAGGCCGGCATCGCCGAGCGCTTCTGACGATCGTGCACCCCCAAGTCATCACCGCGATCGACGCCCGCAGCCGATGACCGCGATCGACGCCGCGCTGGGCTCGACGCCCATCGACGCCGCCCCCAGCAGCGCCGCCGAGCTGGCCGCGCTGCTCGGCGAGTGCGCGCGGGCGAGGCGGCGTGTGCGCACGCTCGGCGGCGCGACCAAGGCCGGCTGGGGCCACCCGATCGATCCGCTCGACGTGCGGCTCTCGACGGCCGCGCTGGACGCGATCGTCGCGCACGATCCCGGCGACATGACGGCGGTTATGCAGGCGGGCGTGCCGCTCGGACAGGCGCAGCAGGCGTTCGCCGGGGCGGGGCAGATGCTCGCGCTGGACCCGCCGCTCGGCGCGCGCACCGCAGCGACGATCGGAGGGATCGTCGCCAGCGCTGACACCGGCCCGCTGCGCCACCGCTTCGGTGGCGTGCGCGACCTCGTGCTCGGCGCGACGGTCGCGCTGCCCGACGGCAGCCTCGCTCGCGCCGGCGGCCGGGTCATCAAGAACGTCGCCGGCTACGACCTGGCCAAGCTCTACTGCGGGTCGTTCGGAACGCTCGGCGTGATCGTCGAGATCGCCGTGCGGCTGCACCCGCTCGCGCCGGCGACGGTCACTGCGGTCGGTGGGACCGAACGACCGCGGCAGCTGGCCGCCGCCGCGCTCGCGCTGGCGCATGCCCCGCTCGACGCCCTCTGCCTGGACCTGCGCTGGCAGGACGAGCGCGGCGCGCTGCTGGCGCGCTTCGGGGGGCGCTCGGCGCGCCATCAGGCGCGGGCCACCGGCCGCCGCCTCGCGGCTCTGGGACTCGAGCCGCAGCTGGTCGAGGACGACGAGGAGCTCTGGACGGACCAGCGCGAGGGACAGCGCGCCGGGGCGGGTGAGGCCGTCGTGCGCGTCGCGACGCTGCTGGACGGGCTCGAGCGGACGATCGTCGCGGCGCGCGAGCTGGGTGCGGCGCTGGTCGCACGCGCGGCGCTGGGCGTCTGCTGGCTGCGCCTGCCAACGCACGACCCCCCCGCTGTCGCCGTGACGGTGAGCAGCCTGCGCGAGCGGCTGGCGCCAGCCAGCTGCGTGCTGCTCGACGCCCCCGCCGCCGCGCGCACCATGATCGATCCCTGGGGTCCCGTCGAGGCGACGCGAGCGCAGCTGCAGCGTCGCGTCAAGCAGCGCTTCGATCCGGCTGGCACCTGCAATCCCGGGCTGTTCGCGGGTGGGCTGTGACGCGCGCCTGGGACGATCTGCGCCCGCCCGAGCAGCGCATCGTCGATGACTGCGTGCGCTGCGGCTTCTGCCTGCCGACCTGCCCCACCTACCTGCTCTGGGGCGAGGAGATGGACTCGCCGCGCGGGCGCATCAGGCTGATCGGCCACGGACTGCAGGAGGGCAGCGAGCTGTCGAACGCGACCGTCGAGCACCTCGACCGCTGCCTGGGCTGCATGGCGTGCGTCAGCGCCTGCCCGTCGCAGGTCCGCTTCGACGAGCTGATCGAGCGCGCCCGCCCGCAGATCGAGCGCCAGCACCGCCGCTCGCTGCGCCAGCGGCTGCTGCGCGGCGCGCTGCTCGCGACGTTCACGCATCCCGCCCGCCTGCGCCCGCTCGTGCCGCTGATCGCCGGCGTCAGGCGTCTCGGCGCGCCGGATTTGGCGGCGCGGCTGCCGAGCATCCCAGGGCTCGCGACGCCGC
This sequence comes from uncultured Solirubrobacterales bacterium, assembly GCA_963795555.1. Taxonomy (GTDB): domain Bacteria; phylum Actinomycetota; class Thermoleophilia; order Solirubrobacterales; family Solirubrobacteraceae; genus CAWCHZ01. Next base: position 829,144 of record CAWCHZ010000002.1, read on the forward strand.
GCGCGCTGCTGCGGCTCACGCCCAGCGTGCGCACGAGCGCCGCATGGCGCTGGCTGCCGAGCTTCACCCCCGCCCGGGGCGAGCGGCGCGGGCGGATCGGCCTGCTGCAGGGCTGCGTCCAGCGCGTGCTCTTCCACGACGTCAATGCCGCCGCGGCCGCGACGCTTGCCAGCGAGGGATTCGACGTCATCGCGCCGCGCGCGCCGAGCTGCTGTGGGGCGCTCCAGCTGCACGCCGGCCTGGAGCAGGCGGCGCGAGCGCGAGCGCAGCAGACGATCGCCGCGCTCGAGGGCTGCGATCGCGTGGTCGTGACCGCCGCGGGCTGCGGGTCGGCGCTGAAGCGCTACGGCGAGCTGCTTGCCGACGACCCGGCCTGGGCCCGGCGCGCGACCGCCTTTGGCAGCGGGGTGCGCGACGTCACCGAGGTGCTCGCGGAGATCGAGCCACGCGCGCCGCGCCATCCCCTGGGGCTGCGCGTCGCCTACCACGACGCCTGTCACCTCGCGCATGGCCAGGGTGTCCGTGCTCAGCCACGCGCGCTGCTGGCCTCGATCCCCGCGCTCGAGCTGCTCGAGGGCGCCGAGGAGGCGATCTGCTGCGGGTCGGCGGGGCTCTACAACCTGCTCGAGCCCGAGCCGGCGGCTGAGCTGGGCCGCCGCAAGGCGGCCAACCTGCTCGCCACGGGCGCCGATCTGATCGCCGCGGCCAACCCCGGCTGCGCGCTGCAGATCGCCGCGCACCTGCGCGAGGGGGGTCGATCGCTGCCCGTGGTGCACCCCGTGGAGCTGCTCTGGCGCTCGATCAGCGCAGCTTGAAGCCGCCGTTGTTGAGCCGGCTGAGGTCGTTGGAGAAGCCGATGATCGCCAGGAAGACGACGAGCACGATGCCCACGACGCTCGCTCGCTCCATCACGCTGAACGGGACCGGGCGGCCGCGCAGCTTCTCCGCCAGCGCCCAGAAGATGTGGCCGCCGTCGAGCGGCAGGAACGGCAGCAGGTTGACCAGCGCCAGCGACACCGACACCAGGCCGAGGATGTCGAAGGCGTAGCTGAGGTCGGACGCGAAGGACTGCTTGGTGACCTCGTAGATGCCAACCACGCCGGACAGCTGCTTGCGCTGCTTGGATTGGAAGATGTGGGCGATCGCCCTGCCGGTCTGGCTGGTGACGTCCCAAAGCGTCCGGGCGCTGAGGCTGGCGGCGTGCCCGGGCCCGACGCCGACGGCCTTGGTGGCGAAGCCAAAGCCGACCTCGGTGCGCTGGTCGGCCGCGCTGTAGCGCGGCGTGACGGCGAGCGCAAGGCGCCGGCCCGCGCGGATCACCGTCAGTCGCACCGGCGTGGTTGCCGCACATCCCGCCGTCGGCGTGCCCGCACAGCGGTGGCTGGCGATCTGTGCGCGCAGCACGTCGACGCTGCCGCTGCGGCCATCGACGGCGACCAGCTGGTCGCCGAGGCGCAGCGCCGCCTGGGCCGGCGTGCCCTGGTTGATCGCGCCGACGCGGTTGGTCGGCACCAGCTCGCCGTTGGCCAGCAGGACCGCGAAGAAGATCACGAACGCCGCGAGCACGTTGGCCGCGGGGCCCGCGGCGATCACGAGGATCCGCTTCCAGACCTTCTGGCGATGGAAGGCGCGCGGCGCGACGTCTGGAGGCAGCTCCTCCAGCGGCGTCATCCCGCTGATCTTGGCGTACCCACCCGCCGGCAGCCAGCCGATCCCGTACTCGGTCTCGCCGCGGCGGAAGTGCAGCGGGGTGCGACCAAAGAACAAATACAGGCGCTCCACCCGCATGCCGACCGCCTTGGCCGCCAGGAAGTGCCCGGTCTCGTGGATCATGATCAGGGCCGCCAGCCCGGCGATCGTCAGCACGACGCTGGCGGGCCCGCTCAACCCGCTCGCTGCGGCGAGCAGCGGCGTCACAGCGACGCGCCGTGCGCCCCGTGCACGGCGACCAGCTCAGCGGCGAGCGCGCGCGCCTCGCGATCGGCGGCGTAGAGCGACTCGAACGCGACCACCGGCTCGACGCCGAGCCGCTCGAGCGTGTCCTCGATCACGGCGGGGATGCCCATGAACGGCAGGCGTTCGTGCAGGAAGGCGTGCACGGCGACCTCGTTGGCGGCGTTCATGACGCACGGCGCCGTGCCACCAGCGGTGGCCGCCGCGCGCGCCAGCCGCACGCAGGGGAAGGTGTGCTCGTCGACCGGCTCGAAGCCGAGCGCGCCGACCGCGGCGAGATCCAGTGCCTTCACAGCGACGTCGACGCGTCGCGGGTGGTGCAGGGCGTAGGAGATCGGCACGCGCATGTCGGGGTGGCCGAGGTGCGCCAGGCAGGCTCCGTCACAGAGCACCACCAGCGCGTGGACGATCGATTGGGGATGGACGACGATGTCGATCCGCTCATACGGTGTGCCGAACAGGTGGTGGGCCTCGATCAGCTCGAGCCCCTTGTTCATCAACGTGGCGGAGTCGATCGTGATCTTGCCGCCCATCGCCCAGGTCGGGTGACGCAGCGCCTGGGCGACCGTCACGTCCTCCAGCTCGGCCCGCGTCCAGCCGCGAAACGGGCCGCCCGACGCCGTCAGCGTGAGCCGCTCGACCGTGCCGGGCTGACGCTCGGCGGCGATCAGCTGGTGCAGCGCCGAGTGCTCGGAGTCGACCGGGATGATCCGCGCGCCGGTCGCCTGCGCGAGCGCGGTCACCAGCTCGCCGCCGACGACCAGCGACTCCTTGTTGGCGAGCGCCAGGTCGATGCCCTCGCCCAGCGCCGCCACCGTTGGGCCCAGCCCGGCGGAGCCGACGAGCGCGTTGAGCACCAGCTCGGCGCCCGACTCGACGACCAGGCGCATCAGGCCCTCCGCGCCGGCGAGGACCTCGCCGTCTGTCCAGGCCTCCGCGGCGCGCGCGGCCGCATGCGCGTCGGCGAGCGCGATCCGCCCTACGCCGCGCGCGCGCGCCTGCTCGACGAGCTGCTCCCAGGAGCGCTCCGCCGAGAGCCCGACCAGCTCCAGCTCGTCGCTGGCGTCGACGATCTCGAGGGCCTGGGTGCCGATCGAGCCGGTCGATCCCAGGATCAGCAGCCGTCGCATCGGGTCGATTGTAGGAAGCCGGCGCGGCGGGCCGCCGATCGAGGCGGCCGCGACGGCGTCCGCTCCCTCCGCCACAACGGCCTCGGCATCGCCCGCGACGGCGTCCGCGCACGTCAGCTAGTGCACGGCCAGCCAGACGTAGTAACCGACGACGATCGTGAACATCGTCGCGTCGAGCCGGTCCAGCGCCCCGCCATGCACTCCGAACAGGCGGCCGCTGTCCTTGACGCCCGCGTCGCGCTTGATCGTCGACTCGAACAGGTCGCCGAGGGGCGCGGCGAGCGCGACCGCGACGCCGAGCAGCAGCGCGTCCTTGAGCTGCAGCCAGTCCTGGTAGAGCTTGGCAACGAGCACGCCGATCACGGCCGCGACGATCCCGATCACGAGGCCCTCGAGCGTCTTGTTGGGCGAGAGCCGCGGTGCCAGCGGCCGGCGCCCATAGCCACGGCCGCCGAGGTAGGCGCCGGTGTCGCCCAGGAACGTGCCGATGAGCACGTCGATCACGATCCCGTTGCCGTGCGGCAGGTCGCGCAGCAGCACCGCGTGCGCGAATGCCAGTCCAATCCACCAGACCGCCAGCATCGTGACGGCGATCGACGCGACGGGCGCCTCGCGGCCAATACCGGCCTCGGCGAGCACGAACGTCACCAGCACCGAGGCCGCGAGCACGATCACGATCTGCGGGGGGCCGCCGTAGCGGGCTGCGAGGATCAGGCCGATCACGCCCAAGAACCCGGCCAGGCGGGCCGGACGCGCGTGGGCGAACATCCTGAACAGCTCGGCGACGCAGACGAGCGCGATCGCCACCAGCCCGAGCGCGAAGATCAGCCCGCCGGCATCGATGATCGCCAGCGCGAAGGCGATCGCCGGCACGGCCACGAGGATTCGTGCGCCCAGCTCGCTGCGCTGGCGGCCGCCGCGACGGCGCGTGCCGCCCGGCCGCGCGCCAGCCACGTCCCGCTGGCGTCGATCGCCGCCCGGGGGTCGCGGCGGACGGCGCTCGCGGGCCCGCGAGCGGGGCGCGCCGCGCCGCGCCATCAGCGACCCCCGAAGCGCCGCTGGCGCGACTCGAACTCGGCCAGCGACTGCTCGAAGGCCTCGCGCGTGAAGTCGGGCCAGAGCTCGTCGCGGAAGACCAGCTCCGAGTAGGCCGACTGCCACAGCAAATAGTTGGAGAGTCGGCGCTCGCCGCTGGTGCGGATGATCAGGTCGGGGTCGTGCAGGTCCGGCGCATACAGATGTCGGCGGAACTCCTCCTCGCTGTCGCCGTCGAATGTCCGCGCCGCATCGATGATCTCCGCCCGTCCGCCGTAGTTGAAGGCCACGCAGAGCGTGATGCGATCGTTGTCGCGCGTCATCTCCTCGGCCCACTCGATCTGGTGCACGAGCTCCGCGGCAATCCCCTCGCGCCGGCCGATGAAGCGAATCCGCACGCCCTCCTCGTGCAGCTCGGGAGTCTCGCGCTGGATGCGCTCGGTGAACATCGCCATCAGCCCGGTCACCTCGGCCGCGGGGCGCGACCAGTTCTCGGTCGAGAACGAGTACACCGTCAGCTCGCGAACGCCGAAGTCCGGCGCGTCGCGCAGGCGCGCCTTGACGGTGTCCGCGCCGGCCTGGTGGCCCTGGATCACCGGCAGGCCGCGGCGCGCGGCCCAGCGCCCGTTGCCGTCGGTGATGATCGCCACGTACCTGGCCCGGGCGGGCTGCGGCGCGCTCACACCTCGAGGATCTCGGCTTCCTTGGACTTCAGCGCGCCGTCGAGCTCGGCGACCTTGGCGTCGGTGAGCTTCTGCAGCTCGCCCTCCGCCCGGTGCTCGTCGTCGGAGCCGGCCTCGCCCGCCTCCTTGAGCTCGCGCAGGTCGTGCATCACGTCGCGACGCACGTTGCGGATCGCCACCCGCCCCTCCTCGGCGATGTGCCGCACGACCTTGACCAGCTGCTTGCGCCGCTCCTCGGTCAGCTCGGGGATCGCCAGGCGGATCAACGTCCCGTCGTTGGACGGCATCAGGCCGAGGTCTGACTCGATGATCGCCTTCTCGATCGCCTTGATCGATGCCTTGTCGTAGGGCTGGACGGTGAGCAGGCGGGGCTCGGGCGCGTGGACTCCCGCGAGCTGCTTGAGCGGCGTGCTGACGCCGTAGTACTCGACGCTGACGCGGTCCAGCAGCGCCGGGCTCGCGCGGCCGGTGCGCACGGATGAGAACTCCGCGCGCGTGGACTCCACGGACTTGCCCATCCGCTCCTCGGCGTCGCGCAACAGGTCATCGATGATGGTCATTGCAAGCCGCTCTCCTAGCTGGCCACCAGCGTGCCGACACGCTCGCCGCAAACTATCCGATCGATGTTGCGCTCGTCGTCCATGTTGAAGACATACAGCGGCAGTCCGTTGTCCATGCACAGCGACAGCGCGGTCGAGTCCATCACGCGCAGCCCGCGCTCGAGCGCCTCCATGTGCGTGATCGACGCGATGAAACGTGCGTCGGGATCGATCGCCGGGTCCGCCGAGTAGACGCCCTCGACGCCGTTCTTGGCCATCAGGATCGCCTCGGCGTGGATCTCCAGCGCCCGCAGCGCTGCCGCCGTGTCGGTGGTGAAGAACGGGTTGCCGGTGCCGGCGGCGAAGATCACGATCCTGCCCTTCTCGAGGTGACGGATCGCGCGGCGCCGGATGTAGGGCTCGGCGACCTCGGAGATCGTCAGCGCCGACTGCACGCGCGTGTATGTGCCCAGCTTCTCCAACGCGTCCTGGAGCGTGAGCGCGTTGAGCACTGTCGCCAGCATCCCCATGTAGTCGGCGGTCGCGCGATCCATGCCGGCGGCCGCGCCCGCGAGGCCGCGATAGATGTTGCCCGCGCCGACGACCACGGCGATCTGCACGCCGCGATTGCGCACCCGCGTGAGCTGCTGGGCGATCGCCTCCACCCGCTCGGCCTGGGTGCCCTGCGCCTTGGAGCCCATCAGGGCCTCGCCGGACAGCTTCAACAGGATGCGCTTGAAGACCGGCTCGTGCATGCCCCCTCCCCGCTGCTCGGGATCGTGCGCCGCGCTGCGGGCGCCCTCACTCGCCCCCGGCCATCATTCGCCCACCGCGAAGCGGACGAAACGCCGCACGACGATGTTCTCGCCGGTCTTGGCCGCCAGCGCCTGGCGCAGCTCGTCGATCGTCTGCCCTTCGTGCTTGTCCTCGTTGACGTGCACCTGGTTGAGCAGCACGACCTCCTCCAGCCACTTGCGCAAGCGTCCCTCGACGATCCGCGCGCGAATGTTGTCAGGCTTGTCGGCCGCCTGCTCCTCGAAGATCCGCTGCTCACGTGCGCGATCCTCCGCCGGGACGTCGTCCTCGGAGACGTACAGCGGCGTCGCCGCCGCCGCGTGCAGCGCAACCTCATAGGCAAAGCCGACGAAATCGTCGTTGCGCGCGACGAAGTCGGTCTCGCAGTTGACCTCGACGAGCACACCGATCTTGCGGTTGGCGTGGATGTAGCTGGCGACGACGCCCTCGGCGGCGGTGCGCTCACCGCGCTTGGCCGCCGACGCCTGTCCCTTGATGCGCAGGATCTCGACCGCCTTCTCGGCGTCGCCCTCGGCTTCCACCAACGCGCGCTTGGCGTCCATCATCCCGGCGCCGGTGCGCTCGCGCAGCGCCTTGACGTCCTGGGCGCCGATCTCGGGGCTCATGAGCCGGCCTCCTCGTTGAGGGCACTGGGCTCGGGCTCGGGCTCAGGGGCGGCCTCGGCGGCCCGCCCCTCGGCATCGGGCGCCTCGTGCTCGGGCTCAGGGGCGGCCTCGGCGGCCCGCCCCTCGGCATCAGGCGCCTCGTGCTCGGGCTCAGGGGCGGCCTCGGCGGCCCGCCCCTCGGCATCAGGCGCCTCGGGCTCAGGCGCCGAGGCCTGTGCCTCAGCGGCAGTCGGCTCGGCGGAGGCCGTCGCGGCCTCAGCCTCAGCGCGGGGACCGGTCGCAGCGGGGGCGGCCGTCGCGGTCTCGGCCTCGCGAGCAGCGGCCTCGCGCCGCGCCTGCTCCTCGGCCTCGCGCCGCGCCTGCTCCTCGGCCTCGCGCCGCGCCTGCTCCTCGGCCTCGCGCCGCGCCTGCTCCTCGGCCTCGCGCCGCGCGCGCTCCTCGGCCTCGCGCTGAGCCTGCTCCTCGGCCTCCTTGCGCGCGCGCTCCTCCTCGGCGCGGAAGGTCGAATAGCCCTCGCCGACGACCTCGCCGATCGCACTCGCGATCAGCGTGCACGAGCGAATGCCGTCGTCGTTGCCGGGGATAACGTAGTCGATCCCGTCGGGGTCGCAGTTGGTGTCGACGAGCCCGATCACCGGGATGCGCAGGCGCTGTGCCTCGCGCACGGCGATCTCCTCCGTCTTGAGGTCGATCACGAACATCGCGTCGGGCACCCGCTGCATCTGCTTGACGCCGCCCAGGTTGGCGCGCAGCTTCTCCAAGTCGGCCTCGGCCGCGAGGCGCTCGCGCGTTGGCAGCAGCTCGAGCTGCCCCTCGGCGGCGAAGCGCTCGAGGTCGTGCAGCCGCTTGATCCGCAGGCTGATCGTCTGGAAGTTCGTCAGCAGTCCGCCGAGCCAGCGGTGGTTGACGTACGGCATGCCCGCCTCCTCGGCGACCTGCCGCACAGCGTCGCGCGCCTGCTTCTTGGTGCCCACGAACAGCACGACGCCGCCGCGGCGGGACAGATCGGCTGCGAAGGCGCGCGCTCGCTCGAGCAGCGCAGCCGTCTTGAGCAGATCGACGATGTAGATCCCCTCGCGCTCGCCGAAGATGAAGCGGCGCATCTTGGGGTTCCAGCGGCGCGTCTGGTGGCCGAAGTGCACCCCGGCCTCCAGCAGCTCCTTGATTCCTACCTGAGCCACGATGGGTCTCCCTTGTGTCGGCTGTCACTGCAGCCGCCCGGTGGCTGCGCGATCCCGGCGTCCGCGGCGGCGGCGCCGGGCAGGGCTCGCGTGCCCTGACCCGGGCGGGTCGGTTAACGAGCCCCGGAGTCTAGGGCACCCGAGGTGGCGGACACGGGCCGACCGCAGCGGCCAACCGTCGCCACGTCACACGGCTGCTCGCGCTCGCGCCAGCGCGGCGCGCAGATCCTCGGGCAGGGGCGAGCTGATGTCGAGCTGCGCGCCCGTCATCGGATGGACGAACGCCAGTCGCGCCGCGTGCAGGAACTGGCGCTGCAACCCCAGCACTCCGCGCTGGCCGTACGCGGGATCGCCGACCACCGGATGCCCGATCGCACGCAGGTGCGCACGGATCTGGTGCGTGCGCCCGGTCTCCAGGCGCACGCGCAGCAGCGCGGTGGTCGGCAACAGCTCGATGCAGTCGAAGTGCGTGCGAGCCTCCTTGGGCGCGTCGGTCTCGCTGGACATACGTGTCCGCACGCGGCGGTCGCGACCGAGCGGCGCGTCGATCGTGCCGCTGCGCGCGGGCGGATGACCCTCCACCAGCGCCAGGTACTCGCGATGGATGGCCCGTTCGCGGATCAGCCGTGCCAGCGCGCGGTGGACGGCATCGGAGCGCGCGATCGCGAGCAGCCCGGAGGTGTCGCGATCGAGGCGATGCACGATCCCGGGCCGCTGCGAGTCCTGCCCGCCGGCGATGCGGCCGGCGAGCGCCTGCGCGAGCGTCCCGGTGGGATGGCCGCGACCGGGGTGTACGACCACTCCGGCCGGCTTGTCGACGATCAGCAGATGCTCGTCCTCGAAGCGGATCGCGAACGGCACGTCGGCGCTCGGCGCCGGCGCACCGCGCACGGGTGGCTGGCGCCAGCGCACCTGCTCGCCGGCGGCGACGCGATGGCGCTTGGGGCGTGCGACGCCGTCGACCGTCACCACGCCCGCGTCGATCAGCCGTTGGGCCGCGGCACGCGAGCCGAGCGGCTGCGCCAGGAAGCTGTCGAGCCGCTCGCCGGCAGCCGTGGCCGGCACGGTGAGCTGCGTCGAAGGAAGGTCATCCGCTGCCATGCGGCTTGGCATCGCCAGCATGATCGCGGCTGCGCGCGCGGCCCAGGTCGACGATCAGCACGAGCAGCACGACGCCGATCGTGATCGCGCTGTCGGCGACATTGAACGCCGGCCAGAACGGCAGCTTGATGAAGTCGGTGACGGCGCCGTGCGCGACCCGGTCGACGACGTTGCCGAGCGCGCCGCCGAGCAGCATGCCGACCGGCAGCCACAGCAGCGGCCGGTCAGCGTGGACGAGGAAGTAGGTCAGCATCGCGCAGAGCACGACGGCGATCAGAATCGCCCAGATCGGCTGGCTGCCGGCGAAGAAGCCGAATGCCACGCCGCTGTTGCGGACGTGGACCAGATCGATGCCCAGGATCAGCGCCCGATGCTCGCCGAGCGGGATTCCGCCGATCACGAGCGCCTTGGTCAGCTGGTCGAGCCCGGCCACGACCGCCAACGTCGCCAGCGCGAGCGCGCCACCGCGAAGCGAGGATCTGCGCACTACCCGTGGATCGCGTTGATCACGAGCTGACCGACGAGCTGCAGCACGATCAGCCCGACGAACGGGCTCAGGTCGAGCGGGCCCAGCGCCGGGATGACACGGCGAAAGACGCGCAGGTAGGGCTCGGAGACGTCGCGCAGGAAGCTCAGCACGGCGTTCGACCAGCGCGAGTAGGGAACCCGCACGTCGAGCGAGAACAGCACGCTCGTGATCACGTAGGCGATCAGCAGGACGCTGTAGACGTCGATCAGCGCGGTGAGATAGTCCGCGATCTGCGTGCGCACGGTCGCCAGCAGCGCGACCGTCGCCATCAGCGGAGACCCTGGCGCGCGGCGCTCGCCATCAGCGGCGCTCCCGCCCGTTGACCGCGTCCTGGGCGTCGAGGAACGCCGCGCGCACCCCGCGCCGCTCGAGCGCTGCCAGGCCGCGCGCCGTGACGCCGCCCGGCGAGGCCACCTCGCGTTTGATCGCCAGCACATCGCCGCCGCGCGCGCGCAGCAGCGCTCCGGCTCCGGCGAGCGCGCCGGTGACCAGCTCGGTCGCCTGCGTCGCGCTGAGCCCGTGTGCGATGCCCGCGTCGATCTGCGCCTCCGCGACCAGCGCGAGGTAGGCCGGCGTCACGCTGGCCACCCCGGTCGCGGCCCCGAGCAGGCGCTCAGGCAGGGCAACGAGGTCGCCGAGGCGCTCGAAGAGCGCAAGCACCTCGGCCATCAGCTCGCGATCCACGTCGACGTCGTCGACGTAGCAGATCACCCCCTGGCGAATCTCGACCGGCGTGTTGGGCAGCAGGCGCAGGACCGGCGTCGACCCATACGCCTCGCGCAGCTCCCGCAGGTCGACGCCGGCGAGCACCGACGCGACGACACGCGCGCGGCCGGCCACCTCCGCCGCGACCGCCTCCAGCTGGGCGGGCTTGTGGCAGAGGACCACTACGTCGGCGCGCTCGGCGAGCTCGGCGTTGGTCGCGAGCGCCTCCCCGCCGAGCTCCGCGACGAGCGCCCGCGAGCGGCCGGATCCGCCATCGGTGCACAGCACCGGCTCCGCCCAGCCGCGCGCCAACGCCCGGGCCATGCTGCCTGATCCGATGAGCCCGATAGTCATGCGCCGCGAAGGCTATCGGTCGGGCGCGGACGCCCTAGCTCTGGTTGAAGAAGCCCTTCTCGATCAGCCGCGCCCGCTCCTCGGCCGACACCTCGACGTTGCGCGGTGTCAGCAGGAAGACCTTGTCGGCGATCCGCTGCATCCCGCCGTCGAGCGCGTAGGTGAGGCCGCTGGCGAAGTCGATCAGCCGCTTGGCGAGATCGGGATCGGTGCTCTGCAGGTTGAGGATGACGGGGATCGCATCCTTGAACTTGTCGGCCACGTCCTGGGCATCATTGAACGACTTGGGGATGACGAGGTGCACCCGCACGTCACGACCATTGCGCGCACCGCCAACGGGCCGCAGCACCGACGTCCGCCGATCCACCGGCGCCTCGTCGGCGAAGATGTCGTCGATCTCATCACGCCGCCGCCGTCCGGAGAGTCGGCGCACGTTCGGGCGCTCGCGGTAGCGGTCCTCGAGCTCCTCCTCGGGCTCGGGCATCCGCAAGGGCTCGTCGTCCTCGTAGTCGTCATGGTCCTCGGCCAAGCCGAAGTAGACCAGTGCGCGATGCCACGTGTCGCTAAAGGCCATGGCCGTAGGAGGTTCGCCCGCGGACCGCCATTCCCTGCTGGAGCTCAACCAAGATTATGACGCCTGGAGCTTACCGATAGAGGATCGTGCCGATCCTCACGAGGGTTGCGCCCTCCTCTACGGCGACCTCGTAGTCCTGGCTCGTGCCCATCGACAGCCGCGCCAGGCCGTGACGCTCGGCCAGCTCGCGCAGCGCGGCGAAGTGACAACGGCTACGTTGCGGGTCGGCGGCCAGCGGGGGCATCGTCATCAGGCCCACCACGCGCACCGGGCAGCGGTCGATGAAGCCGGCCAGCTCGTCCGCCGCGATGCCGGACTTGCCGGGCTCGCCGGCGACGTTGACCTCGACGAGGACCTCGCTGTCGGGGTGCCAGTGCCGCCCCAGCTCGCGCAGGACCGAGTCGCTGGCGACCGAGTGCACGAGCCGCACGAGCGGCAGCACCTCGCGCACCTTGCGACTCTGCAGATGGCCGATGAAGTCCCAGCTGAAGCGCTCGCCATACGCGGCGTGCTTGGCCCGCAGGTCCTGCGCGCGGTTCTCGCCCACGATCGCGATGCCGGCGTCGGCGAGCACGGGCAGCTGATCGACCGGCACGTACTTGGTCGCCGCGACGACCTCGACCTGCGCCGGGTCGCGGCCAGCCCGGGCCGCGGCGGCGGCGATGCGCGCGCGGATCTCGCCGAGGTTGTGGCGCACGCGCTCGGCGTCGAGCGCGTCGATCAGCTCAACCACGCGATCCCCGCCTGGCGTCCGGTCCGGCCATGGTCGCGACGGTGCGAGAAGAACAGCTGCGGGTCGCTGCAGATCGTGCAGAGGCCGACGTCGTGGACCTCCACGACGCCGGCGCGGCGCAGCGCATCGGCGGCGATCAGCTTGAGGTCCAGGTGACCGTCGCGGTGTGCCGCGCTTGGAGCTTGGGGAAAGGCGGCATGGACCTCCTGCCCGGCTTCGTAGCAGCAGGGACCCGCGCCCGGCCCGATCGCCGCCGACAGCGGGTCTCGCCCGCCGAGCGCGTGCAGCGAGCGCACCCCCGCCTCGACGATCCCCGCCGCAAGCCCGCGCCAGCCGCAGTGCAGCGCGGCGACCGCGCCCTCACCGGCAACGACGACCGGCAGGCAGTCGGCGACGAGCACGATCGGCGCGACCCCGGCGACGCCGGTGGCCTGGCCGTCGGCGGGCGACCCCACCGCCGCGAGCTCGTGCGCGCCGGCGATCCGCCGCACGTCGGCTCCGTGGACCTGGCGGCCCTGCGCGAGTCGGTCGGGGGCGACCCCCGCACGCGACGCCACGCGCGCACGGTTGGCGCGCACCGCGTCGGGGTCGTCGTCGGTCCAGAGGCCGAGGTTCAGCGAGCTGTACGGCCCGCGCGAGACCCCGCCCCGACGGGTCGTGAACAGCGCCCGCGCCGGCCCGAGGTCGATCGCGATCTGCTGGTCGAGCGCATGGAACGGCGGGCTCAGCCTCACCGCGCGGATGCTAGCCCCGCCCCAACGCCCGCAGCGCAGCCGCCAGCTGCGCCTGGCGTCCGTCAGCGCCGTGGTCGAGCTTGGCGACGAGCGCCGCGCGCAGCGCCCTGGCGATCTCCGGTCCCTCCGAGACGCCCGCGGCGAGCAGGTCGTGACCGGAGATCTCGAGCGCGACATGACGGACGTCCTGCAGCCACGTGCGCGCGGCGTGATCGGCGCCGAGCGCGCCGGCCAGCGCGACGGTCTCGGGCGCGCTGGCTGCGACGGCCTCGACCAGCTCGGAGGGCTTGCGCGCACGCGCCAGCGTGGCGGCGAGCGCGCGTGCCCGCGCCGCCTCGCCAACGACCTTGCGCTCGGCGGCGCTGAGCCCGAGCGCCCCGGCGAAGCGCTCGACCGCCGGGCGCCCCGCGCCCTCGACCAGCGTCGCGATCACGAGCAGGTCGGCACGCCCGTCGGGCGGCAGCAGCGCAAGCGCCCCGGCGGCCAGCTCCGGGCGCGCGCGGGCATCCGGTCCCAGTGCTCGATCGAGCCCCAGCTCGCCACAACGCTGGAGCGCGATGGGAGCGTCCGGCTCACGGCCGAGCAGCCGCAGCTCGGCGCCGATCCGCTCGCCGGAGACCGTCCGCAGCGCGCCAGCGGCGATCGCCGCGCGCGCCAGCCCCTCCGTGCCGGGCTCGATCGCGAAGCCCAGCCGCGCCTGGTAGCGCACCAGCCGCAGCAGCCGCGTCGGGTCGTCCACGAACGAGCGCGGATGCAGGATTCGCAGCAGGCGCGCGTGCAGATCCGCGAGTGCCCCCGGGAAGGCTTCGAGCTCGCCGCACCGCGCCTGCCAGAGCGCGATCGCGATCGCGTTGGTCGTGAAGTCGCGGCGCGCGAGGTCCTCCGCGAGGCTCGCCGGCTGCACCTCGGGCAGCGCGCCCGGCGTCGGATAGCGCTCGCGGCGGGCGGTGGCGACGTCGGCGCTGAGCCCGGGCGCGGCGAGCGACGCCGTGCCGAAGCGGTGATGGGCTGCGACGACGGTGGCGCCGATCCGCGCGGCGATCCGCGCCGCGGCGTCGACGGCGTCGCCCTCGACGACGAGGTCGAGGTCGATCGGCGAGCCCCCCAACAGCAGCTCGCGCACGGCGCCTCCAACCAGCCACACCCCCTGCTCATCAGCGGTGGCGGCAAGCAGCGCTGGGCCGGCCGACAGACGCGCCAGCGCAGCGGTGAGCGCCCGCGGCTCGGGCAGCGGTGCGTGCGTGGCCGCGCTCAAGCCAACCGAACCGGGATCCCCGCTTCGTGGAGGTGGCGCTTGAGGTCGGCGATCCGATAGCGCCCGTAGTGCAGGATCGACGCGCACAGGACGGCGTCCGCGCCGGCGTTGAGCGCCTGCACCAGGTCCGTGGGCTCGCCGGCGCCTCCGGAAGCGATCACGGGCACGCCCACGCGCTGTGCGACGGCAGCTGTCAGCTCGAGGTCATAGCCGCCGGTGGTGCCGTCGCGGTCCATGCTGGTCAGCAGGATCTCGCCGGCGCCGCGATCGGCGGCGGCGCCGGCCCACTCGACGACGTCGAGGCCGGTCGCACGCCGCCCGCCGGCGACGAACACCTCCCAGCCGGCGCCAGCGCCGCCCTCGCTGGCCGCGTCACCAGCGCGACGCTTGGCGTCGATCGCGACGACCACGCATTGGGCGCCGAAGACCTCGGCCAGCTCGTCGACGAGCGCCGGGCGCGCGACGGCCGCCGAGTTGACCGAGACCTTGTCGGCGCCGGCGTCGAGCACCGCCTGCGCGTCCGCGACCGAGGCGATTCCGCCGCCGATCGTGAACGGGACGAAGACCTCGTCGGCGGTGCGGCGAGCGAGCTCCACCAGCGTGCCGCGCTTCTCATGGGTCGCCGTGATGTCGAGGAAGACGAGCTCGTCGGCCCCCTCGCGGTCATAGCGCTCGGCCAGGGCGACCGGATCGCCGGCATCGCGGATGTCGACGAAGTGCGTGCCCTTGACGACACGACCCGCGTCGACGTCCAGGCAGGGGATCACGCGCTTGTAGTGCATTGCCGCTTCAGCGCTGCAGCGCGACCTGAGCCTCGGCGATCGTGAAGCGTCGCTCGTAGAGGGCCCTGCCGACGATCACCCCGGCGAGGTTGACGAGACGCAGCCGGGCGAGCGCCGCGAGGTCCTCGACGCTGCCCACCCCGCCCGAGTAGATGAAGCGTCCGCGGATCGCCGCGGCGATCCGCTGGACCTCCTCGAGGTCCGGGCCGCTGAGCATCCCATCGCGCTCGATGCTCGAGTAGACGAAGCTCGTCACCCCGCGCCGCTGGAGCGCGTCGATCACGGCGCTCGCCGGCACGTGGGAGTCCTCGGTCCAGCCGCGCGTCGCGACGCTGCCGTCGCGCACGTCGACGGAGACCAGCACGTGCGACCCGTGCGTGGCCAGCACCTCATCGAGGAAGTCGATGTCGCTGTAGGCCGCGGTGCCGACGATCGCGCGCGCCGCGCCGGCGGCCAACGCCGCGCCGACCGCGGCGAGGTCGCGCAGGCCGCCGCCGTACTGGACGGGGATGCCGACCTCCGCGACGATTCGCTCCAGCGCCGCGAGGTTGATCGGCCGACCCGCGCGCGCGCCGTCGAGATCGACGATGTGCAGGAAGCGCGCGCCGGCCTGCACCCAGGCTTGCGCGGCGCCCAGCGGATCCTCGTCGTAGACCGTCGACTCATCGAAGCGACCCTGCGCCAGCCGCACGGCACGCCCGTCGAGGATGTCGATCGCCGGATAGAGGATCACGACGTCAGGCCGCCGCGGGCGTCGCCATGCGCGCGGCGATCCGCGTGAAGTTGCGCAGCAGCGTCAGCCCGGCCGTCGAGGACTTCTCGGGATGGAACTGCACGCCGTAGAGCGGATGGCGCTCCACCGCGGTCACGAACGGGGATCCGTACTCGGCCTCGCCGACCACGTCGTGGTCATCGTCACAACGCGGCGCGAACGAGTGGACGTGGTAGAACGCGCAGGCTGCCGGAAGCTCGCTGATCAGCGGCGAGGAGCGCTTGAAGCGCACGAGGTTCCAGCCGATGTGCGGCAGCTTGAGGGCAGGCGCATCGAGGCGCACGCAGCGGCCCGGAAGCAGTCCCAGCCCGCGCGCTCCGTCGCGCTCCGCGGATGACTGGAACAGCAGCTGCAGGCCCAGGCAGACGCCGAGCAGCGGCACGCCCGCGTCGACCCGCTCGACGATCAGCGTGTCCAGCCCGCGCGCGCGCAGGTTGGCCATCGCGCGCGGGAAGGCGCCGACGCCCGGCAGCACGAGCCCGTCGGCGCGGCGCAGCTCGTCGGGGTCGGCGCTCACGACCACGCGGGCGCCCGCGCGCAGCAGCGCCTTCTCGACCGAGCGGCGGTTGCCCATGCCGTAGTCGACCAGCCCCAGCAGCGGGGCGCGCGACACCGCAGCGGGGTCAGCCGTTGCCGCGCCGGGGTCAGCCCGCGTCGCACCCGGGCCAACCGCCCCCGCGCCCTCCGGATCGTCCGCGACGACGCTCACGTCAAGGTCCCCTTGGTGCTCGGCACCCCGGTCTCGGTCGGATCGATTGCGACGGCCGCGCGCAGCGCGCGCGCGAACGCCTTGAAGGCCGCCTCGATCATGTGGTGCGCGTTGGTGCCGGCCTCGATCGAGATGTGGACCGTCAGGCGTGCGCTGTTGGCGACGGCACGGAAGAACTCCTCGGCCTCGTCGTGCGCGAATCCGGCGAGCGAGCCCGCCGGCAGATCCGCCTCCCAGCGGCACAGCGGCCGGCCGGAGATGTCGAGCGCGCAGGCGGCGCGCGCCTCGTCCATCGGCACCAGCGCGTGCCCGTAGCGAGTGATTCCGCGGCGGTCGCCGAGCGCGGCGTCGAGCGCCTGCCCAAGGCAGATCCCGGTGTCCTCGACGGTGTGGTGGGCGCCGGTGTGCAGGTCGCCGGTGACCGTCACGTCGAGGTCCAGCCGCGCGTGGCGAGCCAGCAGATCGAGCATGTGATCGAAGAAGCCCACGCCGGTCCGGCGGGTCCCGCCGCCGCGGCCGTCGAGCCCGACGGCGACGCTGACGTCGGTCTCCTGGGTGGTGCGGGTGATCTGCGCGGTGCGCGTCATGACGCTCCATTCTGGCCGATGCGTGCCTCCATCGACTTGGCGTGCGCGCCGAAGCCCTCCGCGCGTGCGATCGCGGCACCCGGTCCGGCCAGCTGCGCCGCGGCGTCGGCGTCGAGATGCACCTCGCTGACGCGGCGGCGGAAGTGCCCGACATTCAGGCCGGATGCAAAGCGCGCCGCGCCGCCGGTCGGCAGCACGTGGTTGGAGCCGCAGACATAGTCGCCGAAGGCGGTTCCACTGGCCGCTCCGACGAAGACGCAGCCGGCGTGACGGACGCGCGGCGCCAACGCCTGGGCGCCGGGACCTACCAGCTGGAGGTGCTCGGGAGCGAGCGCCTCGGCGAAGGCGAGCCCGTGCTCCAGATCCGCGAGCTGCACGAGCGCGGCATCGGCGTCGCTCGCGACGCTCTCCAGTTGACGCTGCAGGGCGGCGAGCACCCGCTCGCTCGGGCTGGCCGCGACGATCAGGCTGCCGGCCCCGTGCTCGGCCTGAGCGACCAGGTCGAGCCCCAGCGCGCTGAGCTCGTGCGGCGCCACCCCCAGCGCCTCGCCGGCGGGCTGGGCCAGCCGGGCGTCGTCGACGCGCTCGGCGTCGATCACGACGAGCAGGTCGCTCGGCCCGGCGAAGCCGTCGATTCCCACGCGGTCGGCGAGCTGGCGCTTGGCCTCCTGGACGTAGAGGTTGCCGGGCCCGACGATCACGTCGACGGGCTCGACCGTCTCGGTGCCGTGGGCCAGCGCGGCGATCGCCTGTGCGCCGCCCATCCGGTAGACGCGGTCGACGCCGCAGAGGGCACAGGCCGCGAGGATCGCCGGATCCACGCCGCCATCCCGTCCGGGTGGCGTGCAGACGACGACAT
The DNA here is from genome assembly GCA_963795555.1 of uncultured Solirubrobacterales bacterium. Taxonomy (GTDB): domain Bacteria; phylum Actinomycetota; class Thermoleophilia; order Solirubrobacterales; family Solirubrobacteraceae; genus CAWCHZ01. The sequence goes on from CAWCHZ010000002.1 coordinate 846,780, forward strand.
CGGCCACCCCGGCCGCGCGCGCGGTCGTCGCACCCATCACGACCGTGCTGGGATAGGGCGCCCGCCCCCCGGGCACGTAGACCGCGGCGCGTCCAACGGCAAGCTCGCGCAGCACGATGCGCTGCCCCTGGCCGAGCGTCAGCTCCGCATCGACCCCAAGCCAGGCGCGCGCGACCGCCTGCACGTTGGCGCGGGCCAGCTCGAGCGCGCCGCGCAGCTGGGGCTCGAGCGTCGCAAGCGCAGCCGGCGGCTGCTCGCCGGCCACGAGCAGCGGCGGCGGATCGCCATCGACGTCGAGGCGCGCGGTGTGGCGGGCGACCGCGGCATCCCCGTCGCGGCGCACCTCCTCGACGATCTCCCGCACGGCGGCTTCGACTGAGCGGCTGCTGGGCACCAGCGCGCGGACGCGCCGCGCGGCGGCGACGGCGTCGATGTCGCCGCCGACCGCCAGGCGCTCAACCCGCACGGATGCGCTCCACGACGTCGTCGATCGCCGCCGCTTTGAGCTTGTGGGCAACCGGATTGGCGACGAGGCGGGCGGTGCAGACGCCGATCTCCTCGCGCACGACGAGGTTGTTCTCGGCGAGCGTGGTGCCGGTCGCCGTGAGGTCGACGATCGCCTCGACGAGCCCGGTCAGCGGGGCCAGCTCGACCGAGCCCTTGACCGCGACGATCTCGGCCTGGCGACCGGTCTCGTGGAAGTAGCGCGCGGCTGTGCGCGGGTATTTGGTGGCGACGCGCATGACCCCCAGACGGCGCAGCGCCTCGCTCGCACGATCGGTCCCCGCGACGCTGGCCAGCACCATCCGGCAGCGGCCGTAGCCGAGATCGAGCAGCTCATAGACCTCGCGCTCGGACTGCTCGAGCAGGACGTCCTTGCCGGTGATGCCGATGTCGGCCGCGCCGGCCTCGACGTAGGTCGGCACGTCGGATGGGCGCATCGTGATCAGGCCGACCTCGGGGAACAGCAGCCGGCGGTCGTTGCCGCGCACCTCGCTGGTGTCGACCCCGAGGCGGTCGAGCAGCGCCAGCGTGTCCTGAAACAAGGCGCCACGGGGGACGGCGATCGTCAGGCCGTCGCTGCTCACGACCGGTTCTCCCTGCGGTCGGCGGCCGGCGCGGTCGAGCGTGGGGCAGCTGTAGCGGGGGCTGTGCCGCCCGAACCCGAGGCATTTGTGGCCGAGGGGCGGCCGGCCGCAGCCTCACCGGTGGTCGCGCGCCCGACCGCAGCCGTGCCGGCCCCGCGCTCCTCGCCCATCAACGCCATGTGCAGTCGCTCGAGGTTGAGCGCGAAGCCGACCGCAGGCAGCGCGCGACCGAAGCGGGCAAGCAGCTCGTCGTAGCGTCCGCCGCCGCCCAGCGGCATGCCCAGCGCCGGGTCGTAGACCTCGAAGATCGCGCCGGTGTAGTAGCCCACCTCGCGGCTCAGGCCGAGATCGAAGATCAGTCGCTGGGCGACACGGGCCGGCACCAGCTCGCGCACGCTGCGCATGCCTGCCAGCGCGGTGGAGGCGGCGCCGGTGGCGTGCTCGAGGACCTCGACGCCGCCGCGCCGCTGGGGCAGCTCGAGCAGCAGCTCGGCGTCCAGGCCGCTGATGTCGAGCTCGGCGACGAGCCGCTCGAGCGCGACGAAGTCGCGCCCGGCGAGCGCACCGAGCAGCCGCTGCCCGCGCTCGGCGGGCACCCCGATCTGGTCCAGCAGCGCCGGATACAGGGAGGCATCGCCGAGGCCGATCCGGTAGCTCTCCAGCCCCACCGCGTCGAGCGCCGCGCAGAGCACCTGCAACACCTCGGCCGTGCCGCTGGGGGCGGGCGCGCCAAGCAGCTCGACACCACCCTGCAGGAACTCACGGCTCTGGCCGCGGTGCGGGCGCACGGCGCGGTAGACGTGCGCCAGGTAGCAGAAGCGCAGCGGTGGGTCGGCGCTGGCGTAGCGGGTCGTCGCAAGGCGCGCGATCGGCAGCGTCATGTCCGAGCGCAGCGCCAGCATGCGCCCCTGCTCGTCGAAGTGGCGATGCGCCGGCGGTGGCGCCGCCGGCCCCGCGCGCTCGAAGACCGACATGTACTCGACCGTCGGCGTGTAGACCTCGCCGTAGCCCGCCTGGTCGAAGACGCTCAGCAGCCGTCTGGAGATCGCGCGCAGCTCGCGCATCTCGTCGGGGAGCACGTCGCGCGCGCCGCTGGGTACGGGATCGATCATGGTGGAGGGTGCGCTTTGGCTGCCGCCGGCACGCCCCTAGGCGTGGACGGGCTCCGTCGCGACGCGCTCGATGCGCGCGCCCAGCTCGCGCAGGCGCTCGTCGATGCGCTCGTAGCCGCGGTCGATCTGGCGGATGTTGCCGATCTCGCTGCGTCCCTCCGCGCACAGCGCGGCCATCAGGATCGCCATCCCGGCGCGGATGTCGGGCGACTCGACGTGCTGCCCGCGCAGGCGGCTGGGCCCGATCACGATCGCGCGGTGCGGATCGCAGAGGGTGATGTTGGCGCCCATCGAGATCAGCTTGTCGGTGAAGAACAGCCGGTTCTCGAACATCTTCTCGAAGATCAGCACCGAGCCCTGCGCCTGCGTCGCCAGCGCCAGCGCGATGCTCGTCAGGTCGGCTGGAAACGCCGGCCAGGGGCCATCCTCGATCTTGGCCTGATACTCGCCGGCGTCGCGCTCCATCACCAGGGGCTGATCGGCCGGCACGAGCACGTCACTGCCGTCGAGCTTTGAACGCAGGCCCAGCCGCGCGAAGACCAGGCGGATCATGCGCAGGTCCTCGGGCACGCAGCCCTTGATCCGCAGCTCACCGCCCGTGACCCCCGCGAGCGCCATGAACGAGGCGATCTCGGTGTGGTCGGGCGAGACGTCGATCTCGCACCCGTGCAGCGTCCCGCCGCCCGTCACGGTGACGACGTTGGAGCCGATGCCCGTGACGTCGGCCCCCATCCGGACGAGCATCCGCGCGACGTCCTGGACATGCGGCTCGCAGGCGGCGTTGCGGATCACCGTCGTGCCGGCCGTCAGCGCGGCCGCCATCAGCGCGTTCTCGGTCGCCATCACGGACGGCTCGTCCATGAAGACATCGCAGGCGCGCAGACCGCTTGCGGGAGCCGTCAGGTAGATGTCGCGATCGAGCTCGACGCTCGAGCCCATCGCGCGAAACGCGTCGAGATGCGGGTCCAGCCGCCGGCGCCCGATGACGTCTCCACCCGGCGGCGGCATCGTCGCCCGCCCAAAGCGCGCCAGCAGCGGGCCGGCGAGCAGGAACGAGGCGCGGATTCGCGACGCCAGCGCACGATCGATCGCGGTCTGCGTGACGTTGGCGGCGCACAGCGCGACCTCGTTGTCGCCGCGCCACTCGACCGCGACACCAAGGTCGTCGAGCAGCAGCAGCATGTCATCGACGTCGCGGATGCGCGGAACGTTGCGAATCAGGACCGGATCGACCGTCAGCAGGCAGGAGGCCAGCAGGGGCAGTGCGCCGTTCTTGTTGCCGGCTGGGACGATGGTGCCGCAGAGCGGCACGCCGCCTTCGATTACGAACTTCTCCATGAGCTTGCGACCCCGCGCGGATGGGAGGCGTGCGCGTCGCGAGGGCTGGGCTAGGGTAACAGGCATGCCGCTGCCCCTTTCGCGCGATCAGGCGTGGTCCCTGCTTTGCGAATGGGTCGCTTCGCCGTCGCTGCGCCGGCACATGCTCGCGGTCGAGATCGCGCTGCGCGCCTATGCCCGGCGACTCGGCGGCGACGAGGAGCTGTGGGGCCAGACCGGCCTGCTGCACGACCTCGACTACGAGCGCCATCCCTCCCAGGAGGCCGGCCACCCCCGCGTGGGCATGGCCGAGCTCGAACGGCTCGGCTTTCCGCCGGAGGTCATCCGCGCGGTCGCCTCGCACGCCGACTACCTCGGCGTGGCGCGCCAGACTCCGCTCGAGCAGGCGCTCTACGCCGTCGACGAGCTGACCGGCTTCGTGATGGCCTGCGCCTACGTCCGTCCCACGGGCATCCATGGCCTGACGCCGAAGTCCGTGCGCAAGAAGCTCAAGACCCCGGCCTTCGCGGCGGCCGTCGATCGCGACGAGCTGCGCGCCGGCGCCGCCGAGCTTGGGGTCGACTTCGACGAGCACGTCGCGTTCGTGGTTGCCGCGTTGGAGGAGCACGCCAGCGAGCTCGGGCTCGACGGCGGGACCCCCTCGATCTCGCGCGATACGGGGCCGTGAAGTGGCTGCCCCGCCGTGACGTCGGGGCCCCCAATATCGCTCGATCCCGCGGCGCGCCCCGCCAGCACCGCGAGCCCGACGCCTAGCCCCAGCGCCCGCCGGCCTTGGCCCAGGCGAGCAGGTGCGCCACGCCGCAGAAGCCATCCGGGACGCGATGCTCGCCCCGGTGACGGACCAGCAGGATGTGCGCTTCGTCGAGCTGCGCGCCGCAGTACGAGCAGACCTCGACAGTCTCCTCGACGGCCGGCGGCTCCTCGATCGTGCCGGGATCCCAGTGCGCGCCCTGGATCGCCCAGGGCACGATGTGCTCGAGCCGGCAGAAGATCGCACGCCGCTCGCCAACGCGCTCGACCGCGCGAAAGCCGTCGTCGGGCTCGACGTCGTTGCCACACCAGCTGCAGCGCTCGCTCGCCATCACCCGCAAGTATCGCCGGTGCAAGCTGGGTTGCACGCCCGCGGCCCTGAATTTGGCTCAACAGAGCCAAATTCAACCGCCAGCCGGGGACCTTCCGGCCCAGCCAACGCTTCCGTCCGAGCGCCAACCTAGCCTACGAACACATGTTCCCAAGCCCGTCGCTCCCCGCCCTCGGATCACGCCTCCTGGCGCTGGTCGCCGATCGTCTTTCGGCGCTGGTCGCCGATCGTCTTTCGGGGACCTGGCGGGGCCTGGCCGCGCTGCCCAAGGGGACGGAGGACGCCGAGGACGACGCCGACAGGTGGGCTCCGGCACCACCGGCTGGCCGCACGTCTTTCCTGCCGCATGCCCACCATGACGCGGCGCGCCTCCATCATGTCTCCCTGCGGCTGACGCGGCAGCGACGGCCGGGACAGGTCGCCCCACGGGCGCAAATCTGCCTCTGCCCGATCGAGCGCCAGCTCGAGCGGCGAAGCTTGGCCGAGCAGCCTGACCGGCGCGCTCGGTGGGATGCGGGCCTGCCCGACAGGCGACCTTAGTCAGCGGGCCAAGGGCACATCGACGCGCTGGGAGACGGGCTTGTCGACAGGGCAAGCCCGGCGCGTCGAGCGTACGCCGCCGGGCCGCTTGCGCGGCCCGGCCGCTCGACTGAAGAGAACCGGCGGCGACCTACTCTCCCAGGCCCTTGCGGGCCAAGTACCATCGGCGCTGAGGGGCTTAACTGCTCTGTTCGGAATGGGAAGAGGTGTTTCCCCCTCGCCATAGCCACCGGAAACCGGCGAGACCCGCAGGCGTCACGCACGCCGCGGACCCTCAAAACTGCACAGCCGCCAAACGGGGATCAAAAATCCGTCAAGCCCTCGACCCATTAGTACCGGTCTCCTCCAGACGTTACCGTCCTTCCAGATCCGGCCTATCAACCTGGTGGTCTTCCAGGGGTCTTACTCCCTCAAGGGGATGGGAGAGCTCATCTCGAGGCTGGCTTCCCGCTTAGATGCCTTCAGCGGTTATCCAATCCAGACGTAGCTAATCTGCGGTGCCCTTGGCAGGACAACAGATACACCAGAGGTGTGTTCATCCCGGTCCTCTCGTACTAGGGACGACTCCTCTCAACTCTCCAACGCCCACGGCAGATAGGGACCGAACTGTCTCACGACGTTCTGAACCCAGCTCGCGTACCGCTTTAATGGGCGAACAGCCCAACCCTTGGGACCTACTTCAGCCCCAGGATGCGACGAGCCGACATCGAGGTGCCAAACCGGGCCGTCGATGTGGACTCTTGGGCCCGATAAGCCTGTTATCCCCGGAGTACCTTTTATCCGTTGAGCGACGGCACTTCCACTTGCTACCGCCGGATCACTAAGACCTGCTTTCGCACCTGCTCGACTTGTCAGTCTCGCAGTCAAGCTCCCTTGCTGCCTTTGCACTCTACGCACGATTTCCGACCGTGCTGAGGGAACCTTTGTGCGCCTCCGTTACATTTTGGGAGGCGACCGCCCCAGTCAAACTACCCGCCTGGCACTGTCCAGCGCCCGGATATACGGCGCGCTGTTAGAGATCCAATACACCAAGGGTGGTATCTCAAGGTTGGCTCCACGCCAGCCGCAGCCGGCGCTTCAAAGCCTCCCACCTATCCTGAGCGAGATGCACCGAACCCCAATACCAAGTTGTAGTAAAGGTTCACGGGGTCTTTCCGTCTAGCCGCGGGTACTCGGCATCTTCACCGAGACTGCAATTTCACCGAGCCCCTCGTTGAGACAGCGTCCAAGTCGTTACGCCATTCGTGCAGGTCGGAACTTACCCGACAAGGAATTTCGCTACCTTAGGACCGTTATAGTTACGGCCGCCGTTTACCGGGGCTTAGCTTCGGTGCTTCGGGTCAAGCCCTAACACCTCCACGTAACCTTCCGGCACCGGGCAGGCGTCAGCCCCTATACGTCGTCTTACGACTTCGCAGAGACCTGTGTTTTTGGTAAACAGTCGCTTGGACCAATTCACTGCGGCCCCCTCGGGCTCCGTCCGCGAGGGACTTCACCCTACCGGGGCGCCCCTTCTCCCGAAGTTACGGGGCGATTTTGCCGAGTTCCTTAACGAGGGTTATCTCGATCACCTTAGTATTCTCTACTTGCCCACCTGTGTCGGTTTTGGTACGGGCACGCGCTTCCTTCCTAGAGGCTTTTCTCGGAGGCATGGCTTCGGGGACTCGCCGGCTTAGAGCCAGCTGGCATCGCACCTCAGGTTATGCGGCCCCGGATTTACCTTGGGCCACCCCTACATGCTTACCCCAGGACGACCATCGCCTGGGATCCCTTAGCCTTCCTCGTCCCCCCATCGGTCAAGCGGAAGCGACGTGGTACAGGAATATCAACCTGTTGGCCATCGACTACGCCTTTCGGCCTCGCCTTAGGTCCCGACTGACCCTGAGCAGACGAACTTTACTCAGGAACCCTTGGGCAATCGGCGGAGGGGATTCTCACCCCTCTTTCGTTACTCATGCCGGCATTCTCACTTCCCAGGCCTCCACGGCTGGCTTCCGCCGCCGCTTCACTGGCATGGGAACGCTCTCCTACCGCGCGATCGACCCGAAGGTCTCACGCACCCGCAGCTTCGGTGGTTAGCTTGAGCCCCGTTACATTGTCCGCGCCCGAACACTTGACCAGTGAGCTGTTACGCACTCTTTCAAGGGTGGCTGCCTCTAAGCCAACCTCCTGGTTGTCTATGCGCTCGGACATCGTTTCCCACTTAGCTAACACTTGGGGACCTTAGCTGGCGGTCTGGGCTGTTTCCCTTTTGACGCTGAAGTTTATCCCCCAGCAACTGACTCCCGGAGTAGACGTGATGGTCTTCGGAGTTTGCCTGAAGTCGGTAACCTGGTAGGGCCCCTAGTCCAAGCAGTGCTCTACGGCCAAAACGCAATTTATCCGAGGCTATACCTAAATATATTTCGGAGAGAACCAGATATCTCTGAGCTTGATTAGCCTTTCACTCCGACCCACAGGTCATCCGCCCAGTTTTCAACCTAGGTCGGTTCGGTCCTCCACGAGGTCTTACCCTCGCTTCAACCTGCCCATGGGTAGCTCGCTCAGTTTCGGGTCTACCGCCCGCGACTATGGCGCCCTATTCGGACTCGCTTTCGCTACGGCTCCGCTCATCGCTTAACCTTGCCGCAGACGAGTAACTCGCCGGCTCGTTATGCAAAAAGCACGCGGTCACAGCCGAAGCTGCTCCCACCGCTTGTAGGCATGCGGTTTCAGGTACTATTTCACTCCCCTTCCGGGGTACTTTTCACCTTTCCCTCACGGTACTTGTCCGCTATCGGTCACCAGGGAGTACTTAGCCTTGGAGGGTGGTCCCCCCAGGTTCAGTCCGCGTTTCACGGGTGCGGACCTACTCAGGAACTTCGGACGGAAGGCCGTGCAGTTTCGTCTACGGGACGATTGCCCTCTATGGTGCGCGTTTCCACACGCTTCGACTACCACACGACTTTGTAACTTCCGCCGGGCCAGGCACAGCCCGGAACCGAAGCCCTACGACCCCCGACAGGCAACGCGTGCCCGCTTGCACCTGCCAGGTTTAGGCTGATCCCCTTTCGCTCGCCACTACTCAGGGAGTCTCGGTTGATTTCCTTTCCTCGGGGTACTGAGATGTTTCAGTTCCCCCGCTTGTCCTCGCCGTGCCTATGTGTTCAGCACGGGATAACGCCGCATTACCAGCGCTGGGTTTCCCCATTCGGGAATCCGCGGGTCAAAGGCTGTTCAGCGCCTCACCGCGGCTTATCGCAGCCGTCCACGCCCTTCATCGACTCCTGGTGCCAAGGCATCCACCGTATGCCCTTACTATCTTGACGGTGATCTCGGCCGAGCTCGGACGCACGAGGCGTCCTCGATCGACCGGGTGATACCCGTTTGGCTTGCTGTGCAGTTTTCAAGGTCCGCGGAGAGCGCGTGGGTCTCTCAAAACTCAACAGCGTTCCGGGCTACGCGGAGTCTCCGAGTCATCCTGACGGATGCTCGGCGGCCCCGTGAGCCCGGCCAGGCCCGGTCGACATGCTAGGAGCGGCACGCCCATGAGGGCGGGCCGATCGCGCCCGTTGGGGCGCTCCCTAGAAAGGAGGTGATCCAGCCGCAGCTTCCGCTACGGCTACCTTGTTACGACTTCACCCCAGTCACGAGCCCCACCTTCGACGGCTCCTTCCCCGAGGGGTTGGGCCACCGGCTTCGGGTGTTGCTCACTCCCGTGGTGTGACGGGCGGTGTGTACAAGGCCCGGGAACGTATTCACCGCAGCATTGCTGATCTGCGATTACTAGCAACTCCGCCTTCATGCAGGCGAGTTTCAGCCTGCAATCCGAACCGAGACGCGCTTTAAGGGATTCGCTCCACCTCACGGTCTCGCAGCCCTCTGTACGCGCCAATGTAGCACGTGTGTAGCCCTGGACATAAGGGGCATGATGACTTGACGTCATCCCCACCTTCCTCCGGTTTGTCACCGGCAGTCTCGCATGAGTCCCCAACTGAATGCTGGCAACATGCGACGGGGGTTGCGCTCGTTGCGGGACTTAACCCAACATCTCACGACACGAGCTGACGACAGCCATGCACCACCTGTGAAAGTGCCCCGAAGGGAAGCCGTGTTTCCACGGCGGTCACTCACATGTCAAGCCCAGGTAAGGTTCTTCGCGTTGCGTCGAATTAAACCACATGCTCCGCTGCTTGTGCGGGCCCCCGTCAATTCCTTTGAGTTTTAGCCTTGCGGCCGTACTCCCCAGGCGGGGCACTTAATGCGTTAGCGTCGGCACGGAGGGAGTCGACACCCCCCACACCTAGTGCCCATCGTTTACGGCGTGGACTACCAGGGTATCTAATCCTGTTTGCTCCCCACGCTTTCGCGTCTCAGCGTCAGTACCGTCCCAGCGAGCTGCCTTCGCCATTGGTGTTCCTCCTGATATCTGCGCATTTCACCGCTACACCAGGAATTCCACTCGCCTCTTCCGGACTCTAGCTAGACAGTATCCACCGGCTTTCCAGGGTTGAGCCCTGGACTTTCACAGCAGACTTACCTAGCCGCCTACACGCGCTTTACGCCCAATAATTCCGGACAACGCTCGCCCCCTACGTATTACCGCGGCTGCTGGCACGTAGTTAGCCGGGGCTTCTTGTGAAGGTACCGTCACTCCAGGCGACTATTCACCGCCGGAGCTTCGTCCCAACTGAAAGGGGTTTACAACCCGAAGGCCTTCTTCCCCCACGCGGCGTTGCTGCGTCACGCTTTCGCGCATTGCGCAAGATTCCCCACTGCTGCCTCCCGTAGGAGTCTGGGCCGTGTCTCAGTCCCAGTGTGGCTGATCGTCCTCTCAGACCAGCTACCCATCGCAGCCTTGGTAGGCCGTTACCCCACCAACAAGCTAATGGGCCGCGGGCCCATCCCGATGCGGAGGCCGAAGCTACCTTTCCTCGCAGGCCTTACGACCTGAGAGCACATTTGGTATTAGCCCGAGTTTCCTCGGGTTGTCCCAATCATCGGGGTAGGTTACCCACGTGTTACTCACCCGTTCGCGGCTTTGCCCCAGGGCAAGCCCTGGTTCGTCGCTCCACTTGCATGTGTTAAGCACGCCGCCAGCGTTCGTCCTGAGCCAGGATCAAACTCTCCGTGAAGAACTGCTTGCTCGCGCAGGCTCGAAAGCCCACACGCGCGTCACAAAGAGTCGTCATGCGCCCATCGTGGCCGCACACGTACACATGCGGCGGCCGAGCGCTTGACAGGGTCAATCTCTGGCCGTCGAGCGTCCGCATGGACCCTCGACGGTTCGAACCTGGACACACCGGAGAATCGACGGATCGATCCTCGCGGTGCACGCTGTTGAGTTTTCAAAGACCGTCACGCCCTCGGGAGGGGCTCCCCCCTCGGTGCGCTGGCCTGCGGGCAGGGTCTGCTCCAGGCCGGCCGATCAGTATAGCGCTCAGCGCTCGGCGCGTACGCCAGGTGGCCGCAGGCCTCCGTGAGACCTCACGAGCGCGAGACCTCCACGTGCTCACGAGCGCGAGGCCTCACGTCCGGGCGGCCCCCCAACCGGGCGGCCTTACGAGAGCACCGAGACCGTCACGCGACGCTCGCGCGGGCGGTCGTCGAAGTCCAGCAGGACGATCTGCTGCCAGGTGCCCAGTGCCAGCTCGCCGTCGAGGATCGGCACCGACTCCGACGGACCGACGATCGCCGCGCGGATGTGGGCGTGGGCGTTGCTGTCGTGGTTGAGCCGGTTGTGGGCGTAGTCCCGCCCGGCTGGGATCAGGCGCTCGAAGGCCTCGCGCACGTCCTGGATCCCGCCGGGCTCGAACTCCATCGTCGTCACCGCGACGGTGGAGCCGGGCACGAAGACGACCACCACGCCGCGCTGAACGCCCGCCGTGCGAACGATCCTGCGCACCCCGTCGGTCAGGTCGACGACCTCGCCGTCGCCGGCAGTTCGCAGCCGCAGCATGCCTCCATGGGCGGTCATCGCCCGGCTCGGCGCAGGCGCCGGAAGCGACGCCTGCCGACCTGCAGAACAGCGCCGTCGAGGCGCTCCGCCGGCAGATCCTGGTCGGCTGGTCCCAGCGTCTCGCCGTCGAGCCGGACCCCACCCTGCTCGAGCAGCCGGCGCGCCTCCGAGCGCGAGCCGCCGAACAGCTCGGCGATGACCGCGGGCAGATGGACCGCGCCGTTGGTGGCCTCGAAGGCGCCCTCCTCGAGCTGCTCGGGCGGCTGATGCTCAAGGTGGATCCGGTCGAAGCGCTGCTCGGCCTGGGTGGCGCTGTCCTCGTCGTGGCAGCGCGCAACCAGCCGCCGGGCCAGCAGGCGCTTGGCGTCGCGCGGCGCGAGGTCGGTCGGCGCGCGCTCGCCGAGCAGCAGCTCGAACCAGCCTGCCATGGCGTCGTCGGGGATGCTCAGCGTCTTGCCGTATATCTCATCGGGCGGATCGGTGATCGCGACGTAGTTGCCCAGCGACTTGGACATGCGCTGACGACCGTCGGTGCCGACCAGGATCGGCATCGTCAACACCACCTGCTCGGGCTGGCCGTAGGCACGCTGGATCTCGCGTCCGAGCAGCAGGTTGAAGAGCTGGTCGGTGCCGCCGATCTCCACGTCGGCGCGCACGGCGACGGAGTCGTAGGCCTGCAGCAGCGGGTAGAGCAGCTCGAGGATCGTGATCGAGTCACGCGCCGCGTGGCGGCGTGCGAAGTCCTCACGATCGAGAATCTGCGCCACGCTGGCGCGGCGTGCCAGCCGGAAGAGCTCCTCCATCGGCATGTCGAGCCACTCGCCGTTGCGGCGCACCTCGAGGCGCTCGCGATCGAGCACCTTGAAGGCCTGCTCCTGAAAGGTGCGCGCGTTGTGGTCGATCTGCTCGCCCGAGAGCACGGGTCGCGTGGCACTGCGCCCGCTGGGGTCGCCGACCCGACCGGTGTAGTCGCCGATGATCAGCACGACGGTGTGGCCGGCATCTTGGAACTCGCGCAGCTTGCCGAGCACGACGGTGTGGCCCAGGTGGATGTCGGGCGCTGTTGGGTCGATGCCGAGCTTCACCCGCAGCGGCCGTCCCTCGCGCTCGGCCAGCGCGAGACGCTGCGCCAGACCCTGCTCGGGCAGGCAGTCCACGGCGCCTCGCTCCAGCGCGGCGGCAATTCGCCTGATCGCTGGCGCCGGCTGGTCCATAGGGCGCAATGCTAGACTGCCGCGCTCGGCGCGGAACTCCGCCGGACGCCGACCGCTCTGACCACGGTGCCAGAGCGCGGCTTGCAGCGAATGGCATTCAGGGCACGGGCGGCGCGCCCATCGACTTTGGTCGCCCTTGGCCCTTGCGAGCCGCCAGTGATGAGCGACGAGCGCGACACCCTCCTGGCCGAGCCCCCGATCAGCGGGCCTCCGGCAGAGCCCCGCCGAGCGAGGTCGGGCGGCTGGCGCTGGCGTCCGCGGCGCCGGCGGCGCCGAATCAAGAAGCTGCGCCTGGCCCTGATCCTGCTCGGGCTGGGCTTCGTCGCGCTCATCTCAACGGTGTTCGGGATGATGATGGCGGTCGCCTCCGATCTGCCGGCGCTCGAGACCTACCAGCAGTACAAGGACGCGCGCAACTCCGAGCTGTACGACCTTCAGGGGCACCCGTTGGGCATCCTCGCCGACGCCCAGCACCGGATCCTCGTTGATCAGCTCCAGATCTCCAACGCGATGAAGGACGCCGTCATCGCCGTCGAGGACAAGCGCTTCTTCCACAACTCGGGCATCGACATCCGCGGCATCGCGCGCGCGCTGTTCGCCGACCTGACCCGGCAGCGCGCGGTCCAGGGCGCCTCGACGATCACCCAGCAGTTCGTCAAGAACGCGCTCACCGCCGAGAACAACCGCACGATCTTCGAGAAGCTGCGCGAGGCCGCGCTGGCCTACCACCTCACGCGCAAGTGGAGCAAGGAGAAGATCCTCACCGAGTATCTGAACACGATCTACTTCGGCAACGGCGCCTACGGCGTCGAGTCCGCCGCGCGCACCTACTGGGGCTTCGCGCACCCCGGCTGCGGCACCCTGAGCAACCCCTGCGCCGCGCTGCTGACACCACCGGAGGCGGCGCTGCTCGCCGGCCTGATCTCCTCGCCCAGCGGCTATGACCCGATCTCCCATCCGACCGAGTCGCTCGCGCGCCGCAACCAGGTGCTGCGCGACATGCTCGCGCAGCACTACATCGACTCTGCGCACTACCAGGCATACCTGCTGATCCCGCTGCCGACCGCCGCGCAGATCCAGCCACCGCAGGAGAACACCCTCTACCCCTACTTCGCGAGCTGGATCCGCCCGCAGATCGTCGACCGCTTCGGCGCGCAGCGCGCCTTCAACGGCGGCCTGAGGATCCAGACCACGATCGATGGCGACCTGCAGGCCGCCGCCGAGCAGGCCGTCAGCGCCCACCTGGGCGGGCTCGGGCCGGCGGCGGCACTGGTCGCTCTGGACAACCGCACCGGCGAGGTTCGCGCGATGGTCGGTGGCAGCGACTACCAGGCGCACCCGTTCAACCTCGCGACACAGGGCGAGCGCCAGCCCGGCTCGGCGATCAAGGTCTTCACGCTGGCGCTGGCCCTGCGTGAGGGCGTCTCCCCCAACTCGGTCTGGCCCTCGGCGCCCGAGGCCTTCTACGAGCCGCGTCACGGGCGCTACGGCGGCGCCTGGTTTGCGGTGCGCAACGACGAGAGCGCCTACTCCGGGCAGATCTCGCTGGCCAACGCGACCGCCTACTCCGACAACACGGTCTTCGCCCGTCTGGGCATCCAGCTCGGCGTGCCACACATCGTCGCGCTCGCTCACCAGATGGGGATCGTCACGCCGCTGTCTGAAAACTACGCCTTCACGCTCGGCGGCCTGACGGTCGGCGTGACGCCGCTGGAGATGGCGCACGCCTATCAGACGATCGCCGACCACGGGCAGCGCGTGACCGGCAGCCTCAGCGACAACCCGCTCGAGCCCTCGGGCATCCGCTCGGTGACGGACATGCAGGGCAACGCGATCGCCGTCGACCGTCCGGTCTACACGCGCGTGCTGCCGGCGACGGTCGCCAACGAGGAGACGAGCCTGCTCGAAGGGGTGATCAGCTATGGCACCGGCACGGCCGCCGCGACCGGCCACTTCGCCGCCGGCAAGACCGGTACGACCTCGAACTATGCCGATGCCTGGTTCGTCGGCTTCGATCAGAACCTCACCGTGGCGGTCTGGGTCGGCTACCCCGACCAGGCCAAGTCGATGAAGTACCTCTTCAACGGCAAGCCGGTGATGGGCGGCACCTATCCGGCGCTGATCTGGCATGACTTCATCGTGCATGCCGAGGCAATTCTCGCCGCGCGCCAGGCCGCGGCGGCGCAGGCCCGCGCCGCCGCGTCGGCCAGCGCGACGCAAAGCAGCACGTCGACCAGCACCACAACAACCGCCACCCCCGCGACCGGCACCAGCAACACGGGCACGAGCAAGTCGGGCACGGGGACGCCGACGAGCGGCCAGACGGGCACCGGGCAGCTCGGTGGCGGCCAGCAGCAGGCGACACCACCGGCGGCGCCGACGGCGCCGGGCACCCAGCCCAAGGGCCCGACGACGCCGGGCAACGGTCAGACGCCACCCGCCGGCGCAGGCCCGACGCCGGGGACCGGCAGCGGAAGCGGCTCAGGCGGCGGGACCGGCGGCGCGTCGAGCGGCGGCGCGACGCCGAGCGGCTGAGCCGGTCGCCAGCCGGCCGTTCCCAGCGGGCCGGCCGTTCCCAGCGGGCCGGTTGATCCCGGGGGGCCAAGGCCGCGACACGCAGCGGCTGGCGGGCGCGCAGAAGCGCCAGGGCAGGTGGGTCGCCTTCGTGATGCCGATGCGCGGGCCCTCCAGGATCTCGACATCCCGCCAGGCGCCCTGGCGGGCGCCGAGGCGGACCGGACCGGTCAGCAGGCTGGTCGCGTTGTGATGCAGCTCGACGTCGAGCGCCTGTGTGAGCTTGCCCGGCCCCGAGCAGAGGTCCTCGACACGCTCCAGGCCGCGCCGTCGGCGCATCTGCTCGATGCCCGCGATGGGCAGCAGCGCGCGGATCAGGACCGCGGCGCCAACCCCAACCGGCTCAGCCACCACGTTGAGCAACGCATGGATCCCATAGGAGCGGTACACATAGGCCGTTCCCGGGGCACCGAACAGCACGGCCGTGCGCGCGGTCCGACCGACGAACGCGTGGCAGGCGGGCTCACGCTCGTGGTAGGCCTCGGTCTCGACGATGACACCGGCCGTCAGGCCGTGGGCGACCGTGCAGCCCACCAGGTCGCGCGCGACCGCGACGACCGGTCGGGCGAAGAAGTCGGCGGTCAGCGCGCTCGACTCGGCCACGGCGATGTCGTGCTCAGAGATCACTTCGAGAGGATCGGCGGTCGGCGAGCGCGGCGCTCACGACGCAGGGACGGTGGGCGTCCCAGGGACGGCCGGCTCGCTTGCGACCAGCGCCCGCACCTGAGCGAGCTGCTCGCGCACGCGCTCCAGGGCGGTGCCTCCCTGCGAGCGCTTGGACTCCAACCAACGGCCATCGGCCAGCACGGCGTAGAACTCGTCGTCGAGCAGCTCGGAACGCGCGGCGAGCTCGGAGCGGTCGAGCTGCGAGAGCGCCTTGCCCTGCGCGAGCGCGGCGCGCACTAGCTCCGCGACGATGCCGTGCGCCTCCCGGAACGGGACGCCACGGCGGACGAGCAGATCGGCCACATCGGTCGCGGCAAGCAGCTCGTCGCTTGCCGCCTCGGCCAGGCGTTCGCGGTCGAAGCGCAGTCCGGCGACCATCGCACGGGCCGCGTCGAGGCACAGCTCCACGGTGTCGACGGCGTCGAAGAGGTGCTCTTTGTCCTCCTGGAGATCCTTGTTGTAGCTCAATGGCAGTCCGTGGAGGACGCCGAGCAGCCCGACCAGGTGCGCCGCGACGCGCGGCGCCTTGGCGCGCAGCAGCTCGGCGGCGTCGGGATTCTTCTTCTGCGGCATGATCGACGAGCCCGAGGCGAACGCGTCGGCGACCTCGCAGAAGCCGAACTCCTGGCTCGACCACAGCACGATCTCGGCGCCCAGCCGTGAGAGATGGGTGAGGCACGTCGCCGCGGCAGCGAGGTAGTCGAGCGCGAAGTCGCGGTTGGAGACGGCGTCGATCGAGTTCGGCGCCACCGACGCGAAGCCCAGCTCGCGCGCGACCAGCTCCCGGTCGGTGTCGAAGTTCACGCCCGCCAGCGCCCCGGCGCCGAGCGGCAGCCGGTCGGCGGCGCGGGCCGCGAGCTCGAAGCGCTCGACGTCGCGCGCGAGCATCCAGGCGTACGCGAGCAGGTGGTGCGACAGGTAGACCGGCTGGGCGCGCTGCAGGTGGGTGTAGCCCGGCATCGCCCAGTCGAGGTGCTCCTCGGCGCGCTCGATCAAGGTGCGCATCAGCTCGCGCGCCGCGGCCGCCGCCGCGATCGCGTGGGCGCGCACGAACAGCGCGACGTCGGTCGCCACCTGGTCGTTGCGCGAGCGGGCGGTGTGCAGCTTGCCGCCAACCGGCCCGACGATCTCCGTCAGGCGCCGCTCGATCGCCATGTGGATGTCCTCGTCGTCGGGCTCGAACGGAAAGCGACCGTCGTCGAGCTCCGCGGTGACCTCGTCGAGCCCGCGCAGCAGCACGTCGCGGTCCTCCTCGCTGATGATCCCGCGCGCGGCGAGCATCTTCGCGTGCGCGCGCGACTGGGCAACGTCATAGGGGCCCAGCCGCCAGTCGAAGCCGATCGAGGCGTTCAGGCGCTGGAACGCGGGGTCCTGGGGCTCGTTGAAGCGCGACACGCCGCCGCAGTCTAGAAGCCGCCGACTACGATTGGCGCGTGAGCCGGTTGCCGACGGTCCGAGAGCCCGCGGGCAGGCGGGGTCGACCCGCGGTCGGGGCGCTGATCCTCGCCGCTGGCGCCGGGCGGCGCTTCGGCGGCACCAAGCAGCTCGCGCAGCTGCACGGGCAACCGCTGCTGCAGCGCGTGATCGATGCGGTGGGCGCGGTGACCACGCTCGCGCCGATCGTCGTCGTGCTGGGCGCGCGGGCCGAGCAAGTGCTGGCGGCCGTCGAGCTGCGCGGTGCGCGGCCGGTCGTCTGCGCCGACTGGGCGGAGGGCATGGCCGCGTCGCTGCGCTGCGGCCTCGCCGCGCTCGGCGACGTCGATGCCGCGCTGATCGTGCTCGGCGACCAGCCGCTGATCACGCCCCAGATCGTTGCCGCCGTGCTCGGCGCCCAGGATGACCCCAGGCCCGCGGCGCGCGCCGTCTACGATGGCGTGCCCGGCCATCCGGTGCTGATCAAGCGCCCGCTGTTCGACGCCGTCGCCCGCCTGCGGGGCGACCGCGGCGCGCGCGACGTGCTGGCGACCGTCGCCATCACGGAGGTCCCCTGCGGAGAGCTCGCGCGCGGCGCCGATATCGACACGCCCGAGCAGCTGGCACGACTGGAGGGCTAGGCCGAGCTGGCGGGCTGAGCGATTCGAGACGCGCGTGCTTGCGGAGCAGACGGCGCTACCCCAGCACCGCCCGCAGCGCGTCTGCGACCCGCTCGACCTGCGCGGCAGTCATCTGCGGGAAGAAGGGCAGCGCGAGCGAGCGTGCGGCGATGTCCTCGCAAACGGGAAACTCGCCCTCGCGGTGGCCGAAGCGCTCGCGGTAAAAGGTCATCAAATGGATCGCCGGGAGGTAGGGCTTGGAGTCGATTCCCCGCTCGCGCAGGCCGCGGATGACGTCGTCGCGGGCGGCCGCCGCGTCGCGAGCCGCCGCACCGCCGGGCGCCAGCCCACCCCGTGACCCAGCGTCCTCGGGCGCACCTCCGCGCCGCGACCCGCCGCGGCGTACCAGCTCGCGCGGGATCTGCACCACGTACACGAACCACCCCCGCACCGCCCCGCCGGCATCCGGGCAGGGCAGCGTCAGCCCGTCGATTCCCGCCAGCGCGGCGCGGTAGGCGTCCGCCACGCGTGCGCGCTGGGCGAGCATGTCGTCGAGGCGCTGGAGCTGGGCGACGCCGAGCGCGCAGGCCAGCTCTGAGAGGCGGTAGTTGAAGCCGAGCCGATCGTGATCGAGCCAATCCATGTCGGGCGCGCGTCCCTGGTTGCGCTCGGCGTCGATGCACCGCTTGATCGCCTGATCGTCGGTGACGACCATGCCCCCCTCGCCAGTCGTCAGCTGCTTGTTGGCGTAGAACGCGAACACCGCCACGCGGCTGCCGGCTCCCACCTTCGTGCCGTCGGCGTGGCGCGCGCCGAGCGCCTCGCAGGCGTCCTCGACGATCGGCAGGCCAATCCGCTCCAGCGCGGCCAGGTCGGCGGGGTAGCCGAAGACGTGAACCGGCAGCAGCGCGGCCGTGCGCTGCCCGCAGGCGGCCGCGGCGGCCTGCGGGTCGAGGTTGAGCGTCACCGGGTCGATGTCCGCGAACACCGGCCGCGCCCGCTCATAGAGGATCACGTTGGCCGAGGCGACGAACGACAGCGGCGTCGTGACGACCTCGTCTCCATCCCCCACCCCAACCGCGCGCAGCGCGAGGTGCAGGCCGGCGGTGCCGCTGGAGACGGCGCTGGCGTGGCGCGCGCCCAGCCATTCGGCGAAGCCCCGCTCGAAGCGCTCGAGCAGCGGCCCGAGCGACAGGCGACCTGAGCGCAGCACGGCCAGCAGCTCCCGCTCCTCGGCCTCGCCGAGCAGCGGACGGGCAAGCGGGATCGGGTCGCGCGCGCCGGCCGCGCTCGCGAGCTCCGCGTCGCTCACGCCTGCGCTGCGCCCAGCGCGCGGGCGTGCTGTGGGCGGCCGGGCTGCATGCCGTACTCCAGCGAGTCCACCAGCGCCTCCCAGGAGGCCTCGATCACGTTCTCCGAGACGCCGATCGAGCCCCAGACGTCCTGCCCATCGGAGGCATCGAGCAGCACGCGCGTGACCGCGCCGGTGCCCTTGGCGCTGTCGAGGATCCGCACCTTGAAGCCGACCAGCTCGATGTCGCGCAGGTGCGGGTAGATCTCGCCGATCGCCGCGCGCAGCGCGCGATCCAGCGCGTTCACCGGCCCGTTGCCCTCGGCGGTGCGCACGTAGCGCTCGCCCTTGACCCAGATCTTGATCGTCGCCTCGGTCTCGACGCGCCCGGTGTCCCGCTTCTCGACGATCACCCGCCAGGACTCCAGCTGGAAGAGCGGCTCATAGGCACCGGTCTCCTTGCGCATGACCAGCTCGAACGATGCGTCCGCGGCCTCGAACTGAAAGCCGCGATGCTCGAGCTCCTTGACGCGCGCGACGACCCGCTCGGCCGCGTCGCCGTCGACCGTCAATCCCGAGGTAGCCGCGCGCTGCTGGACGGTGCCGCGCCCGGACAGCTCGGAGATGACCAGCGAGCGCTGGTTGCCCACCAGCGCCGGGTCGATGTGCTCGAAGGTCGCAGCGTCGCTGCGCACGCCGGCGGCGTGCATCCCCGCCTTGTGCGCGAAGGCGCTCTTGCCCACGTAGGGCTGGCGCGGGTCGGGCACGACGTTGAGCAGCTCGTCGACGTAGTGGGCGCTCTCGGTCAGCATCGCCAGGCGCTCATCGGGCAGGCAACGGTAGCCCAGCTTGAGCTGCAGGTTGGGGATGATCGAGACCAGGTTGGCGTTGCCGCAGCGCTCGCCATAGCCGTTGATCGTGCCCTGCACGTGGCTGGCGCCCTCCTGCACCGCGGCGATCGAGTTGGCCACGGCGCACTCGGCGTCGTTGTGGCAGTGGATTCCCACCCGCACGCTGGCACCCAGCTCGGCGACGACCTCCATCACGCCGGCGGCGATCTGCGCCGGCAGCGAGGACCCATTGGTGTCACACAGCGTCACCGTCTCGGCGCCCGCCTGCGCGGCGCTGCGCACACAGTCCAGCGCGTACGCCGGGTCATCGCGCAGGCCGTCGAAGAAGTGCTCGGCGTCGTAGATGACGCGCTTGCCCTCACTGACGAGGAAGGCGATCGAGTCGGCGATCATCTCCAGGTTCTCCTCCGCCGAGACCCGCACGACCTTGTCGAGGTGCAGCCGCCAGGTCTTGCCGACGAGCGTGCAGACCGGCGCGCAGCAGCCGGCGATCGTGCGCAGCGCGACGTCCTCGGCGGCGGCGACGTCGCGCCGGCGGGTCATGCCGAACGCGACGATCTCGGCCTGCTCGAAGCGCTCGCGAGCGATCAGCTCGAAGAGCTCGAGCTCCTTGGGGTTGGATGCCGGGAAGCCCGCCTCGATCAGCGGGATGCCCAGCTCATCGAGGCGATGCGCGACACGCAGCTTCTCGGCCGCCGTCAGCGACATCCCTTCGCCGCCCATGCCGTCGCGCAGCGTCGTGTCGTAGAGCTGGACCGCGCGCAGCACGACGCCGCCGCCGGGCTGAGTCATGCGCTCGTGCCGTCGACCGGTGCCAGCGTCACGCGCGTCGCCTCACGCGGCCTTGGTCGGTACCTGCACGATGTCCAGCCAGTCGGCGTAGCGGGCGTCCCGTCCATGCAGGGCCGCCTCGAAGCGCTGCTGGATCGCCAACGTCACCTCGCCCGCGCTGCCCGGCCCGATCACGTGGTCGTCGATCTCCCGCACCGGCACCAGCTCCGCCGCCGTGCCGGTCATGAAGACCTCGTCGGCGAGGTAGAGCTCGGCGCGTGCGAGATCGCGCTCGATCACCTCGAAGCCGAGGTCACGGGCGATCTGGATCACTGACTTGCGGCAGATGCCATCGAGGATGCTGGCCGTCTGAGGCGGGGTGAGGACGACGCCGTCGCGCACGACGAAGATGTTCTCGCCCGTGCCCTCGCAAACATGGCCGAGGTCGTCGAGCAGAATCGCCTCCTCGTAGCCGGCCTTGGAGCTCTCGATCTTCGCCAGCACCGAGTTGAGGTACTGCCCGGAGGCCTTGGCGTGCGGGATCAACGACGCTGGCGAGACGCGCCGCCAGGAGGACACCTTGGCGCGGATGCCGATCCGCTTGGACTCCTCGCCGAGGTAGGCGCCCCACTCCCAGACGGCGATGCAGACCTCGATCGGCGCGTCGAAGGGATAGAGCCCCATCGGCCCGTGCCCGCGGTAGACGAGCGGGCGGATGTAGCAGGCCTGCAGCCCGTTGCGAGTGATCAGCTCGTGCGTGACGGCGCGCAGCTCCGCGGTCGTGTAGGGCAGCGGCATGTAGAGCAGCTCGGCCGAGCGGCGCAGCCGCTCGAGATGGTCCTGGGCGCGGAAGATCGCCGTGCCGCGCTCAGTGTCATAGGCCCGCATCCCCTCGAAGACGCCGGTCCCGTAGTGCAGCCCGTGCGTCAGTACGTGTACCTTCGCGTCCTCCCAGGCAACGAACTCGCCGTTGTGCCAGATGAGATCCGCGCTGGTCACGTCAAGGTCCTTTCAGGTTGGTGAGCACGGCTTCGGTGACCTGGTCCGTGGTGGCCCGGCCACCGAGATCGGGCGTGCGCAGTCCGCTGTCCAGCGCATCGCTTACGGCCGATTCTATCGCCGCCGCCTCGTCCTCCCGGCCGAAAGCGTGGCGCAGCATCAGCGCGGCTGAGAGGAACATTGCCAGCGGGTTGGCCACCCCCTGCCCGACGATGTCGGGCGCCGAGCCGTGGACCGGCTCGAACAGACCCGGCCCGTCCTCGCTCAGCGACGCGCTCGGCAGCATCCCCAGCGAGCCGGTCAGCATCGCGGCCTCGTCGGAGAGGATGTCGCCGAACATGTTCTCCGTCAGAATGACGTCGAAGTGACGTGGCGCCGAGACGAGCCGCATCGCGGCCGTGTCGACGAGCAGGTGCTCGAGCTGGATCTGGGGGAACTCGCGCGAGTGAAGCGCGCTGATCACCTCGCGCCACAGCCGCGAGGTCTCCAGCACGTTGGCCTTGTCGACGCTGGTGACACGGCTGCGCGCGGCGCGGAACGCGGCGCGTCCAATGCGTTCGATCTCGGCAGCGGTGTAGATGCAGGTGTCGAACGCGCGACCGTCCTCGCGTCCCCGCTCGCCGAAGTAGATCCCACCCGTCAGCTCGCGCACGACGAGAAAATCCACATCCTCGATCCGCTCGCGGCGCAGCGGGCTGGACTCATACAGTGCCGGCAGCGGACGCACCGGGCGCAGGTTGGCGAATAGGCCAAGTCCGGAGCGCAGCCCCAGCAGGCCCTGCTCGGGTCGCGGCGCGTTGGGGTCGGTGGTGTCCCACTTGGGGCCACCAACGGCGGCCAGCAGCACCGCGTCGGCGCGCCTGCAGGCCGCCAGCGTCTCATCCGGCAGCGCGGTGCCGTGGCTGTCGATCGCCGCCCCGCCGAACGGCTGGGGCTCGAACTCGAAGTCGCCCAGCTCGCTCAGCAGCTCGATCGTCGGCGCCATGATCTCAGGGCCGATGCCATCGCCGGCCAGCGTCACCACGCGGGGGGTGCTCATAGCGCCTCCGGCGTGCTGGCGCCCGGTGCGCCAGGACGACCGCCGGCAGCGAGGATCGCGGTGCTCATAGCGCGGTCGTCACTGGGCCACGGCGCTCGCGCGTGGCCTCGTAGGTGCCGATCAGCTCGACTCGCTGCAGCGTCAGCGCGATGTCGTCGAGCCCATTGAGCAGCCGGTGACGGAGCTCGTCGTCGATCTCGAAAGGGATCGAGCGATCGGCGGCGCGAACCTCGCGCGCCTCGAGATCGACCTCGGCGCTGCCGGCGGCCGCGACCGCGTGGACGTCGTCCTCCCCCAGCGCCACCGGCAGCAGGCCGATCTTCGTGCAGTTGGCGTAGAAGATGTCGGCGAAGCTCGGCGCGATGATCGCCTGAAAGCCGTAGTCCTGCAGTGCCCAGGGAGCGTGCTCGCGCGAGGAGCCGCAGCCGAAGTTGCGTCCCGTCGCGAGGATCGGATTGGCCGGCAGATCCCAGCCCGGCTGCTTGGCCCACTCGTCGAAGAGGAACTGCCCGAAGCCGCTGCGCTGCACCCGCTTGAGGTAGCGCGCGGGGATGATCTGGTCTGTGTCAACGTCGGAGCGGTCGAGGAAGCTCACCTCGCCGCGGATCACGCCGATCGGCTTCATCTAGCTCTGGCTCCAGTCGCGAATGTCGACGAAATGACCCTCGATCGCAGCCGCGGCCGCCATCTGCGGGGAGACGAGGTGGGTGCGGCCGCCGCGGCCCTGGCGTCCCTCGAAGTTGCGGTTGGATGTCGATGCGCAGCGTTCGCCCGGCGCCAGCGTGTCGGGGTTCATGCCCAGGCACATCGAGCAGCCGGCGCCGCGCCAGTCGAAGCCGGCGGCGCGGAAGATCTCGTCGAGCCCCTCCTGCTCGGCCTGCGCCTTGACCTGCTGGGAGCCGGGCACGACCATCGCGGCGACCCCTGCGGCCACGCGCCGCCCGGCGACGACCTCGGCGGCGGCGCGCAGGTCGCCGATGCGCGAGTTGGTGCACGAGCCGATGAAGACGCGATCGAGGCGAATCTCCTCGATCGCCGTGCCGGGCTCGAGCGACATGTAGCGCAACGCACGCTCGGCCGCCTCGCGGTCAGCCGGGCTGTCGAACTGCTCGGGGGCGGGCACGCGACCGGTCACCGGCACCACCATGCTGGGAGTGGTCCCCCAGGTGACCTGGGGCGAGAGGCTGGCGGCATCGATCACGACCTCGCGGTCGAAGCGAGCGCCCTCGTCGCTGCGCAGCGCGCGCCAGCCCTCGATCGCCGCGTCCAGGCCCTCCGGGGCGGCCGGCCGGCCCTCCAGCCAGGCGAACGTGACTTCGTCGGGGGTGATCATCCCGGCGCGACCGCCCGCCTCGATCGTCATGTTGCAGACCGTCATGCGGCCCTCCATCGTGAGCGCCTCGATCGCCGGGCCGGCGAACTCGACGACGTGGCCGACGGCGCCGTGGACGCCGATCTCACCGATCGTGCCGAGGATCAGGTCCTTGGCGGTGACGCCAAAGCCCAGCGTGCCGCTGTAGGAGATCCGCATGGCGCGCGGACGCGGCTGGACCAGGCACTGCGTCGCCAGCACGTGCTCGACCTCGCTTGTGCCGACGCCGAACGCGAGCGCGCCGAAGGCACCGTGGGTGGCGGTGTGCGAGTCGCCGCAGACGATCGTCATGCCCGGCTGTGTCACGCCCAGCTCCGGCCCGATCACGTGCACGATTCCCTGGCGCGAGGAGCCCAGCGAGTAGATCGGGATCTCGAACTCCGCACAGTTGCGCTCGAGCGTCTCGACTTGCACACGCGACAATTCGTCGCGGATCTGCGCCGCCGCCATCGTGCCGTCGGTGGGCACGTTGTGGTCGGCGGTCGCGAGCGTGCGGTCGGGCCTGCGCACGCGGCGACCAGCGAGCCGCAGGCCATCGAAGGCCTGGGGGCTGGTCACCTCGTGGACGAGGTGCAGGTCGATGTAGAGCAGCCCGTCGTCGACCTCGTGGGCGTTCCAGATCTTCTCGAACATCGTCTCGGGCATGTCGTGCTTCTCCTGGGTGGTCGCCAGCAGCGCCTGGGCGGTCGCTAGGAGCGTCGGAGGCCGGCGGACACGAAGGCCAGCAGAACGGCCTCGGCGTCGCCGGGGTTCTCGAAGCGATGGGGAAGGTCGGCGTCGAAGGTCACGCAGTCGCCCTGGGCGAGACGATGGCGCCCGCCGTCGCAGACGAGCTCGACGGTGCCGCTCTCGACGATCGCCGTCTCGCGGCTGCCGGGCTCATGGATCGGCGGATCGCCCGGCCCGCCGGTCTTGCCGCCGGCGGCGAGGTGGTGGCGTGAGACCTCCGCGCGCAGGCCGGGCAGCGGCGGCGTCAGGATCTCGTAGCGATGGCCGCCGGCGCGGTGCGCGCCCGAGCGGCGATCATCGGCGCGCACGATCGTCACGGCGCCGTCCTCGTCGAGCCGCAGCAGCTGCGACAGGCGCAGGTCGAGCCCGACGGCGATCCGCCGCGCGGTCGCGACTGTCGGGCTGGTCTCGCCGCGCTCGACCTGCGAGAGCATCGGCGCGCTCACGCCGCTGCGCACAGCCAGGTCGCGCAGCGACAGTCCCATCGCCTCGCGCAGCGCTCGCACGCGGCGACCGAACGCGGCACCGCCAGCCTGCTCGGCACCCGGCGCGGCTGGCGCGGGGCCGTTGGAAGGAACGGCCGGCGCCGGCTTACTGGCACTTGCGGGCGCGGTGGTCTGGGGCTTCGTGGGCAGCGCAGAACGGGACATCGGAGCTGTACGCTATCACGTACGAGCGTATTGTAGGCGCCGGAGCCGCCGGCACAGCTCGCGGATGTCGGCGACGGCGCCCCTACAGCGTCACGGTGCGCCCGTCGACGAAGCCGTCGAGCGCGACGATCTCCGCCACGACCTCAGCTGGCACGGGCCGATCGGTCGTGACCGCCATCGCGGCGAGCGGAGCGCGCGCGCCGTCCTGGTCGTTGGGCTGGCGTCCCACGCCAGCCCAGGAGATGTTGAGGCCGTGGCGGCCGAATACCGAGCCGACGATCCCGAGCATGCCCGGCACGTCGGAGTAGCGGAAGAGCGTGATGCTGTGCTCCAGCGCGAGGTTGAAGCGCTGACCCCAAGCCTCGACCAGATGCGGGATGCGCCGTGGGCCGACGACCGTGCCCGCGACCTCGACCCGCCGTCCGTCGGCGGCGACGTTCACGCGCACCAGCTCGGTGAAGTCCGCGGCGGTCGTCTCCTTGACCTCGCTGACGTGGATGCCGCGCTCCTCGGCGATCGCCGGCGCGTTGACGAGGTTGACGGGCTCCTCGGTGTGGCCCTGGAGCACGCCGTTGAGCACCGAGATCGTCAACAGCCGCGTGTCGAAGTCGGCGATGCGACCATGGAGCTCGACCTCGACGCGATCCACCGAGGAGCCGGAGGCGAGCGTCATCGCCAGCCGGCCGAGCTGGGCGCACAGCGGCAGGAACGGCCGCAGGACATCCATGTCCTCCTGGCGCACGGTCGGGATGTTGACCGCCGTGCTGACGAAGCCGCCGGTCAGCGCGGCGACGACCTGCTCGGCGGCCTGGACGCCGGCGCGATCCTGGGCCTCGGTCGTCGAGGCCCCGAGGTGCGGCGTCACGACGACGTTGTCGTAGCCCTTGAAGAGCGGGTGATCGGTGATCGGCTCGGTGGCGAAGACGTCGAGCGCCGCACCGGCGACCTTGCCGGAGTCCAGCGCGTCCTTGAGCGCGGCGTCGTCGAGCAGCTCGCCGCGCGCGCAGTTGACGATCCGCACGCCTTCGCGCATCTGCGCAAAGGCCTTGGCGTCGATCAGGCGGGTCGTGTCGGGGGTGCGCGGCAGGTGCAGCGTGATGAAGTCAGCGCGGTCGTAGATGTCCTCGATGCGCTCGGCCTTCTCGACCCCGAGCTCGCGATAGCGCTCGGCCGACACGTAGGGATCGAACGCCAGCACGTGCATCCCGAAGCCCGCGGCGCGGTGCGCGACGAGCTGGCCGATGCGCCCGAAGCCGAGGATCCCCAGCGTCTTGTCGTAGACCTCCACTCCGGCGAAGCGCGAGCGCTCCCACTTGCCGGAGGTCAGCGAAGCGTGCGCCTGCGGGATGTTGCGCGCCAGGGCGAGCATCAGCGCCATCGTGTGCTCGGCGGCGGCGATGATGTTGGACTGCGGCGCGTTGGCGACGATGATCCCGCGCTTGGTCGCCGCCTCGACGTCGACGTTGTCGACGCCGATGCCGGCGCGGCCGATCACCCGCAGACGGTCTGCGCGAGCGATCACCTCCGCGGTCAGCCGCGTCGCCGAGCGAATCAGGATCGCGTCGTAGTCGCCGATCCGCTGCTCCAGCTCCTCGTTGGGCCAGTCGACGCCGACGTCGACGTCGAAGCGGTCGCGCAGCAGCGCGATGCCGGCGTCGGCGATCTCCTCCTTGACGAGGATGCGCGGTCGCTCGCTCACGCGCCCGGCGCGGCGGCCGCGTCGACCGGCGCCGCGAGCTGGCCGCTTGCGGCCGCCTCGACGAACACCCGTTGGGCGGCTGCGACTCCGGCGCCCAGGTCGACCTCGTGGCCAAGCTCGTGCAGCGTCATCTCCAGCCCGGAGATCGCGACGATCATGTCGAAGCCGCCGAAGTAGCCGCAGTGCGCGATGCGCAGGATGCGCCCCTTCAGCGCACCCTGACCGCCGTTGGCCGTGATGCTGTAGCGGTCGCGCAGATGCGAGGGAACCTTGCGCCCGTCGATGTCGTCGGGCAGCTCGATCGCCGTCACCACGGTCGAGCGCTCGTCGGGGTCGCCGTAGAGGTCGAGCCCGAGCGCCCCGGCGCCGGCGCGAACCGCGCGCGCGAGCAGATCGTGGCGGGCGTAGATCGCGTCCATCCCCTCCTGCTCGATCAGCTCCAGCGCGACGTCGAGGCCGGTGAGCAGCGTCATCGCGGGGGTGAACGGGCTGTCGGGCGGGTCCTTGTGCTGACCGGCCGCGGTCTTGGGCCAATCGAAGTAGTGGCGTCCGCCGGGCTGCGCGGCGGCGAGGTCCAGCGCGCGCTGCGAGGCCGACACGAACGCCAGCCCCGGGGCGCACATCAGGGCCTTCTGCGAGCCGGCGACGACGACGTCGACGCCCCAGTCGTCCTGGCGCAGCTCGGCCGCGCCGAGGCCCGAGACCGCGTCGACGACGAGCACCACGTCATGCTTGCGTGCGACGGCGGCGATCGCCTCGATGTCGTGGACGATCCCAGTCGAGGTCTCCGACAGCGTCGCGAAGGCGACCTTGATGTCCGGGTTGTCGGCGAGCAGGCGGTCGATCTCAGCGGGGTCGAGACGCGTCCCCCAACCCGGCTCGTAGCGCACCATCGTGGCGCCGAAGGCTTCGGCCAGGTCGATCCAGCGCTCGCCGAACTTGCCGGCGCTGCAGACCAGCACCGGGCGCTCGTCGCGCGCCAGGTTGGCGACCGCCGACTCCATCGCGCCGGTGCCGCTGGCAGCGAAGGTGAGCACGTCGTTGTTGGTCCCGAAGACCATCGGCAGACGCTCCAGCACGCGCCGGTAGAGCTCGATGCCGGCCGGCGCGCGGTGGTAGAGGATCGGCGCGGCCATCGCCTGCGACACGGCCGGAGGCAGCGGCGTCGGGCCGGCGGTGAGCAGGTATGGCTTGATGAATGGCCGGGTCGCGGTCACGGGGACACAGGGTAGCGAAGCATTCCCGCAGCGCCTAACGGTTCGGCGCTGGCCCGCCGCTCAGAACTCGGTCTCGATCCAGTCCATCATCGCGCGCAGCTGCTTGCCCTCCAGCTCGATCTGGTGGCCGGCCTGCTCGGCGCGCATGCGCAGGAAGCTCTCCTGCCCGGCGCGGTTCTCGGCGATCCACTCGCGCGCGAAGGCGCCGCTCTGGATCTCCCCAAGGATGTCCTTCATGGCCTTGCGCGACGCCTCGCCGACGACCCGCCGGCCGCGGGTGTAGTCGCCGTATTCGGCGGTGTTGGAGATCGAGTAGCGCATCCCCGAAAGGCCCTTCTCGTACATCAAATCGACGATCAGCTTGAGCTCGTGCAGGCACTCGAAGTACGCCAGCCGCGGGTCATAGCCGGCATCGACGAGGGTCTCGTAGCCGGCCTGCACCAGCGCGCTGACGCCACCGCAGAGCACGGCCTGCTCGCCGAAGAGATCGGTCTCGGTCTCCTCGCGAAAGCTCGTCTCGATCACGCCGGCGCGGGTGCCGCCGATGCCCTTGGCGTAGGCCAGCGCCACGTCGCGAGTGTCGCCGCCCGGATCCTGGTGGACGGCAAGCAGGCACGGCACGCCGCGCCCCTCGACGAACTGGCGGCGCACGAGATGCCCCGGGCCCTTGGGCGCGACCATCGCCACGCCGACCTGGGGCGGCGGCACGACCTGCTCGTAGTGAATCGAGAAGCCGTGGCCGAACATCAGCAGGTTCCCGGCGGCGATGCCGTCGCGCACCTCGGACTCCCAGATCGCGCCCTGACGCTCGTCGGGCAGCAGCATCATCACGATGTCGCCTCGCGAGGCTGCTTCGAGCGTGTCGAGCACCTCCAGGCCATCGCGCTCAACCTGCGCGCGCGACGGCGAGTCCGGGCGCAGGCCGACGACCACCTCGACGCCCGAGTCGTGCAGGTTGAGCGCGTGGGCATGGCCCTGCGACCCGTAGCCGAGGACCGCCACGGTCTTGCCCTCGAGCAGCGCGAGGTCGGCGTCGTCGTCGTAGAACATCGCCGCGGCAGGGTACTAGCAAGCACGCCGCGCGCGTCCTGCGGCCGGTGGGTCGGGCTGATGGCGCGCGGCACCGGTCGGCGAACTGACAGAGAGGCGCTGCGCAGCAGCTTGCGCGATGCCGCGCCGATCAGCGCAGCGCGCGGCGCAGCAGCTTGCCGGCGGGCGTGCGCGGCAGGCGCTCGACGAAGTCGATCTGCTTGGGGACCTTGAAGCCCGCCAGGCGCCCGGCGCAATGGGCGCGCAGCTCGTTGGGGTCGGCGAGCGCGCCGACCCGCAGCACGACGGTCGCCACCACCGCCTCCCCCCAATGATCGTCTGGCCGACCGTGCACGGCGACCTCGGCGACCGCGGGATGCTCGGCCAGCACCGCCTCGACCTCGACCGGCGCCACGTTCTCCCCGCCGGTGACGATCGTGTCGGCGCGACGCCCGACGATGGTAAGGCGACCGCGCGGATCGAGCGCGCCGAGGTCACCGGTGTGCAGGTAGCCGTCCGCCGCGATCGCCGCCGGCGCCACGGTCGGTCCGGCGACCAGGATCTCGCCGTCGGCGGCGAGGCGAACCTCGGTTTGGACGAGCGGCTGCCCGGCCGTGCCGGGATCGCCCGGTGACGAGGTGGTGACCTGCGAGCAGGCCTCGGTCAGGCCGTAGGTCTGCGCCACCGCCACGCCGGCCTCGGCAGCGCGCGCGAGCGTCGCGGGCGTGACGGGACCGCCTCCCACGAGCGCGCAGCGCAGCCTCGGTGGGGAGCGCAGGCCGGCGTCCAGCAGCCGCGCCAGCGTCGTCGGCACGACGCTGATCAACGTGACGTCCTCGTGCGCAAGCGCGCGGACGACGCGCTTGGCGTCGAAGCGCGGATGGATCAGCGCGGTGGTCGCGTAGATCGCGCTGCGCAGCACGATCGACAGGCCGCCGACATGGCAGAGCGGCAGCGTGCACAGCCAGCGCTCGCCGGGATCGAGGCCGAGTGCGACCGCCGAGCCCAGCGCGCTCGCGAGCCAGTTGCCGTAGGTCAGCTCGACCGGTCGAGCGGCCGCCGTCGTGCCGGAGGTGTGGACGATCACGGCGATGGCGTCGGGGTCGTGGCTCGCCGCCGGCAGCGGCGTGTCCGGCGGTCCCGGGTCCAGCGGCGCCTCGATCACGAGGTCGGCGCAGGCCTGCTGCGCCGCCCGCTCACGATCGCCCAGGCGCGGGTCGATCGGCACCGCCACCGCGCCCAGCAGCAGGCAGGCGTGCAGCGCCTCGACGAAGGGAGCACCGGGCGCCAGCGCGATCGCGACGCGATCGCCGGAGCCGACGCCGTCGGCGACCAGCCGCCGCGCTGCCGCATGCGCGCGGCGCTCGAGCTGCTCGTACGTCAGACGACCTTCCGGAGCATCGAGCGCGATGCGCTGCGGCTGAGCGGCAGCCGCCCGTGTCAGCCACGCGTGGAGGTGCATGGCGCCAGGCTATACGGGACGCGCGCGCGCGGCGCGTGATGATCTAGTGTTGCGCGCGGCTCGGGGCGCCGGCCCCCGCCGGGTCCGGACCGCCGCCGCGCCGACGGGCCCCAAGACCGCAGGAGACGAGACCGTGGCAGTGACCTGGACCCCCGCCGCGCAGTACACCGACATCAAGTACGAGACATCGGACGAGTCGGCCGCCGGCATCGCAAAGATCACCATCAACCGCCCGGAGGTCCGCAACGCCTTCCGGCCGCAGACGCTGTTCGAGCTCGCCGACGCCTTCGATCGCGCGCGCGATGACCCGGAGGTCGGCGTGATCATCCTGACCGGCGAAGGGCCCGACGCGTTCTGCTCGGGCGGCGACCAGCGCATCCGTGGCGACGACGGCTATCTCGGCGACGACGCCGTCGCCAAGCGTGGAATCGGGCGCCTCAACGTGCTGGACCTGCAGATCCAGATCCGCCGCACGCCAAAGCCGGTGGTGGCGATGGTCGCCGGCTATGCGATCGGCGGCGGCCACGTGCTGCACGTCGTCTGCGACCTGACGATCGCCGCCGACAACGCCCGCTTCGGGCAGACCGGCCCGCGCGTGGGCTCCTTCGACGGCGGTTACGGATCCGGCCTGCTCGCACGTCAGATCGGCCAGAAGCGCGCACGGGAGATCTGGTTCCTGTGCCGTCAGTACGACGCTCAGCGCGCCTATGAGATGGGCCTGGTGAATGCGGTCGTCCCACTCGATCGCCTCGAGCAGGAGACCGTCGCCTGGTGTCGGGAGATGCTGGCCCTCTCACCCCTGGCGCTGCGGATGCTCAAGGCCTCCTTCAACGCCGCCGACGACGGCCTGGCCGGCATCCAGCAGCTGGCCGGCGACGCGACGCTGCTCTTCTACATGTCCGAGGAGGCGCAGGAGGGCCGTGACGCCTACGTGCAGAAGCGCCGGCCGGACTTCTCCCGCTTCCCGCGCCGCCCGTGAGCACGGGCCATCGGCCCTGATGGCTGACAGCGCCCTGCGCATCTGGGTGGCGGCGGCGCGGCCGCGGACACTGCCGATCGGCGCCGCGCCGGTGCTCGTGGGCACCGCGCTCGGGGCCCGCGGCGGCCATCTGCACGTACTCGCGTTCATCGCCGCGCTGCTCGGCGCCCTGCTGATCCAGGTCGGCACCAACCTGTCCAACGACTATTCCGACGCCCGCCGCGGCGCCGACAGCGAGGATCGCCTCGGCCCGCTGCGCGTCACCGCGCAGGGCCTGGTGCCACCGCGCCAGGTGCTGATCGCCACCTGGCTGTCGTTTGGGCTGGCGGTGCTCGTCGGCGCTTACCTGATCGCCGTCGCCGGCTGGGGACTGCTCGCCGTTGGCGCCGCCTCGATCGTCGCCGGCATCGCCTACACGGGCGGGCCGCGGCCCTACGGCTACGAGGGGCTCGGCGAGCTGTTCGTCTTCCTCTTCTTCGGCTTGGTGGCGGTCACCGGCTCCTACTACGTGCAGCGCAAGGGCCTGTCCTGGGAGGCCTTCGCGCTGGCCGTCCCGGTGGGACTGCTCGCCGCGGCCGTGCTCGTCGTGAACAACGTGCGCGACCTCGAGACCGACCGGCGCGCCGGCAAGCGCACGCTCGCGGTGCGCATCGGCCGCCCGCGCAGCCGCCGGCTGTATGCCGCGCTGGTCTACGGCGCCTTCCTGTTGACGCCGATCGCCTGGCTGTTCGGTCCGTTGACCCCCTGGGTGCTGCTGGCATGGCTGGCGCTGCCGCTCGCACTGGCCAACGTGCGACTGGTGCTCTCCCACAGCGACGGGCCGTCGCTCAACCAGGCGCTCGCGCGCACGGGGATGATGGAGCTGGCGTTCTGCGTCCTGCTTGCGGCGGGCACGCTCGTGACGTGATGGCCGCCCGACGCGACCGCCCCGGCCTCGATCCGCTCGTGACCTGATGGCGCGCGGCGAGCGCACCGGGCTCGCGCTGACGTTCACCGAGCGCACGCTGCGCTTCGCGCGTCCGCTCGAGACCGCGTTCGGGACGCTGCGCGAGCGCCGCATTCTCGAGCTGGAGCTGCGCGACATCGACGGATCGGCCGGGCGGGGCGAGGCCAGCACGCTGCCCCCCTATGACGGCGTCGACCTCGCGGCGGTCCGCGCGGCGCTGGAAGCATGCGGTGCCGTGCTGGCCGAGCAGCCGCCGCCGGCCGCCTGGGGAGCTGGCGAGCGATCACCGACCGGGCGACCCGCCCCGCCCACCGGCGCGTCGCCGTCGCCGGCCGCGGAGATCGCCCGCCTGCTCGACGCCTGCTGGCGAGCCACGGCCCTCCCCCAGGCGATCGCCGGCATCGACCTCGCGCTGTGGGATCTCGCCGGGCGACGGGCCGGACTCCCGGTCGCGCGATTGCTCGTCGCCGAGCCGGCGCAGGAGATCGTCGTCAACGCGACGATCGACGCGACCGATCGCCAGGGCGCCGCGGACGCGGCAGCCGCCGCCCGCGCGGCTGGGCTGCGCTGCGTGAAGGTCAAGGTTGGGGTCGGCGACGACAGCGGCAGGCTCGCCGCCGTCCGCGCCGCGCTGGGAGCCGACGTCGCGATCCGCGTCGACCCCAACGGCGCCTGGACCCTGTCCGAGGCGCTCGCCGCGCTGACGGTGCTGGCGCCCGTCGGCATCGAGCTGGCCGAGGAGCCCGTCCATGGCGTGGAACCACTGGCGCGGCTGCGGGCGCTGCTCGCCGCGCAGCCCGAGACGGCGGCGATCGAGCTGGCGATGGACGAGACCGCTGGCGATCTCGACGCGATCGTCTCCGGCGCCTGCCAGGCGGTCTGCCTGAAGATCAGCCGCTGCGGGGGGATCACGCGCGCGCTCACCGCGGCCGACGCGGCGCGCGCGGCTGGCAGCGACGTCTACGTCGCCTCCACGTTCGATGGCCCGCTGGGGATCGCGGCGGGGCTGCATCTGGCCGCCGCGCTCGCACCCAGGCGCGCCTGCGGCCTGGCCACGCTGAGCGCCTTCGCCGGGTTGGAGGATCCCTTCCCGGCGCGCGACGGCGCGATCCGCGTGCCGACCGCGCCGGGGCTGCTCGGCTGAGCTACGGCGGCGACGCCGGCGCCTGGCGAGAGGGCTGTTGAGACGCGGCCGCGACGACATCGCGCAGGACCTGCGCCACCATCCCGGGCGCCTCGAGTCCCGCCGCATGCCCGGCGCCCGGCACCACGACCGTCTGGACGACGTTGATCGCGGCCGCCATCCGCTCGGCGATCGCGCGGAACCTCGCGTCGCGCTCGCCCACGACGAGCGCGACGGGCATCGTCAGCTCGCCCAGGCGATCCCACAGCGAGGGCAGCGCGCCCGTGCCCAGGCCACGCAGGGCCGCGGCGAGCCCGGCGGGCTCGTTGCGCAGCCGGTCGGCGTGCGCACCCGCGGCGACGTCGGGGGGCTGGCCGGCGAACAGCGGCTGGGCGGCCCAGCGCCGCGCGAACGCGGCGATCGTCGAGTCCTCCAGCTCGTCGGCCAGGCGCTCGTCGGCGGCGCGGCGGCGCCGCCGCTCGTCGCGATCGGCGATGCCGGGGCTGGCGCCGATCAGCACCAAGGCCGCGATGCGTGTGGGAAGCGTGAGCGCGACGTGCAGCGCCAGCCGGCCGCCCATCGAGTAGCCGCCGAGCACGAAGCGCTCGGGCGCCAGCCGCCGGACATCGTCGACGACCCCCTCCAGCGTGGCCGGGCGCCGTGCCGCGGTCCCGTGGCCCCGCAGGTCGGGCGCCAGGGCGCGATAGCCTGCGCCCAGCTCCGCGATCACCGGGTCCCACGCCGCCCCCGTCTGCGTGAAGCCGTGGAGCAGCACGATCGCCGGGCGCACCTGCAGATCATGACCTCAAACGACACGCACCTGCTGCTGCGCGCGTTCGTCGACGAGCTCGCGCGCTGCGGGATGCGCGCGGCGTGCACCTCCCCCGGCTCGCGCTCGGCGCCACTCCTGCTCGCGCTGACCCGCGACGACAGGATCCGCTGCTGGTCGCACATCGACGAGCGCTGCGCCGCATTCTTCGCGCTGGGGCTGGCGAAGGCCAGCGGCCAGCCGGTCGCGCTGGCGTGCACGTCGGGCACCGCCGCGGCGGAGTACACGCCGGCGGTGCACGAGGCGCACGAGGCGCGCGTGCCGCTGCTCGTGCTGACCGCCGATCGCCCGCCCGAGCTGCGCGGCGTGGGCGCCGGGCAGACGATCGATCAGCTCGGGCTCTACGGCAGCGCGGCGAAGTGGTTCGTGGAGGTAGACACCGCCGTTGCCGATGCCGCGCGCATGCGCTGGATCCGCAGCCTCGCCTGCCGCGCGTACTGGGCAGCGAGCAGCGGCCGCCCCGGTCCGATCCACCTCAACTTCCCGCTGCGCGAGCCGCTGGTCGGCGACGAGCCGCTGCCCAGCGCGCATGGCGGCCGCGCCGACGGCCGGCCCTGGCTGTGTCGCCCTCCACGGCAAACGACACTTGCGACCAACGAGCTGGAGGCGCTGGCCGAGCTGCTGCGACGCTCGCCGCGCGGCGTGGTCGTCGCCGGTCGCAGCGACTGCGGCATCCCAGCCGCGGCGGCATTCGCCCAGGCGGCCGGCTATCCGCTGCTCGCCGACCCGCTCTCCGGCGTTCGTCACGGGCCGGCGGCGATCGCCCACTACGACGCCCTGCTGCGGGACACGCGCTTCGCCAACGAGCAGCGTCCGGAGCTGGTGATCCGCGTCGGCGACCTGCCGACGTCCAAGCCGCTGCGCGGCTGGCTCGCCGGGCTCGACGACGTGCGCCAGCTCGCCGTCGAGCCGGACGGCGCCTGGCAGGACCCCGACGGCGTGCTGAGCGACGCGCTTGCCGCCGACGCCGATCTCCTGCTGTGCGAGCTGACAGCGAGGCTTGGTCCGCCGGTCAGCGACGGCGACTGGCTCGAGCGCTGGCGACAGGCCGACGCGGCGGCGGCGGCGGCGATCGCCGCGACGCTCGGCGAGGAGCTCTCAGAGCCCGCCGTCGCCGCGCGCCTGGGCGCGCGGCTGCCCGCCAAGGCGACGCTGTTCGTCGCCTCCTCGATGCCGGTGCGCGACGTGGAGACGTTCTGGCCGCTGCGCGCCGACTCGCCGCGTCTGCTCTCCAACCGCGGCGCCAACGGCATCGACGGCACCGTCTCGGCGGCGTTCGGCGCCGCCGCAGCCGCGGAGGGCCCGGTCGTCCTGCTGATCGGCGACGTGGCGCTCGCCCACGACGTCGGCGGCTTGCTCGCCGGCACCCGGCTCGGGCTGGACCTGACGATCGTCGCGATCAACAACGACGGCGGCGGGATCTTCCACTTCCTGCCGATCGCCGAGCAGCGCGACGCCTTCGAGCAGCACGTCGCCACGCCGCACGGCCTCGACCTCTCGCGGATCGCCGCGGCCTACGGAGCCCGCCATCACCGCGTCGCCGACACCGCGACCTTCGACGAGCTGCTGGCGCGCGAGCTGGTCAACCCCGGCAGCGCGATCATCATCGAGGTGCCCGGCGACCGCGAGGCCAACGTCGCCCTGCACCGCCGCGTCTGGGCGGCGGTGTCGGCGGCGCTGCAGGACTAGGCGGGCCTGGACCATACCCATCGCGCACACGACCACAGATAAAATCATTGGTATCGCCAGGTTCACCCTGCATCCTGCCTGGAGTGACACCATGTGCGCTGGCCGCACGGGCGCGTCAAGGTGAGGTCACAAGCGCTCGCAGGAGTCGTCGGGCTGGCACTGGCGGCTCTGGTTGCAGCGTGCGGAGGCCAGTCCCGGCCGGACGCGCTGAAGGCGCCGATCCAAGTGGCGCGCGTGTCGTGGGGTGGGATCGGCTATCGCGTGGTTGGTCACGGGCGGCCGCTCGTCTTGCTGGTCGGCGCGCCGCTGACCATCGACAACTGGCCGCCGGAGCTGATCGATCGCCTCGCCCTCGGTGCGCGTGTCTATGCGATCGACTACGAGGGCATCGGTCGCACGACACTGCGCAGGCGAGGATTCACCATCCCGCAGCTGGCTGACGACACGGCCGACTTCATTCGAGCGCTCCATCTCGGCCCTGCGGATGTCATGGGCTGGTCATTCGGCGGGTTCGTCGCCCAGGCGCTCGCTATCCGCCACCCGACGCTCGTCCGCCGCTTGGTGCTCGCCGCGACCGCGCTTGGCGACGGCACAGCGCAGTTCGACTTCTCTCCGACCGCGCCCGGGGACTACAGCTGCAGCGATAAGAGCTTCGGGCTGTTCTCGCCCGACGCGAGCGGCTGCGCGGCCATCATCGCCTACGAACAGGCCATCCACGCCTACCCCGGCTTCGCCAAGGAGCGGATTGCGGTCGGCGCCAAGCTGGGCAACGCCTCTGAAGCGTGGCTCGCCGGGGGCGTCCCGGAGGGCCACATGACAGCCGAGATCACGGCTCACGTCCTGATTGGGGATGGAAAGCAGGACGCCGTCCTGCTGATGCCTGACACGGCGAACTTGGCGAAGGCCATTCCTCACGCGACGCTCAAGCTCTACTCCGACGCCGGCCACGGCTTCCTCTTCCAACACGCGGCCGATTGGTCGCGGGTCGTGCTCCAGTTCCTCGGCTCCGCCTGACGACCGCGGGCCTGTCGCCGGCCTGGAAAGCCCGCGCGGAACGCCTGGCAGGCCCGCTACCCGCCGGCCTGCACCATCCCCAGCCCCGCGCCGGCCGGGCAGCGCGAGGCCGTCGGGCGTGGTGAGACCCTGTAGAAGGTCAGCGGTGCCCCCGCTCTGTCGCTCAACACGACGCGGCTCGGCTGCTCCGGCGCGAACGCGTAGAAGAGCCCTGCCCCCGGAGCGACGCTCGCCGGCACCGGGCGCTCGGCGAGCTGGCGGACCCGACCGCCGACATGCAGCGCCACGCTGGTCCCGGGCTGGAGGCGCAGCCCGTAGACGAGCAGCGAGGGTCGTGGCGTGCACTGGCCGACCGCGGACAGGATCGCCGGAGTGGATGCCGGCAGCTGCGCCACGCATGTCTGCGAAGAGCTCCAACTCGCCGCTCCACCAAGCGCCCTTGGCGCACGCGCGACGCCGGCGAGGCAGAGATAGGGATGGCCGCCCGCCTGGATCTGCTCTGCGCTCAGCGCGAAGGTGCCGCCACCTGGCAGCGCTCCGTGCGCGAGCGTGATCACCCCGCCGGGACCAAGCTGAGCTGGGGCGGCGGCGCATGAGCGCAGCGTGAGGCCGCCCGCGCGCCGCAACCGTCGTCCGTGGGCGTCGAGCGCCTCGACCGAGCGCACGGCGCTGGGCGGCGCCGACAAGAAGATCACCAGCACGCCAGCGGGGGAAGGCTGGACGGGCCCGACGCGGAAGCTTCGCACCAGGATCACTCGACCGCTGCGGACTCGCACACGCACGCTGATCGTGCCTGCAGTTGCCGGCGCCGTGATGATCGTGTGGCCCGCCGTACAGGTCACGACAGCCGGCGTGGCCGCTCCGCCGCCGGCGGTCGGTGCGCAGCTGCCACCGGCGCCGAGCCCATCCTGGCCGCGGACGTAGAAGAGCAGGCAGGCGCCACCCGGCATCACGACGGGGCTGATCGGCGGCCCGACGGCGGTCGCCCCCTCAGCCGCAGGCCCAACCGTCGCGATCGCCGTAGCGCTGCCCGCGAGCAGCGCCAAGGCGATCATGCACGTCGGCAGGAGCCCCACCCGGGCCGAATTACGGAGCTTTGCGTACGGATGACGCACTGAAAAGCACCCTAACGGTTGCGCCGGCAAGCGCGCGCTGCCCTACCCCGCGATCAGCGGCAGCAGCGCCTGCAGCTTGATCTCGGTCTCGGCCAGCTCCCTGGCGGGATCCGAGTCGCGCACGACGCCGACGCCCGCATAGCAGCGGGCGATCGCTCCGCGCAGCAGCGCGCAGCGCAGGGCGACGCACAGCTCGCCGTCCTCGTTGGCGTCCATCCAGCCCAGCGGCCCCGCGTACCAGCCGCGATCCAGGCCCTCCAGCGCGGGGATCAGCGGCGTCGCCAGCGCGGCGGGCTCCCCACCGACCGCCGGGGTGGGATGCAGCAGGCCGGCCAGCTCCAGCACGCCGACCGGGCGCGCGAGCTGAGCGCGGATCGGCGTGCCGAGGTGCTGGATGTTGGCGATGCGCACGATGCTGGGCTCATCCGGCGCGGCGACCCAGACCGCCAACGGCGCAAGCGTCGCCTCGATGCGGCGGGCCACGATCGCGTGCTCCTGGCGTTCCTTGGGGTCGTGCAGCAGTCGCTCGCCGAGGTGATCGTCGACGGCCGGATCGGCGCTGCGTCGCGTCGACCCGGCCAGCGCGACGGTGCTCGCGCGCTGTCCCTCGCGGCGGATCAGCAGCTCGGGACTGGCAACGACGAAGGCGGCATCGTCGACGCCTGCGCAGCCCACGTAGCAGTCGGCAAACCCGCTGCGCAGCGCGCCGAGCAGCGCGACCGGGTCGTGCGCGCTCGCGGCGATTGCCTGGACCTCACGGGCCAGCACGATCTTCTCCAATCCGCCCGCCGCGATCCGCTCGACCGCCCGCGCGACCGCCGCCTCGTAATGCTCGGGCGCAAGCGTGCTCGCGACCTGCACACGCTGCAGTGGATCGGGATCGAGCAGCGGCAGCGGTGCGTCACGCAGCTCATCGAGGCGGCGCCGGATGCGGCCGAGCAGATCCTCGGCGGTGTCGTCGCCCTGCGCCGCGACCGTCAGCGTCAGGACGACCTGATCGCGATTGCGCGCCAGCGCAAGCTCGGGTACGTCGAGCGCGGAGGCCGCGAAGCCACGCCAGTGCGGCGCGCCGCAGCCGTCGGCTGCAAACGCAAGGCCACCAACAGCGACCAGCCCCTGGCCGCCACCGGCCGGCGGCTCAGCCACAGCATCGCGCACCAGCTCACGCCAGCTGGCGGCGACCTGCCTGAAGCGATCGCGCCCCTTCCCCTCGATGCGTGCAACCGAGCCGAGGACGGCGAGCGCCCAGCCGTCGCGGGCGGGCTGCTCGAAACAGAACCAGCGCTCGCCTGGACGCCGTGAGGCGGCGACGATCGCGCTGGGGTCGAGCGGCGCGGTCGCAGCGACGCTGATCGACGCGAGCACGGGTCGCCGGCGGGCGCGGGCGCGGCGGATCGCCGTGGCGGCGCGCTGTGACAGATCCCGCCAGTCGCGCTCGCCCAGCTCCCACAATGGCCCACCTGCGGCGCGCACGGCGCCTGCCGGCTCCTCCCGGGTGCGCGCCCTCCCCGGCGACTCCTCCACGGCGTCGCGGCCAGGGGTCGACGCGTGGCCCGCCAGCTCCCGCGTGCCACTCCCCTGTGAACCGTCCGTCACGCCTCAGGTCTGAGCTCGGTTGCGGTTGATGGCGATTTCGCCGGTGCGGGCCATTTCGGTTAGGCCGTGGGGGCGTAGGAGTTCTTTGAGGGCGTTGATCTTTTGGTGGCTGCCGGTGACCTCGATGGTGATGGTCTTGCGGTGGGTGTCGATGATCTGTGCGCGGAATGGTGCGATCAGCGCGCTGATCTCAGCGCGCGCAGCACCGTCGGCGTTGACCTTAAAGAGCGCGAGCTCCCGCGCGAGGGTCATGTCGGGTTCCAGATCGGTGATCTTGATGACGTTGATGAGCTTGTGCAGCTGTTTTGTGACCTGGTCGATGGGATGAAGCGCGCCATCTAAGGTCAGCGTGATC
This sequence comes from uncultured Solirubrobacterales bacterium, assembly GCA_963795555.1. Taxonomy (GTDB): domain Bacteria; phylum Actinomycetota; class Thermoleophilia; order Solirubrobacterales; family Solirubrobacteraceae; genus CAWCHZ01. The sequence continues at coordinate 887,119 of CAWCHZ010000002.1, forward strand.
CGTGACAGCCCGGGGTCATCGGTCGGCCCGACCGCGAGCGTGTCGATATTGAACCCCCGCCTGGCGAACAGCCCCGCGATCCGCGTCAACACACCAGGCTTGTTCTCAACCAGGATCGACAGGATATGCCGCCGGCCGGTGCGCACCGACCCCGCCGCCTGCAACTCCTCCAACGACAACAATTCGCTCGTGCCCGGCTCACCCACCACAAGCCCCTAACCCAGCATGTCCCGGGCTGCAGCGCCGGGGACGATGATCGGAAACGTGTTCTCCTCCCTGCTGACCGGCACGTCCACCACCACTGGCCCCGGTGTTGCGATCGCTTGGCGCATCCCCTCGACAAGGGTGCTCTTATCAGCCAGGCGCATCCCGGTCGCGCCATAGGCCTCAGCCAACTTGACGAAATCAGGCCAGGCCCCCATATCGACATGGGAATAGCGCCGGTCCCAGAACATCTCCTGCCACTGCCTGACCATCCCCAAATAGCCGTTGTTCATCACGAACACCTTCACCGGGATGTCGTAATGCGACGCTGTCGCAAGCTCCTGCGCGTTCATCTGAAAAGACCCATCCCCCGAGAGCACACACACCACCCGCTCCGGACAGCCAACCGCCGCACCAATCCCCGCCGGCAACCCAAACCCCATCGTCCCCAACCCACCACTATTGATCCACCGCCGCGGCTCCGGGAAGCTGTAGTACTGCGCCGCCCACATCTGATGCTGCCCCACATCCGAGCAGACAATCGCCTCCCCACCCGTCGCCTCAAACAACGCCTTGACCATCCACTGCGGCTTTATCTCAGACCCCACCGAATCCTCATAAGACAACGGAAACTCACGCTGCCAACCCCGAATCCGCTCCCACCACCCATCCAACCGCCCACGATCCGGCGAAAGCGCCCGATACTCCACCAACAAACGCTCCAACACCAACCGCGCATCCCCCACAATCGGCACATGCGCCGGCACATTCTTAGAAATCTCCGCCGGATCAATATCAATATGGATGAACTTCGCACCCGGCGCGAACTCAGACAAACGCCCCGTAATCCGATCATCAAAACGCGCCCCCACCGCCAAAATCAAATCCGCCTCATCCATCGCATAATTCGCCGCCCGCAAACCATGCATCCCCAACATCCCCAACCACTCCCCACCACCACCCGGAAACACCCCCAACCCCATCAACGTACAAGTCACCGGCAACCCACCAAACACCACCAAATCCCGCAACACCCCCGCACCACCAGCCGCAACCACACCACCACCCGCATACACCACAGGACGAACCGCCGCCGCCAACACCTTCGCCGCCGAACGAATCTGCTTCTGGTTGCCCTCAACCGTCGGCGCATAACCCGCCAGCCGCACATCCAACACCGGCTCATAATCAATCTCCGCCCGCGACAGATCCTGCGGGATATCCACCAACACCGGCCCCGGACGACCGCTACGCGCCAGATAGAAAGCCTCATGAATCGCCTGCGGAATCTCCGCCGGATGGCGAACCATCACCGAGTGCTTGACAACCGGCATCGTGATCCCAATCGTGTCGCACTCCTGAAAGCCATCCGTCCCCAACAACTCCGTCCGCACCTGCCCAGTGATAAACACCACCGGCACCGAATCCATCATCGCATCACAAATCGGCGTCACCAAATTCGTCGCACCCGGCCCCGAAGTAGCAAACGCCACCCCAACCCGACCAGTCGCCTTGGCATACCCCTCCGCCGCATGCCCACCACCAGCCTCATGACGCACCAAGATATGACGCACACCACCATCAACAAACGCATCATAAGTCGGCAAATTCGCCCCACCCGGCAAGCCAAACACCACCTCGACCTGCTCGGCCCGCAGGGCCTGCACAAGCGCATCAGCCGCCCGCATCGCTCACCGCCGCATCGACATCGCTCCGACGCGCCCGGCCCGCGTCCATCGCGCGAGCATGCCAGCCGCGCCGCGCCGTCGGCATCGTTCAAGCGCTGGCTCGCCTGGTGGACGGGAGGTCGAACTCAGCGAACGCCGCGCGGGGCCCGCACCGCGCCATCAAGCGCGACATCGCGCTCAGCGAACGCCGCGCAGCAGCTCGCCGGTCGTTATATCGAGCGCGCGAGCCAGCCGAACGATCGTCGACAGGCGGGGGTCGCGCTTGCCGCGCTCGAGCCGCGAGACCTCGGTGGGATGCAGATCGGCCTTGAAGCCCAGCTCCTCCTGGGTCAGCGAGGCGCTGGAGCGCCGGCGGCGGAGGTTGGTGGCGAATTGCTCGAGCGGATCCATCGGCTGCATCTTGCAGTGTTATAGGCCAGAAGATCTAGAGCCAAGAAGTCAATTCGACTTTAGCGCGGATCGCTACGGCCGTGGGCGACAGACCCGGATACCGCGATCGGCAGCGGACGCCCGCAGGCGGGCTCGACACGCCTACTCGCCGCGTCGTAGCTCGGCGGGCGTGGTTGCGCGCACGCCCTATTTGACGCCGCGCAGCAGCTGCGCCGGCGTGGTGTCCAGCCCGCGCGCTAGCCGGACGATCATCGAGAGCCGCGGCTCGCGGGCCCCCTGCTCGACCTTACAGATGGCCGTCGGATGCACGCCCGACCGCGATCCCAGCTCCTCCTGGGTGAGCGAAGCCCGCGCACGGTGGCGTCTCACGTTGGCGGCCAACTGCTCGAGCGACTCCTCCATTGGCGGCCCATCCTGCCGGAACTAGGCCAGAAGATCTATAGCGAGAACGTCAAGCTGGCCCGCTAGCATGCGGAGCCATGTTCCCCTCAGTCCCTGTCGCCGACGAGCTTCTCGGGCTCGACGCGCAGCGCTCGTGCCAGCCGCACGAGCATCGACAGACGCGGCTCACGCGCGGCACGCTCCATCCGCGACACCTCGGCTGGATGCAGGCCGGCTCTGCGGGCGAGCTGCTCCTGCGAGAGCCCTGCCTGGAGGCGCGAGCGACGCAGCGCGGATGCGAATTGATCCTCTGTGCCCTTCATCGCCCCGGATTGTCGGCGATGGCATCGCGCGGGTCCAGAGCCGAGCGCACAGGTCGATGAGCGCCGAGTCAGCTCCGCGTCGCGCGCGCACAGCGGATCCCTGGTTGCTCGTGCAGCGCAGCGATCTCGCCGGCGCATGGCAGCGTGCCGCCCGCTGCGAGGAGCTGGCCATGTCCCGCTCCGGGGTGCTCGCGCTCGAGCACCTTTCGCGCAGCGATGGACTGACACTCGGCGAGCTGGCCGAGCGTCTTGGGCTAACCTCGGGCGGCGTCTCGGCGTTGGCTGACCGCCTGGAACGCGCCGGCCAGGTCGAGCGGGTGCCCAACCCGCGCGACGCGCGCAGCCGCCTGCTGCGACTCACCGAGGCCGGCACATGCCTGCTCGACGACTACCTCGAGCCGATCCTGGCTCCGATCGAGCACGCGGTCGAGTGGCTTGATCCCGGCGACCGACGCATGGTCGAGCGCTTCCTCGCCGATCTTGTGGTCACGCGCGTCGAACGCCAGCAGGACTAGCGCGCCGACCCCAGCCGTTGCTCCTCTGACCGCGAGCCGTTGCTGCCATGTCAAGCGTTGCTCGGTGCTTGTGAGCCACTAGCGTGCGGAGCCGGAGCCCGGCGCGGACATCGTCGTCAGGATCGCCTCGGCATCGATGACGATCTCCGAGACAGCGAGGTCCAATCCGACTGCAAGCCGATGCACCACGAACGCGCTCGGCTCGCGCTCAGCGCGCTCGATTCCGCCGATGTAGTTGCGGTGGACGCCCGTGCGCATCTGCAGCTGCTCCTGCGTCAGGCCGCGGCTGCGTCGCGCCCGCCGCAGGGCCGCACCGAGCGCGACCAGGAAGTCAGGTGGTGGGCCACTCTCGCCCGCAGTCGTTGCAGCCGGGGATGCTGTCTGCCGAGGAGTGGCTCGGCGCGCCGCGTTGCCAGCCCTGCCGCCGCCCTTGGCGGCTGTCCCGCCGACGCGCCTCCCGGCGGATCCCGGGGACTTGGTGGCTCCGCCGCCGCCACCACCGCCCCGAGCCTTGCCGCCACTCGACCCTCGACCGCCGCTACGGCTCGAGCGGATCTCCGACAGCGGGGCCTTGGGCTCTCGCGGGGAGCGCGCAGGGGACACGGCACACGACCCTTCCACCCCGGCTCCTGAGTTTCTACAGTTCATTCGTGTGATCCATCCTAATCGTGTTCTAGACTCAGATTATGCACCACTTTCGAACAGCGCGCGAAGCGATCGCCTCGCCCAGCGAGGCTTCCGACCGGTTCCCTCCCTCTGAGGTGCCCGAGCGAGACCCCGCCTGTGGCCCTGCGCTCGCGGAGCACATCCGCAGCAGCGACCTCGCGGGCTACCACCACCGGGCGGCGCGCGCCCGCGAGCTGCGCACCGCGCAGCTCGACCTGCTGGCGCTGGAGCACGTGGCCTGCTGTCCTGGGCTGACCCTCGCGGAGCTCGGCGAGCGCATGGGGCTGACCTCGGGCGGTATCACCGGCTTGACGACGCGCCTCGAGCGGGCGGGCCTGCTCAGTCGCGCGCCGCACCCGCGGGACCGTCGCAGCCGCGCTCTGGCGCTGACCAGCCAAGGCGCAGCCCGCCTGCAGGACTATCTCCAGCCAATCGCCGCGCCGGTTCGCGAGGCGGTATCGGCGCTATCACCGCGCGACCGTGCGGTCGTCACCCGCTTCCTTGATCAGCTGACCGTGCTGCGGGAGGCCTTCACGGCGCGCCCAGCGCGGACGCCACCGGGCAGCTAGGCAGCGCGCGTGGCTTGCGCCGCGCCGCTGGCCACGACCAAAGGGCGCCGGCTCGGCGCAGCGCCGCGACGCCTCGACAGCTCACCGCCGACACGGTCGTGGCGATGGCCGCCGATCCCGTGGGCACCTCGCGTCAATCGACCGGCATGGCCAGCCAGATAAACGACCTTGTGGTGGACATCCTCATCGGGATCGGGCACCAGCCGCCCGCCTCGCAGCTGGCCGTAGACGTCGACCAGCGACAACCCCGCCGCCGCAAGCGAACGCTCGATCGTCGCCCGGCTGTGGTGACGCTGCTCGTGTGTGCTCTCGTGTCGATGCCAGCGATCCTCGGCGATGCGCGCGAAGACCTCGATCGTCGCGACGCCCGTGCAGCCCGGCTCGGCGCTGCCGTCGCCCTGGCCCCGCCAGCAGAAGAAGACGTCGTCGACCTCGCTCGCAAAGGTCTGGCTAAAGGCCGTGCGGTACGCCATCAGGGTATTGACATCAAAGGCGTACAGCCCGCCGGGCCGCAGGCTAGCTGCGGCGGATTCGAAGGCCGCCGTGAGATCCTCGTCAGTGAGCAGATAGTTGATCGCATCGTCGAGACAGGTGATCAGATCGAAGCGGCCGAGCGACGGTAGGGCACGCATGTCCGCGCAGAAGAGGCGCTCTTCGCCGAGCTCGAGGCGCTCGCGGGCCTGCTCGATCATGGCGGGCGACAGATCGCACGCCGTCACGTCGTAGCCGCGTGCGAGCAGCGGCTCACAGCTCTTGCCGGTCCCGCACGCGACGTCCAGCAGCCGGCGGCCTCGGACGCCGTGGGCGCGAACAGCGCTCTCGATTTCAGTCAGCCAATGATCGTATCTCTGGCCCGCGGTGAAGCGGTCGTAGTAGGGCGCCAGCGCCGTATAGGCGCTGAGCGACCTCAGCGAATTGGCATGCGCAAGCGGTTCCGCGTGAGTGGCAGTGGACATACATTGGATGACCCTCGATCTTTTCAAATCGTTTCAGTAAAAGACAGGGATCCAACGAGGATCGAGGGAAGGCGGATAGCGCATGGAGAGCCGCAGTCAACTCACCGCAAACACCGGAAATTCCGGCAATTGGGATTGGAGCGCGATTCGGTCGCGCTGCAAGCGCGAGGCCTGGCGCCTGCTGCGCGACCCAGACGACGCAGAGGAGGTGGTTCAGGAGGCGCTGGTGCGCGCCTGGCGCGGGCGCGACACATGTCGCAGCACGGAGGCCCGGCTTGCCTGGTGCCTACAGATCACGCGCAACGAGGCATATCGCTTGATGGCTCGCAGACGGCCGCTGCCCGAGCTCGTCTCACTCGACAATGAGGCGGCCCCGTCGGCGAACCTGGCCGACCGCTCGAACTACGTCGATTCAGTCGTCACGACGGTCGATGTCCGCCGCGCTCTGGCGCGACTGGAGGACGACGAGCAGGAGCTCATTGCTCTACGATACTCCAACGATCTGTCTCAGCCGGAGATCGCGCGGGCCCTCAACATCCCCGAGGGAACCGCGAAGGTTCGTCTGCATAGAGCCCGCAAGCGACTGGAGGCCATCCTGGAGCCGCCACTGTGAAGCCACACCATGACATCTCCGATCCAAACGTCGTCAAGGCGCTTGCCCATCCGCTTCGAGTGAGGATTCTCTCGATTCTCGAGCAGCGTCAAGCGAGTCCGACGGAGATCGCCGATGAGATCGACGCGCCGCTGGGAACGGTCAGCTATCACGTCCGAATTCTCCTCGGGCTGGAGCTGATCAAGCTGGTCAGAGAGACGCCTCGGCGCGGCGCGATCGAGCATCACTATGAAGTCGTCAGACGTCCCCGCATCACCGACGACGCTTGGCGGAACGTTCCGCAGATCGTCAAGCGTACGATGGTCGATGCGGCGCTGGACGAGGTTGGCGAGCATGTGCGTGTCAGCGCACATGCGGGCGGCTTCGACCTGCCCGACGCCCACCTCACGCGAAACCCCGTGCGGGTGGACGAGCTCGGCTGGCATCAGCTCTCCCGTGAGCTGGCCAAGCTCGTGTCGCGCATCGAGGAGATCGAATCCAAGAGCCGCGACCGCATCGCCCGCAGCGGGCACGCCGAGGACCGCGAGGCAGCGGTCGTGCTGATGTTGTTCGGCTCCACCCAGCCAGGCTCAGCCGGCGACAAGACCGCCAAGAAGACACGCGCCCGCAGCCGGCGCGCCCGCAGTACCGCACACAGCTGAGGCTCCCAGGGGCGCGACCGCCGTTGCGACGGCGGCCGCGCCCTCGAGCCCGCAGGGCGTCCGCGTCGGGGCGTCCAGGTGTAACAGCACTCGCCTGGAAAGCCACAACTTTCTCGCCTGGCAAGGGCGCAGACAGCCACAACTTCCGCGCCATGTCCGCTGGCGAACGTATGTTCTGATTCGCTCATGTCCGACGCGGTGATTGCGATCTCCTCCGCCCACATTCCCGCTCTGGCCGAAGGCCTGCTCTGCATCCGCCAGACGGTCAGCGAGGCACTGCCACGCGCGACGAGCGCAGACGGCGACGCGCCGGCAGTCATCGGGGAGCTCGGGCACCAATCGAGGCTCGCCGTCCTCGATGCGCTGATCGAGCAGCTCGCCCGCGGAGCCAACCGCGACGATGCTCGGTCGGCCAAGCGTCGCGACGCACCCAAGGCCACCGACGTCCCGCTCGCAGGCCCAGCCGAGCTGCTGGCTGAGGCCGTCTACGTCACGCTCGTCGATGCCACAGAGGAGCTGGCCGTGGGGCTGGAAGCCTATTGGCGCCGGCCGCAAACGCTGCCCGCGCTGAAGCCGACCGTCGAGCGCATCGTCGACCTGCTTGCCGCGCTCGAGCAGCTCTAGCACGCGGTCCAGCCTCCGTCGACGAGCAGGCTCGTGCCTGTCACCAGCCCTGCCGTGCCGGACGCCAGGAACAGCACAGCGCCGACGACGTCCTGGACCTGCCCGACACGACCGAGTGGGATGCGCGACTCGACGTCGGCACGGAACTCCGGGTCGTCGAAGAAGGGCCGTGTCATCTCCGTCTCGATGAACGTCGGAGCAACGCTGTTGACGCGAATGCCCGCAGGAGCGAGCTCGACTGCTAGCGCCTTGGTGAGACCCTCGATCGCGTGCTTGGTCATGCAGTACACGGTGCGGTTTGGCGCACCGACATGGCCCATCTGCGAGGTGACGTTGATGATCGCACCGCGGCTGCCGTCAGCCAGCATGCGGCGCACGGCACCCTGGGCCACGAAGAACGTGCCTTTGATGTTGAGATCGATCAGGGCATTCAGGTTCTCCGTGCTCACGTTGGTGAAGGGCTCGGGGATGTTGCTGCCCGCGCTGTTGACGGCGACATCGACACGGGCGAGTCGTGCGAGGGCCTGGTCGACCTGCTCGGGATCCGTCACATCACAGGGGATGGCGTGCGCGCGTCCCCCCCAGTCCCCGATCAGCTGCGCGAGCTGCTCGAGCGCCGGCGCGCTGCGGCTCAACAGCGCGACCTCGGCACCGGCCAGCGCCAGCGCCAGCGCACAGGCGCGCCCAATGCCCCGCCCCGCCCCCGCGACGACCGCGACGCGGCCATCGAGGCGGAATGAGGGCGTGTAGGCGCCGGGATCGAGGTCGTGCAGCGGCAGCAGGCGCCGAAGTACACCACACGCGCGCTGGATGGGGCGCGAGAACCCGGGACGGGGCGCGAGAACCCGGGACGGCGCGCAGTCCCGGCCGGGCGAGCGGCTCAGGCCTGCTGGCTGGCGCGCTGGCTGAGCTCGAGCTGATCGGCGATCAGCCGGCCCAGCACGCGCAGGAACTGCAGGTCACGATAGCCCAGCGAGGGGCGCGCGTCGTGGCTCGCGCCGCACACGGTCCCGTAGATCTGGCCGGAGGAGAGCGTGAGCGGCATCGAGACGAACGCGCCGATGTCGGCGGCTTCGGTCATCGGCAGCGAAGCGGCGCGAGGATCGCCCCGAACGTCGGCGATCACGTTGGGCAGACGCCCGCTCAGCACTCGTTGGCAGTAGGTCTGCGCGAGCGGCAGGCTGAGGCCCGCGTGGAAGCCGAACGACGCGCCGTTTCCGCTCAGCTCCAGCAGCAGCTGCCGGTCGACATGCAGCTCGGTCGTGTAGGCCACATCCAGCCGCAGGCACTCGCGCAGAGCATCGAGCGCCCGCTCGATCGACGGGTGCTGTGCGACCTCGGCCAAGCAGGCCAGGTCCTCGCTGCGCTCGCGTGGCGTCTCGCCGCTGAGATGTCCCCGGTGAACCTCCAGCATCAAGGATTGATCGGCACGTGCCGCCCCTGCCTGGAGGCCGCTGACGGATCCACCGCACCGGTTGGACGATCGTTCTAGGGAGCGCCCTGCTGCTCGCGCTCGCGCAGCTCGATGCGCCTGATCTTGCCCGTCAGCGTCTTGGGGAGGGCCTCGACGAACTCGATCCTGCGCGGATAGGCGTACGCCGAGAGCCTTGCGCGCACGAAGGCCTTGATGTCCTCGGCGAGATCGTCGGATGGGCTGTGGCCTGCCGCCAGCACCACGAACGCCTTGACGATCTGCCCCCGCACCTCATCAGGCGATGCGACCGCCGCCGCCTCCTGCACGGCCGCATGCTCGAGACAGACCGACTCGACCTCGAAGGGGCCGATCCGGTAGCCGGCCGAGATGATCACGTCATCGGCGCGGCCCGCGTACCAGACGTAGCCGTCGGCATCGACGGTGGCGGCATCCTTGGTGTGGAGCCACTCGCCGCCGAAGGTCTCCTGCGAGGCGCCTGGATTGTTCCAATAGCCCAGCGGCCAGTGGGGATTGGAGTGCGCGCGCAGGCAGATCTCGCCGCGCTGCCCGACCGCAACCGGGCGCTCGTCCTCGTCGAGCACCTGCACGTCCCAGCCCGGGAGCGGGCGGCCCATCGAGCCCTCGCGGACTTCCATGAAGGGGAAGTTGCCGCAGAGTGGATAGCGACTCCGTCAGCCCGTAGTAGTCGAGCACGGTGAGGCCGTACTGCTCGCGAAACCAGCGGATCGCCTCCGGATTGAGCGGCTCGCCGGCGCTGCAGACGCGCCGGAAGCGCTGGGGATAGCGCGTTCCGGCGTCGCCGATGCTCATCATCGAGCGCATCGCCGTCGGCGTCGTGAAGACGTTGGTGACCTTGTGACGGCCGAGGAAGTCCAGCTGGCGGTGCGGGTCGAAGCCACCCTCGCGCTGATAGACGACCTGGACGGCCCCAAGGCGCCACGGGCCCAGCAGAGGGCAGATGCCCGCTGCCCAAGCCCACTCGCCCATGCCGTGGAAGCGCTCGCCCTCCTGGACCTCGTGGCAGTAGAGGAACTCCTCGTGGGCGAGGATGTAGCGGTGGGCGTGGACGATGCCCTTGGCCAGCCCGGTCGTCCCCGAGGTGTAGTAGAGCTGAGCTGGATCATCGGCTGCCGTGGCGACGGTCTCGAACTCGGTCGAGGCTCCTCCCAGCGTCTCCGAGTCGAGCACGAGCACCTGCTCGGCGAGCTCGGTCGGGAAGCGCCCGAGGTTGTCTGCGTCGGTGACAAGCACGCGGGGCTCACAGTCGGCGAGGCGATGGCGAATCCCCTCGTCGCCGTAGAGGACCGACATCGACAGCAGGATCGCGCCGAGCTTCCAGGTCCCGAAGAAGATCGCGGCGGTCTCGGGCGTCGGCGGCAGTACGACCGCAACGCGGTCGCCGCGCGTCACGCCCAGCCCCGCCAGCACGTTGGCGGCCTGGTTTGAGAGGTCCTGCAGCTCGCCCCAGGTCAGCTCGCGCACCGCGCCGCTGAAGTGCTCGTGGATCAGCGCGAGCTTGTCGCGCGGATGGCGGTCGCAGACGTCAGCCGCGATGTTGTAGCGGTCCGGGACCTCCCAGCGATGCTCACGGCAGATCGCCTCGTAATCGGCGCCGACAACGCTCATTGCCAGCCCTCCCTCGCTGCCCATACTATCGCCTACGGCGTCCAAGCGAATCCCCCAGTCGCGAAGTTGAGCATAGTCAATATGCGCCGCGCCGAGGTGGCGAGCCGGGCGCGGCGCCGGTGCGGGTGCTCGCCCGCGGGGCGCCAGCGCGCCCGGGAGGCGTTTTTGTAGGCCTCTTCCCGTTGACTGGGATTTGATCTAGGATCAAACTTGGAGATGGGAGCTGAGGCGACCACGTCTATGACGTGTCCCCTTGCGGCATGTCGTGTACGCGCTCGCCGGTCGCGATCGGAGGGACGATGGAGGGTGGCTCGCGTACCGATCAGCACGCGGACTCGACGGAGGCCGGGCTGCTGGACGGCAAGTTCGCACGGCGCGAGGTCTTCGCGCACGGCGCCAAGATCGCCGCGGCGGCGGCGCTGGCCCCACTGATCGGCGTGGAGCCGGCACTGGCGAGCGCGCGCCCGCATCACCACCTGAGCAGAGCACAGCTCGGGCTGGTCGGCACCGATCACGTCGGCCTGACGGTGCCCGACATCGACGTGGCGGTCGCCTGGTTCCAGGATGTGATGGGAGCGACCGACCCGCTCTCGTTCGGCCCGATCAGCGACCCCAAGGGCACGCTGATGCACGACCTGCTCGACGTCGACCGCCACGCCGTGATCGACCGCATCACCGTCCTGCGCATCGGCCACAGCGCCAACATCGAGCTCTTCCAGTACCGGGCGCCACATCAGGACCACACGTTTGCCAAGAACTCCGACTGGTCCGGGCATCACGTCGCCTTCTACGTGACCGACATCGACGCGGCTGTCGCCTATATGGAGCAGAAGGGGGTCGAGAAGTTCCTCGGCCCGTTCCCGATCACCAGCGGGCCCGCAGCCGGCCAGACGATCAACTATTTCAAGACGCCATTCGGGACCTACATCGAGCTGATCAGCTACCCGAACGGCATGGCCTACCAGAAGCCTGGCGTCAAGCCGCTCTGGTCGCCGAAGGTCAACGGGCTCGACTCGGTCGTGACGACGGTGCCTGGGCTGATCGGCATCGATCACATCGGGATCACGGTGCCCAACGTGCGCCGAGCCGCGCACTGGTTCGAGGATGTGCTGGGCTTCCGCAACCCGCTCAGCTTCGGTCCGATCAGCGACCCCAAGGGCACGCTGATGCACGACCTGGTCGACGTCGATCCACGCTCGGTGATCGATCAGATCCGCATGGTCAGCGGCGGGGCCGGCCCCAACGTGGAGCTGTTCCAGTACGAGGCGCCCGGTCAGAGCCACCGCTTCGCGCGCAACTCCGATTACGGCGGACACCACATCGCCTTCTACGTGCGCAACATCGACAAGGCCGTCGCCTACATGGAGTCAAAGGGCGTCCACAAGCTGCTCGGGCCGTTCCCGATCACCAGCGGGCCGGCGGCTGGCCAGACGATCAACTACTTCAAGACGCCGTTCGGCGCGTTCGTCGAGCTGATCAGCTATCCGCACGGGATGGCCTACCAGCGCACGGCCAAGATCCCGCTCTGGGACCCACGCCGCAACAAGCCGCCGCACGGACGTTAGGCTGCCGGCGCCCCGTCCCCGGCGCCCACAAAAGGCGCCGGTGCCGGCGCGCGCGGCACCACGTTGGTATGGGTGACTAGCTAGTCGGCGTCCAGCTCGTGCTCGAGTCGGGCGAGCTGATCGACCAGCTCGGCGGGCAGGCGCTCGCCGAAGCGCTCCAGGTGGCGTCTGATCTGAAGCAGCTCGACGCGCAGCTCATCTGGATCGACGGCCAGGACGGCCTCGAGCGCGCCGGGGGCGAGCTCGAGCCCGCTCAGGTCGAGATCCTCGGGAGCCGGAACCAGCCCAATCGGTGTCTCGTGCGCGGCCGCCGCGCCCTCGCAGCGGCGGAAGATCCAGGCCAGCACGCGCGAGTTCTCGCCGTAGCCGGGCCACAGGAAGTTGCCGGCGGCATCCTTGCGGAACCAGTTGACGTGGAAGATGCGCGGCAGGCGTGCCCCTGCGTGCTCGCCGATCGCCAGCCAGTGGGCGAAGTAGTCGGCCATGTTGTAGCCGCAGAACGGCAGCATCGCGAAGGGGTCGAAGCGCAGCTCACCGACCCTGCCGTCGGCTGCCGCGGTCTTCTCGGAGCTCATCGTCGCGCCGAGGAAGACACCATGGCGCCAATCCAGGGCCTCACGCACGAGCGGCACGACGGTCGCTCGCCGCCCGCCGAAGAGCACCGCGTCGATCGGCACGCCGGCCGGGTCCTCCCACTCCGGCGCGATCACCGGGCACTGCGCCGCCGCGACGGTGAAGCGGGAGTTGGGGTGAGCGGCCGGCGCGTCAGCGACCGGGGTCCAGTCGTCACCGCGCCAGTCGATCAGATGCTCGGGCACGCGCCGGGTCATGCCCTCCCACCAGACGTCGCCGTCGTCGGTGAGCGCGCAGTTGGTGAAGATCGTGTCGTGGCTGACCATCGCCATCGCGTTGGGGTTGGTCTCCTCGCCCGTCCCCGGCGCGACGCCGAAGAAGCCCGCCTCGGGATTGATCGCATAGAGGCGCCCGTCCTCACCGAACTTCATCCAGGCGATGTCATCGCCGATCGCCTCCACGCGCCAGCCCGGCAGGGTTGGGATCAGCATCGACAGGTTGGTCTTGCCGCAGGCGCTGGGGAACGCGGCGGCGATGAACTTCGCCGTCCCCTCCGGCGATGTCAGCTTGAGGATCAGCATGTGCTCGGCCAGCCAGCCCTCTTCGCGCGCCATCGCCGAGGCGATGCGCAGCGCAAAGCACTTCTTGCCCAGCAGCGCGTTGCCGCCGTAGCCTGAGCCATAGGACCAGATCTCGCGCGACTCCGGGAAGTGCACGATGTACTTGTTGTCGGCGTTGCAGGGCCAGGGCACGTCCTCGGCCCCATCGGCCAGCGGCACGCCGACCGAGTGCAGGCAGGCCACGAAGTCGCCGTCCTCGCCGATCGCGTCGAGCGCGGCCTGCCCCATCCGCGTCATGATGCGCATCGAGACCGCAACGTAGGCGGAGTCGGTCAGCTGCACGCCGAGGTAGCTCTTGTCCGAGCCGAGCGGCCCCATCGAGAACGGCACCACGTACATCGTGCGCCCGCGCATCGCGCCGTCGAAGAGGCCCTCGAGCGTGGCGCGCATCTCAGCCGGGTCGCGCCATTGGTTGGTGGGACCGGCGTCCTGCTCGCGTGCCGAGCAGATGAACGTCCGGTCCTCGACCCGCGCGACGTCGCCGGGATCCGAGCGCGCCAGATAGGAGCCCGGGCGCTTGGTCTCGTCGAGGCGCTCGAAGGTCCCGCTCTGCACCAGCGCCTGACAGAGCTGCTCGTTCTCCTCCAGCGAGCCGTCGCACCAGTGGATTGCAGCCGGTTGGGTCAGCTGGGCGACCTGCTTGACCCAGGCCAGCAGCCGGCGATGGCGCGTTGGCGCCTTGGTGGCTTGCGTTGCGATTGGCGTGCTCATCTGGCTCTGACCCCCTGCGCTCGGTGTTGTGCGTTGCCGCGACCTTCCGCCGAGCGGCTGCGGGGTGCCGCTGGTGGCTCGTCTGCAAGATGGCTGCGAGGTGCCTGAGGCGCCGCCGGTGCCTCGTCTGCAAGATGATGTAGCAGCGCGTGCGAGTCGGACAGCGCCGAGCTGAGGATCTGGCGCGCGGTCAGCAGCAGGTGCGCGACGCGCGGATCCCTGATCCGGTAATAGACGCTCGTGCCGGCACGCCGGCTGTCGAGCAGCCGTTGCTGACGCAGCGCCGACAGATGCTGGGAGGTGCTGCTGGAGTCGAGCCTCAGCTGGGCCTGGAGGTCACCTACGGTGCGCTCGCCGCCGAGCAGCAGCTCGAGGATGCGGATGCGAACCGGATGACCCAGCACGCGAAACAGCTGCGCCTTGACGGCATAGACGGGGTCGGAGCGGACGCCTTCGTCGGCGAGCCCCGAGCGGGCCCCCTCGTCGGCGGCTTCCGAGCGGACGCCTTCGTCAGCGTTGCCGCTCCCTGGCGGCGCCATGTGCGCGGCTCCGTGTGCGCCCGCTAGCTGCCGGCGCCCTGAGACGCCCTTCCTTGACGTATACGTCCGCATACCCTCGAACAAGGGATCATACAAGAGAGCGCTTTCTTATAAGACGGTAAGGTTCGGTGCCCGAAGTTCCGGGCGACCTCCTCGGGCGTCAGCTCGCGCTCGCCGTGCCGGGCCGTGCGAGGATCGCCGGAGTGGGCACTTCAGCCGCAGGGCAATCCAAGTCGGCAAGACCCCACGCCCACGCCCAACCCCGCCATGTGCGGGACCTTCCAGAGGGGTGAGCGATGGGACTCGAACCCACGACCGCCTGGACCACAACCAGGAGCTCTACCAGCTGAGCTACGCCCACCACGGGTCCGATCGATGCTATCAGCGAGGCGGATGGAGACCAGAGGCGAGGATGCTCGGCCGCGGCTCGGCGTTGGTATCGACGCTGCTCGACCGTCGCTTGAACGGCGCGGGCCAGCGGACGGCGCACGGAGCCAGGAGCGCGGAGTCGAGCATCCGCGTGTGCCTTGGACCAGGCCTGCCGAGGCACTACGTTCTGCCGATGGCGTCACAACCATCCGACCCGCCGCGATCGGGGCGCGAGCATCACGGCCCACCAGCCGACCCGCCGCGCCCGGGGCGCGAGCAGCACGAAGTGCTCCGCTGATGCTGCTGCGCCCGCACGACGGCGGCGTGATCGCGATCGGCCAGCCGGCGCATGCCTGGCTGTCTGCGCAGATCGCCGCCGGGTGGGGCAACGAGCGCTTCGGCGCCGTCGTCCCGCAGGACGAGGTCTGCCTTGCCACGGCGCAACACGACATCGGCATGGCGGCGTGGGACGTGGCCCCGACGCTCGATCCCGCCAGCGGCTTGCCGTGGTCGTTCCTGGAGATGCCGCTCGAGATCCATCTCGATCTCTGGTTGCACGCCCCCGAGCGGCTGCTGGCGCAGAGCCGCTACGCCGCGCTGCTCGTTTCGATGCACGGCAGCGCGCTCTACGGTCGCCGCGTCCGCGACGGGTTGGATGCTGACCGCCTGCCAGCGGTCCAGGCCTATCTCACCAGCCAGGAGACGCTGCAGCGCAAGCTGATCGCCTCGCTGGGCGCCGATCCGCTCACCGCGCCGCTCGTGGACGAGACGCTGATCGCCCGCAACCAGCGACTGATCTGGACCTGGGACTACCTCTCGCTCGCGCTGTGCCTGGATTGGGCACCCTCGGCGATCACCCGCGTGCCGACGACGACCGCGCCGGTGCCGATCGAGATCCGGCACCCGGCCGGAGCCCGGTGGGAGGGGCACGGGCACTCGGAGTCTTCAGGCCTGGGGCATGCCGCCCTCCGCTTCGAGCTCGACCCATGGCCACTGACGCACGACGAGCTGACCGTTCGCTGCGAGGGCCGGCTGCTGACCGACACCTTCGATGACGAAGAGCTGATGCGCGCGGCGCTTGGCGACGCCGACTGGGTCACGCTGGCCTTCACGCTCTGTCGACCCGAATGAGCGACAGCCTCGCCACCGTCCTCGCCGAGACCGCCGCCCGGCACGGCGATCGCCCGGCTCTGCGCTTGGACGACGTGGCGCTGAACTACCGCGAGCTGGCACTGCGCAGCGAGCAGCTGGCGGGCGTATTCGCTCAGTGGGTCACGCCCGGCGACCGCGTCGCACTGATGCTGCCCAACGTGCCCGCCTTCGCGATCGCCTACTACGCCATCCTGCTCGCCGGCGCGATCGTCGTGCCGATGAACGTGCAGCTCAAGCGGCGCGAGGTCGCCTTCTGCCTTGGGGACGCCGGTGCTCGGCTGGCATTGATCTGGCACGAGCTCGTCGACGTAGCCGGTCCGGGAGCGCTCGACGCCGGCGCGGAGCCGCTCGCCGTGCCGAGCCCGGACGGCTCAGAGCTGCTCGGCACTGACAGCAGCCCGGGCTCAGCCGCGGCCGACCGCCTGCCCACGCCGCGCAGGGGTGACGACACGGCCGTGATCCTCTACACCTCGGGCACGACCGGCCAGCCGAAGGGCGCCGAGCTGACCCACCACAACCTGCGCTCCAACGCCGCGACCGGCACCCGTCTGCCGGGCATGTCCGACGCGGACGTCGTGCTCGGTGCGCTGCCGCTGTTTCACTCCTTCGGGCAGACCTGCGCGATGAACGCCGCGTTCATGGCCGGCGCCTGCCTGAGCCTGCTGCCGCGCTTCGACGCCGGCCGGGCGCTCGAGGTCATTGCGCGCGATCGCGTCAGCATCTTCCTCGGTGTGCCGACGATGTACGGGGCGATCCTCGCCCACCCGGCGCGCGAGCACACCGACTGCTCGTCGCTGCGCGTCTGCATGGCCGGCGGCGCCGCACTGCCACTGGAGCTGCTGCGCAGCTTCGAGCGCACCTTCGGCTGCGTGATCCTCGAGGGCTACGGCCTCTCGGAGGCATCGCCGGTGGCCTCTTTCAACGACGCCGACCGCCCACGCAAGCCCGGCTCGATCGGTACGCCAATCGCGGACGTCGAGATGCGCATCGTCGACGAGGCCGATCGCGAGCTGCCCGTCGACGAGGTCGGTGAGATCGTCATCCGCGGACCGAACGTGATGAAGGGCTACTGGCGCCAGCCGCAGGCGACGAGCGCGACGCTGCGCAATGGCTGGCTGCACACCGGCGACCTGGCGCGCGTCGACGCCGATGGCTACTTCTTCATCGTCGACCGCAAGAAGGACCTCATCATCCGCGGCGGCTACAACGTCTATCCGCGCGAGGTCGAAGAGGTCCTCTACGAGCACCCGGCCGTCCGCGAGGCGGCCGTGCTCGCGATTCCGGATGCACGGCTGGGCGAGGAGGTGGGCGCCGCCGTGGTGCTCGAGCCCAGCCGCGCAGCAACCGCGGAGGAGCTGCGCGAGCACTGCCGGCAACGGATCGCCGCCTACAAGTATCCGCGTGTGATCTGGTTCGTCGAGGAGCTGCCCAAGGGCGCTACGGGCAAGATCCTCAAGCGAGCGATCAGCCCTCCGCCGGCTTGAAGTCGAGCGCCGCGGAGCCTCAGCCCTCCACCGGCTTGAAGTCGAGCGCCGCGGAGTTGATGCAGTAGCGCTGCCCGGTGGGCCCGGGGCCATCTGGGAAGACGTGGCCCAGGTGCCCGCCACAGCGACGGCAGACGACCTCGGTGCGGACCATGAAGTGGCTGCGGTCCTCCCGCAGCTCGACCGCCTCCGCGAGCATCGGCTCGGTGAAGCTCGGCCAACCAGAGCCCGAGTCGAACTTCGCATCCGACCGAAACAGCTCCGCGCCACAGCCCGCGCAGCGGTAGCTGCCGTCCTCGTGGTTGTAGGTGTAGGCGCCCGAGAAGGGCGGCTCGGTGCCCTGCTGGCGCAGGATCTCGTACTGCTCGGGCGTCAGCGTCGCGCGCCATTCCTCGTCGGTCTTGCTCAGCTTGGTGGTCTCGGTCATCGCGAGCTCCCGGTCGTGCGGCGGTCCAGGCGGTCTAACAGTGTGGCCCACCTCTTGGCCAACCACGTATAGCAGGCCAGGCACGGTCCGACCGCCAGGCACTCCGACCGCCAGGCACGGTCCGACCGCCAGGCACTCCGACCGCCAGGCACGGTCCGACCGCCAGGCGGCTCTACCGCGAGGCGAACCGGTTCCCTATTCCCTTCGAGCCACAGTTGGGCTATCGTCGCACCTGCCACTTGGAGGGAGATTTGGGCGGGTCGCCCGGTCGGCGGCGCGCCCGAAGGGATCAGGAGGCGGCTGTCCGATGACGGTGGGTCAGCGGGTCGTGGCGATTGCGGTAGCGACGCTGGTTCTGGTTGGGCTGGTGGTCCTCTACGTGGCCTTCTTCCTGGCCGCCAAGCCACCCGCAGTCTCGGCGGCCAAGACACCCACCAGCGTCTCGCTGACGCTCCAGACGGTGGCCACCTATGGCCACGAGCCGCACCCCGACTGGGTCTCCTACCTGGCGCAACGACCGGATGGCAGCTGGTCGCACTCGACGATCTTCACCGTCCCGGCGCACTCGCTGGTGACAGTAACGATCTACCAGTACGACACGGCGACGGGGCTGCGCAACCCGTTCTTCGCCCAGGTCAGGGGGGTCATGAACGCCACGCTCGACGGCAAGCCGTTCGTGGGCATCGACCAGGGCGCGACCTCGCACACCTTCACGGTCCCCGACCTCGGCATCACCGTCCCGCTCGGCGGCATTTCCGACAACGCCAAGAACCCCTGCTCGGTCGCGCCGTGCTCGCTGTCGGAGGACCACACGACGATCCGCTTCAGCTTCCGCACGGGCAGCCCCAAGGTCGTTCGCTGGCAGTGCTTCGTGCCCTGCGCGGCCGGCTTCCTGTTCGGTAACGGCGGACCGATGCAGACGGTCGGCTGGATGGGCGGCTACATCCGGATCGTATGAGCCCACAGCGATGATCAGGGAGCCAGTGTCATGACCGGCGGACGACGGCCATGAGCAACGCGGCGGCGACCGGCGACATGGCAGGCGGCGAGCGGCGCGAGCCGCGTCACGTGCTGCGCATCGTCGTGATCTGGCTCGTGCTCTGCGCGATCGCCGTCCCACTGATCGTCCTGCTCCTCGGCCCGCAGATCCCGCCTGGCCGCGTGAGCCTGGAGGGCCACGACCAGCAGCACATCAACATCCTGCTGACCGCGCTGGCGATCCCAGTGCTGCTGGGCATCTGGGTCTACTTCGGCTACGCGATGATCGTCTTTCGCCACCGCGGCCCGCGACTGGTCGATGGGCCGCCGCTGCGCGGACACGCCGGCTTGCAGATCTCCTGGATCGTGATAACGACCGCGCTGGTGCTGCTGCTGGCGGTGCTGGGCACCATCGACCTGTTCGTGACCGACAAGGGCGCGGGCGGCGGCCAGGGGCCCAGCCCGCTCGTGCGCCCGCACAGCAGCACCCCGGCACTCGAGGTGCAGGTCATCGGCCAGCAGTGGAGCTGGACGTTCCGCTACCCAGCTTACGGCGGCGTCGAGACCCAGCATCTCGAGCTCCCCGCCGGCCGCGTGATCGCCTTCCACGTCACCTCGCTCGACGTGGTGCACAGCTTCTGGGCGATCGAGCTCGCCGTCAAGGCCGACGCCAACCCCGGCGTCGACAACGTCGCCTACGTTCGGCCGCTGCAGATCGGCTCCTTCCAGATCCGCTGCGCCGAGCTGTGCGGCCTCTGGCACGCGCACATGGCGGACACCGGTCGAGTCGTGAGCGCTCCCGAGTTCAGCAGGTGGATCGCCCAACAGGAGCAGGCCAACGCCTATGCCACCAAGCAGCTGCCGCCCTATGCCCACGTGTACTACCCACAGCCGCTGACCAGGGGAGGCTGAGATGCAGGCGCAGGCCACGCAACCGATCGGGCCGGCTCGGCCGTTGTGGCGACGCCTGCTCGGCTTCCACCTGCTCAGCGCGGTCGCGCTCGGCGCCGGCGGCTACGCGCTCGGTCACTGGGTCGGCGTCCGCATCAGCACCGACATCAAGGCGATGACGGAGACCGATCAGAACGACATCGCCACCTTCATGGGGTTCGCGTTCGCCACGATCGGTTGGCTGCTCGGGCTGGGCTTCTTCCGCTACCCGCTCGCACGGATGCTCGGTCGCCCACCGAGCCTGCGCGAGCGCGAGAGCAGCGGCTGGACGCGTTACCTCAAGCTGTGCACCGACCACAAGGTGATCGCGCTCCAGTACTTCGTCGCCACGTTCTTCTTCTTCCTCGTCGCCGGCCTCAACGCGATGTTCATCCGCGCCGAGCTGCTGAACCCGCACGAGGATCTCTGGAAGGCCGGCCAGTATCTCTCGCTCGTCGGCCTGCACGGCACGATGATGCTGACGATGATGTCGGCGGCCGTCGTCGGGCCGTTCGGCAACTACTTCGTGCCGCTGATGATCGGCTCGCGCCAGATGGCCTTTCCGCGCGTCGAGGCACTCAGCTTCTGGCTGATCCCGCTGGCGGGCCTCGTGCTGCTGTCCGCGGTCTTCTACGGCGGGTTCCAGACCGGCTGGACCGGCTATCAACCGCTCAGCGATCAGATGCGCGCCGGCATCGACGCCTACATGTTCGCGTTCGCGCTGATCGGGCTCTCGCTCGTGCTCGTCGGGCTCAACCTGCTGGTCACCGTGGTGACGATGCGCGCGCCGGGGATGACGTGGGATCGCGTGCCGATCTTCGTCTGGGGCGTGATCTCGACGACGCTGCTGATGGTGCTCGCGGCTCCGGTGCTGCTCGGTGCGCTGCTGATGGGCATCCTGGACCGCACCGCGCAAACGTCCTTTTTCCTGCCAGCCGCGGGCGGCAGCTCATATCTGTGGGAGAACCTGTTCTGGTTCTTCGGCCACCCCGAGGTCTACATCCTCGCGCTGCCGGGATTCGGCATCGTGCTCGAGATCCTGCCCGTCTTCGCCCGCAAGCCGCTGTGGGGCTACCGCACGGCGGTCGCCGGCATGTTCGGCGTGGCGCTGCTGAGCTTCATGGTCTGGCAGCACCATCTCTTCGTCAGCGGAATCAACGCGAACCTGCGTCCGTTCTACATGCTGACGACCGAGCTGATCTCGGTGCCGACCGGGGTGATCTTCTTGATCGGGATCGGCACGCTGTGGCGAGCGCACATCCGCTACACGGTGCCGATGCTCTTCTCGCTGGCGTTCTTCTTCAACTTCCTGATCGGCGGGCTCTCCGGCGTCTACCTGTCCAGCGTTCCCAGCGACGTCACTACACATGGCAGCTTCTTCGTGGTGGCGCACTTCCACTACACGATCATGGGCGGGCTCGTGTTCGCCTTCTTTGCGGCGATCTACTACTGGCTGCCCAAGATGACGGGCTTCACCCTGCACGAGCGGCTGGGCAAGATCAACTTCTGGGGGATGTTCATCTTCTTCAACCTGACATTCCTGCCGATGTTCGTCTCGGGCATCGAGGGCATGCCGCGGCGGGTCTCGACATACAACTCACACCTCCAGACGCTCAACGACATCTCCTCGATATCGGCGTTCCTGCTTGGAGCGTCGGTGCTGGTGCTGGTGGTCAACCTCGTGTACTCGCTGGTGATCGCACGCGTACCCGCACCGGCCAACCCGTGGCAGTCGCTGGGTCTCGAGTTCCAGCTTCCAACGCCCGTCCCGATTCACAACTTCGATCGCATCCCGGTCATCACCGCTGCGCCTTATGAGTACGGCGTGGCGGACGCGTTGCCGGTCGCGCAGCTCGGGCCGCCAAGCAGACCGCAGGAGCAGCCGGCATGATCGGACCCGAGCAGGGCGCCAACCCCGGGACAACCGGCACGGGACCGCTCGGCGGGGCCGTCATCGGACCAACGGGCGGCATCCTGCCGGAGATCTCGCATGCCCAGCTGGGTCGCAACCTCCATGTCGGCGTACGCATCACGGCGGCGGCGACGATCTTCTTGTTCCTCGCGTTTGCCTTCGCCTACTTCTATCTGCGCGCGCTCAACAGCAACCACGACTGGCGCCCGCCGCACATCAGCCCCGGGCAGGGCTACGGCATCGCGATGCTGGTCTGCGTGCTGGGCTCGATCGCCGCGTTCTGGGTCGGGCGACGCACGCTGCAGACGGGGCTCGAGCGCCCCTGGCGGATCGCGGCCGGCGCCGCGGTCGCCTTGGGGCTCGCGGCGCTCGGAGTGCAGGCCGCGCAGTTCGCCAACCTCGGCTTCGGGCCGACCGATGGAGGCTATGCCAGCGTCTTCCTCGGCTGGAGCGGAGTCTTCATGGCCACCTGGTTCGGCGGCGTGTATTGGATCGAGACGCTGCTCGCACAGTCGCTGCGCGAGCGCCGGGCGGGCGAGTCGGAGATCATCGCGCCCGATGTCCTGCTGCGCCCGGGAGCCGACGCCTGCATGGTCTTCCTCTATCTGCTCGCGATCCTCGAGGTGATCACCTACGTCGTGCTGTACCTGGTGTGACCGTGAACGACCGAAGCGAGGCTCCAATGATCTCGAGCGCGGATCGATGACGACGGCGCTGACGGCCGCTGCCGGCGCGAGCCATGTCGGCTCCGGCGCAGTGCTGACGCTCGTGATGCCGCTGGCGCTGCTGGCGCTCGTGCTCGCCTGGATGATCTGGTTCCTGCCGCGACTCTGGCGCTGAGCGATGGCCGCCGGGCTGTCGTCACCGGCCGGCGTCGCCGTGCTTGCGCTGGACCCGCCGCTGGCGGCCGTTGCGATCGCGGCGGCACTGCACCTGCTCGGCGAGCGCCGCATCGCGTCGACCCGCTCGCCCGCGCGCGCCACCCTGGCGCGCAATCGGGCGATCTGCTTCTACGCCGGGCTCCTGGTCGTCTACGGCGCGCTCGGCACGCCGCTGGACACCGGAGCGCATCGGCTGCTCTGGGTCCACATGGTCCAGCACATCCTGCTCATGACCGTCGCCGCGCCGCTGATCGTGCTCGGAGCGCCGTGGTCGTCGATCTGGCGGGCGCTGCCGCTGGGTGCCCGCCGAGGCACGGCGCGAACCGTCGGCATGTCGCGCTGGTGGGCGCCATTGCGAGCCCTGGCACGCTGGCTTGGCCGGCCCACCGGCACATGGCTTGCCTACACGGTCAACCTCGCGGTGTGGCATGTCCCGCCCCTCTATGACCTGACGCTGGCCAACCAGGCGGTGCACGACCTCGAGCACACGCTGTTCCTGGTCTTCGGCGCGCTGCTGTGGGCCCAGGCGCTGCGCTCGGCGCCGCTGCGCCTGCGTCTCGATCAGCTCCAGCGCGTCTACTACGTCCTGGCGGCGATGACCGTCAACTGGCTGCTGTCGATCGTGCTCGCGTTCTACCCGACGCCGCTCTACGCCGCCTACGCGACGCTGCATCCGCGCCCGGAGGGCATATCGGCACTTGCCGACCAGCAGCTCGCGGCTGGGATGATGCTCGGACCTGGCTCGATCCCGATGACGATCTTCATCTTCGTCGGGCTGTACCGCTGGCTGGGCGGTGGCGAGCGCCAGCCGCGCCTGGTGGCGCGCGGCTAGCGCGGACCCTTCATCGGAGCGCGATCGCGGCGCCAGCGCGCCGCGTCGGGCAGCGGCGTGAGCACGTCGCGCAGGTGCTCGCGCAGCGGCTCGAAGCGCGGCGGCAACGACAGGCGCTCGCCGAGCGACTGGAGCGGCTCGTCGACCGTGAAGCCCGGTCCGATCGTCGCCAGCTCGAACAGCACGCCGCTGGGCTCGCGGAAATAGATCGAGCGGAAGTAGAAGCGGTCGATCACCGGCGTCGGCTTGGCGCCGGCGGCGAGCACGCGCTCACGCCAGCGCTCATGGTCCTCGGATCGCGAGGCCCAGGCAACGTGGTGAACCGTGCCCGCGCCCCCGCTGCCCGGCTCGCTCGCGCGGTCATACACGATCTGCCCTCCGCGGCGCGCGCCGCGCGCCTCCCAGGCGTCCGTTGTGGGGGAGGCTGCTGCCAGTTGACCTGCTGCCGGCGGGCTCGCCGCCACCGTGCCGAAGCCCAGCTGGTCCACCAGGAGCGACGCGCTCGCCGCAGGCTCGCGCGCGTAGGCGCGCACGTGGTCGATGCCCTGCAGCGCATAGGCATCCGGGACCTCCGTCGAGCGCGCGATCAACGGCTCGTCATCGACATCGGCGACGACCAGCGCGAGCCCCAAGCCGTCGGGGTCGGCGAACTGCAGGCCGCCGCCGTAGCGCTCGACCTCGACCCCCTCGTCAGCGAGGCGCTCGCGCCAGAAGTCCAGCGCCTCCGTCGAGCCGACACGCCAGGCGACGCGGTGGATCATCCCGGCGCCGGGGCGGCCCTGATGGGCCGGGGGATACTCGAAGAAGGTCAGGTCCGAGCCGGGATCGCCTTCCTCGTCGGCGTAGAAGAGGTGATAGACGGTCGGGTCGTCCTGGTTGACGGTCTGCTTGACGAGCCGCAGGCCCAGCACGCGCGCGTAGAAGTCGACGTTGCGCGGCGCATCGCCGGTGATCGCCGTGACGTGATGGATGCCCTCGAGCCGCATGGCTCAAGGATAGGTTGCGCCGTCGGCATCGCCGTCGCGCACGTCGTCGATCGTGCCGCCGAGGTCCCCCATCAGCCACTCCAGCACCTCGCGCTCGTGGTCGAAGATCGCCAGGTGGCCCGCGTCCGGCGCGATCCGCAGGCTGGCGCCGGGGATCGCGCGCGCCAGCCGGCGGCTCTGCTCGGCCGCCACGACGTCGTCGCGGTCGCCGTGCCAGAGCGCCACCGGGACGCGCAGCATGTCCGGCGCGAACGGCCAGGGCTCC
This sequence comes from uncultured Solirubrobacterales bacterium, assembly GCA_963795555.1. Lineage (GTDB taxonomy): Bacteria > Actinomycetota > Thermoleophilia > Solirubrobacterales > Solirubrobacteraceae > CAWCHZ01. The sequence goes on from CAWCHZ010000002.1 coordinate 911,974, forward strand.
GACAGCGCCAGGTAGTCGTCGACGACCCCCCAGGGCCCACCCCGGAACGCCTCGACCGAGATGTCGACGAGCACCGACCAGGCCGACGGCACGCGCGTGAGCACGGGACGGTCGCTGCGCGGCAGCACGCGCGCCCCGCCGCCGGCCGGCAGCCAGCTGCCGGCCCGCACGACGATGCCCGCCAGTCGCCAGAGCAGCGCCGCGCCCGCCGGGCTGCGGCGGGTCAGTGGGAAGAGCAGGCGATCGGCGCGCCCCAGGCCGCGCAGCGCCCCCGGCGCATCGAGCGGCCCAACCGAAGACACCAGCGCGACGCGGCGGACGCGGTCCGGCAGCGCCTGCGCGCAGGCGAGCGCGAACGGCCCGCCACCGGAGACGCCGAGCAACGAGAACGACGCCAGCCCCAGCGTGTCGGCCAGCGCGGCGACGTCCGCCGGCCAGTCGCGCAGCGATCGCCCCGGCTGGCGGTCGGACAGCCCGTAGCCGGGCCGGTCGACCGTCAGATAGCGAACTCCCAGCTCACGGTAGGCGTCGTCGGGCAGATGGCGCTCGAGCCGTGAGCCGGGCGTGCCGTGAAAGGCGAGCACGGGCCGGCCAGCGCGATCGCCCCACTGCGTCCAGCCCAGCCGCCGCCCATCCGCGAGGCGCAGCGTCTCCCCTGGACCTCGCAGCCGAGCGCGCACCGCCGGAAGTAAAGCGCCAGCGCCCCTGATACGGTCCCGCGGTGCCCCGGCTGCCCAACACCGAGCTCGACGTCTTCGCGCTCTGCCTCGGTGGCAACGTGTTCGGCTGGACCGCCGACGAGCAAGAGTCCTTCGCCGTCCTGGATGCCTACGCGGACGCCGGCGGCAACTTCATCGACACCGCCGACACCTACTCACACTGGGTGCCCGGCAACGTCGGCGGCGAGTCGGAGACGATCATCGGCAACTGGGCGGCGGCGCGCGGCAATCGCGACCAGCTCGTGATCGCCACCAAGGTCGGCAGCCAGGGCGGCCTGACCGCCGCGAACATCTGCAGCCGGGCCGAGGGCTCGCTGCAACGCCTGCGAACGGACCGCATCGACCTCTACTACGCCCACTACGACGACCCCGCGACGCCGCTGGCCGAGACGCTCGCCGCCTTCGACGAGCTCGTTCGCGCGGGCAAGGTCCGCTACGTCGCCGCCTCCAACTACTCGGCTCCGCGCCTGGCGGAGGCGCTGGAGACGTCGCGGCGCGAGGGCCTCGCCCGCTACGTCGCGCTGCAGGTCGAATACAACCTCGTCGAGCGTGGCTACGAGCAGGACCTGCGGCCGCTGTGCGCGCGCGAGGGGCTCGCCTGCCTGCCCTACTACGCGCTGGCGCACGGCTTTCTGAGCGGCAAGTACCGACCGGGACAGACGCCGTCCAGTGCGCGCGCCAAGTCCGCGAGCGGTTACCTGGACGAGCGCGGCCTGCGGGTTCTGGCGGCGCTCGATGAGATCGCCAGCGCGCGCTCGACGACCGTCGCCGCCGTCGGCCTGGCGTGGCTGCTCGCCCAGGAGACGGTCGCCGCGCCGATCGCCAGCGCGCGCACCCCCGAGCAGCTCGCCGAGCTGCTGCCGGCGGTCGACCTGCGGCTCGACGCGCGCGAGCTGCGAGCGCTCAGCGACGCCAGCGCCTGAGCCGACGGCGGCGTTCCCAGTCCCCCCGGCCGGGGGGCAAAGTGTTCGGTACAAATCTGTTCCGCTGAGCCGAACAAATCCCCCTACGCCTCGTGCGCGGTCGCGGTGTCGGCGGGCGCCCGCTCCAGCGCGTTGGCCGGCGCGACCTCCAGGCGACGCCGGAAGAAGCCGCCCGGCTGCAGCGCCCAGGCGAACGCCAGCAGCACGAGCCCCAGCAGCAGCGAGCCGATGCCGATCACGATCGGCACCTGGATGCCCGCCAGCGGCTTGGAGTAGCCGGCACCGCTCTGGCTGTTGGCCATGTAGGCCCGCACGAAGACATAGGCCAGCGCGGCGAAGCCGAGGAACGGCAACAGGCCCGCGAAGACGAGGTTCTTCACGCTGCGCAGCAGCACGCGGCGGTAATAGATCACGCAGGCAAGGCCGGTGAAGCCGTAGTAGAAGGCGATCAGGAAGCCCAGGCCGGTGATCGAGTCCGACAGCACGTTGGTGCTGAGGTTCTCGAGGGCGACGAACCAGGCGATCGACACGGCTCCCATCGCGATCGTCGAGACCCACGGCGTGCGAAAGCGCGGGTGAACCTCGCCGAACGCCGCGGGAATGGCGCGCCAGCGCGCCATCGACAGCGTGGTGCGCGCCGTCGGCAGGATCGTCGTCTGCGTGGAGGCCGAGGCCGACGTCAGCACCGCGATGATCAGCAGCTTGTCCCAGCCCGAGCCGAAGACGCTGCCGCCCAAGGCACTCAGGACGTCGCTCTGGTTGTCGACCAACGGCTTGGTGCCGCCGTAGGACTGCGCGGCGAACGACACGCCGACGTAGATCACGAGCAGCAGCAGCGTGCTGATGACGGCCGATCGTCCGGGTCCCGAGGCCGCCCCGCGCGACTCCTCGTTGACGGCGACACCGCTGTCCCAGCCCCAATAGATGAACAACCCCAGCAGCACGCCCCCGACCAGCGCGTTGAAGCTCGGCAGGTGAAACGGGTTCAGCCAGCTCGCCGATGGCGATACGTAGCCGGGCGGGTGGTTGGCAGCGCCCTTGATCAACGCGACGACGGCGAAGGCGACCAGGATCACGACCTCGGCCGTCAACAGCACCATCTGCGTCCTGGCGTTGAGCTCGACGCCGATCAGGCAGATCACGGTCATCCCGACGATCCAGATCACCCCGGCGATCGTGATCGCCAGCAGCGAGCTCGCTGCCGAATGCCAGCCGACGAGCAGGAAGGTGTAGGTGCCGGCGATCTGCGCGAGGCTCGCCATCACGACGATGTCGGCCGCGACGATCACCCAGCCGTTGAGCCAGCCCAGCTGCGGTCCCATCGCGCGCGTGACCCACGCGAAGGTCGTGCCGCAGTCCGGGTCGGCGCGGTTCATGTAGTAGTAGCCGAACGCGATGCAGAGCATCGGCAAGAAGGAGACGAGCAGGATCGCCGGCGCGCTCAGCCCGACGCCCTTGACCGCGACGATGAAGCCCAGCGTCGCCGCAAGGCTGTAGGCCGGCGCCGTCGAGGCGACGCCGATCACGACGTTGGAGATCGCGCCGATCGCCCCCGTCTTGAGCCCCTTGCGACCGGGCTCGGCATCCACGGGCTCGGTGTGGGCGGCCGGAAATGAGACGGCTGCTGATTCCACTGTTTCCCCCTCCGCTTAGGTGCGCTCTCTCCGCTGGTCGATGCTCAGTCGAGCTTGACCATCACGTGCTTGACCTCGCTGTAGTCCTCCAGCGAGTAGATCGACATGTCCTTGCCGTAGCCGGACTGCCTGAAGCCGCCGTGCGGCATCTCCGACACAAGTGGGATGTGGTCGTTGATCCAGACCGTCCCGAACTGCAGCGCCCGCGCGGCGCTCAGCGCCCGCCCCACATCGCGCGTCCAGACGCTGGCCGCCAGGCCGTAGTCGACGCCGTTAGCCCAGGCGATCGCCTGCTCGTCTGACTCGAAGCGCTGGACCGTCACCACCGGGCCGAAGATCTCGCGTTGAATCATCTCGTCCTGCTGACGCAGGCCGGCGACGACCGCCGGCTCCAGGAACCAGCCCGCGCGCTCGGGCGCGCTGCCGCCGACGACCCGCTCGGCGTGGCCGGGGGCGCGCGCCAGGAAGCCCTCGACGCGCTCGCGCTGGGCGGCGGAGACCAGCGGGCCGAGCTCGGTCTGCTCGCTGTCGGGATCGCCGAGCCGCAGCGAGCTGGCGGCCTGCGCGATCCCCTCGATGAAGCCCTCGTAGACGTCCACGGCGGCGAGCACGCGCGTGGCCGCGGTGCAGTCCTGGCCGGCGTTGTAGTAGCCGGCGACCTTGACCGCCGCGACGACCGCCTCCAGATCGGCGTCGTCGAAGACGATCACCGGCGCCTTGCCACCCAGCTCCAGGTGCACGCGCTTGAGCGACGCCGCGGCCGCGCGCGCGATCTCCCTGCCGGTAGCGACGTCGCCGGTCAGCGAGACCATCGCGACCTGCGGGTGGCGGACGAGCGCCGCCCCGGCCGGCTCGCCATGGCCGTAGATGACGTTCAGCACGCCGGCGGGCAGGTGCTCGGCGCAGATCGCCGCAAGCCGCGCCGCGCTCAGGGGCGTCTGCTCGGATGGCTTGAGCACGACCGTGTTGCCAGCCGCCAGCGCCGGGCCGATCTTCCAGATCGCCATCATCAGCGGGTAGTTCCAGGGCGCCACCTGGCCGACGACCCCCACCGGCTCACGGCGGATCATCGAGGTGTAGCCGCGCATGTACTCACCCGCCGCGCGACCCTCCAGGCAACGCGCCGCGCCGGCGAAGAAGCGCAGGTTGTCGACGATGAACGGGATCTCCTCGCGCGCCGCCTCGATCGGCTTGCCGACGTTGCGCGACTCCAGCCGCGCGAGCTCCTCGCCCCGTTCCTCGATCGCGTCGGCGATCCGCAGCAGCGCCAGCGCGCGCTCGCCCGGCGGCGTCTGCGACCAGTCGCCAAACGCCGCGCGCGCCGCGTGCACGGCCGCGTCGACATCCGCCGGCCCCGACAGCGGCGCGCGCGCGATCTCCCGCTCGCTGGCCGGGTCTAGGATCGGCTCGCTGCCGTGCTCGGCTTCGCTCCGCTCCTCGCCGGCGATGAAGTTGCGAATTCGCGTGCTGGTGGCCGGCCGGTCGGCGCTCGCGGCGACGCCTGCGGTGCTGACGCTGTTGGGGCTGGTGCTGGCGCTGGTTGCCATCGGGTCGGCTCCTCTGCCTTGGAGTGATCTTTGGGGCGGGCTCTGGTGGTGGTGCGAGTGGCTTTGGGGCTGGTGGGCTGTCGTCCTGAACGAGATCGAAGCTGGGTGTCGGCTGGTGGTGTGTTGTGTGGGCGCGATTGGTGTCCGGAGGGCTGGTGGTCCGTTGCGCGTCAGAGCGCGTGCGGGGTGCCGAGGTCGAGGACCTCCTCGATCGGGGTGAAGCGCGCGCCGACGCCCTGCGCGACGGCCGGGTGGGTGACATGGCCGGCGGCGACGTTCACCCCCAGGCGCAGGCCCGGATCGCGCGCGATCGCCGCGCGCACGCCGCGATCGGCGAGCGCGAGCGCGTAGGGCAACGTCGCGTTGGTCAATGCGTAGGTGGAGGTGATCGGCACCGCCCCGGGCATGTTGGTGACGCAGTAGTGGGTGATCCCGTCGACCTCGTAGGTTGGCTCGGAGTGCGTCGTCGGGCGCGAGGTCTCGAAGCAGCCGCCCTGGTCGATCGAGACGTCGACGAGCACGGCGTGGGGGCGCATCAACGCCAGCTCATCACGGTGGATCACGTAGGGCGCGCGCGCGCCGTGGACGAGGACCGCGCCGATGACCAGATCGGCGCGCGGCAGCAGCTCCTCAATCGCCAACGGCGAGGAGAAGACCGTCGAGGCCCGCCCGGCAAAGGCGACGTCGAGCTCGCGCAGGCGATCGATCGAGCGGTCGAGCACGAACACGTCGGCCTGCATTCCGATCGCGATCAGCGCGGCGTGGGTGCCGACGACACCGCCACCGATGACCACCACGTTGGCGGCCGCGACGCCTGGGACCCCGCCGAGCAGGACGCCGCGACCGCCGAACGGCTTGTGCAGCATGTAGGCGCCCGCCTGGGTGGCGACCTTGCCCGCGACCTCGCTCATCGGCGCCAGCAGCGGCAGCTGCCCGTGCGCGTCCTCGACCGTCTCATAGGCGATGCAGATGGCCCCCGACTCACACAGCGCGGCCGTCAGCTCCGGCGCCGGTGCGAGGTGCAGGTAGGTGAAGAGGATCTGATCTGGGCGCAGCAGCGCCAGCTCGGCTGACTGGGGCTCCTTCACCTTGAGCACCATGTCGGCCTGCGCGAAGAGCGCCTCGGCATCCCCCACGATGCGCGCGCCCTGAGCCGCGTAGTCGCCGTCGGCGATCGCGCTGCCCTCCCCCGCGCCCGCCTGCACGAGCACCTCGTGGCCGTGCATCGTCAGCTCGCGCGTGCCGGCCGGAGTCAGCGCGACGCGGTACTCGTCGGCCTTGATCTCCGTCGGGACGCCGACCCTCATGTCAGCAGCTCCCGCGCTCGCAGCGCCAGCCGGATGGCGCCGGTCATGTCAGCAGCTCCCGCGCTCGCAGCGCCAGCCAGAGCTCGATGCGATCGGCGGCGCTTGCCAGATCGCGACCCGTCAGCTCCTCGATGCGGCGCATGCGGTAGCGCAGCGTGTGGCGGTGGCAGTAGAGCGCCCGCGCCGCCTGCTCCCAGTGGCCGTTGTGGGCGAGGAAGACGTCGACGGTGCGCAGCAGCTCCTCGCCGTACTCCCCGCCGCCGTTCTCCAGCGGCGCCAGCACGCTGTCGCAGTACAGCCGCAGCGCCGCCTCGTCCTGCATGCCGAGCAGGATCTGCAGCGCGCCCAGGTCGCGGAACGAGGCCACACGTCCGGCGCCGTCGACGCCGCGTAGGGCGCTTGCGTGCAGCGCGCAGCGCGCCTCCTGGAAGCTGCGCCGCAGCGCGGCCGTCGGCGCGATTCGGCTGACGGCGGCGCGTACGTCCTGCTGCTCGGCGGCAAGCTCGGCGCGCACGGCGCCGGCGAGCGCGAGCGGATCCAGCGCGGGGCCGCTGGTGGCGTCGACGACCGCACAGAGCAGGCCGTCGTGCGCGGCAACCAGGGCCCCGCGCCCTTCCTCCCCAAGTGCTCGCTGCAGTCGCGGCTGGAGGCTGTCAGAGCTCGCGGCGGTGAACAGGAGCATCGTGCAACGCGCCCCGATTCCGAACGCGCGCAGGCGCACCTCGGCGTCGCGGGCATCAACCGTGCCGTCGATGATCCCGTTCAGGAGCTCGGCGGCAAGCCGGCGCTCGGCGTCCTGCATCACCCGCCGGCGCATCAGCTCGAGCGCGATGATCGCCGCCGCCTGCTCGAGCACCACGCGCTCGAGCTCGCCCAGCCCGCCGCTGTCGCGCACCGCGACCAGCCAGGCGCGCGCGCCGCGGCCGTTCTCCCCGCCGACCGCCAAGGCCAGGGCGCGCCCGGCCAGATCGGGATGCTCGGGAGCGAAGTGCCGTGGCCCACGCTCCCCACCACGCGCGGCGATCTCGTCCCGCAACGCGGCCAGCAGAGCCTCGGGCAGCGCGCGATGGAAGTGACTGACGGCAACGATCTCTCCGCGCGCGTCGAGCACCAGCACCGCGCCGCCGATCGTCGCCGCAAGCGCGCGTACGATCTCGTCGAGACCGCGCTCCTCAAGCAGCAGCCGCTCCAGCCGCCGGTGAACGGCCAGGCTGCGTTCGAGGACGTCGTACTGCTCATTGACCAGGCGCGCGAACGCCCGCTCGGTGATCGCGATGAACGGCACCTCGTAGGGCACCTCGAAGAGCGGGAAGCCCAGCGCCGTCGCCTCGCGCAGCAGCGCGGGCGGGATGGCGTCGTGGTCGAAGCCGGTGCCGAAGCCGAGCCCCGCGAGGTGGTGGCGCACGAGCCGCTCGACGAAGGCGCGCTGCTCGGCGGGGCTCGTCAGGCGGATCCCGGTCGTCAGCAGCAGCTCGCCGCCCGAAAGCCATGGCGTCGGGTCGGCGAGCTCGGTGGAGTGCACCCAGCGAATCGGCACCCGCGCCGCCTCCTGACCCGCCAGCAGCTCGAGTCCCATCGCCTCGACGAGCGCGGCGACCGTCAGCACGCCGCCCCCGACCGGTCACGCTCAGCGGCTGCCGACAAGCTCCCAGGCATCGCTCAGCACTCCACGCAGGATGCCGCCGATCTCCGCGAACTGCTCGGAGTCGGCGATCAACGGCGGCGCCAGCTGGATCACGGGGTCGCCGCGATCGTCAGCCCGGCAGATCAGGCCGCGACGGAAGAGCTCACCGGACAGGAAGCCGCGCAGCAGCGTCTCGGACTCCTCGTCGCTGAAGGACTCCTTGGTCTCCTGGTCCTTGACGAGCTCGATCGCCTGGAAGTAGCCGGCCCCGCGGACGTCGCCCACGATCGGCAGGTCGCGCAAAGCCTCCAAGGTGGCGCGCAGCTCCCCCTCCTTGGCACGCACGTGCCCACAGAGATCTTCGCGCTCGAGGATGGCGATGTTCGCCAGCGCGACCGCCGCGGCGATCGGGTGCCCGCCGAAGGTGAAGCCGTGGCTGAACATCGCGGTGCCGTGCTGGAAGGGCTCCGCGACGCGATCCGAGACGATCAGCGCGCCCATCGGGGCGTAGGCCGAGGTCAGCCCCTTGGCGGTCGTGATCATGTCGGGCAGGTAGTCGTAGCGCTCGCAGCCGAACCAATGGCCGATGCGTCCCCACGAGCAGATCACCTCGTCGGAGATCAGCAGCACGCCGTGGCGGTCGCAGATCTCGCGCACGCGCTGGAAGTAGCCCTCCGGCGGCGTGAAGCAGCCGCCGGCATTCTGGACCGGCTCGAGGATCACCGCGGCCACCGTCTCGGGGCCCTCGAAGATGATGCGCTCCTCGATCGCCTCGGCGACCCAGAGCGGGTCACGATCAGCCGGCCAGCGATAGGCGTTGGTGTTCGGTACATGGCAGCCGCCGGGCGTGAGCGGCTCGAAGTCGGTGCGCAGGCTCGTGATCCCCGTTGCCGCGAGCGCGCCGAGCGAGGTTCCGTGGTAGGCGACCTCGCGCGCAATCACCTTGTGGCGCTGGCCCCCGCCGCGGATGCGGTGATAGGCGCGCGCCAGCTTGAGCGCCGACTCGACCGCCTCCGAGCCGCCCGAGGTGAAGAAGACCCGGTTGAGATCGCCCGGGGCCAGCGACGCGATCCGCGCCGCCAGCTCGATCGCCCTGGGGTGGGCGTAGCTCCAGGTCGTGAAGAAGCCCAGCTCGCGCGCCTGCCGCGCGGCCGCCTCGCCGAGCTCGGCGCGTCCGTGGCCGACGTTGACGCAGAACAGCGCCGACAGGCCATCGAGGTAGCGCCGGCCGTGTACGTCGTACACGTAGCAGCCATCCCCGCGGACGATCACCGGCGCCTCATGCTCGCCGTAGGCGCCCATGCGGGTGAAGTGCATCCACAAATGGCGGCGGGCCAGGCGCTGCAGGCGCTCGGCCTCACCCGCTGGCCAGGCCGCGGCCGCCCGCCCCTCAGCCCCAAAAGCCTCGGGCTCGGGTGCCGAGGTCTCCGCCTCGGGTGCCGCGGTCTCCGCCTCGGGTGCGGCAGGCTCGGGTGAGACCGCGGCCGCCCGCCCCTCCGCCACAAGGGCCTCGGGCTCGGGTGCCGCGGTCTCCCTGGGGACAGCCGCGGGAGGATCGGGTGCCGCGACTGGGGCCTCATCGGCGTTGGGCGCGCTGGGCGCCGTAGTCGGGTCGAGCTGCGTCGCCATGTCCCTCCGATCCCTCATCGCCGATGATCGCTGCGCATCTCGTTAGCCTGGATGGATGACAATATCGGTGCTGATGTACGGTGCAATGGCCGTTCTGGCCCAAGAATAGAAGTATTTCTTGGAAAAAATGGCGAGCGCTGGCGGCAAGTCAGGCAGCGACGCCGACGAGCCCGGCGCCGCGGCGCCGGCCACCGTCGGTCCTAGACTCGCTGTGCGATGAGCATCGACCGCGAGCGCCAATCGAGCGCGCCATATCTAGATGCGTTGCGGGACTATGCCGCTCGCCGCCCGGCCCGCCTGCACGTGCCGGGCCACAAGGGCGGTCCCGCCGCGGCCCCCTCCCTCGTCGCGGCGATCGGTGCGCAGGCGCTGCGCCTGGACATTCCGGCGCTGACCTATGGCATCGACGTCGGCGTCACGCCAACGCCCTTCCAGCAGGCGCAGGATCTCGCCGCGCAGGCATGGGGGGCGCGACGCAGCTGGTTCTTGATCAATGGCGCCTCGCAGGGCAACCTCGCGGCGGGCATGGCACTCGCGCAGCTTGGGTCACGCGCCGTCGTGCAGCGCAATGTGCACTCGAGCGCGATCGACGCGCTGATCCTGTCGGGTCTGCGCCCGACCTTCGCCGCGCCGGAGGTGGATCCCGAGCTCGGCGTGGCGCACTGCCTTGCCCCGGCGAGCCTCGACCGCGCACTCGCCGAGACGCCGGGCGCGGTCGGCGCCTGGGTCGTATCGCCAACGTACTTCGGCGCCGTTGCCGACGTACGCGCGCTCGCGGACGTCGCCCACGATCACCATGTCCCGCTGATCGTCGACGAAGCCTGGGGCGCGCACCTCGCCTTCCATCCCGACCTGCCCGAGCACGCGCTTGCGGCCGGAGCGGACCTCGTCATCTCCAGCACGCACAAGATCGTCGGCAGCCTCGGGCAATCGGCGATCCTCCATCTCGGCGGCGACCGACTCGACGAGGACATCGTCGATCGCGCCGTCACGCTGGTCGAGTCGACCAGCCCGAGCTCGCTGCTGTGCGGCTCGCTGGATGCCGCGCGTCGCCACGCCGCGCTCAACGGTTACGCGCTGCTGGCAGACGGCATCGCCGCGCTGGCCGAGATTCGTGCGCAGATCCGCGCGATCCCCGGGCTGGACGTGCTCGACGAGCGGCTGGTCGGCCGCCCCGGCGTGTTCGCGTATGACCCGCTGCGCCTGGCGATCGATGTGCGTGGCGTGGCGGTCAGCGGCTATGGCCTGGCACCCCTGCTGCGCGAGGTCGATGAGATCCATCTCGAGCTCTACGGCGAGCACGTGCTGGTGGCGATATTCGGGCTGGGTGAGCGCGTCGCGCCGGCCGGACGGCGCCTGGTCAACGCCCTGCGCCTGGCCGTCGAGCGGATCGGCCCCCGCTCCAGCGGCCCACTCGAGAGCTTCGCCGCGCTGCCCCCTTGGGGGGAGCTTGCGATGACCCCACGCGAGGCCTATCTCGCCCACCAGCGCGTGCTGCCCACCGCGGAGGCGGTCGGGCGAATCGCGGCTGAGTCGTTGGCAAGCTACCCCCCGGGCGTGCCCAACGTCCTGCCCGGCGAGCGGCTGACCGCCGCAACCCTCGCCTACATCGAGGAGACGCTCGCGCACGGCGGCAGCGTGCGTGGCGCCAGCGACCGCCTGCTGCGCACGATCCGGGTCGTGGCCTAGGCGGGGGGAGCGCGATCCGCGTCGTGCCGAGGCGGGGGGAGCGCGATCCGCTTCGTGGCCTAGGCGGGGGGAGCGCGAATCGGGTCGTTGGCCTGGGGGTCGTGAGACGGGGATATCCTTGACGCGAAGGCCGACGAGGATCGGAGCGGCCGAAGCGAGGTCACTTTTGGATGGCGACTCAGGCGACTCAGCCGGCGGGCAGTAGGGCAGCGTACGCGAGCGCCCAGCTGACGCTCGACGATCGCATCGAGCTGCTGCGCAGCATGCTGCTGATGCGGGGGATCGAGGAGCGCGTGCTGAGCCTCTACCGCCAGGGCAAGGTGCCGGGCTCCTACTACGACGGCCATGGCCAGGAGGCCGTCTCGGCCGGCGCGGCGTTCGCGATGGGGCCGGCGGATCGGCTCTGCCCGCTGCATCGCGACCTTGCGGCGCACCTGGTTCGCGGCGTTTCGCCCGCGCGCGTGATCGGCCAATACCTCGGCCGCGCCGGCGGCGTGACGGGCGGGCGCGATGGCAATGTGCACTTCGGCGACTGGCGACTGGGCTGCGTCGGGATGGTCTCCATGCTGCCCGACATGATGCTCGTCGCGGTCGGCATCGCGATGGCCTTCCGGATGCGCGCCGAGCCGCGCTGCGCGATCGCCTGGTGCGGCGACGGGTCGACCTCGCGCGGTGACTGGCACGAGGCGATGAACTGGGCGGCCGTACAGCGACTGCCCGTCGTGTTCGTGCTCGAGAACAACCAGTTCGCCTACTCGACCCCATGCGCGGCGCAGTTTGTGGTCGATCCGATCCAGCGCGCGGCTGCCTACGGGATGCCCGGCGTCAGCGTCGACGGCAACGACGTCGAGGAGGTCTTCGAGGCGACCCGCGCGGCGCGGGCGCGGGCGATCGCCGGCGAGGGCCCCAGCCTCGTCGAGGCCGTCACGATGCGCATGCACGGGCACGCGGCGCACGACCCGATGAGCTACGTCCCGGCGGAGCTGTTGGAGCAGTGGCGTGCGCGCGATCCGATCGACCGCCAGGCACGGCGGCTGGCCGAGCTGGGCGTGGACGTCGAGGCCGTGCGTGCGGCCATCTCCGCGGAGATCGACCGGGCGACCGAGGAGGCGCTGGCGATGCCGATGCCCGATCCGGCGACCGCGACGCGTGACGCCTTCCACGAGGACGACGCCGACCCGCTGGGCGACGGCCGCGCGCCCTGGAGCGGCTTCGCGCGCGAGCCGGCGTCGGGCGCCGAGCGGGTGCCGCGGGCCGACTCGACGCGTAGCGACGATGAGCTGGGCGCGGCGCCCCATCCCAACGGTCACCGAACAGCGCCTTGACCGAGCTGACCTACCTGCAGGCGATCTCGACCGCCCTGCGCGAGGAGATGGAACGCGACGAGCGCGTCTTCGTGATGGGCGAGGACGTCGGCGTGTTCGGCGGCGCCTTCAAGGTCACCGACGGCCTCTTCGAGCGATTCGGCGAGCAGCGGGTGATCGACACGCCGCTGGCCGAGTCGGGGATCATCGGCGCCGGCGTCGGCGCGGCGATCGCCGGTCTGCGGCCGGTCTGCGAGATGCAGTTCGCCGACTTCGTGGCGTGCGGGTTCGACCAATTGGTCAACGTCGCCGGCAAGCTGCACTACCGGCTCGGCCTGGCGGTTCCGCTGACGCTGCGCCTGCCCAGCGGTGGCGGGTTCTCGGGCGGCCCGTTTCACTCGCAGAACCCGGAGGCGTGGTTCATGCACGCGCCCGGGATCAAGATCGTCGCGCCGTCGACAGCCGCGGATGCGAAGGGGCTGTTGCTGGGGGCGATCCGCGACCCCAACCCGGTCCTCTTCCTCGAGCACAAGAACCTCTACCGCCGCGTCAAAGGCGAGGTGCCCGACGGCGATCAGGCGACGGAGTTCCGCGCCCGCGTCGCGCGGGAGGGCTCCGACCTGGTCGTGATCACGTATGGCGCGATGGTCCACGCGGCGCTGGAGGCCAGCGCGGATCTCGACGGCGCACGGGTGGAGGTGCTCGACCTGCGCTCGTTGGTGCCGCTGGATGAGCCGGCGATCTTTGAGTCGGTCAGGCGTTGCTCGAAGGTCGTGATCGTCGACGAGGCCAATGAGACGTGTGCGGCGGGCGCGCAGGTCGCGGCGCTGATCGCCGAGCACTGCTTCGAGGACCTCGACGGCCCGGTCGTGCGGGTCGCGACCGCGGACGTGCCGATCCCCTTCGCGCCCAGCCTCGAGCAGGCCGTGCTGCCCAGCGTCGCGCGAATCCGCGACGCCTGCCGCGAGCTGCTCGCCTACTGAGATGAGCGTCCCCACCGGCCAGCAGGCCACCACCGTCGACGTGACGATGCCCCAGATGGGCGTCTCCGTCGCCGAGGGCACGATCGTCGAGTGGCGTAAGCAGGTTGGCGACGCGGTCGCCCGCGACGAGCCGATCTGCCTTGTGTCGACGGACAAGATCGACGTCGACGTCCCGGCCGCGGCAGCCGGGGTGCTGGCGGAGATCCTCGTGCGGGAGGGCGCGACGGTCGACGTCGGCACCGTGCTCGCGCGGATCGCGGTCGGCGACGGAACGGCCCCGATCCCATCCGTCTCCGCCGCGGCTGCGACTCCGTCCGTCTCCGACGCCCGACACAAGGCGTCGGAGCCGGCTGAGGCCGGCGCCATCAGCGAGACTGACGAGCGACCCCCTACCGAGGGCCGCCGACGGGGCTATTCGCCCGTTGTCGCGCGCATCGCCGCCGAGCACGGCATCGACCTCGCCGCGATCGCCGGCAGCGGCCGCGGCGGGCGCGTCACCAAGCAGGACGTGCTCGCCGCGGTCGAGCGTGCCGCAACGCCGCCGGCAGGACAGGGGTGGGGCCCACTGGACACCCCGGTTCCGCTGTCGCGCATGCGCCGCTCGATCGCCGAGCACATGGTGCGCTCGCTGCGCACCGCCGCGCACTGCACGACGATCGTCGAGGCCGACATGTCGTGCATCGAGGCCGCCCGCCGGCCGGCCGGGCTCACCTACCTGCCGTTCGTCGCGCACTGCGTGATCGAAGCGCTGCGCCAGCTTCCGCTGCTGAACGCGACGCTCGAAGGCGAGCAGCTGACCGTCCACAGCGACGTCAACCTGGGCTTTGCGGTCTCGCTCGGCGAGCAGGGCCTGATCGTCCCGGTCGTCCAACGAGCGCAGGAGCTGAGCGCGGAGCGGCTCGGCGAGCGCGTGCGGGACCTCGCAACGCGCGCGCGCGAGGGGCAGCTGTCGCCCGACGAGGTCCATGGCGGCACGTTCACGATCACCAACCCGGGCGCCTTCGGCGCGATCGCGGCGACGCCGATCATCAACCAGCCGCAGGTCGCGATCCTCGACCTCGAGGCGGTCGTCCGCCGCCCGGTGGTCGTCGCCGACCGCGCTGGCAACGAGGCGATCGCGATCCGGCCGATCGCCAATTTGTGCATGTCCTGGGATCACCGCGCGCTCGACGGCGCCTATGCCGCACGCTTCCTGTCGGCCGTGCGCGAGCGCATCGAGCGCTACGGCGACGGCTGACCGCCGCGGCCTCATCCGGGTTAGAGCCCCAGCGCGGCCGCTCGCCGCGCCTCGCTAGGCTGCGCTTCGACGCCGACGGCTGGAGGAATCGCGATGCAGCTTGGGATGATCGGGCTGGGACGGATGGGCGCAAACCTCGTCCGCCGACTGATGCGCGCCGGGCATGAGTGCGTCGTCTATGACGTACATGCCGACGCCGTGGCGCAGCTGGCTGGCGAGGGAGCCGTTGGCGCGAGCTCGCTGGAGGAGCTGGTGGCGAAGCTGACCGCCCCGCGAGCGGCGTGGATCATGGTCCCGGCGGCGTTCGTCGGCGAGACCGTCGAGCGGCTCGCCGCGCTGCTCGAGCCAGACGACACGATCATCGACGGCGGCAACTCCTATTACCGCGACGACGTCGACCGCGCCGCGGCGCTGGCGCCACGCGGGATCCACTATCTCGATGTCGGCACGAGCGGCGGGGTGTTCGGGCTGGAGCGGGGATTCTGTTTGATGATCGGCGGTGAGCCCCAACCGGTCGCGCGGCTCGAGCCGATCTTTCGCTCGCTGGCACCCGGCGTCGAGGTCGCGCCCCGAACGCCCGGGCGCAGCGGCGACCCCGCAGCTGCTGAGCAAGGCTATCTCCACTGCGGGCCGTCCGGTGCCGGCCATTTCGTCAAGATGGTCCACAACGGGATCGAGTACGGGGTCATGGCCGCGTTCGCCGAGGGCTTCAACATCCTGCGCCACGCCAACGCGGGCAGTCAGCAGCGCCAGACCGATGCCGAGACGACCCCGCTGCGCGACCCGCAGTACTACCGCTATGAGCTCGACACCGCCGCCGTCGCCGAGGTCTGGCGACGCGGCAGCGTGGTGGCGTCCTGGCTGCTGGACCTGATCGCCAATGCGCTCGCCTCCTCACCGGGACTCGAGCAGTTCGCCGGTCGCGTCTCGGACTCCGGCGAGGGCCGCTGGACGATCATGGCCGCGATCGACGAGGGCGTTCCGGCGAGCGTGCTGACGACCGCGCTGTATGAGCGCTTCGCCTCACGCGGCGAGGCCGACTTCGCCGATCGCCTGCTGTCTGCGATGCGCAACCAGTTCGGCGGTCACGTCGAGCTGGGGACCGACTCGAACCAGTCGACGGCGTCGGCGAGCGCGCGCTCCGGCGAGTCGGGCGCGTAGCCGAGCTCGCGCACCGCCTTGGCGCTCGAGAAGTACAGCGGCAGGCGCGCGAGGCGGACCTCGTCACGCACGAGCAGGCGCGACTCGCGCCCGGTCGCCCGCCCACCCCAGTCGGCCAGCACCGCCAGCGCAGCCGCCGCCGAGTAGGGCACCGGCAGGCGCGGTGGACGTTGGCCGGCCTGCTCGGCGACGATCGCGAAGATCTCGCGCAGCGGCAGATTGGCGCCACCGAGCAGATAGCGCTCGCCGCGCTCGCCGCGCTCGAGCGCCAGCAGATGGCCGCGCGCGACGTCTCGCACGCCGACGACGCTGAGCCCGGTCGTGCGCATGTAGCCACGGATCCGACCCTGCATCACGTCGAGGACCATCTGGCCGGTCGGGGTCGGTCGCCGATCGCCCGGACCGACGACCGCCCCAGGGTTGACGATCACCACGTCGAGCCCATCATGCGCGGCCGCCAGCGCCAGCCGCTCGGCCTCGAGCTTGGTGCGCTTGTAGGGGACCCGCAGCTCCCATGGCGGCGGGCGATCGCGCTCGTCGGCCGGGCGCCCGCGGACGGGCCCGCAGGTCGCCGAGCTGCTCGTCACGACGAGGCGGCGGACGCCCACGGCGCGTGCGACCTCGAGCACGTTGCGCGTCCCCTGGACGTTAATCGCCTGCATCAGCGCGGCGTCGCGACGGCGGTAGCTGTAGAGCGCCGCGACGTGGATGATCGCGTCGCAGCCCTGCGCCGCGGCGGCGAGCGCGCTCGTCGAGCGCAGGTCACCTGCGAAATGGCGCTCGAGCAGCGCCTCCGCGGGCGGCGGCGTGCGCGAGAAGCCGAACACCTGATGGCCCGCCTGGGTCAGCGTGCGAGCTACGTGCGCTCCGATGAACCCGCTCGCGCCCGTGACAAGCGCGCGCATCAGCCGACGCTCGTCAGCGGCGCTGGCTCAATGGCCGAAGATCGCACGCAGCGATTGGCGCACGGAGCCCGTCGTGGCCAGCACCGCCGTGCTCTCGTAGCCGCAGTGCGCCATGCAGTTGTTGCAGCGGGGATCCTTGCCGCGCCCGTATCTGCTCCAGTCGGTCTGCTCGACCAGCTCGCGGTAGCTCGACGCATATCCATCCGCCATCAGATAGCAGGGCCGTTGCCAGCCGAAGATCGAGTAGCTCGGAATACCCCAGGCGGTGCATTGGAAATCAACCTTGCCCTCGAGAAAGTCCAGGAAGAGTGGGCTGTGGTTCAAGCGCCAGCGCCGCCGGCGCCCCTCGGCGAACGCCTCCCGGAACAGCCGATGGGTCTGCTCCACGCCAAGGAAGTGCTCCTGGTCGGGAGCCTTCTCGTAGGCGTAGGCCGGCGAGATCATCATGTCGTCGACGCGCAGTTCATCGTTGAGGAAGTCGAGCACCCGACGCACCGTGCTGGGCGAGTCGTGCGTGAAGAAGGTCGTGTTGGTGGTGACTCGAAAGCCGCGCTGCTTGGCCGCGCGGATCGCGGCGACCGCCTTGTCGAAGACGCCCACGCGCTCGACCGACTCGTCGTGGCGCTCGCGCAGCCCGTCGATGTGGACCGCCCAGGCGAAGTACGGGCTGGGCGTGAAGTTGTCGAGCTTGCGCTCCATCAGCAGCGCGTTGGTGCAGAGGTAGACGAAGCGCTTGCGCGCGATCAGCTCGCGCGCGATCAGGTGAATCTCGGGATGGATCAGCGGCTCCCCGCCCGCGATCGAGACCATCGGCGCGCCCGCCTCCTCGATCGCCCCGATCGCCTGCTCGACGGGCATGCGCTGACGCAGCACATGGTCGGGGTGCTGGATCTTGCCGCAGCCCGAGCAGGCGAGGTTGCACTGAAACAGTGGCTCCAGCTCCACCACGAGCGGGAACTTCTCGCGCCGCGCGAGGCGCTGGCGCATCAGGTACGCGCCGACGCGGACGCTCTGGCGCATTGGGACGGGCATCAGCTGGCCCCACCTGCTCGTGCTGCCTGGACTGCCATCACAGCACTCCTCTGCGGACCTCGGGGGGAAGCTTGAACTGCAACGTCTCGCTGGCCACGCGACGCTCGAAGACCTCGGCCTGCCCCATCACCCTCAGCGCGGCGAGCACACGCTGTACGAGCGACTCGGGCGCCGACGCTCCGGCCGTCAGGCCGATCGTAGCGGCGCCGGCCAGCCAGTCCAACTCGATCGCCGACTCGTCCTCGATCAAACGCGCGGGTGCGCCGTGCCGCTCGGCGACCTCCACCAGCCGCCGCGAGTTCGACGAGTTCTGCGAGCCGACGACGAGCATCAGGTCGCATTCGGACGCGAGCTCCTTGACGGCGTCCTGGCGGTTCTGCGTGGCGTAGCAGATGTCAGACGAGCGCGGTCCCACGAGCGCGGGGAAGCGCTCGCGCAGCGCATCGACGACGACCGCGGTGTCGTCGACCGCCAGCGTCGTCTGCGTCAGGTAGGCGACGCGCTGGGGATCCTCGACCTCCAGCTGCGCGACATCGGCGACGTCGGTGACGATGCGAATGCTGTCCGGCGCCTCGCCGATGGTGCCCTCGATCTCGTCGTGGCCCCCGTGGCCGACCAGGGCGATCGTGTAGCCGGCGCCGGCGAAGCGGCGCGCCTCGGCGTGGACCTTGCTGACCAGGGGGCAGGTCGCGTCGATGACCTCCAGTGCCCGCCGCTGCGCCTCGTCACGGACCATCGGCGCAACGCCGTGCGCGGAGAAGACGACCGTCGCGCCGTCGGGCACCTCGTCGAGCTCCTGCACGAAGATCGCGCCCCGACGCTCGAGCTCGGCCACCACGTGCGCGTTGTGGACGATCTGGCGCCGCACGTAGACCGGCGGCCCGAAGCGCTCGAGCGCGTAGTCGACGATCTCGATCGCGCGCTCGACGCCCGCGCAGGACGCCCGTGGCGCGGCCAGCAGGATCGTGCGCGGGCGCACCGCCGCCGCCCACTGCGACAGCACGGCGGCCGCCTGGCGCAGCGCCCAGTAGCCGCGCCCGGCCCCGTCGACCAGCGCCAGCGGCCGCGCGAGCTCACGCGCCGGTGTGTCGACGACGGCGCGCACGACCGCCAGTGGGCGACCAGCAGCAGCAGCCGCAAGCCAGGCGGACTCCATGTCGGCGGCGATCGCCCCAGTTGCAAACAGCTCGGCGCGCTCGGCGTCGCGCACGAGATGATCGGTGGAGACGATCGGCCCCAGGCGCACGCGCAGGCCACGGCGGCGCAGCGCGCCGGCCAGCACGCCGGCGGCCGGGCAGGCGATCGTGCCCGCCGGGCTGCGCACCTCGGTCGCGACGACCAGCACACCGGGCGCCAGCGTCGGGTCGAGCGCCCCGCAGAAGCCGCTCACGGCGACCGCCGCGCCGGGCAGCGGCAGCGCCGTCGCGGTCAGCGAGTGACGCGGCCCCATCCCGGTCGGCACGACGTAGGCGCCCGGCCCCAGCCCGCGCCGCACGGCGCGCGCCTCGATGCGCAGCGGCGCCAGCACCAGCAGACCGCCGTCGCTGCCAGCCGGCGCTGCGATGCCAGCATTGGCTGGCCGAGCCGTCGTCGGCGCGCTCATGCCGCCACCAACGCGCGACGGGGATTGGTGAGCAGCTCGAGCGTTCGGCGCGCGGCGTCCTCGCCGCTGAGCACGGCGCTCTCCATCGTCGCGGGCCAGCCTGTGTCGGTGTAGCTGCCGGCCAATGTCAGGCCGCTCAGCGCGCTGCGCGCCGCTGCGCGCAGCGTCGCGACGCCGGGGCTCGCGCGGAACGTCGCGGCATGCTCGCGCGTGACGAAGAAGCGCTCGACGCGCGCTTGTCGCGCGGCGGGCAGCAGCGCGGCCACCGCTGGCAGGCAGCGCGCCGCCAGCTCCTCGGGTGTCAGCCGCATCTCCTCCTCAGCAGCAGAGAGCGATATCGCCAGATATTGGCCATGCTGCACGCCGGCCGAGCGCGTGCGGTCGAAGATCCACTGCAGCGGACCGCCGACCGCCGCCGCGAACGCTAGCGACGTGACGGGGCGGTCGTAGACGATGTGCAGGTCGACGATCGGCGAGCGCCCGAGCTCGCTGACACGCTCGGGATGGGCCAGCGCGCCGGCGGGCAGCAGGCCGGACAGGCGTTCGTGCGGAACGGCGACGATCACGGCATCGGCGGCGATCCGCCCGGTCTCGCCGTCGACCAGCCAGCCGCCGTCGCCAGCGGGGGCGATCCGGCTCGCGCGCCAGCGCAGGCGCACATCGACGCCGGCTGCGGCAAGGGCCCGCTGGGCGGGACGATCGTGCAGCTCCGACAGCGGCACCGTCGACCAACCGATGTCACCGGCACCGGGCTGGGACAGCAGCCCGATCTGGAACACGCGCGCGGCGAGCGCCAACGACGCCTCGGCGGCGGGGAGGTTGAGCGTCGGGCGGGCGATCAGGTCCCACAGCGCGGCGACCGCCCGCGGGCTCTGGCGCTGCTCGACCAGCCAGTCCCCGAACGTTCGCCCGTCGGTGACCGGGTCGTCGGGATCCAAGCGGGCTAGCGCGCGCGCCGCCAACGCCACCCGGGCCCGCTCCGCGGGACCAATGTGCGGGTAGCGCGCGAGCGCGCCAGCGAGATGAAGTGGCGCCGGCAGACCGGATCGCCGCAGCCAGCCCACCCTGCCGCCGGGGGCGATCACCGGGATCGCCAGCCGCGGTTGCAGTGTGGTCAGCGAGCGCGAGCCGAATCGGTCGAGCAGACGCAGGTAGGCCTCGCAGCAGCGCAGGAAGACATGCTGGCCGTTGTCGACCTGCATGCCCTCGCGCGTGAAGGAATAGGCGGCGCCGCCGAGCCGCGGACGCACCTCGACGATGATCACCTCGAGGCCACCGTCGGCGCAGGCGAGCGCCGCGGCGATTCCCGCCAGGCCCCCGCCAACGATCGCGACGCGGCCTCTCATCGTGCGTGCTCGGGGGCCGCCGGCTGGTGCAGTGGGTCGTGCTGGGCTGTGCCATTCACGGACGCGGCGCCATTCACGGACGCGGCGCCATTCACGGACGCGGCGCCATTCACGGAGGCGGAGCCATTCACGGAGGCGGCGACCAGCGAACCTGCGGCCACCCAGGCCTTCTCCCAGGTCGGCAGCGACACGCGGCGCCGCAGCACGGCGCCCGGGTCGCGCTCGATGCGTTCGAGGATGCGCCGGTAGATGCCGGTCATCGCGGCCACGCAGGCGGCGCTGCGGCCATCCAGCAACGGCAGCAGCTGCAGCCCGTGCGCGAACCAGTCGCGGTTGCGCTGCACCTCAAAGCGGACCAGCTCCAGCACGCCGGCCTGCGCGGACGTCAGCTCGCTGGGCGGGCAGCCGAAGCGCTCGAAGTCCTCCTCGGGCAGGTAGACCCGACCGCGCTCGCGATCCTCGCGCAGGTCACGCAGGATGTTGGTCAGCTGCATCGCGACGCCGAGGTCGTCGGCCAGCGCGGCGGCATGCTGACGATCGTGCCCGCCGCGCCGATCGGCCCTGGCGCCGAAGATCGCCAGCGACAGACGTCCGATCGAGCCCGCCACCTGGCGGCAGTAGACGACGAGCTCCTCGAACGTCGCATAGGTCTTGCCGCGAGCGTCGGCCTCGACTCCGTCGATCAGGCTGTGCAGCGCGTCGAGCGGGAGCTCGACGCGCGCGTGCGTGTCGCGCAGCGCGATCAGCACGGGATCCGTCAGCGGCTCGGCAGCGGGGATGAGGCCCAGGGCGGCGCGCTCGGCTGCCAGCGCCCGCAGCTTCTCGGGGGCCGGCAGGCCCCCGTCGCCGATGTCGTCGACGCGTCGAGCGAACGCGTAGATCGCGCACATCGAACGCCGCTTGGCCGCCGGCAGCAGGCGGATGCCATAGAAGAAGTTCGCCGCCTGAGCATGGGTTATGCGCTCGCAGGCGCCGTAGGCACCATCGACCGTGGTCGCGGCCGCGGCGGTGCGGGCGGCGCCATCCGCAATGCTCATCGCGGCCTCCCGCCGCGCTTGGGCGCGAGCAGCGCCGCGACCGTGGCGATCACGCGGGCCGGTCGCGACGCGCGCGGCGCCCCGGCGCTGACGTCGCCCTCGGCCAGCTCGATCGCGCGCAGCGCGCAGCGTCCGCCGGCCAGGAACGCCGCCACCGCCACCCGTTGGCGGCCGCGCAGCATGCCGACCAGTGGAGCGCCCTGCTCGAGCAGCTCGCGCGCCCGTGATACTTCGAAGATGATCAGCCGGCGCACGCGCTCGGGGGCCGGGCGCAGCGCCAGATCGGCCGTCGCGCAATCGAAGCGCGCCAGGTCCTCGGCGGGCACGTACACGCGGCCACGCTGGAGATCCTCGGCTACGTCCTGCAGATGCTCGGCCAGCTGCAGCGCCGTGCAGATGCGGTCCGAGGCGCGCACCCGCTCGGGCGTCGCGACCCCAAAGACGCCCAATACCAGCCGCCCGACCGGATCAGCGGACAGCTTGCAGTAGTCGAGCAGCTGCTCGAAGGTCTCGTAGCGATGGACATGCTGGTCCTGGCGGTTGGCGGCGACGAGCGCGTCGAGCGGCTGACGCGGCAGCCGGCAGGCGCGAACCGTCGCGGCGAGCCGGCGCATCAGCTCGTGCGCGGGCTCACGATCGGCGTAGATCGCGCCGATCTGACGCTCGAGCTCGTCGAGCAGCGCGTCGCGATCATCGACGACCTCGTCGCCGACGTTGTCGACCAGGCGAGCGAAGCCGTAGATCGCGAGCAGGTGCTCGCGCTGGGCCGCGGGCAGCAGCCGGCTGGCAACCGTGAAGTTCTCGCCCCCCGCGCGGCTCATGATGGCCTCGAGCGCCGGCAGCGCCGCGGCGCGCGCTTCGTGATCATCGGCGGCAGCGCGCATGGCGCTCAGCCTAGCCGGCGGGACGGGCGCGAGCCCACTGCGTCGTATGCATCCCGACGCCGCCGCTGGGACGCACGCCAGTCGTGTCACCAATCGCGCGTGCGCGACCGGGATGACCTCCCCCGAGCAAGTCCCGGACTGTCGCGCGCCCGCGAGGCGGCCGCGCCGGGGCTTGCCAGTTCCCACCCCACTGGCCATTTGAATGGCAAACATACACAAGACCGTGGCAGCTGCAGGCCCTGCACGCGTACGCCCGCGCGTGCCGAGCTCGTGCCCGCCGTCCACGCGCTAGTGCCCCCCGTCCACGCCGGTCTTCGAGAAGCCGGCCGGCGCAAGCGCCGCCAGGCGCCGGGTCAGCGGATCGACGCGACGCGCGGCGTCCTCACGACGCTCCTTGTGCGCGACCGCGGCGTGGACCAGCAGGCCGCCGAGATAGCGCACCGGCTCGGGCGGGAAGCGACCAGGAGGAGACCCGTGCCCGGTGGGGCGCGGGGCGCGACCGGTCTTACCCGCCCCGTGCCCGGTCGTACGCGCCCCGTGCCCGGTCGTACGCGCCTCGGGCTCCACCAGACCACAGCTCGACCATTCGTCCGTCGTGCCCAGCGCCAGCGCCGCGAGGATGCGCCCGGCCAGCAACGACGGCGCAACGCCGTTGCCCGAGAAGCCTCCCCCGTAGACCAGCGGGACCCGCGCCGGCAGGGTGCCGAACAGCGGCAGCCCATCGTGGCTGCGGTCGACCGCCCCGCCCCACGCATGCGTGATCGGCACGTCCCGCGCCACCGGCACCAGGCGGCGCAGCTCGCCTGCCACCTCGCGTGCGCGCCGGTAGTCGTAATCGAAGCCCGCGCCGACGCGGCCCGCGAACGCGAGCGCGCCGCCACCGCGGCCGAAGATCACCCGCCCATCGGCGGTCGTGCGGTAGTAGTGGACCAGCAGACGCGCGTCCGACACGGCCTCCGCCCCGATCCAGCCGCTGGCGGCTAGGGCCGCGGGCATCGCCGCGGTGGCGACGATGTCGCTGGAGATCGCTACCAGCGCACGGCGCAGCTCGCGCAGCCGGGCCAGCCAGGCGTTGGTGGCAAGCACGATCGCGCCGGCGCGCAGCGCGCCGCGGGCCGTGCGCACCAGGCCGGTGTCGCGGTCGAGCGAGATCACCGCCGAGTGCTCGTACACGCGCACGCCCCGCTCACACGCCAGACGGCGCAGGCCGCGCACCAGATGGCCGGGATGGATCGTCGCGCCGCTGCGCTCGAGCACCCCGCCGAGATGGACCGGGGAACCGAGGCGGGCGCGCAGCTCACGGCCGCTCAGCTCCGTGAACGGCTCGACGCCAAGCGCCGCGCAGGCGTGCAGCGCGCCGCGCCAGGCATCGACCTGAGCCGGCGATGTGGCGGTCCAGAGCCAGCCGCCCGCGCGAAACTCCGCGGCGATCCCCGTCGCGCGGCAGAGCTCGCCGAGCTCGGCGATCGCCCGCTCGGACAGCTGCGCGAGGCGCAGCGCCTCGCTCGGACCGACGCGTGCGATGAGCGCTTCGATCTTCGGCCACCACGAGAGCGCAAAGCCGCCGTTGCGCCCGGACGCGCCCGCGCCGCAGAGATCGCGCTCCAGCACCATCACTGCGCTGTTGGGCGCCCGGCGCTTGATCTCCAACGCCGTCCACAGCCCGCAGAGCCCTCCGCCGATCACGCAGAAGTCGGCGCGCTGCTGGCCGGCGAGTGGCTCAACGGCCATGTCAGGCTCAGCGTCCAGCGCCTGATCCATCCACAGCCCGTAGCGGCCCAGCGCGGAGGGCGAGATCGGGCGCAGCTTGTCGCGCACCGCTGGCGATTGTAGCCATGGGTAGACTGCAGCTGTGAGCACCGAGGAGCGCATCGACTACCCGTTCGAGGACGAGCCGCTGCTCTACGAGCTGCGCCTCACGCCCCAGGAGCTGAAGGTGACCCACACGGCGCTGATCACGCTGCGCGACGACCTCGGCCACGAGGAGGTCGACGTGGGGCGCTACGTGCAGGCCGTGCTGGACAAGCTGCCGGGCGTGCACGACATGCGCGCCATCTCGCTGGAGCCACCGAAGCACGAGCGCTGAGCTCCGCCGCGCGAGCGCCGACGCCGGCGCCATTCGACTGCCAGCAGCGCGCAGGCGACGGGAACCGTTGCCGGCAGCAGGTTGACGAGCAGGAAGAACGCGTCGAGCGCGAACGCCAGCACCAGCGTCAGCACCGCAGCGCGACCCTGGTCGCGCCGCTCGAGAGCGAGAGGACCGCACCAAGCACGCCGGCGACGAACAGATCGCCGTAGCCCATCACCGCGGCGCCGAGCTGCTCGCGTTGCAGCTGCGGCAGCCCCGCGGCCGGTGCGGCCGCGTTGAGCACGGCGTTGGCCGGCTGCAGGAGCTGGGCGACGACGAGCGCCGTGTCGGCCATCGCCATCAACACGATGCCCAGCTTCAGCCAGCCCGCTGGGGCGACCTGCACCAGCAGGATGCCCAGCGAGACGCAGCTCAGCGCGCCGAGCGCCACGCCGGCGGCCTCGCCGGCGAGCCCGCCGCGGTCGAGCCACGCAAGCACGAACAACGGCACCACGAGCAGCGCCAGCACCGGACGCGCGCGGCGGACACCATAGCCCAGTGCCAGCGCCGCCAACGGGGGCACCGCCACCAACGCCAGATAGGTGATCGCGGTGGCGCTCTGGACGGTTGCGCGCACGGCCAGCACAACGGCAACGATCGACGCCAGCGGCACCAGGCCCCACCAGCGGCTGCGCAACGCACCCAATCGCGACCACAGCCGTGCCTGCGGCAGCGCGACGACGAGCGCCTGGATCGCGCCCAGGCTGGCGATCGACAACCAAAATTGCGAGCTCACGCCCGGTCCTCGATCATCGACGCGCTGGCGGCGTGGAGCGCTGTCCTCGACTCGCTCGCAGCGTGATGTCCGACCATCTCGATGAGCGTAGAGCGTCGGCTCAGCCTGCCAGCCGACAGCGCACCTGGTAGACCGACTCGAAGCCGGTCTGAAAGCCGCGTCGGGCGGCGCGCAGGTAGAGCCGCCAGACGCGTGTGCGCTGGGCTCCGGCGAGGTGGCGGGCCTCGTCCAACCGCGCATCGAAGCGCTCGATCCAGTGGGTCAGCGTCTCGGCGTAGTCGCTGGCGAAGCCCTCGACGTGCTCGCTGACGAAGCCGGCGCGCTCGAGCGCGAGCTGGACTCGCGACAGGTGCAGCGGCAGGGCGTCCGGGAAGACGTAGCGCTCGGACACCGGTCCGGCATCCTCGTCCTCTCCATGCGCGAGCTGAGCAATGCCATGGTTGAGCAGCCGACCGCCCGGCGGCAGCAGCGCCGCCAGCTCGCGTGCGTAGACGTCGATCCGCTCGCGACCAACGTGCTCGACCATGCCGATGCTGGCGATCGCGTCGAAGCGCTCGCCGCGCAGCTGGCGGTAGTCCATGACGCGGATCTCGACGCGGTCGGCGAGGCCCGCCTCGTGCACCCGCCGGCGCGCGAGCTCGGCCTGGGGTTCTGACAGCGTGATGCCAACCGCGCGCACGCCGTGATGGCTGGCGGCGTGGATGACGAAGCTCCCCCAGCCACAGCCGACGTCCAGCACGCGCTCGCCCGGCTGCAATGCGAGCTTCTGGCAGACCAGCTCCAGCTTGGCCTCCTGGGCCTCCTCCAAGCTGCGCGCGCCGCGCGAGAAGATCGCGCAGCTGTAGGTCATCGAGCGGTCGAGGAAGAGGGCGAAGAAGTCGTTGGAGACGTCGTAGTGGTAGCGGACCGCACGCGCGTCGCGGGTGAGCGTGTGGCGACGCCCGCGCAGGCGCAGCTCGATCGACGGTGTGCGCGGCGGTCGAACCAGACCGCAGGCGCGCAGTGCGTCGCGCAGCAGGCGCGCGCGCTGGGCATAGCCGATCGTCGGCGGCTGCCAGTCGTCGATGAGCTCGAGCGCTCCGTCGATGTCATCGACCTCGACCAGGCCCAGCACGTAGGCGCGCCCCAGCCCCAGCTCGCCGGGCGCCCGCACCAGCTGGGCGAGCGCATCGGGCGCGTGCAAGGTGAAGGTCGGCCCCGCGCTGGTTGGGGGCAGCTCGCCGCCATCCCACAGCCGCAACGCGAACGGCCGC
Source organism: uncultured Solirubrobacterales bacterium (assembly GCA_963795555.1). Lineage (GTDB taxonomy): Bacteria > Actinomycetota > Thermoleophilia > Solirubrobacterales > Solirubrobacteraceae > CAWCHZ01. Next base: position 938,655 of record CAWCHZ010000002.1, read on the forward strand.
TCGGGCAGGGCCTGGGCGAGCTGCTCGAGCAGCGGCGCGGTACGCGAGGAGGCTGGCACCGCGGGCACGCTAGCGGACCGCGGCGATCGATACACTCGCCCGGCCCCGACCTCCCCCGTCCGGGAAGGAGCCCGCCCCACATGAGCCGCGCGCAAGCTCGGGATCATGTCGCTGCTGGCGCCGTCGCTGCCAGCGGAACAGTGACTCGAGCAAAGCTCACCGCTGGCGCAGCTGGCGGCGAAGCCCAGCCCCGTCGCGTCGCAGTCCCCGCCGCCCACGACGTCGAGCCGGTCACCAACCCCACGCTCGACCGCACGGCCAGCGCGGTCGTCGTGGTCGTGCCGTTGCTGCTCCTCGGCCTCGGCGCGGAGCAGGCCTGGCAAGGCCTGCTGCACTGGCAGGATCTGCTGATCCTCGCGATCTGCTACCTGCTGACCGGGCTCGGGGTGACCGTCGGCTATCACCGTCTCTTCACGCACGGCAGCTTTCGCACCTCCGCGCCGATGCGCGCGCTGCTGGCGATCCTCGGATCGGCGGCGCTGGAGGGTCCGGTGATCGAGTGGGTCGCGACGCATCGCAAGCACCACCGCTTCTCGGATCGCGACGGCGACCCGCACAGCCCGCACGTCGACCACGGGCACGGCTGGAGCGGGGCTCTGCGCGGGCTGGCCTACGCGCACGTGGGCTGGGTCCTGCGCGATCCGGTCATCGCCAATCGCCAACGCTATTCCCGCGACCTGCTCGCCGATCCGGTGCTGCGCTTCATCGACGCGACTTTCCTGGTCTGGGCATTGGCCGGGCTGGCGCTGCCGTTCGGCCTCGGCGTGGCGTTGAGCGGCTCCTTGACCGGCGGCCTGCACGGCCTGCTGTGGGGCGGCGCGGTGCGGATCTTCTTCCTGCACCACGCGACGTTCAGCATCAACTCTCTCTGTCACTTCTTCGGTCGCCAGCGCTTCGACACCGGCGATCAGTCGCGCAACCTGCGTTGGCTTGCGATCCCCACGCTCGGCGAGGCCTGGCACAACAACCACCACGCCTTCCCGACCTCGGCGCGCCATGGGCTCGGGCGGCTGGAGATCGATCCGTCCGCCTGGACGATCGCGCTGCTGGAGGCGCTCGGGTTGGCCTGGGACGTGGTGCGGATCAGCCCCGAACGCCAGCGCGCCCGGCTCGCCGGCGCGCCCGCTCCGAACTAGACCGTGGGCGCCGGCGCTGATGCGCCGGCGCCCACGAGCCACAGGCTTGGGCGTCCGGTGACGGGAGGTTGGGAACTCGTACCGGACGCGCGCATAGCCAACCAGCCCCGGCTAAAGGCGGGGTGAAGAGGCGCGACCGGAGCTCTGCGCGCGCTCCGCGCCGCTAGCATCGCGGCGTGGAGCTGCGACATCTTCGGTACTTCATCGTGGTCGCCGAAGAGCTGCACTTCCACCGCGCAGCCGAGCGTCTGCACATGTCCCAGCCCCCGCTCAGTCAGCAGATCCGCGCGCTGGAGCGCGAGCTCGGCGTCGAGTTGCTGATCCGCAACCGCCGTCGGGTGGAGCTGACCGCCCCGGGCGAGACGTTCCTGCAGGAGGCGCGCAGCATCCTCTCGTCCGTCGACAGCGCCGTCGAGCTGACGCGGCGCGCGGCGCGGGGCGATGTCGGACAGCTGTCGATTGGGTTCGTCGGCTCAGCCACCTACACCCGCTTGCCGGACATCTTGCGTACGTTTCGCGACCACCATCCCGAGGTCCAGCTACGCCTGCGCGAGCTGACCACGGCAGCTCAGCTGCAATCGCTGCGCACCGAGCGCATTGACGTGGGGTTCATCCGACCCCCCGTGTCGGGCGATCTGTTGTGCGTGGAGACGATCCAACGCGAGCCCGTGGTGGTCGCACTGCCCGAAGGCCACGAGCTGACGCGGCGTCGCCTGTTGGGGCTGACTGACCTGCTCGATGAGCAGTTCATCCTGATCGCCCGACGCGAGGCGCCCGGCCTGCGCGACTCGATCGCCGGGGCGATGGCCCAGGTTGGCGGTGCACCGGCGGTCATCCAGGAGGTTGCCGAGGTGCAGACGATCATCGGCCTGGTGGCCGCCGGATTGGGCATCTCGCTCGTACCGGCATCCGTCGCCGCGCTGGAGCGACACGGCGTCGCCTACCGGCCGTTGATGGAGCCGGCGCCGACCGTCGAGCTGGCCCTCGCATGGCGGCGGGAGGATCGCTCGCCAATCGTCGAGCGCTTCCTGGCGCTCGCACGGTCGGGGTCGGACCTACCCCAGAACGAAACAGCGCCCCCGAGAAGAACTTCCTTGCTCGGGGGCGCTGCTTACGAGAGGGAGGAGAGGACTCAAGAGTAGGTGGACCCAGGCTTTTGGTCCAATACTTCTCCATTGCACATGTGAGTCGCGCAAAGACTCACCGGCGGATCCGGCCCCCAAGCGCCGGCTGGTCAGCCCACCAAGCGGAAGCCGGTCATCCCACCGCCGAGGTCGACCCGCTCGAGCGCCCCCTGGGAGGCCATCTTGCTCGTGGTCACATACGTCGTTGGACGTGCAATGCCGGTGCCATGGCTGATCTCGGCGACCGAGGCACCCGGACGGTCCGCAAGGAAGCGCAGGATCGCGTCCCGGTTGGCACCGCGCGGCACGCGCTGAGTGCCGCTGCGCTTGGCCAGCGGAGCGAGCGCGGCGGTCTGGTCAGCAGCAGCCCGTGGGTTGCCTGTCCGGGTTTGGCTCGCATCAGCGACAGCTGCTTGGAGCGTCTCCGCGGCATTGCCGTTGCTGCGGGTCGATGCGCGCGAGGAGCGGCGCCGTGTACCCGCGGAGACAGCGGCGCTGGAGCCGCGCCGCGTTGAGCCGGCGCGAGCGGGCACTGAGCCGCCGCGACCGCGCCGCGCTGGCGCCGGGACACCATTCGTCTGCGCGTCGATGATGTCGAGCAACCGTCGCAGCTCCGCCTCTTCGGCGACCAGCGGCGCAAGCTCCTTCAAGCGGGCTGCCACCTGACGGTGAACAGTCTCGAGATCCACGGCCAAACCAACCTCCGTTGCCTGACGTTACGAAGTCGCGAACGTTAGCGTGCCCGCCGGGGCGAGCGGATCCGCTAACGTCGTCGCAGGCAGGGCGGGCAGACGACGACCCCAACCCGGGGCGCACGAGCCCATCAGGGCGGGCAGGCGACGACCCCAACCCGGGGCGCGCTGAGCCTGGGAGACAGGGGCCAGCAGACGCGGGGGGAGCATGCGGCCGTGGCGGCGCCGGGAATACCGGCTCTACTACCTCGAGCTGATCATCCTTGGGATCGCGGCTTCCTCGGGCTGGCCACTGATCTCGATCTTCCTGACGTCGGAGCTGCACGTCAGCGCGCCCACCGCAAGCCTCTTCTTCACCACCACGCTGATGTGGCCGCTCGTCACGCTGATCAGCGGCCGCCTGTCCGACACCCTCGCGTCACGACGACCCCTGATTTGGGGCAGCGCGCTGTGGCTGGCGATCGGCTGGCTGATCCTTGCGCTGAGCTCGACGTTGTGGCTGGCGATCATCGTCGGCGCGCTGTTCTTCTGCGCGATGGGCACTCTCGGCGCCCAGCTCTTCGCGATGCTCAACGCGATCGTCGATGCGCACGACGAGACGCGACGCTCGGCGATAACCGGCTCGATCCGCGGCGGATACTCGCTCGGCTACATCGTCGGCCCGGTGCTCGGCGGGCTGATGATGACGCTGTCAGGACCGCGCAGCGCATTTCTGCTGACCGCCGGCCTCTACGTCGTGAGCACCGTGCCCACGCTCTGGCTGCATCCAGTGGCCGCGCCGGCGGCGACGGCGCGGCCGCACATCCCCCGCGCGCTGACGGCCGAGCGACGGCGCCTGCTCTGGCTTGCGTTGGCGCTGACGTTGGTGATCAGCGGCGACGCCGTCAAGCTCGCCTATCTGCCGCTGCGGGTCGTGCACGGCCTTGGCGCCAGCACGCTCGTCCTCGCCACGGTACTGGCGGCACTGCCGCTTGGCGAGGTCGTGGCGATGCCGCTCGCCGGCAGGCTCGCCGATCGCCTTGGCGCTCGCACGGTCCTGATCGGTGGGTTGCTGGTCGGCACCGCCGACTACACCTTGCTGGCAAGCGCGAGCAGCCTCTGGCAGCTCTACCTGGTGCAGGGGCTGCACGCGCTGGTCATCGCAGCCATCTTTGGCGTCGGCGTCAGCTACGCGCATCGGCTCGATCCGCACGAGCCCGGGCTGGCGACTTCGGCGTTCTTCTCGGCCCAGGCCGTGGCGGGCCCGCTGGGCAGCCTGATCGGCGCGCTCGGCGTCGCGGCGTGGGGCGTTCCCCACGTGTTCTACGCCCCGGCGGCACTGTGCGCGATCGGCTCGGCAATGCTCACCTTGCAGCGCGCTGGAGCGCCCGCGCGTCAGGCGATCGTGGTCCAGTCTTCCAGCGCCAGCGCGTCGATCAGGCGCTGAGCGAGCGCTCGCGGCGCGGCCGGCACGGCCGTTGTGCCATCGTAGTCGGTCTGAGCGTTGATGAACCCCTCGCTGATGACGATCTCGTCGTCGGCGCCTGGATTCACCACCGTCAAGCCCAGCCGCGGCACGAATGTGGTTGTGAGTCCGAGCTCGGCAACCGCGGCCGTGAGACGGGATGGCTCGATTGGCTGGCGCACGCGCACGAACGGGCGCAGGACGAAGCGCTCGCGCTCGCCGATCCCGCCGACGCGGCGTGCGTCCCAGGTGCGATACGGGCGACCGGTGCGAAACAGCTGCGGCGCCTCCCACAGTGCCCGCGCGATGCCGCGCAGCCAGCCGAGATGCGCAACGTAGAGGTCGATCAGGTAGCGAACCTGCCAGAGGCGCGAGTAGCCGAGCCGCAGGTCGTCGAGGAAGCGCGAATCGGCAATGCGCGGCCCGAGCAGCAGCTGGCGATCGACGACACGCATACGGCTGGGATCTGGCACGCCGTCGTCGGCGTAGATCAGGCGCTCGAGCCTGGCCATCGCCGCGAGCATCGGCGTGAGCTGAAGCCCGCGGGCCGCGCGCGTCACCTGCGCCATCTCGGGCCCGACAGCAGCGGTCAGCAGGTGAAAGTCGTTGACGTCGCGCAGGCGGCAGAACCCCTGGCGAACGCCGTGAGCGAGCAGGATCTGGAGCGCCTTCTCCGGTCGCGAGCGCGCCAGCCCACCGTTGCGCTCGATATCGGCCGGCCCGAGCAGCACCAGCCCATCCCCGCACGCCGGAAAGGCGCCGAAGTGCACGTCGATGCCGATCGCGTCGTCACCGTCGCCGAGCACCAGCAGGCAGATCCCGTAGGCGCTGGGATATGCAGGATCGCCGCGATGGAGCCGGTAGTCGCCGAAGCGCACCTTCGTGATCGCATAGCCGGCGTCGACCTGATGGGCAACCAGCGGCCAGAAGTCCTCCGCGGGGACCCAGGCATCGACATCGGCGAGCTCGCGCGGTCCCGAGCGGCCGTTGTAGAGGCCGCTGACCGCGAGCCCCTTGATCGCCGTCAGCGGCGCGACCCGGGCCGCGACCGCGCGCTCGAACTCGGCCCGGCAGGCGGCGACTCCCGAGGCGATCGCCGCCACCCGCGGCGCCAGCGCCGCAACTATTGCGGCGGCCGCCGCGCGCGCCGCCGGCTCCCCCAGCTCCGGCCCGATCGCCTCGAGGTTGGCGTGCAGCTGTGGCTGGACGCGGTGGAACGCGGCCAGCTCCAGCAGCCGAGCGCGACCCTCTTCCCCCAAGGCGGCAAGCAGCGGCTCGATCGCTTCGGCGCTGGGCGGCCGCACGCGGCCGCAAGCCAGCAGGAGGCGCGTCGAGAAATCCATGGCAGCCGCTATGCTCGTCTAGGCAGTTGGGTGAAGGGATGATTGTAGATCAGTCTGGCGGGGGCTCTAACGGCGTGACAGCACGCCCGCGACTGGTTGCCTCGGATCTCGACGGCACCCTCGTTGACCGCACCGGCCGCATGTGCGTGCGCGGTGCCGCGGCACTTCGACGGGCGGCGGACGCCGGCACGATAGTCGTGCTGCTGACCGGGCGCCCGTTGCGCCGCGTCACCGCGCTGGTCGATGCGCTCGACGTCCGGGCCGTGGTCGCGTGCGCCAACGGCGCCGTGGTCTACGACCTCGCCGCCGACCGGCTGCTCGCCCTGCAACCGCTTGACGAAGGGGCCCTTCGCAACATCGTCGCGACGCTGGACGCCGCGCTGCCCGGCTGCGCGCTCGCCGTCGAGCGCTGCGCGGCGATCGACCGGGCCGGCCTGGGTGGTCGGCTGCTCGCCGAGCACGGCCACGAGCTCAACTGGCCCTCCCACGAACGGGCCGCCGGGATCTCCCGCCGCGAGCTGCTCCAGCATCCGGCCGTCAAGCTGCTCGCGCGACATCGTGACTACACCAGCCACACGCTCGCCCAGCTGGCCGCCGACGTGCTCGGCAGCACCGCGAGCGTGACCTGCTCCAACGACGGCAGCGGCCCAATCGACATCTCGGCACCCGGCGTCACCAAGGCATCCGCGCTGCGCCTGGTCGCCGGCTCACTGGGCGTCGCCGCGGAGGAGGTCGTCGCGTTCGGGGACATGCTCAACGATGTCGGGATGCTGCGTTGGGCTGGCCACGGCGTCGCCATGGCCGATGCGCACCCCGCTGCGCTTGCGGCAGCGGACGAGGTGACGGCAGGCCACGACCAGGACGGCGTGGCGGTCGTGCTCGAGCGCTGGTTTTGAACGCGGGAATTCGAGCCGGCCGGGAATTCCTGGCTCGCACCGGGGTCTTAGGTCACCAAGTCGACCGACAATGACGCGGTGATCTGAGCGGGGGACCGATGAGCGAGGCTGTGACGCTGGCCCAGCGTTCGCTGGACGTAGTCAGCGTCGGGGGTGGCCCAGCGGGGCTGACATATGCGGTGCTCGCCAAGCGGCGCTTCCCAAGCCACCGCATCACCGTGCTCGAGCGCAACCCGTCCGACGCGAGCTTCGGCTTCGGGCTGGTCTTCTCGCAGCGCTCGCTCGATGACCTGCAGCGGGGCGATGCTGAGCTGCACGCCCGCATCGCCGCCGCACGTGTCAGCTGGGAGAGCATCGAGATCCGCCATCGTGGCGAGCGCGTCCGCTGCGACGGGCACGGGTTCTGCGCGATCGGCCGCCGCGAGCTCCTGGCCATCCTGCGCGAGCGCGCCGCCGAGCTCGGCGTCGAGCAGCGCTTCCAGGTCGAGGTCTCAGCCACCATGCTGCCGGATGCCGACCTGGTGCTCGCCGCCGACGGTGTCAACAGCGCGATCCGCGAGGCGCGTGCGGAGGTGTTCGCTCCCCACGTCAAGCCTGGCACCGCACGCTATATCTGGTTCGGCACGACGCAGCGCTTTGACGCGTTGACGTTCATCTTCGCCGAGAGCGAGCATGGCTGGTGGGGCGCGCACGCCTACCCGTTCGACGAGCACACCAGCACGTTCATCGTGGAAACCGATGAGCAGACCTGGCGGCGCGCGGGGCTGCAACGCACTGAGGAGCTGCCCCCCGGCTGCAGCGACATGGCGTCGCTGGAGCTGTGCGCCAGCTTGTTCGCCGAACATCTCGACGGCCACGGGCTGCTCGATAACAACTCCCGCTGGCTGACCTTCCGCACCGTCAGCAATGCCGTTTGGCATGACGGCAACGTGGTGCTGCTCGGCGATGCAGCGCACACCGCGCACTTCTCGATCGGCTCGGGAACCAAGCTGGCGATGGAGGATGCCGGCGCGCTCGTCGATGCGATCGCCGAGGCGCACACGCTCGAGCAGGCCCTGATGAGCTATACGGCGCTGCGCCGACCCGAGGTTTCCTATGTCCAGAGCGAGGCGCGCGCGAGCCAGATCTGGTGGGAGCGCTTCACGCACGTGGCGGATCGACCGACGGCCGAGCTCGTGTTTCACTTCCTGACCCGCGCCCCTGCTGTTACACGCGCTCGGCTGAGGGGTCGCGACCGTCGGCTGCTCGAACGCATCGAGCAGGAGTTCGCGAGCGCGAGCTCACTCGCGCACGCCGCGGACCCCCTCGCGACGCCATTCGCCATCGGCTCGTACAGCCTGCGCTCGCGGCTGATCGCGCTCGGGGGTCTGTCCTTGGCACAGGGTCCCGCCGGCATCGATCGCGCAGCGGCGCCGGCCAACGGCGATCTGGCAGCCGCGATCGTGCTGCTGAGCGTCGGCGAGGCGGTCGCCAACACCGTCGGCTCGCTGCCGCTCCCCGATCCGGCGCGCGACCCCACCGCGGCGCTGCGCGGGCTGATGCTCGCCGCCAGCGCCGGTCAGCCATTGCCGGCGCTGGTCCGCACCGCGCAGCTGGCGATGATCGCCGGCTACGACATGCTCGCCTGCTCGCTGTCGCTGGCGGCGCTCGAGGACCGCAAGCTGCGCGCCGCGCTGTCCAGCGCATTCGACGCCTGGCCGGCCGATCGCCCGCTGCTGGTGACGTTGCTGCCGAGATCGGAGGACGAGCTGCCCGCAGCCACGCTGGGCGCCCTGCGCGCGCTGGCGGCGGCCCGTCAGCTCCTGGTCGCCGTAGCCAAGCCGGCGCGGACCGGCCGACTGCTCAGCGATCGCGGCGTCGCGACGCAGATCGTCCTGCTCGACGCGCTGCGCTACGCACTCGACGTTCCGATCGTCGCTGCAGACGTGCGATCCCACGACGAGGCGGCGTCGTTCCTGCTCGCCGGCCGCGCGGATCTCTGCCTCGGCCGGCCACTGCCCGGCTCGTCGCGCTGGGCGCCCTGCTGGGATTAGGGGCCAGCGCGCGGGTTTACCGACCAGTCCTTCGAGGTACCTGTGCCCAGATCACCCAAGGGCGCCAAGCGGCCCGACCGAATCGGCGGCTCGAGCCATGCGTCCCCAAAGGAGGGCATATGGCGGTCGACGATTTCCTCGAAACCGAAGTCGGCGTCGCGGTCGCGGCGACCGCCGCGGCGCTGTCTCCTGGGGTACGCCGAGGTCTACGACGTGGCGCGGTCTTCGCACTTGCCGGCGGGATGATCGCCGGTGAGGCGATTGCCGACGGCGTCCGCGCGGCGATCCGCGCCGGACGCAGCGCCGCTGGGGAAGCCGCCGCATCGGGGCGCGCGGCAGCCGCGAGCATCAGCGGCGACGGCAGCTCGACGCGCGGCGCCGGCAGCCGCAGCCGCAGCCGCTCCTCGCGCAGCGGCTCGACGACGCGCAGCCCCTCCTCGCGCAGCGGCTCGACGACGCGCAGCCGCTCCTCGCGCAGCGGCAACTCGCGCAGCGGCTCCACGCAAAGCGGCTCCTCGGGCAGCAGCTCCGGACGCACAAGTGGTGAGGGAGCCACCGGACAGTGAGCGACGCGTCATCAGGAGGCAAGCGCACGACTGGGCCGGGCGAGGAGCCGAGCAGGGCCGCCCAGGCTGAGATCATCCTCGGGTATCTGCTGGCCCGCGGGCGCCAGACGGTCCAGAAGGCAGCCGCCCGCGTGCGCGAGGAGGCCGAGGATCTCTGGGCGGAGGCGCGTCAGGTCAAGCACGACGACCGCGGCTGAGCTTCTGAGCGGCGTGGTCGAGCAGCCCCGGGTAGCGAGCTCGGTCCCCGGCCGCCTACGGCTGCGACTCGCGGACCTGGACGAGCGGCGGGCAGCCGCGATCGAGGATCGCTTGCGCAAGCTCGCAGGCGTGCGCTCAGCGTCGGTGAGCCCGCTGACGGGCGGGGTCCTGGTTCGCTATGAGCCATCGCTCGAGGAGCCCGACATGGTTGGCGCGGTCGTGCGCGCGACAGCGGCCAGCCGCCCGCGTCGCCGCTCGCGCCCACCCAGCCCCACCCCAGCCTCGCGCCCACCAAGCCCCGCCCCAGCCCACCACTCGCGCCCACCAAGCCTCGCCGAGCCCCCATCGGGCGGCGAGTGCTCGGCTCCCGGCGAGTCACCACGGGACTCCCCAGCTCCCAGCGAGCGTCGACGGCGCCGACGGATCCCCCATCTGTCCGCGCTGGAGGAGCGCGTGGGAAGCGTGCGGCGGTTGCGGATCGCCGTCCCCGGCCTCGAGCGCAACCCCCGGCTGGCCGGTGCGGTCGTCGCGCGGCTGCGCGCTCGGCCTGAGGTCGTGCGCGCAACCGCCAGCCCGCTGACGGGCCGCGTGCTCGTTGAGCTGAGCAGCACCACGCTCGGGCTGCAGGAGCTGCTCACGAGCCTGAGCGACATCGATCTGCCCGACCTGCCACCGGACGACGCGCCGGCGCATCCGCTCGATCTCGAGCCGCTGCTGCAGAGTGGCGCGCGCCTGGCCGGCGCGATCGCCGGCATGGCCGTCGTCGCGATCATCGGCGCCCGACGGGACGGCCTCTCCCCAGCGGGGCGCGAGGTCTCGCCGAGCGGGCGCGCCGGCGCCTGGGCGGCGGCGGCCGTCGGGACGGTCGAGAGCTTTCCGCCGTTGCGCTCGCTGACGCGCCGGCTGGGCGGACGCAGCGGGAGCGAGGCGCTGTTCACCACCGCCGGCGTCGTCGCGCTCACGTTCGCCGGCAATCCGCTCGGGCTGGCGGTGACCGCAGCCGGCGCGCTGCGCTCGTTCAGCGAGCTGCGTGCGCGCCGTGCCGCCTGGGTGCGCTACGAGGAAGCGGTTGGGGGCGGCATCGCCGAGCCCGGCAGCCTGTTGCGGCTGCGCTCAGGGGAGCGCCCGCCGCTGGACGCGCTGGTGCGCGAGGGCAGTGGCACGACGGTGACCGCCGACGGGCTCATGACGCCCGTGCGTCCCGGCGACAGCATCGACGCCGGGTCGATCCTCCACGGGGGTCCGTGGCTGGTCGAGCTGCGCCGGCCGCGCGCCTGTTCGCCGATCACTCGCCCCCACCCCCCGCGCCCGCGACTCGATGAGCGCTACGTCGAGGCGCTGGGACCGATCGCGCTGGGCTATGCCGCGCTGACGGCCGTGGTGACGCGCTCCTGGCGGCGCGCGCTGATCTCGTTCGTGATGGTCAATCCGCGCGCCGCGCTGATCGGCACCGCCGCCGCCGGCCGCGGCGCATTCGCCCGCTCGCTGCGCGCCGGCGGCACGATCGTCGGGGGCCGCCGCGAGCACGGGCTGCGCCAGCCCGACACGCTGGTGCTCGATGGCGTCCGACTGCTGACCGACGGCTACGAGGTCCAAACGCTGCGCGCCCGCGATCCCGAGGCCGAGGTCGCAGGCCTGCTCGCGATCGCAGCGGCGGTGTCCAGCGCAGCAGGCGATCCCTGGGGAGCGGTCTTCGCGCGCACCAACGTCGCCGGCCGCGAGGGCTCCTTCGACGGCAGCACCGCGCAGGCGATCGTCGACGGGCGTCGCTGGCGGCTGCATCAGGAGCGCTCGGAGCGCGCGGTCGCCCCACTGACGCTGGTGCTTTCCGATGCCGGGGGACACATGGTGGCCTCCATCCCCCTGCGCCCGCGTGTGGCGGGCGCGGCACGCGAGCTGATCCGCGGGGCTGCGCGCCATGGCATCGGCGTGGTGGTTGCCCACCACGGCTCCGCGGTGGTTTTGCGATCGGTGACGGCCCGGCTGGGGATCGACCTGATCGAGGTCGAGGGACCGGCGGAGCTCCGCCGGCGCCAGCAGCTCGGCGAGCGCGTCGCCGTGCTGTCCGACACCCCCGATGCCTGCGAGATCTTCGCCGCGGCCGATTTCGCGATCGCCGTGGGAGCCGATCGCCATGGTCACTTCGCCGCCGCGGTCGACATCGTCGTGCCAGACCTGGTGACGGCCGCCGCCGTGCTGGACGCAGCCTGCCGCCGGGAGGTCGTTGCGCGCGATGCGACCATCCTGTCGGCGGCGGCGAATCTCGTCGGCGCGATCTGGTCGCTGCGCCAGGATCTGGGGATCAACCGTGCCGCGAGCGCGGTGCACGTCGCCACGCTGGCAGCGCTCGCCGACGGCGCGGCACGGCTCTGGGGCGGCGAGCGACCGCGCTCGATCGCCCAGCTGCTGGACCCTCAGCCCGAGCGCTGGGGCGAGCCGCCGCTCGCTGAGGTCCTGAGCGCGCTGCGCGCCCGTCCGGAGGGGCTGACGCGCGCGGAGGCCGCCAAGCGCCTGTCGCGCTCCGAGCAACATGCTGACGAGCATCCCCTGCGCGCCGCGATCGAGGAACAGTTGGTCTCACCTCTCACCGCGATACTTGCCGGCGCCAGCGTCGCGTCGCTGGCGCTGGGCGCGGTTGGCGACGTCGCCGTGATCGCCACCGTGATCCTGGTGAACGTCGCCGTCGGCGCATGGCAGGAGCATCAGGCCGAGCGCGCGGCGGCGGCGCTCGAGCAGCTGTCGAGCCCCCGCGCACGGGTCCTGCGCAGTGGCGAGGTGGTTGTCGTGCCAGCCAACGAGCTCGTCGTCGGCGACACCCTGCTGCTCGGGGCCGGTGACCGCGTCGCCGCCGACGCGCGACTGCTGCAAGCATCCAGCCTGGAGGTCGACGAGTCCTCGATGACCGGAGAGTCGCTGCCGGTGGCCAAGCTCGCCGATGCGCCCGACGCCGCCGATCGGATCGTCCTGGCCGGATCCGACGTCACGGTGGGCAGCGGATCCGCCGTTGCGGTCGCCGTTGGGCCTCAGACCCGCCTGGGGACGATCGCCACCGCGCTCGAGCTGGCAGGCCGGCCGGAGAGCCGGCTCAGCCAGCGCCTGGAGCACATGCTGCGCGACGTGCTGCCCTACGTCGTGGGCGGCGGTGGCCTCGTGCTGGCGGCCGGCGTGCTCTGGCGGCGCCCGCTGCTGCCGCAGGCAGCGATTGCGGCCAGCGTCGCGCTGGCGGCACTGCCCGAGGGCCTGCCATTGCTTGCCGGCGTGGCCGAGTCCGCCGCCGCCCGCAGGCTCGCCACGCGGGGCGGCCTCGTGCGCCGGCTGGCCGCGATCGAGGCGCTCGGTCGGGTCGACGTGGCCTGCGTCGACAAGACCGGCACGCTGACCGAGGGGCGGCTCGAGGTCAGCGTGGTCGTCGACGCCGCTGGCGCGGAGGGCGCGCCCGACGCGGGGCTCTCGCCGACGCTGCGGGCGGTGCTCGGTGCGGCGGCGCTCGCCAGCCCGCACCCGAGCGCACCCGACGCGCTAGCTCATCCCACCGACCGCGCGGTCATCGACGCGGCACGGCGAGCCGGGCTGCGCCCGGAAGACGCGGCACGTCGCACCGGCGAGTCGCCGTTCGACCCGGCGCAGTCCTTCCATGCGACAGCCGCGGGCGAGCGCGTCGCGGTGAAGGGCGCGCCGGAGGAGATCCTCGCGCGCTGCGAGCTCGACGGCGAGCAGCTGGCCGCCTGGCTGGCCCGCGCGGATGCGCTTGCGGAGCGCGGGCTGCGGGTCCTGATGGTCGCCGGCGGCTCCGCCACGGCGGGCGCAGAGGACCCGCGCGGCCTCTCCCCGCTGGGCTTCATCGGCATCAGCGACCCGTTGCGCCCGGATGTCGCCGATGCCGTCGCGCGTTGTCAGGCGGCTGGCGTGCGGGTCGTGATGCTGACCGGTGATCACCCATTGACCGCCCGCGCCGTCGCGGCGCAGGCGGGCATCCTCGATGGCGGCGACATCCTGACGGGAGATGATCTCTCCGGGCTCGACATCGAGCGGCTCGAGCAGCGCCTGGAGCACGCGGTGACGGTGGCGCGCGTGTCGCCGCTGGACAAGGTTCGCATCGTGGAGGTCCTCCAGCGGCTCGGACACACGGTGGCGATGACGGGGGATGGAGTCAACGATGCGCCGGCGCTGCGACTGGCCGACATCGGCGTAGCGATGGGACGCCACGGCACCGACGTCGCGCGCGGGGCGGCGGACATCGTGCTCGCCGATGATCGCTTCCCCACGCTGGTCGAGGCGCTCGTCGAGGGACGCAGCTTCTGGCGCAACATCCGCCGCTCGCTGGCGCTGCTGCTCGGCGGCAACCTGGGCGAGGTCGGGTTGGTGGTCGGAGCGAGCCTGCTCGGCCGGGCGGCGCCGCTGCGACCGCGCCAGATCCTCGTCGTCAACCTGGTGACCGACGTGCTGCCGGCCCTCGCGGTGGCCGTGCGACGACCGCGAACCCACCACCTCGACGAGCTTGCTCGCGAGGGGCTGGCGGGGCTCGGGCGCCCGCTGCGCGAGGAGGCGCTGCGCCGCGGCCTCGCCACCGCGCTGCCGGCTCTCACCGCCTACCTGCTCGCGGAGGGCATGCTCGGAGCCCAGCAGGCCGGCGGCGTGGCGTTCGCCGCGATCGTGCTGACCCAGCTCGGCCAGGCGCTGGAGCTCGGCCGCGCCGAGGGCACCCTTGCGACGCCGGTCGCCGCGGCCGTCGGAGCATCCGCCGCGCTGCTGGCGGCCTGCTTCGCGCTGCCGCCGGCACGTGCGTTCCTGGGCTTGGTCGTGCCGGGCCCAGCGGCGCTGGCGCTGATGCTCGCGAGCGCCGCGGTCGCGATACCGCTCGCACAGGTCGGAGCGCCGCCGCTGCAACGCTCGGAGCGCCGCGCGCTGTAGCGCTCCGAACCATGGCGCCCCCGGCAGGACTCGAACCTGCGACCCGCTGCTTAGAAGGCAGCCGCTCTATCCAGCTGAGCTACGGGGGCCGGCGAGCACAATGATGCCGCAGCCCGCCTGGCAGCGCAGCGCGGAACGAGCCCGCGGACGCCACGGGGGTGTCCACGGGCCCATGCGCGGAACGAGCCCGCGGACGCCACGCCAGCGCCCACGGGCCCGTCCACAATGCGCCAGTCCCTATGCGCTCGGCGGCGGCGGCTGGACGTCGAGCGTCACCGCCGTCGAGTGTCCACCGGCGTTGTATGGGCCGCCGGGGATCGCGACGCGATAGGTCTGGACACCCGGCGACTGCAGCACGTACGCCAGCGAGTACGCAGATCCCGCACCCACGGACCCGATCTGGATGACGTGGTAGTCGCCATCCGCGCCGAGGGCCTCGAGGTAGATCACGTGACCCACCTTGCTGGGCGCGACTGTACCCGCGAAGGTCACCGTCTGACCAACGACGGCGGTTCCCGTCTGCGTGACCGTCACCGCGTCGCGAACGATCTCGAAGACCTGTGCGCTGCGGCGCGCTGCCGCGGTCACCCGATAGACGGTGTCGTTGGTCGGCGTCTGGGTGAAGCTGTAGGCGCCGCCGGAGTCGGTGGTCGTCGTCGCCAGCACGGCGTAGCGATGATGGGCGATGTGGCCCCAGAGCTTCACCGTGACGTTGCCGGCCGCGGGCCCGGCGAGCGTGCCCGACAGCGTGACCGAGGATCCGATGTCGATCGGGTTGGCTGACGCCGTCAGCGTCAGCTTGGGATTCTGCGCCTGCTGGATCGCGATGTCCAGCGGCGCCGAGGTCGAGCGGATGTTGCGCCGATCGGCGCGCAAGACGACGCGCAGAGTGCGCGCGCCGGGCGTGCGGAAGCGCCAGAGAATCGTGTAGCCGGAGCCCGGCCCGATCACGCCCGTGGCCCCACGGATGTTGCTCCAGTCATCGCCGGCGTCCCCCACCCGCTGCTGCAGCTGCACGCGCTGGAACGCGTGGTTGGGTGTAACGGTGCCGGTGAAGACGACGAGATGGTTGGTGAGCGCCGTGGCGGGTCCATTCAGCGTGACCTCCGCGTACACCCGCTCACGCACGACGCGACTGCGATGCCCGTTGGCGCTGACGAACCACTCGCGGTTGGTGTCGACGACACCCTCCGCGCGCGGGATGTCATAGAAGCCGTTGGCGTCGGTCGTCACCTGCTGGATGGGTGTGAACACCAGCTGTCTCGCAAGGCGATGCCAGAGGGTGATCGTCTGGTGCGCATCGTTGGCACCGCGCAACTGCCCGAAGATGATCACCGGGCTGCCCGTGACATCGGGATTGGGTTGAGCATGTATCGTCAGATGAGAGCCGGCGCTGGGCAGGCCCAGACCCGATTTTCCAGCGCCGTTGGCGGTAGGGTTGGAGCTGGCCTGCGCCACCGCGGCGCCAGTGATGGCAAGCGTGCAGCCGACCGCGAGCGTGGCAAGCCGCGGCGTTAGCGTCCAGTTGACGCGCACTGCAACCTCCGTTTTCGTTTGTTGAGGTAACCAACCGCCCGACCGATCGGTTGTGGCGATTGGGCATCCGCACAAACACCTCAGATGCCAAAAGGTGCGGTGCGTTCGTTAGGAGCGTGTTTGCGCCGTGCGCAGGGACGCCTGGAGCGCGATCGCAGCCGCTAGGATCGCCCGCCGCATGCTCCACCGGTCCCGGTCACCACGCCTGCTGTCCACGCTCGGCCTGCTCAGCTCCTTGGCGCTGGGGCTGGCTACGCGACGATCGGCTGGAACCTCGACCCGCAGGACTGGGCCCGGCCAGGGGCTACGGTGATCGTCCAGCGCGTGCTCGGCGCGAAGATCATCTACAACCGTTGAGCGATCACCCGCGCCGCACCACCCCCCGAGTGCCGGCGAGCGGCCACCGTGCGCTGCGTCGCGAGCTGGTCGCGCTCGTCGGTGAGGACGCGGTGCAGCTGCCGATCGAGGACCTGACGCTGCTGCGCGACGCGACCGAGACGCGCGGCCTCAGCGGCGCGGCGCTGGCCGCTGTCTTCCCCCAGACGCCCGCGCAGGTCGCCGCGGTCGTCGCCTGGGCGCAGGCGCGCCAGGTCCCGTTCGTCGCGCGTGGCGGTGGCACCGGCTACGCCGGCGGCGCCATACCGGATGCCGGCTCGTTGATCATCGCCACCAACCGCCTGCGCGCGATCCGCGAGGTCAATCCCGCGTCCTGGCTGATGACCGTCGAGGCAGGCCTGACGACAGCCGAGGTCCAGCGCCTGGCGCGCGAGAGCGGGCTCTGGCTGGCGCCCAACCCGGGCGCCGCCGAGCAGTCGCTGATCGGCGGCAACGTCGCGACCAACGCTGGCGGTCCGCGCTCGCTGCGCTTCGGCTCGATGCGCGCCTGGATCGGCGGCCTGGAGGTTGTGCTGCCCGATGGCACGCTGCTGCGGACCGGCGGCCGAACACGCAAGAACGTCGAGACGCTCGATCTCACCGGCCTGCTCTGCGGCTCGGAGGGCACGCTCGGCGTGATCACCGCGGTCACGCTGCGGCTGCAACCGCGGCCGGAGGTGATCGCGCCGCGGGTCGCGCTCTACGCCAGCCGCGAGGACGGCCTGGTCGCCTTGCAGGCGGTGATGGCGTGCGGCTGTGTACCGGCGGCGCTCGAGTTCCTCGACGCGGGTGCGCTCGCGGCAGGCGCCGGCAGCTTCCCCGCCGAGCTGCCCCCGTCGGCCCGCTTCCTGGTGCTGGCCGAGTCCTGCGGACCCCACTCGGTCGTCGATGCGGAATTGGCGATCCTCACCGAGGCGCTGCACCCGGGCGCGCTGGCGATCCACGCTCCGCACGAGCGCGCAGCCGCGCAGCGGCTGATCGCCTGGCGCGACGGCGTCTCGCTGGCCGTCGTCGCCCAACATGGCGGCAAGCTCTCCGAGGACGTGGTCGTGCCGTTCGACCGCCTCGCCGAGGCGCTGGCGATGATCGACGCGGTCGGCGCTGAGCACGGCCTCCCGGTGACCAGCTGGGGGCACGCCGGCGATGGCAACCTGCACGCCACCGTGCTGGTGGATCGCGCGAGCGAGCCGGACCTACGCCGCGCCGAGCGCGCCGCGGCGGCGCTGCTCGAGATCCCATTCGCGCTGGGCGGGGCGCTCTCCGGCGAGCACGGCATCGGCTTGGTCAAGCGTGCCGCGGCCGCGCGTCTGCCGGCCGAGCTGCTCGACGCCCAGGCGGCGGTGGCGCGGGCGCTCGACCCGCACGATCTCGCCAACCCGGGCCGCAAGCTGCCTGTACGCTGACCCGCCGCTCAGGTGTCGCGCCGGACCATCAGCACCGCGGCGATCGCGATCGTCAGCGCCACGTAGCCGCAGAAGAGCGCCAGCCCGGGACCGGGCGCGAGCAGGTCCGAGCCGTGCGTCAGCGAGAAGATCGCCCGGCCGGCGTTGCTCGGCAGGTACGGCGAGATGGCGTTGTTCCAGCTCGCCGGCAGGATGTTCAGCAGCGGTGGGATCACGAAGAGGATCGCCGCGAAGATCGCGATCCCGCCAGCCGTGCTGCGGATGATCGCGCCGAGGCCCAGGGCGAAGATGCCGATCAGCGTCAGGTAGACGGCGCCTCCGAGCACCGAGCGGGCGACGCCGGGGTGCGAGAAGGCGATCTGCAGGATGGGGCGCTGATCGAGGATCGCCTGGCTGGCGAAGAATGCGATCAGCACGGCCGGGACCATCAGCGCCAGCGTCACGGCGCCGAAGACCCCAGCCTTGGCCCACAGCACCGGCAGACGCCGGGGCACGGCGATGAACGTCGCACGGATCATCCCGGTCGAGTACTCGCCGGTGATCACCAGCACACCGAGCACGCCGATCGCCAGCTGGGCGACGTTGACGCCCGACAGAGCGACGTCGAGCGGCTGGCGGTGGGCGCGCTCGGCGAGGCTCAGATGCGGCCAGCGCGCGTTGAGGACTGCCGCAAACAGCAGCGGAAAGCCGATCCCCAGCAGCGTGCCCACGAACAGCGACCAGCGCGTCGAGCGCAGCGAGCGCAGCTTGGTCCACTCCGATAGCGCGACGCGAGCTTGCGTCACACGGCCGGCGCGCGCCTCCTTGGGCAACGGGACGGCGACGGTGGCGTTGGTCATGCCGGCTGCTCCTCGCGTTCGGCCAGCGACGACGACTGCACCGGCAGGCCGGCGCGGTACTCGACGTCCGCTCTGGTGAGGTCCATGAAGGCTTCCTCGAGCGAGGCGTGCTGCGGCGTCAGCTCGTGCAGCACGACACCTTCGACCGCTGCCGTCTCGCCGACCTGCTCGGCCGTCAGGCCGCTGACCTCCAGCACGCCAGGCTCGATCACGGCGACCTCGACGTCGGGGCCGACGAGCGCGTCACGCAGCTGCGTCGCCTGCGGCGAGCGCACACGCACGACGCTGCCCGCCGCCTGGCGGACGAAGTCATCGACGCTCATGTCGGCGATCAGCCGTCCCCGACCGATCACGACCAGATGGTCGGCGGTCAGCGCCATCTCGCTCATCAGATGTGACGAGACGAACACCGTGCGGCCCTCGGCGGCAAGGCTCTTGAGCAGGTTGCGGATCCACTGGATGCCCTCCGGGTCAAGCCCGTTGACGGGCTCGTCGAGCAGCAGCGTCCCCGGGTCGCCGAGCAGCGCGGTCGCGATCCCCAGCCGCTGGCCCATCCCCAGCGAGAACTGCCCGGCACGCTTCCAGGCCACGTCGTGCAGCCCGACCATGTCGATCAACTCGAGCACGCGCTGCTTGGGGATGCCGTGCGTCTGCGCCAGCGCGAGCAGGTGGTGGTAGGCCGAGCGCCCGGTGTGAACCGAGCGCGCCTCGAGCAGCGCGCCGACGTCGAACAGTGGCGCGCGGTGCTCGCGGTAGGACTTGCCGTCCACTGTTACGCCGCCGGCGGTCGGGGCGTCCAATCCGAGGATCAGCCGCATCGTCGTCGACTTGCCGGACCCGTTCGGTCCGAGGAAGCCGGTGACCATGCCGGGACGCACGGTGAAGGTGAGCTCGTCGACGGCCCGCTTGGGGCCGTAGTCCTTGGTCAGCGAGTGTGCCTCGATCATGGACGACAAGCTACAGACCGCCTGACGCCGGCACCTCGTGCCGGCGGATGAACCTGGTCTCGTTCGCGAGGAGGACGCGAGGAGGAGATGAATCGTGCGCGCGATGGGAGGCGGCGTCTGCGGGTGGGGCCGGATCGCCGTACTCTGGCGGCTGATGAGCCAAAGCCCCCGCAGCTTCGGCGCCGCCGCGGCGATCAGAACCGCACTGGCGCGCTTTCAGCGCAGCACGGAACGGATCTGTCGTGCCAATGGGCTGACGGCGGACCAGTACACGCTGCTGCTGCTGGTCAAGGGCGCCGATGGCAGCACGACGACGGTTGGCAGCCTCGCCAGCCGTCTGGCGCTCGCCCACAACACGATCGTCGAGCGGATCAATCGCGCGGTGGCCGCCGGGTTGCTGGTCCGCGACCACGCACCCGACGATGGACGTGTCTCGCTCGTGCGCTTGACCGCAGAGGGCGAACGTCGCCTGATCGCGGCATACCGGGCGCTCGGCGCGGACGCCGATCGCCTCGTTGACGCGATCATCGCGAGTGAGGTTGGCGCCGCCCTCGCGGGCGAGGCGGGGCGGCCGACGCCCGACGCACCTCCGCGGCTGACGGCCGACGTGGGCGACACGCCCAGCGAAGGGCCACCCCTCGCCTGAGCCGGGCTGACGTTCGGCGCTGGCTCAGCTGACGTTCGGCGCTGGCTCAGCCGGCGCTCGGCACGGCCGCACCCCGCCCCGTCGCGGCGCCCGTGAAGTGCGGGATGACGCGGTCGGCGAAGATCTCCTGCGCCTTGATCGCCTTCCAGTGGTCGATCCCACCGGGGTTGACGGTGATCGCCACCTCCGTCAGGCCCTCGCAGACATCGCGCGTCGCCTCGATGCGCTCGATGATGTCCTGCGGCGTGCCGACCCAGACGATGTCGTCGGCGATCATCTGCTCGTAGGGCGTCGCGGCCAGCTGCTCCATGATGCCCGAGGCATAGAAGCCATAGCCGGCAGCGTTCAGCTCCTCCGCCGGGGCAACCTCGGCCAGCGGGGAGGCGTTGCCCTCCAGGAAGCCGCGCATCGCCTGCTCGGCGTCGCGCAGCGCGACATCCCGATCGTCATCCATGTAGCAGGCGTGGATCCAGACGATGTCGGGATCGTTGCCGTGCTCGGCGCAGCTGCGACGGTAGATGTCGAGCTGCCCGCGCAGCGCCTCGTAGGGCAGCAGCGGCGGCACCGCCACCGCCCAGCCGCGCTGACCCGCAAGCTCATAGGTCGAGTCGCTCGTGCCCCCGACGAAGACGCGCGGAATGCGCTTGGGCGGTGGCGGATAGATGTGCGAGTCACGCACCTCATAGAAACGTCCTTGGTGGGAGAAACGCTCGTTGTCGAGCGCTTTGAAGAAGACCTCGAACGCCTCGTCGTAGAGCTCGCGCACGTCGCCCAGACGGACTCCAGCCTTTGGCGGGATCCAGCCGTGCCCGCGCCCAACGCCGAACTCATAGCGACCCTCGAGCATGATCTCCGCGGCGGCGATACGCGACGCCAGCACGGTCGGGTTGTGGTAGGGCAGCACATGCAGCATCGTGCGGAAGCGGATCTGGCGGGTGCGTGGAGCGACCTGGCAGAAGAAGGACAGCGGATCCGGCGATGCCGAGAAGCGCGGGAAGAAGAAGTGCTCGACGATCGCGTAGGTCTCGAAGCCGAGCCGATCGGCGTGAACGATCTGCTCGGCGACCTCGGCGTAGAGCCGTTCGACGGGCTTCCCGGGCCAGTGCTGCATCTCCGAATAGACGCTGAATCGCATCGCTCCTCCGTCGCTCGTGCTCGGCCTGACCACTGCCTTTTGGGCCGTCGAGCCACTCTAGGAACGGCTCGCATCAAATGTCAACCAGCGCCATTGTGGCGGTGGACCGCCACAATGGCGGCGGCGCCGACCCCGCGGCGCTCGGCGCGACCGCTGTGCTGTCCCCACAATGGCGGTCGACGACGACGGTGATGGCGCTAGCCGAACGCCTGCACCCGGCCGCCAGCCGCGACGAAGATCCGACCGCCGCTTGCGGCCGGCGTCGCGAAGTGCGCCGTGCTGCCGATCGACGTGCGCCAGCGCACGCCGCCGGTCGCGGGATCGAGCTGGTAGAGCGACCCGGAGCTCATCGCCCACAATCCCGGTCCGGCGAGGATCGGGGGGAAGCTTGCCGCACCCTGGCGCCAGACCCGCTGCAGCTGATTGCCAACGAGCCGGACCGCCACGATTCCATTGGTGCAGGGAACGTAGATCGTGCCGCCGGAATACGCCTCGCCGCCGAACGCGGCGTCGCAGATCGAACGCGAGGACAGCTGGTGGCCGATGCCACCAAGCCGGCCCGCGTTGAGCACGTAGGCCGTGCCGGTCTTGCCGATGATGAAGACCCGTCCGCCACTCAGCAGCAGCGGGCTCGTCGACCCCAGATCGAGGTCGCTGGCGCTCAAATAGCCGAAGTTGCTCGGCGCGAACCAGCCGGCCAGGCGCAGACCCGGGGTCAGGCGGATCACGCTGTCACCGAAGTCGAAGTGCGACGAGCTGCTGCCATTGCCGGTGGCGACGTAGAGGTTGCCGCCCGCATCGATCGACGGCCCGGGCGCCGCCCAGATCGCCCCCTCGTTAGCGCTTGGCACGCGGAACGCAAGGATGCGCCCGCGGCCGGACTGCGCTGCGCCCAAGACCCAGCCGTGGTAGCTGCCACAGTCGCCGTAGAGGCCGCCATAGGAGACATAGACGCGGCCGTTGGCGAGCGCCAGCGCGGCGCGCTGCTGCTCGGTCTTGTAGTCGCCGCCGGGTGGATCGATGCCGCGCTGCCAGCGCACGCGTCCGCTGGCGACGTCGAGCGCGACCAGCACATGACGGAAGCCGCGCTTGTACACGACCACGTAGACGACCCCGCGGCGAGCGTCAGCCACCGGCGTGCCCGTGATCCCCGACGGGTCGATGTTGCCACAGGGCAGATCGCCGCCGGACACGGGCGTCCCGAGGTGCACGCCCCAAAGCCGTGCACCGCTGGCGGCGTCCAGGGCGTAGACCGAGTCGTTCTCGGTCGCGACGATCACACGCCCCCCGACGACCAGCGGCTCGGCGTAGACGGCGCCGTCGACGGGGATCGACCAGAGCCGGTGCGCACTGCCCAGCGCCGGACCGGACCCCGCCACGCCGCGGTGTCCACGCCCGCCGTGATACGTCGGCCAGTCCGCCCCGCGCGCTGCGGCCGAGACGGCGTGAGCGCGCGCCGACCGCGACGGGCCCGGCGGCGTCGCCGCCGGCGAGCCGACCGGCCGCGAGCCCGCGCACGCGAACAGCATCGCGGTCGCGACCACGGTGGCGACAAGCATGGTCCGGCGGCGCATCCGCGACATCCTAGTGGGACGACTCACCGCAATCCGTTGCTACGCCGACGCACGCCGTGAGCGCCCGCGCCCCGATCGTCGCTGCGCGTACGAACGCCGCGGGCGCCCGTGCACCGGCCGTCAGGCGCGTGCCCCCGCGCCGGCGGCGCGATCACGAGCCTCCGCGAACACCTCGACGATCTTCGCGCAGAACGCCGGCAGGTCATCTGGCTTGCGGCTGGAGACCATGTTGCGATCCACGACCACCTCCTGGTCGACCCAGCGACCGCCGGCGTTGCGGATGTCGGTCTGAAGCGAGGGCCATGAGGTCAGCGTGCGATCGCGCACGACATCGGCCTCCACCAACGTCCACGGCCCGTGACAGATCACGCCGACGGGCTTGCCGTCCGCGAGCATCGCCCTGATGAGGGCGACGGCCTGCGGTTGGGTGCGCAGCTGGTCGGGATTGGCGACCCCGCCCGGCAGCACGAGCGCGTCGTAGTCGCTTGCCTGCGCCTCCTCGAGCGTCCGATCGACCGGGAAGGTGCACGACTTGTCGAGATGCTGGAAGGCCTGCACCTCGCCGGCCTCGGGCGCGATCAGCTCGGGTCTGGCCCCCGCCCGCTCGACGGCCTGCCACGGCTTGGTCAGCTCGACCTCCTCGACTCCCTCCTGTGCGACCAAGAACGCGATCCTCTTGCCATTGAGCTCGGATGCCATCGGGCTTCCTCCAGCGCCGGGGACGACTTACGACCAGGCGTCTACCCCCGCGGCTGGGACGAAAACGGGTCGCCTGCGCCACAGCAGGAGACGGACCCGTCCATCTTCCAGCCTGCCGCGCTGCCCCGCGCGAGCGCTGTCGCGCCCCATGCGAGCGGCGCTATCGCGCCGCCGACGCGACGTCCGGATCGTCGACGGGATCGTCCGGATCGGCCACCGAATCGTCCGGATCGGGCAGCGCAGCGCGATCGGTCACCGCCGCTGCTGCGTCCAGCTGGCCGAGGACACCCGCGTCGGCGAGGGCATCCACGCGCTCCAGCTGACGACCATCCGTGGGAACGCCCTGTCCATCGGCGCCGCCATTCTCGGGTGGTGCGAGCACGAATGACTCGACCGCGTAGTCGGGGTCGATGTGGTTGTCGCTGAGGAAGGCGATCACCCGACGCCCGCAGATCGCCTCGATGCTGGCGACCAGGTCCGGGCCCATCGTCCGCTGGTAGGCCTTGCGGTTCGCGAGCACGAGCGCAGCCTCGTCGTTGCGCACGAGGCTCTGCTCGCCCTTGGTCAGGGTGTCCTGAAGGACGATCGTGATGAGGTCGTCGTTGATGTAGGTGCGCGCCTTGGTGGGGCCGCGTCCGGTGTACTCGCTCAGCAACCGCGTCACGGCATTCGAGATCGCCGAGGCCATCGGCCCGGCGGTCAGCGCTTCCAGCGGCAGGCCCATCACTTCAACGGCTCCTCGAGCGCGCGCGAGGCATAAGTCATGTCTACCCAACCCTTCCCGAAAGCTATCCGGCCACCGGCAGCAGCTCCAGCAGCCCCGTTATCTCCATCACCCGTCGCACCTGGGGCTGCAGGCCGCGGATCTCCAGCCGCCTGCCGTCGCCTTCTGCTCGCTGGCTCAGCTCGATCAGCGTCCGCAGCCCTACGGAGTCGATGAACGAGACGGCGCTGAGGTCCAGCACGAGAACGCCACCGCCACGCTCAGCAGGCTTGGCTGCCTCTGCCAGCTGAGCAGCGGTGACGAGGTCGATCTCGCCCGTGATCGTGAGCCTCATCGCTCCCTCGACTTGCTGCGCCTCGATCCCAAGGCCGGGCGGTCGGGTCAGCGGACGGTTCTGCTCAGAGACGATCGTGCGCTCCTCTCAACGGGGTATCGAGAGGGCGTCCACCGACGCCGCTCACGCTGCATCGGGTCCAGCCCCTGGCTTCGTGTCCGAGAGCCCCGTGGGAAGCGAGGTACTCGGCCGGCGCGGATTCTAGTGGGCGCCAGCGCGGCAGTCGAGGCGCGGCCGGTTTGAATGTTGCTTTCATGGGCAGTCGTCGAGGTTCAATGGCGCTGGCATCGGAGCAGGATCGGGCGCTGGCCGCAGGCCAGCGCCGTCGCGGGGCAGGCGCGGACGCCGAGTCCCAAGGCGCGGACGCCGAGCGTCCGCTGGGCTCCTACGCCGTGCTGGGCGCGACGTTCTCAGGCGCCTTCGGCGCATTCCTCATCGGCGCACGCGATCGGCTGCCGGAGCGCTTCGCAGCCGGCGACCTGGCGCTGGCGGCAATCGCCACGCACAAGCTCAGCCGACTGCTCGCGCGCGACCGGGTGACGCGTCCGCTGCGCGCTCCATTCACCGAGGTGCAGCGGGAGGACCCGCCGCTGGAGCTCAGCGAGCGCCCGCGCGGCAGGGGTCTCCGGCGCGCCCTTGGCGAGCTGGTCTCCTGCCCGTACTGCCTGGATCAGTGGATCGGCGGCATGTTCATCGGCGGCCTGGTGCTGGCTCCACGCCAGACGCGCGCGATCGCGAGCCTGTTCGTCGTGGCGACGGGGTCGGACCTGCTCCAGCATCTTCACCGCTGGGCGCGGTCGGTGGGCTGACAGCGCACGCCGGCTTGGCGCAAGCGCCCGCGCGGCGACCCGGACGGGCTGGAACGCGCCGACGCCCAGCGGCAAGCCCAGGCCCGGTGATACCCGGACGACCTAGAACGCGCCGACGCCCAGCGGCGAGCCCAGCCCGGTCGGGCCGTCCCAGCCGCTGCGGGCGTCGCAGACCTGCGTCCCGCACGAGCCGTTGCTGCCCGTGGTGACGTCGTTGAGCGTCGACGAGCTGTCATGCGAGTACGGGTAGCCATAGCCCATCGTCGTGCCCGCGCCAACGTTGCCGGCGAGCGCGTAGACCCCACCGACGATCTGGGCGCTGACGCTGGTGCCACCAAAGACGAGCCAGCCGCGATACCCGGCGTAGCTGTAGCTGTCATAGACCGCCACGCCGGTGTTCGGGTCGGCGTCGGCCGAGACGTCAGCGTAGGCGCGGTTCCCGCAGCCCGTCGTCGCGCTCGACTGCCACGGCGGGCGACCGATGTAGGGCGAGCAGTAGCTGCCGGCCCCGGACCACGCCGACTCGCTGAGCGGCGAGGTGCTGCTGAGCGTCGTGCCGCCGACGGCGGTCACGTAGCGCGAGGCGGCGGGGTAGTCGGGCCCGTAGCCGCTGTCGCCCGTCGAAGCGGTGATCGCGACGGGCGCCTTGGCGAACGTCGACTCGTAGCTGGTCTCGCCCGAGAACTCGCTGCCGCCCCAGCTGTTGGTCACCACGCGCCCGTGCGCGGCGGCGTAGCGCTCAGCCGTGAGCAGGCTGGAGAAGCTGTTCGACGACGCCTCGACGAGCAGGATGTTGCAGTGCGGGCAGATCGCAGAGGCCATGTCGACGTCGAGCGCGATCTCCTGCGACCAGCTGGCATTGCTCCTGGGATAGCTCGTGCCGCCCGACTGGTTGACCTTGGTGAAGCAGGGGCTGCCGGCGTTGCAGTTGATCGGCGGGAGGCCGTACTGGGCACGATAGGTGGCGAGGTCGGAGGCGATGTAGGGATCGTTGTAGGCATCGACGATCGCGATCGTCTCGCCGGCTCCGCCACCCGCTGCCGCCGTCAGCCCGTAGGCGGTCAGCAGATCGCTCGGGCCGTAGCCTGCCGGGGCCGGCGTCACCTGCGGGTTGCCCTTGGAGTCCGTCACGAGCTGGGCGTCACAGCGTGCCGATCCGACCGCGACAGCCCCGCAGACGGCGTGGTGATAGCGCCCGGAGTGGCCCGGGCCGGGATGAGCCTCGGCGCTCGCGCTGAGCGCAAGCACGGCCAGCGCCGCAAGCGAGGCGCTGCCGAATGCCCGCAGGCGCCGTGACCGTGCAAGGCCGGCTCGCCGTGGCCCGGCGACGCCGGCATCCTGTAGTTCGTCGGCGCTCCCGTCGGATGTGCGCATCGCAGCCTGCCTCAGTCCGTTGATGGCACGCATCATCTGACGCCGGATGCGCGCGCGCATCGTATTCGCGTGTCGCGCTCGGCGCAAGCGTGCCACCGGGTGCGCAAGAGCTGCTGCAGCGGCGTGGCGCTGCCAGAATGGTTGGCCAGCCCCGGCGGACCCAGCAGCAAGCCGACCGCGGGCGACCGATGATTTCCCGCGTCCCGCGCCGTCCCAGCAGCATGACCTTCGAGACCACGCTCCCCCGACCATGACCTTCGAGACCACGCTCCCCCAGCCCCCGGCAAGCCCCAGCAGCGAAGCCGCTGACCTGCCCGACGCCGCGATCGCCGCGCGGTCGCTGCGGCGCACCTTCAAGGGTGGCATCGAGGCGGTCCGCGACATCGACCTTACCGTCACCTCCGGCGAGGTGTTCGGCTTCCTGGGTCCCAACGGCGCCGGCAAGACCACGACCGTGCGGATGCTTTGCACGCTGCTGCCCCCAACCGCCGGCAGCGCGACCGTCGCCGGCCTCGACGTCATCGCCGACGCGGCGGCGGTGCGGCGCCGGATCGGGGTGGCCCTGCAGGAGATCGGGCTCGATCCGGTCCAGACCGGCCGTGAGCTGCTGGAGCTGCAGTGCGGGCTCTACGGGATCGCCGGCCGGCGAGCGCGCGAGCGCACGCGCGAGCTGCTCGAGCTCGTGGGGCTGACCGAGGCCGCCGATCGGCGCACGAAGACCTACTCGGGCGGGATGAAGCGCCGCCTGGACCTCGCCAGCGCGCTCGTGCACGGCCCCCACGTGCTCTTCCTCGATGAGCCCACCACCGGCCTCGATCCCGCGTCGCGGCTGACGATCTGGGATGAGGTGCGACGCATCAACGCCAGCGGCTCGACCGTCTTCTTGACGACGCAGTACCTCGAGGAGGCCGACAAGCTCTGCGATCGCCTGGCGATCATCGACGACGGCCGCATCGTTGCCGAGGGCACGCCCGAGCAGCTCAAGGCCGAGATGGGCCACGACGTCGTCTCGGTGTCGCTCGACGGCGGTGACGTCGTCGCGGTGGAGGCGGCGCTGGGCGGGCTGCCGGGTCTGGAGCGGGCCGTCAGCGAGCCCGCCGGGCTGGTGCTCTACGTCGAGGACGGGGCGAGCTCGATCGCCGAGATCGTCCGTCGGCTCGATCGTGAGAGCATCGAGGTTGGTGCGATCAGCGTCGCCCGGCCGACGCTCGACGACGTCTTCCTGAAGGCGACCGGGCGCCGGCTGGAGGGCGATCGCGACGACGGGGCGCAGGCGGACGAGCCGTCGGAGAGCGCGCCGCGGAAAGGCCGGCGGCGGCGACGTGGGCAACGCGGCGATCGTCAAGAGGAGACGCAGCGATGACCGAGGTGCTGCTGCTGGGCCGCCGCGCGGTGCGCGAGATCGTCCGCTACCCGGAGGCCACGATCCCGACGCTGTTCATCCCGCTCTTCTTCCTGGTCGTCAACATCGGGCAGGTCTCGAAGACCTTCCCGAGCACGACGCCGTTCCTCAAGGGTCAGGGCTACGTCGCCTTCCAGCTGCCCGTCTCGCTGATGTTCGCGGTCGCCACCGCGACCTCCGGGCTGGCGCTCGTGACCGAGATCGACCTCGGCTACTTCGACAAGCTGCTGGTCTCGCCGATCCGGCGCTCGTCGCTGATCTTCGGTCGCCTGACGGCCGACCTGGTCCGTGGCATGGCAGCCTCCGCGCTGGTCCTGCTGGTGGGTATCGCGCTGGGCGCCCGGGTGCAGAGCGGCGTGCTGGGAGCTCTGCTCATCGTGCTCTTGTCGGCGTTGTTCGGCGTGGCCTACGCAGGCTTCGGGATCCTCGTCGCTCTGCGCACGCGCAACGTCCAGGCGACGCAGTCGAGCTTCTTGCTGTTCTTCCCCCTGCTGTTCCTGACACCGAACTTCGTGCCCTTCGACCGGCTCTCCCCGGCGATGGAGACGCTCGCGCGGATCAACCCCGTCAGCTACGTGATCGTTGGGCTGCGCTCGCTGGTGATCGACGGCTGGGACGCCGGCAAGATCGGCGCGTGCTTGCTGGTGATCGTCGCACTCGGCGTGGTGCTGACGTTCCTGAGCCTGCGCACGATCGCCGGCTACGACCGCTGAGCGGCCCGGCGGGGGAGCTCCCCTCGCGCTCGTAGAACGCGTCGACTCGGGCGATCTGGGGTGCTCGCCCCATCGCCGGATCAAATCACCCGCTCGTTGCCGCCGTCGATCGGGATCTGGGCGCCCGTGACGGCGCGAAAGGAATCCGAGAGCAGATCGATCGCGACCGCCGCCACATCGGCGCTGCGGATCTCGACACCGAGCAGGTTGCGCCGCCGGTAGGCCTCGGGCGTGACCCCGTAGCGAGCGGCGCGCTCGGCGATCAGCTCCGGACTCCATAGGCCCGTGTCGAAGACGGCATCCGGGTGGACGACGTTGACGCGAACTCCGTCCGAAGCCCACTCCAGGGCGGCCACGCGCGCCAGCTGGGTGAGCGCGGCCTTGGATGCCGAGTAGGCGCTCAGCCCCGGCCCGGGCGCCGCGACGTTCTTGGAGCCGATCAGCACAACGCGCCCACCGCGCGGCGCGAGCGCCAGCAGCGGATGGACCAGGCCGAGCAGCGCGGCGACGGCGTCGACGTTGACGCCCAGGACCGCCCGCCACGTCGCGCTGTCGTGCTCGGCGAGCGGCGCGCTCGGGCCGAAGACGCCGGCGGCGACGGCGACCACGTCCACCCCGCCGAAGCGCCGCACGCCCTCGCTCAGCGCGTTGGTGAGCTGCTGGGCGTCGGTCACGTCGACCTCCACCCCGACGTAGTCGGCGCCATCGTGCAGCGCGCTCACCTCGGGGCTGACGTCGAGGCCGATCACCGCCGCCCCGCGCGCCAGCAGCTCCCGCGCGATCGCCCGGCCAATGCCTGACGCCGCTCCGGTCACCAGCGCGACATCGCCGGCGAACGGCGCTGGCGCCCCCGCGCGAGCCAGCTTGGCCTGCTCGAGCTCCCAGTACTCCATGTCGAATGCGTCCCGCTCGCCGATCGGGCAGTAGGCATCGAGCTGCTCGGCCTGCTCGATCACCTCCATCGTGTGCTCATAGAGGTCCTGGACGATCGCCGCATCGCCTGCGCGCCGACCGACGGCGATGACGCCGAGCTCGCGGTGGAGGATGACGCGCGGAGCGGGGTCGAGCATCGTCACCGGCGTGCGGGCGTGCGGCGCGCGGCGCGCGAAGTACTCCCTGTAGTCGGCCGCGTAGCGCTCGACGTCGCCTCCCAGCAACGGCACTCGCTTGGTGCGGATGATGTGGTCGGGCGTGATCGGGCCGCGCGTGGCGACCGAGCTCAGGTCCGGCCGATCGAGGAACGCTCGCGCCAGCGCGTCGTTGCGGCAGCAGAGGATCATCGGCGCGCCGGCGACGCGAGAGACCTCGGCGCGCAGGCGCGCCAGCGCCAGCATGTCGGGCTGGACCCGCTCGTCGGACTGGATCTGCCCGTCCGGACCGACGTGCTGGTCGGCACCGACCGACATCCCAAGGGCACGCGTCTCGTGCGCAGCTCGATCGCCGCCAGCCCGTCGCGATCCGCCGCTCGCAGCGAGATGGCGCTCGCAGGCATCCACCGCGGCGACATGGCGCTCATAGGCCTCGCGGGCGCTCGCGCCGAAGGTGAACAGGCCGTGCCTGATCAGCACCATCGCCTCGCTGCCCGGGCCGGACTGGCGCTCGAGCTCCTCGACGCAGCGCCGGGCGAGATCGAAGCCGGGCATCACGTAGGACACGAGGATCGCGCGGTCTTCGAAGACCTCCCGCAGGTGGCGCTCGGGCTCCCGCGTGTCGGTCACCGCCAACACCGCATCGGCGTGGCTGTGCAGCACGAACTCGGCGGGGATCGCCGCGTGCAGCAGAGCCTCCACCGATGGCGCCGGCGCCGCCGGGTCCAGCCGCGCGGCCAGCAGCTCGCGGGCCATCTCGCGGTCGGTCATGCGCGGCAGCCGTGCCAGCTCGAGCAGCCGCTCCATGCGCAGCGCGGTGAACCCAGCGCTGTCGATCGTGGCGAGATCGGCGCCGCTGCCCTTCACATGGAGCGTGGCGACCAGCGCGCCGGTGATGTCGCGCACGGTCGCCTTGACCGACGTGTTGCCGCCCCCGTGCAGGACGAGCCGCGCATCTGCTCCGAGCAGCCGGGATGCGTACACGCAGCTCTCGAGCGCACCCGCCAGCCTCGCCGCATGCGCGGTATCCCAGCCGCTACGCAACGCCAGCCCCCTGTCGACAACGCACCGCAGCAGCCCCCTCGACGTCGCCCAATGCCTCGGGCCAATGTTAGGCGGCGATCGGTTGTGCCGACAGTGGCTCAGCGCGGGCGCTGCACCGATCTCGGCGGCCGGGCTCGATCACCGCTCAAAGGCCCCCGGCTGCACGACCGAGCGCCCGCCCGCCTCGTGACCGGCCTCCAGATCGCCGATCTGCTGGAAGCCCAGCCAGTCGCGCGCTCCCGCGTGCTGGGCGGCGATCGGCTCGAGCAAAAAGCCAGCGTGGTCGCCGAGCTCCAACCGCGCATCGATGCGCCCCACCGCCCAGCTGGCACAATCGTCGAGGATCGGCGCGTCGCCGGGCCCGGCATGCCAGGCGCAGCGGGCGAACTTGTCGATCTCATCGCCCGTCTGCGCGCCGAACAGCTCGGCCAGCGCGCGATTGCCCGGCTCGAGGAAGTGCACCGCCAGGATGCTTGCCGCCTCCCCGATCACGCGGTATGTCCGGTTCTGCCGCGAGATGCAGACCAGCAGCCGAACCGGCTCGATGCTGGTCTGGGTCCAGAACCCAACGAGACAGCCAGCGCGTGCGTCGCCCGCTGCCCCGGTCACGATCAGCATCGGGTAGTCCAGCTGGCCCAGCAGCTTCGAAAGCGTGCTCTGCGCGGACGCCACGGGCGACCACGTACCCGCGGGGCTCGCCGGCTAAGCGGCGCAAAGCCTCGCCGAGGGCTTTGGCCTCACGGTCGAGCAGGCCCTTGCCTGAGCCCGAGCAGGCCCTGCCGCTTCAATCGATACGGCTGATGTTGCGCGTTCTGATCTGGAACCTCTACCACGGCCGCGCGCTGCCGCCCGCCGGGCGTCCGCTGGCCGATCGCTTCCTCGAGCGGCTGGGCGCCTGGAAGTGGGACGTGGCGCTGCTGCAGGAGGTGCCACCCTGGTGGCCGCCGGCGCTGGCGCGCGCGCTCGGGGTCGAGCAGCGCACCGCGCTGACCTCGCGCAATGCCGGCCTCTGGCTGCGCCGGCCATTGGCGGCGCGTCGGCCCGATCTGATGAAGTCCAACGGCGGCGGCTCGAACGCAATCCTCGCGCGCTTGGCGATCGCCGAGCACCACACCCTGCTGCTGCGCCGCTGGCCGGAGCGCCGCGTCGCGCAGCTGGCTCGCCTCGCCGACGGAACGTGCGTGGTCAACTACCACGCCAGCGTGCCCGATCCGCTGGCCCACGCGGAGCTGGCGCGACTGTGGCAGCACACGCTCGCCTGGGCTGGCGATGCTGCGCTGGTCCTCGGCGGCGATCTGAACGTGCGCGCACCGATTGCTCCGCCCGGCATCGCCCACGTCGCCGCACGTGATCCAGATCACATCTTCACGCGAGGACTGAGCGCTCGCGGACCGGCCGAGCAGCTCGATCGCCGTGTCACGCTGGAGCAGATCGAGGTCGAGCTCTCAGACCACGTCCCGGTGGTGGTGAAGCTGGAGCGAGCGGACGGCTAAGAGCCGCCCGACCGCGAGCCGCCCGACCGCGAGCCGCCCGACCGCGAGCCGCCCGACCGCGAGGCGCCCGACCGCGAGGCGCCCGAGCCTGCGCGGGCGCGTGATCGCGCCGCGGGCCGAGCACGCTGATCGGCCGGGATCTCGCCGCGCACCACGTCCTTGACGACCCGCACGAGCTCCGCGTCCAGGAACCTCGCCATCCGCTCCTCTTCGCGGCGAATTCCCCTCGCCAGCCTCGAGGTCTCCCGGTCGCCGACCTCATCGGCCAACGTCTCGAGGCGCGTATACAGCGCGATCTCGACATGCTCCTCGCGCAGCTCATCCTGGACGTTGCGCAGATGGGTCTCGGCCTGCTCGGTGATCGCTGCACGAATGGCGCCAACGCCGCCCTTCACCGTCGCCATCGCCTTGCCGGCCAGCTCACCGACCGGGCGCGGTACGACCGGCAGCGTCGACTCCTCGACGCTGCCTCCCAGCTCGCGGATCCGCGTCGCGACCTGTCGCTTGTGCTCGCGTGTCTCGGTCAGATGGGACTGCAGCCGCTTGCGATAGGACTCCTTCTGCGTCAGCGAGATGTGAGCGGCGAGATCCGCTTCCAACTCGGCCTCCTTGGCGTGGGCCTCGTTGAGCCACCGCACCAGTTTCGAGTCGCGCTTGTTGAGGTCATTGGCCACGGCGGCCTCCTGGATCGACGGTCTGCGAGACGAGCACGCGTCACGAGACGAGCACACGTCACGAGACGAGCACGCGTCAGCAGACACGCTGGCTTGACGCGCCTGCAATACCCCTTGGACGGCCTCCTAACCCGCCGCGCCTCGACGGCACCCTAAGCGGCGCGCCTCGACGGCGTCCAACCGCGCACCGCCGTTTGCCCGGCCGCACCCCGGGTACGTGCGATGGCAGACAGCGCGTCTCGCCGAGACAGCAGGCGTCTCCCCGAGACAGCACGTTCCTGTTAGGACAAATGGCCGACCACCTGATTCTGCTGACCCGCGACGGCTCCAGCCGTGCGCAGGGCATCTTCGAGGAGTTCGCCGAGCGCACCGGCCTGAGACCGGAGGTCATCGACGATGGTTTGCGGTTCCCGCTGCGCGGCGAGGACCACGCCCTCAGGGTCGTCGAGACACTCGACGAGATCGACAGCGACTGGCCGCAGCACGTCGCGTTGGGTCAACCCGACGCTGCGGCCTAGCCGGCGCGGGAGCGCCTAGCCGGCGCGGGAGCGCGCCACGTGTCGAGGGGCGCAGCCTGACGCAGTGCGGAGCTGAGAGCTCGCCGGCCCAGACATGCGTCGACCGGCCGGGCGAGCGGCCGACCGGTCGACAACCACGCAGCCGGGGTGCAGCGCCCGGCGCCGGCAGCGCGTCAGTCGCGATTCGGCGTCGCCTCCTCGTTGATACCTGAGCGGAACATGCCGCCGGTCGCGATCTTGGTGAGCAGCTTGTCGGCCTTGCTCTCCTCGTCGAGCGTCTCGTCGAGCAGGTCCTTGGCGTCGCGCAAGCCCAGCTGATCGGCGAGCGTGCGCGCCGTCCCGTACGCGGCGATCTCGTAGTGCTCAACGCGCTGTGCCGCGGCGATCAGCGCCGCGTCCTTGGCCGCGGGGTCACCTGGCGCGGCGAGGATCTCCTCACCCTCCTCCAGCAGCCCGCGCATGCCCTCGCATTGCTCCGTGACTCCTCCGTCGCCAAAACCGGGAAGGTCGCGGCGAACGCGGTCGAGACGCTCGACGTGCCCACGCGTCTCCTGAAGGTGGTGCTGCAGCGCTTCGCGCAGCTCCTCGTGCGATGCCGCCGCCGCGATCCGCGGGAGCGCCTGCACGAGCTGGGTCTCGGCGCTGTAGAGGTCCTCGATCTGGTCGGCGAAGACGTCCTCAAGTGACTGCAATCTCATCTGGCCTCCATCGGGGCGGCCGCGCTACGCGCGGCCAGTCGGGTGTTTGGATCGTTTGCTGGTCACTCTCGCGCTACCCCCGGCGCGGCGCCCGAAACGGGACATATGGCGCGCGCCGAGCCGAACGGGAGGCGAGCGCACTGGGACCGAACCGGGGCGCTGAATTGGCGCGCTTGCGGCAGGCGCGCAGTAGATTGGGCCGATGAGGATTCCCCTACTCAACGCCGAGCTGGATCGGCCCGATCGCCGAGCGCTCACCTGGTACACCGGGCTTGCCGGGATGGCCGCGGTGGGCTTCATCGAGTGGCCGATCGCGCTGGTGGTGGCCGCCGGTCACGCGCTGGCCACCCATACCCACAACCCCGAGACGCAGGGCCTGGCAGAGGGCGCCGAGGCCGGCAGCTGAGCCACCTGCCCGGCTGGTCGACAGTCCTGGTCAAGGCGCTCGCCGGCGGCGGGCTGGTTGCCATCGTCGCCCTCTTCGGTGAGCTGGCGCATCCCAAGCGCTTCGCCGGCCTGTTCGGAGCCGCGCCGGCGGTGGCGATCGCGGGGTTGATCGTCACGCTGCTGACCAAGGGAGGCCACGACGCGCGCGAGAGCTCGATCGGGATGGTCGCCGGGACGGTTGGCCTGCTGGCGTATGCCGCCACGGCGGTCAAGGCGATCCGCTCCGACCACCCGATCGGCGGTCCAGCCGTCGCGCTCGCCGCCTGGGTGCTGCCCACCGCGATCATCGCGACTGTGCTGCTGTGAGCGCCGCGCCACCCCACCCAGGCGAACAAGGACGTTCACCAGATCAGCCCGCTCGCCAGGGCACCGCGAGGATGAGCGAGCACCCCCTCCTCGAGCCACCCGCCGAAGGGGTCCATATCGAGCCGAGCGATGTCCGCAAGGTCCGTCCGCGCGATCTCCTGGTGCGTTTCGCCTTCGGAGCGTTCACCTCCGCCATCGCGGGCATCGTCGGCCTGGCGTTCGGAGCCCGAGCTGGGGGCCTCTTCCTGGCCTTTCCGGCGATCCTTCTCGCCACGGTGACGCTGATCGAGGACGAGGAGGGCACGCAGGCGGCGCGCGAGGACGCGCGCGGGGCGATCATCGGCGCGATCGCGCTGGCCGGCTTTGCCGTCGTCGGGGCGACCCTGTTCGCGCGAGTGCCAGCGGCGCCGGTGCTAGTGCTCGCAACGCTCGCGTGGGCGGCGATCGCCATCGGCGGATACCACCTCATCTGCCGGCGCGGGCGCTAGAGGCGCGGGCGGGCTTCAGAGCACGGAGGCCTCACACCATCCGCGGATCTACGTAGAAGTCGTAGATCTCGAAGTCGCTGTGCTGACCGCCCGGGATGAAGGTGAACCGAACCTGCTGCCACCCGCTGACGTTGCTGGGCTGGACGTTGACCGGATTGGAGAGCGTCCAGAGGTTTGCCTGGCTGTGGACCTGGCCGGTGTTCTTTGGCGTCGTCCAGGTGCTGGTCCCCGCATAGGAGACATAGAAGAAGACGCCTTCCGATCCAACCACGTCGCGCACCCAGAGGCGAGCCGTCGGGTACCGCGAGGTGACGCACATCACGGGGCTGACCGCCTTGGAGCCGCTGGGCACGTCGAGCACATAGCCGGCTGCGCCGCCGGCGCGAGTCGTCTGCACGAGCTTGGCGCCGCCGCTGAGCTGCCAGCCGGTGGCCGTGCCATCGCCGAAGTCACCGCCGGGGGCCAGCTCGTAGGCGTTGTGATCGCCGAAGGGCAGGAACGGCTGGCTGAGAAGCGGCGCCACACAGGTGCTTGCGCTCGACGTGGCGGCCTGCGCCGACCCCGCCGGCAACGCGACGATGCCGGCGACGAGGGCGCCGATCAGCCATAGCGGGCGCAGCATGTGAATACGAGATAGGGCTGCGTTCATCGAACACCATCCTTGGTGTCACTGGCAGCCGAGCTATCTCTGCGAGGAGACCCCTGGCTTTGCGTCACCGCCTCACGACGGCTTGCCTTTTTTCAGCTGGGTTTCGGGAGCGAGCGCAAGGATGATGGCGAGCGCCACACGCTTGTCCAGCGATCTGGACGTCGGTCGATGGCCCCATGCCCAAAGTTCAACGTTCGTAGTAACCAAGACGCTCGGTGCTAAAGGTGATCGCGTCTGCGGCCGACAACCGCGCGCCCGTACATCCGGACTTCAGCCCGACGATCGCGCGGACGATAGTGAAGCCAGATCATGGCGACCTCAGCGATCATCGAGGCCGAGCGCGTTCGGCTGGGATTCGCGCGTCGCGCCCGGCACATGGCCAACGCCGAGCGTCGCGCCGAGCTGCTGATCGGCGTCGTCTTCCTGGCCGTCGCGTTGACGGTGCCATTGGTCGTCGGGCTGTCACGGCCGCTGTCGCTGCCGATCGCGGCGATGTACCTCGCGTCGCTCGCGGTCGCCGGTCGCCTGCGCTTCGATGTGGGAGCGGCGTTCACCGTGTGGGAGCAAGCTGTCGCCAACGTGCGGCAGCGGCGGGTGCTCCCGTCGGCCGGCGACCAACGGCCAGCCGCGACCCATTCACGAGCCATCCCCCTGAGGCATGCGAGATGTCCCGATCGTTGCCGCCAGCCACCCGATCGCGGCCGGGATGTGCGTCGGCTCGATGTTGTGGCCGGCATCCGACTCGTAGTAGCTGACCGTCAGGCCAGCCGCGTCGAGGAGCTCGCGAGCACGACGTGCGAACTGCACGTCGATGACAGGGTCGCGGCGCCCGTGGGCGATGAGCACCGGCAGGCGCTGCCGTGAGCCGAGCTGCCAGCCCGCAACGGTGGGAATGAACCCCGAGAACGCCATCACTCCAGCTGGAACGGGACGCTCACCCGCGAGCCCGAGCGCATAGCTCATCACCGCGCCCATCGAGAAGCCTCCGAGCACGGTGCGGGCCGGCGCGATGCCCGTACGCTGCCACAGCTCGTTGTGGAAGGCGGCCAGCGCTTCGTAGGCGGTTCGGAACGTCTCCGGATCGGGATGGCCGACGCGCGGCGCCACGTACCAGTGGTAGCCGGGCCACCCGGGGAGGGTCAGCGGCGCGCGCGGCGTGACCACATGCAGCCTGCCCGCAGGGTCGAGCAAGTTGGCGAGGCCGAGCAGGTCGTTCTCGTCGGCGCCCCGGCCATGGTGCAGAATCAGCAGACCAGCCGGGTCTCCCGTGGCCGGCCGCTCACGGTAGAGCAGGCTCATCGCCGTAGTTTGGCTGCTCGCCTGGCGCGGCGCGTCTGTCGGCGGTGCCCGAGTCGCGCCCGGGGGCAGCCAGCCGGCGACCCAGGCGGCCTGACGGGCGGCAACGCAGGCAGCCAGCCGAGGGTACTGTGAACGCTGTGGGCTACGTCGAGAAACCCGTCGAGTCGCTGCTGGTGGCCTGCACTTGGGAGCAGACGACAGCCGCGGGACACGAGCAGCTGGTCGTGCCCGATGCGTGCGGGCGCTCGACGCGGGCTACTCGGATCAGGCCCACATGACCGCCGAGGTCACGCAGCTGGCCGGCATCCCACCTGTCCGATTCCTCAAAGACCGCATGCCCGCCGCCGCATAGCGTGTGGGCATGGCAATCGACCACACAGCCGCAGAGAGCTTCATCTGGTCCGCCGCCCGCCTGGTGGACCGCCACCGCTACAGCATGCTGTTCGCCGACGGACCAAGCGAGCCCCTGATCGATGCCCTGCGCGGCTATCGCAACCCGGATGGTGGCTTTGGCCACGCGCTCGAGCCCGACCTGCGCTGCCCGACCAGCCAGCCGGTGCCGACGCTCTACGCGCTCGAGATCCTCAATGAGGCGGGTGCGGCAGCTTCCGGACTGGCCCGCGACGCGCGCGCCTGGGTCGCCCGGGTGGCCGCGCCCGATGGCGCCCTATCGTCCGTGCTGCCGGGATTCGAGCGATATCCGCACGCACCTTGGTTTCAGGCCGAGCCGGGATCGATCGTCACGCTCGGGGTGGCCGCCGCCTGCCACGCCGGCAACTTCGACCACCGCGGGGACGCCAGCCAAGGCGATCGCGCCACGGAAACCGAAGCCGCCCAGTGGCTCGAACGAGCAACCGACTGGTGCTGGCGCTCGATCGAGACAAATGACCAGCCGCGGGGATACTGGCTGAAGTACGCGCTCGCATTCCTCGACGCGGTCCCCGACGAGCAGCGCGCCCGCGCCGCGATCGTAGCGCTCTCCGCTCGCGTGGACATGTCCGCGATCGCGCCGGCCGCGGGCATCGAGGGCGAGACGCTGCGCCCACTCGATCTGTCGCCGCGGCCGGGCAGCCGTTCGCGCGGGCTCGTCAGCGCGTCATCGATCGAGGCGCATCTGGATTCCGTCGAGTCCGAGCAGCAAGAGGATGGCGGCTGGATGTTCGACTGGCTGGCCTGGTCACCCGCGCAGACCACCGACTGGCGCGGCAACGTCACGATCCGCGCGCTGTGCTGGCTGCGCGAGAACGGACGGCTCTGAGGGTTCTAAGTCCACAGTCGCCGGTCGCCGGTCCTAGCCTGGGGTCGCCCGTTCCCGGTCCTGGTCCACGGTCGCCCATTCCCGGCTCTGCCCCACAGCTGTTCGAGGTAGTCGGCGGTCGTCCGGGCGGCGGAGTCGGCGTCGGCGTTGACGATCTCGGCCAGCTGGCGGGCGCGGGATGCGTACGCCGGGGCGAGGACCTGCCCCAACGCCGTCGCCAGCGTTGCGGCGTCCGTGTCCGCGAAGCGCAGGTACTTGCCCACGCCGAGTCGTTCCAGACGAGTGCCCCAGAATGGTTGGTCGCCGAAGACCGAGCACACCACCGTGGGGACACCGGCCATCACGCTGGCGGCGGTGGTTCCCGCCCCGCCGTGGTGGACCGCGGCGCGGCAGCGCGGCAGCAGCATGTCGTGGTCGACAGCTCCGATCACCCGGATCCGGTCGTCGGAGGCGTCGGCCTCGAAACGCGACCAGCCGGCGGTGACGATCGCCCGGACTCCGCACCGGTCGGCGACGGTGCGGATCATCGCCAGCGTCGCGACAGGATCGAGCACGGGTAGGCTGCCCCAGCCGAAGTACACCGGCGGATCGCCAGCGTCGAGCCAGGCCTCCACCTCGGCGTCCACGCCGACATCGCCGAACCGCGCACGCAGGTCGGCCGATGGCGTCAGGAACCCAACGACCGGCGTCAGCGCGCCGTAGTCGACCAGGCCTGGCACGACAGCCGGGTGGTACGCCTGGATCGCGGGCGCACCCGCGGCCGCCATGCGCGCCCACGTCGACCGGCGCGTGGGTGCCAAGCCCAGCTCGGCGCGCAGCCGGTTGATCTCCGTCCGCTGGCCGCGCCACCACATCCGCTCGAACAGCCACCACGTCGCCAGGTTCACAGCGCCTGGCAGTTGCCGGGTGGTCATCGCGAAGACCGGGTACGCGCGGGTCGGTCGCCAGGGATGGGTGTGCAGGCCCGCGAACGGGACGTGCGCGGCCTCGGCGACGCAGACCGCGCTGTCCTCGGACAGGGGACTCGCGACGACCGCGTCGACGCCCTCGCACAATGCCCGTGTCTGGGCCAGCATCAGCGCCGCGTTGTCGTTGAGGTACCGCGACATGCGCTCCACGATCTGGCGCGCGTTCCCCGAGGCGAGCAACGCGCGGCCCTCGTCGGTGTCCAGGAAGGCGCGGACCTCTGCGCCGACCGGCTCCGCCTTCAGGTCAGCTCGGCCCGCGAACTCGACGAAGTCCGGCGACAGGCCGAGCAGGACCTCGTGCCCCCGCCGCACCAGCTCGTCGCCGAGCACGACGAACGGCTGCGCGTCGCCGCGCGAACCAATGGCCACCAATGCGACTCGCATGCTCATAGCACCTCCGCAGCGCTTGCCGCGCGCTCACACCACCAAGAGAGCTCAGCGGGCTCGCCGGCTTCAGCGTCCAATCCCTTGCGCCACCCGCGTATCAGCAGTCCACAAAGTACCGTCAAGGCCTGATGGCGCTGATGGAATCGTCGCTCGATGTTTGAATAAGACGTGTAGGCCGTAACCGCTTCATCGAGCGAAATTGGCAGGGCGCGGGAGTTCATCGCCAAGAACCACCCCAGCTCAATTGCGGCAGGGGCGATCATCGTCATTGACCAATCAATCAGGGACAGCTTCGCGCTCGGGCAGATGGCGATGTTGTCGAGCTTGAGATCACCATGTAGGAAGCAGTCTGGCAGCTGCCCCAGCGCACGCTTCAGGGGGCCAACGTCGTCGAACAGAGAACGAACCAAATTCCCGATGCCCTCTGGCGAATAGTCGAAGAAGAGCTCCCAACCTCTCAGAATGTCGTTGCCAATTCTAAAATGAGCCAGCCTCTCGGGCTGAGGCTTGAACAGGGTGACACGGTCTTCAATTGAGCACCACGGCACCTCGGAGTCATTCGGCGGCGTCAGCGAATGCAGCTGGCTCATGCCACGCAATATCGTCTCGAGCTGCTCGCCGGTCAGTTGCTCGTTTGGCAAGAGATAGGCGGAAATATCCCGCATCAGGATCGAGAAGACATCGCCGTCCCTGGCGGACCCAATTGCCGGCGAACTGACTCGACCGTCGCCCCCGAGCGCAACGTTCGCCAAAACCGCCTCCCGGCAGCTTTGGTCTGAAGTCGCCTGCATGATCCAGTCAGAGTGGGCCGACGTCACCTTCAACACATAGGAGGCGCCGTCATGATTGGATTGCCGGTAGATCCGAGCGCCCGAGAAGCCGCGCTGGCTCATCTCCACCCAATTCGATGATCGGACACCATGGCGATCGAGCAAGCGCTGCAGATTGTGGAGCTCTGTGAAGCTCACGCTTTGGCGAGTGCTTGCAGGTAGCGGATCGGGTCCGAGTTGAAGATCGCGCCACCAGACACGAGCAGGGTGGCACCGGAGACATATGAGGACGCGTCAGATGCCATGTACAACGCGGCATGTGCGACATCGGATGCCTGACCGATCCGGCCCAGGGGATAATATTGCGCCCTCTGCTCGATGATCTCGGGCGTCGACAAGAAAGGCTCGACGAGCGGCGTCTGCACGAGCCCGGGCGCAATCGCATTGACGCGAATGTTGTAGCGACCGAGCTCCGCAGCCATGGTTTGCATGATGTGGGTGATGGCGGCCTTGGCGGCACCATAGGGCCCTTCGCCGCCGGGACAGGCATTGAGCGCGTCGAGCGAGCTCATGAAGATCAAGGATCCACCCTTGCCGCTGGCGCGCATGACGCGGGCGGCGGCCTGCGCCCCAAACACAACGGACGAGACGTTCAGCGTCCACATCCGTTCCATGGCGTCAGGCTCCACATCGATCCAATCACATAGCGCTCCGTCCACGAATCCGCCGGCATTGTTCACCCAAACGTCGATGGTGCCGTACTTCTCAACGGCAGCAGCCGCCAGCGCGTCGACTTCGACCTTCTTGGTCACATCCGTCTTCATGACAGAGGCTTCACCGCCGATGCGCTCGACGTCCGCCTCGAGCTTTGCCAACTGATCGACGCTGCGCGCGGCACCGAAGACCTTCCCGCCGTGCTTTGCGTAGATCATCGCGATGGCGTATCCAAGTCCGCGTCCCGCGCCTGTGACCACGCACACCTTGCCTTCAACGTCGAACATCGTGTTCCCCCTTCCCGAGTCCCGTGGAGAACAACAGCGCCGTTGGCATCGGCGTTGACAGCCTCCTAGTCGCCGAGACCGAGCGCCAGGCGACCGAACTGCTCAGCCGCGGCGTCCCAGCTGAGCGCCGCGTGGTGTGACGCGGCATTGACGTCGCGGTGCAGGCGCGGGATCGGTTGCGAGTCCATGATCCCCCGGGCGCCGCTGGCCGCATAAAGGCGGTTGACAGCCTGCACGCAGAGGGTGACGGTGAAGGACGCGTCCCGCAGGTAGCGGGCGCGATCGAGGGGCTGGAACGATCCGCCCTCGCTGGCTCGGTCGAGGATCTCCCGGACGTTCGCGCGGTGCAGCGAGCGGGCCGTGTCGACCTCGGCGGATGCCTCGGCCAGCCGGAGCTGCAGCGGGACGGAGGGCGCGGCCCGGCGTGGACCGGCGCCACTTTGGGCCCGCGACGTGAACTCATCCACGACGCCCTGCGCCATGCCGATGAGCGGCGCGGCCAACGCCCACTCGAAGAACACCTTCACGGGGGCGCAGTAGCTCGTGCGCTTGTGCAGCTCCCATCCCGTGCGGTCGCTGTCCCCGGCGTGATTCGGGTCGATCGTGCGGTGCTCGGGAACGAAGACGTCCTGCACGACGACGTCCTTGCTGCCGGAGCCCCGCAGGCCGGCGGCGAACCACGTGTCCACGATGTCGTAGTCGGCGCGCGGCAGCAGCAGCCAGAGCCTTTCGGCGGAGCCGCCGCCGCAGGCCACCATCGCCCAGCTCGCCGCGTCGCAGCCGCTCGAGA
Organism: uncultured Solirubrobacterales bacterium; assembly: GCA_963795555.1. Lineage (GTDB taxonomy): Bacteria > Actinomycetota > Thermoleophilia > Solirubrobacterales > Solirubrobacteraceae > CAWCHZ01. The sequence continues at coordinate 981,446 of CAWCHZ010000002.1, forward strand.
AGGGCCATCGGCCGGAGACGCGGAAGCCTCCGCGCACGCGTTCGGCCGTGCCGTTGAACGGATTGACCCCGCTCGAGAGCAGCGTATCCGGGCCGGTGGCGAAGTACTCCTCCTGACAGCGCTCGGGAAAGTGGCCTATCCACCAGTTGTGCGCAGTCCAGACCGCATAGCACCAGGCCGTGGAGCCGCACCCGCGCCCGAGCTCCCAGGAGACGGCGAACGCCGTGTCGATGTCGACGCCGGCGCCGCCGAAGCGATCGGGATTGCCGATGCGAATCAGACCGGAGGCAAGCAGGTCCTGGACCGACTCGGGCGGCACCTGACGGAGCTGCTCCGCCCGCGCCGCCCGCTCCTTCAGCACGGGCACCAGGGCAGAGGCTCGCTGCAGCAGCGCGCCGCGTGGGCTGACGTCGTCTATCGGGCGCGAATCTAACAGCACAGGGCCGCGAATCTAACACCACGGGACCGGATGGTGTCTAGTGGAATTTTGTAAAACGATTGGGGGTTCCCACGCCGCTGGCGGCGATCGGCGCATGCGTCAACGGACAGTGTTGGGAGGTGCTGAGGATGGAGGCGCACGACGTTCACCCGAGAGCTTCGACGAAGCGATCGCGATGCTCTGCAAACCAGTCCCGGCGGCGATCGAAGCGCGCCTGCCCCCCCATCAGCTCCCACCTCCTGACGAACGCCGGCTCTCCTCGCTCGACGCGGGGGCGGACGAACTCGCCATGCCGCGCCATCGACTCTTCGATCGCGCGCACCAGCTCCTCGCGCCCCGGCGCCAACCCATAGCTGTCTGCGACGAGACGGAGACGCCCCACCGGGTCGAACGACTCTCTGTCCGGTACCTGGGCGTACTCGGGGGCGTCAAGCGGGACGCACAGGCGGGCCATGCTGGCCAGGTCGTAGATCGGTCGGCCAGGCGCAGCGAAGTCGAAGTCCAGCAACGCGACGGCGACGCCGTCGCGGAACACGACGTTCTCCAAACAGACGTCGTTGTGGCAGATGATGATGCCGCCCTGCGGATCTGCCAACTGCCAACTCCACTGTGCTCCAGGTGGCGTCTGGAAGCCCTGAGCGGCAGCATGAAACCGGGCCAGCAGCTGCGCTGTCGAGCCCAGGGCCGTGTCGGTCTGGGCCCACGCCGGGAACGGCCGCACCGGCACGTCACCGGGAATGAACACCAGCCGTGCCCGCCCGTCAGGGTCGATGCCGACCGGCTGGGGCACGCCGTCGAAGCCGGCGTCCCGGACATGGCGAAGGAAGCGGTGGACCAGCTCGCTGCGGGCATTCGACGGCCGCAGCACGTAGTTCCCTTCGCGGCTGACCTCCCCGGCATTCGTGACACCCCCGTGTAGCACCTCGCGCTCGACCATTGAGCTAGAGCACGACGAAATCCATCGTCGCTCGGGACAGCGCAGGACCGAAGAGCAGGCCGCGAAGTCCAGCATTGATTTCAACGCCAAGCTCGACAGCGAACTGGAAGAGCATTGACTCTCGTGCCTCGACCGGTCCCAGCGAGCTGAGATGACGTCGGGCTTGCCCATCGTCGATCAGCTGGATGTACTTGTCGTACGCTTCGAGGACCTGCGCCCCGTGCTCGAGGTCGCCGTAATGGAGGAACGCGTCAGCGATCCGATCCGTCGGAGGCATTCGCAACTGCTCCTCGAGAAACGACACCATCTCCGCTCGCATGAGCTCCTGACAGCGCAGGACGGCAATCAGTCCGCTCGCATAGAGAAGCTTGCGAGACGTCCCCAGCTTCGCGAGGAGGGCCGTGCCTGCCGGTCCGCGCTGACGGCTCTTCGCGGCGAAATCGGTTCGCCAGCACCGTGCGATGTCGTTCAAGAAGAACCCTGGTGGCCGATAGTTGCAGAATGCGTCCTTGAGGTACTCCTCGAGAAGCTCACGGCAGACGGCGTCATAGTTCCCCTGGCCGGAAACGGCGACCGATTCGAGCAGGGTGACGAGGCGCCGTGTCAGGTTCGCGTTCGAGTCGGCATCGAGGCCGACGTTGTCGCGAAGCGGCTGAGAGAAGACCGCCCGCTCGAACACTCCTCCCCGGTCCGAGCCCTTGAAGCCGCCGGGATCCTTGGCGAACGACTCCGCAACCGCCTCGAGCGACGGCTGCACGACCTCTCGTTCGTTGCCGTGAACGAGGACCATGAAGTCGTCGTCGCTGCCCGAGGTGAGCTCCGCTCGACCCCAGGAGCCCATCAGGACGATCGACACGTCGCCGTCAGCTTCGAGTGCATTCGCCAGCTCGGCGCGGACGACGATGCGCTCGGCGGTCCTTCGGCGAGCATCCTTCAGGGCGGCCAAGGCACAGCCCGACCGCTCGGACAGGGCCTCGAGCGCGCTCCGCTCGGACAGGGCCCCGAGCGCGCTCATTCGGACACGGTCTCGAGCGCGCCCATGCCGGCGGGCCAGCCGTGAGGATCGAGCGAGGACTTGACAGCCACCAGCGCTACATCCTATAGATATCCAAAGATTGGCTTAGCCATAGTTGGTAAGCTATGCTGCCACAGCCGTAGCCAGACTGGCAAGGGCACAAGGCCATTTGGCTAGATGACGGAGTATTGCGCGGCGGATCGTCTCAGGCGATCCGCCCAGCATGTGCTGCCGGAGCCGGGTAAGCGGGGAGAAGCGGGATGACCAAATGCGGATAGGGACGCTTGCGTCGCAGGAGCGCCGGCCACAGCGCACACCGGCGGCTCGGCGGCTGGCCCGCGTGCCTCGGCTGGCCCGCGTACCTCGGTTGGCCCGCGTACCTCGGTTGGCCCGCGTGCCTCGGTTGGCCCGCGTACCAGCGGTGCACGAGCTGATGGCCGACGGCGCGCTGATCGCGACCCCCGACGTCCGCAAGCAGTTTGGAAACGACGCCAAGCCGGTGCTCGACAAGGCCTCGATCGCCGTCTTGCCGGCATCAACACGATGAAAGACTCGACTTTCGTCGTCCACCCGCCCCACGTGTCGGTTCCGCACGACAACCGTGCGCTGGTGGCGCCCATCTATCAGTCGGCGAAGTTCACCTTTGACAGCGTGGCCGAAACACAGCGCCACCTGCAAGGTGAGCGCGACGGCTTTTGGTACTCGCGCAAGACGAATCCCACGTTACGGCAATTGGAGCTGACGCTGGCAAGGCTTCAGGGTCGCAAGGCATGCCTGCTGACTGCATCCGGACTCGCGGCGGTCAACCTGACGATATTAGCACTGTGCAAGCAGGGCGATCACGTGATCTGCTTCGCAGAGATGTATCCACAGACGCGGCGCATGCTGCGTCAGGTGTTGGAGCGTTACGGCGTGCGTCACTCGCTGCTGTCGATCGACGACGTCGACGGCATCGCCCGCACCCTGGCCACCACTCCCACCCGCCTGGTGGTATTCGAAAGTCCCACCAACCCCATCCTCAAGGTTGCTGACATCTCGCGCATTACGACACTTGCCAAGGAGCATGGTGCCGTGACGATGCTCGACAACACGCTGGCAGGCGTGCACAACCACGGGCAGTTCGATGTCGACGTGTTCGTGCACAGCCTGACCAAGTACATAGCGGGTCACGGCGATGTGCTCGGCGGCGCGGTGATCGCGGATCACACAATCATCGATGCGCTGCGTACCGACATGGCCACACTCGGCGCAACGCTCGATGCTCATGCGGCGTTCCTGATACAGCGTGGACTGAAGACCTATCCCCTGCGCTTCGAACGTCAGTGCCAGAACGCCATGACCATAGCCAACTACCTCGCGTCCAGACCAGAGATCTCGGCGCTGCGCTATCCGGGGCTGAGATCTCACCCACAGCATGAGCTGGCGCGCGCGCAGCAACACGACTTTGGCTCGATAATCGCGTTCGATCTCGCGCATGGTCCGCAGGCGGCAAAGCATTTTGCCGAGGCGCTGCGTTTTTTCTCGATCAGTGTGAGCCTGGGCTCAACCGAATCGCTCGTACTACCGCCTCAGCTCCTGCAGCCACGCGATTTCACCGCGCGGCAACTGGCGTGGTCGACCATCACGCGATCAACCGTGCGCATGTCGGTGGGGATAGAAGACGGCGAGGATCTCGTCAGCGATATCGACCAAGCGCTGGGCGCCGCCAGCGCTTGCGGGTAATAGCAGGGTTGGAAGAGCAATGAAATCCGTGAAGGTCCGCCAGGACGAGTCCTACTGGGAACGGGCTTGTCATTTCTTCCGCACTTCAGGCGGTGCTGACTCAGCGGGAAGCTATCTGCTTCACAACAAGAACGGCAAGACCGTCAAGATCGGCATCATGTGCAAGCAAGTTGCGGTGTCGATTGACGACGGGCACTTCAGCTATGTCGAGGATGGTCAGCGCGCCGTCGCCAGCCCGCAATCCGACGGTCCGACCTTCAAGCGCGTCGAGAGGCTCTGGAACCGGGATGCGCCGTGTTTCTTTCTCGTGAGTCCTGATATTCGTCGGCGGTTCGTTGACAAGAGCCTTCCACAGATACTGCTGATGCAGCCGGCCTTGGAGCTCAGCTTCTCGCCCGCGCAAAGCGACGGGCAGATCAGCTACGCGCAGGACGTTACCAGCGAGCAGCAGGGGGCCGCCATGCTGCGTGCCGCCACGGAGAAGCGGACCTCGATGGAGGTGCCGGTGTCCATGGAGAAGCGAACCTCCACTGAGAAGCCGCTTTCGGTCGAGAGCACGCTCGCAGACCAGCCGCATGACTCTGACGAGCCAAGGTCATTCTCTGAGCTGGCTGCCGGCTGGGTGCCCGCCGAGGCCGACGAGAGCTTCTTGACGAGACTCGCGACCGCCATAAACGTCCTACAGGATTACCCAGACGGAAAGCTGACTCTAACCCGAGCCTATGAGCGCAGGCTGGCTGCCAAGTACTGTCCGTTCACATTATACGAGCTGCATGCTCGGACAAACGGTGACTACGCGTGCAGCCATTTCGTGCATGTCCGGGAAGGTGTTGTCTCTTTGGGCACGAGCCCCGAAAATGTATTCGAGATCAATGATGGGACAGTGACGGTCGACGTTGTGGCAGGGACTTGTAAGTCTAACGACAGCTACGACTATGTGGCTCAGGAGCTGTACGAGAACCCAAAGCAGATCAAGGAGCACAAATCGTCGCTCCTCAATCGCCAGAATCGCGTCAGGGCCTTCTGCAAAGAGGGGTCGATTCGCGTGGCTCAGGACATGCAGATCAAGGTACTTCGCAACGTTTGCCATCTACACTCCGTGTTCACGGGCGAGCTGTTGCCCGACGTCACCATCTTTGACCTGCTGGAGAACATCTTTCCCTTGCTCGGCGCGCGGCCAAAGGAGCTGCTCGCCATTGCCGATGTAGAAGCGGCGCCCCACCGCTTTTACGGTGGCGTCGTGGGATACCTGTACCGTGACCGTGGCGGCTGCTTTCTGAACATCCGCAACGTGCTGCTCGACAACGATGTTATTCATGCGAAGGTCGGTACTGGCGTAATCCGAGAATCGGACTCGTATAACGAACTGTTGGAGACTAGAAATAAGTTGTCTGGTGTGCTGGAGGCAGTACACCGGTGGGAGCAATCCGGTCCCGGCGATTGTGGATCGGACTCCTGATAAAAACGGTCCTGAAGGGTGGGGTGGATCTTCGGTCTAGACGGTGGTGGCGTTTTCGGATCCTTGGGCGGGGGATGCCGCGGATCCGTAGGCAGGAGGGCTCGGATCCTTGGCAGGAGGAAATAGTGGGGGGACACAAATGTCAGAGACGTTGCTAGAAGGGGCTCTCGCACTGGATGGTGGTGAGAGAACCCGAACGACAGAATGGCCGACATACGACAAGGCGTACGTCGACCTGAGCGAGGGCGACGAAGCCGCCGCCCTGCGAGCTGTCAAAAGCCGGCGCCTCTTTAGATATGACAACAGGCCGCACGGCGAGACAGAGGTCGGGCAGCTCGAACGCGAGCTTGCGGACTTCTTCGACGCACGCTACGCATTGGCCTGCTCGAGCGGCACCACTGCCCTGGCACTCGCTCTCTTCAGCATCGGCATCCGGCCAGGCGACGCGGTCGCATGCCCGGCTTTCACGTTCGCCGCAACTCCCAGCTCGATCATCCTTGCCGGAGCGACGCCTCTGATAATTGAAGTCGATGAGGATCTCAATATGGATCCGGCCGACTTGCGGGCAAAGCTCACACCGCAGGTAAAGGCGATAATCGCCGTACACATGCGCGGCTTCGCATGTGATATCGAGCGCCTGGTCAGCATCGCCGATGCACATGGCGTGCCGCTGATCGAAGATGCCGTGCCCGCGCTCGGAGTCAGCCTGGCAGGACGCAAGCTGGGCACGTTTGGCAAAGCTGGTGCGTTCAGCACGCAATCCGACAAGAGCCTGAATACCGGAGAGGGTGGCTTCCTCCTCACATCCGACCGCGATCTCTTCGAGCGCGCGGTCGTCCTCTCTGGAGCATATGAACAGCAGCTCAGGCGGCACACCCAGCCCTCCCTCCCCACGATCTCGGATCTGACGCTGCCCATCTTCAGCTTCCGCTTGGATGAGATCCGCGGCGCGATGGCTCGACACCAGCTCGCCGGTCTGGCAACGCGGGTGGACACATTCCAGGCGAATTACCGATATGTCGCGTCGCGCGTCGGCGCCTTGGAGCCGATACGCCTGCGTCAACCGATCGCGGAGAACGCATTCCTGGGCGAGTCGCTGATCTTCCGGCTGCCCGGCGCTGGCGCTGAGCAGGTCAGCTGGTTTGTGCGGGCGCTCAACGCTGAAGGGATCGACGCCCGGGGCTTGGGCGATGACGCCAGCGTGAATGTCCGGTGCTTCTGGAACTGGAGATTTGCATTTCCAGGGGCAGCTCAGGACGAAATCGTCAACCGTTACGCGAGGAGCGCAACGCTTCTCAAAGAGACGATCGACATCCCAATGTCGATGACGCTGACGAAGGCGGACTGTGACGACCTCGTTACGGCAATGACAAAGATCTGCAGAGCGTACACAAGGCGGGGCCTGAGCACGCCTAACGGAAGGGTTGGCCTGGAGGTCGTGGAGACAAAGGCCGTCGAGGCAGAGGCTGTCGAGGCGGAGGCTGTGAAGGCGGAGGCTGTGAAGGCGGAGGCTGTGAAGGCGGAGGCTGTGAAGGCGGAGGCTGTGAAGGCGGAGGCTGTGAAGGCGGAGGCTGTGAAGGCCGGCAACTGGGGCAACAGGCGATGAGAACCTCGGTTGCTCAGGAGCTCCCTCACCTGGCAGCCGGCGGGCGCGTCGCGGTCGGAATCGTCGACACCGATGTCCACCCCGCTGTTCGCAAGATCGATCCTGAACAGCGAGCGAGCTACGTCGAAGAGCCGTGGCGGAGCAAGTTCGCGGCCGAGGCGAAGAGCCGACGTGCCCGTGTCGACGACACCTTCTACGACACCCCTGACTACTACCACGGGGCTGGGCACCGGCTCGATTCGCGGCCGCCCTCCGGTGGGCCTCCGGGCTCCGATCCAGACTTCGCTTTCCAGCAGCTGATCGTGGAAGCGGGCGTCGACGTTGCGATCCTCCAACCGCTCGGCCGCCACTACCTCGACCCAGCCGAGGAGCATGCGCAGATGCAGATCATGAACGGCGCCTTGGCTGATATCTGGCTCGATCGGCACAACACGCATGGACGTTGGTACGGGTCGATCTGCGTGACGGCCCGTGACCCGCTGGCTGGCGCGCGTGAGATCGAGCATTGGGCAGGACATTCGCATTTCGTCCAGGTACTGATGAGCCCAGGTGCTCGAATATCGTTTGGAGACCCGGCGCTCGATCCGATCTATCAGGCCGCCAGCCGCAACGGGCTGCCGGTTGCGACTCATGTGTTCGGAATCAGCCCCTATGAGCACACGCCGATCTATCCCGTCGGCAATCCCTCCCACTGGCACGACTTCATGTCGGGATGGCCGCTGATATACGTCAGCCACGTCATGAGCGTCGTCCTCGAAGGGACGTTCGAGCGGCATCCCGACCTCCGCTTCGTCTTCGCCGAAGGCGACTTCACATGGCTCCTTCCGGTGCTCTGGCGCTTGGACCGCCATTGGGAGCGCCGACGGAGCGATCTTCCCAACCTGCGGAGACGCCCATCCGATTACGTCCGTGATCACATTCGTTTCACCACCCAGCCGCTGGCCGATCCCGAGGACACCAAACAATTCATTCGCTTCCTCGAGTGGATGGACGCAGGCCATTTCTTGATGTTCTCGACCGACTATCCGCACTGGAGCTACGACGATCCCGCCTGGGCGACCAAGCACCTGCCAAAGGATGCGCGAGAAGCGATCATGCTTCGCAACGCATTGAGCTGGTTCTCGCTTCCGGACACCGTGCCGGTCATTCCGGTTGGGGCAAGCGACGGGGTGAGTTGAGCGCATGGTGGCGTCCCCCTCGGTCCGCGCAGGCCGCGAGCACGTGGTGTGCACCGTCGAAGAGCTGCCGCCGGGGTCGATGAAGCTGATCCCCCTCGGCAAGTTCGGGATCGGCGTTTACAACGTCGACGGCGAGCTCTATGCGATTACGAACTACTGCCCGCATGAGGGCGGCCCGCTGTGCCTTGGGCTTCTGCACGGCACAACCGTCCCTGACGAACGCCGCCCGAGCCGGATGGCGTACGTGCTCGAGGGTCGGATCCTCCGCTGCCCATGGCACCAGTGGGAGTTCGACCTCGCGACGGGTAAGACGATCGCGAAGCCTGAGAAGGGTGTCCGGACATACCCGGTCCGGGTTCAGAACGGACAGGTGATGATCACGACATGATCGCGACCAGCCGTGTCATCGACATCAATGCTCACCCGTTCTTCCCGTCCAACGCAGCGCTGCGTGAGTACCTGCCGCCCGAATACCGCTCACGCGGGTTTCCGGACATCGAGTCGTCGTGGTACCAGGCGCCCGACGGCGACTACGCGGCCGACCTCTACCACGACGGGCATCCCGGATCAGATCCTGCCACGGTCGCTTCGCAGCTCTTCGACGAGCTCGGCATCGATCTCGCGATTCTCAATCCGCGAACGCGCGGCAACCTGCCCGATCGGCGCCTGAACAGCGCGATCTGCGCTGCGACCAACGACTGGCTCGCGCGGGAATGGCTCGATTCGCGGGCCGGTCGCGAGCGCTACATGGGCACGATCCGCGTCAACCCTGAAGACGTCGAAGGCGCAATCGCCGAGATCGTCCGTTGGGCCCACCACCCGCGGATGGTGCAGGTCGGCGTCCCGCTGCAATCGCGAGAGCCCTACGGCAAGCCCCAATTCGAGCCGATCTGGACCGCCGCCGCCGATCACCAGTTGCCGGTGGCGGTCACGATCAACGGTGGTGCCGGGATCGACTATGCGCCAACCGCGACGGGCCATGCGCGGACGTACCTCCACTATGCGGCCTACATGCCGCTCAACTACTTCCACCACCTGACCAACCTCATCATCGAAGGCGTGTTCGACCGCATCCCGGAATTGGTCTTCGTCTTCCCAGAGGGCGGCATCGACATGTTGACCCCGCTCATGTGGCGCCTCGACACCCTGTGGCGAGCCTTCCGCGATCAAACGCCCTGGGTGTCCGAGTATCCGAGCGAATATCTGGCGGCGCACGCACGCTTCGGCATCGGTCTCGAGGGCCCGATGGGCCCCGAGGGCCCGGCGCCCGATGTCCCCGCCGACGAGTGGCTAGATCAAATGGACAAGGCCGATCTCCTGATGTACGCGTCCAACTATCCATATTGGTCGTGGTTACGGCCCGACGATCTCCCCGTCGGCTTCACCAGGGCGCAAACCGCCAGGATCCTCTCCGAGAACGCCGCCGATCTCTACCGGATCGAGGTCGAGGTTGGTGGCTGAAACAATCCCCGGACCCCGCGCAGCGGTGGCGGGAAGCGAGGACGAGATCATGGACGTCCTCCGTCGCCACGACGAGGCATGGTGTCGACTCGATACGGACGCCATCGCCGACATGTGGGACAGGTCCTCGTCGCCGGTGTACATCGGCGACGAGTATCGCGAGCCCGTGATCGGCTGGAATGAGCTGAGCAGGCATTTCGGGCGGATGGGAGCGCGACTGCGATCGGCGCGCTGGACATCCAGGCTCGTCGCGCTCCGACGCCCAGCGCCCGACATCGCGCTGGCCGTCCTTCTCGTCTCTTGGAGGCTGCTCGGCATCGAGTCCGACGTCGAGCATCGAGGCGAGAGCTGGTGGACCGTGCTGTTGCGGCGTACCGAGAACGGCTGGCGCTTCCTCCATCAGGCGGAGGCGCCGGTGCACCTGCCCATCGATCCCGACGACCTACCGACCCTTGGAGCGAGATGAAGATTCACCTGCGACCACATGGCCAACCGGGACAGCTGCTTGCCGTTTGCGGCTTCGACGGCAGCGGCAAGACCACGCTGGAGGAAGCGCTGCTTGCTGCCATCGCTGCAACGCGAACCTGTGTGCCCGCATGGGCACCAACCGACTGGTGGCGGAATGATCCAAACGCTTGTCGGACCCTCTTCGGCACAGGCACTGGGCAAGTGCTTCCGGAGGAAGCGTTGCTGCACTTCAATCTCGCCGACTTCCATGCCCTTCAGGGCAACGTGGTCCTGCCGGCGTTGGCTCGTGGTGAGGTCGTGATCGGCAACCGCTGGCTCTTCGACATGTTGGCTCTGTTCGAGGCCCGTGGTCTGACTCTGCCTGCATGGTTACCCGACGCTGCCGCTCGGATTGTCAGACCGGACTTCTGCTTCGTTCTCGATGGTTCGGCGGAAGTGATCGTGGATCGAGTCGTGCGGCGTGACGGCGCGAAGCCCAGCCGGTTCGATCAGAACGTGGCGTTCGTTGAACGCTTCAACGCGGCACTCAGGCGAATGGCCGAGGCAAACCACCTCACGGTGTTGCGACTCGAAGACAACCCCGGAGACCTCTTGCAGCAATGCCTCGACGTTCTGCGCGAGGCTGGATGGGAGCTGGACGGCGCTGTCGCTGAGGGCTCTGCCCGTAAGGCCGATGGTGTCACCGCCTGAACGCCGCCCTCGAACCATGAGGACCGGACGAACCATCGTGAGCCCGGAACGCCGCAAGTGGCTGGCGCTCGCGCTCCTGTGCACGGTCTGGTTCATGGTGGTCCTCGATATCGCGATCGTCAACGTCGCCCTGCCGTCGATCAAGGTCGGCCTCGGCTTCTCCCAGCAGAACCTGCAATGGGTCGTCAGCGCCTACGCGCTCGTCTTCGGCGGCTTCCAGCTGCTGGGTGGGCGGGCGGCAGACCTGCTCGGGCGCCGGCGCCTGTTCCTCATCGGCATCGCCGTGCTCACCGTCGCCTCCCTGCTGGCGGGCCTGGCCTGGTCGGAGGGATCGCTGATCGCCGCGCGGGCGCTGCAGGGCTTCGGGGCCGCGATCATCGCCCCCGCCGCCCTGTCGATCCTCTCGACCACCTTTGTCGAGGGGCGCGAGCGCAACGTGGCCCTGGGCGCCTGGGGCGCGGTGGGCGGCTTCGGCGCGGCGGCCGGTGTGCTGCTCGGCGGCGTGCTCACCGACCTGCTGAGCTGGCAGTGGATCTTCTTCGTCAACGTCCCGGTGGGCACCGTCGCCTTCCTGCTCGCCCCCGTCCTGCTGCGCGAGAGCCGCGACGCGAGCGCAAGGGCCTACGACGCCCTGGGCGCCGTCCTGGTCACCGGCGGCCTGTCGCTGCTCGTCTACGTAATCACGCAGGCGGGCGCAAAGGGCTGGGGCTCAGCCGACACGCTGGGGGTGGGCGCGGGCGCGCTCGTGCTGCTGGCCTCCTTCGTGGCCTGGGAGCGCCGCCACCCCGAGCCGCTCATGCGCTTCGGGATCTTCCGCGTGCGCACGGTCTTCGGCGCCAACGTCGCCAGCTTCATCTTGGGCGGTGCGGTCTTCGGTCTGTTCCTCATGCTCACGCTGTACATGCAGCAGGTGCTGCGCTACTCCCCCCTGCGCACCGGCGTGGCGTACCTGGCCATCGCCGCCACGCAGATTCTCTGGTCGGCAGTGGCGGCCCAGCTCGTCACCCGCGTGGGGGTCAAACGCGTGCTTGTCCTGGGGATGGCGATGCTCGCCGCCGGGCTGCTGTACTTCACACAGGTCTCGGTCGACGGCTCCTACGTGGGCGACCTGCTGCCCGGCTTCCTGATGATCGGCCTCGCGATCGGGTTCTCGTTCGTGCCGATCTCGATCGCGGGGCTGGCCGGGATCCAGCCCGCGGAGGCCGGTCTGGCCTCCGGGTTCATCAACACCACCAACCAGATCGGGGGGGCACTGGGCATCGCCGTCCTGTCGAGCATCGCGACCTCGCGCACCGCCAACGCGGTGGCCGCGGGCATGGCGCGGCGTCCCGCGCTCGTCCACGGCTTCACAACCGCCTTCATGGTCGGCGCGATCATCGCTGCGCTCGGCGTCGTCGCCTCGCTCGCGCTGATCCGCCGTCGCGAGCTCGAGCACAGCCCCGCCATCGAGGATGAGCTTGGTGTCGAGCTGGCCGCCTGACCGCTACGGAAGCTCTACAGATAAATCAATGTATCCTGAACGTTTTGGAGTTCTTGATGAATCGGTCGGATGCGGCTACGCTGACAGATCGGTGCAGCAGTTGGACTCAGCGCCCATGGCGCCATCACCCGTTCGCGCGCAGACGTCGTCGTCCACCCTTTCGCTGGACGACGCGCAGCTGGACCGCGCGTGGCGAGACCTGGCCCGCCGCTCCGCGAACGCTCACCCGTTCGCGGCCCCAGACTGGCATCGAACGCTGCGGTGCCACATGGCGGCCGACGTCGACTACGCGTGCGTCGTCCTGCGCCGCCAGGAGTCTGTGGTCGCGCTCGCTTACGTGATCCGCTCCGAGCGCGACCAGTCCGTCTCGCTCGGCGGACGCCAGGACCTGGTGGACTACTTCAGCCCCGTGTGGGTGGACGGCCACGGCGCCGAGCTGGCCGACGCGCTCGTCCGCGACGTCGTCGATCGCGGCTGGCAGCGGCTGCTCGCCCCGCACCTCGACGCCACCGGTGGCTTCCTCGAGCTGCTGGGCGCCGCGGCCGAGCGCCACGGGCTCCGCGTGCGACTGGGAGAGACCGACCCGGTGGTGGCGATGGCGCTGCCCGCGAGCTGGGAGGACTACCTCGCCCAGCTCTCCGGCAAGGACCGCCACGAGCTGCGCCGCAAGCGACGGCGCCTGGAGGCCGCCTTCCCGAGTGCGCGCGTGCGGGCGTCGACCCCCGCGACGCTCGATCAGGACATGGACCTCTTCATCGCGCTGCACACCGAGGAGGACAGCGAGAAGGGCTCCTTCCTGCGCGGCTGGCGGGCTGACTTCTTCCGCGAGATGGCCTCTCACCTGAGCGCCGACGGCAGCCTGCGCCTGGCCTTCCTGGAGGGTGACGGGGACCCGCTCGCCGCCACCTTCGGCTTCGTCGACGAGACGACGTACTACCTGTACAACTCCACCTTCGTGCGCCGCCACCAGGCGGCATCGCCAGGCCTGTACCTGGTCTCCGCCCTGATCCAGGAGAGCATCGAGCGCGGCCTGCGCGTCTTCGACTTCCTGAAGGGCACGGAGAACTACAAGTTTCGACTCGGAGGTCAGCTCCGGCCGATGTCCAACGCCGTCCTTGAGCTCTCGTGAGGTGACCTCCATGCCAGTGACCAGTGAAGACCTCGCCGTCATCAGCCTCGGCGCCGCCGCCCCGCGCATGGACGCGGAGCAGGCGGTCGCCGCCCTCAGCCACCTGCCCGCCGGGCGCACCGCCATCGTGCTGCGGCGCAACAAGGCCATCCTCGTCGCCGACGAGCGGCTGCGCGAGGTCGCCGAAGCCGGCGGCTCCCACGCCAGCAAGGCGAGCGAGATCCGCGCCGACCTCGCCGAGGCCGTGGCGGACAACATCAGCCGCCACGGCAAGCTCGAGGGCCGCATCGCGCAGCTCGGCGAGATCGCCCGGCAGATGTCGATCGGCATTGGCGCGATGAAAGGCCTCAGCATCGCGCGGGTGTATCCCGAGGAGCTGCGCCCCCGGCGCGACCTCGGCGACATCGACGTCTACGTCCACACCGCCGACGCGGCCTGGGAGCTCACCCGCCTGCTGGCCGAGGACGGCTACCGCTACGACTCCGATGAGCCGCCGTGGATCAAGCGCGCCCCGGACGGGCGCATCTACGGGCAGATGCGTCTGCTGCCTCCGGTCGGCTCCAGCGCGCATGGTGGTGAGGCGCTGGCTGATGACATGGCGCGGCGGCTACGAGGTCCGGGCAAGGACCTGGTCATCGACATCCACTACGACCGCTACTCGGTGCGCCACTGCTCGTGGCTGGAGGTGCCGGTCGAGCTGCCGATCGGCGAGCTGAGCTACATCGATCCGATCACGAACTTTCCCTACGTGATCGCCGACGCGGCCAGCGACTACTTCACCTCGACCAAGGTGCTCAACGACTTCTACTTCCTGCTCGAGCGCACCGACACCTCGGCGGGGGAGCTGATCGAGCGCCTGCGCCCCGCCAAGCTCGAGCGCTTCTTCGCCACCGTCGTGCAGCGGATGTCAACTGCGCTCGACCTGCCCGAGCGCCACCGCGCCGCGCTGGCCGGCGTGGCGGCCGCCAAGGCCGAGCCGATGCCGCCGGTCGACGACTTCGACATGCGCGGGCGCGCCCGCGTCACCACCCTGCACGCCTTCCGGGTGGGGCAGGACCGCTCGCTGGCCGAGGCGGCGCGCAACGGCGCTTCGGCCTTCATCTCCTACCGCAGGCCGGTGCGCGTGCGCCTGTCCAAGCGCTCGCGGCCGGTGCGCGTCAACGAGGCCAGCCCCACCCGTTGCACGCGATTGCTGCCCATCCCCGTGGTCAAGGAGGCGCTCGGCGCCGAGACTCCTCCGCGCGCCGCCGGCGGCGATGCCAACGGCCACTGGCACCCGATCCCCGGCGCCACGCGCATGCAGGCGCTGACCACCGACTCCGGCGACCTCGTCCGGGTCGGCCCTGACGTGTTCATCCCGACCGTGTGGTACGGGCTGCCCGAGCGCCTGGTGGCGATCGCCGAGACGGTCGCATCATGAGCGCCGAGCGAGTGCTGGTCGCATCATGAGCGCCGAGCGAGTGCTGATGGTCGTCGCCCACCCCGACGACGGCGAGTTCAACTGCGGCGGGACGATGGCCAAGTGGCGCGCGCAGGGCACGGAAGTCCACATCGTCGTGGTGACCGACGGCAGCCGCGGCAGCCACGACACCTCGATCTCCGACGAGGACCTGGCCGCCCAGCGCCGCCGGGAGCAGCTGCGCGCCGCCGAGCGGCTCGGTGTGAGGGACGTCGAGTTCCTCAACGAGCGCGACGGCGAGGTGGTCGACTCCGACCGCCTGCAGGCCGGGCTCGTGCGCGCGATCCGCCGCGCGCGCCCCCAGCTCCTGCTCAGCCACGACCCGCGGGCAGCCTACCTGCGCCACCCCGACCACTGGGTCGTCGGCGAGGCGGTGTGGAAGGCCGTCTACCGGGCGCGCGAGCCGCGCTACGCCCTCAACGGTGACGCCTCCACGGCGTGGGCACCAGAGGAGCTGTGGCTGTTCCACACCCCGCACCCCGAGCACGTCGAGGAGCTCGACGAGGCCGCCCTGGAGGCCAAGTTCGCCGCGCTGCTGTGCCACGAGAGCCAGTGCCCGACCTCGATGGGCTTCAGCGTCGGCGACGAGGCCGGCGCCGAGCGCTTCCGCCAGCTCGTCTTCGCCCGCGCCCGGGCGATCGGCGAGCTCGCCGGGCTGCCCTTCGGCGAGGGCTACGTGCGGCTGCGGTTGAGCTAGGCCATGACCCTCGACGCCGCCCAGTTCAAGCAGCGCCAGCGGGCCATGTGGGCCACGGGCGACTACGCCAACATCGGCCGTCACATCCAGCCGGTGGCCGTCGAGGTCGTCGAGGCCGCCGGCATCGGGCCCGGCGACGAGGTCCTCGACGTCGCCACCGGCAGCGGCAACGCCGCCCTGCTCGCCGCCCAGCGCGGCGCGCGGGTGACGGGGCTGGACCTCACCCCCGAGCAGCTCGAGCTGGCCCGCGCCCGGGCGACCGAGGCGGGGCTGGAGATCTCCCTGATCGAGGGCGACGCCCAGGAGCTGCCCTTCGCCGAGGACTCGTTTGACCGGGTGACGTCGGTCTTCGGGGTCATGTTCGCCCCCGATCAGGAGCGCGCGGCGGCCGAGCTGCTGCGCGTGTGCCGGCCGGGCGGGACGATCGTTGTCAGCGGCTGGACGCGGGAGGGCTACAGCGGCCAGATGTTCGGCGTCCTGGCCCGTCACCTGCCGCCCCTTCCCGAAGGCTCCCACCCACCGATGTTGTGGGGCAGCGAGGAGCGCGTGCGCGAGCTCTTCGCCGGCGCCGAGGTCACCTGCGAGCGCCGGCCCGCCCTCGGCGCCGTCGAGGCGGAGTCGGTCGAGGCCTGGATCGACTACAACGAGCGCCTCTGGGGCCCGCTCGTCCTGACCAAGCGCACGCTCGAGGCCGAGGGCCGCTGGCCGGCCGCGCGCGCCGACCTCGTCGCGCTCTCCGAGCGCTTCAACGAGGCCACCGACGGCTCGCTGCGCATCAACACCGAGTACCTGCTGACGGTGGTGCGCAAGCCCGGGTGACCACCCGCGGACGAGGCCACCACGCACGGCACCCCCTCTGAGCTACACTGTAGCTGTATGGCTACAGATGTTCCGCAGCGTGAGCTGCGCAACAACACCGCCAGCCTTCTGCGCCGCGTCGAGGCGGGCGAACGGCTGCGCATCACCGTCCACGGCCACCCTGTCGCCGAGCTCGTGCCGGTAGGCGCTCCCCAACCGTTTGTCGCCTTCGACGAGCTGACTCGCGGCCTGCGCGGCTTGATGGCGCCCAGCGACCGCCTCGACGAAGAGCTCCACGAGCTCGACCAGTCCCCCAGCGACCCATTCGCGTGAAGCGCGCCCTACTGGACACCAGCTTCGTCATCGCCCTAGCCCGGGGCGAAGACGTGGCGCTCCAGGACCCACCGGAGGAAGCGGCAATCTCCGCCGTGACGCTGTGTGGCCTGCACCACGGCGTGCTCATCGCCACCGACGAGCAACGCCCCGGTCGACTCGCCACGCTCACCTACGCCGAGCGACGGTTCGCCGCAATCCCCGTCGACGCCCAGATCGCGCCCCACTACGGGCGCCTACTCACCGAAACGCGACGCAAACACGGCAAGAAGCTCGCCACAGCAGACGCACTCATCGCCGCCACCGCCGCCGCCCACCATCTCCCCCTCATCACCCGCGACCAAGACTTCGCAAACCTCAACGGCATCCAAGCAATCATCGTCTAGACGCCAGCATGACCGCCCTCCCCGCAGCACGGCATATGCCGTGCTGCCTCGTCGAAGCAGATAACGCTGGCACCTTGGCATTGATCACCTTCATACGCTGCTTGCGTACTTTGGCGATGCGTGGCATCTTTTTCGCGTGCAGGGCCCCCTGGAGCTGCATCACGAGTTGTCCCCTTGCGGGGTCGAGCACTACCGCGAGGAAGCTCAAGCTCTGCTGAGCGCGGCACGCGACGGCGACACCGAGGCCGAGGCTCGTCTGGCGGCGGTCCACCATAACGACGGGGAGGCGGCGTCGCTCGTGGATGCCCTGGACGCGGTAGCGGCCGAGCATGGCCATGCGTCCTGGACTACTTTTGAGCAAGAGCTGGCTGGGATAGCCACGCGCGGCGTCAGGCCTGTCGCGCGCATCGGCACAGCGCCGCCCGAGACCTACGCGGAGCAGGCCGACGCTCTGACCAGCGCCGTCCAGCAAGGCGAGCAAGATGCGGTCGTACGCCTCCGTGGACGGGTCCCCCGCCTGGCCGACCTCGACGACGCAGCGATTGGGACGCGAGCTACGAGCGACGACGCACGGGTGTGTATCGCCCGCGAATACGGCTTTCGCACTTGGTCTGAGCTGGTGCAAATCGCCGAGTACGCACGCCGCACCCACTACACCAGCTTGGCGCCTGAAACCCCATGGAAGCGCGCAGTGGCAGCGATCCGAGCGGGAGACTCGCACGCACTTCGCCGCCTATTAGACGAGCATCCGGGGTTGCCGCGCGAGGATCCCGGCATGACGCTGCTGGCCGCAGCGGCACAGCCAGAGGCTGGGGAGGTGCCTCAGGAGATCGTCAGCATGCTCATCGAGGCGGGCTCTGAGCTCAATGGTCCCCTAGGCATCGCGGCATGCTTCAACAAGGCGGACATGGTGGAATGGCTACTTGATGCGGGAGCCGACCCGGCGGCGACGGATATCGGGCCGGTGACCGCGCTACAAGCGGCCGTCTACCACGGTGCCGAGGAGACCACGGATGTGCTCGTGCGACGGGCGGGGCTTCACCCGGACGCGTTCTATCTCGCGGCAGGCGCAGGCGATCTAAAGCGCGTAGACGCCTGGTTCACTGATGATGGACAGCTACGGTTGGAGGCATTCGCCGAGCGTCCAAACCTGACCGATGTCGGATGGCCGCCGCGACCGCCCTTAAGCGACGATCCCCGTGACTTGTTGGCCGAGGCGCTCGCCTTCGCCGCCCAGCTCGGACGAACCGAGGTCTGCGAGAATCTCCTCGATCGCGGCGCCGATCCGGCGCGAGCCCCTCTTTACGGCGTCACGCCGCTGCACCTCGCTGCGGCAGCCGGTCGACTAGAGACCGTCAAGGCACTGATACGGCGCGGGGCGCCGCTCAACGCCCGCGACGACCTGCACCAAGGCACGCCGCTCGGCTGGGCCTTGCACAGCGGCCGGCCCAACGAGGAGACTGTCGCCTTCTTGCGCAACAGGAGCTAAGCCAGCCTGCGCCGCTGCACCCGTTTGGACCCTATCCAGGCGGCCCGCCCTGCTCCACAGTCCCCAAACCTCGTGATTGCAGGCCCGTCGTCAGTCGGCTTAGTTAGACGGTATTTGCACCCGGGGGGCGGTCTCGGCAATCGAGCAGCTCCACGCGACGCTTGAACTGTCTGCGTCCGCGGAGGACCTTTCCATGGCGACCTCTCGCTGGCTGGGCTGGAGCTCTTCGCTATCACCCCGCTGGCGTGTTCGCACCCGTGGTCGATACGCTGCGCGCTATCGCAACCGACGCAGCCGGCACAGACCTGCACCTGACCGATCAGGCTGGCCCGGGACCCAGCGGCGTTGCGTCGCGGCGCAAGGACCGGCGCCGTCTCACCACTCGCCCGCCGGGGTCCGCTCGGTGGCTACCACGGGTCGTGGCTCTGACGATCGCGGGGTTGATGTTCGCGGTCGCGCCCGGCTCCAGCTCTGGCTCGAGCGACACCCCTGTCGCCGGTGCGGCCACTGGCGCCCAGCTCCAGCGGCTCTCACTCCAGCAGCTGGCAGGCCAGCGGGTGATCTATAGCTACCGAGGTCTCACGCCGCCGGCCAGCCTGTTGGCGCAGATCAGGGCCGGCAAGGCGGCAGGCGTGATCTTCTTCTCGGACAACATCGCCAGCCGAGCCCAAATCAAGCGGGTGATCAGCCAGCTCCAACAAGCGGCCCTACACAGCGCCCTTAAGCGGCCGCTGTTGATAATGACCGATCAGGAGGGCGGCGAGGTCCGCCGTCTGCCAGGGGCTCCGGAGCTATCCGAACAACAGATCGGCACCGCGGCCAACCCCACCGCGGCCGCGCGCCAGGCGGGCCGCAGCGCCGGGCTGAGCCTCAGGGGGGTGGGGATCAATGTCAACCTCGCCCCGGTGCTCGACGTCTATCGCACAGCCGGCAACTTCATCAACCGCTATGGGCGCTCCTACAGCAACCACCCAAGGACAGTGGCCCAGCTCGGCGCCGCATTCATCCGGGCCCAGCAGCAGACCGGGGTCGCCGCCACCGCCAAGCACTTCCCCGGACTGGGCGCCGCCACCAGAGCCCAGAACACCGACGCCGGACCCGTGGTGCTCAACGTGCCGCTCACCTCGCTGCGAGCAACCGACGAGCTCCCCTACACAGCAGCAATCGCTGCCGGCGTGCGGCTGGTGATGGTCTCCTGGGCCCGCTACCCCGCCCTCGACTCCCACCGGCCTGCGGGTCTGTCCTCGACGCTCATCCAGCGCGAGCTGCGCAGGCGGCTGAAGTTCACTGGGGTCACGATCACCGACGCGCTCGGAGCGGGCGCGCTGCGCGCCTACGGCGCCACCTCAAACCGAGCCGTGCTCGCCGCCGGCGCCGGCATGGATCTCCTCTTATGCGCGGACCAGCGCGTCAGCGAAGGCATCACCGCGACCAACGCACTCGCGATCGCGCTGCGTAACGGTCAACTCAGCTCCGCCTCGTTCATGGCCTCAGTCGCCCGCGTGGTCGACCTGCGATCAGGTCTGGGATAGCCCAGCGCGCCCCCGCGACCCTTGATCGCGGTTTTCAGGGCAAATTGGACCCCGTTTGGACCCCGTCCGGCGCCCAGCCCCTGCGCACCGAACTACAAACCCCCCGATTTGCAGGCCCTTCCTCAGTCGGGGCGACTGGATTCGAACCAGCGACCGCCCGGCCCCCAGCACGTCCAATCCCGTTGCCCTGAGGCCTTCTCAGGCACACCCAGCCACGCTCAGACCCGCTCAGTTGCGGCCAGTTGCGCTCAAAATGGACCCCGAAATGGACCCCGTTGCAGTCGCGCTCGCCGCTCGCCCACCATCCTTGCATTGTACGCACCCGCGACGTACACTGTTGGCATGGCATCAGCTCAGCCAGTAACTCGTGGACGGATAAACATGCGCGTCAGCGAGCGACAAGAGCGTCTGCTGAGAGCCGCCGCCGATCTGAGTGGCGAGACGCTCACAGGGTTTGTGCTCTCGGTTGCCACAGAGCGCGCCCAAGAGGTCCTCGAGCGCACACAACGAATCGACCTCGACGCCGAGGCATTCGAGCGCTTTGCCCAAGCACTCGAGGCTCCCGCTGAGCAGATGCCCACGCTGCACCGCTACGCCCACGAGCAGAGCCCGATACCCGCGCGTTGAGCCCGGCAGCGCTGGGCCCTGTCGAGCCGCTCACGGAACGCCACCGCCTCGATACTTTCGACTGCGGCACCCCAGCGCTGGATAACTGGCTGCGCCGGTCAGCGCGCGTGGCCGCCGCCAGCGGCACCGCCGCAACCTACGTGCTCTGCCGCCAGCAGCGCGTAATCGGCTACTACGCGCTGGCGATGAGCGCCGTGCACCACACCCACGCCCCCACGCGTCTGCGCCGCGGCATGCCCGATCCAGTCCCAGTCGTCCTGCTCGCCAGACTGGCGCTCGACCGCCGCGAGCAAGGACGATCACTCGGCGGGCACCTGCTCGTCGACGCGCTCCGTCGCTGCGTACGAGGTGGCAACGAATTCGGCGCCCGCGCCGTCGTCGTGGACGCCCTCTCCCCCCGGGCCGCCAGCTTCTACCGCCACTTCGGCTTCCACGACCTCGACCACCGCCGACTCTGGCGACGCCTCACAGACATCACAAAAGCGATCGAGCCATAACCAAGGGCAGCCCAGACAAGCCAGCGCAACCCAGCGCAACGCACACGAGCGCTCGGCCTCACCGTACGACTCGTACCCGACACCTAACTGGCCCGGCTGCCAGCGCTCTGCGACCGCGGCCCGAGCAAACGTTTCCCGGCAAATTGGGCAGTGGCCTCTCGCGAGGAGATCGGCCCACCGATTGGCTGCCAGCAGGTGATTCGGCATGGCAATTCAAGCGGGCTGACCTCGAACCTCAAAAGTGCGCTGACGAGCCGTGAGCGCACTAGCAGGTGGTCCGGGAGGAGCTGCCAGCGACTACGAACGATGGTCCGCCGGGCGTCCCCACAGTGTGACATGGGTTCCAAACGTGAGCGAGAGGACGCGATTCGAGCGATTCGTCAACAAGTAGCGTCCGACGGAGTCGTGGATCTTCGTATCCAGGGCAATTCTGGCATCGGAAAGACGAGGCTCGTCGCGCGACAGGTCGGAGTCCTCCTCCGCGTGCATGGTCACTCCTCCGTTCTGCGCCCGGCCTGTCGATAGGGGCTGGCGAGGACCGTTCAGGCACGGCTAGGCACGCTCAGATCCGCTCAGCGACCTGCGGCAGCACGCCGTGTGCGGCGGTGGCGTCACATAACGCATCGCCGCTCGCGGGGTCACCCTTCAGCGCAAGCTTAGCCGCCTCGTCGAGCGCGCTCGCGGGTGGCTCGAGCTGCCCCGCGAGAGCGACCAGTCGCATGGCAGCGTCCGGTTGCGCGCGTTCCCCCCACTGGTAAGATGCGCCGTCGTAAGAGGTAAGCCACAGTGGCAGGGATAAGCCATTTGGCTAGCTGACCGGGGCATCGTACGGTGGATCGATTCATGCCGATCCGCCCAGCTGCCGCTGGGCCGGGTAAGCCGGGAGGGGCAGGGATAACCAAATGAGGACCGCGGCGCTTGCGCAGGAGCAACGCCAGCTACAGCGCACACCAGAGGAGCGGCCTCGGTCTGGCTCGCGTGCCAGACCCACGTGTCCCGGAGGGGCGTTCTGCCGGGACAAAGCTTCCGAGCGAGCCGCGACCGCTGGTCACAGCTGCGGCCGCAACCGTTTGACGTCGGTCGGGCGAGGCGGAGCCAGCGGCCGAGGGAAGGTTTCTACAGGGGAGGAAGTGATGAACTCGATTCAGGAGGTCGTGCTCTCCTGGTCTAGAGATGTCCTTGAGGTCGATCAGCTCGAGCTCGTCATGTTCTCGACATTCGCGTCGATGCGCAGGCGCCGCCGCTCGAGCACCCAAACCGCCGAAGCATGAGGGACGTCAACGTTCACAGAAGACCTCGGGGCGCCGGTTCTGCCCGCTCGGTTTGCCGCCGCGCTCTCGCAAACGTTCCTGGCAGTGCATCAGTCGAGGCACTCGGATGAGTTCTTACGCCACGCCGATGCAGGAGCTGTTCTGGCATGGTCGGGAGCAGGACCCGAGCCTGCCATGGGGAGTTTTCAGCTTCATGCGACCGCTGAAGGGCGATCTGGACGTGAAGGCGCTCCGCGCGGCGTTTCGCAGCGTGGTTGGACGCCATGAGGCTCTGCGAACGACCTTCCGTGATCGTGACGGCGCCCTTCAGCGAGTGATCGCGGCCAGTGATCCTCGGCCTGACCTTGAGCTCCTGGACGTTCGCGGGCTGGATGAGGACGAACGAGAGGCCTGTGTCGCACCGGTTCGTGTGTGGCTCGCGGCTCCCTTTGACCCATTGACGGGCCCTCTGATTCGCGCCAAGCTCGTACGATCCGAGGGCAAAGCTTGGATGCTGCTGCTCTCGCTGGATCACCTCGTCTTCGACGACACGTCGATCCGCATTCTCTACCAAGACCTGTGGGCGTACTACCGCAGCTTCACCTCCGGAGCGCCGCCGCGGTTCGCGATGGAGGTCGTGCCGTTCAGCGACTTCGCAGACTTCCAGCAGCAAGCTATTTCCGGCCGGAAGTTCGCTCATCAGCGCGCCTATTGGGCCTCGATGAGGTGAGCTTCCTCGGACTGTCCCGGCTCAGCGCGAAGGTCGATGCCTTTGCTGCGAAGCACAAGGTGACAACGTTCAACGTCCTGACTGCTGCCATTGCCACCGCGCTCACGTCCTATGGCGACGACGAGTCAATCCTCATGGGGTCCTACTGGGCGAACCGCCATCGGTTCTGGAACAAGGCGCTCGTAGGGCTTGTCGCGGACGTGGTTCCACTGTCGATCGACGTCAACCGCGGCTGGTCCGTCCGGGACTTCGTGGTTTCAACACGGCAGGTGATAGCGGAGGCATTCGCCTACGGCGACATCTCACCGCTGGCGACCACCGGCCGCATCCCCGTCACATTCAACCCCCCAAGAGAAACCGTCGGCAAGCCCTGCGGCCCCGAAGCCTGGATCAATTATGTCGAAGACCGCCAAACCAACCTGACGGGCGACTCGGATCGCGCAATTGACTTTGACGTGCCCGCAGCGGAATTCCCCGGACGCGGGCTACCCCTCATTTTCTTCATCAGGCGATCCCCCGGAGGGCTATCAGGCTCGATCGGGTTCAACGAGAATCTCCTCTCAAACGATGAAGTCGAGCGCATCGCGCGGAAGACCGAACGAGCGCTCGAGAGCATGATCGATCGGCCCTTTGCGCAAGTCCACGAAGTGATCGAAGATGCGAGAACGTGCATCTGAGTCGCACGACCTGACCGCCGGGCCCGTCCTGAGCGCCGCCTACAAGCTGCCGCGGCCGGTCGGCGAATAGCAGCGCGTCGCGCGCGACCGGCGGCTCAGGCGCCGCGTCGACGCAGAGCGCAACCCAGCCCAACCCAGCAGCCCCGATCACGGTTTCGGGGGCAAAATGGACCCCGTTTGGACCCCGTCCCGGCGCCCCAGCCCCGCGCCACCCGGCCAAAACCCCACGATTTGCAGGCCCTTTGTTAGTCGCCGTGGCTGGACGGTATTTGAACGCGGCTGCGGTCGAGGCGATCGGGCGGCTGCACGGGATGCTGTAGGCGTTCTCGGGCCGAGCAGCGCGCTATGACCGAGGAGCGCGGGTTGCGAGCCATGCCGGTCCGCTCGCGCTGACTGCTATGCTTGTATGTACTTCGATATGTACTTGGAGCCCTTATGAGCACGATCGGCGTTCGCGAGCTTGCTCGTCATGCAAGCGCGATCATCAACGACATTGAGCAAAACAAGGAGCCCGCGCTGGTCACCCGCCGTGGGCGGCCTGTCGTCTACATGCTCCCGGTTGACTCGGCCGAGTTCGAGGATTTCGTCCTTGCCCACGCACCCGAGTTCGTAGAAGGCATGGCCGCCGCCGAGGCCGAGCTGGCCGCCGGAGAGACCGTGACCCTCGCGGACGTGCGCGACCAGCTCGCAGGCGACCCCCAGAGCGACAGCTAGCTGGAAGTCCACACGCGATTTATGTATCGCGTCGAGCTGTCCAAGCGCGCGCACCGGGACCTGCGCCGCATAAACCACACCAGCCGCAAGCGGCTGCTCGACCTACTCGAACACGACCTCGCCGCCGAGCCCCACCCAGCGAACCTTGACATCAAGGCGCTCGCCGGCCGCCCGCCATGGCTGCGTTTGCGCCGCGGCGAGTACCGCATCCTCTACCGACCGCTCACGAGCGCAGAGCTACAAGCCCTCCGCGCCCAAGAGCAAGCCGGCTACCTCGTCGAGCGCATCATCGACCGACGCGACCTCCAACGCGCCGCCGCAACGCTCCCCAGCTAATCCCGCAGATGGCGCCTGGACGCCACAGGATGCGATGGAGCGTCCGCGGACACCACCAAAGTTCCAGCGCACGGGCCGGATCGCTCGTTGGCGGAAATCTCGTGATCTGGACTTACCAAAAAGCGTCCCCCCTGGGGACAGAACTGGTAGGTGCACGTCGGTGTCAGCGCGTATCCGAGCAGACCCGTTTGGACCCTGTGCGGCATGCGGCCCCCTAGCCCCTCGGATTTTGCGGGCGATTCCGGAGCCGATTGGGCACACAAATCGCCTGTGTGGCTCGACCGTCTCGAGGCGCCGTCTGCTGTGGAGCGTCCACGTCCTCGCCAGACAGGGGCGTCCCACGAATGGGCCGCCCCCGGCCGCAGCGCCCCCGCTCGGACGGCGCCGGACCGCCTGCCACGATGAGACGGTGACCACGACGGCCGCAGACAAGTTCGCCGCCAGCGCCCTGGAGCGGCTGCGGACGCTGACCGACGATCGGGCAGCGGAGTTCCGGCGCGATCAGCTCGAGGCGATCAGCGACGTGGTCATCGACCGCGGCCGTGTCCTGTGCGTGCAGCGCACCGGCTGGGGCAAGTCCGCCGTCTACTTCGTGGCGACTACGCTGCTGCGAGATCTCGGCGCCGGCCCGACGCTGATCATCAGCCCGCTGCTCTCGCTAATGAGAAACCAGATCGCGGCCGCGGAGCGCCTCGGACTGCGTGCGCACACGATCAACTCGACCAACCGCGAAGAATGGGACGAGGTTCGCGGGTTGCTCGCCTGCGACGCCGTGGACCTGTTGCTGATTAGCCCCGAGCGGCTCAACAACCCGAGCTTCCGGGAGCAGTTGCTGCCGCTGTTCGCCGCATCAGTCGGGCTGTTGGTGATCGACGAAGCGCACTGCATCTCCGACTGGGGACACGACTTCCGCCCCGACTACCGCCGCGTCAGGGACATCATCGCCGCCCTCGCCGCCGACATCGCGGTGCTCGCCACAACCGCGACCGCCAACGATCGGGTCGTCGCGGACGTGCGCGAGCAGCTCGCGGCAGCCGACGGACGGCCGTTTCGCACCTACCGCGGGCCGCTCGCGCGCACCAGCCTGCGGCTCGAGGTGCTCGAGCTGCCGGCACCCGCCCAGCGGCTCGCGTGGCTCGTCGAGCACCTGCCGGCGCTGCCCGGCTCGGGGATCGTTTACACGCTGACCAAGCGCGACGCCGAGCAGGTCGCCGCGTTCCTGACCGCCAACGGGATCGCCGCAGCCGCCTACAGCGGCGAGCACGACTCCGACCAGCGCGTCGAGATCGAGCAGCGGCTCCTAGCCAACGAGCTCAAGGCGGTCGTCGCCACCAGCGCGCTCGGGATGGGCTACGACAAGGCCGACCTGACATTCGTCGTGCACTACCAGGCGCCCGGCTCGGTGATCGCCTACTACCAGCAGGTCGGCCGCGCCGGCCGCGGCGTGGAGCACGCCGACATAGTGCTGCTGCGCGGCGGCGAGGACCGCTCGATCCAGGACTTCTTCATCGAGCAGGCGTTCCCCTCACGCGAGCGGGTCGCCGCGGTGCTCGCCGACCTCGATGCCGCCGGCGAGCAGGGCCGCAGCATCCGGGAGCTGATGGCCGTCGTCAACCTCGGGATGGGCCGGCTGGAGGCGATGCTGAAGATCCTCGACGTCGAGGGCGCCGTGCGCCGGGACGGCAGCCGCTGGCGGCTAGTGGCGGGGGCCGACTGGTGCTACGACGCCGAGCGCTACGCGCTGATCACGGCCCTGCGTCGCTCAGAGCAGGCTGCGATGACCGCCTTCGGCGCCGACGGACGCTGCCTGATGCGAGTGCTGCAGGAGGAGCTCGACGACCCCGACGCCGGCGATTGCGGACGCTGCGCGGCATGCACCGCGCCGCGGTTCGCCGCCCCGCCGGACCCGCGGCTGGTCGAGCTCGCCGCGCGCCATCTGCGCTCGCGGCCGATCGAGGTCAATCAGAAGAAGAGGGCGCCCGACGAGGCCGGCGCGATGCGGAAGATCCCCGACGAGGTGCGCGTCGAGCCCGGCTGGGCGCTGGCCCGGTTCGGCGACGGTGGCTGGTGGCCGGCGGTCGAGCGCGGGTGGCGGTCCGGCGAGTTCGATGAGGAGGTCGTGCTCGCGCTCGCCGACATAGTGCGCGCCAGCCCTCACCAGCTCGCATGGGTCACGTCCGTCCCCTCCACGACCATGGGCGTGCTCCTCCCGCGCCTCGCCGACCGTCTGGCCGCTGAGCTTCGTGTGCCGCACCTCGAGCTCATAGCGCGTACCGAGCCGCGCCCGCCGCAGCGCGAGATGGCCAACGTCGTGCAGCAGGTCGCAAACGTCCGCGGCGCGTTTCGCGTCACCGCGGCCCCGCCAGGGGGCGTAGGCGCGCTGCTCGACGACCGCCGGCACTCCGGGTGGACCCTGGCGATGGTCGGCGGCCAGCTGCGCTGCGCTGGCGCCGAGCGGATCGTGCCGCTCGTGCTCGCCGCCCTCGCGTAGTCGATCCGATCTGCTGCCGTGACTCGGTCTTGACCACATCAGTCGCTCGGGAGCCCACGCGCTACCGGAGGCCTGGTACGCGTTGATGCGCAAAGACGAGCCCGGGTTCACCGCCGGCTCCAGTGATCGCAGCGACGGAGCGCTAGGGGCTTCCCGAATGCTGACCGTCTCTGCGCTCGAGCGCCGCGCGGAGCTGTGGTAGGGCGGCGAGCAGACTTGCTGCGAATGATGTCCTCAAGCGACGCGACCGCGATGTGCAGTCTGTCGCCGAGCGGCCGCCGGTGAGCAGCCTGCTGGAGGTCTTCATAGCCGCCCGTGCCGTCTGGCTGGCTCGTGATGTCCAGATCGCCAGCATCCGTGGTGAGGTTGAGGGTCCCGGCGCGAGCGAGCAGACGCGGGTCGGTGGGCAGGGGAACAGGGGGCTCCCGGGCACTGACGCGAATGGCGGCCCGCAGCTCCTCCAGTGCAGTTGCAAGGCGCTCGAGGTTGGAGTGGTCCGTTGCAGGGGTGATATCGATATCGCGCGTGACGACGCCTGCGCCGGCCAGAACAGCTGCGTAGCCACCGATGACGACGCATTGCACCTCGTGTCGCGCAAGCACCTCCAGGATGCGCTGAGGATCGAACGGGGCGCTGTCAGGCAGCACGGGTAGCGGGCGGGCTGGTGGCGAGCTCGAGCGTGCGGCGCAGCGCGGGGACGCGCGGCCGGTCCTCGCAGGCCTCAGCGATGCGGATGAGATCAACCAGCGACGCGACCGTCACCTCGAGGTCCTTGTAGAGGCGCATAGCCGTGGCGTCGCGACGCAGATCCTCATAGCCCCAGCTGCCGGTGGGCGCCGGAGCCACCATGAGCTCGACGGCGAAGCGCTCGAGCGTGAAGCGGGAGGGCACGTCGATCGCTGACGCCGTCGATGGCGAAGCGCTGAGCTTGCCGCCGGCTGCGGTGATCGCGGCACTGAGCCGCTCGCGCTGCCCGGCGCGAGGGACGATCATCACTGTTGCGGTCACCGGTAGCAGCGGCAAGCCGTGCAGCACCTCGGCCACTTCGCCGACCAGGACGTACTGCACGCCTGATCGTTCGAGCGCTGCGAGCACCCCGCGCACATCCGGCGCTTCCAAGCGCCGAGCCGTGGCTTGCACGCGAGCGGCGCGCAGCGGCTGGGCGTCGCGCAACGCGCGCTCGAGACGCTGCGCCGGGGAGAGCCGGAGCGCCGTCGCGATCTGCTCATCGTAGGAGTCGTCCGCGTGCGCCAGTCCCACGGTCAGCTCGAGCCCGCACGCGGCGATCAGCGCCCGCAGCCGCTCCAATGATGGGGTGACGCGGGCACGCTCATAGCGAGCGATCTCCTGCTGCGCCACCCCGGCGCGCGTCGCCAGCTCTCGCTGCGAGAGCCCCGCGGTACGACGCGCCTGAACAAGAAGATTGGAGCTGAGCACGTCAACCACGATACTGCTTCCGATGTCGGGCAACAACACAAAAGTGATCGTACTGCAATATGCACCGCACTGGGAGCACGTACTCCGCTATCTGCCAAAACGTCAGGCTAGAGAACAGGCCAGACGACGCAGCGGCCGGGACACGTGGTCGCGTGGCCCGGAGCCACGCCCGCCCGGTGGCTGCGCCGGCAGCGACCGGATCACGGCCAGGCCACCCAGTGGAGCTCATGTCAGCGCACCGGGTCCAGTGCAACCCAGCGCGCCTCAGCGGCCTCCGATCGCGGTTTTCAGGGCAAATTGGACCCCGTTTGGACCCCGTCCGGCGCCCAGCCCCTGCACACCGAACTACAAACCCCCCGATTTGCAGGCCCTTCCTCAGTCGGGGCGACTGGATTCGAACCAGCGACCGCCCGGCCCCCAGCCGGGTGCGCTACCAGGCTGCGCCACGCCCCGAGACCAAGCGGGCGACGGGAATCGAACCCGCCCTAGGAGCTTGGAAGGCTCCTGTGCAACCACAACACTTCGCCCGCAGGTGTCATGGCCATGATACCCCCGCCCGGACGCCGATCGCGAGCGCCGGCGCTCGGCATGCGCTATACCGCCCGGCGTGCCTCGATCAGGCAGCGATCCCCGGGCGCCGGGCAAGCACGACCGACGGGCTCCCGTTGCCTCAGACCCCGCCGCCGACACCACCACAGCCGCCAGCGCCAACCAGCCGAGCCCTGATGCCGACGGCTCGCCGCTGGAGCGCGAGGAGGTCTCGTTGCCCGACGGGCGGGTCCTGCACCTATACCGGCGCCGGGACGGTCAGCAATGACCGAGCTGCGCCACAACGAGCTGCGCGACGAGCAGGTCGTCTATGCCGTCCATCGCCAAGAGCGGACGTTCCTGCCGGAGGCGCGGCGCTGTCCGCTCGACCCGACCAGGCCCGGCGGCCCCGGCACCGAGATCCCACGCGAGCACTTCGAGATCGCCGTCTTCGAGAACCGTTTCTCCCCGTTCGCCGGCGGCCCGGGGATAGCCGAGGTGGTCGTCTACACCGACGAGCATGACGGCTCCTTTGCGGAGCTCTCGCCGGCCCGGGCCGAGGCGTTGATGTGGGTCTGGCGCGACCGCTATCGCGAGCTCGGCGCACGCGCGGATGTCGACTACGTCATGGTCTTCGAGAACCGGGGCGTCGAGGTGGGCGTGACGCTGCACCATCCCCACGGACAGATCTACGGCTATCCCTTCCTGCCGCCGGTCCCGGCCGCCGAGCGGGCCGCCGATGCGCGCCGCGGATGCTGCACGCCGTGCGCGCTGCTTGATTCCGAGCTCAGCGACGGGCGGCGGATCGTCTACGAGAACGCTTCGACCTGCGCCCATGTTCCCTGGGCCGCGCGCTGGCCGTATGAGGTCCACGTCACATTGCGCGAGCACCGGCCCAGCCTGCTCGAATGCTCGGCGCGGGAGCTGCGCGCCCTCGCCGAGGCGCTCCAGACCATGACGCGCGCCTATGACCGGCTCTTCGACCGTCCCTTCCCCTACGTCATGTGCGTCCACCAGGCACCAACCGACGGCGGCGCTGACGGCCACCTGCACATCGAGCTCTATCCCCCGCTGCGCAGTGCCGACCGCCTCAAGTACCTCGCCGGCAGCGAGCAGGGGGCGGGGACGTTCATCGTCGATGTGCTGCCCGAGCAGAGCGCCCTCCAGCTGCGCGCCGCAATCGCGCGCGCCAGTGGCAGATGAAGTCCGACCGTCCCGAGCGAGTGGTCGCCCACGCGCCCGGACGGGTCAACCTGATCGGCGAGCACACCGACTACAACGACGGGCTGGCGCTCGCGTTCGCGATCGAGCAGGGAGTCACCGTCGTCGCGCGACGCCGGGCCGATCGCCAGATCCGCGTTCAGGCGCGCGACCTTGGCGAACGCGACGCCTTCATGCTCGACGACGTGCTCGAGCCGAGGGCAGCGGACGCCACCGCGGCCGATTGGCGTGCGTTTGCGCGCGGCGTCGGCGCCGAGCTTCAGCTCACGGGCCACATGCTCAGCGGCGCCGAGCTCGACATCAGCGCCGATCTGCCCGCGGGCGCCGGCCTTGGCTCATCGGCCGCGCTGGCGGTCGCGCTGGCGATCGCCTTGTTTGCGCTTACCGGCGACCCGCAGCCCGACTCGATCGAGCTGGCGACGCTGTGCTCGCGTGTGGAGCGGGTCTGGCTCGGCGCGCAGACCGGCCTGCTCGACCAGCTCGCGACGCTCTGCGGCCAGCCCAACCGTGCGCTGCTGATCGATTTCCGCACGTTCGCGCTGATGCCGGTCGACGTCGACCTGCGCGACTGGACGCTCGTGATCGTCGACTCCGGCAGCCGCCACGCCAACGCAACCACCTCATCACCAGGCGCCGCCGATGGCCCAGATCCACGCGATAGGCCCTATCCCCGGCGTCGAGGCGACAGCCCCTACAACCAGCTTCGCGCCGAATGCGAGCAGGCGCGGCGGCTGCTCGCGATCGACAGCCTGCGCGACGCCACCCTCGCCGACACCGAGCGGCTCCCCGCCCCGCTCGACCGCCGCGTTCGCCACGTCTGCGAGGAGAACGCCCGCGTCGAGCGGATGGTCCAGGCGCTTGCGTGCGGTGATCTCTCCGAGGCCGGGCGCCTGCTCGACGCCTCGCACACCAGCCTGCGCGACCTCTGCGAGGCGTCGGTGCCGGCGATCGAGCACACGGTGGGGCGACTGAAGGCGTCCGGGGCGGCGGGCGCGCGGATGATCGGCGGCGGCTTCGGCGGCTCGGTGCTCGCGCTGCTGCCGCCGGACGTCGCCGCGCCCGCGGACGCCGTGCCGGTGCGACCGGCGCAGGGCGCGCGCCTGCTCTAGCCCGCGCAGTCGGCGCAGAGGCCCAGCACGGCCACCTCGGCGCGCTCGCCGTGGAAGCCCGCGCGATCAGCCGCCGCCAGCGCCTCGTCGACGGCGGCCACGGCCGGCAGATCATCGACCCGACCACAAAGGCGACAGATCGTGTGGTGATGCTCCTCCACACGGGGATCGAACAGCAGCGCCCCCGGACCGACGCTGATGCGCCGCACGACCCCAAGCTCCTCGAAGAGCTCGAGCGTGGCATAGACGGTCGGCAGCGAGATCCCCGGCAGCCGCGCGGCGACCGCCTCCAGCACCTGCTCGGCGGTCAGGTGGGAACCGGCCTCCTGCAGCGCGCGGTTGATCAGCAGGCGCTGCGAGGTGACGCGGTGGCCCCGCGAGCGCAGCACGTCGACGAGGATCGCATCCTGGTCGGCCCGCGGTCGTCCCCGCTCGCTCGCGGGCCCCCCACGGGCGGCCCGCGCTCGGTCCCGCTCCGCGGGCCCGGCGCGATCTATGCCGCGTTTGCTGGATAGCTGGGTCGCCATTTGGTTCGCTGTCCTACTTGCTGAGGATAGCCAATATTAGGCCACCCTTACATTAAGTCAATTGCTATTCTGAGGCTGCTCCCGCTGACGAGCTCGCCTCTGGCGCCCACCTCCTTCCTCCATGCCCGCCTTCGCCGAGATCCGCAACGACCCCCACAAGCTCGTTCTCCAGATCATCCAGCCCTCGCTGGTCGGCCTGATCGACGGCACGATCTCGACGCTCGCGCCGATCTTCGCGTCGGCCTACCTGTCGGGCTCCCACACGGCGTTGCTGGTCGGGCTGGCGACCGCGCTAGGCGCCGGCGTGAGCATGGGGCTCTCCGAGGGCCTGTCCGACGACGGGTCGCTCAGCGGCCGCGGATCGGGCCTCGTGCGAGGCGCCCTGACGGGTGGGGCCACGACGATCGGCGGCACATTCCACAGCCTCCCCTTCCTGATCCCCAACACCAGTCACGCACTGATCGTCGCCTACATCGTCGTCGCCTTCGAGCTGCTGGCGATCGCGATCGTGCGCAAGCGCTTCCTGCGCGTCTCCATGACCTCCTCGCTGATTCAGGTCACCCTTGGTGGGGCGACCGTGGCTGCCGTCGGCATTGCCGTCGGGCACGCCTGAGCGCCGGCCACGCACGAGCGCCGGTCGAGCACGGCTCCGGCCCCCGCCCGCCGGCCACGCATGAGCAGAGGCCACGGCGCCCATGCCCGAGCAGACGGGCCGCCGACCAATGGACCGCCCATGGTCCAATCGGCCCCGCGCAATCTCTATCCGTCAGGCCGATGTGAGCGCCGCTGCGCAGCCGCATACTCGCTGCCATGAACCGCTCACCAGTTCGTCGCTACGTATTGGTCCGGCCATACCCGGACGGCTGGGGGCCCAAGCTGCGGATCAGGCGCCTGGCGCTGACCCCCCGCCCGGTGCGGACGGCGCTGCAGGGGCCGCGCAATCCCGCCCGTCGGCCGTTGGACCTCGCCGGTCGTTGAGGCGAGAGGGCGCCCGCGGCCGGGCGCGACGTCCCAGCTGACGGGCATGGTCGTCGCCCGCGTACGGGCGACGACCGCTGCCTCAGGTGCTTGGAACTTCCTGCTCCGATTCGGCCGTCTCGCCGCGCCAGATCTCATGCTCTGAGCCCGGAGAGTTAGCAACCGTGGTGGGATCTGGAGAGTCGAACAGCATCAACACGACCTGGACCGGTCGCTCGCTGCCGTGGTCGCCGCTCGCCATGCGCTCGGCGCTCTCCGTCTGCACTTGCTCGATTCGCTTGAGCAGCTGGCGCAGCTCTCCAGCGATATCGCTCCAACCCTGCTGATCCAGCACAGCCGGAGTGCGCGTCATATGGGCGTCGCCGGCGTCGAAGCCGCCCTCGGCAGCCGCGGCATTGACGTAGCTGCCAATGCTGTGCAGGCGAGCTGCAACCGTCGCACGCTTGACGATGTCGGGCATGACAGCCCACGCTTCGTCGCTGATCCGCGCGGGCTCCACGGTCGTGTAGTAGTGCTCGACCGCGCCGCGCCGGCGCGCCTCCTTGACGAGCTCGATCATCGCCAGACGATGGAGCGTGCGTACGTGGTAGCTCACGGTCCCCAGGGGGATTCCGAGCTCGTCTGCCAACTCGGTGGGGCTCGCCACGCGTCCTTCGAGCATGCCGAGTATCCGCACTCGCAGAGGATGCGCGAGCATCTTCACGATGCGCGGATCCGTGATGTCGTTGTAGGGCTTCAGGCCGCCTCCTTCCTCGATGCTCAGCTTGCGCCGGGGGCCCGTGGCGATCATCCAGCCACGACGCCTCAGCAGCGTTCACTCGTTGGTCCTGTCGCAGCGTGCTGCCTGCGCGATCTTGCAGGGGGCAAAGCAGCAGTTGATAAGCGATATTGCTCCGAAAGTTGGTAGAAGCTTCGACCTATCTTAATGCACAGGTGAATTTAATTCAATCAGCCTCCAGTGGGTTGGCGCTGCCCGGACCGACGGTCCCCGGAGTTTGGGGCATTTTGTAGAAAGAGCGCGCCGATCTTCTCAGTCAGAGCAGACTGAACGAAACGCGTTGAGCATTCGCCGGGTCTCAATGACTGGATGTCTCAGCTCCCCGAGCACCCAGCGCCCGCCGCCGAGCACGCCGCCGAGCCCCCAGCGCGCGCCGCCGAGCACGCCGCAGAGAGGGGCCAGCCCGCGTGACTGGCGCGATCTCCTCACCGGCGCTGGAGGCCTATGAGCACCTGGCGCCCTTCTACGACAGCTTCACGAGCTCGCACGTCAGCTACGAGCGCTGGCTGACGATCCTCGAGGGGATCGCGCTGGAGCACGGCCTCACGGGCCACCGCCTGCTCGATGTCGGCTGCGGCACCGGCAAGAGCTTCGAGCCGATGCTCGAGCGCGGCTATCAGGTCACCGCCTGCGACCTGTCGCCCGCGATGGTCGAGGTCGCGCGCCGACGCCTGCCGCCCGGGCACGGTGGCGTCGTGGTCGCGGACATGCGCTCGCTGCCCGACCTCGGGGAGTTCGACCTCGTCACCTGCATCGACGATGCGATCAACTATCTACTCGAGGAGGGCGATCTGCTGGCCGCCTTTCGCGGCGTCGCGCGTCTGCTCGCGCCAACCGGCATCTACGTCTTCGACACCAACTCGCTGGCGACCTATCGCCACGCCTTCGTCGAGCAGTTCGCCGTCGAGGACCCCGATGTCTTCTTCTGCTGGCGCGGCGAGGGCAGCGCCGACTGCGCGCCCGGGAGCGTGATGAGCGCGACCGTCGAGGTCTTCGCGCGCGTCGGCGAGAACCAATGGCGCCGGCGCTCGAGCCGCCACGTGCAACGCCACTACGGCATCGAGACGATCAAGGCCACGCTCGCAGCGGCGGGACTGCGCTGCCTGGCCGCCGTGGGGCAGACGGTCGGCGCTCAGATGCACCTGCGCCCGGACGAGGACGCTCATCGCAAGATCGTCTTCGTCGCCGGCCGCGCCTGAGCGTTTCAGCCGAGCGCGCCGAGGCCGACTCCTAGTCGTCGTCGACGATCAGCAAAGCCTGGACCGGGCAGCTCAGCGCGGCGCGCCGTGCATGGTCCGACAGCTGGCGCGGGACGGGACGCTCGTCGATGATCGGGTAGCCCCAGTCGTCCAGCGTGATCGCCTCCGGGAAGAGCTCCGCACAGAGGCCGTGGGCGTCGCATTTGGTGGGGTCTAGGCGCAGGCGCACACCGACTCCTGCCAGCAGGCCTCGCAGGCCCCGTGTCGGGCATGCTCGGCCAGCTCGCCGGCGAACACGCTCAACCCGGTTGCGATGAAGCGCATCGCGCCGTCGGGGAAGCGACAGGCGCCACGTCCACTCACCTGGCCGATCCAGCGACGCAGCCGCTCCGGCGCATCGGCGCTCGCGCGACCCTCGACCAGCTCGACGATCGTCGCCGAGATCGCGGCGAGGCCATGGACGCATGGACCGCATTGGCCGGCCGACTCGCCGGCCAGGTAGACCGCGGTCCGTGCCAGCTCGGCGGCTCCACAGGCGCTCGTCGGCAGAGCCACCAGGACTCCCGCGCCGAGCGCGGCGTCATGCGCACTCAGCTGCTCGTTGGCGAGCGGGAGCTGCAGCGCGAGCTCGCCGTCGATCCAGGAGCCGAAGTAGCCACCGACCAGCACCGCGCGCAGCTCCGCAGTCAGTCCCCCAGCCGCGGCGAACAGATCGGCTATCGGAGTCCCCTGAGCCGCCTCGTACACGCGTGGCTCAGCGACGGCGCCCACCACTGTCACGAGCATCGAGCCGGGCTCGCGCGGCGTGCCGATCGCGCGAAACCAGCGCGCGCCGTGGCGCGCGATCAGCGCGACATGCGCCAGCGTCTCGACGTTGTCGACCAGCGTTGGGCGGCGCCGTACGCCGCGCTGCTCCACGCGCACCTGGGAGAACGTCGGCTTGGCAGGCCCCCCGTTGAGCTGGTTGACGAGCGCCGTCGCCTCGCCGGGAACGAAGCCCTCCGCGGTGAGCACGAGCCGCACGTCGATCGGATCGCGATGCGCGCGGCGACGCTCCTCGAGCGCCAGCTCGACGGCTCGGTGCGCTGCCGGAGCGTCGTTCGCTACGCAGATCAGCGCCTCGCGGGCGCCGACCGCCTGGGCGGCCAGCACGCAGCCGTCGATCACCAAATGCGGGCTGGCCCCCAGCAGCAGTCGATCCTTCGCCGCCAGCGGCTCACCCTCGGTGCCGTTCGCGACGACGATCGGCCGACGCCCGGCGGCCACGGCCGCCATCTTGCGTGCCGTCGGGAAGCGCGCGCCGCCGCGACCCGCCAGCCCCGCCTCGTCGACCAGCTCGATCAGCGAGCGCCCGGAGCGGCGACCGAGCTCGGGCATCGGCCCGTGGAGCTCCAGATGCTCGGCGAGCGACAGGGCGCGGTCGGGCAGCGTCCCTGCCAGCAGTCGCGGCAGTGTCGCGGGCGCCGTCATGCCGCCTCGGCGAGCGACAGCCGCGGCAGTGTCGCGGAGGTGGTCACGCCGCCTCGGCGAGCGATAGCTCGTCGGCGGGCCAGCCGGCGACCCGGGTCACGGCGCCAGCCACGTTGACCAGGCGTGCCGGCAGCCCGCTGTCGCTGAGCCAGGCGGGTGCGTCGGTCCCACGCACGATCGCGGCGGTGCTGGCGGTGTTGGCGTCCACGCAGGTCGCCGCCGCCACGCTGACGGTGCGCCAGACGACGCCCGCGGGCGCCCCAGTCGCGGGGTCGATGATGTGGTGAGCCGACCGCTCGCCACTGCGCCAGCTGCGCACCATCGTGCTCGAGGTCGCGATCGCGCCGCTTGTGATCGAGATCGTCGGATGCACGCGGGGGTCCGGAGTGGTCGCGTGGGAATCGGCGATCGCGATCCGCCAGCCGCCCGCGGGCGCCGACCCCGCGACTGCGACGTCACCGCCGATCGCCACCAGCGCGCCACAGCCGAGCGCCGCGCTCAGCGCATGGGCTGCGCGATCGGCGGCCAGCGCCTTGGCCGTGGCGCCCAGGTCGAGCGTGACGCCCATCGGTATGCGCACGGTCCGGCGTTCGCCATCGAGCTCGACGACCCTCCAGCCGGGCACCCGGGTGAGCTGGACGCGGGCCGGCGGCGCTGCCTGGTCGACGCCAGCGGTAGCGGCGAAATCGCGGTCATAGCCGGCCATCCGCAGCGCCCCGCCGACCGTCGGATCGACGTCGCCAGCCGTGATCGCGGCGGCGCGCAGCGCGGCCGCCAACGCCGTGGCGAACAGGGGGCTGATAGTCACCTGACGGCCGGCGCTGGCGTTGACGCTCGCGAGCTCGGAGTCCTCCCGAAAGCGACTGCAGGCCCGCTCGATCGCATCCAGCTCGGCGGCCACGATCCGCCGAGCCTCTTCCTCCACCCCCCAAGTCGTGACGATCACCGTGACGCCGGTCGTCCAGATCGACCAGCGCATGGTCGAGCAGCCCTCGCCGGGGATCGAGCGAGGCGCGCTGAGGCGGTGCTCGCGCAGGGTCGAGCAGGCCTCGCTCACGAGCCCCCCGAGGACACCTGGGGCGCCGCCGCCGACTGGGGAGCCTGTGCCGGCGCCTGGAGGCCCTGTGCGCCCGAGCTTGCGTTGCCCGAGCTGGACGCGCTGGTCGAAGTGGTTGCCGCCCCGCTCGAGCCCGAGCCCGTGGCGCTCGTGTTCGAGCCGGCGGCACCCGAGCCCGCCGCGGTGGAGCTGGGATGGGTCGTGCCCGGTCTCGCGTTCGCGGCGACCGCCGCAAACAGGCCGCTTGCCGCCACCGCGCCGGCGATCATCCAGCGTGTAAGGCGCGACAGACGGCGCAAGCCGATGTCGCGGATGCTGACCTGCCGAGCGGAGCGCGGATCGTGCTGATTCATGGCTGTTCTCTCAGCATGATCGGCACGCAAACGCAACCGTAGGTAAAAGTTCCGCTTAGAAGCCTCTTATGCACGGCCCTCGCCAGCGGTGCCGATGCGCTCGACCTCGTAGCCCGCGTCGGCGAGCGCAGCCAGCAGGCGGCGCGCATGGTCGGCGCCGCGCGTGGCGATCACCAGCTCGACGCCGGATTGGCGCACATGCAACGGCACGGCGTCGCGCACGTGCTCGACGCTGAGCAGGTTGCCCCCCGCCTGCGCCACGCTGTCGAGCAGGCCGGCGAGCGCGCCCGGCTGGTCGGGCAGGCGCGTGAACAGCAACATCCTGCGTCCGGCGGCGGTCTCGTGGTGGCGCGCGACCGTCGCGAGCATCCCGGCATCGACGTTGCCGCCCGACAGCACCACCGCGGTGATGCCGGCGGCCGGCGGCTCGACGAGGCCCGCCTGCAGCGCCGCGACGCCAACCGCGCCAGCGCCTTCCACGACCAGCTTGGCGCGTTCGAGCAGGCCAACCATCGCCTCGGCGATGTCGTCCTCGCCGACGACCACGACCTCGTCCACCCAGCGCTCGACGAGCGCGAGCGTCAGCTGACCGGGACGCTTGACGGCGATGCCATCGGCGATCGACGGCCCGCCCGCGACCGCAACCGGCCTGTGCGCCATGAGCGACGCGGGAAATGGCGCATTGGCCTGCGCCTGCACGCCGACCACGTGAACCTCCGGTCGGGCCAGCTTGATCGCGCCGGCCACCCCGGCGATCAGCCCACCGCCTCCGATCGGGACGATCACGCAGGCAAGCTCGTCCACGTCGGCCAGCAGCTCGAGTGCCACGGTCGCTTGCCCAAGGATCACCTCGGGGTCGTCGAACGGGTGCACCAGCACCGCGCCGGTCTGCCGCGCACGCTCCGTGGCCAGCTGGATGCAGTCGTCCACGACCTCCGCATCCAAATTGACCGTGCCGCCGAAGTCCTGCACCGCGCTGACCTTGGCGATCGGGGCGTCGCGCGGCATGAAGATCTCGCAGGCGATCCCGCGAGCCCGTGCAGCGTAGGCGAGCGCTTGGCCGTGATTGCCGGCGCTGCCCGCCACGACGCCCCGCGCGTCCCCTACGGTGGAGAGCTTGGCGAGCGCGCCACGCAGCTTGAATGAGCCCGTTCGCTGCAGGCTCTCGGCCTTCAGCACGATGCGGCCGCCGAGCTGCTCGCTGAGGCTGTGCGAGCTCAGCACCGGCGTGTGGCGAACGAGGTCGGCGATCGACCGCGCCATCGCCTGCGCCTCGCCGGTGCGCAGGCGCGCCTCAAGCGCGTCGGCCGCGCGGGTCGGGTCACTCACGCGGGTCGGGTCATCCGCGCGGGTCGGGTCACTCACGCGAGGCGTGGCATCCGCGCGGGCTGGGCCGCTCGCGTCCGGATCAGAGCGACTCGGCAACCCCGTCTCCATGGCCTTCGAGCAGCTCGCGCCACCCCCCGCCGGGCTCGCCGATGCACAGCTCGGGCGCGGGGCCGAGCGCGAGCTGGCGCTGCCACACGGTCACGCCCCCGACGTCACGGAGCAAAGCGGCGCTGGGCCGACCCGCTGGCCGCTCGGTCCAACGGAGCTGACGGGGTGGCTCGGCGACCCCACGCAGCAGGGCGTAGACGCTCCCCCACCCGCGGCTCATCAGGCCCGCGGCGGCGTCGTGGGCGATGCGATGGCGCACGTCGACGGCGAGCTGGTTGAGCGCCCCAAGCTGCGCCCAGTCGTCGATCAGATACCAGTCCTCGTAGCCGGCGCCACCGTCCGGCGCGTCGAACGGCAGCGGGTCGACCCGAAAGGCTGCCGAGTGCACGTCGAGCATCGCGTGGAAGCGCAGCAGGGCCAGCTCGTAGGCGGACGCGGCCACCCCGGGCTGAGATTGGTGCCAGAAGAGATAAGCAAGCGTCATTCGAGACCTGGGGAGGCGCGCCACCGCCAATGGCGGCGAGGCATTGCGCGCAAAGCGCGCTCCACGGCGTGGAGGATACGATCAGACGGTGGACAGGCGGGCGCGAGCGTGTATCGAGCGGTTACCGACAGCGTGATCGTCGCGCTCACCGACAGCGTGATCGTCGCGCTCACCGACAGCGTGATCGTTATTGACTGAGCGCCTGGCCGCCGTCCTGTTCGACGTCGACGGCACGCTGATCGACTCCGCGACGGCCACCAACCGCGCCTGGCGCCGCTGGGCCGAGCGCCATGGCCTCGACACGACGATCGTCGCGCGTCGGGAGGGCGGGCGGCGCACAGTCGACAACATCCGCGTGCTGGCGCCCGCGTTGGACGCGATCGCGGAGGCACGTCGGCTCGAGCACGAGCAGGCGCAGGACACGGCCGGAATCGCAGCCTACGACGGCGCCACCGAGCTGATCCGCCAGCTTCAAGCGCGCGGCATCGCCTGGGCGATTGGAACCTCGGCCAGCTCCGCGGTGGTGCATGCGCGCATGCGTGCCGTCGGGCTGCCGCTGCCGCCGGTGATCGTCACCGGCGACGACATCGAGCACGGCAAGCCGGCGCCGGATGTGTACCTGCTCGCAGCCGAGCGCCTTGGTGTCGCGCCGAGCTCGGCGGTGGTCGTCGAGGACGCACCCGCGGGCGTCGAGGCCGGGCACGCCGCGGGCGCGGCCGTCATCGCCGTCGCCTCGACCCATCCATGCAGCGAGCTGCGCGACGCGGACCGCTGCGTCGCGAGGCTGGGCGACGTCTGGGACTGCCTGCAGGCGAACGGCGGGGCTGGCGCGCGGGCAGACGAGGGCCAGCGGACGCCCTAGGCAGCCGCGACGGCGATGCGTCTGACGCCATCGCCGTCGCCCACCAGGACCTCACTGACCAGCGCGGGCGCGAACAGGCCGTGGTCGACGACGCCCGGGGTCTGCGCGAGCCATGCCGCCAACGCAAGCGGATCCTCGACGGACCCGTGGTAATCGGCGATGACGCCCCCGTCTGGACTAGGCGGCACCGCGCGCAGCTCGACCGCGCCGAGC
This sequence comes from uncultured Solirubrobacterales bacterium, assembly GCA_963795555.1. Taxonomy (GTDB): domain Bacteria; phylum Actinomycetota; class Thermoleophilia; order Solirubrobacterales; family Solirubrobacteraceae; genus CAWCHZ01. Next base: position 1,022,699 of record CAWCHZ010000002.1, read on the forward strand.
GCACGCAGCGTGGCTGGCAGGCCATATGTCAGCAGCTCGACCGGGACCGGCGGGCGCAGTCGCTCGACGAGCTTGTCGGCGGAGACGATGACGACGAAGCGTCGGGCCGCCGCCGCGACGATCTTCTCGCGGGTGTGGGCTCCCCCACCGCCCTTGACCAGCCAGCCGTTGGGGTCGACCTGGTCGGCGCCGTCGATCGCGATGTCGAGCTCATCGAGCTCGCCGCGCGCATCGAAGGCAAGCACGCGCAGCCCCAGCGCAAGCGCCGCCCGCTCGGTCGCGGGGGACGTCGCCACGGCTGTGATGTCGAGCGCGCGCCGCGCGAGGGCGGGCAGCAGGTGAGCGACCGTCGAGCCCGTGCCCAGGCCGACCCGCCAGCCGTCGCAGACGAGCTGAGCGGCAGCTTCCGCGGCAAGGCGCTTCTCCTGTTCGCTGTTGGTCATCTGAGCCTGACTGCCGTCGGCTCGCTGCTCGAGAGCCGCCGTCGGGGCGGCAGCGTATCCGGCGCGGCGGCGCCCGGTGAATCGACACGCTGGCCAATGCCCTCCCCGATGTGCTGCCTTGCAGGCGCGTGGCGAGCCGAGCAATCGGGGTACTTACAATCGGACGCCGATGCTGCTCTGGCTGTTCGTGATGTTGCAGACGTTCCTCTGCGCGTGGATCAATGGCGAGCGCGTGCGGATCCGCCGTCGCGGCGGGCATCAGCGCTTTCGCTGGTGGCATATCCCAGCGCACCGTGGCTACGTGCTGCTGATGCGCCCGCTGGCGCGCAGCGGGCGCGCGCGCCAGCAGCGTGACCCGGGCTGCTCGCCGAGCCGCGACGCTCTGCGCCGGCGCATGAACTGGATCACCGTCTCGATCATGACCGCCGCCATGGTCCCCCTGCTGGGCACCGCGCTGCTGCACGGCCGGGGGCTCGCTCCGGTCGCCGGGCCGGTGCTGTCCTGGGGGCTGGTCTGGTGCTCTCCTCTGTTGACGGCCGCACCGGCGCGCATGGTCGCGATCTGCATCGCGGTCTGGCGCGGCTGGGTGCGCATCGACGATGGTCGCGAAGGCGACGGCGACGACCCCGCGCCGGTGCCGTCGCGCACACCCGACGGCTCGCACGAGTTCCCGCTCGCCGCCTGAGCGGTCTGCCGCGCGGCAGCCTGTGCGAACGATCGCACGAGAGGCTCCGCGCGGATCCCGTAGGGTCCTGGCGATGGCCAAGATCGTCGTCAGCCGCCGCCTCCCGCAGCCCGCGCTGGACCTGCTCGCCGATGCCGACGAGCTCTGGGTCTCTCCGCACGACCGCGCGCTGACGGTGGAGGAGCTGCACGCCGCCGTGGCGGGGGCCACGGCGGTCGTCACGCTGCTGCACGATCGCGTCGATGACGCGCTGCTGACGGCCGCCGGACCGAGCCTGCGCTGCATCGCGAACGTCGCCGTCGGCTACGACAACATCGACCTCGACGCCGCTGGTCGTCATGGTGTGGTCGTCACCAACACCCCCGGGGTCCTGACCGACGCGACGGCCGATCTGACGATCGCGCTGATGCTGGTGATCACCCGGCGCCTGGGCGAGGGCGAGCGCCTGCTGCGCGCGCGAACGCCGTGGACTTGGTCCCTGTCGTTCATGCTCGGCACCGGCATTCAAGGCCGGACGCTGGGCATCGTCGGGCTGGGTGGGATCGGCCGCGCAACCGCGCGACGCGCGCGGACGCTGGGGATGCGCATCGCCTACAGCGCCCGCCACCCCGCGAGCCCTGAAATCGAGCGCGAGCTCGACGCCCGCCATCTGCCGCTCGAGCAGCTGCTGCGCGGCGCCGACGTCGTCTCGCTGCACTGTCCCCTGACGGAGCAGACCCGTCACCTGATCGACGCCGACGCGCTGGCTTTGATGCGACCCAGCGCCTATCTCGTGAACACCGCACGCGGACCGATCGTTGACGAGGCCGCGCTGGCGGCCGCGCTGCGCGCGGGCACCATCGCCGGGGCAGCGCTCGACGTCTTCGAGCACGAGCCGGCCGTCCACCCGGAGCTGCTGGAGCTCGCCAACGTCGTGCTGGTGCCACACCTTGGCTCGGCAACGGTCGAGACGCGCACCGCGATGGCCGTGCTGGCAGCCCGCAACGCGCTCGCGGTCGCGCGCGGGAGCGAGCCGCTGACGCCGGTCAACGCGCCGGTTGCTCGCTCGCAAGCGGCGGTCTGAGCACTACCCAGGTCAGCGCGTCTGCGCGAGCTCGGAGCGGCGCTCGGCGCTGGAACCCACGCGGCGATGCACGCGCGGCCCGTCGTCGTCGCGCTCGGCGATCTGCTCCAGCTTGGCGAGCAGGTTCTCGGCCATGCGGATCGAGGCCGCGTCGATCAGCCGTCCATCGAGCGAGACCGCGCCCTTGCCCTGCGCTGCGGCCTCGCGCATCGCGGCGACGATGCGATGCGTGCGCTCGATGACATGGTCGTCGGGCGTGAAGACGCTGTTGGCCAATGGAATCTGCGATGGATGAATCGCCCACTTGCCCTCGTAGCCGAGCGCCGCAGCCCGCCGCGCCGCTGCGAGATAGCCATCCGGATCGGTGAAGTCGCCATAGGGGCCGTCGATCGGTCGCAGGCCGTGGGCACGGCATGTGACCGCGATTCGCGCCAAGGGGTAGTGCCACTGATCCCCCCAGTGGTGCTTGCGCTCTCCCGTCGGCGAGGGGTCGGTGATCATGGCGTAGTTGCGATCGGCTCCCCCGATCGAGGTGGTGTGGCTCTGGATCGAGGCGGCGTAATCGGCAACGCCAAAGATCATCGCCTCCATCCGCTCGGGCACCGCGGTGGCGATCTCGTCCACCTTCACCATGCCGATCGCCGTCTCGATCAACACCGCCAGCCCCACGCGGCGCTCGAGGCCGACCGCATCCTCGATCTGGGTGAGGAGCGTGGCGATCATCTGAACGTCGCCGGCACCGCTCACCTTGGGGATCACGATCGTGTCGATGCAGTCGCCGGCCTGCTCGACGACGTCCACGACATCGCGATAGCAATAACGCGTGTCCAGCCCATTGATGCGCACGGACACCGAACAGCGTGACCAGTCCTGCTCTCGCAGGGCCGCGATCACATTGCGCCGTGCCTGCTCCTTGTCATCGGGCGCGACCGCATCCTCGAGATCGAGCATGACGATGTCCGCCCCCAGACTGGGAGCCTTCGTCAACATTCCCGCACTGCTTCCCGGCACCGCAAGCTCGCTGCGGTGAAGCCGAGTTGACCCGCCCAACATTGGGGACTCCTCCATCGGTAGTCGCCGACAGGGGTGGCAGACAGCCCCATCCGTGGATTGCCCGTCCCTGGATTTGATCGAAGATAGCATCTCGCGGTGCCGGCGGCGAGTGGCAGCCTGGGTGCTAGCCCGTGGCGAGCAGCAGTCGGTTGCCGGAGGGGTCCACGATCAGCACCCCATCGGCATCGACCACCGTCGGTGGGAGCCCCTCCGCGCCGACGGGCTGCCGGCCGGCGGTGGCTAGGCGGGCCAACACGCGCGCTCGCTCGGCCGCGTCGGGCAGCACGATCGTCGCGTACGTCAACGCCGCCGCACCGGGCGGGGGCGGCGAGGCACCCGCGCTCTGCCAGGTGTTGGCGCCGATGTGGTGGTGATAGCCGCCGGCCGCCAGGAACGTTGCCTGGCTGCCATAGCGCACCGTCAGCGAGAAGCCGAGCACGTCCCGGTAGAACGCCTCCGTCGCCGGGATCTCGGCGACGCGCAGGTGCACGTGCCCCATCCGCGTGCCCGGCGGCAGCAGCGCCGGCTCTGCCTCCCGACCGCCATCGGGCCCAGCATCGGCGAGCAGCCCGTGCAGGTCGAGCGGCAGCGTGTCCATCGCCGGCGCCCCCTCGTGCCAGCGCCACTGCGCACGCGGGCGATCGCGATAGATCTCGATCCCATGGCCGTCAGGATCCTGAAGATAGATCGCCTCGCTGACGAGGTGATCCGACGCTCCGGTCAGCGGCAGCCGGACGTCCAGCGCGCGCGCCAGCCACCGGGCGAGCGCTGGGCGGTCGGGCAGCAGCAGAGCGAAGTGAAAGAGGCCCGTGTGACCATGCGCCGGCCTGGCGCCCGGCTGCTCGTGGACGATCACGACGTCCTCCTCGCCGGCGCCGAGCGCGGCCACTGCGCCCGCGCGGCGGTGCAGGCGCAGCCCGATCGCCTGGGTGTAGTAGTCGATCGAGCGCTCGATGTCGGCGACGACCAGCGCGACGTGCCCGACCCGCGTGCTCGCGGCGATCGGCGCGAAGTCCTCAGGCGACGCGCACGCCACCGGGAGGCCGCAGGCTCCAGCCGTTGGGGCGCTCGGCGATCAGGTCGTGCGCGGCCAGGCGCCACAACAGCGGCTCGAGCACCTTCTCCTGCTCGCCGGTGATCTCGGACAGCCAGACGGTGGGACGCGGGCGCCGCGACCGTCGAAGCTCCTGCAGGACCTGCTCGCAGACCGCCCCGGCCCGCTCGGCGCAGCAGGCGCAAACCAGCTCGGCCCCGCGCAGCAGGCGTACGAGGGTGCTCTCGCTGCCGCCGGGGGCCTGCTCGTGGATGCTGCCATCGAGGTCGCAGCCGCACATCCAGCGACACCATTCGCAGGCGAACGGCGGCCCCTCCGGGCCAGTGTCGAGGGTGCGCATCTCGGGCATCTGATCGACCCCGGTGTCGAGCGCTTCAGCGAGCGTGGCGCACCGCGCCGCGCCCACCGTCTCGCCGGCGGAGTTGAGCACCGTGGCGGCCCAGCCCGTAGGCGACAGGGGCTCGAGGACGACGCGGCAACCGAGCGGGCGCAGCACCTCCTCGACGATCTCGAACGTCGCGAGCAGGTGCGTGGGGCGGCCGAGCTCGGGCATCGTGAACCTCCTCCATCCTGACGCCTCACGCCGCCTGACGCGCGGCGATCGACTCACAGCTTCCGATCTAGTTCACAGCTTTGTGATGCCACCATACACCTGTTTCATGACCACGAACAGCCCTTCCGCCATGACGGCTAACGCATGTGAAGGATGTCAAACACAAGCGTGGAAGGGCATTGCAATCCATCCCAGCCATGTGATTAGATAACGGTTGACGTGTGCCGACATCAAGCGGACTTCGGTCCTTCGGGAGGTCATGCGCCGCGATGGAGCAGATCACGGTCGAAATAGAGGCCAGCGTGGCTCGCGCCGTGCGCGCAGCAGCGGCGGACATGGGTGAGAGCGCGCTGGAGAGCCTCGAGCGCGCCGAGGAGCTGGCCAGGGAGGATTCGAACGCCGCGGAGGCCGTGGGCCGACGTCGGGCCGCGGTCGCCGCGCTCGATGACCTTCAGGCCCAGCTCGAGCCCGGCGCAGACGCGGCGCAGGACCGCGTCTGCCTCGAGGCGCCGCGCGCGCTGCTGGCCGAGGCGCTCTACGTTGCGCTCAGCGCGGCGGCCGACGACGTCGCGGCCGGCTGTCAGGACTATTGGCGTCACGAGGTTACGCTCGCCAGCTTGCGCGATCGCACCGATCGCTTCGTCGACCTGCTGACCGAGCTCGAGCACGTCGGCGGGCTCACTGGAGCTCACTGAGACGCCTTCGGGCGAGCGTGTAGGCTTGGGCCGCATCGGCGAGGCCAGTTGGTCGCACCAGCGACGCGGCCCTTGCCGTCAGCTCGTGTGCTCGGGGGACTGGTGTATCGGTAACACGGCGGTCTCCAAAACCGCAACGCGAGGTTCGACTCCTCGGTCCCCCGCTGCGCAGCCCCGCCGAGAATCGCCTGCCGGCCGCCGCCCCGGTGCCTCAGCGGGCGATCACACGCGTCGCTGCGGCCTTCCAGGTCGCGATGACCCTGCTGCCGCGGGCCAGCCCGAGCTGGCGGGCAGCCGTCTCGGTGATCTCGGCGGCCAGTGGCTGGGGGCCGGCGAGGCCGAGGCGGACGCGATTGCCGACGGCGGTGATCGAGACGACCTCCGCGGGGATGTGATTCTGCGCGGAGCTCGCGGGCCGCATGCCGACAGGCTCGATCGTGATCTCCCAGGGATAGACGCTGACCGCAACCGGCCCGCGCGCCGGCTGCAGCGCGCTGACCGTGCCGCCACCATCGACCTCGACGATCGTTAGCCCGTCCTCGCCCAGCCGCGCGTGGCCCGTGAGCACGATCGCCCCGGTGAAATCGGCGACGAACGCGGTGGCGGGGCTCGCGGCCAGCTCGCTGGCGCTGCCACGCTGCACGATGCGGCCGGCGTCGATGACCGCTACCTCGTTGCCGAGCAGCGCCGCCTCGGCGAAGTCGTGGGTGACGAGCAGCGCCGGGACCTCGACGTCGCGCAGGATCGCGGTCAGCTCGCGCGCGGCGTCGGCGCGCGTGCGCACGTCGAGCGCCGCCAGCGGCTCGTCGAGCAGCAGCGCGCTGGGCCGGCGGGCGAGCGCGCGGGCGAGCGCCACCCGCTGGCGCTCACCGCCCGACAGCGTGCCGGGACGCGCATCGGCGAGCGCCGCGATGCCGAAGCGCGTGAGCAGCTCCAGCGCGCGCTCGCGGCGCTGCGCGCGCGGGCGACCGTGCAGCGCGTAGGCGACGTTCTGCCAGACCTTGAGGTGGCCGAAGAGCGCGTAGTCCTGGAAGACGTAGCCGCAGCGACGGCGCTCCGGCGCTACGTCGATGCCATCCGCGACATCCAGCCACAGCTGATCGCCACAGCGCACCCATCCGCGCTGCGGGCGTGTCAGCCCCGCGATGATCCGCAGCAGCGTGCTCTTGCCCGCCCCGGAGGGTCCGGCCAGCGCCAGGCAGGCCCCTGCGGGAACCTCGAGCGCGACGTCGAGCTCGAAGGCGTCGAGCGGCGTCGCGACCTCAGCGCAGAGCACGTCCGTCGCCGCCTTCAGCGCGCGCCGCGGTTGCGACCTCAGCGCAGGGCACGCCCGACCGCCGTCCCACTCCCCGCCAGCTTGACCGTCAGCAGCAGCGCCGCGGACACGATCACCAGCACGGCCGAGAGCCCGAGCGCACCCGGGAGGTCGACGGCGATCTGGTCGTAGATCGCCAGCGGGGTCGTCTGGGTGACGCCCCGCAGGGAGCCGGCGAAGATCAGCGTGGCGCCGAACTCCCCCAGCGCCCGTCCCCAAGCGAGCGCCACACCGGCCAGCAGGCCCGGACGCGCGGCGGGGACGGCGATCCGCGCGAACGTCCGCGCCTCCCCGGCACCAAGCGTGCGCGAGGCCTCCAGCCAGCTGCGATCGAGCGCCCGGAACGCGCTCTGCGCCTGGCCGAGGTAGAACGGCGCGGCGACGAACGTCAGCGCCACGACCACGCCGGCTGTCTGGAAGACGAGCGCGATGTGAGCATCGGCCAGCACGCCGCCAAGCAGCCCCGCCGGCCCGAACGCGACCAGCAGGCCGATGCCGGCCACGGCCGGAGGCAGTACGAGCGGCAGCTCCACGAGCGTGACGATGACCGCATGGCCGGGGAACGACCGCGTCGCAAGCAGGTAGGCCGCCGGGGTGCCGACGAGCACGAGCACCGCGACCGCGATCGCCGTCGTCTCGATGCTCAGCTTCAGCGCGTCGGTGGCAACCGGATCGCCCAGGCTCGACACCAGCTGTGCCGGGCTGACATGGGCAAAGATCGCGACGATCGGCAGGACGAGGAAGGCCAGCGCCAGGACCAGCGCCACGGCGAGCAGCAGCGCGAAGGCGCCCGCTCGGCTCACTGCGGCGCTGGCGGGAAACGGCTCACTGCGGCGGTGGCAGGAACCCCGCGGCGAGCAGGTCGCGCTGGCCGGCTCCGTGCAGCAGCCCGGCGATGAACGCCTGCGCCTGGGCGGCGTGACCGGCGCCCTTGACGACAGCGATGCCGTAGCTGACCTGCGGCTGCAGCGTGGCCGGCAGGGCGATCGCCTGGACAGCGCCAGCCGTGGCCGCGACATCGGTCACATAGACGAAGCCCGCGTCGGCGGCCTTCTCGGTGACCTTCGCGACGACGCCCTTGACGTCGGACTCCTCGGAGCGCACGTTGGCGAGGATAGCCCGCTGCTCGGCCGCCGGCAGCCGCGCCAGCACCTTGCGGGTGTAGGCCCCCACCGGCACGCTCGCCGAGCCGATCACGATCGTCACGCCAGGCTTGGCGAGGTCGGCGAGCGAGTGGATCTTCGTCGAGCCCGCCGGCACGGCGATCACGAGGCGATTGGCGGCGAAGACCACCGGCTTGGAGACGAGGCCCTTGGCGTAGAGCAGCTGCGGCAGCGCGGTGTTCGCCGAGGCGAAGATGTCGGGCCGAGCGCCCTGCTGGATCTGGGCCGCAAGCTGATCGGACCCACCGAACGAGAAGCGTGCGCTGGCCTGCGTGAACTGGGCGCCGTAGCGGGTGAAGGCCTTGGTCAGCGACGCCGCCGCCGAGACCGTCAGGTTGGGCTTGCTGCTCGAGCCGCCACAGCCCGCCGCCGCCAGCGACAGGCTCAAGATCAGCAGGCCGACGACTCTACGCAGGCTCATGCGAACTGGACGACGCACGCTCATTCCGGACTGGCTCCTTGCGCTCGTGGACATCAATATTGCCTAAGCATTGCATAGGCAGTGTAATGGCGGCAACAAAAAGGGCGGCCGGCCCCCCGGGGGGCCGGCCGCCCTCCGGATCGCCGTGGCGATCCGGCCTGCGTTGCTGTCGGCCTCAGCTGGCCAGGAACGCGTTCAGCGTCCGCCGGTCGGCGTTGAGCACCACGCGTGGGATCGGCGCGAAGTCAAGCGCCGGCCCGAACTTCTGGCCCGTCGAGATCGCGTACTGGATGAAGTTCGCCAGCAGCGACTTGTTGGGGCTTCCAAGCGGCACGATCACATAGGTGAACGTGGACAGCGGGTAGGCGTTCTTGTACTTGCGCGAGGGGTTGACGATGTGCATCTCGTTGCTCCCCGGCACGCGCTTGACCGACTTCGCCGCCGCCGAGATGTTGCCCAGGTTCGGATACTCGAAGCGACCCGCGGCATTGCGCAGCGCGGCCACGTTGAGCCCGTGGGTGATGATGTAGGCGGCGGAGATGTAGCCGATCGAGCCGTTGGTCGACTGCACCACGGCGGTGACGCCCGCGTTGCCCTTGCCACCGGTGCCGGCGGGGAAGCTGACCGCGGTGCCGAAGCCAACCTGTGATGCCCACGACCGGCTCACCCGCGAGAGGTAGTCGGTGAACGCGTAGGTGTCGCCGGACCCATCGCTGCGGAACACCGGCGTGATCTTCAGGTTGGGCAGCCGGACGCCCTTGTTGAGGGCCCGGATGCGACGATCGTTCCAGTTGGTGACCTGCCCCAGGTAGATCTGCGCAACCACCGGCCCGGACAGCCTCAGCCGGTGAACGCCGTTGATGTTGAACGCCACGCCGGTGGCGGTCAGCGCCCAGGGAAGCTGAACGCAGTTGTGGCATGCGGCGGCCTGCGCCGGCGAGAGCGGAGCATCCGAAGCGCCGAAGTCCACGGTGCGAGCGGAGATCTGGGCGATGCCGGCGCCCGATCCCACGGAGCCATAGGTCACCGTGATGCCGGTCCGCGACTGGTAGTCGAGGCTCCAGTTGGTCATCAGCGGGGTGATCAGCGTGGACCCCGCGCCGACCAGGCCGCTCGCCGCCTGGGCGCTCGGAGCCAGCCCGGCCGTCATTGTTAAGATCGCCGCCACGGTGGCGAGACCCAGCAGCCTTTTGCGCTTCAAGTGTTCCTCCTGGCTGAAGTCGGTTATGAGCACGGCGTAGCATCACGGTCGGCCCCGCGACACCTGTTTTAATGTTGTGAACGCTGTTGTGAAGGTCATGTAACACCTAATTGCACGCGGGGCTCGAACACCGCTTTCACATTTGTGTAAATGGTGTAAAGCGCGAGGGGCTTGGCTTGCTTGTGGGTGGGAGGCTCGGGCTGCCTGTGTTAATTTTGTGAACGCCCGGCAGAGCCAGCGGGATCGCCGTTACGCTGCGCACGATGAGCGCCAGCGTGGCAGCCCTACGTCGCTTCGCGAGCGGTCCGCGATCGCTCGACCGCTTCGCCGACGGCGCGCTCTACGGCATCTGCTCGCTGGCCGCGCTGGTGGCGGTCACGGTGCTGCTGCTGATCGCCTACCAGCTGGTGCACGGTGCGAGCCTGTCGCTGTCGAAGTTCGGCCTGGGCTTCCTGGGGCACACGACCTGGAAGCCCAATTTCAACCTCTTCGGCGCCGGGGTGCTGCTCTACGGCACGGCGGTCAGCTCGGCGATGGCGCTCGCGCTGGCGACGCCGATCGGCATCGCGATCGGGCTCTATCTGAGCCTGCTCGCCCCGCGCCGGCTGAGCGCCGTGGTCGGCCCGCTCGTCGAGATGCTGGCGGCGGTGCCAAGCGTGATCGTCGGCTTCTGGGGCATCCTCGTGCTCGGGCCCTTCCTGCACTCGCACCTCGAGCCCGTGCTGCACGGAGCGCTCGGCTTCCTGCCGGTGTTTGGCAGCCAGTCGACGACCGGCAACGTGATGTTCAGCGCGGGCCTCGTGCTGACCCTGATGGTCGTGCCGATCATCGCCTCGATCAGCCGCGACTTATTCCTCACGGTCCCGCGCGAGCTGCAGGACGGCGCGACGGCGCTCGGCGCGACGCGCTGGGAGGTCGTGCGTGGCGTGGTGCTGCCCTCAGCCGCGTCGGGCGTGGCCGCGGCGGCCTTCCTGGCGCTCGGGCGCGCGCTTGGCGAGGCGATCGCCGTCACGCAGGTGATTGGGGCAGGCACGGCCATTCACGCGTCGCTGTTCACCACGGGCGACACGCTTGCCAGCCGCATCGCCGAGCAGTTCCAGGGGGCTTCGACCAAGCTGCTCACCTCCTCGCTGTTCTACCTCGGCCTGATCCTGCTGGTCATCGGCCTGCTCGCGAACATCTGCGCGCAGCTGATCGCCCGGCGCTTCAGCCGTCAGCAGCTCTTGGCGCGATGAGCACGACCGCGCTCTCGATCGGAGGCATGGGTGACTCGCTCGATCCCGAGCGGCCGCTGACGGCGTCGGGCAACCTGCGCCGGCGCCAGCTCGTCAGCCGGCTCGCCGAGCTCAGCGCAACCGCGGCGGCGTTGCTGGCGGTGGGCGTGCTTGGCGTCATCATCTACTCGGTTGCCTCGCGCGGCGCGAGCGCGCTGAGCCTGTCGTTCTTCGTCAAGGATCCCCCGATCTTCGGCGGGCCCGGCGGCGGCATCGCGCCGGCGATCGTCGGCACCATCGTGATCGTGGCGCTCGCGACCGCGATCGCGATGCCGCTGGGCGTGCTGATCGCCCTCTATTTGACCGAGTTCGCCAGGCAGCGTCCCGCGCGCACGATCCGTCTGGTGCTCGACCTGCTCAACGGCCTGCCCTCGATCGTGATCGCGCTGTTCTTCTTCGGGCTGATGGTGGCCGGTCATCATCAGAGCGGCTTCGCCGGCTCGCTGGCGCTGGCGCTGATCATGCTGCCGCTGATCGCGCGCGCCAGCCAGGAGATGCTGCTGCTCGTGCCGCGCACGCTGCGCGAGGCGGCCGAGGCGCTTGGCGTCAGCCACTGGCGATCGGTGTTGACCGTTCTGCTGCCCAGCGCGCTCGGCGGCATCGTCACCGGCACGGTGCTCGCCGTCGCCCGCGCGGCCGGCGAGACCGCGCCGCTGCTGCTGCTCACCTCGATCGCCGCTCGCGGCGTATCGCTTGGGGCCGGCCACGCGCTGTCCAACATCCCGGTGCTGATCTTCAACGCCTCCGAGGACGCGGATCCGGCAGGCTACGCCCGCGCGTGGGGGGCGGCGCTGGTGCTGCTTGTGTTCATCCTGATCGCGGGACTGGGCGCACGTGCGATGCTCGCCCGCAACCGCGCCAAGCTCGGCCGATGACCACGCTCTCGCACAGCGGCGAGGACCTTCCGGTCGACCCCGCCACGGGTCTGCCGGTCGACCCCGCCGGCCTGCCGGCCGAGCACGCCGCGGATGCCGCCGCGGCCGCGCGGGCGGTGCGCCCGCGCGTGCGGATCAGCACCGAGCGAGCGCCGCGCGTGACCGCCAGCGACGGCGCGCCGCGCGCGGCGGCGCGCCAGGTCGTCTTCGACATCCAGGACATGGCGGTGTCCTACTCGGGCAGCATCGCCGTCGCGGACGTGTCGCTGAAGATCTACCGCAACCTGATCACCGCGGTGATCGGCCCGTCGGGGTGTGGCAAGACGACCTTCCTGCGCAGCCTCAACCGGATGAACGACTCGGTCCCGGGGCTGCGCATCGACGGTCGCATCCGCTACCACAGCCACGACATCTACGGCAGCGGCGTCGACCGCGTGGAGGTCCGCCGGCGCATCGGGATGGTCTTCCAGCGCCCCAACCCCTTCCCCAAGTCGATCTACGACAACATCGCCTGGGCGCCGCGCAACCTCGGCATGCGCGCCGGGCTCGACGAGCGCGTCGAGCGCGCCCTGCGCGCCGCCGCGCTCTGGGACGAGGTCAAGGATCGCCTGCGCGACAGCGCGCTGGGGCTCTCGGGCGGACAGCAGCAGCGCCTGTGCATCGCGCGCACGATCGCGATCGAGCCCGACGTGCTGCTGCTCGACGAGCCCGCCTCCGCGCTGGACCCGATCGCCACGACATCGATCGAGGACCTGATGCATACCCTCAAGACGCGCTACACGATCGTGATCGTGACGCACAACATGCAGCAGGCCGCACGCGTCGCCGACCGCACCGCCTTCTTCAGCCTCGGCGACAGCAGCCGCGGCAGGACGGGCGTGCTGATCGAGTACGACGAGACCGGCACGATCTTCACCAACCCGGCCGACCCGCGCACGCGCGACTACGTGACCGGGCGCTTCGGCTAGCCAGGCTGGGGGCGTCGCGCGACCGGGCGGGTTCGGCTAGCCGTCCCAGCGCGATCGCTAGGGGGCGATCGCTAGGGCGTCGCGATCGACTGGGTCGCGACGTGCTCGAGCAGGGGCTGGCCGCACTGCCAGCAGTAGACCGCCCCGCTGCTGTGCGGCGCTCCGCAGGTCGCGCACGCGCCCGCCGTGCCGGACTCCTCGAGGCGCAGGATGCGCTGGACCTCGCTGAGCTCGGCATCGGCGTCCTGCAGCAGCGCGGCGCGGCGCACCAGCACGTCGATGCGGATGTGGTCACGGATCGCCATCTCGTAGACGAGGCCGCCGAGATCCCACTGCAGCTCGTTCACACGCGCGCTGAGCTGGTCGCGCCGGCGGCGCAGATCGACGAGCGTCTCGGGCTGCGGTGGCTCGAGCACCACACGACCCTGTGTGGCTCGCGGACCACCAGGCGCAGCAGCCCTGCCGTTGTCACGGTCGTCGTCGCCAAGGCGCACGTTGTCACGGTCGTCGTCGCCACGGCGCCCGCCGAGGCGTGCGGGCCGCAGGTTGCGCGCGGCGTCGAGCAGACCCTTGGCGTTCATGCGCGCGCAGCCCCCGCCGCGTCCAGCAAGCAGATGTCGACCGCGAGCGCCATCACTGACCGAAGAAGTTGCCGGTGAACTTGCCGTTCTGATAGCCCGGCCCGCTGCCCTTGCTGCCGACCGACACTACCTTGCCGGGCGCGTGGACATTCTTGTTGGCCGTGCCCTTGGGGGTGGACGTCAGCGCGGGATTGGTCGAGCCGCCGGCGCTGGTCGATCCGCTGGACCCGGTCGCGCCCGAGCCCGCCGCGCCGGCACCGGTCGAGCCGGCAGCGGCGCTCGAGCCCGAGCCGGCGCCCGCGACCGTCACCACCTGCACGCCGGCGTTGCCCCTGGAGCCGGAGCTGGAGCCCGATCGCCCGATCAGCACGCCGATGCCCATCGCCAGCAGCAGCGTGGCGATGCCCGCGATCAGCGTGCTGTTGGGCGACATGCGCAGCCTGCGAGAGGCTCGCACTCGCGCCGCGCTCGACTGTCCACGGGCGGCCGACGCGTTGGCGAACGGCAGCCGCACCCCGCTGCGACGCTCGCCGCACTCCACGCAATAGCGCTGATCGGAAGCAAGCGGAGCGCCGCACTGCGGGCACTGCGCAGCCCCCGTCGCCACCGTCGGCGCCTGGATCGCCGGCGTGTCGCCATGCAGTCTTGATGCTTCGCTTGGCGCGCCGGCCATGGTCACGTAGTCCTCGGTGCTTGCGGTCGATTCCATTCACTCACCGATCCCCGCTCGAGCTCGGCCGCGAGCGACTGAAGCGCGCTGCCAGTCTGGGCAGCGACCGGTGCACCTCAGTATCCGGGCCACGAATTGCGCAGTTGTGAAGGAACGGTTATCCGGACGGTCGGTACCGAGTCGTCGTCGACCTGACGGGTGCGGCAGGGCGGTCGGGCCGGCCGGTGCGGATATCGGCTTTTTCACACCGTGTGAACCAGCGGCGCGCGAGACTGCCCGTGGATGGCGAGCGTCTCGACCGATCACGGCCCCCGAGCGGGCGGTCGCGCAACTGCATGCGCGCAGTGCGACGCGCCGCTCGCCCACGACCAGCGCTATTGCGTCGAGTGCGGGGCGCGCCGCGGGCCGTTGCCGTGGCACGCCGCAGGGCTGCTTGGGGTGGACCCGGTGGGGGCTTCCGACGCGGCACAGCTCGACGCCCCAGCGGACGCCATCGCCGACGCCAGGCCGCCCGACGCCGATCAGCTGCGCGCGCGTTGGTTCGAGGGCATCTCGATGCCCACGCCGCGTGCCGCGGCGGTGGCGATCATGGGCCTGCTCGCCTTCGGCGTGCTCGTCGGCTCGGCGATCAGCCCGCCCGCTCAGAGCAACGCGGCGCAGACGCTGCTGCTCGCGGTGTCCTCGCCCCCAGCGGCGGCGAGCAGCCCGAGCACGACCCCGAGCGCGGTCACGGCGCTGGCGCCGCCGACCAGCTCGACAACTCCAGCGAGCCCGCCCCCAGCGCCCACCCCGCCGAGCCCGCCGCCCGCGCCGCGCAAGCCGAGCGTGCCGGTCCCCGTCGCGCCACCGTCGCCACGTCCGCCGATCAAGCACGTCTTCCTGATCGTGCTCTCCGACCACGGCTATCAGGCCGCCTTCGGGACCCCCTCCCCCGCTCCCCCAGGCTCGCCTCCAGCTGCCCCGCCCGATCCATACCTGGCGACCACGCTGACCGCCCAGGGCGAGCTGCTGCCGAACTACTACGCGGTGACGCAGGGCGCCCTGGCCAACGCGATCGCCCTGATCAGCGGCCAGGGACCCACGCCGCAGACGGCGAGCGACTGCCCGACGTTCACTGACCTCACCCCCGCGACGATCGGCGCCCAGCAGCAGGTGGCGGGCAGCGGCTGCGTCTATCCCGCGCTCGCCCACACGCTGCCCGACCAGCTCGCCGCCCTGGGCCTTGCCGCGAAGGCCTACGTCGAGGACATCGGCAACGGCGCTCCGGGCCAGCCGGCAACCTGCCGCCATCCCACGCTTGGCGCCGCTGATGGCAATCAGGCCCCAACTGCCGGTGACGCGTACGTGACCTGGCGCAACCCGTTCGTCTACTTCCACTCGCAGGTCGACCCGCCGATCGGTGGCGGGCCGGCGGCATGCACGCAGGACGACGTCGGCCTCGATCAGCTCGCCAACGACATCAAGTCACCCGCCACGACGCCGTCCTTCGCCTACATCGTCCCCAACCGCTGCCACGACGGATCCGAGCAGCCCTGCGCGCCGGGCCAGCCGGCGGGGCTAGCGGCGGCCGACAGCTTCCTGCACACGATCGTGCCCGAGATCGAGGCCTCGCCCGGCTACAGGGATGGCGGCCTGATCGCGATCACCTTCGACGAGGCGCCGCAGAGCGGACCGGGCGCGGATCAGAGCGCCTGCTGCTCGACGCCTCAGTACCCGAACCTGCCCACTCCGGCGCCGACGCAGCCTGCCTCGGGAACGCCCACCACGCCGACAAGCACCGGCACGACCACCACCAGCCCGACCTCCTCGACCAGCGGCATCACCCCAACGGGCGGCGGCGGCCGCGTCGGCCTGCTGCTGATCTCGCGCTACATCAAGCCCGGCAGCGTCGATCAGGCCGACTACAACCACTTCTCGCTGCTGCTGAGCCTCGAGCAGCTGTTCGGCCTACAACCGCTGGGCTACGCCGGCGCCAACGGCCTGCCGGCGTTCGACAAGCACGTCTACAACGCCTATACGCCGACTGGGTAGCTCACGTCGGGATCGAAGCGGTAGCCGAACCCGAAGTGCGTGTGGATGAAGACCCGATCGGGCGCTGCGGAGGCGAGCTTGATGCGGACCTTGCGCACGTAGACGTCGACGGAGCGGTCGCGCTTGGGCATCTCCACGCCCCAGACGCGCCGGTAGATCGTCTCGCGCGGCAGCACATGCCCGGGCACCGCCGCCAGCACGCTGAACACGGCGAATTCCCGCGGAGTGAGCGGGACGCGGCGATCGCCGATCCGCAGGACCGGCTCATCGGTACGCCACTCGAACTCGGCGAAGCGCAGCGTCTCGGGCTCCCCGTCGCCGGCCAGCCGGTGGCTCGCGTACGGGGCGGTCCCTTGGGTCGCAGCCATTCATGCGCACGCTAGGCCGACAGGCCGGTCCCAGTGTTATCAAGCCGAGAACATCTGGTGAAACACTGGTCCGCTACGGTGCGCCGCGTGTTGATGTCTGCCTGCCGATTGGCGTGGAGCGCGACCGCGTGAGCCACCGCCCCGAGGGCGAGGGCAGCCCATGAGAATCGCGCGCGACCGCGCGAGCCTTGCGCTGGCCGGCGTGCTGGGCGTGGGCGCCGGCCTGCGGGCCTGGATGATCGCGACCTGGCATCCCGCTGTGGTCGGCTACCACGACGCGGTCTTCTACGTCGACATCGCTCACGGCCCGCTGTTCGCCGACCCGCTGCATCCGGCTGGCTACCCACTGCTGCTGCGCGCGCTGCATGTCCTCAGCGCAAGCGTCTGGCCGGTGCTCGTCCTCCAGCACCTGCTTGGGCTGGCGACCGCCGCGCTGCTCTACGCGCTGGTTCGCACGCTGACCGGGTCGCGCTGGCTGGGGCTGCTGCCGGCCACGGTGATCGCGCTCGACGGTCTGCAGATCGTCGTCGAGCACTCGCTGCTGTCGGACTCGCTGTTCACATTCCTGCTGGCGGCCGGGCTCTACGCCGTCGCCCGCGCCGGGGCCGGAGGGATCGGCTGGGCGCTGGGCGCCGGGGCGCTGCTCGCCGCGGCGGGGCTCACGCGCACGGTCGGCCTCGTGGCGATCCCGCTTGCGACGATCGCGCTGTTGCCGGCGGTATCCGGCACATGGCGCTCGCGGGCCATGCGCGCCGGCGCGCTGCTCGCCGTCGCGGCGGCGTTGGTCGGCGCATATCTCGGCGCGCAAGCGGCCCAGACGGGATCGGCTTCGCTCTCACGCGACTCGGGCTGGGTGCTCTACTCGCGCGTGGCGCCGTTCGCCGATTGCTCCAAGTTCACGCCGCCAGCGGGCACCGCCGGGCTCTGCGAGCGCACGCCACCCGCGGCGCGTCCGGGAACCGACTTCTACATGTGGGATGCCTCGCCCGCCTGGCGGGTCTTCGGCGGCCAGCCGCACGGCAACGCCAAGCTCGGCGCGTTCGCGCGTGCCGCGATCGCGCACCAACCCGGCGACTATCTCGCGGCGGTCGCGCACGACTTCATTCGCTACATCGCTCCCGGCGGATACCAGCGCCCGCGCGCGGGACAGACGCCCGCGCAGTTCATGGCGCTCAGCACCAACACCACCCAGGAGGCCGTCGTCGCGCGCGGCATCGGCAGCTACTACCCGGGCCTGCGTGCGACCAGCCAGAGCCACGCGCGACTGACGTCCTGGTACGTGCGCACGTTCGCGG
This sequence comes from uncultured Solirubrobacterales bacterium, assembly GCA_963795555.1. Classification (GTDB taxonomy): domain Bacteria; phylum Actinomycetota; class Thermoleophilia; order Solirubrobacterales; family Solirubrobacteraceae; genus CAWCHZ01. The sequence continues at coordinate 1,040,407 of CAWCHZ010000002.1, forward strand.
CGCAGGGCGTGCCGATGGCCATCCTGCTCGCGCTCGCCATCGTGGCACCGCTGCTCGTCGCGCACGGGCGGCGGACGATGCCCACGCTGCTCACGCTGCTCGCGCTCGCGCTGCTGATCGTGCCGGTGGCCACGCAGGTCTATGACGCCCGCTACGCCGTCGGCGCGCTCGGGCCATTGAGCGTCGCGGCGGCGCTGACGCTCCACGGCGCCCGCCAGCGGCTCGCGCGCCGTCGCATCGCCCGCGCACGGACGGGATGGCGCACCTCGGCAACGGCCCACGTCGACCGGTAGCGGCGCGATATGGCGAGCTCGACCGGCAGGGGCGCTGGTGGCAGCGACTTGCCCGCGAGCGAGCACGTCGCCGTGCTGACGCCGCCGCCCCCGCTGCGGGAGATCGCCCGCGAGTGGGGCCGCATCGGCTGCATCGGCTTCGGCGGGCCACCCGCTCACATCGCGCTGCTGCGCAGGCTGTGCGTCGAGGACCGTCGCTGGCTGGCTCCCGAGCAGCTCGAGCGGGCGATCGCCGCCACCAGCCTGCTGCCCGGTCCGGCCTCGACGCAGCTCGCGATCTACTGCGCCTGGCGGCTGCGGGGGCGGATCGGCGCGCTCGTCGGTGGCGTCTGCTTCATCGTGCCGGGGCTGATCGTGATCCTCGGGCTGGCGGCCGCGTTCCTGGCATCGGCGCCCCCGACGTGGCTGCGCGGCGCGGGCGCCGGCGCCGGGGCGGCTGTCGCCGCCGTCGCCGTCAACGCCGGGCTCGGCCTCGCTCCGAGCGCCTGGCGGCGTGCCAGCTCGGTGCAGCGACCGCGCGTCGCCGTCTACGCGCTCGCCGGCGCGCTCGCGGCGGCGTTAGTCGGGCCCTGGCTGGCCCTCGTGCTGGTGGCGGCAGGGCTGCTCGAGCTGGCCTGGTCGGGCCGCGACCAGGCCAGCTCGGAGGGGCTGCGGCTGCACGCCTGGCCGGCGGTCGTTGCCGGCGCGGCAACGGCGGGGGGGATCGGCGCGCTGGCCTGGACCGCGTTCAAGGTTGGTGCCCTGTCGTTCGGCGGCGGCTTCGTGATCATCCCGCTGATGCAGGCCGATGCCCTCCACAACCACTGGATGACCGGCACGCAGTTTCTCAACGCGGTCGCGCTGGGGCAGGTCACCCCGGGGCCGGTCGTGCAGACCGTCGCGGTCGTCGGCTACGCGGCCGCCGGCGTCGGCGGCGGGCTGCTCGCTTCGCTGGTTGCCTTCTCACCATCGTTCGCGTTCGTGCTGGTTGGAGCCGAGCGCTTCGAGCGTCTGGTGGCGAGCGAGCGCGCTCGCGCCTTCCTGCGCGGCGCCGGGCCGGCGGCGATCGGCGCGATCATCGGCGCGGCGATCCCCCTGGCGCGCGCACTGGCCGAGACCTGGCAGCTTGGGGTCCTGGCCGCCGCGGCGGTTGCGCTGCTGCTGTTACGGCGTGGCGTCGTGACAACGCTGTTGACCGCGGCGGTCGTGGGCCTGATCGCCGCGCTGCTCGGCGCGCCGTTGCCACGCTGAGCGGCCATCGCCGCTCGAGCGTCCGAGACGGTGGCGCGGGAGGATCCGCCCATTGCAGTTATGACGAATCTGGTAGTTTGTGCGCTGATCTGAGCTCGCATCGCTGTTCCAAGGCAGCGCTCGCATAACAAATTGCGAAGCCATAGGAGGAACCGTTCTGCTTGGCACCCCACCGCGTGAACGCGCGTCATCATGCGACGGTATGTAGCAAGCGCGGCTCTGCTGATTTTTGTCCTGGCGACTCTGCTTGCTGCAGGGTTGGCCTTGGCGGCCGGCAGTACGTCCTCTGCTGGCTACCGCTGCCAATCGCTGTCTAACCCTGTGGCAGCGCCTCCGCCACCAGTCCGGACGCCAACTGGATCCATAGTGCTGTCCCCCACCAGCGACAATCTGGTCCCTCTGTGCCCTAGCGGCCAGGTTCCCTATCCGGCGGCGACGGGAGGCGTTGGGATAAAGACATCCCACCGCGCTTAGGATCGTTCGTCTCTATCCGTCTTTCGCTACGCGTGCGACGGCACGGCCGGATTCACCGGCGCAGCGTTTCCTTACAACCGACCAAGACGGTGCTGGCCGAGGCGATTCGCGCTATCGCCCTTCGCGCCCAAAAGGTGACACTCACCGGAGGCCGCTGTCGTTTGCGTAACCATCGCGGCAAGAAGGCCGAGCGATGCCTTCCACTGGCTCGACTCGCTCGCATTCCGGTGAACAGCGTCTGGTACTCCTACGCGATTGCCAGCCAGTCACCATCGGGTGGCGCTGTCAGCTTGGTGGTGCTGACCCAGACTAACCAGCAACCTAGTGTTTGGACCGCAGGCTCACACAGCATCGGACAACTATGGGACGTGGACTACGGCACGCCGAATGGACAGCCTTCGACCGCGGAGACCGGGTGGATCGAGGCGCCGGGGCAGTATCCCGACGTTCAAACCCACCTGTTCGCCGCCATGTCTGACTGCGGCGTATATCCAGGAGGCGGTGGTTACGTCGGGCTAAACGGCATCTCATGGGTGCAGGTCAGTCCATCCGTCTATCCAAACATGGTCATCACCCACGATGATACCTCGCATGTGTACGCAGTTGAGGCATACCGAGGAAACATGTGGTTCGACTACGACGGCAACTGGTATGGGTATATCCCTGGGGGTGCCTGGGGATGCCATTTTCCACTGGGGACCTCGGTAGAATTCGGCGGCGAAGTCGAAACGCCTGAATACTCCACCTGCACGGATATGGGCAACTCGCTCTTCGGGACCCAGACAAACTCAGCCACGGTCGTCAACAGCAGTTACACGAGTCCATGCTACTCCGGCCTGACTACCTTGAGTTCCGCATATATGAGCGATCCAAGTCAGTACAATGACGGACAGTGGTACCCAAATCCTGGCGCTTATTCCTTTCACTACGGCGGACCGGGGTGGTGTTGAGAGCAGGTGTTGCGTTGTATTAGAAATCGACGAGGCGATGTCCCGACCAGTGAGACACGCAGCTTCCTGGTCCCCAGGCTGACGTATGCCAACGTCATCGCGACGCTCGCGCTGTTTATCAGCCTTGGTGGCGCGTCTTATGCCGCGGTCAGCCTGCGGCCCAACAGCGTCGGGTCGAGGCAGATTCAAAACGGCGCCGTGATCCTGCCCAAGCTTGGATTTGCGCTTGGCTCGAGCTCAGCCCAGGTGGCCGGGCCGCAGACCATAAGGGGATTCTCGTGCGGTGGCTCGGTTACGGGCGCAGCCCCGCCGTGCCCGCCGCCACCGTCGACGGCGTTGGCATCGACGTCGATTCGCCTGTCGAGACGGGCGAACATCCTCGTGCTCGCCAGCACTGTGATCTCCGAGGCGTCAGCGAGCCCGGCCGGCACTAGCGTGCAGCTCCATGTCGACGTGGACAACGGGCGCTTCAGCTCGCCTGGAGCCCCCTATAGCGTCACTGCGCTAGCGCCGGGTGAGGATGCTTCGGCCTTCCTCATCGCCATGGTGCCCGGCGTGCCCGCAGGACGCCACGCCGTGCACGTGATCGCCGTCGATGACGGCCCCAGCGTGGTGGCCAGCGGTACGCAGGTCAGCGCGGTCGCCCTCCCGCGCTGAGGCCCCCGCCTCGATGCGGGCGGAGGGACTCGAACCCCCACGGCTTGCGCCACTGGCTCCTAAGGCCAGCGTGTCTACCAATTCCACCACGCCCGCTGGTGCGTCGATGAGCCCCTAGCATTGCAGCACGCGCAGGACCCCGCCCGGGTGGTGGAACGGCAGACACGGCGGCCTCAAAAGCCGCTGCCCCCAGGGGCGTGTGGGTTCGAATCCCACCCCGGGCATGGCGGATTGGCCGAAGGGTCCTCCCCCTAGGCAACCAGTGGCTTCAGGCGCACCAGGTGCCGCAGCGCTGACGGTCAGCTGTGGTCGTCCACCGGCGCCGGAGCAGCCGGCAAGCGCCGGGTCCCCAACGTGCCGAGGACGTCCAGGCGCTCGGACAACGGCGCCTTGTAGGCCGCCGCCAGCAGCACAGCGAATCCCGCGCCGGCCAGACCCGTCGCCAGCAGGGAGTCACGGACGCCGATCGCCGCCGTCAGCGGACCAACCAGCAACAGCGACAGGGGCGCCAGGGCGAAGGAGGCCAGCCAGTCGACGGCGCCGACGCGGCCCAGCAGCTCCGCCGGGACGCGCCGCTGGACGATTGTCGTCCAGACGATCGCTCCGGCGGCGATGCCGGCTCCCCCGATCGTGCCCGCCAGCACCGCGAATGCGATGTTCGGCGCCATGCTGTAGCCGACGAGGCCGAGCCCGCCAAGTCCCCAGCAGCGCGCCATCCCCGGCAGCCCGAGCGGTCGCCTCACGACGGCGGCGCCACCGGCCAGTGCGCCGACTCCCCCACCGACCAGGACGAGACTCAGGGCCCCCGCTCCACCGTGCAGCGTGTGGTGCACGAGATAGGGCACCAGCACCTCGAGCGGCCCGCTTATGCACAGCAGGATCACCGCGGTCATCGAGAGCGTGAGCCACAGCCAGCGCTGGTCGCGCACGAAGCGCCAGCCGTCGCGGACGTTGTCCGCAAGCGATGGCGTCGCGACAGTCGGCCGTTCGCAACCGGCGATCCGCGCGACCGCCGCGGCACAGAGCAGAAAGCTCAGCGCGTCGACCAGGAAGGCGACGCCGCTGCCCCCCGCGGTCACCAGCAGCGCGCCGAGCGCGGGGCCGGCCATCCGACCCAGCAGCGGGCGCATTGTCTGCCCGAGCGCGTTGGCCGCGACGCGCTGGTCGTCGGCAACCAGCCGCGGCATCAGCGCCGTCAGCACCGGCGACGCAAGCCCCTCGCCAATGCCGCTGATCGCCACGAGCACGATCAGCTCCCAGAGCCGCAGCAGGCCCGCCACGCCAAGGAGTCCCAGCAGCGCCATCGTCGTCGCACGCAACAGGTCGGCGCCGATCAGCACTCGGCGTGGGTCGGTGCGGTCGCAGATGGCGCCCGCGACGACCAGCGTCCCCAGCTGTGGGATCAGCAGCGCCAGAGCAACCATCGCCAGCGCCACCGGCCCGCCCGACAGGCCGAAGACGGCCCAGATCACCGCGATTGTGTAGACGCCGTCGCCGATCAGCGAGATGCTCGTCCCGGCCCAGAGCAGGGCGAAGCTGCGCTCCCGCAGGGGCGCACGCAGCGCCCGCCCCAGCGCCCTCATCCTGCGGCGCTGAGCGAGCGCGAAGATGAACTCCAGCGCGGGCTCGGCATCGACGCCATTACCACGAAGACCCCCAGGCGATCAGGATGGTTTCAAGTAATTGCGAACGCTACCCCCTTGATCGGCGGGTCCCCGCGGTGGGGCGACCGCCGCGGATCAGCCGGCGCGATCCGTCGCTAGCCGCGCTGGATCGGCCCCGTCTGGACGACCTCGAACGCCGTCCCCGGCACGGTCTTGAGCTGGTCGAGGTCGCGGTCGCGCCAGCGTGGGTCGCTCGCGCCGGTGATGTACCAGCTGGTCCCGTTGTCGGCCACGATCATCCCGTAGCGCTTGAGCGCGATCAGGATCACGCGCGCCTCGCCGTGGAAGCGCGCGATGTCGTAGCTGGCCTTCAACCGCAGGCGCAGGCCCATTGGGGGCAGCGATGGATCGTTGCTGGAGGACGCGAAGTGCGTGGCGGGCAGCACGTAGCCGCGCTGGGTTCGCTCGACCGTGAAGCGCAGGGCGTGATCGATGCGGCCGGCGCGCACCTCGTCGTAGCGCGCGAGTCCCGGGAGGATCGGCAGCCCCGCAGCGTCAGCGGACGTCCAGCCGCGATGGCGCAGCCGGTTGGAGCGCAGGCTCCAGACCGCACCCGAGCCGGCGACCCAGCCTCCTCCCCGGCGGCGTGCGTCGAAGAGCTCATAGAGGCGGCAGGCGCCGCGCTGCACCACGATCAGATGCCGGTCGGAGCCCTGCTCGACGGGCGCGTCCAAGGGAACCGGATACGGTCCCGGATCGCTCTCATCGCCATAGGCGTCGAAGTGGATGGGCACGCGCCGCTGCCGGCGTGGCACGACCGCGTAGGGGATCCCGTAGGCGCCGTGACCGCCGAAGTCGGCGTGCAGGAAGTGGTTCGAGCCCTGATCGATCGCGGCTATGTAGCTGGCCGAGCGCAGGTCGACCGGCAGCCGCGACACGTCCTGGTTCCAGGCATTGGTCGCCGGGAAGACCGGACAGCCCCCGACGCGCGGGCCCGCCGCCGGCGTGCGCGCATCCCCGGCAACTGTCCGCGCACGCCCGGCAAAGGGGGCGCCCAGTCCGAGCGGCGCTGCCACCAGCGCAAGCGCCACCACCGCCGCAAGCGCTAGCGCTGCCGCGAGCAGCGTTCGAAGCGAGCTCGCCGAGCCCAGCACGCCGCCAAGATAGCGATGCGATCGGGCGCCCCTTCGCGGGAGGGACGAATGTCCGAGTCGAGCTGGCCCGCCACCCGACGCGTCCGACGTGGGGCCAATGTCCGAGGCGAGCTGGCGCACGCCCGCCGTGCCGCGCCTATGCTCGACGTAGTCGTCGAGAGGAGCCACCGTGGCCGGAAGAATCGAAGGACGCGTCCGCGAGCTGCTCGAGCAGCCCAATTTCGCGCATGTGGTCACCACCGGGCCCAACGGTCCCCATGCCGTGGTCGTTTGGGTCGATGCGGATGCCGACAGCGTCGTGCTCAACAGCGCCGAGGGACGCGCCTGGCCACGCAACCTCAATCAGAACCGCGAGACGACGATAACCGTCGCCGACAAGGACAACCCCTACGAGTACGTCGCGATCGTCGGGCATCTGCGCGAAGCCACCCACGAGCACGCCGACGAGCACATCGACGCGCTCGCGAAGAAGTACCTCAACAAGGACACCTATCCGTTCAGGGCCCCCGGCGAGCAGCGGGTCATCCTGCGCATCGAGCCCGACCGGGTACGCCACGTGGCGCAGTAGCCCGGGAGCGCATCCGGCACCCGGGCCAGCCAGCCACGCCACGCGTCAGCCCATATACTCGCGCCCCGTGGCGCCCGAGTCTCCCACCGTCGCGATCGTCGGCGGCACCGGGGACCTCGGATTCGGGATGGCGCTGCGACTGACCGCCCGGGGGGTCGGGGTGGTCATCGGCTCCCGTGACGCCGAGCGGGCCGCCCAGGCCGCCGAGCGCGTCCGCCAGCAGGTCCCCGACGCCGACGTCGACGGGGCCGTCAACGCCGAGGCGGTCCAGCAGACATCGACGGTGATGCTGTGCGTGCCGTTCGCCAGCCAGGCGGCGAACCTCAAGGCGCTCAAGCCGACGCTCGCGCCGGGCACGCTGCTGATCGATGCCACGGTGCCACTGGCGACGGCGATGGGGGGCCTGCCCACGCGGACGCTGGGCGTCTGGCAAGGATCGGCCGCGCAGGCGGCGCAATCGCTCGCGCCCGAAGGCGTGCGCGTGGTGTCAGCCCTGCACACCGTCAGCGCCGCATCGCTCAGCGACCTCGATCATCAACTTGACGAGGACGTGCTGATCTGCGGCGACCGCCGCGAGGACAAGCGCGCGGCGGCGCAGCTGATCGAACGCGTCCCCGGGTTGCGCTGCGTCGACGCCGGTCGTCTGGAGATGGCGCGCATCTGCGAGCAGCTGACCGCGCTGCTGATCGGCATCAACGGTCGCTACAAGACCCATGCCGGCATCCGCGTGACCGGGCTGCCCGGCGACTATTGGGCCAGCTGAGCAAGCCGGCGGCACCGGTCGTGCTGCTTGCCGGCGGCACGGGCGGCGCCCGGCTCGCGCGCGGGCTGCTCGATGTCGTCGGCGAGGAGCTCGTCGTGATCGCCAACACGGGCGATGACATCGAGATCTACGGCGCCTACGTCGCGCCCGACCCAGACCTCGTCCTGTTCTGGCTGGCAGACCGCATCGACGAGCGCGGATGGGGATTGGCCGGCGACAGCTTTGTTGTGATGGACGGCCTGCGCGAGCTCGGCCGCGAGATCTGGTTCTCGCTCGGCGACCGCGACTTGGCGATCGGGCTGGAGCGGGCACGACGGCTTGCGGAGGGCGCGCGCCTGACCGAGACGCTGCTCGAGCTGGCGCGTGCGTTGGGCGTGCGCTCGACGGTGCTGCCGATGAGCGATGCGCCCGTCCGGACGCGGGTTCGCGCACGCGAGCGCTGGTGGGACTTCCAGGAATGGATGATCCGCGAGCGCGCCGCCGGGCCGGTCGAGGACGTCACGTTCGAGGGGGCGGCGCAGGCCGCCGTGCCGCCCGAGGCCCAGCGGGCGATCGCCAGCGCGCGGGCGATCGTGATCGGGCCCTCCAACCCGATTGCGTCGATCGGTCCGATCCTGGCGGTGCCGGGGATGCAGGCGGCGCTGGGCAGCTCGCCAGCGCCTTGTGTGGCGGTCAGCCCGCTGGTCGAGGGACGCGTGCTGAAGGGACCGACGGCCGCGTTCCTGGAATGGGCGGGGCGACCGCTCAGCGCGGCGGGAGTAGCGGCCCACTATGGCGAGCTGATCGACGGGATCGTCAGCGACGAGCTCGTGGACGGCTGCCCAACGCATCGCGTCGACGTTCGCCTGCAGACCCCCGCGCAGCGTCGTGAGCTCGCCCGGGAGACGCTCGCCTTCGCCGCGTCGCTCGCACGGCGATCCAGCTGATCCCGAGCCCGGCGCCCTCCGACACGCACCAGAGCGATCCAGCTGATCCCAGGCCCGGCGCCCTCCAGCCATGCGCCAGCTGGATCTCAGTACGGTTCCGACAGCCATGCGAACCGCGGCCGTGTTACCGATCAAGCGCCTCGACCAGGCCAAGCAGCGACTCGGCGGCGCGCTGCTCCCGAGCGAGCGGGCACTGCTGGCCGGCGCGATGATCGCCGACGTGCTCGACGCGCTGCGCGCGAGCGCCGAGCTGGACCGCATCATCGTCGTCAGCGGCGAGCCGTTCGCGCAGGAGCTCGCCCATGCCGCGGGCGCGATCGTCGTCGAGGACCCCCAGGACGCCGGGCAGAGCGCGGCCGCTCAGCGCGGCATCGAGCGCGCCTTCACGGCTGGTTGCGAGCGGGTCCTGCTGGTGCCCGGCGACTGCCCGGCGCTCGACGTTGGCGAGCTCGACCGGCTGCTGGGCCGCCGGGCAGTGCAGCCGGAGCTGGTGGTCGTACCCGATCGCCATGGCGCCGGCACCAACGCGCTGTTGATCAGCCCGCCCGACGCGGTAGCGCCGGCGTTTGGCCCTGGCTCGTGCGAACGGCATCTGCGGCTTGCCGCCGCGGCGAATGTGGCCGCTCGCGTCGAGCCGCTCGCGTCGCTCGCACTCGATGTCGACACCCGCGAGGACCTGGCCGCATTGCGGCACGCGCTCGAGAGCAGCGCCGGCGGCGCGATGCGGACGCGAGCGATGCTCGCGCGGCTGCTGGCCGCCGCGGCCTGAGGTGGCCGACGCTGAGGTGGCCGCCGCGCTTCACGCCCGCGCTCTCCCCGGCCTGCCCGAGGTGCGCCGCGGCGATGACCTCGCCGCGCTGATCCTCGCCGCGCTCACCCGCCTTGGCGAGCCCTTGCGCAGCGGCGATGTGCTGAGCGTTGCCCACAAGGTCATCTCCAAGGCGGAGGGTCGCATCCGCGCACTGGAGTCGGTCCAGCCCGGAGCGCGAGCGCTCGAGCTCGCCGAGCACCACGGCAAGGACCCACGCGCGGTTCAGGTCGTGCTCGACGAGACCAGCGAGCTGCTGCGCGCCGAGCGCGGCGTACTGATCTGCGTGACGCATCACGGCTTCGTCTGCGCCAACGCCGGCGTGGACGCCTCCAACGCACCAACCGGCGGCGAGCTGATCCTGCTTCCGCGCGATCCCGACGCCTCGGCCCGGGCTCTGCGCAGGCAGCTGCGCGAGCTCACCGGCGTCGCCCCGGCGATCGTGATCAGCGACTCGTTTGGACGGGCCTGGCGCCGCGGCCAGTGCGACGTCGCGCTCGGCTGCGCCGGGCTGGCACCGCTCGATGACTGGCGCGGTCGGCGCGATCGCAACGGGCGCGAGCTGCGCGCGACCTGGATCGCGGTCGCCGATCAGGTCGCCGCGGCGGCGGATCTGCTGCGCGGCAAGGACAGCGGCCAGCCGGTCGTGCTACTGCGCGGGCTGGAGCGCTACGTCAGCGCCGATGACGGCCCGGGCGCGGCCGCGCTGCTGCGCGGCCGCGACGAGGACCTCTTCCGCCAGACGCCCGCCGCTGCCAGCTCGTGACGCCGCGCTAGACGGCCGCGGCGGCCAGCTCGTGATGCTGGCGAATGTCGTAGAGGGTGGTTCGCTCGGCGGCCGGTCGTCCGGCGGCGTGAGCGGCGGCAACCAGCTGCTCGGAATCGAGCCGCACCCCGTGGTAGCTGCCAGCCATGCGGCTGATCGACTCCTCCATCAGCGTCCCGCCGAGGTCGTTGACGCCCCAGCGCAGCGCCTCCGTCGCGGCCGACAAGCCCATCTTGACCCAAGAGGCCTGGAGGTTGGCGATGCTCCTGCCGAGCGCCAGGCGGAACGCCGCCGTGTGCTTGAGGTTCTCCTCGCGGCTGATCTCCTCCACTCCATGCGTGCGTCCCAGCAGCGTGTGGAAGGGGATGAACGACAGCGGCACGAACTCGGTGAAGCCGCCCGTGCGCTCCTGCAGCTCGCGGACCACGCGCATGTGCTCAGCCAGCTCCCACGGCTCCTCGATGTGCCCGAACATCACGGTCGCCGTCGAGCGCAGCCCGCTGCGGTGGCTGGCCTCGATGATCTGAACCCAGCGCTCGACGGGGAGCTTGTTGGGACTGATGCGCTCCCGCACGCCGTCGTGCAGGACCTCCGCCGCCGTGCCCGGCGTCGAGCCAAGTCCGGCCTCGCGCAGACGCTCGAAGACCGCCTCGGGCGACAGGCCAGACGTCTGGCACATGTGGTCGACCTCCATCGCCGAGTAGGCATGGAGGTGCACGGCGGGCGCCACCTGCTTGGCCAGGCGCAGCCAGAACTCGTAGTCCTCGAGCGTCCAGTCGGGATGGATTCCCGACTGCATGCACAGCTCGCTGGCACCGAACTCGACCGCCTCGATCACCTTGGCGCTGAACTGCTCGGGGCTGACGACATAGGCGTCGGGCGAGCGCCGGCCCTGGCCGAAGCCGCAGAACGCGCAGCCAACGACGCAGATGTTGGAGATGTTGATGTTGCGGTTCACGACGAACGTCACCGTGTCACCGGCCAGCTCGGCGCGCAGCTCGTCGGCCGCCAGGCGCATCTCCTCGATGACCTCCGGGCGGGTCTCGGCGAACAGCGCGGTCAGCTCCTGCGGATTCAGCCAGCCACCGTCGCGGGCCTTGGCGATCGCCCGCGGCGCGACATCGTCGGCGACGACGACCTCACCCCGGCGACCGGACCCACGCCTGGGGATGAACGACCAATAGCGAGCCTTGATGACGTCGAGCACGCCCTGGTCGACCCAGTTGGGGTCGATGTACTGGGGATAGACGCAGAGGCGCTCGGTCAACGCGACTCCGTCCGCGGCGAGGCGCTTGCGCACCTGGTGCGGCGAGGGGAACGGATGCTCGGGAGATATGTGATCGCCATTGGCCGACAGGCCGCCCAGGTCGGTCGCGCCGGCGGCGACGAGCTCCGGCCACCAGTCGGCCAGGTTCGGCGGGATCTGGATGCCGACGTCTGGCATCAGGCGCCGGCACGCAGCGATCAGCCGCTTCATGTCCTCGATGCCGACCGGACAGCTCCACGCAGGTGCGTCGCGCTGCAGCTGGCTCGCGATGCCGGTGCGCCAGAACTCCTGCGCGGCCTGCGCAGCGATCTCCGCCGGCTCCTCGCCGTAATAGCGCCGGTGCGGTACGTAGTTCTGCAGGATCACCTCCTGCAGGTGGCCGTGGCGCGCGTGCAGCGCGGCGAGCGCCTCGAGCGACGCAATCCGCTCCTGCTCGGTCTCGCCGATCCCGACGAGGATCCCGCTGGTGAACGGGATCTGCAGCTCACCGGCCAGCGCGATCGTCTCCAGCCGCCGCGCGGGGCGCTTGCTCGGCGAGCCGGCATGCACCGTCTCCATCAGCCGCTCGGAGATCGACTCGAGCATCAGCCCCTGGGACGCGGTGACGGCACGCAGTCGCAACAGATCGTCGCGACCGAGCACACCGAGGTTCGTGTGCGCCAGCAGCCCCCGCTCCATCGCGCGCTCGCAGACCCACACGACGTAGCCGGTGAAGTCCTCGTGCCCGTACTCACGCAGGCGCGCGGCGACCTCGCCGTTGACCTCCGGGCGCTCGCCGGTCAGCACCAACAGCTCCTTGGCGTTGTGGCGAACCGCCCGCGCGAGCGCATCCTCCACCTCCGCCGGCGAGTGCAGATGCGCCTGGTGGGTCGCAAACGAGCAGTACTTGCAAAAACAGCGACACGTCCGCGACAGCGACAGCGTCGCGTTGCGGCTGAACGTCACCCGCCGTCGCATCACAGACAGTCTGCCAGGGTCCCCCGGCGCGCCGGTCCGGTCGCCTTAGCGGAGCGTCTCGACCGGGCGCTCGGCCGGCATGTCGCGGCCGCGCAGCCCGATCAGCACGTAGGCGAAAGCCGCGAGCAGAGCGCCGGCAACGGGGCCGACCACGTAGACCCAGAACTGCGGGAACGTGCCGGCGACGATCGCGGGACCGAGCGAGCGCGCCGGATTGAAGCCCGCGCCGGTGAGCGGCGCCATCACCATGACGCCGAGCGCGAGCGCGCCGCCAATCGCCAGCGGTGCCGTCTCGCGCGGACCGCGCGGGTTCACCGCCACGCCCATGATCGCCCACATCAGCATGAACGTCCCGATCGCCTCGGCGAGCAACCCCAGGCCCGGGTTGGCGCCGCGCAGGTGTTGATGGGAGAGGATCGTCGCGCCGTAGTGGACGGCCTGACCCTCGTGCAGCAGCAGCAGCTTGACGACCAGGGCGCCGAGGATGGCGCCCGCGCACTGGCAGACGATGTAGCCGATCGCGTCGATCACGTGGATCTGGCGAATCGCCGTGAGCGCGGTCGTCACAGCCGGGTTGAAGTGACCGCCCGAGACGCCGCCGAGCACGAAGACGAGCACCGCCAACACGAAGAAATGGGCCAGCCCGATCACCGCGAAGTCGGTCGAGCCGATGCCGGCCGGGCTGTTGACCGAGACGATCGCGCAGATGAAGAAGACCAGCAGGAAGGTGCCGATCAGCTCGGCCCCAAACGCAGCCGCGGGACGGCGTTCGAGGTTCGCGTTGGCACGTACCCACCCCATCGCGGGCGAATTTATAGACGATCTGGGGCTCTGGTGCACGCCGGCGGCGAGCTCGCGCACGCCGATGGCCGGGGGTCGCCGGGGCTCGCGCACGCCGATGGCCGGGGCTCGCCGGGTCGCGCACGCGCCGAGCGGAGCCGCGCGAAAGCGGCCGCATATGCTGCGACGCGATGCCCGGCTCCCCCGCACAGCGCATCCGCTCCTCCCTGGCCGTGTGCTTCGCCTGCCTGGGGCTGTTCGCCGCGCTCGCCGGTTGTGGCGGCACAGGCGGCACAAGTGGCGCGTCGTCGAGCGGCAGACGCGGCGCGTCAAGCGGCACGCGCGAGCCCGCCACAGCGCGCACCGCGACCGTGGTCCTGGACTTCACGCCCAACGCGGTCCATGCCGGGCTCTTCGCCGCGCTCGCACGCGGCTACGACCGCCAGCAGGGGATCCGCCTGCGCATCGAGCAGCCGTCCGGGTCGACCGATGGGCTCAAGGCCCTGACGTCCGGTCAGGCCGACTTCGCCGTGCTGGACATCCACGACCTGGCGATCGCCCGGCAGGACGGGCGCGACATCGTCGCCGTGATGGCGCTGGTCCAGCGACCGCTGGCCGCCCTGCTCGCGCAGCCGTCGGTGACGACGCCGCGCGGGCTGGAGGGACAGCGCGTCGGCGTGACCGGGCTGCCGAGCGACACGGCGGTGCTGCGCTCGATCGTCGCTGGCGCGGGCGGCGATCCCAACCGGGTGCAGCAGGTCACGATCGGCTTCGACGCCGTGCCGGCGCTGCTGACCGGTCGCGTCGCCGGCGCGACCGCGTTCTGGGATGTCGAGGGCATCGAGCTCAGCCAGCGCCGTGCCGGCATCCACGAGTTCCGCGTCGACGACTACGGCGCGCCCTCGTATCCCGAGCTTCTGCTGTGCGTGCCCGGATCGACGATCCGCCACGACCCCGACTACGTGCGTCGCACGCTGGCCGCGATCGTAGGCGGCTATGACTTCACGCTCGCGCACCCCGCCGCGAGCGTCGCCGACGAGCTGTCCCAGGCGCCTGGGACGAGCCGCGCCGCGCTGAGCGCGCAGATGCGCGTCCTGCTGGGGGCGTTCCGGCTTGGCGGCGGGCCGGTGGGCGCGCTCGATCCGGCGCGGCTGCGCGCCTGGGCGGCCTGGGAGCTGCGCTTCGGGATCGTGCGCTCGCCGATCGACGTGCGCGGCGCGTTCGACGGCCAGCTGCTGCCGGCGCGCTGACGCTCGCTCACCTCCCGCGCGCGAGCTCGGCGACGAGCCTGCCGCCCTCGCGCAGCATCCGCGAGCGCGGGACGACCAGATCGCAGCCGGCCTCGCGCGCCCGTGTTCGCATCGTCGCGTCGACATGTGCGTAGACGGCCAGCATGCGCGCCCGACCGAGCTGCCCGGCCGCCCGCAGCGCGGCAAGCTGCACGAGCCTGTCCGCCCCGCCAGCGGCGAGGTCCAGCACTATGACGTCGGCCTCGCCGGCGCGCTCGGCAAGCTGGGCCATGCTGCCGACCAGCTCAGCGGCATGGCCCTCGGCGCGCAATCCTCCAACCAGGTTGCTGCCGGCGAGCAGGTCGTCTGACTGAACGACCACGCGCGCCATCTGGCTCAGGCGGACCGCAAGTGCAGAGGCCGCGACCGGATAACCCGAGGCCGCGACTGGATAACCCGAGGCCGCGACTGGATAGCCCGAGGCCGCGACTGGATAGCCCGAGGCCGCGACTGGATAGCCCGAGGCCGCGACCGGCTCACTGCGCGTAGCGGCGGCGTAGCTCGCGGCGCACGGACTCCGGGCGACCCCAGGTCGCCTCGCCGAGCGCCTCCTCCGGATGGCGCCCGCTGCGGGAGCCGCGGACGCGCAGCTCTCCGGCGATTCCGGCGTCATCGAGCAGCCTCAGCGTCCCATGGACGGTCGGCGCGGCCGCCGCGTGGCCGAAGCTGTGCGCGACGAGGATCCGCCAATGCCACTCGCTGCGCGAGTAGGGCTGAGCGTTGCACGTGACCATGTAGGTCGCGGCGTCGATGTAGCGGCGCTCATCGGCGATGCGCAGGTCCAGCTCGAGGTCGGTCCAGTCCTCGGGCAGGGAGTCGACGATCGCCTGGAAGTCATCGGCGAGGGCCATCGGCCGCATCCTACCCAGCAGCCGCGGTGGGCCGGGCGGACGGGGCCGACGGCGGATCAACGGGGCCAACCGGCGGCTTCGAGCGATATTGGGGCACAAGCGATAGCGGGGGAAACCACCTCCCGGCCCCGTATCGCTCGAGCCGCGGGTGGCCCCCAGGCTATGCTCGATCCCATGGCCACCACCACGCGGCCGACCACCGAGTACGACGCCGTGACGACCGGCTGTGGCCTGCTCGACCGCTCCGAGCGTGGACGGCTAGCGCTCAGCGGAGCCGACGCCAAGGAGCTGCTGCACGGGCAGGTCACCAACGACGTGCTCGTCCTGGCGCCCGGCGATGGCTGCTACGCCGCCTTCCTGGACCACAAGGGGAGGATGCGCGGCGACCTGCGGATCCTCGACGCCGGCGAGGAGCTGCTGCTCGACACGGAGCGCTCGACGCTGCAGGCGCTCTTCGACATGATCCGCCGCTACAAGCTGGGCGCCGCCGTCGAGCTGCACAAGCGCACGCTCGAAAGCGGGCTGCTGTCGCTGATCGGCCCACGGGCAGGTGCCATCGTCGGCGACGAGGACCTGCCGCAGCGCGAGCACGCCCATCGCGCCGGCGAGCTGGTGGGATGTCCGCTGCGCCTGATCCGCACGGACGTCGGGGTCGACGTGCTGGGCGACGCGGCCGACACGGACCGGATCGCCGCGGAGCTGCGCGCGCGCGGCGCGGAGCCTGTCTCGGAGACCACCGCCGAGTGCCTGCGCATCGAGCGCGGACGCCCGCGCTACGGGGTCGATCTCGATGCCACGACGATCCCCCAGGAGGCGGGGCTCAACGAGCGCGCCGTCTCCTTCACCAAGGGCTGCTACGTCGGGCAGGAGACGGTCGCGCGCCTGCACTACCGTGGCCGCCCCAACCGGCATCTGCGCGGGCTGCGGCTCGACGCGCCCACGCGTCATGGCGCCACGGTGACGCTCGGCGACCGCCCGATCGGCGCGATCGGCAGCACCGCGATCTCGCCCCGGCTGGGGCCGATCGCGCTGGCGCTGCTGCGCCGTGAAGCCGAGCCGGGAATGCGGGTGCAGGTCGACGGCGTCGATGCGCGCGTGGTCGCGCTGCCGTTCTGAGCGAGAGTCGGAATGCCCGGCGCTCCAGCGGGTAGATGGCGTGCACGCAAACGTGCAGCGGAACGCCCGCAGGGGTTGCCGTCAGCCGCGGGAGTAGGATGGACAGTGGAGCAACGGACCGGCAAAGGAAGGGACCGGCAAGGAGGGACACGATGACCACCTTCGCCCCCGATCGCGACGGGGCCCGCAAGCGCAAGGAGCAGCTCGATGAGCTGACGCGTCAGGCGTGGGCCGACTATAAGGACAGCCTGCGCGACCTCACCGGTCGCGTATACGAGGAGACGGAGGACGACTCTTGGGAGCGCCTCCAGGAGACGTTGCGCGATCTGACCGCGCAACGCGAGGCGCCGGTCGGCGACGTCCCCGCCACGCCCGGGCGAACGCCCGAGCACTGAGCCCCGCCCCCCGCTGAGCCACCGGCCCGCGCTGAGCCTCCGGTTCGCCGCCCGGTCCGCGGCGTGCCGATCCCAGGCCAGCGGCTCATTGCTGAACGGCTGCGCAATGGCTTCGCTTGAACAAGCGATGCGTCCGTGCAATACTTTCGGTTGTGCAAGCAACGACTCTTCAGGCCAACGGATCCGTCGAGGCCGTCAGCCGCGACCTGCGCACGCTGCTCAGCCACCTGCAGGCCAAGTCGACGTCGGTTGAGCTGCTCGAGCTGCTCGCCGAGCTCGATCTCTCGATCACCCAGGTCAAGGTGATGCACGCGCTCGAGGACGAGCGCCAGCATTGCCTCAAGGATCTCGGCGCCGGCACGGCGCGGTCGCTGCCGGCGATCAGCCGCGCGGTCGATGAGCTCGTACGTCGTGGCCTGGCCGAGCGGCGCGAGGACGAGCGCGACCGTCGCATGAAGCGCGTCGCGCTGACCCCCGCCGGCCGGGACGTCGTGCGGCGACTGAGCGATGCACGCCTGACCGCGATCGAGCAGTTCGTCGCGACGCTCAGCGAGAGCGAGCGTCAGCGGCTTGGTGGCGCCCTGGCGCCGCTGGTCGCACGCGATGAGGTGAGCTGCCCATGACGCGCCGGATCCGCAGCGCCGCGCAGCGCGTGTCGATCACGACCGACAACCGCCGCTGGTGGACGCTCGGCGCGATGTGCTTCGCGCTGTTCATGCTGATGCTCGACACCACGGTCGTCAACGTCGCGCTGCCGTCGATCCAGCGCGACCTGCACGCCTCGCTGTCGGGCTTGGAGTGGACGATCAACGCTTACACGCTGACCTTCGCGGTGCTGCTGGTCACCGGCGGGCGACTCGGCGACATCTACGGCCGCCGGCTGTGCTTCCTGATCGGTGTCGTCGTGTTCGCGCTCTCCAGCGCGACCATAGGCATCTCCTCGAGCGAGGCGGCGCTGATCGTCGGGCGCGCCGCACAGGGCGTCGGCGCCGCGCTGATGATGCCCGGCACGCTGTCGATCATCACCAACACCTTCCCCCCGCAGGAGCGCGGCCGGGCGATCGGCACCTGGGCGGGCGTGTCGGCGCTGGCACTGGCGATCGGGCCGGTGATCGGCGGCTATCTGACCGAGTACGTCTCCTGGCGGGCGATCTTCTTCCTCAACCTGCCCGTGGCGACGGCCGCTGTCGCCGTGACCCTGTTCGCCACCCA
Organism: uncultured Solirubrobacterales bacterium; assembly: GCA_963795555.1. Classification (GTDB taxonomy): domain Bacteria; phylum Actinomycetota; class Thermoleophilia; order Solirubrobacterales; family Solirubrobacteraceae; genus CAWCHZ01. Next base: position 1,058,467 of record CAWCHZ010000002.1, read on the forward strand.
CGAGTCGCGCGACGAAACCGTCGAGCCGCGCGTCGATCTGATCGGCATCGGCACGCTCACGGCCGGGCTCGGCGCGCTGGTGCTGGCGCTCGTCGAGGGCAACGCCTGGCATTGGGGCTCGACGCGCATCCTCGCGCTGTTCGCGCTGGCCGTCGCCGGGCTGGTGGGCTTTGCGGTCGCCGAGCTGCGGGGACGCGTGCCGATGGTCGAGTTTCGCTTCTTCCGCTCGCGCTCGTTCCTGGGCGCGAACGTCGTCGCGTTCATCGTCTCCTACGCGATGTTCGCGATGTTCTTCTTCCTCGCCCTCTACATGCAAAATGTGCTGCGCTTCAGCCCGCTGCAGGCTGGCGTGCGCTTCCTGCCCTCGACGCTCGTGCTGATGGTGACGGCCCCGGTCGCCGGCCGCCTGGCCGATCGCATCGGCCCCCGGCCGCTGATCAGCGGCGGCCTGCTGGCGATCGCCGGCGCGCTGCTGTGGCTCTCGCGGATCGGCGTGCACACCTCCTTCGGCTACCTGCTGCCGGCGTTCATGCTGATGGGCCTCGGCATGGGCTTCGTGATGTCCCCGATGAGCACCGCCGCGATGAACGCGGTCGACCGCAGCAAGGCGGGCGTGGCTTCAGGCATCCTGTCGATGAACCGCATGGTCGGTGGCACCTTCGGCGTCGCGGCGCTCGGCGCGCTGGTCGCCGGGCTGGGCGCCAGCAAGCTGGCGACGCTGCTGCCGGCGCTGCCGGCCGCCCGTCGCAGCGAGCTGGCCAACGCGCTCGGCGCCGGGGCCACGACGACCGGGCACGGCTCGCTCGCCGCCGCCATGCAACAGGCCTACGTCTATGCGTTGGGCCACGGCCTCCAGCTCAGCGCGGCTGCCGCGGCGATCGGGTCGCTGCTGGCGTGGCGGCTGATCGATTCGCGGCCGGCGCGCGAGCCGGCAAGCGAGGCTCGCCCCTCCACGCCGCCCGCATCACCTGCGCCACGCACCGCAGCGCACGGCCGCGAGCCCGAGCCGGCGCTGGCCGCAGCGCGCCGTCGCGAGCCCGAGCCGGCGCTGGCGGAAGCGCGCCGCCGCTGACACAGTCCGGCGGTCCGCTTGGACCAGCTTGTTTGACTGACGAGTCAACCGCTAGCATGCCCGGCGTGTCGCCGACCGACCCGCCGCTCAGCGCCTGATGGCCCTCGATCTCAGCCAGCTTGGGCAGATCGAATGCCAGCCCGGCGAGCTGCCCGCCTCGATGGCCGCCTGGGTGATTCGGCAGGAGCGCGAGGGCGAGCCGCTCGACGCCTTCCAGCTCGAGCAGATGGAGGTCCCCGAGCCCGGCGCCTTCGAGGTCGTCATCCGCGTGATGGCCGCCGGCGTCAACTTCAACAATGTCTGGGCCGCGCTGGGCCAGCCCGTCTCGGTGTTCCGCTTCCACCCCGAGGTGGATCATCACATCGGCGGCTCGGATGCCGCGGGGATCGTCTGGAAGGTCGGCCCGGGCGTGACCCGCTGGAAGCCCGGCGACGAGGTCGTCGTTCACTGCAACTGCGCCTCCTACGAGGACCCCGAGGTGCATGGCCTCGATCCGCTCGCGGCGCCCTCGCAGCAGATCTGGGGCTATGAGACCTCCTGGGGCTCGTTTGCCGAGTTCGCCAAGGTGCAGGCCCAGCAGCTGCTGCCCAAGCCCGCGCACCTCGCCTGGGAGGAGGCCGCCTCCTACGGGCTGACCTACTTCACCGCCTACCGGATGCTGATCGACCGCGCACGGCTGGAGCCCGGCCATCGCGTGCTGATCTGGGGCGCGGCCGGCGGGCTTGGGGTCTTCGCCACGCAGCTGTGCAAGCTCGTCGGCGCCGACGCCGTCGGCGTCGTCTCCTCGCGGGAGAAGGGCGAGCTCGTCGAGCAGCTCGGCGCCGTCGGCTACATCGAGCGCAACGAGTTTGCCGGCATGATGCGCCGGGGCGATGAGACGCCGGAGGAGGAGCGCGCACGCTTCAAGGAGTCGCGCCGCTTCTGCCAGGAGGTCGAGCGCATCCTCGGCGAGGCTCCCGACATCGTCTTCGAGCACGTCGGGCGGGCGACCTTCCCCACATCGGTGCTCTGCGTGCGACCCTTCGGCAAGGTCGTGATCTGCGGGGCGACCTCGGGCTACAACATCGACTTCGACGTGCGCTATCTCTGGATGCGCCAGAAGCAGATCATCGGCTCGCACTTCGCCAACGCCTGGCAGGCGACGCGGGCCAATCAGCTCATCGAGCAGTCTAAGATCCGCCCCGTGCTCTGGAAGACGATGACCTTCGACCGCGTCGCCGAGGCCCACCAGCTGCTGCGCGACAACCGCCATCTCGGCAAGATCGCGATCCTCGTCGGCGCGACCGCCGAGGGCCAGGGCCGCACCGCCGAGGGCCCGCCGGCGATCCGCGCGGAGGTTGGCGCCTGATGGCCGGCGGTGGCGGGATCGTGCTGATCCCCTGGTATGCGACCCTCTTCCGTGGCGACAGCCTCGCCGCCGCGCTGCCCGAGATCGTGCCGGTCGCGGCGCGCTACGGCGCCTTCGAGTACGAGCTGCTGCGCTCGCGCGATGACAGCTACAGGTTCCTGCAGGTCGCGCGCTTTGCCGACAAGCTGGACTTCACGCGCTATTGGGAGGGACCGGAGCTCGTCCGCTTCCGCGCCCGCTACTCCGGCTGGTACCAGGTCCCGGTGCTGTACGAGTGGAACGATCGCCTCGTCAACGGCGCTATCCAGGCCGCCGACATCGTCGCCGTGCCGTCGTCGGCGACCGCCGCGCAGGCCTAGCCCTGCTCGAGCGGGGCCATCGTCAGACGCGCGTCGCGCAGCTGCTCCCAGTAGAGCTCGGCGGGCTCGCGCGGTCCGCTCCAGACGATCGCCCGACCGGAGTTGTGGATCTGGTCGGCGAAGGCGAACCCGCGGTCCAGCGAGACGCCGGGGATGAAGCGCGCCAGCGTGCGCGCGACGTGGTCGAAGGTGTTGTGATCGTCGTTGAGGACGATCACGCGCCAGCTTCCGCCCAACCCGCTCCCGGGACCCGCGGAGCGCTCGCGCTCGACGGTCTGCGGCGTCATCGGACGAGCATAGCCGCGCGCTCAGCCGGCGCGCTTGCGCCAGTAGCGCTCGAGCCCCAGCCAGGTCTGCTCGAGTGGCATCGCCTGCTCCATCGCGGCGGCGGACGAGGCCTCGGTCGCCGCGCGCAGCTCGACGCTCACCCGCTCCAGAAAGCCCGCTCGATCCTCGACGCGGGCGATCTCGCCCCAGCGCCGCAGCCGCTCGACGAGCTGCTCGAGGTGTCCCTCGACATCGTCGAAGCGCCCGAAGTGAGTGATGCCCAGCGCGCTCGGCCGCCAGCCGCCGATCAGCGCGAGCGAGCGCTGCCAAGCCTCGAGGTCGATGTCCGGCGGCGGCGTCGGCGCGAGCACGAAGCGCTCCGGCGGTATGCGCACCCCGGCGGTGTCGCCGACGAACGCCATCTGGCTGTCGAGGTGCAGGTAGGCGACATGGTGGGATGCATGACCCGGCGTGTAGGCGACGCGAAAGCTCGTCGCGCCGCCCGCGATCGTCTCGCCGCCGCTGAGCGCGCGCAGCGCCTCGCGCGGCACCGGCAGCACCTCGCCCCAGAGCCGCTGCATGTCCTCGCCATAGAGTCGCGTCGCGCTTGCCAGCAGCCGTTCCGGGTCGGCGAGGTGCTCGGCGCCGAGCTCGTGCACATAGACCTCGAGGCCCGGCCAGCGCCGCGCCAGCGAGCCGGCGGCACCGGCATGGTCGAGATGGATGTGCGTCAGCAGCAGCGCCCGTGGACGCCACTCGCCGAGCGCTTCCAGCAGGGCCGGCAGCGAGGACGCGGGACCCGGGTCGATCAGCACGTCCTCGACCTGCCAGCAGCAGATCACCCGCTCGCGTCCGAGGTGTCGCAGATCGATCTCGCGCACGGCGGCGAAGCCTACAATCCTCGGTCTGACGGCCAGCAGCGCCTGCGTGCGACGGCGCTGGCCCCCGGTCCGCAGCGAAGAGCCACCGCCTCCCCGACGACCCTCCCGTGAGCCACCGCCTCCCCGAGCCCGACCGTCCCTGGATCATGCGGACCTACGCCGGGCACTCGACCCCCCGCGAGTCAAACGCGCTCTATCGCCGCAACCTCGCCAAGGGCCAGACGGGCCTGTCGATCGCCTTCGACCTGCCGACCCAGACCGGCTATGACGCCGACCACGAGCTGGCCCACGGCGAGGTCGGCAAGGTTGGCGTGTCGATCGCCCATCGCGGTGACATGGCGGCGCTGATGGACGGCATCCCGCTCGATCGCATGAACACCTCGATGACGATCAATGCCACGGCGGCATGGCTGCTGGCGCTCTACATCGTCACCGCCGAGGAGCACGGCATCGCGCCGGAGGCTCTGCAGGGCACCACCCAGAACGACATCATCAAGGAGTACCTCTCGCGCGGCACCTATGCCTTCCCGCCCGAGCCGTCGATGCGGCTGATCGCCGACATGGTCGCCTACACCGTCGAGCACGTCCCGCGTTGGAACCCGATCAACATCTGCTCCTACCATCTCCAGGAGGCCGGCGCGACGCCCGTCCAGGAGATCGCCTACACGATCTGCAACGCCACCGCGGTGCTCGACGCGGTCAGCGCGCGCGTCGGAGCCACCCCCGACGCGCACGGGCGCGAGCTGATGGGTCGCGTCTTCGAGCGGATCTCCTTCTTCGTCAACGCCGGCGTGCGCTTCGTCGAGGAGCACGCCAAGCTGCGCGCGCTGGCGCTGCTGTGGGACGAGTTGGGGCGCGATCGCTACGGCGTCGAGGATCCGGCGCGCCGGCGGCTGCGCTATGGCGTCCAGGTCAACTCGCTCGGCCTGACCGAGGCCCAGCCGGAGAACAACGTGCAGCGCATCGTGCTCGAGGCGCTCGCCGTCACGCTGGGGCGCAATGCCCGCGCCCGGGCGATCCAGCTGCCGGCCTGGAACGAGGCGCTCGGGCTGCCGCGGGCCTGGGATCAGCAGTGGGCGCTGCGCATCCAGCAGGTCCTTGCCTACGAGACCGACGTGCTCGAGTACCCCGACATCTTCGAGGGCTCGAGGGTCATGGATGGCCTCGTCGAGGAGCTGCTGGTCGGCGCGCGCGCGGAGATCGCCGTCGTCGCCGAGCACGGTGGCGCGGTGGCGGCGGTGCCGTACATGAAGGCGGCGCTGGTGGAGTCCCACCGCGAGCGGCTGCGACGGATCGAGACCGGCGAGCTGACGGTCGTCGGCCAGAACCGCTTCACCGAGACCGAGCCCTCGCCGCTGACGTCCCACGGGCAGGGCGGGATCCTGGTGATCGACCCCGCGGTCGAGGCCGAGCAGCGCGCACGCCTGGAGCACTGGCGTGCCGAGCGCGACGCCGACGAGGTGCAGCGGGCGCTCGTCGAGCTCGAGCGCGCCGCGCGCAGCGACGAGAACATCATGCCGGCGACGATCGCGGCGGCGCGCGCCGGCGCGACGACGGGCGAGTGGGCACAGGCGCTGCGCACGGCCTTCGGCGACTATCGCGGGCCGACCGGTGTCGCCGACGCCGCGCTGATCGAGGACGCGCGCCTGGGCGAGATCCGTGAGGAGGTCGAGCGCGTCTCGGATGCGCTCGGCCGGCGGCTGAAGATCCTCGTCGGCAAGCCCGGCCTCGACGGCCACTCCAACGGCGCCGAGCAGATCGCGCTGCGCGCCCGCGATGCCGGCATGGAGGTCGTCTACGAGGGCATCCGCCTGACACCCTCGCAGATCGCCGCCTCCGCCGAGCAGGAGGGCGTCCACCTGGTTGGGCTGTCGATCCTCTCGGGCTCACACCGCGAGCTGATCCCTGCGGTGCTCGCGGCGCTGCGCGCGCGTGGCGTAGAGGTGCCGGTGGTCGTCGGCGGGATCGTCCCCGAGCACGATGCGGCAGCGCTGCAGGAGGCTGGGGTGGCGGCCGTCTACACGCCCAAGGACTTCGACATCACCCGCATCATGCGCGACATCGTGGCGCTCGTCGCCGAGCATCACGGCGCCGGCGCGGTGACGTGATGCTCACGGCGCCGGCGCGGTGACGTGAGCGGCGCGGAGCTCGGCCGGCGGCTGCGCGAGCGCGACCTCAGCGCCGCGGCGGCCGCGTTGAACCTGATCGAGGATCGTGGCGCCGCGCCCCGCGGCGAGCTGGCGGCCCTGCTGGCGGAGGTATCGCCGCACGCGCTGGGCGCCGAGGCGCCCGCTCACGTCATCGGCGTGACCGGGCCGCCGGGGGCCGGCAAGTCGACGCTGCTGTCGAGCCTGCTCATGAGCTGGCGCGCGCGCGGCAGGTCGGTCGCCGTGCTGGCCGTCGACCCGACCTCCCGGCGCTCCGGCGGCGCGCTGCTGGGCGATCGCGCACGAATCCAGTTCGATCCCCACGATCGCGGCGTCTTCATCCGCTCGACGGCGGTCGGCGAGCGCCTCGGCGGCCTGGCCGCGCCAACGCGCGCCTCCGCGGAGGCTCTGGCGGCGGCATTCGACATCGTCGTCATCGAGACGGTGGGGGTCGGCCAATCGGAGACCGACGTCGCCGAGCTCGCCGACACGGTCGCGGTGATCGTCCAGCCGGGGTCCGGCGACATGCTGCAGTTCCTCAAGGCGGGGATCATGGAGGTCCCCGACATCCTCGTCGTGACCAAATCCGATCTCGGCGCGATCGCCGACAGGGCCACCCGCGAGCTGCAGGGCGCCGTGCGGGCGCTGGGGCTCGACGTGCGCGTGCTCGCCGTCTCGTCGATCGCGCCCACGCAGGGCATCGACCAGCTGGTGGCCGCGCTCGACGAGCACCGCGCGGCGATCGACCTGCCGGCCCGCCGCCGCCGCGCCCGTCGCGCCGCCGCACTGGCCGAGCTTGCCTTCGAGCACGGCGAGCGTGGGCTGCGGGCCCTCGGTGGGCGCCGCGCCGCGGCACGTTGGTTGGCCGAGCAGGACGGCGAGCTCGACAGCGCGGCGCTGCGCTGCCTGCTCGAGCAGCGGATGGCGGGTCGCGCTCGATGAGTAGGCTGCGCAATCCCGTGCTGCGCGATCTGGCAATCGTGCTGGGAGCCTTCATCCTGGCGAGCGCGCTCGCCGCGGCGCTCGGCGCGCGCAATCTCGGCACCGCGCTGACCTTCGGACAGATCGCGTTCGCGATCGCGGTTGCGCTGGTGATCGTGCTGCGCGTCAGACGCCGCTGAGCGGCCGACCGGAAGCTCCCCGCTCCAGGTCGCTGCCGCTACGCTTGACCCATGGCCCGCCAGCCGCTCCACGACGGTCACGGACGGCGGATCGGTGACCTGCGCGTATCGGTCACCGACCGCTGCAACTTCCGCTGCCAGTACTGCATGCCCGCCGAAGGCCTGCCCTGGCTGGAGCGCGCGGAGATCCTCAGCTTCGAGGAGATCGAGCGGATCGTCGCGCTGCTGGCCAGCATGGGCGTCGGTGACGTGCGCCTGACCGGCGGCGAGCCCCTCGTGCGACGCGACTTCCCGCGGCTCGCGGCGATGCTGGCGGCGATCGAGGGCATTGACGACCTGGCGATCACGACCAACGGCTACCTGCTCGAGCGCGATGCGGCGGCGCTCGTCGCGGCGGGCATCCAGCGCTTCAACGTCTCGATCGACTCGCTGCAGCGCGACCGCTTCTTCGCGATGACGCGCCGTGACGCGCTGGCGCGCGTGCTCACCGGGCTCGAACGGCTCGCCGAGCACCCCGAGGCCCATCCGATCAAGGTCAACGCGGTCGCGATCCGCGGCTTCACCGAGCAGGAGCTGCCGGCGTTCGTGCGCTTCGCGCGCGCGCACCCCTATGAGGTGCGCTTCATCGAGTTCATGCCGCTCGACGGCGATCGCAGCTGGTCGCCCGATCAGCTCCTCACCGGCGCGGAGCTGCGCGCGGCGATCGACGCGATCGCGCCGTTGGAGGCGGAGCCGCGCGAGCCGCATGCGACCGCGCGGACCTACCGCTTCGCCGACGGCCCGGGACGGATCGGCTTCATCAACCCCGTCTCCGAGCCCTTCTGCGGCGACTGCAACCGGATCCGCCTGACCGCCGACGGGCGACTGCGCACCTGCCTGTTCTCGCTCAACGAGACCGACCTGCGCACGCCGCTGCGCGCCGGCGTCGACGACGACGAGCTCGAGGCGATCATCCGCGATGCCGTCTGGCGCAAGGAGCTCAAGCACCGCGTGAACGAGCCCGGCTTCAGCCAGCCGGCGCGCACGATGTCGGCGATCGGCGGCTGACGACCGGCCCCGCTCGCCGGCTGGCGCCGCCTTGCCGTGCGCCCACCCCTCGCCGCCACCGCGCCACCCGCATACAATCAAGCCCATGGAAGGCTCAACCGAACGCCAAACAGACAGGGCCTGGCTGCGCTGCTACCGCTGCTGGTCGCAGAACCTCGAGGTCCAGGTCCACTACGAGGGCATCCACCGCATCGACGCCCAGACGGGCGAGCGCGGCGAGGTCGTCGACGAGCTGCAGGAGGCCGTCGTGCAGTGTCTGGACTGCATGCACGACCAGCCACACCTCGGCTTCAACAACGGTCGCGTCGAGCCGATCGAGGATCGCTGGGAGCGGATGATCGCCGGCACGCCGTGGGTCGCTTCGTGCACCGTCACGGTCGACGGCGACGAGGTCGAGAGCTGCTCGGGACCGGAGGCCGGCGACGCGCTCTCCTACGCCGCGTTCGGCGACTTCGGCACGCGGGAGTTCTTCACGCACGTGCGCTTCCACAAGCACGAGGAGGACCAGATCATCATCCACCTGCTCGTCGAGCTGTACGCGCGCTCACTCGAGGAGGCGACCGAGGTCCTCGAGGAGGCCTCGCGCGGAGCGCTCGCGATCACCTCGCTTGCCGAGGAGTCGCGCCCGCCGGCGGCGAGCGCCGAGGAGAGCCACTAGGCGTCAGGCCGTCCCCGGCTCGCACCGGGGGCACCCGCGACGCGCGAGGCGTCAGCTCCCCCCCAGCTCGCGCCGCGGGACCAGCACGGCGCGGCGGAAGGTGGCCACCAGCGTACCGTCCTGGTTGTAGACGTCCGTGCGGACCTTGACGACGCCGCGGTCGGGCTTGGAGCGCGACGGGATCACCTCGAGCACCTCCGACTCGGCAAACAACGTGTCGCCGTGGAACACCGGCGCGGGGTGGCTGAGCTCCTCCGTGGCGAGGTTGGCGATCGCCTTGCCGGAGACGTCGGAGACCGACATGCCGAGCGCGAGTGAGTAGACGAGCGGCCCGACGACGACGTTGCGGCCCTGCTGGGACTGCGCGGCGTAGACGTCGTTGATGTGCAATGGGTGATGGTTCATCGTCAGCAGGCAGAAGAGGTGATCGTCGGCCTCGGTGACGGTCTTGGCCGGCCAGTGCTTGTAGGTCGCGCCGACCTCGAACTCCTCCAGGTAGCGACCGTAGGGATGGGCGCCGGTCGCCTCGCGGCCGGCCTGGCTGGTGTCTATTCCTTCGGTGACGCTGTCGGACATGGTGCGGGGCTCCTCGTTGCGGTGGGTCACGACCCGTTGACTGCGCAGTCAATAACATGGCGCCGGTCGATGCGCAATCCCCGCGATTTCACCAAGCCGCTGGCCGTCGGGGCGCCCACGCCGCCCGCGGAGATCCCGGTCAAGCCGTCGCGCATGATCCACTTCTTCGATCCGAGCAACGAGAAGATGGCCGCCAAGCTGCCCGAGCTGGCGCGCCAAACCGACATCCTGCTCGGCAACCTCGAGGACGCCGTGGCCGTCGACCGCAAGCAGGCCGCGCGCGCGGGCTTGGTCAAGATCGGCCGCGAGATCGACCTCGGCTCGACGGCGCTGTGGACGCGCGTCAACAGCCTCGACAGCCCCTGGGTGCTCGACGACATCACCCGGCTGGTGGCGGAGATCGGCGATCGCCTGGAGGTCATGATGATCCCCAAGGTCGAGGGCCCGTGGGACATCCACTACGTCGACCGGCTGCTCGCCCAGCTGGAGGCCAAGCACGGCATCCAGCGGCCGATCCTCGTCCACGCGATCCTCGAGACCTCGCTGGGCGTCGTCAACCTGGAGCAGATCGCCACGGCAAGCCCGCGCATGCAGGGCATGAGCTTCGGCCCCGCCGACCTCGCGGCGTCACGGCGCATGAAGACCACGCGCGTCGGCGGCGGCCATCCCGGCTACACCGTGCTCGCCGACCCCGACCCGGACGACCCCTCGGCGCCCCGCGCGGTCGCCCAGCAGGACCTCTGGCATTACTCGATCGCGCGCATGGTCGACGCCTGCACGTCGGCCGGGATCCTGCCCTTCTACGGCCCATTTGGGGACATCTCCGACGATGCCGGCTGCGAGGCCCAGTTCCGCGCCGCGTTCCTGATGGGCTGCGTGGGAGCCTGGTCGCTGCATCCGCGCCAGATCGCGATCGCGCGAAGGGTCTTCTCGCCCGACCCGCAGGAGGTCGCGTTCGCCAAGCGCGTGCTGGAGCAGATGCCCGACGGGCGGGGCGTGCTGATGCTCGACGGCCGCATGCAGGACGACGCAACGTGGAAGCAGTGCAAGGTGATGGTCTCACTCGCCGAGCTGTTGGCCGAGCGCGATCCCGACCTCGCCGAGGCCTACGGATTGAAGGAGGCCGGCTCGCGCTAGCGCGGCCGGCCGGCGAGACAGCGACTGGCGGGACGAGCGGATGCGCTTCTTCGAGTACGAGTCAAAGCAGATCGTCAAGCGCGCGGGGATCCCCGTCTCCGAGCACGGCTTCGCGCGCACGGCGCAGGAGGCGCGGGCGATCGCCGAGCGGATCGTCGGCCCGGTCGTGATCAAGTCCCAGGTGCTGACCGGCGGACGGATGAAGGCCGGGGGCGTGAAGTTCGCCGACACGCCGGAGGAGGCACAGCGCCACGCCGAGGCCATCCTCGCGCTCGAGATCAACGGCCACGCGCCGCGCGGAGTGCTGGTCGACGCGCGCGTGGACGTCAAGCAGGAGTACTACGCGGGGGTCGTCTGGGACGGTGTCCGCAAGCAGCCGGTGATGCTCTTCTCCGACATGGGCGGCATCGACATCGAGGAGGTCGCGGCGACGCACCCCGACCACGTCGGGCGCGGGCACTTCTCGACGATCCTGCCGCGCTCGGAGTACCAGGCCAAGCAGGTGATCGGCGCAACCGGCGTGACCGGCTCGGCGCTGACCCGCGCCACCCCGATCCTCGCGCGGCTGGCCGACCTCTTCATCGAGCGCGACATGACGCTCGCCGAGATAAACCCGCTCGCCGAGCTGCAGGACGGCTCGTTCGTCGCCGTCGACGCGCACATGGAGATGGAGAACGAGGCACGCCCGCGCCAGCGCGCGCTGCTCGCGGAGCTGGGCGTCGGCGAGCACGAGACGCGCCAGGCGCGCGAAGCCACGCCGTTCGAGCTCGCCGGCGAGGACGTCGACGGCCAGGATCACCGCGGCGTCGCCGGCAACGTGACGGAGTTCGATGGCGACCTCGGGCTGGTGATCGGCGCCGGCGGCGGCTCGCTGACGCTCTTCGACGCCGTCCGCGCGCACGGCGGTCGTCCAGCCAACTACTGCGAGATCGGCGGCAACCCCTCCGTTCGCAAGGCCTGCGGCCTGGCCAAGCTGGTGCTGCAGAAGCCGGGCGTCGACAAGATCGCGGTGATGATGTCGATCGTCTCCAACACGCGCGTGGACATCGTCGCGCGCGGCGTGATCAAGGCCTGCCTGGAGCTGGGCTACGACCCGGCCGAGAAGATCGCGATCTTCCGCATCCCCGGCGCGTGGGAGGAGGAGGGCTTCAAGATCCTCGAGCGCTATGGCGTCCCCTACGCCGACCGTTCGGTCTCGCTGCACGAGGCCGCGCGACGCGCGGTCGAGCGGATCCAGGGGGAGGCCGCGCGCAGCGCGGCCGGTCAAGAGCGGCCGGATGCCGCTCCTCGCGATCAGACCGCGGGGCTGGAGGCCCCGCGGGGCTGACCTGCCATGAGCATCCTGATCGACCAGGACACGACGTTCGTCGTCCAGGGCATCACCGGCCGCGAGGCCGTGAACCTGACACGGGAATGCCTGGACTACGGCTCGTGGATCGTCGGCGGCGTCACCCCCGGCCGGCGCGGACGCGATGTGCACGGCGTGCCGGTGTTCGACACCGTCCAGCAGGCGATCGCCGACCATGGCGCGCCGATCGACGGCTCGGTCGTAACGGTCCCCCCCGCCTTCACACGCGACGCCGTGTTCGAGGCGATCGAGGCCGGCATCAAGCTGATCGTGGTCGTGACCGAGCGCATACCGCGCCGCGACGTCGCGCAGATGGTGGAGCTGGCACGCCTGCGCGGCGCGCGGATCATCGGCCCCAACTGCCTGGGCATCATCGTGCCCGACGTGGCGAAGATGGGCGGGATCGGTGGCCCGGCACGCGACGCCCGCAAGGCCTACACCCCGGGCCCGGTTGGAGTGATGTCGCGCTCGGGCGGCATGACGACGGAGATCTCATCGACGCTCACGGCCGCCGGGCTGGGGCAGTCGACGGCGGTCTCGATCGGCGGTGACGCGATCATCGGCTCCAGCTACGCCGAGCTGATGCCGTTGTTCGAGGCCGACGAGCAGACCCAGGCGGTCGTGATCTACACCGAGCCGGGGGGACGGATGGAGGCCGAGCTGGCCCGCTACGTGACCGAGCAGGACTCGCGGCTGCCGATCATCGCGTTCATGGCCGGGCGCTTCATGGACGAGATGCCGGGGATGTCCTTCGGGCACGCCGGCACGATCGTCGAGGGCCGCGAGGACACCGCCGGCGAGAAGATCGCCCGGCTGGCCGAGGCTGGGATCGTCGTGGCCGAGGAGATCGCGCAGATTCCCGAGCTGGTCAAGCAGCGCCTCGCCAATCGGACGGTGGCGTGATGGCGGCCAGCCGCGAGGACGCGATCGCCACCGCGGCCGACCGCACCGGCCCCGCGGTCGCGGTCTTCATCGACGTCGAGGTCGATGACGCCGTCGCCAATGATCCCGCGCTCGCCGCCAAGCTCTGCGAGGTCTGCCCGGTCGACATCTTCGCCGCCGACGGCACCAACGGCTCGCTGGCGATCGTGCGCGAGAACCTCGACGAATGCGTGCTCTGCGGTCTGTGCCTCAACGCCGTGCCCGCCGGCACGGTGCGCGTGATCAAGCTCTACGACGGCGGATCGCTGCTGCAGGCGAGCACCTGAGCGCGGCGCGGGCTCGCGCGACCACGCGGCCGGGGTCCCAGCGCGCGACGCGGGCTCAGTGCTGGCGCGCGCGACGCAGCCGCGCGCGCTCCTGCTGGCGGTCGATCACGTTGGTGATCAGCCGCAGGATCTCCGTCGGTCCTGTTGCCTTGGCGTCGCCGTGCTCGAACGCCTCGCGCCACTCCTTGACGTGACCCTTCTCGGCCAGCGCGTTGAAGTGAGAGCGCGAGACGGTCAGGCGCACGGCGGCGTCTCCCGCGACGTCCTTGGTGATCGCGGGGCCGGGCAGCTGCACGCGGTAGTGCTGGATGTCGCCGCGCCCGCGCAGCTCCAGGCCGACGACCAGCTTGAGCGGCGCCAGCGCCGGCACCTCGGCCTGGAAGCGCGTGATCGCGGTCTCGATCAGCTGGCGGGTGTCGCTGGCCGATGACACGCGCTTAGAGCCTGTGGCCCTGCCTGGTGTCGCTGGCGGAGGACACGCTAGATCTTGTGGCGCTCGAGCAGCTTGCGCCCGATGACCATCCGCTGGATCTCCGACGTGCCCTCACCGATCAGCAGCAGCGGCGCGTCGCGGTAGAGCCGCTCGATCTCGTACTCCTTGGAGTAGCCGTAGCCGCCGTGGATGCGGAAGGAGTCCTCGACGCACTCCTTGCCGGCCTCGGAGGCGAACAGCTTGGCCATGCCGGCCTCCAGGTCCGAGCGCTCGCCGGCGTCCTTGAGCGCCGCGGCGCGCATCGTCAGCAGCCGCGCGGCCTCGACCTTGGTGGCCATGTCGGCGAGCTTGAACTGGATCGCCTGATGCTTGGCGATCTCCCTGCCGAACGCCTTGCGCTGCTGGGAGTAGACGAGCGCCAGCTCCAGCGCGCGCTGGGCGATCCCGACGCCGCGCGCGGCGACGTTGACCCGACCGACCTCCAGAGCATCCATCATCTGGGCGAAGCCCTGGCCGAGGCCGGCCTGCTCGCCGCCGAGGACGCTCTCCGCCGGGCAGCGATAGCCATCGAAGATCAGCTCGGTCGACTCGACGCCCTTGTAGCCCATCTTCTTGATCTGCGGGGGGACATCGAAGCCGGCGTAGGGGCCGCTGCCCTTGGCGACGCCGGGCTCCTTCTCGGCGATGAAGCAGGTCATGCCGCGGTGGCGCGGCTCGGCGTTGGGGTCGGTCTTGACGAGCACGAAGACGATCGCCGCGCGCAGGCCGTTGGTGACCCACATCTTCTGCCCGTTGATCTCGTAGGCGCCGTCGTCGAGCTTGCGCGCGGTCGTCTTGATCGCCTGCACGTCGGAGCCCAGCTCGGGCTCGGACAGCGAGAACGCGGCGCGAATCTCCCCGGTCGCCATCCGCGGCAGGTAGCGCTCCTTCTGCTCATCGGAGCCGAACTTCATCAGCAGGTGGGAGCCGATGAAGTGCGTGTTGACGATCCCGGAGATCGAGATCCAGCCGCGTGACAGCTCCTCGACGATCATCGCGTAGGTCGTCAGGTCCAGGCCCATGCCGCCGTACTCCTCGGGGATCGTCACACCGAAGAGCCCCAGCTCCTTCATCTGCTCGACGATCGGCTCGGGGAACTCGTCCTCGTGGTCGTAGTGCTCGGCCTGCGGGAGGATCTGCTCGTCGACGAACTGGTGAACCATCTCGAGGATCGCCTTCTGCTCGTCGGTCTTCTCGAGGAAGGGCGTCGGGCTGGCTGCCATGGCTTGCTAAGTGCTCCGAGTTGGATGTCGAGCGCGGCGGTGCGCGGGGCAGCCCTGAGGATACCGGCGTGAGGCTGCTTGGCGACGCGCGATTGACTGGCGAGTCAGCCGAGCGCGACGATCGCGTCGATCTCGACCTGGGCGCCGCGGGGCAGCGCGGCGACACCGATCGCGACGCGGGCCGGCGGGGCACTGGAGAAGAACTCCGCGTAGACCTCGTTGACCTCGGTGAAGGCGCTCAGATCGGTCATGTAGATGGTCATGCGAACCGCGTCGCCGAGCGACGCTCCGGCGGCGGTGCAGACGGCGCGCAGGTTCTCCAGGCAGCGCCGGGCCTGCTCGGCCGGCGTGGTCCCCACGATTTCCCCCGAGGCGGGATCGAGCGGGATCTGGCCCGAGCAGAAGAGCAGCTCGCCACAGCGGACCGCGTGGCTGTAGGGACCGATCGCGGCGGGCGCGTGGTTGGCCTGGATCGTCTCGCGTACGCTCATCGGTTGGCATCCTATCCAGCGCCGCGCTGGACCCCGTGAGCGGGGCCGACGCCGGGATCGAGCCGGGCCGCTAGCTTGTTTGCCGATGCCCAACCGGCTCGCTCAGGAGACATCGCCCTACCTGCTCCAGCACCAGGACAACCCCGTCGACTGGCTGCCCTGGGGTCCTGAGGCGTTCGCGCGCGCGAACGCCGAGGACAAGCCGGTGCTGGTGTCGATCGGCTATTCGGCGTGCCACTGGTGCCATGTCATGGAGCGCGAGTCCTTCGAGGACGAGGACGTCGCGGCGCTGATGAACGAGCTGTTCGTCTGCATCAAGGTCGACCGCGAGGAGCGTCCGGACGTCGACGCGATCTACATGGCCGCGGTCCAGGCGATGACCGGTCACGGCGGCTGGCCGCTGAACGTCTTCCTGACACCGGAGCAGGCGCCGTTCTACGGCGGCACCTATTTCCCGCCCGAGCCGCGCCACGGCATGCCGAGCTGGCGCCAGCTGCTGCTGGCGGTCGCGCAGGGCTGGCACGAGCAGCGCGACCAGGTGCAGCGCGCCAGCGAGCGGATCGCCGAGCGGCTGCGCAGCTTCGCCACGCTCGAGCCCTCCGCGGCGCCGCTCGATCCGGCGGCACTCGAAGCGGCGGTCGCGGCCCTGCGCCAGAGCTATGACCCCGCCAACGGCGGCTTCGGGTCGGCCCCCAAGTTCCCCCAGGCGCCGGTGATCGAGCTGCTGCTCGCGCGCGGCGAGCGCGAGATGGCGCTGGCGACCCTGCGCGCGATGGCGAGCGGCGGCATCTACGACCAGGTCGGCGGCGGCTTCGCGCGCTACTCGGTCGACGCCGGCTGGGTCGTGCCGCACTTCGAGAAGATGCTCTACGACAACGCGCTGCTCGCACGGACCTACCTGCATGGCTTCCAGGTCTCTGGCGAGCGGCGTCTGCGCGAGGTCTGTTGCGAGACGCTGGACTGGGCTCTGCGTGAGATGCGCGGCCCGGAGGGCGGCTTCTATGCCGCGCTGGACGCGGACTCCGAGGGCGTCGAGGGTCGCTTCTACGTCTGGACGCTGGATCAGCTGCGCGAGGTGCTGGGCGACGGTCCCGACGCCGAGGCGGCGATCGCCCACTTCGGCGCCACCGCGGCGGGCAACTTCGAGGGCGCCAACGTGCTGCTCGCGCGCGGTGAGCCACCCCCGCAGCTGGTCGAGCAGCGTCAAGCGCTGCTCGACGTCCGTGCAAGGCGTCCGCGCCCGGGGCTCGATGACAAGCGCCTGTGCTCCTGGAACGCGCTGATGATCGCGGCGCTCGCCGATGCCGGCGCGGTGCTGGAGCGCGCCGACTACCTCGACGCCGCCCGCGCCGCCGCGGACTTCATCCTGCGCGATCTGCGTGACGCCGACGGGCGCCTGCTGCGCAGCTACAACCGCGGTCAGGCGCGGCTTGGTGCCTACCTGGAGGATCACGCTTTCCTGCTGGAGGCGCTGCTGACGCTCTATGAGGCGAGCTTCGAGCCGCGCTGGCTGGGGGCGGCCCGCACGCTTGCCGATGAGCTGATCGAGCGCTTCGGCGATCCGGCCAACGGCGGCTTCTTCGCGACGCCCGCCGATCACGAGCCACTGCTGGCGCGGCGCAAGGAGCTCGAGGACTCGCCGATCCCGTCGGGCAACTCGAGCGCCGCGCTGGGTTTGCTGCGGCTCTCAACGCTCACGGGCGAAGCGCGCTACCGCGAGCAGGCCGAGGGAGTGCTCGCGCTGCTGCATGAGATCGCGCCGCATCACCCGCTGGCGTTCGGCCACCTGCTGCGGGCGCTCGACTTCGCCGTCGCGCCGGTGCGCGAGCTGGCGCTGGTCGGCGACTTCACGGTCGAGGGCGATCTCGTGCGGATCGGCGAGGGCCTGCGCGCCCTGGAGCGCGTCGTACGCAGGCCGCTGCGTCCGCATCTGGTGCTGGCGGCTGGGCCCGTCGACGACGTGCCGCTGCTGCAGGGTCGCGAGCCGATCGACGGGCGCGCCACGGCCTACGTCTGCGAGCGCTTCGTCTGCCGCCAGCCCGTCAGCGAGCCGGCCGAGCTGGCGCGGCTGCTGGATGACAAGGCCGCTGGCTCGGGCTGAGAGCGACGCCGTGGCTGGAGCCCGCGGCGGTCAGAGCACCGGCAGGTAGCGCTCGAGCTCCCAGGGGGTGACGCGCACCCGGTAGTCCTCCCACTCCTGGCGCTTGATCTCGATGTAGCGGTCGAACATGTGCTCACCGAGCGTGCGCAGCACGAGCTCGGATTCGGCGGTCAGCTCGATCGCCTCACCAAGCGTCTCGGGCAGCTGCTCGATGCCCAGCCGACGGCGGTCGTCGGGCGAGAGGTGGTAGAGGTTCTGCTCCATCGGCTCGGGCAGCTGGTAGCCCTTCTCGATGCCCTCGAGCCCCGCCTGCAGCAGCACCGCAAAGGTCAGGTAGGGGTTGCAGGCGGGATCGGGGCAGCGCAGCTCCATGCGCGTGGCCTGCTCCTTGCCGGGGTGATAGAGCGGAACGCGCACCAGCGCCGAGCGGTTGCGGCGCGACCAGGCGCAGTAGACCGGCGCCTCATAGCCCGGGACCAGGCGCTTGTAGGAGTTGACCCACTGGGCGAAGATCGAGCTGATCTCGCGCGCGTGCTTGAGCTGTCCGGCGATGAACGCCTTGGCGACGTCGGAGAGGAAGTATTGGTCGTCGGCGTCGAAGAAGGCGTTGCGGCCGTCGCGGAACAGCGACTGGTGCGTGTGCATGCCCGATCCGTTGGCGCCGAACAGCGGCTTGGGCATGAAGGTCGCATGACAGCCGTACTTCATCGCGTACTCCTTGACCGTGATGCGGTAGGTCATGCAGTCGTCGGCCATCTTGAGCGCGTCCGCGTAGCGCATGTCGATCTCGTGCTGGGAGGGCCCGACCTCATGGTGGGTGTACTCGACGTGGATGCCGAGCTGCTCGAGCGCCAGCACCGTGTCGCGGCGCACATCGGAGCCGGCGTCGAGCGTCGTCAAATCGAAATAGCCGCCCTCGTCGAGCACCTCGGTGCTGTCGGGAGCGCGAAAGTAGAAGAACTCGAGCTCCGGGCCGACGTTGAAGCGGTCGAAGCCCATCGACTCGGCACGCGCGAGCGCGCGGCGCAGGACATAGCGCGGATCGCCCTCGTAGGGGGTCCGCTCCGGCGTGAGGATGTCGCAGAAGAGCCGCCCCACGCCCTGGGCGTCCGGCCGCCATGGCAGCACCGCGAAGGTGCTCGGGTCGGGCTGGGCGATCATGTCCGACTCCTCGATCGCGTTGAAGCCGGTGATCGACGAGCCGTCGAAGCCCATGCCGTTCTCGAACGCGCGTTCGAGCTCGGCGCTGTTGATCGCGAACGCCTTGAGCTGCCCGAGGATGTCGGTGAACCAGAGGCGGATGAACCGGATCTCGCGGTCGCGGACGGCCGCGAGCACCTCTGCGGCGGTCTGAGGCTGCTCTGCCACGATGCTCCCTTTCTGCGATCGTCGATCCGCGGCGGTCACCGCCGGCGGCGCCAACCCTAGTCCATCGCACAGCGGGCGCGTTTGGCCGCCTGGCCAAGTCGGCCACGCGCCTGCCAACAGGAGCAGCCGGATCGGCGCTGGGCGGCTGGCGCTACGCGGCGCGCAGGCGCACGGTCCGCGACTCCTCCGCGGACCCGTCGACCGGCACCTCGCCGGCGACGTTGACGAGCGCGGTGAAGCTCTCCAGCGCCACGTAGGCGATCGCCTCGAGGACCTGCTCGTCGCTCCAGCCCGCCTCGCGCGCCTCCTCGTGGAGATGCATCGGCGGCCGACCGCGACGCTCCAGCAGCTCGTGCAGATAGCGCAGCAACGCCGCCTCCTGCGGGTCGGTCGAGTCGAACTCGCGCGCCAGCGCCACCTCATCGATTCCCAGGCCGCTGGCCCGCGCCGCACGCGCGTGGAGGGCGATCCCCGGCTCCGAGCCGTAGTACTGGGCGACGCTCAAGGCGATGCGCTCGAGCGTCTGCGGCGTCAGCGAGCCGTGGCGCAGCTCGGAGCGGAAGCGCGCGTATGCGCGCAGTGCCGCCGGCGAGCCGGCCAGCACGCCAAGGAAGTTGGGCAGCTGACCGCCGTTCGCCAGCGCGCCCTTGAGCACGGGAGCCGACGCCTCGGGCGCGGTGAGGTCGTCGTGAATCTGGAAGCGGCTCATCGTGGCCTTCTTCATATCTTCATCACCACACTGGACGCCGCTTAGACCACGAGTCGCGGAGGTGGCTCGGGGTGCTGACGGCGTGATTTAGCAAGTTCTCACGTACCTGTATACGCAACGACATAAACGCAGGCTCAGCGCAAGGTTCAGCAGCACTAAGCGAATGGTCGAAGCGGCGGGGCCGGTGTGCTGGGTGTAGCGGGGTCGCCTTGGCGGGTTGGGTCGCCTTGGCGGCCGTTGCCTGGCGGCGCGCCCTCAGGGCAGCGTCAGCACATGCGCCGGCGCGCCGTGCGAGCCGCCCGGGGCGACGGGCGGCGCGGCATGCGAGCTCGCCGCGGCGATCAGCACCAGCGCGACCGCCAGCCCGACAGTCCACAGCGCCGCCTTGTCGGGCCGGCTGGCGAAGCGCTCGCGCGTCGGCCGGCGGGGACGCCGGCGCCGCACCTCGACCAGCCGCGCGGCACCGGGGCGACCCTGGATGCGCACGGTGCGTCGACCGGAGATGGCGCTGCGAGCCTCCGGCGCCGGGACGGCCTGCAGCGCGAGTGCGGCTGCCTGCTCGGACGTGGGCACCGCCGCGGACGTGGGCGCGGCCGACGTGCGTCCCCGCAACCGGCTGGGCGCAGTGGCCAGCTCATGGAGGTAGACCTCCTCGAAGTCCAGGCGCTCCTGGTCATAGAGCTGTGCTCGGCGCTCGTGCCAGCGAGGGAACGGATCCGCTGCTTGCTCGCTGCGCGCAAGTGCCGCGTGAGACTTAGTCATTTCTCTTTCCTCAGCCTGCGGAGTTAGCTGACGGGCTCGCGCTGAAAGAGTTGCGCTACGCCGAGCTGGCGATTCGCCCCAGATCTTTGGGTCCCCCGCTTCCCGTGGAACGGGAATTCAGCGGTGTTGCGGTCGCGCATGCTACCAGCGCAGCGCCCGATGCAGGGCTTTATTTCCTGGCTTTCCGGTGTTTCTGAGCAACCGGACTGCAGTGTGGACGGCCAGCCGGACGGAAGCGGCGAGCGCTACTTGCCGGCGACCGCCCCGACGAAGGCGGCAACATCCTGCGCGTCGCGGCCCTGGAGCAGCCCCTGTGGCATGCGGCCGTTGCCGCGATCGAGCCCATGCTCGATCGTGTAGAGCACGAGCGAGGCGGGCGGCTGGAGCTGGTCGAGATTGGGTCCGGTGCGACCGACGGTGTCGGCGGCGGCCAGCGTGTGGCACTCGTTGCAGGTGTGGCCGAAGAGCACGCGCCCGCGTGCCTCGGCGGCGGTCAGCTTGATCCCGGCCGGACCATTGCGGTCGTGACCGGAGTTGGCGGCGAGCAGGACGGCCGGCAACGCCAACCCGAAGCCCGCGTAGACGACGACGATGCCGAGCACGAGCGCGCGCTTTGGTCCACGGCGCATGCGCCGCAGCGGCCGTGGGCGGTCGCTGGTGCCGACGCGCATGGCGAGGAGGAAGACCACCACGCCGAGCACGATGAAGAAGGCCAGGACTGCGATCGTTGCCATGCGGCGGGCACGATATCGCGTCGGCTAGCGGTGTTCGCGGTGGGCGGCGCCATCCGGGTCGACTGGCGGCGTCGGCCGAAGGGGAAGCTCAGCGGCGCCGACCGGCAGCGAAGCTCAGCACCGCCGGAGCGACCGCGCGAAACGCGCCGGCCCCGTCGCCCGTCCCCGCCCCATCGCCTGACGATGCTCCATCGCCGGAGACCCCCTCACCCGTGGGCTTGGACGCGCGCCGGTCCAACGGCGAGAGCTCGCTGACCTGAGCGGGCGCACGGCCCTCGGAGTCGGGCGCGATCAGCGTGCTCACTCGGTCGACCAGGACGTTGATCGTGCCCCCGCCGGCGGCCGGTCGCTCCAGGCGCCCATCCGCGACGACCAAGGGCTCGCTGCGGACGGTCAGGCGATCGCGCTCGTAGACCGCGGGCGGGACGATCAGGTTGATGGTGCCGGTCTCGTCCTCGATCAGCAGGAAGACGACGCCTTTGGCCGTGCCGGGTCGCTGGCGAGCGACGACCAACCCGGCGACGCACACGTGCGTGCCGTCGCGCAGCGAATCCAGGTCGCTTGCCCGCGCCACATCCGGCAGCTGGGGGCGCAACAGCTCGAGCGGGTGGCGCTCGATCGCCACCCCAAAGGCCCCGTAGTCGGCCAGCAGCGCCTCCCAGCTGCCGACCGCGCGCAGCGCGGGCGGCGTGGGGATGTCGATCGGCAGCGCCAGCTGCGTTCCGCCCCCCATGCGCCGCCCCGGCGCCGCGATCCCCAGCCGCCACAGCGCCATGCGCCGATCGCCACCGGCGAGCTGATCGCAGGCACCCGACCAGGCCAGCCGCTCGAGCGCTGCGCGGCCGGCTCCCGCCCGCGAGGCGAGGTCCTCCAGCGAGCGGAACGACCCCCCGCTCCGGCGGGCCTCGACCAGCGCAGCCACCTCCTCGGCGCGGATGTCGCTGATGTAGCCGAGCCCGATGCGGACTCCCCCCGGCACACCATCACACCCCGGCGCACCATCACGCCCCAGCGCACCATCACGCCCCAGCGCACCACCCAGCCCGCCCTCGACCGTGCACTCCACGTCGCTGTGATTGACGTCGGGAGCAAGCACCTCGATGCCCCGGCGCTGCGCCTCGTGGACGAGCGCGTCGGGCACGTAGAAGCCCATCGGCTGCTCGTTGAGCAGCGAGCAGAGGAACTCGACGCTGTAGTGCTCGCGCAGCCAGGCCGACTGGTAGGCGAGCAGCCCGAACGCGGCGCCATGCGCCTTGGGGAAGCCGAAGCCGGAGAAGCCGCGGATCATCTGGAAGACCCTTTCGGCGATGTCCTCGGCGACGCCGCGGCGCATCGCCCCGGCGACGAACTGCCGGTGATGGGCCTCCAGTGCCGCCTCCGAGCGCTTGCGGCTCATCGCACGGCGCAGGCCCTCGGCCCTGGCGGGCGAGAAGCCGGCGAAGCCGATCGCGACCTCGATCACCTGGTCCTGGAAGATGATCGTGCCCAGCGTGTCGCGCAGGATCGGCTCGAGCGAGGGGTGCTCGTAGGGGATCTCGTAGTCGGGGTCCTCGCGCAGCAGCTGGCGCCGGGCGATGTAGGGGTTGACGGCACCGCCGAGGATCGGGCCCGGACGGACGATCGCCACCTGCACGGTGAGGTCGTCGAGGTTGGCGGGTCGGGTGCGCCGCAGCGACTGCATCTGCGCGCGGCTCTCGATCTGGAAGACCCCCGTCGTCTGCGCCTGCTGGATCGACGTGAACGTCGCGTCGTCGTCGTAGGGGATCCGCGATAGATCGAGGCGCTCGCCGTGGGTGCGCGCGATCAGCTCGACGCAGCGCTCGACCGCGGAGAGCATCCCCAGCCCGAGCAGGTCGATCTTCAAAAAGCCAGCATCGGCGCAGGAGTCCTTGTCCCACTGCACGATCTGGCGGCCCTCCATCGCGGCCGGGACGACCGGACAGCAATCGATCAGCGGCAGCGTCGAGACGATCGTCCCGCCGGGATGCTGGGAGAGATGACGTGGCAGCCCGTAGGCCTCGTCGGCGAGCCGCGCCAGCCATGCCCAGCGGCCGCGACGCTGGGTTGCCCCCAACACCGCCTCCACGTCCTGCTGCACCGCCCGCGCCGCGAAGGCCTCCGCGCCGCGCGCGAGCCGCTCGACCTCAGCGATCGGCAGCCCCAGCGCCTTGCCGATCTCGCGGATCGCGCCGCGCGCCCGATAGGTAGGGAAGGCGGCGACCAGGGCGCAGCGCTCACGGCCATAGCGCTCGTGAACGCGGCGCAGGAGCTGCTCGCGGATGTCACGCGGGAAGTCGAGGTCGATGTCGGGCAGCCCCTTGAGGTCCTCGCTGAGGAAGCGTCCGAGGAACAGCTTGTTGGTGATCGGGTCGATGTGCGAGAGGCCGGTCAGGTAGCAGACGATCGAGGAGACCGATGAGCCTCGGCCCCGGCCGGGCGGCAGCAGCGCGCGAGCGCTGTCGGGCCCGCGCACCTCGACCGCCACCTCGCGAGCGAGCTCGAGCATCTCCCAATGCAGCAGGAAGAAGCCGGCCAGCCCGAGCGAGCGGATGATCAGCAGCTCCTCGTCCAGCCGCACGCGCGCCTCCATGCGATGCGGCCCGTGCGCATAGCGCTGCTCCAGACGGGCCTCGCAGAGCTCGGTCAGGCGGCGGTTGGCGGTCGGGTCCTCAGCCCCCGGATAGCTGTAGCCGAGGTCCCGGTCGAGGTCGAAGCACAGCCGCTCGGCCAGGCGGGCGGTCTCGCGGATCGCCTCGGGATGGTCGGCGAAGCGCGCCGCCATCGCCTGCGGGGCGGCGAGCACGTGGCTGTGGTTGCCGCGGCGCTGGGGCTCTGAGCTCTCCAGCGTGGCGTGCAGGCGAATCGCGACGAAGACGTCCTGCAGCGGCGCGCGGGCGCGGGCGTGCGCATGGACGTCGCCGGTCGCCACGCATTCGAGACCCAACCGCCGTGCCAGCTCGACCAGGCGGCGGTTGCGGGCGCGGTCGTCGCGCTGGAACGGTCGCTGCAGCTCGATCCGCAGGCGATCGGGCCCGAACGCGTCGCGCAGCCTGCGCAGCGTCGGCTCGTCGGCGACCCCGTGGGTCGCGCAGCCGCTCAGGCAGACCAGCCCCTCGGCGTGCTCGAGGACCTCCCGCAGCGGGACGCTCGGCGGCACCGGCGTGCGCGGGTCGGGCTCGCGCGTGTGCGCATGCGCGCGGGTGATCAGGCGGCAGAGGTTGCGCCAGCCCCGCTGGCTCTCGACCAGCAGCGTCACATGGCGGCCGTCGTCGAGGTCCAGCTCGGCGCCGTGGATGGCCTTGAGGTCGAGCGCCTTGGCCGCCTGGGCGAACTCCATCGAGCCCGAGACGGAGTTGTGGTCGGTCAGCGCGAGCGCCCGATAGCCCAGCGCGAGCGCTGTGCCGACCAGCTCGTCGGGCAGCGAGCTCCCGTCCAGGAACGAGTAGGCGGAGTGACAGTGCAGCTCGACGTAGGACATGGCCCTCAGCGCTGGCGAAACCAGCCACCGCCCAGCAGCTCGTGGAAGACCACGCAGTTGCGGCCATCGGCGGTCACCACCTCCCAGTAGCGGCGGCGCAGCGGCCGCTCGGTCCACCAGCGATCCTCGATCAGCCAGGTCTCGCGCACGGCCTCGACGGCGCGCCCGTCGACCGTGAGCGGCTGGCCGTCGCCGGCGGCGTGGACCATGACCCGGCGCGGGGCGGCAAGCCGGCGGGGAGCGCTTGCGCCCGCCGTGCTGGCCCTGCGACCAGCCGCGACCCCACGCTGAGGCTGCCCCCGGTCTGCCATCGCCTCAGGCCTCGAAGGGAGCCAGCACGGCTCGGCGCTCGGGGACGCGCGAGTTGGGGTCCACCATGAGCACGCGCAGCGCCGCATCCGGCCCGGCGGCGGCGCGGGTGTGGCGGATCGCCTCGCGCAGCCGGCGCGCCCGCGCCGCGATCGGCTCCTCGAGCAGCGAGCGCTGGTCGCCGCCGGGCGGCCCGAAGCGCTCGGCCGTCAGCCGCAGGCGCTCGGCTGGAGCGGGCAGCAGCGCCAGCCGTGGCAGGACCGCAAGGCGGATGCGCTGCGAATCATCGCTGGCCTGGCGCAGGCTGACGCGCTGGCGCCAGGTGCCGCCCTGCACGAGCGCGGCGGCGAGCACGACCACCCGCAGCGTCCGGCCACGCCGCTCGCGGCGGGCGAGCAGGCGATCGATCAGCAGCTCGAGCGCCCGCTCGAGCTGCTCACCAAGCGCGGACTCCGGCAGCTCGAGGCTCTCCTCCAGGCGCTCGACCGGCTGGCGCGCCACCAGCCTGCCGTCGCGCCCGTGCGCCAGCGCGTGGCCGAGCAGCCCGGCCGGGCCGAGGCGATCGGCGACGGCGTCGCGGCGCAGCGCGGCCAGCTCGCCCAGCGTACGGATGCCCAGCCGCTCGAGCGCATCGGGCAGCGTGATCGTGCCCGCCCGCAGCCGCAGCAGCTCGACCGGCTGGTCGGCCAGGAACGCCCGTGCGGCCTGCTCGCCGCCCTCGATCAGCAGCGGACGGCCGGCGCGCGCCGCGCTGGCGGCCGCCAGGGCGCAGAAGCGCGTCGGACCCGCGCCGATGCGCGCGGGCCGGCGCAGCGTCCGCCTGACGACGGCGATCAGCCGCTCGAGCTGGCCGCCGTGGAGGCCCAGCAGGCCATCGGCCTCGAAACAGACCGACCCCGGACGCTCGGGCGCCACGCGCGAGCCGATCGCCTCCAGGCGCTCGAGCAGCTCCTCCCAGACCTCCTCGACGCCGATCGGATCGGCCGTCACCAGCCTCAGCTGGGGGCAGCGCGCGAGCGCCTCGCCGACCCGCATCCCGCAATGGATCCCGAACCCCTCGGCGGCCGCCGAGACCTCCCCCACGAGCGGCTCGCCGCCCGGCTCGGGGGCGACCGCGAGCGGTCCCTCCAGCAGAGCCTCGCGACCCCCCGCCGCCACGGTGAGCTTGAACCGGGGAAAGAGGACGCAGACGATCATGCGAACATATGTTCGCATGGCCGTGGCGGAGTATCAAGTTTCTGGAGCCCAGCTCCGCACGCCGAGCTGACGACGTCGAGCAGCTAGCGCTCGACGTACTCGCGCAGCGCCGCGCGGGCTATATCGCTGAGGCTGCGCTTCTCCTGGCGCGCGCGCTTGCGCAGGGCAGCAGCGAGATCCGGATCAACGCGGATCTGAACACGCGGCGAGGCGCCCCCCTGGCCGAGCGCCCGCCTGCCGACCCGCACCGGCTTGGCCTTCGTCAGGTCATAGCCGCGCTCTGCCTCATCCGCGAGCGCTTCGCAGTGATCTTTGGAGAGAGCTTGGCCCGTAAGCGTCCTCAGATCCGCCATGCCTTGGCCTCTTCATATTGTGGCTTGTACTTGTTGCGTAGCGGCATCGCATGAATCACAAGCAAATCCCCGTCGGCAAGTTGGACCGCCATCACCTCCAAGGGGCGCCCGTGCAAATCATCGCCCAGGTACACGAGCCGAACGTCCCGTACGCGGTGCCGTGTCGCGGAGCGTGCAAACCGCACGCAGCGTTCGATCAAGACCGTGCTCGCGCCGTTGGGGGTGAAGAATCGCGAGCCGTTGCCGGCGCCCGTGCCCCTGCACAAATTTGGTGCAGAGATGTGACATCTTGTGCTCAGTTGCTCCTGCGGCTGGGCTCACGCCTCCGCGCGGCCAGTACAGGGGCCGGCAACAAGCCCGCGGACGTCGGGTCCCTGGTCTCAGCTGCGCCCAGCCGCGCGCGACGAGCTGGCGACGTCGAGCAGCTCGTCGGTGCGCACGAGCTTGACGCGCGGGCGGCCCTGGAGCTCACCGAGGCCGCGCTCATGGGAGTCGATCGCCTCCCAGCCCGCGTAGTCCACGACGCCGCTGGCGCTCGCGCGCAGGCGCTCGATCAGCGCGTCGGCGTCAGCGCTGGGCGCCGGCAGCAGTCCCGCCTGGAGATCCTCGAGCAGCAGCGTGACCGTCTCCTGGGCGCACTTCTTGTTGGTGCCGATGACCCCGGACGGCCCGCGCTTGATCCAGCCGGCGGTGTAGACGCCGGGCACCGGCCGGCCGCTGTCCGCGTCGATCACGCGGCCGCGCTCATTGTGGATCGTGCCGCTGCGCTCGTTGAACGGGACGCCCGGCAGCGGCGTGCCGCGATAGCCGATCGAGCGCAGCACCAGGCCGCACTCGATCGTCTCGCTGCGCTCGGTGGGGCGCGCCATGAACCGGCCAGCGTCGTCGGGCACGAGCTCGTTGCGAACGATCCGCACCCCCTCGACGCGCTCGCTGCCGAGGATCGCGACCGGCGAGGCGAGGAAGCGCAGCACGACCCGCCTGGGCTTGCCGCTCGGCGCTCGCCGCGCGTAGTCGGTCACGATCTCGACGTTGCGCCGGGTCGTCACGTCGGCGGCATCGCTCTCGACGAAGGCGCGGCTGTGCTCGTCGAGCGCCACCTCGGCCGGGTCGACGATCACGTCGGCGGCGGCGAGCTCCCCGAGCTCGCGCAGCTCGGGGTTGGTGTAGGCGGCCTGTGCGGGCCCGCGTCGTCCGAGCAGCACGATCTCCTCGATCGCGCTCTCGGCGAGCGCTTCGAGCGCGTGGTCGGCGATGTCGGTCGCCGCCAGCTCCTCCTTGGTCAGCGCCAGCATCCGCGCGACATCCAGGGCTACATTGCCGTTGCCGATCACCACCGCGCGGCGCACCGACAGGTCGAAGCTGTGATCGCAGTACCCGGGGTGGCCGTTGTACCAGGCGACGAACTCCGTCGCCGCGTGGCTGCCGAGCAGGTCCTCGCCGGGGATCCCCAGCCGGCGGTCGGTCGGCGAGCCGACCGCATAGATCACCGCATGGTAATGAGACGCAAGCTCGGCGGGCTCGATGCGCGCACCCCCGTGGCCGTCGCTGCCGCCAACCTCGACGTTGCCATGGAAGGAGAAGCCCGGCAGGCGGGCGATCTTCTCGTAGACGCGCGTGACTGCCTTGATGTTGGGGTGATCGGGCGCGACGCCCGCGCGAACCAGCCCCCAGGGGGTGGGCAGCCGCTCGAACATGTCGACTCGCACGTCGAGCCCTGAAGCCTGCAGCAGCTGCCCCGCCGCATAGAAGCCGGTGGGACCGGAGCCGACGATCGCCACGCGCAGCGGGTGCTCGGGGCGTCCCGGGCGTGGCAGGTCCGTTGGGGTGCTGCGGTCGACTGGTTGGCTCATGTTGGGGGCACCTGCGCCAGCAGTGAAGATAGCGACGGTCGGTGGCGCCCGCGACCACCCGCGCCGGTGGCGTCCGCGGCTCGGCGCGGCGGCGCGGGGCCGTCTTGTCAGCCGGCGTCCTCGGAGACCGCGACCCGCCCAACCAGCGGCCGACTGTCGACCGGCCGGCTCTCGACCGCCAGCCGAGGCAGCCGCCGGCCGAGCCAGTGCGGCATCACCCAGGCGCGCCGGCCGAGCAGCTCGAGCACCGCGGGCAGCAGCAGGCTGCGCACCACGAAGGCGTCCAGGAAGACCGCGCTGGCGAGGCTCAACCCGAACAGCTTGAGCACACGTTCGTCGCCCAGCACGAACGACAGGAAGACGCAGATCATGATCGTTGCGGCCGCCGTGATCACGCGACCGGTCGAGGCCATGCCGTCGGCGACGGCGCGCGAGGCATCCCGGCGGCGCTCCCACTCCTCGTGGATGCGCGACACCAGAAAGACCTCATAGTCCATCGACAGACCGAAGACGATCGCGAACAGCAGCACCGGGATGAAGGCGTCGATCGGCCCGCTCTTGACGTTGAAGACCCCGCCCAGCCAGCCGTGCTGGAAGATCGCCACAACCACCCCCAGCGACGCGGCGATGCTCAACAGGTTCATCACCGCCGCCTGCAGCGGGATCACCAGCGAGCGGAAGACGACCAGCAGCAGCAACGCCGACAGCACCACCACGATGCCGATGAACAACGGCAGCTTGGCCGACAGCACGCGGCTGAAGTCCGCCTGCGCGGCGGTGACGCCACCGACGAGCAGGGTAGCCCCGCTCGCCCGCGCGATCGGTGGCAGCACGCTCGAGCGCAGTTGGCTGACGAGGGTGGCCGTCGCGGCTGCCTGTGGGGCGGAGCGCGGATAGACGCTCAGCACCGCCGTCCGCCCGCCGGGGCTCAGCCGGGCCGTCGAGACCGACGCCACATCGGGGACCGCGCGCAGCGCCGCCGGCAGCTGCGTCAGCGCGGCCGCGCTCGCCGCCGACGGCAGCGACGCGACGACCTGCAGCGGCCCGTTGAAGCCCGGACCGAAGCCGCGCGCGAGCAGGTCGTAGGCCCGACGCGTGGTCAGCGTGGCCGGATCGTTGCCGGCGTCGCTGGATCCCAGCCGCAGCGACAGCGCCGGTGCGGCCAGCACGAGCATGATCGCCACGCCCGCCAGCGCCGCCGGCCAGGGGCGCCGCTGCACCAGGGCCGCCCAACGTGCCCAGCCGCGACCGAGCGGTTGTGTCGCCGTGGCGACGGCGCCGCCGCCCGCCTCGACGGCGTTTGCACGCGCGACCGCCCGCCGGCGCGCGCGTCGTCGATGCCGCCCCACGCGAGCGCCGAAGCGGCCGAGCAGGGCGGGCAGGATCGTCAGCGCCGCGAACATCGTCATCAACACGCCGAGCGAGGCGGCGATCGCCAGGCCGTAGAGGAAGCTGACGCCGAGCGCGAACATGCCCAGCAGCGCGATGATCACGGTGCAGCCGGCGAACAGGACCGCGCGCCCGGCGGTGTCCATCGCGGCGATGATCGCCGTGCGCACGTCCTGCCCGCTGTTCAGGCTCTCGCGAAAGCGCGTGACGATGAATAGCGAATAGTCGATCCCCACGCCCAGCCCGATCATCACCGCCAGCTCGGTGGAGAAGTTCGGCATCGCGATGACATGGCTGCCGATCGCGATCAGGCCGACGCCGGTGCCGAGCCCCAGCAGCGCCGTGACGAGCGGCAAGCCCATCGCCAGGAACGAGCCGAATGTCAGCAGCAACACGATGATCGCGGCGGCGACGCCGATCCCGGTCGCGGCGCCGAGCGAGACGCGCTGGGCCTGCTCGATCGCCTGGCCGCCGAGCTCGACCTGCAGGCCCGGCGCGCGAGCGGCTTGCGCGACGCCGATGACCCGTTGGATCGCCGCGCGTGGAACCAGGTTGGCGCGCTCGTCGAAGCGTACGGTCGCGAACGCGATCCGCCCGTCGCTGGAGATCGCCCGCGTCCCGCTCGCACCATAGGGGCTGACGACCTCGCTCACGTGGGGCAGCCGCGCGACCGAAGCGAGCATCGGCACCACGCGGGCGCGCACCGCCGGGTCGCCGACGCTGCCGCTGCTGGCCCGCAAGACGATCTGATCGCTGTCGCCCGACTGCGCCGGGAAGTCGCGCTTGAGCAGGTCGATGACGCGCTGGGACTCGGTGCCGGGCAGCGAGAAGTTGGTGGAGTAGCTGGCGCCGCCAACCGCGCCGGAGAGCGCGAGCACGCCGATCAGGATCACGATCCAAGCGAGCGCCACCAGCCGGCGGTGGTCGACCGCCAGCGCCGCAACCCTGGCGACCAGGCCCGAGCGTTCAGCCTCCGGGCTCAGGCGTTCAGCCGTCGGCTCGGGAGCGGCGGCTGCCGCAGCTGGATCTGGTGAGAGGTTGCGTCGTGTCATGCCGCGCTCTACCCTTGTTGAAGAGATTTGAAGACAAAATACTTTGGTTCCAACACTGTATGATCGCGGCGACGGGTCTGTCAAGGATCCAGCCCAGATGAGCACCACGGACACGGCAGACGGCGGCGACGAGTCAGCAGTCATCGCTCGCCCGCCTGCGATCGAGGCCGACCTGCGTGAGCTCGTCCGCCTGATCGGCCCCGTGATCGGCGGCCTCAAGCGCGGCGCGGCCGGTCCGCCGCCGGTGATTGCCGCCGCCTTCCGCGCCGGCTCGCTCGGCGGCCGGCATGCCCCCGTGCTGATGACGCTCGCGCTCGACGGCGCGCTCAGCGTGGGCGAGCTGGCCAAGCGACTCGGCCTGAGCCTGACGACCGCCAGCCTGATGGTCAGCGAGCTAAGCCGCAGCGGACTGGTGGAGCGGACCGAGGACGAGCGCGACCGCCGCCGCACGATCGTCCGCCTGACCCCGGAGCACCGCGAGCTGATGGACGCCTGGCTGGATCAGCGCCTCGAGCCGCTGCGTCGCACGCTCGCCCAGCTGACGCCCGAGGCGCGTTCCGGGTTCCTGGCCGGCTGGCGCGCGTTGCACGGCGAGGTGCGGCGCCTGCGCCCGGCGGACGGTGACGCCGACTGCGCGAGCGCCGATCCGCAGCTCCCGGACGACGCAGCCTGAGCTCAGGTCACAGCGGTCGCGCGCTCACCGAGGATCCGCGCCAGCACCTCGAGCGCACGCTCGCGGTGGCGGTCCTGCGCGGCGATGGTCGCCTCGGCGTCGCGGCGACGCAGCGCCGCGAGGATCGCGCGGTGGTCATCGGCGGCGGCCGCACGTTGCTCCTCGGTGTTGGCGAACAGCGCGCGGTAGGCGTCGCTGGCGTCCCAGAGCTGGCGGATCATGCGCAGCAGCAGCGGCCGCTCGGCCGCTTTGTAGAGATCCAAATGGAAGCGGCGGTTGGCCTCGGCGTAGGCGGCCATGTCCTCTGCCTCGCGCGCGGCGTCGACCTCGTCGAGCGCTTCGGCGATGCGCGCCAGCATCTCCTCGTCGAGGCGCTCGACGGCGCTGCGGATCGCCTCCGCCTCGAGCAGCTCACGCAGGCGGTAGAGCTCGCGCAGGTCCTCGAGCGACAGCTCGGCGACGAATGATCCGCGCCGCGGCTCGTAGGTGACCTGGCCCTCGCCCTCGAGGATCTTCAGCGCCTCGCGCACCGGCACGCGCGATACGCCCAGCTCCTCGCCGATCTGCTCGGGGAGGATCTTCTGCCCGGGGCGCAGCTCGCCGGTGCCGATCCGCCGGCGCAGCTCGGCCAGCACGGCCTCCTGCGTCGAGATCGGCCGCACGAAGGCGCTCACGGCCTGGCTCCAGGAGGGAAGCGCCTGGCTCCGGTCGGCTCCATGATCCTTAATATCGTATACAATTCATCGCCCGCGCCGTCCTGATTCAACCTCATAACGCGATCCCCAAGGAGCCAGCGCCCGTGTCCAGCGTCGCCACCGCCAAGCCCGTCCTCGATCCGCGCGATCCGCTCGCCCTCGGCGCCGAGCTGACCGACGAGGAGATCCTGATCCGCGACACGGTGCGCCGCTACGTGCGCGAGCGCTTCCTGCCCGGGATCGCCGAGCATTACGAGGCCGGCACGGTCGACGAGCGCATCCCCAAGGATCTCGGCGATCTCGGCCTGCTCGGCATGCACCTGAAGGGCTATGGCTGCGCCGGCGCCTCGGCGACCGCCTATGGCCTTGCCTGCTTGGAGCTGGAGGCGGGCGACTCGGGACTGCGCTCCTTCTGCTCGGTGCAGGGCTCGCTGGCGATGTTCGCGATCCACCGCTGGGGCAGCGAGGAGCAGCGCGAGCGCTGGCTGCCGGGGATGGCGGCTGGCGAGAAGATCGGCTGCTTCGGCCTGACCGAGCCCGACGTCGGCTCCAACCCGGCCGCGATGCGCACGCGCGCTCGCCGCGATGGTGACGAGTGGATCCTCAACGGAGCCAAGATGTGGATCACCAACGGCTCGCTCGCCGACGTGGCCGTCGTCTGGGCACGCACCGAGGACGGCGAGATCAACGGCTTCCTCGTCGAGCGCGGGATGCCGGGCTTCAGCGCCCCGGCGATGCACAACAAGCTCTCGCTGCGCGCCAGCGTGACCAGCGAGCTGGTGCTCGATGGCGTGCGGGTTCCGGAGGAGAACCGCCTGCCCGAGGCCCGCAGCCTGCGCGGCCCGCTCTCCTGCCTCAACGAGGCCCGCTACGGCATCGTCTGGGGCGCGGCCGGCGCCGCGCGTGCCTGCTATGAGGCGGCGCTCGACTACGCCAAGAGCCGTCAGCAGTTCGGCAAGCCCATCGCCAGCTTCCAGCTGACCCAGGCCAAGCTCGTCGAGATGGCCGTCAAGACCCACCAGAGCATCCTGCTGGCGACGCGCCTCGGCCAGCTCAAGGACCGCGGCGAGCTCGCGCCCGAGCACGTCTCGTTCGGCAAGTACCACAACGTCTCGGCCGCGCTCGATGTGGCTCGCAGCGCGCGCACGGTGCTCGGCGCCAACGGCATCACGCTCGAGTATCCGGTGATGCGCCACGCCAACAACCTCGAGTCGGTGTACACCTACGAGGGCACGCACGAGACGCACACGCTGGTGCTCGGCCAGGCGCTGACCGGGATCGGCGCGTTCGTCTGAGCGCCACCAGACCGGCTCTGCGGCGCGCCGCCTAGAATCGCCGCGACGCGGAGCGCACCATGGAGCTGACCACCGTCGCGATCGACAAGCCCGAGGACCTCAACCTGATCCTCGGCCAGGCGCACTTCATCAAGACGGTCGCCGACCTGCACGAGATGCTCGCCTGCTCCGCGCCGGCGCTGCGCTTCGGGATCGCCTTCTGCGAGGCGTCCGGCCCGCGGCTCGTGCGCCGGTCTGGCAACGACCCCGAGCTGGTCGAGCTGGCGGTGCGCAACGCTCAGGCGATTGGTGCCGGGCACGCATTCATCGTCTTCCTGCGCGAGGGCTTTCCGATCAACGTCCTCAACCAGGTCAAGCAGGTGCCGGAGGTCTGCCGGATCTACTGCGCCACGGCGAACCCCGTGCAGGTGCTGGTCGCGCAGACCGAGCAGGGCCGGGGGATCGTCGGCGTGGTCGACGGCGGCTCGCCGCTGGGCGTCGAGGACGAGCAGGACGTCGCCGCTCGCAACGAGCTGCTGCGACGCATCGGCTACAAGCTGTAGGGCGTCGCCCTGTGAAGAGACGCACGCGCGGCCCTAGCGCTCGCCGCGCCGGCGGGCGGCGATGTCTGCGGCGGAGGGGATCGATGGGGCAGCGCCGGGTCGCTCGACGGCGAGCGAGCCGGCCGCGTTGGCGTCCGCGATGGCCTCCACGATGTCGACGTCCAGCGCGAGGCGTGCCGCCAGCACACCGCAGAACGTGTCACCCGCGCCGGTGGTGTCGACCACGCGAGCGGGTGGTGCGGCCACACTTGCGCGCAGACCCTGGCGATCAGCAACCATCGCGCCCGCCGCGCCAAGGGTGACGACAACGCACGGCACACGCTCGAGCAGCCGCTCGAACGCCTGCGCGACGGCGGGCGGCCGACCCCGCTCGGCGTCGATGGCGGGTGGGTCCCCCCGCTCGGCGGCGCAGCCGGGGTGCCCGCCCAACTCAGCCGCCTCGTGCTCGTTGACGATCAGCACATCGACGAGCGGCCAGAGCTCCGCATCGCAGGCGCGGTCGCAGGGCGTGGCGTTGAGCAGCACTCGGGCTCCGTGCTCGCGCGCCGCCCGAGCGGCCTGGATGAAGGCGCTCGCCGGCGTCTCGAGCTGGCCGAGCAGCACTCGCGCGCGGCGCGCGCGTGCCAGCTCAGCAGGGACCAGATCGACCAGCTCGCCGTTGGCACCCGCCACCACGATGACGCTGTTCTCACCGCGCTCGTCGACGACCACGGCGGCCATGCCGGTCGTGGCCTCGACGCTGCGCAGCGCGTCGACCGCAACGCCCGCCGCGCTCAGGTTCGCACGCAGCAGCTCGCCCTCGGCGTCCGCCCCTACGGCCCCCAGCAGGCAGGTGCGCGCGCCCGCGCGCGCAGCGGCGATCGCCTGATTGGCGCCCTTGCCGCCGCACGCTCGCGCCGCGCCTGAAGCCAGCACGGTCTCACCCGGCTGGGGCAGGGTCGCCACGGAGAGCGTCAGGTCGACGTTCGCGCTGCCGAGGACGACGACGTCCGCCGCGCTCACACAGCCCGCCGCGCTCACAGAGTCAGCAGACGTTCGAGCAGGCGCGGCACGAACGGCTCGGCCAGCGACAGCACGACGCGACAGCTCGCCCCCGCCTGGGTGGGGAAGCCCCGAAAGCGGCCGCGCAGGTCGCAGATCGTCTGACCGCGGCTGGGCCCATAGCCATGATCGACCTCGACGTGCACCGTTGGGGCCAGGGCGAGCTCGACGTCGCCAAGGGCGATCGCCGCCGCCAGGGCGTCGTGGCAGGGAGCGCAGGGACGACCGAAGACTCCGCGGTAGAAGCCGAAGTAGTACGCGAGCGCCTGGCCGATCAGCGCGGCGAGGGAGTCGGGCGACTCCAACAGCTTGCGGCGCTGGTCCTCCTCGACCACGTTGTCCATCGTGACGTCCAACGGCACCAGCGTGATCGGCCACGGCGCGGCCAGCACGGCGGCGGCCGCCTCGGGATCGCGATGAATGTTCGACTCGGCGACCGGGGTGGCGTTTCCGGGGACGCTGGCGGCGCCGCCCATGATCGTCAGGGCCCGCACCCAGGTCGCGATCCGCGGCTCGAGCCGCAGCGCCAGCGCGAGGTTGGTCAGGGGAGCGGTCGCGATGAGCTCCAGGCGCCCGGCATGCTCGCGGGCCAGTCGCACGATCATCTGCGCGGCCGGCTCGCTGTCGGCGGCGCCACTCGCCGGCTCGCTGTCGGGCGAGTCGCTCACCGCCCACAGCCCCGTGTCGCCCATGCCATCCCGGCCGTGAACGACCGCGGCCCCACCGTCGAAGAGCCCCGAGAGCGGTGCCTGCGCGCCAACGGCGATCGGGATCCGCGACCTGCCCGCGCGCTCGAGCAGCGCGGCGGTGTTGGCGGCGGCGCGCACTGCGGAGACGTTGCCGAACACGGTGCTGACCCCAACCAGCGCCAGGCGCGGATCGCCGAGCAGATAGAGCAGCGCGACGGCATCGTCGATTCCCGTGTCGCAGTCCATCAGGACCACCCGCTGTCCGTCGCCGGCGATTCCTACACCACCCGCTGCTCGCCCGTGTAGACGTTGATCTGGCCAGCGCGCGCGAAGCCCGCCAGCGTCATGCCGCGATCGGTGGCCAGCTCGATCGCCAGCGAGCTCGGCGCGCCGACGGCGACGATCAGCGGAGCGCCGGCAACGGCCGCCTTCTGCACGAGCTCGAACGACAGCCGGCCGCTGACGCAGAGGATCCGCTCGCGCAGCGGGACGAGTCCCTCCAGCAGCGCTCGACCGATGACCTTGTCCATCGCGTTGTGACGCCCGACGTCCTCGCGCACGATCAGCAGCTCGCCGGCGGCGTCGAACAGCCCGGTGGCGTGCAGTCCGCCGGTGCGCGCAAATGTCGGCTGACGCAGCAGATCGGGCAGCCCGGCCAGCAGTGCGCGTGCCACCCGCGGACCGGCCTGCGCGGGAGCGGCGTGGACGGCCACCTGCTCGAGCGCGCCCTTGCCGCAAACGCCGCACGAGGAGGTCGTGTAGAAGTGCCGCTCGCCGGGATCGCCGGTCAGCGGGCCGCCGACCTCGACGATGTTGGCGGCGAGGTCCGCGCTCGGGCCAACCGGCCGCGGCCCGTCGATCAGCCCCTCCCCGTAGAGGAAGCCCAGCGCCAGCTCCTCGTCGTGGCCCGGCGTGCGCATCGTGACCGACAGCGCACGTCCGTCGACGCGAATCTCGAGCGGCTCCTCGACGGCGACCTCATCGCGGCGGCCGTCGTGGACGACCGCGGCAACCATGCGCGGGGCGGCCTCGTCGGTGATCCGTGGAGCGCTCACGCCCCGGGCGATGATAGTGCGCCTCACCGGCGCGTTGAGTGCCTTCCCGCGCTCGGCCCCCGCGCCTGCCCGCGCTCGGCTCCGCGCCGGCCCGCGACTCATCACGGAGACGATCGGCATATGATCAGCGAGCTTTGACGCACGACGCGCCCGACATCCGCGATCCCGAGGTCATCAAGCTGCTCGCCCATCCGATGCGGGTGCGAATCCTGGGACTGCTCGAAGGTCGCGTGCTCAGCACCAGCGAGCTTGCCGACGAGCTGGATGCACCGCCGCGCAGCGTGAGCTATCACGTGCGCAAGCTCTATAGCCTGGGCCTGATCCAGCTCGCCGACGAACGGCGCCGCCGCGGAGCGATCGAGCGCTATTACACAGCTGTCGCCAGCGCCACGATCAGCGACGAGACGTGGGGCAAGCTGCCGACGATGGTCAAGCGGGCCGCGCTGGCCGCGCAGCTGGACCACCTGGCAGTGCATGTCACCGACGGTGTCGAGGCGGGCGGCTTCGAGCACTCGGAGAGCCGCCTCAGCGAGATGCCGATCACGGTCGACAGCGTCGGCTGGGCGGAGCTGGCACAAGAGCTCGCCAGCGTCTTCGAGCGCGTCAGCAAGATCGGGGCGGACGCCGCTCGCCGTCTGGGACCCAACGCCCACGAAGCCGAGCGTCATGCCAACGTCGTGATGATGCTCTTCCAGCCGGCCGGGAGCCTGCCCCCCGAGCAGCGCGAGGGGATGCTGCCGGAGCCCTAGCGGGCCCTCCTATTCGGCTGTCACGGATCCGCCCTCCTCGGCCCCGAACAGCATCATGACCACATTCGCCGACTGGATCTCGCTGAGGTCGCCGCCGGCCGTCCGCTGAGCGCATTGTCGCTCGATCTCGTCGATCTGACGCCGAACCGTACGCAGCACAGCGCCGACCTGGCTCCAACCCTGGCGGTCGAGCTTCACCAGCCGCCAGGCCTCATCGCCCAGCGGACCATGGCGGTGAGCCGCATAGTGGTGACCGACAGCGCCGCGGCTGCGGGTCTCCCTGACCAGCTCGATCAGGCCCAGCCGGTGAAGCTTGCGGACGTGGTAGCTGACGGTCCCCAGCGGGGCTTCGAGCAGCTCGGCGAGCTCGCTGGGGCTTGCGACGCGCCGGTCGAGCACGCTCATGATACGAACGCGCAGAGGATGCGCCAGCAGTTGAAGAATGCGGGGATCGGAGATGTCGGCATAAGGTTCCAGAGCGGCCTCCTCCTATTACTCAGGATTTCAGGATAATACAAACGTACCCGTGCAAGGCAAGGCCGAAAGCGAGCTTGCAGCGGCAGATGGGGTGCAGACCCCAGGGCGCTGGCCCGATTCGTACGCCGGCCCCGGCTCACGCCGATTCGTACGCCGGCCTCGGCTCACGCCGATTCGTACGCCGGGCTAGCTTGCCGCCCGCTGGGTCGCGAAGCTAGTGAACCAGTCGAGCGCGGCGGGGTTGGCGAGACTGTCGCGGCTTGCCACCTGATCGGGCGCCGCGCCCTGGAGGAGGCGCTTGACGGGCACCTCGAGCAGCTTGCCCGAGATCGTCCGCGGGACCGCCGGAACCTGATGCACGGCGTTGGGGACGTGCCGCGGTGAGCACTGATCGCGGATGCGCCGGGCGATGCGCTGCTCCAGATCGGCGTCGAGGGTCGCCCCCTCCGCTAGGACGACGAACAACGGCATCCAGCCATCGACGTCGACGACCAGCGCATCCTGGATCTCCGGCAGCGCGAGGACGGCGCGGTAGATCTCGCTGGTGCCCATGCGAACTCCGCCGCGATTGATCGTCGCGTCCGAGCGTCCATAGATCACCGCCGTGCCGCGGTCGGTGATCTCGATCCAGTCGCCGTGGCGCCAGACGCCGCGGAAGGTCTCGAAGTAGCTCTCGCGGTAGCGCGCACCGTCGGGGTCGTTCCAGAGCTGGAGCGGCATCGAGGGCATCGGCTCGGTGATGACGAGCTCCCCCACAGCGCCGATCAACGGCCGCCCCTGTGGGTCATAGGCCTGGACGTTGGCCCCCAGCGAGCGGGCCTGCAACTCACCGCGATAGACGGGCAGCGTCGGAACACCGCCGATGAAGGCCGTGCAGAGGTCGGTCCCGCCGCTGGTCGAGAACAGCCAGGTGCCGGCGCCGAGGTGACCGTAGACCCACTCGAACGCCTCGTCTGACAGCGACGAGCCGGTCGAGCCCACGCTTCGCAGCGCCGACAGATCCCTGCCGGCCGCGGGCTCCACGCCGGCCTTCATGCACTGGACCAGATAGGCGGCGCTGGTGCCGAAGCAGGTGATGCCGGCATCCGCGGCCAGCTGCCAGAGCACATCCATGTCGGGATGGGCGGGGTTGCCGTCGTAGAGGACGACGGAGGCGGGCGTGAGCAGCACGCCGACGAGGAAGTTCCACATCATCCAGCCCGTCGTGGTGAACCAGAACACGCGGTCGTCGGCCTGGGCGTCGAGGTGCAGGTGCTGCTTCTTGAGCTGCTCGATCAGCATCCCACCCTGGCTGTGGACGATCGCCTTGGGCAACCCGGTCGTGCCGGAGCTGTAGAGGATCCAGAGCGGGTGCTCGAACGGGACCTGCTCGAAGACAAGCGGCGATCCCACCGGGCCGAGGAACTGCTGCCAGCCGATCGTCCAATCGAGCTGCGCGTCGGGATCCAGGTGGCCCAACAGCACCGTCGCCTCCAGCGATGGGATCCGCTCGATCAGCTCGGCGACAACGCCGCGGCGGTCGAAGTCACGACCGCCATAGCGGTAGCCGTCGACGGCGAGCAGGACCTTGGGGGAGACCTGAGCGAAGCGATCGAGGATCGCGCCGACGCCGAAGTCCGGCGAGCAGGAGGACCACACGGCCCCCAGCGAGGCGCAGGCGAGCAGGCCCGCGATCGCCTCCGGCACATTGGGCATGTAGGCGACGACACGGTCGCCGGGAGCGACGCCGCGGTCACGCAATCCTGCGGCGATCCGCGCCGTCAGCTCGCGCAGCTGACCCCACGACAGCTCCGCGAGCGGGCGCAGCTCCGTGGCATGGCGCAGCGCAACCTCGTCCTCCACGCGGTCGCGAAAGACGTGCTCGGAATAGTTGACTCGCGCCCCGGGAAACCAGACCGCTCCCGGCATCTCGCGGCGACCGAGCACGCGCTCGTAGGGGGCCGAGGCGCGCACCTGGAAGAAGTCCCAGATCGAGCCCCAGAACCCATCGAGGTCGCTGACCGACCACTCCCAGAGATCCGCGTAGCCGTCGAAGGAGTGTCCGCTGCGCTCGCCGAGCCAGCGCATGTAGCGCGTCAGCCAGCTCCGCTCGATTCGCCCTGGCGTGGGCGACCAGAGGATCGGCGGCACGGCGCGGACCATTTGTTGGCAAGCTATCGCAAGCCGGCGGATCGCCCGGCGGAGGTGCGGCGAGGAGGCTCGGATGGCAGGTGATGTTGTGCGTTATGACGTCGCCGAGGGCGTTGCGACCGTTGCGCTGAACTCGCCGCAGACCCGCAATGCCCTTTCGACGCAGCTGCTGGAGGAGCTCGAGGTGAAGCTGCGCGCCGCGCGCGACGACAAGGCGGTGCGCTGCGTGGTGCTGACGAGCACCCACGAGCGCGTCTTCTGCGCCGGTGGCGATCTGCGCGAGTTCGCCGCGCCGGAGCCACTGATCGCCAAGCACGTTGGCATCGGGCGGCTGCCGGCGATCTTCACGTTGATCGGCCAGCTCGGCAAGCCGACGCTCTGCGCGGCAAACGGCCATGTGCTGGCGGGTGGGCTCGGGCTGGCCCTCGCCTGCGATCTGGTGCTCGCCAAGGAGGGCGCGCGCTTCGGCACGCCCGAGATCGATGTGGGCGTCTTTCCCTTCATGGTGATGGCGCTGCTCTACCGCAACGTCCCGCGCAAGCGGGCGACCGAGCTGCTGCTGCTCGGCGAGCAGGTCGATGCGCACGAGGCCGTGCGGATCGGGCTGGTCAACCGGGTCCTACCGGCAGACGGGTTCGACGCTGCCGTAGCGGACTGGGCAGCGCGATTGGCAGCCAAGTCGCCGCTGCTGATGGCGTTGGGCAAGCAGGCGATCGCGCGCCAGCAGGACATGGCGCTGGAGGACGCGTTGGACTATCTGCACGGGCAGCTGTCGATCACATTCAGGAGCGAGGACATGCGCGAGGGCATCCAGGCGTTCTTCGACAAGCGCAGCCCGCGCTGGAGCGGGCGCTGAGCGATGCAGGACGTTCTCTTCTGAGCGATGCAGGAGGTCGCGCTCTTCTTTCACCTCCTAGGCGCGCTGCTGTTCACCGCGGGCATCGTCGTGGCCGGAGTGGCCTTCGAAGCGGCCCGCCGGCGCGAGCGCCCGGCAGAGATCGCGCTGCTGCTGAGTGTGACGCGCATCGGCGTCATGCT
The DNA here is from genome assembly GCA_963795555.1 of uncultured Solirubrobacterales bacterium. Taxonomy (GTDB): domain Bacteria; phylum Actinomycetota; class Thermoleophilia; order Solirubrobacterales; family Solirubrobacteraceae; genus CAWCHZ01. The sequence goes on from CAWCHZ010000002.1 coordinate 1,099,511, forward strand.
CGTCGGCGTCGGCGGTCTGCTGCTTCCGATCTTTGGGCTCTGGCTCGTGCATCTCGGCCACTTCGGCTATGGCTCCGGCTGGGTGGATGGGGCGATCGGCCTCTACGTCGTCGCGCTGGCGCTTGGCGCGGTCGGCGGCCAGCGCCCCAAGCAGGCGCGCACGCTGGCGACGCGGCTGGCGGCTGAGGGTGGCGACGGCACCGTCTCAACAGGCCAGGGCACGGTCTCGACGGGCGAGGGCGCGATCTCGACGGGCGAGGGCGCGATCTCGACGGGCGAGCCCACGGCGCAGGTAGGTGAGCGATCGACACCCACCGAGGAGCTGCGGACCCTGCTCGACGACCGGCGCGCGCGTGCTGCCAACTACGCGTCGCTCGGAGTTGTGATCGCGATCCTCGTGCTGATGGTGTTCAAATAGCACCGCCCAGCCGGCCCTGTAGGTGAACTCAGGGACTCAGATCGACCGGCAGCTGGCCCGCTTGGTTCAGCTGCGTCAGCTAAGCGCCAGGCAGACGCCGGTGTCGGGCGACGTAGAGGATCTTGTTGTGGGCTTGCTCGTCGGCGTGCGGGTGCAGCTGCGCGCCGCCGGTTTGCCCAAGGACCTGCACGCACTCCAGGCCCGCTGCGGCCAGCGCGGAGCGGACCGCGGCGATGCCGTGGTGGCGCTGGACGTGCTGGCTCGAGCGCCTCGTCCAATGGCCATCGCCGGTCTGGGCGAAGATCTCGATCGTCGCTGTCCTGATGTCGCCCGGCGCGCAGCCGCCCTGGCTCTCGCCCCGCCAGACGAAGAAGGTTCGCTCATCCTCGCGAGCAAATTCACTGGCGAAGGCGTGCTGATAGATCCCGAGCGAGTTGGTGTCGAAGACATAGACGCCGGTTGGCGCCAACTGGCGAGCGACGCAGCTAAACGCGGCGATCAGCTCGTCGTCGTCGAGGAGGTAGTTGATCGCATCGTCCATGCACGTGACGAGGTCGAACTCACCCAGCTCGGGCAGTGCCCGCATATCGGCGACAAGCACCTGGGCATCGGAGTCTTCAGGCAGCCGCGCACGAGCGATCTCGACCATCGCCGGCGAGAGATCGCAGGCGGTGACCCGATAGCCGCGCTCCAGCAGCGGCATGAAGCTCTTACCCGTCCCGCAGCCGACATCCAGATGCCGGCGACCCGCCATGCCGTGGGCGAGCGCAAGGCCCTCGACGCACGCCAGCCAGCGCTCGTACTCGTAGTCCGCGGTGAAGCGGTCGTAGAACGGTGCCATCCGCTCATAGGCATCGAGGGCGAGCAGTCCCTCCTGTGCGGAAGCGAGCGCCGTGGCCATACCTACCAAGATCGCCGCACACTCCAAAGCGTTTCAGTATTGGCGTGCTTGGCTCCTTGAGCGCGTGGGCTATTGCGACTCTTCGGTATCGCACGGGCAGACGGAACGCGGGAGCCCAGGACGCCTACGCTCCCGCGTGCCTCCGATCAGACGTACATGACCCGCATATCACTCCTAACTCGGCCTGGTAGACATCCGAGCTCCTGATGCTGAAGCTCTCCGGCTTCAGAGCGATGAGCCGCGAGTGGGCTATACGCGGGAGGCAAGCTCGTGTTGCTTTAGCACTCCCGCGCCTAGCCAATTCAGACTCCCATGACGGCCATTGCCTGCTCCTCCAATGATTCAAGCTCCAGCGAGCACCGCTTGCGATCAATAAGACCAGGCGATTACGCAAAGCGTTTCGAGCTAACTAAGTTCGTGCACTGAAAAAAGCTGATTATTATCTTGCAATCACTTGCGTTATCAGATATGCACCACCAATCAATCTGTGTCGTGTCAGCTCCCCATAAACCGGCCTACAGCCATTGACCCGGAGGCATGAGGATTGCCGCGCTACGAAGACGTCGCCGATCCCCGCATCGTCAAGATGATCTCCCATCCACTGCGGCTTCAAATCCTTCGGCATCTCGAAGACCATGTGGCCAGCCCGACGGCGATGGCCGAGCTTTTCAACGTGCCGGTTGGGACGGCCAGCTACCATACCCGCGAGCTGCGCAAGCTGGGCATGATTGAGCTCGTGCGCAAAGTCCAGCGGCGGGGTGCAATCGAGCACTTCTATCGGGCGCCTACTCGCGTCTGGCTGAGCGACGAATCATGGGCCAAGATGCGCCGGCTCCTGCGGAATGCCGTGTCGGACACATTCTTGGGAGTCTTGGGCTCCGAGATGACCGCCGCAGCCGAGTTGGGCCATTTCAACGCGGACGACGCTTATCTGACCCGCCAACAAAGAGCTACAGCTCTAGCGCCGAGCCGATCAGCTCCAGCCTGGTAGGCGCCAGCTCAACCGAGAGCGTCCGGCCAGGCCTCGGGCGAAATTCGTTGGATGTTCAGGCCCAGTTGGCTGGATCGTTCGCGCCGTCTGCGAGAGCGCGCTCACCCTCGGGGGTAAGTTGGTAGCAGGGGTCGCCGGCCTCATCGTGTCCGATGATCTGGAGCTGCCCGTCGTCCACCGCCGCGCCCAGCATCGAGCGGGCATGCTCGATATCCCGCTCCCACAGCTCCTCGGCGATCTGGCTCAGCGTCGGGGCGGCGGATACAACCTCGGCGACCACGGTGACGGCATAGAGGATGTCGAAGCGCAGCCGTTCGCGCGGAGCGGGTGGGAGGCCCTCGTCTGCGGCGAGCGGCGGCAGGCCATCGGCCTCGGGGTCCTCGGCCTCGGAGTCCTCGTCTTCGAGAGACGCGGGATAGAGCATCATGACCACGGACAGCCGGCGCTCATCGGCGTGGTCGATGCGATCGGCGCGGGCTTCCTGCTTGGCCTCGAGCTTGAGCAGCTCGTCCTGCAGCTCGCGCATCCTCTGGGCGAGCTGGGTCCACGCCTCCGGCGTCAGCACGATGCGCTCGCGGGCGACGTAGGCATCCTCGGACCGGAAGGCACCGCGCGCGGCTGCCGTCTGGACCTGCGCGCCGACGACCTGCAATGAGGCCATGGTTGCCGCCGTCCGGACGATCGGGGGCATCTTCTCCAGGGCCTCGTCCGCGCACAGGATGCGCTTCGGCGCGTAGTAGTGGTGCTCAACGCTGCCGCGGCGCCGCGCCTGCTTGACAACCTCGATCACCCCCAGCCGCTGCAGCGTACGCACGTGGCTGCGCGCCGTGCCGACCGTCGTCCCGAATACCTCGGCGAGCATGCTGGGGCTCGCAACGTGGTCCTCGAGATGCCTGAGGATCCGGAGGCGCAGCGGGTTTGCGAGCGCCTTGATGATGTGCGGGTCGGAGACTTTGCGGTAGCGGCTCAAGTCTGGGCTCCTATCGCCGATCAGGCCGGTCCTCGAGGGTCGCGCGGCGGGCCCCCTCGAGCCTGCTCGAGGGTACGCGAGACTTCTGCATATCTGATCAGAGATCTGGATTCAAGTCGGTGGTGTCGCCTGAGGGGTCCTTTTAATCGCCCCAGCGGCTGCGGTCTCGGCGACTGGGCGACCGGCCCAATAGAAAAGCCCCGCCGGAGCGGGGCTTTTCCTTAGCAGGACGATAATCCGGATTCTGTCGCGAGCAGCCATCCATCTATGCGGCCTACCTGGACCTCGGCGGGCAGCGTCAACGGTCCAACTTGGCCTTGCATCGGGTGGGGTTTACCTGGCCGCCGCGTCACCGCGGCGCCGGTGCGCTCTTACCGCACCATTTCACCCTTGCCGGCTCGCGGCACACGTGTGGCCGCGGGCTTAGGCGGTGTCATTTCTGTGGCACTTTCCCTCGGGTTTCCCCGGGTCGGCGTTACCGACCACCCTGCCCTCTGATGTCCGGACTTTCCTCGAAGGAGACCTCCGCGGCTGCTTGTCCTGCAGCTTGAGGGTAGCGCCAAATGGGCGCTCGTCGACGACCGGCGATGCTCGTCGAGGGGCGCTACTACTCTCGTCGAGGGCGGCTATGACGCCCGTCGCGAGCCGCTGCGACGCCACTCGCCGCTCGCTACTCCAAGCTCGCCCCACAGTGCTCGCAACGGCCTCCCCAACCGTCTGCCCCACTCGCGCCGTGCGGCCGCAGCTGCCCGTGCTCACAGACGGGGCAGCGGCTGGGTAAGCCCTCGGCGAGCTTGCGCCAGGCGACCAGCACACGCTCCTCGAGCGTCTCCCCAGCGCGTCTCGGCCGCGGCCAATCCGGGGGCATCGAATCACCATCGGTCGGGCGGGATAGCAGGGCGGTCGCGCTCATCGTCACTCCACCCGCCGCAGCACGCCCACCACGCGTCCCAACACGCGCACGTCGGTCGATCGGATCGGCTCCATCGCATCGTTCTCGGGCTGCAGGCGGATGTGGTCGGCCTCCTTGAAGAAGCGCTTGACGGTCGCCTCCTCGCCCACGAGCGCGACGACGATCTGACCGTCCTGGCCGACGTCCTGCGGCTCCACGACGACGTAGTCACCCTCGAGGATGCCGGCGTCCTTCATCGACTCGCCACGGACGCGCAGCACGTACTCGCCGCGTTCCCCGCCGACGAGCTGCGGCACCTCGACGTAGTCCTCGATGTTCTCCTCGGCCAGGATCGGCTGACCGGCGGCGACCTGGCCGACGAGTGGGAGCGAGCCCACGCGGGCCATCCGCCGCGCGCCGTCGAGCAGCTCGATCGCGCGTGGCTTGGAGGGATCCCGCCGCAGCAGCCCGAGCTTCTCGAGGTTCGCGAGATGCGTATGGACCGTCGAGGAGGACATCAGCCCGACCGCCTTGCCGATGTCGCGCACCGTCGGCGGATAGCCGTGCTCGCGGGCGTGGCGCTTCACGAACTCATAGATCTCCTGCTGGCGCGTCGTCAGCTTGACCATCCAGCCTCCTGGAGCTGATTTTCCGGTATCACGACGAACGACAGACGAACATATGTTCGGAGCGTAGCGGACGGCGGGGACGGACGCAACGGACGGGGCGCTAGACGCGATCGGGGCTATACTGCCGGGCCGGGCGCCTGTGGCGGAATTGGTAGACGCGCAAGGTTGAGGGCCTTGTGGACCGTTGGTCCGTGGAGGTTCGAGTCCTCTCGGGCGCACTGCTGGAAGAGCGCGATGAGCAGGCGTTCTTAGGCGGCGAATAGATCCGCCTCGGTCTTGCGTCGGGCGTCGATCGCGCCCCTGACAACGCCGTGACAAGCTCCGAGCACGGCCAGGTCGAGCGGGTGTTCGGACCGAAGCGGATCATTGGAGTGGCCACCAGCGCCTTCGACGCCGCCCTCTCCGAGGCCTTCCCCCACCGCCCGGCACGCCGACACGTCCCGCCCCGCGCGTAGCGGCACAGCCCGCGCGGTCCCTGCCGTTAACGCCGATCGGGCAGCGTGACGCAGTGCCTCATACACCGCCAGCGAGCGCTTCGGCGACGAGTGCACGACTGCGCTTGCTGTGCAGATGTGACGTGTGCTCACCCGCGGTCGAACTGACCGTATTGAGCGCCGTAGCGCTAGCCAAAGAGCGCGTCTTCACAGCCAGCCTCGAACAAGGCGTCAGCACTTGCGTCGCTGAGCACATCCACACCGTCCAGAAACAGCGTGAAGCTATACGCAACGCAACGAGCACGCGCAGAAGAAGGCGTGCAAGCTTCGCGCCGCACGCGAGCAGGAAGGAGCTTCGGAGGGGGCGCCGGGAGGATCTACGCTGGAACGATTCGTGCAGGCCGGCCGGCTGGCGCTGAATCGCTAGACTGCTCGTACGGGTCGAGACTACGCTCGACCAAAAGCGGTGCCCCGCGTATTCGCAGTTGTTGCTCATTGCACCCTCCGCGTCTCGCAGCGCACATACCTCGGAGGGAACAGATGGCAACCGGAACCGTGAAGTGGTTCAGCGACGAGAAGGGCTTTGGATTCATCACACCCGATGACTCCGGCAAGGATCTCTTCGTGCACCACAGCGCGATCCAAGGCGGCGGCTTCAAGTCGCTCGCCGAGGGCGCGAAGGTGAGCTACGACGCCGAGCAGGGCCCGAAGGGCCCGGCGGCGGCGAACGTCCTAGCGCTCTAAGTCGAGCGACCAGCATGGGAGGGCGCATGCGCCCTCCCATCGCGCTCGGCGACATGTCGGCGCGCCTCCCGCCGCTCCGGCCGACGCTCCAGACCACAAGAGAATGGATACGCATGGCCTCAACCGGCAAGAAGAAGACGACCATGGCAAAGCTCAGCCGCGAGAGCAGACTGCGCGAGCGTCGCCTGGAGAAGCAGGCCAGAAAGGACGCGAGAAAACAGGCCGCACCGGATCCGCCGAGCCAGACTGACGGCGCCGCGACCGGCAGCCAGGCATAGCCCAACGTGACGCCGCCCGGGACCGGCTCTTGCGAACGAGAGCGTGGCTGTCTGGGATGCGGTGCTGCGGGTGCTACCGTCCTGGGTGCGCGTCGCAGTGTCGCCCGTGAGGTTCTTCTCGGCCGACGCGGCTTCTCGGACGACGCGTCGAATCGCCAGCATCCAGGAGGCACTGCGGTGAAGACGGAGCTTGAGAAAGCCGCCGCGGAGGGCCGACGATACCCCCCCTGGCCGCGCCACCGAAGCGGCTCAGAGGACGCTGACAGTGGGCGAGCGCGAGGGGCTGATCGCCCGGATCCGCCAGTTCCGCCGCCTGGCCGTGCTCGCAGATCCATCGGCCAAACGGTCGATCGTCGACCCACAAGATGATCGAATACGCGCGCTCGAAGGGCGCGTTGCGCACCTGGAGCGGCTGCTCGAGGGCCTGCAGGACTCCGTGCACCGAGAATCGGAGCGACACGAGAAGCTGATCGCTGAGCTCAAGACCCAAATCCAGCCGGCGGCGATGGGCGCGGCACTCGCCAAGGACGCTCGCAGCCGCGGGCTCTAGCTGCGGGCCTAGCCTAGGTCAGCGACCGGCGGACGGCCAGACGCGCCGCGATGTCGGCGCACTCTCGGCAGACGCTTTCCGAGATCACGCCGGCCCGCATCAGCAGCGAGAACAGCCGGCAGCCGAGGCAGAAGCCCGCCAGCGACTCGAGCGCCGCCGCGACGATCAACAGGCCCAGCAGCACCGCGCCGATCGTATGCAGGCCAAGCCCGAAGCCGAGCACCGCGGCCGTCGTCGTGATCAGCGCGCCGAGACCCTGCGCGAAGCGCTTGGGCGGTCCGGGCACGGGGCGCGGTGCACCAAGGCGCGGCGCGATCACGCGCTGGGCGAGCCAGCCGAGCGGGCTGAGCGTCGGTCCGGTCAGCACGCGTGCGATGAAGCCGTAGGCCAGCACCGGCACCAGCCACCAGCTGCCGGTCGCCAACGCCACGATCGCGATCGCCATGACGACGAAGGCGACCGTGCGGGCTGCCTTCTCGTTGACGGGGTTGGGGAATGAGAGCAGGGTGCTCATCGACCCAATATTCTAGTGAATGCCGATCAGCTTCAGCCTATTTGCAGCGGAGGTGGGCGCGCTGGGCCTTCGCGTGGCGGCACGGCGATCATCTTGGGGATGAGCTCACAGCCGCCCAGCGACCCGATGCGCCGAACGAGTCCGCTGGAGCTGCTCTGGGACCTCGTCTTCGTCTTCGCCGTCACCCAGGTGACGACGCTGCTCGCGCGCGAGCTGTCATGGGCTGGGCTGGCGCGCTCGATGCTCGCGCTCGCGCTCGTCTGGTGGGCATGGTCGGCGTTCGTCTGGGCGACCAACGCGCAGGACCCCAACGGCGCCACCATGCAGGCCACGCTGCTGCTGTCGACGGCGCTGATCTTCGTCGCCGGCCTCGCCCTGCCGCATGCCTACGGGCGCTACGGCACGTTGTTCGCCGTCGCCTACTCGCTCGTCCGCTTCCTGCACCTTGCGCTCTATGTCGATGCGTCAAGGCGCGGCAACGCGTCGTTGGCCGCGATCGCCGGCTTCGCCGTCACCGTCGCGATCGGGATGGCGCTGCTGATCGGCGGCTCCTTCGCGCCGGGGTGGTGGCGGGTGGGGCTCTGGGCGCTGGCCGCCGCGATCGACTACGCCGGGCCGGCCTGGTTGACGCGCGAGCGCCTGCGCGGCCTTCAGCGGGTGGCGGTCGCGCACTTCGCCGAGCGCTACGGCCTGTTCGTGATCATCTGCCTGGGCGAGTCGATCGTCGCGATCGGCGTCGGCGCGGGCAGCCACGCGCTGAGCGCGCGGGCAGTCGTTGGCGTGTCGCTGGCGCTGCTGATCACGATCGGCCTGTGGTGGGTCTACTTCGCGCGCTTTGCGGACATCGCCGAGCAACGCCTGTCATCGCACGAGGATCCCGTGCTGGCGGCCGCCGACGCCTACAGCTACCTGCATCTGCTGCTGGTTGCCGGGATCATCGTCTTCGCCGTCGGAGCCAGGCGCACGGTCGCCGACGTCGATGCCTCGCTGTCGAGCGCCGCGCGCCTGGCGCTCTGTGGTGGCGTCGCTCTCTATCTCGCCGGCCACGTCGCCTTCCGGGCTCGGCTCACGCATCGCTTCTACACGGCACAAGCGCTGGCGGCGGGGGCCTGCATGCTCGTCTTCGCGGTTGCCGGGCGCGGTGCCGCATGGGTGAGCGCGGCGTCCGTAGTGCTCGTGCTGCTCGCCCTGCTGTCCTACGAGCGACTGCTGTCCTACGAGCGACTGATGCCGCTCAGGCGCTGGTCTTCCCAGCGCATGCCTGAACGGCCGCGGGGACCGACTCGACGACGGTGAGTGACTCCGGCAGCCGGACGAGCTCCAGCAGCCGGCGCAGCTGCGAGGTCTCGGGCACCACCAGGCACAGTCCGCGCCTGCCGACCCGCAGCTGCTCCTCGAGCTTGAACAGCATGTCCAGCCCCGAGCTGTCGAGGTAACGGGTTGGGCTGAGATCGAGCACCAGATGCTGCACATCGACCCCGAGCTGCTCGGCCAGCTGATCGCCGATCTCGGCCGCGTTGGCCGCATCGACGTCGGCGGGCAGGCTCACTACGCGCACGGCGTCGATGTGATTCACGGGCACCGCCGTCATGCGGGAATCACCCGCTTGCGCAGATGCACGGTCGTGCCGTGCTCGCCGCTGTCGATCTCCACGCTGTCCATCAGCTCGCGCATGATCATCAACCCTCGCCCGGCGGCACGACCGCCGGGTGTCCGCCAGGTGCCGGTGTCTTGGACCGTGATCGCAACGTCGCCAGCGTCGTAGCTGCAGTCCAGCTGAAACGACGCCGGCCGCAGGCCATAGGCGTGCACGATCGCGTTGCCCGCCGCCTCCGAGCAGGCGAGGGTGATGTCGAAGCGCTCCTCGTCGGCGACGCCATGCCCCTTCAGCCAGTGGGCGACCGCCCGCCGCAGCCCCGCCAGCACGGTCGGGCTGGCGTCGAGCGCCAACGACACGTGATCGCCGACGAGCAGCGACTCGATCGCCAACAGGGCGATGTCATCCTCGCCGTCGGGCGCCGGCGGGATGTGCTCGAAGACCCGATCGGCCAGCGACAGCGGACGCACGCCCTCCGGGACGAAGATCGGCGCGCTGACCGCGCCGTGCTCGCCGATCACGCCGACCAGACGATCGAGCCCCTCACCGATCGACTCGCCACGGCGTTCGATCAGGCCGTCGGTGAACAGCACCAGCGCACCGCCACGCGGCAGCTCGCGGACCTCCTCATCGTATTGCGAGGCCGCCCGCGTACCAAGCGGGGGGCCGCTGGCCGCGGCAAACAGCTCGCAGCTGCCGTCCGGCCGGCGCAGAATCGCCGGCAGGTGCCCCGCGCTCGACCCGACCAGGGTCTCGGCCTCGATGTCGAGCATGAAGATCGCGGCGGTGGCGCTGCGGTTGCGTCCCAGCGAGCGGACCAGGGCGTTGAGCAGCGTCATCACCTCGCCCGGCCCGTGGCGCTCCACCGCGTAGGCGCGGCATGCCGCGCGAATCTCCGCCATCACCGCCGCGGCGATCATCCCGCGCCCGACGATGTCGCCGATCACGAAGGCGATCTGCCCGGTCGGCAGTGTGAAGACGTCATACCAGTCGCCGCCAACCTTGATGCCGGACTCGGCGGGACGGTACTTGGCGCTGAGGCGCAGGCCGGGGATCTCCGGCAGCGCCTCGGGCAGCAGCGTGCGCTGCATCAGATGGGTCAGCGCGCGCTGCTCGGCCAGCCTGGCGTTGTCGATCGCCAGCGCGGCACGGCCGGCGGCGAGCTCGAGCAGCCGGCCGTCCTCCTCGGTGAAGTGGCGCGGGGTGAGCGTGCCGACGTGCAGCACCCCGATCACCTCGCCGTGGACGAGCAGCGGGACGCCCAGCAGCGATCTGATTCCGCGCTGGCGCAACAGCGGGTTGAGCACATAGGAGTGATCGACGTCCTCGATCGCTATCGGCCGTCGCTCCGCCGCGATCCGTCCCGCAAAGCCGCGACCAAGCGGGATCTGCACGCCCTGGCGGACCTCCTCCTCGATGCCGCGGGCGGCGCGTGCAAGCAGGAGCTTGCGGTCGGGGTCGAGCAGCAGGATCGCCGCCGTGTCGGTGTGCAGGATGGCGCTGATGCGCTCGAGCAGCTCGGAGAGCATCTGCTCGAGCGACATGTAGCTGAGCGAGACGTCGGCCAGTCGCTCGAGGCTTGCCAGGACCTCCTCCGCGGGCAGGCCGGAGCCGGGCGGCATCGCGCTGGTTGCGCTGTCTGGATCGGTCGGCTCCTCACCTGATCGCGCGAGCGGCCGACTCCGTTCTCCGTCCACGCCTGGAACTGTAATCAGCGAGCGCGATCGAGCGAGCCGGTTCGCGGCCCGACGTCACCGACCCCTAGCGGAGGGGCGCTTGGCGCGCAGCCGCGCGGTCCGCTGCTCATCGACGCTGTAGCGCTCGGGCGGGCGCACGAGCGCATCCGCCGCGCCTCGATAGACGATCGCAACGCCGTAGACCGAGCGAGCCTGCTCGATCGACAGGCAGCCGTCGACGACGTCGGCGAGCACGCGCTCGACCGGGCGCTCGAGCGGTTCGCCGCGTCCGGCGCCGCTGGGCAGCTCCAGCCGAACGACGTCTCGTGGCCGCAGCGACAGCTGGCGCTTTGGCTCCAATGGCGTCTCGTCGATCAAGCCAAAGCCGCCAGGCAGGCCGTCGCAGCCGCCGCCCAGCCCCAGCGGCGGACAGCGGGTGCGTCCAATCAGCGCCGCGACCGTCCAGGGGCGATCGCCGCGCATGCCGATCTCGATCACCTGCCCAAGGCCACCGCGCGTACGCCCCGCTCCGGCCGGCCCGTCACGCAGCGCCCGTCGATGCACGACCAGTGGCGTCAGCGTCTCGACCACCTCGGCTGGGACGCAGGCCACGCCGCAGGGAAAGCAGGTCGCGTCCAGCCCATCGCGGCCGGCGCGCGCACCGGTGCCGCCGGAGTTGAACAGCGTCTGACTGAAGCTGCGGCCATCTTCACGCTGTCCGCCCCAGATCGTGATCCAGAGCGAGTCGGCACCGCCGGCCGGCACGCGCTGATCGAGCACCGCGCCGAGCGCCCCGAACAGCATCCCCGGCAGCAGGTGGCCGATCAGCGAACGCGAGGCGACCGCGGCGGGCGGGATGCAGTTGAGCACCGAGCCCGCGGGCGCCGTGATGCGGACCGGACGGAAGGAGCCCTCGTTGTGCGGAACCTCGGGGGCAAGCAGCGCCTTGACGCCAAACGAAGTGTACGCGCGCGTGTAGTTGAGCACGACGTTGATCCCCTCACCAACCTGCTCGGCGCTGCCGGCATAGTCGATCGCCAGCTGATCGCCTCGTACGGTGACGCTCACGTGCAGCGCAAGCGTCTGCTCGCCGACGCCCTCGGTGAGGCAGCCATAGCGGTAGGTGCCGTCGGGCAGCGCGGCGATCGCGGCGCGCATCGCGGCCTCGGAGCGTCCGATCACCACGTCGGCGATCGGCTCCAGCGAGCTGACCCGCAGCTCGCGCAGCAGCGCGACCAAGCTGCGCGCGCCGACCTCGCCCGACGCCAGCTGGGCGAACATGTCACCAACGGTCTCATCGGGAGTGCGCACGTTCGCGCGCACGATCGCCAGCAGCAGCTCGTTGGGCTCGCCGCGCTCGGCGAGCTTGCAGACGGGGATCCGCAGGCCCTCCTCGAAGACGTCGTGGGCTTCGGCGGAGAGGACGCGCCCGCCGATGTCGGGCGAATGGCAGGTGCTCGCGAAGTAGCCCACCACGCGCCGATCGAGGAACACCGGCGTGACGATCGTCAAGTCGTTGACCTGGCCGGCGGTCATCCAGGGGTCGTTGGTGATCAGCACGTCGCCCGCCGCGAGCGTCGGCTGGGGATGGGCGGCGAGCAGCTCGCGCACGCCGGTCGCCATCGAGTTGATGTGCCCCGGCGTCCCGGCGATCGACTGCGCGACCATCCAGCCGCGGGCGTCGAAGACCCCGCAGGCGAGATCCTCGGACTCCCGCAGCACGGTGCTGAAGCCGGTCCGGATCAGCGCCGCCTGCTGCTCGTTGACGATCGAGATCAGCCGCGACCAGGCCATCTCCAGAGCCACCGCCTCCAGGCCGCCGGGCATGGCTCGCGTCCGCCTGGTCATCCCCACGTCCCGCCCGGCTCAGCCGCCGTCACCTGACATCTCCCCGAGCTCGATGCGCAGTGCCAGATCCTCCGTGACCACGCAGCTTGCGTCCGCGGGCACGAGCGTGGTCGACTCGCGCTCCTCGATGATCGCCGGTCCGCTGAGACGCTCACCGGCGGCGAGCTGGTAGCGATCGCGCACGGTGGCATCCACGATCGCCGATTCGGCGCCCAGCGCGGCCGGGCGCGTTCCCTTTGCGGCGGAATGCGTCCCCTGCTGCCAGCGTGGGCGCAACCTCAGCGCCGGTCGGGGGCCGCGCGACACGACGCGCCAGCGCAGGATCTCGACCGGCACGCGCGGCCGCGCGCGCCCGAACAGACCCGCGTAGGTGGCATCGAAGGCAGCCTGTGCCGAGCCCGGCCAGCCGTCGAGATTCTCGATCCGCACGTTGATCTCGTGGCCCTGACCGACCAGCCGTGCGTCGATCGAGCGCTCGTGCTGGACCTCCCGCGCCGCAACGCCGGCGGCGCGCAGCAGCTGCTGCCCCTCCTGCTCCAGCTCCGCAAACAGAGCCTGGGCAGCGCCGTCATCGGCGTCGTGGAGCGCGAGCCGTCGCGAGCGCACGAAGTCGAAGGCCAGCGGTGCGGACAGCAGCCCGACCGTGCTCATCACCCCCGCCAGCGGCGGCACGATCACCAGCGCGGTCCCGAGCCGATGGGCGACCCCGGCAGCATGGACGGCGCCGGCGCCCCCGAACGCGAACAGCGGCAGCGCGGTGGGATCGCTGCCCCGCTCGACGGCGTGGACGCGCGCGGCGTTGGCCATCCCCTCGTTGACCGTGCGGTGGATGCCCAGCGCGGCGGCCTCGACCGTCAAGCCCAGGGGCCGCGCGACGTGGCGCTCGATCGCGGCGCGCGCGGCGTCGAGGTCCAGGCGCATCGACCCACCCAGGAAGTAGTCGGGATCGAGGTAGCCGAGCACCAGATCGGCGTCGGTGACGGTCGGACGCTCGCCGCCGCGCCCGTAGCAGGCGGGCCCCGGCAACGCGCCCGCCGAATGGGGTCCGACGCGCAGCAGGCCGAGCGAGTCGACCCGTGCCAGCGAGCCGCCGCCGACGCCGATCTCGACCATGTCGATCGTCGAGAGCTTCAGTGGCAGCCCGGAGCCGCGCTGCAGGCGGTCGCGCCGATCGACCTCGACGGTCTGCGCCACCAGCGGGCGCCCATCCTCGATCAGGCAGAGCTTCGCCGTCGTGCCACCCATGTCGAAGGACACAAGCCGCGGCTGATCGGCCGCGGCGCCGTGGGCGGCGGCCGCGAGCGCCCCGGCTGCCGGGCCTGACTCCAGCATGCGCAGCGGATGGCGCTTGGCGGTGGCGACGGTTGCGATGCCGCCGTTGGAGAGCATCAGGTAGAGCTCGCGCCGATAGCCGGCATCCCGCAGCCGTCCCTCCAGGTCCCCGATGTAGCGCTCGACGACCTCGTGCACGTAGACGCTGGCGACGGTCGTCGTCGCGCGCTCGTACTCGCGGATCTCCGGGCTGACCTCGGAGGAGATCGCAACGCGCAGACCCGGCTGGGCCTCGGCGATCGCCGCGCGCGCCGCAAGCTCATTGGTGGGATTGGTGAAGCTGTGCAGGAAGCAGATCGCGATCGCCTCGACGCCCGCGCCAGCGAGCTCACCGGCCAGCCGGCGCACGTGCTTGCCGTCTACTGCGACGGCAACCGTGCCGTCCGCATAGGTCCGCTCGGGCACGTCGAAGCACAGCCAGCGCGGCACGAGCGGCTCGGGCAGCTCGATCTCGAGGTCGTAGAGGTCGTAGCGCTTCTCGGTCGCAAGGCGCAACGTGTCGCGAAAGCCGCGCGTCGTCAGCAGCGCCGTGCGCGCGCCGCGGCGCTCGAGGATCGCGTTGGTGACGAGCGTCGTCCCGTGCACGACCTGCGCGACCGCCCCGGCGTCGAGGCCCAGCCGTTCGAGCACTTCGACGACGACCTGCTCCACCGCGAGTGCCGGCTGCGCGGGCGTCGTGAGCGCCTTGCCGACCGCGAGGATCCCATCCGGCCCGGCAAGCGAGACGTCGGTGAAGGTGCCACCGATGTCCGCGCCGATGCGCAGATCCGTCAGCTGCCCGACGCCCCTGGCCGTCGGCTCGTCGGCGGCTGTCATGCGCTCACGCCGGCGCGCCTCCGCGCACCGCATCTTGCCGCCTCACGCCGGTGCGCCTCCGCGCACCCCGCCCGTGGATGCGGCCGCGGTCGCGACGTCGCGAGCGTAGGTGGTCCGCGCGCGCGCGAGGAACACGCCGGCCGCCGCAAGCGTCGCCAGCATGATCAAGAACGTCAGCTCCAGGCCGTGCGCCACGCTCGGTGAGATGCCGGCGGCGGGATGGGTGCCGACCGGCACCTGCTCGGGCGCGATGCCCGCGATCAGGTCGGCAAGCGCGCCGAACAGCAGCGGCGCGAGCGCCTGGGCGAGCGAGCGCAGCAGCGTGCGGACGCTCTCCGCCCGGCCCCAGAGGCCGGCCGGCATGATGTCCAGCCGTGCGGCGTCGAGCGGCGGGTTGGCGGCGGACAGCAGCGCCGCGCCGGCGATGTCGAACCACAGCGCCGGCGTCAGCCGGCTGCCGATCACGCCGGGCACCAGCAGCGCCGTCGCGCCCAGATAGCACAGCGCGGGAATCCAGACGCGCGCCTCCAGGAAGCCGCGGTGCACCATCGCATCGGTGATCCGCCCGCTGACCAGCGTGCCGATCAGCGAGCCGACGACGAGCAGCGCCAGCGCCAGCATCGCGGTGAACTGATCGACACGGTAGTGCCCGCGGACGAAGACGACGATGAAGGTCTGCAGGCCGGCGAGGAAGAAGTAGCCCAGCGCCGAGCTGATGATCAACAGCCTGTTGGTGGGCACTGCGAGGATGTAGCGCACCGCGTGCCCGAGGCTCATGCGCTGCGGGTCGTGGGTCAGCACGAGCCGCGGATCCGGCGCGATCCCACGACGGCGCGCCACGGCGGCGGCGATCTCCTGGTCGTGCTGATCCGTGGCCTGCTCGGGCGCTCCGCTGGCCGCGGCAGCGCGGGCGCCGCCCTCGGAGGCGGCGGCGCGGCGGTGGCTCTCGGCGACGGCGCCTTGCAGGTCCTGCACGCCCGGCCGTAGGCGGCTCTGCCCGCCGCGGCGCGGCTCGGGCACCGTGCGCCAGAGCTCGCGTGCGAGGAAGAGCCCGGGAATCGCCAGCAGGATGAACGCGGCGCGCCAGGAGATCAGGCTCGCGACCGCGCCGCTGACGATGAAGCCGACGGCGGTGCCGGCGATCTCACCGCCAAGGATGTAGGCGTAGATGCGCCCGCGCTCGCCGGCAGGGAAGTAGTCGCCGGTCAGCGAGGCGATCGCGGGGCCCGCGGTCGCGGCGACCGCGCCGAGCGCCAGGCGCGTCAGCAGGAGGCTCGAGTAGCTGCCGGACAGGCCGCTGAGCAGCGAGGCGAGGCTCCACAGCACGACGCTCACG
Source organism: uncultured Solirubrobacterales bacterium (assembly GCA_963795555.1). GTDB lineage: Bacteria > Actinomycetota > Thermoleophilia > Solirubrobacterales > Solirubrobacteraceae > CAWCHZ01. Next base: position 1,115,437 of record CAWCHZ010000002.1, read on the forward strand.
GCCAGCAGCGGCATGCGCTTGGCGCGGTCGACGAGCAGGCCGACGGGAAGGACGAACAGCGCACCGATCAGCAGCGTGACCGAGCTCAACAGGCCGATCTTCGTGTTGCCGATGTGCAGCGCATGCTCGAGCTGCGGCGCGACCGAGCCGATCGTGGCGGTGTCGGCGCTGTTGAGCGCCAGCACGCAGCCGAACAGCACGATCACGCGCGCGCGGGCGGGGCCGCCAACGATCTCGACCACCTGGCCGCGCACGACCCGCGCAAGCCAGGCGATCGCGTCGAGCACGGCGCGCGCCGGGCTCGACGCCCGATCTTCGCTTGCCATCAGTCGCTCGCGCGGGTGTCGGCGAGCTGCCAGCCACGCACCGTCGCGCGCAATCTCAGATAGCCGGCGATGCCTGGGAGGGTTGGAAGCCAGAACGAGATCGCACGATAGGCCAACACCGCGATGACGGCCCGGCCACCGGGAACGCCGAAGGCCGCGAACGCACCGATCATGCCGCCCTCGACGCCGCCGATGCCACCCGGCAACGGCAGCAGACTGCCGAGCGTCCCAAGGAAGTAGCCCATCACCAGCACGGCGATCGGCAGCACCCCGCCGAAGGCACGGAAGCAGACGCCCAGCACCGCGATGTCGAAGGCCCAATAGACGACCGCGCCGAGCAGCCCGATCCGCCGCTGGCGGATCAGCTCGAGGGCGGTGCGAACGCCGGCCGCGAGCGTCGTCGGCACCGTGTGCAGGCGCGCCCGCAGCCCCGCCAGCCGACCGTGCCGCTGCTTGAGGCTCTGTGCGACCGGACGTCCAGACCGCTCGCTCTGAACGTCCTGGCGCTCGGATCGCAAGCCGATGATCGTCACCGCGACGACGACCACCAGTGCCAGGATCGCCGGCAGCAGCGTCAGCGCGAGCGTGCCGCCGCCGGCTAACACCCCGGCGTAGAGACCGAGGCCGCAGACGACCAGTGCGCCGAGATAGACCGCGTACTGGACGACGAGGCTGGCGACCATGCGACAGCCGATCAGCCGCGGTGGCATGCCGGCGCGGCCCAGGGCCCAGGCGGTGACGGCGACGCCACCGGCGCCGGCGGCCGCGACGAGCCGGATCGCCGCGATCCCGGCGAGAGTGATCTGGGCGCTCGTGCGCCAGTCGATCCGCGGCGCGTCGCGCCCGATCACCGTGCGGAACAGAACCGCGTAGCCGCCGATCGAGGCCAGCTCGAGCGCCGCCCCGAGCGCCAGCCAGAGCGGGTCGCCGTGCTCGAGCTGTCCCCAGGTCTGCTTGAGGCCGGCGAGCTTGGGGAGCAGGTAGTAGAAGCCGCCGAGCACCGCGATGACGACGACCACGAGGATGATCAACCGGCGCTTGGTGAGGCCGAGGGTCGGTTCATGCTGTGCGGTGGGCACGTCCAGCGATGCGTCCTGCGGCTGGGTGAGCGCGCCCCGCGAGACGTGCTGCGGCGAGCTGGGCACGCGGCCGTCGCCCTGGATCAGGACACCGGGCGCAGGCGTGCCCGGTGGCACGGCCTCGCGCCGCTGCTCGGCCGCACCCTGCTGGCGGTTGGTGCCCTTGCGCTGCATCGTCGGCTTGACTGCCCCGGCTCCGAGGCCGTCAAGCACTACCTTAGGGGCATGAGCGCCCAGGACGTGCACGCCACCCAGACAGACGCCGGCCGTCAGATGGCCGAGCCCTCTGACGGCCAGGCGCCCGCAACCGACGCCACCCTCGGCGCCGTCGACGACCAGGCGGCTCTGCGGCGCGACATCCGCGAGTTGGGCGTGCTGCTGGGCCGCACGCTGGTGCGACAGGGAGGCGAGCAGCTGCTCGAGCTGGTCGAGCAGGTCCGTCGGCTGGTTCGGTCAGACCGCGACGCGGCGGCCACGCTGCTCGCCGGCGTCGATGCGATCACGGCGATCCGGCTGGTGCGTGCGTTCACCACCTACTTTCACCTCGCCAACGTCGCCGAACAGGTCCACCGCGCCCGCGCCCTGTCGCGGGGCCACCTGTTCGAGGGCAGCTGGCTGGCGCAGGCGGCGCGCAAGATCGAGGCCGCAGGCATCGATCCCACGCAGGTGCGGGCAGAGCTCTCCACGCTGGCGGTTCGGCCGGTCTTCACCGCCCACCCCACCGAGGCGGCGCGGCGTACCGTGCTCACCAAGATCAGGCGTTGCGCGGCGTTGCTCGACGAGTGGGAGCGAGTGACGCCCCCCCCGCCGGTGGAGGCGACTGGCGCCGCCTGTGACCCGCGCGCCGGGCGCCGCATCCGACGCCAGCTCGAGGAGCTGGTCGATCAGCTCTGGCAGACCGATGAGCTGCGCATCGGCCGACCGACGGTGATCGACGAGGCACGCAACGCGCTGTTCTACTTCGATGAGCTCCAGCGCGAGGCGCTGCCCGATGTGCTGGAGACACTCGTCGACGAGCTTGCCAACCTCGGCGTCGAGATTCCCGTCGACGCCCGTCCGCTGACGCTCGGCAGCTGGATCGGAGGCGACCGCGACGGCAATCCCAACGTCACCCCCGAGCTCACGCTGGAGGTGCTCGAGCTCCAGCATCTGCACGGGATTCGCGACGCGATCGAGCTGATCGACGAGCTGCGCTATGACCTCTCCTCCTCGCTGCGGATCGTCGGCGTGACGACCGAGCTCGAGGCCTCGCTGGCCGGCGACCTCGAGCGGCTGCCCGAGCTGGACCCGCGCTACCGGCGGCTCAACGCCGAGGAGCCCTACCGGTTGAAGGTGACCTGCGTGCGCCAGAAGCTGCTCAACACCCGTCAGCGGCTGCTGGAGCGGCGCAAGCACGAGCCCGGCCGCGACTACCGCTGCGCGCGCGAGCTGCTCGCGGACCTGGCGGTCGTGCGCGACTCGCTGCTGGCCCACCGCGGCGAGCTGATCGCGCGCGGGCGGCTGGAGACGGCGATGCGCACGCTCAGCGCGGTCGGGCTGCAGCTCGCGACGCTGGACGTGCGCGACCATGCCGACGCGCTCCAGGACACGCTCGGCCAGCTGTTCGACCGCCTCGACGAGCAAACGCCGCGCTACTCCCAGCTGGGACGCGAACAGCGGCGCGACCTGCTCGCCGGCGAGCTGCAATCACGCCGGCCGCTGGCATCCCCAACGACGCGCCTGGACGCGAGGGGCACGCGCGTGCAGCGCACCTTCACCGCGATCCACGAGGCGCTCGAGCGCTTCGGTCCCGAGGCGATCGAGTCCTACATCGTCTCCATGTGCCGCGGCGCCGATGACATCTTCGCTGCGGTCCTGCTCGCCCGCGAGGCCGGGCTCGTGGATATCCAGGGCGGCATCGCGCGGATCGGCTTCGTGCCGCTGCTCGAGACGATCGACGAGCTCCGGCATGCCGACCGGCTGCTCGAGCAGATGCTCGCCGAGCCCGCCTACCGGCGCATCGTGGCGCTGCGCGGCGACGTGCAGGAGGTGATGCTCGGTTACTCGGACTCCAACAAGGTGGCCGGCATCGCGACCAGCCAATGGGAGATCCAACGCGCCCAGCAGCGTCTGCGCGACACGGCGATCGCCCATGGGGTGCGGCTGCGCCTCTTCCACGGACGCGGCGGCACGACCGGACGCGGTGGCGGCCCGACCTACGACGCGATCATCTCCCAGCCTTGGGGCACCGTCGACGGCGAGATCAAGGTAACCGAGCAGGGCGAGGTCATCTCCGACAAGTACCTGCTCCCCAGCCTCGCGCGCGAGAACTTCGAGCTGACGCTCGCGGCAGTGATCGAGTCGACCGTCCTGCATCGTGGCCAGCGCCAGACCACGCAGGACCTCGAGCGCTGGGCGCAAGCGATGGACGTCGTCTCAGATGCCGCCTTCGAGCGCTACCGCGAGCTGCTCGACGACCCCGACCTGCCCGCGTATTACCTCGCCTCCACGCCCGTTGAGCTGCTCGGCGACCTGCACCTCGGCTCGCGCCCCTCGCATCGGCCGGGCTCCGACGCGAGCCTGGAGAGCATGCGCGCGATCCCCTGGGTCTTTGGCTGGACGCAGTCACGCCAGGTCGTGCCCGGCTGGTATGGCGTCGGCAGCGGCCTGGCGCACGCCGGCGAGGCGGGGCTCACCGAGCTGCTGGTGACGATGCACGAGCGCTGGCACTTCTTCCGCAACTTCCTCGCCAACGTGGCGATGTCGCTGGCCAAGGCCGACATGGATCTCGCCGGGCATTACGTCCAGAGCCTTGTGTCACCGCCGCAGCACCGCCTCTTCGAGCTGATTCGCGCCGAGCACGCGCTGACCATCGAGCAGCTGCTGCGGATCACAGGTGAAGCCGAGCTGCTGGGCGCGAATCCCGTGCTGCAGCGCACGCTGCGGATTCGCGAGGCCTACCTCGCACCACTTCACTACCTCCAAGTCGCGCTGCTGCAGCGCTGGCGTGCGGAGCACAGCGAGCGCGGTGAGCCCGATCCCGCCGTCAGTCGCGGCGAGCCAGACCCTGCCGTCACCCGTGCACTGCTGTTGACGATCAACGGGATCGCCGCGGGGCTGCGCAACACGGGGTGAGGTCGCGCCTAGCCGAGCGCCGCGCCATCGCCACCGCAGCGCCAGACGACGGAGCCGACCAGCGTCGCGCGCGCATCCTGCTCGCAGTTGGTCTGATCCTCGTCGCGCTGAACCTGCGCACGACGGTGACGTCGTTGCCGCCGTTCGGCCCGACCGTCGAGCGGGCGCTGGGGATCTCGGCTGCCACCCTGGGCCTGCTGACCTCGCTGCCGGTGCTCTGCATGGCGCTGTTCGCGGCCCCTGCGCACCGCCTGACCGCGCATTGGGGGCGGCAGACGACGATCCTCGCCGCGGTCGGCTGCATCGCCATCGGCAACGCGCTGCGGCTTGCGGGCGGCCAGCTCGGCTTGCTGTTCACGGGCACGCTGATCGTCGGCGTCGGCGTCGCGGCGTGCGGGGTCATCCTGCCCGCGATCATCAAAGACGTCTTCCCGGCCCGCGCTGGCCTGGCCACCGGCGCTTCGTCGGTCGCAATGCTGCTGGGAGCCGCCGTCGCGGGCGCGCTGGCGGTGCCGCTGGAGCACTTGTTCGGCTCGTGGCAGGCGTCGCTGGCAGCCTGGGCGATCCCGGCTGTGCCCGCGTTCGTGGTCTGGCGGCGGGCGATGGCGGGCGCGCGTGACGAGAGCGTCGTCAGCGCGGATCCGCTGGCCACCGGCCTGCCCTGGCGAGCGCGCGGGGCGTGGCTGTTGGCCGGCTTCTTCGCATTGCAGGCGGCCCTCGCCTACGCCTATCTGGCATGGCTCGCGCCGGCCTATGAGGCCCGTGGGTGGACAGCCACCACGGCGGGCATTCTGCTCGGCGCGCTCAACCTCGCCCAGCTGGTGGCCGCGTTGGCCCTGCCGGTGATCGCCGATCGGAGTCACGATCGCCGTGCAACGCTGATCTTCGCGGTGACGCTGAGCGTGATTGGAGCCGTCTGGCTGTTCGCGCTGCCCCGTGCGCTGCCCTGGCTGGCAACGGCGATCCTCGGCTTCGGGCTGGGCGGTGCGTTCACGCTGACGCTAGTGCTGCTCGTCGACTTCGCGGTCGACCCGGCCGCGTCCGGGGGCCTGGCGGCGATGGTCTTTTTGATCGGCTACTGCGCCGCCGCGATATCGCCGGTTCTCGTCGGCGCGCTGCGCGACGCCTCCGGTGGCTACGGCATGCCCTTCGGCATCCTGGCGCTCGTGGCACTCGCGCAACTGACGATGGCGACGTTGCTCGGGCCACGGTACGTGGCCAGCGTCGCTGCGCGGCCCAGCCCGGCCGCCGGCGCGTCCTAGTCGACAGCGACCGCCCTCCGCCGCCGCGCCGGTCAGCCCGGCCGAGGTTTGACTCAATCGCGATTGGGCTAGCTGTGCTGGATCACACAACTATGACAGCGCGGGAGGTTCCCAAGTGCGGATCGGCTTGACAGTGGCACGCTTGGTGGTCGGGGGATTGTTCATCGGACATGGCCTGCAGAAGCTGACCGGCTGGTTCGACGGCAGTGGCCTGGAGGGAAGCGCCGGCTTCTTCGAGCAGCTCGGCCTCAGGCCCGGACGCCAGCATGCCGCGGCTGCTGGCGCAGCCGAGACGGGCGGCGGCGCGCTGCTCGCGCTCGGGCTGCTGACCCCGCTCGGCGCGATGCTGACGTGCGGCACGATGGCCACGGCGATCCGGCTCGTACACGCCGAGAAGGGCCCGTGGAACACCAACGGGGGCTACGAGTACAACCTCGTGCTGATGGCGACGGCATTTGCGATCGTCGACGCGGGTCCCGGCGCGTTCTCGCTCGACGCGCTCAGCGGCCACGACCGCTGGGGCACGGCGTGGGCACTGGCCGCGCTGGCCGGAGCGCTGGCCGGCTCCCAGCTGGCGATCGACATCGGACAGCGCGTCAGCGCGCGCGAGCAGCAGGCGAGCGCCTAGTGCGCGCCCGCGCGCGCGCGAGCAGCAGGCGAGCGCCTAGTGCGCGCCCGCCGCGAGCGGCGCGGCGAAGCGGTCTAGCAGCGCATCGCGGATGACGTCGCGCAGCCCGAATACGAGCATGAACGTGGCCTCGCGCGCCAGGCGCTGCGGATGCTGATCGGCCAGCACGGACCTGCTGCCCTGCGCGACGCACAGCGCAGCGGCGGCGCGCAGCGCGAGCTCGGATGCCGTCGCGCGCGCGGCGGGCATCGTCGCGAACGGCTGGCTCGTGAGCGCATGGTCGAGCGCGGCACGACATGCCGTCAGCTCCGCGTCGAGTGCGGTTGGCCCGAGCAGCTCGCAGCAGCGCCCCGCAATCCCCAGCGCCAGTGCCGCATGGTTGCGCAACGCACCCGGGTTGATCGGCGGCCAGCCGTCGGGCTCGTTGACGGTCACGATCCGCTCCTGCGACACGAAGTGATCGTCGAGCGCGACGCGCACGGTCGCGCTGGCGTTGGCGGCCACCAGCCGCAGGCGCTCGACGCGCAGGCTGTCGCTCTCGTGTGCATCAAGCAGGCCCCAGACGATGTTGCCCTGCTCATCGAGTGCTGCAGCCTGGACCACGTCGATGCGACCCCAGCCGGTCAGCCAGGGCGCCACGCCGTCGAAGCGCCAGCCACCGTCGACCCGGCGCGCCCGCAGGCGCGCATCGCCCGGGCGCAGCGGAGCGAGCACGACCCCCGCGCGCTTGGCGCCGGAGCACAGCTCCGGTGTCCAGCGCTCGCGCAGCTCGCTGGAGGCGCTGCTCGCCACGGCCCGCACGACGCGCAGATGCTGCGTCCAGACGAACGTCGTCGTCAGGCAGCCACCGGCGAGCAGCTCGATGACGGCGCAGGCAGCGGGCAGCGGGGCGTCATGGCCGCCGGCCCAGACCGGCCCGGTGAGGCCATAGAGCCCGGCATCGGCAAGTGCATCGAGGTGCTCGCGTGGGACGAGCTCAGCGGCATCAGTCCGCAGCGCGGTCGGAAAGAGGATCTCGTCCGCGATTTGCCGCGCGCTGTCGAGCAAGTGCCGACCGGCCGCTGGCGAGGATGGCTGCGCCGCGCCGGCGCCCTGCGTCGCCATGAGTCGCCTGACACTAGCAGCGGCTGGGGCCACGCGAGCGCCGATGGATAGCCGCCGAGGCGCGGGGGGATAGCCGCCGGCGCGCGCGCCGGGTAGTAGCCTGCGCGCACGTGGCCGATCTCAGCACGATCGCGTCGCTGGCGATGGCGATTCCGCTGCGCAACGTGGCCTCCGGGCTGGCGGTGCTGCATGCCTGGTATGTCTGGCCGCAGCGGGTGCTCGGCGACACGCCGCCGGCGGTCGAGGACTTTCGCCGGCTCGGCCGCGATCTCTATGTGCCGGCCGGCGACATCAGCTTCTGGCAGGCCGCCGTCCGCGACCCGGGCGATCCGCTCTACCGACCTCTGCGCCAGGCGCATCGACTCCGGCACGGCGATGAGCGTCGACATCCTCTACGGCGACCACGAGGGCGGCCAGCGCACGATCACCCGCTTCATCGTCACCCCGCGCAGCGAGCCGGCAGACGATGAGGGCTGGCTGTGGCTCTGCGCCACCGCCCGCCATTGGAACCTCGACCGCGCCCAGCCGCGCTGACGCGCTGAGACATACCTAGACAGAGTCTGGCCGGCCCGTCGGCATCGGCAGGGGGCCTGGATGGCTAGCCTTTGGCCATGCGCCGGCGCGATCCGACGGCCAGCTGATCCGATGGACCTCCGCCAGCTGACTGTGCCGATCGTCCAGGCGCCGCTGGGCGGTGGCATCTCGACGCCGGAGCTTGCGGCCGCGGTCGCCCGGGCCGGCGCTCTGGGCTTCCTGGCTGCCGGCTACAAGACCGCCGCGGCGGTCCGGGACGACATCGCAGCGCTGCGCGCGCTGAGCGACGCGCCGTTCGGGGTCAACATCTTCGCGCCACCGGCCGTCCCGCCCGACGCGGCAGCGCTCGAACGCTACGCTCGCTCGCTGCGGCCAGAGGCCGCGCGCTATGGCGTCACACTGGGCGAGGCCCGTCACGACGATGACAACTTCGACGCGAAGGTCCAGCTCGCCATCGAGCAGCGCGTCGCGATCGTCTCCTTCACCTTCGGCTGCCCCACGAGCGCGCTCGTCGAGCGCCTCCACGACGCCGGCTGCGATGTCTGGGTGACGGTCACCAACCCGGACGAGGCGCGTTCGGCGCAGGCGGCCGGCGCGGACGCGCTCGTCGTCCAGGGCTTCGAGGCCGGCGGCCACCGCGGCTACTTCATCGACGGCGATGACGCCGACGAGCTCGGCCTGCTGGCGGCGCTGCGCCTGACGGCGCGGGCGGTGAAGCTGCCATTGATCGCCGCCGGCGGCATCGGCGACGGCGCGACCGTCGCCGCCGTGCTCTGCGCCGGCGCCCTCGCGGCGCAAGTCGGCACCGCGCTGATGCTCACGCCCGAGGCCGGGACCGCCCCAGCGCACCGCGCCGCGCTGCGTCGCGACGCGCGCACCGCGTTGACGCGCGCGTTCAGCGGTCGCCGTGCGCGCGGAGTGCACAACCGCTTCATGCGCGAGCACGACGCGCAGGCGCCGGTCGGCTATCCCGATGTCCACCACCTGACCACGCCGATCCGCGCGGCGGCGAGGGCCGCCGGCGATCCCGAGGCGATCAACCTCTGGGCCGGTCAGGCCCACGCGCTCGCGCGCGAGCAGCCCGCCAGCGCCGTCATCGCCGAGTTGATCGCGGACGCGCGCGCCGCGGCGGGCCAGCTCGCCGCCACGCTGACGGCCCGCTCCGGCTGACCTCGCGCGCGCTGACGGGCTGTGCGTCGATCGGCGGCCAGGCAGCGATCAACGCGTCGAGCGCGACCGCCGGCTCGGCGCGGGAGAAGAGGTAGCCCTGTCCGAGCGGGCAGCCGAGCTGCTCGAGCTCCTGTAGCTGCTCGGCGGTCTCGATCCCCTCGACGACCGTGATCAGCTCGAGCTTGCGGGCGATATCGAGCACCGACTCGATCAGCGTCGCATGGGTGGAGCGCTCGACCAGCGTCGGGACACGCGCCTGGCGCTGCGAGCTGGCGAAGTCGCGATCGACCTTGATCATGTCCACCGGCAGGCGCTCGAGCTGGCTGAACGATGAGTAGCCGCTGCCGAAGTCGTCGATCGCCACCCGCACCCCGAGCGCCTTGAGCGCACGCAGCACCTCGATCGCGTGATCGATCTCCTGCATCACCTCGGTCTCGGTGATCTCGAGCACCAGGCAGCGCGCCGGCAGCCGGCTGGCGTGCAGCGCGGCCTGGACATCGGCAAGCAGCTCGGGTGAGTCGAGCTGGCGCGCCGAGACGTTTACCGCAACCGGCAACGACATCTCATAGCGATCCAGCCAACGACGTGCCTCCCGGCAGGCCTGATCGAGCACCCAACGCCCAATCGGCACGATCGCTCCCGTCTCCTCTGCGATCGCGATCAGCTTGCTGGTATCCACCATCCCGCGCGTCGGATGGTGCCAGCGCAACAGCGCCTCGAAGCCGAAGATCGCGCGCGTGCGCAGGTCGACGATCGGCTGGTAGCAGACCTCGAGCTGGCGGTCACCGACCGCGATGCGCAGCAGATCGCTCTTGAGCTCCATGCGCTCGCGCACCGCCTCGCGCATCGACGGCTCGAACAGGGTGTGGCGACCCTTGCCGGCGGCCTTGGCCGCGTACATCGCCACGTCGGCGTCGCGCAGGATCGCATCGGCATCGCAGTCGCCAGCCGCGACGTGCACAACGCCGACGCTGGTGGCAAGCGGCACCGCGCGCCCCTCGAGCAGCGCCGGCTTGCCGAGAGCGCCCAGCACGCGCTCGGCCAGGCGTTCGCCGGCCTCGGCGCAGTCGGCATCCTCGTGCAGGATCGCGAACTCGTCGTCACCAAGCCGCGCGGAGGTGTCGACCTCGCGCAGCAGCATGCGCAGGCGGCGCGCAACCTCGATCAGCAGACGGTCACCGCTGGCCGGACCGAGGCTGTCGTTGATCGACTTGAAGTCGTCGAGATCGATCACCAGCACGACGATGCCCTCGCCTGTGTGCTGCGCCCGTCGCAGCGCCTGCGCGAGACGATCGCGGAACAGCGCGCGGTTGGGCAGCCCGGTCAGGGCGTCGTGGAAGGCCTGGTGATGCAGGCGCTGCTCGAGCCGCTCGCCCTCGCGCAACGCCCGCTCGTGGGCGCGGACGCGGTCCAGCACAACGCGCTGCGCGGCGGCGGTGACGGCCGTGATCCGCTGGATCACGAGCAGCGGGATGATCGCCACGGCGACGCCGAAGATGATCGTGTTGGCGCGCTGCGCGAGCGCAGCGCCGTGCGTGAACACCACAACGGGCGGCACGGCCGCGGCGGTCAGCAGCATCACCAGGCGACGCAGGCGAAAGCCCGCCTCCTCGACCGTCCGCAGCTCGCCGAGCTCGCGCATCGACGGATGCAGCGCGGCCGCGCCGACAAAGGCGAACATGGCCAGATAGGAGGCCATCCGCAGCGTCGTGACGCCGACCGTTGGCGGCCCATGCCAGAGCAGATCGCCACCGAAGCCGGCGAGCACGCCGAGCGTCACCAGCCGGGTCGCGGTGAGGCGAAACCCGACTGTGAGCACCAGTCGCGTGAGCAGGGCGAGCATTGCGACGTCGAGCGTTGGAGTCGCCACCGTGAGCGCGCGGACGACGCCGGGCACGCCGATGTAGGCGACCTGCGCGTCGAGCCGGAAGAACCACAGCAACGTGAAGGCGGCGACGAACAGCGCCAGCGAGTCGACCACCAGCACCTGCGCGCTGCGCAGCGTGCGCGTGCGGCCGGTTGCGAAGCCCACCAGCCCCAGCGCCATCATCGGCGCCGCGGCGAAGTAGAGCACGTCGCCGCCCGACAGGACGGGCAGACGCCCTATCAACGCCTGGGCGTTGTAGACGATCGTGCCGGCCGCGAAGCTGAGCACGCCGGCGGCGAACAGCAGCCACCAGCGCCGCGGACGCGGGCGATGCCAGCGCACACCGGCGATGATCGCGCCCCCCGCCGCGACGCCCACGAGATCGTGGACGATCGCGCGTAGCACCGGAGTGTCGGCCTGCAGCGCAACCACCGAGATGGCGCCGCTCGCTGCGAGGAACGGCGCGGCGGTGCGCACGCCCGGTTGGCGCCACAGCGCGGCCAACCGCGGCGCTAGGCCACCCTGCAGGCCGGGATGCCGGTCGCTTGACATGCGCGGCGCACCGTGTCGTAGAAGCTGTCGCTGACCGGCGCGTAGCCGTAGACCCCGCTGACGCCGCACGGACCACGGCTCGGGCACAGGCCCGCGGCGCGGAACGCGTCGGTGTTGGCCCGCAGAATCGCCCCGCTGAGGCGCTGCCGCAGCCCGCTGTCCAGGTCGGCGCGGATCACCAGCGGGCTGCCCGGGATCGGCGTCGAGCGCCAGATGACGCGCAGCTGGCCCGAACGGATCTCGCGCGTGGAGACGAGTACCTTTTCGACGAGGTCATCGAAGGAGAAGCCGACGTCGCAGGTGCCCTTTGCGGCCGCCAGCGCCGTCTTGTCCGGGCCGCCCAGGAACGTCGAGGCGACCTCATGGCCAGGCTGGAGCCCCAGTCGAAGCAGGGCCTGGTAGGGGTAGAGGTAGCCCGACGTGGAGGTTGGGTCGGCGAAGCAGACGCGTCTGCGCCGCGCCATAGCCAGCGAGGTCAACGGGCTCGCATCGGCGACGACGGCGACGCTGCGATAGCTGGGCGGGCCTCCTCTGCTCGACACCTGGGCGCCGACCGGCTCGATCGCCACCCCTTGGCTGCGGGCGACGATGTACGACAGCGGGCCTAGCAGCGCGATGTCGGCCTTCTTGAAGCGCAGGGCTTGGATCGTGTCGGCGTAGCTCGCGGTGCTGATGATGATCACGCGGCGACCCACCAGCCTGCCGATGAAGCGCGCCAGGGGGGTGAACTGCTGCTGCAGCGCGGCGGAGCTTTCGGCGGGCACGACGGCGAGCGTCAGTGGGTTGGGATCGTTAGCGGGGCTGCCCGCACCGCAGGCCGCGAGCCCCAGCGCCAACGCGACGGCCGCAATCAGGAGGGAGATGACCCGAATCGAGCGACCCATTCACGCTGGTAATCGACAAGCCGGGCGGTCGGCTTGAATCCGGTGCATGTGCGCTGCGCGCCCCGTGGGCCGCGGCGTGGCAGCGCCCGCCATCAGCTCGCGCGCCCCGGCGGGTCCACACGTTGTCGCGTGACGCCCGCCAGAGCCACGTAAAGCTCGGCGCGCAGGTCGGGCTGTCGGCCAACGCGGTCGCCGAGCGCGTGCGCCGCCTGGAGCACGACGGAGTGATCACCGGCTATCACGCGCGGACCGATCCGCGCCTGGTCGGCCGGCCGCTCGTCGCCCTCGTCGACCAGCGCCTGGCCCCGGGCACCGCGCCCGACGCCTTCGAGCCCCACGCGGCGCGGCTGGACGAGTCGTGCTCCGGGGGGCCCCTGATACCCCGGCGCCCGGCGACACGGGAGCACACCCAGACCCTCCCGGGAAAATTTCGCTCGAAGGCGAGCCTCTAACCTGGGATGATCAGATATACAAGGGAGATCGCCTGGCGGCCGTGCGAACGGCTCGGACGCCCCGGCGGTGCATCACGAGGAGCTTTAGGGGATCCATGAGCAAGGCGATCGAGGAGCGCGAGCGCGTTGTCGTGCGCTTCGCGGGAGACTCGGGCGACGGCATGCAGCTCGCCGGCAGCCGCTTCACCGACGCGACGGCAGTGCTTGGCAACGACCTGGCGACGCTGCCCAGCTTCCCGGCGGAGATCCGGGCGCCGGCGGGAACGCTGGCCGGCGTGTCGGCATTCCAGATCCATTTCGCCTCGCGCGACATCCTCACCCCGGGCGACGTGCCCAACGTGCTCGTCGCGATGAATCCGGCGGCGCTGAAGGCGAGCCTGCCCGAGCTCGAGCGCGGCGCGACGATCATCGTCAACGAGGACGCCTTCTCCAAGCGCAACCTCGACAAGGCCGGCTATCAGGCCAACCCGCTCGAGGACGGCTCGCTGGCCGACTTCCGCGTCCACCGCATCCCGATGACGACGCTCACGACGCGCGCGGCCGAGGGAATCGAGGATGCCTCGACTCGCGATGCCGGACGGGCGAAGAACTTCTTTGCCCTGGGAGTGCTGTCTTGGCTCTATGGCCGCCCGACCGAGGTCACTCAGCAGTGGATCGAGCAGAAGTTCGCGCGCCGGCCGGCCGTGCTGAAGGCCAACCTGGCGGCTTTCAACGCCGGCTGGTCCTTCGGCGAGACGACCGAGCTCCTGGACATCCAGTACCGCGTCAAGCCGGCGACCGACGCGCTGCCCGGCACCTACCGCAACATCAACGGCACGACCGCGCTGGCGCTCGGGCTGCTCGCCGCCAGCGTGCGCAGCGGCCTGCCGCTGGTGCTCGCCAGCTATCCGATCACGCCGGCGTCCGAGCTGCTGCACGAGCTCTCGCGTCATGCCCGCTTCGGGGTCACCACCATCCAGGCCGAGGATGAGATCGCCGCGGCGGGGATGGCGCTCGGCGCGGCGTTCGGCGGGCGGCTCGGGGTGACGGCGACGAGCGGCCCGGGCATGGACCTCAAGGCGGAGACGATCGGCCTCGCGGTGATGTTGGAGCTGCCGATGATCGTCGTCGACGTCCAGCGCGCCGGCCCGTCGACGGGCATGCCGACCAAGACCGAGCAGTCCGACCTGCTGATGGCCCTCTACGGGCGCCACGGCGAGTCACCGCTGCCGATCATCGCGCCAAGCACCCCCGGCGGCTGCTTCGCCGCCGCGTTCGAGGCGGCGCAGGTCGCGATCCGCTACCGCACGCCGGTGATCCTCCTGTCGGACACCTTCCTGGCCTCCTCCTCGGAGCCCTGGCGCATCCCCGAGGTCGCGGAGCTGCCGTCCGTCGATCCGCACTTCTCCACGCCAGCCGCCGACGAGAACGTCGCGTTCCTGCCCTACGGCCGCGACGAGCACCTCGCGCGCCCGTGGGCGATCCCCGGGACGCCCGAGCTCCAGCACCGCATCGGCGGTCTGGAGAAGTCCGACGGCACCGGCAACATCTCCTACGACGGCCCCAACCACGAGCGCATGACCGAGTTGCGCGCCGCCAAGGTCGCCGGGATCGAGCGCGACATCCCGCCGCTGGAGGTCGACTCCGAGCCGGGCGCGACGCTGCTGGTGCTCGGCTGGGGCTCGAGCGAGGGCGCGATCCGCGCTGGCGTGCGCCGCGCGCGTCAGGCCGGGCACAAGGTGGCCTGCGCGCACCTGCACCATCTCAACCCGCTGCCGCCCGACACCGGCGCGGTGCTGCGCTCCTTCGACCGCGTGCTCGTGCCGGAGATGAACTGTGGCCAGCTCGCGCAGATCCTGCGCGCCAGGTTCCTCGTCGACATCGAGTCCTACTGCAAGGTCCGCGGGCAGCCGCTGCACGCCGCGGAGATCGAGCGACAGATCCAGGAGCGCCAATGACCGCCAAGGGGGGCGCCATGACCGCCAAGGCGGGCGCCAGTACGACCACCACGACCACGGGCACGAGCACCAGATGACCACCGCGACAACCACCAATGGCCACGCGCCCCAGGCGCACACCAAGGCCGAGTTCCAGTCAGACCAGGAGACCCGCTGGTGCCCGGGCTGCGGCGACTACGCCGTGCTGGCAGCCGTCCAGCAGTTCATGCCCGAGCTGGGCATCCCGCCGGAGAAGATCGTCTTCATCACCGGCATCGGCTGCGCCGGACGCTTCGCCTACTACATGAACACCTACGGGATGCATTCCATCCACGGCCGCGCGCCAGCGATCGCAACCGGCCTGGCCGCCGCGCGCGATGATCTGTCGATCTGGATCGTGACCGGCGACGGTGACTCGCTGTCGATCGGCGGCAATCACCTGATCCACGCGCTGCGTCGCAACATCCCGGTCAAGATCCTGCTGCTCAACAACCAGATCTACGGCCTCACCAAGGGCCAGGCCTCACCGACCTCCGAGCTGGGCAAGATCACCAAGTCGACGCCGTTCGGCGTCTCCGATCAGCCGTTCAATCCGCTTGCGCTCGCGCTCGGCGCGGACGCGACGTTCGTGGCGCGGACGATCGACCGCGACCGCCAGCACGTGACCGAGACGCTGCGCGCCGCCGCCGTCCACCCCGGCGCGGCGCTGGTCGAGATCTACCAGAACTGTCCCGTCTTCAACGACGGCGCGTTCTCGGTGCTGACCGAGAAGGAGACCAAGGATCAAAACCAGATCCGGCTGCAGGCCGGCAAGCCGATCCGCTTCGGCGCCGATGACGAGCTGGGAATCATCAGCGTCGCCGACGGGCGCCTGGCGATTGCCGAGGTCGCGGAGGTCGGCGAGGACGCCTTGATCGTCCACGACCCCAACCGCGAGGACCCAACGCTCGCCTACGCGCTGGCGCGAATCGCGACCGACCCGACGCGCCCGACGCCGATCGGGATCTTCCGCGACGTCGAGCGCGCCGTCTTCGCGCGCAACGGCGCCGACCGCGGCAGCGTCGCGTCCGACACCGATCTCAACCAGCTGCTGCACCAGAACACCTGGGCGATCTGAACCGGCGGCGGCTGCCGCTCCACGCCGGCAGCAGGGCCGGCGTGATCGCGGAGCGACCGGGTCGCAGCGGCCTCGGGCCATGCGGCGAGGGTCGAGCTGTTCGCACCATCGCATTGAGCTCGCCGACCGATGAGTTCTGCCGCCGCCGCGGGTCCTAGATCCTGAATCCCGACCGCGGGAATGCAGTCAGGCCTCACCGATCCGGAGGCCCGGGCAACCCACTCCAAGGAGGAACAGCATGGCCATTACCGCAAGCCGCATCGACACGATCAGCCTGGTGATCGTCCCCTCGCCGGAGCAGGACCGCGCGATCGAGTTCTACGAGTCGCTTGGCTTCGAGAAGCGCACGGACATCCCGTTCGGCAACGGCTACCGCTGGGTCGAGGTCTATCCGCCGACCGGCGGGACAGGGATCGCACTCGCCCCACCGCGCGAGGGCGACGCGACCGGCGTCCAGACCGGCATCACCCTCACCACGGACGACATCGAGGCGACCCACAGCTACATGCGTGGCCAGGGCGTCGACG
This sequence comes from uncultured Solirubrobacterales bacterium, assembly GCA_963795555.1. Taxonomy (GTDB): domain Bacteria; phylum Actinomycetota; class Thermoleophilia; order Solirubrobacterales; family Solirubrobacteraceae; genus CAWCHZ01. The sequence goes on from CAWCHZ010000002.1 coordinate 1,131,969, forward strand.
TCGACGCTGAGATCGCGCGGATGGGCGGCCCGGTGCCGCCGATGTTCTGGTTCCGTGACCCCAACGGCAACTCGCTGCTGATCGTCGAGAGCAGCTGAGCAGCAGCGCGCGGGACGGCTGGCGGCAACGTGCTGGGCGCCGGACGGCCGGCGCCCAGCCACCTCCCCCGCGCAGCAGCGAACGCAGCCGCCTACCTCCCGGCGGCCAGCGTCACATTGACGACGCCCGACTGCTCGAGCAGCGCGAAGCTCGTCGCGGTGCCGTCGCGCTTGAACTCCAGCGTCACCTTGGCCTTGCCGATGCGCAGGCCGCGCAGCCTTACCGTGCCCAGCCAGCCGGGCAGCTGCGGGCGCTCGATCCTCACCGCCCGCTGCGGCGCGTGAACCGAGATGCCGAGCAGCGCCTGCAGCAGCTGGAACGGGGCGGCGGCGGCCCAGGCCTGCGGGACGCAGGCCACGGGGTAGGCGACGAGGGCGGGGTGCTGGGAGCGATCGAAGCCGCAGTAGAGCTCGGGTAGGCGGAAGTAGGGCTCGGCGGTGCCCACGTCGAAGAGCGCATCGGCGATCTTGACGACCGCATCGTCGTGGCCGTAGCGCTTCAGCCCAGCCGCGATGATCGCGTTGTCGTGCGGCCAGACCGAGCCGTTGTGATAGCTCATCGGGTTGTACGCGGGGTGATCGCGCGACAGCGTGCGCACCCCCCAGCCGCTGAACATGTCCGGCGCGAGCAGGCGCTTGGCGACGGCGTCGGCCTTGGACGAGTCGACGATCTCACAGTACAGGCAGTGGCCCGGGTTCGATGTGACGCTCCCCACCTGGCGCTTGTCCCCATCCAACGCCAGCGCGAACGTTTCCTCCGCGGGCATCCAGAACGCCTCGTTGAACGCCGCGCGCAGCGCCTCGGCCTCCGTGCGCAGCCGCTGGGCCACCTCGCCGTCGCCGAACGCCTCGTAGACATCGGCGACGGTGCGCTTCGCGCGATAGACATAGCCCTGGGCCTCGACCAGCGCAATCGGCCCCTCGGCGAGGCTGCCATCGGCGTGCAGCACCGCGTCCTCGGAATCCTTCCAGCCCTGATTGCGCAGCCCGCCGCTGGAGCGCCGCTCGTACTCGATGAACCCGTCGCCGTCGCGATCGCCGTGGCGGTCGATCCAGCCCAGCGCCGCGTCGAGCGCCGGGCGCAGCGTGCGCAGCGTCTCGAGATCGCCCGTCCACGCCCAGTAGTCGGCTGCCCTCATCAGGAAGAGCGGCGTAGCGTCCACGGTTCCGTAGTACGGCGTGTGGGGAATGACGCCCGCGCCGGCCAGCTCGCCGGTGCGCAGCTCATGAGCGATCTTGCCTGGCTCGGCGTCGCGCCAGGGGTCGTCGACGGTGGCCTGCAGCTTGGCGAGCACCTGCAGCGCATCGCTCACCAGGCCCGTGTTGAGGACCAGCGCCTCGCCCGCCGTCACCAGCGCGTCGCGCCCGAACGGCGCGACGTACCACGGGATCCCCGCCGCGACGATCTGACCGCCCGGCGCGGGCATGATCAGCGCGCGCAGGTCGTCTAGCGAGACGCCGAGCAGCTGGTCGAACAGCTCATTGTCGCTCTGGATCGTTGTGCAGCTCGAACGCCATTGACGCGCAGCCCGGTCGAGGTTGTCGGCGGCGGTCTCCAGCCGTCGCCGTCGTCGCCGGCTGCCGCCGACGGAAGGCTCGGCCGTCATCAGGACCGTGGTCTCCGAGCGTGGCTCGAGCGTCAGCTGCCAATCGGCACGGACCTGCGTGGCCAACGCGAGGCTCTGCGGCGCCGGCTCGAGCTCGACCATCGTCGCGCGAAAGACATCATCCTCGCCGAGGTAGGCGAACGTCACGCCGCGCTGAGTTCGCTTCGGGGCCAGCGCCTGGCCACGCGCGACGCGGCGCGGGAAGCCGCGAATCGCGAACACGTCGGCGAAGTCGGCGGCCAGCGTCAGCGACAGCGTCGTTGTCACCGGCTCCCCGTGGAAGCTGCGAATGCGCACGAGGTAGTACAGCCGACCCGACCCGATCATCAGCTCGCGGCTGATGCTCAGCGCCAGCTGAGGGACCGCGATCGAGCCGTTGCGCAGCGTGGCATTGGTCGAGTCGACGACAGCATGATCGGCGAGCACCGAATGCGACAGCAGGACCGGCCGAGCGTGACCCACGCTCAGAGCGATCTCCGAGAGGTGGCGCGTGTCGTGGGCATAGAGCCCCTCGTCGGAAAGCATTGCGGGCACCACATCGCCGTCGGTCCGGGTGCACAGGAACAGCTCACCATCCTTGATCACCAGCAGCCCCTGACGCGCCTCGGCGGGGATCGGTGGCGCGCCGTGGCGCGGGAACGACTTGGCACGGCCGACCACCTCGAACTCCTCGCCGCGTGGTCCCACGACCTGATGCGGGGAACCAGTCGCCTCTGCTCGCCGGTTGGGCGCGCGCCGGGATGGCCGCCGTGACCCAGCGGAGTCGTTGGATCGTGCTCGCTCGCTCATCGCAGTCCAGCTCGATCGTACGGGGCGCTGCCGACAGGGCGTGGCCGCTGCGGCTGACTGCCTACGCACGTGCCGTACGATCGACGGATGATCGCGCCGGCCGCGGAGCGCAGGATCGTTGGGGTGTGGCGCGTCGTTGGAAGATCGGCGATAGCTTGCTGGCGACCTCGGTGATCGAGCTCGAGCCGCGATGACGCCACCATCCAGTACGAAGGTCTCCCCTCCGTCGAAGGTCTCCCCTCCGTCGGCGAGTACGAAGGTCTCCTTTCCGTCGAAGGTCTCCCCTCCGTCGGCGAGTAAGCGGGCGAGGCCGCTGCGGGTGGCGATGATCGCGCCGCCGTGGATACCCGTGCCGCCACCGGCCTACGGGGGGATCGAGGCGGTCGTGGCGCTGCTCTGCGACGAGCTGATCGCGCGCGGCCACGGTGTGACACTGTTCGCGGCGCCGGGCAGTCGCTCGGCGGCGCGTATCTGTGCGCCACTGGAGAGCGCGCATCCCGATCGGATCGGCAGCTCGCTGCTTGAGGCCGACCATGTCAACGCCGCCTACGACGCGATCGAGCAGGCCGCGGCGGACGGCCGGCCCTTCGATGTCGTCCATGACCACTCAGGCTTCACCGCCGTGGCAATGGCTCACCGCTTGTCAGTCCCGGTGATCCACACGCTCCACGGCGCGTTCGGCGAGCACACCAGCCGCTTCTATGCGCGCCACGGCCACAAGGCCCACCTCGTCGCCCTCAGCAGCTCCCAGCGCGACCATGCGCCCGCCGGCCTACGCATCCAAGCGGTGATACCGAATCCGGTACGCGTCGACGACTGGCCGTTCGAGCAGGCCAAGGACGATTACCTGCTGTGGGTCGGGCGCATGGATCCGGTCAAGGGCGCGCACCGGGCGATCGCGGTGGCACGTCGCGCCGGGACGCCTCTGCTGCTGGCCGGTCCGATCCAGCCGGGGCAGGAGCACTACTTCGACAGCGAGATCGCGCCACAGCTCGACGGCGAGCGGATCCGCTACCTCGGCGAGATTGGCGGCGCCGAGCGCAAGCGGCTGTTCGCCCGGGCACGGGGCCTGCTGATGCCGATCCGCTGGCCCGAGCCGTTTGGCATGGTGATGGTCGAGGCGCTGGCGTGCGGCACACCCGTGCTGGTCTTCCCAGAGGGTGCGGGAAGAGAGATCGTGATCGACGGCGAGAACGGCTTTCATGTCGACGACGAGCATCAGATGACGGAGGCGATCCCGTTGCTGGGGCAGATCTCCCCTTGGCGTTGCCGCGAGAGCGTCGCGGGGCGCTACGACGCCGCGGTCATCGCCGCGAGCTACGAGTCCGCCTACCGGCTCGCGATCGACCGCGCATCCGCCTGGCGGCGGCCTTCCGCTCGGCGCGCGCCGGCGCGAGAGGACGCCCTCCCACTGGCGGGCGGCGCGATCCAGGCGGCCAGCCGCTCCGATCCGCGTGTTGAGCGCATCGGAGCGATGACCAGATGAGCCCACGGATCGACACTACGAGACCTTGGGTCCACAGCACAGAGCTGGACAAGCGCAGATCCTCTGCCCGGCCGGCGGCCACCGCCACTCGGTGCTCGTTGACCTCGCGACAGCGTTCGCTCACGGCCGCCCGGATTGCCGGTATATCGGAGGACTGAGCTCCGCGGCGACGGCGCGCGCACGCGCGTCGACCGCCAGCGCGCTGGCCACCTGCTCGCGCAGCGCCACGAGCTCACGGCGGCGGGCCAGCAGCCGCACGGCCATGCCGACCGTGATCAGGAAGGCGATCAGCCCGGCGACGGCGCCGAAGATCTGCAGCGACGAGCTGGCCGGGTGGGTGATCGGCCGCTGCAGCGGTGAGATCGCGACGGGCTCCGACGAGGTCCCGGGAGGCGCTGGGCCCGGTGTGCCCACCTGCTGGCTCTGCTCGGCGATCGCCAGCATATCGGCGTTGGGGACGTCGTCGGTCAGCGTGTTGCGCACCCAGTAGACAGCCCCGCCCTCATACCAGGCGACCATCCGCAGGCTCGAGCCCTCGTAGTACAGGTAGTAGGTCCGCGCCCCGACCCGCACGCTCTGCTCGGGCCGGTCGAACATCGGTGCGTTGGTCCAGTTCGTGCCCTGCACGTCGTAGTACTGGCCGACCAGCCCGCGGCTGACGACCACCACGTAGGCACGATGCAGGACGCCGTTTGGGTCGCGGATCGAGTAGATGTGCAGGTAGTCGGGATCGGCGCCGGCGAACTGCTCGCGCAGGCGTGGATACTCCAGCCCGAACGGAAGGCCTGGCGCTGAGGCCTGCGCCTGCGCCAGCGCCGACGATGGGGTTGGGATCAGCCCCAGGCCGGCGATCGTGCGCCGGCGCCCCAACCGGCGTGCCAGCACCGCGGTGCGGTGCTTGGGCGGGACCGGATTGCCGTTGAGGAACTGGTCGACGGTGGCGTTGATCTGCGCCGGGGTGGCGGTGTCGTAGGTGGCGAGCAGGTTGGCCTGGAAGTGGACCTGGCGCACGGGACGCCCGGCCGACTGGATCAACAGCGTCACCAGATCGAGCAGGCCCTGGGTGCTGTGCAGCGCCGGGTCTGTCTGCACCGCTTGACCGAAGATCCGCTCGAACTTGTGCGGATCGGATGCCAGCGCCGAGCTGAACTGCTTCTTGACGTCGAGCATGAAGCTCTGGTTGCGAGCGTCGCGAATCAGCGACGTGTCGCCGTGGCGATAGCTGACGAACTCGAGCGCCTGCCTGCCGCACAGGCGCTGATAGCCGGGCTGCAGGTTGATCTCCTGGTACTGCTCGAGCGAATTGACGTTGGAGTGGTAGTAGCGGCGGTCGATCGTCGAGTAGACGCAGCCCAGCTCGTCGACCGCCCGCTTGAAGTGGCCGAAGTCGACGACGATCACGTGGTTGACCGCCAGGCCCAGCACGCGCTTGATCGTCTCGGTCATCAGCTGGGTGCCGCCGAGCGTGTAGGCGTAGTTGATGCGGTTGGTCACCGGCGGCCCGTTGCGCGGGCGGATCGTGACCCACAGCTCGCGCGGGATCGAGAGCATCGAGATCCACGGCTTGCTCGAGTCGAAGCGGATCAGCAGCATCTCGTTGGAATGCGAGGGGACCGCGTGGTGGTAGTAGCGCGTCAGCGCGCGGCGGTCGTCGCCGACCAGCAGGAGCGTCTGCGGCGCGCCGGCCGAGGCGCTCGCGAGCGTGCCCGGGGCGACGCTGAGGCTGGGGTTCTGGTTGATCGCCGTGCGCAGCGTGACGATCTCGCCCCGGATCAGCGCGACGACGACGACGGCGCTCGCCAGCACGACGAGCAGCGCCCCCACGACCATGCGCAGCGTCGGCGACCAGCGGGCGCGCCGTGGCTGCTGGGGCGCCGCGCCCCCGTGGTGAGCGGCCGTGATCTGGGCATGCGGCACCGCGACGGCGCCTGGCTGCTTGCGGGTCGTCATCCCAGCCTCGGCATGATGGCAGCCCGTGCCGCTGGGTCGTTCAGCCGTGCCCGCGCCCGCACGGGGACTGTGCGCCGCTCCGCTGGTCCGCGCCGCTCAGCTGCCGAGCTGCGCCACGAACGTATAGACGACCATCGCGCTCACGACCAGCACGAACACGCGCAGCGCCCACAGCGCTGCGCTCGCGCAGGCGCTGAGACGCGCTGGCGGGATCGGACGTAGCTTGTCGGTGACCAGCTGATCGCGCTCGAGGAACATGACCAGCTCCTCGTCCGAGGCGGAGGCATCCGCAGGCCTGTCCGGGACGCCGACACCGTCGGCAGGCGTGGCTGGGACGCCGACACCGTCGGCAGGCGTGGCCGGGACGCCGACACCGTTTGCACGCACGCCAGCCAGCTGCTCGTCGGCAGCCCACCCACTGGAGCTCGTCGACCTAGCCATGGATCAGGTGGGTGACCTGCAGGAAGGAGTCGATCCCGTAGGCGGCGCCGCAGATCGAGACGAACGCCACGATCAGGATCGCCAGTCGGTTGGTCGAGGCCTTGTTGACCCATCTGCCCATCAGCGCGCGGTCGTTGGCAAGCATCACCAAGAACACCAGTGTCACGGGCAGCAGCACGGTGGCGAGCACGTTGGCGTTGAGCGCGATCGACAGCAGCGGCGCGCCGGGGATCAGGATGATCGCGGCCGCGATCAGCGCCACGGCGACGTTCGCGCCGTAGAAGAGCATCGCCCGGCGAGGAGCGTTGTTGAAGCTGCTCGCCCTACCGATGCACTCGCCGGCGGCATAGCCGGTGCTGGCGGAGATCGTCAGGATCGCAACCGCGCCGGCCTCGATCAGCCCCAGCGCGAACACCGTCCCAACGGCACCGCCGGAGATGGAGCGCAGCGCGCCGGGAAAGCCGGCGCCGGCGAGTCCCTGGATGCCCGCTCCGCCGCGACTGGCCAGGGCGGTGCCGGCGATCAGCGCCCCGCAGCCGAACAGCGCCGCCAGCGCGCCACCGAGCAGCGTATCGATCCGCCCGTGGCGCAGATCCTGCGGCGTGAGGCCCTTGTCGGCGGACGCGCTCTGCTGGAAGAAGATCATCCACGGGGTGACCGTGGCGCCGATCGTCGACGCGAGCAGCAGCAGCAGCGTGTTGAAGCCGCCACCCGGGAACGGCGAGAACGTGACGATGCTGTGACCGACGGCGCCCCAGTGCGGCTTGACCATGATCGCGGCTGCCAAGAACAGGCCGTTGAAGATCGCCAGGCCGAGCACGATCCGCTCCCAGCGCCAGTAGCGCCCGCCGCTGACGGTGAAGACAACCAGCGCGATCCCGAGCGTCGCTGCCACGCCCGCACCCAGGTGGAAGTAGGCCAGCCCGACGCGGATCGCGACGAACTCTGCGATCAGCGTGACGAGGTTGGTCAGCAGCAGGTCGCCCGCCGCAAACCAGCCCCACACGGCTCCGAAGCGCTGCAGCACGAGCTGCCCGTAGCCGCGATGCGTGACGGCTCCCACGCGCATGCACATCTCCTGACAGACGATCGCCATCGCAAACGTCACGATCACGAACGGCAGGAAGAAGCCCAGGCCATACCTGGCCCCGGTTGTCGCGTAGGAGATCATGCTCGGCCCGTCGTTCTCGCCGAGCATCGCAAGCATCCCCGGCCCGATGAGCAGCCAGGCCAGATGCCAGCGCCGGCCGCCGAGCCGAGCGTGGTGCACACGCGAGCGATCGCGCGAGCGCGCGCTGTCCTCGTGGGTTAGGGCCGGCAGCGACGCGACGACGCCGATCGCCTCGGCCTGTCCGATCGGCGCTGAGCTCATCGCCGCGGCTCCTCGACCTGGACGCGCATCGCCGCCGCGAGCTGACCGCCCAGCGGCTGCTCGCGCTCGCCGAAGCGGACGAACAGCGGGCCACCGAACGGCTGGCGGTCGACGACCTCGAGCTCGTCGCCGAGCGAGATCTCATGCTCGGTCAGGTAGCGCAGCTTGGCCGGATCGGAGTCCGACACCCGCACGAAACGCCCGCGCACGCCGATCGGCAGATCCGCGAGGCTGTAGGTCGTACCCTCCTCGATCTCCAGCCCCTCGCTGGGGATCGGATCGCCGTGGGGGTCGATCCTCGGATGGCCGAGGCGAGCGGCGATCAACCGCTCGAGCTCGTGCGAGAGGACGTGCTCGAGCACTTCGGCCTCCGCGTGGACCCGGTCCCAGGGCATCCCGAGCTCCTCGGCGAGGAACAGCTCGAGCAGGCGGTGGTGCCGGAGGACCTCAAGCGCGACCTCGCGGCCATGCTCGGTCAGCCGTACGCCGCGGTAGGGCTCGTGCTCCACCACGCCGAGCTCGGCGAGCTTGCGCACCATCCCCGACACCGAGCCCGCGGTGACACCGAGGCGCGCGGCGAGATCATTCGTCGACACCGCCGCCCCGCCGCGGGCCTCGAGCACGTAGACCGCCTTGGCGTAGTCCTGAACGGACGTGGAAATAGAGTCGAACGCCGCCACATATCAAAGTTTGGCGTGCGAAAAAAATATGTCAAGGGGAAGCGGCGAGCAGCGCATCCTCGAGGCGCTCACGCAACTCGGCGATCGACTCGAGCACCGCCACGGCGCCCGCGTCCTCCAGCTCGGCCGCGGAGAACCCGCCCGTCAGCACGGCGATCGTCGGCACGCCCGCGCGCCGCGCGGCCTCGACGTCCCACGGGCTGTCGCCGACCATCACCGCGGACGACGGGCCGTTGCGCCCCAGCTTCGCCAGCGCGGCCTTCACGAGATCGGGCGCCGGCTTGGTCCGCTCGACGTCACCGGAGCTGGTCCAGCCATCGACCAGCTCGCGCGCGTCGAGCAGGTCGAGGTAGTGGTCGACCTCTCGCGGCTGGGCGGAGGTGGCGAGGATCACCGCGCGACCGGAAGACTTGAGATCGGCGATCAGCTCGCGGGCGCCCTCGAACGCGCTGATCGTCTGGATGGCCGCGAGGTAGAGCGTGCCGTGGGCCGCACGCAGCTGATCGCCCCGACGGCGCTCGACCTGCTCGCCGGCAACAGCCGCCACGAATTGGTCGCCGCCCATGCCAATGTGACGGTGCACCCGCCACACCGGCACGACAAGATCGTGTTCGCGGAAGGCCATGTACCACGCCAGCGCGTGGTGGTAGTTGGTGTCGACGAGCGTGCCGTCGACGTCGAGGATCACCGCCTGACGCGTCAACTCGCTGGCCGGCTACCCGTGCTGACCGATCGAAAAACGCGGGCATTCAGCCCGCGTCGCGGGCCGACGTCACAGACGCGGTCGCAACCGACGCCGTGGCGCCCTACAGCGCGCGCACGAACATCCGCAGCCCGGGCATGCCGAACATCTGCTCGCAGCTGACGTCGCGATAGTCGGACTGCAGCGTGAAGCCCCAGTGTGCCCAGATCGGCTCCACGCGCGTGTTGCCGATCAGGTAGAGCAGCTCGGCCAGCCGATAGCCGCGCGCGCGACCCTCGGTGAGCGCATTGTCGGCGAGCACCCGCACGGCGCCACTGCTCCGAGCCTCCGGACGAACCGCAAGCGCCTCAAGCCCCCAGGCCCCATCAATCTCCGGTGGAGTCGCTCGCGCGAGCGTCGTCACCCGCATGCCGATTCCCTGCAGCTGCTCCTCCGAGAGCCCGAGCTCTCCAACCAGCGAGGCGAACGCCGCCTCGAGCGCCGGGGCGCCCTCGGTCGCCGCGTCGAAGGCGCTCATCGCGCCGACCGGCTCGCCGTCGCGCTCGGCCACCGTGAAGCGGCTCAGATGGCACCAGTGCGGCTGCTCGCTGAACAGCAGGCGAGCGAGCACGCCATCGACTTCATCGCTGGGCATGTCGAGCAGGACATCCCAGATACAGCGCGGCAGGTGCGACGTCGACGCCGTGCGCATCACCCAGACCAGCAGGTCGCGATCCTCCGGTCGAGCAGGCCGCACCGTGGTTTCCGACATAATCGTCAGCTTACCAAGTATGGTAATGCTTGCAAGTGTCTGGGCAACGGCGACAGCGAGTGGGAACGCGGTTCAACGCCGTAACGGCGGCAGCGGGCGAGAAGGCGGGTCAGCGCTGTAACGGCACCCGCGGGAAGATGCCCTCAGCGCCGCAGCGCGATGGCGGTCACGACCAGACCATCGCGCACGCGCCAGCGTCCGGCGAAGGAGTCGATCCGCCTGCCGTCGTGTGTGACTGCCGGCGCGATGAGACGAGCCGTGAAGGTGTCGCCGTCGGGATCGATCACCACGACGGCCTGCTCGAATCCGAGCCAGCGATGTGTCAGTGGAAACCAGGCCTTGAAGACAGCCTCCTTGGCGCTGAAGATCAGCCGGTCCCAGTGCAGCTCGGGCACCGCGCGGGCGAGCTCGCGCAGCTGCGCGAGCTCGCGCGGGAGCGCGATCAGGGCGAGGACCCCCGCGGGCAGAGGTGCGTGCGGCTCGGCGTCGATGCCCAGTGCGCTGATGGTGCCGGACTCGGCGACAGCGCAGGCACGGTAGCCATCGCAGTGGGTGATCGAGCCGACGACGCCTTGTGGCCACAGCGGCTCGCCGCGCTGGCCAATCGGTATCGCAACCGGCGGCCGTCCCAGGCCCGCGAGCGCGCGCCGCGCACAGGCACGCCCGGTGGTGAACTCGCGCCGGCGCTTGTCGACCGCCCTGCTGACCACCGCCGCCTCCTCATCGAAGAGCTGGACATCCGGCAGGTCTTCGAAGGCCTCGACGACGGCGACCTCGCTCGGAAGGATGGCCTCGATCACGTCGCGCGGCAGGATATCCGCCGACCACCGTTGCCAAGCACGGGCACGGTAGACAGCGCAACGCTGCCATGACAACCTTCTGCCGCTTCCTGCCGCGGCCGGGGGCACGCCACCTGCTCTATTGCTTTCCCTATGCCGGCGGCAGCGCAGCGGCCTACCGACCCTGGGTCGATCTGGTGCCGGCGACGCTCGAGGTCCGGGCGGTACAGCTCCCCCCTCAACGAACCGGCGCGCTGTTTGCGGGCGTGGTCGCCCAGCTTGCCAGCGCCGTGGCAATCGACGCCGGCCAGCGGCCCTTCGTCTTCTTCGGTCACAGCATGGGCGGGCTGCTCGCCTTCGAGACAGCGCGCGAGCTGCGCCGGCGCGGGCAGCCGCTGCCACAGCACCTGGCGATCTCGGCGCGCCCCGTACCGCCCAACCCGGGCAACCTGGTGCTGCATGGCCGCTCGGAGCCCGAGCTGCTGGATGCCGCCGCCCAGCTGGGCGGCATTCCCCCGGAGGTGGCCAGCCAGCCCGAGCTGGTGCGCTTGATGCTGCGCCTGCTGCGGCGCGACCTCGCGCTGCTCGACAGCTATCGCTACGTCGCGCAGGACCCGCTGAGCTGTCCGTTCTCGCTGTTCGGCGCCAATGCCGACCTGCTCGTCTCCGCTTCCGACCTGATCGAATGGCGGCGAATGACCACCGGGCCAGTATTCACACATCTGTACGCGGGTGGGCACTTCTACCTGCGCTTCGCGCTTGTGGTGGTGGTTCGCGACCTGCTGGTCGACCTGGGGCTTGCCGTCCCCGCCTCGTTGCGCCACGCAGCCGAGCGCCATGGTGCCGCCGCGTACGCGGGTTAATCGCACTTCTGATCAGCCGCTAATCGCACTTCTATATCAGTGCCGGTCAGCGCCTGAGCCGACCAAAACAGTTCGTGGTAAATCTCTTGCGCCAATAACGGTCATGTGCTTTGCTACCCCACCATGGGGCGGGTCGGGGTGCTTGAGCTGTCGTGCGCGCGGCGAGCGGGCGCCCGCGGGCGCCCACCACGCGAGGCGCGGGTGGCCTGACAGCGGTGCTGGAGCTCGCGCGGTCGCTTCACGACGTCACCTATAAGCCGCTCGACGGCGAGGGCCGCATCCGGCTCTACTACGCCGACGTCGTCGAGCTGTCGCGCTTCATCGCGGACTGCCAGGCGCTCGACACCGAGCTGCGCGGCTCGGCGGCCAGCCGCTGGACGGCGCGCGGGATGGTCGCGGAGCACGAGCCGATCTGCCAGATCAGCGAGCAGCTCGGCAAGCAGGACGCCGCACCGCTCGAAGTCGTCTCGCTTCCGGTGACGGCCGCTGGCCGTGACGTCGACTACCTCTGGATATCGCGCAACGCGCCCGATCGCCTGCCCGCGCGCGCAGCGCGCGCGTCCTTCGCCACCTCGATGGAGCTGCACCGCCAGTTCCAGGAGCAATGGTCGGCTCGCTTTCACGAGCACACCGACGGCATGTTGCGCCACGCCCGCGGCGCCGGGCTGGAGGTGGTCTGCAATGACGGGCTTGGTGATTGGGGAGTCGACCAGCTGCCGCGCGAGACGTTCCGGACGCTCGTTGGCGAGGCTTTCTACGTCAGCCGCCCGGCGGCGGATGCGCTGCTGGAGGGACGCGGCTACTCACCGCTCGGGCACGCGATGTTCGGCCTGCTCGATCGCCGCGGCGAGCTGCTGTGCATCCTGATGCTCGCGCGCTGGCCGTGGGGCTTCGAGGTCACCTACGGGATCCTCAACCGCTCCTACGTCGCGGCGCCCGCGATCGCTGACGAGCTGCGTCAGGTCGGCAGCCTGGGCTCGGTGCTGATGATCGCGGCGGTGGCATTGCACCTCGCTCGCCACGGTGCCGGCCCGCTCGTCTATGGCGAGGCCAACGTGGCGAACTGCCGACCGTGCATCAAGGCGGGATTCGAGCTGGCGCCGCTGCAGCTCGACCCCGATCAGCAGGTCAATCGCAACGTCGTCTGGGCCGACAACCCGATCGGCGCGCACGGCGCCAGCGCGACCGAGGCGGGGCCGCACGCGCCGCATCACTCCGTAGCCGACTACGTCAGCTATGCCCTGATGACGCTCGCAGCCGACAAGCTTATGCCTCACATCGGGGACGCCACCGCGCTGCTGAGGACTGGTCGCAGATGAGCGGCGAAACCGCGAGCGACATCGAGGCGCAACTGCTGGCGGACATCGCCGCGCGGCTCGGCGTCGAGGCGCGCGGCATCGACCCAGCCGCGCGCTTCACGGAGCTGGGGCTCGACTCGGCCGCTGTACAGGCGATGATCGTCGCGATTGGGGAGCGCCTTGGGCGCAGCCTGCCGCCGACGATCGCCTGGGACTGGCCGACCGCCGCGGAGCTGGCGCGCCATCTGGCTCAGGACGGCGCGGCAGCCGAGCGCCGCACGGCGAGCACGCCGCAAGCGGCGCGTGCCAGGCGCGCGGCCAGCGCGCTCGACGAGCCGATCGCGATCGTCGGGATGGCCTGCCGACTGCCGGGCGCGGCGAGCCTCGACGCCTATTGGCGGCTGCTGTGCGACGGCATCGACGCGGTCCGCGAGGTTCCCGCCGAGCGCTGGGACGTCGACGCGGTCTTCGACCGCGACGCGAGCGCGCCGGGCGCGATGAGCACGCGCTGGGGCGGCTTCCTGGACGACGTGCGCGGCTTCGACCCGCAGTTCTTCGGGATCTCGCCGCGCGAGGCCGTGCTGATGGATCCCCAGCAACGGCTGATGCTGGAGCTTTCCCACCTCGCGCTCGAGGATGCCGGCGTCGCACCGGCGAGCCTGCGCGGCAGCCGCAGCGCGGTCTTCAGCGGCGCGCTGTGGAGCGACTACGCCCAGCTGCTGGCGCGCCGGCTGGATGCGATCGGCCAGCACTCGGCAACCGGCCAGGAGATGAGCATCATCCCGGCGCGCATCTCCTACAACCTCGGCCTGCGCGGACCGAGCGTCGGCGTGCAGACGGCCTGCTCGTCGTCGCTGGTCGCCGTGCACCTCGCCGTCCAGAGCCTGCGCGCCGGCGAATGCTCGCTGGCGCTCGCGGGCGGGGTGAACCTCGTGCTGATCCCCCACAGCACCGTCGCGATGACCAAGTTCGGGGCGATGAGCCCGACCGGGCGCTCGCGCGCCTTCGATGATCGCGCCGACGGCTACGTGCGCGGCGAGGGCGGCGGCCTCGTCGTGCTCAAGCGCCTCGCCGACGCGCTCGCCGACGGGGACCGCATCTACTGCCTGGTGCGCGGCAGTGCGGTCAACAACGACGGGTACAGCAACGGCCTCACCGCCCCCAACCCGGTCGCCCAGGAGGAGGTGCTCGAAGACGCCTACGCCGCGGCCGGCGTGGCGAGCGAGGACGTCGACTACGTCGAGGCGCATGGCACCGGCACGCCGCTGGGCGACCCGATCGAGGCCGCTGCGCTCGGGCGCGTGCTTGGCCACGGGCGGCCCGCTGACCGGCCGCTGCTGATCGGGTCGGTCAAGTCGAACATCGGCCATCTCGAGGCGGCCGCCGGCATCGCCGGCCTGATCAAGACGGCGCTGGCGTTGCACCACCGCGTGATCCCGCGCAGCCTGCACTTCGAGGTTCCCAGCCGCCACATCGCGTTCGCCGATCTGGGCATCCGCGTCGTTGAGCGCAACGCGCCGTGGCCCGCGCGCGAGCGACCGCGCCTGGCGGGCGTGAGCTCCTTCGGCTTCGGCGGGACGAACTGCCATGTCGTCGTCGCCGAGCCACCGGTCGTCCCACCGGTGCTGGTTGCGCTGGCGGCGCCGGACCGCGGCGGCCTGCGCGCGCAGGCCGCCGAGCTCGTGCAGGCCGCGGCCCAACCGCTCGCGCTCGACGAGATCGCGAGGCGCGCCGTGCGCGGGCAGCCCGGAGGCCCATTCCGTGCGGCCGCCGTCGCTGCCAGCCATGCCGAGCTGATCGCCGAGCTCGAGGCCGCGACGGCGGCGCCGGCGGTCGCCGGCGCACCAGCGCGCCTGCTGTTCCTCTGCTCCGGCCAGGGGCAGCACTGGGTCGGGATGGGCCGCGATCTGCTGGCCAGCGAGCCCATCTTCGCCCATGCGCTGCGCCGCTGCGATCGCATCCTGCGCGAGCTCGGCGGCTGGACGGTCGAGGAGGAGCTGCGCGCCGACGCCGGCGCGTCGCGGCTGGATCGCAGCGAGGTCGTGCAACCGGTGATCGTGGTGATGCAGGTCGCGCTGGCCGCGCTCTGGGAGTCCTGGGGCGTGCGACCGGACGTCGTCATCGGCCACAGCGTCGGCGAGATCACCGCCGCGCACCTCGCGGGGATGCTGAGCCTCGAGGAGGCGATCGAGATCGTCCACCATCGCAGCGCGCTGATGGCCCAGATCGACGGGCTGGGCACGATGGCGGTGCTGCCGATGAGCGTCGCCGAGGCCGAGCAGGTCGCCGCGCGTCATGCCGGGCGGATCTGCGTCGCCGGCTCCAACGCTCCGCGCTCCACGCTGCTCTCCGGCGATGCCGAGGTCATCCACGCGGTGGTGCGCGAGCTGCGTGAGGCCGACGTCGAGGCCCGCGTCGTAGCGATCCCGCTGGCCTCGCACAGCCACCACTGCGATCGGCTGCTCGAGCCGCTGGGTGCGGCGCTTGCATCGATCACGCCAATGCCGCCGCGGCTGGAGATGATCTCGAGCGTCACGGCGAGCGTCTTGGAGCGTGTGGAGGTCGCCTACTGGCAGCGCAACATGCGCGAGCCGATCGCGTTCGCCGACGCGCTAGCGGTGGTCCTGCAGGCGGGCCCGGTCAGCGTCGTCGAGCTCGCGACCCATCCGGTGCTCAGCCGCTCGGCGTCCGAGACCGCGCAGGCATTGGGGATCGAGCTGACCGTGCTGCCGACGTTGCTGCGCTCCAAGGCCTCGCATGGCGTCTTCCTGCGCTCGCTGGCGGCGCTTCATCTGCGCGGCCACGAGATCCGTCGGCCGGGGACGCCCGCACGCCAGCCGCAACCACGACTGCTACCACTGTCGGCGCACACTGCCGCCGCCGCCACGCAACTGGCGAGCGAGGTCGCCGCCGCGCTGAGCGAGCCCGACGCCGACGTGGACGGGACCTGCGCGGCCGCGAGCGCGCTGCGCACGGGCTACCGCTTCCGACTGGCGGCCGTCGGGCAGGACGCCGACGAGCTGGCAAGGCGCCTGCGCGCCGCGACGCCGGTCCGGGGGCGCACCGGCGGGCCGCCGCCGATCGCGATGATCTTCTCCGGCCAGGGCACCCAGTGGCCCGGCATGGCGCTGCGACTGATGGACGAGCAGCCGGTCTTCCGCGCCGCGCTGCACCGCGTCGCGGCCGCGCTGACCGCCCACGTCAGCTGGTCGCTGCTCGAGGAGCTCGCCCGCGCCGGCGAGGAGTCGCAACTGCGGCGCACCGCGCTGGCCCAGCCGGCGATCGTCGCGCTGCAGATCGCGCTGGTCGAGCTGTGGCGCTCATGGGGCATCGAGCCGGCCGCTGTCGCCGGCCACAGCGTCGGCGAGATCACCGCGGCGCACGTCGCTGGCGCGCTGGACCTCGACGGCGCGCTGCGCCTGGCCGCCTTGCGCGGTCAGATCATGGACCGCGCCGCGCCGGGCGCGATGGTCTCGGTCGCGCTGCCGCCCGAGCAGGCGCAGGAGCTGGTCAGCGCACGGGGCGCCAAGCTGAGTGTCGCGGCCGTGAACGGCCCCGCCGCGACTGTGCTCGCGGGCGCGCGCGAGGACGTCGAGGCGCTGCTGCAGGTCGTCGAGCTGACCGGCATGACGGCGCGGGTGCTGGCGGTCGAGTACGCCTTCCACAGCCACCTGATGGCGCCGCTGCGGGACGAGCTGGCGGAGGAGCTCCAGCGCCTCGCTCCCACCGAGCTGCGCATCCCGATGGCCTCGACGATCACCGGCCGTTGGTGCAGCGGGCCGGAGCTCGGGCCCGAGCACTGGGCCGACGGGGTCGTCGAGCCGGTGCTGATGGCGTCGGCGATCGACCTGCTCGCCGGGGCCTGGATCGAGGCCTTCATCGAGGTTGGCCCGCATCCGGCTCTGCTGGGACCGATCCGCGACGGGCTGGACGACTCGGCGCCGGTCGTGGTCGGGTCGATGCGCCGCGACGCCGGCCTCGCCCCGCTGCTGGACTCCCTCGGGTCGCTCTACGCCGCGGGCGTCGAGGTCGACTGGGCGGCGCTGCAGCCGGACGTTTCGTTCGCGCGGCTGCCGGAGCTGCCCTGGCAGCGCCAGCCCCATTGGATCGAGCCCGGGCCGTCCGATCTTGTGGTCCAGCCGCGCCCGCGCACGCGCGGCGATCTGCTCTACCGGGTGGCCTGGGCGCCAGCCCCGGCTGGGCCGGCAGCTACCGCGGGGACGTCGGTGGCGCCGACCTCGGGGACGTCGGCCGACTCCGCCCGGCGCTGGCTGGTGACGGGGCCCGGCCGCGAGGCGATCGCCGAGCGCCTGCGTGCGGCGGGCGAGAGCTGCGTCGAGAGCGGTGAGCAGGAGCTGCAAACCGCGCTCACGCTGGATCCGCACGCCGGTGCGCCCGTGCGGGTCGTCCACGTGGCCCACGATCCCGGCGCCAGTGGCTGGCGCGAGGTGCTGGCGCCAGCGCTGACGACGGTGCGCGCGGTAGCCGCCAGCGCCGCGGCGGCGCAGCTCTGGCTGGTGACGCGTGGCGGGCGCGATGTCGGCGGCGAGCGCCCGGACCCGCCGCAGGCGGCCGTGCGTGGCCTGGGTCGAACGCTGGCGCTGGAGCACCCGGCTGCCTGGGGTGGCGCGCTCGATCACGACGGCACGCCTGCGTCGCTCGACGCGCTCGTCGGCTGGCTGTGCGGCGAGGGCCGCCGCGGCGTGCCCGGAGCCGGCGGCGCCGTGGACGGGGCCGATGGCACCATGGACGGGGCCGATGGCACCATGGACGGGGCCGCCGGCCCCGTGGAGGACGAGGTCGCGTTCCGCGCCGGCGTGGGTTACGTGCCGCGCCTGCGCGCCGGGGTCGCGCGAGCTGACGCGATCAGCGCGATCCACGCGGACGGCAGCTACCTGATCACCGGCGGGCTCGGCGGCGTCGGCCTGCACGTCGCGGCGTGGCTGGCGGGCAGGGGAGCACGCCAGCTGGTCCTGATCGGCAGACGCCCGCCTGATCGACGCGCGCGCAGGGCCATCGACCAGCTCAGAGCCGCCGGCGTCATGGTCGAGGTTGCAAGCGTCGATGTCACCAGCGAGGCCGAGCTGGCGTCGCTGTTCGCCCGCTTCGATGCCGACCTGCCCCCGCTGCGCGGGGTCGTGCACGCCGCCGGCGTCCTGGATGACGGCATCCTGCTTCAACAAGACGCCGAGCGCCTGGCACGAGTGATCGAGCCCAAGCTGACCGGCGCGCTGGCACTGGATCGACTCTGCGCCGAGCTGCCGCTCGAGCTCTTCATCCTCTTCTCGTCCTTCTCGGCCGAGCTCGGCGCGCCCGGCCAGGGCAACTACGTCGCGGCCAACGCCGCCCTCGACGCGCTCGCCGGCGCGCGCCGCACACGCGGGCTGCCGGCAATCAGCATCGGCTGGGGCCCGTGGGCCGAGACGGGGATGACCGCCGGGCAGAAGCAGGCCCAGCAGTGGCAGGCGCGCGGGGTCACGCCGCTCACCGTCCGCCAGGCGACCGCGGCGCTCGACGCGATTCTCGCCGCCGGCTCCGGCAACTACAGCTGCCTGAGCGTCGACTGGGCAGCCTATGCGCGTTGGGCAGGCAAGGAGCGACTGTCGGCACTGCTCGCCGAGCTGATCGGCGAGGCCACGGGCGCCGGGCCCGAGGCGGTCGGCCCGGACGGTGAGGGCGGTGCGCAGGCGCGCGCGCCCGGCCTCGCCGAGACCTTCGGCGCCGCCCATCCGGGCGACCGCCGGCAGCTCGTCGAGGATCGGGTCGCCGAGCTGGTGGCGGACGTGCTCGGGCTCGCCAGCGGGTCCTCGCTGGACCGCGAGACGGGCTTCTTCGACCTCGGCCTGGACTCGTTGATGATGGTCACGATCGCCAACCGCCTGGCCGCACAGTTGCCCGCGACGGTGCGGGTCCCGGCGACCGTCGCGATCGACCACGGCAGCGTCGTCGACCTGGCCGATTTCCTCTGCGGGCTGCTCGCCCGCGACATCCAGCCCATCGAGACGGCGCGATCGGAGTGGGACGAGCCCGACCGGGGGGAGCGTGAGACCGACGAGCGGGACCGAGAGCCCGACGAACGGGACCGAGAGCTGCTGGCGGCAGTCGAGGCGATGTCCGACGAGGAGATCCTCAGCCTGCTCGCGGCGGAGGAGGGCCATGACTGACGATCGCGCGCGCGGGGATCTCGCCGCGCGCCTGGCCAGCCTGTCGCCGGAGCGCCGAGCGGCGATCGCGCGGCTGCGTCGAGAGCAGCGCCCCGAGGCGGCGCTCGAGCAAGAGGAGCACCGCGAGGCGGCGGTCGAGCCCGACCGGATCGCGATCGTCGGCAGCGGCTGCCGCTTCCCCGGCGGCGCCCACGACGCCGACTCGTTCTGGCAGCTGCTGCAAGACCGCGTCGAGACGGCCGTGCCGGTCCCCGCGCAGCGCTGGGACGCCGAGCGCCGCTACGACCCCGACCCGGACGCGCCGGGCGGGCTCTACGTGCGCCACGGCTCGTTTCTCGCCGAGCCGATCGACCAGTTCGATGCCGCCTTCTTCGGCATCTCGGCAAGCGAGGCGCGCAGCATGGACCCCCAGCAGCGGCTGCTGCTGGAGGTCTCCTGGGAGGCATTGGAGGACGCAGCGATCGCGCCCGACCGGCTGGCGGGCTCGCAGACGGGCGTGTTCGTCGGGATCGGCCTGGACGACTACAAATCGCTGGAGATCAGCTCGGAGGCGGACATCACCGCCTACTCCGGTACCGGCAACCTGCTCTGCGTCGCCGCCGGGCGAATCTCCTACGTGCTGGGGCTGCACGGCCCGGCGATCGCCGTAGACACCGGCTGCTCGTCATCGCTGGTTGCCGTGCACCTCGCCTGCCAGAGCCTGCGCTGCGGCGAGAGCGACCTCGCGCTGGCCGGTGGCGTGCACCTGATGCTGACCCCGGACATGACGATGTTCCTCTGCCGCGCCCACGCGCTGGCGCCGGACGGCCACTGCAAGACCTTCGACGAGGCCGCCGATGGCTATCTGCGCGGCGAGGGCTGCGGCGTGATCGTGCTCAAGCGCCTGCGCGACGCCCAGGCCGACGGTGACCGGGTGCTGGCGGTGATCGCCGGCTCCGCGATCAACCACGACGGCGCGAGCAGCGGGCTGACCGCGCCCAGCGGGCCCGCCCAGCAGGCGCTGATCCGCCGCGCGCTGCGCAACGCCCGGTTGCGCCCAGCCGATCTCGCCTACGTCGAGACGCACGGCGCCGGCACAGCGCTCGGCGATCCGATCGAGGTGCAGGCGATTGGAGCGGTGCTCGCCGAGGACCCCAAGGTCGTCGGTCCGCTGCTGGTCGGCGCGGTGAAGACGAACATTGGGCATCTGGAGGCGGCCGCCGGGATCGCGGGCCTGCAGAAGGTCGTCCTGGCGCTGCAGCACGAGGAGATCCCGGCCAACCTGAACTTCTCCCAGCCCAACTCGCGCATCCCCTGGGAGACGATGCCGATCGTGGCGCCGACGCGCCCGACGCCTTGGCGGCGCGACTCGCGGCGGCGCGTCGCCGGCGTCAGCTCGTTTGGCATCAGCGGCACAAACGCCCACGTCATCGTGCACGAGGCGCCGGCCGAGGCGACACCCACCGAGCAGGCACCCACCGAGCGCGCCCTCGACGGCGAGCCCACCAGCCGGCGTCCTGAGCTGCTCGTGCTGTCGGCACGCAGCGGCTCGGCGCTGCGGACGCTCGCCGCCGCCTATGCGCGTCGCCTGCACACCAGTCCCGCCGGCGCATTGGCGAATCTCGCATACACCAGTCGCATCGGCCGGGCGCGCTTCGCCGAGCGCCTCGCGGTGGTTGGCGACTCTGCCGAGGCCGTCGCGGAGCGCCTCGCAGCCTTCGCGGAGAACGGGGCGCCAGAGCGGTCGGGCGATCTGCGCCAGGGCCGCGTCGGCAGCCAGGGCAGGCGCGTCGCCCTTGCCTTCACCGGGCACCAGCTCGACCGCGCCGACATGCAGGCCGAGTCCGCGATCCAAGCCGAGTCCGCGATCCAAGCCGAGTCCGGGATCGGGCACGAGCTCTACGCGCGCGAGCCGGCCTTTCGCGCCGCCTACGACCGCGCCGCCCAGGCCCTCGGCGCGCCAGCCAGCGGCGTGTTCTCCGGCCCATGCGGCCTGTTCGCGTTGCAGTATGCGCTCGCCGAGCTGTGGTGCGCGTGGGGAGTGGCGCCCGCGGTGGTGCTGGGCCAGGGCGCCAACGAGCTGGTTGCCGCCTGCGTGGCCGGCGCGCTGCGCCTCGAGGACGCCGCCACGTTGGTGCGCGAGCGTGCCCGGGTCACGTCGCAAGCCGCCCACGAGGGCGTGACGGCGCAGGCCGTCCGCGACGGGGTGGCCGCGGGCAACGGCGCGATGGTCGATCAGCTGCCGCTGGTCGGACCGGTGAGCGAGGAGCTCGACGCGGTGCTGCGCGAGGTCGCGTTGGCGATGCCCCGGCTCAAGCTGATCTCGACGGTCACCGGCACCGTGGTCGAATCCGGCGACGTGCCGGATCGTGCTCACTGGCGTGAGCTGGTGCGTCGACCGATCGAGCCGACGGCCGCGGTCAGCGCGCTGCTCGACGAGGGCTGCGACGTCGTGATCGAGATCGGCCCCGCGCCGACGCTGGCGGCGACGATCGCGCGCGCGGCCCAGCGGGGCCGTCGCGACGCTGCTCCGGCGCTGATCGCCTCGCTGCGCGAGGACGTCGGCGAGCTGCGCGCCCTGCACGAGGCGCTGGCCGACCTGTTCGTGCTCGGGATCGACTTCGATCCCGATGCCGGGCGCTCGGGACGCAGGCTGCGCCGCTGCGCGGCACCGACATATCCCTTCGAGCGCGAGCGCTACTGGACCACGTCCAAGGCGACGCGGGCGATGACCGCGCCGACCGCGACACCGGCCGCGACTCGGGATGCCGAGGTGGGCGGCTATCCGGGGCGTCAGCTGCGCTCGCCGGCGCTGCGCGACGTCGTCTTCGACACCGTCTTCACGGCCACGGCACCCGGCTTCCTGCCCGACCACCGCGTCTTCGGCGAGGTCGTCGTGCCCGGCGCCAGCCACGTCGCGATGCTGCTGGCCGCCGCGGCGCGCAGCGGTCGCGACGGGCCTGCCGTGATCGACGACGTCCGCTTCACACGCGCGCTCACCCTCTGGCCGGATGACCGCCGCCCGGTCCAGCTCGTGCTGCGCGAGGACGGCGCCTGGTCGGTCGTCAGCATGGCCACCCCCGACGCCGAGCGCTGGGAGACCCACGCGACCGGCAACTTCCGCCAGCTGGTCGCCGGCCCAGCTCTGGGCGAGGCCGCCGAGGCCGCCACAACCGGAGGCGAGGCCGCCGCAGCCGGAGCCGAGCAGTCTGTGGGCGAGGTGCCGGCCGCCGCGGCCCAGCCAGCCGCCCAGCCCGGCAGCTGGCTGCACGAGCGGATGGACGCGGCCGGCTACCAGCTCGGCCCCGGCTTTCGCTGGATCACCGAGCTGCGTCGTCACCCGCAGGAGCTGGACGCCGAGCTGGTGGCGCCGCCCGGATGTGACGAGGACCTGCCGCTGCACCCGGCGCTGCTGGACTCCTGCTTCCAGGCGCTGCTGGCTGCCGTGCCGGCCGCTTTGGACGTGCAGCAGGCAGCCGCCGCCGGCATCTACGTGCCGGCCGAGATCGCGCGCGTGCACTGCTCGGGGCTGAGCGCCGGGGCGCGTACGCGCTGTGTGGTGAGGCTGGTGCCCGAGCCGTGGACGCCGGCGGACCCGATCCGCGGCGACGTCCACCTGCTCGACGCCGAGGGACGGCGCCTCGTCGACTTCGAGGGCGTCGTGATGCGGCGACTTCCGGCGGCCGCGCTGCTCGGCCGCGACGAGCCCCCCAGCTCCACGTCGCTGATCAACGTGCTCGACTGGCCGGAGGTCGACATCGCGCCGCAGCCAGCGGACGTCCGCGGTCAGCGCTGGCTGCTCTGCACCAGCGGCGGCGAGCTCGCCGCCGTGCTCGAGCGGCGCCTCGGGGAGGGCGGTGCGACCGTGACCAGGGTCGCCAGCGGCTCGCCGGAGGGCAGGGCGGGCGGCGAGCCGATCGATGTGGTCGCCGTGCTGTGGGGCGCCGAACGCAAGGTGGCTGCCTTCCGCGAGGCCACGGACGACACCGAGCGCGACGACGGAGAAGCGGCAGGCACCGATCCCACTGGGCTGTCTTCGAGCGAGCAGCTGCTGCGCCTGCTGCCGACGCTCGTAGCCGGCAGCACGGCCCAGCCGCCGCGGCTGCTCGTCGTCACCAAGGGCACTCAGCAGGTCCGTCCCGGTGAGGCGGTCGAGCCCGCTCACGCGCAGCTGTGGGGACTGACGCGCGTGATTGGGGTGGAGCATCCCGGGCTGCGACCGCTGCTGATCGACCTGCAGCGGGACGGTGATTGCGAGGCTGCCGCGACCGCCCTGCTGCGGGCCGCCGGCGCGGGCCTCGAGCAGGCCGAGCTCGGCTTCCGCAACGGTCGGGCGCACCTCGCCCGTCGGTCGCCGCGGACGCTGCCGCAAGGGCATCCCGCGCTCGACCCGCGTGGCGTGTACATCGTCACCGGCGGCTCCGGCGCGCTCGGCACCCTCTTCGCCAGGCACCTCAGCGAGCTGGGCGCCCGCTCGCTGCTGCTGCTCGGGCGATCAGCCCCCTCGCCGGAAGCGCAGGCGGCAGCCGCTGAGCTGCGCGCGATCGGCGTCGAGGTTCAGCACGAGCAGGTCGACGTGGCCGACCGCGGCGCGCTGGCGCGCGCGCTCGAACGGGCGCGGCAGACGACAGGGCGGCCGATCCGCGGCGTGCTGCACGCAGCCGGCGTGCTCGACGACGGCGTGCTCGTCCAGCAGACGGTCGAGCGGCTCAGGCGGGTCGCTGCCCCCAAGGTGAGCGGCGCCTGGAACCTGCACACGCTGCTGGCCGACGATCAGCTCGACCTGTTCGTGCTGTTCTCCTCCGCGGCCGCCTTCACCGGCACGGCCGGACAGGGCACCTACGCCGCGGCCAACGCCTTCCTCGACGCACTCGCGCTACAGCGCCATGCGCGTGGGCTGCCAGCCAACTCGATCGCCTGGGGCGTCTGGGCGGGCATCGGGCTGGCCGCGCAATTGCAGCAGCGCGACCTCAGCCGACAGGCCGAGCGTGGCCTTGCCCAGATCGACGTCGAGGAGGGCGTCGAAGCCTTCGACCAGCTCGTCGCCGGCGCCCTGCCGTTCGCCGGGGTGTTCCACGCCGCGACGGCGCCCAGCGCTGCGGAGCCCGAGCTTGCGCCGCGCCCAGCGAGCCTTGGCGACTATGCGGCACCGACGACCGCGACCGAGCAGGCGCTCGCGCAGCTGTGGGAGGCGCATTTCGGCTTCACGCCGATCGGGGTGTCGGACCACTTCGTCGAGCTTGGCGGCGACTCGATCCTCTCGCTGCGCCTCGTGACCAGCGCTTGGAAGGTCGGGCTGGCGCTCGAGGACACCGATCTCTTCGCCCATCCGACGATCGCCGAGCTCGCCCCCCTGCTCGAGGACCGAGCCACGAATGACAACACGACAGGAAAGGAAGCGAAGTGAGCTTTCAGAGCACCGTCACCAATGCGGTGACAGAGAAGGGCTACATCATCACGCCGGGCGAGGACCTGGCCGGCGTGGTGAAGCTGGGCGAGCCGGCCTGGGAGGAGTTCACCGCCTTCTGGGACGATCTTGGTGAGGACCGTTATCTCAAGGGCGACTACATGTGGCGCTACCGCCGTTACGGCCAGCTCGGCTTCGTGCCGGAGACCGGCCGAATCTGGCTGCGCGAGCACATCCCCTACTTCCAGTCCTCCGACATCAACTCCTACGTCGGCGGGATCGCGCGGGAGTTTGCCCCGCTGACGGACGAGCTCGTCACCAACGAGATCTTCCAGGACCTGGTGCGCGGGACGTTCGACATGGCCGCGTTCGACGACGAGTATCGCGATGCCGAGTGGACCGTCGAGGTCAGCGTCTTCCGCGTCAGGGTCGAGGGCGCGCGGGTTGTGGAGCCGACGCCGGAGGGCATCCACCGCGATGGCGTCCCCTTTGGGGTCATTCACCTGATCAACCGCGTCGGCATCGAGGGAGCCGTCTCCCACGTCTACAGCCTCGACGAGGAGCTGCTCGACGTCGGCGTGCTCAAGGAGCCGATGGACAGCCTCTACGCGTGGGACAACCGGGTTCTGCACTACGCCACGCCGCTGTATGCGAGCACGATGCAGGAGGGCCATCGCGACGTCCTCATCTACGGCTACCACCTCGACGGGACCAAGTACGAGAAGGGATGAGCACGACAGGCGGTGACGAACGGACGGGAGCGAGCACGTGAGCGGGATTGCGGGGTGGGTCGACTATGAGCGTGACCTGAGCAGGCAGACGGCAGTCATCGAGTCGATGACCGAGACGCTGGCCCGGCGGGGTCCCGACGACGCCGGCGTCTGGATTGGGCGTCACGCGGCGATCGGGCACCGCCGGCTGGCGGTGATCGATCCCGTCGGCGGGGTGCAGCCGATGCAGGTGGGAGATCCGCCCGTCGTGCTCGCCTTCGACGGTGAGATCTACAACCTCAAGGAGCTGCGGCGTGAGCTCGAGAGCCACGGTCAGCGCTTCCGGACCCGCTCGGATGCGGAGGTCGTGCTGCACGCTTACCTGCAATGGGGAGCCAACTGCCTGCCACGCCTGAACGGGATCTTCGCGCTCGCGATCTGGGACGAGCGCGAGCAACGGCTGCTGCTCGCGCGCGATCGGCTGGGCGTCAAGCCGCTCTACTACTACCCGCACCGCGGTGGGTTGGTGTTCGGCTCGGAGCCCAAGGCGCTGCTGGCCAATCCGGTCTGCTCAGCGGAGCTCGACGAGGACGGCATGGCGGCGCTGTTCGCCGAGCCGGGCACGCGCCCGCCGGGGCAGTCGTTCTTTCGTCGCATGCTCGAGGTCCCGCCCGGCGGGCTGATCGGCGTCGGCGAGCGCGGGCTCCGTGCGCTGCGCTACTGGCGTCTGGAGCCGCGACCGCACAGCGATGACCTGGGCACGACGATCGCGACCGTGCGCGCGCTGCTCGAGGACATCGTGCAGCGCCAGCTGATCGGCGACGTCGCTCAGAGCCTGCTGCTGTCAGGTGGGGTGGACTCGAGCGCGCTGACGGCGCTTGCGGCGCAGGCATTCGAGCGGCGCGGCAACGGCCGCGTGCCGAGCGTCTCGGTCGACTTTCGCGGCCACGAGACGGACTTCCGGCCCGAGCCGGCCCGGCCCGCGCGCGACGAGCCGTTCGTCCAGCTCGTCGTTGCGCACGTGCGCTCCAAGCACACCTCGATGCTGCTCGACGTGCCCGACCTGGTGGCGGCCGAGGACATACCGCTGCGCGCCGCCGACCTGCCCGATCCTTCGGGCAACATGGCGACGACGATGTACCTGTTGTTCGACGAGGTGCGCAGGCACTGCACCGTCGCGCTGTCGGGCGAGTCCGCCGATGAGGTGTTCGGCGGCTATCACTGGTTTCAGGACGAGGCCGCCCTCGCCGCGGACGAGTTCCCGTGGGCAAGTGACGCGGGACAGCTGACCAAGGTGCTGCGTGACGACGTCCGCGAGCGTCTGCGGGTGCAGGAGCGCATCGCGCGCAGCTACGCGGAAGGGATCGCCGAGGTGCCCGAGCTCGAAGGCGAGGACGCCCGCGATCGGCGCGTGCGCCAGCTGATTCACCTCGGCCTGACGCACTGGCTGCCGTTCATCCTCGACCGCAAGGACCGCATGAGCATGGCCGTCGGGCTGGAGGTGCGCCTGCCCTACGTCGACCATCGCCTCGTCGAGTACATCTACAGCGTCCCCTGGTCGATGAAGACGACGGGCGGGATCGGCAAGGGCCTGCTGCGCAAGGCGGTCGCCGACCTGCTGCCGACCGAGGTGGCACAGCGCCCCAAGAGCATGTTCCCCGCGGTCCGCAACCCCGGCTACGAGCAGGGCATCCGCGACCGGATGACGGCGCTGCTGGATCGCCCCGACGCGCCGCTGTTTCACCTCGTCGACCCCGCCAAGGTGCGCCCGATGCTCGACCAGCGCGATGCGGTGACTGGGATCTGGTCGGTCCCCGGCCCCCTCACCTGGGCCGCCTATCTGCTGCGCATCAACGACTGGCTGGTCGACTACGACGTGCGAATGGTGTGAGCGGCCGCGCCGGGGGGCGACGCGGTGAGGGGCACGAGCACAGCGGACGCGGGTCAGAGCGCCACGAGCCCGGAGAGCTGCTCGATCAGCTCCGCGGGAGCGACGATCAGACCTGCCGGATCCGCGTCGGTCGGCTGGAGGTCGCCAACCTCCAGCCCGGCTCGAGTGGCGATCAGGCTGCCGGCGGCGACGTCCCAGGCGTTCAGCCCGCGCTCGTAGTAGGCATCGAAGCGCCCAGCCGCGCACCACGCCAGGTCGAGCGCCGCCGCGCCCACCCGGCGGATGTCGCGCACCCGCGGCAGCACGCGCTCCAGCACCGCCGCCTGGCGCGCCCGCAGCCGGGCATCGTAGCCGAAGCCGGTTGCGATCATCGCGAGCTCCAGACGCGCCGGCCGCTGGGGTCGCTCGAGCGCGACCCCGTTGAGCGTCGGGGCGCCCGAGCGAGTGGCGGCAAAGCACTCGTCGCGGATCGGGTCGAGCACGACGCCCGCGATCGTCCCCGCCGCATCCTCGCACGCGATGCTCACCGCGAACGCCGGGATCTCGAACAGGAAGTTGATCGTGCCGTCGAGCGGATCGACGATCCAGCGGCGGCGGCTGCCGTCGCTCGCGCCGCCTTCTTCGCCGAGGATCGCGTCGTCGGGGCACTCCTGGGCCAGCACCGCGCGGATCGCCGCCTCGGCCGCCAGGTCGGCGTCCGACACCAGGTCGGTCGGGCTGCTCTTGGTGCGGATCCCGTCCTGCTGGTGGCCGAATCGCGCGCGCAGCTCGACCGCCGCGGCGGCCGCGGCGTGCTGCGCGACCGCGAGGACTGCCTGCTCGTCGGTGACGGTCATGCCCTCGGTTCTACCCGATGGCAGGGGCGGCTGCGTTGCCGGCATGAGCAGCCGCGGGCCGGCGGGGGGCTGCATAGCGGGCGAAGCAGCCGCAGGCGGCCACTGATGCGGTGATGCGCTATCATCACAACGTGCGCACCACGCTCAACATCGACGACGAGGTGGTCGCGGCCGCGCGCGAGCTCGCCGCAGGCGAGCACCGTTCGCTTGGGTCGGTCATCTCGGAACTCGCTCGCCGCGGGCTGACACCAGCTCGCGTCGAGGCCGAAGACGGACTGCCGGTGATCCGGGTGCCCGCCGGCACGCCGCCCATCACGCCCGAGATGGTCTGGCGAGCTCTCGACGAGGACTAGCCCGCCACCGTGGCGCTGCTGGATGTCAACGCCCTCGTCGCGCTGGCCTGGGACTCCCATGTGCACCACGCGCGGATCCGCGCGTGGTTCGCCGCGCACAGCTCGGCGGGATGGGCGACGTGCCCGATCACGGAGAGCGGCTTCGTGCGGGTGTCATCCAACCGGCGGGCGCTGCCTGCCGCGATCGGCATCGACGCGGCGCGGACCGTGCTCTCGGCGCTGCGCGCACAAGACGGTCATCGCTTCCTGACCGACGACGTGTCCTTGAGCGACAGCGATGTCCCAGCCATCACAGGCCATCGACAGGTCACGGACGCGCATCTGCTGACGTTGGCCCGACGCCGCGGCATGCGCTTGGTCACCTTCGATGGCGGCATCCTGACAATGAGCGCCGGGCACGATGTCGAGCTGCTGACCACGCTCTGATCGGCAGAGCGGCAGCGTCATGCAAGAGCGGCGCTAGGCTCCTGCCATGAGGGGTGATCGCGTCGAGATCGTCGTGGCGCTCGATGACGGCGCCCGCACCTACGAGATCAGTGCGACCCGCGCCGGTCGTCGCGTCGAGGTCTCCACCGTGCGCGGAGTCGTCGAAGTGGTGGAGGTGACGCGCAGCGGACAGCCGGTGCGCACGGCGCGGTTCATGGCGTCTCGCGTGGTCGCGCTCGTCGAGCACCCCGCCGCCGAGCGCAACGAGCCCTAGAGCACGAACGGGATCAACATCTTGGTGCTGGCGCGGTAGTGCGGGTACTGGGTCGGAAAGACGGCGGTCAGCATCCTCTCCTCGACCGTGGCGCTGTAGACGAAGTAGGCCCCCAGGACCACGAGGGCGATCAGCCAGGCGATGTTGAGCGCCAGCGCCGTGCCCAGGATCGCCAGCAGGATGCCCGAGTAGATCGGGTGCCGAATGCGCCGATAGGGGCCCGAGGTGACGAGCTCGGGCTCCTCCTTGCGCGTCATCGGCATCCCCCAGTTGCGACCAAGGTGGATCCTCGCCCAGACCGCCAGGCCAAGCCCGGAGGCCAACAGGATCGTGCCGATCACCTCCAGGGCCGGGCTGTGGACGGCGAGGTGATTGACACCGAAGGCCCGCAGCACCACGAATGCCAGCACGACGACCAAACCCGGGGCCCTCGCCCGCCGGCTGCGCGAGCCTGCCTTGCTGCCCACGGCGGAGACGAGCCAGTAGACCCAGAAGGCGAGCCAGGCGATCCCAATCGCGGCGCTGAGGGCGACCATGCCCGCAGCCTATGAGAAGACGGCGATCGCGATAGGCACCGATATCGCACATGACGCGATGTCACAGCGCAGGAAATGCGATATCCCGCGCCGCGGTCAGTCGTCCAGCGCCTCGGCGCGCCACAGCCAGGCAACGATCGACCGCGCCTGCTCGGGCGACATCGACGACGACCACTTGTGAACGATCTCCGCGGTGGCCCGACCATCGAACGAGCGCAGCAGGGCCGCGATTTCGATTCCCTGCAGGTAGGCGACCGGGCGCTCCAATCCGGGCGCTGTCAGCGCCGGACGTAACTCCACGCGATCGCCGACGATCGCGGGCGTGGGCGCCAGCCGCGCGTCCTGGCTCAGGCGCAGCGGCCGATCGGCGAGCTCGGCGAACGAGCAGCGGCGTGGCGGCCGGGTTGCCGCCGGCACCGGCATTGCGGAGCGGGAGACCGGGTCAGAGCGCGTGCTGGGGGCAAGCTGGGGAGCCCGCCGCGCGCGCCGGTGCCAGAACGGCGCATCGCGGCGCAGCTCATTCTCCGCGTAGAGGCGCGAAGCCCAGGCGGCATGGCGCGCGGCCGAGTCGCGCACCGAGTCACGATAGAAGGCGATCGCAGTCCCCCGGTCTCCGCCATCGAGCAGGGTGTTGACGGCAGCAGCGCCCGACAGCGCGGTCTGCAGCGCCTGCTCGATGCCAGCCGACGACAGCGGGTCGATCGCGAGCGCCGCGTCGCCCAGCTTGATCATCGTCTCGGTAATCGGGTCCGCGGAGACGTAGCTGGTCGCGCCGCAAGCCTCCAACGGCGCGACGGGACGAGCCTCGAGCAGGTGGCCGAACAGCTCGGTGCTTGCGATCAGCTCGCGATGCAGCCCCTCCAGCCCCGCCCGGCGCACGCCGCGGCGGCGCAGCAGGTCGGCGTCGATGAAGGCGATCGACGCGAACGTCCCGTCGGGCAGTGGAGCGCCCCACAGCCAGCCGTCGCGGATGGCCTCGACGATCATGGCGTCGGGACGCTCGGGCTCG
This sequence comes from uncultured Solirubrobacterales bacterium, assembly GCA_963795555.1. Classification (GTDB taxonomy): domain Bacteria; phylum Actinomycetota; class Thermoleophilia; order Solirubrobacterales; family Solirubrobacteraceae; genus CAWCHZ01. Next base: position 1,162,371 of record CAWCHZ010000002.1, read on the forward strand.
GCGCGTCCGTGCCAGATCTGCTGCAGCGCCAAGGTGGGCGCCGACGTCGAGATCCGACGCCGCGGCAGTGGCGACTGGCGTCCGCTGGCATCGGCGAGGAAGCGAGCGTGGACAGTGTCGGCGACCGTGCCGGACAGCCTGATGGTCCAGCCCGCGGCGCTGTGCAGAGCAGTCCGCGCGATGGCCGGCTGGAGCAGGCGCACGCCCGCGTTGTGGGCAAGCTCGAGCAGCAGCTCGTCCAGCCGGCCGCGATCGACGCTGACGCTCCCCGGGTGGCTGGCGGCAAGCGCGCCGCTCTTCGGGTGGCTGGCGACACCCGGCCGCCCGGCCGGGGCTGGCTTGCGCATCGTCGTGCCATCCCAGCGTACGCGTGCCTGCCGGAGCGGCAGGGCCCCGGCCGCTGCCAGGGCGCCCGGCGCTCCCGCCGCCGTCAGCAGCTTCGATGTCCCCGGCGTGAGTGACTGCCCCGCGCCAGCACTTGGAAACGCTCGCCGCTCGATCAGCACGACGTCGTACCCGAGCCCAGTCAACTGCGCGGCGAAGATCGTGCCCGCCGGGCCGCCGCCGATCACGCAGACGTCAGCGCGGACGGCGCTCACGCCCCGAAGTAGTCGGGGCGCCGCGCCAGCAGGCGTCGGTATGCGCCAAGGCAGTAGTGCAGCCAGCCGCGGATGTAGTCGCAGGCCGGGCGGCCGCGTGCGATCACCTCGTGGTGGCAGCCGCCCCCACACAAGTAACGCGCCCAGCAGGACCGGCATGGCTCCTGGCGATGGACGTGCCGGCGCTCCAGCCAGCGCGCCTGGCGATCGCGGTCGACGCCCTCGTCGAGGCGCCCCATCGCGCCCTCGGCGTCGCCGACGAAGCGGTGGCACGCGGCGAGGTCGCCCTGCGCCGATACACCCAGATAGCCGGCGCCCGCCCCGCACGGATAGGGGCGGTGGCTGCCGCGGTGAAGCTCGTGCATCGCGTTGACCATGTTCGCGAACGGATAGCGCCCGCCAGCGATCACGTGACGCTCGAACCGCTCGCCGCAAGCGACCATCTGATCGAGCATCGCCGCCAGATCGGCGCGACTCATCTCCCCCGCTCCGGTGGGGGAGCTGATCAGCGGCGAGAAGCCGACGCTGTGGAACCCAAGCTCGATCAGATGCTCCAGCGTGCGCGGCAGCTCGAGGTTCAGCGGCGTCACCGTCACCCTTGCCGAGACCTGCATCCGCCGCTGGCGCTCGAGCAGCGGCATCACGTTGGAGAGAATTCGCTCGTAGCTGCCCCGTCCGCTGCGCAGCGGACGCAGCCGGTCGTGCACCTCCCGCACGCCATCGAGGCTGACCGTGACGGCGAAGGCGTGGTGCTCGAAGAAGTCGCCGTCGGCGGCGGTCAGCAGCGTGCCGTTGGTGGTGATCGAGAACTTGACGGCTGCGCCCATCTCGGCCGCGCGGCGAGCGGCCCGCTCGGTCGCCGCATGTACCACCGAGCGGTTGATCAGCGGCTCGCCGCCGAGGAACGCGAGCGTGACGGGCTCCCCGGGCGTGGCGTCCGCGAACAGCAGATCGACCGCGCGCAGCGCGACCTCGCGCGGCATATTGACCGCTGGGCCGCCGAAGCTGCCCTGCTCGGCGTAGCAGTATGCGCAACCGAGGTTGCACTTCTGAGCCACGGCGAGCGAGAGCGCGCGCAGGGGTGGCGTTTCGAGCGCTCGATCATCGACGAACGGATCGCCGTCGAGGCCGAGCTGTCGCAGCAGCGCGGGGACGTCAGCGGCGTGCGGTCCGCTGGTCGCGCCGGCACGAGCGGCGGCCAGCTGCGCCGCCAGCTCCTCGTCCACGTCATAGAGGCGGCTGCCGTCGACCACCAGGACGTGCTGACCGAGCTCCGTGGCGATCAGGTGAACGTCGGGGTCGATCGGGGCGGAGAGCTCGAACAGGCTCATTGCACCTCCCGGCCATCGACCACGAAGCGCAGCAGCCGCTGCCAGTCGGCGTAAAGCTGGTCGTAGGTGAAGAGCCGGGGGTCGCCATCGTCGTTGTCGGGCACGTAGCGCTGCCCTGCGCGCTCGGCACCGATCCAATTGTCACCGCTGCTCGTGCCGCGCTCGTCGACCTCGACGTTGACGTAGTCCGGGCGCGTGGCCGCCCAGTAGAAGCAGAAGCAGCCGCGGAAGTCGCGCTGCCAGGGCGCGCAGAGACTCTGCGTCAGCTCCCCGGAGCTGGCGATCGCCTCGTCGATGACGGCAAGGGGCAGGCCGCTCTCGCTGCGCGCGAACAACGGGCGCACCCTCAGCTGCACCGCCTCCAGCGCGTCGGGGACGCTCGGCAGTCCGACCGGCATGGTTGCCGGTGCACGTGTGAACTCGCAGGTGACGGTCTGGCCGGCGTTCTCCGCGAGCACGTTTGCGAGCGAGTTCGACCATTCCATCGTCCAGACGCCGTCCGGGTTGCCGGCGGTCGTGAGCGCATCCGGCGCCGCGGGATCGGCGTTCGGTACCGCGGGATCGGCGTTCGGTACCGCGGGATCGGCGTTCGGTACCGCGGATTGCCCACCGGCCGCGGCGGCGCTGGGCCCGCGCAGCTCGACGATCGTCGGCTGGCCCGCGACGCGCAGCAACCGTCGCCCCACCAGCGCCTGGAAGCGCTCGCCTGCGGCGACGACGTAGTTGTCGGCCTCGTGCAGCTCGATGCCCTCGAAGATATGACGCCAGGCATTGCGGAAGTCCAGCTCGACGCCCGGATAGCAGTTGGAGGGCACGCTGTCGGGCAGCGTGCTCGGCGGGTTGCCGGCGGCGCGGTAGTGAAGTTGCGCGGTCACGTTCACCGGGTCGATGCGCCCGGTCTTGGCGGCCTTGCCGCGGGAGCCGAAGATCGGCCCGCGCGCAGGCTTGCGCACATGGTCGAGCTGCCTGCGCGTGAGCGCGAGCAGACGCCCATCAGAGCCGCGCATCAGCGCCGGCATCTTGCGACGACCCTTGTTGCTGAGGTCGCCGACCTCGTCGTGGCGGCGCAGCACATCGATGAACCACGGCGCGGTGCCGCTGCGCAGCGCGGCCATCACGGCGCGGTGCAGCTCGACCAAGGCGCTGCTGTCCACCAACGACGGGGCCATGATCGGCTCCAGCAGGCGGGCGGTGTCCGTGTTGTCCTCGCGCGACAGCGTGACCGCCACGTCAGCGCGCCCGTCCAACGCGTTGCCGTTCATTGCGGTGGCGTTGATCAACCGCAGCGTCTCGATAGCGCGACGCAGGATCTCCTGGACCTGCTCCAGGGACGCCTCGCGGGCACCCACCTCGGGTCCCAGCAGCGCCTGCTCGAGCTCGTGTGCCACCGTGCGAATCGGCAGGCTGTCGGGGGCATACTTCGGCGGCGCGGCGACGATACGAGCGTAGGACGACAGTCGGCGGCCTTTCACCACGAGCTCCGCGCGGACGAAGCCGTCGCATTTGTCGTCGATGCAGCCGATGCTGACCCAGTCCCCGTTGGCCATGCGCGCGCGCCCGAACGTGTCCGGTGGCGCGGTCGTGCGGGGATAGTCGGAGTCGACGTATCCCACCCAGCCGCCGCGGCTGGCGTCGTAAACCACGTCGGCGAGCTCGGTCGGGGACTCGCCGGGCGCGTCGCGCCTGGCGCCGGGCGATCCGGTTGGTGGCCCGCCGGTGCGCGCGGCCGCGGCGCTGCCCGGCGCCGTGCGGCTGGAGCCATAGACCGCGCCACTGGCCGGCGTGAAGCGCAGGCGGATCGTCGGGAAGGAGGTCGATGGCTTGACGTACTGGACCCAGCCCAGCGGGATCTGCTTGCCGGGCCAGAAGTTGGCGCAGCTGCCGAGCAGGGCGTGGCGTGCGTGATCGGAGAACGGCCCGCAGGTCGCCTCGATCCGATCGGCCTCCGCGCGCGTGCGCCGGTAGATCGAGTGGTTGGAGACCTCGACTCGCCAGACCACATCTCCCGGCGAAAAGCCGTGACGGTCCAGCAGCCCGATCGTCAGCGGCTCCAGTCGATCGCGGTCGGTGAGTGCCCACAGCTCGAGAAACGGCGCGACGGGACGAACCTGACCGCCGTCTTTGAAGCTGATCGCGGTTGGCGGCTCGGCGCGTGTCAGCTCCCCTGAGTCGGGCGCCAGCCGCAAGGTCTCGGCTGGGCGGATCCGCCGCGCCGCCAGCGGGTCGTCCGCGGAGAGCTCGAGGTCGTAGTTGTCGACCGGGTCGGGGGCGCCACCGAGCCGACCGATGGCCAGCGGCGGCAGGATGCGCAGCTCGCGGATGCTCATCTCGGCACGGCGTTGGTGGCCGGCGCGGCAGGCAGGGGCGTGGCCGGTGCGGCATGCGCGTCCGTGGCCGGCGCGATGCGCGCGAGCGCGGCGCGATCCTGCTCGGCGAGCGCCAGCAGGTAGGCGCGACCGCTTCCCGTCGTCACGCCGTCGAGTCGCTGCGTGAGCGCCTGCGATGCCTCGAGCAGGTCACGGTGCAGCCGCCAGCGATCGGCCTCGTGGTCGGGGAGGTCGAGCGTGTAGGGCATCTCGAACGGTGGTCCCGCCCGGGGCCCATCCGGGTCATCGACGCTGAGCGGCAGCTCGACCAACAGTCCGGCGATCGAGCGCAGGTTGTACATCTCCCCAAATGTGCGGTGGATCAGCAGCCCATGCGCGCCCGGGAGCTCGTTGGCTGCCACGCCGGCTGCTGCCTCGGACCTGCCTACCGCCGCCTCGCCGTCCGACGTCGACCCCCGCTCGGCCGCGAGCTTGAGCGTGTGCGCCACATCGACCAGCAGCATCCGGTAGCGCAGGTTGAACAGATGCGCCCACAACGCCGCCTCACCGTTGGTGATGAGGGAGCCGCCGTCGAGGCGCGCTGTGGCGCGCGGGTTCGCCGCCACCGCGCGCGTCACGCACGCGAGGTCGGGGGGGCCGAGGCGCGCGAGCTGCCGGTAGATCGTCAGGAAGCGCTTGAAGTGCGAGGTTTCCCCGGCGGCGGCCCCGTCGCTGATCCGCAGCACCGCCTCCCCCTGCTCGCCGATCTCCGCCAGCGCAAGCAACGCCGAGGCGCGCGAGTCGACCGGTAGGACGAGCAGATCTGGCGCCGCAACGTCCGGGACGTTGCCCGCCTCGCTGCCGCGCGCGCCGCGAGTGTAGCCGCGCCCCCACTCGTCGAAGCGCAGTCGCCCCCACGGTCCGAAGTCGTCATCGCGAAGGTGATCGCTGATGACCGCGTGCAGATGCTCGTAGAGCGCTCCCACACGGTTGACAGGGCGCCCGGCCTCCGCACCCGCGCGACGGCTGATCTCATCGGCCCCGTCACCATGCCAGTGGTCCGGGCTCTCCGCGCACACGTAGGCCGCGAGCGAGTCGCAGCTCAGCCGCTCGAGCTTGAGCGGGAAGGGGTAGAGCTGGCTGTCCCACGGGTAATCCTCGCGCTCGAGGCTGATCGGGGCACCGAGCGACAGCAGCAGGTTCTGCACCGTCAGCAGGTGGCCCATCTCCTCCTTGGCGACGCCAAGGATCGTCTCCTGCCAGCGGCGCACGCGGGCGTGCAGCCGGCGCGAAACGGCCGGGCCCCCAAGCGAGTACGCCGCGAACAGGTATTGCACCATCAGGGCGTGCTCGATCGCCGCCGCCACGTGCAGGAGCATCACGCAGTAGTCGCGCCAGCTCAGCTCCGCGGGCGGCTGCGTCTGCACCCCGGCTGCCCGGGCATCAGCCAGCAGCAGGCTCAGCTGTCTGAGGGTCCGGGGGCGCATGGCGAGCCTCTCGATTGGGGCGTTGTCCGGCCAGAGGATGCCGGCAGCCGGACCCCCGGGCGCGTGTATCGTACCCGCCCTCGGACATGCCGTTGCTTCACTGCGCTCCCGCGACATGCCATTGCGAGCTCGACGGCCTGGCGATCATCCTCGACCTGCGCAGCGGTGAATATCTGACGCTGAACCGAACGGCGTCGGCGATGTGGCAGGCGCTGTTGAGCTGCGACGATCGGGCCGCGGCGATCGCGGCGGTGCGCGCGCGAATCGGCTCCCCAGCCGTGCAGCTGGAGGAGGCCGGCCCGCGAATCGGGTCCCCCCCCGCCCGGCTCGAGGCGGACTTCGACGCCTTCAGCCGATCATGCCTGGAACGTGGGCTGGCCTGCGAGCAGGCTGCCGCGGCACCGCCCGTACGGCTGCGCCAGCGCTGCGCTCGGCCGTCGGCGGCGCGGGCGCTCGCAAGCCTGCTGGTGACCACCCGCTGTCTGTCACGAGACGGCTTTGCCCGCACGTACGCGCGCTACGCGCGACTGGAGCGTCCCCGTGCCGGCGTCCGCTCCGGCGCGAGGCTCGCGGCAGCCGAGCGCGCGTTTGCGCACGCGGAGCTTGTGTACGTGATCCCGACGGCCCCGCGCGACTGCCTGCCGCGGTCGCTCGCTCTGTGGCGTTTCCTGAACTCCGTCGGCATCGACGCCAGCCATCGCATCGGCGTCCGGCGATTTCCCTTCGGGGCTCATGCCTGGACGCAGGTCGGCGAGCGGGTCATCTTCGACGACCCGGCGCGCGTGGCCGCCTACACCGAGATCGCGCGCATCTGAGATGGCGGACTTCATCGCACGGCTTCGGGCCGGGCAGCCCGGCGTCGGCGGGGACGATGTCGCGTCCGTCGCAGCCGGCGGCAGCGGCGTCGATCGCGTCGTCGCTGGCGGCGGCGACACGGCGCCCACCAGAGTGGGCGCGCTCGACGTCTGGTGGCGTGGCTACGTGGCAAATGCCGACGCGCTCGCCGCCGCGGCGCACCGAGCGGGCCGGCCGATCGACGGCGGCTCGATGGCCGCGGTGCTGGCGTTCGCCTACGAGCGTTGGGGCGCCACGCTGGCGCGCCATGTCTGGGGCGAGTACGCCGCAGCGCTGCTGGATCGCGCGACCGGCACCCTCCTGCTGACACACGACGAGCTGGGGCTCGTTCCCCTGTACTACGCCTCGACCAGCGACGGACTCATCTTCGGCACCGATCTCGGCGACGTCGTCGCGCGCGCCGGTGTCGGCACGCTCGACGAGCGCTACATCGTCCAGCTGCTCGTGCGCGGCACCGCGCCGAGCGACCGCACGCCCTACACGCATGTGAGGCGGCTGCTTGCCTGCGAGCACGTGGTGTGGCATCAGGGAGCGCTGACCCGCCGTGCACACACGCTCGCGCCCGTCGAGCCGCTGCGGCACGCTGACGAGCGCGACTACGACGAGCAGTTCGTCGAGCTTCTGACCGCGGGCGTCGCCGCGGCGATCCCACCGGACGTCAAGGCCTGGTGCGAGCTGTCGGGAGGGCTTGACTCCTCCTCGGTGCTGGCGATCGCCGCTGGGCGCCTGGGACGGCCCGTCGAGGCGCTGTCGCTGGTCCACCCGCGCTCGACGCGCACCGACGAGCGCAGCTGGATGGAGATCGTGCTCGCCCAGCATCCCGTGCGCTGGCACACGTTGGACGGCGACCGGCTGCCGCCGTTCGGCGAGCTGCCCGACGGCTTCGTCGCCGAGCCAAGCCCCCAGGCGGTGATGAGATCCGCCAGCCAGCGCCGGCTGGGTGAGCGGCTGCGGGCGCTCGGCGTGCAGGTCCTCACGACGGGCGGTGGCGGCGACTCCGTGCTGCTGGGCGATCAGCCGGGACCGTGGTTCTTCGCCGACCTGCTGCGCAGCGGAAGGCTGGCGCGGCTCTGGCATCTCTGTCGCAGCTGGGCGCGGGCATCGCCCGAACGCCGCCCGCCGACATACTTCCTGCTGCGCTACGCGCTGGGACCGACGCGCACGCCGCTGATGGCGCTGGGCATCGAGCCGGACGGCCCGGCGAACACCAGGGACGACGCGCCAGGCCGCGGCGATGCCGCGCAACAGGGCGATACCCACGACCTCGGCAGCGCGCTGCAGATGGGCGACGGCGCACCGTGGCTGACGCGAGCCGTGCGGAGCGCGGCACCGGCGAGCGCCTGGCCGCCTCACCCCGCCCTTGCGGGAGTTGTGTCGATCGCCGACACCATCCATCTCGCGGACATCCTCGCCAGCGCGGAGCTCTATGCGCAGGGCGGACGGGCTCGTGCGCTGGGCGTGGCCGAGCGCCATCCGCTCTTCTACCGGCCGCTGATCGACTTCATGCGCGCGGTGCCATGGGAGCGCAAGCTGAGCCCGACCACGGATCGCCTGATCCAGCGCCGCGCGCTGAGGCACGACCTCCCCGCCGCGACGCTGGCGCGGATCGACAAGGGCGACCCCTCCCAGGTCTACGGCGATAGCCTCGCGGCCAATCGCGGCTGGCAGCGGCGGCTGACCGAGCGGCCGCTGCTGGCACAGCGCGGCTACGTCCACGGCGACCGCTGGCGCGGGGCCGTGCGCGCTGCGTGCGCCGGCCAGCCCGTCAGCGCGCGTCACTTCCTCGCCGCCGCGGCGGTCGAGATCTGGCTGCAGCAGCTCGACCGCGCGTAGCGGCCGCGTCAGAGGACGCATCGCGCCGAGCCAGCGGCGCGGCGGCCGCGCCGCCCGGATCGGGACCGAACGATCGCGCTCGCGGTGCTAGGGTGCCGCGCGAGACGGACCGTTCTCCAATCAACGGAGGGTGCGCGATGGGTATCGACGAGCAGCCGCTCGTTCTGGACGTGGACTCGGACGAGCTGAAGGACGCCTACGAGCCGCCGCTGGCGAGCACGATCGGACCGGCCGCGAAGCTCACGCTCGGGCCGACCAACTCGGTCGTTCCGGACAACCCCAACGCCAACCAGGGGTTCAAGAGCACCAAGTAGGCAACGCGCAGGAAGTGCTTGTTACGAAAGCCCGCATTTGCGGGCTTTCGGCTGCTCAGGCGGCCCGGAGATCTAGGCGAGCCGGTGAACGGCGGTGCCGATCAGGCGGCTGGCGCTCAGCGGCGCGCGGGCCAGTGCGGCGCCCCCCAGATCCTTGCTGCGGATCGCCATCCGCGTCACCGTCGCCCCCTCGCCCGTGGGCACAGCGAGAGCCGTCCCGCTCGCGGAGACAGCAGGAGCCCGCTCGTCTGCAGGTGTACTCACGCCATTGACATACGCGTGGTGGTCGACGGGGTCTGCGCCCCACTGCTCCTTGAATGAGCGCAGCGCCTGGCTGTCGGCGCTGCCAAAGTCGAACGCGCTGCGACCACGCTCGATCGCCGCGCGGATGGCATGCCAGTAGAGGGCGTGATTGGGACGCGCTGCCAGATGAGCCGGATCGCTGGCGTTGTAGAGCAGCTCGACCGTGCCGGCGATGTCGTGGAACACGCCGCCGGCGATCGTCTGGCCGTCCTTGCTGACCGTCACCAGACGCCAGCGCTCGGGATCGAGCAGCGCCATCGCCGCCTCGAACTGGCGCAGGCTGCGCGGGAAGCTGCGGTGCTTGCGCATCGTGCGCAGGTACAGCCGATACCAGCGTCGCAGCTCGCGTGGAGACGAGGCGTCGGCGATCGTGAGGCCGCTGCGCTGGGACTTGAGGATGCTGCGGTAGAGGTTCTTGGACGAGCGCTTGTAGCCCTCGAGCAGCTCGTCGGCCGCGGTCAGCGACAGCACATAGGACGGGTACGTGCTCGCGACCCGGACGTCATCGATCTGCCGCTCCAAGCCGGCCACGCTCGAGCGCACGTTGAGCGCGCCCACCCTGGTGTCCTGCCGCAGTTGCGCGCTCGCGCGCAGCAGCGCTGTCGCTCCCGCTCGATCCACGGCGAGCGGGCCGGCGGACTTGGCGGTCGGCAGCGACGACAGGCGCGCGCCCGACAGCCGCGGGCCGCTGTGCACGAGCGGCATCACGCCGACCAGCTCACCGTCACGCTCGAGCGCGAGGCAGCATGGTCGGTAGCGATAGGCCTGTTGCAAGACCCGCGGCCACGCGCCGAGGTGATAGCCGTTGGCCAGCGGGTGACTCAGGACGAATCGATCCCAGCGGGGATCGGCAAGCGGGTCGATCTCGATGACGCGAGGCTCGCTGCGGACGATCCGCAGCGTGCTCGGCGCGACGCGCGTGAGCTGCGGGGAGGCTGAAGCGGGAAGCGGGGAAGCTGAAGCAGGAAGCGGGGAAGCGGAGCGCGAGGGCATGAGCATCGGGCGAAAGTAGCAACCAATACGGACTGTCTTTGGCGTTTCGACGAATCAACGAAGAGGCCAAAGAGCCGATCGCGAGAGCTCGACGAATGACCTATCAAGCTCTGCGCCGTGATCGCTGAGACCGGAGTTGCCACACGACGGCGGTCGTGCGGGAGCGCCTCACCGAGCCCTATCCTTCTCGCCGCACCCATCGCAGCATCGCCGTTGAACCCACGACATCAGGAGTGACGATGAGCGACTCTTCGATCGAAGGAATCAAGACCGTGCTGCATCCGGTTTCAGACCTGGAGCAGGCCAAGGGGGTATACGCAGCGCTGCTTGGGATCGCCCCACAGGCGGACTCGCCCTACTACGTCGGCTTCGACGCCGCCGGCCAGCACATCGGGCTGGTGCCCGGCGGTGGACCGCAGGGCATGACCTCGCCGGTGGCCTACTGGCACGTGCCCGACATCGAGGCAAAGCTCGCCGCGGTGACGGCTGCCGGTGCGTCGATCAAGGAGCCGGCGCACGACGTCGGTGGCGGCCGCCTGGTGGCCACGGTCACCGATCCCGACGGCAACGTCCTGGGGCTGCTGCAGGACCCATGAGCCGCGCGCGCCGCGCGCGCGCTTCGGGATCGATGAGCGCGCCGCGGCGCCCTCGCCTACTGGCGTGGGCGGACAAGCGGTCGGTTATGATCACACTGGGAGGAGTGGAGAAGGCGCTGGCAATCTCGACTGCGCAAAGGCCGTGAATCGCGATAACCCGTCTCGGCGGCGCTAGATGGCTGAACCCCGCCTGGAAGCGCGCGGTCTGCTCAAACGCTACGGGCATGTAACCGCGCTCGACGGGGCGAATTTCTCCGTCTATCCCAATGAAATCGTCGCGCTCATTGGTGACAATGGGGCGGGAAAGTCGACACTGGTCAAGTGCCTCTCGGGTACCCTGACGCCGGACGCGGGGCAGATCTTCCTCAACGGCGAGGAGGTGAAGATTCCCAGCCCGAGCGCCGCCCGCGCGATGGGCATCGAGACGGTCTATCAGGACCTCGCGCTCGCGCCCGACCTGCCTCCCGCCGCGAACCTCTTCCTCGGTCGGGAGGTGATGCGCAAGGGCGTGCTCGGTCGCCTCGGCGTCATCGACGACGGCGCGATGCGTGAGCAAGCGGCGGAGACGCTGAAGGGCCTGGGCATCGAGCTGCAGAGCCCCACGCAGCCGGTCGTCTCGTTGTCCGGCGGCCAGCGACAGACGGTCGCGGTGGCGCGCGCGGTGACCTGGGCCTCGGCTGTCGTCTTCATGGACGAGCCGACCGCCGCCTTGGGCGTCGTCCAGCGCGAGCGCGTCCTCGACGTCGCCCGTCGCGCGCGCGACGCCGGTCGCTCCGTGGTCGTAATCAGCCACAACATGCCGGAGGTGCTCGCACTCGCGGATCGCATCGAGGTGCTGCGGCTCGGTCGCCGCGTGGCCCGCTTCCACGCCTCGGAGGCGACGCTCGAGAACCTGGTTGGTGCGATGACCGGCGCGCTGTCGGTGGAGGCTGCGTGAACACGCCCACGCAGCGGTCCCCGCTCGGTCAGGACGCCTTCCTCGCCGCCGAGGCGGAGGCGGAGACGAGCCCCCGCTTCTGGCGACTTCACCCGCTGGTCACACGGCTCACCCGCCTGAGCGCGGGCCTTGGGGTGAGCGCCATCCTGATCGGCCTGATCGTCGGCTTCTCCATCGCCAAGCCTCACAACTTCCCCACCGGCTTCAACGCGCGCACGCTGACCGGCGATGCGTCGACGCTGATCGTGCTGGCCACTGGCCTGACCTTCGTGGTCGTCGCGGCCGGCATCGACCTGTCGATCGGCTCGGTGCTCGTCTTCGGGTCCGTGGTGTCCGCCAAGTTCATGGCCAGCAATGGCGGCACCGGTGCGAGCTGGGGGATCGTGATCGTGGGGCTGCTGATCGCCGTCGCGGCCGGACTCGCCTGGGGCCTGCTGAACGGCTTCTTCGTCGCCAAGACCAAGATCCCACCGCTGATCGTGACGCTGGGCACCCTGGGAGCCGCGCTCGGCGCCGCCCAGGTCATCACCACCGGCACCGACGTCCAGGTGGCACCAACAAACCTGACATCCACGTTTGGGACCGGCGTTGCGGGTCACACGGTGCCCTGGATCTTCGTGCTGGCCGGCGGAGTCGCGATCGTGTTCGGCCTGATCCTCCGGTTCACCCGATTCGGACGGCACACCTATGCCATCGGCTCCAATCCGGAGGCAGCACGGCGCGCCGGCATCAACGTGGATCGTCACCTGATCAAGGTCTACGCGCTCCAGGGCGCGCTTGCGGGGATGGCCGGCTGGATGTCGCTGGCGCGCTTCTCCGGCACCACGATCGCCGGCCACAACGCCGATAACCTCGACGCGATCGCAGCGGTCGTCCTGGGCGGAAGCAGCCTGTTCGGTGGGGTTGGGACGGTGGCCGGGTCCGTGGTCGGTGTCTTCATACCCGCCGTGCTGGCCAATGGGTTCCTGATCGTGGGGGTGCAGGCCTTCTGGCAGCAGATCGCGGTCGGAGCGGTGCTGGTGGGAGCGGTCTACCTCGACCAGCTGCGTCGACGTGCGCAGCAGAGAGCTTGAATGCGAGTGCAGGCAACATCGCAGCTAGGGGCGGGCACGGGGCCCCGGAGAGGAGTAGGCATGCGGAGGAGAATCCTGGCCCTCGGCCTTTGTGCCGGGGCCGTCACGCTGCTCGCAGCGTGCGGGTCGAGCAGCAGCAACAGCAGTGCGTCTTCGTCGACCACCGGCAAGAGCTCGTCGGCGAGCGGCAAGAACATCACCGTGATCGTTGGGGTGAAGGGCTTCCAGTACTACACCTCACTCGGCTGCGGGGCGCTGGCCGAGGGCAAGAAGGTGGGCGTGAACGTCTCGGTTCAGGGAGCCAACATGTTCGCGTCCTCGGCACAGATTCCGATCGTCAACGCGGTCATCGCCCAGCACCCCGATGCAGCGGTGGTCGCTCCCACCGACACCAAGGCGCTCGTCGCCCCCCTCCAGCAGATGTCGAGTGCTGGCATCAAGCTGGTGGAGGTCGACACGGCGACGATCCCGCCCCTCGGGGTGACTCAGATCACCTCCGACAATGCCCAGGCTGGAACGCTGGGCGCGACGACGCTGGCCTCGATCATGCACGGCAAGGGCTCAGTGCTGATCGTGAGCACGGCCCCGGGAGTGTCGACGGAGGATCTTCGGATCAAGGCCTTCAACGCGGCGATCGCGAAGTTCCCCGGCATACATGTGATCTCGACGCAGTACGACGGCGCGAACCCTGAGAAGTCGGCGTCGGTGGTCAGTGGCGTGCTGTCGGCACATCCGGACCTCGGCGGGATCTTCACCACCAACCTGCTGAGCACGGAGGGGACCGAGACCGCGCTCAAGCAGACCCACAAGTCAGGTGCGGTCAAGTTCGTCGGCTCCGATGGTGCGGCGGCGCAGCTCGCGGACCTGAACGCGAACGTGATGCAGGGCATCATCCTGCAGATGCCGTTCGTCGAAGGCTCGCTGGCGGTTGACCAGGCCGTCAACGCGCTGACCGGCAAGCCGGTCGCGGCGCCGAAGCAGGTCGGCGTCGTCGCTCTCACCAAGGCGAACGAGAGCACCAACAGCAAGTTCATCTATCAGAGCGCCTGCAGCTGACAGGCCCACGAGGAGGCCGGCGCAGGGGGGCGCCGGCTCCCTCGCCCGAACGAGGAGGAGACGATGGATGGCGCGACTGGGGCAGGAGATGACACGGCTGAGGCGGAGTAGATGGCGCGACTGAGATGGGGCATCCTCTCCACGGCGTGGATCGCGGGACTTGTTGCCCCCTGCATCGCGGGGTCCGATGAGGCCGAGCTCGTGGCAGTCGGCAGCCGCGACGAGGCACGAGCAGGTGCCTTCGCGCGCCAGCACGGGCTGGCGGTTGCCCATGGCAGCTACGAATCGCTGCTCGGCGATGATCGCATCGACGCCGTCTACATCGCCGTTCCCAACACGCTCCACGCCGCTTGGACCGAGGCGGCGCTCCAGGCCGGCAAGCATGTGCTCTGCGAGAAGCCGCTGACGCTCGTGCCCGAGCAGGCGTCCCGGCTCTTCCAGCTGGCGCGGGATCGCGACCTGGTGTTGATGGAGGGGTTCATGTACCGGCACCACCCTCAGCTGACGCGCCTGGAGGAGGCGGTGGCCGGCGAAGAGCTCGGCAGCGTGCAGTCGATCCACTCCTCCTTCTTCACCCGCGTCGGTGACACCACCAACATCAGGTACAACGCTGATCTCGGCGGCGGCGCCCTCTGGGATGTCGGCTCCTATTGCGTGAGCCTGTCCAATCTGCTTGCAGGTGACGAACCCGTGGAGCTTGCGGGTCACGCCCAGATGGGCGCGACCGGGGTCGACATCTCGTTCGTTGGCTCGATGAAGTACGCGAACGGGTGGGGCGCGACCTTTGCTTGTGGGATCGAGGCTGATCTGCGCACCGAGGCGATAGTCGTTGGCTCCGACCGCGCGGCCACGCTGGCAAACCCCTGGCTGCCCGACATCCCGGCCGACATCTGGTACGGCCCGCCGCCCCGCACGGAGATCGTGCTGCACCACGGGACGGCGGTGTCATCGCTGGCCGTGACCGGGACCAATCCGTACCTGCTCGAGGTCGACAACTTCTGCCGCGCGGTGGCGGGAACCGAGGACCAGCTGATCGGCGCTGAGGAGACCGTCGCCAACCTTCGGACGCTGGTGGCCCTGCGGGTCAGCGCGGGACTGGGGTAGAAGCTCCCTGATGACGATCTCATCGCAAGCGTCAGCCGAGCGTCGTTGAGCCGCTACGCCGGCATCGACCTCGGAACGTCGTCGGTGCGCGCGGCCGTCATCGACGACGACGGCAGGTTGCTGGCACAGAGCCACAGGTCCCTGGACGCCGCCGCGGGCGGGGCGGTCGACCCTGCAGCGTGGCGCCGTGCGGTCGTCGATCTCCTCAGGGAGGTGGGCGTGGTGACGGGGTTCGCGATCGGCGGACAGATGAATGGCTTCGTCGCGGTGGACGAGAGCGGACGCGCGCTCGGCCGGGGCTTGACCTGGCTCGATCGCCGTCTGATCGCGCGTTCCGCCGCCGCCCTTCCGACGGCACCGGTCGTGAGGTTCGCCGAGCACCTCCAGAGCGAGGAGCCCGAGATCTGGAGGCAAGCCCGCTGGCTGCTGCTGCCCAAGGACTACGTGCTGCTCGCTCTCACCGGTGCGGCCGCCAGCGACCGTCTCTCGTGGAACAGCGTCGCGGATCCCCGCACGGGCGTGCTCAAGCCCGGCCTCCCGGCCGCGATCGCCGAGCGCCTACCTGCGCTCGAGGAGATGACGGCGAGTCTGGAGTCCTCGTGGGGACGGGCGGTCATCGGCTGTCCGGACTCGATGGCCGCGCTGATCGGCTGCGGCATCGACCGCACCAGCGCGTATCTGATTGGAGGCACCTCGACGACCGCGGCGGCGTTTGCGTCGCACGAGCAGACGAGCAGGGGAATCCGCGCCGCCGTCCCGCTGGACGAGGACTGGGTTCACTTCGGCCCCTCCTCCAGCGGCGGAGCGACGATTCGCTGGACCGCACAGGCATTGGGGTTCGCCGACATCGAGGCACTGCTGAGGTCGGCCGGCGACACCGTCCCTCAGGACTCAGCCTGCGACACAACCCCCTCGAGCCCGGGCAGCGACGCCGCCCGTCAGGATGCGCCGCTCTTCCTGCCCTATCTGACCGGCGAGCGAGCACCGATCTGGGATGAGCGCCTGACCGCGTCGTGGCTCGGCGTGCGCGCCGCGCACGACCGCTCCAGCCTGGCCTACGCAGCGCTCGAGGGCGTGGTGTTCGCGGCCGTGCGCCTCGCGGAGGCCGTGATCGGCTCCGCTGGAGCCACGGCCTCGACGCTGCGCGCCAGCGGCGGCACGGTTCGCGGGCCGCTGATGCGTGCCCTCTGCCGCCGCGCGTTCGCCGAGCCGATCGGCTTCGTGGAGGGCGAGGTCGGCGCTCTCGGCGCCGCGCTCGTCGCCCTGGCCGGCGTCCGGGCGACAAGGCTCAGCGACGTCGCGGCCCGCGCGGTACGAGAGCCCGACCTGGCTGAGCCGATCGCCGACCCGATGGTGCGGGAGCGTTACGAGCGCTGGAGCGAGTTGGTGGACGCCGCCGCTCAGATCGCCGACCAGCCGCCGTCGACCGCGAGGTCGGCGCCTGTTATGTAGGACGCCTCATCGCTGGCGAGAAAGACCACGGCCTGGGCAACCTCGCGCGGATCGGCCACCCTCCCCAGCATCGTCTCGAGGCCGAGGTTCGGCTGGCGCGAGGCCTCCTCGCGCGACCAGCCCTGCTCGGCCGCGAAGCGCTGAACGGCCGCGCTCCAGACGCCGCCGGGCGAGACGCTGTTGACGCGTATCCCGCTTCCAGCGAGGTCGAGCGCCATGCAGCGGGTCATCGTCAGCACCGCGCCCTTGGAGGTGTTGTAGGTGAGGAAGCCGGACTGGGCGATGTGACCGGAGATCGAGGCGATGTTCACGATCGCGCCTCCGCCGGCAGACTGGATGTGGGGCACAACGTGCTTGGAGGTGAGAGCGACGCCGACGACGTTCACCGCGAGCACGGCGCCCCAATCCTCCGGTGTCGCCTCGAGACCTTTGAACACGAAAGTCCCGGCGTTGTTCACCAACACGGTCGGAGACCCGATCTCGTCGACGATCCTCTGCACGCCCGCGCGAACCGCTTCCTCGTCGGAGACATCGGCCGCCGCAAAGGCGGTCCGGCTCCCGGTGTCACTTGTGATCTCGCGCGCCGCCCGCTCGGCGAGCCCGGCGTCGAGCTCCAGCACACCGACCGCAGCCCCCTCCTCGGCCATGAGCTGCGCGATCGCTCGGCCGATTCCCTCTCCGGCGCCCGTCACGATCGCGATCTTGCCCTCGAGTCGTTGCATGTCTGCTGTCGACCGGTCCAGTGCGGCCCAGCTGCGCCGCTGCGACTGAGCAACCCGCATGGTGGACAGCCCAGGGCGCAGGCCCCTATAGTAAACGCTGGCTGGCGCGCAGCATCGCAGCGAGGCGCCGGAGGTCCAACGACAGGCCACCATTACACGTGCACCGCGAAGGGGTCGGAGGAGTCGGCGAGCTCGAAGGGGCCGGAGGAGCCTGCACGGCCGAAGGAGTCCACGAGGTGAAAGTGCCCGCCTGACATGCCGCTGATCGTCGATCCCCCCTACCAGCCGCAGTCAGACCGTTACGCACAGATGCCCTACCGTCGCTGCGGTCACAGCGGCATCATGCTTCCCATCATCTCGCTCGGGCTGTGGCGAAACTTCGGCAACACGCTGCCGTTCGCCGAGCTGCGCGCGATCTACCGGCGCGCCTTTGACGCGGGCATCACGCACTTCGATTTCGCCAACAACTACGGGCTTCCCTTCGGCACCGCGGAGACGAACTTCGGTCGGGTGATCAAAGAGGACCTCAGGCCCTACCGCGACGAGCTGATGATCACCACCAAGGCCGGCTGGGACATGTGGCCCGGCCCCTACGGCAACTGGGGCTCGCGCAAGCACCTGCTCGCAAGCCTCGACCAGAGCCTGCGTCGGATGGGACTCGATTACGTCGACGTCTACTACCACCATCGGCCCGACCGCAACACTCCGCTCGAGGAGACGCTGGGCGCGCTGAGCAGCGCCGTCCATCAGGGCAAGGCGCTCTACGTCGGCATCTCCTCATATCCCGCTGATTTGACGCGGGAGGCGATCGGGATCCTCGCGGACCTGGGCACGCCGCTGCTCGTTCACCAGCCCTCCTACTCGATGCTCAACCGTTGGATCGAGCAGGACGGGCTCCTCGACGTCCTGCGCGACAACGGCGTCGGCTGCGTCGGGTTCTCGGTCGTCGCTCAGGGAATGCTCTCTGACAAGTACCTCGACGGCGTGCCCGCTGAATCGCGCGCTGCGGAGAAGCGCTCGCTGTTCCCCGAATGGCTCAATGACGAGAACCTCGCCAAGATACGCTCCTTGAACGAGGTCGCCAAGCGTCGCGGGCAGACGCTGCCCCAGATGGCGATCGCCTGGGCGCTGCGGCGGCCGGAGATCACCTCGGTGCTGATCGGCGTCAAGCGGTTGGAGCAGTTGGAGCAGAACCTCAGGGCGCTCGACAAGCTCGACTTCTCCGCGGACGAGCTGGAGGAGATCGATCGCTACGCCACGGACAGCGGCATCAACCTCTGGGCCGAGCAGCCCGCCGTCTGAACCCCTTGTCGCGGCTGTCGAGATGAGCGTTGAGCGACGCGTCGCCGTGGTCACCGGCGGCGCCGGTGCGATCGGGCAGGCGATCGCCCAGAGCCTGGCGACCGCGAGCATCACGGTGGCCCTGTTCGACCTCAGCCCGGCGGTGGGCGAGATGGCCGCCGATCTCAACCCCGCTGTCGGCGAGACGGCCGCTCCGCAAGGACCGGTCGGGCACTGCGGCGTCGAGGTCGACATCACGGAGGCGCAGGCGGTCGACGCCGCCGTCGCGGCCGTGACCGAGCGCTATGGCCGCCTCGACATCCTCGTCAACTGCGCGGGCGTGGCGCTGCGGCCCGAGGGCAGGAAGCCCACGATCGCGGAGGTCGATGCGGACTCGTGGCGGCGCTCGATCGAGGTCAACCTCACGAGCGTGTTCCTCTGCTCCCGTGCGGTCATACCAGCGATGCGGGCAGGCGGGTGGGGCAGGATCGTGACGCTGTCCTCGCAGGGGGGCAGGACCGGCGGCATCTTCTCCAGCGTCGACTATGGCGCAGCCAAGGCGGGGGTGATCGGCTTCTCGCGAACCCTGGCTGTCGAGGTCGGCCGTTACGGGATCACCGTGAACTGCGTCGCGCCCGGCCGCGTGCGCTCACCGATGACCGCCTATGGCTCCGAGGAGCAGGCCAACGACGCCTTCCTGCAGAGCCTGCCGGTGGCGCGCATGGCCGAGACGAGTGAGGTTGCCGCCGCGGTCTGCTTTCTGTGCTCCGAGCAGGCCGGGTACATCACCGGTGCCACGCTGGACGTCAACGGCGGCGGCTTCATGGGGTGAGTGCCGGCGGGCCTGATCGCCAGACAACCTCATGGTCTGATCGCCCGGTCTGGCCACTAGTTAGCTAACTTAGCTAACTTATGGTAGCCTGTCCGAGATGCCGGAAGTCGGAATGCATGAGGCGAAGACCAGGCTCTCGCAGTTGGTCGAGCGTGCGGAGCGCGGCGAGGAGATCGTGATCACCCGCAACGGCAAGCCAGCCGTGAAGCTGACCCCGATCGCATCGGCAACCTCGCTGGCCGCGGTCCGCGGTGCGTGGCGCGGCCAGGTGCAGCTCGCGGAGGATTTCGACGAGCTGCCAGACGACATCGCCGAGGCCTTCGGCGCGATGTGAAGCTGCTGCTCGATACGCATGCAGCACTGTGGTGGTTGGCCGATGACACGCGAGTCGGCGGTGACGCGGAGCGGCAGCTGAGCGACGACACCAACCGCGTGTTGCTGAGCGCAGCGGTGATCTGGGAGGTTGCCATCAAGCGTTCGCTTGGGAAGCTCCAGGCGCCAGCCGATCTGGCGCCAACGCTGCTTGATGCCGGGGCTCAGCCGCTGCCGGTCACCCTCGATCACGCAGCCGCCGTAGCGGCACTGCCGTGGCACCACCGTGATCCGTTCGATCGGCTGCTGGTCGCACAGGCCCTAAGCGAAGGCGCTGTGATCGTTTCGCAGGACAACCGCCTGCGAGACTATGGCGTGTCGCTGATTTGGTAGCGTCGCGGTCGCGGCGAGATCGCCTCCTCGGGGGTGGCGAGCGCGCCGAGGGGCATGTCGACCCACGGCGAGCCGTTGACCCAGCGCCAGAAGTCGTCTCCGGTCAGGATCCCGCTGGTCGAGTAGCCCAGCGCCTGTAGCGCCGCCAGCGTCGTCGTGATCACGTCGCTGTCGAACGTCGCCGTCCAGGTGAAGTAGTGACCGGTCTTGGCGGTGATCCCCTTGATCTGGCCGCTGTAGGTCACGTACATCTCGCCAGAGGCGTAGACGTGCATCGAGTCGTCGCCCATCAGCGCCAGGACGCGGCTGCCCTGCGTGAGCTGCGAGTGATTGGGGCGCTGGGCGCGGTTGAGCAGCGCCATGTCGGGGTGGCAGCGCAGCTGGAAGCGACCGTCGCCCTTGAGCTGGACGATCACGAACAGGGACATCGTCAGCTTCGTCCCGTCGTGCGCGGTGACCGGCGGGTACTTGTCGTCGTCGTGGATCGACGCGCCGACCGCCAGCCGCGTTGGGTACCACAACTGCATCGTGTTGTCCGTCGCGGGCGGATAGACACAGCCGGCGTCGGGCAGCCCGGCGTCGCCGATCTGCGGGAAGCGCGAGAAGCGGAAGAGGTCCTCCCAGAGGTGGCGGTTCTCATAGGGGCCGCCCCGGGGCTGGATCCGCAGCAGCGTGCGGGCGATCGTGGGGTTCGCCGGGTTGACCGTGTTGGTCGGATCCTCGTGGGGCTCGTGCGGTTCGATCGAGCTGCCCAGCCCAGCGCCGATGGCGATGCCCGCCGCGATGCCCGCGGCCGCCCCCGGGGGACCCGCGAGGATGCCGCCGATCACCCCCCAGGTGATCCCCATCACCACCGCGCCCGCCACCGCCAGCCAGCCCTCCGGCTCGGCCGAGTCCCCCGTCAGGTAGCGCCGGTGGGCCTCGTTGAGGCGGGCCGGGGTCACCGTCGGCGACAGATCGACGAGCTGCTGGATCTGGGCATCGGTCAGACCGGGCACCGCAAACGCGTCGATCACGTCGCGGACATCGTCGGCGGTGATCTTGTAGCCCTCGAGGAAGTCCATCCCGGGCTGCAGGACGGTCGCGTTGGAGATCGTGAAGGCGCAGTCGTCGACCAGCTGGCCCTGGATGCTGCGCAGGCGATAGCCGACGTGACCGCCGTGGTTATCGGGGTTCTGGTTGACGGCGATGTAGACCCCGTTGAGGCCCTTGAAGACCGCCCCGATGATCCCGATCGCCTGTGCGTTGAGCTGCTCGTCGGCGCCAATCGCCCGGATCCAGTCGGCCGAGCGGGGCGCCTGCACCTGCACGTAGTAGTCCCAGTCCGGACGCACGCTGGCATAGAGCTTCATGCCGCTGTAGGGCTGACTGGGCGACAGCGCGAGCTGCCCGTTGGGCAGCTTGATCAGGTCCCAGAGAAACGGCGACCCGTCGGCGGGATCGCAGTTCAGCGCGCTGTAGAGCCAGTTATAGGTGACCCGGAGGATTCCGCGCCCGGCGTCGGAGTTGAGCTGCGCGCGCAGGAACGGCCCCGGCTGGGCGCACTGATACAGACAGGCAAGCGAGCCGTCGTCGGGCATGTTGCTCGGCCGGTCCGAAGGGTCGTGCTTGAACGCCCAGAGCTTGAACGGCTGGGCGGGCCCCTTGGCGCGGTAGGTCTTGGCGTAGAAGACGGCATGGGGGTCGGCGAACGGCTGCTCCCACTGGACCGCCAGGCGGTACCAGTAGGCACCGTTGGTCTCGATCGCCGGGCCGGGCTCGAACGTCGAGCCCTTCCAGCCCATGTAATCGGCGCCCCCGACCAGCGACGGCGGATAGACGGCGACGTTGACGGTGGACGCTCCCGGACCGGTGACGCAGATGTAGGAGATGCAGTTGACCTCCTGGGTGGGACCCTCCGTCAGCACGGTCAGCAGGCCGGGCGTGTTGGGCGGGTTGACGGACGAGACCGACTGGTCGGCGGGGTCGAAGACGCCCCCGGAGGTTGGGTCGAGCGTCCAGCCGGAGGCGCCCAGCAGCACCTTGGCCCAGCCCCCGCCCGAGACGGCGACCACCGGCCGCATCGGATACTCGGCAAGGCTGAAGGGCGGCGTCGGAGCCTGCAGCGCCGCCGGTTGCTCGACTGTTGCTCCCGCCATGGCTCGTTCCTCCCGCTCTAGGTTGCCGCGCGGAGCAGCATCATCGACCGCGCACGATCAGTTTGCACATAACTGCCAGAACCGAGCAGTTCCTCGACAAATGCCACCACGCCCGGGTAGCGGTCGGTGTAGTCGTGAAACGCGATCAAGGCCCCATCGACCAGCCAAGGCTCGAAGTGACGAAAGTCGCGGGCGACGTTGTCGTAATCGTGCAGTCCGTCGATGAACAACAGCGAAATCGGCCGCTTCCAGGCGGTTTCATAGGACAGGCTCCGGATAGGCTGGACTACGTCGGTCACGCCGAATCGATTCACATTGGCAGTGAACTCTTCGAACGTAGATCCGGCGTGCTCGACAGCGTCGGCTGTCCCGATCTCACCCTGGTGAGGGTCGATCGCGTAGACGCGGGCACGCGTACTGAGCGCTTTCACGGTCCTCGCAAGCACGATTGTGGAGCGGCCGCAAAAGCTTCCCACCTCGACGATCACGTGCGGCGCCGGGAGCTCACGCAGCGCCAGCTCGGCGGCACCAATCAAGAGCTCGGCCTCTTCGTCAAACAGCCAGCCTTGGATCGTTTGCATCGCCTCGATAATGCAGCGGTGACCCCGATCGGCGTCGTCGCAAGACCGTTCCGTTCCCCAAACCACCGGCCGACCTCTCATCGCCCACGACGAAGCTCATACAGCACCCAGCTTCGCTTCTTCTACGAGCTAGTCAAGCTTCAGCTTACCGCTGTGGTACACGTCTGTCTCTGTCGAGGCCTCCGGTACGTGCTTCGCGGAAGCTGACGAGACGCCCGCGTCGCTCGTCGTAGAGCTTGAGTCGCGTCGCGCGGAGGCCGTCGATCAGAGACAGCGTCGGAACGTCGTGGAGCGCCGGAGTCCGATCATGGGCGCGCTTGAGGTTGTAGCTGGGGACGTGGGCATTGAGGTGGTGGATGTGGTGGTAGCCGATGTTGCCGGTGGCGAAGCGCAGCAGGGCGGGAAGCCTCAGGTAGGAGCTTCCGCGCAGTGCCGCGTCAGTGAAACTCCAGCTCCCACTCTCGTCCCAGTAGGCATCCTCGAACTGGTGCTGCACGTAGAACAGCCAGATTCCGATCGATCCCGCCAGGAGGGCGGGCAGGACGACCACGAGCAGGTAGTCGCGCCATCCAACCAGCCAGACGAGCAGTCCGACGATCACGGCGAGCGCGGCGTCCGTCGCGAGCACACTGCGCCGCATCCGCGGGCGGGCGCCCTTGGCGACGATGCGCGGGCCAATGACCATCGCCACGATCGGGCCGAGCCCGAACATGACCAACGGGTTGCGCAACAGCCGGTAGCCCAGCCTGCCTCTCCTCGGAAGCGCGTCGTACTCGGCCACCGTGAGCGTGCGCACGTCGCCGGTGCCGCGCTGATCGAGGTTGCCCGAGGTGGCGTGGTGGGCCGCATGGTCGTGGCGCCAGCGATGGAAGGGCGAGTACAGGAGCAGCCCGATCGAGCGGCCCAGCCACAAGTTCGCGCGCCGGCACGCCAGGAACGAGCCGTGCGAGCAGTCGTGGAAGACGATGAACGAGCGCACCAGGAAGGCCGCCGCCGGGATGCCGAGCAGCAGCGCGAGCGGCGACCGTCCGAGCAGCACGTAGATCGCAGCGCAGAGGCCCACGTACGGGACCACCGACGTCGCGAGGGACAGAGCCGCGCGCCGTGAGTCCGGCAGCGCAAACGGAGCGAGCTGCTCCCGCCAGCACCGGGCATCCGCGCCGCGCCCGACCGTCGTCCGAATTGTGGTGCTCATCGAGCGGTGGCCCGCGGTCGGGGCCGCGGCCGCCGGTGTGAGACGCCGGCAGTCTTCGTGCTCTGCTCCTCGCCGCCCAGGCCGTGATGCAGTCCGAGCCGTCTGGCGAGCTGACGCATCTCGTGGCGTTCGCCGGCGCCGACGAGCGTGACCCCGACTCCGCGGTTGCCGGCGCGTCCCGTCCGCCCAACGCGGTGGATGTAGGTGTGGTGGTCGGCAGGTGGATCGAAGTTGATCACGTGTGAGACACCCTCGACATCGATGCCGCGCGCGGCCACATCTGTCGCGATAAGCGTATCCACGCGCCCGGACTGGAAGCCCGCCAGCGCCCGGTCGCGCTGGTTCTGCGACTTGTTGCCGTGGATCGCGACCGTTTGCACGCCTTGCGCAGCCAGGCGTTTGACGAGGCGGTCCGCCCCGCGCTTGGTGCGCACGAAGACGATCGCCCTCTCGCGCTCGCCCCGCAGCTCCTCAACGAGAGTCTCCAGTCGCTGCTCGTCGCGGACAGCGACAAACCTGTGCTCCACCAGCGCGTCCTCGCGGCGAAGGGACGCGGCGTGCTCGCGGACGATCGCGCCCGAGGTATAGAGCGCAGCGAGGTCGCCCGCGATGCCGTCGAGCGTGGCAGAGAAGAACAGCGTCTGGCGCTGCTTGGGGCAGGCGCCCACGATGCGGTCGATCGCGGGGCGGAACCCCATGTCCAGCATGCGATCGGCCTCGTCGAGTACGAGCATCCGCACCCGCTCCAGCGTGAATGCTCCGCGGGCGAGAAGGTCCTCGAGGCGACCCGGAGTGGCGACGAGGATATGCGCGCGCTTCGCCTTCGCCGCCTGCGCGCTTATGCCGACGCCGCCATAGACAGCGGCGACGCGGAGCCCGCTGACGGCGGCGATGCGCTCCAATTCGGCGACGATCTGGGCAGCCAACTCACGGGTTGGGGCCAAGACCAGCCCGCTCGGCGCCGGTCTCGACTCCAGACGCTCTACCAGCGGGATGCCAAAGGCGAGCGTCTTGCCCGACCCAGTCGGGGCCTTGACGAGGACATCGCGTCCCGCGAGCACGTCCTCGAGGACGAGCCGCTGGACCGGGAACGGCGCCGTGATCCCACGGCGGGACAGGGCGCCGCACACGGCACCGGAGACGCCGAGATCGGCGAAGGACTGCTCAGACATTCAGCACTGCTCCTGACTGCTCAGACATCCAGCACTGCTCCTGACGGCGCTCGCTGCGCCTGCGGTTCGGAGGCTCTTGCTGACCCGAACCGCCCCTGGCGGGACTCAAGCGAGCTGACCTCGCGGCCGAAAGTCTCGACCGCCACCAATTACGGTAACAGAAGACGACTTTCCAGCTGTTGCATGCGGTCATTTTGGCGATCGCCCAGATCACCGAACAGCCGCGAACGCGGGCGAACGGCCTCCCGCGAACCCCGCTCTTCTCGCTCGCTGCGCGACCCTTGCGCTCTAGCCACGCAAGCACAGCTCTTTCGAGAAGCTTCGGGCGATCGGTGAACTTCTGGACCACGGTCCCGACCACGAGAGTGAGAGTTCTGTGTCGTGCCGTACGCCCCAGTACATCCTTACGAAGGTGGCCAGCAGCAACAGCACTACGTGGGCTGCCGCGAAGAACGTCACCCGAGCCGGCGTTCCGCGTGCGGCTTGCAAATCGGGGCGCCCAGATTCGAACTGGGGACCTCACCGACCCGAACGGTGCGCGCTACCAGGCTGCGCCACGCCCCGATGACCATCTGAGTATTCCACAGGGCGACAGCTCGTCCGGCGGCGGCCGACACCCGGGCGGCCGCCGGCCTCAGGCTCCAAGGCCCGAGGAGAGCAGCCCGCTCACGGTCTTGGTGATCGTCGAGGAGGCGGCGGTGACCGTCGAGGAGGCGGCGGTGACCGTCGAGGTCGTCGCGCTCGCTCCGCTGACCGTCGAGGTCGTGCGCGAGACGGTCGACGTGACCGCGTTCGTCCCGGTCGAGGAGACGCTGCTGCCGGCGCTCGCGACGGCGCTTCCCGCGTTAGGCACCGTGCTGGCCGCGCGCGAGACGGTGCCCCCAGCGCTCGACACGGTGCTGCCAGCGGAGGCTCCCACAACCGGCAGCTTGCCGACCGACGAGCCCACCGACTGGACCGCGGAGCCCGCCGACTGCGCCGCCTTGCCGACGGTGCTGGTGGCGCCGCTCACAACCCCGCTGACGACACCGTTGACCACCCCACCAGCCCCGCTGACGACACCGTTGACCACCCCACCAGCCCCGCTGACGACACCGTTGACCACCCCACCAGCCCCGCTGACGACACCGTTGACCACCCCACCAGCCCCGCTGACGACACCGTTGACCACCCCACCAGCCCCGCTGACGACACCGTTGACCACCCCACCAGCCCCGCTGACGACACCGTTGACCACCCCACCAGCCCCGCTGACGACGACACCACCAGCGCCGCTCACGAGCCCCGAGCCACGGCCCTGCGCACCGCCGGACCCGGCCGCGACACCGGGCCCCGAGCCACCGGCCGCGGGCGAGGATCCCGCGCCCGCTCCGAACGAGCCGCCCGTGCCGGCGCCGCCGGCACCCCCACCGCGTGCGCCGCCAGAGCTGCCCGATCCAGTCGCGCCAGCCCCAGACGGCGGGCCACTGGAGACGCCAGCCCCAGGCAAGCCACCAGAGACATCGCTCCCAGGCAGCACGCCGCCGGAGGTGCCAGCGCGACCATTCAGAGCAGCCGCATGCTGATGAGCCGCTGCCTGCGCCTTCGTGCCCGGGTCCGACCCCAGGCCCAACGCCAGCACGATCGCTACACCGATCAGCGGCACGCTCGCTACGCTGATCGGATCGCCGCCGGACCGGGAGACCCCCTCGGCGACCATCCCGGCGTGGCGCCCGAGGCCACGCGCGCGATCCGCGATGCAGCCAAGGCCACGCGCGCGGCGGCCGAGGCGCAACCACCAGGCGACCAGCGGCGCGAGCCCCGGCAGCGGCAGCAGGGCGCCCACCCGCTGGGGCAGCGTGCGCGGCACGGCGATGCCAGCGAGCCCCGCGTAGCTGCGACAGGGCAAGCACCAGGCGACGTGGCGCTGCAGCGCGCGGCGATCGCGCGCCCCCGGGCCGCCGGCAGCATCCGCGCCGCGAGCGGCGCTCGCGTCGAGCAGCGCCCGCACACGCAGGCAGCGCTCGCCCGAGAGCAGCTCGCGGTACTCGGCGCTCAGCCGGCGGCGGGCTCGATAGAGCGTGCTCTCGACAGCGGGCCCACTCAGCTTCAATCGCTCGCCGATCTCGTCGTAGGAGCGACCCTCGAGCTCGCGCAGCACCAGCGCGTCGTGGTGCACCGCGTCCAGCCCATGGAACGCGCCGCGGAGCTGGCGCAGCGAGTGCTTGCGCTCGAGCACGACATCGGGCGGCGCGGGGGTGGCGGCACTGGCGCAGCCGAGCGCGTCGCCGTCCTGCTCGGCGACCTGCTCCAGCGTCACCTCCGTCCGGCGCCGGCTGCGGCGATAGCTGTCGATCGCGGCGTTGCGGGCGACCTCGCGGATCCAGGGACGGAAGCTGAGCGGGCCGGAGGGCGCACGGATTCCCCGCAGGGCCGCGATGAAGACGTCCTGCGCGAGGTCCTCGGCGAGACTCGGATCGCGCACCACACGCAGCAGCTCGGCAACCACCTGATCGCGGTGGCGCCGGTAGAGCTGCTCGAAGGCGCGATCGTCGCCGCGGCGGGCGGCGGACACGAGCTCGGCGTCAGTCAGCGAGGCCGATGGACACAGCCGTGCGGCGCGGGCGGCTGCGCCACGGACTCGGTCTCGTTGAGCGTTCCCTACTCGCTGCGCTCGCACAAGGCTCCCCGTGTAGCGTTACCGCGGACCGGAATCGTACTTCTCCAGATCATGCTGAGGTCCTTCGAAGTAGTCAAATGCATCGTATGACCGTCCAGCCGTTGCATGACGTCATACGCTTCGCCGACGAGCTGCTCGACGCCCCGGCGTTTGCCGACTACGGCCCCAACGGGCTCCAGGTGCCGGGTCGCGACGAGGTCCGCAAGGTCGTCAGCGGCGTCTCGGCCAGTCTCGAGCTGCTCGAACGCGCTGCCGCCGCCGGGGCGGACCTGATCCTCGTCCACCACGGCCTCTTCTGGGACGGCGACGAGCGCCGCCTGACGCCGTTGATGGCGCGCCGGCTTGGACTGCTGCTGGGACGGGACATCGCGCTGGCCGCCTACCACCTGC
Source organism: uncultured Solirubrobacterales bacterium (assembly GCA_963795555.1). Classification (GTDB taxonomy): domain Bacteria; phylum Actinomycetota; class Thermoleophilia; order Solirubrobacterales; family Solirubrobacteraceae; genus CAWCHZ01. Next base: position 1,190,285 of record CAWCHZ010000002.1, read on the forward strand.
CGCTCGACGCGCACCCGCAGATCGGCAACAACGCCCTGCTGGCCGAGGCGCTGGGACTCGAGCGGCGCGAGCCCTTCGCCGCCGTCCAGGGTCGCCCGATCGGCGTGCGCGGCCGCTTTCCCGACGGCATCGCGATCGACGAGCTGATCGCGCGTGTGCGGACGGTGACCGAACGTGAGCCACTGGCGTTCGCCCACGGCCCGGCGCGCGTGCAAACGCTTGGCATCGTCTCCGGCGGCGCTGGCCGCCAGCTCACCGAGGCGATCGACGGCGGCCTGGACGCCTTCCTCACCGGGGAGCCTGAGGAGCCGGCTCAGGCGCTCGCCCGCGAGGCGGGCGTCCACTTCATCGCGGCCGGCCACCACGCAACCGAGCGACTGGGCGTGCAGCGCCTGGGCTCGCTGGTCGCCGAGCAGTTCGGTCTCGACCACGAGTACATCGAGGTCGCCAACCCCGTGTGAGTAGGTCGCCAGCCCGCGCGCACGGCCAGATCCACCTTGTGGTCGTCCGCTCGAGCCGGTATACGTTCAATCTCCAGGGTCATCGACACAGGAGGCCAGCCATCGATGGCGGTGCATCTGACGCCCACGGAACTTGCTCGAGAGGCCGGACTGGACCGGCGTGAGGTCATCGACAAGTGCATGGAGATGGGCGTCCCAATCTTCAACGGCCGCATCGACAAGACGCTGTTTTTGACGAGTCTGCGCCAGTACGTAACCCTCGCCACACCCGTGCAGGCCTGAGTCCGCGCTCAGCGGACGCCAGCAGCGGCGACGGGACACCTCCACCGGAGTTGTTGATCGACCGCCCCTCGGCTCGAGCCAGGGGCGGTCGGCGTCGGTCGAGCCGCGTAGACGCGGCGTCGGTCGAGCCGCGTAGACGCGGCGCCCGTCGAGCCGCGTTGGGGATGACTAAGATCCCAGCCCCTTGGCATCGACGCATGAAGACGTGCGCGCCGAGACGGCGCAGCTGAGCGACGCCGCGCGGCAGGCAGCCAGCGCGATGGACGCCTCCACGGGCGCCGCGACGATCGCCCAGCTGATGGCGCTGGCCGCCGAGCGACACCGTGACAAGCCCGCCATCTCCTTCAAGCGCGACGGCGAATGGGAGCAGCTGACCTACGGCGAGGTGGGCGGGATCGTCGAGGAGGTGGCGCTCGGCCTGATCGAGCTCGGGCTGCAGCCCGGCGAGCGCGTCTGCATCCTCGCCACGACGCGTCCCGAATGGACCTATGTCGACTTCGCCGCAGCCGCCGCGGGCGCCGTCGTCGTGCCGATCTATGCGACCAACTCGGCGCAAGAGTGCGCCTGGGTGGCCGCAAACTCGGGCGCCTGCGTGATCGTCTGCGAGGACGCCGCGCAGCTCGCCAAGATCGAGGCCGTACGCGACCAGCTGCCCGCGCTGCGCAGCCTGATCCTGATCGAGGCGCCCAACGCAAGCGGCGAGGCGTCCGCAGCCGGCGAGGCTTCCGCAGCCGGCGAGGCTTCCGCAGCCGGCAAGGCTTCCGCAGCCGGCGAGGCTTCCGCAGCCGGCGAGGCTTCCGCAGCCGGCAAGGCCTCCGGGGGCGGGGATGCCCCCGGAGACGGTGCATCCGCGCCGGGCGACTTGCTGACCCTCGCGCAGCTGCGCGAGCGCGGTCGCCGCGGCGACCGCGGCGTGCTGGCAGCACGCCGGGAGGCGGTCCGTCCCGAGGATCCCTACACCTTCATATACACCTCAGGAACGACCGGCCCGCCGAAGGGCTGCGTGCTGACGCACGCCAACTTCCGCGCCGTCATCGACATGACGATCCTCGCCGGCACGATCCACGAGGGCGAGAGCATCTACCTGTACCTGCCGTTGGCGCACGCGTTTGCGCGGCTGGTGCAGCTGAGCGCGCTCGACACCGGGCTGCAGCTCGCCTACTTCTCCGGCGACACCCAACAGATCATCGCCGAGCTCAACGAGATCCGGCCGACATTCCTGCCGTCGGTGCCGCGGATCTTCGAGAAGATCTATGCCTTCGTGACCGGCGCGATCGAGCACGCTCCGGCCGAGGAGCAGGAGCGCTTTCGCGAGGCGATCGCCGTCGGCCTCGAGGTGCGCGCGCTTCAGGCCGCCGGCAAGCCGGTCCCCGCTGAGCTTCAGGAGCGCTTCGACGCCGCCGACGAGCGCCTCTACCGCAACGTGCGAGCGGCGTTCGGCGGCAACCTGCGTCAGGCGATCTCCGGTGCCGCGCCGATCGCGCGGGAGATCCTCGAGTTCTTCTACGCCTGCGGGGTGCCGGTGCTGGAGGCCTACGGCCTGACTGAGACCTCGACCGCGGCCAGCCTCCAGACCGTCGAGGACTTCCGCCTGGGAACGGTCGGCCGGGCGCTGCCCGGCACCGAGATCCGCATCGCCGAGGATGGCGAGGTGCTGCTCAAGGGGCCGCACATCTTCGTGGGCTATCACCAGGACGAGGCGGCCACGCGTGCGGTGCTGATCGACGGGTGGCTGCACACCGGCGACCTCGGCGAGCTCGACGACGATGGCTTCCTGCTCATCACCGGCCGCAAGAAGGACATCATCATCACCGCCGGCGGCAAGAACCTGACGCCCGCCAACCTCGAGAACGAGCTCAAGCGCTCGCGCTGGATCTCGCAGGCCGTGATGCTCGGCGACCGGCGCCCCTATCCGATCGCGCTGATCACACTCGAAGAGGAGACGATCGTGCCGTGGGCGCGCGAGCACGGCCTGCCCGAGGACATTGCGAGCCTCGCCCACGACCCGCAGGTACGTGCGCTGATCGAATCCGAGCTTGCCGCGGTCAATGCCAACTACGCGAGCGTTGCGCAGATCAAGCGCTTCGCGATCCTCGAGCGCGATCTCAGCCAGGAGACGGGCGAGCTGACCCCAACCCTCAAGGTCAAGCGCAACGTCGTCGCCGAGAAGTTCGCCGACGCGATCGCCGCGGTCTACGACGCGCCAGACGGCCGCGCGACGTGACCGCCGCGGTCTACGACGCGCCCGACGGCCGTCCGAGCGACGCCTCCGCCTGAGTGTAGGCGCGCAACCCGCGGGCTCGGCGCGTGTTGTCGCACGCGAATGCGCCGTTCCCGCTGGCGTCTCGGCCCGATCCTCCCCGTCACGCTGGCACTGACGCTGGCCTGCGCCCCGCAGGTTGGGGCGCAGGCTCGCGTCCCTGGCAGGGCTGCGCAGGCCTCCCCGCCGCCGACGCTGCAGCAGACGCTGTCCGACGCGATGGCGGCGGCCGGCGGCTCGTCGGGCGCGATCGTGCTCGACGCGACCACCGGCCAGACGTTGTTCACGCTGAACGCGGACATCGAGCGCAACCCCGCCTCGGTCGAGAAGCTCTACACGACCTCGACAGCGCTGCTGCGACTCGGGCCCAACACAACGATCCCGACCGAGGTGCTCGGCGACGGCGGCCTGGCGAGCGGCGGCCTCTGGCAGGGCGCGCTGTACCTCAAGGGCTTTGGCGATCCCACACTCGGCAGCCCGCGCTTCGACGCGAGCCTTTACGGGACCGGCGCGACGATCGCCGCACTCGCCAACCAACTGGTCGCGCGCGGCATCAGGGCGGTGGGCGGAGGCATCCATGGTGACAGCCGCTACTTCGACTCCCTCGTCGGCGGCCCCGCTTCCGGCTACGGCCCGTCGCTGGATATCGGCAGCCCGCTCGCGGCGCTGGACTTCGACCGCGGGGTGATCCTGCCCGGCTGGCGCTTCCAGCGCCAGCCGGCGCTCTACGCGGCCACGCAGCTCGCCAACGCGCTGCGCGCGCGCCATGTCCGCGTCCGTCGCGCCGTCGACGGCCGCGCGGCACCGCCCGGCGCCACGGTGCTCGCGACCGTGCAGTCGCCGCCGGTCTGGCAGCTGATTCGCCTCACGAACGTCCCCTCGGACAACTTCTTCGCCGAGATGCTGCTCAAGCAGCTGGGGGCGCGCTTCGGTGGTGCCGGCTCGACGGCCGCGGGCGCGGCGGTCGTGCGCGCCCAGCTCGCCCAGTTGGGGCTGCACCCCCAGATCGTCGACGGCTCTGGGCTCTCGCGGCGCGATTGGACATCACCGCGTCAGGTCGCGCTGCTGCTGCAGGCGATGCTGGCACAGCCGACCGCGGCGCAGTTCGTGCAGTCGCTGCCGATGGCTGGACGCAGCGGGACGCTCGCGGACCGCATGCGCGGCACCGACGCCCAGAATCGCTGCAGCGCCAAGACCGGGACGCTCAACGACGCGTCCGCGCTGGCCGGCTACTGCCGCGCGGCTGGCGGCGACATGATCGTGTTCGCATACCTCATGAACAAGGTCGACATGACGTCGTGGGCCAACATCGACCGGATCCACACGCTGCAGGACCGCATGACGATCACGCTCGCGCGCTATTCGACGCCGAGCCGCAGCGCCAGCCGGCGCTAACGTGCCTCGAGCAGGCCCTCGAGGCGCTGCAGGGTTGTGCTCGTCCCCAGCGCCACGATCACGTCGCCGGCGCGCAGCATGGTCTCGGCTGGTGGCTGGGGCTGGAAGTCGGCGCCGCGCCGCAGCCCGACGATCATCGCGCCACCACGGATGTCGTCGACGGTCTTGCCGACCCCGTCACAGGCCTGGCCGACGACGATCTCCTCCATGCGGTACTCCACGTCGACGTCCACGACGCCGCTCAGCTGCGGGTGCAGCGCCAGCCGGGCCATCTCGGTGCCGCTGGTCTTGTAGGGGGAGATCACGCGGTCGGCGCCCGCCCGCTTGAGCTTGCTCTCGGTGTCCTCGACCGCTGCTCGCGCCACTATCACGATGTCCTCGCGCAGCTCGCGCGCGGTCAACGTGATGAAGACGTTCTGCGCGTCGGAGTCCGCGCAGGCGATCAGCGATCGAGCGCGTTCGATCCCCGCCTGGCGCAGCACCGCGTCGTCGGTGGCGTCCCCCTCCAGGAAGTGCATCTCGTGCTGCTCGGCGAGGTCGCGGCTCTCGGTGTTGGTGTCGACGACCACGTAGGTCGCGTCGGCGGCGTGCAGGTCGCGGGCGACCTGCCGGCCAACGCGGCCGAAGCCGCAGATGATGAAGTGGTTCGAGAGATCGTCGATCATCTTCTGCCTGCGCCTGGCGGTCAGCACCTCCCCCAAATGACCGGCGGCAAAGAGCTCGGTGACCAGCGCCAGGACGTAGAAGAGCGTACCGACGCCGATGACGATCAGCCCGACCTGGACGACCTGGCCGAACGTCGTGCGCGGCTGGGGAAAGCCACCGACGGTGGCCGCCGTGTCGAGCGCCCAGCGAAACGCATACCAGACGTCCACGCTCTCGCTGACCGACAGCGCCGCCGTGGCGAGCGCCAGCAGGATCGCGACGACCGCGGCCAGCAGGCCGATGCGCCGTCCGAAGATCCTCAGCTGGCGGTGGGCGGCCGTGGCGGGCCGATCGAGGGTGCCTCGCGCCGCCTGGTAGCGGCCCCTTAGGGTTGACTGGTCGGGCTGCGCCATGGCCGCCGAAGGCGCCGGGCGCCTACGCCCCGCGGGCGGGCGCGTTGAGCGGGTTTAGCAGCGCCAGCAGACCGGCCTCGTCGAGCACCGCGACGCCCAGCCGCTCGGCCTTCTCGAGCTTGGAGCCGGGGCTATCGCCGGCGACGACGTAGTCGGTCTTGCGTGAGACCGACGAGCTGACACGCCCACCGGCCGCGAGGATCCGCTCCGTCGCCTGCTCTCGCGTCAGCTCGGGCAGCGTGCCCGTCAGCACCAGCGTCTTGTCGGTCAGCGGCCCCTCGCCCGGCGGCGGGCCCTCCTGCTCGAAGCGCAGGCCCAGCTCGCGCAGATCGGCGATCAGCGCACGCAGCTGGTCGTCGGCGAGCTGGTCGGCGATCAGCTGGGCGACGATCGGACCGATACCCGGCGTCTGCGCGATCTCAGCGGGGGTCGCGTGCTGGAGCGCGTCGATGTTGCGGAAGCGCTGCGCGAGGCTGCGGCCGGTGACCTCGCCGACGCCCTCGATGCCGATCGCGAACAGCACGCGCGCGAATGGCCGCTGCTTGGAGGCGGCGATCGCCTCGACCAGGCGGCGCGCCGAGATCTCCGCGAACCCTTCCAGCTCGACCAGCTGCTCGGCGCGCAGGCGGTAGAAGTCCGCGGCCGTGCTGACCAGGCGGTGCTCGAGCAGCAGCGCGACCTGACGCTCACCAAGCCCCTCGATGTCCATCGCCCCCTGCGAGGCGAAGTGCTTGAGCAGCTGCCAGCGCCGGCCCGGGCAGTCGCGGTTGGGGCATTTGGTGAAGACCCCCTCCCCCTTGACCGTCGGCGTGTCGCAGACCGGACAGCGCGCCGGCGGTGCCGGCAGCGGCTTGCGGTCCGCGCGCTCGACGACGTGCGGCGCCGGCGAGATCACCTGTGGGATCACGTCGCCGGCGCGCAGGACGATCACGTCGTCGCCGGGCCGCAGGTCCTTGCGCGCGAGGTCCTCCTCGTTGTGCAGCGTCGCCAGCTTGACCGTGACCCCGCCCACGCGCACCGGCTCGAGCACGGCGAACGGGTGCAGGTCGCCGAACTTGCCGGGGTTCCAGTGCACCGCGAGCAGCTTGGTGGCGGCCGTCGTCGGGGGGAACTTCCAGGCGATCGCCCAGCGCGGGTCGCGCCCAACGGCGCCCAGCCGGCGCTGCAGCTCGTAATCGTCGACCTTCACGACGACGCCGTCGATCTCGAAGTCGAGTGCCCCGCGCCGCGCCTGCCAGGCCTCGCACTGCGCGATCACCTCGTCGACCGAGGACAGCCGGCGGATGTCGCGGTTGACGCGAAAGCCGTGCTCGCTCAGCCAGCGCAGGGTGTCCCAGTGGCTGGCCAGCCGCAAGCCCTCGCTCGCGCCGATGCCATAGCACCACATCGACAGCGGACGGGCGGCGGCGAGCGCGGGGTCGAGCTGGCGGATCGTCCCGGCGGCCGAGTTGCGGGGATTCATGAACGTCGACAGCCCCTCGGCGGCGCGGCGCTCGTTGAGCGCCGTGAAGTCCGGCAGCGACATGTAGACCTCGCCGCGCACCTCGACGAGCGGTGGGGCGTCCTCGATCCGCAAGGGCACCGAGCCCACCGTGCGCAGGTTGTGCGTGACGTCCTCGCCGATCTCGCCGTCGCCGCGCGTGGCGCCCTGGACGAGCACGCCGTCCGCGTAGGTCAGCGAGACGGCGAGCCCGTCGATCTTCGGCTCCGCGACGAACCCGAAGCACGGGTCGGTGATGCCCTCGCGCGCCAGGTGCGTTCGCATGCGCTCGACCCAGGCGCGCAGCTCCTCAGCCGAGCGCGCGTTGGCGAGCGAGAGCATCGGCAGGCGATGGCGCACCTTCTCGAGCCGCGCGACCGGCTCTCCGGAGACGCGCTGCGTCGGCGAGTCGGGCGTGACCAGCTCCGGGTGGGCCGCCTCGATCGCGCGCAGCTCGTCGAGCAGCGCGTCGTAGGCGTCGTCGGCGATCTCGGGGTCATCGAGCGCGTAGTAGCGGTGGTTATGGTGGGCGATCTGCGCGCGCAGCTGCGCGGCCCGCGCGGCGGGCTCCCGGGCCGGAGCGGTGGGCCGCTCCGCCGCAGCGCCCGTCCGCTCCCGTGCGCTCACCGCAGCTCCCGCGCGGCAGGCTCGACGAGCCGGCTGAGGTCCTGCAGCTCCAGCGCGCTGATGCCGGCGCGGTCGGTGAGGTCGAAGTGGATCGGCGTGACCGCGATGTAGCCGTCGGCGACGGCCGCCAGGTCGGTGCCCTCTTCGTGCTCGTAACCGGGCGAGTCGCCGTAGATGCGATAGCGCCGGCGACTGTCCTCCTGGTGCTCGAGCTGCAGCTCATCGCGATAGATGCGCTTGCCCAGCCGCGTGATCCGCACCCCCTCGGGATGCGCGCCGGGCACGTTTACGTTGAGCAGCGTGCCGCTGGGCAGGTCCATCTGCTCGAGCTCGCCGACCAGGCGGGCGGTGAACGCCGCCGCCAGCTCGAAGTCGAAGCGCTCGCCGGCGCGGTAGTCGAGCTCGCGGTCGCCGGACTGCTGCGAGACGGCGATGCCGGGCAGCCCCAGCACGAGCGCCTCCAGCGCCGCCGCGACCGTGCCCGAGTAGGTGATGTCGTCGCCGAGGTTGGCGCCGTGGTTGATGCCTGAGACGACCAGCTCGGCGCGGAAGTCGTCGACCAGCCCGAGATGCGCGAAGCGCACACAGTCCACTGGCGTGCCATCGGTGGCATAGCCCACCGACCCGTCGCTGAACGGGACCTCCTCGACCCACAGCGGGCGGCGGGTGGTGATCGAGCGCGCGCTGGCCGAGCGGTTGCTGTCGGGTGCGATCACCGCCAGCTCGATGCCCTCCACCCTGAGCAGGGCGCGGCGCAGCGCCTGCAGACCGGCGGCGCCGATGCCGTCGTCGTTGGTGAGCAGGACCCTCATGTCCCCTGGATCCTAGAGGTGCGATCCGGCGCCGACCGGCGCTCGGCGGATGAGGCGGGATTGGTCGACGAGCGCTCGGCGGAGGTGGGGGCGATCACCGAGGCGGCATAGGAGACCGCTGCCAGGTAGAGGCCGTGCGGTGGCGCCGTGGCGCCGGCTGCGCTGCGCGGACGTCCCCCAAGCAGCTCGACGAAGGACTCCACGCTGCGCCGGCCGACGCCGACCTCGAGCATCGTCCCGACCAGCACACGGGTCATGTGGCGCATGAAGGCGTCGGCCTCGATCCAGAGGTCGAGCCTGTCGCCGTCGCGCTGCCAGCGCGCCGCGATCACGTCGCGCTCGAAGCGCACGTGGGCGGTGTCGGTCGGCGTGAACGCGGTGAAGTCGTGGCGACCGATCAGCGCGGCCGCGCAGGCGTCCAGCGCTTCGGGATCCAACCGGCGCGGGCACCACAGCGCGCGGCCCCGTTCGAAGGCGCCACGGGCGCGGCGATTGAGGATCCGGTAGCAGTAGGTGCGGCTGAGCGCGTCGCGGCGCGCGTCGAAGCCGTCGGCGGCGCGCTCACAGCTGAGCGCCGCGACGTCGGCCGGCAGCAGCGCGTTGAGCGCGGCGACCTCGACCGGCTCGCCTGGGTAGGAGACCACCTGCCCCCAGGCATGCACGCCGCGATCGGTGCGCCCCGCAACCGTGACGGCCACCTCGCGGCGCAGCAGCGTGCTCAGCGCCGTGGTCAGCTCAGCCGCGACGCTTCGCCGCTCGGGCTGGACGGCCCAGCCGCAGAAGCCGCTGCCGTCGTACTCCAGCGTCAGGCGGGATCTGAGGGCGCTCAAATCCGCCGCCTGCGCCAGCGGGGGATCACGGCTCGTCAGGCGGGCGCTCGTGCTCAGACCAGCTCGAGCAGCACCATCTCGGTCGCGTCGGAGCGGCGCGGGCCGAGCTTGAGGATGCGCGCGTAGCCGCCGGGCCGCTCGGCGTAGCGCGGCGCGACCTCCTCGAAGAGCTTGTAGACGACGAACTTGTCCTGCCCCAGCGCGGCCAGCGCCTGGCGGCGGGCGTGCAGGTCGCCGCGCTTGGCGAGCGTGATCAGCTTCTCGAGCTCGGGCCGCACGGCCTTGGCCTTGGCCTCCGTGGTCTGGATGCGCTCGTGATCGATCACCTCCTTGACGAGGTTGGCGATCAGCGCCTTGCGGTGCGAGGAGCTGCGACTGAGCTTGTGGCGGGTGCGCTGGTGACGCATTGGCGAATCCTAGTCCTGACGGAGATCCAGCCCGCGGGCGTGCAGCGTCTCGATGACCTCGTCGATCGACTTCTTGCCGAAGTTCGGGATCGCGTTGAGCTCACCCTCGCTCTTGGCGATCAAGTCGCCGATCGTCTGGATGCCCGCTCGCTTGAGGCAGTTGTAGGAGCGCACGCCCAGCTCGAGCTCCTCGATCAGGATGTCGTCCATCGCGCTGGAGGGTCGCGTGCCGCCGCCGACCGCAGGTTGCGTGACGCCGTCCAACGCGCCCGCGCCCGGGCCCGCCCGCAGCTCCTCGATGCGGTCGGCGTCGGTGAAGATCGACAGCTGCGAGATCAGGATCTCGGCGGCCTCGCGCAGCGCCGCCTGGGGCTCGAGCGAGCCGTCGGTCTCGATGTCGAGCGTCAGCTTGTCGAAGTCGGTGCGCTGGCCGACGCGCGCCTGCTCGACGGCATAGGCGACGCGCCGCACCGGCGAGAAGACGGAGTCGATCGGGATCACGCCGATCGGCTGGTCGGGGGACTTGTTGTCCTCGGCGGGGCGGTAGCCGCGGCCGCGACCGATCGTCAGATACAGCTCGAGCTTGGTCTTCTTCTCCAGCGTGGCGATGTGGGCCTCGGGGTTGAGGATCTCGACGCCCGAGGGCAGGTCGATGTCCTTGGCCGTGATCTCGCCAGGGCCGGTGACGACCAGCGGCGCCTCGATCTCGCTGGCGTCGGAGTGCATCCGGCAGACGACGCCCTTGAGGTTGAGGACGATGTCGGTGACGTCCTCGGCGACGCCCTTGATCGTCGAGAACTCGTGCGCCACCCCCTCGATCCGCACGCTCGTCACGGCCGCCCCGGCAAGCGAGGACAGCAGCACCCGGCGCAGCGAGTTGCCGAACGTGTAGCCGAAGCCGCGGTCGAGCGGCTCGATCGTGAACGAGCCACGGTTGTCCTCGACCGTCTCGGTGGTGATCCGGGGAACTTGGAAGTCAAGCATCGGGGTCCTCAGTCGTCGTGGGTGTCCACCGGACACGCGGCGGGCGGGCGGAGCGCCGTCGCGCGCGGGGAAGCTTTCGGCTTACTTCGAGTAGAGCTCGACGATGAGCTGCTCCTGCACCGGAGCGGCGATCTCCCTTCGCTCCGGCCGGCGCAGCACCTTCGCCGTCAACGAGTCGTGATCGGCCTGCAGCCACGCCGGCACCTGGCCGGTCAGCTCGGTCGCGTCGCGGATGACGCCCTCGGCCCGCGTGCTGGCACGCACGGCGATGACGTCGCCATCGCGGACCTGATAGCTGGGGATGTCGACACGGCGACCGTTGACCGTCCAGTGGCCGTGGCGGATCAGCTGCCGCGCCTGGCGCCGCGACGCCGCGAAGCCCAGGCGCACGAGCACGTTGTCGAGGCGACACTCGAGCATGCGCAGCAGGTTCTCGCCGGTGATCCCCGGCTGGCGGGAGGCCTTGGAGTAGTAGAGGCGGAACTGACGCTCGAGCACGCCGTAGTAGCGGCGCGCCTTCTGCTTCTCGCGCAGCTGCAGGCGGTACTCGCTCTGCTTCTGACGGCCGCGGCCGTGCTCGCCCGGCGGATAGGATCGCCGCTCGACGCCGCACTTGTCGGTCAGGCAGCGCTCCCCCTTGAGGAACAGCTTCTGCCCCTCGCGTCGGCACTGCTTGCACTGCGGGCTGGTGTCACGCGCCACCGCTAGACCCTCCTGCGCTTGCGCGGACGGCAGCCGTTGTGCGCCTGCGGCGTGACGTCCCGTACGGTCGTGACCTCGAGGCCGGCGGCCTGCAGCGAGCGGATCGCCGTCTCGCGCCCGGACCCGGGGCCCTTCACGAACACCTCCACCTTCTGCAGGCCATGCTCCATACCCTTGCGCGCGGCGGCGTCGGCGGTCACCTGGGCCGCGAACGGCGTCGACTTGCGCGAGCCCTTGAAGCCCGCTCCGCCGGCCGACTCCCAGGCGATCACATTGCCCTCGCGATCGGTCAGCGCGACGATCGTGTTGTTGAAGCTGGTCTTGATGTGCGCCTGCCCGACGGCGATGTTCTTGCGCACCTTGCGGCGACTGCGCTGGGGGCGCTTGGGGGCCGGCACTAGCGGTTCCTCACTTCTTGGTCGCCTTCTTCTTGCCGGCGACCTGCATCCGGCGCGGCCCCTTGCGCGTGCGCGCGTTGGTCTTGGTGCGCTGACCGCGGACCGGCAGGCCGCGGCGATGGCGCAGGCCGCGGTAGCAGCCGATCTCCATCAGGCGCTTGACGTTCTGCGAGCGCTCGCGGCGCAGATCGCCCTCGACCGTCATGCCGCGATCGATCGCGTCGCGCAGGCGGCCGATCTCGTCCTCGGTCAGGTCGCGTACGTAGGTGTCCGGGGCGACCCCCACGTCGGCGAGCAGCTTGTTGGCGCCCGGGCGGCCGATCCCGTAGATGTAGGTCAGCCCGATCTCGACGCGCTTGTTCAGCGGGATGTTGACGCCGGCGATGCGTGCCATCTGCCGATCAGCCCTGCCGCTGCTTGTGCCGCGGGTTCTGGCAGATGATCAGCACGGCTCCGTGCCGGCGGATGATCTTGCACTTCTCGCACATCGGCTTGACCGACGGTCGTACCTTCATTGTCCCTTTCGCTGGAGCGCCGAACGGCTGTTGTCCACGACGCGGTGGACTCGCCGCGACCGGGGGTAGGTGGGCAGCTCGAAGCACCGGCTCCGAGCGCGACGAATCATGGTAGCAGAGGGGCGGGGCTCAGGCCGCGGCGCGACCGCTGTCCAGGTGCCAGGGGGTCAGGATCCGCGGGCCGTCGGCCTGGATCGCGACCGTGAACTCGAAGTGGGCGGCGAGCGAGCCGTCCTGGGAGTAGATCGACCAATTGTCCTCGCCCAGGCGCACGGCCTGGCGTCCGGCGGTGACCATCGGCTCGATCGCCAGCACCATGCCCTCCTCCAGCAGCGGGCCCTTGCCGGGATCGCCATAGTTGGGGATCTGCGGGTCCTCGTGCATGCTGCGCCCGATGCCGTGGCCGACCAGCGAGCGGATCACCGACAGGCCCTCGGCCTCGACCCTGCGCTGGACGGCGTGGGAGACGTCGCCGAGGCGATTGCCCGGCCGGCACTGCTCAACGGCCTCCAGCAGCGACTGCTCGGTGACGCGCAGCAGCCTGCGCGCCAATGGGCTGACCGGCCCGATCGCGAAGGTTCGCGCCCCGTCGGCGATCCAGCCATCGAGCGTGACCCCGACGTCGATCGAGAGGACGTCGCCACGGGCGAGCTTGTAGGGACCGGGGATCCCGTGCACGACCATCGCGTTGGGCGAGGTGCAGATCGAGCCGGGAAAGCCGCGGTAGCCCTTGAACGCCGAGCTGGCCCCCTGCGAGCTGATGAAGCGCTCGGCCGCGGCGTCGAGCTCGGCGGTCGTGACCCCGGCGCGCAGCTTGCCGCGCAGCAGCTGCAGCGTCTTGACGAGGATCGCCCCGGCGGCGGCCATCTTCTCGATCTCCTCGGGGGTCTTCTTGATGATCATGCGCCAGCTGCCCTCACGTCATAAGGTCTCTTCCATGCGCAAGGTCGCCAGCGTCGCACGGATGTGGTCGTGGACCTCGTCAGGCGGGCGGGTGCCGTCGAAGCGCCGCAGCAGCCCGCGCTGCTCGTAGTAGGCGACCAGCGGCTCGGTCTGGCGGCGGTAGACCTCCAGGCGCCGGCGCACCGTCTCGGGCTGGTCGTCGGGGCGCTGGATCAGCCGCGAGCCGTCGACGTCGCAGAAGCCGGGGTGCTTGGGCGGGTCGAGCTCGACGTGGTAGATGCGCCCGGTCTTGGCGCTGACGCGCCGCCCGGACAGCCGCCGCACGACCTCCTCGTCGGGCGCCTCGATCAGCAGCGCGGCGGTCAGCCGGCGGCGCAGCCGCTCGATCTCGGCGTCGAGCGCCTGGGCCTGGGCGATCGTGCGCGGGAAGCCATCGAGAATGAAGCCGTCGCGGCACTCCGGGTCGTCGACGCGCTCGATGATCAGCTCGATGATCAGCTCGTCGGGCACGAGCTCGCCGGCATCCATGAAGTCCTGCGCCTTGAGCCCCAGCTCGGATCGATCGGCGACCGCCTGGCGCAGCATGTCGCCGGTGGCGATGTAGGGCAGGCGAAAGTCCTCGACCAGCCGCTGGGCCTGCGTTCCCTTGCCCGCGCCGGGCGGGCCGAGCAGGATCAGGTTGAGCTCGGACACGCGCCCGAGCTTACTTCAGAAAGCCCTCGTAGTTGCGCATCATCAGCTGCGCCTCGAGCTGCTTCATCGTGTCCAACGCGACGCCGATGACGATCAGCAGCGAGGTGCCGCCGAAGAAAAAGTTGGCGCTCGTCTGGTTGATCAGCACCGTCGGCAGCGCCGCGATCGCCGCGAGGAACAGCGCACCGGGCAGCGTCAGGCGGGCGAGGATGCGGTCGAGGAACTCGGCCGTTGGACGACCCGGACGCACACCCGGGATGAAGCCGCCGTATTTCTTGAGGTTGTCGGCCTGGTCGACGGGGTTGAAAGTCACGGCCGTATAGAAGTAGGTGAACGCGATGATCAGCACCGTCTCGCCGACGACGTAGGCCCAGCCGTTGGGAGAGAAGAAGTTCGCCAGGCTGTTCGCCCAGTGCGTGTGGAGCAGCTGCCCGACGGTCGGCGGGAAGGCCATCAGCGAGGCGGCGAAGATGACTGGGATGACGCCGGCCATGTTGACGCGCAGCGGCAGGTAGGTCTGCCCGCCCTGGGTCATGCGCCGGCCGATCACGCGCTTGGCGTACTGAACGGGGATCCGACGCTGGCCCTCCTGCACGAACACGACCGCGGCGACGATCGCGATCACGCCAAAGGGCATCAGCACCTTGAAGACCTGATCGGGGTTCGTCCACCAGGCCTGCAGGCCGTGCGGGATGCGCGAGACGATCGATGCGAAGATCAGCAGCGAGATCCCGTTGCCGATCCCGCGTTGGGTGACCAGCTCCCCCATCCACATCAGCAGCACCGTCCCGGCGGTCAGGCAGATCACGATCAAGAAGACGCGCGGCGCCGTGAAGTGCGCGATCACCTGCGTGCCGGCCGAGCGCTGGAAGGAGCGGAACAGGAAGACGTAGCCGATCGACTGCGCGGCCGCCAGACCGACGGTCAGGTAGCGCGTGTACTGGGTGATCTTGGCCTGGCCGATCTCGCCCTCCTTGGAGAGCTTCTCGAGCGAGGGAACCGCCACCGTCAGCAGCTGCAGGATGATCGAGGCGGTGATGTAGGGCATGATCCCCAGCGCGAACAGCGCGATCCGCCCGAGGCCGCCGCCGGAGAACAGATTCAGGAAGCCAAGGATGTTCGAGCCGGCGAAGTTGTTCTGGATGTCGCTGACCGCCTGGCTGTTGATCCCGGGCACGGGAATGTGCGAGCCCAGCCGGTAGAGCGCAAGGATCAGCGCCGTGAAGGCGATCTTCTTGCGAATATCGGCGACGGTGAATGCGCTGACGATCGTGGAGAGCACGACGCTGTCCCCCGCGCGCTAGCCCTCGAGGACCTGGCAGCTTCCCCCGGCGGCCTCGATTGCCGCTCGCGCCGCCGCGCTGAAGCCGTGTGCGTGGACGGTCAGCGGCTTGCTGAGCTCGCCCCTGGCAAGGACCTTGATCGGGACGCCCGCGCGTGTCGCCAGGCCGTTGGCGTGCAGCGCCTCGACGGTCACCTCGGCGCCAGCGTCGAAGCGCTCCTGCAGCGCATCGAGGTTGACCGCCTGCGTGCGCGTGCGGAAGCGCTCGAAGGGCATCGACTTCTTCATGAACGGGCCGCGCAGCTTGCGCATCCGCATGTGGATCGGGTTCTGGCCGCCCTCGCGCGCGATCCGGCTCTTGGCGCCGGAGCGCTGGCCGGCGCCCTTGTGGCCGCGTCCGGAGGTCTTGCCGGTCCCCGAGCCATGGCCGCGCCCGACGCGCTTGCGCGCTCGCCGGCTGCCGGGCGCGGGCCGCAGCGAGTGCAGCCCGATGCGCTGCTCGTCTTGCTTGTCGCGCTGCTTGGGCCCAGACGCGTCCTGGCGCTCCGCCGTGTCCTGGCGCTCCGTCGGCTTGCGTGAAGCCGGGCTCACGACCCGCGCTCCTCGACGCTGACCAGGTGGCGCACCGCGTGCACGAGCCCGCGCAGCTGGGGGCTGTCGGGATGCTCGACGCTGTGGCCGATGCGCCGCAGGCCAAGCGTGCGCAGCGTGTCGAGCTGACGCTGGTTGGCGCCGTTGCGCGAGCGCCGCTGGGTGATGCGCAGGCCGCTCATCCGCGCTCCTCGCCAGCGGCGGTGCTGGCGCCTTCGCCCGTGGCCGTGCTGGCGCCGTTGGCACCAGTGCTGGCGCCTTCGCCAGCGCCCGCGCTGGCGCCGTTGGCGCCCTCACCGCCAAGCCCCAGCACGGTGGCGATGCTCAGGCCACGCAGCTCGGCCACCTCCGCGGGGGTGCGCAGCCCCTGCAGCCCGGCGGCGGTGGCCTTGACGAGGTTGATCGGGTTCTGCGAGCCCAGCGACTTGGAGAGGATGTCGTGGATGCCCGCAAGCTCCAGCACCGCGCGCACGCCGCCGCCGGCGATCACACCGGTGCCGGGCGAGGCCGGCTTGAGCACGACGCGCCCGGAGCCGAAGATGCCGATCGTCGGGTGGGTGATCGTCGAGCCGTGGCGAGGAACGCGGAAGAGGCTCTTCTTGGCCTGCTCGACGCCCTTCTGGATCGCGACGGGGACCTCGTTGGCCTTGCCGTAGCCGACGCCAACGACACCGTCCTCGTCACCAACCACGACCAGCGCGGTGAAGGAGAAGCGGCGACCGCCCTTGACGACCTTGGCGACGCGGTTTATCTGCACGACGCGCTCCTGGAGGTCCAGGCCGAATGAGCTGACAGAGCGAGAGGCTGGCATGGCGAGCAATCAGCCTAGCGGTCAGAACCGCAGTCCAGCGCCGCGGGCGCCCTCGGCGAGGGCGCGCACGCGTCCGTGGTACTGATATCCGCCGCGGTCGAAGACCGCCTCCTCGATCCCGGCGGCGCGGGCCCGCTCGGCCAGCAGCTCCCCGGCACGGCGCGCCTGGTCCATGCGCCCCAGGCCGCGCAGCTCGGCCTCCGTCCAGTTGACCGCGGTGAGCGTGCGACCGGCCCGATCGTCGATCAGCTGTGCGTTGACGCCACGGTTGGAGCGGAACACGGAGATCCGCGGGCGCGCGGCGCTGCCGCGGACCTTCGCCCGTACCCGCCGACGGCGGCGCAGGCGCTGCGCTGGGCGCGTGATCACGCTCATGCTCGCTTGCCCACCTTCCTGGCGACGTGCTCGCCCTCGTAGCGGATCCCCTTGCCCTTGTAGGGCTCCGGCGGACGCTGCTTGCGGATCTTGGCGGCGGTCTCGCCGACGAGCTGCTTGGAGATGCCCGAGACGACGACGCGGGTCGGGGTGGGCACCTCGAAGGCGATCCCGTCGGGCGCGACGATGCGCACGGGATGCGAGTAACCGAGCGCCAGCTCGAGCTCCGAGCCGCGCAGCATCGCGCGGTAGCCGACGCCCTGGATCTCGAGCGTCTTGCGATACCCGTTGGTGACGCCCTCGACCATGTTCGCGACCAGCGAGCGCGTCAGGCCGTGCAGGGCGCGGTGCTCGCCGCGGTCGGTCGGGCGTCGCACGATCAGCTCGCCCTCCTGCTGCTCGACGGTGATGTCGCGCGGGATGCGCTCGCTGAGCTGGCCCTGGGGGCCGCTGACGCGCACGAGCTCAGGCTCAATCGCGACGTCGACGCCGGCGGGGACCGGGATCGGCTGGCGGCCGATGCGCGACATCACCAGACCTCCGCGACCAGCTCGCCGCCGATCCCCTGGCGGCGCGCCTCGTGGCCGGTCATCACGCCGTGCGAGGTCGAGACGATCGTCGTGCCCATGCCGCCCATCACCTTGGGGATGCTGCGCGCGGCGGCGTAGCTGCGTCGACCGGGCCGCGACACCCGACGCAGACCGGAGATCACAGGCCGGCGGTCCTCGGTGTAGCGCAGGCGGATCCGCAGCACCTCGCCGGCGCCACCGTCCGCGCGCGGCTCGATGCCGTAGTCCTCGATGTAGCCCTGTTCCTTGAGGATCCGGCTGAGCTCGCGCTTGAGCCCGGACGCCGGCATGGCGACCGTGTCGTGCTGCGCGTGGGCCGCGTTGCGCAGGCGCGTCAGGAAGTCGGCGATCGGGTCGGTCATCGACATGCGCTCACCAGCTGGCCTTGGTCATCCCCGGGATGAAGCCGCCGTGCGCCAGCTCGCGCAGGCAGATGCGGCAGAGGCCGAACTTGCGATAGACCGCGCGCGCACGGCCGCAGCGCTGACAGCGCGTGTAGCCACGGGTCTCATGCTTGGACGGGCGCTGCTGGCGCACTCTCTGCGACGTCTTGGCCATGCTCGTGCTCTAGCTTCCTTCCGGGGTGTTTGTGGGACGGGCGAACGGCATGCCGAGCGCCTCGAGCAGCACGAACGCCTCCTCGTCGGACCTCGCCGAGGTGGTGATCGTGACATCCAGGCCGCGGACCTGGTCGATCTGGTCGTAGTCGACCTCCGGGAAGATGATCTGCTCGCGGATCCCGAGCGAATAGTTCCCCCGCCCGTCGAAGGAGCGGGGATTGAGGCCGCGGAAGTCGCGCACGCGCGGGATCGCGACCGCCATCAGGCGATCGAGGAACTCGTAGGAGCGCTCGCCGCGCAGCGTCACCGAGACGCCGACCGGCATCCCCTCGCGCAGCTTGAACGCCGCGATCGACTTGCGCGCGCGCCGCACGCTCGGCCGCTGGCCGGCGATCGTCGCCAGCTGCTCGCTCGCCGCGTCGACGACGTTGGAGTCCTGCTTGGCCTCGCCGATGCCCATGTTCAGCGTCACCTTGGTGATCCGCGGCGCCTGCATCGGGGAGGAGTAGCCGAAGCGCTCGATCAGCGCCGGACGGATCTCGCGCTCGTAGCGCTCCTTGAGTCGCGCGGTCGCCATCTGCCCGCTACTCGAACGCCGTCCCCGACCGACGGGCGATGCGCTTGCGCGCCCCGCCGGCACGGTCGATGCCGATGCGGGTGCGGCGGCCGTCCTTGGGGTCGACCAGCATCACGTTGGACACGTGGATCGGACCCTCCTTCTCGATCACGCCACCAACGGTCTCCTCGCGCTGGCTGCCGCTGACCTGGCGCGGGCGCTGGTGGCGCTTGACGATGTTGAGGCCCTCGACGTAGACGCGTCCGGCACGTGGATCGACGCGCAGCACGCGGCCCGTCTTGCCGCGGTCCTTGCCGCTGATCACCAGGACCGTGTCATCGCGACGGATCCTGAGCGCCATCAGAGCACCCCCCCGAACGTCACGGCGCGGCCACGCGCGAGACGAGCCATCAGAGCACCTCCGGCGCGAGCGAGACGATCTTCATGAAGTTGCGCTCGCGCAGCTCGCGCGCCACCGGCCCGAAGATGCGCGTGCCACGCGGGTTGTTGGCGGCGTCGATCAGCACGGCGGCGTTCTCGTCGAAGGCGATGTAGGTGCCGTCCTCGCGGCCGAACTGCTTCTTGGCGCGGACGACCACGGCCGTGACGACGTCCCCCTTCTTGACCGAGCCTTGCGGGCTGGCCTGCTTGACCGTTGCGACGATCGTGTCGCCGACGCTCGCGTAGCGCCGGCGCGAGCCGCCGCGCACGCGGATGCAGAGGATCTCGCGAGCGCCGGTGTTGTCGGCCACGCGCAGGCGGGTCTCGTTCTGGATCACTTCGCACGCTCCAGGATCTCGACCAGGCGCCAGCGCTTGGTGCGCGACAGCGGGCGGCTCTCGACGACCCGAACGGTGTCGCCGGCGCTGGCCTCGTTGCGCTCGTCGTGGGCATGCAGCGTACGCGTCGTATGCACGATCTTCTCGTAGCGACGATGCCGGCGGGCCTCGTCGATGCGCACGACGATCGTCTTGTCGGGGCGATCCGAGACGACCACGCCAAGGCGCACCTTGGGCCGTCCCGCACCGCGCGGCTCGGCCGTGACCGGCGTGGTGGAGGGGGACTTGGCGCGTCGTGAGCGCAGCTTGGCGCGGTAGGCGCGGCGCGCCTGTGCGCGGCGGCGGCGACGCTCGAGGCGCTCGGCCGCACGCTCGGCGGGCGTCAGCGGCGCGCGCGGCGCCGCGCGGCGCGCGTCGCGACGGCTGCGCCGGCGCTCCTTGGGGCTCTGGAGCGGGGCCTGCTCAGCGGCGGGCGCGGCCTGCGCGGTCCCCTGGGTCTCGGCTGCCTGGGGCTCTGCCACCTCGGCTGCCTGCGCCTCGCTGGCCTCGGGCCTGTCGGCCGGCGTCGTCACGTCCTCGTGCTGCTCGTTGTCGGCCATCTCAGCGACTCAGCTCCCTCTCGACATCGATCTGGCGCTCGCCGGCGATCGTCAGCGCCCGCGCGAGCTCGCGACGCGAGCCGCGCAGGCCGGCGCTGTTCTCGAGCTCGCCCGTCGCGTGCTGGAAGCGCAGGTTGAAGACCTGACGGCGCGTGTTGCGGATGTGCTCGACGAGCAGCTCGTCGGTCATCTCGCGAATCTCGTTGGCCTTGGGCATCGTCGCTACTCGTCCCTGCCGATGACCTTGGTCTTGACCGGCAGCTTGTGGCCGGCGAGGCGCATCGCCTCGCGCGCTAGCGGCTCGGGGACGCCGGCCAGCTCGAACATCACACGGCCTGGCTTGACGACCGCGACCCAGCCCTCCGGCGAGCCCTTGCCCGACCCCATCCGCGTCTCGGCGGGCTTCTTGGTGTAGGGCTTGTCGGGGAAGACATTGATCCAGACCTTGCCGCCACGGCGGATCTTGCGCGTCATCGCGATACGAGCGGCCTCGATCTGGCGGTTGGTGATCCAGCCGCACTCCAGCGCCTTGAGCCCGAACTCGCCGACCTGAACGCGCGTCTGCCCGCGCGACAAGCCGGCGCGACGACCACGATGCTGCTTGCGGTGCTTGACTCGCTTGGGTGCGAGCATCAGCGCTGCCCTCCGGGGCCGCCACCGCGCGGACCGCCGCCACGACCGCCAGGTCCGCGTGCACCGCCGCGGCCGGATCCACCCGAGCCGCCCGGGCCACGACCGCCACCAGGGCCACCCGGACCACGACCACCACCAGGGCCACCCGGACCACGACCACCACCAGGGCCACCCGGACCACGACCACCACCCGCGCCACCCGGACCACGACCACCACCAGGGCCACCCGGACCACGACCACCACCCGCGCCACCGCGACCGCCCGGACCGCCCGGACCACGACCACCACCAGGGCCACCCGGACCACGACCACCACCCGCGCCACCGCGACCGCCCGGACCGCCCGGACCACGACCACCGCGCTCGCCGCGCTGGCCGCCACCGCGGCCCCCACGGTCCCCACCCGCGCCGGTGGTCGCCGGGGCGGGTGCCTCGAGCTCGGTCAAGTCGGTGCCGGTGTAGCCGGCGGGCATGATCTCGCCCTTGTTGATCCAGCACTTGACCCCAATGCGCCCGAACGTCGTGCGCGCCTCGTGGAAGCCGTAGTCGATGTCGGCGCGCAGCGTGTGCAGCGGCACACGCCCGTCGGAGTAGCCCTCGGTGCGCGCCATCTCCGCTCCGCCAAGGCGACCGGAGACCTGGACCTTGACGCCCTTGGCGCCGGAGCGCATCGCGGAGGTCAGCGCGCGCTTCATCGCGCGACGGAAGGCGACGCGGTTCTGCAGCTGCTCGGCGATCGACTGCGCGACCAGCTTGGCGTCGAGCTCGGGACGCTTGATCTCGAGGATGTTGACCTTGATCTGCTTGCTGGTCATGCGGTGCAGGTCGCGGCGCAGCGCGTCGACCTCGCTGCCGGACTTGCCGATCACGATCCCGGGCCGAGCGGTGTGGATGTTGATCTCGACCTCGTTGGCGTCCTTGCGGATCGTGATGTCCGAGAGGCCCGCGTGGCTGAGCCGGCGCTCGATGTGCTCGCGGATGCGCAGGTCCTCACCGAGGTAGGCGCCGAAGCTGCGCTCGTTGAACCAATTCGACTTCCAGTCGTGGATGTAGCCCACGCGCATCGACTCCGGGTGCACCTTCTGGCCCATGTCAGCTCCCCGGGGTTAGCGTGATCGTGAGGTGGCTGGTGCGCTTGCGAATGCGCGTAGCGCGGCCCATCGCGCGAGGGCGAAAGCGCTTGAGCGTCGGCCCCTCGTCGGCGTAGGCAGCGGCGACGCGCAGCTCGTCGCCAACCAGCTCGTGGTTGTGCTCGGCGTTGGCGATCGCCGACTCGAGCACCTTGCTCCAGTCGCGCGCCGCGCTGCGCGTGGTCAGCGCCAGGATCGCCCGCGCCTCGACGACCGACTTGCCGCGCAGGTGATCGCTCACCAGCCGCGCCTTGCGCGCGGAGGTGCGCACGTAGCGCGCCTGCGCGCGGACGACAACGCCACTCGCGTCGCGCCGCCCCGCACCGCGCGTGCGAGCAGGCTTGGGGGAGGCCGCAGCCGCCCGCCCCGCGGCCACGACGGCCTCGGGCTCGGCCGCGGCCTTCGCCTCAGCGGGCTTCTTGGACGCCGCTCGGCGACGGGCGGGCTTGGCCTGCTCGTCGGCCGGCTTCTCCGCACCGGCCTTGGCGCGACCGGCGCGCCTGCGCGAAGCCGCTGCGGCCGGCTTCTCCTCACCGGCCTTGGCGCGACCGGCGCGCTTCCGCGGAGCCGCTGCGACCGGCTCCTCGGCATCTGCCTTGGCGCGCGCGGCGCGCTTGGGCGGAGCCGCCTCGGCCGGGTCCGAGCCCTGTATTGGCGAGGAACCGGCCGCGGTGGCCTCAGCCTCACCCGCTGCCGGCTCGCGCTCCTGCTCGCGCTCGTCGCTCATCTCACCCTCCCAGACCCCGCGTGGCCGCGGAACAGCCGCGTCGGCGCAAATTCACCGAGCTTGTGGCCAACCATCGACTCGGTGACGAACACCGGCACGTGCTTGCGGCCGTCGTGGACGGCGATCGTGTGGCCGACCATCTCGGGGAAGATCGTCGAGGCGCGCGACCAGGTGCGCAGCATCTGCCTGCTGTTGGACGCGTTCATGGCCTCGATGCGCGCCATCAGGCGCTCCTGCACCCAGGGTCCCTTCTTGCTCGAACGGCTCAAGTTCCTGTTACCCCCAACGATTCCTAGCGCTTCTTGCCGCGGCGCCGACCACGCACGATATAGCGATCCGAGAGCTTGCCCTTCTTGCGCGTGCGATATCCCAGCGTGGGCACGCCCCACGGGGTCACCGGATGGCGCCCCGGCGTGGTCGACCCCTCGCCACCGCCGTGCGGATGGTCGACCGGGTTCATCGCCGTCCCGCGGGTCTGCGGTCGGACGCCGAGATGGCGCTTGCGACCGGCCTTGCCGATCTTGATGTTCTGATGCTCGGCGTTGCCCAGCACGCCGACCGTCGCGCGGCACTCGGCGCGCACGAGGCGCATCTCGCCCGACGGCAGCCGCAGCGTGGCCATCGCGCCGTCCTTGGCGACCAGCTGGATCGCCGCGCCGGCAGCCCGTCCCAGCTGCCCACCGCGGCCCGGCTGCAGCTCGACGTTGTGCACGACGGTGCCGGTCGGCATCGCCCCCAGCGCCAGGCAGTTGCCGGGCGCGATGTCGGCGTCGGGGCCGGACATCACGCTGGCGCCGACCTGCAGGCGCTGTGGCGCCAGGATGTAGCGCTTCTCGCCGTCGGCGTAGTGCAGCAGCGCGATGTTCGCCGTGCGGTTGGGGTCGTACTCGATCGCGGCCACGCGCGCGGGCACGCCGTCCTTGCGCCGCTTGAAGTCGACCTTGCGGTAGAGCCGCTTGGCGCCGCCGCCGCGATGGCGCGAGGTCTTGCGCCCGTTGGCGTTGCGCCCGCCGGTCTTGGTAAGACCCTCGGTGAGCGACTTCTCGGGCTCGGTCTTGGTGATCGCCGCGTAGTCCGAATAGGTGACGAAGCGCCGTCCCGGGCTCGTCGGCTTGGGGTTGCGGATCGGCATCAGGCAGCCCCTTCCAGGCCCGCGAAGATCGGGATCACCTCGCCCTCGCGCACCTGCACGACGGCCTTCTTCCAGCTGCGCGAGCGCCCCGCGGTGTGACCGCGGCGCTTGGGCTTGGACTTGACGTTCACCGTGCGGACCTCGACCACGTGGACGTCGAACAGCGACTCGATCGCCTGACGGATCTGCGTCTTGTGCGCGTCGGGATGGACGCGGAAGGTGTAGCGCCCGGCGGCGGCCAGCACGTAGGACTTCTCCGAGACGACGGGGCGCAGGATCACCTGGGAGTGGTCCATCAGGCGGTCTCCTCCGCTCCGCCCGTCGCCGCCCCGCTTGGCGCGACTGGCGCGCTCGTGCGGACCCGCGTCGGCCGAGGCCGAGCCTTCTGTTGGCGAGGCAGCGGCCGACGCGGCGTCGCGACCGCGCGGGCCGTCAGCTGCTCGAGCGCGCGCTCGGACAGCAGCAGCGACTCCGCCCAGACGAGGTCGGCGACGCCCGCATCCGACGCGCTCACGACGGCGACCCGGGCGAGGTTGCGAAACGATCGCAGCGCGCCGATCTCCTCCTGCGCCAGCACCACCAGCGTCGGCCCGGGACGACCCCAATCGGCCAGCGTCCGCGCCGCCTGCTTGGTCGAGGGCTGCTCGAAGGCAGCACCGTCGAGGATCGCGACCGCGCCCCGGCGGGCGTGCTGGGACAGCGCGCCGCGCAGTGCCGCCAGCCGCGCCTTGCGGTTGACCTTGACGATATAGCTGCGCGGCTGGGGCCCGAAGACGGTGCCACCGCCCGTCCACAGCGGTGAGCGGCTCGAGCCGGCGCGCGCGCGACCGGTGCCCTTCTGGCGCCAGGGCTTGGCGGAGCCGCCGCTGACCTCGCCGCGCGTGCGCGTCGAGGCGGTCCCCTGCCGGCGTGCGCCCAGCTCGGCGCGCACGCACTCGTGTACGAGCGGCTCGTTGAAGCGCGCCTCGAACGCGGCTGCGTCGAGCGTCACTTGGCCTTTGCCGCCAAGGCGGGGAGCGCTAGCCATCGCTGCGCACCTCGACCGTCGTGCCACGCGCGCCGGGCACGGCGCCGCGCAGCAGCAGCAGGTTGCGGTCAGCCCGCACCTCGACGACTTCGAGGCCGCGCTGGGTGACGCGCTTGCCACCCATCCGCCCGGGACCACGTATCCCCTTGAAGACGCGTGACGGCGTCGCCGACGCGCCGATCGAGCCCGGCGCACGAACGTTGTGCGAGCCGTGCGCGCGCGGACCGGAGCTGAAGTTGTGGCGCTTGATGGTCCCCTGGAAGCCCTTGCCCTTGGAGACACCCGAGACCTTGACGACCTGACCGACCTCGAACGCCGCGACCGTGACCGTGTCGCCGATCTTCAGCTCGCCGGCCTCGTCGCGGAACTCGACGAGGTGGCGCAGCGGCGGCGCGCCCGCCTTGCGCAGGTGACCGAGCTCCGGCCTCGACAGGTGCTTCTCGCGCGCCGCGCCGAACGCCAGCTGGACAGCGGCATAGCCATCGCGCTCGCTGGTGCGCACAGCGGTGACGGGACAGGGGCCCGCCTCGAGCACCGTCACACGCTCGACGCGACCGTCGTCGAGGAAGCGCTGCGTCATGCCGAGCTTCTTGGCGAGGATCGCGGCCATCAATCCACCTAGAGCGCGAGGCGGATCTCGATATCCACCCCGGCCGGCAGATGGTCGAGCCGCTGGAGCGAGTCGACCGTCTTGGGCGTCGGCTGGTGGATGTCGATCAGCCGCTTGTGCGTGCGGATCTCGAAGTGCTCGCGCGAATCCTTGTCCTTGAACGGGGAGCGGATCACGCAGTAGACGTTCTTCTCCGTCGGCAACGGCACCGGACCAGAGACCGTCGCGCCGGTGCGCGTCGCCGTGTCGACGATCTCCTTGGCCGCCGTCTCGATGGCCGAGTGGTCATAGGACTTGAGCCTGATGCGGATCTTGTTCTCGGTCAGTGTTGCCATGTTGGATTGGTGCGGCGGAGTTCCTCTCGCGGGCCGCGGTGCCCCGCTCGCGCGCCGAGGGCGAGTCCCCGGTGATCGCGGGGCCCGCCCCCGATGGTCGTATCTACTGTCGTCCTGTTCGGGGAGCGGGGCCAGCCGGCCAGCCGCGTCCCCGCGCTGCGGGTGCTACTCGATGATCTCGGTCACGACCCCCGAGCCGACGGTGCGCCCGCCCTCGCGGATCGCGAACCGCAGTCCCTGGTCCATCGCGATCGGCTGGATCAGCTCGATCTCCATCTGGACGTTGTCGCCCGGCATCACCATCTCGACGCCCTCGGGCAGACGCGCGACACCGGTCACGTCGGTCGTGCGGAAGTAGAACTGCGGCCGGTAGCCGGTGAAGAACGGCGTGTGACGGCCGCCCTCCTCCTTCTTGAGCACGTAGACCTCGGAGCGGAACTTCGTGTGCGGGGTGATCGAGCCGGGCTTGCAGAGCACCTGGCCGCGCTCGATCTCCTCGCGCTTGGTGCCGCGCAGCAGGCAGCCCACGTTGTCGCCCGCCCGCCCCTCGTCGAGGATCTTGCGGAACATCTCGACGCCGGTCACGACGGTGGTCGTCGTCGCCTTGATGCCGACGATCTCGACCGTCTCGCCGGTCTTGATGATGCCCTGGTCGATGCGCCCGGTCGCCACGGTGCCGCGGCCGGTGATCGAGAAGACGTCCTCGACCGGCATCAAGAACGGCTTGTCGAGGTCGCGCTCGGGCTCGGGGATGTAGTTGTCGAGGTTCTCGGCGAGCTCGAGGATCTTCTGCTTGTACTGCTCATCGCCCTCCAGCGCCTTGAGCGCGGAGCCGACGACGAACGGGATGTCGTCGCCGGGGAAGTCGTACTCCGAGAGCAGCTCGCGCACCTCGACCTCGACGAGCTCGAGCAGCTCCTCGTCGTCGACCATGTCGGCCTTGTTGAGGAAGACCACGATGTAGGGAACGCCGACCTGGCGGGCGAGCAGGATGTGCTCGCGCGTCTGCGGCATCGGGCCGTCGGCGGCCGACACGACGAGGATCGCCCCGTCCATCTGCGCGGCGCCGGTGATCATGTTCTTGACGTAGTCGGCGTGACCCGGGCAGTCGACGTGGGCGTAGTGACGATTGGCGGTCTCGTACTCGACGTGCGAGGTCGCGATCGTGATGCCGCGCTCGCGCTCCTCCGGCGCGTTGTCGATCTCCTCGAAGCTCCGCGCCTTGGTGCCGCCGTGCTCGGCCAGGACCGTCGTGATGGCGGCCGTCAGCGTCGTCTTGCCGTGGTCGATGTGACCGATCGTGCCGACGTTGACGTGCGGCTTGTCGCGCTCGAACTTCTCCTTGGCCACTTTCGGTTGCTCCTTTGGAACTCGTAGTGAGGTCCGCCGCGCCGGGCGAACCCGAAAAATCTATCTCAGTTGCCCCATCGGGGCGCTCACGTCGCTCAGGCGGCCGCCCCGACGCCTTCGCGGTCGCCGACGACCTTCTCGGCGATGTTCGGGGGAACCTCCTCGTAGCCCTCGAACTGCATCGTGTAGGTCGCGCGTCCCTGCGTCGTGGAGCGCAGGTCGGTCGCGTAGCCGAACATCTCACTGAGCGGCACCTGACCGGTCACCACCTGCGCGTTGCCGCGCGGCGTCATCCCCTCGATGCGCCCGCGCCGGCGATTGAGATCGCCGATCACGTCGCCCATGAACTCCTCCGGCGTGACCACCTCGACGGCGAAGATCGGCTCCAGCAGCACCGGCTTGGCGCGCTTGGCGGCCTCGCGCAGCGCCAGCGAGCCGGCGATCTTGAACGCGATCTCGGAGGAGTCGACCTCGTGGTACTTGCCGTCGACGAGCGTGACGCGCATGTCGACCATCGGATAGCCGGCGCGTACGCCGCTCTCCAGCGCCTCCTCGACGCCCTTCTCGACAGCCGGGATGAACTCCGACGGGATCGAGCCGCCCTTGATCTTGTTGACGAAGTCGAAGCCCTCGCCGGGCGCCGGCTCGACGTCGATGTAGACGACGCCGAACTGCCCCGAGCCGCCGGTCTGGCGCACGAAGCGGCCCTCGACGTTCTTGGCCGTGCCGCGCACGGTCTCGCGGTAGGAGACCTGCGGGCGCCCGACGTTGGCCTCGACGTTGAACTCGCGCAGCATGCGATCCACCAGCACCTCGAGGTGCAGCTCACCCATGCCCGAGATCTCGGTCTGCCCGGTCTCCTCGTTGGTCTGGACCTGGAAGGTCGGGTCCTCCTCGGCCAGTCGTCCGAGCGCGATCGACATCTTCTCCTGATCGGCCTTGGTCTTGGGCTCGATCGCGACCTTGATCACCGGCTCGGGGAACTCGATCGTCTCCAGGCGAATCGGCGCATCGGGGGCGCCCAGCGTGTCGCCGGTCACGACCTGCTTGATGCCGACCGCCGCGGCGATGTCGCCGGCGCGAACCTCGCTGACCTCCTCGCGGTGGTTGGCGTGCATCATCAGGATGCGCCCGATCCGCTCGGTGCGCCCGCTGTTGACGTTCAGCACGCGCGAGCCGGCCTCCAGCCGCCCCGAGTAAACGCGGAAGTAGGTCAGCTTGCCCACGTAGGGGTCGGCCATGATCTTGAACGCGAGCGCCGAGAAGGGGGCATCGTCCGCCGCCGGCCGGGTCGCCGGGCGCCCGTCGGCGTCGCCCTTGACCGGCTCGATGCCCTCGACCGCCGGGATGTCGAGCGGCGACGGCAGGTAGTCGAGCACCGCGTCGAGCAACGGCTGGACACCCTTGTTCTTGAACGACGAGCCGCACAGCACCGGCGTCAGCTTGATCTGCAGCGTCGCCGTGCGGATCGCCTGCTTGAGGCGCTCGGGGGAGATCTCCTCATCCTCGAGGATCAGCTCGAGCAGGCCGTCGTCGTAGTGTGAGACCTCCTCGAGCAACTGCTCGCGCGCGGCCTCGGCGCTGGCGCGCAGCTCAGCGGGGATCTCGACGACCTCCTGCTCGCGGCCGAGCTCGTCGCGGTAGAGGATCGCGTTGAAGGCGACCAGGTCGATCACGCCGCGGAAGTCGGCCTCGGCGCCGATCGGCAGCTGGATCGGAACCGGGTGGGCGCCGAGCCGGTCGACCATCGTCCGCACGCCGCGGTCGAAGTCGGCGCCGATGCGGTCCATCTTGTTGATGTAGGCGATCCGCGGCACGCCGTACTTGTCGGCTTGGCGCCAGACCGTCTCGGACTGCGGCTCGACGCCGGCGACCGAGTCAAACAGGGCGATCGCACCGTCGAGCACGCGCAGCGAGCGCTCGACCTCCATCGTGAAGTCGACATGCCCGGGGGTGTCGATGATGTTGATCCGGTGGCCCTTCCACTCGGCGGTGGTGGCCGCGGAGGTGATCGTGATGCCGCGCTCCTGCTCCTGGGCCATCCAGTCCATCGTCGCGGCACCCTCGTGGACCTCGCCCATCTTGTGGGTGCGCCCGGTGTAGTAGAGGATCCGCTCGGTCGTCGTCGTCTTGCCCGCGTCGATGTGGGCCATGATCCCGATGTTGCGGGTCTTTTCGAGTGGGAACTGTCGGGGCATCGTCAGCTGCGTGCGTGTGGTGTGAAGGGTGGTGGGTGCGACGTGGCGGTTTGGATCAGAGCCGTGGGGGGTGGCCGGCGGAGCGGTTGGGGTCGGAGCCGGCTGCAGACATGAGAACGGGCCCTACGGGCCCGTGCGTGTCCTGCGGGGGTGTCGGCCCGGTCTTCTCGCTATCGGCTCGCGGCAGTCAAGGTGCTTGTCTCTCCCCGGACATGGACACTGACGTCCCGCCCGGCGACGCTCATCGATGATAGCAGGAGATTGGCGACCTCCCGCCCCGCATGCGCAGCTGCAGACCACGCCACGCCGCATGCGATTGCGGCCGGCGGGCGCCTACCAGCGGTAGTGCGCGAAGGCCTTGTTGGCCTGCGCCATGCGGTAGATGTCGTCCTTGCGCTTGTAGGCCCCGCCCTGCTGGTTCTGCGCGTCGAGCAGCTCGTTCGCCAGGCGCTGCCCCATGCTCTTCTCGCGCCGTGAGCGCGCGGAGTTGACCAGCCAGCGCACCGCCAGCGTGCGCGCGCGGCGGGCCGGCACCTCGACCGGCACCTGGTAGGTGGCGCCCCCGACGCGACGCGAGCGGACCTCCAACACCGGTGTGAGCGCCTTGATCGAGGTCTCCAGCGACTCGACCGGGTCCTTGCCGGTGCGCTGGGAGAGGATGCCCAGCGCGTCGTAGACGATCCGCTCGGCGCAGGACTTCTTGCCGTCCAGCATCACTTTGTTGATCACCTGCTGGACCAGGCGCGAGCGGTGGATCGCGTCGGCCTCGACCGGCCGGATCGAGGCGGCCGCGCGGCGCGGCACTAGCGACTCCTCCGCCGGGCCGGCGGCTGAGTCGCCGCCGGCATCGTGCAGCGCGATGGATGGCCTGCTGTCGACATACGGCGCGCCATCCTAGCCGCTAGCTCTCGTCAGCGTCCGACTCGGGCAGCTCGCCCAGCCCACCGACGAACTCGCTGTCGGCCCCATCGGCGCCGATCTGCTCGAGATCCGACAGATCCTGGTCGAACGCCGGCCCGAAGCCGGGCAGAGCCTCGTCCTCATCCAGCCCCAGCTCCGCGACGAGGTCCTCGTGGCCCAGCAGGCCAACGTCATCGATCCCGCGGGGCAGCGGCTCGGCGGGCTCGATCTCGATCCGCCGGTAGCGCTTGAGCCCCGTCGCGGCGGGGATCAGCTTGCCGATGATCACGTTCTCCTTGAGCCCGTTGAGCCGGTCGATCTTGCCCTCGAGCGCTGCATCGGTGAGCACCTTGGTGGTCTCCTGGAAGGACGCCGCCGACAGGAACGAATCGGTGTTCAGCGACGCCTTGGTGATCCCGAGCACGATCTCCTCGGCCTGTGCGGGCTCGCCACCTTGCGTGATCACCGCGTCGTTGATGCGCGCGTACTCGTGGCGGTCGACGAACTGCCCGGGCAGCAGGTCGGTGTCGCCCTTCTGGTCGACGCGCACCTTCTTGAGCATCTGGCGCACGATCAGCTCGATGTGCTTGTCGTCGATGTCGACGCCCTGAGACTTGTAGACCTGCTGGACCTCGTGGACGAGGTACAGCTCGGTCTCCGTGCGTCCGCGGATCGCCAGCAGCTCGTGCGGGTAGAGCGAGCCCTCGTTGAGCTGCGTGCCGGCCTCGACGCGCTGGCCCTGATCGACGTGCAGGCGCGTCCGGCGCGGGAACGCGTGCCGGTGCTCCTCGCCGGCGTCGTCGGTGATCACCACCGTCAGCGCCTTGTCCGACTCCTCGATCGTCACCTTGCCGCTCTGCTCGGCGATCTTCGCCAGGCCCTTGGGCTTGCGCGCCTCGAACAGCTCGACCACGCGCGGCAGGCCGTGCGTGATGTCGGCGCCGGCGACGCCGCCGGTGTGGAACGTGCGCATCGTCAGCTGCGTGCCCGGCTCGCCGATCGACTGGGCGGCGATGATGCCGACCGCGTCGCCGATCTGGGCGAGCTTGCCGGTCGCCAGCGAGCGTCCGTAGCAGGCCTGGCAGACTCCGGTCGGGGCCTCGCACTTGAGCACCGAGCGCACCGGGATGCGCACGGCGCGTCCGTTGTGCTCGGCGCGGTCGGACTCATGGGCCGCGAGGATCTCGGCCAGCTCGGCGCGGCCGATCTCGCGGCCCTGCTCGACGAGCATGCGCCCGCGCTTGGTCGTGATGTCGCGCGCGGCGATGCGCCCGACGAGGTTCTCGTTGGGCTCGCCGCGACCCGTCCAGAGCTCGAGCTCGACGTGGTCCTCGGTGCCGCAGTCCTCCTGGCGGATGATCACGTCCTGGGCGACGTCGACCAGGCGCCGCGTCAGATAGCCGGAGTCGGCGGTGCGCAGCGCGGTGTCCGCAAGACCCTTGCGCGCCCCGTGCGTCGAGATGAAGTACTCGAGCACCGACAGGCCCTCCATGAAGTTGGACTTGATCGGCCGCTCGATGATCTCGCCCTTCGGGTTGGCCATCAGCCCGCGCATGCCGGCGAGCTGACGGATCTGCTTGAACGACCCGCGCGCCCCCGAGTTGGCCATCATGAAGATCGGGTTGAGCGTGTCGAGGTGGGCCTCCATCGCCGCGGCGACCTCGTCGGTGGCCGCCGTCCACTTCTCGACGACCGCCTCGTGGCGCTCCTCCTGGGTGATCAGGCCCATGTCGTACTGCTCGTGGATCTCCGCGACCTCGGCCTCGTAGCGCCCCAGGATCTCCTCCTTGCTGGGCGGCACGACGACGTCGTTCTTGGAGATCGTGATGCCCGCCTGAGTCGCGTACTTGAAGCCCAGGTCCTTGAACGCGTCGAGCACCTGGCTGATCGCCGACGCGCCGTAGGTCTGCACGAGCTGATCGACGAAGGCGGTCGTGTCGCGCTTCTTCATCGAGCGGTTGATGAACTCGTACGTCGAGGCATCGAACTCATCGCCCAGCGCCTCGCCGAGCGCGCGCTCGATGCGGTCGTTGTAGATGATCCGACCGACCGTCGTGAGGATGTGGCCGCCGGAGCGCCCGAGCGGGCGGAACTCCGCCAGGTCGTGCAGGCGCACGACGCCGTGCTCGTAGGACTGCTCGGCCTCCTGGGCGGTGCGGTAGACGTGCGGGCGCGGCGCGCGCGTCGCGGGATCGATCCCCGTGAGCTCCTCGTCCTCCGGCCCGTATGTGAGGTAATAGGCGCCCAGGATCATGTCCTGCGTCGGCGTCGCCAGCGGCGCGCCGTTCGCCGGCGAGAGGATGTTGTTGGAGGACAGCATCAGGATCCGCGCCTCCGCCTGGGCCTCCGCCGACAGCGGCAGGTGAACGGCCATCTGGTCGCCGTCGAAGTCGGCGTTGAAGGCGTGGCAGACAAGCGGATGGACCTGGATCGCCTTGCCCTCGACGAGC
The DNA here is from genome assembly GCA_963795555.1 of uncultured Solirubrobacterales bacterium. Classification (GTDB taxonomy): domain Bacteria; phylum Actinomycetota; class Thermoleophilia; order Solirubrobacterales; family Solirubrobacteraceae; genus CAWCHZ01. The sequence goes on from CAWCHZ010000002.1 coordinate 1,222,706, forward strand.
ACCGGCTCGAACGCCTGGATGCCCAGGCGGTGCAGCGTCGGCGCGCGGTTGAGCAGCACCGGATGCTCGTGGATGACCTCCTCGAGCACGTCCCAGACCTCGGGGATCATCGAGTCCACCATCTTCTTGGCGGCCTTGATGTTCTGCGCCGCCTTGCGCTCGACCAGCCGCGCCATGATGAATGGCTTGAACAGCTCGAGCGCCATCAGCTTGGGCAGCCCGCACTGATGCAGGCGCAGCGCGGGGCCCGCGACGATCACCGAGCGGCCCGAGTAGTCCACGCGCTTGCCGAGCAGGTTCTGGCGGAAGCGGCCCTGCTTGCCCTTGAGCATGTCCGACAGCGACTTCAACGGGCGGTTGCCCGGACCGGTCACCGGCCGACCGCGTCGACCATTGTCGAACAGCGCGTCGACGGCCTCCTGCAGCATGCGCTTCTCGTTGTTGACGATGATCTCGGGCGCACCGAGGTCGAGCAGTCGCTTGAGGCGGTTGTTGCGGTTGATGACCCGTCGGTAGAGGTCGTTGAGGTCGGACGTCGCGAAGCGACCGCCGTCGAGCTGAACCATCGGACGCAGCTCCGGCGGGATCACCGGGATCGCCTCGAGGATCATCATCTCGGGCCGGTTGCCCGAGTTGATGAAGGCCGAGACGACCTTCAGGCGCTTGACGGCGCGGGCCTGCTTCTGGCCCTTGGACGTCTTGATCGTGTCCTCGAGCTCGATCCGCTCGGCCTCGAGGTCGACCTGCTGGAGCAGGTCGCGCACGGCCTCGGCGCCCATCCCGCCACGGAAGTACTCGCCCAGGCCATAGGGCGACCCGAAGCGGTCCTTGAGCTCGCGGAAGAGCGCCTCATCGTTGACGACGTCCTTGGCCCCCATCGTCTGGAAGAGCTCCCAGACCTGGCGCAGGCGCTCGGCCGCATCCTCGATGTAGGCCTCGGTGTCGTCGATGTCGGACTGGAAGGTCTTGCGCAGGTCCTTGAGCAGCTTCTCCCGCTCCTCGTCACCGAGCTTCGAAACGTTGACGTCCAGTGACTCGGCCCAGAGGTGGTCGTCATCGGAGAAGCCGGCCTGGCGGCCGCCCTGCAGGTACTCCTCGCGCCGGGCGAGCGACTCGCGCAGCTCGAGGATCCGCTCCTCCTTCTCGGCCGCGTAGGAGTCGAGCACCTTGTTGACCTCGTCGCGCAGCGTGTCGAGGTCGCGCTGGCGCGCCTCCTCGTCGACCCAGGTGACGATCGAGGCGGCGAAGTAGAGAACCTTCTCGAGCTCCTTGGGGGCCATGTCGAGCAGGTAGCCGATCCGGCTCGGAACGCCCTTGAAGAACCAGATGTGCGACACCGGAGCCGCCAGGTCGACATGCCCCATGCGCTCGCGGCGAACCTTCGAGCGGGTCACCTCGACGCCGCAGCGCTCGCAGACGATGCCCTTGTAGCGGACGCGCTTGTACTTGCCGCAGTAGCACTCCCAGTCCTTGGTCGGACCGAAGATGCGCTCGCAGAAGAGACCATCCTTCTCGGGCTTGAGCGTGCGGTAGTTGATCGTCTCGGGCTTGGTGACCTCCCCCGAGCTCCATGAGCGAATCTGCTTGGAGGACGCGAGGCCGATCTCGATCGCGTCGAAGTTGTTGATGTCGATCATGCTCTAGAGCTCCTCTTCCGCCGAGACCGTCTCGTCGATCATCGGGTCCTCGACCGTCCCCATGTCCTCGAGCGCCAGTTCCTCCCCGGAGGGCAGGTCGTCGCCCTCCGCGGCGTCATCGCCGTCATCGAGCTCCTCCGAGCCCGCCTCGGGCGTATCGCCCTCGGCCTCGATGCCCTCGTCGGCCGCCTGGCCGTCGGTCGCCCGCACGCCAGACAGGTCGATGCCCAGCTCCTCGGCCGCGCGCAGCAGGTCGTCGTCCTCCTCGCGCATCTCGGCGCGTGCACCTTCCTCGGAGACGACGTTGACGTCGAGCGCCAGCGACTGCATCTCTTTGAGCAGCACCTTGAAGGACTCCGGGATGCTCGGCTCGGCGATGTTCTCGCCCTTGACAATCGCCTCGTAGGCCTTGACGCGCCCGACCGTGTCGTCGGACTTGATCGTCAGCATCTCCTGCAGCGTGTAGGCCGAGCCATAGGCCTCCAGCGCCCAGACCTCCATCTCGCCGAAGCGCTGGCCGCCGAACTGCGCCTTGCCGCCCAACGGCTGCTGCGTGACCAGCGAGTAGGGGCCGGTCGAGCGGGCGTGGATCTTGTCGTCGACCAGGTGCAGCAGCTTGAGGATGTACATGTAGCCCACCGTCACCTGCTCCTCGAAGGGCTCGCCGGTGCGCCCGTTGAAGAGCGTCACCTTGCCCGAGCAGCGCTCGCCCGCCCGCTTGCTCTCGTCGACGTCCATGCGGATCCGCCCCTGGTGCGCGCTCTGCCATGCGACCAACGCGTTGTCGACGTCCTCGACGGTCGCGCCGTCGAACACGGGCGTCGCGACGTACACCTTGCCGTCAGCGCTGTTGCGGTGCGCGTGCTGATAGGCATCGCTGCCGTCGTCGTACCAGCCCTTGGCCGCCGCCCAGCCGAGGTGGGTCTCGAGGATCTGGCCGAGGTTCATGCGGCTCGGCACGCCGAGCGGGTTGAGGATGACGTCGACCGGCGTGCCGTCCTCGAGGAACGGCATGTCCTGCTCGTCGACGATCTTCGAGATCACGCCCTTGTTGCCGTGGCGCCCGGCGAGCTTGTCGCCCTCGGCGATCTTGCGCTTCTTGGCGACGAAGACACGGACCAGGTCGTTGACGCCCGGCGACAGGTCGTCGCCGTTGTCGCGCGAGAAGGTCATCACGTCGATCACCACGCCGCCCTCGCCGTGCGGGACCTTGAGCGAGGTGTCGCGGACCTCGCGCGCCTTCTCCTTGAAGATCGCACGGATCAGCTTCTCCTCGGCGGTCAGCTCGGTCTCGCCCTTGGGCGTGACCTTGCCGACGAGCAGGTCGCCGGACTGCACCTCGGCACCGATGCGCACGATGCCGCGGTCGTCGAGGTTGCGCAGCGACTCCTCGGAGCGGTTGGGGATGTCGCGCGTGATCTCCTCGTCACCGAGCTTGGTCGTGCGAGCGTCGATCTCGTACTCCTCGATGTGGATCGAGGTCAGCTCATCGTCCTTGACCAGCCGGTTGGAGAGGATGATCGCGTCCTCGAAGTTGTAGCCCTCCCAGGACATGAAGGCGACGAGCAGGTTCTTGCCCAATGCCATCTCGCCCTGGCTGGTCGAGGCGCCATCGGCGAGCAGCTGGCCCTCCTTGATCCCCTCGCCCGTGCGCACCAGCGGCTTCTGATGGATCAGCGTGCCCTGGTTGGAGCGCATGAACTTCTGCAGGCGGTGATCCTGCTTCTTGCCGTCCTTGGTCTCGATGACGATCTCGTCGGCATCGACGTAGGCGATCGTGCCGGCGCCGTCGGCCAGCACCACGTCGCCGGTGTCGAGCGCCGCGCGGCGCTCCATGCCGGTGCCGATCAGCGGAGCGTCGGTCTTGAGCAGCGGCACCGCCTGGCGCTGCATGTTCGAGCCCATCAGCGCGCGGTTGGCGTCGTCGTGCTCGAGGAAGGGGATCATCGCCGTGGCGACCGACCAGATCTGCTCCGGCGAGACGTCCATCAGGTCGACGTCCTTGGGCGCGACCGTCACGTACTGGCCGGCCTGGGTGCGGCAGAGCACCTCGGGGCCACGCAGCTTGCGCGTGCGCGGGTCGACGGGCGCATTGGCCTGCGCGATCAGGCGCTCCTCCTCCTGAGTGGCGTCCAGGCGCACGATCTCGTCGGTCACGGCCCCATCGCGCACGACGCGGTAGGGCGTCGTGACGAAGCCGTGCTCGGATACCTCGGCATAGGAGGACAGCGACCCGATCAGCCCGATGTTCGGGCCCTCCGGAGTCTCGATCGGGCACATGCGCCCATAGTGGGTTGGGTGCACGTCGCGCACCTCGATCGGCGCGCGCTCGCGCGTCAGGCCACCGGCCCCCAGCGCCGACAGGCGCCGGCGATGCGTCAGGCCGGCGAGGGAGTTGGTCTGGTCCATGAACTGCGACAGCTGCGAGGAGCCGAAGAACTCCTTCAGGGCCGCCACGACGGGACGGATGTTGACGATCGTCTGGGGCGTGATCGTGTCGGCGTCCTCGGTCGTGAGGCGCTCGCGCACGACACGCTCCATGCGGTACAGGCCGACGCGGAAGGCCTCCTGGATCAGCTCGCCGACGGTGCGCAGGCGGCGGTTGCCGAAGTGCTCGTATTCGTCGAGATGCTCGGCCAGCGGCTCACGTGCCATCGCCTGCGACTCGGCGGCGAAGTCCTTGATCTCGCCGTCGGGCTGCTCGGACATCCCGAGCCGGCGCGGCAGCGAGACGAGCTCGCGCACCAGCGCGATGATGTCCTCGTGGGTCAGCGTGCGGGTGTCGAGGTCGACCTCGAGGCCCAGACGGGAGTTGAGCTTGTAGCGACCGACCCGCGTGAGGTCGTAGCGCTTGGGATCGAAGAACAGCTGGTGCAGCAGCGCGCGCGCGTTGTCGATGCTCGGCGGCTCGCCGGGACGCTGCTTCTTGAACAGCTCGACCAGCGCGCCCTCCTCCGAGCGCGTGACCTCGGTATCGGCGTCGAGCGTGTTGCGGATGTAGAGCGAGTCCTCGAACAGACGCAGGATCTCCTCGTCGGACGCGTAGCCCATCGCGCGCAGCAGCACCGTCACCGGCAGCTTGCGCTTGCGGTCGATGCGCACGTAGACGCGGCCCTTCTTGTCGATCTCCAGCTCCAGCCACGAGCCGCGGGCCGGCATCAGATTGGCGATGAAGACCTGCTTCTCGCGGTCCTTGGGCTCCATCAGGTAGGCGCCCGGCGAGCGCACGAGCTGGGTCACGACGACGCGCTCGGTCCCGTTGATGATGAAGGTGCCGCGCTCGGTCATCCACGGGAAGTCGCCCATGAAGACCGACTGCTCGCGGATCTCGCCGGTCTCGCGGTTGACGAACGCGACCGTCACGGTCAGCGGGCGCGCGTACGTCAGGTCCTTCTCGCGGCACTCCTCGAGCGAGGCGACGGGGTCATCGAAGTGGAACTCGCCGAACTGCACGGCGAGGTTGCCGGTGTAGTCCTCGATCGGCGAGATGTCGTCGATCGTCTCGCGCAGGCCACCGCGCTCGGGCTCGGTCAGCCAGGCGAAGGACTTGCGCTGGATATCGATGAGGTTGGGGACCTCGAGAACCTTGTCCAGGCGCGCGAAGGATCGGCGCGTCCGGGGAGCGTCTACTGAAGCCAAGACGGCGACTCCTCAGAGATCGAGCGGAGGCGGGCACGCGCACCGCGAGGCACGCAACCACACACGATAGCACGGCAAAATGTCGCCCCGCCCGTCACGGGGCCACCGGCGCTCACGGACCCCACCCCGGACGCCGCGTATGTGGCGCGGCGGCTGCCTGCTGGGCGGCTTCGACTATTGGCCGATGGGGCAGTATAGCCGGGATCGGGGTCCCGGCGCACCCCGGCCGGGCGGCCGCGCGGCCGGTCGGTGCCCCGGCGCTAGCCGCGCCGGGGCCCTGGCGCAGCTACTTCAGCTCGACGCTTGCGCCGGCCTCCTCGAGCTCGGCCTTGAGCTTGTCGGCCTCCTCGCGATCGAGCCCCTCCTTGACCGGCTTCGGCGCCTCGTCGACGAGCGCCTTGGCCTCCTTGAGGCCGAGACCGGTCGCCGCGCGGACGACCTTGATCACCTGGATCTTCTTCTCGCCGGCGCCGGTGAGCACGACGTCGACCGTCGAGGACTCCTCGGCGGCGGCGCCGTCACCGGCGGCCGCGGCCGGCGCGGGCGCCGCCGCGACGGCCGCCGTCGCCGAGACGCCGAACTCCTCCTCGAGCGCCTTGATGCGCTCGGCCAGCTCGAGCACCGAGATGCTCTTGAGCTCGTCGATCCACTCCTGCGTGCTGGGCATGCTTCCTCCTCAGGCGCCGGCTTCCGCGCCCGCGTCGGGCTCGGTCGCGCTCTGCGCCGCGTTGTCCGTGTTCGAAGTGCCGTCCTCAGCGGTCGGCTCGGCCGATTGCGCCCCGCCCTCAGCGGTCGGCTCGGCCGATTGCGCCCCGCCCTCGGCGGTCGGCTCGGCCGATTGCGCCCCGCCCTCGGCGGTCGGCTCGGCCGATTGCGCCCCGCCCTCGGCCGGCGCGGCGGCGCTGGGCTCGGTGGGCGCCGGGCCGCCGACGAGGCCGCGCTCGGCGATCTGCCCGAGCGCCACCGCAAGCCCGCCGATCAGCGAGCCCAGACCGCGCACGAGCGAGGTCACCGGCGCGGCGACCATGCCGACCAGCTGCGCGTGCAGCACGTCGCGGCCGGGCAGGCGGGCGATCGTCTGGAGCTGCTCGACCGACAGCGGCCTGCCGTCGAGCAGGCCCCCCTTGAAGGTCAGCGCCTGCGTGCCGCGCCCGCCGAACTCCGCGAGCGCCTTGGCGGCAAGGGCGGCGTCGCCGCGGACGAACGCCATCGCGGTGGGGCCGACCAGCAGCTGCTTCAGCTCCGCCGCACCGGCGCGCTCGGCGGCGCGCTCGGTGAGCGAGTTCTTGACCACCCGAAAGGAGGCGTCGCCCTCGCGCAGCCGGGCGCGCAGCTCAGCCGCCTGGGCGACCGTGATGCCGCGATAGTCGACGGCGAAGACGGCGCTCGACTGCTCGATCTGCCCGGCGATCTCCTCGATGACCGCGCCCTTCTGATCCCTGTTCATATGCTCGCTGCCGTTCCTTTCCGTGACCAGAACGAGCAACGCCCGCGCACGGGCGGGCGTCGAGCGCACAGGGCGCTGGATGCTCCGCCTATCCCGGTCTTACCGCTCGACGCGCCGGGAGTCCTGGGCGTTGCGTCGCTTGTCTGCTTCGCAGTCTAGGCCGCCGCCGGCACCGCCTCAACGATGTCGCGCGTGCGGGTGGGGTCGACCTTGACGCCCGGCCCCATCGTCGATGCCACGGTGATCGTGCGCAGGTAGCGCCCCTTGGCGGCCGACGGCTTGGCCCGCACCAGCTCCTCGATCACCGCCGCGTAGTTCTCCAGCAGCGCGCGATCGTCGAAGCTCGCCTTGCCGATCACCATGTGGACGATCGCCGTGCGGTCGGTGCGGTACTCGACCTTGCCGGCCTTCGACTCCTGGACGGCGCGCCCGACGTCGGTGGTGACGGTGCCGACCTTGGGGTTGGGCATCTTGCCCTGCGGCCCGAGGATCCGCCCGAGCCGACCGACGACGGGCATCATGTCGGGCGTCGCGATCGCCACGTCGAAGTCGGTGAAGCCCTCCTGGACGCGCGTCGCGAGATCCTCCGCACCGACCACGTCGGCGCCCGCCTCCTGCGCTTCCCGCGCCTGCTCGCCGCGCGCGAACACGGCGACCTTGACCTCCTTGCCCAGCCCGTGCGGCAGCGCGATCGTGCCGCGCAGCTGCTCGTCGGCGTGGCGGACGTTGAGGCCGGTGCGGACGTGCACCTCGATCGACTCGTCGAAGGTCGGACGGCTGAGCTGCTTGACGAGCGCGATCGCCTCGGCGGGCGAGTACTCATGCTCGCGATCGACCTGCGTGCGCGACTCCAGATAACGACGCCCGTGACCGGCCATCAGTCGACCACCTCCACACCCATCGAGCGGGCGGTTCCGGCGATGATCTTGGCCGCCTGGTCGACGTCGTGCGCGTTGAGGTCGACCAGCTTGCGCTCGGCGATCGTCCGCAGCTGCGCGCGGGTGATCGATCCGGCACTGGAGCGTCCCGGCTCAGCGGAGGCGCGCTCGAGCCCCATCGCCTGCTTGATCAGCACCGCCGCGGGCGGCGTCTTGACCACGAACGTGAACGAGCGGTCCTCGTAGACTGTGATCACGACCGGGACGACCGTGCCTGCGGAGTCCTGCGTCTGGGCGTTGAAGGCCTTGACGAACTCCATGATGTTGACACCGTGCTGGCCGAGCGCGGGGCCGACCGGCGGCGCCGGCGAGGCCTGGCCGCCGATCGCCTGGAGCTTGATCGTCGTGAGGATCTTGCGCGCCATCTAGATCTTCTTCACCTGATCGAAGCCGACCTCGACCGGCGTCTCGCGGCCGAAGATCGAGACCAGCACCTTGAGGCGCCCGGCGTCCTCGTTGATCTCGGAGATCTCGCCGGAGAAGTCCGACAGCGGACCGGAGACGACCTTGACCGACTCGCCGATCGAGAACTGCGCGCGCGTGCGCGGCCGCTCGGCCGTCTCGCGATGCAGCAGGCGGTCGACCTCGGCCTGGGTCAGCGGCACCGGCTCCTGCGAGGCGCCGACGAAGCCGGTGACGCCCGGCGTGCCCTTGACCAGGCTCCAGGAATCCTCGTTGAGGTCCATGTTGACGAGCACGTAGCCGGGCATCGTGCGCTTCTCGACGGAGATCTTCTGGTTGTCCTTCATCTCCGAGACGGTCTCGGTGGGCACGACGACCTGGCGGACGGCGCGCTGCTGCCCGAGCGAGACGACCCGGTGCTCAAGGTTCTGCTTGACCTTGTTCTCGTGCCCGGAATAGGTGTTGACGACGTACCAGCGGAACATGCGATGAAGGGTGATGTCCTGTCGGAGCGGGAGCGCTACTTGAGGATGAAGTTGACCACTCGCTGGAAGAGGGCATCCATCAGCCCGAGATAGGTCCCGGCGATGATGACGAAGCCCAGCACCACCGCGGTGGCTTGCGTGACCTGGCGGCGGTCCGGCCACTGCACGCGGTGGAGCTCCAGCCAGGAGCCGCGCAGAAAGGTAGCGACTCGGCTGCGCGGACGCCTCGCCGTCGCTGCGCGCCGGCTTGGCGCCAGCTGCCGCTGATCGTCGTCATCGAGCTCGTCGCCGTAGTCGAGATCCGCGTCATCACCGAGCTCGAGCTCCTCGTCGAGCGGCTCGGCGGACCCAAGCTCCTCGTCGAGCGGCTCGGGGCGCCCAAGTTGCTCGATGGGCGCGCCATCGATCGCGGCAGTCGGGCCCTCAGGCAGGGCTGCTCGGCGCTGCCTCGCGCGTCTGCGGTCCCTCGGCACGAGCGGAGCCTCCCGCTAACGGGTTTCCCGGTGCCCTGTGTGCCGGCGGCACCACCGGCAGTACTTGCGCAGCGTGATCCGGTCGGGATCGTTGCGCTTGCTCTTCTTGGTCTGGTAGTTGCGCCGCTTGCACTCCTCGCACGCGAGGGTGACAGCGATTCGAACGTCTCCGCGGGCCATTGCTCCCCCGGCTTGCAGGTCTGTTGGACGCAGCCGCGCGGAGGGAACCCGGACGCGACCGCGTACGAGCGGCTGAGTCTAGCGGTCCGCTGCGGCCGCCGCCTGGATCGTCTGGCGAGCCACCGCGGCGGGGTTCCCTTCCCGATGTCGCGCGATCCGCAGCGGGACCGGCGGACCGTGTCGGCTCGACATTTCGTCCAGCCGGGCGCGGCCGCGTCTGACGGCCGCCGATGATTGGCGCCGATACGCGCAAGCGATGCACCAGTCGGATCCTCGAGCCGTCCGATGGCGCCGCCAGGCGGCGCTGGCGAGCGCCGCACTGCTGATCGCGCTGGTCGCGCTGGCGCCGGGCGTGTCCGACGCCGCCGGCGTCGCGCAGTACCTCAGCCCGCCCCCGCCAGCGATCGAGCCCCCGAGCGTCCCGTTGGCGTTCGCGATCCAGCCGGACGCCACCGTCAGCGGTGTGACGCTGACGCTCGCCGGCGCCCCCGATATCGGCGCCGATGGCCGCCTGTCGACGCTGGTGATCGGCAGCGCCAACGTCCCCGCTGGGACCGCCGCGGGCGTCTTCTCGCTGACGCTGCCGCAGGGGATCAACCGACCGGGCACCTACTGGTGGCAGGCGGTCACCCTCGACGCCAGCGGCAACCAGCTGCCGGGACCGATTCGCTCGGTGACGATCTCGCTGCCCGCGTCCTGGAGCGTCCGCCGGCGCATCCCCGCCGCGATCGGCCGTCAGGGCCATGGCACCTTCTACCTCAGCACGGCCAACATCCCGGCGAGCGTCGACCCGATCTCGTTCGGGGCCCTGGCGCGCCGCAGCGCGAGCCGCTGGGGCCTGCACGGGCTCAGCTGGACCTCCGCGCCGGCCGGAGCGCGCGACGGCTACGACGTCGTCGGCTTCGGCAAGCTGCCAGCCGCCGATCTCGGCCTCGAGGAGCGCTTCATCGTGCGCCACAACGGCGTCGATCGCGTCCTCGAGCAGGACATCATCATCAACGATGCCGTGCCCTGGTACTACGGCGCGGGCTATCCGCGCCTCGACCAGTACGACCTGCAGAGCGTGCTGCTGCACGAGCTCGGCCACATGGCTGGCAACCTGCGCCATCGCAAGCGTTGCAGCGACTCGCCGATGGTCGAAGCGCTGGCGGCCGGCGAGTGGTGGCACACGCCCCGCGACCGGTATGAGTTCGGCTGCGCCAGCAGCGCCCGCTCGCTGCGCGCCTCCGCTCGGGGCCCGATCGGCGCGCAGCAGCTGCAGCCGCGGCCGCCGTTGCCGCTGCGCTTCGCCGTCGAGCGGATCGCGCTCGCCGGACGCTGAGCCTGGCGCGCCGCCGCCCGTGGGCGGATGATTTGCGGTGAGCGTGGCTCACGCCCACAGGCGAGCGGACCGATCAGATCGCTGCGCGACCGACGAAAGCGAGGAGACAGTGCACATCCCGGAGCCGTTCACCGCCGAGGTCAGGGACGAGGCGTTTGCCGGCGTGACCTACCACATCCGCGGCCAGCTCGTGCCCGAGCTGCAGGTCGAGCTGCGCGACCGCGCGGTGATGCACGAGCACCATGTCCTGCTCTGGAAGGAGACCAGCGTCGACATCGAGCTCAAGAAGCTGCCCGGCGGGGTCAAGCGCAAGATCGCCGGTCTCGACTTCTTCGTCACGCGCACGAGGGGCTCCGGTCGGATCGCCTTCTCGCGCGACTCGCCGGGGCAGTGCGTCCCGCTGCATCTCGCCCAAGGCGAGGAGCTGCACGTGCGCGAGCATCAGTTCATCGCCGCCACCGACAACCTCGACTACAGCTTCGAGCGCGTCACCGGCGTGCGCAACATGCTGCTCGGCGGCTCCGGCTTCTTCATCGACAAGTTCCGCGCCACCGACGGTGACGCGATCGTCTGGGTCCACGGCCACGGCAACGTGTTCGTGGTCAACCTCGAGGCCGGCGAGCAGCTCGACGTCGAGGCCGGCGGCTGGCTGTTCAAGGACCCCAGCGTGCGGCTGGAGGCGGTCTCGATGGGCCTCAAGACAGGCCTCTTCGCCGGCGGCGGCAAGCTGACCTGGAACCGCTTCACCGGACCCGGCAGGCTGGCGCTGCAGACGATGTTCATTGCGCCCGCCGAGGCGGTCGAGGCCAACGGCAAGGGCGAGGCGGCGGTCGCCGGCGGCCTGGCGGGTGCGATCGTGCGAGGGCTGTCGGGCTGAGCGCGCCAGGGCCGCGATCCGACGCCAGGCAGCCGATCGCGTGATCGAGCCTGCTCGTCCTGATCGACGCCGCGAGCGGCGACTCGAGCTGATGGGCCGACGCCTGGGCCAGCACGACCCGTTCCTCGGCGCCCAGCTGGTCGTCGTCGCTGCGATCGCACTCTATCTGGCGCTGCCCGACCGGCTGGCGATCGGGCCGATTTGGATCGTGCCCAGCGTCGAGGGGGCCCTGGCAATCGCGCTGATCGCCGCCACACCCCATCCGGCGATGCGCTATTCGGTCATCCGCCGACGCCTGGCGATCGGGTTGACCGCGACGGTCAGCGCGGTCAACCTGATCTCGCTCGGATTGCTGGTGCACTACCTGCTGGTCGGGGGCAAGGCCGGGGGGCGGCGGCTGATCCTCGCCGGCATCGTCCTGTGGATCACCAACGTCCTGCTGTTCGGGCTCTGGTACTGGGAGCTCGACCGCGGGGGCCCAGTCGCACGGATGCAGCACGCCGAGGCCGTGCCGGATTTCCTCTTTCCCCAGATGGACAAGCGCGAGCTGGCGCCGCCGGGCTGGCGCCCCGGGCTGATCGACTACCTCTACACCTCGTTCACCAACGCGACGGCCTTCAGCCCAACCGACACGATGCCGCTGACCGCGACCGCCAAGCTGCTGATGGCAGTGCAGGCGCTGGCCTCGGTGCTGATCACCGCGCTGGTCGTCGCGCGCGCCGTCAACATCCTCACCTGACGCACACGCGAGCCTGCGCGCCCTGCGCTCTGCGCGCTTAGTCCGTATGCTCCGCGTGTCCCTCGAACGCCGGTGACCAATCGCCGGACGCTCGCCGGAATCCGTACATGGGCCCCGTGGACGATCCCACCGCAGTCGACGAGGCTGATCCCGCCGAGCGGGAGCGATCGCGGGCGCGCGCCTCGCGGGGGCGCTATCCACGCCACAGCCCTCGCCCCCACGGCCAGCCCACGCCCGAGGAGATCAGGCGCCGGCGCATCACCGCGATCGTCGTCCTGATCGTCATCGTGCTGGCGATCGTCGGGGTCGTCGCGGGGGGAACGCACCATCGCAACAGCACGACCACGACCAGCACGACGGTCAGCCGCCCCGCGGCAGCAGCGCGCAGCCTGAGCGCACAGGTCGTCGGGCACCTGCCCTCACCGCTGTCGGACGCCGCGGCGTCGGTCGGCCGCGGTCACATCGCGCTCTGGGGCGGGCTCGACGCGACGGACACCTCGCAGACGACCGTGACGATCCTCACCGGCACCCAGACGACCGGATCCGGACAGCTGCCGCTGCGGCTCTACAACAGCGGCGCGATCGCCGTCGGTGGCACGCACTACCTGTTCGGGGGCGCCGGCCCGACCTTCAGCACGCAGATCCTCTCGCTCGACCCCAGCTCCGGCCAGACCCAGCAGGCCGGCACGCTGCCGGCACCGCGCTCGGACATGGGCGTGGCGGCGATCGGCGACACCGTCTACCTGATCGGTGGCTTCGATGGAACGCAGCCGCTGACGACGATCTCGGCCTGGGTGCCGGGTGAGGCCGTGCGCACCGTCGGGCAGCTCCCCTGGCCGCTGCGCGCGCCTGTTGCTGTCGCCGCGGACGGGCGTGTGCTGATCATCGGCGGGACCGCCGCCGCTCCATCCAGCTCGGCCTCGAGCAGCTCGAGCGCCACAACCTCGACCAGCACGTCGAGCAGCCCCACGACAGGCCTCGCGCCGACGCTGACGCCGCCCTCGCCGGGCTCGACGCGCGACGTGCTCGCGTTCGATCCCAGCACGGGGAGCGTGACGCGCCTCGGCCAGCTGCCCCAGGCCGTGACGCACGCCAGCGCGGCGTTGCTGGGCGGCACCGTCTACGCGTTCGGCGGCCGTACCCTGGGCCTCGGCACACAGGTGCGCAGCATCGTCGCGATCAATCCGCGCACGGGCGCGGTGACCCGCGCCGGTCGCCTGCCCTTCGCGCTGTCCGACGCGGCCGCGGTCAGCCAGAACGGCACGATCCTCGTGCTCGGCGGCCTGGCCACGGGCGGTGCCCAGGACGCGATCATCCAGCTGACGCCGCGCTAGGTCCCGGCGGCGCCGCAGTGGTTTGCCGCCCGGTGACGGGCTGGCGGCCCGCTAGCCCCCGATCGCGCGCAGCGCCGGGCCCTCGCTGCCCGCAAGCGCCGCCGCCACGCTGGCGGGCATCCCGTGGGGCCGCCGCGGCGGATGCGGGCAGAGGCGACGCTCGACGGCGCCGCCGACGCAGCCCACGCGCGCCTTGGCGGCGTCGAGTGCGTCGGGCACGAGCAGGTATGCGCCCAGCACCCGGGGGTGCAGCGAGCCGGTCGGCGCCTGCATGACGCAGACGCGGTAGGCCACCGCCCCCCGGCGCGTGGCGCAAACCGCGTCGAAGTCGGGATGGGCTCCCACGGTCGGCAGCTCGAAGCGCGCCGCTCCGCCGATCAACGTGCGAAACGCGGTGATGTCGCGCGCCGCCCGGTGGCGGAAGCTGACCTGATCGAAGATGCCCCTGAACGCCGCCGCGGCCAGCAGCAGGACGCCCAGCACGAGCACGATCGTGCCGGGTCGCAGGCGACGCGAGCCCGGCGCCCCCGCGCTTGTCCAGGAGGAGCCGCCCTTCGTCCAGGAGGAGCCGTCCTGCATCAGGCGACCGGTCCGATCCTCACCCGAACGGCAGCGGGCCGAGGTGATAGATCAAGAAGCAGCCCTCGAACGCGAGCGTCGCGGCGATCAGACGGCGGTCGCGCGTCAGGACGGCGAGCGGCAGCGGCCAGATCGTGTACCAGGCGAGCTGCCAGGTCGTCGTCGCCGCCAGCGTCAGCAGCGCCCAGCCCGCGCAGGCGATCCAGTCCGTGCCGCGCCAGGCGCGAAAGAGCGCATAGCCAACGCCCAACACGAGCACCACGCGACTGGCCAGCCGCACCCCCCAGGTCACGCCCGGCCCACCGAACAGGTGCGCGAGCTGGTTGGGGGTCGCATCGCTGGAGACCATGCGCTGCTGGTGGCTGACGACGCTCAGCCAGGCCAACGCGTGGCTGCCGAAGATCGCGAAGGAGGCGACCGCGAGCACGGCGACGACCCCGGCCGCGCCGACGACGATCGGCCGGCGCCGACCGGGCAGCCCCAGCCACATGAACGGCAACAGCACCGCGCCGGTGGCCTTCATCGCCGCCGCGACGACCACCCCACCCGCGCCGATCGCCTCCCGGCGCCGCAGCGCCAGCAGGACGCCAAGCGCCATCAGGAACAGCATCAGCACGTCGTTGTGCGCGCCGCCGACGCTGTAGACGAGCACGACCGGATTCAGGCCCCAGAGGATCGCCGCCTGTAACGGCGAGCGTCCGAGCAGCCGCGCCGCGCGCCAGATGACCGCCACGCAGCCGAGGCTGGCCAGAACGGTGAGCGTCTTCAGCGACCACAGCAGGCCGCCGAGGCCGAGCAGCGCGAGCGGGTAGGTGCCGAGCGTGAAGACCGGCCCGTAGGCGCTGAGCGTGTGCTTCCAGAAGACCGAGACGTACTTGTAGCTGGGGTCAGCGACGGCGCTCGAAGGCGGATGCACGTAGGGGTTGAGGTGGTCGACTGCATACAGCCGCGCGTAGTTCATGTAGGAGAAGACGTCGGTCGACAGCAGCGGCGGCCCGAGCAGGAAGGCGATGTGCGCAAGCACGATCGCCGCGAGGATCCAGCGCGCGCGCAGCGCGCCGGCGAAGGCGATCACCGCCCCGTAGCAGACGACCATCAGCACCATCAGGCCGAAGAAGCGCGCGTTGGTGAGGCTCGCGGCAAAGCCCGCATATGGCCCGGCGATCCAGCGCGGGAACGGGCGGCTGCCGACGGCCGGGACGTACACGGACACGTGGCCCGCCGCCTGCACGGCGAGCGCGAACGAGCACGCGACGATGCCGGCCAGCGCCCCGCCGCAGATCAACGCGGCAACCAGCGGGCTGGGCTTGGGCAGCGACAGCCCGCGGCCGCCCGCGCCCAGCGCCACGCCGCGCGGCGCGATCGCCGGTGCGGTCGCGAGCTCGGGCACGGCGGCGCTGCGATCTGGGAGGCGCATTGACGAGCTCAACCGGGAGGGTGGTCTGGATGGCGCGGAACGCGCGCGGGATCGAGCTCGCGGCGCCAGAGGCGGCAAATGCTAGCGTTCCGGCCGCCGTCGCCCCGGTTCGCACGAGCGCGAGCTTGCCCATCAGCCGTGCGGCGCGGCGGCCTGCTGCAGATCAGCGATCGATGGCGGCCAGCGACCACACCGTCCCCCGCGGCGCGCGACTCGCGCGAGCGACGCTGCGCCATGGCGCAATGGGCGTGGACGCGATCCCCGCCGCTGCCGTGCTGGCCGGGCTGGTGCTCGTCGCCGGCGTCGTGCGCTTCGCCACGCTCCACGTTCAGAGCTACTGGTACGACGAGGCGGTCACGGTGCTGGGCGTGCTGCGTCCCAGCCTGGGCGCAACGCTGGCCCAGGTTCCCCACAGCGAGTCGACCCCCCCGCTCTACTACCTGCTGGCCTGGCTGTGGTCGCGCCCGTTCGGCACGGGAGAGGTGGCGCTGCGCTCGCTGTCGGCGCTGTTCGGGACGGCGACGGTCCCGGCGGCCTATCTCGCCGCCCGGGCGCTCGTCACACGCCGCGTCGGGCTCGTGATCGCCGCGCTCGTCGCGTTCAGCCCCGATCTCGTCTGGTACTCACAGGAGGCGCGCGCCTACGCGCTGCTCGTCCTGCTCACGACGCTGGCGCTGTGGCTGGCCGTACGCGCGGCACGGCGCCCAACCGCCGGCGCGCTGGCGTGGTGGGCGCTGGTCGCGGCACTCGCGCTCACCACCCACTACTTCGCGCTGGTCGTGATCGCGCCGCAGGCGGCCTGGCTGGCCTGGCGGCTGCGCAGCCGCCTCGTCGCCGCGGCGATCGCGCTGCCGGTCCTGACGGCCGGCGCGCTGGTCCCGCTCGCGCTGCGCCAGGCGCGCACGGGCAACAGCAATTGGATCGTCCAGTATGCGCTCGCCAAGCGCTTCGAGCAGGCCGCCCGCGAGCTGCTCGCCGGCCCGCACATGCCGGCGTCGGCGGTCCTCGCGAGCGGGCTCGTGATGGTCGTGGGCGCGGCGCTGCTGGCGCTGCGCGCCGCCCGCGACGAGCGAGCGGGGGCGCTGCTCGCGCTAAGCCTCGGCGTGGCCGCGCTGGTGCTGCCGCTGCTCGCCGCCGTCCTCGTCAAGGACGCGATCGATCCCCGCAACCTGCTGGTGGTCTGGGTCCCGCTGGCGCTCGTGCCCGCAACCGGCCTGGGCGCCGAGCGCGCGCGGCGAATCGGGCTGATGCTGACGCTGGTCACATGCGTGCTCGGGCTCGCGCTGATCGTGGCGGTCAACTTCGTGCCCCGCCTGCAGCGCGCCGACTGGCGCGGGGCGGCAGCCACGCTGGGCAGGCCGGGCGCCGCACGGATCGTGCTCGCACCGGCGCTCGGACGACCGCCGCTGGAGCTCTATCTCCAGGGCGCACGGGCGCTGCACGGCAGCGTCGCGGTTGAGGAGATCGATCTGCTGGACTGGGACCATCCGAGCCGCGGGCGCCCACCCGCGCCGCTGCCCGGCTTCGCGCGCGTGGCGGTGGCGCACGTGGGAACGATCTGGATCAGCCGCTTCCGCTCGCCGGTCGAGCGGATCGTCAGCATCCGGATGCTGCGGGCCAGCCTCGCCTGCCCGAGCTGCGGCGACGGCAAGCCGCGCACGGTGCTCGTGCAGGACTAGCTGGCCGGTTGGGTAACGTGGCGCGCGTGCTCAGGCTCTTGCGACGCAGGCGATGGTGGCTGCTCGGCGCGCTCGCGCTGATCGTCGCGGTCGTCGTGGTCGGGCTGATCCTGGCCGGGCGCACCGGCAACATCTCCCATCCAAACGAGCCGTTCACCGTCGAGTCGACGCCCCCGCCTGCGAAGCCCAAGGCCCACGCACCGCCGTTCGTCTGGCCCAACTACGGCTACACCGCAAACCGCACGCGCTACTTCCCATCCACGCTGCAACCGCCGTTCCGCGTCGTCTGGAGCCGCGGGGGCGGGGCACTGCTGGAGTTCCCGCCCGCGATCTACGGCACGACGATGTACGAGCTGGACGACAACGCCGTCCTGACGGCGCTGGCGACTGGCAGCGGCCATCTGCGCTGGCAGCGCTCGCTCGGTCACCTCGCGGCCGCCTCGCCGGCCGTGACGGCGAGCGCCGTCTACGCGGTCGTGCTCGAGCGCGCGCCCGGCGTCGACGCGGGGCGCGTCGTGGCGCTGCGCCGCAGCGACGGCCACCTGCTGTGGTCGCGCGACCTCCCCAGCCGCGCGGAGTCCTCGCCGCTGGTCGACCACGGGCGCCTCTACTTCGGCTCCGAGGACGGCACGGTCTACGCACTGCGCACGGGCGATGGCTCGGTCGCCTGGGAGGCGCACGCCAACGGCGCCGTCAAGGGCGGCCTGTCGCTGCACGACGGGGTGCTCTACTTCGGCGACTACGGCGGTGTCGCCCACGCGATCGACGAGGCCAGCGGGCACCAGGTCTGGTCCAGCGCGACCAACGGCGCGGTGTTCGGCTTCGCCTCGGGCGAGTTCTACGCCACCGCCGCGGTGGAGTTCGGCCGCGTCTACATGGGCAACACCGACGGGCGGGTCTACTCCTTCGTCGCGCGCAACGGGCACCTCGCCTGGGCCCGCCAGACCGGCGCCTACGTCTACGCATCCTCGGCCGTCGCCAACGTCCCCGGGCTCGGCCCGACGATCTATGTCGGCTCCTACGACGGCCACCTGTACGCGCTGGACGCGCGCAGCGGCGCGGTGCGCTGGGTCTACAACGCGGGCGGCAAGATCTCGGGCTCGGCCACGCTCATCGGCTCGGTGGTCTACTTCTCCGACCTGGGCGACAAGACGACAACCGGGCTCGACGTCCGCACGGGCCGTGTGCGCTTCCACTTCGGCGATGGAGCGTTCGACCCGATGATCTCCGACGGCAAGCGCCTCTACCTCGACGGCTACGGCAGCCACTACGCGTTGGCGCCGGTCGGCGCGGGACCGACCGGATGAGGTGCATGTCGGCGAGCGCCCGGCGCGCCAGCGGGGCGATCGGATGAGGCGCGTGGGCGGCCTGTCGGCGCTGGCCGCGATCGGCCTGGCGCTGCTGACCGGCTGCGGTGCCGGCTCGAGCACGGCGCAGCTGGGCGCCGCACCCGACCCGCGGGGGCCGGTGCTCGCCTGCCTGCACCAGCACGCGATCGCCGCCAGCGCGATCGGGGCCGACCAGATCGCGGTTGTGGGAGGCCCGGCGGCGCCGCGGATCCGCTTCGTCGCGGCGCCGTCCGTCGCAGAGACGATGGAGCTGCAGGCGCAGGCCGAAGGCGCTGAGCGGATCGGCTCGGCGCTGCTCTACGTCAACGGTGGATCCGACCGGCAACTGCAGACGCTCGAGGACTGTCTGATGGGAGCCTCGTGAACGCCCTCGCCGACCGTTGATTGGGGCCTCGTGAACGCCCTCGCCGACCGTCTGATTGGGGCCTCGTGAACGCCGCGCTGGTGATCGTGGGGTGCGTCGCGCTCGCCGCCCTGTCGCTGCTGCTGCCATCCACGCCGACGTACGATCCCTGGGCCTGGCTGATCTGGGGCCGCGAGGTCGTGCACCTCGACCTGCAGACCACGGCCGGACCGTCCTGGAAGCCGCTGCCGGTGCTCGCCGCGGCGGTGCTGTGGCTGACCGGATCGGCGGCGCCCGACCTCTGGCTGGTGATCGCGCGCGCCGGTGGCCTGCTCGCGCTGGTCGCCGTCTTCCTGCTCGCGCGACGGCTGGCGCCCGCGCGCTACGGCGTCGCGGCGGGGATGCTCGCGGTGCTCGCGCTGCTGTTCGCGGGGATCGACTTCAAGATCTATGGCCTGAGCGTCGTTGGCAGCGTCGCGCTCGGCAACTCGGAGGGGCTGCTGATCGCGCTCGTCGTGATCGGGATCGATCAGCATCTCAGCGGTCATCGGGGGCGGGTGCTGGCCTGCGCGCTGGGCGCCGCGCTGCTGCGGCCGGAGGCGTGGCCGTTCGCCGCGCTCTACGCGCTGTGGGCCTGGCGCCAGGTTCCCACGCTGCGCCGGCGGATCGCGATCGGCGCTGGCGCCGTGCTGCTGCTGTGGTTCGGTCCGGAGCTGTGGGGCTCGGGGCATCTGCTGCGCTCGGCCGAGCGCGCGCAGGCCGTCACGCCCGACAATCCGGCGCTCAGTGGACACCCGTTCCGCACGGTCATCTCGCGCGCTCGCTCCTACCTGCTGCCGGCGGCGCAGCTGGGCGCGCTGATCGCGGTGCTCGCCGCCGCGCTGGAGTCCTGGCGTCGGCGGCGGGTCACGCCGGCGCTGGGGGTCGCGATCCTCGGCGCGCTCTGGCTGGCGATCGTCGCGGGCATGGCTCAGGCGGGGCTGGCCTCGGGCAACCCGCGCTATCAGCAGCTGCCGATCGCGCTCTGCTGTGTGCTCACCGGCGTCGGGCTCGCCCAGCTGGCGTGGGGCGGCGAGCGCGCGCTGACGGCGCGCTGGTCGCCGCCGATGACGCCGATCCGCTGGGGCGCGATCGCGATCGTCGCCGGAGCGGCGATCGTCTCGGCGCTGCCGCGCGCGCGCCATGCCCGCGCCGACCTCAAGGCGCTGGGCTATGAAGCGCGGCTGGATCGCGACCTGCCGACGGCGATCGCTCGCGTGGGCGGGCGCGCCACCGTGCTGGCCTGTGGCACGCCCGCGACCGCTCCGCTCGCGGTGACGCTGCTCGCCTACCGCCTGGGGCGGCACATCGATCAGGTCCACGAGGCACCGGCCGGCTCCGGCGTCGTCTTCCAGGCTCCCGCCACCGCGACGGAGGCGCCCGCTCCCGCGCTTGTGCCGCGCGGGCCCTGGCGGCCGATCGCGATCGTCGGCCGCTGGCGCGTGCTGAGCGCCTGCAGCTCCCCGCGCAGCCTCGCCGCCCGCCACGCGCAGCCGATCCGTGAGGCGGCGATCCGATGAGCCGCACGGCCGAGCCGCTCGCGCCCGCCGTCGTGTCGCATGCGCTCGCGCGGATCGCGCGCTTGCGCTCGAGCCCGTTGCGAGCGGGCATGCTGACGGCCGCGGCGCTGCTGATCCTGGTCCTGATCTCGCTGGTCTTGCGCACGCGCGCCTGGGGGACCGGCTACTGGATGGACGAGGGGCTGTCGGTCGGCATCGCCTCGCATCACTTCTCGACGATCCCCCACCTGCTGCGCCAGGATGGCTCGCCGCCGCTGTTCTACCTGCTGCTGCACGTCTGGATCCAGCTCTTCGGCACCAGCGAGCGCGCCACCCATGCGCTCTCACTGCTGTTCGCGCTGGCCTGCATCCCGGTTGGCTTCTGGTCGGCCGATCGGCTGTTCTCGCGCCGTGCGGCCTGGTGCGCCGCGCTGCTGTTCACGGTCAACCCGTTCCTGACGCGCTACGCGCAGGAGACGCGGATGTACTCGCTGCTGGTCCTGCTCGCGCTGGTTGCCGCGACCGCGTTCGCCGAGGTCTACGTGCGCCGGAGCCGGCGCTGGCTGCCGGTGCTGGCGATCGCGCTGGCACTGCTCTGCTACACCCACAACTGGGGGTTGTTCTTTGCCGTCGGGGCGGGGGCGGTCGCGCTGGTGATCGCCTGGCGGGCCGCGGATCGACGGGCGCTGCTGATCGACGTGGCGATCGGCTTCGGCGCCGCCGTGGTGCTCTATGCCCCGTGGCTACCGACGCTGCTCTTCCAGGGCGCGCACACCGGCGCGCCGTGGACCAACGCGCCGCGATTCGGCGCGCCGATAATCGTCTCACGCGACGTGCTCGGCGGCGGTGGTGCGACGGTGGCCCTCGTAATCGCGGGCGGCTGGGGAGCCTGGCAGTTGCGCGCTCGCGACCGCGCGCGGTGGGGTCTGCTCTGGACGCTGCTCGGCATCGTCATCGCGACGCTGCTGGTGGGCTGGCTGATCTCGCAGGTCTCGCCGGCCTGGAACCCGCGCTATCTGGCGGTGATCGTCGGCGCGCTCGTCGTCTGCGCCGCGGTCGGCCTCGCCGAGGCGCGAGCGATCGGGCTGGTGGCGCTGCTGATCGTGCTCGGCTTCTGGGTCAACCCACACGCGCTCAAGCTCAACGACAAGACCGACGCCAAGCAGATCGCCGAGCAGCTGCATCCGCAGCTCGCCGCCGGTGACCTCGTCGTCGTCACGTCGCCCGAGCAGGTTCCGCTGATGCGCTACTACTTCGGTCCGCGACTGCGCTATGCCAGCACGCTGGGAGCGACCGGCGACACGCAGGTCATGGACTGGATCGACGCGCTCGATCGGCTGCGGGCGGCACGCGTCGAGCAGCAGCTGCTGCCGCTGGTCGCGGCGCTGCGCCCCGGTCAGCATCTGCTGCTGATCCGACCGGTGACCCCGTTCAACGACAACTGGAACGCACCCTGGACGCGGCTCGTGCGCCGTCGCTCGGCGCAGTGGGGGGGCGCACTCGCCGCCGACCCGGCGCTGCAGCTGGTCGGGACGGGACCGCGCTTCTACCCGGAGGAGCCAACCGACATCGGCGTGCACGCCGTGCTCTACGTCAAGCGCTAGCGACGACTTCTCGGCCGCGCTGCTGTGGGCCGCGCCGGGAGCAGCTCTCCTCCTCGAGGAGGAGAGCGGATCGGCCTGGTGGCCGATGGCGGGCTTTGCGCCCCGCTTTAAGGTGAAGGCCTGGTGACACCGCTGAGCTCGCGCTCGACGCCCGTCGTCCGTCCCTCGCTGCTGCCGGCGTGGCTGCCGCGAGCGAATCCGCTGCTCGCTGACGGCCTGCTCGCGGTCTGGGTGGCCGCGATGACGATCGCCACTCATCACGCGGCATCCGGCCGCCACTCGGCGCTGTACGCCCCGCTCGTGGCGCTGTTCGCGGTGGAGTCGCTGCCACTGGTCTGGCGCCGACGCCGACCCGTGCTGGTCCTGCTGGTGATCCTGCTGGCGGTGGTCGCGATCCGCATCTTCTACGGCGGCGTGCCGGTGTCCGCCGGGTTGCTGATCGCGCTCTACACCGTCGCCGCCTACCTGCCGCCACTGGTATCGCTGCCGGTCGGCGTGCTGACGGCGCTGGCCCTGGTCGAGCCCCTGCTGGCCAGCAGCCAGTACAACCCGCTGCGGGCTTTCTTCAAGTCGGCGGTCTTCGGCGCCGCCTGGCTGCTCGGGCTGTGGATGCGCACACGCCGGGCATACGTCGCCGAGCTGCTCGATCGCGCCGAGCGCCTCGAACGCGAGCGCGAGCAGAGCGTGCGCCGCGCCACGATCGAGGAGCAGGCGCGGATCGCCCGCGAGCTGCACGACGTGATCGCCCACAACGTCAGCGTGATGGTCGTCCAGGCGACAGCGGCCAACGATGTCTTCGAGACCCATCCGCAGCGGGCACGAGAGGCGCTGCGCTCGATCGAGGCGACCGGCCGACAGGCGCTCACCGAGCTGCGCCGCCTGCTGGCCGCTGTCCGCCCGCCGCGCGCCCAGGCACTCGACGAGCCGCTCGCTCCGCAGCCCGGGCTGGACCGCGTCGGCGAGCTGGTGGCCAGGTTGCGGGCGGCTGGGCTGGACATCGAGCTGGAGCTCGTGGGCACGCGCCGGGACGTCGCGCCGGCGATCGACCTGTCCGCCTACAGGATCATCCAGGAGGCGCTCACCAACACGCTGCGCCATGCCAACGCCAATCGCGTGACCGTACGGATCGGCTACGCCGAGCAGGCGCTGGAGATCGACGTGATCGACGACGGTGAGGGGCCCGCCGACGGGGACCCGACGGTCGCCGGACACGGACTGATCGGGATGCGCGAGCGGGTCTCGCTGTTCGGCGGAGAGCTGACCGCCGGCGCCGGGGCGACGGGTGGCTTCGCCGTCCGCGCGCGGCTGCCGCTGGAGGGCGTGCGAGTATGAGGACCGATGGCGTCCGGCTCGGCTCGGGGATGGCGCGCGCGTGAGCATCCGCATCCTGCTCGCCGACGACCAGCAGCTGGTGCGCAGTGGGTTTCGGATGATCCTCGAGGCGCGCCCGGAGATGGAGGTCGTCGGCGAGGCGAGTGATGGCTATGACGCGGTCGACCTCGCGCGCCGGCGCAGTCCCGACGTGATCCTGATGGACGTGCGCATGCCCAATCTCGACGGGGTCGAGGCGACCCGGCGGATCGTCACGGCGGGCTCGGGCGCACGCGTGCTGATGCTCACCACCTTCGATCTCGACGAGCATGTCCACGCCGCATTGCGCGCTGGCGCGAGCGGCTTCCTGCTCAAGGATGTGCGTCCGGCCCAGCTCGTCGAGGCGATCACCGTCGTCGCGGCTGGCGACGCGCTGCTGGCCCCCTCGGTGACGCGGAGGCTGCTCGATCGCTTTGCACACTCGCTGCCCGAGTGCGCCGCCCCGCCCACCGCGCTGGGCGAGCTGACCCAGCGCGAGCTGGAGGTGCTGCGCCTGCTCGCCAGCGGCCTGTCCAACGCCGAGCTGGCCGAGCGGCTCGTGCTGTCGGAGACGACCGTCAAGAGCCACGTCTCCAGCCTGCTGCGCAAGCTGGGCCTGCGCGATCGCGTGCAGGCGGTCGTGCTCGCCTACGACGCTGGCCTCGTTCGGCCCGGCGCGCGTTAGGCGCGGTCCCGGGCAAGCGACTCTCTACGCGCGCCCCCGGCGCGCGTAGCGCTAGGCGCGGTCCCCGGCGAGCGGCTGCTCCATCGCCCGCGTCTCCGGCGCCCGCCGGTAGGGCTGCTCGTCGGGCGTGCCCTCCTCGTGGTAGACGCTCTCGGCGTTGACGGCCCAGATGTCGTGCTGGGACCCGTCGAAGATGTTCTCGATCGCGCGCATGGCGGTGAGCATCGAGTGGTCGGAATTGTTGTAGCGATGCAGCCCGTTGCGACCCACCTGCTGGAGATTCCCGATGCCATCCAGCCAGGCGCGGATCGTCGCCACGCGCTCGCCGTAATTGGCGTCGTACATCGGGTAGGCCTTGGGCACACGGACCGCGAAGCCGCGCTGGACCTTGCGGCGGTCGACGAGCCCGAGCCGCGCCAGCTCGTCCGTCGCCAGCTCGACCAGGCGCTCGTCGTCCATCGTCCAGAGGTCATCGCCCTCGAAGCAGAAGTACTCCAGGCCCACGCAGGCCTTGCTCGGGTCGGGCACCATCCAGGGACTCCACGAGCGGTAGTTCTGGATCCGTCCGACGCGCACGCTCGGCTCATGGATGTAGATCCAGTTGTCCGGGAAGAGGTCCTCGCCGTCGATCACGAGCGCGACGGTTAGGAAGTCGCGGTAGCGCAATCCACGTGCCGCCTCAAGCACCGCTGGCGGCGGCGCGGGCTGGGCCAGGCCGACGACGGTTCGCAGCGGCAGCGAGGAGACGACGTGCTCGCCGCCATAGCTGCGTCCACCGGCATGGATCGCGGTGACGCGGCCGGCGGCGATCTCGATGCGCTCGACGGGGCTGTCGAGGTGGATCTCACCGCCCAGCGAGACGATGTCCTCAGCCATCGTCTCCCACATCTGGCCGGGACCGAAGCGCGGGTAGTGAAACTCGCCGATCAGGCTCTTGACCTCGTTGCCCCGGTTGCCGAGGAAGGCCGCCTTGGCCGCCGTGAAGAACGACAGCCCCTTGATCCGCTGGGCCGCCCATTCGGCGCGGATCTCGGAGGTCGGCACGCCCCAGACCTTCTCGGTGTAGCTCTTGAAGAAGAGCTCGAACAGCCGCCGGCCGAAGCGATTGGAGACCCATTGCTCGAGCGTCTCCTCGTCGCCCTTGCGCCGCAGCGACGCGCGCAGGTAGGAGAGCAGCACGCGCGTGAGCTCGACCGGTCCGAGCTTGCGGATCACATCCGGTCCGCGCAGCGGGTAGTCGAGGAACTTGCGGTTCCAGTAGATGCGCGACATCCGTGGGCGCAGCAGGAACTCCTCGCGCATGATCTCGTGCCAGAGATCGTCGACCTCGCGCACCTTGGTGAAGAAGCGGTGACCGCCGAGGTCGAAGCGGTAGCCGTCGCGCTCCTCGGTCTTGGCGAGCCCGCCCAGCTGGGCCTCGGACTCGAGCACGCTCGGCTTGGCCCCGCGCTTGGCCGCGAGGTAGGCGGCGGTCAGGCCGGCGGGGCCACCACCGAGCACGAGCACGCGCTCGCCACCGGGCGCGGCGCCGTTGCCGGCCGCGTCGAGCGTGGCGGCAGCAACGCCGGGAGCCGCACCGTAGCCGGGCGCGGCGCCGTTGGTCGCGCTGGGGGAATCCGCTGACGGCACGTCAGGCACCGTATCAATCCCTCGCCCGGCTGCTCGCCCGCGCAGGACTCGCGCCCCTGGTGTGCGCGCGCGGCCAGCACCACCGCAACTTCGGCGCGTCGGCTCAGTCTGGGGAACGTGGCTAGCCTCTGCGCGTCCATGCGCACGTCGCCGACACGGATCGTCATCGCAGCCCTGGCAGCGGTTGGCTGGGCGCTGCTCGGCGCCGCCACGGCGTGGGGCTCGGAGGTCTTCATCGGAGTCAATGGCAGCCTCGTCTACCAGGCCGCCCCCGGCGAGAACACCACCCTGACCCTGGATGCGGGCAGCGCGGCCGGGCAGGTGATCGTCCGCGACCCCGGCGCCTATGCGATCTACGCCAGCGCCGGCTGCCAGGCACTCGATGATCACAGCGCGAGCTGCGCCGGCGTGCAGTCGCTCGACGTCCAGCTCGCGGACGGCGTCGCGACCGTGACCAACAACACCTCCTACGGCGGCGGCAGCGGGATGGTCGGTGGCATCTTCACCGGCAGCGGCGACGTCAGCGTGGCCGCCGGCACGACGCCGATGCGCGTGATCGCCGGCCCGGGGACGGTCTCGATTCTCGCCAGCGGGGTGATAACCGGCGGATCCGGCAACGTCGTGATCCACGGCGGTGCGGGACCGAACATCATCCGCGGCGGCAGCGGCAACGACATCATCTACGCGGGGGCCAACGGTGACGACATCGTCGGCGGCTCGGGCGATGACCAGATCTACGGTGGCCCCGGCAACGACAGCCTGGTCGCTGGCGGCAACGGCAACGACCTGATCGTGGGCGGCGGCGGCAACGATCGGATCGTGGGCGGTGGCGGGACGAACACGCTGGTCGGCGGCCCCGGCAACGACGTGATCGACGGCGGTGGCGGGATCAGCACCGTGCAGGGCGGGGGCGGCAACGACGTCATCGACGTACGCGACGGCGAGGGCGGCGACAGCGTCACCTGCGGGCCGGGCAACTCGCTCGTGCGCGCGGACCTCGGCGACAGCGTGGCGACCAATTGCGCCACGGTCCTCTACGGCTACGACCCGCCGGGCATTCCCAGCGGTCGCCTGACCGTCGCGCGCGGTGGCCTGCTGGCGCTGCGCGTGCGCTGCCGCGCCTGCCACGGGCAGGCACAGGTGGTCGCATTGTCGACCAGCGCCACCACTGCGGCGCCGACCCGGACGCTCGGTCGCGGCGGCTATGCCGCGCTCGGGGGCTCGAGCGGCGCGATCGTGCGGGTACGCATCCGCGCCGGCGAGCTGGGCCGCAGGCCGCTGCGCGTCCGGCTGCGCGTGACCTGCTTCACGCAGGGCGTCCTCGCCGAGACCGATCGCACCATCACGCTGGTCCGGGGGAGGACATGACCGCGCGGCGACGCGTCGATCGCGGACACCGGTCCGTGCGGCGAGGACGGGGCATCCTGACGTTGGCGCTGGCGCTCGGCGCGCTGCTCGTCATCGTCCCCAGCGCCGCGGGCCGCCCCGGCCAGCGGTCACGCGCCCGTCCGCTCGCCACCTACACAAACCCGGTCTTTCCATTGGAGCTGCCCGATCCGATGGTCCTGCGCGTCGGCGGCGACTACTACGCCTACGGGACGTCGACCGACTGGGAGCCGCCGGGGCATCGCTTCCCGATCCTGCACTCGACCGACCTCGTGCACTGGGCCTATGTCGGCGACGCCTTCGACGCGCCGGTGCCGTGGAGCGCAAGCCAATACTGGGCACCGAGCGTGCTGACGGCCCACGGGCTCTATTACCTCTACTACTCGGCGCTGAGCACGCAGCTTGGGGTGCACTGCATCGCGGTGGCCGTTTCGTCCAGCCCGACCGGCCCGTTCGTCGACGAGGGCCCGCTCGGCTGCGGGGACAACGAGGGCGAGAGCTTCATCGACCCCGCGGCAATGATCGCCCCCGACGGCTCGGCCTACGTCTACTTCACGATCAACGACCCCTTCCAGGACGTCGCGGTGATGCGGCTGTCGCCCGATCTGATCCAGCCGGCCGGACCGCCGATTCGCCTGTTCGGAGTATCCCAGGCGTGGGAGGCCAGCCCCGACTACTCGACCGTCGAGGGACCGTTCCCGCTGTTCGCAGGTGGTCGCTACTACGTCTTCTACTCCGGCAACTACTTCCTGGGCGACTACAACATGGGCGTCGCCGGCGGACCGTCGCCGTTGGGGCCGTTCACCAAGCTGGGCTCGAATCCGTTGCTGGGCTCCGATCCACCCGTCGACGGGCCGGGCGGCGGCTCGATCTTCGACGTGCCCGGCCATGGGCTCTGGCTGGCCTACCACGGGCGCGACGCGGGACAGGACGGCAGCGCGCCCCGCACGCTGCGCATCGATCCGCTGCGCTTCGTCGACGGGCAGCCCAGCGTCACCGTGACGGTGACGCCCCAGCCCGCGCCGCTGGCCGGCACCTCGCTGGCCGGCCGGCGTCGGGGCCGTCGCCGCCACCGGCTGGGAGGCCGCCCCGCTCGCCTCAGCCGCCGCCCCCTCCGCCACAGGTCGTGGCCGCGCTGACGCAGGCCAGCACGCTGGCCGGCGTCGCAGCACGCCCGATGTGGATGCGCGGCATCGTCAGCGGATCCAGTGATGACTCGGTCGTTCCCCCGCGCGTGGTGACGGCCAGCACGTAGCCGGCGCGCCGGACCTCGGCGACGACGCGGTCGTCATAGGCGCCGAACGGGTAGGCGAAGAGCTGCACCGTATGGCCGAGGATCCGCTCCAGCGCAGCGCGCGAGCCGGCCACCTGCGCGACCAGCTCGGCGTCCGAGAGCGCCGGCAGGTCGGCGTGGCTTACGGTGTGGTCGCCGACGTCCATTCCGGCGCGATCGAGCTCGCGGATCTGATCGGCGCTGAGGAAGCCGGGCTCGTGGATGCGCCCGGTGATGACGTAGAAGGTGGCGATCATGTGCAGGCGCAACAGCACCGGCAGGATCTGCGTGACGTCATCCACGTAGCCGTCGTCGACCGTCACGAGCACCGGCTTGGCCGGCAGCGCGGCGCCGTGGTAGAGCGCCGCGAACAGCTGGGCCTGACTGATCGTGTGATAGCCGCCGGTCGCCAGCGCGCTCATCTCGGCGGCGAACACCGACGGCTCGACCGTCAGGTCGGGGATCGACTTGGTCAGCTCCGTTGCGTACAGGTGGACGCGGTGATAGGTGATGATCGGAACGTGAACGACGCGCGGCGGCGCGTCCGGCGGGACCACGAGGGTCGGCACCTGGCGCGCCTTGACCGCGATCTCGGCGTGTCCGGCACGCTTGGTGGCAGCCGTGCTCGTGGTGGCCGCGGACCCTCCGCCGCAGCCGGCGATCGCCAGCGCGGCGCAGCACGCGCCCGCGAGGAGGGCAACGCGCCATGGCTTGCGGCGCAGGGGCGGGAGCGGGCCGAGCACGGCTCCATATGGAAGCAGGCCGCCTGGCGCGGCTCACAGCCCCGGCGGATGGCGCACGACGAACGACGCCGTCGAGCGCGGGCCGACGCGCCAGCGCGGGCCGTCCTGAGTGGCGTTGGGGCCGGCGTCGGGGCCGCCCGTGTCGTTGCGGATGCCGGCGACCAGGAGCCAGACGTGGTCGGCGTTGGCGAAGACGGTCACCCACCGCCCGGGCCCCGGCTGTCCCCAGCGCTCGAAGTCGCCGGAGACCAGCGCCTGCGCTCCCACCAGGCCGGCTGCGTGCAGCAGGTAGGAGACGCTGCTCGAGCAGTCGAGCGCGGTTGCGTCGAGGAAGTCGGGATGACCGCCGCCGTAGAGGTAGGGCAGCCGCCTGATCGCGTTGCCGGCGGCGATGATCCGCCAGACGACGAGCGGCGCTGCGGCGGGCGCCGCGGCCAGGCCGCTGGGCAGGATCCGCGCGCTCGCGCCAGTGACGATTGGCAGCGCGCCATGCATGCCAGCCAGCGTCGGCGCACCGTCGGGCAGGCCGGTCGCGATCGCCAGCACGTCCGGCCCAGGGCCGCGATAGCGGCGCGCGATCCCGATCACCTCAGCAACGTAGGAGCGCGAGTGGTTGTAGGCGAACAGCGCGCGCGCCCAGTCAGCCGGCGCGCCGCTGGCCACCAGATACCGCGCGGCGGCCGGGATCGCGTCCGCCGGATCGTAGGGGTCGCGGCGACCATCACCGTCACCGTCGACACCGTAGAGTGACCACGTCGCCGGCAGGAACTGCATCGGCCCCTCCGCGCCGGCCGCGTTCCGTCCCGAGCTGACGCCGGCTGCACGGTCGCGACCGTGATCGCTCTCGACCTTGCCGATCGCCGCCAGATAGGTCCAGTCGATGCCATAGCGCGCGCCGGCGCTCTCGTAGCGAGCGAGGTAGTCGGGCGGGATATCCCTCAGCGCCAGGGTGGACGGGGCGTAGCCGATGCTCTCGACGGCGCTCGCGCTCGACGTCTCCGGTCCGGCCACCAGGCTGACGAGCGCGATCGCCACCAGGACGCCGGGCAGCAGCACCGCCCCGGCAGCGAGCGTCAGCGTGGCGGCGAGCGCTCGCATCGCAGTGCTCAGAGCAACCGCGGCCGCCGCAGGCGGATCACGCCCGGACGCGGCGGCAGGGGCCGCGCGCTCGCTGCCGGCGAGAGGCGCTCGAAGCCACCGTGAGTGCCGCCGGACAGCCAGCCGAGCAGGTCACGACGATGGAAGAAGACCCCCCAGAAGAAGATCAGCTGGATCAGCCAGCCGGCGAGCCAGGAGATGTGGGCATCGACCGCGGCGATCGCGGTCGCCGCCGCGACCACGATGGCGAGCAGTAGGGCCAGCACGACGCCGGCGCTCAGCGCGGCGGCGAGGCGGCGCAGATAATGGCCAAACAGCCGCCGCCCAGCGTCGCCGAGCGTCGGCGCAAGCAGCATGACCGGAGCGCCGACCAGCAGCGTCAGCGCGAGCATGCCCTGGAACAACGCCTGCGCCGCGAGGTAGCCGACGAGCGCCAGCCAGCCGACGATCCCAACGGACACGAGCGCCACCAGGCCGGCGCGCATCAGCGTGTCACCCTTGGTCTGGATGCGGATCTTCGCGCGGTCGATCGCTCGCACCCGGTAGCCCGCGAACTGGGCCTGCAGGGCCGCGTCCGAGCCCGACAGCACGCCGAGCAGCCCGATCCCGAGCAGCGTCGAGCCGGCGCCGGGGCGGTAGTGAGGGTCGGCGAGGACCTCGTACTCGGCGTTGCGCTGCTTGGAGCCGACGTCGTAGCGCAGCCAGCGCTGGGCTCGTGTCAGCCGGTCGCCGGGGGCGCGGGACAGGCACCAGGCGACGTCGCCGAACTCGATCGCGCACCACGGTCGCAGCACGATCGTGTCGAAGATCACCTGACTGGCCGCGGCGACGCCCTGCGTCGGGCCGGCAGGCGCTGGTCCCCCAAGCGATCCGGTCGCGACACCGGCGAGCACGTCGAGCTTGAGGTCGTTGGCGGCACGCGAGGCCGCGCCGACGGTCTCGGCCGGCCGCGCGACGATCGCCATCGCGATGGCCAGCATCGCGACCGCGCTGACCAGGCCCGCCAGCGTCCGCGCCGCGCGTCTGCGCGCGAGCCCGTTCCAGATCGCCCACAGGCCGAGCGCCAGCACGCCGGCGATCAGCCACGCCGAGCCGACCAGATCGCGGTGCAGGTGGTCCATCGCGCGCGCCGCCGGCGCCAGCGCGCGGTCGAGCAGATCCAGCGAGAACGCCCACTGGAAGACCAGCAGGACGGCCTCGGTCGCGTAGAGCACGCCCGTCCAGAGGAGCGCGACGAGCCATTGGACGATCGCCGCGACGTTGTCGTCGAAGCTCGTCAGCCCGGTCGCGATGTGCCAGTCGAAGCGATAGCGGTCGAGCGGATAGGCGTGCTCGGGCGCGCCGCTGGAAGCACAGGCCGCGGCCGCCACCGGGCTGAGTGCCTGGCCGCACAGCGGCGAGTCGCCGATCAGCGTGCGCAGGGGATCGCCGGTCGCTGCGCCGCCCGCGTTGGTGGCCGTTGTGGTCGGCGTCCGTGCCTGCGCGAGTGTGGTCGGCGTCCGTGCCTGCGCGAGCGCCGGATGAGCAAGCGCGCAGACGGTCAGCGCCAGCGCCGCGGCGATGATCGGCCAGCGACGCGCACCCCGCGCGAGCGCTGGGGCAGGGACCGGCCAGCGACAGGCGTTCCTAGCCGGCACCGCGACCGGGGGTCGTGTCGAGCGCGGCCAGCAGGCCCGGATCGGCCCCAAAGTCGATCTGGACGTGCGCCACGCGCCGCGAGTAGTCGCGCAGCAGGCAACGACCGGCGCGGCAGTCGATCAGTTGCTCACGCAGCTCGGCGTCGTCGCTGTCGAGGCCGAGCAGCGCCAGCAGACGTCGCGCCTCCTGATCGGTCTCCGCGCCAAAGGCGAAGACCGCGCCGACGAGCTCGCGCGTCTGCTCATCGATGTCCCCGACGCTCTGCGTCCCGAGCAGCGGGGTGCCGTTTTGTGCGCGTCCCAGCCGGTTGGCACGACTGAGCAGGCGTCGGCCGCCCGGGGTCGTCATCAGAACCCACGCCTCGTCGAAGCCGAGGACCGTGTGCCGACGCCCCTCGCCAGCTGCCATCAGGCCCAGGGCATACGCGGCGACAAGCTGGAGCAGCGCCTGGCCGATGCGCTCCTTGGAGGCCAGCAGCCGGGGGTCGGCCACCTGCTCGGGCAGCGCCAGTCCGGCGATGCGCAGCTGGATCACGCGGCGCGTGGCGGGCCGCAGCAGCGCTGAGCGGGGTGCGGCGATCCCGAGCTGGGCGATCCCCGAGTCGGCGAAGACCTCGAGCGCCCGACCAACCGCGACGGCATCGACGTTACCGGTGCGCAGGGTCTGCAGGACCTCGCCGCAGCCCGGCCGCGCTGCACGCCCGGCGTCCTGCGGGGCGCTCGCCGCAGCGCCCACGACACCCTTCACCGCGGCCCGGACCTCGGTCTCCCAGGCGTGGGGGATGTCCGGCCGCAACAGGCTCAACAGCCAGTCCACGGCGAGATCCTCGGCCTCCTCCGGCGGTGCGACTCGCAGCGGATCGAGCACACCGCGAAAGCGCGCGTCGGCGCTGAGCACGATCGTCTCGACGTGTTCACGAACGGCCGGCAGCGCGCTCCAGCGGTGATCGGGCTTGGGATCGATGTCGATCACGCGCGAGCCGCGCAGGAAGCCCTCGTAGCACAGGCGTTGCAGCGCGGCCGTCTTGCCGCGCCCGGGCGGACCGACGAGCAGGGTCGCCGGCGTCAGGCCGCGGCGACAGGGCTCGGTCAGGTCCCAGCAGACCGGATGGCGCGAGCCGCCGACGGTGTGACCGAGATACGGGCCGCGATCGGCGCCGACGGCTCTCGTCGCAATCGGGACCAGCGCCCCGAACTGCTCCGGCAGTAGGTGGTCCTCGTAGGCGCGCAGCTGCGTCGGCTGTCCCGGCAGGTGCTGGCGCCACAGCGCCAGCTGCTCGCCTGCGGGCAGCTCCAGGCGCACCGCGCCATACGCCCGGCGCAACGCGTCCAGCCGCGCCGCCAGCTCGTCCTCGCTGGCAGCGCCGACGAGCAGGCTGATCGTCGAGCGCAGCAGCGGCGGGCGCGCCTGGGAGCGCAGCCGTCGTTCGAGCTCGCGCGCCGCGTCGGGACGCAGCAGCGCGTCGGGATCCGGCCCGTGATCACCGTGACGCTGCTCGGCAAGCTCGTTGTCGGCATCGACGACGCGGCGGCGCACGAGCCGCAGCGCCGCGTCGTTGGCAACCCGTCTGGCGCTGAATGCCGCATCGACCGGAAAGCGCAGTGACTCCAGCGGCGCGAACAGCAGCTCGGCGCCGGAGCCCGGAAAGGTGACCTGCTCCGGCAGCGCGCCAACCGCGCAGGCAGCCTGATAGCTGTCGCCATCCTCGGCTACGACTCGCAGCGAGCGGGGGCGGACCTCGATCGGCCAGCGCTGCAGGCGTAGCAGGTCGGCGTGCGACGGCTCGTAGCGCAGGCCGTCGCCCACGAGCCTGATCGCCATCTGCGGCGACCATTGCTCATCGAGCGCAGGCTCCGCGAGCCCGCGACAGAACGCGTGGCGGATCAGCCACTGCAGCTCCCGCGATGTCGCGGGGCGGGCGCGCACGCAGTCGACAATGCGCACCAGCGTGCGCGCCTCGCGCTCGGCGAGCGCGCTCAGCTGACGCTGCGACAGCCAGGCTGGATGGGAGAGACCGAGCGCGGCGAGCAGACCGCCTTGCCATCCGGCGAAGCGCTCGCGCAACGACCGCTGATCCCCTGCCGGGGCGTCCCGCAGGCTGACCGACAGATAGGCCTCCAGACGGTGCAGCGCCATCCTGCGCAGCGCCCGCTCCTGGTGATCGAGGTAGCTCTTCCAGGGATCGCGCAGCCCGTGCTCGTCGTCGAATACCAGCTCCGCGCGCTCGCGCAAGCGTCGGGCCGACAGCCCGCGCGCCACGCGCAGCAGGCTGAAGTCGGCGTCGAGCACACAGGCAAGCGCCGCCAGGTCGGACAGCAACCGGCGCTTGCCGCTGGCGCTCAGCGCACCGTAGGACGTCATCGCCAGGCGGTAGACCGCCCAGGCACCATCGTTGCCGAAGATGATGTTGTGGTGGATCCAGCGAATCGGCGCGCTCATCGGACGTCGCCTCGATGACGCGGGGCTGGTTGGACCGGCCGGGCGGGCTGGACGGGCTGGACGACGACGCGTTGCCCTCGCGCCAGGCGGATCGTGGTTGCCGAGCGAGCCGCAGTCGCCCCGGCGAGCGTGGCGCGGGCTGCCGCTGGGGGCCGAGCGCCAGCACGCGCCGTGCCTGACGGGTCGATCGGCGCGATCAGCAGCGTGCGGCCACGCTGACGCGCCCGACAAGGATGCGTCACGACGACCGTGCCGGGTCCGCTGATCGTGCCGGCGCGCAAGCTGCCGTCGGCAGCCGGCACGATCACAACCGGCTCGCAGACCGCGAACGCCGATTCGCGAACCAGGCGCCAACGCGCCCACCAGCCGACCGACAGGCGCAGGCAGGACAGCAGCAGCCGCTCGGGATGCCGGCCATCGACACGGGTGCGCGCGAGGACGAAGGCGGCAGCGCTCGGCAGCGCGAACAGGCGCAGCGGCGCTGGGAGCAGGCCGACGAGCATGCCGAGCGCCGGCAGCTGGGCCGCGATCAGGACGCCGAGCAAGACCGCGGCGAAGTAGCCGATCGCCCGCAACGGTATGCCGTAGGGCACCGGCAGCAGCACGTGATCGAGGCGATGCAGGCGGCGCTCGAGCGCGAACACCACCCGATAGGAGCGCAGCTCCAGCGCCTGGCGCTCGTCGTCCGGGGGCACCCGCTCAGCCGCCGAGGACCGTCTTGTAGAGCGAGGAGCTGAGGCTCGAGACCTCGCCCGGCGCGAACACGAAGCCGCCGACGATCAGCGCCAGCGCGAGGAACGTCAGCGCCGGGGCGATTCGGCGCGACAGCAGATAGAAGACGCCCATGATCGCCGTCACGCCGCCGAAGCCGGCCGCTGCCCAGGTCTTGAGCATGTTGCCGAGGTTGCGACCCGCCGCCTGGATGTCGGTGGCGGCGCTCGCCGGGGCAGCAAGGCCCGCGGATGCGAGCAGGCAGAGCAGCAGGATCGCGGCGACGAGACGGGGTGTTGCGCGGTTGCCTTGGGTCATTGCGAGGCTCCCTTCTGTGGAGGTTCGAGTGCGGCCACGTACCAGCGCCCGCGCCGGACGACGGCGAGCTCGTAGCGCAGCTCGTAGGTGACGCCGCGCGCATCGCGCGCTGTGACGAGCGCGCCCAGCTCGCGGCCGAACGCCAGCCAACCAAGGCGCTCGACGGCGAGCAGGCGCAGCCCCAGCGCCTGGCACGGGACGGCCGTACCCGGCAGCAGATCGGCGGTGAGGGCGTCACAGCGCCCCGCGAGATAGCTTGCGAGCGCGCGGCGAACGAGTGCTGTCAGCCTGGAATCGCTCAGCGGCACGATGCTCGCGCCGCGCGGGGCAGGACTGGCGGTCCGCGCGTCCGGGATCGCCGCCCAGGCGGGCATCGCGACGAGGGCTGGATACCCAGCGATCGCAAGGCCGCCCGGCCTCGCCTCCGTCACGGGTACGACCAGGTACCGCAGGGCGACCGACTGGCGATCGCGCAGGACGGCCGGTTGGCCGTCAGTGGCGACCGCCACGGCAACGGTGGCGTTCCACTGGTGCGGTCCGTCCGGCTCGACCGACACGGCGGTCGTCCAGAGGATGCGCTGGGAAGCACCCGGCGGCACCGTGAGACCCGCGTCTGGCGGGATCTCGCCGTGCGGCAGCGCAGCCAGCGCCCGGTCATGGGCCTCCGGTGATCCGCCGTCGTAGGTGAGGTATGCGCGCGCGAAGGTCTGCGCCAGCCCGCTGATCGCGATCAGCGGCGTCTGGTCCGGCGGCGGCGTCGGTGCCGGCGCGGGCGGGCCGGCGAGCAGCTGGCGCAGTCCGAGCAGCGAGAGGACGACCGCCAGCGCCATCACCGCTGCCCGCGGCGCGCGCGCCTGCCAGCGCGCCACAAGCAGCCGCCGCGGCACCGCGGCCCGATCGTCAACCACCGAGCGCAAAGCCGCCTCCCGCGGTGGCCGGGCCGCCAACCCCGCGCGCCGATGGCAATTGCGCTGGCCCCGTGGTCACATCAGGCGGTTGTCGCGGCGCACGCGGCGCACCGCCAGGCCCCCGATGCCGATGGCCGCCGTTGGTGCCATGCGGGCGTTGCGGCGGCTGGCCAAGGCGCTGACCGGCACGCTGTCCAACGGCGACGCGCTGACCGACGCCAGGGTCGCGGGCGACGCGCTGGTCGGCACGCTGTCCGACGGCGACGACCGAGCCGGGGCGCATTGCGCCACGCTGGCCCGGGCGGCGCGCGAGCGCGCCATCGCCGATCGCACCGAGCAGCGCCGCAACGGCCGTCAGCGCGAGGATGGCTGCCAGCCTGAGCGAGCTGCGGCGGGCAAGCGCCGGCCGGAGGGTGGGCTCGGGCCGAGGTCCCGGCTCGGCCTCTGGCGTGGGCGCCGGGCCGGGCGCCGGCCGCAGCGTGGGCTCGGTCCGGGCCTCGCGCGCGCGGTCGCCGAGCGCCGGCTCGCCAACCGCGATGTCGAAGGTCGTGACGGAACGTCGCCACCACATGTCTCGCTTCTCGGAGCGAGCGCCAAAGATGTTGCCCACGCCGAGACCAGGCCCGCCGGCATGCCCGCGCTCGCGCGCGCCGACCGATGTCCGCCGGTCGGCCGACCGACCGCGTGGCTAGGCTGCACTGTCGATGTCCTCCAGCGAGGCTGCCGGAGACCGCTCGACCCTGGCGCTGACGATCGGAGGCGCACGCGAGGCGGTCGGTTTTCTGACGCGCATCCCCGTCGGCGCGCGGTCTTCAGCGACCGGCGAGCTGGCGATGCGGACCGGCCTCTGGCTGCCGATCATCGGATTGGTGGTCGGAGCCGTGCTGGGCGGGGCGCGAATCGTCGCCGGCGTCGCCCTGTCCGACCGTGCGGCCACCGCCGTGGCGCTCGGCGCCGCGATGCTGCTGACCGGCGCGCGCGGGGAGGATGGGCTTGCGGCAACAGCGGACGGGCTGTTCGCCGGCGGCGGGATCGCGCGGCGGGCGCAGGCGCTGCGCGATGCGCAGATGCGCAACGCCGGCACGGCCGCCCTGCTGATTGCGGTGATCGTCGCCTGGCTGCTGTTGTCGGGATTCAGCGGGGGACGCTGCCTGCGTGCCGCCCTGGTCGGCGGAGCGCTCAGCCGTTGGTCGATCGTGCCGCTCACCTACCTGGTGCCGATCGCCGATCGGCGCCGGGTGCCGGCGGGCTTGGAGGGCACGAGCGGTGGGATCGTCGCGATCGCCAGCCTCGAGGCCGCCGTCATCGCGCTGGTGTTCGGCGGGCTGGTACCAGGCATACTGTCGATCGCCGCGGCCGGGCTGATGACCGCGGTGGGCGCGTGGGTCATCCCGCGCGCCTTCGGCGGCGCGACGCGCGAGACCCTCGGCGGCGTCGGCAAGCTCGTCGAGCTGGTCACTTACGCCGCGCTCGTGCTGGCCTGGCAGTAGCGCGGCGCGACAAGCCACCCACCCGACGGGAGGAGAGAGGCGTTCGATGACACACCACCGGAGCTGGACGCGAGCCACGGCGTTGCTGGCCCGCACGACCGCGATCGTCGGCACTCTGAGCGCGCTCGTGCTGACCGGAGCCGCCGGCGCGACCGCCGGCGCGCGCACCGCCGCCCCCGCAGCAAGCGCCGCGTCCACCCCAACCCGCATCGCGTCCACCCCAGGCTCGATCCAGGCCTTCGTCTCGGCACCGCGCCTGCATCCGCCGATCATCACGATCACGCGACGGGCTGCACACACGGCATCCGGCTACCTGTTCCTTGCTCCTGCCTTCTTCAGCCAGAACGGCCCGCTGATCGTCGACAACGGCGGTCAACTGATCTGGTCCGAGCCGCTGCCGCACGGCGTCGGCGCCTTCGACTTCCGCGTCCAGCGCTACCGCGGCAAGCCGGTGCTGACCTGGTTCCAGGGGACCGTCGCCACCAGCGGACCGATGCGCGGCATCGGCATTGGCTCCTTCGTGATCGCAGACAGCTCCTACCACGTCATCGCGCGCGTGCGCGCAGGCCACGGCTACCAGGCCGACCTGCACGACTTCGTGCTGACGCCGCGCGGCACGGCGCTGCTCTTCGCCTACAAGGCCGTCCCAGCCGACCTGACGTCGGTCGGCGGCCCTCACAACGGGACGGTCTGGGACTCGGTGCTCCAGGAGATCGACGTGAGGACCGGACGCGTCGTCTTCGAATGGCACAGCATCGGCCACGTCGCGTTCTCCGATTCCTATGCGCCGGTGACGCCAGCGGGAGTGCCGTGGGATTACTTCCACATCAACTCGCTGGACATCGGCCGTGACGGCAACCTGATCGTCTCGGCACGCCAGACGTGGGCCGTCTACAAGATCGACCGCCACAGCGGCGCGATCATCTGGCGCCTCGGTGGCAAGCAGAGCAGCTTCGTGATGGGCCCGGGCACGCAGTTCGCCTGGCAGCATGACGCCCGGCTCCTGCCGGACGGCTCGATCAGCGTCTTCGACGACGGCGCAACGCCCCCGATCCACAAGCAGTCTCGCGGCATCGTGCTCGCGCTCGACATGACGCACATGACCGCCACGCTGGCGCGCGTCTATACGCACACGCCGGCCCTGCTCGCCAACAGCCAGGGCAACATGCAGCTGCTGCCCAACGGCGACGTGCTGATCAGCTGGGGCGATCAGCCCTACATCTCGGAGTACGACCGCAACGGCAGCCTCCGCTTCGACGCCCACCTGCCATTCTCGACCGAGACCTACCGCGCCTTCCGCTTCCGTTGGGTCGGCCATCCCAGGACCCGCCCGGCGATCGCCGCACGCCGCGCGCGTGGCGCTGCCATCGCCATCTACGCCAGCTGGAACGGCGCCACGGAGGTCGCGAGCTGGCGGGTGCTGGCCGCCTCCGGCGCGAGCGCGCTGCGACCGCTGCGCACAGTGCGCCGCAACGGCTTCGAGACCCTGATCCACGTCACGGCAAGCGGGACGCTCTATGCGGTGCAGGCATTGAGCGCCTCCGGCCAGGTGCTCGGCACCTCGGCGGCAGTGCCGGCGCGGGGATAGACAGCAGCGGCTCACGAGCGCGCCAGCGGTTACCCTCAGCGCATCTCGACCACCGCGTCATCGGGCACTGAGTCGGCGCCGGGCGCAGGCTCGCCCGTGGATCTGGTCGCCAACCAGCCACCGCCACTGGAGGGCTACAACGTCTTTGAGGCCGACGTGGTGCTGCGCGAGGCGTTCGAGCGCGAGGGGCCGTCGTGGGCCCGCGCCGATCTCTTCGAGCTGGGGCGGCTGGCGGGCAGCGCGGAGGCGATCGCCTGGGGCTTCGACGCCAATCGCCACCTGCCGACGTTGCGCACGCACGACCGCTTCGGACAGCGCATCGACGAGGTCGAGTTCCATCCGGCCTGGCATCGCCTGGTCGAGGTGGCCGTCGCGCACGGGATGCACGGCACGCCGTGGCGAGACCCACGGCCGGGAACGCATGTCGCGCGCGCCGCCGCCTTCCATGATCTGGTCGCAGGTCGATGCCGGCATGGGCTGTCCGATCTCGATGACCTATGCGGCGATCCCAGCGCTGCGCGCGCAGCCCACCTTGCCGCGCGCTGGGAGCCGCTGCTGACGGCGCGCAACTACGACCCTGGGCTGCGGCCCCCCGCGGGCAAGGCGGGCGCGCTCTGCGGCATGGCGATGACCGAGCGCCAGGGCGGCTCAGACGTGCGCGCAACATGACGGCGCCGCGCCGACGCGATGACGGCCACCGCTTGACCGGCCACAAGTGGTTCTGCTCGGCGCCGATGTGCGACGCCTTCCTGGTGCTGGCCCAGGCTCCCGGCGGCCTGTCGTGCTTCCTGCTGCCGCGGGTGCTGGCCGACGGCAGCCGCAACGCCCTGCGGCTGAACCGCCTCAAGGACAAGCTCGGGCAACCGCTCCAACGCCTCGGCGGAGGTCGAGCTGCACGGCGCGCTCGCCTGGCTGGTCGGCGAGGAGGGCCGCGGAGTGCCGGCGATCATCGCGATGGTCAACCACACGCGGCTGGACTGCGTCATCGGCAGCGCGGCGCTGATGCGCCAGGCCGTCGCGCAGGCGACCCACCACGCCACGCACCGCAGCGCCTTCGGTCGCCGGCTCGTCGATCAGCCGCTGATGGCAATCCGTGCTCGCCGACTTGGCGCTCGAGTCCGAGGCCGCAACGGCCCTCGCGCTGCGCCTCGCCCGCGCCTGCGACGAGGCCGCCCGTGACGAGCAGGCGGCCGCGCTGCAGCGGATCGGCACCGCCGTCGGCAAGTACTGGGTCTGCAAGCGCGGGCCGGCGATGGTCGCCGAGGCGCTGGAGTGCCTCGGCGGCAACGGCTACGTCGAGGAGTCGATCATGCCGCGGCTGTACCGCGAGACGCCGCTGAACTCGATCTGGGAAGGGTCGGGCAACGTCAACGCGCTCGACGTGCTGCGCGCGCTGGACCGCACGCCCGAGACGCTCGCGGCGCTGCTCGCGGAGGTCGACGCGGTGGCCGGCGCCGACGCGCGCCTCGATGCGCATCTGCTGCGCCTGCGCCGCGAGCTGGCCGATGCCGAGCAGCGCGAGCATCGCGCGCGCCGGCTGGCGGAGGCGCTTGCGCTCGCCCTGCAGGGCGCGCTGCTCGTACGGCACGCGCCCGCAGCCGTCGCCGACGCGTTCTGCGCGGCGCGCCTGGGCGACGAGGCCGGCCGCAGCTTTGGCACGCTGCCGCGCGGCGCGGACACGGCGGCGATCGTCGCCCGGCACACGCCGGCGTTCTGACGCTGAGGCACGCGACTAAGCGCCGGCGCGTTCCGTCTCGCCACACAACGTGGCGATCCGGTCCGCCGGCGCTCGCCTGGGTAACTCAGCGCGCCGAGCTGAGCTCGGGCTCAACCGCGGCGGCCGCCACAACGTGTACCCGCCCGACCGCGACCGACAGTGCGCGCACGTAGGCCCGCGCGGCAGCCTCGATGATGTCAGTCGAGACGCCCTGGCCCGAGCCGCTGGCGCCCTGAACCTCGAGCACGACGGAGACCTCGCCGAGCGCGTCCTGACCCTCGGTCACCGCGTCGACGTGGAACTCGCGCAGCCGTGCATCGACGCCGGCGGCGGCGTTGATCGCGCGGAAGATCGCGTCGACTGGGCCGTCGCCGCCGCACGAGCCCTCTGCGACGGTCCCGCTGGGGAGGCTGACCGCGACCCGCGCCTGTGGCTCGCGCCGCGACGACGCCTCGACCTCGAACCACTCCAGCGCGTAGCCCGCGAGATCATCGCGCAGCTCATCCGTAACCAGCGCCTCGAGATCCATCGCGGTGACCTGCTTCTTCTTGTCGGCGATCTCCTTGAAGCGCTTGAACGCGGCGTTGAGCGCCTGTCCCTCGACGCGGAAGCCGAGCTGCTCGAGCGCCTGGCGCAGCGCGTGACGGCCGGAGTGCTTGCCCAGCACGATCGAGTTGGCGGCCAGCCCGACCGTGGTGGCGTCCATGATCTCGTAGGTGGCGCGCTCCTTGAGGACGCCGTCCTGGTGGATGCCTGACTCGTGCGCGAACGCGTTGCGTCCGACGACCGCCTTGTTGGGCTGGACCGGATAGCCGGTGAGGCGCGAGATCAGCCGGCTCGTGCGCGCGAGCTCCGTGGTGACGACGCCGGTGTCGAGGCCGATGTCGGCGTGACGGGTGCGCAGCAGCATGACGATCTCCTCGAGCGATGCGTTGCCCGCGCGCTCACCAATCCCGTTGACCGCGCACTCGACCTGGCGCGCGCCGGCGAGCACGCCCGCGAACGAGTTCGCGACCGCCAGCCCCAGGTCATCATGGCAATGAACGGAGAGGACGATGTCATTCAGCTCGGGCACCAGCTCGTAGAGCCGCGCCAGCATCGCCGCGTATTCGGCCGGCATCGTGTAGCCGACCGTGTCCGGGATGTTGATCGTGGTGGCACCCTCCTCGATCGCCGCCCGGATCACCTCGGCCGTGAACTCGACCTCGGCGCGCGTCGCGTCCATCGGCGAGAACTCGACGTCCTGCACATAGCGCTTGGCATGGGCGACGGCGGCACGGGCCTGCCCGAGCACGTCCTCGCGAGTCGTCTGGAGCTGATGGCGGATATGGATGTCGGAGGTGGAGATGAACGTATGGATGCGGGGGCGCTCCGCATCACGGACTGCTTCGAAGGCGGCGTCGATGTCACCCGCGTGGGTGCGCGCGAGCGCGGCGATCACGGGTCCGCGGACCTCACGCGCGATCGCCTGCACCGCCTCCAGGTCACCGGCGGAGGTGATCGGGAACCCCGCCTCGATGATGTCGACGCCCAGGCGCGCCAGCTGCTGCGCGATCTCCAGCTTCTCGGCGACGTTGAGCGATATTCCCGGCGACTGCTCGCCGTCGCGCAGCGTCGTGTCGAAGATCAGTACT
Source organism: uncultured Solirubrobacterales bacterium (assembly GCA_963795555.1). Lineage (GTDB taxonomy): Bacteria > Actinomycetota > Thermoleophilia > Solirubrobacterales > Solirubrobacteraceae > CAWCHZ01. The sequence goes on from CAWCHZ010000002.1 coordinate 1,265,294, forward strand.
CGTGTGTCATCTGAGTCACGGCTCATGTCGTCTGCTTCCTCTCTGGTTCTCGTCCGTCGCTTCTTCTCGTGCTGGGTATGCGGCTACGCGGCCGCCACGCGCTATTCCCCCCGAAGGGGGAGGAGAAGAAGTCGACGGGCAAGCAACAGCGACATGCACCCGGCAGAGTAGCAAGCACGCCTAGGACTCGCCGGATGCGTGATGACCACGGCGTCTGGCGGTCCAGGCCGGCACTGGACGTCACGCCGGGCGCTGTCAACCAGGGCAGCTGTCAGGCCGGAGATTGGGCGTCGGGTTGAGGCTCTTGGGCGTCGGGTTGAGGCTCCGGGCGCAGTTGGCCGGCACGGATGCGCGCCGCCATCTGCTTGGACTGCTCGCGATAGATGCTGCCGTCCTCGAACTCGATCACGGGATAGAGGCGCTGCCCGCTCAAGCGCTCCAGCTCATCGCGCTTGCCGCGACGCTGAGGTCCCGGCACCACCTCGTAGTCGACACCCATCTCGTCGAGCGCCTTCTGCACCTTCCAGCAGGGATGGGCGCTGATCTTCACCCACATCCCCGAACAGCGGTGGAGCTTGATCGCCATCGTCACCTCCTGGTCGCCGGAGCCAAATGGTATGTCAGTAGCCAGACCCCGAGCGTCCGCCGCCCGAGGACGAGCCGCCCGATGACGTCGCGCCACCCGACCCGTTCGCCGAGCTCGCCGGGCCGCCGGTCGTCACCGCCGACCAGGTGCCGACGTCCTTGAAGCCCTGGCCGTTCACCTGGCCGGGTGCGTGGTCCTGGGCGAAGGTGTAGAGCAGCTTGCCGCGATAGGTGACCTGCACGATGCCGCCGGCGCGGTGAACCGTGCCCAGCGGACTGACGGTTCCGGTCGGCGACGCTCCGGCCGCAACGGTCAACGGGTGCCAAGCGTTCAGGCACGAGCCGGTGCAGATCAGCTTCGACGGGCTCTCCGCGGACAGCGCATAGAGCGTCAGGCCATGCGCGTCGACGAGGATCGTGCCGAGCTTGGCGTTGCTCGCGGTGTGCACGAGCATCGTGGCGCCGGTGCTGCCCGAGCCGCCGGTGGCCGGCGCACCGCTCGAGCTGCTGGAGCTGCTCGAGCTGCCGCAGGCCGCGAGCAAAAATGCGGCAGCGGCGGTCAGCGCAAGCGATGTGATGACCCTTCGCATGACAACCTCCTGGGGAGCGCTACCAGGAAATGACTCCTCCTCCAGCGCTTCCTTCCCGACACGCGCGCGCAGCCAGGCCCCGCCAAGCGGCCGCCCTTGCACCCTCCCAGCCAATATGATCAAGTATCTAGCGCGCCGGCTGCCTGCGCGCGCCCACGAAGGGCACGCGCGCCCTCCCGGCGTGGGCGCTGCCAGGCTGCGGCCATCGAGTCCCCAAACCCTCTGGATGCCATGATGACCTACCCGTCGACCCCACCCCCCAAGTCGGCCGCCCGCGCAGCGGGAGCCGATCACCGATGAGCGTCACGCCCGGCTCAGCGCTCGACGAGCGCGTCATCGCGAACATCAACGAGCAGCGCCTGGTCCAGACCGCCAGCTCGTTCGTGGACGTGTCGAGCCCGACCGGCTCGGAGCAGGCGATGGCGGAGCGGATGCGCGAGACGCTCGAGCAGATGGGCCTGACGGTGACCTGGCAGGAGGTCGAGGACGGCCGACCGAACGTCGTCGGGCGCCTCGAGGGCAGCGGCGGGGGCCGCAGCCTGATGTTCAACGGGCACATGGACACCTCCTACTCCGGCCGCGAGCCGCATCTGCGCGATCGCATCGGCTTCCAGCCACACGCGGTGGTCCGCGACGGACGCATCTATGGCCTGGGCATCTCGAACATGAAGGGCGCGCTGGCCTGCTACGTCGAGGCTGTTCGCGCGATCCAGGATGCCGGCGTGCGCCTGCGCGGCGACGTGGTGATCGCCGCGGTCGTCGGCGAGATCGAGAAGACCCAGTGGGGCGAGGAGTTTCGCGGCCGTGACTATCGCGGCTACGCCGCCGGCAGCCGCTACCTCCCGACCCACGGCGGCATCGCCGACATGTGCATCCTCGGCGAGCCGACCGAGCAGCGGATTGTGCTCGGTCACTACGGCACGCTCTGGGCCCGCGTCTCGACGCATGGCCCGTTCGTCCACACCGCCTTCTCCAACGGCCGGCTGCCCGAGAACTCGATCGTCCGGATGCAGGACGTCGTGCGCGACGTGCTCGCCTGGATCCCGTCCTGGGAGGAGCGCTCCGCCTATCGTGGGATCAACGGCGTGGTCAACATCGGCGCGCTGCGCGGTGGGCATCCCTGGCGCGTCAGCCGCACGCCCAACCGCACCGACCTCTTCCTCGACATCCGCGTGCCGCCGACGATGCGCATGCAGGAGGCTCACGACGCGTTCCGCGATCTCGTGCGCGAGCTGCGCGAGCGCTATCCCGACTACGGCATCGAATCCGAGGTCTTCGTGACCGCCCCGGGAGCGGAGATCGACGAGGACCACCCGCTGCTGGCGGCGATCGACGAAGGACACGAGCGCGTGTTCGGCGCGCCGCCGGAGCGCGACGTCGTGCGCTGGTTCTCGGACGCCTCGGCACTGACGCGCTATGGGATCGACACGGTCAACTACGGCACATCCAGCGGCCTTCCCGGCGCCGACGGCGAGAACCTCGACATCGCCGGGCTGGTGAGCATCTCAACCGTTTACGCGCTTGCTGTGGCGCGGATCTGCGAGGCCACCTCATGAAGCTGATCACCTTCACCGATCCCTCAGGCAGCGAGCGCTGCGGCGTCGTCGACGGCGATCAGGTCGTTGCGCTCGACGCGCCGGACATGCGGACGCTGTTCGAGCTCGGCAAGGATGCCGTCGCCGCGGCCGCCAGCGCCGACGGCGAGCGCTTCGCCTTCGCCGACGTGCGCCTGCGCGCCCCGATCATCCCGAAGAAGTTCTTCCACACCTCGGGCAACTTCCGCGAGCACGAGGAGGAGTCCAAGGTCGTCAACTGGTCACACGAGATCGCCCCATGGATCGTGTTCTTCCAGAACGTCGACGCGATCATCGGCCCGGACGACCCGATCGTCTATCCCGAGCACCTGACCAACGAGCTCGACCACGAGCTCGAGCTCGCCGTGGTCCTCGCCAAGTCCGGCAGCCACTTCAACGCTGACGAGGCGGTGGACTACATCGGCGGCTACACGATCTTCAACGACATCACCGCGCGCGACATCCAGCGGCGCGAGATGCGCTCGGGCGTCTTCTCCTTCTGCAAGGCGATCGACACGTTCTGCCCGCTCGGGCCCTGGATCGTCACGCCCGACGAGGTGCCCGATCCGCACGATCTGCAGATGGAGCTGCGCGTCAACGGCGAGACGCGCCAGAAGTCCTGGTCGGGCAACATGTCGGTCACGATCCCGCAGATCCTCGCCCACTACTCGCCGCTCGGCTACAGCGCCGGCGACATCATCTCGACCGGCACCGTCTCCGGCGTGGCGGGGTTCCGCGAGAACGCCGCGGAGATGTACCTGCGCCCGGGCGACGTGGTCGAGTGCGAGATCGAGCGCATCGGCATCCTGCGCAACCCGGTGATCTCCTGGCAGGAGGCACACGGAGAGCCCGCGCCCGCACTGCAGCGCTGGTGAGCGGCGTGGCCTGGCCGGTCGACAGCGCCAAGCTCGAGCGCGTGCGCGCGCTGATGGCGGCCGACGACATCGACGCGCTCGTCGTGCGCGCGCCGGACAACATCGTCTACCTGACGAGCTACTGGTGCATGAAGGGCTATGACGCCGTCATCTTTCCGCGTGAGGGCGATCCGACGCTCGTCGTGCTGGAACCCCAGCTCGACGACGCCCAGCGCACCAGCTGGACCCAGGACCTGCGGCCCTTCGCCGGCTATGACCCCGCCGACCCGCGCCCACCGGCGGTGCGCGCGCTCGACGTCTGCCTGGGGGTCCTGCGCGAGCGCGGCCTGGCACGGATCGGCCTCGAGCTCTCGCAGGGCACGCAGGCGGCCGACCGCATGGTCGGCGAGCCAACGGTCTTCTCGCAGTCGTGGTTCTCGTCCTTCGCGGCGGTGGCGCAGGATGTCGTCGACGCATCCGGGCTGCTGGCGCGCGCGCGGATGATCAAGACCGAGCAGGAGATCGAGCGCATGCGGCTGGCCAACGAGCTGGCCACGCTCGGGATGGAGCATGTGCGCGACAACATCCGCGCCGGCATGCGCGAGAGCGAGGTCGGCGCGCTGTTCGAGGGCCACGTGCACTCGGTCGGCGTCGGCTATCGCGGCAAGGTGGAGCTGGCGCGCGCCTTCACCCTGGTCTGGTCGGGTCCGGGCATCCGCACCTTCACCGCCACGGGCGACCGGCCGGTCATCGCCGACGAGCCGACACTGCTGGAGATCTGGGTCTGCGCCGACGGCTACTGGACCGATCTGACCAAGAACGTCTGCCCCGGCGAGCTCAAGCCGCGCTACGACGAGCTGCTCGACGGCCTGCTCGGCGTCTACGACCAGGCCGTCGCGCACCTGCGACCCGGCGCCAGCCTTGCCGAGCTCGACCGCCTCGTCCGGCGCGGGATCGCCGCGCTCGGCTATCCGGAGCAGCCGTCGCATCCGATCGCCCACGGCGTCGGCGCGCGCGCCCACGAGCCGCCGTATGCCCACCAGGCGGGCGATGGCACGATCGAGGAGGGGATGGTGCTCGCGATCGAGCCTGGCGCCTACTGGCAGGGCGGCGGGGGGCTGCGCGTGGAGGACGACTATCTCGTCACCGCCGGCGGCGCAGAGCGCCTGTCCGGATATCCCGACGACTTCCGTCGCGCATGATCGACCGCGCGCAGATCTGGACCGGCGCGCTCAACGAGCGCGCGCTTGGTGAGCGGCCCGCCGAGGCGCCGACGCACGTCGGCCTCTACGACACGACGCTGCGCGACGGCGAGCAGACCGTCGGCGTCGTGCTCGATCCCGAGGCGAAGCTGGAGATCGCGCGGGCGCTCGACGCGCTCGGCATCGACCGCATCGAGGCCGGCTTTCCGCGCGTCTCCGCCGACGACGCCACGGCGCTGCGCCTGATCGTCGAGGCGGGCCTCGACGCCGAGGTCTGGGGCTTCTCGCGCGCAGTCCCGGCCGACGTCGAGGCGCTGCTCGAGGTCGGCGTGCGCGCGACCGTGATCGAGGCGCCCGTCAGCGACGGCAAGCTCGCCGCGTACTCGCTCTCCCGCGAGAAGGTGACCCAGCGGGTCGTCGACGCGGTGGCCCACGCGAGCGGAGCCGGCGTGAAGGTCTGCTTCTTCGGCGTCGATGGATCGCGTGCCGACCTCGACTTCCTCGCGCAGATCTACACGGCGGCGGTCGAGGCGGGGGCCGCCGAGGTCGCGATGGTCGACACGCTCGGCGCCGTCAACCCCGAGGCTGCTGCGCTGATGGTCGCCAGCGCGCGGGACTGGCTTGGACCGGGCGTTCCGATCCACTGGCATGGGCACAATGACTTCGGTGTGGCCACCGCCGCGGCGATCGCCGCGGTGCGTGCGGGCGCGGCATGGGTGCAGGGAACGATCAATGGCATGGGCGAGCGGGCAGGCAACGCCAACCTCGGCGAGGTGGCGCTGGCACTCGATGCGCTCTACGGCATCTCGACCAACCTGCGCTTCGAGCGCCTGCGCGAGGTGTCGGAGCTCGTGCGACGCCGCTCGGGCTATGCGCTCGAGCCGTGGAAGCCGATCACCGGCGATACCCTGTTCACGCGCGAGAGCGGCGCAGTCGCGAGCCAGTTCCACGACCCGCCGGCGATCGAGCCGTTCTCCTCGGAGCTCGTACGCGCGCCGCGCGCGATCGTGCTCGGCAAGAAGAGCGGCCTGGACTCGATTCGCATCAAGCTCGCCGAGCTGGGGTTGGAGCGTCCGCAGGAGGACTGGCCGGCACTGCTCGCCGAGGTCAAGCAGCTCGGGGCAAGCAAGCATGGCCTCGTCAGCGACGAGGAGTTCCACCGGATCGTGCTGGGCGACGCGGGCGATGCCCAGGGAGACGGCCCGGCGGGCGCGACCAGCGGCACGCCGGGACGGTGAGGCAGAGACGATGAGCATCGAACGCGTCTGCGTAATCGGAGCCGGAGCGATCGGCAGCCTCGCCGCCGGCCATCTCGCGCGGGTCTGCGAGGTGTCGGTGCTCGTGCGCCGTCCCGAGCATGCGCGCGCCCTCAACGAGCGGGGGCTGCGCATCAGCGGCAAGCATGAGCACGTCGCGCGCGTGTGGGCCAGCGCCGACCCGGCCGAGCTCGAGCGCTTCGACCTCGGCATCTTCGCGACCAAGGCGACCGACCTCGAGGCCAGCGCGGCGCGCCTGCAGGGGCTGGCGCCCGCGGCGGCGATGATGACGATTCAAAATGGCATCGGCGCCGAGGAGATCGTGCACCGCTACGGCCCCTGGCCGATCATCTCGGCGGTGACGTTCATGAGCGGGATCCGCCACTCCGACGTGGAGGTCGAGTACGAGCTCGACACGGCGACCTGGATGGGCCCGTGGGCGACCACCGCGACGGACCTCGCGGTCGTGCGGGAGACGGCTGAGCTGTTCGTCGCCGGCGGGTTGGTCGCCGAGGCGCTGCCCGACCTGCTGCCGGCCCAATGGTCGAAGCTGATCTTCAACGCCGCGGTCAACGGCGTCGCTGCACTGACGGAGCTGCCGCACGTGGCTCTGTTCGCGCGCGAGCAGGAGCTCACGGATCTTGGGCATCTGCTGCGTGGGCTGATCGACGAGGGCAAGGCGGTCGCCGCGGCAGCCGGGATCGCGCTACACGACGATCCGTGGGAGATGAACTGCCTGGCCGTCGCGCGCGGCGAGACCGGGCACGGCGCCTACGCCCATCTGCCGTCGATGCTCGAAGACGTCCTGGCGCACCGCCGCACGGAGGTCGACTTCATCGGCGGCGCGCTGGTGCGCGAGGGGCTGCGACTCGGCGTGCCCACGCCGCTCAACGCCGCGCTCTACCGACTGATCAAGGGCAAGGAGGTCTCATGGGAAGGCCAGGCGGGCAGTCAGAAGGATTACGGCGCGAGTCTCGACGCGGTGCGGAGGTGACCGGCCGATGAGGATCTGCGTGGTCGGTTGCGGCGCGGTCGGCAGCCTGTTCGCAGCGCATCTCGGTCGCCTCGACGACGTCGAGGTCTGGGCCTATGACGTCGCCGCCGATCATGTCGCGGCGATCAACGCCAACGGGCTGCGGCTGATCGGGCGCGAGGAGCTCGTCGCGCCGGTGCAGGCGCGCAGCGACGCCGGCGAGATCCCTCCGTGCGCGTTCGGCATCGTCGCGACCAAGTCGCTCTTCACCGAGGAGGCGATCCGCGCCACGGCAACGGTCTTCGCGGATGGGGGCGCTGTCTGCAGCGTGCAGAACGGCGTCGGCAACGAGGAGCTGATCGCCCGCTACGTGCCCAAGGTCATCCGTGGCACGACATTCCCGGCCGGCCACATCGTGGAGCCGGGCGTGGTCGAGATGGACACCGGCGGTGACACCTGGATCGGGCCATTCGAGCCCCAGCCGGCCTCACTGGCCGAGGTCGAGCAGCTTGCCGATGCGATCACGCGCGGGGGGATGAACACGGTCGCGCTCGCCGACGCGCGCGGCGCACAGTGGACCAAGCTGATCTTCAACGCCGCGACCAACCCACTTGGCGCGCTGACCGGGCTGACCCATGGCCGGCTCTGCGAGCTCGAGCCGACGCGGCGCTTGATCTCGGGCCTCGTCGCCGAGGGCGTCGCGGTTGCGACCACGCTGGGGATCACGCTCGACAGCGACCCCGACGCGCTCGTCGACCACGCGGCGCGGGTCGCCTACGACCACCGTGCGAGCATGCTTCAGGACGCGCTGGCGCACCGGCGCACCGAGGTCGATGCGATGAACGGCGGGATCGTGCGCTTCGGGCAGGAGGTTGACGTGCCGACGCCGCTCAACGAGGCGATTCACGCGCTGGTGCTCGGAATGGAGCGCTCGTGGAGCTCCCAGCCCGAGCCCGTGCGGGCGGCGTGATGAGCGCGGTCACGGCGATCAACGGCGAGGATCTGCTGGCCCGCGCGGGCGCGGCGGTCTCGGCCAGCCCCACGGAGGTGCAGCGGCGCTATGCGAGCTGCCGGGCCGAGATGGGCGCGGCCGGCGTCGACGCGCTGCTGGCCTGCGCCAGCGAGTACACGGGCTTCGAGGGGGCGATGCGCTGGCTGTCGGGGTTTCGCATCGTCCACCGCTATGCCTACGTGCTGCTGCCGCTCGAGGGCGACCCGATCAATGTCTTCCCGAGCGAGGCGCGTTGGGTCGGCGACCACGCCGACGGCTGGGTGAAGGACAAGGCCTTCGCCGCCCGGCCCGGTGAATGGCTGCGCGATCACCTGCAGGAGCGCGGGGTCAAGCGCCTGGCGGTCTACGGCCTGGACTACATCATGCCGGTGAGGGATTACAACGCGCTCGTGAGCGGCGACTTCGAGGTGATCGACTTCGACCTCCAGTTCGACCGCGCTCGCGCGGTCAAGAGCGATGAGGAGCTCGAGCTGGTGCGCGAGAGCATGGCGATCAACGAGGCGGGCTTCTGGGCTGTGCACGCCGCCTATGAGCCGGGACGGACGCAGGCCGAGCTGATGGCGAAGGCCGAGGAGGTCTTCGCGCGAAGGGGGACCGCGCGCCAGACGATGGACATGGTGCTGTGGGGCCGCGACGGCTCCGCCACGCCGGAGTTCCGGATCCCCGACCCGCGCGCGCCGATCCAGGCCGAGGACCTGCTGCTGTACTCGCTGGAGATCGCCGGCCCGGGCGGCCACTGGGTGGAGTTCTCACGGCCGCTGACGCGCGGGCCCCTGAGCGCCGACACCGAGCGGATGCTCGAGGCCTACCAGGAGTACTTCGACGCGGCGCGAGCGACGATGAAGGCGGGCGCCACCGCACACGACGTACATCGCGCGGTCTCCGAGCCGTTTCGCAAGCGCGGCTATCCGCTCGGCCATGTCACAGGTCACTCGATCGGCATGACGATGATCGAGTTCCCCAAGATCGGCGAGGGCGTCGACGTCGAGCTGCAGCCGAACATGGTCTTCTCGATGCACCCGCACGCGATCGCCGACGGCGATCAGCAGTGCCTGTACATGCAGGACACCTGGCTGGTCGGCGCCACCGCCGGCGAGCCGCTCTCCAGCGTCCCGGTGCGCGTCTTCGACGGCACCGAGCCAAGACCCGATAATTGACCGTCGGCCACGATGTCCTGAGAGGGGAGTGAACGGGGAATGACCCGCACCGTCGATGCCGTCGTCATCGGCTCCGGCCACAACAGTCTCGTGGCGGCCGCCTACCTCGCCCGCGCCGGCTGGAGCGTGGAGGTCATCGAGCAGGCGCCGGCGGCGGGTGGCGCCGTGCGCACCGAGGAGCTGACCGAGCCGGGGATCCTGCACGACACGTTCTCCTGCTGGCACCCGCTCTTTCACGTCTCGGGAGCGTTCGCCGAGCTGGGCCCGGAGCTCGCGCAGCGTGGCCTCGCCTACCGTGAGACGCCTGACGCGACAACCGCGGCGGCGCGGTCCGACGGTCGGGTGGTGATGGCCTATCGCGACCCGCAGAAGACGGTGGAGGGCTTCGCCGAGCCCGATCGCGCGGCCTATATGGCCGAGCTGCAGGACTTCGGTGCGACGATCGGCACGCTGGGCGAGCTGCTCGGCACGGAGCTGTACTCGCTGGCGGCGATCCGGCTCGCGCTGCGCCTGCGCCGGCAGCTCGGCAGTCGCGGCGCGCTGGCGCTGCTCGGCGGAACGATCTCCACCGCCCGCGCCTGGCATGAGAGCCGCTTCCAGGGCCGTGAGCTGCCCGATCTCTATGCCCCCTGGGCGCTGCACACGGGCCTGCCGCCGGACGGGGCCGGCAGCGCGTTCCAGTCGCTGGCGATCGCCGGCACGCTGCACCAGATCGGCCTGCCGGTCGTGACGGGCGGATCGGTGAACTTCGTACGCGCGTTCGAGCGGCTGATCGCCGATCACGGCGGGCGCGTCCTGACCGGCGTCGATGTCGAGCGCATCACCGTGCGCAACGGCAGCGCGACCGGCGTGATCGCCGGCGGCGAGGAGGTGCTGGCGCGTCGTGCCGTGATCGCGGGTGTCACCCCAACCCAGCTCTACGGACGGCTGCTCCAGCCCGGCGAAGCTCCGGCCGACGCCTTCGTCGAGGCGCGGCGCTACCGCTACGGCCGGCGTGCGGGGATGCAGGTCCATGTGGCGCTGTCGGCGCCGCTGCGCTGGCGCGACGCCCGTCTCAACGACGTCGCGATCGTCCACCTCTGCGACGGGATCGACGCCGTCTCGCTGGCCTGCGCGCAGGCGACCGCGGGACTGCTGCCCGCCGACCCCACCGTCGTCATCGGCCAGCCCGCGGTGATCGACCCAAGCCGCGTGCCGGAGGGGCGCGGGCTGATCTGGATCCAGCTGCAGGAGGTGCCGTACCGGCCGATCGGTGACGCCGCGGGCGAGATCGACGTCGGCGACGGCAGCTGGAGCGAGGCGCTCACCAACGCCTACGTCGAGCGCGTCCTGGCCAAGCTTGCCCGGCACGTGGAGAACTGGCCAGAGGTGCGGGGAACCCACTTTGCCCTGTCCCCGGTCGAGATCGAGCGCCGCAACCCCAATCTGGTCCGCGGCGACATCTACTCCGGCGACTGCGAGCTGGGCCAGTCCTATTTGTGGCGTCCGCTGGCGCGCTATGGCTCGCACGCCACGCCCGTCGGTCGGCTGCTGCAATGCGGAGCCGCGACGTTCCCCGGGCCAGGGCTCAACGCGGCGTCGGGACGCATCGTGGCCCGCCGGCTGCTGAGCCGTCGCGGACGCTGAGCCCCGACGGCTCACAAGGTGAGCCGTCGTGCGCCGGCGACCTCGGCGCACGACGGCGGCCCCCCGGAGCCGCCGCGCTCCCCCGGCGCGCGGCTCCAGCACCCCTGCTTAGTGGTGGTTGGAGATCGTGAAGAGCGAGCTGGTGTAGGCCATGCCGAGCGACTGCGCGTAGAGCAGCACCTTGGAGCCCGGCTCGAGCTCCGGCGTCGCGTCGGCGAGCGCGCGCAGCTCGTCCATCGAGTCGATGTGCGCGCCGTCGGCCAGCGTGTCGAGGCAGATCATCTCCAGGGGGACGTCGAGCGCCTTCGCGAAGCGCGGCCACTGCGCGAAGCCGTTGTAGATCGGGAAGATGCCGGCCAGCGCGTTGGGATCCTCGTCGCCCAGGTGCTCGCGGACGTGGCGGACACCGTTCTTGATCACCTCGAAGGGATCGATCTTGCCGTCGGGCAGGAGCCCGAAGGCCCAGAACTCCGGCAGCGCGGTGACGTGGTGGGAGACTAGCTCGTAGCGCGCCGGCCCCGTCGTGACGTGCAGCAGCATCACGCCGTCGCCGTTGACCGTCTCGGACATGACGCGGGGCTGCTCCGGCGGGTGAACGCACTGCAGCAGCACCAGCCCGTGGCGCTTGCCCGATTGATGGAGCCGATCGAGCGCGTTGCGCGTGGCGGCAATGCCCGTCGCGCAGCCGATGAAGTGCCAGAAGATCTCGGTCGTGCGCGGCAACCCGAAGTCGTGGGCGAGGCGAAACGGCCGCGTGCCGGGCTCGCCGAACTCCACGTGCCCGCCGTAGATGAACAGCTCGATGTCCTTGGGCTCGATCGGCGCGGTCTCGAAGAAGCGCTCCATCAGGTCCCGACAGACCCCCGTTATGTCGCGCTTGGTCTCGAGGTAGGTCTTGACGAGCCCCCGGTCCCGGCACCACTGCTCGGCGTACGCGTCGATGTCCTCGCCCTCCGGGATGCGCTCCGGGTACTGCTTGACGATGTCGACGCAGGAGTACTCCTCCGCTCCGAGCTCATACGTGATGCTGTCGATTCCTGGCAATGGGGACTCCTTTGATACGAAACTGACTAATCCGTTCGAGCGCGAGGCGGAGAAGCGTCGCCTCTGCCCTGACTTGGACCAGGTCGCCTCGAGAGGGCTCGTCGAGGCCCGACCTCGCGCGAGGGGCTGATCGCAGCGTCAGGCACCGCGGATTCTGGTCGGCACGGGCCGGCTCACAATCCCTCGTGGTGGTTGCGTTTTTCACACCCTCGCACGAGGGTGTCATTATTCGAGGAACGCTCAGCGGGCAGAACCCCTGCGTCGAGGGATTGCCGCTGGCGGGGGGGCGGACTAGCTTGCGGCGCGCCAAGCCAGCGGGAGGCGGTAGCGGTGTCGGGGGCAGGATGACCAGGGTGCTGGTCAACGAGGCGATCGGCGAGTCCGGTCTGCGCTTGCTGCGCAGCGCGGGCTTCGAGGTCGATCTGGGCGACCAATGGCGCGCGGAGGATCTGCCGGCGCGCATCGGCGACTACGAGGGGATCCTGATCCGCTCGCAGACGCGGGTCACGGACGACCTGCTCGAGCACGCCACGCGGCTGCGGGCGATCGGCCGCGCCGGCGTGGGCGTCGACAACGTCGACGTGTCGGCGGCAACCAAGCGCGGCATCGTCGTCGTCAACGCGCCACAGTCGAACGTCATAACCGCCGCCGAGCACACGCTGGCCCTGCTGCTCGCGCTCGTGCGCAACATTCCGCAGGCGCACGGCTCGCTCGTCGCCGGTCGCTGGGAGCGCGGACGCTTCGCCGGCGTGGAGCTCTACGACAAGACGCTCGGGATCCTCGGCTTCGGACGCATCGGCCAGCTCGTCGCAGCGCGTGCCCACGCATTCGGGATGCGCGTGCTGGCCTACGACCCGTTCGTCGGGGTTGAACGCTTCCGCGAGCTCGGCGTCGCGCGTGCCCAGTCGCCCGCCGACATCTACGCGGTCGCCGACTTCATCACCGTCCACCTGCCGCGCACCACCGAGACGCAAGGGATGGTCGACGCAGGGGCATTCGCGCAGATGAAGCCCGGCGTACGCATCCTCAACGTGGCGCGCGGCGGACTGATCGACGAGCCGGCGCTCAAGGACGCGCTCGACAGCGGCGTCGTGGCCGGAGCGGCGCTCGACGTCTTCCCCTCCGAGCCCGTCACCGAGCATCCCCTGTTCGCCTATCCCAACGTCGTCGTGACGCCGCATCTCGGCGCATCGACCGCCGAGGCGGCCGATCGTGCCGGCTTCCAGGCGGCCGAGCAGGTGATCGCCGCGCTCAGCGGCGGAACCCTGACGACAGCGGTCAATGTGGCGGTGGTCGCCCGCGAGGACCTCGAGATCCTGAGCCCATTCGTGCCGCTCTGCCGGCGCCTCGGTCAGCTGGTCGGCGCCTTCGCCGAGCGCATGACGGTCGAGCGCGTCGAGATCGAGCTGCACGGGCGCATCGCAGAGCGCGACACCCGTCCGCTGGCGATCGCCGTGCTCGTCGGCCTGCTGCGCGGGCGCGTCTCCGAGCCCGTCAACGACGTCAACGCCCGCACGATCGCGACCGAGCGCGGGATCGCGATCAGCGAGGACAGGGGCACCGGCACCATCGACTTCACCGACCTCGTGCGGGCGACCGTCGTCACCGCCGACGGTGAGCGGGTCTCCGTCGCGGGCACCGTCCTCGGGCGCGATCACCGGCCCTACGTCGTCGAGGCCTGGGGGCAGGGGCTGAACCTCGAGCTGACCGACGATCTGACCGTGCTGCGCTGCCAGGACGGGCCGGGAGTGCTTGCCGCCATCGGCACCACGCTCGGGCAGCACGGGGTCAACATCCGCGCCGCCAGCGTCGGCCGCGGCGACGGGGAGGAGGGCAGCCTTGCCGTGATGGTGATCGCGACGGACACGCCCGTCAGCGGGGAGGCTATCGACGAGATCATCACGTCCGTCGGCTCGATGCAGGGCTGGGTCGTCACGCTCGGTGACGAGCGCCGGGCGCTGGAGCGCGCGAGCCGGTGATCACGGCCGTCCCGGCCCCGTGCGAGCCGGCGGCAGTCGTGCGCGGTGGGCTCCTCCATGAGCGCATCCATCTCTGGCTGGCGCGCTTCGAGGAGGCGGGGTCGCCGCGTTCGACGGAGCTGCCGCTCGTGCAGTCGATCCTCGCGCTCTATCTCGAGTGCACCCCGAACCGTCCTGCGATCGAGCGCAACGGCAATGGCAAGCCGGGTCTCGGAGGAGCGATCGAGCTGAGCATCAGCCACTGCGAGGGGCTGCTGGCGGTCGCCGTCGCGCGCGAGCCGATCGGTGTCGACCTGCAGACACCGGTGCCCGACGACGTCGGCGAGCGCGTGACTGAGCGCTTCCTGGCTGAGCCCCAGCGCGCGCGCTGGCGCGAGCTGCCGGCCGGCCGGCGCGCGGCGCACTTCGCGCGCAGCTGGGTGCGCGCCGAGGCCGCCGTCAAGGCGATCGGCGGCTCGCTGCTCAGCGACCTGGCGACGGTCGAGGATCCCGCCGGCGGACGGGCGACGCGGATCGCCGTCGGCGATCGGCTCTGCGCCGTGCGCGACTGGACGCTGCCGAGCGGGCACCGCCTCGCTCTCGCCGTCGCCGGCCCGCGCCATGAGCGCTGGTGGCCGACCTCGGCCGCCGGCGCTGCGCTGCCGTGCGCTCCCAGCAGGATCTCGCTGCCGGCGCCTGGCGCCGCGCCAGCGGCCACGGTGTTCGCGGCGCGACCAGCGTGACGGAAGACTCGGCGGCCGATCCCGACGCCTTTGTGGCGGAGGGAGCGGACGCTGGGAACCTTTCTCCGCGGGCGTTGTGGCGGAGGGAGCGGACGCTGGGGCAGCGCCGGTCAGGCCGCGAGCTCGCTCTCGATCAGCGGCAGCAGCTGCGAGACGTCGGTGACGACCTCGCCGGAGAGGCTCTCGATGTCGAACTCGATGCCGAGGTCGTTCTCGAGGCCCTCGATGAAGGCCATCAGCCGCACGGAGCTCAGGCGTGCGACCTGATCGAGCTTGGTGTTGTCGCTGATCGGCACGTCGTCGGCGATCGCCAGCTCGCGGTGGGCGACGGCGCTGACGCGATCAAGCAGCTCGGCGCGGTCCATGTCTGTCCCTTTCTGTATTTGTGTCCGTGCTCTCGCGGCTCGGATGGCTATTTGTGTCCATGCTCTCGTGGCTCGGATGGCCTCAGCGTCCGACGATCGCCGGCACGCCGGGCAGGTCGCTGTCGAGTTCCAGCGCCCGCTCGTCGTAGCCGTTGGTGCTCAGCCAGAGGTGGCCATCGAGGTCGGTCCAGTCCGCCAGCGTTGCCAGCTGCGCGGCGTAGGCGATCGCCCGCGGCGGCTCCAGGAAGCAGCCCAGCATCCGCCGTCGATCAGCGGCGCGCAGCTGCTCGAGCGCTCGCCGCGAGTCGAGCAGGCCACCGAGCTTGGCAAGCTTGATGTTCGCGCCATCGGCGACCTGCGCCGCAAGCCCGACGTGCTGGAGCGCCTGCACGCTCTCGTCGAGCACGACCGGGACGCCGTCCATGAACGCGCGGATCTCCGCGAGCAGATCCAGACCGCTGCCCGAGTCGAGATCGACGCGGATCGGGTCCTCCAGCGCGAGCGGTCGCAGCGCCCGCAACGGCTCGCGCAACCGCTCCCACGCCGCATGATCCCAGCCGCTGTTGACGTCGACGATCAGCTCGCAGTCGCGATCACGCAGGGCATCGAGCACGGCCGCGTCGTCGCCGCCGCCGAGCTTGACCTTGTAGCGCTGCCGGCCGGCATCGCGATCGGCGTCGGCGCTGGGCTCACGCCCGGGGGCGCGCTGCGCGGCGCCAGTCCGGCGGGCCTGCTCGGCGGGCGCATCGCCGATCGCGAGCGTTCGCCACAGCGCGCTGACCGGCGGTCGCGGCAACTCCAGCAGCTGCCACGACGGCTCCCCCGCGCTCTGCGCCGCCAGGTCCAGGAAGGCCATCTCCACGAGCAGCCGGGCACTCGGCGGGCAGCCGCCGTCGCGCGCATCGGCGAGCACGGCGTCGAGCTCTGCCACCGTCGGCACGGCGCTCACCGCGGCGACGACCGCCACCAGCTCACGCGCCGCCGCGGCGATCTGCTCGGGCGTCTCGCGCACCCAGGGGCCCACGGCGATCTCCCCCCAGCCATCGGCTCCGCTGGCCGCCAGCTCGAGCCGCGCCAACGTGACGCGCGCCAGGCGCGTGTGGGAGATCCGGAACGCCCGGCGCAGCGGCTGCGGACGCAGCGCGACGCGGACGTCGATCACGGCCCGGCCACTACGTCGACGAGCCGCTCGAAGCCTGGATCCAGCGGGGCGGCGACCGGCAACCCGAGGTGGTCCTCCAGCTCGCTCATCGCCCGGCGCGCCGTCTCGTCGTCGAGGCCGCGCGTGATCGCGCAGACACCAACCACACGCGCGCCGCGCTGGTGGGCGCTGAGCCCCTCCAACAGCGCGATCTCCTCGCGCGGGTCGGCGATCTCAGCGTCGAAGTAGGCCAGCTTCGAGCGCGACAGGTCATGGCAGAAGAGCAGCCCGCTCGGTGCCGAGCCGTGCAGCAGCGCGAGGCTGACGCCCGAATAGGCCGGGTGCAGGATCGAGCCCTGTCCCTCGACGATCACGTAGTCGTGCTGTCCCTCCGCGAGCACCAGCTGCTCGACGACGCCGGCGATGAAGTCCGCGGTGACGGCGTCGATCGCGGCGCCCGAGCCCGCGATGTACATGCCGGTCTGCCCGGTCGCTACGAAGGCCGCGTCGCGTCCGCGACGCTGCAGGCCCTGCCAGAGCTCGAGCGCGGAGGTCATCTTGCCCGAGCCGGCATCGGAAGCCACGGTCAGGATCACCTGTCCCGGCAGCCTCGCGGCCGCGCCGGTGCCGATCGTCTCAGGCAGCTCGCGATGGCGCAGCTCGACGATCCGCTCAGCCCAGGGCGCGAGCTCGGGGTCCGCCGCGAGCTGCTCGTGCAGCCCGCTCACAACCCAAAGCCCGCGCTCGAGCGCGGCGCGCGTGGCCTCCACCATTGCGCGGCCCGCGCCGCCGCCGGGCGGAGCCGCGCCGATCACCAGCTCCTCGACGCCGAGCGCGAGCGCATCGGCGAGCGTGCCGACGATCGGCACGTCACGGCCGACGTAGGGCACGACTTGGCGCGCGCTGCGGCCGGCATGACGCTCGTCGACGACGCAGGCGATGTTCTCGCAGTAGCGCAGGATGCCGTGCGCCATCTTGGCGTCCAGCTCGTGCAGGCGCCCGAAGGTGGCGATCGCCGCTGCTGGTCGACTCGACACGACAGCCGCCGTCAGTCGGATGTCGTGAGCAGTCGCCGGCCCCAGCGCTGCGCCTCGGTCTCCGCGAGCGGGGTGACGATCGCGCCGGGGTCGATCAGCAGATCACCGGTCCCACCGCGACAGGCATCCTCGACGGCACGCTCGGAGACGACGCGCAGCCGGCGCAGGTCGATGACTCCCGACGCGCCCGTGGCACGGCCGTTGGCCGGGACGCCGCCGCCTCGGCCCGCGCTCGACGCGCCAGCACTCGACACACGGCCACCAGGCGCACCGCGCCCGCCGGCGCGCGGCGCCGAGTCGCGAGCAACCGCCGAGCCCGAGCGCGGCCCAGTCGTCGCCGGCAACGGTGGACGTGTGCGACCGGGCGCCGGCGCGCCGGCGCCGAAGTGGCGTCGGCGCCAGACCTCGAAGCCGTCGCTGCGCGGCTGTCCGTCGCCCGCGGCCCGAGCAGGTCCCGAGCCGGCACGGCCCGCCGTCGAGCGGCCTGCTGGCAGCGCGGCACGGGCTGGGCCGCGCCCAGCCGTTACGCCCGCGGGCAGCGTCGGCAGATGACCGAGCGCCTCGTCGATCGCCTGGTCCGGGGTGTCGGAGTCCTCCATCGTCCCACGGTTGTAGTTGTCATACGCGGACAGGTCGAAGAAGCCGTGCCCGGTCAGGCAGAAGACGACCGTCTTCTCCTCGTTGCTGCGCGTGGTCGCAAGGTCGGCGATCGCCGCGATGCTGTGCGCCGCCTCCGGTGCGGGAATGATGCCCTCCGAGCGTGCGAACAACGCCGCCGCGCGGAAGATCTCCAGCTGGGAGTAGGCCAGCCCGCGCGCCATCCCCAGGTTGATGAGCTTGCTGACCGACGGCGCCAGCCCGTGGTAGCGCAGCCCGCCCGAGTGGATCGACGGGGCCGCGAACGCATGCCCGAGCGTGTACATCCGGATCAGCGGGGTCAGCCCGGCGGTGTCACCGTAGTCATAGGCAAACGCGCCGCGCGTGACGGCCGGCACGGCGTTGGACTCCGTCGCGATCAGATCGAGCTTGCGACGGCCGGAGCGCATCTGCTCCAGAAACGGGAAGACCAGGCCCGCGAAGCTGCTGCCACCGCCGATGCAGGAGATCAGCATGTCGGGTTCGACCCCGGTGGCCTCCAGCTGGGACTGCAGCTCCTGGCCGATGACCGTCTGGTGCAGGCAGACGAAGTTGAACGCGCTGCCCAGCGCGTAGGCCGCCTTGGGGTCGCTGCGCGACGCCTCCAGCGCCTCGCCGATCGCCGCGCCGAGGCTGCCCGATGAGGACTCGCCCTGTTCGCGCCTGATCGCGCGGCCCACCTCGGTGAGCTCGCTGGGGTTGCGGTGCACTGTCGCGCCGAAGGTCTCCATCAGCACGCGCCGGGCCGGCTTGCTGTCGTAGCTGTTGCCGACCATGAAGACCTCGCAGTCGAGCCCGAAGAACGCCGAGCCCATGCTGATCGCGCTGCCCCATTGGCCGGCACCCGTCTCGGCGAAGACCCGCTCGATGCCGCCGCGCTTGGAGAAGTAGGCCTGCACGACGCCGGAGTTGGCCTTGTGGCTGCCGATCGGCGATCCGCCTTCGTATTTGTAGTAGATCCGCCAGCGGGTGCCCAGCGCCTGCTCGAACGCCGTCGCGCGCACGAGCGGCGTCGGCCGCCACTTCGCGTAGCGGGTCAGCACCTCCTCGGGGATCGGTATCTGCCTCGTCGTCCGGTCGAGCTCCTGCTCGACGAGCTCGGGCGCGAAGATCTCGCTCAGCGTGTCGGCGCCGATCTCCGTGCCCGTCGTCGGGTCGATGTAGGGCTCGTAGAGCTCCGGAAAGTCGGCGAGGACGTTGTACCAGTGTCGCGGAATCGCGACGCTCGATCCAGTCGCCTCGTTTCGCATGTCGATGCCGTCGTCCGCGCCGGTCTCAGCTCGTGCCACCGCGTCCGAGCCCAAGCACGGACGAGGTTCCGCTGTGCGGGCTCGCGATCACATTGACGCTGATCACCTCACCGTGACGATCGGCCGCCTCGGCGCCCGCGTCGATTGCGGCCTTGACGGACGCGACATCACCGCGGATCAGCACGGTGACATAGGCGGAGCCGATCTCCTGCATCTTCAGTACCTCGACCTCAGCGGCCTTGACCATCGCGTCGGTACCTGCGATCGCGGCGGTCAGGCCTTTGGTCTCGAGGATGCCAAGGGCGTTATCCATCTGCCTTCCTTTCTGGGGTTGTTCTCCTGCGCGGCACGCGGCGCGTGCGCGTCACCTCCTGCCTGGACTGCGTGACGTCTTCCGCGTCCTGCGTCAACGTCACCGGTGGCTCGACGATCCCGACGATGACCGCGTCGGTCGCGGCCCGCGGCGCCGCCACACCGACGGCGTGGCTGCCGATCGCGACGATCACCTGATCGCCGACTCCCGCGCCAACCGTGTCGACCGCCAGCACCGCCCGGCGCTGTTCGCCATCGCGCACGTCGACGACGAGCAGCTTCGCGCCGAGCAGCGAGCTGTGCTTGGTCGGCGCGACGATCGTCATAGTCACATGTCCCAGTTGCAATCTGCTTCCTCTGTCGTCGTCAGCTCAGGCGCTGATCGGCAATCGTCATCAACAGCGCCTCGGTCGCTCCGCCGCCCAGCGACAGCCAGCGGATGTCCTCGTACAGCGTCGCCAGCGGGCCACCCTCGACCCAGCTGCGCGCACCGAGCAGATGCTGAGCCTCGACCGCGAGGTCCTGCACCAGCTCGGAGGCCTCGATCTTCAGCGCGAAGACGTCCGCCTCGCTGACGCCGCCATCGTCGAAGACGCGCAGCAGGTCCTCGTAGGCGACCTCCAGCACGCGCAGCCGCGCCCACCAGCGCGCGAAGCGCAGCCGGTGATATTCGTGCTCGGCCAGTGTCAGCCCGAACACCGAGCGCGTCTTGAGCCAGTCGGCCAGCACGTCGAGCACGTGCGCGGCGATTCGCACGCACATGCAGAGGATCGTCGCGCGCTCGAACAGCAGGACCGAGCTCATGTAGCGAAAGCCGCGTCCCCGCCGCCCGAGCACGTCCTGCTGATCCACCGGCGCCTGGTCGAGCGTGACCACGCCGACGCGCATCAGACGCGCGCCCAGGCCGTGCATGTCCTGGACCTCGACGCGGTCGGCGGGCACGCGATAGAGGGTGAACGTGGGCAGCGCCTGCGCTCCGGCGCTCGAACGCGCCGCGACCAGGAACCAGTCGGCGACGGTGGAGTTGGAGATGTAGACCTTCTCACCGATCAGCACCTCGCCGTCCCCGCGCGGCTCGGCGCGAGTGGCGATCGCCGCCATGTTGGAGCCCGCCTCGCGCTCGGTGAGGCAAAGCGCGAGGCGCACCTCGCCGGCCACGACGGGGGCGCGCAGCGCCTCGCTGTTGGTGAGGATCAGCAGCTGGTGGCAGATCTCATTGATCGTGTAGGCGCCGACGAGCCCGACATCGCCGCTGCGCATCAGCTCGGTGATGACCTCGGAGACCTCCGTGAACGTCTCGCGGCCGACGATGCCCAGCGCCGCCAGCTCGCGCCAGTCGGCCCTGGGGATGGCGCCCTGCGCGCGCCAGCCCGTCAGCCGCGCCTCGACGTGCTCGAGCAGCTCGCCGTCACGGGCGTTCTCGCCCCGCACCAGCCGGGTGGTGGCGGTTGCCCTGTCGTGCGCCAGGCTCACGCCTGCACCCCGACCAGCTCGGACCTGATCCGCTGCAGGTCGAGCTTGCCGCTCGACAGCCGCGGCAGCTCGCCGAGCACGTCGATCCGCTCGGGGACCATGTAGGACGGCAGGCTGGCCTCCAGCTCGCGCAGCAGCAGCGCCTGGTCGACGCCGTGCCCCTCGACGATCGCCCGCAGGCCGTCGAGCCGGGCGTCGAGCAGGACCACCGCCGCGCTGACCCCCGCCACATCGGTCAGCGCACGCTCGACCTCGGCGGGATGGATGCGGTAGCCGCGCAGCTTGACCAGGCCGCCGCGGCGGCCGACGAAGAAGTAGCGACCGTCGCGCCGAAAGACGAGATCGCCGGTGCGATAGTGGCGACCGCTGGGGCGCTCGACGAAGCCGTTGGCCTCGAGGTCATCGGGATCGAGGCCGCGATAGCCGCTCATCAGCTGGGCGCCCCCAACCAGCAGCTCACCAGTGACGTCGTCCTCGACGATCTCGCGATCATCGTCGTCGATGAGCTCGAAGTGCACGCGGCGAAATGGCGTGCCGATCGACATCTCCCAGTCATCGCCCTGCTCACGCAGGTCGGGGACGTCGTAGAGGCTGCAGGCGATCACCGTCTCGGTCGGTCCGTAGCCGTTGAACAGCTGGACCTGCGGGCTGATCTCCTGAAAGCGGCGGACGTGCTCGACGTTGGGGCTCTCGCCGCCGAACCAGATCGAGCGCAGCGTGCTCGACGGCCGGCGCGGGTAGCTCGAGAAGCGCCCGACGAGCAGCGAGATGAGGTTGGGCGGGCAGGACAGGTCCGTGACCTGCGCCTCGTGCAGCTGCTCGACGACGTCGTTGACCATCCGCATGCGATCCATCACCACGACCTGGCCGCCGAGCGCCCAGGGCACGAGGATCTCCATCAGCACCGGGTCGAAGTGCAACGGGAAGAAGTTGAGGAAGACCGTCTCGGCGCTGTAGCCGGCGCGCTGCACGGCGGCCGCGAGGAAGCTGGCCAGCGCGGAGCGCGGCACGCAGACCCCCTTCGGTGTGCCGGTGCTGCCCGAGGTGTACATCGTGTAGGCGGTCTCCGAGCTGTTGCGGCGGTCGCGGAAGATCTCCTCGGGCGGCACGCCATACGCGCTCGACGCGGCGTTTTGTGCGCTCGAGGGAGCGCCTTGCCCGCTCGAAGCGGCGAGCCGGTGCACGTCGGCGCCGAGATCCTCGAAGGCGGCAAGCGTTCGCCCCGCCAGCAGCTCGCCGGCGCGCTCGTGCATCGCCGCGTCGACGAGCACGAGCCCGGGATCGGCGTCGGCGACGATGTGGCGCAGGCGCGGCAGCGGCGAGTCGGGATCGAGCGGCACGAACACCACCCCGGTCGCCAGCGCGGCGTAGATCCCGGCGATCGCCGGGATCGACTTGGTCATGGCGATCAGCACGCGATCGCCCGGCCGCAGCCCCAGCTCGGCGTAGGCGGCGCGCAGCTCCTCGACGAGCGCGGCGAACTCGGGCGCGGACATCTGCCGATCGCGGTGGCGGAACGCGACCAGGCGATCCTCGCGCCGCGTGAGGAACCGCTCGAGGCTGACCGGCTGCTCGGCGCTCATCGGCCGCTCGAGGCTGACCGGCTGCTCGGCGCTCATCGGCCGCTCGAGGCTGACCGGCTGCTCGGCGCTCGTCGGCTGCTCGGCGCTCACAGCGCCCCCAAGGTGAAGACGCGCGAGCGCTCCTCGCGCGGCACTGCCAGCCGCGACAGCAGCGCGGCGGCGGATTCCTGCGGGCGCCGTACGTCGAACAGCTGCGTGTGCATGCCGACAGCCGCGGCACCGTCGAGGTTGACCTGCTGGTCGTCGACCAGCAGACAGCGCGCCGGCTGCTCCCCCAGATGGTCGGCGGCGCGCAGATAGGCCTCGGGCTTGGGCTTGAGCGCGCCCAA
The DNA here is from genome assembly GCA_963795555.1 of uncultured Solirubrobacterales bacterium. Taxonomy (GTDB): domain Bacteria; phylum Actinomycetota; class Thermoleophilia; order Solirubrobacterales; family Solirubrobacteraceae; genus CAWCHZ01. The sequence continues at coordinate 1,287,994 of CAWCHZ010000002.1, forward strand.
CGTCGAGGCCTCGATCACCTCGTCGAAGGCGTCGAGCTCGGGAAAGCGCTCGCGCCAGCGATCGCCGAACCAATGGCCCATGTCGTTGGTGAAAGCGACCACGCGCAGCCGCGAGAGCAGGGCGGCGATCACGCTGAGCATCTCCCCGCGCACATACGAGCAGCAGCGCCAGAGGCTGCCGACGTCGATGTCCGGCTCGCGGGCGTCGAGCGCCTCCCAGTAGGCGCGCTCGGACGTCTCGCCGCGCTCCACGCGGGCATAGTCGGGCTCGTCGTCCAGCGGCCCGCGTGGAAAGCCCGGCAGGTCGACCGACTCGAACAGCGTCGGGATGACGACCCCGCCGATGTCGAGCAGCACGGCGGTGACGCCGCCATTGCGCCGTGCGGCGGTACGCCAGATCCCCCGGCGCCGGCGAACCTCCCAGTCGCGCGGATCGGGCATGCGGACGGAGACGGCGGCCGTCTCGGGGAGCCGGCACGCCGTGCAGCCGGCGCACTCACTCGAGCACCGAGACCAGACCGCTGTCACCGTCGACGCGTACGCGTTGGCCGTCGCGAATCGTCGCGACGGCGTTGCCCGTGCCGACGACCGCCGGCAGCCCATACTCCCGACAGACGATCGCCGTATGGCTCATGATGCCGCCGACATCCGACACGGTCGCGGCGACACGTCCAAAGACCGTCGACCACGACGGCGAGGTGGCGGGGCAGACCAGCACCTCGCCCTCGCGGACCGAGTCCAGCTCGCTGACGTCGCGGATCACGCGCGCGGGGCCCTCGACCACGCCCGGTGAGGCGGCGAGACCGCGCAGCACCGCCGGGCCGCCATCGCTCGGCTGGGCGCGCTGGGCCAGCCACTCGCCGACCGTGTCGGTCGTGATCCCCCACAGCATCACGGTGAAGGGCTCGTTGATCTCGCTGGGCGGCGGACCCAACGCGGGCAGCGAGGGCTGCTCGCGCAACGCCCGGTAGATGCGCCGGCGCCGTTCGATGATCGGCCCCCAATAGCCCATCCCGCGCGCCTGCGTGCCGACCGACCAGCCGACGACGAGGTCATAGAGCGCCTCGGCGACCTCGGTGCGGCGCAGGAAGAACATGTCCTCCGCATCCTCGAAGTAGCCCATCTCGACGAACGCGCGGGCCAGCTCGCGCGACTTGGACCAGAACGTCCCCCACATCCAATGCTCGATGTAGAGCACGTGCTCCTCGATGTAGACGAAGACCGTGCGCGCGAGCGCCAGCAGCTCGTCGAAGCTTCCCTGCTGCTCCTCGGCCAACAGCTCGCGGTACTCGGCGGTGATCCGCTCGCGCTCGGCCAGAACGCGCTCGGTTGGACGCTCGAGCACCTCGCCGGCACGCAGCCGCCGGATGTACTCGCGCACGGTCGCCAGGGGGATCGCCGGCTCGTCGCGCCAGGTCGGATAGCCGTGATAGCCGCCCGGATGGCCAGGATCCGTGCTGATCAAGAACCAGGGATCCGACGTCGCCTGCCAGTCCTCGAGCCAGCCGCGACCCGCGTCGCCGTCGCTGCCGAGGCGCTCGAAGAGCTCGTCGGCGCTGGCGCTCTCGAGCACCGTGTCCCCCAGGCCGCGCCGCTCGGCCTCGTGGGCCAGCCGCTTGAGCTCGTCGTCGGGCCGGTAGAGATCGACATTCAGGCCGGCGACCATCCGCGAGATCGCCTGGTCGGGGATGTCCGGGAAGGCCTGCTTGCAGAAGCCGAAGAACGTCAGGTACGCGGCGTAGCCGATGTTCAGCAGCTCGAAGTGGTACTGGTAGGTCTCGTACATCGTCAGCACGAGCTCCTGGAAGTCGCGGATCATGCGATAGCCGCTGGAGTGGCCGACGTGCTCGAAGACCGTCTGCTCGGGCTCGAGCTCGGGCAGCGCCGCGAAGCGAATCGCCTTGATCCGGTCCAAGCACTCGACGACCTTCGCCTTCCACTCCTCGTAGAGCGCGTCCCAGTTCTCGTAGTAGTGCCCGGCGCGGCGGCCGAACTCCTGCGCGCGCTGCTCGAGCTGCTCGGGCGGAGCCGGCACCGGCGTCACGTAGAGGTAGCCGTTGAGTACGCGCTGGTCGACGCCGAACGCCGGCGGCATCGAGAAGATGCGTGTGTTGAAGGCGCCCAGCGCCTGCCACCAGCACTCGCTCTGGATCTCGTCGTAGGGATGCAGCACCTCGGGGTGATGCAGCCGGTCCTGGAACCAGAAGCGCTGCTCGTCCTGCGCGCGACGGTCCTCGCCGAACAGGTGATACCAGTCATAGAGGTCGGTCCAGCCGTCGGCGCCGGGCGGCGTGGGCACGTCGAAGGGGCTCGGGAAGCGCTCCCCGGAGCTGTCAGCACGCGACATGGGCGCTCCTCGAGGTCAGCGTCGACACCACGGCCTGCAGCGCCCCCTGTCCGCTCGCGGGCCGCGAACGCGGGCGCGTGCTCCAGACGGTCTCCGGTCGCGCCTGCAGGATCCAGACGCCCTGGTCGACCGCGAACTCGCCATCGGCGGGGCCGCCGAGCAGGCGCTCCACGCCACGCGCGGCGGCCAGCAGCTCGGCGAGCTGCTCGCGGTCCAGCGACGCCGCCTCGCGCAGCTCATCCGCGACCGGAACGACCGCCGGCCCGTCCGGTCCGGCCACCATCTGGGTGCCCTTGCGGGCCAGCTCGCGCCGGCGCACGTCGCCGGTGACCTTGTCGAGCACGAAGCGGTCGGGGTCGACGGCCCCGCTGACGAGCGGCTCGCCCGCTCCCCAGACACTCTCGATCACGACGCTCGAACGATCGCCGTTGGTCGGGTTGAGCGTCATGAAGACGCCCGCCGCGCGCGGCTCGACCATCCGCTGGACGACGGTCGCCATCGCCGGCCGACGCTCGGCGTGCATCCGGCTGCGATAGCCCGCCGCCCGCGCGGTGTAGAGGCTCGCCCAGCAGCGCGCCACCGCGGCGGCCACCTGCTCGGCGCCGCGCACCCAGAGATAGGAGTCGTGCTCGCCGGCATAGCTGGCGTCGTGCGCATCCTCGGCGGCCGAGCTGGAGCGCACCGCAACGGGCGCGTCGCTGCCCGCCAGGCGCTCGTAGGCGGCGGCGACCGCGGCGAGCACCGGGTGACCGGCGCTGGCGGCCAGGACCCGCTCGCGCGCCTGCGCGCAGGCGGTCTCGAGCAGCTCGAGCGGTGGCGCGGCAGGCAGCTCACCGAGCAGCTCCGCGGTTTCGCCGGCGACGTCTCCGAGTGCCTCCACGAAGGCGTCGGTGGTCACGAAGAAGGCGTCGGGGACGGGCAGGCCGGCACGGGCGAGCCGTACCAGCCCGGCGCCCTTGCCACCACAAACAGCCACGTCACCGTGGCTGTCCGCCAGCCATTCGATCCAGCCCCCGCCCCCGGTCATCTGACCCCTTCTGTTCGACCGTACGCGCCGATCAGCGTCAGGCCCGGCGCGCCGTCACTGGCTAATTGCTTGCGGCCTCTCCTCGTCGACCAGCGCCCGATGCCTCCTCGACCGGCGCCTCCAAGCAAATCCGCTCGCCCACGGGCGTCCAAGCCCTCGAAGGAGCGGATCTCGTCATTCCCTCCGCTGAGGGGATCTGCCGCTGACGGCCGTCGCCATTCCCGCGTCCCGGCGCAGCCTGCACGGCCATGCGTGCGAGATCGACTCGCGAGCGCACGCCGAGCTTGGAGTAGACCCCCTTCAGATACTGCTTGACCGTGTAGGGGCTGAGGAACAGCTGCTGGGCGATCTCCCCGTCGCGCAGCCCGTTGGCCGCCAGCTCGGCGACCTGCTGCTCGCGTCGCGTCAGGCCGCGATCGGCGATCGCGCTGACGCGCTGCTCGCTGGCGGCGATCAGCTCGAGGAACGTGACGACCACCGAGCGATCCTCGCCGGCCTTCATCGAACGCGCGCAGAGCAGCGCGCTGCTGCCGTCGGCCTGTACCACCACGGTCTCGTGACGCACGGCCTCGCCGACGCGGACCGGCTGCACGAGCAGGTCGTCCAGTCCCATGTCGCCCTCGCGCAGGCGCGCGAGCAGCTTGCGCGCGGCGCTGTTGAGCCGGCGCGTCGCTGTGCGCAGGTCCGTGACCACGATCGCGTCGCTGCACAGCTCGAGCGCCGCCAGCATCTGGTCGCGCTCGCGCTGCAGCGTCGTGCGCGCCCGCACCGACGCCAGCGTCACCGACAGCAGGCGAGCCATCGTGTCGGCCATCGCGCGCTCCTGCGCGGTGAACGGCCCCTCGGCGGCGGTGCGGCCGAAGTTCAGCGTGCCCTGGATCGTGTCGTCGACGATCAGCGGCGTCTCGAGCAGGTGCGTCATGCGATGCAACCCGAACACCTGCCCGTACACGGGCAGACGGACCCACGCCTCGATCGGCATCAGCTGGCCGCTGTCAACCGAGCGCCCGCAGGCGATCGCACGCTCGAGCACCGGGTCCTCACGGCGACCGAACTCCTCATAGCGTGACAGGAAGAAGTCGCTGACCCCACGCGCCGCGATGCTCTCGGCGCCGCGCGTGAACGGGTTCAGCACGTACAGCCCGGCTGCCGAGCTGCGCACGAACTTCCCGACTCCGTCCAGATAGCGGCTCTGGAGCTCCTCGACCGAGGTGCCGCGCGCAACGCGACCGACGAAGCCGAACAGCTCGTCTGCGACCTGATCCGCTACCGCCATACGCCTGCCCCACAACTGTTGTGCCTGCGACCGCCCGACAACCGGGGCGATTTGAACCTGAATGGCAACGTGCTCATGCTCTCTCCTTCACGGCGCCACTGGGGGATCTGTCCGGCACTGCTGTAGACCGCGGAAACGCACACCTCCCAATGGGACGCCCACGGCGCGCAGCGCCGGGTGCCAACCACATGGTAGCCCGACATGGTAGTCCGGCCCTACCGAGCATGGTAGTTTTCCCTGCATGTCAATATTTGATCAAGTCTCGGGTACTCTACCGCGCGGCGCACGGAGAGTGTGAAATTGGTGGGAGCGACGCCCAGCGGCCAGCGGGTGGCCGTCGGCTTCCTCGAGGCACAGGGGTACGTCCCGATCTTCGACGCCATCGACGCGATGATCAAGGTGGCGCGCGTCGAGCTCGGCGGCACCGTAAAGCTTGGCGGCGCGTTGATCGCCGTGTCGATCCTGGGCGAGCTCGACAGCGTGCTCGAGGCGATGGAGGTCGGCGAGGAGACCGTCCGCTCACTGTACGCGGTGGAGGTGCGCTCCGTCGTCTTCGCCAACCCCTGTCCCGCGGTTCGCGCGCTCGCCCGCGCCCCCGACGTGGTGGTCGGCTAGATGCCCGACGACGGCGCGCTCGGGATGATCGAGACGCACGGGCTCGTTCAGCTCGCCGCCTGCATCGAGGCGATGTGCAAGGCCGCCGACGTCGAGTGCGTGCTGATCGAGCGGATCAGCGGCGGGCTGCTGGTTGCCGGCGTGCGCGGCGAGCTTGGCTCGGTCGAACAGGCGATCGACGCGGCGCGGCGCGCCGCCGCGAGCTACGGCGAGGTGCGCGTCGCGCAGATCTACCCGAGCCCCCCGCCAGCCGCCTCTGCGCTGGTCGAGCGTGCCGGGACACGGTTGCGACGCACGCTGGAGGCTGGACCGTGACGCCCTCGAAGGAGGGCGTCACAACCTCCATCCCTTCGAGGGCTTGGACGTCCATCGGAGGCGGGATTTCCTCTCGGAAACGCTCGGGTCGGCTCGCCGAGTCGCCGATCTTCGGGCACGCGGCCGGGTCTGACCCGGGGCGCGTCAGCTCGATGACGGGGGAATCGCCATCGCACCGCGATGGCGATTGGGGCGTGCGGGCACGGGCGCGATCGGTCAGGGCAGGACGGCGATCGTCAACGGGGGGCGACGATGGCGCGAAGGGGTTGTTCAAATCAGGTGCGAACAGGAGCGCGGCGATTGGCCGACGCCGCACGAGCAACGCGCACGCTCGTGCGCGTCATGCCAGCGCCAGCGTCGGGCCCGCCCGGCGTTGCGACCCGCTCCGCGCTCGCCCTGCGAGCGGCCGCTGGAGAATCGCGCCGGCCGTCCTGCCCCTGGCCGAGTTGGGCGGTTGGTCACAGCGGAGCGCGCCGATGAGCAGGACACCGGCCGCAACCGAGCGGAGCACCAGCGCGGGCGTCACCGGCCAGCAGCCTCGCCCTGGCGAGCAGGACGACGCGGCCGGGGAGCCGCGCCCCGGCGAGCAGCGCCAGGCCGATCCACCGCAGACCCCGAACTACGTCAGCTACCTCAAGCTGCCCGAGCTGCTGACCCTGCAAGAGCCGCTGAGCACGCCCGTCCACCCGGAGGAGCTGCACTTCATCGTCGTCCACCAGGGCATGGAGCTGTGGTTCAAGCTGCTGCTGCACGACGTGACGCGGCTGGTCCAGGCGATCGACGCCGACGACTTCGTCGCCGCTATGACGATCCTCCGTCGCGTCAACCACGCCGTCGAGATCTGCATCGCCCAGACGGCCAGCCTGCAGGACATGCCACCCTGGAGCTTCCACGAGTTCCGCGGCTATCTCGGCACGGCCAGCGGCATGCAATCGATCCAGTTTCGCGAGATCGAGGTCCTGTCGGGCATGCGCGATCCCGCGACGCTCGCCGCTGCCGAGCGGGGTCCGCAGAGCCCAACCGCCGCCGCGATCTCAGCTCGGCTGGCGCAGCGCTCGCTCGCCCAGGCACACCAGGAGGCGGGCGCGCGCCACGGCATCACCGACTGGGCTGATCTCTATGTCGAGCCGGAGATCGGTCCGCAGCTGTGCCTACTGACCGAGCTGCTGATGGACTACGAGGCGCTCTGGATTCGTTGGCGCAGCGATCACATCACGCTCGTCACTCGCTCGGTCGGGCCGCGCGCGGTCGGCACCGGCGGCACCGCCGCGGTGTCCTACCTGGAGCAGCGCGCACGCGGCCGCTTCTTCCCCCATCTCTGGGACGCGCGCAACGAGCTCTCGCTGCGCAGCGGTGGCCAGCTCGTCTCCTGACGCCGCCGGGCGATGGAGTTCGATGTCTTCTTCAGCATCTCCCAGACGCCCGTCGACGGCTACCTGCCCGACGAGCCCACGATGTTCCACAACTTCTTCGACCAGGTCGAGCTCGCGGACGAGCTTGGCTACGGGACGGCCTGGGTCGCGGAGAGCCACTACAGCAGCCAGGCGCAGAAGAGCCATCGCCGACCGGTGATCCCGCACTGGCAGGGCGAGGTCGGCTTGAACACCGACATCTGCCAGCTCGCCCAGGCCGTCTTCGCACGCACCAGGCGCATTGCCGTCGGCTCAGCGGTCATGAACGTCATCTGCAACGGCGGCCCGCTGGCGGCGGCCGAGCGCATCGCCACGTTCGCGACGCTGCATGGCCTCGATCCCGCCGAGCGGCGGCCGCTGAACGTCGGCTTCAGCGCCGGGCGCTTCGACTTCATGAACCGCATTACCGGCGTCGATGCGCGCACGCCCTGGGAGCAGGCGGCATGGACGCAGGTGAAGGGCAAGGTGCTGTGGGAGGCGGCCGAGATCTTCCTGCGACTGCTGCGGGGCGAGACGCTCAGCAGCGACGATCTGCCCGAGTACGCGTTGACGCGAGCCGACTTCCGCTCCGATGAGGGTTGGGACGAGCTGCGCGAGCTGGCCGGTGTCACGGGCGATGCGATCCCGCTGCCGCGGCGTTGGTCCTTCGAGCCGACCAAGATCATCCCGAGCGAGTGGCGTCGTGAGCTCGTGCAGCCGGTAATCGGCTCGCACGATCCGGCGCTGCAGGAATACGTCAACCGAATCTGCCCCGTGCAGGTCTTCAACCTGAGCATCATCAAGCCCGAGATCATCGAGGACACGCACCGGCGGATGGCGCTGGCGTACCATCCCGATGGCGGCAGCTGGCAGCGGCGCTACATGCCACGCACGGTGTTCGTGTTCATCAACGCCCAGCCGGCCCTGTCGGCCGAGCGCCAGCGACGAGCCGCGCGCGAGGAGGCCGAGGCCGCCCTGCGCGCCTACTGGACGGCGCTCGAGGGCACACTGGACCCATCGAAGGTCGCCAACGCAACCGACAACGCCCTCGTCGGCAACGCCGATGACGTGACCGCGCAGATCATCGAGCGCTTCCACCCCGACGATCGCCTGATGCTCTGGTTCGACTTCTTCAACCACGACAATGTCCGCGTGATGGCCAACATGGAGGCGTTCATGCACGAGGTCGTGCCGCGCCTGCAGCGCGCCGGAGCGGTGGTCTAAGGAAGATGGCCAGCCCAGCCGGAGCGCCGCAGGAGGCGCCTGCGCCGAGCGTCGAGCGCTCCGGCGCCCAGATCACCCGGCTGCCGACGGCCAGTCGAATGCCGCTGGTGCGACCCGCCCCGGCACCGGTGCTCGTCGAGGTGGTGCGCTCGGGGTTCGTCGAAAGCCGCCACCGCGGCTGCGGCGTGGCGCTCGACGCCGACGGCGCGGTCGCCTTCGCGGCCGGCGCGGTCGATCATCCGATCTTCCCGCGCTCGGCCGGCAAGGTCCCCCAGGCGACCGCGATGCTGCGCGCCGGGCTCGAGCTCGACAGCGTCGCGCTGGCCGTCGCGGCCGGCAGCCACGCCGGGCAGAGCTTCCACATCAACGCCGTACGGCGGATCCTCGCCGGCGCCGGCCTCGACGAGTCTGCCCTGCAAACGCCGCCCGATCTGCCGCTCGACGACGAGGAGCGCCGCGCCTACGTACGTGCCGGTGGCGAGCCTTCGCGGCTGGTCATGAACTGCTCGGGACAGCATGCGGCGATGCTCGCCACCTGCGTGGCGCGCGGCTGGCCGACGGAGAGCTATCCCGACCCGGCCCATCCGCTCCAGGTCACGATCGCGCAGACGCTCACCGATCTCGCCCAGGAGCCGATCGCGACGACCGGCATCGATGGCTGCGGCGTGGCACTGTTTGCCGTCAGCCTGCTGGGGCTGGCGCGCGCGTTCCGCGCCCATGTGGTCGCGGCGCCGGGCAGCGTCGAACGTCGCGTCGCCGATGCGATGCGACGCCACCCGCGCTTCGCGGGGGGGTCACGTCGCCCCGACTCGCTGCTGATGATGGGCGTGCCGGGCCTGCTGGCCAAGGATGGCACCGAGGGCGTCTTCGCCGTCGCGCTGCCGGACGGTCGCGCGGCGGCGGTCAAGATCGAGGACGGCGCACTGCGCGCGGCACTGCCGGTGATCGTGGCGCTGCTGCGCAAGCTCGGCGTGCGAGCAGCGGTGCTCGACCAGCTCGGCTCCACTCCGCTGCAGGGCGGCGACCGCATCGTCGGCGAGATCCGCGCAACCGATCTCGACGCGCTGGGCTGAGCCTCACTCCGCCGGGCCGACCGGGATGCGCTGATGCAGCGCCCCAGCCAGCTCCCCAACCGCGTGCGCCACGGCAGCGCTGGGGTCTCGTGCGCTCGAGATCGCCCGCGTCAGCCGCGACCCGACGACCACGCCGTCGGCGCCGGCGGCGATCGCAGCGGCGACTTGATCGGCGGTCGCGATGCAGCCACCCAGCACGACCGGCGCCTGCGCATGCGCGCGAGCGCGGGCGACGACCTCCGCGAAGCCCTCCGGCACCGCGCTGGGCTGGCCCCGGCCGTCATCCCTGGTCTCGGCCACCGCGTACAGGTAGCCGCGAGCACAGGCCGCCAGCCGAGCGAGCCGTGCGTCCGAGCTCGCCGGCACGACCAGCCGGATCAACGCCAGACCCACGCGATCGCTGGCCTCCAGCAGCGCCTCGCTCTCGCCGAGCGGAAGCTGGCGTACGAGCAGGCCGCAGACGCCATGCTCGGCGAGCTCGTCGACCAGCCGCTCAAGGCCGCGCGTCAGCAGCGCATTGACATGCAGGGTCAGCACGACCGGCGCCTCGGCGGCAAGCGTGCCGGCGAGCTCGAGCACCCGCCCGAAGCTCGCTCCGGCGGCGAGCGCGGTGCGGTTGGCAACGGTGATTGCCGGCAGCTCGACCAGCGTGGTGCCGTGCGGCACGGTGATGTTCAGGATGTCGGCGCCCTGCGCGAGGCATGCCGCGCCGATCCGCCGCCACCCGTGGGGCGTCGGATAGCCGCCCACCAGCTGGGCGATGAGCACGCCGCTCCGGCCAGCCGCGCGCGCCGCGGCGAATGCCCCGGCGATGCGCTGCTCGCCCGTCACCCCCTGGCGATGACCTCGGCGAGATCCTTGTCGCCGCGGCCGCTGAGACAGACGAGGTCGAGCTCGCCGTCGGGCTGGTCCAGCAGCCAGGCGATCGCGTGCGAGGACTCGAGCGCCGGGATGATGCCCTCGACGGCGGCGAGCTCCCGGAAGGCAGCGAGGGCCTGGTCGTCGGTGACGGCGACGTAGCGCGCGCGGCCGCTGTCGCGCAGCCAGGCATGCTCGGGGCCGGTGCCCGGGTAGTCGAGCCCCGCCGAGATCGAGTGGGCCTCGCCGATCTGTCCCTCCTCGTCCTGCATCACCGCTGACAACGCGCCATGCAGCACGCCCGCCCGCCCACCTGCGGTCAGCGGTGCGCCGTGGCGTCCCGTCTCGATCCCCTCGCCAGCCGCCTCGACACCAATCAGCTCGACCTGCTCGTCATCGATGAACGGCGCGAACATGCCGATCGCGTTGGAGCCGCCGCCGACGCACGCGACCACCCGGCCGGGCAGTCGTCCGGTGCGCTCGAGGATCTGCGCGCGTGCCTCCTCGCCGATGCGCCGTTGCAGCTCACGCACGATCACCGGGTAGGGCGCGGGCCCGACGACCGAGCCGAGGATGTAGTGCGTCGTGGCGACGTTCGTGACCCAGTCGCGGATCGCCGCGCTGACCGCCTCCTTGAGCGTCATGGCGCCGGCCTCGACCGGCACCACCTGGGCGCCGAGCAGCTCCATCCGCTCGACGTTGGGGCGCTGGCGCCGAGTGTCCTCGAGACCCATGTAGACGACGCACTCCAGGCCGAGCAGAGCGCAGGCGGTGGCGCTTGCGACGCCGTGCTGGCCGGCGCCCGTCTCGGCGATGATGCGCCGCTTGCCCATCCGCTTGGCCAGCAGAGCCTGGCCTAATGCGTTGTTGAGCTTGTGCGAGCCCGTGTGCATCAGATCCTCGCGCTTGAACCAGACCTCGCGCCCGAGATTGGCGCTCAGGTTGCGGGCGCGGTAGAGCGGTGTCGGTCTACCGGCGTAGTCGCGCAGCAACTCGCCGAGCTCGTTGCGAAAGCCCTCGTCGGCCCACTCCCGCTCCCAGGCCTGCTCGACCTCGGCGAGCGCGGGCATCAGCGTCTCCGGCACGTATTGGCCGCCGTAGCGTCCGAAGCGATGTGCAACCGTCATGTCCGTTCGGTGCCCCAGTCCTGGAGGATGAGGAAGCGCCCAGCATCACGCGCGGATGCCGCGGCGCCGCGCGCACCCCAAGCCAACGTCGAAGCGCAGCACCGGCGATTCTGGTGAGCGCGGGCGCACTCACAATCCCTCGACCTGATCACGTTTGACTGTCCCTCCGGCGAGGGAGCATTGCACACGTGCGGGCCAGCGGGGGTCTCGCCACGAGCCGACGCACAGCGCAACCCCCCGGGGCGGCGCCGCGCGTGCGCGGCGCCGCCCGGGAAACCGCGCGGCCCCTCAGCCCCGTACCTGTGGCAGGACCTGCTCGCCGAAGAGGCGGATCTGCTCGTCGCGATCCTCACCCCAGAGCTCGAGCATGATGTGAGTGCAGCCGGCGTCGCGATACTCCTCGATCGCCGCGATGCAGTCGCTCGGCGTACCAGCGATCGGCTTGCACTTGTCGAGGATCTCGTCGGTCACCGCGGCGGCCGCGGCCCGACGCCCGCCGCGCTCCATCGCCTCGGCGATCGGCCTGATCTCCTCCGGATCCAGGTTGGCCTTCTCGAGCAGCACGTCCGCCGAGCCCTGGATGTTCTGCACCTTGTTGGCCAGGTACATGCCGGCGATCTCGCGTGCCCCCTCGCGACCGCGATCACGATCGCGGTCGATCGAGGCGACGATCGTGGCGCCGAGATCGATCTCGCCGACGTCACGTCCGCTGCGTGCCGCGCCCGCAGCCATGTTCTCGCGCGAATAGCGCACGAAGTCGGGCGTGGTGATCGACGCGGTCAGCAGCCCGTCGCCGATCTCCCCGGCGAGCTTCTGCATCAGCGGCCCGGTGCCCGCAATGTAGATCGGCACCGGCGCCCGCGGCGCCTCCGCCTCAGCGGCCAGCGCCGGCACGTGGGCGCCGAACGCCTTGCCCTGATATGAGAACTCCTGCCCGCTCAGCACGCCGCGCACGATGTTGACGCTGTCGCGGATCGCCGGCACCGGCTTGGGGACACTGGAGTCCTCGGCGCCGATCTCCTTCATGAAGATCTTCGACGCGCCGTAGCCGAGCCGAAAGCGCCCGTCGCCGCCCGCTGCCTCCTGGGTGACGCGCGCCTCCATCGCGACCTGGATCGGATGGCGGGTGTAGGGGGAGATGATCCCCCAGCCGACCGTGAGCTGCTTGGTCTCGCGCGCGATCAGCGGCGACAGCGCGGTCGAGGAGCGCGCCTCCATCTGATGCTTGCGCCACCAGGGATAGGCCTCGGCCAGCCAGATCGTGTCGAAGCCCTGAGCGTCGAGCTGGCGCGCGTGGTCGAGGATCTCGTCCACGGGCTCCATCGTGAGTTGCATTACGCCAATGCGAAAGGGAACGGGCATGAGTTGCGATTTGATCAGATATCCATTGTTGATGTCAAGAAGCGCACGAGCGGCCGCGCGCACCCCCGGGATCTTCCCCGGGCGTGCGACCGCGGCCGCTGAGCTTGCGTTCGCGGAGCGCGCTGACGGCGCCCCGACGCTGCACGATGGCGATCAGGCCGCGGCGCCCTCCGCCTCGCGTGCGATCAGCTGGTTGGTCTGCTCCGGATCCGTCCACCACGGGAAGAAGTCCGGCGGATTGTTGAACCCGTTGGCGATGCGGCGCGCCAGCGACGGGATCTGCCCGGCCGCGCCGAGCAGGTTGACGATGTGCTCGGGCGGCGGGCCCAGCAGCATGTTGGTCCACTGCGTCACGTACTGCGCGTAATCCCAATAGCGCTCGAACGTCGCCTCCATCCAGTCGCGCTCGAACGGACCGTCGCCGTGCTCGAGGATCGCCTTGAGGTAGACGTGGGCGCACTTGGCCGCGTTGTTGGAGCCCTGGCCGGTGATCGGATCGTTGAGCACCACCGTGTCGGCCATTCCCCAGACGACGCGCCCGGAGGGAAGCGTCATCACCGGCTTGCGCACCGTCGGTGCGAAGCGACCGACGAGGATTCCATTGGGGTCGGTGAGCTGAGCGTTCTTGGTGCGCTCGCCCTCCCAGGGCAGCAGCTGGTTCAGCAGCTCCTTGCTGCGCGCCAGGTGCTCCTCGGGGCCGTTGACGTCCGACCAGCAGTCCATCGGGCCGCCGGGGATGCCCTCGAAGACCATCACGTAGGCCGGGCCGGTGGTGGTCAGCAGCCAGTAGCCGAAGTACTCGCCGACCGTCGGGATCAGGTTGAAGTTCACCGGGTTGGCGTTGATCGGGTTGGCCTTGGGACCCATGTCGGTGACGTAGGTCAGCGCCAGCGCGCGCATCGGCTGGTCATACGGCGAGCGATCGGGGTCGCGCTCGAAGGCGCGCGTGATCTCGCCCTTGCCGCTCGCCACGATCACGAGATCGTAGGAGTCGGTGAGCTCCTCGAGCTCGGCGATGCCGACGTCGGCGATCCGCAGGTCGCCGCCGCGCTGCTTGAACTCCTCCATGAAGCGGGGGAACTTGACGCGCTGGTCGACCGCCTGGGCCGGCTCGTCGAGCGCGCCCTCCCACTCGATCACCGGCTTGCCCTCGGGGCCGACGACGGTCAGGCCGATCGCGTCGACGTCGGGGACCTCGTCCTCCCAGAAGTTGATGCCCAACTCGCGCTCGGTCTCGAGCGAGTCGTGAAACATGCACTGGCTCGACATGACCTTGCCGTTGCGGATGTCCTCGGGGGTCCGGTTGGTCAGGAGCGTCACGTCATAGCCATGCTTCTGCAGGCCCAGTGCGAGCTGGCCGCCCGACTGCCCTGCTCCGACGATGGCGATCTTGGTCATGGTCCTTGATGCTCCTTTGCTCTCGCTCCCGAGCCAGGCAGGATCAGCTGGCGAGTGGGGATGATTCCTTGATGAGGAGGGGAATGGCGGGCTCGGCCCGCTCGGGCCCCATGGCGGTGTAGCCGCCGTCGACTGCAATGTCCGTGCCGGTGATGAAAGAGGCGGCATCGGAGCAGAGAAATACGACCGCCTGCGCCACCTCCTCCGGGTCGCCGACCCGGCGCAGCAGGTGAAAGTCGCTGGCGACGCTATCGGTGTGCGCTCGATCGCCGCCCGACAGCTCATCCATCACGCGTGACCACGTCCAGCCGGGCGACACGGAGTTGACGCGGATCCCATCGGACGCGAGATCCATCGCCTCGCTGCGCGTCAAACCGACGATCGCGGCCTTGGTGGCCGGGTACAGCCAGCGCCCGGTCTGGGCGATCTTGGCGCTGATGCTGCCGAAGTTGACCACCGCGCCGCCCCCGGCACGCTGCATCTGCGGCCGCACGGCCTTGAGCATCATCACGCCGCCGACGACGTTCACGTCGTAGCTGGTCAGCCAGTCCTCGCGGGTCGAGTCGAAACCCTCGTCGACGTAGGAGCAGGCGAGGTTGACGAGGATGTCAACCGAGCCAAACGCGTCCGCCGCCGCCTCGACGCAGGCATTGCACTCGTCGTCGTCGCGGACATCGGTCTTGACGAAGCGCGCTACCTCACTGCCAAGCTCGTCGGCGACGCGCTGGCCTCCATCGGTGTCGATGTCGGCGACCACCACCCGAGCCCCGGCCTGCGCCAGCGCACGCACCACGGCCGCGCCGATGATCGTGGCGCCGCCGGTGACGATCGCCGTCTTGCCGCGCAGCAGCTGCATGTCGGGCTCCTCGCTCAGACCGTCGAGCGTATGCGGCCCAAAAATTGACGCCAAGCCCTCGAACGCCAGTGTTGGGCCTACTCCCACGAACGAGGGAGTTGACCCAGGCCCCACGCGTGCCGTAATCGTGCCCTCGTGGCACGGTTTGAAACAGTGAACGATAGTCGCTCAATCGTCCACTATGGGCCACAACCGGCACAGCACGGCGAGCTCTGGCGTCCAACCGCGCCGATGACGGCCGCGGAGACCGGTGTGGTTCGAGCTGAGGGCGGTGTGGCCCCAGCAGAGACCGGCGAAGTGATACCGGAGAGCGCCGTGGCCATCCTGCTGCACGGCGGCTTCTGGCGCGCGCATCATGGTGCCGACCTGATGCATCCGCTCTGCCGCAGCATGACCGCGCGCGGCTGGACCGTGTGGAACCTCGAGTACCGCCGGATGATCGAGGGCCAGCCAGCCCGCTGGCCCGAGCTCTTCCTCGACGTGGCCGCCGGGATCGACGCGTTGCCTGACGCGCTCGGGCGGACGCCCGTCGGTCCGGTCGTCGCGATCGGGCACTCCGCCGGCGGGCAGCTCGCGCTCTGGGCAGCCGCGCGCGCCGGGCTGCCGCCCGAGGCGCCCGGCGCACTCCCCCGGGTGGGTCCGCTGGCGGTCGTTGGACAGGGCGCGGTCGCCGACATGCGAATGGCCCTGGCACGTGGGCTCGGACGTGACGCCGTGCGTCAGGTCCTCGGCGATCCCCCCGACGCTGAGCTCGAGCGCAGGCTGACGCTGGTCTCGCCTGCCGAGCGGCTGCCGCTCGGCGTCCCGGCCCTGCTGGTGCACGGAGCGCTCGACGAGGACGTGCCGGTCGCCGTCGCCCGCGCCTTCGCCGAGCGCGCCCGTGCCGCCGGGGACCGGCTGCAGCTGACCGTGCTCGAGCGGACCGGCCACTTCGAGCACCTCGATCCCACGCACGAGGCCTGGCAGACGGTGCTCGACTGGCTCGCGCCACTCGCGCCACCCGGCGCCGCGTGATCAACTGCTCGCGCCACTTGCGCCGCCCGGCGCCGCGTGATCAACTGCTCGCGCCACTTGCGCCGCCCGCCGCCGCGTGATCAACTACCGCGCGTGTGGACCCTGGGCAGGGGTGGAGCCGCACCGTCGCAGTCCGCTGCGCTGATGAGCACGCTCGTGCTCAGCCACGCCGAGGTCGAGACGCTGCTGCCGATGGGCGAGTGCATCGAGGTGATGGCCGCGGTGCTGGCCGAGCGCGCGCGCGGTGGCGTCTACCAGCCGCTGCGTACGGTGGTCGAGCCACCGGAGGTCGCCGGCGTGATGGCGCTCATGCCGGCCTATCGGTACGGCGCGCAGCCCCAGCTTGGCCTCAAGGTGGTGTGCGTCTTCCCCGCCAACCCAACGCTCGGGCTGGATTCGCATCAGGGGACGGTGACGCTCTTCGACGGCCACACCGGACAGCCACAGGCGATCATGAGCGCCGGCGCGCTGACGGCGATCCGCACGGCGGCCGTCTCGGCGCTGGCGACACGCCTGCTGGCCCGCGCCGACGCGCACGCGCTGGCGATCATCGGCGCCGGCACGCAGGCCCGCACCCATATCGAGGCGTTGATGCTCGTGCGCGACTTCACGCGCATCCAGGTCTATGCGCCGACGCGTGCGCACTCCCACCGACTCATCGCCGACCAGCAACGGATGCGTGGCGACGAGGTCGAGCTCGTGGCCACCGACACCCCGGAGGCCGCGCTGCGCGGCGCCGACGTCGTCGTGACCGCAACCAACTCGCGTCTGCCGGTGCTGCGCCGGGAGTGGCTCGCCGATGGCGCGCACATCAACGCGATCGGCGCAAGTCAGCCGATTGCGCGCGAGCTCGACAGCGCGACGGTGGCGGACGCTGCGCTGTTCGTCGACAGCCGGGAGTCGACGATCAACGAGGCCGGTGAATATCAGCAGGCGCTGCGCGAGGGAGCGATCGCGGGGCCTGAGCACATCCGCGCCGAGCTCGGCGAGCTTGTGTTGGGAGCCCATCCAGGACGCGGCGACGAGCGTGAACTGACGCTATTTCGCTCGCTTGGCTTGGCCGCTGAGGATCTCGCGGCCGCCGTGCACGTACTCGTCGCCGCCCGCCGCGCCGGCGCTGGCATCGCCGTCGAGCTGTGATCGTGATCGGGGCGATCCTCGAGCCGTGAGCGATCCTCTAGCCATGAGCGATCAGCGCACTGTGATCCCAATCGAGGCGATCGAGCGGGCGCGAGCGCGCATCGCCGACTCCGCCAACGAGACTCCACTGGTTCGGCTTGCGCTCGACGGCGACGGACCAGCGGACACCGAGCTGTGGTTGAAGCTGGAGGGTCTGCAGCCGACCGGCTCGTTCAAGCTGCGCGGGGCTGCCAACGTGGTGCGCACCGCCGATCCGGTCGCCGTGCGCCGCGGGCTGGTCACCTTGAGCGCCGGCAACCTGGCGCAGGGAGTGGCCTGGATGGCACGTCAGCTCGGTGTGCCCGCGACGATCATCGTGCCGGATCACGCGCCGGCGACCAAGCTGGCCGCGATCGAGCGACTCGGTGCCAGGGTCGTGCCGATCCCGTTCGCACGCTGGTGGCAGGCGGTCGAGGAGGGCGGCATGGCGGGCTTCGAGGGCCTGTTCATCCATCCCGCCGACGACGAGCTGATCGCCGGCAGCGCCACGTTGGCGCTGGAGATCCTCGAGCAGCTGCCGGAGCCCGACGCGGTCCTGATTCCCTACGGCAGCGGCGGCCTGACGCTCGGCGTGGCCAGCGTCCTGCGCGCGCACTCGCCCCGCACGCGCGTCTATGCGGTCGAGTCGGCTCACGCCGCTCCGCTTTGCGCCGCGCTACAGGCCGGCGAGCCCACGACGATCGATTACCGGCCGGCGTTCGTGGACAGCGTCGGCGGCCGCACGGTGCTGCCCGCGATCTGGCAGCGAGTCGCACCGCTGATCGACGGCGCGTTCGCCGCGCCGCTGGAGCAGACGGCGATGGCCGTCCGACTGCTGGCGGAGCGCGCGCACGTCATCGCCGAGGGCGCGGGTGCGCTGGCTACGGCCGTCGCGCTCGCCGGGCAGGCCGGCAACGGCAGGCTGGTGTGCATCGTCAGCGGCGCCAACATCGACCTACCGCGACTCTGCGCCATCTTCGCGGGGCAGATCCCCTGACCACCGGCGACACGCCGCTCCTACGCTACGGTTAGGCAGCCAGCCACGCTACTGCTATGCCTGCCGCGGCATCGCGCGGCCGCGGCAGTCGGCTAGCTTGCGCGCTGCCGGCGCCCGCTGGCGGCCAGCGAGCGACTCCGCGGCGCGGCGCCGTCGCTCGAGGGCTCCGCCGGAGCGCCGGGCGCCGGCAGCCCTTCGGGCGAGAACAGCGGCTCACCGCCCATCGCGCTGGCGACAAGGTTGGCGGTCACCGTCAGGTGCTCGTAGAGCGCCTGCGCCGCCCGCTCAGGATCATGCTCGACACAGGCCTGCAGGATCGCCTCATGCTCGCCGCGTCGGGTGGCCAGCTTGCGCTTGACCGGCGCGGCCAGTCGGTAGCGCTGACTCGACTCCCACAGCGGCCGGATCAGGCGGACCAGCCAGTTCGAGCCGGCCGCCTCATAGAGCGCGAAGTGAAACGCGGTGTGGGCCCCCCATGTCTCGACGGAGTTGTCGTCGGGAAGCCGGTTCAGCGCCGCCAGCCGCTCGCTCGCGACGGCGGCGCTGCGATCATCGAAGCGCTCGGCGGCGCGGCGCACGGCGAGCGGCTCGAGCGCCAGTCGGGCCTCATAGACCTCGCGCAGGTCGCCAATCGAGAGCTCGGTGACGCGAGCGCCGCGGTGCGGGATGTTTTCGACCAGCCCGGCGGCGTCGAGCCGGCGCACGGCCTCGCGAATCGGCATCGCGCTCATGTCGAGGACCTCGGCGAGATCCTCGATCGGCAGGCGCTCGCCCGGCTGCAGGCCGCCGGTCAGGATCGCCTGATGCAGAGCTCCGAACGCCTTCTCGGCCAAGGTCCGGTGCGCGCCCGTGGGCGCGTACTCACCGAGCTTCTCGAGGGTAACCGCCATCGCTCCTGCTACCTAAGCCGCATCGCAGATCATATGTCAAGTAGCGCTCTGCACTCGTGGCGCTCCGCATTAGCAGCGCTCTGCACTCGCGACCGCCGCCGAGGCCCGTCCGCGGCCGCGCGGCTCTCGTTCCATCGCCGCGGCCGGACATGGTGGCAGGTCGCCGCCGCGCAGGCGGCCTTGCGCATTGCCGGGCAGCGGGGAACCGGCGAAGCCTGCGCAAAAAGGCCCAAAATCGGGCGTTGCTCTAGACATTTGACATTTGATGCGCAGGAGGTCTACAGTCGGAGCTCGTGGAGATGCCGCGCGGCGGCGTCGTGGGCTGCAACCGGGGAGGACGCAGATGAGAACCACCAGCGGGCGTGCCGTGCTCGGGCTCGCGCTCGCCGCCGCGACGCTGATCGCGGTCGGCTGCGGCTCGAGCTCGTCGAGCAGCAGCGGCTCCAGCAGCGGCTCGTCGAGCAAGCCGATCGTGATCGGCGCGGTCATCGATCAGACCAACCTGATGAAGTCCTTCGACGGCCCCGCGCTGGCCGCCGCGCAGATCGAGGCCGCCAAGATCAACGCCGCCGGTGGCGTCGATGGACGCAAGATCGAGTTCAAGGTCGAGAACGACCAGCTCAAGCCGGCCCAGACGCGCGCCGACGCGCTCGACCTCGTCAGCAAGGGCGCCAGCATCCTCTGGGTGACGTGTGACGTGGACTTCTCCACGCCATCGATCCAGGTCGGCCTCAACGCCAAGCTGCTGACCGTCTCGCCCTGCATTGGCACCGACCAGATGGGCCCCAAGCGCTTCGGCAGCGCGGGCAAGCTCGCGTTCACCTTCGGCAACGTCGCGCAGGACGAGGGCTCGGCCGTGGCCCAGCTGGCGATCCAGCACGGCTGGAAGACCGCCGACGTCGTGACCGACAAGCAGATCGTCTACAGCCAGAACGTCTGCCAGGCCTTCACCAAGAAGTTCACCGAGCTCGGCGGCACCGTCAGGGCGCAGGAGTCATGGACGCAAGGGGACGGTACGATCGGCAACGTCGTCAGCCGCGTCAACGGGGAGAAGGCGGCGACGATCGCGCTCTGCACCACCACCAGCCCGGATCTGCCGACGTTCGTGTCGGGCATCCGCGGAGTGGGCAACAACACCCCGATCATCGGAGCCTGGGAGCTCGACGGCGCCTACTGGCTGCCGAAGAGCCCAACCGTCTCCAACAACATCTGGCTGACGACCTACGCCTCCGTGTACGGCGATGACCCCAGCGCCCCGGTGCGGGGCCTGATCGGACAGCTCACGAGCCAGGGCCAGCCGCCGGCGACCGGTGGCTTCGTGACCGGCGCATCGGCGATCGACGCGATCGCTGCGGCGGTCCGCCAGGCGCATGGCTCGACCGACGGCGCTACGCTCGCCGGGATCATGGAGCACTTCAGCGGGCTCGACACGATCTCGGGCAAGATCAGCTTCTCGCCGAGCCTGCACTCCGTGTTCGGCCGCCAGTACCGGATCATCCACATCGTCAACGGCAAGCCAAGGTTCGCGCAGCTGCTCAAGGCCCCTGGGCTGGCCAACATCGGCTGATAGGAGCGCCTTGGCGGCGGCGCCAGCGGCGTACGGGCAAGGGCACGGAAGCCCGCTGCCGGCGTCAGAGCAGTCGCTGCGCGCAACCGACATCCGTCGCTCCTACGCCGGCGTGCACGCCCTGCAGGGCGTCACGCTGGAGCTGCGACGCGGCGAGGTGCTGGGGCTGATCGGCCCCAACGGCGCCGGCAAGACGACCCTGGTGAACATCATCAGCGGCCATGACCGGCCGACGTCGGGCAGCGTGACGATCGGCGAGCAGGAGATCACCGGCTGGCCTCCCGCACGGCGCGCGCGCGGCGGGCTGGCGCGCACGTTCCAGCACAGTCACGCCTTCCGCGGCCTGACCGTGCGCGAGAACGTCGAGGTTGCGGCGTTGGGAGTCGGCGCGCGCCGCGGCGAGGCGCGCCAGCGCGCCGCGACGCTGCTGGCGCTGGTCGGCTTGGAGGCGCGCGCCGAGACCGTCGCAGCGAGCCTGTCCCATGGCGATGAGCGCAAGCTGGGCGTGGCGCGAGCGCTGGCGACCCATCCCGCGTTCGTGCTGATGGACGAGCCGGCGGCGGGGCTGCCCGACGCCGAGGTACCGGCGTTCGCGGCGGCGGTTCGGATGGTGCGCGACGAGTACGGCGCGGGCGTGCTGGTGATCGACCACAACATGACGCTGGTGATGGACGTCTGCGACCATCTGCACGTGCTCGATCAGGGGCGCACGCTGGCGCAGGGAACGCCGGCCGAGATCCGCTCGAACATCGATGTGGTGAGCGCCTATCTCGGCGGCGGCGGTGTGACGGTGGGGACGGGCCATGAGGGATGAGGTGACGAGCAGTGAGGGATGGGGTGACGGGCAGTGAGGGATGAGGCGCTCTCCGTCCGCGACCTGCACGTCGCCTACGGTCCAGTGCAGGCGGTGCGCGGCGTCAGCTTCGAAGTCGGCGTCAGCGAGATCGTCGGCCTGGTCGGGCCCAACGGAGCCGGCAAGACCTCGA
Source organism: uncultured Solirubrobacterales bacterium (assembly GCA_963795555.1). Taxonomy (GTDB): domain Bacteria; phylum Actinomycetota; class Thermoleophilia; order Solirubrobacterales; family Solirubrobacteraceae; genus CAWCHZ01. The sequence continues at coordinate 1,309,475 of CAWCHZ010000002.1, forward strand.
CCTTGCTGGCGATCATGGGCGCGGTGCCGATCCGTCGCGGCGAGGTCCGCCTCGGTGGCGTCGCGCTGGGGCGTAGCAACCCCGAGGACATCGTGCGCCGGGGCATCGCGCTCGTCCCCGAGGGCCGTCACATCTTCCCCGCGCTGACGGTCGCGGAGAACCTGCGCCTAGGCCTGCTCGGCCGGCGCGAGCACCGAGGCCTGGACGAGGACCTGCGACGCGTGCGGGAGCTCTTTCCGGTCGTGCACGACTTCGCAGACCGTCACGCGGGCCTGTTGTCGGGCGGCCAGCAGCAGCAGCTGGCAATCGCCCGCGCGCTGATTGCCCGACCCGACGTGCTGGCGCTCGACGAGCCCTCGCTGGGGCTCGCGCCGAGCATCGTCGAGGCGGTCTGGGAGGCGCTTGCGCAGATCCGCGGACAGGGCGTCTCGATCCTGCTGGTCGAGCAGCGTGCCGGCATCACCGTCGGCTTCGCCGATCGCACCTACGTGATGAGCAACGGCGAGATCCGCCTCACGCTGACGCCCGCGGATGTGCGCCAGACCGAGCGCATGGTCGCGGCCTACTTCGGCTCGTCAGCGTGACAGGGCGCCAGTCAGCGGGCATGCCGTGACAGCACTGCAGTACATCATCGATGCGATCGCGCTCGGCGCGGTCTACGCGCTGGTTGCGGTCGGGCTGGCGCTGATCTTCGGCGTGATGCGGCTGGTCAACTTCGCCCATGGCGAGCTGATCACCGCGTCCGCCTACGCGCTGGCGCTAACGGCCTCCTGGCCGCACGCGCTCAGCGTCGTGGTCGCCCTGGCGGTGCCAACGGTGATGGCGCTGCTGATGGAGCTGCTCGTCTTTCGGCGCATGCGCGAGGCGACGCCGGCCACCGCGCTGGTCACGACGTTCGCCGTCGCCTTTGCGCTCGAGGCGGTCTGGGTGATCGCGTTCGGTGCGCAGGGACAGTCCGCCGACCTGCTCTCGAGCCTCAACAACACCGCCACCCACGGCGCGCTGCACATCCGCTGGGTGACGATCGTCGAGCTGCTCGCCGGCGCCATCCTGCTCGGTGGCACCGCGCTGATGCTGGCGCGCACCAACATCGGCCTGCAGATGCGCGCTGCGGCCAGCGACTTCCGCGCCGCACGACTGCTCGGCGTGCGCGCCAACACGGTGATCAGCTTGGCGTTCATGCTCGCCGGCCTGTTCGCCGGGGTGGTTGCCGTCCTGCTGACCGTCAGCCAGCCACTGGTGACGCCGACGTTTGGCCTCGAGGTGACGATCGTGGCGCTCGTCGGTGTGGTGGTCGGCGGCATCGACCGTCTGCTGCCGGCGACGCTGGGCGGCTTTGCGATCGGCTTCGCGACCTCGCTGCTGGGCGATGCGCTGCCCTCTGCCGAGCGCGTGTTCCTGCCGTCATTCGTGTTCGGCCTGGTGATCGCCGTGCTGCTGCTGCGACCGGGCGGGCTGTTCCGGCGGGGCGGCGGTCGCGCCGCGACGGAGCGCGTGTGAGCGCCCCGGCCGCAACCGAGCGCGAGCGCGCGCTGACGCGACTCCAGCTGGGCGTCGCCAGTCGCCTCGCGGGCCCACTGGTGCAGCTGCTCGTGCCGGCGCTGCTGATCATCGCCGTCGGCCTGGTCGGCACGGCGATGTCGATCAGCACGCAGCAGGACTTCATCAGCGTCTTGGTCAACGTCGCGATCGTGATCGCCCTGTGGGTGTTCATCGGCAACTCCGGGGTGATCTCCTTCGGCCACATCAGCTTCGTGGCGATCGGCGCCTTCTCCGCCGGCCTGATGACGATTCCGACCACCGTCAAGCCGCAGGTGATGCCGACGCTCTACTCCTTCCTGGCCCATCACAGCGTCGGCAACGTCGTCTCGCTGCTGCTGGCGGCCGGGCTGGGCGGATTGTTCGCGCTGATCGTCGCGCTGCCGCTGATGCGCCTCTCCGGCCTGTCGGCGAGCATCGCGACGCTGGCCGTGCTGGAGATCGTCAACAACGTCCTGCGCTACTGGGACAAGATCGGCCCCGGCGCGACCGCGCTGTCGCTCGTGCCTCAGACCACCGGGCTCGAGCAGGCCACGCTGGGCGCGCTGGTGGCGCTCGTGATCGCGTTCCTCTACGGCCAGAGCCGCTCCGGGCGGCTGCTGCGCGCAGCGCGCGAGGATCCTCCGGCGGCGCAGAGCATCGGCGTGCGGATCCACCGCCACCGCGTGCTGGCGTTTACGCTCAGCGGCGCGCTCGCTGGCATGGCGGGTGGCCTGTTGATCCACCAGCTGGGCAGCATCATCACCGACCAGGTCTACCTCAACCTGACCTTCCTGACGCTGGCGATGCTGGTGATCGGAGGCATCTCGAGCCTCTGGGGCGCGGTCGTGGGTGCGATCGTCGTGAGCCTGCTCGACGCCTTCTTCAGCCACGCGGTCAATGGCGTACACGTCATCTTCTTCCAGCTCACGCTGCCGGGCGGCACCGACCTGCTGATCTTCGGCGTGCTGCTCGCGATCATCCTGCTGTTCCGCCCGCACGGGATCACCGGCGGGCGCGAGCTGTCACTGCCGAGCGCGCCGCCGCGCTGGCTGCGCCGGGGTGGGACGCGCGCTCAGGTGCGCGACTGACCGTCGGGACGCGCGCTCAGGTGCGCGACTGACCGTCGGCGGCCTGCCTGCCGCCGAGTCGGGCGTGTACCGACAGCTCGGAGTCCAGGCCGCCAAACGCACCACGATGGAAGACGAGCGGCTCGCCGGCGACGTGCTGGAACTCCTCGACGCGCGCGATCGCGACATCGTGGTCGCCGCATTCGATCAGCTGCTCGACGCGGCAGAAGAGCACCGCCAGCGCATCCTGCACGTGCACATAGCCCGCGCGATCGGCGACGGTGTGCTCGTCCGGGAACGGACGCCCCGGAGCCGCGAACGCCAGCGCCACGTCACGCTGAGCGGAGTTGAGGATGCTGATAGCGAAGCGCTGCCCCTGGCGCACGAGGTCCAGCGTGCGAGTCTTATGGGCGAGGCTGACCGAGACCAGCAGCGGGCGCAGCGAGACGGAGGTGAATGAGTTCACCGTCATCCCCGCACAGGTGCTGCCGTCGGTTGCGGTGACGACCGTCACCCCGGTCGTGAACGCGCCGACGCAGCGCCGAAACTCCAGCTCCTGGTCGACTGCACCTGCGGTCACAACGCTCCTCCTCTTGCGCCGGGGAGGCGACACCTCGAGTCTAGCTCCCCCATCCAGCGGCGGCGCAACGCACGCCGATCCTGGCGACAACCATAGGAACGGGTCGGCAGGCCGAACAGCCCTCGGATGGGCAGACGACAGACCCCCTCGATCGAGGGATATGCAAGACTGTGGCCAGCGCTCCGGGCGAGCTGAGGAGAGAGGTAGCCCGCCCGGAGCGACTGACCGAATCCGCGCAGGTGTGCGGCCGCGCGGACCTGCCGGCCGAATGCGTGGCTGCCCCGGTCACCCGGGACGCTCGGCGGCAAGCTCGGTCTGCCCATCGGAAGCCTCGACGAACGACGATGCCTGCGCGTGCTGCTGGCGTTCGCGCGCCGCGCTGAGCGCGCGAAACGGCACCTCCAGCGCCGGATGCAGGCTGCGATAGATCTGATAGAGGTCGTCGTAGAGCGCGCGCGTGCCGGGCTGCGGGCTGAACGTGCGCTCGACGTGGACCATGCTCTGCGCGGCCTCGCCGGCATCGGCGACGAGCCCGGCTGCGACCCCCGCCATCAATGCCGCTCCGAGCACGCCGCTGTCGAGCACCCGCAGGCGGTTGAGCTCGCGTCCATGGACGTCGGCCTTGATCTGGCACCACAGGTCGCTGCGCGCTCCACCGCCGCTCAGCGCCAGCGCGCCGACCTCGTGCCCGCCGGCTTGCTCGATCGCCTCCAGCAGATGCCGCGCCGAGTAGGCGACCCCCTCGAGCACGGCACGGGCGATCTCGGCATCGCCCTGGTCGGTGCTGAGGCCAAACAGCACGCCGCGCGCGTCCGAGCTCCAGAGCGGTGCGCGCTCGCCCATCAGGTGGGGCAGGAACAGCAGCGCCCCACTGCCCGCGGCGGCCAGCGCGGCCGCCGCGAGCGTCTGCTGGAGCGACTGGCCACGCACGTCCGCCAGCCAGCGCAGCGCGTCGCCGCCCGCCTGCGTCGGGCCGGCGTGCAGCCACATCCCGCGCGCTGGTGGGAACGTCACGACGCCCGGCGTGGGCACGACGCGATCCGATAGCAGCCCGATGATCTCCGATGTGCCGGCGACCTCGAACGCCTGACCGGCGCGCGTGACGCCGGAGCCGTAGAGGTTGCCCCAGGCATCCATCGTCGCGGTCGCCACGACCGTGTGCGCCGGCAGCCCGCAGTCGCTGGCGGTGACCGTCCCCAGCGCGCTCTCGGGCGCACGCAGCGGCGCCATCAGCCGAGCGGCGCCGTCGACGAGCGCAAGCACGGCGCCGCGGTAGTGACCAGCGTCGTCGACCAGTCCGATCGAGGTAAACGGATCGGTGGCGGCAGCCCCGCAGAGGCGCAGGTTGACGTAGTCCTTGGGCGCCAGCAGCCAGCGACCGCGCTCGTAGTCGCGCGGGCGCTCCTGGGCGATCCAGGCGGCACGCGAGAGCGCGTAGGAGGCATCGACCGTGAAGGGCCCCCCCCACAGCTCCATCCGCCGGCGGGCATCGATTCCGGCGTCGAGCGCCGCGGCGACATCGGCGCAGCGCTGGTCCTGCCAGGTGATCGCGGGCAGCAGCGCGACGCCGTGCTCGTCGACGAGCACGTGCGTGTTGACCTGACTGCAGACGCCGATCGCGGCGACGTCGGCGAGCACGATCTGGTCGGCGAGCTGCGCGAGCACCGACAGCAGCCCGCGCCACCAGTCCTCGGGATCCTGCTCGGCCCAACCCGGGTGCGGCCGGTGCAATGGATAAGAGACCGACGCCGCCGCCAGCGGACGCCCGCGCAGGTCATAGGCGGCGCCCTTGACCTGGGTGGTCCCGACGTCGACGCCGATCAGCAGCGGGTCACTCATCGAGCGCCTCGCGCAGCGAACGCAAGAACGACCGCAGTCGTCTCGGTCCGCGCAGCGAGGCCTCGACGACGGCCGAGCCGAGGATCACCGCGTCGGCGCCCATCGCGAGCGCCGCCCGCACGTGATCGGGCTCCGATATGCCGACGCCGAGGGCGATCGGCACGTGCACCCCGAGCTTGCGCAAGCGTTCGATCGTCCTGCTGCTGTCAGGCGGGGGCAGGTGCGTCGACCCGGTCACGCCCGGCTGGGATTGCAGCATCACGTACCCCGTCGCGTGGCGGGCGGCGCGCATGTCCTGCACCGGCGCCCCGCGTGGGACGAAGTGCGGAAAGGCGATGTTGCGCGCGGCCAGCGATGCCGCGATGCGCGGCAGGCGCGCCGCGCGCTCGGCGTAGAGGACGCCGTCGACATCGGCGGCCGCCGCCAGCTCGGACAGCCCGCTGGCCGGGATCACGCCGGCGTAGGTCATCCAGAGCAGCGCCTGATCGGGAAAGCGGCTGCGCAGCGCGAGCGTGCGTGCGAACGCCCCGCCGAACGTCACCCCCGCGTCGCGCGCCCGCTGCATCGAGTCGCTGATCGTCGCCCCGTCGCGATAGGGACGCGCCGCCGGCAGGCCCAGCTCGAACACGTCGACGCCCTCGTCGACGTAGATGTCGGCGCGCGAGGCGGGCAGCAGCGGATCGCCGATCGGGAAATAGCAGATCAGCCCGCGGCGCCCGCCGGAGAACGCGCGCACGATGCGATTGTCCGGCAACGCCTGAGTGCGAGCCGTGCGCGCGCGGCTCGTCGCGGTGCGTCGAGCCGGGCTCACGCGCTCTGCACCATGGCGTCCTGGGCCTCGGGGCGCAGGAGCTGTCGCAGACGGGTGCGCAATGCCGGGTACTCCGGCTCGGCGACGAGCTGGTCGATCGTGCGGCCACGCTCGAAGGGCACCGGGATCTCGGCCTTGATGCGGCCCGGTCGCGAGGACATCACGAGGATCCGGTCGGCGAGCAGCAGCGCCTCGTCGATGTCGTGCGTCACCAGCACCGTCGTCGCGCTCGTGCTGCCGACGAGCTGCAGCAGCTCCTCCTGCAGGTAGGTGCGCGTAAGGGCATCGAGCGCGCCGAAGGGCTCGTCGAGCAGGAAGATGCGCGGGTCGATCGCCAGGCCGCGCGCCAACGCCACGCGCTGCTGCATGCCGCCCGACAGCTGATGCGGGTACTTGTCCTCGTGCCCGTTGAGGTTGACCGTCGAGATCGCCCGTCGCGCGCGCTCGAGGATCGCGTGGGTGCGCCGGCCACGGGTCTGCTGCTCGAGGCCGAACGTCACGTTGTGCAACACCGATCGCCAGGGCAGCAGGCGCGGATGCTGGAAGACGTAGGCGATGCGCGCGTGGTGGGGCATCTGGATGCGCCCGCCCGTGATCTTGACCAGACCGGCCATCGCGTTGAGCAGCGTCGACTTGCCGCAGCCCGATGGCCCGATCAGCGCGACGAGCTCGCCGTCCTTGATCGTCACCGAGACGTCGTCGAGGATCGGGTCGGGCGAGCTGGCGAAGCGATGGAAGACGTGCTCGACGTAGATCGCGTCCGAGCCATTGGATGTGGTTGCGGTGGTCTCAGTCATCGGCCTTGCGGTTGTGTCTTGGGAATGCGTGTCTCCGTCAGCGGCAAGCCGTCTGTCGCCGGCGAGCCCAGCGCGATCAGCGGGATCAGTCACGACGGGTGTGCCGCGTCAGGAACGCCTCGGCCGGGCGGAAGACGCCGTACTCGAAGGCGATCGTCAGGGCCACGATCGACAGGCCCCAGGAGAAGACCGCCGCCGTGTCGAGCAGCTTGATCGCCGAGCTGATCTGAAAGCCCACGCCGGGGGTGCCCATCAGGTACTCGGCGAACAGCGTGACCTGCCAGACGACGCCGAGCGTGATGCGCGCGCCGGCGAGGAAGTAGGGCACGACCGAGGGCAGGATGATCGAGCGCATCAACGTCGCCTCGCGCGCCCCGTAGGCGCGTCCCATCTCGATCAGGTCGTGGTCGATCGACTTGGTGCCCTGGATCACGTTGAGCGTGAAGTAGGTCAGTCCGCTGGCGATCGTGACGACCTCGACGCCGGTGGCGTCGATGCCGATGAAGATCAGCGCCAGCGCGATCAGCACGATCGTCGGCACCGTCTGGAGGAAGATCAGCAGGATCCTCGTCAGGTCCTCGACGACCCACAGGCGGCCGATGATGATGCCGAGCGGCAGCCCGATGCCGAGGATCAGCGCGAAGGCGATCGCCATGTGCTTGAGCGTCTGGAGGACCTCCTGGGTCCAGACGCCGCGGTCCCACGTGTCCTTGAACGACGCCCAGACCGCATGCGGGTGGGGCAGGATGTAGCTCGCGAAGTGGTGTGCGCCGATGATCCACAGCACGTAGGTGATCGCCAGCGACAGCGCGATCAGGAACATCCGGACCGGCAGGCGCTTGCGCCCGGTCGGCGTCAGGCGCTCACGCCAGGAGCGGGACTCCGGCTGCGTGGCCCCCGGGGGCGCCGCCGCCGCGGCAGGCAAGGATGTCTCCTCGTCCATGTTCACGGCAGATGATGGCGGGTACCCGGGGGCCACGACAACCTCACTTTCGTCTTACTGCTCTCGTCTTACTTGCACGTGATCAGGAATGCCTGCGCCGGATTGGCCGGCGCCGACTGCAGGAAGCCCGACTTCGCCAGCAACGGGAAGATCTTGCTCCACGTGTTGACGTCGCGCTGGTTGATGCAGCGCTCGGACTTCGGGATGCCGTTCAGGTCGAGGACCTGCCCGACGACCTTCAGCATCGCCGGGGCGATGCCGCTGAACTTGCCCGCAACGGCGTTGACCGCGTCGGCGTTCTGGTTGTACTTGTTCCAGGCGTCCTGCGTCGCGGCCACCAGGTCGTTGACGAACTGGCGATGCGACTGGATGAAGTCCGTCCGGGCGATGAAGCCGCCGTTGACGACGGCCGGGTCGCCGAAGGCCTTCAGGAACGCATCATGGACGCTCCAGATCGCCTTGAACTTGACCGGCTTGGTCTGCAGCAGCGGATACGTCGACGGCGCCTCCAGGAAGGCCGCCTTGACGCGCCCGAGCGACAGCTGGGCGGCCGCCGCGTCGGTCTGCTGCAGCTTGAAGTAGGTGCGGATGTTCTGACCCGTCTCGGCCAGGACCGCAGCCTCTTCGGCGCCGAAGCGCGAGGTCAGTGGCGCAATCGCCACCGGCTGGCCCTTGAGCGACTCGAGCGACGTATACGGCGAGTTGATCGGCACCAGCAGCTGCGGGCCGATCGTCCAGCGCGCCAGCGGGAAGAACTCCGTCGAGGAGAACCCGTACTGCTGCTGGACGCGGGGGATGAACGACGGCGGGGTCGTCATGACCTGCAGGTCGCCCTTGCCGAACGCCGGGACCTGGGTCGTGGCGTCCAGCACCTTGAACTTCACGTTGTAGGGCTTGCCGGCGAAGTACGTGCTCGCCTTGGCGGCGACGTAATCCCAGATCGGGTGGAACGGGATGTCGATGCCGACGGTGTAGGTCGGCTTGGTCGTAGGCGCGGTGCTGGCGGTCGAGCTCGATCCGCTCGAGCTCGAGCTCGAGCTCGAATTCGATGACGAGCCGCACGCGGCGATCGCGACGACCGCCGGGACGAGCACAGCCGCCGTCGCCCAACGTCTGATGGACAACGACTTCTTCATACGATCCTCCTTCTGTCCTCGATGGACCTCGTACTTGACACCGCTCGACCGTTGCGCAGCTCGTAGTTGAGCGCGACATTGCTGCGCGTGCGCTCGACGGAGATCACGAGACGGTCGCCAGGCAGGTACGCGCGGTCATACAGCACCGCTCGATTGCCAGCCAGGTAGGTGATGCGCTCGCTGAGCATCGCCGGCTTGCCCGGCGCTGCGGCGAGCAATCGGGCCTCGCGCTTTCCGAGGACCGTTGCCTGAATGCGTTCGGTTGCGCACTCTACTTCGTAGCCGAACCTGTCGGTAAGCACGTCATAGAGCGAGTTGATGCTGAGATCGGCATCAACCACGCCGCGGCCGATCCACGCGGGGAGGTAGGAGCACTGGAACACCAGTGGGCGGCCATCGACAAGACGCAACCGCTGCAGGCTGAGCACCGGATCGTCCTGTCCGATCTGCAGCTCGTCGGCGATCACCCCGGCCGGCTGCTCGCGCGAGCGCAGCACCCGCGTGGTCATCGTCAGCCCCTCGGACTCCATCACCTGAGCCAGGCTGCGCAACGGTGAGATCGCGTAGGAGAATCGCTTTGGCGCGACCCTCGTTCCGGCTCCCTGGCGCGTGACGACAAGACACTCCTCCTTGAGCAGGTGAATCGCCTGACGGAGTGTCATCAGGGTCACGTCGAATTGCCGGCTCAGCTCGCGCTGGGACGGCAGCGGGCTGTCCGGGGGCAATTCCCCGGACTGGATCCGCCGCTTGAGGTCGCGGTAGATCCGCAGGTACTGCGGACCCCGCGCCGTCTCGGGGTCGAGCGCCGCTGTCGTCATCGAACTTCCATCATCCAAAGATCACTGTTCTATAAGACTAGAGCGATCTTGTCAATGGACTTCTGCCCTGACAGAGGCGCCCTTACCTTCTGCGCGCCGTGTCTTAATCGACTGTCAACACGGCGCGCAGGAATCGGACGCTTACGCCGCCACTGACTGCGCTGGCGGCGCCGGTGGGGGCGCCGGCGGCGGCAACGGCCAGCGCCGCCACAGCGCGTAGTGGGCAATGATGATCGCGGCGATCCAGTTCAGGCCAGCAAGGCCGACCCAGAGCTCGACCGGCACCACGGTCCAATGCGCGTCGACCAGGTTGCCCAGGCCGCGCAGGCCGAAGAACAGCCCGAGCGTCACCGCGACGGCCGCCAGGATCACGGCCCCGGGGCCGCCGAAGCGAGCGACCCAGCCCTCCGTCAGCATAGTCGCGACGAAGATGCCGCCGATCGCGGTGCCGCAGACCGCGGCGATACGCGCGATCGACCAGTCAAAGACGCCCTTGAAGAGGAAGTAGGTGCCCCAGGCCAGCGCCAGCGTGAGGATGTTCTGGACGACCAGGCGTGGCACCGTGCCGCGGATGCCGGCGAACGGCATGCCGCGCAGCAGGATGAAGAGAATCGCCTGCCACATCGCCAGGCAGACGGCCCAGTCGACGATGTGCAACGGGTTGACGCCGGTGATCGGACCGCCCGGGTTGTGCAGGCCGATCAGGTGCTGGATCGCCGGCCCCGCGGGCGGCGGGGGCAGCAGGAAGTTCCACTGCGTGAAGAGGTAGTAGGCGAGCAGCCCGACTCCCCAGGAGATGACGAGCGCGACGACGCCGCCGGCGCGACCGAGCGCCGCCAGCGGCAGGCGCTCGTTGACGAACGTCAGCTGGAGCATCGTCACGAAGATCAGCGCCGCCAGGGGCACCAGCCACGGGAAGCTAGTGAAGTGGCCCTTCATCAGGTTCGCCGGAAGCGCCTGGATGAACAGCCCGTGCAGGTCGCCCTTGCCGACGATTATCTGGGCGAGCATCATCAGCAGGATCGCCACCACGCCGAGGAGGATGGTGTTGATGATCCCGCCGACCAGCGCCGAGGGACCATTGCCCGGCCATCCCTGCCACCAGACGGCGATCAAGATCAGCACCGGGAGCATGAACGTGGTCACCGGACCGACGGTCTGAACGGCGGTCTGCGCGCCGGGCAACAACCCGAGCAGCGCGAACACGCCACCCACCCAAACGACGCCGGCGAGCCCGATGAGGGGCTGTCCGGGAGGCGACGGTGGACCCGCCGCTCCTTCACCTGCGGTTACAAGCCCTTCAGCTTCAACGGTGGACACCCGACCAACCTCCCCCACTCGCCGTTGATCACACGTCTCGGTCGCGTCTCGGTCGCGTCGATCGCCACGTGCAGATCACACCCGAGCTGAACAGCTCTCGTGCCTGTCCGTCAGGCGGACCTGCGGTCGCAGCGGCGCAAGTGAACCTAGGCTCGGCCGCGGAGGGGAGTCAACCCCTCGATAGGAGGTAATGGCCTGATCCCTCTATTGAGGGAGTGAGATCGCTAGGCAAGCTAGCGGCCATTGCTCCTTTCGGCTGCCATTATCGCTGATAGAGTGCCGCGCGCCAATGCAGCCGACGGCGAGCACAGCAGCAGAGCCCGCGCTCGCCGGCCGAGTTGCGCTGGTGACGGGGGCCAGCAGTGGCATCGGCCGCGCCACCGCCCAGCTCTTCGCGCGCGAGGGCGCCCGTGTCGTCGCTGTCGCACGCAGCGTCGAGGGTGGGTCCGAGACGGTGCGCACGATCCAGGCGGCCGGTGGTGAAGCGATCTTCGTGCGCACGGACGTCACGCGCTCCGACGACCTGCGCGCGGCCGTCGCGGCGGCGCTCGACGCCTACGGCAAGCTCGACGTCGCGGTCAACAACGCCGGCGCGCAGGCCACCGCGGCACCGGTAGCCGACCAGACCGAAGAGGACTTCGACGCGATCATGGCGGTCAACCTGCGTGGGGTCTGGCTGTCGATGAAGCACGAGATCCCGGCGATGCTAGCCGCCGGTGGCGGGGCGATCGTCAACGTCGCCTCGGTCGGAGGCGTCGTCGCGGCACCCGGGATCGCGCCGTACGTGGCCAGCAAGCACGCGGTGATCGGTCTCACCAAGGCCGCCGCGCTCGATTACGCGAACGCGGGCATCCGGATCAACGCGCTGGCTCCCGGGGCGACACGCACCGCGATCTGGGAAGCCTGGCTGCCCACGCCCGAGGAGCAGGAGGCCGTCGCCAGCCTGGCGCCGCTGCGGCGCGTCGCCGAGCCCGAGGAGATCGCCCCCGCGGCGTTGTGGCTCTGCTCCCAGGCGTCGTCGTTCGTCACCGGAGCGACGATCGTCGTCGACGGCGGCTACTCGGTGCCCTGAGGCGCCGGGCGGGCGCGCAGCGCCGGGCGGGCGCATACTGAGGCGCCGGCCTCCCCTCCTGGCGACCGTCGAACGATGCCTGATACCGTGTCGTCCGTGGCGACGGCCAATCAGATGGTCCGCAAGGGACGCAACACGCCGCGGCGCAAGCCCAAGCGCCCGGCGCTCGACGGCGCGCCGATGAAGCGGGGCGTCTGCATCCGCGTGTACACCACCACGCCGCGCAAGCCGAACTCGGCGCTGCGCAAGGTCGCGCGCATCAGGCTGACCAACGGCCGCGAGGTCACGGCGGCGATCCCCGGCGAGGGCCACAACCTGCAGGAGCACTCGGTCGTGCTCGTGCGCGGGGCCGACATCCGCGATCTCGGCGGCATCAGCTACAAGGTCGTGCGCGGCGTGCTCGACGCCTCGGGCGTATCCGGGCGCAAGCAGGCGCGCTCGCGCTACGGCACCAAGCGCGGCTAGCGGCCTGCGCGCCACAGCGACCGCCCTCGGCCCACGCTCGCCTCGGACTCGGTGCCGCGGCCTCGCACCGCCGGCCGGCGCGACCGATCTGCCAAGCTCTAGGCGAGAGAGGCATTCGTGGTCCTGCTGATCGTCTTCGCGCTGATCGCTGGAGCGGCAACCGCCATCTCGCCCTGCGTGCTGCCCGTGCTGCCGCTGGCGCTGTCGGCCGGCGTGACGGGCGGCAGGCGCCGCCCACTCGGCGTCGTCTGCGGCCTTGCGCTCTCGTTCACGTTCGCAACGGTGGCGCTGGTCTACGTGATCTCGGCGCTGGGACTGCCCAACGGGCTGCTGCGCACGCTGGCGATCGCGACGCTGATCGTCTTCGGCCTGGCGCTCATCGTCGCGCCGCTGGGCGCGCGCCTGGAGGCGCTGCTCGGCCGGCTGGCGCCGCGACCGGCGCAGCGCGCCGGTGCCGGCTTCGGCTCGGGAATGGTGGTCGGGATCGGCCTGGGCTTCGTCTACGCGCCCTGCGCCGGCCCGATCCTTGCCGGCGTGATCACGGCCTCCGCGTCCCAGTCGTTCATGGCCGGCCGGCTGGCCGTCGCGCTTGCCTACGGCCTCGGCTCAGCGGTGACCCTCTACCTCCTGCTGTTGGGCGGCCGCCGGCTGACGTCGCGGCTTGCGCGCCGCAGCGTGCGCTTCCAGGCCGTGATGGGCGCCCTGATGGTCGCGGTGGCGCTGGCGATGCTCGGCAACTACGACCTCCGCTTCGAGACGGCGATTGCCAGCGACCTGCCGGCGGTGCTCGTCAACCCCACGCACAGCCTCGAGACCAGCGCCAGCGCCACGCGGGCGTTGGCCGCGCTGCGCGGGCACGCGGCGCGGGCCGCCGGCGGGGTGCGCCAGGCAGCGGCCGGCGAGCAGCTGCCAGTGCTCGGGCTGGCGCCCGAGTTCGTCGGCACGCAGCGCTGGTTCAACACGCCCGGCGGTCGCCCACTGACGATCGCCGGCCTGCGCGGGCATGTCGTGCTGATCGACTTCTGGACCTACAGCTGCATCAACTGCATCCGCACGCTCCCCTATCTGAAGGCCTGGGACGCGCGCTACCGCAGCAAGGGGCTGGTGATCGTCGGTGTCCACACGCCGGAGTTCCCGTTCGAGCACTCGGCGGCCAACGTCGCCGAGGCGATCCGACTCAACGGCCTGCGCTACCCGGTCGTGCAGGACAACGGCTATGCGACCTGGAACGCGTACGGGAACGCGTACTGGCCGGCGGAGTACCTGATCGACGGGCAGGGGCGGGTGCGCCTGGTGGACTTCGGCGAGGGCGGCTATGCAGTCAAGGAGCGGGCGATCCGCCAGCTGTTGACCGACGCTGGCGCGACCGGGCTGGGCAGACCGACCCATCCGCGTGCCGAGCAGCCCTCCAATGCGCTCGTCACGCCGGAGTCCTACCTCGGCGCCGCGCGCGCCGAGCGCTTCACCAACGGGCTGATAACCGCCGGTGTGCACGACTACGGCAGCGCGTCGTCGTCACCGCCGCACGAGCGGCTGCGCTACGAGGGCCGCTGGAGCATCGCGCTGGACGGCGCGACGGCGCTGGACGGCGCGCGCCTGCAGCTGGACTTCCTCGCGCGTCGCGTCTTCCTGGTGCTCGGCTCGCCGGATCACCCCCGAACGCTGCGCGTCCTGCTCGACGGCTATCCGATCCCCGCGTCGCTGAGCGGCCGCGACGTGCATGGCGCGGTGGCGACGATCTCATTCCAGCGCCTCTACCGCCTGGTCGACCTGCCCCGCGTCGAACGTCACGTGCTGACGATCGAGCCCGCCCCCGGCATCACCGGCTACGCGTTCACGTTCGGGTGAGCGACCGCAGGACCCGCGCCCGGCGCCACGGTGCTGGCCCCGCGAGCCTTCTCCTGGGCGCCATCGGGTGACGCATCGGGCGCGGGCGCAAAGAGCATCATCACCACGTTGGCTGGCCTGCGGGTCGCGCGCGCATCGGCGGCGAGACGCGCCAGGCTGTCGGCCTCGATCTGGCGCGTTTTCGCGCGCAGGGCGTTGAGCCTGGCGGCCAGCGCCTCCCAAGCGATCTCATCGAGAGTCGCGGAAGCTCTGCTGACATGCACATCGGGGACGTTGAAGCAACCGCTTGTCACAGCGGCATTGACATGCGTGCCGATTTCGCCGATATGTGCGGCGATGGCAGCGCGCTTTGTGATGCTTGGCAGGCTGTTCCATTTCTCGACGGTAATCAAAGGCCGCCTTATTGCGCTGTAGTAATGCTCCACCGCCCCCCGGCGAGGGACCTCTCGGACCAGCTCAGTGAAACCGAGCTCGTGGAGGACCCGCATGTGGTAGCTGATGGTGCCAAGCGCCACCTCGTAGCCCATCAGCTCGACGATCTCGTTCGGACTCGCAATCCGTCGCTCCAGGATGCCCAGGAGCTTGATGCGCAGCGGATGCCCGAGCATCTTGGCGATTCGAGGGTCCGTTATGTCATGAAACTGCTGCAAATCACCTCCTTTGGCAAGACAGCTTGCTTCGCGTCCCAGCTACGCTGCCGTACCCACAGACGGTGGTCCGCATCGCTAGTCGTAGGAATCTCGAAACGGTTGGCCGGTGGCCAGGCCCGCCTTAGCGGTCGCCAGAGACACTGCGCCCGGCGCGGGGAACAGCATCAGGATCAAGTTCGCCGATCGTCCAGGTCGACCGTCCGTCTGGGCCAGGCGGGCGAGGCTGTCCGCTTCCAGCTGACCTATCTCGTCGCGCAGAGCCTCGAACTCCTCGCCTAAGGCTGCCCAACCGGCCTCGTCTAGGACGAGCTCACTCCGACTCGAGTGGGCATCTCCCATGTCAAAGCCGCCGGTAGCGACCGCCGCATTTACACGGTCGCCGATGTGACCAAGGTGTGCGCTGGCGCTCGCATACCTCGCGATCTCCGGGAGAGCGGCCCATGCCTCGTTTGCGATGGTCGCCTGTTCGACGACGGAGTACCAGTGCTCCACCGCGCCGCGTCGAGGGACTTCCTTGACTAGCGTGATCAAGCCCAACCGGCGCAGGGCGCGCACGTGATGGCTCACGGTCGCAAGATCGACACTGAGCTCGTCAGCCAACATCGTTGGGCTCAGCACGCGTCCTTCGAGCCGCCCCAGTATGCGGACCCGGAGCGGGTGGGCGAGCATCTTCGCGATGCGAGGATCGGTGATGTCGTTGAACGGCCTCATTGTCGTGCCGGCGAGCACCAGGAGCCCCCGCCCTCTCGGTGTCTCGTCAGAAGCGCCTTATAGCACTGCCGTGTGCTCATTATGCGCAAGCGTTGCAATGTATTAGAGGGGTCGGATCGTTCGGGGATGCACGGCGCCTGCGCGACAAGCAGGTGCGCCCCGTAGAAGCTTGTGCGGGTGGCTTTTCGGCTCTTAGCGCGAAGCAATGCGCGACCAGAGCCTAATACTGAAACGATTTTCAGCGTGCGGCGATCTTTGCCTGCCATGGCCACAATGCACGAGGCTGCGAGGGGCGCCCACTCAGCGCTAGCGGCCTACGAGGGCATGGCTCCGTTCTACGACCAGTTCATGGAGGACTACGAGTACGAGCGGTGGCTGGCATGCATCGAGGGCCTGGCACCCGCACACGGCATGCGGGGCCGCCGACTGCTGGACGTCGGCTGTGGCACGGGCAAGAGCTTCGCGCCTCTGCCAACAGACGCGCGGCGCCCAGCTACATGCCGAGGCCGATGAAGACCTGCATCTGAAGGTTCTCTTCATCGCCCGCCGAGCGCAGCCGTACGGCCATGCACCACGCTAGGAGGTGATTCCCGCTATGCGTTTGATCATGGGCAGCTGATGGCTCGGGAGCTGCGCGGGCAAGCCCCTTTTGTGGCCGGCCCGCGCAGCGATGCCGAGCCGCGTGGGCCGGCTGGCGCGGCGCAGCGCTCTGCCAGCCCAGCTGGCCGGGCACTCGTGGCGCAGCGCCGCCGCTAGCTCAGCTCGACCTCGACCCCCACGGGGACCGGCTCGATGATCCCAGAAGACGCCTCGGCCGCCTTCGGTTGCCCGGCGACGGCGGGCGCGGGTGCCTGCTCTGCCGCTACCCCGCCCACCCCGCGCAGGCCCAGCAGCGTGACGATCACGCCGCCGGCGACGGAGGCGGCGCCGATCAGGAAGGCGAGGTGATAGCCCGAGGTCAGGGCACTTGCGTTGGGCGGCCCGAGCCCCGCCAGCGCCTTCGTCCGATCCGCGGCGAGCGTGCCGAGGATCGCCAGGCCCAGCGCGCCGGAGACCTGGATCGAGACGTTGACGATCGCCGAGCCCAGGCCCGCATCGCTCAGCGGGACATCCGCCATGCCGATCGTCAGCAGCGGCATGAACGAGGTGCCCGCCCCGAGCCCCATCACCGCGAAGGCGATGAGCAGCAGCGGGAAGTAGCTCGTGTGCGTGCCGGCCTGAGAGAGCACGAGCAGGCCGGCGATCACGCCGACCAGGCCGGCCAGTAGCACGCGGCGGGGGCCGAAGCGCCCGACCAGCTTGGCGCTGACGCCGAGCGAGAGCGCGCCGATGCACAGCGTCGTTGGCAGGAACGCCAGCCCGGTGCGCAGCGCGCTGTAGCCAAGCACTCGCTCGAGGTACAGCGCGCCGAGGAAGAACGTCGAGAACATCCCGGTGATGACCAGCCCGCGCACCACGCTGGAGACGGTCAGGCTGCGCAGTCGCAGGATCCGCAGCGGCATGATCGGGTTCGCCAGGCGCGCCTCGAGCGCCAGGAAGCCGGCCATCAGGGCCAGCGCCAGGCCGCCGAAGCCGAGCGTGTGCGCCGAGCCCCAGCCATAGCGGGTCGCCTCGACGATCGCGTAGACGCCCACCATCATCGCCACCGTCACGAGCACCGAGCCAACCACGTCGACGCCGTGACCGAGGCCCAGTCCCTCCTTGTCGTCGATCAGCGCGGCGCCGAGCGCGATCGTCAGCGCCCCGATCGGCAGGTTGATGAAGAAGATCCAGTGCCAGCTGATCGCCTGCGTCAATACGCCGCCGGCCAGCAGCCCGATCGAGCCGCCGGCGACGGCGACGAACATGAACGCGCTCATCGCCTTGGCCTGGTCGGCGGCGCCGGGAAACTCGGTGACGATGATCGCCAGGATCACCGATGCCGACATCGCGCCGCCGGCGCCCTGCAGGAAGCGGGCCGCGATCAGCATCCCCTGGCTGCCGGCGAAGCCGCACAGCGCCGAGGCGGCGGTGAACAGGACCAGGCCAGCGAGGAATACGCGCTTGCGCCCGAGGAGGTCGCCGAGGCGGCCGGCGAGCAGCAGGAAGCTGCCGAACGTGATCAGGAATGCGTTGACGACCCAGGTCAGGTTGGCCTGGGTGAAGTGCAGGTCGCGCTGGATCGACGGCAACGCGACGTTGACGATCGTCGAGTCGAGCACGATCATCAGCTGCCCGAGGCAGACGACGAGCAGCGCGATCCACCGGCGACTATCGGCGTGGGCAGCGGATTGGGTGCTGGTGGCGGTGCTCATCAGGGGTCCCGGGGCGCTGCCCGGCCGAGGATCGTCACTCTAACAAGGATGATCCCCTTCCGCTAGATGGTGCCCAATGCTACGATGATCAACTCATGGAGGTCGATTGCAGTCCGGGGTCGATGGTCCTCCTCACGCGCCTGGCGAAGGTGGTCTATCGCCGCAGCAGTGAGCAGCTGCTGGGCATGCGCCTGCGTCATTTCGTGACGCTGAGCTATCTGCGCGATCACGCGCCAGCCTCACAGCAGGAGCTTGGCGAAGCACTCTGCGTGGACTCCAACAACCTCGTGCTGCTGCTCAACGAGCTGGAGGCGGGCAGGCTGGTGGAGCGCCGGCGCGATCCCCAGGATCGGCGCCGCCACATCGTCGAGCTGACCGCAGCCGGACGCCGTGCGCTGGCGCGGGCCGAGCAGGCCCAGGAGAGCATCGAGGAGGAGGTCCTCGCGACGCTCAGCGCGCACGAGCGCACGCTGCTGCGTCAGCTGCTCACACGGGCGCTGGAGCGCGAGCTGCCGGACGTCGCCGCGCCGCTGGCGACGTCCGCCTGAGCCGCCCCGCCTCCAGCGCGACCAAGGCCCAACGACCAGCTCGTCATGCGATGGGGCCGCCCGTGCCGGCGATTCCGGTTACAACTGTCGCTGCTGCTCAGCGCTCAGCGCGGTCGTCTTCGATTGCCGCGCTCGCGCTCATCTCCCCCGTGACGGGAAAGCGTCGCAAGGGTCGTGAGCGCGGACGGGCCGCGGCGATGTCACTGGCTCCAAGCAAGCGGCGAATGCGGCCCTGAGGAACTGGGGTCAGCAGCGCCACCGACTCGCCGTGATGCGTGAGCTCGATCGTCTCCCCGCCCTCACGTGGCGAATCGTGGTCGTGAGGCTGTTGCGCAGCTCGCGGATGCCGATGCGGGTAGTCATTGTGGGCTACATGATCGTACAATGCGGCAGCGCCACGCCGCGCCCGTGGCAGTACTTCAGCAGGCCGGCGTCGGCGTTGGCGGCGTCGTCACCTGGGTGAGGACGGTGTAGCGAGCGATGCTGTGTAGGGTGCGGCGCCTGTCGCGGATCCACTGATCCTCGCGAACGATGAGATCGGTCTGCGGATCGACGTAGTTCAGCTCGCGAAACCCGCGCTCGGTGCCCTGCAGCAGGATGACGTGCCGACGGTGCGCGATGATCCGCAAGCGCTCGCTGGGACCGAAGGTGATCGCCGGCATCCCCGCAAGGTGCGTCACGTTGCTCTGGGCCCAGCAGCCGAGCCCATTGGCGGTGAGGTGGTCGCCAGTAGCATCGGTCAGGAAGGAGAGAGTCGGACGCCCGTTGGCGGACACCTGCCCGAAGATCCGCACGAGGCTGCCGTTCGACAGATCGAACTCGTCGTTGAGCTGCCCCCGCGGGCCGCAGCCCTCCGGTGTGAAGTCGAATCCGACCGGGCTGGCCGGGCAGTAGTAGACCCCAGTCCGGGTCTCGTGGACTGCCACGACGCGCGCCGAGGCAGCGAAGATCGCGTTGACCAGCCTCTGCGCCGCCGGCGTCGCATGGTAGGCCTGAGCGGCGGGCACGACCGTCAGGCACGCGAGGAGAAGCCCGGCGAATAGTGTGAAATTCCTAATCGTTGATCTCATTGGCGGGCGCAGTGTATGACAGATGCTCAAGAGATGCCTGACAGATGACCAAGGCGTGGCTGACAGACCTGGACAAGACGACCCAAGTTGAGCTGACAGAATGCGGCCCGGCCTGAGGCGGGCGTGTGTCAGCCACATCGCCCGAGCGCGGCGAGCAGGCGATCGGGCCGGATCGGCAGGTCGCGCACGCGGATGCCGGTGGCGTGGTGGACGGCGTTGGCGATCGCCGCCGCCGTGCCGACGATCCCGATCTCCCCAATCCCCTTGATGCCGAGCGGGTTCAGCGCCGAGTCCTCCTCGTCGATCCAGGTCGCCTCGATCTCGCGCACGTCAGCGCAGACGGCCACGTGGTACTGCGCCAGGTCGTGGTTGAGGAAGTCGCCGAACTCGCGGTCGATCACGCTCTCCTCCAGCAGCGCCATCCCCAGGCCCATCGTCATGCCACCGATCAGCTGGGAGCGCGCGGTGCGCGGGTTGACGATGCGGCCCGCCGCGAATACGCCCAGCAGTCGGCGCACGACCACCTCGCCCGTGTCGACGTCCGCCTGCACCTCCGCGAACTGGGCGCCGAAGGCGTGGCGGGAGAGCTCGGCGCGCTCCTCGAGGTCCTTGGCGATGTCGGCCTCGACCTCGATCCCGTCAGGTCCCGGCTCACCGTCCTGCGCGGCCAGTGCGGCGCGCAGCGCGTCGCAGGCCTTGACCACCGCCGAGCCCCAAGACGCCGTTCCGGAGGAGCCGCCCGCGACGAACGCGCGCGGCAGCGCGCTGTCACCGATCTCCAGCCGCACGCGCCGCGGATCCACGGCAAGCGCATCGGCCGCGATCTGGGTCAGCGCCGTGCGCGCCCCGGTCCCGATGTCGGCGGCGCCGATCTGGACCGTGTAGCGACCGTCGGCCTCGGCGCGCGCCCGCGCCCTGGCGGCCAGCAGGACGGCGGGATAGGTCGAGGCGGCGACGCCGCTGCCGACCAGCAGTCGGCCCTCGCGACGCAGCCCCGGCGTTGGGTCCCGTTGTGCCCAACCGAAGCGCGCGGCGCCCTCGCGCAGGCAGGCGACCAGGTTGCGCGAGCTGAACGGGATGCCCCGTTCGGGGTCGACGTCGGGCTCGTTGTGGATCCGCAGCTCGATCGGGTCGATGCCGCTGGCGATCGCCAGCTCATCGATCGCCGACTCCAGCGCGAACATGCCGGGGCACTCTCCGGGCGCGCGCATCCAGGAGGGCGTCGGCACATCGAGGCGCACGAGCCGGTGGCTGGTGCGCCGGTTGGGCGCCGCGTACATCATCCGCGTCGCCACCGCCGTCTGCTCGCCGAACTCGTGCACGGTCGAGGTCTGCTCGACGACGTCGTGGGCGATCGCGACCAGCCGACCATCGCGCTCGGCGCCAAGGCTCAGGCGCTGGATCGTCGGCGTGCGGTAGCCGGTGATCGCGAACATCTGCTGGCGCGTCACGGCGAGCTTGACCGGTCGCCCGACGAGGCGCGCGGCGAGCGCGGCGAGGATCACGCTGGGGCGCGGCGTGCCCTTGGAGCCAAAGCCGCCACCGACGTGCGGGGAGATCACGCGCACGCGCTCGGGCTCGATCCCGAGCACCTCCGCCACCGTGTCACGCGTCAGCGGCGCGCCCTGATTGGAGTCATGCAAGGTCAGCTCCTCGCCCTGCCAGACCGCCAGCGTCGCGTGGGGCTCGAGCGCGTTGTTGTGGACGGCGGGCGTCGTGTAGGTCTGCACCAGGCGAATGGGGGCGTTTGCGAGCGCGGCGTCGACGTCGCCGTGCTGGGTGTCCGCGGGGATGCGCGGGTTGACGTGATCGGGGCGGTAGCGACCGGGATGATCGGCGCGCAGCTGGACGTCGTGGGGCCGCTGCTCGTAATCGATGCGCACCAGCTCGGCTGCCTCGCGCGCGCTCTCCAGCGTCTCGGCGATGACGAGCGCCACGACCTGGCCGCGGTAGGCGACCCGCGCGGACTGCAGCACGGCGAGCTCCGCGTTGTCGACGCGCTGCAGGCGCGGCGCGTTCTCATGCCAGACCGCGGCGATCGTCTCGGGATGCTCGAGCGCAGCGGTGACATCCACGCGACGGATCTCACCGCTGGCGATCTGCGCGCCGACGATCCACGCACAGGCCAGATCGTCATGGCGCTGCTCGTAGGCGTACAGCGCACCACCGGTCAGCTTCTCGGCCGCTTCCACCCGCGCCAGCGGCGCGCCCACCGCTGCCGTCAGCGCCTCGGCCATCAGCCCGCCCTCCGCCGCGCCGAGCGGGCGCCCACTGCGCTCGCCAGCGCCTCGGCCGCGCTCACGAGCAGAGCTCGACCAGCGTCCGTACGAGCAGATTGCGCGCCAGAGCCACCTTGTAGCCGTTGTCGCGCAGCGGACAGGCCTGCTCGAGCTCTGCGTCAGCCGCGCGCACGAAGGCCTGCTCAGTGGCGGGCGCGCCGCGCAGCGCAGCCTCCGCCCGCTCGGCGCGCCAGGGGACAGGGGCAATTCCACCGAAGGCGATCCGGCAGTCGCGCAGCCGGCCATCCGCGAGATCCACGGCCACGGCGACCGACGCGAGCGCGAACGCAAACGACGTCCGCTCGCGCGCCTTGCGATAACGCGAGCGCCGCGCCCACGGCAGCTCCGGCAACGCGACGGTGGTGATCAGCTCGCCGGGCTCGAGCACCGTGTCGCGCTCCGGCGCGTCGCCGGGGAGCCGGTGCAAGCCCGGCATCGGCAGCGTGCGATCGCCGCCCGGCCCGCTGACATGGACGATCGCGCCGAGCGCCGTCAGCGCAACCGCCATGTCCGACGGATGGGTGGCCACGCAGGCGGCCGAGTGCCCGAGGATCGCGAGGTTGCGGTGCTCACCGTCGCGAGCGGGGCAGCCCGAGCGGGGGCGCCGCTTGTTGCAGGGCTTGGTGGAATCCTGGAAGTACGGGCAGCGTGTGCGCTGCAAGAGGTTGCCGGCAACAGTGGCCATGTTGCGCAGCTGCGGGGAGGCGCCCGCAAGCAGCGCCTCGGCGAGCACGGGATAGCGCTCGCGGACCGCCTGGTCGGCGGCGAGGTCGCCATTGCGCACGGCGCCGCCGATCAGCAGCCCGCCATCCGGCGCCGGCTCGATGCGGTCGTGCGGCAGCCGGCTGACATCGATCAGGTGCTCGGGGCGGACGACGCCGAGTCGCAGCAGGTCGACGAGGTTCGTGCCGCCACCGAGGTACATCGTCGCGTCGGGCGCGTTGGCGCAGGCGGCGATCGCGGCGCCGGCGTCACTCGCGCGCTCGTAGCTGAAGGGCCTCATGGCGTGGGGCTCATCCCGCGACGTCCATGATCGCCGCGATGATGCCGGGGTAGGCGCCGCAGCGGCAGATGTTGCCGCTCATGCGCTCGCGCAGCTCGTGGGCGTCCAGCGGACCGGGCGCAGCACCCAGGTCGGCCGTCACTGCGCTGGGCCAGCCGGCCTGCAGCTCGGCGAGCATGCCGAGCGCCGAGCAGATCTGTCCGGGGGTGCAGTAGCCGCACTGGAAGCCGTCATGCTCGGCAAACGCGGTCTGCAACGGGTGCAGCGAGTCGCCGTCGGCCAGCCCCTCGATCGTCGTGACCTCGCAACCGTCCAGCGCCACCGCGAGCAGCAGGCAGGCGTTCACGCGGCGGCCATCGAGCAGCACCGTGCAGGCTCCGCACTGCCCGTGGTCGCAGCCCTTCTTGGCTCCGGTCAGTCCAAGCCGCTCGCGCAGCAGGTCCAGCAGCGAGGTGCGGGTGTCGACCTCGACATGGTGCGGCTCGCCGTTGACGTGCAAATCAACCGACATCCGCTGGGGGTCGCTCAGCGCCATGCGCGCCCTCTACCCTAGCGGCGGGCAGCCCACGCGCTATGAGCCATGCGCGCCCTCGACGCAGCGCATTTGACGCAGCGCATCGACGCGCCGGCTCCGGCAGTCACCTGCCGGAGCCGGTCAGAGGGTGCCGATCGTTGCCTGTTGCTGATCGCTAGCGGCCAGGGGGCGCGATCCTGAGCGACGATCGCAGCCTCAACGGCGTCTTCGTCAACGGCCGCCGCGTCGACAGCGCGCTGCTGCGCGACGGCGATCGCATCGCGCTCGGCCGCGTACAGCTGCGCTACGTCGAGGTGATCGGGGCCGAGCACCCCAGGCCCCACGTCGCCTAGCTGTGCCAGCCATCCAGGACCTTCGATCGGCGGCGGTGCGCACGCTCGATCGGGCATGCCGTCCAGCCGCACTGTGGAACGAGCGTCACGCAGAGGCGGTGCGCCGCAGGACGGCAACCAGCGCGTAGGCGCTCGCCGCGATGCCGATCGTCGCGCTGCTTGCGGGCAGCGCCGCCACGGCATAGCTGAGCGCCAGGCCACCCCACATCGCCGCCAGCGCGATGATCGCCGACAGAGCGATGCCCAATGCCGGGCGCGCCGTCAGCTGGTGGGCGGCGCCGGCTGGAGCCGCGATCAGCCCGAGCAGCAGCAGCGCGCCGACCGCCTGCGTGCTCTCGGCGGTGATCAGCGCCAGCGCGATCAGGAACAGCACGCCGAGCGCGCGCACCGGTATGCCCCGGGCCGCCGCCACGTCAGGATCGAGCGAGGCGAGCAGCAGCGGACGGCGCGCGAGCAGCACCGCCACCAAGACAACCACGGCGATCGTCGCGGCAAGCCAAGCCTGGGCTGTGCTGAGGCCGAAGATCGAGCCAAACAGCGTGTTGGCCGTGATGACGCCGCTGCCACCGGCCGCACTCGTGCTCAGCAGGGCGAGGAAGAAGACGCCGAGCCCGAGGACCCAGGAGAAGACGATGCCGATCGTCACGTCGTCGGCCCGCGCGCGACCACCGAGCCCGGCCATCGTGCTGGCCAGCAGCACGGTCAACGCGAACAGGCCGACACGCTCGTCGAGGCCGATCGCCGCGGCGGCGATCGCACCGACGAAGGCCACGTGGGTCAGCGCGTCGCCCGCGAAGACCTGCGCGCGCAGCACCACGAACCAGCCGACCACGCCGCAAGCCAACGCGATGAACGTCCCGGCGAGGTAGGCGTTGCGGACGAACTCGTGGCCGAGCATCAGGCGCGCCCGGCGCTGCGGACGAGCGCCCGCTCGGGCATCCGATGGACGCGCCAGCCGCGGATGGCCACGCGCGCCAGCCGCACGAGCAGATGCAATCCAAAACCGAATGTCGTGATGAAGAAGCCGACGGGATAGATCGAGAAGTAGGAGATCCCAAGGCCAAGCCACACGACGATCAGGGCGAAGATCACGCTCAGCGCGAGGCTCGGCCCAGGGCGGGCGCTGATCAGCTGGGCCGTGGCGGCCGGCGCGACCAGCAGCGCGAACACCAGCAGCACGCCCGTGATCTGGCTGGTGGCCGCCACCGCGAGCGCCAGCAGCAGCAGGAAGGCGACGTCGAGCGCGGCGACCGGGACGCCCTGCGCCGATGCGATCTGGCCGTCGATCGTCGCGAGCAGCAGCGGTCGCCCGATCGCGACCAGGGCGAGCAGGACCACGCCGGCGATGATCGCCAGCACCAGCACCTGACTGCCGCTGACGCCCAGGAACGTGCCGAACAGCAGCGTCTCGAGCCCGCCGAGCACGCCGTGGTAGAGCGACAGGAAGAGAAAGCCGGCGGCCAGCCCGGTCGCCTGGACGGTGCCGATCGCGGCTGACTCGCTGCGCTTACCGCGCTGGCCGCGCTGCGGTCCGATCGCCATCGCCGCCAGGGCGCATGCGAGGTAGTAGCCCAGGGCGGTCGGCAGCCCCGCCAGCGCCGCGCCGGCGGCGCCCGGGAAGGCCATCACCGAGAGTGTGTGCCCGAGGAAGGCCTGACGGCGCAGGACCATGTACCAGCCGACGACCGCCGCGAGCACGGCGACGATCGTGCCCGCCGCCAGCGCGTTGACCATGAACGGGAACGCGAGCAGCTGGCGAACGTCGTCGTAGAGGTTCCAGGACAGCGACGGGCTCACGGGCAGCACAGCGACGGGCTCACGTGTGCTCGTGGCGATGGCCATGGTGATGCGGAGCGTCGGGCTGGCCGACCACGACGAGGCGCCCATCGCCGGCGCGCAGCACCTCGATCGGCACGCCAAACAGCTCGCTCAGCCGTGGCCCGCTCACGACCTCCTCGACCGCGCCCGCCAGAGCACGCCCGGCGGCCAGGTAGATCACGCGGTCCAGGTAGCCCAACAGGGGGTTGACGTCATGGGCGACGAGCATCACGGCGACGCCGTCGTCTCGGCTGACCTGCCGCAGCAGCGCGGCGACACCGATCTGACTCGGCAGGTCCAGGCCGTCGAGCGGCTCGTCGAGGATCAGCAGCGCCGGTCGGCGCACGAGCGCCTGGGCGATCAGCAGCCGCTGCTGCTCGCCACCGGAGAGCTCGCCGATCGGGCGGCGCGCATAGGCGCTCGCGCCGACCAGGTCGATCACCTCATCGACGCGCGCGCGCTGCGACCTGCGCCGCTCGCGGACGCCCGCTGTGAGCGGCACGCTCAGGCCAAAGCGCGCCCCGTCGAGCCCGAGCCAGACGATGTCGATTCCGCGTACTCGCGTCGCGGCGTCGAAGCTGCGTCGCTGCGGGAGATAGCCGATCCGATTTCGCGCCGCGCGGGGCGAGCCTCCGAGCACGCGCACCGTCCCGGCTGCGAGCGGAAGCAGGCCCAGGATCACCTTCATCAAAGTCGACTTGCCTGCGCCATTGGGTCCGAGCACGGCAACCAGCTCGCCGCGCGCGACGGTCAGCTCGACGTCGTGCCAGATCTCGCGCCGGCCGAGGCGCGCCGTGGCATCGCGAATCTCGACGGCCGTCGCCGACCGATCGTCGCGCGTGGCGCTCGCGCTGCCCGCGGCGATCGCCATCAGCTCGCGATGTCGTCAGCGATCGCCATCAGCGGCCGGTGGCCTCGTGCAGCGCTCGGGCGATGCCCTGCAGCTGCGCAACCTGCCACTGCTCGAAGCTCGCGCTTGCCGGCGCGAGCGTCTCGGTGACCGTGGCGATTGGGATCCGCTGTGCGCGCGCCAACGCATTGAGTCGCTGGATGTCGGCGGTGGCGTTCTGGGAGTTGTAGACCCAGATGTCGATCTCCCGTTGGGAGATCTGACGCCGCACGGTCGCCGTGTCCTGTGCGCTGGGCTCGCTGCCCTCGCTGATCGCCTTCATGTACTCCGGGGGGGTGATCAGATCCAGTCCCAGCGCGGGCGCCTGCAGCGCGAAGATGCTCTCCGACGCGCCGACCCGCACCCCGGCGTAGCGTGCGCGGATCTGGGCGATCAGGCGATGGTATTGAGCGAGGCCCTGGCGCTCGAAGGCCTGGCGCTGGCTGTCGAAGTAGGTCGCGTCGCTGGAATCCAGGCGCTTGAGCGCGGCGGTGATCGCGTCGGCCACCGTCTCGACGTCGTTGGGGTCATACCAGCGATGGGGGTTGTCGCCCAGGTGCAGGCCGAGCAGACGTCCCACGTCGATCACGTCCCGGCCCGACACGGGGTTGGCGGCGAGCAGGCGCGGCGCCCACGGGTCGTAGCCGACGCCGTTGATGAGCGCGAGCTGGGCGGTCGCCAGCGCGCGGGCATCCGCCGGCCGGGGCTCATAGGAGTGCGGATCCTGGTTGGGGTCGACGATGATGCTCTGCACGCTGGCGTGCATGCCACCAAGTTGGCTGGCGATGCTGCCCCAGAAGTTCTCTGCCGCGACGATGCGCACGTCGCCGGGACGCCCGGCGGCCGAGCCCCCACCAGAGGTGATGCTGCCACAGGCCGTGATCAGCGAGCCCACTGACGCGGCGAGCGCGAGCGTCATCGTGATGAGCGCCGATCGACAACGGGGCATCGCATGCACCGTACCAGAGATCGGGATTGAGTCTCGTTCTGAAAGCCTTCTGGCCGGCGGCCATCCCGAGCAGGCTCGGGGCTCAAACGTGACTACCGACCAGGACCTCCAGGACATCGGCGCGCTGGAGGCGGCGCGACACGCCGACTAGGTTGCGACGCGCCGACTAGGCTCTGGGTGTGGCTCACAGCCCACACTCAACCGAGGACTCACCCTGGGCGGCGCATGCGCACGCGGTGCTGGCGCAGGCGGGCCACCAGCAGGGCGGTGCGCGCGCGCGCATCATCGAGCTGCTCGACGGTCAGGCGTGCGCGCTGTCGGCGCTGGAGATCGAGGACGCGCTGCGCGCGTCCGGCCGGGCGATCGGCCGCGCCAGCGTCTACCGGGTGCTCGAGCTGCTGGTCGAGCACGAGCTGGTCGAGCGCCTCGAGGTCGGCTCCGGACAGGCTCGCTTCGAGACGATCGACCCGTCCGGCTCCCACCACCATCACCTTGTCTGCCAGCGCTGCGGGCGTCTGGTCGCCTTCGACGACCCCGGTCTCGAGCAGGCGATCGATCGGCTTTCCGAGCGCCTGGGGATGCGCGTCGAGCACCACGACGTGCTGCTGCGCGGCGCCTGTCGCAGCTGCGACTGATCAGCGCTCACGCGGAGGCGCCTGGAAGACGATCCGCTTGAGCTCGCCGATCGCGCCGCCGCCAAGCCGCAGCGCGGTCTGGAAGCCCTCCCGACCGAGCTCGCCGGCGTCGAGTGCGCGGCGCAGCTCATTGAGCGTGGCACGCTCATCCTCGGCGACCTGATCGCGCGGGGGATCGAGCAGGATCAGATGGCGCGGCCGTCGAGCGCGGTGGGCCCGGCGCGCGTAACTGTCGCGCTGATCGCCGTCGAGGCCCTCCAGCGCCAGCACCACCGTCTCACCGGCATCGAGCCGCTTGTCGACGGCGGCGTCGAGCAGCTCCTGCGCGCGCTGCTCGAGCTGGTCGCCGGCGACTCGTCCGGTCAGCAGAGCACGAACCTTGGCGAGCGAGAGCAGATGCCCGCGTCCTTCGACCACGCGCTCGGCGAAGCCGCTCGGGTCCATTCGGCCGGGCGAGACGATCAACAACAGGCTCCCGGGCGAGTAGCGCAGGCGATCGGTTGGCGCGAGCACGCGGCAGCGGACCGAGATATCGGCCGGCCTGGGCGCTGCGCCGTCACGGCGCGGACGCTCGGAGGACCAGCCGCCGCGCTCGTCGGGCGAGATCTTGACGCTCCGGGCTGAGGGATCGTTCACACCACAATCATGATCGAGTGCGCAAGTCGCTGCTTTGCGGGTGCGCTCGAGCGGGGTCGCCAGTCGGCCGAGCTGCTCGCCAGGCATTCAAGCGGACGGCCAGGCCGCCCACGCGGGGGCGCCAGGCGCCCCCTGCGGCGCTCGTCAGGTCGCCAGTGCTGCGCGCGCGCGGCGCGAGACCAGGAAGGCGAGCGCGTAGAGGATCGCGACGACGACCAGCAGGAAGCGATAGCCGGTCATCAACGCCACGTACTCGATCGCCCCGCCGAGCATCGCACCGAGCAGGTTGGCGCCGAAGGCGGTGGTCGACGAGGCCACCTGCGCGAAGCGCTGCGAGAAGACGAGGTTCGCGATGAAGATCGGCGCGAAGGCGATCGCGATGGCGCTGAGGAAGCGCGGCACCGGCGAGAGCGTCAGGATCGACTCCTGCGGAACCAGCCAGGCGACTGCCAGCGCCACGATCAGCGCGAGATACAGCCAGTGCGGCTTGGGCAGGCGCACATGGCGCGCCACCTCGATTGCGAGGTAGACGCTCAGCAGCACGCCCGCGAACACCAGCGAGTTGACGAACCAGGTCGTGCCGAAGAGCAGTGCGAACTGCACGACGTTCTTGGTCTCCAGCAGCGCGAACGCACCGCCCATACAGAACAGGTCCACGTAGCGCACCATCCGCCCCGGCGCCCCACCGGCCAACCAGACCAGCAGCAGCGCGCCGCCGAGCACGATCGCCAGCACGCGCAGCAGGAACGTCGGGATCGAGTGCGTCGGCAGGTAGGGGAACGGCCAGTCGTCACTCGCTCCCTGCACATGCTGCCCGTGCCAGGGCGTCGCGCAGTTGCGGGTCGCCCCCGCGCCGGCCGTCAGCACGGCCTGGCGGCGACCCCCGAGCGGGCTGCCCAGCTCGGCGCAGGGCGGCTGGCCGTAGACGGCGTTCAGCGTCGACGCATAGCGATCGAGCAGGTAGTTCTCGTAGTAGTTGTACATCGCGAAGGTGCCACCGGGCGCGAGGATGCTCTTGACGCGCTGCATCGACTCCTTCGTGAAGAGGTAGTTCTCGAGCCGCAGGTTGCCCTGGCCGGCGAGCAGCGTGAGCGAGTCGGGCAGCGCGAACAGGACGAGGTCGTAGCGCCCGCTGGTGTTCTGCACGAACGCGCGACCGTCGTTGATGTGCAGGGTCACGCGCGGATCCTGGTAGGGCCGGTCCGGGTTCCAGCGCTTGCCCAGCGATGCGAGGACGGGGTCGATCTCGACGGCATCGATGTGGCGGGCTCCCTGCGACAGGGCGACGGCGACGTCGTTGCCAGTGCCCGCGCCGACGATCAGCACGTTGTTGAGGTGCGAGCGGTCGACGTGGCGGTAGGGATAGAAGTAGAAGGGCTCCAGGCGCCGCAGCGTGGCGATCGGATACTCGGTCTGGTGCGGGATGTTGTTGGCGGTGACCGAGATCGTCCCGTGCGTCGGGATGCCATCGATCACGCGCGTGCTGGCGATATGGACGGCGCGGACCTTGTAGTAGGGCGACCAGTGGTCCAGCGACGAGGCCGACTCGGCGCCGAGCAGGGCGAGCACGGCCAGCAGCGGGAGCAGCTGCCAGCGGCGCGGTCGCCGCCACATCAGCCCGATCAGCGTCAGCGAAGCGAGCGCCCCCCAGGCGATCGGCGGCAACCAGAGGAACGACAGCACGGAGAACACGACGATGCCGAGCAGACTGCCCAGGATGTCGAGCCGATAGGCCTCGAGCGGGGCGAACAGCCGGAAGCTGCGCGCCACCTCCTGCCCGATCGCGGCCATGATCGCCACCACCAGCAGGAAGATCACCGAGACGCTCAGCCACTCGGGCAGCAGCGGCAGGCCGTGACCACCGTGCAGCTGCGTCGGGCCCGACAGCGCGCGCAGCGCGACGGGGAAGGCCAGCACGAAGCCGACCAGCAGGGCGAGCCCCAGCGGGGCCAGCGGGAGCAGGCTCAGGCGCGCCCGCGCGCGCAGGAAGCCGATGCCGATCCCGAGGAAGCTGGCCAGCAGGACGAAGTTCGTCAGGTACGCGAGGTAGACGTTGTTGGCCCCCGTCCAGCGGATCAACGCCAGCTCGATGAAGAGCATCAGGAAGCTCAGGAGGAGCAGGCGCAGGCGATCCGCCCCTGTCGGCGCGGCGAGCGCCGGCGCGGCCGGGACCGGCTCCGCGACCACCGGCCGCTCCTTCGGCACCTCTACGGCCCCGCTCACGGCGCGCATCGTACTGATCCCCACAGACGGGCGCGCCGCGGTCTGATGACGTCCCCCGCCGGGGCGGGCCGCCAGCGCCGCACCGCCTGTCCAACCGCTTGCGAGCGGCTGGACGCTGCACCTATGCTGGCGGGGACAGGGGCTTGCTCGTGCCGTCGCGGATGGGGGCGCGGGCGAGATGCAATTGGTCTCTCTTCTTCAAAACGGGGGATTCGCGCACGTCGACGTGCGCATCCGACAGGGCCCGCGAGCGCAGATGCCGTTCGTCATCGCCATCCACACGCTCGGCGATGGCGTGGCGCTCGGTGGCTGCCGAATGCTGCCGAGCGAGTCGGTCGAGGACGCCCTCGTCGACGCCTTGCGCCTCTCGCGCGCGATGACCTACAAGTCCGCGGCCGTCGGACTGCGGCACGGCGGAGCCAAGTGCGTGATCGCGGCGAGCGGGGGGACGCCGCCGCGCGGCGCGCTGCGTCGCGCGGTGCTGCTGGACGTCGGGGATGCCGTCGAGGAGCTGGAGGGCCGCTTCGTCACCGGCAAGGACGCCGGCACCGTGGCGCACGACTTCGAGGTTATGGCCGAGCGCACGAGCCATCTCGTGGGTCGCTCGCGTCGTCACGGCGGCTCCGGCGACCCGTCGCCGATGACCGCGTACGGCGTGATCGTCGCGATCCAGGCCAGCTGCCAGCAGATGTTCGGCAGGGCGGGGCTGGCGGGGCGACGCGTGGCGGTGCTCGGCTTGGGCAAGGTTGGGGGCGCGGTCGCTCGGCGTGCCGCGCGGCTTGGCGCCGAGCTGATGGTGGCCGACATCGACTCGCGCAAGCGTGCGCTCGCACAGCGGCTCGGCGCACGTTGGCTGGAGCCCGACGAGCTGTTGGGCGCTGAGGCAGACGTGCTCGTACCGTGTGCGCTGAGCGGCGTGCTGGACGAGCGAGCCGCTCGGCGGCTGCGCTGCCGGGTCGTGGCCGGTGCCGCCAACGCCCAGCTGGCCGAGCCGGCGGTCGCGGCCCTGCTGCGCGAGCGCGGGGTGCTCTGGGCGCCTGACTTCATCGTCAACGCCGGCGGCCTGATCAGCGTCGCCGCGGAGATCGACCGCTACAGCGCGGCGGAGACGCGCCGGCGCACGCAGGCGATCGGTGCGGCGCTGCAGACGATCTTCAGCGAGGCCGAGTGCGACGGGCTGACGACGCTGGCGGCGGCCGAGCGCTATGCCGAGCGCCGGGTGCGCGAGCTGTTTGCCGCGGTGGCCTGAGCGCCACATCGTTGCGCCGGGGACCGAGCGCGGCCAAACTTGCGCGCGGGATCGGCTGGGGAAGGATCCCCGGCACGGGGAGTCCTACGTGTTGGCCGTCACACCGGCCGCAACACAAAGGAGATCCACAGATGGCGATTGCAATATCCAGACGGACTATGGGCGCCATGCTGGCGCTCGGCGCGCTCGCGCTCGCCGGTTGCGGAGGCAGCAGCAGCTCCAGCAGCTCGACTCCCGCCAGCAGCTCGACGCCGGCCAGCAGCGCGCCAGCGAGCACCAGCTCGCCGGCCACGAGCTCCACACCGGCGCCAGCCCCCAAATCAACCAGCACGAGCGGCAGCAGCGGCGCCGCGCAGTCCAGCCCGGCCTCAGGCAGCGGCTCGGCGTCGGGATCCGGCGGGTCGCCGAGCGGGTCGGGCTCCTCGTCGGGATCGAGCCACTCATCGGCAGCTGGCTCCTCCGGCATCCCCCAGAACAACGGCGGCGACCAGGACTCCGACAACAATGGTGGCCCAAGCGATGGGGACGGCAACGTCTAGACGCTGCCGGGTCGGGCTGGTGTTGGCGTTGGCGGCGCTCACCTGGGCCGGTTGCGGCGCCAGCAGCGCGACCAGTACCAGCAACCCCGCGACAACATCAGGATTTGCCTGGCTTCGCCCCGCAAGGCCGCCGCGCGACTGGCGATCACTGCGCGCCGCCGACGGGGCGATGCTGAGCTATCCACCCGGCTGGCACCCGCTCGCCGGCGATCGCGGGACCGCGACCGCCGCCCTGCGCAACGGCGCCGGCGGCTTCATCGGCTATCTGAACGTGACGCCGCGACAGGGCGCTGAGACGCTCGCGAGCTGGAGCTCGTTCCGCGTGCGCCACAACGCCGCCGAAGGCGATCGCGACGTCGCGCTGCAGGCTGCGGCAGGCAACCTGCGCTTTCGCGGCGGCCACGGAGCCTGCGTGCGAGACGCCTATACGACCCAAACCGGCTCGCGCTTCATCGAGCTGGCCTGCCTGGTGCAGGGCGCGCACGCCGCCGCGGTGATCCTCGGCGCCGCTCCGCCGCCGGACTGGGCTCAGGTCGCGCCGCTGCTGGAGCGCGCGATCGCGGCGTTTGGCGTGTGAGCGGCGGCAGCCGTCAACCGGACTGCTCGTGAGGCTCGCAAGCGCCGACGCGCGGGCGTCAGCCAGGCTGCTCGGAGACCTCGACCTCGCGCACTCGATGGCTGTCGACGTCGTATACGAAGCCGCGCACGACGTCGCGGTGGAGCAGGAACGCCGAGCGGCGAACGCGCAGGATCGACTGGCGCACGTCGGCGTCGACATCGCTGAAGGACTCGATCGCGAACGGGGGCGCGATCCCGGTCGTCTGCTGCAGCTCGGCGCGAAAGCCGTCGTCGCTGAGCGCCTGCATCCCGCAGTCGGTGTGATGGATCAGCATCACCTCGCACGTGCCCAGCTTGCGCTGTGAGATCGCCAGCGAGCGGATCACATCGTCGGTGATGACGCCACCCGCGTTGCGCAGCACGTGCGCCTCACCGTGTCCGAGCCTGAGCGCAGCGAAGACGTCCAGGCGCGAGTCCATGCACGTCACGATCGCCAGCCGCCGCGAGGGGCGCACGCTCAGATGCCGGGGGGGCAGCGACGCTGCGAAGGCTTGGTTGTTGGCGATCAGCTCGTCGACGACGGACACGGACCGAACACTAACGGCCAGCATCGGCTGCGCGTCGCCAGCGCCGGATGAGGCGTCGCCACCGCCGCGAGGTGCCGCCATCGCGGTGCTCGAGCCTGCTACACAATCGAGCCATGGCTCGCGAGCGGGGCGTCAACATCGTCGGTGGCACGCTGCTGCCGTGCTCGAGCGAGCCGCTCACCGGCTTCTACCGCGATGGCTGCTGCGCGACCGGCGCGGAGGACCTCGGCAGCCACACCGTGTGCGCGGTCATGACCACCGCGTTCCTCGAGTTCAGCGCCACGAGTGGCAACGATCTCTCAACCCCCCGCCCTGAGCTGGGCTTCCCAGGCTTGACGCCCGGTGATCGCTGGTGCGTCTGCGCGACGCGCTGGCTGGAGGCCTATCACGCGGGCTGCGCACCGAAGGTCGTGCTCGCGGCGACGCACGCGCGGGCGATCGACGTGATCCCGGTTGACGCGCTGATTGCCCACGCATACTGATCGCCGCCCGACTCCGACGGCGGGGACCGACCGACGGCGCCCGCCATACAGGCGCCCAATCGCACCGCGCCACTTCACCATCAATCCACGGTATTAATAGGTGTGAGGTGCGTTGCGCCGACCGGGTTTGCGGTCGGTCGAAAAGTTCCCCGTGACCCGGATTTGCTGGTATTCTCGCGCGGTTCGGCTTCGATCTCTGCGTGGATGGCAGGTGGGAGGCTCATGGAAGAGCGACCGGATCACGACGATGAGAGGTCCGTACCCCGACGCGACAGCTCGTCGTCAGAGCACGGCGCAATGTCAGGCCAACCCCACGTCCTGCAGCTGTTCGAGCCGGCCTGCGCTGGCGTGCCAACGTATGTCGCCGGGCTCAGCGAGGGCCTGATCGGGCGAGGCTGGCGGGTGAGCGTGGTCGCGCCACACGGCAACTCGGCGATCGACCGCCTGACCGCCAGCGGAGCGACGGTTCTCCCGGTGAAGATGGGGACCTGGCCATCGCCTGGCGACGCGCGTGCCATCCGGGCCGTGGTCGAAGCATGCCGATCGAACGTGCAAGTGATCCATGGGCACAGCACCAAGGCGAGCTGGCTGGTCGCGATCGCCAGCCGCCTCAGCGGCGTGCCCTCGGTCTACAGCCCGCACAATTGGGTCTTCGCGCGGGCGCAGGACGGTCTGGCCAGGAGCGCATTCATGCTGTTCGAGCGCACGATGAGCCGCGTCCATCGCGCGGTGATCGTCGTCGCGCAGACCGAGAGCGAGCAGGCCGCACGAGCCGGCCTCAGGCCTGCCGACGGGGTGCACGTGGTCAGAACCGGCCTGAGCGGCGGTGACACCAGCGTCATCTCGCGGGACGCCGCGCGCCTGCGGTTGGGATTGGCGCAGGATCGTGTGATCGCGGCCTGGGTCGGACGGCGCGCGCCGCAGAAGCGACCGCAGGACCTCGCGCCCCTTGCCGCTGCGCTGACGGCCGAGCGAATCCAGCTGGTGGCGCTCGGATACGACCTGGAGGGCAGCGCGGAGGCCCGCGCCCTCGAGGCCGCCGGCGGCCGCGTGCTGCCGCGCGACGCCGATCCGCTGCTGCTGATCGCCGCCGCCGACATCTACGTGCAGACGTCCGCTTGGGAGGCAACCTCGCTCGCGGTGCTCGAGGCGATGCGCGCCGCGCTGCCGGTGGTCGCCTACGATGTCGGCGGAGTGTCCGAGCAGGTCCAGCACGGCAGCACTGGGTACCTGGTCGAGGTCGGCGCGATCGATCAGCTCGCGCAGCACGTGATCGAGCTGGCACGGCTGCCGGTCGAGCGCGAGCTGCTCGGCCATGCGGGCAGGGAGCTGCTTCGCCAACGGTTCTCCTTCGAGCGGATGCTCGACTCGATCGAGGCGATCTATCGCCGCGTGGGCGGGCTGCCGACGCCAGAGCCGCCGACGCAGACGGCGCCCCTTCGCACGGTCACGTCGGCCCGATCGGCCACCACCCCAGCGCAAGCGAGCACTCCGACATAGCCATGGCAACGCACCCTTCGATCCAGGCACCGCAGGAGGCGCGCCACGATCTGCGCGCCATCGAGCCTCCAACGGCGTCTCCCAACCGCGCGATCACGATCCTGCGGTCACTGCACTGGATCGTGGCGATCGCGCTCGTCGCCGCCGCCGTCACCTATGTCGTGAGCTCCCGGATCCCACCGACATACCGATCGACGGCGACGATCCGCATCCAGAGCCAACCAGTCAACGGCTCGCTCGGAGATGCCGTCACCGCGTCGAACAACCTCGCCAGCCAGTACACGCAGGTCGTCGACGCGGCATCGGTGATCGCGCCCGCCGCGGCGGCGCTGCACATAACGACGGGCGAGCTGCAGAGCGCGGTCTCGGCCGGCACGGTCAACGCTCAGAACCTGATCAGCATCGCCGCCGAGGCCTCGAGCCCAACCCAGGCGGCGTTGCGGGCTGCAGCCGTGGCGCGAGCCTTCGTCAGCTTCGTCGAGCAGTCCAACGCCGAGCAGGCCCGCAGCCTCGTCCGCAAGGCTAACAGTGGCCTCGTCGACTCGACTCAAATGACGAGCGCAGAGCGCCAGAGCGTGCTCGGATCGGTGGCGGCCGATGCCCTCGCCGCACAGCCGAGCGTCGAGCTGCTGGGCTCGCCCGCGCCCGGCGACAAGGTGCAGCCGCGACCGACGCTGTACGCGGCGATCGCATTCGTTGCCGTCGCCCTGGCGATGATGCAGCTGTTCGCCACGCTGCGCCGACGTCCACGGTCGTGAGCCGGCCGCCGGCGGGCCTGATCCGGCTGCCGGCGGGCCGCCGGGCAGCCATGGCCCCGTCACCAGCGCAGGTTCGCCTGGCGGTGGGGCTGCTGCTGACGCTGGCGGCCGTCATCGGCGCGGCGGGGATCACCGAGCACATGCTCTTCCGCCAGCCGACCAACCTGAAGTACCTGCTCACCGTCGCCGCGCCGCTGCTGCTGCTTGCGGCGGTATCGGTCGAGCAGCCCCTGCGCGTGCTGATGCCGGCGATCGTGCTCGCCGCACCGTTCGGCGGCTTCGTCATGACCTTCCGGGGAATCCACGTATCGTTGCTGACGCTGCTGCTGCTGGCAGCCGTGACCGCCACGATCCTGTCCGAGCCGGCGGCGCGCACGCCCTCGTGGACGGGCGCCGCCGCGGCGATCGCGGTGCTGCTGCTGATCGTGCCGATCTCGAGCGGCAGCGGGGGCTCCACCGCGGCGACCGTGCTGGCGACGCTGGTCGCGACCGGCTGGGTGGCGGCGCGCACCGCACGGCTGGAGGGCGGCCTGCGCCTCGTGCTCGGGGCGCTGATCGCCTCCGCGGCGCTGCAGGCCGTGATCGCGATCTGGGAGTTCCGCACGGGCCTGCGCCTGAATCTGTACAGCAGCGCCGGCAGCCAGGCGTTCGGCTCCGACTACTACTTCCAGTTCGGCGGCAAGAACCGTCCGACGGGCAGCTTCTACGATCCGATCTCGCTCGGCAACGTGCTGGCGCTGAGCTGCCCGGTAGCGCTCGCGCTGGCGCTCGCGAGCCCCCGCGCGGCGATTCGCATCGTGGCTGCTGGCGCGGCGCTGATCACCGGCATCGCGCTGGCGCTGACGCTCTCGCGGATGAGCTGGATCGGCGCGGTGGTCGGGCTGGTGGTCGCGCTGCTGCTGATGCCCGGCCGAGGCAGGCGGGCCGCGATCGTGCCGGCGCTCGGCGCGGTCGCGTTGATCGTCGTGATCGCGCTCGGCAGCGGTCACAGTGCGCTGACGACGCGGTTCGCCTCGATCTTCGACCCGACCGCCCAGACGGTGTCGACGGCGCAGGGCGATCGCGAGCGCGTCATGGACTGGCAGGTCGCGCTGAGCACTGGCGCGGCGCATCCGATCTTTGGGGTCGGCTTTGGTGATCTCCTTCCCTATCTCGAGAACCGCGTGCCGCAGACGACCGCCACCAGTCACGCCCAGTCGACGTACCTGCAGCTGTTCGCGGAGGCCGGCGCGGCCGGCGCGATCGCGCTCCTGCTCGTCCTCGGTGGGCTGGCGCGCGATCTCGCGGCCGGCCTGCGTCGCGAGCGGCTGCTGGCCGCCGGCATGGCGGGCGGGCTTGCCGCGCTGCTGATCACCTGGCTGACCGACTACACGATCCGCTACGTCCCGGTCGCGGCGATCTTCGCCGTGCTGTTCGGCGCAATCGCCGCGCGGGCGCGTCGACCCGCAGCCGCTGCGTCGGTCGCGCCGTCGGTCGCTCAGGCCATGTCGTCACCGGCGCCGGTCATGCCGCCGGCCGCTCCACCGATCACCACCACCGCCGCGCTGCTCGAGCGACCGCCACCGCGCACCTCCGCGCCAGCCCCCAAGCCGCCTCGATCGCTCGAGCGCGCGCCGGTCGCCGTGGCGCGTGGTCCGATCGTCGTCGCCCACCCGCACAGCGGCGGGCCGGCCGCGACCGCCCGCCGCGCCGCGCTGGAGCTCCAGCGCCGTGGCTGGCGCGTGCAGCAGATCGCGCTGCGGGAGGAGAGCCCCCTGCCGATCGCCACGGCGCTCGCCGCCGTGCGCGCGAACGGACGCGCGCTGCGCGGCGCCGAGCTGTTGCACGTCGAGCTCGGCGGCCTCGACGTCGCCACCTTCTGGTTCGCCCTGCTCACCGCGAGGCTCGTGCGAGCGGCCGTCGTCGTCGCGCACGACGCACCCACCGTGACCCTTGCGCCGGGCACCGGCCTGATTGGCTGGGGCACCCGCTGGCGCGACATCATCGGTCATCGGCTGGCCGCACCGCTGCTCGATCGGCGCCTGCGCAGGCTGCTGGCGGGCCGCACGACGGTCGGCGTGGTGCTCAGCGAGGAAGCGCGGCAGCGCTGGCTCGAGGCACGGCCAGGCCGCGTGCTGGCGATCGACCACGGCGCTGATCCGCCGAGCCCCAACCGTCTGCGCCCAGCGGCCGGGCGGTATGTGCTCTACGCCGGCTATCTGGGGCCGAGCAAGGGCCTCGACGTGCTGCTCGACGCCTGGCAGCGCGTCGGCCCATCCAGCCCACTGCCGCTGTTGATCGCCGGCACCCATACCGGCGGCCACGACGGCGAGCGCTACGTGCAGCGCATGCGCCGGCGCGCGGAGCGGTTGGACCGCCCGCCGACCTGGTTGGGCTGGGTGCCCGAGCAGAACCTGGCGCGCCTGTTTGCCGACGCGGCGATCGTCGTGATCCCCTACCGGCGCTCCAACCCCGCCAGCGGCATCGTCGTGCGCGCGATGGTCGAGGGACGGGCGATCGTGGCCAGCCGTGTGCCAGCCGCGCTCGATGCGCTCACCGATGGCGTCGACGCGCTGCTCGTGCGACCGGGGGCCAGCGACGAGCTCGCGACGGCGCTGGGACGCCTGCTGGCCGACTCGCGGCTGCGCGACCTGCTGGGTGACGCAGCCGCGCAGGCGGCCGCCCAGCGGTTCACCTGGCGGCGCCATCTCGACGGCCTCGAGGCTGCCTACGCGCTGGCGCGCTCGACCAAGTGAAGGTCGCGGTGATCCACAACCTGCTTCCCGGCGGCGCCCGCCGCCGGCTCGAGCAGCAGCTGCATCACCTGCAGGAGGACGTCGTCGAGATCTGCCTGGCCGGAGCGGCCTCCGTCACCGCCGACCCGATCGTCGTGGCGTACCGACCGCTCGCCGCGCGCGCCCCGCGCGCGGCCCGACCGCCGTTGCGCTACATCGACCTCGCGATGCTGGAGCTCGCCTGGCAGCGGGTCGCAGGTGCGCTGCGGCGGGTTCGGGCGGACGTCGTGTTCGCCAACCCGTGCCACCTGCTGCAAGCGCCGGGCGCCCTGCTCGCCACGTCGAGCCGGTCGCTGTACTTCTGCGACGAGCCGCGCACCCCCGACGGCGATCCGGCGGTCCTGGCAGTACGCAACTCGCGGACCCGCAGCCTGTACGGGCCGCTGTACGCGGCCGAGCGCCGGCTCGACCGCTGGGCGACCCTGCGCGCGACGCGGATCGCGACCAACTCCCACCACACCGCCGAGCAGATTCGCCTGACGTACGGGCGCCCTGCCGAGGTGCTGCCGATGGGCGTCCCGGTGGGCTTCACCGCCAGCTTCGAGCGGCCGCGTCATCTGCTGTCGGTCGGCTCGCTCACTCCCGACAAGAGCCACGACCTCGTGCTGCGCGCAGCCGCGGCCGCGCGATCGCGCTGGCCGGTGCTGATCGTCGCGCCGCGACCTGATCCGACCGCCGAGCAGGCGCTTGCGGCATTGGCACGGTCGCTCGCGATCCCGCTGACGATTCGCACCGCGATCTCCGACGCGGAGCTCGTCCACGCCTACCAGGCAGCCCAGGCGACGCTGTACCTCGCGCGGGCAGAGCCGTTCGGGCTGGCCTCGCTGGAGGCGCAGGCCTGTGGCTCCCCCGTCATCGTCGCCGCCGAGGGCGGGCTGCCGGAGACGATCATCCCCGGCGCGACCGGCTGGGCGGTCCCACGCAGCCCGTCCGCGGCCGCCGCTCGTCTCGACGAGCTGGATGGCGAGGACGTGCGCGTGCGGATGACACGGGCCGCCGCGGCGCACGGCGCAGGGGCATCCTGGCAGCTGGCGACCGGCGCGCTACAGCGTGCCCTCCACGCCGTCTGCCCCAGCTGGGAGCGGCCGTGGAGATCCTGATGCTGACCAACGCGGTGGCGCCCGACAAGCTCGGGGGGCTGGAACGCTACGTGCGCGAGCTCGCCGACGCACTCGTCGGCGCGGGTGAGCGCGTGGTGGTGCTGACCAAGCAGATCGACCCCACGACCCCCCTGCACGAGCAGGGCTCCGACGGCGTCGTGATCGATCGCCACCCGCTCGCGCCGCGCACGAGCAGGCTGTTCGCGTTGCGCTATGCGCTGCAGGCGACGGGCGGCTCGTGGCGCGCGCTGCAGCGCCACCCCGGCGCCGTGCCGCACGCGCACTACCCGCTGCCTGCGCTGGCGCTGGCGCTCAGCGGCCGGCGCTACCTCTACACGTTCCACGCCCCGGTCCATCGCGAGCTGCTGTCCGAACGGATGAACAGCTATGCCCTGCCGCCGGCGACGCAGGCCGCCGCCGTTGCCGCGTTGCGGGCGCTCGAACGACTGGTCGTGCGCCGCGCCGCACGGGTGGTGGTGCTGAGTGAGTTCATGCGCACGCAGCTCGCCGACCTCGATGCGCGTGCCGCACGCACGGCCGTGCTGCTCCCGGGCGGGGTCGATCTCGGGCGCTTCGCCCCCGGACCGGCGGTGAGGGAGCCGTGGGTAGCCGCCGGTGCGCCGTTGCTGTTCACCGCGCGACGGCTGACGCCGCGCACGGGGGTGCGCGAGCTGCTGCAAGCGATGCCGACGATATTGCGCTCGCTGCCCGACGCCCGACTCGCCGTGGCCGGACAGGGACGCATGGAGCCCGAGTTGCGCCGCATCGCCTCCGCGCTGTCGCTGGATGGTGCCGTCACCTTCCTCGGGCGCATCAGCGACGAGCGACTCGTCCGCTGGTATCGCGCCGCCGACCTCGTGGTGATGCCGACGCAGGAGCTGGAGGGCTTCGGTTTGACGACCGCCGAGGCGCTGGCGTGCGGGACGCCGGTGCTGGGCACACCGGTCGGCGCGACCCCCGAGCTGCTCGCGGCGCTGGACCCGGCCCTGCTCACGTGCGATCGCTCCGCCGGCGCGATCGCCGCGGGCGTGGTCGCGCTGCTCGCCGACCGCGCACGGCTGCGGCGAATTGGTGAGCTCGGCCGAGCGCGTGTCGAGGAATTCGGCTGGCCGACGATCGCGGCGCGCTACGTCACGCTGTACCGCTCGCTGCAGACCTGAGCGCGCCTGGGCTCAGCGCCCGGCGGGCGACGCCATCGCCGCCTGCAGCATGACCGCGACCTCGTTGCCGAGTCCGCGGTACATGTTGATGCTGCTGTAGGTCAGCGCGCCGCGGTAGACCTGATCGATCTCGGCGAACTGCGCGGGCAGCAGGGCGGCCAGATCGCGCCGGTGCCCGAGCCAGCCGAGCACCGCGAGGGCCGGGGTGAGGAACGGCACGTAGCGATTGGGCTGAGTGTGACGGGTCCCGCCGCTGGTGTTCAGATACCAGTCGGCGTTGACGCGCGGCAGCACGGCGTTGACCAGCAGGTTCGCGAGCCGCAGCGCGCGCGGATCGTGGGAGAGCACATAGAGCCGGCTGGTCACGTCGAGCTGCAGCTCGGTGTACTCGGGATCGAAGCCGGGTTGGCCCCCACCGGACTCGGCGAGATAGCCGGCGGGACCACGCAGCGTCACGCCCCCGACGCTGCGGACCGACTCCGCCAGCCGATGCAGCCCGAAGCCCGGCCAGCGGCGCTGGGAGGGTGCCAGGGCAAAGCGCCACGCGGCCTCGTAGGCGCGGTGGAAACGGCGCTGCCCGGTCGCGCGCCACGCGAGGTAGAACAGCTCCACGTTGCCGACGTTGACGTTGCCGTTCGTGTACCAGGAGAGGTTGCCGTTGTGGATCAGGAACTCCGCACCCCCGGCCAGCGCGTGCGCCCAGCGCTCGCGGCGAGCCGGCCCGAGGGCCCGACCGAGCTCCAGATAGCTGGTTCCAAGCTCGACCCCAAACATCATCGTCGCGATATCAGGCGAGTCCTGTGGGTCGCCGAAGGAGCCGTCGGCGTCGCGGTGATCGGCGATCGCGCGGTCGAAGGTGGTGGTGGCGAGCGCGGCGAGCCCTGGATCGCGTCCGCCCGTGGCGCGCCAGAGGACGGCCGCTGCGGTTCCGGCCCCCACCTGGCAATACCAACACGATGGGTCGGCGCTTTCCCAGACGCCGTCGGCGAAGTATTGGGGGTCGTCGGGGCCGCTGCGCTGAGACAGCGCGACGAGCGAGTCCCGCAGCAGTCGCGTGACGCTCTGCACGACCGCGGGGTCGGGTGCCCGCCGAGGCTGCGCCGCGGCAGTCGCCGGCAGCGTGACGGCGAGCGCGACCGCGAATGCGACGGCAACCGCCGCCGCGGCGCCGAGGATGGACGAGCGAAGCCCCATCCCCTTGGTAATCGACCGCGATTAGCGCCGACTTTATGCGTGCCGGCAGCCTGCACGCGATGATTGGCCGGATGCGAGTGGTGCTCACGACGACGGCGCAGCGTCCCGGTGGCGTGTGGCGCCACGTCATCGACCTCGGCCAGGGTCTCCGCGCGCTCGGGCTCGATGCCGTCATCGGCGGGCCGGCCGGCGCCGGGGAGCTCAGGCGAAGGGCCGACCAGGCTCAGCTGCCATTCCTGCCGTTGCGCCAAGCCGTGCTCGCGTCCGCCGATGTCTGGCA
Source organism: uncultured Solirubrobacterales bacterium (assembly GCA_963795555.1). Classification (GTDB taxonomy): domain Bacteria; phylum Actinomycetota; class Thermoleophilia; order Solirubrobacterales; family Solirubrobacteraceae; genus CAWCHZ01. The sequence goes on from CAWCHZ010000002.1 coordinate 1,352,445, forward strand.
TCTGCACCTGCACGACACGTTCGAGCGCCGGGGGCTCGAGCTGATCGTCGCACGCCGGGCAGCTTCGCGGGCAGGCGGCGCGGTCGTGCTGACCGAGCATCTGCCGCGCACCAACGCCTCGGACCCCTCCCTGCTCGACGGCCGGCGCCGGCCCGGCGCGCTGGCGGTGAAGTGGCTGCTCAAGCGTCTAGAGGTGGCGGGCGTCGATCGCGTAATCGCGCTGAGCGACGGCTCACGGCGCTTCCTGGCACAGCGCTACGGCCTGGACGCACCGTTGGTGCACATGGTGCGCAACGGCATCACAGCGCCCGCCGCCCCCGCCCCGCTCGCGCGCGGTGGAGAGTTGCGGATCGTGGCGGTGGGCGCTCTGATCGTGCAGAAGGGCTACGACGTGCTGATCGAGGCGGCGCGCAGCGCGCGCCGGCCCTGGGCCGCCACCGTGATCGGCGAGGGCCCGGGACGACCCGCGCTCGAGCGGCAAGCCGAACGTGACGCACCCGGGCGCGTCACGTTCGCCGGCTGGCGGGACGATCCGCTGACCGCGATGCGCCAAGCGCACCTTCTCTGCATGCCATCACGGTGGGAGTCGTGCCCGTATGCGGCACTCGAGGCGATGGGCTTGGGCCGACCGGTCATCGCCAGCGCGGTCGACGGGCTGGACGAGATCGTCGTGCACGAGCAGACCGGGCTGCTGGTGACGCCCGAGGATCCGCCGCAGCTGGCGGACGCGCTGGATCGCTTCGCCGCGCGCCGATCGGATTGCGAGCGGCTGGGCCGCCCAGCGCACGAGCGGGTCGCTGCGCTGTACACGATCGAGCGCATGGCACGCGAGACGGCTGCTGTCTATGAGGACGCGCGGCGCCCGTAGGCAGCTACGCGGCGCCGAACGCCGCGGCGAACGTGACCAGCCGCGGTTCGCCGTCCCGCAGGGCGTCGCGCAGCTCGGGCGCGAGCAGGCTGGCGAGCTCCTGCGAGCGACTCGCCGCCAGGTCAGGGGTGAGCTGGTGGACCTTCCCGTCGCCCGCCTCGCCCGGATGGCAGATCGCCTCGACCACGCCGCGGTGCAGCTTGCGCAGCAGCGCCGGCCAGCGCTGCACAGGGGCCTCGAGCAGCCGATCGGGGGTTCGATGCAATGCGCCGATCGTCCGCTGCGCCGGCCCCCGGCGGCGGGCCCGCTCGAGCTCCAGCATGCCGCCCAGCGAGAGCAACGAACGCGTGCGCACGCGTCGCGGGCAGCGCGCGACGCGCAGGCCCGCCAACGCCATCGCTTGCGCCACCGCCTCGCCCAGCAGCCGGTATTCCTGCAGGTGCTGGTGGACGTTCCAGTGGTCCGGCTCGATCCCCAGCGCACGCAGCCGAGCAAGCTGCGCGGAGCACTCGCGCGCGACGTGGTCGGCGCGGACGCCATTGGCGCGCACGCGCTCCAGCAGCGACCGGCGGTCGAGGAAGCGACCGTCGTCGTCGACGAGGGACGCGACGCGACGCGGCTCGGACACGGGCTCGCCGAGCGACAGCGTCAAGTGAATCCCGATGCCGAGCTGCGGATGAGTGCGGGGCAGCTCGGCAACCTCGGCGCTGGCCGCCTGGTTGACCATGACGCTGGCGCTGGTGACGACGCCGGCGCGGTGGGCCGCCTCGATGCCCCGGTTCACCCCAGCGGTCAGGCCATAGTCGTCGGCGTTGACGATCAGGAGAGGGGCCGGCGCGCTCATCCTCCACTGCCGCGATCGTCGTTGGTCGCTGCGCTGATCCGGCGCTCGCCTGATCCGCCGAACAGGCTCTCAGCCCACGCGCTCCAGCGCTGGTCCCAGCTGTTGCGCTCGGCCCAGGCGCGCCGGTCGCGGGCGTTGCTCGCCGGCTCCGCGGCCGCCTCGGTGAGCGCAGCCACCCAGCCCTCGACGTCGTCGGCGAGCCACAGGTGCAGCGGACCTCCGGGACGCAGCTCATCGCTCCAGCGCGTCGAGATGATCGGCCGCCCGCGCGCGGCGTAGTCGTAGAGCTTCATCGCATCGCCGGTGATCGCACCCACGCGGCGATGCGGCAGGATCAGCACGTCGGCGCGATCCAGATGCTGGGCCAGCGCCCCTCGTTCGACGGGTCCGTGCCAGCGCATGCGGTCCGCGCGGGACGTCAGCAGCCGACTCAGCTCAGGAGCCGGCTCGGGGCCCCGGCCGGAGTAGCGACACTCGCCGTAGACGTCCAGGCGCCAGTCGGGCAGCCGTGCAAGCAGCTCGTCCACCAGCTCGACGTCGAAGCGCTCCGACAGCGTCCCGGCGTAGGCCAGCACACCCGCCCGCGGGGACGCCGACAGCGGCGAGCTCAGCAGCGCCGCGCTGGTCGCATTGCGGACCACGACAGCCCGGCGCGAGGGAAACAGCGCGGCGAGCGCCGGAGCGTCGACGACGATCGCATCAGCCTCGCCGGCGATGCGCCGGTAGAGCTCGCGCAGCGCGGCGCCGCGCGCCAGGACGAGCTTGCTCCAGTCATCCGCACAGTCGAACACCCGCCGGACGCCCTCGAGCCGCGCCAGCGCCGGCCACTGCCAGGGCGTCGTCGCGACGACCGCCGCCCCATCGCCGACATGGCGCCGCAGCGAGCGAGCGAGCAGGTGCGTGTCGATCAGCTCTGCGGCACGATGGCGGTGCGCGGGAGCGAGCGTGCTGCGGGCCACGACGCGCACCGCTGGCACAGCGCTCACATGGGCTCGCGCAGCAGCGACGGCGGGCGGGGTTTGGCTGGCGACACGAGCTGCACCGAGCCCAGCCAACCAGGCGCTCGCGTCACCGCCGATCAGCTCGCGCACATCGACGGGCGCCTCGACGAACGTGACCGGATGCCCGTGCACCGCCGCAAGTGAAGCGAGCGCGTGCTCGCGCCTGATCGACGGCCGCCAGCGGCTCTTGGAGCAGATCACCAGGGGCCGCTGATCGGGGGCCGGGCCCCGCTGGCCCGGCTCAACTGCCCCGGCCGTGGACCGGCTGGGATCGCCAGCGGTGCTCATCGCGCGGCTCCGCTCAGCAGCGCGGCCAGCGTGTCCGCCTGACCATCGAGATCCGCATAGCGAGTGACGAACCGGCGCCCTCGCTCGCCCAGCTCGCTGCGCAGCGCGGCGCTGGCGGCGAGGGTCCGGATCGCACTCTCCCATTCGGCGGGGTCGCTCGCGAGCAGCCCCGCTCCCGAGGAGCGCACCAGCTCGCTGTTGACACCGACCGGGCTGGCGATCACCGGAACGCCAGCGGCCATGTACTGCAGCAGCTTGAACCCCGCCTTGGCCCGCGTGTAGGGGGTGTCGGGCAACGGCATCAGACCGATGCCGAACCGCGCGAAGACGCTCGCCTCCTCGGCAAGCGTCCAGTGGCGAAAGCTTGCGGGGCCGCGCCAGGGCTCGGCACTGACGACCTCGAGCAGCGCCACGCGCTCGGCGCGGAGCCTGCCCAGCGGCTCGCGCAGCAGATCCAGGTAGGCGAGATTGCGGATCTGCCCCGCCCAGCCCAGCCGCACGGGCTGGCGATCGTCGTGGCTGGCGAGCGGATAGCGCGCCGGGTCGGGCACCGTCGGCAGCATGGCGTCCGGCTCGCGCCAGCGAGCGATCTGCTCGGCCAAGGTCGGCGTGCTGACGACGAGCGCGTCGGCGCGCGCGATCAGCCGCCGCGCCTGCTGGGGACCGAACAGCCAGCGCGCCGCCCGCGACCTCGATGCCAGTGCGGGCGAAGCCAGGAAGACCGCGTCGTCGAGATCGAAGACCACCTGCCCCGCGAAGCGCTCCAGCGCCCGGACGATCGCCCCCGGGCCCATCGGGTAGAGGCCACGCTGAACGAGCACGGCGTCATAGCCGCGCAGCATGCTTCCGAGCCGCAGCGTCAGGCTCACGTACGCCGCCGCATTGCGGGCAAAGAACGCCGCTCGGTCAATCAGCCGACGAGAGCGCGGCTCGAGATCCGTCGGCAGGACGACGTCGACCTCCCCCAGGCGCTCGGCCAGGCGGGGGATGTGTTGCAGCGCGCGGTAACGAGTACACGCGCTGTTGGGGCCGTCCTCCGCGAGCACCAGCACCCGCACGACGCTCAGCGCTCCGAGCCGCCGCGCAGCCGCCGCAGAGCTCGGCGTGCCGGGAGCTCCAGCGCCGAGCCGCGCAATGCCCCGACGGCGACCGCCCGCGCCCTGCGGCGCAGCGCCAGTGGCCAGTCCGTGGCCACGCTGCCCTCGGCGAGCGGGATCGCGGCGTTGGCCCAACGCTGCTTGTAGAGGGCGGGATCCTTGCCGAGATCGATGGTCCGCAGGCCCAGCTGATCGGCGCCCTCGACCAGCTTGAGCAGCAGCACGAGGCCCGGCGAATAGCGCGCGAAAGCTGGGTCATAGGCTGGAAACCACCAGTGAAACACCGGACCGGAGCGCATGCCCATCACCGCCGCGGTGAGCGCGTCGCCGGCGTAGAGCGCGGCCAGCATGCCGACGAAGCCATCCGTCTGCGTGGCGTGAATCTCCTGCAGCAGCCGCACGTTCCAGCCGATCGCGAAGCGGTCCTGCTCGCCGGTGCGCTGGTACTGGGCCGACTTCCAGCCCATCAGCGCGTCGAGCGCCGCCCGGCTGGGCTCGCACGGCTCGAAGCGCAGCGGACCCACCTCGCGCTCCAAGCGCCTTGCCTTCTCGCGCAGGCGCTGCACCGCCCGCGAACCGTTGGCGCGCTGGGTCGCGAGATAGGGCTGAAAGCCGTCCGAGAGGTCGATGACGTAGGAGATCGTCGTATGAGTGTGAAAGGGCACGAACGGGGCCTGCGTGCCGATGAGATGGTCGAAGTCCCAGATCCGCAGCTCACAACCGCGTATCAGCTGCCGTGCATCCCACCGCAACCCGCGCGCCGCGATGACGCCATGGTAGTTGGAGCGTGCGCCCCCGACCGGCAGCCCGATCCCGCCGCGACCGCGCTGGAACGGGAAGAAGCCCACCACAGCTCCGGCCCGCTCGAGCAGCGCGACCTGCACGTCGTCGCGCACTCTGGCCACCGCCGCTGTGAACTCGGGCCGGAAGAATGGGCTGGCGAGCGCCTCGTCGGCCTGCTGGAGGCGCGCCCAGGTGGACCACTGCGTCGCTGAGAGCTCCTGCGGTCGCAGCAGGGAGACGTGCAGCGCGCCTAACGTCGCCATGCACGCCTGCCGAGGTCCAAGGCAGTCGAGCGCAGCGGTGCCGTCACCAGCCGTCCGCCCACCCTCGCCTCGATCGTCGCGCCCAGCCCCGCTTTGAACTCATAGAGGCCATGATCGACGTGCTCCGTGGCGCTGGCTTCCGCCGCAATCGGACCGAGATTGATTTCGCGGTATTGCTGTTCGCAGAAGTCGTCGAGCGCCCTGCTGAGCACCAGATAGGTCGCGCCGCTGCTTCGCGCTTGCGCGACCGCACCATTCTGTAGGTAGTAGGCGCGGCCGTTGAAGTGACCAAAGAGACACCCCGTGACCGGGACTCCATCCAACAGCCCGAGGTAAAGGCGACCGGAGCCCGCGGCGATCAGCCGGCTCCAGGCCCGTGCCGCGAGCGCGGTGTCGACCGCTGCGATGCCGCCTCCCTTGTGCCGGCGCAGGTGCTCATGCAGCGATCGAGCCAGCTCGGCAAAGGCCATCACCTGCTCGGCAGCGTTCGCCTGGACCACCTCGACCCCCAATCGCAGAGCTCGCCTGACCGAACGCCGCGCCATCTCGCGCATACCCTCGACGGCGGGACTGCCCGTGGGCCTGACGACGAACTCGACGCTGTGGATCGCGTGGGGGACGGCGCTGGGCGACCAGCCCGCTCTGCCGTCGAGCGCGCCGAGCGTGGCTCCGATCACGCCGGGCGTCGCCATGACCCACGCGTTGAGCGATGGGAGCAGGCTGAGCGAATCGCGGGCGGCCGGCGATGTGTTGAAGTGAAGGCGCGACATGACGCGCCCAACCAGCCGCTCCGGCCTGGGACGGCGAAAGCCGACGGCCGCCGCGCGCGCAGCTTGAGTGACAGAGTCATGCCAGGTCAGGTAATGCGGCGCGGATCCGCCATCCTCGCAGCGACAGTGGACCCAGGCGGAGGAGTGAAAGAATCCTCCGTCGAGATCGCTTACCAACGAGTCCCACTGCTCTGGCTCGAAGGAGCTCGTCACGTGCAGGTCGAGGTCACCCATCGCCGATGGGTTCAGCCGGTCAGATGCTCTGGTAGACGTTGATGCGCTGGAAGTCGTGATCGCGCCGTAACCCCGTAGTGGATCTGACCTTCCTGAAGCGACCGCTGGCGAGGATGACGTCGTCCATCCGAGGATTTGCGTAGCAGATCGTCAGCAGACGCGGTCGTCGGTCGAGCGAGGCGATGACGTTGGCGAGCACGGCGCGGAAGACGTCGTCCTGGAAGGGGTTGAAGAGGTAGGCGTAGGTCATGTCATCCGGAATCGTGAAGTCGACCGCGTCGGCAGTCACCAGCTCGACGTTCCCGCAGCGCAGCTTGCCCGCCATCGCCTTCAAGTTCTCCGCCGCGACGTCGTTGAGCTGCTGGGAGATCTCAACCCCAACGACCCTTCCAAATGAGTAGTTGCGCGCGGCCAAGCACACCGCCCGACCCATGCCCGAGCCGAAGTCGACAAAGACGTCCTCACCCGTGATATGGCATCCCTTGAGCGCTCGACGCAGGAAGAACCAGCCCGAGGGGGCGTAGAGGAACCGCCCGGGTGCGTCGAGCCCGAGCTCATGGAGACGCACATTCGGAGCGGTATCGATGCGACCGCGCTCGAACAGGGTGCGGCAGACGCAGGAGAGGACGCGCCTGTAGGGACCTCCGAAGCGCAGTCGCAGAGCACGCTGGGTTTCGTACAGGCGCGGCCCAACGCCGGTAGAATCCAGTCGATTCCCGTTCAGCTGCACAACAGGCTCCGACTACCCCGGGTGATGATCGGCGTCAGCCTGAGCGATCCTTGCGAGCATCGACGCACCGGCTGATGATAGTGGAATCAGCTGGGGTCGCGCCACCCGCGATCGCCAATCGCCTCGGCACGTCGGCGGCGCTGATGATCATCCGCCGCTTCGCGACGATGGCGCTGCTGGCCGTGAGCACGGCGGTGATTGCTCACCTGCTCGGCGCCGCGCGCTTTGGCGCCTACTCCGCGGCGCTTGCCACAACGCAGGTCGCCGCCGCGGCGAGCGACCTGGGCTTCAGCGCGGTCCTGGCGCGCGAGATGGCGGTGAAGCCGGCCGAGCGGGGCAGAATCCTCGCCGCCGCGCTGCGGGCGTGGTCGGCGTGGTCGCTGCTGCTGGCAGCCGGCCTGGTGGGCCTCGGCCTGGCGAGCGGCGCGGGCGGCGACCGCGGCATCGCCCTGATCGCGTTGGCCCCAAGTCTGCTGATCGACTGCCTGGCGGGCTTCCGGCAGCTTTTCTACGTCCTCTACAGGACGCGAACAATGGTGAAGCTCGACCTGATCGCAACGATCCTTCAGGCAGCGCTCATCACAAGCGTCGTGGCAGCCGGCGGTGGCGTGCTCGGGGCGGCGCTCGCGATGACGGCGGCGATGACCTTCAACGCGCTGCTGATCGCCGTGGTCGGCCGGCGACTGGTGACGCTCCAGCGCGCCAGCGCGGCCGACCGACGCGCGCTCGTCAGAGCGGCCGCCCCGCTGGGCATCGCCTCGCTGCTGTCGAGCGTGTACTTCACCATCGACCTGGTCATCGTCGGGTGGATCGTGCTACCCGCTCAGGTTGGCCACTATGCCGCGGCGGTTAAGTTCCTCAACATCATCGTCGCGATCCCGTCGGTGCTGCTGACCGCGGCGCTGCCGGCGTTGTCGGCCGCCTGCCGAGATCGACAAGAGCTGACCGCGTTGACAGCACGGGTCTGGCACTGGATCGTGGCGATCGGGTTGCCGCTGTGCGTCGGCGCCGGCGTGTTCGCGCCAACGTTGATCCACATCGCGTTCGGACACGGCTATGTCGCCGCTGTGCCACTGCTGCGCATCCTCGCCCTGGCGGGCGTCGGATCGATGCTGTCGAGCGTGCTCAACGCGATCCTCATCGGCCAGTACCGGGCGCGCGCGCAGCTGGCCATCAACGCGCTTGCGTTGGCCGTCAACGTCGGGCTGAACGTCGCGCTGGTGCCACGCTATGGCGTGGTCGCGGCGGCCTGGACGACGGTCGGCACCGAGGTGCTCGTGTTCACGACGATCCTCTTCGTCCTGCGCGGGACGCTGAGCTGGCGGCCGAGCGTGCGCGTCACCTGGCGCCCGGCGATGGCGGCTGGACCTGCGGCCGTGCTTGGACTGGCGCTGGCGCACACGCCGGGCCTGGCCATCCCGGCGAGCGTCGCGCTCTACATCGCGGCCACATACGCGCTGCGCGCCTGGCCGCAGGAGTGGGCGCTGCGCGAGCTGCTGCGGGCGCAGTGAGGCGAGCGCGCTGATCTAGCGCATCCGCCCCGGGCCCGGGGCGGCGAGGCGAGGCAGCGCGGGGCTGCCGCAGCGAGCTGCCGCGCTCGCCCCGCGCGCTGCGCGAGCGTACGCTCCCTGATGGTGACTGGTCCCACCCGCACCCGCGCGTTCGGCGCGGCGCATCCGCCGCTGTGGCGTGGCGCGGTGATCGCGCTGGTCGGCATAGCCCTCGCGACGGGTGCCATCTATGGGCTCAAGGCCGTGGCTCCGGTGGTGTCGTTGAGCGTCGTCTACCTGCCGGTCGTGCTGCTGGTGTCGGCCTATTGGGGCCTGATGCTGGGCCTGGTCACGGTGGTGGTCAGCGCGCTGGCGTTCAACCTCTTCCACCTTCCTCCGGTCGGCCGGCTGACGATCGCCGACAGCCGCAACTGGGTGGCGTTGGCGGCGTTCACGCTGGTGGCGGCGGTCGTCAGCACGATCGCCGAGCTGGCACGCAGCCGAGCGCTCGAAGCCGAGCGCCGCCGCGCCGAGGCGGATCTCGCCGCCGGGCTGGCGCGCGAGCTGCTCGCGGGCGCGCAGACCGAGGCGGCGCTCGGCGCCACGGCGCGACGGGTCGCCGAGGCGCTGCTGATGCCCTCGGCGGCGATCGAGCTCGGCGTAGCGCCGGGAACAGAACGACGGTTGGCGCTGCCCCTGCGCGGCGGCGACGGCGAGCAGATCGCGACCCTGCTGGTTCCGCGACAGCTTCCGGCGGAGACGATCGAGCGCCTGCTCACCCACGTCGTGCCTTCGCTGGAGGTGCTGGTCGCGATCGCGCTGCACCGCGATGCCGTCCAGGCCGAGGCGGTCGAGACGGCCGCTCTGCGGCGCAGCGACGAGCTCAAGACGGCGCTGCTGCGCGCGGTCTCGCACGACCTGCGAACGCCTGTGACCGCGATCGTCGCGGCCGGCCACGCGCTCGGCGCGGGCTCGCTGAGCGCCACCGAGCGCGGCGAGCTGAGCGCGGCGGTGGTCGAGGAGGGAGAGCGGCTGTCGGCGCTGATCGACAAGCTGCTCGACCTGTCGCGCCTGCAGGCCGGGCGCGCTCAGCCGCGCTCCGACTGGGTCTCGATCGAGGAGGTCCTGCTCGCCGCGCGCGACGCGCTGCCCGATGGCAGTGCCGCGGTGAGGATCGCGATCGATGCCGAGATCCCCGCGCTGCGCGCCGACGCAGTACAGCTGCAGCAGGTGTTCGTCAACCTGCTCGAGAACGCGCGGCGCTACTCGGACGGGCTGCCGGTCTCGGTGCACGTCCGGCGCACGGATGAGCGCGTTGTGATCCGCGTCGTCGACCAGGGCCCGGGGATCGGCCGCGCCGATCAGGAGCGGATCTTCGAGCCCTTCTACCGGGGCCGGCAGACCGGATCGCGGCCCTGGCACGGCTCGGGCCTCGGGCTGGCGATCGCCAAGGGGTTCGTCGAGGCCAATGGCGGCCGGATCTTGGTCGAGTCGCTGCCCGGCCAGGGGACGAGCTTCGTCGTCGAGCTGCCGGTGCCCGCGCGTGATGAGCAGGCGATACCCGATGGCCACGCGCCGGACGAGCAGGCCGCCGGCCAGGCGCCGCCAGGCGAGCGAGCGGTGACAGCGTGAGCCAGCGAGCGAGGGTCCTCGTCTGCGACGACGAGCCCCAGATCCTGCGTGCGCTGCGCGTGATCCTGCGCGAGGCCGGCTTCGAAGCGCTGCTTGCGGCCGACGGCGAGGAGGCGCTCGACGTCGCGGCGGTCAATCGTCCCGAGGCGGCGATCGTGGATCTCGTGCTGCCGGACATCGACGGCGTAGAGGTGTGTCGCCGGCTGCGCGAGTGGAGCGCGATGCCGATCATCGTGCTCTCGGCGGTCGGCGAGGAGGACGCCAAGGTGCGAGCGCTCGCGGCGGGAGCCGACGACTACGTCACCAAGCCCTTCGGCCCACGCGAGCTGGTGGCCCGGCTGGAGGCGACGCTGCGACGCGCCGCGCCCGGGCCGGAGGATGCGGTGATCCGCGCCGGTGAGCTCGAGATCGACCTTGCGGCGCGACTGGTGCGCCGCGACGGCCAGGAGATCCATCTCACCCCCACCGAGTTCGATCTGCTGCGGGTCCTCGCGCGCAACCGCGGACGCCTGATGACCCACCGCGAGCTGCTGCGGTCGGTTTGGGGACCGGGCTACGGCGAGGACACCCAGGTCCTGCGGGCGCACGTGGCGAATCTGCGCCGCAAGATCGAGCCGGCGGACGGCCCGCGCTACATCCGCACGGATCCGCGCGTCGGCTACCGCTTCGCGGCCTGAGCCGCGAAGCGAGACCACCTTCACAGAACCTGCACAGCGGGGCGGCGCCTCTTGATGGGTCCTTCACGGTGTGCCATCGAAGATGGCGTCATGGACATCGTCGCCATCGTGCTCGGGATCGTCACCTTCGCGATCCTGCTCGCATCGATCTACGCGATCGACCGGATATGACGCCGCCGCTGAGCGCCTTCGTCGCGCACATGAGCGGCGCGGACTTCTTCGGCCTCGTCGTCGCCGTGATCGTCTGCGCCTACCTGATCTACGCGCTCCTCCGTGGGGAGCGGTTCTAGCCGATGACCTTCCTGGGCTGGCTGACGATCTTTGCCTTCGCGGCGATCATCACCCTGCTGGCTCTGCCACTCGCTCGCTACATGGCGGCCGTGTATCGCAACGAGCGCGTCTTCCTCAGCCCGATCCTGGCCGGGCCCGAGCGCCTGCTCTACCGGATCATGTGCGTCGACGAGCACCGGGACCAGGACTGGAAGGCCTATGCCAAGAGCCTGATCATCTTCTCGCTCGCCGGCTGGCTGCTGCTGTACCTGATCCTGCGCACCCAGACGCTGTGGAGCTGGACCGGCCTGAACCCCCAGGGTTTCCACTCCGGCACCTGGGACGTGACGTTCAACACCGTCTCGTCGTTCTTGACGAACACCAACTGGCAGTACTACAGCGGCGAGACGACGCTGAGCTACTTCAGCCAGATGGCTGGGCTCACCGTGCAGAACTTCCTCTCCGCCGGCGTCGGGATCGTGGCCGCCGTCGCGCTGATCCGCGGGATCATGGAGCGCTCGGGCAAGAGCCTGGGCAACTTCTGGCAGGACATGGTGCGCACCGTGCTCTACGTGCTGCTGCCGCTCTCCCTGATCGTCGCGCTGGTGCTCGTCTTCCAGGGATCGATCCAGAACTTCTCCAACTACCTGGCGGCGCACACGCTGACCGGCCTCTCACAGTCACTCGCGATGGGCCCGGTCGCCTCACAGGAGGCGATCAAGCTGATCGGCACCAACGGGGGCGGCTTCTTCAACGTCAACTCGGCTCACCCCTTCGAGAACCCAACCGGGTTCTCCAATCTCGTCGAGATGCTGGCTGTGCTGATCATCCCCGCCGCGCTGATCTTCACCTACGGGCGCATGTCGGGCAACCGCCGCCAGGGCTATGCGATCTACTCGGCAGTGATGCTGATGTTCCTGGGCGCCGCGGTCGTCGCCTACATCGCCGAAGCCCACGGCTCCCCCGCCCAGCACGCCGCCGGCCTGCACACCCATGCAATCGCCGGCTCCACCGGCGGCAACCTGGAGGGCAAGGACCAGCGCTTCGGGATCGCCGGCTCGGCGCTGTTCGACGTCGTCACGACGGTCACCTCCTGCGGTGCCGTCAACAGCGCGCTCGAGTCGTTCACCGGCATCGGCGGCGCGGTGCCGTTCGCCAACCTGTCGGCGAGCGAGACGATCTTCGGCGGCGTCGGCACCGGGCTGTACTCGATCCTGCTGTATGCGCTGCTGGCGGTGTTCATCGGGGGGCTGATGGTCGGCCGCACGCCGGAGTACCTCGGCAAGAAGATCGAGGCCCGCGAGATCAAGCTGGTCGTGCTGGGGCTGCTGATCACGCCGCTGGCAGCGCTGTTCTGCACGGCGATGGCAACCGCCAGCAGGTCCGGACGCGCCTCGATCTCCACCGCCGCCACCGGTCCGCAGGGCTTCTCGGAGACGTTCTATGCCTACCTCTCACAGGCCAACAACAACGGGTCGGCGTTCGCCGGCTACACCGGCTACATCCAGCCCAACGCAGGCAACCTGGGCGCGCACGGGCTCAAGCTGGCCGATTTGCTCGGCGGCTTCGACATGATGGTCGCCCGCTACGCGCCGATCCTGTTCGTGCTCGCCGTCGCCGGCCTGCTGGCCGGCAAGAAGGTGAGCCCGGCCGGGCTGGGGACGATGCGCACCGACAACCCGACGTTCGTCGTGCTGCTGATCGGCGTGATCATCCTCGTTGGCGCGCTGACCTTCTTCCCCGCCCTGCTGCTCGGGCCGATCGTCCAGGGACTGACGGGACACCTCTACTGATGAGCCTGCGCAAGGACATCGTCGCGTCAGCGATCGGCATCCTGGTGCTGACGATCCTCTGTGGGATTCTCTACCCCCTGCTCGTCACGGGCATCAGCCAGGTCGCGTTCCCCGGCAACGCCAACGGCCAGAAGGTCTATGTCAACGGCCAGCTGGTCGGCTCCAAGATCATCGGCCAGCAGTTTGCCGTACAGGTGGTCAAGAATGGCAAGCCGCAGGTCGACAAGAGCGGCAACCCAATCACCACCCCCGCGCTGCGCTACTTCCAGACCAGGCCGTCGGCGACGACGACGCCGGACAACGCTTCAGCGAGCAGCTTCTCGAATCTCGGCCCCAACAACGTCGCCACCGAGCAGGCGATCGCCGCCAACATCCAGGCCTACCTGACGCTGGAGAAGCCGTACGACCCGAGCTTGACGAAGGCGCAGATACCAGTCGATGCCGCCAACAGCTCGGCCTCCGGGGTCGACCCGGACATCTCGATCGCCAACGCCGACATCCAGGCCCATCGCGTCGCCGCCGTCCGCCATCTCCCACTGTCCGAGGTCATGCGGCTGGTCGCGAAGTACACACACGGGCGTGGGCTGGGCTTTTCGGGCGAGCCGGGCGTCAACGTGCTGGAGCTCAACCTGGCCCTCGACCGCCTGACCGCGACGCGCTGATGGCCCTCGCGAGGCGCTGATGACCTCCATGTCGATGAACTCCGATCACCACCGACACTGATGTCCCCCGATACAACTCCCACCAGCACACCCTCCGAGCGCCGAGCGATCTCACTGCTGCGGCGCGACATCGTCTACCGCGCGCTGATCGACAGCGTCACGAAGCTCGACCCGCGCGTGCAGATCCGCAACCCGGTGATGTTCGTCGTCGAGATCGGCGCCGTGATCACCACCGTGACGTGGTTCATCCAGGTCTTCGGCGGCGGTCCGCTGGGCGGCGGACACGAGCCGGCCTGGTACACGCTGACGATCGCGATCTGGCTGTGGCTGACCGTCATCTTCGCGAACATCGCCGAGGCGTTCGCCGAGGGACGCGGCCGCGCGCAGGCCGACACGTTGCGCTCGATGCGCCAGGAGACCGTTGCCACGCTCCAGGACGGCACCACCAAGAGGGCCTCGGAGCTGGTCAAGGGCGACGTGGTGATCGTCGAAGCCGGAGAGCTGATCCCCGGCGATGGGACCGTGATCGAGGGCATCGCCTCGGTCGACGAGTCGGCGATCACCGGGGAGTCGGCGCCGGTGATCCGCGAGTCGGGCGGGGATCGCAGCGCGGTCACCGGAGGCACGCGCGTGCTGTCGGATCGGATCGTGGTCGAGATCACGCAGGAGCCCGGCAAGTCCTTCCTCGATCGGATGATCGCCCTCGTCGAGGGCGCCGCGCGGCGCAAGACACCCAACGAGATCGCGCTGAACATCCTGCTCGCCGGCCTGACGCTGGTCTTCATGGTCGTCGTGGCGACGCTGCGCCCCTTCGGCCTGTTCGCCAACACGCCGATCTCCGAGACGACCCTGATCTCGCTGCTGGTGGCGCTGATCCCGACGACGATCGGCGCGCTGCTGTCCGCGATCGGGATCGCGGGCATGGACCGGCTGGTGCGTCGCAACGTGCTCGCGCTGTCCGGCCGCGCGGTCGAGGCCTCCGGTGACGTCGACGTGCTCCTGCTCGACAAGACCGGCACGATCACGATCGGCAACCGCCTGGCCAGCGAGCTGATCCCGATGCCCGGGGTCGGCGAGGCCGAGCTGGCCGAGGTGGCGCAGCTAGCCTCGCTCGCCGACGAGACGCCGGAGGGACGCTCGATCGTCGTCCTGGCCAAGCAGTACGGCATCCGCGAGCACGACATGAGCCAGCTGCACACTCGCTTCGTCCCGTTCACGGCGCAGACGCGGATGAGCGGAGTCGACATCGACGGGCGCCAGCTGCGCAAGGGCGCGGGCGACGCGATCATCGACTTCGTCGCGCGCGAGGGCGGTCGCCCGCCGGCGGAGCTGCAGCCGGTGCTCGATCGCATCGGCCGCGAGGGCGGCACGCCGCTGGCGGTCGCGCGCGACTCCCAGGTGATGGGCGTCATCTACCTCAAGGACACGATCAAGGAGGGGATGCGCGAGCGCTTCGACCACCTGCGCGCGATGGGCATCCGCACGATCATGATCACCGGCGACAACCGCCTGACGGCGGCGAAGATCGCCGAGGAGTCCGGCGTCGATGACTTCCTGGCCGAGGCCACGCCGGAGGCCAAGCTGGCGCTGATCAAGCAGCAGCAGGCCGACGGGCGGATGGTCGCGATGACCGGAGACGGCACCAATGACGCCCCGGCGCTGGCGCAGGCCGACGTCGGCGTGGCGATGAACACCGGCACCCAGGCGGCGCGCGAGGCCGGCAACATGGTCGACCTGGACTCCAACCCCACCAAGCTGATCGAGATCGTCGAGGTCGGCAAGCAGCTGCTGATCACTCGCGGCGCGCTGACGACGTTCTCGATCGCCAACGACGTCGCGAAGTACTTTGCGATTCTCCCGGCGATCTTCCTGACCACCTACGCCACGACCAAGAACGGCCAGGGTCCGCTGCACGTGCTCAACATCATGAGCCTCGGCACCCCGAAGTCGGCGGTGATCTCGGCGATCATCTTCAACGCGATCGTGATCCCACTGCTGATCCCGATCGCGCTGCGTGGAGTGCGCTATCGCCCGATCGGCGCCAGTGCGCTGCTGCGGCGCAACCTCTGGATCTACGGGCTTGGCGGGATCGTCGCACCGTTCATTGGCATCAAGCTGATCGACCTCCTGGTGCACAATCTGCTCGGAGCATGAGGAGCAGCGATTGCCAACGGGCCAACCGTCACCGGGAGAGCAGCAGGGGCTGACGGCCCCGCCGTCGCCGCCGTCGAGCCCGGGACCATGAGCACACCGGCGCGGGGGCATCTGCGGGTGTTCCTCGGCATGGCGGCCGGCGTCGGCAAGACGTTCCGCATGCTGATGGAGGGTCACGCCGAGCAGGAGGCCGGGCGCGATGTCGTGATCGGCCTGCTCGAGACGCACGGTCGCGCGGACACGGCCAGGCTCGCGGAGGGGCTGCCGATGGTTCCTCGCCGCCGTGTCCGCTACCGCGACACCGTCCTGGAGGAGATGGACCTCCCCGCGATCATCACGCGCGCGCCCGAGCTGTGCCTGATCGACGAGCTGGCCCACACCAACACGCCGGGCGTCGAGCACGCCAAGCGCTACGACGACATCGAGGACGTCCTCGACGCCGGGATCGACGTCCTCTCGACGCTCAACGTCCAGCACCTGGAGTCGCTCAACGACCAGATCGCCGAGCTGACGGGCATCCGTGTGCGCGAGACGATCCCCGATGCCGTGCTCGGGCGCGCCGACGAGGTCGTGATGATCGACCTCACGCCCGAGGCGCTGCTCGACCGCCTGCGCACCGGCAAGGTCTACGCAGCCGAGCGCATCGACGCCGCGCTCAACAACTTCTTTCGCATCGAGAACCTGGCCGCACTGCGCGAGGTCGCGCTGCGTCAGGCCGCCGAGGAGGTCGGCCACAAGCGTCTCATCACGGCGGAGCCGCTCGGCTCGCGTGAGGAGACGATCGCCGCCGAGGCCCCGGAGGCGGTCGGCGAGCGACTGCTCGCGCTGGTCGAGCCCTATCCCGGCACCCAGCGCCTGGTGCGCCGCGCCTGGCGGTCTGCACAGCGGCTCGGCGCCGAGCTGGACCTGCTCTGGGTGCGCAGGCCCGGTGCGAGCCTCAGCGAGGACCAGGAGCGCTCGCTGGCCGCGCTGCGCCAGCTCGCGTCGGTGCTCGGCGCCCAGCTGCTGATCGAGGAGTCCGATGACGTGGCGGCGGCGATCGCCGACATTGCCGCACGACAGCGGACGACGTACATCCTGATGGGCCGCGCCCGACCGGCCCGTGGGCTCGTTCGCCTGCGCACGCCGCTGCCGCAACGGCTGATGGAGCTGCTGCCCGGCGTCGACGTCCGGATCGTGGCCGATCGCATGCGGCGCACCGGAGGCGAGTCACGGTGAGCCCGCTCGTCGTCGTGCTGATCGCGGTCGGCTGCCTCGCGGTCGGCGTCGGCGCGGGCTATTGGCTGCCGCCGCACGGTCGTCGCCCCGCGCGCCACCGTCCGCGTCCGGTGAGCCGGATCCTGCTGCCCTTCACCGGGCAGGCGATCTCCCGGCGCGCATTCGAGTCCGCCGTGCGACTCGCGCGAGCCGAGAACGCGACGATCATGCCGGCTTTCCTCGCGCGCGTGCCGCGCCAGCTGCCGTTGGACTCGCCGCTGCCGGCGCAGTGCGCGCAGGGCATGCCGCTGCTGGAGGCGATCGAGCAGAGCGCCGGCGCCCAGGGAGTGGCGGTCGATGCCCGCATCGCCCGCGGACGCACCTACCGCGACGCGCTGCGCCGCCTGCTCGAGCAGGAGCAGTTCGATCGCATCATCGTCTCGGCGACCGACAGCCCGCGCATCGGCCTCAGCGGCGAGGACCTCGAGTGGCTGCTCGGCCGCGTCCCAGCCGAGATCATGATCCTGCGCCCCGCCCCCGACGACACCCGCCACATCTCGGCTGGCGGCGTCAGCGGGCACTTCTGAGGCGGCGGTCTGACCACGCCTCTACCACGGCTGGGCCTGTAGGCCAACTCCTCACTTCGGCGGCAGCGTCTCGACGTAGTCGACGCAGCGCCTCACCCACGCCGCCAGGTCGCGCCTGCTGCCGAGCCCCTCCGGCGCGACGGTCACCCAGCCATCCATCGTGCGGCCGCGCATCTCCATCAGGCTGACGTGCGGGCGGGCGAGCGCCGCCTCGGTCTCGGCGGGATCGATGCGGGCGAGCAGCCCGCCATTGCGCGAGGCCGCGACGCACATGTAGCCGCGCAGCAGGAAGGCCAGGCCGCCGAACATCTTGCGCTCGCTGACGGCGTCCTCGTCAGCCAGCAGCTCGCGCAGACGGTGGGCAAGCTCCTCGTCGTAGGCCATCGGCGCTATCAGTATGCCGGCGGCATCGGCGCGGGCATCGGCGCGGGCATCGGCGCCGGCGCCACGGCAGCGTGCGGGCGACTGGCGCTCGCCGCATGCCAGACGCCGCCGAAGCTGTGGATCCCATCGCCGTTGACCTGTCCCCTCGCCGCGTCGCCGACGAAGTGATAGAGCGGCATGCCGCGCAGCGTCACCTGCCAGCGTCCGTTGGCCCGGCGCAGCAGGCCCAACCGGCCCTGCACGCCACGCCCCGCCTTCAGGTGCACCTTGTTGGAGCCGACCGTCAGCGGTGGCCACGCGGCCAGGCATGCGCGGCTCTTGCAGAGCAGGTGGCGCGCCGTCTCGGGGCTGAGGAAATAGAGCGTGCGGCCATGGGCGTCGACGACGATCGTCCTGCCAAGCGCTGCGCTGCGCGCCGCTCGCACGACCGTGACCGACGGGGTGGCCGCGACGGCCACGCCAGCCAGCAGCGCCGCGAACGCGAGCGCGCAGGTTGTGAGCAGTGCCTTGCGATGAGACGAGATTCGCCGCAGAAGCGATCCTGCGGACCCTGCACCTGCGCGGCTGGAGTGAGACATCGGGTTCTTCTCCGTTCTGGCGAGACGACGGCCTCGGGCTCTGGCTAGACGACGGCGTTGTTTTGCTGTCTACCGGCGTATGGACTCCGGCCGGCGCCAAACCCTTCCCGGCGAGCCGTCGGCGAGCCCGCTCAGTGACCGAGTCGATCGGCGGTGATCGTCTCGAGCGTCTTGCGCAGCGCGGCGATGCGCTGTTGGCCGTAGCGATCCGCCCATTCGCGCTCGAGCTGGTCGATCAGCCCACGGCCGGTCGTGTACGCGTGTCGCCCACGCGCGGTGAGGCGGATGATCTTCACGCGCCCATCGGCGGGGTCCGGCACTCGCTCGACGTAGCCGCGGCGCTCCAGATCGGTCGTCACCTCACCCACCGACTGCTTCGTCATGTTGGCGCGCCCGGCGAGGTCGGTCAGCCGTGAGCCCGTCTCGACGTCGATGTTGCCGAACACGCAGCCGTGTCCCGGACGCAAATCCTCGAAGCCCGCGGCCTCGATGCGTCGCGCGAGCTCCTCCGAGAACTCGTCGAAGGCAAGACCGAGCAGCCGGATCATCGGGGCGACCGGCGTCGCGGCGGGGGTCGCGGCGGTGGTCGCGTGTCGGTCGGTCGCCGCGCGTCGCTCGTCGGTCGGTGGTCGACTCGCGAGGGCTTCGTTTGACATTTCGTAAGGTCCCCTGATAAGGTTCCCGAACTGTCGGGTTCCCTTACAAGGTTACCTGACGAATGCAAGCCAGGCAAGCGAGGAGCCATGACCAGGAAGTGGTGGACGCTGACAGCGGTCAGCGTGGCGACGTTCATGCTGTTGCTGGACATCACCGTCGTCAACACGGCGCTGCCGTCGATCGCCAGGGACCTGCACGCCAGCTTCAGCGACCTGCAATGGGTGATCGACGCCTACACCCTCGTGCTGGCGGCGGTCGTGCTGACCGCCGGCTCGCTTGCCGACCGCTATGGACGGCGCGCCGCGTTCGCTGGCGGGCTCGTGATCTTCGCCGCCGCCTCGCTCGCCGCCGGCCTGGCGCCGAGCGCCACCTTCCTCAACCTCTCACGCGCAGTGCAGGGGCTGGGCGGCGCGATCATGTTCGCGGTCTCGCTGGCGCTGTTGGCGCAGGAGTTCCCGGCCGGCAGGGAGCGCGGGACCGCGCTGGGGATCTACGGCGCGACGATCGGCATCTCGGTCGCCGTCGGCCCACTCGTCGGTGGCGCGATCACGACCGGGCTCGGTTGGCGCTGGGTCTTCTTCCTCAACGTGCCGATCGGCATCGCCGCGCTCGCGGTCACCTCGTTGCGGGTCCGCGAATCGCGCGATCCGGGTGCCACGCGCGTCGACTGGCTCGGGCTGGCCACGCTCAGCGGTGGGCTGTTCATGCTCGTGCTCGCGCTGCTGCGCGGCAACGACGAGGGCTGGGGCAGCGCGCTGATCCTGGCCCTGCTGAGCTCAGCCGCAGCACTGCTCGTCGCGTTCATCCTCGTCGAGCGCCGCGTCCCCGAGCCGATGCTCCCGCTCGGGCTGTTCCGCCGGCGCGCGTTCACCGGCGTGCAGCTCGCGGCGCTGGGAGTGTCGGCCTCGCTGTTCGCGCTGTTCTTGTATTTGACCCTCTACATGCAGGACTTCCTGGGCTACTCGCCGCTGCATGCCGGATTGCGCTACCTGCCGGTGACCGTCGCGAGCTTCCTGGCCGCGCCCTTGGCCGGAGCGCTGATCGGACGGGTCCACGCACGGGTGCTGATGGCGATCGGCCTGCTCGGCGCGGGGCTCGGGCTGACACTGATGTCCGGCCTGCAGCTGGGCGATGGCTGGACCGCGCTGCTGCCGGGGTTCATCATCGCCGGCCTGGGGGTCGGGCTGCTCAACCCGGTGATCGCCGACGTGGCGCTCAGCGTGGTGCCCAAGGAGCGCAGCGGCATGGCGGCCGGGATCAACGACACCTTTCGGCAGGTTGGCGTCGCGGTCGGGGTCGCCGCCTGGGGTGCGATCTTCCTTGGGGCCGGCTCGCACAAGCTCGCCGCCGTGGCGGCGGGCACGCCGACCGCAGCGCCGGGGCGGCCGCGACAACTGCTCGAGGCGCTGACCGGCGGACACCTCGCCGCCGCCACGGGGACCTTGTCGCATGGCGCCCGCGAGCTCGCGCTGGCAGCCACCCGCCAGGGCTTCCTCGCCGGCCTCAACGCGATCCTGTTGATCGGAGCGATCGTCGCCTTCACGGGCGCGGCGCTCGCGCTCTGGCTCGTCCGCGAGGGCGAGATCGAACGCGAGCCGGCGCCCGCGCCCGTCAGCCTTGCGATGCCATCTGCATGATCGTGAACCCGGCGCCCTGGGGATCGACCAGCCCGGCGAAGCGGCCGATCGGCATGTCCATCGGCTCTGCCATGACCCTCGCCCCCAGCTCCTTGGCCCTGGCAACGGTCGCATCGCAATCGGCGACGGCAAAGCACACGGTCCACTGCGCCGGAACCTCGGGCGGGAAATAGGGAACCTGGGAAGAGTCCTCCGACAGCTGCATCATGCCGGCGACCGGCTTGCCGTCGCGCTCCCAGACGGTGTAGCTCTCGGGCGCGCCCTCGAACGATGGGCGGCCCGCGTGCCAGCCGAAGACGCGGGGATAGAACGCCTTGTCGGCGTCGGCATCGCGGGTCTGGACCTCGTTCCAGCAGAGCGAGTTGGGCTCGTTGACGAGGTCGGCGCCCGCGAAGGCGCGCGGCTGCCAGACACCGAAGGCGGCGCCGGTCGGATCGGCGAAGAAGGCCATCCGTCCGAGGTCCATCACGTCCATCGGCTCCACCAGGACGTTGCCACCAGCCGCCCGCACCGCCGCGGCGGCCTCATCGGCGTCGGCGACGTTCACATAGGTCATCCAGGCCGTGGGCTGACCCTCCTGCGTATGCCCCATCAAGCCGGCGACGTTCTTGCCGTCCTGCTGGAACATGCGGTAGCCGCCGGTCTCCGCGGCCGGTCCCGGCTCCATGGCATTCCAGCCCATCAGCTGGCCGTAGAAGGCCGCCGAGGCCTCGACGTCGGGCGAGTTGAGCTCCACCCACGAGGGGGTTCCGGGTGGGAACTGCGGCATGGCTCTCCTCCCTTGGGTTTGCGACCCTCTGGCGGGGCCTTGCGGACCCTGCGGCGGGGCCAGGTCGCGCGGGCTGCGCAGATCAAATGGTCGCACGGCCGCGCGCAGCGTGCTGCACCACAACGACGAAGGCCGCCCTCTCGGACGGCCCTCGGGTCTCGGTCGGCCGGTCCGCAAGGCTCGCTGGGAGCCTCACGTCCATGGTCGGCCTCGATAGCGGGACGCAGGACTCGCACCTGCGGGCCTCTGAGAGGCCAGGACTGTTTCCCACTTCGTGTCGATCGACTCTAACGGATAGCAGCCTGACGCGCAAGGGCTCGGGCGACGAAGGACAGCGCGCGATCGTCGGCGCCTCAGCTCGCGGCTCCGAGCCCCTTAGCGGGCTCACAGACGCTCGCAGGGGTCAGACTAGAGCTTGCGTGCCCTGACCGCGGTGCCGTAGGCGCAGATCTCCGTCCAGCTCGTGCCGAGCTCGGACGTGTCGAAGCGAAACGCGATGACCGCGTTCGCTCCCTTAGCCTCAGCCTCCTCTATCAGGCGGCTGGTGGCGTGCTGGCGGCCCGCGGCGAGCATCTTGGTCATGCCCTTGAGCTCGCCGCCGACCAGCGACTTGAGCGAGGCGCCAAGCACCGAGCCGATATTGCGCGAGCGGACGGTGAGCCCGAACACCTCGCCGAAGACCTCCTCGATCTCATAGCCGGGCAGGTCGTTCATCGTCGAGATGATCATCCGCGGAGCCTACAACGGCTGAGGACAGATCCGTTCCTGGCGAGCCGCGTAAGCACCGCCCAACCCCGCCTATTCGTCCCAGGCCTGCACCACCGTTTGACGCTTGACCAGCCCGTCGGCGAGCTCCAGCACGGTGGCGCACGCCACAGCGGTGCCGTCGGGATAGCGGCAGTCCTCGGTGAACGCCGCCCCGGTGCTGTCGCAGACGGCGTGCTGCACGCGGTGGGTCATGTCGCGTCCACAGGCGTCCTCGATCCAGGCGCGGACCTCCCCCAGGCCCCGCAGCACGCGCGGGGCACTCGGCTGGGATATGCGGTCGATCAGCGTGACCTGGGCGTCGGGGGCGTACGTCGCAAGCTGCGTGGCCGCGTCGCGCTCCTCGACCGCACGGGTGAACGTCTCGAGCTGGAACTTCTGCATGGTGGGCATGGCGACTCCTTTGCTCTTGGGTGAGCTTGCTGCAGGGACACGGCGATCGTGCAGGAGCTGCCGTTGCGGGGGCGTCAAGCGAGCGTCAAAGCGGGGGGTTTACGCTTTGCGCCTGGTGTTGCGCATCCGGCTGTTCGGGGGAATGGCGGTCGACTGCGACGGCGAGCAGCTCGTCGCCCCCAGCGCCCGGCGCGCATGGTCGCTGCTGGCCTACCTGGCGCTCTCCCCCGGTCCCCACCCGCGCGCGGAGATCGCCGCGCGCTTCTGGCCCGACGTGCTCGACTCCAGCGCACGCGCGAGCCTGCGCAGCGCCGTGTGGTCGCTGCGGCGCACGCTCGGAGCCCATGCCGACCGGCTGCGCGTGGACCGCAACAGCATTGGCCTCGACGGGAGCGCCTTGTGGGTGGACGCGGTCGCCTTCCGCGAGCTGCTCGACGGGGGTCGCGAGCGCGAGGCGGTGGAGCTGTGCGCGGGGGAGCTGCTCGCGGGGTTCGCGGACGAATGGGCGTTGATCGCTCGCGACGAGCATCGCCAGCTGTTGCTCGGCGCGCTGGAGCGCCTGGCCGCGCGCAGCGAGGCGGACGGAGACATGGATCGGGCGCTCGAGTGCAGTCGCCGGGCCGTCGCCATCGATCCTCTCAGCGAGGAGGCACACCGTGCGCTGATCGCGCGCCTGGCGGCTGGCGGGGACCGCGCGCGGGCGTTGATGGTCTACCGCACGTTGGCCGAGCGCCTGCGGCGCGAGCTCGCCGTGGCCCCATCGCCCGCCACCCGCGAGCTGGTGCTGAGGCTGCGCCTGGACAGCGCCGAGCCAGCGGACGCGGAGCCCACCGCCGTCACGCCGACGTTGCGGGCGAGGCCGCCCGCGACGCACCGAGCCGGGGCGCGGCGCGGGGCAACCCCGCTCGTCGGGCGCCAACGCGAGCTGGAGCAGTTGCGCGCGATCTGGGAATCGGCACGCGCGGGGAACGGAGCCGTGGTGTGCGTGCGTGGCGAGGCTGGGATCGGCAAGACGCGCCTGTGCAGCGAGCTGCTGACGCTCGCCGCGGAGCACGGGGCGGCGGTGGCGACCTGCGCGCCGCTCGACCTGGGCGGGGCAGCTCCGTTCGGGCTGTGGGCGGAGCTGCTGCGCAAGCTGCTGCCCACCCTCCCCAGCCCCCCGGCCGAGGCGGCCTGGCCCGAGGACCTCGCCCGACTGGTGCCCGAGCTGCCTGCGATGCTCGGCCGCGCCGCGCGTGAGCGTCCTTTCGTCTCGCCGGACCTCGAGCGCACGCGGCTGCTGGAGACAACGGTGGCTGGCATCGAGTGGGCGGCCAGCTGCCAACCGCTTGCGCTGCTGCTCGAGGACGCGCACGTCGCAGACACCTCCAGCCTGGAGCTGACGGGTTACGTGGCACGGCGCATCGACACGCTGCCGGTGCTGCTCGTGCTCACACGCCGGCTGCGGCCGCGCAGCGACGACGCGGAGCGCCTCGAGCACGCGCTGCGTCAGCGGAGCCTGCTGCGAGAGGAGCTGACGCTCGCGCCGCTGGAGCGTCCGGCCGTGGCCGAGCTGGCGCTGGCGGTGGCCGCGCTGGAGAGCGCCGAGGTGCAGCGGGTGGTCGATGCGGCGGAGGGCAACGCGCTGCTGGCCGTGGAGACCGCGCGCGCGCTCGCCCGCGGCGAGCGGGAGCTGGCGCAGGGGGTGCGCAGCGCGGTGCAGGGGGCTTTCGGGATGCTCGCGCACGAGGGCAGGCGCTTCGTGGAGCTTGCGGCGGTGGCGGCACGAGCGTTGGAGGCGCACGAGATCGCCGTCCTGCCCGTGGCCGATCCCCTGGACGCGGCGGCACAGGCGCTCGACAGCGGCATGCTGGTAGAGCGCGACCAAAGCGTCGGCTTTCGCCACTCGCTGCTGCGCGAAGCCGTCTATGTGGAGATCGCCCAGCCGCGGCGCGCGAGCCTGCACGAGCAGTGGGCGCGAACGCTGCTCGTCCGCTCCTCGCCCGGGGGCCCAGGTCGCGCGGCGGAGATAGGCCGCCACCTGCGCCTCGCGGGCAAGGACGCCGAGGCTGTCGAGCAGCTCGCGCTGGCCGCCGGTGGCGCGCGAGCGATCGGTGCGTTGCCGGAGGCGGCGGGCTATCTGGAGGAGTGCGTGTCGATGGCCGACGCAGATCCCGAGCTGTGGCTGGAGCTCGGCGAGGTGCGCGCGTGGCGCGGGCTGAGGGCGCAGGCCGAGCAGGCGTTCGCCCGGGCGCAGACGCTGCTGGAGGGCCAGCCTCTGGAGCTGGCACGGGGGTGGCTGCGCAGCGCGCGCTCCTATCACGGCCCGATCTGCGCGCCCGCGATGGTGCGCCAGTGCTGCCGCGAGGCGCTCGCGATGCTCGATCGCTCCGACGCACCGGCGGCGCTCGAGCGACGCGAGGCGCTCGCGGCGCTGGCCTGGGCGGAAGCCGTGGCGGGCAGCGTCGAGGAGGCGGAGCGGCTGCTCCGGCAGGTGCATGAGCTCTCCTCCGAGGTCCCACCCGACGATCTCTCCGTCTACGACGTCGCCCACGCGCGCGCCCTCGCGCTGATGCGCAAGGGCCAGTTCGTCGCGGCCTACGCCCCCTCGATCGCGGCTGGCGAGGCGATCGCCCGCGCTGGTCGGCCCGATCTGGCCTACGGCTGCTGGACCAACGCGGCAGGCGCGGCGGCCGCCGCCGGCGACTACGAGCGCGCACTGGAGTTCATCGATCGCTGTGCGCAGGTGCTCGACGGCAAGGGCCTGCTGGTGCTGGAGCTGCAGCTGCTGGCGATCCGCTCCTTCCTGCTGTTGCACATGGACCGCACCGCCGAGGCGCATGAGGCGGCGGAGAAGGAGCGCCGGCTCGCCGACCACCTCGGCGCTGCCGAGCTCGAGGCGATGGCCGCCCACGACCGCGCCCTAGTGGCGCTCGCCGAGGGCGGGCACGCGCACGCCAGCGAGCTCTTCCAGCAGGCGCTCGACGGCGACGCACCGATCAGCCGCCCGCTCACGCGCCTGTGGCGAGCCGAGGCGCTCGCCCGCGCTGGGCAGCTGGCGCAGGCCGAGGCGGAGCTGCGCGCCACGGCGCTGGAGCCGGTGCGCCCCAGCGACTTCCCCGCCACGCTCGTCGCGCGCATGGCTCGCGTCGAGGGGCTGATCGCGCTGCTGGGGGGCGACCGGCCGCTGGCGGAAAGGCGCCTGCGCGAGGCCGCCAACGGCTGGGGCAGGCTCGTGTCGACGTTCAGCCGCAGCGACAACCTGACGATCGCGCTGGCCGACCTCGGGCGCCCGGTGGTGGGGTTGATCGAGCCCGAGCGCGAGCGCGAGCGGGTGCTCGCGGAGCTGCACGCGATTCAAACCAACGAGGGGATCGAGCATGCCGTCATTTCATGACAGCGCCGTGACTGTCGCCGCTGCGCAGGAGGTGTGGAAGCTGCTGTACGACCCGGCCCGCTTCCCGGAATGGTGGGCGGGCATCGGAACGGTCGAGAAGGGCTCCGACGAACGCTCCTACACGATGTGTCCGGAGGGCTACCCGGACTTCCCGATGGCGCAGCTGCTGGACAGCACGCGCGAGGAGGGTCGTGTGACGGTCTCCTGCCTGGTATCCGACCTGCGCTTCGAGTGGCTCCTGGAGCCGCTGGAGGATGGCGGCACGCGCATCAGCGTGGACGTCGAGATTCCCGACGTGGAGGCCGCGCGACTGGAGGGTCAGCGCGAGACCATTCGTGCCTCGCTGGCGAGGCTTGCCGAGCTGTCGGCTTTGACGCTCGATTGACGGCGGCGTGACGGCGGGGTCGGCATCGTCGGCTGCGCAGCGTCAAACGTCCGAGAGAGAGGACAGCCATGAGCACCGCAGCGATCGACCAAGCCAAGCTGGAAGAGTTCATGAACCAGTTCGTGGGCGACCTCGGGGCCACGTTGACAGCGCCGCTCGTGCTGATCGGCGACAAGCTGGGGCTGTACAAGGCGATGGCCGACGGCGAGCCCCTCACGCCCGCCGAGCTGGCCGAGCGCAGTGGTTGCCGCGAGCGCTACATCCGCGAGTGGCTGTGCCAGCAGGCCGCCAGCGGCTATGTCGAGTACGACGCGACCACGGGCACCTTCCGCCTGCCCGCCGAGCAGGCGATGGCGCTGGCCGACGAGGACAGCCCTGCCTTCATCCCGGGAGCGTTCCAGCTGGCCGCCGCCGCGCTCAAGGATGAGCCGCATATCGCGGAGCGCTTTCGCTCCGGCGAGGGCTTCGGCTGGCACGAGCACCATCAGGACCTGTTCGTGGGTACCGAGCGCTTCTTCCGCCCCGGCTACCTGGCCAACCTGGTCGAGTCATGGCTGCCGGCGTTGGATGGCGTGGTCGACAGGCTCATCGCCGGCGCGCGCGTCGCCGACATCGGCTGCGGGCACGGCGCGTCCACGATCCTGATGGCCGAAGCGTTCCCGGCGAGCGAGTTCGTCGGCTCGGACTACCACGAGGGCTCCGTGCTGGCGGCGCGAGCTGCGGTGCAGCGCCGTGGCCTGGCCAACCGCGTGGGCTTCGAGGTAGCCTCGGCCAAGGACTTCGGCGGCGGCCCCTTCGACCTCGTTTGCGTGTTCGACGCGCTGCACGACATGGGCGACCCGGTGGGGGCCTCGCGCCACGTGCGCGAGCAGCTCAAGCCGGACGGCACGTGGATGGTGGTCGAGCCCTTCGCGGGCGACGCTGTGGAGGAGAACCTGAATCCCGTGGGGCGCGTCTTCTACGGTGGCTCCACGATGCTGTGCACGCCTGCGTCGCTGAGCCAGGAGGTGGGCCTCGCGCTCGGCGCCCAGGCGGGCGAGCGGCGGCTGACCGATGTGCTCAACGCCGGTGGCTTCAGCCGCGTGCGCCGCGCCGCAGAGACCCCCTTCAACATCGTCCTGGAGGCCCGTCCGTGATTCCTGGTCCTCGAAGCACGTCTAAGCAAACCTCAACGCCAAGGAGCCGACGATGATCTGCACGCTCACAGCCCGACGCCTGAAGCCGGGCGCCTACGAGGACTTCCGCGCCGCCTGGGACCCCAGCGAGGCGCCAGCCGAGGTGATCGGGCGCTGGAAGCACATCTACCACGTGCGCGACCTCAACGACGAGAACGTCGTGATCTCCTTCGGCATGTTCGACGGCGGCGAGCAGGAGCTGCGCGAGACGCAGGCCAGGATGAGCCGCGGCGATCAGGTCTCGCGGATAGAGCCGCTCGTCGAGGAGGTACTGCTCGACGGGTCCTACGAGGTGATCGAGGAGATCACTCCGGGGGCGGGGGCGGCGTAGGGCATGTACCGAGTCATGAACTCGTTGAATCGGGGCACGGTGAGGTCCACGTGACCGTAGCCGTGACGCGGTCCGCGCCACCGGGCCAGCCGGCCGCTCAGGCGGCCCCCCGGCCGATGTCCCGATTGTCGGGCACGAATGCCGTCGCGGAGAACATCGCTCCCTGCGGGTCGCGAAGCACGGTCAGCCGCGAGTACGGTGCATCGACCGGAGCGAGGAGCACCGTGCCGCCGAGCTCAGTCGCCTTGGCTGCCGTTGCGTCGGCGTCGGCGGTCGAGAACGTGACGCTCCAATGGGCGGGCGTATCGGCGTCGTCGCCGGCGATCGGCGTGATCGCTGCGACCACGTCCTCGAAGCCTGCCGCGCCCAGCTCCGCCGTCCGCTCGCGCGTCCCGGGTGCGAGCTCCTCGAGGTGGTCGCCGTACGCGCGCAGCGCCCAGAACTCGCCGCTGCCGAGGTCCAGCGTCGTCCAGCCGAAGACGGCAGCGTAGAACCGCCTCGCAGCCTCCGGATCGCGAGTGTTGAGGACGTTGAAGTTCAGCGAGCCCGGCTCGTTGACGATCCGCGCCCCCCGGTGCTCGCGCGCCTGCCATACGCAGAACACGGCCCCTTCCGGGTCGGCGAGCACCGCCATCCGACCGGCGTCCAGCACGTCGAACGGCTCGCTGAGAACGCTGCCACCGGCGGCGCGCGCCTTCGCCGCCGCCTCGTCGGCGTCCTCGACCCAGACGTAGGTGTTCCAGACCGCCTGCGCAGGCGCCCCCTCGGGGGGCGACGACACCGCCGCCACCTCACCCCCGCGGAGCCGGGCAATCAGATACCTGCCCGGCGACCCCGCCGGCATCGCATCCGCGAACTCCCAGCCAAACAGGCCCCCGTAGAACTCCGCCGCCGCGTCGACGTCCGGCTGCACGGTGTCGACCCAGCACGGCACGCCGGCGATGTACCCGTCACGCTCGGGCAACGCAGCTCCTTCCACTCGCTCTCGGTCGCCCCGAAGCCTAGGGCGATTGGCCGCCGAGGAGCAGCTCGTCATAGGGCCGTCCGACCCGTGCGCGCTGCAGGAACGCTGCGCGCTGCTCGCCAGCAGCGAGGACAGGCCCATCGCTTGAGAACACTTGAATGCTTTGCCTTAGTAACTAAGATGAAGTAGTAGTATGCGGGTCTTCCAGACGCTCATCGCGTTCAGCGGCTGCGCCGTGCCGCAGCTGGCGCTGACGCGAGAGCTCCTCGAGCGCGGTCACCAGGTGCGGGTGGTGGCCCACCGTGCCGCACGGGAGCGCATCGAGGGCATCGGAGCCGAGTTCGTCGAGATCCGCCGGTGGCTTCCGGACTTCGACCCCACGCAGACCAACCCGGTCCGCGAATGGGAGAAGCGCACGCAGCTTGGCGCCGCGAAGCTGATGCGCGACTTCGCAAACGCAGTGGTGCCGGATGCCACACGGGAGTACATCGAGCTGCTCGAGGACTGGAACGCCGATGTGTTCGTGTTCGGTTGGACTTTCACCGCCGCGGCGATCGCCGCTGAGCACGCGAACATTCCCGCGGTCGCGCTCGTTCACTGGGCCTATCCGTTCCCGGCGCGCGGCGCGCCGCCGCTGTTCAGTGGTCTGAAGCCGATGGCCGGTCCGGTCGGTGCCGCGCGCGACCGCCTGCTCAATCGCGCGACCCGGCGCTTCTTTGCGGCCGGGCTGCCGCTGCTCAACGAGGTCCGTGCCGAGCACGGGCTCGCGCCGCTCGGGAACTGGGAAGACCAGCTCCTCGGTGTGCGGGCCCTCTTTGTCACGACCGCGCCCGAGCTCGACTTCGCGAGCAAGGCCCAGCTGCCTGCGAACGTTCGCTACGTCGGGCCCGCGTTCGAGCGATTCCAAGCTGACTGGGAGTCGCCTTGGCCCGAGGAGAACACCGATCCGCTGGTGCTCATCAGCTTTAGCACCGCCAACACCAACCAGAATCAGCTCGCCCAGCGAGTGCTCGACGCGGTCGCCGGGCTGCCGATCCGAGCGCTGCTGACAACCGGCGCGCTTGACACCGGCCACCTCCGCATCCCCGACAACACGCGTACCGCGGCGTTCGTCCCCCATCGAGCCGTGCTTCCCCACGCCTCGCTCGTCGTCACCCACACAGGATGGCAAACAGTCAACGCCGCGCTCGCCGAGGGTGTCCCCCTCGTCTGCATCCCCGACATAAGCGAGCGGTCCGGCAACGCCGCCCGCGTCGTCTATGCGAACGCCGGCGTCAGAGTCAACAGGAAGAGTTCCCCAGAGAAACTGCGCCGCGTGATCACCAAAGCCCTCCAAGACCAATCGATCAAACAAGGAGCCCGCGCGATGGCCGAGGCCCTCGCCCGCAACAACGGCGCCACCCGCATCGCCGACGAGCTGGAACGTCTGCCCACAACGCCCACGGCAGCCACGCCCAACTGACGACGCTGAGATCGACCACGCCGCTTATCGGGCGGCGCTGGGATTTGATCGGCAATGCTGGATCGCTTGACTAGCCGTACGCTGTCCGTACAATGGTGCTCATGCGTACCCAGCGACTTGAGCTTCGGTTGACTGACGGCGAGCGGCAACTCGACAGCGCCGCGGCAACGGCCGTGGGCGAGACGCTGAGCGACTTTTTTCGTCGTGCGGCAAGCGCGCGTGCCCAGGAGGTTCTTGCCGACCAGCAGCGGATCGTACTCAGCGAGGAGGAGGCGGCGCGCTTCCTAGACGCACTGGACGCCGTCGATCAGGACACGGTCGCGCGCCTGCGTAAACTGCGCAAGCGCGCGTGACCGCCGGCTTCGCCGGCACCGAACGCTACGACGCTGCCCGCCACGACGTCACAGGCTTCAGCTGCGGCAACGAGCTACTCGACCAATGGCTCATACGCTATGCAGGCCAGAACCAGCGTCGAGACGCAGCACGAACATTCGTCGCCGCAACCACCGACCAGCGCGTGTACGGCTACTACACGCTCCTCGCGGGTCAGCTCGCTCATCACGACGCGACGCCCGAGACCAGCAGGGGGCTCTCGCAGCACTTTCCGATCCCGGTGGCGATCCTCGCCCGTCTAGCCGTCGATGCCGGCCAGCAGAGCCAAGGGATTGGCGCAGCACTTCTCAACGACGCACTTGTGCGCGTGGTCCACGCTTCTGAGCAGGTCGCCGTGCGCACGGTGCTCGTGCATGCGATTGACGAGAATGCCTCGTCGTTCTATGAGCGGTTCGGGTTCCAAGCGCTCAGCCAAGCCCCACGGACGCTGATGGTCAGCCTTCCCACACTCCGCGCCGCTGGCTACCACCCACAGCTTTAGATCCCTCAGCGCCTATCGTAATCCGGTGCCGCTTGGGATCGTGCCCCACGGGGCCGCCGCCGCAGCGGGCACGGAGGCGCCGCTGCACGCGCACACCAGGAACCAGACGTATCGACGTTGACCTCGGGTACGGTGCCCAGGCTTGCACACGATGCAGCTCAACGGAGAAACGCGCGGCAACGGGCCACTCGATGTGCGGCTCATTGCAGGGATGAGGACTCTTCGCTCCGCCGGTCGAATCCCAGAGTCTCCGTGCTCCTAGCAACGTCGACCAGGGTGTGCTGCGCGTCGCAATTGGCGGTAGCAGCCCCACACGCATCCAGATACGCAGGGTCCGACGCTGGCTTCCGCTGGGAGTCCGACATGACGGCGCTTGTGGCGTCGCAGACGGTCCAGCCGGCTGAGGGGTAGCGCGCACGAGCTAGAGCGCCGGATGGTGGTAGGTGCCGATGCGCGGGCATGACCGCTAGCGATGCTCAGCTGTCTTCCAGCAAACAACTGGTGCCTAACCGGGTGGTTCGGGCACCGTGTTTCCCCCACGCCACGGAGGCCGAGTGCAACCAGACCGCGAGATCACAGACCCCGGGTCAAGCGGCAGTCTCTGAATGCGTCTCTTGGGGTCGTTGGAGAAGAGGTACGCAACGCCGCCATCTCAGGAGGCTTCGATGCGCCGGATATCTCGCTCCAACTCTTCAAGCTCAAAGTGACCCAAGAGCACTGGAGGTACCTGTATGACTTGCAGATGGAGATGCGCACTCGCATCTTCAAGTTCGCAGCAGAGATCAAGGCCGCCCCCGTGGATCACGATGCGCCCAAGCGCAACGCCTCGATGGCGCTCTTACTGTTCGATGGCTCCGGCGCAGACAGGCCTTGGCAAGAAGGCTGGGCAGCGCCCGAATCCCAACAGCCACGGGATACCGCGCAGGCTGCCCTAGATGGCCCGGGCGAACCTCTCCGATGATGCACCCAAGCGCGCCCCGCGCGCGGTCCGGGAATGCCAGCGCAACCCAGCTCACGGCGAGATCCTTGGCGTCCACCAGCACCCGGGAGCCTGGATATGCATGACACCACGCGCACGCCATAAGCCGCGCACACCAGATCCGGCTCAGGCAGCGCCCGCTTGGTGGCGCCCTTGGCCACTGTCCGTTGTCTGACCCTGCCAGCCATCAGACCCCCCACGGCGAGCGCATCAGCGCCCTCAAGAGCGAACGCCAGCGGGCCGAGACGGCTCTCGCGCAGCTCGACCTCCAGCGACGCGAGCGCACAGGCATCGACCTCGATCAGGCATGCGCGATCCTCGACGCGCTCCCCGACCTCTCAAAACTCCCCGCCAAAGCCGACCCCGAGCTGCGCCGGCGCATCTACGACGCCTTCCAGCTCGCCGTCGAACTCGACCGCAACAAGCCCCAGATACGACTGAAGGCGCTCGTATCGAGCGCCTTCAATACTGCCCACAACCTCGAAGACATTGCGGCCGAGGTCGCTAATGAGGCCATAGCGGGGGCGGGATTCGAACCCGCGACCTTCGGGTTATGAGTTGCCTGGAACCCTTTCCAACAACCGATAAAGTCCCTGTATATGGGCATCTTTCGTCGAGCCGGTCGAGTTGCGTAAGGCTGTTCGGGGACAAAGTTCGGGACAAAAAAGCTGTCCGGCGGGTGCGCTACGGTTGCTCGCGTCATGGCTGCCACGAGCTTCGATCCGACCGCTGCGATCTCTGGGCATGTGTACGTGCGCGAGGGCAAGCTGCGCGCTGTCTGGTACGCGAAGTGGCGCGACCACACCGGTCAGCATCAGAAGCGACTCGGGCCGGCGTGGACGGGCAAGGGCGCGCCGATACCCGGCACCTTTCGCAAGCGCGACGCGCAGGCCGCGCTCGAGGAACTGCTGGTCGAGGCGCGCCGCGGCGCGCGGCGCCAGGAGCGCACCGGCGTCACCTTCGCCGACGTCGCCGAGGACTGGTTTCAGCACGGCCGCTTCGCGCGCGACTGGTCGGCCTCGACTCAGGTGGACTACCGCTCGGTGCTCGACGCGCACCTGCTGAAGGCGTTCGGATCGCGCCGGATCGAGTCGATCACCTCCGAGCAGATCCAGGCCTGGCGCGACAAGCTTGCCAAGGAGACCCATCCCGACGGCGAGCTCAAGCGGGCCCGCAAGACCGTCAACAAGATCGTCGTCCAGATGCACGCCATCTTCGAGCACGCCATCGAGTACCACGGTCTCGTGGTCAACCCGGTCGCCCGGGTCAAACGCCTGCGGGAGTCAAACGATCCAGCGCGCTTTGACTTCTTCTCGCCCGAGGAGATCGACCTGCTCGTCGCCACCGCGGCCGCCGGCGCACACCGCGACCCGGGTCGCCCGGCGGTGTCAGAGACCGAGCAGGCGCTGCGCACGTTCGAGGACGAGCAGGACGCTGCGATCTACCTGACCGCCGCGATGGCTGGACTGCGACGCGGCGAGCTGCTCGCTCTGCGGTGGTCAGACATCGACTTCGAGCAATCCTCGATCCGCGTCTACGAGGGCTACAGCGCCAACACCACTGGCAAGACGAAGTCCCGCAAGTCGCGGACGGTGCCGATGATCGACAAGGTCGCCGAACGCCTCCAACAGACAAAGCAACGCGGCTACCTGACCGCCAAAACCAACCTCGTCTTCGTCAGCCGCGAGCGGACCAACGTGGATGGATCCGCGCTGCGACGCCGCTACATCGCCACCCTGGATGCCGCTGGCCTGCGGCAGCTGCGCTTTCACGACCTCAGGCATACCTTCGGGTCGCTGGCCATCAACGTCGCCTCGATCGTGCAGGTCCAGGCGTGGATGGGCCACGCCGACATCAAGACCACGATGCGCTACCTGCATCACAAGAGCCGCGCCGATGACGCCCGGCTGCTGTCCGCTGCCTTCGAGCCCTCACCAAGCCGGAACGGCGTGACGGCAGACGACCTCGGGTGACATGACATGACTCACCACAGTGAGACCGCCCTCAAGGCCCGCTACTGCGCACAGATGATGGCCGCGGCGAGCGTACTCGCCAGCACGGCGCCGGACGACTTCCGCCGTCGGGTGCTGGCTCGCTGGGTCTTTGTGTACTGCCATGAATTCATTCGCTGGGCGCGTCGCGCCAAGAACGAGCTGCGAGGCCGTACGAACCTGCGCGAGACCGTCCGCGATCTCGAACGTGCTCTCGATGCTCTCGAGAAGCGCGACTGGGGCTCATATGAGGACATCCGGCATCGCATCGCGGCTCATCGCCAGACCGTGCCTGGACCGCTGACAACCTCGATCCCGCAGACCAACGAGATGTGGACTGACATCTCCGACGTCACCGTGCGGATCCTGACCGAGGACGCCCGTGCGATCTGGAACCGCATCGCCGACGTGCATGGCATCGCGACCCTCGACAGCTTCCCGCCCATCTCGCCGGAACTCCAAGCTGCGCTCGACGAGCGCGGGTATGAAGCCGCACCGGCCGGGCTCCTCTCGGGCGTCGGCTCCTTCGACGCCACCCGCGAGGACGCCGCCTTCATCGTCCAGGGCGGTGACCTCGGCGAGCAGAACCGTCAGCTCGTCGACGCCGTGCGCAACCTTCGCACGCTCTCGCAGCTGTGGCTGGCAGTCAACGGTCACGAGCCGTACTGGCGCGTCGTCCTGGCAGCAACCGTCACGGAGGCCTGTACGCTGCTCGACCTGATCTATGGCGCGCCAGCCGGCAATCCCGGTCACCAGCAGCTGGCCCTTCTTGAGCTGCTCGAGCGCGACGAGCCTCGTTCCGGTGCCATCCCGGTACTTCGTCAGTCCCGCGAGTCCCTCGATTCGGCGTCGCTTGACCATGTGCGGGATCTGCGCAACCGCGTCGGCGCCCATGTCGACGAGCACCTGTCGGTCAACGAGATCACCGAAACGATGCAGAGCTTTGAGCCCGACGCGCTGAACGCGGTCATTGACACCGCCTTTGACGCCCTCACCCAGGCCGCCCGCGCCGAGCCGCTCCTGCGACCGGTGCTCATGTTCGACGCCGCGATGAGCGGATTCGCGCTGGCCGAGCCGCCGGAGGCGGCTCGGCCATACGGCGAGTAGCTACTACGGGAAGCTCATTGCGTGTAGCGACGGTCGCGGCCCGAGGCAGTAGCGCTCAAGCCCGGCGGCCCCTGTGCGCGTGGGTGGATCAAACGCGCTGGCAGCGAGTGTCGCTTCGACATCTCTGTCATCCATCTCACCGGTGAGTCCGAGGGTGACTGCGGCGTGTACCTCCCCGTATCCGAAACCCAGCTCGCGGCTACGTCGCAATGCGTCCCGTGACGCTCGGGCCGGCTCTCCTCGGGCGCGCTGGACCTCGCCGAGGCCGAGCAGCCCGAGGATCGCCTGCGCCACGGTCGGGCTGTCCGCGAGCTGCCGATACGCAGCGGCGGCGTCATCCAGCCGACCGTCGGCGCGTGCGATCTCGCCTTCTTCGACCAGTAGCACCTCGCGCGCGAACCGGCTGGTACGCAGACCATCGTCGATCATCGCTCGCGCCTGGCGGTAGACGCTCTCGACGTCTGCTTCATGCTGCTGGCGGGTGGCGGCCAGTTCGGCGCAGATCGCGTCGAACACGAAGTTCGTCGCGCCGGCGGCGGTGAAGACCTCCCGGGCTCGGCGAAGGTGCTCGATTCCCACCTTGGCATCATCGCGGAGGGTCGCGACTGCGCCGAGCTCGAACTGTCCCCAGGCCCGCCACACGGGGCCGGCGAGCGCGTCAAGACCATCCGCCAGTCGGGCCGCCTCCTGCGCGGCTTCAGTGATCGCCCCTACCCAGCGCAATGAGAGCGAGAGACACAGCGTGGCCCACGCGGCTGAGCGGGCGTCGCCGCGTGACAGCGCGTCTTGTTGGGCCAGACGCGCCAGACGTACCCCATGAGCGGGGTCGCACTCCTTGGCCAGATTGGCGGCCTGAATCCGGGCGCCGCGGTCCTCGGGGAACCGCGCGGCGGCGCGTTGCGCGGCGCGCCAGGCTTCGGCGGTGTGCCCGTTCCAGGTGAGGTAGAGCACGAACTGCTGGTGCGGCCAGCGCCAGGGCAGTGGTGAGGCTGACACCGCGTTGAGCAGGGCGGTAGCGGCCGGGCGCCACACGGCGCCGTGGATCAGTCCCGTCGAAAACAGCGATCGAGCGGCGCGACGGCGTTCCGGGCCGTGAACCGTCGCGGCACGGTAGTGACGGCGCGCTTGCTTGACGTCGCCGAAGTCGTCGGCGATCAGGCCGCGGAGAAGATCGTTGGCGCCAATGTCGATCGCGGGGTCGGCAACGTCTGGAAGATCCCCGCGTGTCAGCTCGTCGATCGCGGACGGCGTCTCCTGGGTCAGGCCGTGAGCACTTGCCCAGTCCAGGAAGGCCAGGTCTGGTCGGCGGTCTGCCTGTAGCCGAAGCTGACCGGACTCGACGACGGTCTGAAACCGGGTCGACAGCTCGAGCGTGCGCTCCTCGATGTCAAACCAGCGTGCGGAATGTGACGCGCGCAACGCGTCGCGGAGCCCCACGCGCAGGTCGAGATCCGCGCCGGCGTAGCCGACGATCGCGACGTCGGCGCCACCGAAATCATCGCGCATCCGTCGGGTCCAGGGTTCGCCGAGCGGCTCGAGCACGTCCTCGCTGCGCGCGAGCACCGTCGCATCACCCAGGGTGCCGTGCACCTTGACCAGGTGGCCGAGCCCGCATTGACAATCGGGCTCGTCGGCCGGCAGCAGCCGATGCACGTCGACGCCTCCCCGCCGAGCCGCCTCTTCGATCAGCTCGTCGAAGTTCGGCGTCCACACCGGATGCGAGCACCGCAGCGCCTCGGCAGCGGCGAAGTGCAGCGCGTTGGGTTGCCCCCCGGTCAGCATCGTCCGCAGGTGGGAATTGATGTCAACGCCGCGTCCGGCCAGACGGCTGAGCAGCGCCTCCGGCGCCATGAGTCGCGCCCGCTGGCCGTCGATTGACAGGCCCAGCGAAGAGAACAGCGAACGCTGTACCGCGGCGAACATGGGCCGGGCGGCGGGCGAGGCCCATGATGCCCCGGCTCCGAACACAAGCGCCAGCCGCGAGCCCTCCGCCGAGCTCATCAGCGGTCAACGGGTCGGGCCAGGGCGACGGCAGCGGCCATGGACTCCAGGTGGGTCAGTGACACCGTGACGGCGACTGCGAGCTCGCGGGCACGCTCGGCCGCCAGTCCGTGCAGGCTGACCGCGCATCGCTCCCCTCCCTCCAGCACCTCGACGTCCAGTGGTTCAAAGCCATCGAGTCCCAGTGCCTTGGTGACCGCTTCCTTGGCCGCGAACCGCGCGGCCAGATTCTCGATCGGGCGTGGTTGAGTGGCTGCGTAGGCCTGTTCGCCGGGATGGAAGAGCTCGTCGGCCAATGCAGGCGTCCGCTGCATGCGCTTGGCCAAGCGTCGTGGATCGACGATGTCGATGCCGATCAGCGGTGGAAGCATTGTCCCATCATCCCACATCGTTGCCGACAAATTCGACAGTCTGTCCGATAATCGGCTATCATGTGGCAAAAGCCGACAGCGAGGAGACGCTTCGTGCCGACCGTAGCCCCCGCACCGCCCCAGACCACGCCCAACCAGGCCGAGATCGCCAGCATCGTGATCGAGCTGCTGGCCGCACTCTTGGACAGGGACCCCGACGAACTGCGCAGCGAGCTCGAGGCGAAAGGAACGGGCATGCCCGTCGACTCGCTGGACCTCTGCGACATTCTCGTCGAATTCCGCCAGCGTACGGGCCTGAAGATCCCCAAGCGCAAGCTACGCCGCGGGACGATGCGCTCGGTCGCAGCATTCGCCGCGTTTGCCGCGCGGGAGGGGACCCGGTGACCGGCGATACTGATCGTTTGGGGCCCGATGACGCCCGGCAGCTGGCCCGGCGCCTGCGGGAGGCACGCGAGTTCACCAACCTCTCGCAGCAGTTCGTGGCCGAGCAGACGGGTATCCCGCGCTCGGCCATCTCCGACATCGAACGCGGCACACGGCGCGTCGAGAGTCTCGAACTCAAACGGCTGGCCGCCGTCTATCGCATGCCGGTGGACTACCTGCTCGGCAACGACCCGCCCCCCGAGCTGGCCGCGGCCGGGGAGGATCCCACCGCGCGGGCACTGGCCCGGGCCACCGGTGAGATGGACGCCGACAGCAAGGAGCAGGTCCTGCGTTTCGCGCTGTTCCTGCGCAACTATGAGCGTCCGGATCGCCCCTCATGATCACCTGGGCTGATGCTCACGCCCGGGCCGCGGTTGCGGCCTCCGAGCTGCAGGCCGACCTGAACATCGACCTCACGCGCCCGGTCGACGTCTTTGACGCCGTCCGGCGCGTCGGCCTCGTGCTGGCCTTTGCTCCCCTCGGACGGGTCTCCGGGCTGTATCTGCCCGAGCATCCAACGCCCGGGATCCTGCTGCATTCCGGCCATCCGCGCACCCGACAGCGATACACCGCCGGGCACGAGCTCGGACATCACATCTTCGAGCACGCCACCGAGGTTGACGTCGACCTCGAGGGCGCGCTGCAGCGCGGCAATGTCGATCGCTGGCCTGACCACGAGAAGGAAGCCGAGGCGTTCGGAGCCTGGTTTCTCATGCCGCGCCGGCTCATCCGCCACGGACTCCGCGAGCTGGGCATCGGCGAGCGGCCCTCCGATCCCCTTGATGTCTACGCGCTGTCTCTCTGGCTGGGGACCAGCTACACCGCCACCGCCCGTCAGCTCGCCGCGGTCCGCCTAGTCGACTACGCGGACTCCGAGCGCTGGGCCAGGGTGCAACCGCGCACCGTCAAACAGGCGCTGGCTGGAGACATGGTTCCTGACGATCTGCACAACGACGTGTGGTGGCTTGACGCCCGCCATCACCGCCAGCCGATCGACGCACGCCCCGGCGACCGACTGATCATCACCCTCGATGAGATCCCCGCGTCGGGCTACAGCTGGCGCTTTGCCGAGCAGCCGCCCGAGGTGAGGCTGCTCGCCGACTCCTACACCGATGCCTGGGAGCCACAGCTCACCGCGCAGGCCGGCGAGGACGGAGAGTTGGTCGGCGGCCCCCAACCACGCTCACTGGCACTCGAGATCGACCCGCACGCCACGCTAGGCGTGCATCGCCTCGCCCTGACTAAGGAACAGCCCTGGCGGCCGGGCGCGCCCAGCGACGAGTTCGAGCTGCTGCTGTCGGTCAACCCGCGCCTGCACGGCATCCAGGTCCCCGAAGACGAGTTGGCACTGGCCGGCTAGGACAATGGTCGACCATCGTTCGCTCCAGACCCCGGTCCGCGACCAGGGGGACCGTCCCACATGTGTCGCGTTCGCCGTCAGCGCAGCCCACGAATGGCAGGCCGACGACGATCACGTCCGCTCGACCGAGGACGCGATGTGGGCCGCCCACCAGATCGCCGAAGTCCCGGGCCGCGAGGAAACCACCGTCTCCTGGGCGCTGCAGGGACTTGACCGCCACGAGCACAGCACCGAGATCGCATGGCCCTACGGCGCGCCGCGCTGGTCCGCCGGCCGGCCCGCGGCAGCGCTGGACGACGGCGCGCGTCGTCCTCTCGGCCCCTGGCGCGAGCTCGGATCGTCCTCGTTCGACACGGTCACGCACGAGCTCGCCGCGGGCCGGCCGGTCATCCTCACCGTCCGGGTCGTCCCCCTCGCCTGGTACCACGACGGCGCGCTCATCGACGCCGAGGCGAACCTGAAGACCCCGGGCAGCCATGCCGTGCTCGCCGTCGGTGCCCTCGACAGGCCCGACCGCCTGATCATCAAGAACTCGTGGGGATCCGGCTGGGGGGAGAACGGCTACGGGTACCTCACCCGGCGCTATCACGACCACTACGGGCTGCGTGCCCACAGCCTGGAGGGGCCATGACGATTGTCGATGACCGCTACATCGTTGCCGCCGACCTCTCCGAAGGATGGCTGGACGCCGTCCGCGCGACGGCGCAGATGCCCACCGGCAAGGGCGTCCACCTGCTCATCCGGATTCTCGACCCAGTCGCCGAGGACCCGGCGATCCGCGCCGCGGCCCAAGGCGTGATCGACGACTACAACGCGACCCACTCGCGCACCGAGCTGCCCGACATCGAGACCACCCGCAACACGATCTTCCCCGCCGCCTGGGCCCGACGCCACCCCGAACCCGAGGACCTCGCGGCCTACTATCGCGAGCGCTACACCCGAGATGGCCTGCTCGGCTTCCCCAACAACAGCCGTGGCACCTACTTCGGGCGCATCGTCGCCTACCCGCGAGGCGACGGAGAGGAGCCCGCCGACCAGCTCACAGACACGATTCGCAAGCTCAAGGACGAGCTCGCCTACGCGGGCAGCAAGAGCTCGCGGTATGAGATCAACATCTACAGCGAGCGCACGGACCGCAATCCGCTGAGCTTCCCGTGCCTGGCGCACCTCTCGGTGCACCTGCACGACAGCGAGCTCCACATGCAGGCCGTCTACCGCAACGAGTCCCTCATCGCACGGGGCTACGGCAACTACCTCGGCCTCGGCGAGCTCCAGGCCTACATGGCTGGACACGCCGGCGTGCCGGTCGGCGAGCTGCTGATGACCGTCGGCCACGTCGAACTGGACCTCGGCAAGCGAGCCGTCCGCGCGCTCCTGGCCAGCTTCGACTGACCCCGCCGATCGCCGACCTCGGCTCAGAACCCGCAAACACCGCAGCCGCGGTCGTCCCGGGGTGCGCGTGTCCGCAACTGCTGAGATGCTTGACCCATGGGAGCAACGACCCGGCGCGCGCTGTTTGACGCCTACTGGCGCTTCGCCGCCGAGCGCCAGAACATCTTCAACCGCCGGCTCGACGACCCCGCCGGTCCATGGACCGCCGACCCGATCCTGCGGCGGTTCAAGTTCTGCAACACGTTTCGCGCGTCCGATCGCGTCTCGCAGTACCTCATCTCCCGGGTCATCTATGACTCCGCCGCTCGCGATCTGCCCGCCGAGGACGTGTTCCTGCGCATCATCCTGTTTCGACTCTTCTCCAAGGAGAGCACCTGGGAGGCGCTGGAGAACGCCACCGGCGGCGTTCGCCGCGCGACACTCGATGTCGAGCACCTCGGCGCCGTGCTCGACGGCCTGCGCCGCGATCGCCCGATCTACACCGCGGCTTTCATCCTCTGCGCGCACGATGCCTACGGCCACCGCGTCAAACACCGCAATCATCTCGAGCTCGTCGCGCGGATGTTCGCGCCCGGGCGCCTCGGCGCCGACCTGAGCGCCGCGCGCGGACTCAACGACGTCTATGAGGCGCTTCGCGCCTGGCCGATGATCGGGGCCTTCATGGGCTACCAGCTGGCGATCGACCTCAACTACTCAGAGCACCTCGACTTCGACGAGGATGATTTCACGGTTCCCGGACCCGGCGCGACCCGCGGCTTAAAGAAGGTGTTCATCGACTTCGGCGGACGCTCGCCCAGCCAGCTGATCATGGACATGGTCAGCACCCAAGAGGAGGAATTCGACCGCCTCGGACTGGACTGGTCGGGGCTGTTCGGGCGAAGGCTCCACGCCATCGACTGCCAAGGGCTGTTCTGCGAGACCGACAAGTACGCGCGCGCCGCGTTTCCCGAGCTCACCAGCAACCGGGTGCGCATCAAGCATCAGTTTCGCGGCCCCCAACCGATGCCACAGCTCTTCTATCCACCCAAGTGGGGTATCAACGAGCGCCTGCCCCACTTCGCGAACGCCGCTGCCGTTGATCCCCTCGATCCGCATCAGCTGACGCTCGACGAAACCCGGCTGCACCCGGTCGCCCTCACCGGCGATGGGCGGCGGCTCGCGCGCGGCTCGCGCGCGACGCGCGCCGTCGCCGCGACGCTGTTTGACCCGCCCATCGCCGCCGTCGGCTGACCCCGGTACCCGGCGGTGCCAGCAACCGACGCCCACGACGACCGCCGCCGCGACGTTCTCGCGCTCCTGCAACGGCTGCACCGTCACAAGGACGCCGCCTACGGGGACGCCTGGCGCAAACGTGGTGAGGTGATCGCCATCTTCGCGAACATGGCCCGCAAGTACGACCGTCTGCTCGTGGCCTTCGACGAGCAGACGCCCGCCGCGACCGAGCCGCTGGGCGACACCGTCGCCGACCTGTGCGTCTACAGCGCCAAGTACCTGACCTGGATCGCCGACGAGCATCCCGAAGCGCTGGGCGACGCCGGGCTGGCGCTGCCCGACCCGTCGCAGATCTCGGCCGCCCGCGGACCCGATGCGCTCGAGCGCGTGTTCGCCGCAGTGCTCGCCGCTCCCGACGATGCGCCGCCTGACGCCGCCTCGGCGTGGCGCCGGGTACAAGGCTCGTTCGGGGTACTCGAGCGCGGGCTGATGGCCCAGGCCACCCCCGGCTCCACCGAGGAGGTGCCCACCTACGCAGCCAAGGCGCAGCTCGCATGGGCGCTCGTTGCCGACACCCTTGCACTCCTCATCGGGCTTGAGCACGACGCCCCCGGAACACTCGACGGCCTCCGCGGCGAAGTCGCCACGATGGAGGGCGGCCAGCAGCTCGTGACCGATACGTTCGCCGATCAGCTCGTCGACCGCACCCTTGAGCGCATCATCGAGCGCGATGCGCGCGCAGTCGCCGTGCTCGGCTTCACCCCGGCGAGCCTCGCGATCCGCGGAGCGCTCACCGCCGCGGGCCTGACCGACCGACTCCTCGGCATCTTCGATCCGAACCCTGCACCCGACAGCGACGTGGCTCCGCTCGCCGATCTCGCCGGTGTGCCGCACGACCTGCTCGTAATCGGCGCCGACGCCGACAAGGCACAGCTGCTGGACGCCTACCGCCACTGCATCGGCGACCGTCCTGACCCGCCCGATGCCGTGATCGCCGGCACCGCCCATCTCGCCTATGCCGACCCCGATTTTGCGCAGCTCAACGCGCCGGCCCTGGTGCCCTCCTACGCGACCGGCTCACCGTACACGCGCGAGCACCTCTTCCAATGCCTGCAGGCCGCTGCCGCGAACCGGTTGCACGGCGCGATCGTCGAGTTCGGTGCCTT
The DNA here is from genome assembly GCA_963795555.1 of uncultured Solirubrobacterales bacterium. Classification (GTDB taxonomy): domain Bacteria; phylum Actinomycetota; class Thermoleophilia; order Solirubrobacterales; family Solirubrobacteraceae; genus CAWCHZ01. Next base: position 1,395,537 of record CAWCHZ010000002.1, read on the forward strand.
CAAGGGTGGCACCACCGCTTGGCTGGCCCGCGTGGCCGGGCACCTCGGACTCGACGGCTGCCGCGTCATCGGACTCGACAGTTGGTCGGGCTTTCCCGCGCGCCGCTCGGTCCTTGACCTGTATGAGCACCCGCGGTGCGTGTTCACCGATCTGGAGGCCGTGCGCGCCTACACCGAGCCTCTCGGCGTCGAGCTGGTGGCAGGTGACATCACCGAGACCTACCGCCAGCTCGAAGGCGAGCCGCTGCTGCTGTGCTTCTTTGACACCGACAATTACAGCCCCACCCGTGCGGCGCTCGAGCTCTGCGCCCGCCAGCTCGTCGTCGGCGGCAACATCGTCTTTGACCACGTCGCGACCGACACCGACTACATCGACACCATCGGCGAGCGGATGGCCGCCTACGAGGTGCTGCCGCCGCTGGGGTTCCTGCACCTCCACGGCACTGGGGTGTTCACCAAGATCGCGTGATCGCCGACGCTCTCGGTCCGAGCGCTCGAGGTCAGGCCAGCGCTTCGAACTCGATCGTCCTGGCCAGCAGATCGAGGTGCAGCGTGCCGCCGCGCGCCGCGTACAGCGGGCGCCACACCGAGAAGCCGCGCATGATGGCGTGCTCCCATTCGGCGGCCGTGCGCTCGCGGACCTCAAACCCGCGTACCAGCCGCCGGATCGTCGCCAGCAACGAGAAGTCAACGTGATCGACGCCATCGAGGAACCGCACGTCCTTGGCGTAGTCAAACACGAAGGCCGAGACCGCCTCCTCGATGGCGCGGGCCCGCCCGGCATCCTCGACCTCACGGACCTTCGGCATGCTCGCGCGGCGGGCCTTGAAGAAGTACCGGGTGATCGGTGACCAGCCCAACAGGGCTGCGTAGGTCAGATGAAACGCATCGTGAAAGCGGTACCCGTCGTCTGTATAGGCGTTATCGGTCAGTCGATCGCCCAGCGGGTTACCCGCGGCGTCGTATAGGCGCACGACCGTCTTATCGTCCTCTTGGCTCTCGACGAACGTGACCGACGCGTCGCGCGGCAGGCGCTCGTGCTCCGGGAAGTCATCGTCGAGCAGCATCAACGGCAGCGTCCCCCCGCTGAGCGGCCACCGTCCGCGGATCTTGCGCAGGTTGCGCTGGGCGATCTCGTCGAGCCCCACGCCGAGCTTCTCCGCGAGGTTGGCGACGTACCAGAGCACGTCGCCCAGCTCATCCGCCATCTCGTCGGAGAACAACTCGTAGGCGTCGTGATCCCGCAGCCGTTTCTTGACGTGACGCACCAGCGATCCCGTCTCCGAGGCCAGACCGATCACCGGGAACAGCAATGCACTTTCGTCGTCGCCGCCCGGCCGCTGGTCAGTTTGGTTGGCCTGCTGCTGGAACTCGTTCAGGTCCATCGCAAAAGCCTAGACTCCGAAGCCGCGACGAACCAACAACTGGATCGTTGTGTCCGCCGTTCACCCAACCCGTTGAAAGCCTCACCCTGCCGGGCGTGCGTCGTACTCGCAAGCGGTAAAGCCGGCCAGCCGGGAACGTGTCCTCAACCGGGGTTCCCCGGTCCTTCCTATGAGCCGTTCCTGGCGGTGGCGATGTCGTCGATCAGCGCCTGCACCAAACCAACCGCTTCGTCGACATCCTGGATCGCGAAGTCCTGGTCGATCGCCAGCGCACGGTACTGCTCCGGCCACGACGGCTCGACGGTCAGCCGCGGCGGCCATGGGTGCTTGCCGCGCGAGCCGAAGATGTCCTCGCAGGCCTCGGCCACGCGCCTCAGATCGGGCTCGAGCTCCGCCAGCAGCAAGAGGTCGATGAGGTCGCGGAAGCGGTCGTTCTCCCGGTCGTCGAACCGCTCGGTGACCGCGTGTACCTTGGTCGCCATCTGGTAGCGCAACGATTGGCAGGCGATCTCGTCGGGACCGGCGAGACCGAGATCGGTGAGACTGAACGCGCTGATCGGCTCGGCTTCGGCGGCGCCGGCCTCCGGCCCGGAAGCCTCCAGCTGCACGGTCGCCCAGGCCCTGCCCTTGAATGTCATCTTGACGTCCATGCGCCGCGCCGGCGCGCCGGCGATGTCGCGCGCGTCGGTCAGCCGAAACGCGAAGTCGAGGTACGGCTCCTCGAGCGCGTCCTGCAGCAGGTCGACGATGTCGGCGTCGGCGTCGCAGATGACGATGATGTCGACGTCCTTGGTCGCCCGCGCGCGGAGCCGCAGACGCAGCTCCATCGCCACGCCGCCCTTGAGCAGGAAGCGGTGCTCGTCGTCGCCGACGCGCTCCAACGCGCCCAACAGCACCATCGTGCTCACCCAGCGGCGCAGCCGGTCGGCGGCGATGCCCTGCTCGACGCTGAGCGCCTGCACCAGGCGCTCCAGGTGCGAGCGATCGCCCGGCGCGCGCTTCAGCGGTCGATAGCTCATGCCGCCAGGTTGCCCAGCACGTCGGCACGCAGCTCAGCCGCTTCGCGACGGCGCAGCCAACCGTGACGCACCCCGTCGTCGATCGCCTGGGCCAGCAGCGACGGGCGCACGTGCTGCTCGCTGGCCTGGCGGATCGCCTTGGCCGGCGAGACCACGGGAATGCCCTCGAAGCTGCTGCGGTCCCTGGCGGGGAGGTCCTCGTGATGGATCACATACAGAGACGGGATCTCGCGATGCGTTCGGTAGCCGGCCGGGACCGTGATGTAGATCTTGGCGGGGTTGACGTCGCTCATGCCATACAGGTCCAACGCCGACTCGCCCGAGATGTGCCCTCGCCCATCTGGCCACAGCGTCGCGAGCATGTACTGATCCAGCCGGCTCGGCGGTATCAACGGCACCCGGTAGATGCCATGACCGACCCGCTCGAGCTGCCCCCGCCGCGCCAGGGCGTTCAGCGTTCCCATCGACATGCCGAGCTCCCGGGCATCCTCCCCGGTCAGATAGCCGAAGCTCTCGGCGGCCCGTTCGGCGAGCTGGCTGTAGCGAGCACCTGGCATGTACGAACATCGACATTTTGTCGTTATCCGTACGCGATGTCAAGGCGTACGACCATCGACATTTCGTTGCTCTTCGTACTTCACGCCGCCGGTACGCACGATTGGTCATCACGCCTCGAAGATCGCGATAGGCGCTGCAGGTACTGCCGGGCGAGGCACGTCAGCCAACATCGTCTTGATCGCCACGGCTGCTCCCATCTTGGGCGGCACCGTAGTCCGCCGAGCGACCGTGGAGAATCCGCGGACGTGTCCGAGCCGACAACCCTCAGCATCGCCCTTCGAGTACGGCGCTGGGCAGATGAGCAGGAGGTTGGCGCTCTGCGCGAGGAATCCGTCCCTGGAGCGGACGCGACTGAGCGAGTGCGACTGGCGGCACTCGGCGGGATCGTCCGTGCCATCGGCGGGGCAGGCACCGACTTCTGGCCTGAGGAGCTGGCGAGCTGGTGCTCTGCGGCACCGGCCCCTCCCGACAACCTGCTGGCGGATATCACCGTTGGGCTCGACCGCGACGAGGACCTTCTAGCGGCGATTTACGAGCGCGCCGTCACCCCTCGCCATCGTCGGCAGCTTGGCACGTTCTTCACCTCGCCGGCGCTCGTCGAGCACATGCTCGACCGGGCCGAGCACATGCTCGAATGCGCGCCCTCGGTAGTCGTCGACCCCGGAGCCGGCGTGGGAGCCTTCACCGTGGCGGCGGCCAGACGGTGGCCGGATGCTCGCATCCTGGCCGTCGACGTCAACCTCGTCACACTGGGCCTCCTCGGCGCACGGCTCACCTATGAGGGCCTCGTGGACCACGCGACCCTGGTCCACGAGGACTTCCTCGCGTGGATCCAGCACTCAGCCCCCGGTGATACCGGCCCCTGGCTTTACCTCGGCAACCCGCCTTACACCCGCACGCAAGCGCTCGACGCCGAAACCAAAATTCAGGCGTCGACGCTGACGCGAGGGGCCGTCACGAGCGGTCACGCCACTCTGTCCACGATTTTCGCTGCCGCCATCCAGGACCGACTGCGCCCCCAGGATGCGACATGCCTCCTCCTCCCTGCCGCATGGACCCACACGCGCAGCGCCCGCGAGCTGCGAGAGGCTCTCTGGAAGAAGGTCTGGCGGCCGCTCGAGCTGCACCGCTGGCCGAGCCGAACACGAGCGTTCGTCGGACCCGGCGTGACTGCCACGATTCTGTCGCTGGGCGCCCACCGACAACGACGTCAGCCGTACCGCTTCGCCCGCGCCGAGATCAGAGACGGCCGCGTGAGCTGTTGTAGAGCAGCGCGCTACCTACGAATGCCGGGCGAATGAGCCGCCGACCCTCGAGGCCCCGCCGGCTTTGCAGCGGCGAGTGGTGCCGCATGACATCAGCAGCCGACGCGAGCACGAAACGCAGGTCGCGGCATGCTACGAGAGGCCTCAAGCGGAAGCCGTCCGCCGAGCAAACGACCGGGCTTGCGGCGAGTGAGTGGACTTCGCGCGAGCCAGCCCCGATCTTCCTGATCCCCGCATCTCCTGGCACCTCACGTCCAGCGGGCCACGCAGCGTCGCCACCCTGACGATCTCCCAGCGATCCCGATCGGCGCGATCACCCATCTTCTGTCGACGCGGTAGCGGCATCGGTGAGCCTCTCTGCCCGGCGGGCTGCGGGCGTGGCGTGCGTCACCGGGCACCGAAGCGCCTCAGCACGCGGTTTGCAGACGAGCTGGATGCCGGCCTGCACGAGCTTCTACCCGAGCTGCAAACGCGACCGCGTCACCGGCAACCTAGAGAAGCTTGGCTGTGCGTCGCTCGTGTGGGTCCGGCTCGCTCGCCTGGGTCTCGCGGGCAAGTTTCGTACCGTCGCGTGCTCCGCGAGACAGATCTACGCCCGTCCCGCTTCCGCCGCGACCAACGCCTCGACTTCGATCTCTGCACGCTGTGACCCCACCGTCGTCCGAACTATGAGGCAGCGTTCTCCGCTGCCGGATTAGGCGGCGATCTCTGGTGCCGACACCGGGGGCACGGATGCTTGGACGTGTCGAAGCCGGGGCGCGCAGACCTGGTTGCGTCCGCTGCGCTTGGCTTCGTAGAGGGCCTGATCGGCTCGGGCCAACAGATCGTCGCAATTGAGGTCTGCCCCGCTGGCGGCGGCCACGCCAATCGACAATGTGACGTCGATGTCGGCGGGCCGCTGGCCCTCGGTCGCGGCCCGCAGCCGCCCGGCTACTTCGACGCCTTCCCGTAGACTCGTACCGGGCAGCACGAGGACGATCTCGTCTCCCCCAAGCCGGTAGACGAGTTCGAACGAACGAAGCTCCCCAGTGATCGCCTCAGCCGTGCCCCGAAGGACGGCGTCGCCACGCTCGTGCCCATACAGGTCGTTGATGAACTTGAACTCATCGATATCACAGGCGATAACGCAGATTGGCTGTTGGGTTCGCGCGGCCCGCTGAGTCATTTCCTGCAGTCGAGCGGGAAGCGTCCGACGGTTCAGAAGGCCAGTGAGCGGATCGAGGATCGATTCACTCCGGTGCTCGCGCTCGGCTCGCATCAGCGTGGCGGAAACGCGGACACGCAGACGAGTACGGCGAGAGTCATAAACAGCAGGGTCGGGTTATGAATCAGGCGAGCAGGAGCCACTCCGGCCGTGGCGGCAATCAGGATGGCGGCAGTCACGCCGAGCCCGAGCACTATGCCGCGAGATGACCAGCGGAGCGGGAGCGTCGCCGCAGCGATGATCAGCCACAGCATCATCGGGCTCGTAGGACCGCCGGTCAACGCCACCGTAGCGCCGCCAATCAGCTGCCGGAATAGGAACAGCCACGCCAGCCAATATTCGGGCCGCTCGCTGTTCGCGATTGGGGCGCGCAGCAGCCGGTAGTGCACGAGGATCACCGCTAGCGCCAGTACCGGCCAGAGCCCAGTCCACGGCACCGAGGCGATGAACGTCAGCGCAACCGAGCCGTAGACGACCGGTAGCGATAGTCGGAGGCGATGTTCCATGTCCAACAAACGCGAGCGATCGAGTTCGCCTGGGCATAACCACGATCCGTTGTTACTCATCCCCTTAGAGTCGACGCTGCAGGCCTCCGGCTTGATCCGCCCGGCAAATGCATAGACGCCGGTCGTGAACTGGTTCTCGAGGATGCGCAACTTCACCTCGACCGCTCGCATCGACGTCGAGGCCACCGAGAATCAGGTCAGTCAGCGCCTCGCGTCGTCACCGGCGCACCCGATCGGCTTCGGTCCCGCCGTGCCGGCGTGGTCCGGTGTCGCTGAATCGCGCCAAGTCCTCGTCGAGGTAGGGCTCCCAGGAGTCGACGCGCGCCCCGCGGGCCAAGGCACCTGAGGTGTCGCGGCATCCCGGGCTCCACGTTCCCGCCAATTGCCCGGGACAAAATCTCGGGACCAACCGCCAATCCATCGGTTCTCCGGCCAAAAGAAAAGGCCCGGATTTCCGGGCCTTTCTTTGTATAGCGGGGGCGGGATTCGAACCCGCGACCTTCGGGTTATGAGCCCGACGAGCTACCAGACTGCTCCACCCCGCGGCGAAGTAGTGATTATACGCCCCCTGTGGGCGATGGACAAGCCCGTGGGTTGATCACCGGACAAGCCCTCGGCAACGGGCGCGGGCTGGCGCGGCGCGGCGCGCTGCCCTACGCTTCGCCGCCATGCGCTTGGCCGTCGTCGACATCGGGTCGAACTCCACCCGCCTGCTGATCGCCGATGTCGAGGGGCGCGACCTCGTGGAGATCAGCCGCCGCAGCGAGGTGACCCGCCTGGGCGCGGGCGTCGATGCGGCCGGGCGGCTTGCGGGCGAGTCGATGGAGCGCGTGTTCCGGGTGCTCGACGAGTACGACGCGGAGATCGATGGCGCCCGCTGCGAGGCCCGCGTGGCCGTGCTCACCAGCGCGGTGCGCGACGCGACCAACGGCGTGGACTTCACCGAGCAGGTGCGCCATCGCTACGGACTCGATGCGCGCACGATCGAGGGCGACGAGGAGGCACGGCTGACCTTTCTGGGCGCGGCCAGCGAGCGCCCCGCCGGCGGCTCCCCGATCGTCGTGATCGACATCGGCGGCGGATCGACCGAGCTGGTCGTGGGCACGCCACCGGACGCGATGTCATTTCACGTCTCGACCCAGGCAGGCGTCGTGCGGCAGACCGAGCGCCATCTCAGCGAGCCGCCCAACGCCCCCGAGCTTGAGGCCCTTGCTGAAGAGGTGCGAGCGATCGTCAGCTCGGCCGTTCCCGCAGACGTCCGCCGCCAGGCCAGCGCCGCGGTCGCCGTCGCTGGTACGGCGACCTCCTGCGCCGCGATCGACCAGGAGCTCGACCCCTACGACGCGAGCAGGGTTCACGGCTATAACCTGCCGCTGGATCATTTGGATCGCATGCGTGAGCGGCTGGCCGCCATGCCCCTCGCGCAGCGCCGCCAGATCAAGGGCCTGCACCCTGACCGTGCGCCGACGATCGTCGCCGGCGTGATGATCCTCCAGGAGGCGCTGAAGGCGTTCGGGCTCGACGAGACCGAGATATCCGAGCACGACATCCTGCGCGGTGTGGCCCTCCAGTACGCCGCCGAGCGGATTGCGCAAAGCACTTAGTTTGCCTGATCCTTGGCTGGTAGGGCATACTTTCCCTGTCGGGTGACGGGGTTGCCGTGCCTTCGGGTGCGGCTCATCCCTCGATCCCGCGCCATAGGTCCGGGCGAAGCCGCACGATACGGCGCCTCCCGCCGCTCGGACCACCCAAAACGGCCCCTTCATGGCACGTACCCCTGCCCGTCCTGACGGGGCCACTTGGAAACCGCCCGCACGATGCGGGCGGTTTCCTCGTCTGGGGACGGTTTGGCGCGGCTACGGCCCCCCGTTTGGGGGGAAACTCGATCCCCGCAGGACGGCGATCGTGTCCGGGGGCCATACCCTTGCTGGACGTCTGTGCAACGCAGCCGGTGACCCCGCACACCAAGGAGGACCGCGATGCACGCAGCTGCCTTGACCGAAGGCCCGATCGGCCTCGAGCATCCCCTGCAGCAGCGCCCCACCCTGACCGGGGACGCGCTCGATGAGGTGGCCGCCGCAACGGGAGCGCGAACGCCGTTGCTGGCCCACGGTGGACTTGCCGGCGAGGACTACGACGAGCCCAACGCGCTCGACCCGCAGATCTACGCCTGGCTGGTCACGCCTTAGCGGCGCGTTGACCCGCCGCTAAGCCGACAGCACTCGGTCACGAGGCGCTGGGCGGCCGCGGCTACGCCAACGCGGTGCTCGCCCCAGAACACCGTGCCATCGATCTCGATCGCCGGCAGCATCCCGCCGGGCTCGTTGCCGAGGGCGCGAGCGGTCCGCTCGAGCGTCGCATCGCGGGCCCTGTCGTCCGCAACCTCCAGGCAGTCGTCGACGTCCAGCTCAGCGATCGCGGCAGCCTCGGCCAGCACCTCTGGATCGTCGAGGTCGAATCCGCCGCCGTAGGCGAGTCGGCCGATCGCCAGCACGAAGCCGGCGGCGCGCCCGCGTTCGGCGGCGTAGGACGCCACGCGCCGCGCCGCATGACCTCCACATCGAAACGAGCCCGGCCAGATCAGTGGCAGGCCCAGCGCCGCCGCGCGGCGCTCCAGATGCTCGCAGGATTCGACCGACGTGCTTGTGCCGATGGGGCGTGCCTGGGCGCACACCGGCCACCAGCGCACCGCGACGAGCAGTCGATCGATGCGTTCGGCGGCCAAGTAGGTGGCCGGGCAGGCCACATCGACGTAACAGCTCGCCGTCGACGCTCCACGGCTCGCCGTCGACGCTCCACGGCTCGCCGCCGTCGACGCCGCGCCCGCGGTGACCCTCACCGGACGAGCGCGACGATGGCGGGCGCCCAGCATGATCAGCTCGCCCATAGCGGCCTCCGGCATCCACCGCTCGTGTCTGCGTCGAGTCGTCTCATCTGGGCTCGGCTCCTCTCCTGCGTATCGACACCCACCGCTCGCTTTCTCGGCAGCGGTCATTTGAGGAGACGATCGACGGCGCTGAAACTGGCGCAAAAAACCAACAAATCGTGGAGTCAGGAGATTTTCCTCACGACGCTCGGCACTTGCACCGATAAGCTGACCATCAACGCGGGGAAAGGGAGGAAGTCGATGCCGAGCGCACCACCACCGAAACGCCATCCGTATGCCCAATGGTCGCCGGACTCTCGTGCGCTCGACGTGGTCGGTGACAAGTGGACGCTGCTGATCGTCCGCGACCTGACGTCCGGCCCGCGCCGCTTCGTCGAGCTCCAGCGCGTGCTGCCCGGCATCTCGACCGAGCAGCTGCGCTCACGCCTGAACCGCATGGTCGCCGACGGCCTGCTCACGCGCCAGCGCTATCGCGAAGTGCCTCCGCGCGTGGACTACGAGCTGACTCAACGCGGACGCGCGTTGGTGCCGGTGCTCGCGGCGCTTGCGCGCTGGGGTCAGGACTGGGCGTGGGGCGCCCCGCGGGAACGTGAGGCGATCAACATTGGAGCGATCATCCGTCTGGCGCCAGGCCTGCTTGCTCCCCCGCCCTCGCTCAGCGCCACAATCGCCATCACAGTGCTGCATGCCCAGGGCGGCGAGGACCTCCACTACACGCTGACGATCGCCGGCGGTGGAGTGTCGGTGGAGGAGCACCCTGCCGACGACGCCGATGTCGAGATGATCGGCGATCGCGATGCCTGGGTTGAGGCGTTGCGCCCCAACGGCTCGGTCAAACGGCTGCAGATCGACGGCGACCGCGGGCTCGCGCTAATGCTGCTCGACGGATTGACCGCGTCGATGACGCGGTCCGCTCGCGCGGCGTAGCACCTCGCTCCGCTCGCGCGGCGTAGCGCCTCGCTAGGCGCTCGCCAGCTCGACCGCGCGCAGCAGGCTGGGCACGCTCTGCGGTCCGCGCAGGGTGACCGCGATTCGACCGCCGCGGTCCAGCACGAACGTCGTCGGCAATCCGGTCAGGTCGTAGCGCTCGCCCGCCACGCCGTCGGGATCGCGCAGCACCGTGAACGTCCAGCCATGCCGCCGGATGAAGTGGCGCGCGCCTCCCACAGCGTCCGACCAATCGATCCCGACGACGGTCGCGCGTCCAGCCAGCGAGCGCGAGACCTGCTCGAGCGCGCCGGCCTCGCGCTCGCATGGGGCACACCAGCTGGCCCAGAAGCTGACGACGGCCGGGCGGCCGCGCAGCTGCGCGAGGTCCACGCGGGAGCCCATGAGCACGGCCGTCGGCAGCGGCGGCGCGGCGCGGCGCGACGGCAGCTGATGGCCGCTCGTGGCGACTTCCGCGATCACGAGCGCCAGCACGCCGGTGCCGACCAGGCCGAGCGTCACGCCGAGCCGCCGGCGCATCGCGCTCAGCGACCGGCCAGGATCGGCACGTCGTGGACGATCTGATCCGGCGTGAAGTTGGAGGGGTAGAGCGTCGTGACGTCGCCGCTGGCGCTGATCCCATAGATCAGCGCCGAATGCGCGACGAGCTCGGGATCATGCGGGTCGCGCTGCGATGCGATCCCCCAGGTGCGCCAGACGCGGCTGAGCTGCGCGGCTGAGCCGATCAGATACTCCATCCGCCCGGTCAGCTCGTGGTTGGCCAGGAACGCCGCCACAGTGCGCGGCGTGTCTCCAATCGGATCGGTCGAGACGGCAACCAGCTGGACGCGCCTGGCAGCGGGCCCGAGCCGCATCAGCGCCGTGTGCAGGTTGCCAGCGATCAGCGGGCAGACGTCCGGGCAATGGGTGTAGAGGAACGTCACCAGCACCGCCTTGCCGTGGTAGCGGCTGATGTCGATGCGGTGCCCCAGCGAGTCGCGCAGGATCAGTGGAGCGGCCGGTCGGGGGGGATCGGCAACCGCGCCGGCAAGCTGGGCGGCACCAGACGGCGCCGTGGTCACCACCGCCGCGCCGGTGGAGGTTGGCGCGCTCTGCGAGGAGCCGCAGCCGCCGATCAGTGCGGCGCCAGCCAGCGCGGCGCCGGCCAGCAGCGCCAGCGCGAGCATCGATCGGCCGCGGCGCGCACGTGTCAGCGGTCCCATCACGCCCTTCAGTCTGTCAGGAAGGGCTTAACTGCTGCTAACCACGCCCGCGGCAGCCACCGCACCGCCGCGGCGAGCACCGGCAGCGCAGCGCGCTCCAAGCGTCGGCGCAGACAAGACGCCGCGGCTCGACGGATGCCCGGGGTGGGACTCGAACCCACACGCCCCTCAGGGGACAGCCGATTTTAAGTCGGCCGCGTTTGCCAATTACGCCACCCGGGCCGGCAGCGAGTCTAGAGCGACCGGCGCCAGCGATGGCGAGCGCCACCGGGCTCAGGATGGCCTTCGGACTGCTCGGGATGGCTGCGGCAGGACGGCAGGGGCTGCAAGCAGCCGCCCGCGCACGCAACTTGGTCGTTGGTAGCGTGTTGTCGCTGCAGGCCCCCCGATCTGACGAGTGGAAGCCTCCGCCCTCACCCACGCCGGACCGCTGGGGATCCCCGGCTGCTCGCCACTGCTGCGCCTGCAGTCGGATGAGCGTCTGATCGCGCTCACGCGGCGCGGCAACCATTCGGCCTTCGAGACGCTCGTCGCTCGCTATTCGTCCAGGCTGCTCGCCTTCTGCCGGCACATGCTGGGCTCCAAGGAGGACGCCGAGGACGTCTTGCAGGAGGTCTTCGCCGCGGCCTTCAACGCGATCCAGGCAGACGACCGTCCGATCAACGTACGGCCGTGGCTCTATCGCATCGCACGCAACCGGTCGCTCAACCATCTCCGCCGCGTCCAGCCGATCGGCGTCGACTCGATGGATGTGCACTACTCCGAGGCGGGCCTGACGACCGCCGACAAGGCGCATCGGCGCGAGGAGTTCCGGCTGCTGATCGCAGACGTCCAGCAGCTGCCCGAGACCCAGCGCAGCGCGCTGCTGCTGCGCGAGATCGAGGCGCTCTCCTACGAGCAGATCGCGGAGGCGATGGACACGACCGTGCCGAGCGTCAAGTCGCTGCTCGTCAGGGCGCGCGTCTCGCTCGCGGAGGCCGCCGAGGCACGCCAGCTGTCCTGCGCGGAGGTGCGGCTCGAGCTGGGCGCCGTTGCCGAGGGGTTGCAGCGCACGCCGGCGCCGGTGCGCCGGCATGTGCGCAGCTGCGATCGTTGCGCGACGTTTCGCAAGCAGCTGCGCTCGACCAACCGCGTGCTGGCGGCGACCCTCCCGGTCGGACCGGCGATCCTGGTCAAGAAGCTGCTGGTCGCACATCTCGGCTCCACCGCAACCGCCGGCGGAGGCGTCACCGCGGCGAGCTCGGGGGCGGGGATGATCTCCGCCGGGTCAGGCGCGGGCGGGATGATCTCCGCCGGGTCAGGCGCGGGCGGGATGATCTCCGCCGGAGCGGCCGCGATCGCCACGAAGGCGGCCGCCGGCCTGGCGGCAGCGGCGATCGTCACGGCCGGCGCGGTCGAGGTCCAGCGGGTCACGACCCATCACACCCACCGCGCGGGCGTGGCCCATCTCGTTCGCGCCCCGATCGCGCTCGCGCGCACGGGTGGCACGGCGGAGACCGCCGCGTTGCGACCGAAGCCGACGGGCGCCGGCAGCCCCCAGCCGATCAGCGCTCGCGCCGACAAGGCCGGCGGCAGACGGCTGCTGACTCGGCTTACGCGAGCCGACAAGCCTCCGGTCGCTGTCCCGGGCAGCCCGCAGCCGATGGTCGCGGGGACGTTCGCCGCCTCCGGCAGCGCTCAGCTGCCACCGCAGTCGCTTGCCCAAGCGGTTACGCCCGCCGACACCGCTGAGCCGGGCGTCGCCACGACTGCCCCCACGACGACCTCCAGCGAGCCGTCCGGCGCAGGCGTCGTGGCTGTCCCGGGCCCCATCGCGGTCGCACCGATCGCCAGCCCGGTCGCAGGCGACACACCCACGGCCGGCGCATCGGCGGGTGGCGGACCGACGAGCGACGCGTCGGCTGGCAGCGCGCCAGCTGGCAGCGCGCCAGCGAACGCCCCGGCCGCGGACGCCCCGTCGGATACGACCGGCGGCCCCCCGGCTGGCGCACCGACCGACGCGACACCGACCGGCGGCCCCCCGGCCGGCGGCGCGGCACCGACCTCCTAGCCCAGCCCGATCGCCCGCAGCCGGCGCTGCAGCGCCTGCAGCGCGAAGGCGCGGACCTCGCTGACGCTGAAGCCGAAGAAGCCCTCGTCCTCCTGCTGGGGGGCCATCCACTTGGGCCGCAGGACCTCACTGGCGATCGGCACGCTCTCGGCCAGCATTCGCTCGACGCGCACGCGCAGCTCCGGGGAGCGCGCCACCATGTCCGACAGCAGCCGGGCGCCGAAGGCCACGTGACGATGCTCGTCACGCGCCACCTTGATCAGCCCGTCGACGAACGTCGGCAGCGTGCCGATGCGCGTGTTGTGCTCGATGATGAAGTGCTGACCGGTCAGCGCGAGCATCCCCTCGATCACGATGTGGTAGAGCGTGACCGCCTCCACCAGCGCGCCGACGTCCTGCGGCTCGCGCACCAGGCGCTCGACGCGGTCGGGCAGCAGCTCGTCGAAGAGGCGTTTGAAGGCGCTGTTGACATGCTCGCCGGCACCAGCGAGCCGCTGCCCCAGATCGCCCGCCTCCCGCTGCCCCAGATCGCCCGCGTCCAGCACCCCAACCTCCGCATGGAAGCGATCGAAGAACACCACGTGACGCGCCTCGTCGGCGATCTGCGTGCAGAGGAACAGGCGCATCTCCTCGTCGGGGACGGCGCGCATGATCGGGCCGAGCTCCGCCGCCACGCGCTGCTCGCCGATGAAGAACGAGGCCAGCCCATGCATCCGTGCGCTGCGCTCCTCGGGTGGGATCCGCTCCCACCAATCGCTGCGATCGCGCGCGAAATCAAGCTCGCTTGCCGACCACTGCTGCCGTTCCCAGAGGGCGTAGAGCTGGCGGTAGTCGAGCAGCCGCGCAGGCGAGCGCCGCCCATCGAGCGCGGGATCGCGCGTCGCCCGGAAGTCCGGGCGCTGCTCCAGAGCGCTCACCGAGCCGCCGCGCGTGCGCTCATGCGCCGGCGTGCGCTCATGCGCCGGCGTGCGCTCATGCGCCGGCGTGCGCTCATGCGCCGGCGTGCGCTCATGCGCCGGCGTGCGCTCATGCGCCGTTTGTCTGACCCGGCTCGAGCGTGTGCGTCTGACCCGGCTCGAGCACGACCACACGCGACTGGGTGCGAGCCTCGACGTCGGCCTTGAAGGCGTGGGGGTCGGCGTCGATGATCGGGAACGTGCTGTAGTGGCAGGGGATCACGGTCTTGGCGCCGACCAGCTCCGCCGCCACCGCCGCGTCCCAGCGGTCCATCGTGTAGTGACCGCCGATGCACATCAGCGCGACGTCGATCGGGTCACGCCGCCCGACCAGCGCGAGATCCGAGAACAGGCAGGTGTCACCGAGGTGGTAGACGACCGTGCCACCGACGTTGATCACGAGACCCACCGGCGTGTTGACGGTCCCGCGGGGCGTCAGCGACGTGTGCCAGGCAGGCACCAGGCGAACCCAGCCCCAGTCGAACTGCACGGTACCGCCGAGGTTGGGATCAACGGTATCGAGCCCCAGTGCCTTCAGCTCATCCGCGATCTCGACGACGGCCAGCACGCGCGCGCCCGTGCGCTGGGCGATCTCCACGACGTCGCCGTAGTGATCGATGTGACCGTGGGTCAGCAGGATCGCCGTCGGGTCGATCTCGTCGGGGCCGATCGGCGCCTTGGGGTTGCCCTTCAGGAACGGGTCGATCAGCAGCGTGGTCTGCTCGTGGCGCAGCTCGAATGCCGCATGGCCGAGGAAGCGGATCTCCATTGACTACTCCTTGGGGTCGGTCCGGTTGAGCTCGCGGGCCAGCTCATAGCCGACTGCCACGCCGACGAGCATGCCCATCCGGGTCTCCTCGGCCAGCAGCGTGCGCACCGCGCGCAGACGCTCGCCGTCGTCGTCGTGAGCGGCCGCGCGCTGCACCTGCTCCTCATGGGCAGCGCCAAACCAGCCGCCGGCGGCCAGCGCCTCGTCGAGCACGCGCTGCAGCGCCGGCGCCGTGCGCGCGATGATGTCCTGCGCCTCGCGGAAGCGCTCGGCATCCGTCAGCGCGGCGACCGCGGCCTCGACCTCGGCGTCGCTGAATGCTCGCTCGGGCATCGGCCGCCATCATAGGGGTGGCATGGCAGCCGACCGCCCGCCGCGCTCAGCGGCCGGCGACCAGGCTCATTCGCCGGCGCCGAGCCGCGCGAGCGGCGCGCCGATCAGCAGCCCGGCGGCGCCACCAGCGACTCCCGCCACGACGTCGGCCTCGTCGGTCACGACCGGCATCAGCAGCAGAACCGCCGCGAACGCGAGCACGCCCAGCCCGTCCCACTCCACCGTGCGGTTGCGGCGCAGCGCGGCCAGATGCGGCAGCGCCCACGCAGCCAGCAGCCCGAGTGCCGCGGCGTTGCCGCCGGCGGCGTAAGGAAAGCGCTCGAGCACCGCGGCGACGGCCATCCCGGCGGCGCCGCAACCGGCGAAGATCATCAGCGTCGGCAGCGGTCCGTGACGTCGCTCGAGCAGCCCGCCGAACAGCGCCACCGCGGTCAGCGCGACCACCAGGTAGCCGAGGTTCACGTAGACGAGCGATGCGCTCAGCGTGCGCCACCATTCCCCCGCGGGCTTGCCGACGACCGCCAGGCGATCGAAGTCCACGATGTTCACGTGCCAGGCGATCGTCGCCAGCACGCTGGCGACGATCAGCGCGCCACTCGCATACGGCCGCGGATCGCCGCGGATGCCGGGAATCTCGCCGCTGCGCAGGCGGCCGAGCGAGGAGGCGGTCATGCGGCGCCGTCGCTCGCGCCCGGCGCGGTCGAGCCGCGGGGCTCGCTTGCGCAGTCGTCCGCCGCAGTACGGACACTCGGTGATGTACGGACTCACCTCGGATCCGCAGTTCTTGCAGATCACGAAGAGCTCCGGTCCGGTCGACATCGCCTAAGCGATTCTAGTCCCGCGCCGTGGGCGCGCGGCGGGTCCGTCACGGTCGTCTCGGGACGGCGCGCGGCGGGTGCTCCACGGCCGTCGCGGGAGGGCGCGCGATCAGCCCGTGCTTGCGGCCACGATCTCGGCGATCACCTCGCGCAGATCCTGGTTTGCCTCGTAGACGACGAGCTGACGGCGCGCGCCGTTGCCGCGCTCGAGCAGGTCGTCGATCGCCTCCAGCGCGTCGGCGCCGCCGAGCTCGCGAGCGTGCGCGCGCATCCGATCGCAGACGCGCCGCACGAGCGCCCTGGTGGCGACCGTGCGGCTGCTCGGCAGGTCGATGAGCGCGCCCTCGAGGCCATGGCGCGCCGCGAGCCACTTGTTCTCGTCGAGCATCTCGTACGGGTACTCGCTGAGCTGCTTGCCCGCGTCGTAGTGCTCGGCGAGCTCCTTGACCATCGCCTGCACCAGCGCGGCGATCCCGAGCGTGTGCTCGACACGCGTCTGGGCGTCCATCACACGCACCTCGACCGTGCCGAAGTTGGGGTGCGGGCGCACGTCGTACCAGAGGTAGGTGTAGTCCTCGATCACGCCGCTGTCGACCATGAACGAGATCCGCCGCTCGTAATCCGACCAATCGCGGTACATGGGCGGTATGCCGACACGCGGGAAGGCCCGGAACAAGGGCGTGCGCACCGACTCCAGGCCCGTCGCGTCAGAGCGCCAGAACGGCGAGTTGGCCGACAGGGCGAGCAGGATCGGCAGGTGCACGCGCATCCCGTTGCTGACATGGATCGCCTTCTCGGGATCGTCGAGCCCAACGTGCACGTGCATCCCGAAGATCAGCTCCTGGCGCGCCACGAAGCGCAGCGCGTTGACGATCTCGCGGTAGCGCGGGCGCGCGACGATGCGCTGGTCCTCCCACATGGCGAAGGGGTGAGTCCCGGCCGACGCGACCGTCAGGTTGCGCCGCTCGGCGAGCTGGCGGACGCCGCGACGCAGCGCGCGCAGCTGGGTGCCGGCCTCTTCGAGGTCGCGGCAGGGCGCCGTCGAGATCTCCAGCACCGACTCCATCAGCTCGGGCTTGATCTCGCCCGCGATGCCGGGGGGCAGCGGCGAGCGCTCGTCGTTGTCCTCCAGCAGCCGCTCGATGGCATTGGAGAGCTCGAACGACTCGGGATCGAGGATCATCAACTCCTCCTCGATGCCGATCGTGAAGTCCGGGCCGTGGAAGCGCTGCTCCATGGGCTCGCGCAAGGGTAGCCGGGGTACACTGCGAAAAACGAGCCGAACCGCAAGGAGCTACTCGAGGACGATGGCCACGACCGCCCCGCTCACCGAGCAGAAATCGCTGCTAGCCGTGCTGTCCCCCGGCAAGCGGGCCCGCCTGCACCGCCTGCTCTACAAGTACGGCCCAGGTCACGGGACGCTGATGCTGCTGCCAATCGACCAGGGCATCGAACACGGTCCACGCGATTTCTTCCCCAACCCAGCCTCCAAGGACCCCGACTACCAGTTCCGCCTCGCCGCCGAAGCCGGCTACTCGGCGCTCGCCTGCCAGATCGGGCTTGCCGAGAAGTACTACCCGGACTACGCGGGCGCGGTGCCGCTGATCCTCAAGATCAACGGCAAGACCGACATCCCGTCGTCGGACGAGGCGTTCTCGACGCTCACCGCGTCGGTCGAGGACGCCGTTCGGCTCGGCGCCGACGCGGTCGGCTACACGCTCTACGCCGGATCCCCGAGCCAGGGGCTCGACATCCAGCAGCTCGCCAAGGTCCGCGCCGACTGCGATCGCTGGGGCATGCCGCTGATCATCTGGGCCTATCCGCGTGGACGCGACGTTGAGCGCAAGGGCGGCCAGCACTCCTTCTATGCGATCGACTACGCCGCCCGGCTGGCGATGGAGTTCGGCGCCGATGTCGTCAAGCTCAACTTGCCCAAGGTCGACCCAGCACACGACAAGGATGCGCCCGCGCCCTACAACGCGGGGGGCTGGGAGATCGACGAGATCGTGCGCCAGACCGTCGAGTCCGCCGGTCGCGCGCTGGTCGTGCTCTCGGGCGGCTCGAAGATCGACGACGAGCAGGTGCTCGAGCAGACCCGCCTGATCATGGCCGGCGGCGGCTCAGGCGTGATCTACGGTCGCAACGTCTGGCAGCGCGAATGGAATGCCGCGCTCGAGATCATCGAGCAGATCAAGGAGACGTTGGTCTCCTCGGTGCGCCGCACGCCGTAGCGCGAGCCCTCGCACGCCGTCGCGCGAGCCCCCTCGGCGGCGCCTGCGCAAGCCCATCGCCACCCGCTTGGCCTGCGCGAGCCCGTCGCGGCTGGTAGCCTGCGCGCCGATGGGGATGCGGATGCGCCAGAGCATGGCTGAGCTGGAGCGCGCGTTTGCGCGGGAGATCAGGCTCGAGCGGACTCGTCGCGAGCACCTGCGGCGCACCGCCGTGCAGCGCTCGCGCCAGCGTCGCATCGAGCGTGAGCAGGCACGCGGCTCGGTGCGCTTCGGGCTGCTCGTGCTGTCGATCATCGGCACGGCGGTCGGCGTGACCGTCGCGATGTTCGAGACGCTCTACCACGTGATGGGCTGAGCGCCCGCGGCCCTCGCCGGCGAGGGTGCTTCACTCAGCAGCCGCGCGCCGCTCGATGCGCACCGAGCCCGGCGGCGATCAGCCCGACTATGCGTTGCCGAGGTTCTGCAGCGCCTCGTCGACCTGCGCGCTCGCGTCTTCCTCGCTCGGCGTCCCGGAATGCATCTCCAGGTAGACCTCCTTGCGGAACACCGGGACGTCGCGGGGCGCCTGGATACCGATGCGGACCTTCTCGCCCATGATCGAGAGCACGGAGACCTCGATGTCGTCTCCGATCATGATGCTCTGGTTGGACTTCCTCGTAAGAACCAACATCGGCCGCCTCCCTCCTTGCCGTCCTGGCCGCGGGGCACCCTTGGGCCGTGGGGCAACCGTTGGCTGCTGTGCCTGGGCCGCCCTCCAGGCCAGCATATCGCAGGGCCGGGGGGCGAGACAGAGTTTCAACGGGTGTTGGTAGATTCCTGCGCGGCATGGCTCGTCGCTCCCTGCGCCCGCAGCTCAACCAGATTCGCGCGTGGGTGCGCCAGGGACGCACGGACGCCTGGATCGCCCACCAGCTCGAGGTCGGCGTCCAGCAGATCGCGACCTTCAAACGCGAGAACGCGCTGGAGCCCGACAGCGAGGCAGCCCTCGAGCCGGGGCTCGAGGGCGACGACGAGATCGATCTGCGCGCCGAGGACGACGCGCGCATCGCCGCCGAGCTCGAGGCAGCCGAAGCCCGCCGCGCTGAGGAGGAGGCCCAGCGCGCCGAGGAGGAGGCGCGCCAAGCGGAGGAGCGCGCCCGCCGCGCCGAGGAGGATGGCGATGCCGAAGCCGAGGAGGATGCGGCACCGCGCACCCGCCGACGGCGCCGTTCACGCCCCCGCCGCAAGGCACCCGGCACGCCACTGGAGGCGACCTTCGACCACGGCGAGGAGGGCTACGGCCTCTGGCTGGATCCCGCGGTCCAGGACGACGCGATCTACGCCGAGCATTGGGCGGGCCACCGGCCGGTCGAGGTCACGATCGAGGAGGATCAGATCGTGATCAGGCGCGCCGGCACCGCGGCCGGCTCCGACGACAGCGACGACTGAGCGCCGCAGCGGCGCTCACAGGCCGCCGCCGAAGTCAGCGGCCTCGCGCGCGTAGCGGGCGAAGGCGGCATCGACGACGATCTCGCTGTTCCAGGCCCACGGGTCGTCGGGGGCGACCACCATCGCGACCTCGAGCCCCCAGTCGGTGCCCTGGTCATACAGGTCGGCGAGCTCGGCCCTGGTGAAGCGGCCACCAAGCCGACGACGCAGCTCGTCGGTGACGGCGGCCGTCACTCGTTCGAGCGGTCGACGGCGCTCCGGTGCGGCGGTCCGCAACCTTCGCTCGCCGTCCTCCCAATGGAAGATCGCGGTCTCATACGACACGAGCGCCGCAGGGTAGCAATGGCCGCGCCCTGGCCTGGCGCCTCGGCCCGCGGAGTCGCGTGCGCTCTCTAGCCCGGCAGCCGCCGGAAGAGCGCCCGCGGCAGGTGGCGCAGCACCGCCATCACCCAGCGCAGGGAGCCCGGCACCCAGACCGTGGTCGCGTCGCCGCGCAGTCCTTCGATGACCGCGTCGGCAACCCGCTCGGCGGTGGTCGCGAACGGAGCGCGGGGCAGGCCGGCGGTCATCTTGGTGATCACGAAGCCGGGCCGCACGACCAGCACGCGCACGCCACTGCCGACGAGGCTGTCGGACAGCCCCTGGGCGAAGAAATCGAGCCCCGCCTTGGAGGATCCATAGATGAAGTTGGCCCGCCGCGGACGCTCGGCCGCGACCGAGGACAGGATGACGACCGTGCCGTGCCCCTGCTCGCGCAGGCGCGCGAGCAGCGGGATCAGCACCGACACGGCGCCGAGATAGTTGGTCTCGATGATCTCCCGCGCGGCCGCGGCATCCCGCTCGGCATGGCGCTGATCGCCAAGCACGCCGAAGGCCAGCAGCACCAGGTCGATGTCATCGGCCGCGAAGCGGTCGGTGACGAAGGCTTCGTGGCTGGCATGGTCGCGTGCGTCGAACGCGACGACCTCGATTTCGGCGCCGGCTGCGCGCAGCTGCGCCGCGACCGACTCGAGCGCCTGCGGGTCGCGCACCGCGAGGGTCACCTGGCGCGTCCGCTCTGCCAGCAGGCGACGGACGCAGGCGATCGCGATCTCCGAGGAGCCGCCGAGCACGAGCACCCGTCGCATGCCGCCGAGCGCGTCGATCACAGCTCGAGCCGGCGGGCGAGGTCGGAGCGCAGGCGCTGCAGCGGATCGATACGTGCGCGGATCGCGCGCCATTCCGGCAACCGGGGGTACATCGCGGCGAGCAGCTCGGGCCGCAGGCGGCCGTCCTTGGCGAGATAGACCCGCCCGCCGGCCTCTGCAACCAGCTCGTCGAGCTCGTCGAGCGCGCGCGCGAGCCCTGGCGCGCGGGCGGGCATGTCGAGCGCAAGCGTCCAGCCCGCGATCGGAAACGACAGCAGCCCGCGCTGCGGGCCGAAGCGCTTGAGCACGGCGAGCGTGACCGGACAGCGCGCCGCCTGCAGGCGCTCGATCGCCAGGCGCAGCAGGTCGGCGCGCGCCGCCGGCACGACGAACTGGTACTGGATCAGGCCACCAGGGCCGTAGAGCCGGTTCCAGTCACGGATTCCGTCGAGCGGATGGAAGAAGGACCCCAGGGGCACGATGCGCGCGTGCTCGCGGCGCGGAGCGCGGCGAAACCACAGCTCATTGAAGACGCCTGCCATCGCCGGCCGCAGCAGCCCAGCGGGCAGCCCGCTCGGCACGCCGACTCGCGCTGTGGCCGGCAGCCGCGCCAGCGGCGCCGCCCGCGCCCGCGGCTCGAGCTCGGCCACCGCTGCATGATCGCCGCAGCTCAGCACCGCGCGACCGAGCCGCGCGCCACGCGCGAGGCAGTCGATCCAGGCGACGGAATAGCGGTGGTCGACGTCGCTGCGCGCGATCCGCGTCAGCGCTTCGTCGATGTCGCCGGCACGCTCCGTGTCGGCGCGGATCGCGCTGGTCTCGACCTGGATCAGCCGCAGCGTCGCGCGCAGGATCACGCCGGTCAGCC
The DNA here is from genome assembly GCA_963795555.1 of uncultured Solirubrobacterales bacterium. Classification (GTDB taxonomy): domain Bacteria; phylum Actinomycetota; class Thermoleophilia; order Solirubrobacterales; family Solirubrobacteraceae; genus CAWCHZ01. The sequence goes on from CAWCHZ010000002.1 coordinate 1,417,091, forward strand.
CCATGCCGCCCGCGGTGGCGGCGAACAGATCGTCGTCGCTCTGTGTAATGGTCCGCTGCTCTCCCGCCGGCGTCAGCAGGACGAGCGAGTCGACGTGGTGGCAGAAGGACCCGTCGCGGTGGTGGTTCTTGCCGTGGATGTCGGCCGCGATCGCCCCGCCGACCGTCACCTGGCGCGTGCCCGGCGTGACGGGGATGAACCAGCCCCGCGGCAACGTGATGCGCATCAGGCGATCGAGCGAGGCGCCGGCATCGACGGTCACCAGTCCACGCTCGGCGTCGAAGGCGTGGATCCGCTCGAGGCCGGTCGTCGACAGCACGTCGCCACCCGCGTTCTGGGCGGCGTCGCCATAGGACCTGCCCAGCCCACGGGCGATCGCGCCCCGCCGCCCGGCGCAGACGAGCGCGGCGCTCAGCTCACCGGCGTCGCGCGGGCGCCAGAGCCGCGCACGGCTCGGCGCGGTCCTACCCCAGCCCGTCAGCAGGGCCGGCGTCGGGGCGTCAGCGACCGCGGTGGACACCGCAGCCGGCGTCCGGGCGTCAGCGACCGAGGTAGACACCGCAGCCGAAGACGACGACCCACAGCCCGACAAATATCAGCAGCGCGCGGTCGCGCAGCAACAGCTCCTCCGGCGCGCTGCCCTTACCACTTTCCAGCAGCAGCGCGTAGCGCAGGATCAAGAGCGCGAACGGCACGATCGAGAGCTCGTAGAAGGTCATCCGCAGGTGGTTGCCACGCGACTGGTCGAAGGCCCACAGGCAGTAGGCCATCAGGGTGATCGCCGACGACATCATCCAGACGTAGCGCAGGTAGCCGAGCGAGTAGGCGCCCAGCGACGGGCGCTGCGCGGCGCGCTCGGGTCCCAGGTCGAGGTGCTCACCGTGGCGCTTGCCTGCCACGATGAACAGCGAGCCGAACGACGCGACGATCAGAAACCAGCGCGACAGCGGCACGTCGGCGGCGAAGCCCCCGCCCACCGCGCGCACGATGAAGCCGCAGGCAATCGCGACGATGTCCACGACAGCGATGTGCTTGAGCCACAGCGTGTAGATGGTCGTCAACGCGATGTAGGCGGCGATCACGGCCACGAAGCGCCAGCTCTGAACGGTCGCCAGCGCCATTCCACCCGCCAGCGCAAGCACGCCGGCGACGACGGCGAGCGGCAGCGGCACGATGCCCGCCGCGATCGGGCGGTGTTGCTTGGTTGGATGACGGCGATCGAGCTCGACGTCGCGTGCGTCGTTGAGCAGGTATGTGCCGCTCGAGACCAGGCAGAAGGCAGCGAAGGCGAGCGCGACGCGACCGAGGACGTGGCCATGATCGAGCACGCCGGCCGCACCCGGCGCGGCAAGCACCAGCACGTTCTTGGCCCATTGGGCGGGGCGCGCCGAGCGGGCCAGGCCGACGGCGCAGCGCTGGACGGTCGTCAGCGCCGTCGCGCCGACCACCGGGTTGGGGGTGCCGACCACCGGCTTGGGACGAATCTCAACCTGCGCCAAGCAAGGAACGTTAGCCGGCCGCCTCGGCGCCCGGGCTGTTGTCGCTCGCCTGGGCCACTGGGCTATCGTCGCGGCTGCGATGCGCAGCGCGCTCGATCGCCGGGCCATCGCCGCGCTGACTGCCGCGGCTGCCGCGCTGGCGCTGGGCTGCAACGGCAGACCGCGCGAGACGGCGAGCGTCGCGCCGACCGGCACGAGCCCGACATCAAGCGCCCCAGCCGGCCGATCCAACAGCGCCGTACGGCGACCCACCGTCGGGCGGGGGTTCACCGTGCAGGTCCTGCGGATCGTCGAGCGACAACAGCCCGCGCACGGTCAGCGGGCAGGCCCAGCGCGCACGCTGATCACCTACCTTCGCCTGCCCACAGGCGGCGCTGCACCCCATCCGCTGATCGTCTTCGGTCACGGCTTCGACTCGACGCCGGCGCGCTACGCGGGGCTGCTCGACGCCTGGGCGCGGGCCGGCTATGTCGTGGCCGCGCCGCTCTTCCCCCACTCCAACCCCACAGCGCCCCTCGTCGAGGCGGACATCGTCAACCAGCCAGCCGACATGAGCGCTGTGATCAGCGGGCTGCTCGCAGCCGACAGCGACCCCGCCAGCCCGCTGCATGGGCTGATCGACGCCCGCGCGATCGCCGTCGCCGGGCACTCGGACGGCGCGGAGACGGCCTGGGCGGTGGCGGAGGACCCGGCCTACCGTGACGCGCGCGTGCGCGCGGCGATCGCGCTGGCCGGCGCGACCCTGCCCAGCCGGCGCGTGCGCCCGGTGCGGGGGGCGCTGCCGCTGCTGCTCACGCAGGGCAGCGGCGACACCGTGCATCCGGCTGCGCTGACGAGCGCGTTGTGGGCGCTGACGCCCCGACCCGCCTACCTGCTCACGCTGCTGGGCGCGGGACATCTGCGGCCCTATGTCGCCGAGCAGCCGCAGCTGGCGATCGTCGAGCGCGTTACGATCGCCTTCCTGGACCGCTACCTGCGCGGCGAGCGGATGGCCGAGCGCCGGCTCGTGCGCGCCGGCGACGTGCCGGGCATCGCGGCGCTCCAGGTCCGCGGCTGAGCCAGCGCCGCCCTGACCGCCGACCCCCCACCGCCGACCGCCCCCTACGGCCCCTGGATCAGGAACGGGACCCGCCCGGCAACGACGAACACGCTCAACGCGAGCGTCAGCAGCCGCAGCGCTCGGCTGCGCCCGAGCCCGGCCAGCGGCAGCAGCCACGTCACGTACCAGGGCAGCAGCCAGGCGGTGGTGGCGAGCAGCACGAGCGTCGCCCAGCCGGCCATCGTGAGCCAGTCGCGACCGCGCCACGTCAGCCACAACGTGGCGGTCAAGCCGACCCCCAATAGCGCGTTGAGCGCAATGTGCAGCTGGTGGCTGACGCCCTTGTGGCCGAGCAGCTGGGAGAGCTTGTAGGGGACGCTGCGCGATGCGACGAACTGCGTCTCGCTCGTCACCACCGACAGCTGGTGCGGGCCGAAGGCGATCAGCGCGCCGACGCCGACCACCAGCAGGCTGACGAGCGTCCCGAGCAGGAACCGACGGCGATTGCCGGGAGCGCCAAGCGCCATGAACGGCCACAGCAGCGCGGTCGACGCCTTGACCGCGGCCGCCAGCACGATCATCGCGCCGGCGCGCAGCGGGCGCGCGGCGATCAGCGCGGCGACGGCGGTCATCGCGAGCGCCAGCATCAGCAGGTCATTGTGGGCGCCGCCGACCGCAAACAGCAGCACGACCGGGCTGAGCCCGTAGAGCACAACCGGCGCGACGGGATCACGGCCGAGCGCGCGTGCCACCCGCCAGACGAGCGCAACCACGGCGAGGCTTGCCACCCCGGCCAGCGCCTTGAGGATCCACAGCCCGGCGGCGATCGACAGCGGCGCCAATGCGTAGGAGCCGAGCGTGAAGAGCGGACCGTAGGAGGTCGAGATCGTCCGCCACCCAACGAGCGCGAACGTCGGGTCGCTGGGAGCGCTGGCGGCGGTGTGGGTGTAGGGATTGAGCCCGTGCAGAGCGCCGAGGCGGCCGAAGCTCAGGTAGGAGAAGACGTCGGTCGAGAGGAACGGCGGCCCGAGCACGAAAAGGACGTGCAGGCCGACGATCGCCGCCAGCGCCCAGCGCGCGCCGACGACGTCGGCACCGACCAGCACGAGGCCGTAGGCCGCCACCATCACGAGCGCCAGCACGCCGAAGCGCTGCGTCGTCAGGTGCGTGCCACCAAGCCGCAGCAGACCATGAACCCAGGCGGCCGAGGTGCGCTCTGTCACCGGCACGATCGGCGAGCGCTCGACGTTGGCGCCCTCGACGACCATCAGCGCACTGGCCACGGTCAGGCTGGCGAGGCCGACCAGCGCGACGGTCCGCCGGATCGGCGCCGCCAGCGCGCTCGAGCGGACGCGCGCGGTGAGGGCCAGCGTGCTAGCGCCAGTTGCCATGACGCCGGCTCACGATACCCGGCACGGCATCAGCGCGGCTGCGAGGGGTGACGTTGCCGCGACGGCCCTCCCGCGACCTGGCTAGCCCTGTCCGCGGGCCCCGCCCTCGATCACGATCGGCAGCTCGCCGGGGCGGACCATCCCCATCGCGCGGGCGCGCAGCTCGAGCTGCGTGGGGTTGGTGAGAGCATTGCGCTGCCGCAGCAGGCTGGCGTGCTGACGCGCGAGCTGCCCGACCTGCGCGCGCGCGGCGCGCTCGCTGCGCCAGGTCCCAAACAGCGTGACCAGCGGGTGGATGTAGATGATGGCGATGCAGGCGAGCACGACGAGCAGCGCGACGCGGCCGACGCGGTCCCAGCGCACGCGGACCGGGGCGCGCCGCGCGCGCGGCGCGCCCCGGCGGGAGGAAGCGCGTCGAGCCGGCACGCGACCGGCGGTTGCAGCACGGGAGGCCATCCGCGGCCTGCTTCGCCACGGGCCGGCGAGGTCCTGCTAGCGCTCGAACACGGAGCGCCCGGGGAAGCTGGCGTCAGCCCCCAGCGCCTCCTCGATGCGCAGCAGCTGGTTGTACTTGGCGACGCGATCCGATCGCGAGGGGGCGCCGGTCTTGATCTGTCCGCAGCCCGTCGCGACCGCCAGGTCGGCGATCGTGACGTCCTCGGTCTCGCCCGACCGGTGCGACATCACCGCCGTGTAGCCGGCGTCGCGCGCCACGCGAATCGCCTCGAGCGTCTCGGTCAACGTGCCGATCTGGTTGACCTTGATCAGGATCGAGTTGGCCACGCCCAGATCGATGCCCCTGCGCAGGCGCTCGGCGTTGGTCACGAAGAGGTCATCGCCGACGAGCTGGATGCGCCCACCGAGCCGCTCGGTGAGCGCCCGCCAGCCGTCCCAGTCCTCCTCGTCCATGCCGTCCTCGATCGAGACGATCGGGTAGCGTCGGGCCAGGTCCGCCCAGTAGTCGGTCAGCTCGCTGGCCGACAGCGCACGCCCCTCGTGCTCGAGTTCGTAGCGATCTCCCTGCCGCAGCTCGCTGGTCGCCGGGTCGAGCGCGATCGCGACATCGTCTCCTGGTCGATAGCCAGCCGCCCGGATGCCATCGACCAGCAGCTCGAGCGCCGCTTCGTTGGAGGCCACGTCGGGCGCGAAGCCGCCCTCGTCGCCGACCGCGGTGCTGAGACCGCGCTCGTGCAGCGTGCGCTTGAGGTGATGGAAGACCTCCGTGCCGATGCGCAGGCACTCGCGCAGCGAGCTCGCGCCGTAGGGCACGATCATGAACTCCTGGAAGTCGACGGAGTTGTCGGCGTGCGCGCCGCCATTGAGGACGTTCATCATCGGGACCGGCAGCAGATGAGCCTGCTCGCCGCCCAGGTAGCGCCACAACGGGCAACGATCCTCGGCCGCCGCGGCGTGGGCGCCGGCAAGCGACACCGCAAGGATCGCGTTGGCGCCCAGGCGCGATTTGTTCGGCGTCCCGTCGAGCTCGATCAGCGTGCGGTCCAGGCGCTCCTGGTCGCTGGCGTCGACGCCGCGGACGGCGTCCGCGATCTCGCCCTCGACGTTGGCAACGGCCCGATCGACGCCCTTGCCCATCCATGCGTCGCCGCCATCGCGCAACTCGGTGGCTTCATGTTCACCGGTCGAGGCTCCCGACGGAACCGCGGCGCGGCCCCAGGCGCCCGAGCGCAGCGTCACCTCGGCCTCGACGGTCGGATTGCCGCGCGAGTCGAGGATTGCGCGTGCGTGGACACGTTCGATCTGGCTCATTGGTCTCCTTGGTCGGGGTGGCGCTCAGCCTCGATGCGCCGTCGGAAGCGCTCGCTGGCGGCGCGCAGCGCGATCTCCGGGTCGACCTGCAGCGCCCGTGCGAGCGCGACGGCGGCAAAGAGCAGGTCGCCGAGCGCCGTGAAGCGCGCGGCGCCCTCGCCGTCGTGCTCGAGCTCGTCGAGCGCGCGGCGCAGCGCGACCAGATCGGCAGTCCGGTCGGGAGCTGGAGCAAGGCCCGCGGAGCTCGCGCGCCGCTGCAGCTTGCGCGCGTGCAGCAGCGCCGGCAGCAGCTCGGGCACCTCGCCGAACACCCCCGGCTCACGCCCCGGCTCGGCGAGCTTGATCACATCCCAGTTGCGCAGCACCTCGGCAGCGGTCTCGGCACGGACGTCGCCGAAGACATGCGGGTGACGGCGGATCAGCTTCTCGCGACAGTGATCGGCGACGACCGCGAGATCACCGCCCCCGCGCTCCTCCAGCAGCAGGGCGAGGAAGTGGACCTGGAAGAGCAAATCGCCGAGCTCGTCGAGCAGGCGGCTGTCATCGCCACTGTGCGCGGCGTCGGCCAGCTCGTAGGCCTCCTCGAGTGTGTGCGGCACGATCGTGCGCTCATCCTGCTCGCGGTCCCAGGGGCAGTCCCGGCGCAGGCGCCTGGTCACCTCGTCCAGCCGCCCGAGCGCCGCCGGGATGCGCGGCCCCCCGCTAGCCCGTGGTGGGGGTGCCACCCTGGGTCGATGGGGTGGGGGTGGTCGACTGCTGCGGCAGGCCGTTGGGCCCGATCACCGTGCCAGCCGGCGGCTTGTAGTTCTTGCAGTAGGCGACCACATAGCCCGACCGGCAGTTGGTCTTGGCCTTCCAGGACCTGTCGAAGCTGTTGACGAAGCTGGTCAGCGCCTGCTGCTGGCTGGCGCCCAGGAGGATCTGGCGGATCGCGCTCTGGGCCTGGGTGAGCGACTGCTGGCTGGCGCGATGGATCTTGGTCACCTTGAAGACGTAGTAGCCGAAGGGACTGCGGACGGGCCCGATCAGGTTGCCCTGGACGGCACCGAAGATCGCCGCGTCGAAGGCCTTGTCCTGCTGGCCGTGCGTCACTCCGCTGAGCTTGCCCCCGTGGCCCTTGGTCGTGGGATCGATCGAATAGCGCTTGACGACCGCCACGAACGACTGTCCGGCGGCAAGCGCGGCCCGCGCGCTGTTTGCGTCCGCGCGACTCTTGGCGAGCACCACGAGCAGGTCGCGGCGCTCGGGCTGACCGAACGCCGAGCGGTGGGAGCTGTAGTACGCGCTGATCTGCGCCTGGGTCGGCGGCTTGACGCCGTTGGCGACCTTGCTCTGGATGCGGTTCGCCAGCAGGATCACGCGCAGGCGGTAGTCGATGTCGGGCACGGTCATGCCCGACGTCTGCAGGAACCTGTTGAAGGCCGCCTGGGTCGGGAACTGCTGCTGCTTGGTCTGCTGGAAGGACTGCTGGACCTGGGCGTTGGTGACTGTGATCTTCTGCCTGGCGGCTTCGCCGATGACCCACTGGGCCTGGATCAGGAACTGCATCACCCCGTCGCGCAGCGAGCTGTACTGCTGCTGGCACTGCGTGCGCAGCTGGGCATCCGAGGAGGTGACCTTGCCGCCGATCTTCGGCGCGGACTTGCGCAGCGTCGCGATGCAGCTCTTGTAGTCGGGCGGATCGGGGAGCACCACGGCGCCGCCGCCGCTCGCCGCCTGCGCATGGGCATCGATCGAGAGCCAGTGGTTGAACTGCGCGACCGTCAGGTTCGTGCCCCCAACCTGAGCGACGGAGTCGCCCGGCAGCCCACCGCCGCAGCCGGTGAGCGCGATGAGCGAAACAAAAAAGGCGCCGAGCGCCAGGATCAGGCCACGTCTAGGCATGGAGCCAACGCACTGTAGCGAAGCGAGTCTGTGGGCATCACGCAGCCTCCTGTGTAACGGCGAGCAGCACGTCGGCGGCACGCACCACCGCGGGGAAGCGGGCAACCGGATCGGCCGGAACGCGCAGCGATACCTGTGCGCGTCCGGACTCATACAGCGCCTCGGGGATCTGCTCGCGCAGCCGTCGCGCGCGCGCTGAGTCGAGCTCCACCGGCGTCACCGCGAGGCGATCGCCGCGGAAGCTGACCGTCCGCACCCCGGCGCGGCCCAGCTTGATGCGGGCCTGCTGGAGGTCGATCAGGTTGCGCAGCGGCTCCGGTGGTGGCCCGAAGCGATCCGCGAGCTCGTCGCGCAGCAGCATCAAGTCGGCCACCTCGCGCGCGCTCGCGATGCGCCGGTGCACGTCGATCTTCGCCTGCTCGTAGGGGATGTAGTGGGCTGGCACATAGGCGTCGACGCTGACGTCGAGACGCACCGGCTCGACCTCCGGCTCGCCCTCCTCGCCGCCGGCGGCATGCACCGCCTCGTCGAGCATGCGCATGTAGAGCTCGAAGCCCAGCGCCGCGACGTGCCCGGACTGCTCGTCGCCGAGCAGGTTGCCGGCGCCGCGGATCTCCAGGTCGCGCATGGCGATCTTCACGCCCGCGCCGAGCTCGGTGAAGTCCGACAGCGCGGCCAGGCGCTGCGCCGCCTCCGGCGTCAGCGCGGCCGCCGACGGATACAGCAGGTAGGCGTAGGCGCGCTCGCGCGAGCGCCCAACGCGGCCGCGGATCTGGTAGAGCTGAGCCAGCCCGAAGGCATCGGCGCGCTCGACGATCAGCGTGTTGGCCTGCGGGATGTCGATGCCCGCCTCGATGATGCTCGTGCAGACGAGCACGTCGACCTCGCCACGCAGGAAGCGCAGCATGCGCGCCTCGAGGTCGTGCTCGTCGAGCTGCCCATGGGCGACCTCGAAGCGCGCGCGCGGGCACAGCCCGCGCAGGCCGGCGGCGACCTCATCGATCGTCTCGACGCGGTTGTGGAGGAAGAACGCCTGCCCCTCGCGCGCCAGCTCACGTTCGATCGCCTGGCGCACGAGCTGCTCGTCATATTCACCGACGTAGGTGCGCACCGGACGGCGACCCTCCGGCGGCGTCTCGATCACCGAGATGTCGCGCAGCCCAGCGAGCGACATCTGCAGCGTGCGCGGGATCGGCGTGGCCGACATCGCGATCACGTCGACCTTGAGCTTGAGCTGGCGCAGCAGCTCCTTCTGCTTGACGCCGAAGCGCTGCTCCTCGTCGACGACGATCAGGCCGAGGTCCTTTGGCCGCACATCGCGCGAGAGCACGCGGTGGGTTCCGATCAGGATGTCCACGCGCCCGCTGCGAAAGCCCTCGATCGCCGCGCGCTGCTCCTTGGGCGAGCGAAAGCGCGAGACCTGCTCGACGGTGAACGGGTAGTCCTTGAGGCGCTCGGTGAAGGTGCCGTGGTGCTGCTGGGCGAGGATCGTCGTGGGCACCAGGACCAGCACCTGCTTGCCGGCCTCGGCCGCCTTGAAGGCGGCGCGCAGCGCGACCTCGGTCTTGCCGTAGCCGACGTCGCCGCAGATCAGCCGATCCATCGGTCGCGGCGCCTCCATGTCGGCCTTGACGTGCTCGATCGCCTCACGCTGATCGGGCGTCTCCTGGTAGGGAAAGGCCTGCTCGAACTGCAGCTGCCAATCGCTGTCGGGCGGGAAGGCGTGCCCGCTGCGGCGCTTGCGCTCGGCGTAGAGGTTGAGCAGCTCGCCCGCAAGCTCCTGCGCGGCGCGCCGGGCGCGCGCCTTCATCTGGTCCCAGCGGTTGCCACCCAGCCGCGACAGCGGCGGCTGATCGCCGCCGGCGCCGACGTAGCGCGAGATCTTGGCCAGCTGCTCGGTCGGCACGAAGACGCGGTCGGCGCCCTGGTACTGAAGCTCGAGGTAGTCGCGGGTGACGCCGGCGACGGTCTTTGTCTCGAAGCCGGCGAAGCGCGCGATCCCGTGGTCCTCGTGGACGACGATGTCACCGCTGCGCAGGTCGGCGAACGAGCGCAGCGCGCCGCGTCCGGTGCCGCTGCCGGGCGCCGGACGGCGACGCCTGATCAGGCGATGCTCGGGGATCACCGCGAGGCGCATCGCTGGCGCGACGAAGCCGTCGCGCAGCGCCGCCTCGACGAAGTGCAGCGACCCCGTGACGGGCCCGGGGGGAGTGCCGCCAGCCCCGGTGCCGTCGCGGGCGGCGGTGCGAGCGACCTCCTCCCCGTCCAAGCCCCAGCTGGGGCGCAGCCGCGAGAGGTTGTAGGCGGCACGCTCGCCCTGACCGCGACGTGGCCAGGTCACGACCGTGCGGTAGCCGGAGCGCACGAGCTTCTCCAGCTCGGTCTCGGCCTCCGCGAGCGAGCGGGCGGCGGTGTCGGCCGTCTGCGCGTGCAGCTCGAGCGGCTGCTCGCGGGCGATCGTCGACAGGCGCAGCCGCGCGCGCCGGTCCAGCTCGGCGACGATCTCGTCGGCCGGCACGTAGAGGTGGTGAGCATCGGCGTCGTGGAAGGCAGCCGTCACGTCCTGCCAGTGGTCGGCCAGCGCCGGGGCGATGTCGTCCACAGCGGCCAGCACGACCGTCGCGTCATCCGGCGCGAGCGACAGGAACGGACGAAACTCATCGAGTGGCAGCAGCTCGGCGATGTCCGGTCGATCGGCCGCCTGCTCGAGCGCCGCGATCTCCGCCAGCTCGCGGTGCTCGGGGGCCAGCTCGGCCGCCGGCGCCACCTCGACCAGCTGGGCGTCGCCGAGCGAGCGTTGCGTGAAGGTGGAGAACCAGCGCAACGACTCGATCTCGTCGCCGAACAGGTCCACCCGGACCGCGCGCTCCTCGGTGGCGGGGTAGAGGTCGAGCAGCCCGCCGCGGACCGCGAACTGTCCGCGATCCTCGACCTGGTCGACGCGCTCATAGCCCGCTGCGACGAGGTCGGCCGCGACCTCATCGAGGTCGATCAGCTCGCCGACCGTGAGCGTGAAGCCGTGGGGTCGCAGCGCGGGATCGGGGACCTTCTCCGAGAGCGCGACGGCACTGACGACGACGACGGGCGCCTGCTCGACCGCCGGCGCGGTCGAGACCCCCGCCCCGCCGGCGGCGGCGCGCGCGGGCGCCAGCAGCGCGTCCAGCGCGGCGACGCGCAGGCCGACCAGATGCGGGGGGGCGCGAGATGCGACTCGTACGTGACGCCACGTGACGGGTAGAAGCGCACTGGGCGGGGCTGCAGCCAGACGCGCAGATCAGCCGCCAGGTCGCGCGCCGAGCGGTCGTCGCCGGCGACCACCAGCGCTGGGCGCCCCACGCCGTCGGCGCCTTCGACCGCGGCGGCGATCGCGAACGCCCGCAGCGAGCGGGCGATGAACGCCTCGCCGCCAGTGTCGATCAGCGCGGCCGCCGCCGGGTCGTTGGCGGCCATCGAAAGCAGCGATCTGAGCGCGGAGGCGGGCATGCAAAGGGCCGCGTCAGACGCGGCCGAGGGTCGCGGGCATGGTCGACAGCCCGCCCGACTGAGTCTAGAGCGTCGCCGGCCGAGCGATGAACGCCTGCGCCGCGTCGGCGGCGCGCGCGACCAGCGCGCGCACCTCCTCGGGCGGCTCGCCGAAGCGGCGCAGCACATAGTCGGCGACCACCTCGGGGTCGGTGGAGTCCGGGCGCCCGACCCCGACCCGCACCCGCGCGAAGCCGTTGTCGCCCAGCTCACGCGCCAGCGACTTGAGCCCGTTGTGGCCGGCGAGGCCGCCCCCCACCCGGGCGCGGATCTCTCCGAACGGCAGATCGATCTCGTCGTGGAGCACCAGCACCTGGGTGAGCGGCAAGTGCAGGGCGCCGCGCGCCGGTCCGACCGACCGTCCCGCGTCGTTCATGTAGGTCAGCGGCCAGAGGATCGCGACCTGGGCACCACCGGCGCCGGCGCGGCCCTGCGCGATGCGACCTGCGAACGCGCTCCGGGGCCGACCGATCTCCCAGCGTCGCGCAAGCTCATCCGCGACGGCAAAGCCGACGTTGTGGCGTGTCTGCTCGTAGCGCCGCCCCGGGTTGCCCAGGCCGACGATCAGCCAGTCGACGGGGGCGCCAGCGCGGCGCAGGCTCACTCGCCGGGCGCTGACCCGGACGCCTCGGATGCCGGCTCCTGCGCCTGCTCCCCGCCAGCCGCAGCCCCCTCCTCACCAGCCTCAGCCCGCTCCTCGCCAACCAGCTCGGTCTCCTGCTCGGGGCCCGTGGCCTCCTCCGGCGCGCTCGGCGCCACGACGGTCGCGATCACCGTCTCGGCGCCGTCGAGCAGCGCGACGCCCTCGGGCGCGCTGACCGACTCCAGCGTGACGGTGGCGTGCAGCTCGAGCGTCGAGACGTCATGACGGATGGCGTCGGGGATGGCGGCGGGCAGGGCCTCGACGTTGAGCTCGTGCAGGACCTGCTCGAGCACGCCGCCCACCTTCACGCCCGGCGCATCCTCCGCGCCGATCAGCTCGAGCGCCACGACCGCGTGGATCGGCTGATCGAGCCGGACACGCAGCAGGTCGACATGGAGGGTCGTCCCGTTGACCGGATGGCGATGCTCCTCCTTGAGAATGACCGGCGTCGTGCGGCCGTCGTCCAGGCTCAGATCGATCACGGCGCTGCCATGTGTCAGCGCATAGCGCAGCTGCAGGCCATCGACGTCGAAGGCGATCGGGTCCTTGCCGCCACCGTAGACGACGCCGGGGACCCGCCCGCTGCGGCGCAGCCGGCGCGCCGCGCGCGAGCCCGCCGACGTGCGCGACGCAGCGTCGAGGCGAATCGCCTGGGCTGTCTGGGAGCGCGCCATGACGGCGCTCGATGGTAGCGAATAGGCCCTGGCCGCCGCCGCTGGTCGGCGCTACCAATTAGGCTCTGGCCGCCGCTGCTGGTCGGCGCTACCCTCAGGGCATGTCTCCCGATGGGGAGCTGATCGCCTTCCTGGCGGTGCTGCATGGGGCTGGCTTGTTGCTGGCCGCTGGGCTGCTGCTGCTGGTGTTTCGCGCCGAGCGACGCAGCGATCGCTCCGGCCCGGACGAGGACGATGGCGGTGGCGGCAACGATCGCGTGCCCCCGGCCGTGCCGCGGCGGCCCGGTGATGGTGGTCTGCCGCTGCCCAGCGCCCAACCGGCGCGCATGCGGCTGCGCGACCATCGGCGTCTGGCCGAGCTGCTGCCGGCCTTCCCGCCCCGACGTTCCCACCCCGCCACGCCGCAGCGTCCCCCGGACCGCACGCCGACCGGGCGCTAGCCCGGCCGCAGCGCGCGGGCGCGAGCGTCAGCCGATCACAGCGCTCCCGCGAGCGTCAGCCGATCACAGCGCTCCCGCGAGCGTCAGTCGATCACAGCGCTGCCGGGCACTCACGGGCCGATCTGCTGAGTCGCGTGGTAGAGGCGGCGCAGCTCGAAGTAGGCCAGCTTCTGCACGCCGGCCGCGCTGACCAGGCCCTTCTGGTGCCAGGGTGGGCTCGGTCGCGGATTGCCCCCGGTCCAACGAGGGGCGACGCGGAACTCCTGCAGCGAGAAGTAGATCGCGCCGCTGAGCCAGGGGAGCGAGGCGAAGACCTGGTTCTGGGCGTCGACGAAGGCGGCCTGGAACTCGTAGGTGCCGCGCTCCTCGGGCGGCCCGTCACGGTTGGCCTCAGCGCCGTACTCGGTGACCATCAGCGCCTTGCCGCGATAGCAGTCGTGCAGCATCTGGAGGTATCCAGGCAGCAATGCGGGGTCGGCAACCGAGCCCTCGGGGCCCGGATACCAGCCGAAGTAGTCGTTGACGCCGATCAGATCCAGCGGCGCATAGGCGGCACGCTGACAGCCAGCGAGCGGGTAGCCGAGCGTCGCCACCGCCGCCGGACGGGTGGGGTCCAGCCGGTGGATCAGGGCGGCCGCACGCCGGTAGTAGTCGTCGATCACCGCTCCCGGCGTGGCGCTGAGCTCGTTGGCAACCGACCAGGTGAAGATCGAGGCGTGGTTGCCGTTGTCGACGATGTTCTCGCGCAGCTGCTCGAGCGCCGCGCCGCGCACGCCGTTCTGCGACATGACGCCCTCGTTCATCTGGTACATCGGGATCTCCGACCAGACGAGGATGCCAAGCTGGTCGGCGAGCTCGAGCAGCTCGGGGTGCAGCGGGTAGTGCGCGCGGATCACGGTCGCGCCGAGATCGCGGACCCAGCCCATCATCTTCGCGCGCCAGGCGTTGTCGACCGCGCCACCGAGCACCAGGTCGTCCTCGTGGATCGCAACGCCGCGCAGGTGGAGCGGGCGACCGTTGAGCAGCAGCTGCCCACTCGGCGTAACCCTGATCGAGCGAATCCCGACGTGCAGGTGATAGCCGGCGACCGCGCCACCCGCGGTCGCCTGGATCGCCACCGGGTAGAGGTGAGGGTCGCTCGGCGACCACAGCTGCGGCTGTGCAACGCGCACGGCCGCGGTGAAGGTGCGGCTGCCGTGCGGCTTGATCCGACCAGCGCCCAGCGCGACGGGCAGGTCGCCGAAGCTGGCATTGACGCTGGCCCTCTGGGGCCTGGCGGTGACGTTGCGCAACGCGACCGTGAACTCGATCCGCGCCGCACACGTCGGGCAGGGCAGCACCGGCCGTACCATCACCGAGCGGTAGTCGACGTTGACGGCACTGCGCAGGTAGACCTCCCGCAGCAGGCCGCCGTAGTTCCACCAACCGCCGGTCGGCTGGCCGGCGACGGTCGCGGCGGGCGGCAGGTCGCTGAACCGGCGGCGGTTGTCGACGCGCACGACGAGACGGTTCAGGCCGGTGCGGTCGACGTTCTTGAGGTCAAGCTCGAACGGCAGGTAGGCACCCGCGTGCGAGCCGAGGCGACGCCCGTTGAGCCAGACGGTCGCGCGGTAGCGGACGCTCTCGAAGCGCACGATCCAGTGGATGTCGTTGGCCGGCGAGGGCAGCACGAAGTCCTTGCGGTACCAGACCACCGAGCCCGCCATGCTGCGCGCCGAGTCGTCCCCGGCGTTCCAGGCGTTGGGGACCGTGATCGAGCTCCAGCCGGCAGTCGCTGCCTGCGCGAAGTAGCGTCCGCGCACGCCGGCGTCGGCGTCGTCGCGCCGAAACAGCCAGCTGCCGCCGATCAGATAGCGACCGTCGTAGCCGTCGTTGTAGAGGACGCGCGGCTCGGGGACATAGGCGGCGGCGTGGCCAAGCGGGGGACGGGTGAGCGCGGCGTGGGCGGCCGGCGGGTGCGCGAGCGCCTGGAGCAGAGCCGCCTGCACCAGCACGGCACTCACCCCGACAGCGATCATCGGGGTCCAGCTGCGCGGGAGCGGCACAAGGCGTCGCCGGCTCACCGTGAGCCCGCGTCGACCGCGTGATACCGGGTGCCGCGACGTTGTCCGGTACGGCGTAGGCGGCCCTCGTGCACGAGACGATCGAGCACCGTGAGCGCCTCGATGCGATCCAGGCCGGTGGCCTGGCGAACATCGGCATTGGAGATCGGCCCATGGTCGGCGAGGTGTGCCACGGTGTCATCGAGCTGCTGCGGGCTCAGGCGCAGCCCCGCCGGTGGCCGCAGCGACCCGCTCAGCCGGTAGCTCGCGCCGCCGCGCTGGCCGCGCTGCTCGAGGAAGCCTTCGTCACGCAGCCGCTGCAGAATCCCGCGCGCGTGCGCGGCGTCCACATCGACGATCTGCCGGACCCGCGCGTTGGTCAGCGCCTCTCCGCGTGCCGCGTGCACAAGCGCTATGCGATCAGTGCCGGCCAGAGCTCCACGCTGCTCCAGCTCGCGGACCCATGCCCGCTCAACCGGCGCCACGGCGCTGCGGATTGGCAGGGTCACGGTCACCTCATGGCCATTGTCAGCGAAGCGCGGAGGCTCGAGCATCTCGTTTGCCATCGTGTCCTGCATGAGATCGACTCCCCGGCCCAGCTCCTCCGCCAGGCCGAACATGCGCAGCAGCCTGGTGACCACAAGGTTTCGAGCGGCTGTCGCCTCGCGAATGTTCTCAACCGTCACGGGCTCGGGCAGCCCTCCAGGCGACCGCACCAGCACCGCGGAGGGGCGCAGCTCGATCCGGATGGCCGTACCCGCCGCCTCGTAGCTGCGGTGGGCCAGGGCGTTCGCCAGCGCCTCGCGCAGCACGAGCTCGGGTAACCGCGGAAGTTCATATCGCCTCGCTCCCAGCACGACCAGCTCGGTGCCAAGCTCGTCCACCAAACGACCGATGGCAGCCACGAGCACCTTGTTGAGCGGCCCGCACAGCTCCTCACGACGGTCGTAGTCGATCGTCGCGTCGTCGGGGTAGCGCTGGATCTCGATGAGCGCCTTGCCCAAATAGCGACTTGGGTCGGGCACGAGATAGAGGGCTCCCGCCACGGTGAGCCGATCGCCGTCCAGCAGCCCGGCTTCGCGCAAGCGCTGCGGGGTGGCTCGAGACCACCCGGCGATGCGCGCCAGCTCCTCCCGCAGCTCGGCGTCGATTGCGCGCAGGCCGGCATCGATGACGGTCGACTCGTAGCGCGAGCCCGTCCGCTCGTTGGCGAAGCGGGCGAGCTCCACACCAAACAGGGCGTCGTCGCGCGTCCCGCGGCGCACTTTGACGATGCCGCTCGATGTCTGGGCAAAGCCTTCACGGCGCCGCGCGATCGCAATGACACAGACCGGCACGTCGGCAACGTGGATCTCCATCAGCGAGTAACGCCCGACATCCCGCGCGCTCTGGATCGCGCGATGGATGTCGTCCTGAGTTCCAGCGTCCAGGGCTCGCCCGGTGATGCGACCGTCGTCACCAACGCCGATCAGGACGACGCCTCCGTCGGCGTTGGAGAAGGCCACCGCGGTGTCTTGGAGCTGGGTGCCGGAGACTCCCTGCTTGAACTCCACGAACTCACCCTCGGTTGGGAAGTTCGAGCCGAACTCCGCCAACGTCAGGTCGCGCGAAATCGGGCCGCGATGCTCCGGGTGGAACGGAGGATATGTCAAAGTTCTATGAGTCCGATTCACGGCATAAGAACTTTGACATATCGCACGGACAGGGCTTCGAAGCCGACTCGCCGGCGACCGCCAGCTCGCTGACGAGGAGCGGGTTGCCACCGTCGAGGCGCCCGAGAATCCTGGTCGCCTCCGACGAGCCCGTCTGGCCCAGGAAGAGCTCAGCATCCGCCCTGCGGGTCGATCGGAGCGCTGATGCTCAGCACGTGGATGGCGAAGCCCCTGAGGACGTCGCCGGAGCGGTGCACGACGACGCACTGCACGACCGGCAGGGCGCCATCGGCCTTCCACGCCACCCGCGTGGCGGCTGTGCGCGCGCCGAGGTCGAACGGAGGTGGCGTCGCGACCTGCAGGAAGCTCAACGGTCCCGGCCGGCGCAACGAGCGCACCCGCGCGGCAACCATCGCGCGGCACGACGGGCTCGTCGCACAGCCCTGCAGGCGCGCCACCATCGCCGCGGCATCGCCGCGCTGCTGGGCGCCGACCAGCGTCGTCACGGCGGCGCGCTCGGCGCCGTCTGCGCCGAGGATCCGCGCCAGCGCGAGGCTGACCGCCCCGAACAGGACGACGACGAGGACGATCAGCGCCCAGAGCTGCGCGCGCGACACCGCGGGCATCTTGCCCGAAGAACCGCGCGGACGCCCGCTCAGTCGGCGTCGCCGTTGAGCTCGAGGAAGCGGTCGACCGACGCTTCGTCGTGGCTGATCCGCTCAGCCAGGCGCACGGCGTGCTCGGCCGCGAGCTCGAAGAAGTCCGCGATGCAACGAGCGGGGTCGTCGGGCAGCGGGTAGATCCGCGCCAAGTCCTGGTGGGCGCAGACGATCCCCAACGGGGGTCGGCCCTGCGCCAGGTTGCGCGCCCCACAGACCGCCGTGACGACCAGCCGCCGCTCGGGCGCGACCAAGGCCACCGGCAGCAGCCGATGCGCGGGGAGCTGGATCGCAAGCTCGATCGAGCGCTCCACCTCGACCTCGTCGCCGCTCAGCTCGGCGAGCGGCTCGCGCCAGATGTCGAGCACCGTCTCGGCGCCGACGATCGCGTCGCGCAGGGCGACCGCCTGCTGCGCGTATAGACGCTCGGCCTGCTCGCGGTCCTCGGCATCGGCGAGGTCGAGCGCGCAGGGGATCCGCAGCAGCTCGGCGGCATCGACCGCCTCGCCAACGCCGTGCCGACCGGGGGCCACGTACGTCTGGATCGTGCCCAGATCGCGGCGCCCGTGGAAGATCACGGTGACGGTCTGGCTGAGCGGAAGATGGTCGACGGCGAGCGCCACCGCCGCCGCGTCGCTGCCGTCGATCAGGGCCCGGCGCAGCAGCTCGTCCGCTGCGTCACCATCCTGCCATGCGTATCCGTCGCGTGGCCCGTCCATCCTCAGGCTATTTACCCGTTTGGAGGCCTGTCGTACTCATCGACGATCATAGGCCGATGATCAGCGCGAACAACCGACGCGACGCCTGATGAGGATCGTCCAGAGACCTTGGGGCTTCGCATGAGGGTCGTCCACAAGCTGTGGAGGCTCGTATGAGGATCATCTACAAGCCCTTCGGGCTGCTGGTCGGGCTGCTCGGCGGCGCAATCGCGCGCACGGTCTTCTCGCGTGTCTGGCGGCTCATCGACGACGAGGACCCGCCGACGCCGACGACCGAGCGGACGAGCTGGCCAAAGGTGCTCGGAGCGGCGCTGCTGCAGGGCGCGATCTTCCGCGTCACCCGGGCCGCGACGGATCGCGCGGGAGCCGTCGGGTGGTCGCGCCTCACGGGCGCGTGGCCCGGCAAGCGCGAGCCGGACAGGAGCTAGCCACCACGGAGGATGAAGCCGCGCTGCTCGAGCGTCGCCAGCGCGTCCTCGAAGGCGGTGAAGTCGCGCGCCAGTAGGTGGTCGATCGGACGGCCGTCCGGGCCGTTGCTGCGCAGCCAGCGACCCACTACCCCGGGCCCCAGCCGTTCCAGCGGCTCGGCGAGCAGATCGAGCAGGATCCCCAGCTCGGGTCGATGATCCAGCTCGCCCGCCACCACCGTCAGCGGGTCGGCATCGAGGACCTGACAGAGCTCCTCATCGGAGAGCCCGAGCTGCTGCTGGAGCCGCGCCGCCGGCGAGCTCATCGAAGCCCTGACCTAGAAGAGCTGGTTCTCGCCGCCAAAGACGTCCGAGACCGAGCCGTCGGTGAAGATGCCGCGGATCGTCTCGGTCAGCAGCCCCGCGCAGGACAGCACGCGGATGTTGTCGGGCGCCCCGTCGCGCAGGGGGATCGTGTCGGAGACGACGATCTGCTCGAAGCGCGACGACGCGAGGTTCTCGAACGCGTTGCCGGACAAGACGGCGTGGGTGGCAGCGGCGTGCACGCGCGTGGCGCCCGCGTCGAGCACGGTCTGCGCGGCGGCCTTGAGCGTGCCCGCCGTGTCGATGATGTCGTCGACGATGACCGCCGTCTTGCCGCGCACGTCGCCGATCACGTAGCCGATCTCGGCGACCTGCTGGGCGGGACGCTCCTTGTTGAGGATCGCCAGCTCGGCGCCGATCTTCGAGGCGAACTTCTTGGCGAGCTTCACGCGGCCGGCGTCGGGAGCGACGACGACCAGGTCCTCGAGCCCCTGGTCGGAGAAGTACTGCGTCAGCATCAGCAGGGCCGTCATGTGGTCCACGGGCTTGGAGAAGAAGCCCTGGATCTGACCGGCGTGCAGGTCCATCGTCACGACGCGATCGACGCCGGCCGCCTCCAGCATGCGGGCTACGAGGCGGGCGCTGATCGGCTCGCGCGGCGAGGACTTCTTGTCCTGACGCGAGTAGCCGTACCAGGGGGTCACCGCGATCACGCGGTGGGCGGACGCGCCGACGGCCGCATCGACCATCAGCAGCAGCTCCATCAGCGCGTCGTTGGGGCTGATCCCGTTGCGTGGGTTGCCGCAGGTGGGCTGCACGATGAAGACGTCGGCGCCGCGAATCGACTCGCCGTAGCGGCTGTAGACCTCGCCGTTGGAGAAGGTCTTGAGCGTGACCGTGCCCAGGTCGACGGCGAGCTTGTCGGCGATCCGCGCCGCGAGCTCCGGGTTGGCCCGCCCGGCGAAGAGCATCAGGCGCTTGTCGTAGCCGATATCGAGCCTCGTCTTGAGGCTGATCTGGGGTTGCAGCGCGCTCATCTGAGGGTCAGTGTAGGTCTCTGGCACGACGGCGTCGGTGGACGATGCGCCTCCCATCGGCTTGTAAACGCTACTCGGATTCCGCCTGCCTGGTGTGGCCTTCGGACGCCGATTCGGCCGGCCGCGCGGGACCGCTGGCGTCCGCATCGCGCCGCCGGGCATAGCCCTCGATGTTGGCCTGCCGCGCGCGGGCGACACCCAGCGCGCCCGGCGGGACGTCCTCGACGATCACCGAGCCGGCCGCCGTGTAGGCGTCGTCGCCCACCGTCACCGGCGCGACGAAGGCGGTGTCCACGCCCCCACGCACGCGCGCGCCGATCCGCGTGCGGTGCTTGGCGCGACCGTCGTAGTTGGCGGTGATCGTGCCCGCCCCGAGGTTGCTGCGCTCGCCGATGTCGGCGTCGCCGATGTAGGAGAGGTGGGGCACCTTGGCGCCGGGCCCGACGTCTGAGTTCTTGATCTCGACGAACGTGCCCGCCTTGGCCGACTCGCGCAGGATGGTGTCCGGGCGCAGGTACGCGAACGGGCCGATCGTCACGCCCGCATGGGCGCGGCAGCCGACGAGGTAGGAGTGCGTCACCGAGACGTCGTCGGCCAGCTCGGCGTCGATCAGCGTGCTCGCCGGGCCGATCGCGCAGCGCTGCCCGATCCGCGTGGCCCCGCGCAGGAACGTGCACGGCTCGATCATGGTGTCGGCGCCGATCGCGACATCGGCGTCGATCAGCGTCGAGGCGGGATCGACGATCGTCACGCCGGCCCGCATGTGGCGCTCGTGGATCGCGCGCTGGGCAAGCGCCCGCACGTGCGCGAGGTCGACGCGGTCGTTGACGCCGAGCGTGAGCGTCGCGTCGGCGACGCGATGAGCGCCCACTCGCCCGCCGGCGCGCGCCAGCACGCCGAGCACGTCGGGCAGGTAGTGCTCGCCCTGGGCGTTGTCGGGCTGGACCTGGCCGAGCGCGCCCAGCAGCGGTCCTCCGTCGAACGCGAAGATGCCGGTGTTGACCTCGCGGATGCGCAGCTCCGCGGGGGTCGCGTCACCGGGTGCCTTGGTCTCCACGACGCGCTCGACCCCGCCCTCGGCGTTGCGCACGACGCGGCCGTAGCCGCTCGGGTCGGCCAGCTCCATCGTGACCATCGTCGCAACCGCCCCGTCGGCGGCGTGCGCGGCGAGCAGCGAGCGGATCGCCTCGGGGCCGACGAGCGGCACGTCCCCCATCAGCACGACCACCGGCGCGGCCGGGTCGATCAGCTCGGCCGCCGCGGCCAGCGCGTGGGCCGTTCCCCGCGGCTCGCGCTGGACGACCAGCGTGACGTCATCGGGCAGCGCGTCGGCGAGCGCCTGCTCCGGGCTACCGACGACGACGATGCGACCGGCCCCGGCGGCGCGCGCCGCCTCGATCGGCCAGCGGATCATCGGCCAGCCACACAATGGATGCAGCGCCTTGGGCAGCGCCGAGCGCATGCGCGTGCCCTGACCGGCGGCGAGGATCACGACCACGGGGGCGGACACGACGGGATCGTAGTGCGTGGGCGCAGCACGGGCTGCGCCGCCGGGCCACCAGCGGCCTCGGGCCGGCCGCCGGTCCTAGAATGGGTCCGCGCTCCGCACCCGCCCAGCTTCGGCGACGGCCCGGGGCCTCAGCGCAGCCGGCTGGCCCGTTGGGGAGTGGTGTCGAGCCTGTTGGGGGGTCGTCTAACGGTAAGACTCCGGCCTTTGGAGCCGGCTATCGGGGTTCGAGTCCCTGCCCCCCAGCTCCGCTAGGCGGCGGAGTCGCGGAAGGGGTTCGCGACGCGCACTCCCGCGTAATCCGTGTCGTCGCTCAGGTCCTCGGAGAGCACCAGCTGGCAGCCAAGTGAGCGAGCAGCCTCCAGAATCGCGGCATCCCAGCATGAGATTCGGAATCGCTGGCACGTCACAAGCGCGGCATGCATGGTCGCGATCGTGATGTCGGCCACGGCGAAGCGTCGAAAGGCCTCGACCAGCTGAACAGCGTCGTCGTGGGCAAGCCGATCGGATCTGCTCCGCCGGGTGGCTTGGACGTAGAACTCCTGCAGGACCTGGACCGATACGGCCAGATCGCCCTGCTCGAGGATTTCGTTCGCCCGCCTTGCCTTCGCGCGCTCCCGCGGATCGTTGGAGATCGCGTAGAGCAGGACATTGGTGTCAACGAACAGCACGCTCGGATGTCAACGAACTGCACGCTCGTGGAGCTCGTCACGACCGAGCCGATCGCTGGCCCGGAAAGGCCCGATCCTCCCCTGAACCTCGTGCTGCAGAGCAGCGAGACGGCCGAACTCGGCATCCCGATCGGCAAGTGTGCGGAGGTAGTCGGCTACCAGTGCGCTCACCGAGCTGCCACGCTCCGCGGCCCGTATGCGGGCGGTGCGGTACACCTCGTCAGCGACGCTGACCGTGATGTTCTTCATGGGCCAAGTTTACACAGAATCACAGGCGCACAGTTGCACATGGTCGCGCCTGTGCTGGGATTCGCGAGCGTCAGCCTGAAAGGCGACTGATCACTCCGCGAACCGATACACCTCGCCCGGGGGCGGCAGCCGCTCGTCGCCGAGCAGCGGCAGCGCGTGGGTCAGGGTGCCGACGAACGCGCCGGCACTCTCGCCCATCAGGCGGATCAGCTCGCTGACCGGGGTGGGCTCATCGGTGACGCCGTTGGCGTAGTCGGTGGCGTAGCCGAGCAGTGCGTAGGGGATCTCGGCCTCGCCGGCGAGCACGGTCTCGGGTCCCCCCGTCTGGCTGACTGCGGTGACGCCCGCGGCGGCGAGCGTGCGGATCTCCGCGCGGGTGTTGAAGCGCGGGCCGTCGACATGGCCGTAGCAGCCGCCGTCGCGCGTCGGGTGACCGAAGCTGCGGGCTCCCTGCAGCAGGGCCGTGCGCAGCCCAGCCGCAAACGGCTCGCCGATGATCCAGTGGCCGCGTCCGGGATCGCCGGGCTCGTCGAAGAGGGTGCAGAGCGAGCCGTCGGGCAGGCGGTTGACGAGGAAGTGCAGATCGTCGAATACGATCAGCGACCCCAGCTCGATGGTCGGATCGACGGCGCCGCAGACCGTCACCCCGACGATCGCCTGGGCGCCGAGCTGCGCCAGCGCGCTGATGTTAGCCCGGTGCATGACGTGGTTGGAGAGCCGCACGTGCCCCTCGCCGTGGCGCGAGACGTGGAGCACCTCGACGCCCGCGAAGCGCCCTGCGGTGACGGTCACCGTGCCGAAGCGGGTGTCGACGTCCTGCGGACGCGGCTGCTCGAACCCGGGCAGGGCGTACGTGCCCGAGCCCGTGATGATCCCCACCACCATTACGGCGGACATGGTAAGGGCAGCGAACCTCGCGCGCGAGCGGCGCGCTTGAGCCGACGGCGCGTCGAGCCAGCCGCGGTCCGCGCCGCAAGCTGTGCGCCAGATCAGCCGCGGTCCGGGCCGCCGGGAACTCGCCCACCTTCGGCGCCCGCCTCGGTCGCCGGCCCGCGGCGCGGCGGGATGCCGAGCACCCGCATCGCCTTGAGGCCGAGCGACAGGCGCTCGCGGCCGTCGCTGGAGCCGACGTCGAGCCCGCTCAGCTCGCGCACGCGCTCGAGGCGATAGCGGATCGTGTGGCGATGCGTGAACAGGCGCTGGGCGGTCCCGGCGACGCTGCCGTCGTTGTCGAGGAAGGTCTCGAGCGTCTTGACCAGATCGGTCTCGTACTGCTCGTCGTAGGCGACCAGCGGCTCCAACGTCTCGGCATAGAAGCGCCGCAGCTCGTCGGGGTTCTCGCTCATCGCCGACAGCAGCAGGCGGTAGGCGCCGGTCTCCTCGAACGCGAGCACGCGCCGCTCGGCGTGCCCCTCGGCGACGTTGGCCGCCAGCAGCGCCTCATGGGCCGCCCGCTGGAGCTCCAGCGGGTCGGTAGCCACGCGCGAGCGCCCGACGGCGAAGGCGAAGCCCTGCAGGCCCGCCTGCAGCTCGCGCTGAACTGCCTCGGCGACCCGTCGTCCGACCGCCTCGTCGGCATCGGGCACCAGCAGGGCGACCTCGCCGGGATGTCCCTGGGGGCGGTCGAGCAGGATCGCGGCGGTCCCCGGCGCGACCGCGCGACCGCCGCGCTCGGCGACCATCAGCGCGCGCGGGCGCCAGTCCTCGGAGATCGGGGCCAGCGGATGGGCGCGCACCACGATCACGCTGCCCCCTCGCGCGAGATCCATGCCGAGCTCGCGACCCCGTGCCAGCAGCTCGCGGCGATCGCCGATCTCCTGGCGCAGAACGGCCTGCACGAACGCCGCCGCAGCCGCCTCGGAGGCGCGTGCCGGCCCGCGCACGCGCTCGACCTCGGATGCGATCAACGTCAGCGCGAGCCGCAGCACGGTCGGGCTGGGCGGCGCGCCGCGCGGGCGCATCCGCAGGACTCCCACGACCGCGTCGGCGACGCGCAGCTCGTGCGACTGGACCTCCTCGCCGCCGCCGACCAGGGTTCGCTCCTCGGCTGGCGAGCGCGCGGCGACGGCCAGGATCGCGCTGCTGCGATCGATCAACGCCAGGCTCGCGTCCAGCGCGCGGGCAGCGGCGCGCAGCACCTCCGGCAGGCCGGCGCCGGCCTCGACCGCTGCGGATATCGCCTCCAGCGACCCCAGCGCGCCGTCCGTGGGCCGGTGCGACAGGTCCGTCAGGGCAGGCGATCCCAGAACCAGACGACCGCGCCGCCGGCGGCAGCGCCGATCGCGATCAGCGCCACCAGCACGTACAGCGAGAGGAACGTCGCGGCGACCCGCTCCCACATCCGCGTGTAGGAGCTCCAGGCGGGCACGAGCACGAGCCCGGTGAACGCGGCCAGGCCGAGCACCGCGGCCACACCGGCGACGAGGTATGTGACATCGAGATTGCTCATCGCGCGTGGCGCACATTGTGGCGCATCGCCGCGATGGTCAGGAGCCGCGCAGCGCCGCGTAGCTCTCGTCGACCGCGGTCGCCGCGACGGCACCGGGATGGCGGACCGCAAGCTCACGCGCCGCCGCCGTGGCGGCCTCGCTGGCGCTGGGCCCGACGAAGACGCCGAACACGGTGGGACCGGAGCCGCTGACGAGTGTGTGATCGGCGCCGCTCGCCTCGACGGCGGCCAGCGCGGCATCGATCGACGGGCACAGCGAGCGCGCGGCAGGCTCGAGGTCGTTGTGGATCAGATTCCACACGGCCCGGCCGCCACGCTCCAGCACGTGCTCGAGCGCGTCGCGCAACCGAGCCAGCTCCGCCTCAGAGCGCCCAAGCCCGAGGCGATCCGCCTCGCGATACACGTCAGCGGTCGACAGCTGCAGCGGCGAGGGCACGATCACCAGGGCGTGGGGGGCAAGCGAGGGCAGCCGCCGCACCAGCTCGCCGGCGCCCGTCACGAGCGCGGTGCCCGGTCGCAGCTGGCTCGGAACGTCCGCCCCAAGCCGGCTGGCGAGCTCCAGCAGCGGTCCATCGTCGCTGTCGTGGGGGGCCTCGTCGCGGGGGCGGGGGGCCTCGTCGCGGGGGCGGGGGGCCTCGTCGCGGCGGCCGGAGGTCGTCACTTGCCGCGCATGGGCGGCGGCCGCCAGCCGCAACGTCGCGGCGGCATCGGCCGAGCCGCCACCGAGCCCGGCCGCGATCGGCACGCGCTTGGTGATCGTCAGCCGCTGGGGATCGGATTGCCAGCCCGTCGCGGCGCGAAACGCGCTCAGCGCCGCGGCTGCCAGGTTGGGGCCGAGGACCCCGTCGCAGAGGACCTCGTCGCCGCCGTCCGGCTCACCCGCCGCGTGCGGGCGCCGCGGAGCCAGCTCCAGCTCATCGGCAAGCGAGATCGACTCCATCAGCGAAACCACCTCGTGCAGCCCGTCGCGGCGCCGCTCGCCCAGGTACAGGCACAGGTTCACCTTCGCGGGCGCGAACGCGCGCAGAGGCCGCGCGAGGGAGCCGGCGTCGCTGTCGGACGCGGACAGCGATCGCGGTCGCTCCGGCTGGCCGGGCAGCCCGGTCACGGCCGCAGCCTGCGTCCCAGCTCGAGGAACTGCGCCGGGCTGAGGCGCTCGGCGCGGATGTCGGCAGGCAGGCCCAGCTCGCCGAGCGCGCTGCGGACGCGCTCGCGCAGCTCAGCGGCCGAATCGGGCAGCGCCAGCGCCAGCGACCCGGCAAGCGGCTTTCGGCGATGCGCGAACGCCGCCTGCACGAGCTCCCTCAACGATGCCGGAGCGGCCGGGCCACGACGGTCGAGGCGCAGCAGCACGGAGTCGACGTTCGGTGCTGGCGAGAACACGCTGCGCGCGATCGGGCGCACGACGCGAACCTCACAGGCGAGCTGGGCGAGCACCGAGGGGATCCCATAGGCGGCACTGCCCGGTTGGGCGGCCAGGCGCTGTCCGACCTCGCGCTGCACCATCACCACCCAGCGCCTCACGCCCTCCAGCTCCTCGATCGTGCGCAGGATCGCGCTCGCCGCGATGCCGTAGGGCAGGTTCGCGACGACGAGCGTGGGCGCCGGCTCGAGCGCGCGCAGGTCGACCCTTAGGGCATCGCCGATCTGCAGGCTGGCGTTGGGGTGTGGAGCCAGGGCGTCGCGCAGGGGCGGCTCGAGCGCGCGATCGATCTCGATCACGTGCAGGTGCGCGATCAGCGGCGCCAGGTGCTCGGAGAGGACGCCCAGGCCGCCGCCGATCTCCAGCACGACGTCGTCCTTGCGCAGATCGGCGACGCCAACGATCACGTCCAGGATGTTCGAGTCCACCAGGAAGTTCTGCCCGAGATCGCGATTCGGCCGGATGCCGAACTCGCGCAGCCGCCGCAGGCTCGCCTGACGCGGCGCGGGCGCGCTCACCATCCGAACGCCGCCGCGGCCGCCTGCTCCAGCGAGGCCTCGAACTGCTCGTAGCCCACGCCACGCCGCTCCGCGACCGCGCGGGCGGTGTGGATCACGTTGACTGGCGCGTTGGGCTTGCCACGCAGCGGCTGGGGCGCCAGGTAGGGCGCGTCGGTCTCGACCAGCAGCCGCTGCTCGGGAACGCGTGCCGCCGCCTCCATCAGCTCACTGGCGGTTGGATATGTCACGTTGCCGGCAAACGAGATCCACCAGCCGTGCGCCAGGCATTCGTCGAGGCGGTCGGGCATCGAGAAGCAGTGCAGCACGACACGCACGTCCTGTGCGCACAGCGCGAGCGTGCGCAGCGTGTCGTCCGCGGCCGCCCGGCTGTGGATGACAAGCGCCTTGCCGGTCTCGCGAGCGAGCTCGATCTGCGCCTCGAACGCGCGCGCCTGGTCCTCGCGCGTCGCGCCCTGGCGGTAGTAGTCCAACCCGGTCTCGCCGATCGCCACGCAGCGCGGGTGGGCAGCCAGCGCCCGCAGCTCCGCCAGGTCGGCCCCGTCGAAGCCGGTGGCGCTGTTGGGGTGACGTCCAACCGCGGCGTACACCTGAGTGAAGTCCTCTGCCGCCGCCAGCGCTGCCCGGCAGGAGCGCCCGTCGGTGCCGATCGTGACGATCCGCGTGACGCCCACTCGCTCCGCGGCGGCGACCAGCTCGGCAGCGGGCGCGGCGCAGGCGTCGAGGTGGGTGTGGCAGTCGATCAATGCTTGGGGCCGCGCGTCATCGCCTCGACAAGAGCGTCAATGCTTGGGGAACAGCGGCTCGAGCGCCCGCACCCGCCGGCCGCGTGCGCCGGCTCCGTAGGCGGCGCCGGCGAACTCCAGGGCTGGCTGATCGAGCGCGTCCAGCAGCCGGGCGACGGTCATCGGCATGTAGGGGTGCAGCAGCACGCTCAGCGAACGCAACCCCTCGGCGAGCCCGGCCAGCGTCTGATCGAGCTGGACGGATCGCTCGGGGGCGCGGGCGAGCTGCCAGGGCGCGCGCTCCTCGACGTAGCGATTCAACCTGCGCACGCGTTGCCAGATGGCCTCGAGCGCCTGGCTCAGCTCGGCGCGATCGAGCAGGCCCGTGACCTCGTCCGGCAGGCTGGCGAGGTCGCTCGCGAGCGTGGGATCGGGCTCGACGTCGGGGACGACGCCATCGCGATAGCGCGCGATCATCGCCAGCGAGCGCGATGCGAGGTTGCCGTACTCGTTGGCCAGCTCGCCCTCGTAGCGCGCCTCGAAGCCCGCCGTCGAGACCGAGCCGTCACGGCCGAAGGAGACCTCGCGCAACAGGTAGTAGCGCAGCGCGTCGGCGCCGTAGGCCTCGATGACCGCGAACGGGTCGAGCACGTTGCCCAGCGACTTGGACATCTTCTCGCCACCCATCAGCAGGAAGCCGTGAACGAAGACGTGGCGCGGCAGCTCGAGCCCGGCAGCCAGCAGCAGCGCCGGCCAGAAGACCGCGTGGAACTTCAGGATGTCCTTGCCGATGATGTGAAAGTCGGCCGGCCAGAAGGCGCTCGTCAAATCGAGTCCCTCGCGCGCGAACGACAGCGCCGTGACGTAGTTGAGCAGCGCGTCGAACCAGACGTAGAAGACCTGCGAGCGGTCCCAGGGCACCGGCACGCCCCAGCGCAGCGTCGCACGGGACAACGAGATGTCCTGCAGGCCCTGGTCGATGAACGAGCGCGCCTCGCGGAAGTGGTGGGCTGGCATGACGAAGTCGGGTCGCTCCCGATAGAGCCGCTCGAGCGGCTCCTGGAAGCTCGACAGCGCGAAGAACCAGTTGTCCTCCTCGTGGCGCTCCAGCGGCACGTGATGAATCGGGCAGCGGTTGCCCTCCTCGATCTCGCTCTCGGTCTTGAAGTCCGCGCAGCGCGGGCAATACCACCCTTCGTACTTGCCGGCGTAGACGTGGCCGTTGTCGTGCACCCGCTGGAGGATCTCCTGCACCCTGGCCTGGTGACGGGGGTCCGTGGTGCGGATGAAGAAGTCGTTTGAGACGTTGAGCAGCGGCATCAGCGCCTGGAAGCGGGGCGCATTGCGATCGACCAGCTGTTGGGGTGTGATCCCCTCGCGCTCGGCGGCCTGCGCCACCGGCTCGCCGTGCTCGTCGGTGCCGGTGAGCATGAAGACCCGCTCGCCGCGCTGGCGCATGTGGCGCGCCAGCACGTCGGCGCAGATCGCCGTGTAGGCGTGGCCCAGGTGGGGCGCGGCATTTACGTAGTAGATCGGGGTGGTGACGTAGAAGCCCATCGCGGCGGAAGGCTAGTGGTGGGCGCGCTCGCCCGGGGCGCGCTCGCTGCCAGCACCGCGCTCGCGCTCGCTGCCCACGGCGGTTGCCGGCTCATCCGTCAGCGCCCGGTAGAGCTCGTTGGCGCCAACCCCGGTGAGACGTGCGAGCACGCGCGCGGCCGCGCGCGGCCGCGCGCCCGCGGCCACCAGCTCGCGCAGAGCCTCCAGCGCCTGACCGGCGTCGCCGGCGCTTGCGTCCGCCGGGGCCAGCACGACGACGACCTCTCCACGCGGAGCTTGGTCGGCGTAGCGCTCGGCGAGCTCGGCCGCGGTCCCGCGGACCACCTCCTCGTGCAGCTTGGTCAGCTCGCGACAGACGGCGACGCGGCGCTGGGGATCGATCGTCGCAAGCGCGCTCAGCGAGGCCGCCACGCGGCGCGGGGACTCGAAGGCGACGAGCGTCCAATCGATGCTCAGCAGCGACTCGAGCGCGCGCTGTCCCCGCGGCAGGAAGCCGACGAAGCACCAGCGCTCGGCCGGCAACCCGGAGGCCACCAACGCGACCACCGACGCGGATGGCCCGGGCAGCACCTCGACGCGCAGCGCCGCCTCCAGGCAGGCCTGGATCAGCGTGAAGCCCGGATCGGAGATCACCGGCATGCCGGCATCGGACACCAGCGCCACCAGAGCCCCCGCGCGGATCTGCTCGGCGAGGCGCGGAGCGCGCTCGCGCTCGTTGTGCTCATGCAGGGAGACCAGCTTCGCGGCGATCGAGTGACGCTCCAGCAGCACCCGCGTGCGGCGCGTGTCCTCGCAGGCGATCACGTCCGCGTCGCGCAGCGCAGCGAGCGTGCGCAGGGTGATGTCGTCGAGGTTGCCGATCGGCGTCGGGCAGACGAGCAGGGCGCCGTCGCTCACGCGCCGGCTGGCGCACGGCCCGCCGGGCGGCGCACGGCGTCGAGGGCGAGCGTGGCGGCACCGATCATTCCGGCCTCGGGGCCAAAGTGAGCGGCCACGATCCGCGCGAGCTCGCGCGACGGCGAGAGGCCGCGCTCAGCGACGACGGCGCGCGCCGGGGCCAGCAGCAGCTCGCCGGCCGCCAGCACCCCTCCGCCGACGACGACCACCTCGGGATTGAAGATGTTGACGAGGCTGCAGATCCCCACGCCGAGCCGCTCGCCGATCCGCGTGATCACCCCCAGCGCGAGGGGATCGCCGTCGTGCGCGAGCTCGGTCACCAGCGCGCCGGAGATCTGGCGGCCGGCCGTGAGCGCGCGCCCGAGCGCCGAGCTGGGGTTGGCGACCGCGGCCTCGTGCCCGTCGCGCGCCAGCGCGGTGCCCGAGGCCAGCGACTCCAGGCAACCGTGGTTGGGACAGTGTCCCTGGCAGGGCGGCCCATCCATGTCGATCACCATGTGACCAAGCTCGCCGGCGGCGCCCGTCGCTCCGCGCAGCAGCTCGTCACCGACGATGACGCCACCGCCGATGCCCGTGCCGATCGTCAGCATCAGCGAGTGCGCGGCGCCGCGCGCCGCGCCGTAGCGGTGCTCGGCAAGCGCGGCGACGTTGGCGTCGTTGTCGACGACCACCGGCAGCCCCAGCCGCTCGGACATGAGGTCGCGGAAGGGCAGGTCGGCGATCGGCAGGTTGACCGCCATGACGGCCATCCCACGCCGCTGGTCGATCAGGCAGGGGATGCCGAAGCCAACCGCGTCCGCGACCAGCTCGCTGCCGCGGCGCACCTCCTCGACGGCGTCGCAGATGCGCTCGATCAGCTCCGCCTGGTCGGCGCCCGCCACGAGGCGCTGCACGCGCCCGTGCACGACCAGCTCCTCGTCGACGAGCCCGGCAAGCACCTTCGTGCCACCGAGATCGACGCCGACGACGCAGCGGGCGGCCATGTCGGCCACTATAGAGCGGGCATGCCGAAGGAGCCGCGGCCGCCCGACTACAAGATCTACCGCGCGCGACCGGCGCTGCTGGATCGACTGGCGCCGGCGCGCGACGAGCCAGCGCTCGGCGTTTCCGAGCTCGAGCGCAGCGGCCGCGGCGCGCGCGGCGACGGACGCGGCGGTGGCGGGCGCGGCGCGGGTGGCGGCGCAACGAGGCCACCCGCCGGGCGGCGCATGCAGCGACCCGGCGCCGCACGCCGGCGCTGGCCACGGCTCACCTGGCGCCGGGGCCTGCTGGCCCTGCTCGCGGCGATCGTCGGCTGGCTGGTCCTCTCGCTGGTGCTGTTCCTGATCAGCGCCCAGACTCAAACCAGCGGCGAGCCGGCATCGGTGACGCGCGCCCTGGACGGCGGCGGGCTGATGCTGACGTCGGCGCAGAACATCCTGATCCTCGGCTCCGACGCGCGCCCGGTGGGGACGCACGAGCCCGGAGCGACGGTGATCGGCCAGCCGAGCCGCTCGGACACGATCATGGTGGTCCGCGCCGGTGGCGGCAGCTCGGCCCGACTGTCGATCCCCCGCGACACCGTCATCGACCTGCCCGGGCACGGCCTCAACAAGATCAACGCCGCCTACGCATATGGCGGTGCCGCACTGGCGATCACGACGATCAAGCGTTATCTCGGCATCCCGATCAACCACATCGTCGAGGTCAACTTCACCAACTTCCCCAAGTTCGTCGACGCGCTGGGCGGGATCACTTACAGCGGCCCCTGCGTCGACGCGGTGCTCGACGGCGGCGCCAGCCAGGGCGGCACGACGCTGCGCCTGAAGGCTGGCACGCACCATCTCAACGGCAAGCAGGCGCTGGCGATCTCGCGTGTGCGCCACAACGCCTGCGACCCCAACGAGACCGATCTCACGCGGATCGCCCGCCAGCAGCGGATCCTCACCGCGATCAAGCAGCAGCTGCTGTCGCCGTGGACGTTCTTCCGGCTGCCGTGGGTGGCCTGGACGGCGCCGCAGGCGATCAAGTCCGACATGGGCGGGCCGACGCTGCTGCAGCTGTTCGCCAGCCTGGCGATCGCCGGCTCCCCGCCGGTGCGAATCCTGCGACCCACGGGGGTGGCCAGGCTGCCCGACGGCGAGGTCGGTCTGACGGTCTCGCAGGCCGACAAGCAGGCCGCGGTCCGCCAGCTGATGGGCGGTTAGCCTAGCTCGCGCTGCTGCTCGAGCCGCCCGTGGGCGCGCTCGCCTTCGAGCCACCATTTGAGGACGCGCTGCCGGAGCCGCTGGGGTCCTTGGCGACTGTCTTGGCCTTCTCGGCTGCCTTGTTCTTGTCAGCGCCACCGTCGCCCGAGCCCTCGGCGGATGCCGCCTCGCGCCCGCGCTTGGACTTGCCGTAGTCGGTGTTGTAGAAGCCCGAGCCCTTGAAATGCACGGCCACGGGGTGCAGCACGCGCCGCACCGGCGCCTCGCAGCTCTCGCAGACGGCGACCGGGTCGTCGGTCATCTTCTGCAGCACCTCGAACGTGTGCCCGTTGTCGCAACGGTATTCATAGATCGGCATGACGGGCAGAAGTATAGGAGCGGCCTGGAGGCTTCCCCGGCTGCGACGAGGCCGCCGATGCGGCGCCACGGCCCCTCCGGCTAGAGTCCGCGCTCCCCGTCTCCCCGCGACCACCCCACCGAGCCCTCGCTCCCCACACCCCGCGCCCACCCTCCATCCGTGCCCGAGACTCCGCCATCCACGCCTGACGCCCCGCCGCCGTCCGCCGCCGGCGACGTGGTGACGATGGAGAAGGTCGTCGCGCTCTGCAAGCGCCGTGGCTTCATCTTCCCCTCGTCGGAGATCTACGGCGGCCTTGGCTCGACCTATGACTACGGCCACTACGGCGTGCTGCTGAAGGGCAACGTCAAGTCCCAGTGGTGGCATGCGATGCTGCAGGAGCGCGATGACATCGTCGCGCTCGACGCGGCGATCCTGATGCATCCGCGCACCTGGGAGGCATCGGGCCACCTCGCCGGCTTCACCGACCCGCTGGTGGACTGCCGGACCTGCAAGCTGCGCTTCCGCGCCGACCAGCTCGAGGAGTCGACCTGCGGGCGCAAGCCCTCCAAGCGCCCCGGCGAGGCCGACGAGTGCTCGCTGACCGAGGCGCGCGACTTCAATTTGATGTTCGAGACGACGATCGGTCCGGTGCGCGAGGAGGGCTCGGTCGTCTACCTGCGGCCCGAGACCGCGCAGGGCATCTTCGTCAACTTCAAGAACGTGCTGCAGTTCGCGCGCAAGAAGCCGCCATTCGGGATCGCCCAGGTCGGCAAGTCCTTCCGCAACGAGATCACGCCCGGCAACTTCGTCTTCCGAACGCGCGAGTTCGAGCAGATGGAGATGGAGTTCTTCGTGCCCCCCGATGAGGCGCAGCGCTGGTATGAGCACTGGTGCGCGGCGCGGCGCGAGTGGTATGAGCGGCTGGGGCTGCGGCCGGACCACCTGCGCCTGCGCGCCCATGCCGCCGACGAGCTGTCGCACTACTCCAGCGCGACCAGCGACATCGAGTACCTGTTCCCCGCCAGCGCCGCCGGCGCCGCGCCGCGCTGGTCCGAGCTGGAGGGAATCGCCAACCGCGGCGACTTCGACCTGCGCCAGCACTCCCAGCACTCCGGCGAGCGGCTCGAATACTTCGACCAGGCCAGCGGCGAGCACTACGTGCCGCACGTGATCGAGCCGGCGGCCGGCGCCGACCGCGCGACGCTGGCATTCCTCGTCGACGCCTATGACGAGGAGGAGGTGCAGGGCGAGCGCCGCACCGTGCTCAAGCTGCACCCACAGCTGGCGCCGGTCAAGGTCGCGGTGCTGCCCCTGGTCAAGCGCGACGGACAGCCCGAGGTCGCGCAGCGCATCCATCGCGAGCTGCGCGAGCGCCTGGTCTCGGAGTACGACGAGGGCGGCTCGATCGGCCGCCGCTACCGCCGCCAGGACGAGATCGGCACGCCGTGGGGAGTCACCGTCGACCACCAGACGCTCGCGGACCAGACGGTCACGTTGCGCGACCGCGACACGCTCGAGCAGCAGCGAATCGCGATCGACCAGCTCGGCGACGAGCTCGAGCGGCGCCTGCGCGCGCCCTGGCGCTCGCCCAAGCTGAGCGAATAGGCCCACAACGACGGAGGCGCCCAGCTGGGCGCCTCCGCAGGCGGACTTTCGCTCCGTCGATGGGCTACGTCGAGGTCTCCGCCGTCGCCGGCTCGGCGGCCGGCGAGGTGTTCGTCGACGTCGTCGGAACGGTCGTCGACGTGTAGTCGAACTGCTCCTCGGCACCGAACAGCGCGTCCAGCACCTTCTTGCGCAGCCCGCCGCTCGCCGCCAGCGCCACGCCGCCGCCAAGCAGCGCCAGCACCAGCAGCCGTCCAAGACCCATGCGCCGGCGCTTGGGTGGCGGCTGCTGGAGCGCGACGCCGACGTCGCGCAGCGCAACCGCGGTCTCGTTGAGCTTGCGCTGAAGCTTCTTGTCACGCAGCAGCGCCTGGGCAGTCGGGCCCTTGCCATTGGACAGGCGCCCGTAGACGTCACGAGCCGACTCGAACGCCTGGCGCATGTTGTCGCGCAGGCCTTCGTCCTCGACGAGCCGCTGGAGGTACGGGTTATTGCGCGCGGCCAGCGCCGCCGTGGCCGCCTTGGCCGCCTTTGCCTTTGCTGCCATCAACACTCCTCGACTCGGTTGCCTCGCGAGCAGGATAGACCTTGGCGCAGGACCCCGAGCCGATCGGTGCAAGCTAGCCGCGCGCGGCGGCGACCGCTGCGCGGCGCGCGCTGTCGCTTGCCCGTCGCCGACGGCGTTGCAGGGCGGCGGCGAAGACCTCATCGATGCGCTCGACCCAGATGAACTCCAGCTGCTCGCGCAGCTGCTCGGGTATCTCCTCGATGTCGAGCTGATTGCGGCGCGGCGCGATCACCCGGCGGATGCCGTTGCGCTGAGCGGCGAGCGCCTTCTCCTTGAGGCCACCGATCGGCAGCACCTGGCCGGTCAGCGTGATCTCGCCGGTCATCGCCACGTCGTCGCGCACAGTCCGCCCGGAGATCCGCGACATCAGCGCCGTGGCCATCGTGATGCCGGCGCTGGGACCATCCTTGGGGATCGCCCCGGCCGGCACGTGCAGGTGCAGGTCGTGCTTGGCGAACCAGTTCGACGGCAGCTCGGGGACCAGCTCGCCGGCGTGCGCGCGCACATGCGACAGCGCGGCCCGCGCCGACTCGCGCATCACCTCGCCGAGCTGGCCGGTGATCGTCAGCTCGCCGCTGCCCTCCATCGCGGTGGCCTCGACGAACAGCACGTCGCCGCCGCTCGGCGTCCAGGCCAGGCCGATCGCGACGCCGGGCTCGCGCAGCCGCCGGCGCGCCTCGGAGAAGAAGCGCTGGCGTCCGAGCAGCTCGCGCGCGCGGCGCTCGGAGATCGTCAGGCGGCGCCGCAGCGTTCCCTCGGCCACCTGGCGGGCGACCTTGCGACAGATCGTGCCGATCTCGCGCTCGAGCTGGCGCACCCCGGCCTCGCGCGTGTAGTCGGCGATGATCGCCCGCAGCGCCGCATCGGAGAAGGCGATCCGGCCACGCGTCAGGCCGTTGCGCTCGATCTGGCGACCAACCAGGTAACGCCGGGCGATCTCGAGCTTCTCGGCCTCGGTGTAGCCGGCCAGCTCGATCACCTCCATGCGATCGCGCAGCGGCCCGGGGATCGTGTCGAGCGTGTTGGCCGTGGTGACGAACATGACGTGCGAGAGGTCGAACGGCACGTCGAGGTAGTGGTCGCGAAAGGTCGAGTTCTGCTCCGGGTCGAGCACCTCGAGCATCGCCGAGGCGATGTCCCCGCGGAAGTCGGCGCCCATCTTGTCGATCTCATCGATCATCAGCAGCGGGTTGTTGGCGCCCGCATCGCGCAGCGCGCGGATGATCGTGCCGGGCAGCGCGCCGATGTAGGTCCGCCGGTGGCCGCGGATCTCGGCCTCGTCGCGCACGCCGCCGACGCTGATGCGCTCGAAGCGCCGGCCCAGCGCGCGGGCAATCGAACGGCCCAGTGAGGTCTTGCCGACCCCCGGCGGACCGACGAAGCAGAGGATCGAGCCGCGGGCATCAGGCTTGAGCTTGCGCACCGCCAGGAACTCCATGATGCGGTCCTTGACGCGATCGATGTCGTAGTGATCGGCGTCGAGCACCTGCTTGGCGTGACCGAGGTCGAGGTTGTCCGCGGTCGAGCTGCTCCACGGCAGCACGGCGAGCCATTCGAGATAGGAGCGGATCACGCCGTGCTCCGCTGCGGCGGGCGGCAGTCGCTCCAGCCGGGCCAGCTCGCGGTCGGCCTGCTCGCGCACCTCCGACGGCAACCCGACCGCCTCCAGCTGGCTGCGCAGCTCGTCGGCCTCGGCGGCCATCTCGTCGGTTTCGCCGAGCTCCTCGCGGATCGCCTTGAGCTGCTGGCGCAGGAAGTACTCGCGCTGGGACTGATCGAGCTCGGACTGCACCCGCGACTGAATGCGGGAGCCGATCGAGATGACCTCGAGCTCCTTGGCGAGCGCCTCGGAGAGTCGCCGCAGCCGCTTGGCGACAGCCGGCTCGGCGAGCAGCGCCTGCTTTTCGTCGAGCTTGATGCGCAGCGCGCTCGCGATCAGGTGCGAGAGCGCGCTGGGATCGTCGATGTTGGCGACCGCGAGCTGCAGTTCCTCGGGCAGGTAGGGAACCTCCTCGA
Source organism: uncultured Solirubrobacterales bacterium (assembly GCA_963795555.1). GTDB lineage: Bacteria > Actinomycetota > Thermoleophilia > Solirubrobacterales > Solirubrobacteraceae > CAWCHZ01. The sequence goes on from CAWCHZ010000002.1 coordinate 1,453,501, forward strand.
CGATGCTCGAGAAGGTCTGCTGCACGTTGCGCATCAGCGCCGTCAGCTCGGGCGACTCGCGCACCACGTCCGGCGCCTCCTCGATCCGCGCGCGCAGGTATGGCTGCTCAGCGACCCAGTCCGTCAGACGGACCCGCTGCGCCCCCTGGACCAGAACGCGCAGTGACCCATCGGGAACCTTGAGCATCCGCGCCACCACGCCCGCGACGCCGACGTCATAGAGATCGGAGGGACCCGGCTCCTCGATGTCGCCGCGCTGCGACGCGACCAGCGCGAGCATGCGGTCGCCGGCGAGGACATCGTTGATCAGCGCGATCGAGCGCGGCTGGGCGACGGCGAGCGGAATCAGCGTGTCCGGGAAGGGTACGGTCTCACGCAGCGGCAGCACCGGCAGCTCCGCGGGCAGCGTGGGGCCGCCCACCAGGGGGGGCTGGTCGGAGCTGGCAATTACCTCGATCACCCGCGTCCGCCGGCGCGGTCGGGCGACACGCCGGCCGCGCCCGGGCGAGCCGGCGCGCTCACGTCAGTGGGGGCGCTGGGCTGCGTTGGCGCGCCCGGGCGAGCGGACGTCCGCCGCAGCTCGATCGGCACCCGTCGGCGCTGGCTGCTCGGCTTCTGGATCGGCAGCTCGACACGCAGCAGCCCGTCCTCGTAGACGGCCTTCGCCTGCTCGGCCAGCACGTCGACCGACAGCTGGATCACGCGACGAAACGAGCCGTGCTCGATCTCGACCTGCTGGTACACGCGGCCCTCCGACTCGGCCGGCCCGCGTCGCCCGGCGATCGTCAGCTCGCGTCCGTGCACCTCGAGCGTCAGCGAGCCGGCGTCGACCCCCGCCAGCTCGGCCTCGACGACGGCGCGCGGCGGGTCGTTGCGGTAGTAGACGTCAACCGCCGGCGAGAAGCCGCGTCGGCGGCGCGAGCTGAGGCCATGGCGCTCGAAGGGGTCGCCGAACAGCTCGTCCATCTCGCGACGCATGCGCTCGAAGTTGGCGAACGGGTCCCGTTGGGACGTCATCGCGACCAGCTTACCCGGGGATGCGCATCGCCCTTGCATGGATGCGCATCGCCCCTCGCTCCCCGTCCGCCTGCCTTTTGAGACTCTAATCACGTGCACGCCTTCCAGATCGCGTTGCTGGTGCTGGGGCTTGCGCTGGCGATTGGGGCGCTGCTGTCCGGACTCGCCAACCGCTCGCTGCTGTCCCTGTCGGCGCTGTTCGTGATCGCCGGCTTCGCACTCGGAGCGGGCGGCCTGAAGGTGCTGCGCTTCGATCCGCGCTCGGGCTTCGTCGAGCAGCTCGCGCTGGTCGCGCTGATCGTGATCCTGTTTCGCGACGGGCTCGAGGTCGAGGCGGAGATGCTCCAGCGCGCCTGGCATGTGCCGCTGCGCAACCTGATCCTCGCGATGCCGCTGACCGCGGCGCTGGTGGCGCTGGCGACGCACGCGCTGACCGGCCTGGGCTGGACCCCGGCATTCCTCGTCGGCGCGCTGCTCTCCCCGACCGACCCCGTGCTGTCCTCGAGCATCGTCACCAACGCTCGCGTCCCGCGACTGATCCGCCATTCACTGAACCTCGAGTCGGGCATGAACGATGGGCTCGCCCTGCCGGCGGTGCTGGCGCTGCTCGCCGCGCTGAGCACATCGCATCACTTCGTCTGGTGGCGCTTCGTCCTGCAGGACATCTCGCTGGGGCTGGGCTTCGGCGTGGTCGGTGGCCTGCTGACAGCGGCCGTCGTGCCGCGTCGCGAGCGCCTCGACCGCTCGATCTCGACGCACCAGCGATCGCTCTTCGCGCTCGGCTGCGGGCTCGCGATCTACGGCGCAACCGCGCTGATCGGCCACGGCAACCCGCTGATCGCCGTGTTCGTCGGGGCGATCACGATGGCCGTGCGACGGCCCGACTTGCGCGAGTACTTCGCCGAGGGCGCCGCCGCACTTGTCGAGCTGGTCAAGCTGGGGATCTTCGTCGTGTTCGGCTCGCTGCTGACGCTGCACGGGCTGCTCGCCGATGGCTGGAGCGCGATCGGCGTGGTCGCAATCCTGCTGTTGGTCGCGCGCCCGCTGGCCGTCTGGGCCGCCCTGCTGGGAGCGCGCGCCGACTGGATCACGCGCAGCTTCATCGCCTGGTTCGGCCCCAAGGGCGTCGCCAGCATGACCTTCGCCCTGCTCGTGCTGACGACGCCGATCCCCGCCGCGGGCAGGATCTTCAACCTCACCGCGCTGGCCGTCGTCTGCTCGGTGCTGATCCACGGCGCGACCGACACGCCCGGCGCCAACTGGCTGGCGCGGCGGGCCGAGCACCGGTCGGCCCGGCTCGCTCCCGAGCGCGTCTAGCCGTAGAGCGCGGCCTGGAGCGCCTGCTCCCGAGCGCGTCTAGCCGTAGAGCGCGGCCTGCTCCTCGGGCGAGGGAAATGCCCAGGCGGCGCGCGTGCGGCGCTCCTGCCGGAAGGTGAAGGCCAGCTGACGCGGTGGGTGCAGCCCGTTGGGGCCGTCGGGCCGGAACGTGGCGCACGGCTCGTCCACGTCCAGCGCGCACAGCAGGTTGCGCCGGAAGAAGCAAGCCTCGCACGTGACCGCCGAACCGCTCCGCCGCTGCGCCATCGTCTCCCGATCCCTCCAGTTGAATTGCCTGATGAACTGTCACCGGCGCGCCGATCCGCCCTCACCGGCGCGCGCCGGGGCGCCGATTGCCTGCTCCGGTGCCAGCGCCGATCGCCTGCGCATGAAACACAACCAACCCCCCCTCGTGCAAGCGCCATTCCCGCAAAACGCAACAAACTTCTTAGGTCCCCGGTGATAGCCGGTAAAGCCCTGCAAATCGCCATGATCAGCGGCATGTCGCGCAGCTCGCCGGCGCAATTTCCGCGACTTTCGCGAGCGCGGCTATGAGGATCCTCGTCACCGGGGCGAGCGGTTTCGTCGGCGCGGCGCTGGCTCCTCGCCTGGCCCGGGCTGACCATGACGTGCGCGCCCTGGCGCGCGAGCCGCGGGACGTGAGGGTCGATCTTCCCGTCATCCGGGGCGACGCGCTCAGCGGCATCGGCCTGGCACGCGCGCTGAGTGGAGTCGAGGTCGCCTACTACCTGATCCACTCGCTGGAGCCCGCCGCCGGGCGTCAGGCGGTCGACCTCGCCGCACGCGAGCTTGCCGCCGCGCGGCGGTTCGCCGCGGCCGCGCGCCGGGCCGACGTGGCGAAGATCGTCTATCTCGGTGGCCTGCTGCCCACCAGCGGTGGCGTGTCGCGCCACCTCGCCAGTCGCCTGGCGGTCGAGCAGGTGCTGCTGGCGGCGACCCCGCGGTCGATCGCACTGCGGGCGTCGATCATCGTCGGGGCGCGCTCGCGCTCGTTTCGCCTGCTCGTGCGGCTGATCGAGCGGCTCCCCGTACTCGCCCTGCCGCGCTGGCACTCACACCACACGCAGCCGATCGACGAGCGCGACGTGGTCGAGCTGCTCGCGCGCTGCGCGGAGAGCGGCGCCGCTGACGCGCAGTCGCTCGACATCGCGGGGCCAGATGTCCTCTCCTATGGAGCGATGATCGAGCGCATCCGCGATTTGCTGCTGCTCAACCGGCCAGCCGTGCCGCTGCCGTTCAACGCAACGCCGTTGGCGAGTCACCTCGTCGCCCTGCTCGGCGGCGAGCGGCACGAGCTCGTCGGTCCGTTGATGGAGAGCCTTGAAGGTGACCTGCTGCCACGCGATGCGCGAGCCGCCGCGCTGCTCGGCGTGCGCCTGCACGGCTTCGACGCCGCCGTCGAGCATGCCCTGCGCGAGTGGGAGGCCAGTGAGGCGCTGACCGGGCGCTGAGCCTGCCGAGGCCAGTGAGGCGCTGACCGCACGCTGAGCCTGTCGAGGCCAGTGAGGCGCTGACCGCGCGCTGAGCCTGTAGCGTGCCCGCCGATGTCGTTCGTGAGCGCCGAGATCGAGATCGACGCACCGCCGCAGCGAGTCTGGGAGATCGTGATGGATCCGACGCGGCTGAGCGAATGGGTGACGATCCACCGGCGTCTGGAGGAGGCATCCGACGCTCCCCTGCGCGCCGGCTCGACGTTGCGCCAGTCGTTGTCGCTACGCGGTGTCGGCGTTCACGTCGATTGGACGGTGGTGGATGCCGATCCGCCCCGGGCAGCGCATTGGGAGGGGCAGGGCCCCGCGCACTCGCGCGCGAGCATCGAGTACCTGCTGACGCCACTGGATGGAGGGCGAACGCGCTTCCGCTACCGCAACGACTTCCACGCCCCGATGGGTCCGCTCGGAGCTGTCGCGAGCCGCGTCGTGATGGGAGCAATGCCCCAGCGCGAGGCGCAGCGGACGCTCGACCGGCTCAAGGCGCTGCTGGAGGCCCGTCGCTGACGGGCCTCCGCGCAGACGGCAGGATGACTACACGTTGGCCAGCGCGCCGACGAGCTCCCTGACGGCGTCGGCCGAGCGCTGCAGCTGCGCGCGCTCGTCATCTGTCAGCTCGATCTCGATGATCTCCTCGACGCCCGCCTTGCCGAGCTTCACCGGCACGCCAACGAAGAGATCCTCGATGCCGAACTCACCGTTGCACAGCGCGGCGCAGGGCAGCACGCGCTTCTGATCGAAGACGATCGCATCGACCATCTCGGCGACCGCTGCCGAGGGCGCGTAGAACGCCGACCCGCGCTGCAGCAGCTTGACGACCTCGGCGCCACCATCGCGCGTGCGCTGCACGATCTGCTCGAGGCGCTCGCCGGCGATCAGCTCAGCGACCGGTATGCCGGCGACGTTGGAGTTCGACAGCACCGGCACCATGCTGTCTCCGTGACCGCCGAGCACGAAGCCGGTGACATCGCGCACGGAGACACCGAGCTCCCAGGCCAGGAAGGTGCGAAAGCGCGCCGAGTCAAGCACGCCGGCCATCCCGATCACGCGCTCACGGGGGAAGCCCGTGACGTCGAAGGCGACGTGGCACATCGCGTCGAGCGGGTTGGTCACGACGATGACGATCGTGTTGGGCGAGCTGGCGGCGACCTCGCTCGGCCACGCCGCCAGCGATCTCCTTGTTCTTGGCCAGCAGGTCGTCGCGGCTCATTCCGGGCTGACGGGGAAAGCCGGAGGTGATCACCACGATGTCCGATCCGGCGGTCTCCTCATAGCCGTTGGTGCCGACCATGTTGGCCTCATATCCCACGACCGGGCCTGCCTCGTTGATGTCCAGCGCCTTGCCCTGCGGCATGCCCTCGACGATGTCCACGAGCACGATGTCGGCGTAGTCGCGCTCAGCGAGTCGCTGGGCGGTTGTTGCACCAACGTTGCCGCCGCCTACGACGGTGATCTTGCGTCTCACGTTAAATCTCCCTATTTGGGTTACTCTTATCGCGATTACAGGTCAATGAGTCAACAGCTATGGAGGTTCTCGAGTTGAGCGTTGTCGACGAGGTACGCAAGCAGATTCACAATCGCCTGCGCGAGCTGGAGCCGCTGGTCGCGGAGTTTCGTCAGCTGGAAGAGCTTGCGAAGTCGATCGGTGGACGAGTGACGGCGCGTAGCGCCACCACCACCAGCACTCGCACCGCGACCCGGCGCGGCAGCACCGGCACACGCCGGGCGAGCACTGGGACTCGCCGCGGCCGCGGCGCCGGCAGAAGGACCGCCACCGCCAGCTCTGCGGGCACGACGCGCGCCACCAGCACGCGCCGCGGCCGTTCGACGCAGCGCAAGCGCGCCACCGGCAGCTCGCGCTCCAACGGCCAGACGCGGGGCACGCAGGCGCTCGAGCTGGTCAAGGCTCGTCCGGGCATCACGATCCCGGAGCTCGCCACGGAGATGGGCATCAAGCAGAACTACCTCTATCGCGTGATGCCGTCGCTGGAGGCAAGCAAGCAGGTCACCAAGCAGGGCAAGGGCTGGTTCCCCGCCTCCTAGCCCAACTGGCGTACGGTCGTTCACGAGATCGACGCGGCGGACATCAGTCCGCCGCGTTCATCTCCTCGATCACCGCGTCGGCCATCTCCGACGTCCCCACCGCGGTGGGGTCGTCGCGTGTGGGCTTCATGTCGTAGGTCACCCGATCGCCCCGGCAGATCACCGCGGCGATCGCGTCCTCCATCCGCCGCGCGGCGTCGCGCTCGCCGAGATGGCGCAGCATCATCGCGCCCGAGAGCAGCAGCGCCGATGGATTGACGCGGTTGAGCCCCTTGTACTTCGGCGCCGACCCATGCGTGGCCTCGAAGACCGCGACCTCCGCGCCGACATTGGCGCCCGGCGCCATCCCGAGGCCGCCGACCATGCCGGCGCCGAGATCGGAGACGATGTCACCGTAGAGGTTCGGCAGCACGAGCACGTCGTACTCCTCGGGCCGCGAGACCAGCTGGTTGCAGAGATTGTCGACGATCCGATCCTCGAACTCGATGCCGTGTGCGGCGTTGCGGTCGGCAACCTCCCGCGAGATCTTGAGAAACAGGCCATCGGAGAACTTCATGATGTTCGCCTTGTGGACGGCGGTGACCTTGCGCCGATCGTTGGCCACCGCGTAGTCGAACGCCGCCTGGACGATCCGTTCGCTGCCGAACACGGAGATCGGCTTGACCGATATGCCGGCGTCCTCCCGCACACGCGCGCCCAATCCCTCCAGGCACGCTCGCAGCTTGGCGTTGTCTTCCGTTCCCTGCTCGAACTCGATGCCGGCGTAGAGATCCTCGGTGTTCTCACGGATGATCACGATGTCGGTCTCAGGGAACCTCGTGCGCACGCCCGCGTAGGCCTTGCAGGGGCGCTGGCAGCAGTAGAGGTCGAGCTCCTTGCGCAGCAGGACGTTGACCGAGCGAAAGCCCGAGCCGACCGGCGTGGTGGTCGGACCCTTGATGCCCACCTTCGTGCGGCGCAGCGACGCCAGCGTGCGCTCCGGCAACGGATTGCCCTCTGACTCATAGACGTCGACCCCGGCCTCCTGCAGATCCCACTTGAAGGCGACTCCTGTCGCCTCCAGCACACGGCGGGTGGCCTCGATCAGCTCAGGCCCGGTTCCGTCACCGGGTATCAGCGTCACTTCGTGGGTCATCGCGGTCCTTTCAAGCAGCCTTGCGTCTACGGTCAGCCGCCGCGCGGGCGGACGAGCGATGCTATCTGGCGGCGGATCGGGGCGTCTCGGTGGACCGGGATCGCCGGCGGATCGTGGCGCTTCGGTGGACCACTGTGCCACCATCACGACATGACCTTCGGGCGCTCGATCCAGCTGGCACGGGTCTTTGGTATTCGCATCGGGGTCAACCCGACCTGGTTCATCGTGCTGTTCTTGGTGATCCTGAGCTTCTCGAGCCAGTTCCGCTCGGTGCTGCATCGCTCGGACTCCACCGCCTACGCGACCGCCGTCGGCACGGCGCTGCTGTTCTTCTGCTCGATCGTGCTGCACGAGCTGGGCCACGCACTCACCGCCCGCCGCCACGGCCTGGAGGTCAGCGGTATCGAGCTGTGGCTGTTCGGTGGAGTGTCGATCCAGCGCGGGCAGTCGGACACGCCTGGCACCGACTTCAAGATCGCCGCCGCTGGACCGGCGGTGACGCTCGCCGTGATCGCGATCTGCAGCGCGCTTAGCCTGGCGGTGATCGGCTCGCGCAACTTCGCCGACGCGGTCACGCTCAGCTCGACCGCCCATGTCACACCGCTGACGCTGCTGCTGACGTCCGTCGGCTCCTGGAACGCCGTGCTGCTGCTCTTCAACCTCGTCCCCGCCTATCCGCTCGACGGTGGCCGGATCGCCCGCGCGATCGCCTGGAAGCTGACCGGCGACCGGCTGCGCGGCACCCGCTTCGCCGCCCGACTGGGACAGCTGGTCGCTTACGCGATCATGGCCTTCGCGGTCGTGATGGTGATCCGCACCGGCGGCTTCGCGTGGATCTGGCTGCTGTTCCTGGCCTGGTTCATCGGCCAGGGGGCGCGCGCCGAGCTCGCCCAGACGATGGTCGCCGAGCGCCTGGGCGTGATCAAGGTCGCCGACATCATGGATCGCGAGCCGGTGACGATCAGCTCCTCGACGTCCGCCGAGCAGGCGCTGGACCAGTTCTTCCGACGCTATGGCTGGGACTGGTTTGCGGTCATCGACCCCGCTGGGCGCTTCGTGGGGATCGTCGGGCGCCGCGGCGTCGAGGACGCCGTCGCGGCGGGCGAGCTGCAGCGACCGGTTGGCGAGCTGATGGATGCCGAGGCGGTGCGCGCGCGCGGCGTCGCCGAGGAGGCCTCGCTGCCGGACCTGCTGACCTCGGTGGCGCTCCAGCAGACCGGCGCGCTGATGGCGGTGGACCGGCTCGGGATCCTGCGCGGCGTGGTTACGATCGAGCAGGTGCAGCGCGCGCTGCAGACGGCGATCGGGCCACGGGCCTCCTGAGCGCCGCCCAGCGCCATGAAGAGGTTGCCTGCCCGGGTTCCATAGAATCGCCGCCCATGCCGTCCTACGACATCCTGATCATCGGCGCCGGGCTGGCCGGCCAGCGGGCCGCGATCGCCGCGGCCGACGCCGGCGCGTCGGCCGCGATCTTCAGCAAGGTCCACCCCGTCCGCTCGCACTCCAACGCCGCCGCAGGCGGCATCAACGCCGCGCTCAACCCCGAGGACACCTGGGAGTCGCACGCCTACGACACCGTCAAAGGCTCTGACTACCTCGGCGACCAGGACGCGATCGAGATCATGTGCCGCGAGGCGCCGGAGGAGATCCTGCGGCTCGAGCACCTCGGTGTCACCTTTCACCGCAACGAGCACGGGCTGCTCGGCACGCGCGCCTTCGGCGGCGCGTCGGCGGCACGCACCTACTACGTCGCGGACATCACCGGCCAGGCGATCCTGCACGTGCTCTATGAGCAGCTGCTCAAGCGCCACGCGACGATCGACCGCTACGAGGAGTGGTTCACGACCACGCTGCTGCAGGACGAGCGCGGCCACGCCGCGGGCATCATCGCCCGCAACGTACGCACCGGCGCGATGGAGCTCTTCCCCGCCAAGGCGGTGATCCTCGCCTCGGGTGGCGCCGGCCAGGCATTCAAGCCGACCACCAACGCCCTGATCTGCACCGGCGACGGCATCTCCCAGGTCTATCGGATTGGCGCGCCGCTGATGGACATGGAGATGATCCAGTACCACCCGACGACGCTGGTCGAGAACGGCTTCCTGATCACGGAGGGCGCGCGCGGCGAGGGCGCGCAGCTGTTCAATCGCGAGGGCAAGCGCTTCATGGTCGACTACGCGCCGAACAAGCTCGAGCTCGCATCGCGCGACGTCGTCTCACGTGCCGAGCAGACGGAGATCAACGAGGGACGTGGCTTTCCGGACGGCAGCATCGCGCTGGACATCACCAAGGTCCCGCGCAAGCGGATCCTCGAGGCGCTGCGCGAGATCGTCAACATCGGGCGCGACTTCGCGGGCGTCGACATCACCCGCGAGCCGATCCACATCCGTCCTGGTCAGCACTACATCATGGGCGGCATCAAGACCGACATCGACGGGTGCATGCCGATCCCCGGCTTCTACGCCGCCGGCGAGTGCGCCTGCGTATCGGTGCACGGCGGCAACCGGCTGGGCGCCAACTCGCTGCTCGACACGCTCATCTTCGGCCGCCGGGCGGGACTGCACGCCGCGACCCGGGCGCTGGAGATGGGGATGCCCGCGCCCTCCGCCGCCCACCTCGCCGACGCCGAGGCGATGATCGAGCGGATCATGAGCCGCGAGCGCGGCGGCCGGCGTGTCTCGGAGATCAAGGACGAGCTGGGCGAGACGATGAACCGCTACTGCGCCGTCTTTCGCGACGAGGACGGCCTGCTGCGCGCCCAGGAGATCGTCGAGCGCCTCAAGCACGAGGCCACCAGCGCCTGGATCGACGACCGCGGCACCGTCTTCAACCAGGACGTGCTCGGCGCGCTCGAGCTCGAGTACATGCTCGACTGCGCCGAGACGATGCTGGTCGGCGCCCTGCACAGGCGCGAGTCACGCGGCGCGCAGTTCCGCACGGACTACCCGGAGCGCAACGACGCCGAGTGGCTCAAGCACATCACGATCACCCGCGACGCCGCGGGGGAGCCGGAGATCGGCTACTCCGAGGTGACGATAACCCACTGGCAGCCCGAGGTTCGCAGCTACTGATGCCCGCCTATACGCTCAAGCTCCGCCGTTACCTCCCCGAGACCGGCGAGGCGCCCTTCTGGCAGGAGTACACGATCGAGCTCGACGGTCACCGCTCGGTGTTGGAGGGCATCCTCAAGGCACGCGGCGAGCAGGACGGCACGATCGGCATTCGCTGCTCGTGTCGCGCGGCGATCTGCGGCTCCTGCGGCGTGCGCATCAACGGACGCCCGGCACTGGCCTGCCACACCCACCTCGACAAGGCGGCGCGGCGCGGCGCCGACGGCACGATCGTCGTCGAGCCGATGGGCAACATGCCGGTGATCAAGGACCTGATCGTCGACATGGACGCCGTTCACTGGAAGAAGGTGCAACGAGTCACGCCGTGGCTGCTCCCCGAAGGCGAGCCGCCCGAGCGCGAGTACGTCGTGCCACACCGCGCGATGGTCGACGTCACCCAGACGATGGCCTGCATCCAGTGCGGGTGCTGTGTGTCGGACTGCCTGTCGATGGAGGTCGATCCCGAGTTCGTCGGCCCGGCGGCGCTGGCGAAGGCCTACCGCTTCGTCGGCGACCCGCGCGACGGGCGACACGCCGAGCGCCTGCGCGACCTCGCCGAGGATCCGCACGGGATCTACGACTGCACCCATTGCTTCAACTGCATCGACGCCTGCCCCAAGGACGTCGCGCCGATGAGCCAGATCATGCGCCTGCGTCGCATCGCCGGCTCGGACTTCGACATCGAGGACCGCAACAACGGGGTTCGCCACGAGCATGCCTTCGTCGAGAACATCAAGCGCAACGGCCTGCTGCACGAGGCCGACCTGGTGCCCGACTCCTACGGCGGCAAGCTGCACCCCCGCGCGCTCCCGGAGCTGATCGGCTCGCTGCCGGTGGTGATCAAGGGGCTGCTGCGCGGCAAGGTGACGCCGCGCAAGGCGTTGCTGCATCCCCATCGGCGCGAGTACAAGGGCCTGCGGCGCTACTTCGACACGATCGCCTCGCGCAAGCAGCGCTATGAGCTGAACCTCTATATCGAGGGCAAGGAAGAGCAGAGCGACGAGCACATCGCAGAGGAGCGCACCGCACTATGAAGGTCGCCTACTGGCCCGGCTGCGTGAGTCGTGGCTTCACCCCCGAGCTGCATGGCGCGATGGCGAAGGTCGCTCCGCTGCTCGACCTCGAGCTGATCGAGCTCGACCGCGCCAACTGCTGCGGCGCGGGCGTGATCGCCGAGCACAACCAGGAGCTGGCCGACACGCTCAACGCGCGCACGTTCGCGCTGGCCCAGCAGACCGATGGCGCGCTGATGATGAACATCTGCTCCACCTGCCAGGGCGCGATGACGGAGTGCCAGGAGCGCCTCGACGCCAACGGCGAGTACCGCGCGCACGTCAACGGCACGCTCGCCGACGAGCGCCTGAGCTACGAGCGCGGGATCGTCAACAAGAACTTCCTCTGGGTGCTGGTCGAGGACATCGGCCTCGAGGAGCTGCGCCGACGCGTCAAGCGACCGCTGACCGACCTGCGCGTCGGGCCGTTCTACGGCTGCTACATCGTGCGTCCGGTCGAGCGCCTGGGGATCGACGAGAGCCGCCCCCGCGACGCCTATCTGCACATGCTGATCGAGGCGCTGGGCGGCACGGTGATCGACTACGCGGGGATGCGCAAGTGCTGCGGATTCCCGATCGTGACGATGAACAAGGAGGCCTCGCTCAAGCAGGCCGGCCGTCACATCGGCGACGCGATCGATGCCGACGCCGACTGCCTCGTGACGCCCTGTCCGCTGTGCCATCTCAACCTCGATCTGCAGCAGCCGCTCGCCGCTCGCACGGTCGGCCGCGAGCTGGGGCTGCCGATCCTCCACCTGCCGCAGCTGGTTGGACTGGCGCTTGGGCTCGAGCCGCGCGAGCTTGGACTCAACCGCCACGTCGTGCGGCCCACGTCGGTGATCGACTGGACCAACGCGGTGGTGGGCGCCGCCGGCTAGCGCGACGGTGGGCGCAGACTGGCGCGACGGTGGGCGCAGACTGGCGCGACGGAACCGCAGCACGGGTGAGTCTGCGAGCTGGACGGGGCGCAAATCGTGAGCATCGACCCGGTCGCTCAGCAGGGCTTCAGCGCGGCAGCCAGCGAGTACGAGTCGAGCCGGCCCGGCTACCCGGCGGTGGCCGTCGCCTGGCTGGTGGAGCAGCTGCGCCTCGACCAGCACAGCGTGGTCGGCGATGTTGGCGCCGGCACCGGCAAGCTGACGCGGCTGCTGATGGGGCGGGTTGGACGGGTGATCGCGGTCGAGCGGGTCTAGGCGGAAGTCGCGACGCCCGAGCGCAGCAGCCGGCGCTCGTGCAACAGCTCCGCGAGCTGCACGGCGTTCAGCGCCGCGCCCTTGCGCAGGTTGTCCCCGACCACCCAGAGGTTGAGCGTGCGCGGTGCGCTGGGGTCGCGCCGGATGCGCCCGACGAACACCTCGTCGCGCCCCGCCGCGTCGATCGCCAGCGGGTAGAGACCGTCGGCCGGCGCGTCGATCACAGCCACGCCGGGAGCCTCGCTCAGCAGCTCGCGGCAGCGCTCCGGGCTCAGCTCCGCGCGGGTCTGGACGTTCACGGACTCGGAGTGGCCGCGGATCACCGGCACCCGCACGCAGGTCGCGCTGATCGCCAGCTCCGGCTCACCGAGGATCTTGCGCGTCTCGGCCATCATCTTGCGCTCCTCGGTGGTGTAGTCGTCGCCGTCCCTGAAGGTCTCGACTTGCGGCAGCACGTTGAAGGCGATGCGGTGCGGGTAGACCGCGGGCTCGCCGGGGTCGACCTCGTGCAGCAGCGCGTGCGCCTGGCTGGTGAGCTCCTCGATCGCCGCCGCCCCGGTGCCCGAGACCGACTGGTAGGTCGAGACGACGACGCGCTCGAGCCCGACCGCGCGGCGGATCGGCGCGAGCGCGACGACCATCTGCATCGTCGAGCAGTTCGGGTTGGCGACGATCCCGCGATGGCCCTCGAGCGAATCCGGGTTGACCTCGGCGACGACGAGCGGCACGTCGGGCTCCATCCGCCAGGTCGAGGAGTTGTCGACCACGACCGCGCCCGCCTCGACGAAGCGCGGCGCCCACTCGCGCGAGACGCTCGAGCCGGCCGAGAACAGCGCGATGTCGAAGCCGCGGATCGCGTCCGCCGAGAGCGCGTTGACGGTCAGCTCACCGAGTGCGCTGGCGAGCTGGCGCCCAGCCGAGCGCTCCGACGCGAACGCGACCACCTCGCTGGCGGGAAAGTGGCGCTCGGCGAGGATCGTGAGCATCTCCGATCCGACGACGCCGGTGGCACCGACGACCGCGACGCGACAGCCGCTCATCGCCGCGCGCCTTGAGACGGTCCGTCGCTGATGACGTGCGGTCTCACCGACGCGCCCCCTGCCCAGCGGGCGGGGCGAACGGATGCTCGGCGCGCACCGTGTCGGCCTGGCCACCCAGCTCGAACGCCGAGTGCAGCGCGCGCACCGCGTCGGGGACCTGGTCGCCGCGGATCACGCAGGAGATCTTGATCGGCGAGGTGGAGATCATCTCGATGTTGATCCCGCGCGCGCCGAGCGTCTCGAAGACCTTCGCCGCGACGCCGGGGTGCGAGCGCATCCCCGCGCCGATGATCGAGACCTTGCCCATCTCGGGCTCGGTCGTGACCTCGGCGATGCCGAGCTCGGCGACGAGCGGCGCGAGCACGCTGCGCGCGGTGTGCACGTCGTCGCGCGGCACGGTGAAGGACATGTCGGCGCGGTGCTCGCCGCCGGCAATCGGCTCGTTCTGGATGATCATGTCGACGTTGACGTTGTGCTCGGCCAGGCAGCCGAAGATGCGCCCGGCGGTGCCGGGCTGGTTGGGGACGCCCAGCAGGCTGACGCGGGCCTCCTCGGTCGAATGCGTAACTGCGGTGATCAGTGGTTGTTCCAAGGTCTCGTCCTCTGCGACCACAACGGTACCGGGGGCATCATCGAAGCTGGAGCGACAGTGGATTCGCACGCCGTGATTGCGGGCGTACTCGACCGAGCGCAGCTGCAGCACCTTCGCGCCGGATGCCGCCATCTCCAGCATCTCCTCGAACGAGACGACCGGCAGCTTGCGGGCGTTGGGGACCAGGCGCGGATCGGCGCTGAAGACGCCGGCGACGTCGGTGTAGATCTCGCAGACCTCGGCGCCGACCGCGGCCGCCAGCGCCACCGCGGTCGTGTCCGAGCCGCCACGGCCCAGGGTTGTGACGTCACGAGTGGTCGAGATGCCCTGGAAGCCGGCGACGAGCACGATCGCACCGTCGTCGAGCGCCTGCGTGATTCGCTCGGCGCGGACGTCGAGGATGCGCGCCTTGGTGTGGGAGGTGTCGGTGACGATGCCGGCCTGCGAGCCGGTCAGGGAGATCGCGCGGTGACCGAGATCGTTGATCGCCATCGCGCACAGCGCGCAGGACTGGCGCTCGCCGGTCGACAGCAGCATGTCCAGCTCGCGCGGATCCGGGTGCTCGGAGATCTCCTGCGCCATCGCGATCAGCTCGTCGGTCGTCTTGCCGCGCGCCGACAGGACCGCGACCACGCGCCTGCCCGCCTCCTTCTGGCGCACGATGCGCTGGGCGGCGCGCTTGAGGCGCTCGGCATCGGCGACCGACGTCCCGCCGAACTTCATCACCATGGTCTCCGGCATGCGGCCGAGAGGCTAGCGGGGCTTCAGAGCGCCCGTCGTCCGGCGAGCGCCTTGCCGAGCGTCACCTCGTCGGCGTATTCCAGGTCCGCGCCGACGGGCAGGCCGCTGGCCAGCCGCGTCACCGTCAGCTCGGGGGCCCGCTCGCGCAGCTCGTGCGCGATGTGCAGCGCGGTCGCCTCCCCGGTCGTCGTCGGGTTGGTCGCCAGCACGACCTCACGCACCCCGCCGCGCGCCACCCGCTCGTAGAGCTCGCCGATGCGCAGATCCTCGGGGTCGACGCCGTCGATCGGCGACAGCGCGCCGCCCAGCACGTGATAGAGCCCGCGGTACTCGTGTGTGCGTTCGACCGGGATCACGTCGCCGGGCTCCTCGACGACGCAGATCAGGCTGACGTCGCGCTGGGCGTCCTGGCAGATCCGGCAGCGCGGGCCGTCGGCGAGGTTGAAGCAGACCTCGCAGACGCCGATGCGCTGCTTGACCTCGCGGATCGCATCGGCGAGCGCCAGCGCCTCGTCCTCGGGCACGCGCAGCAGGTGGAAGGCGAGGCGCTGAGCGGTCCGCGCGCCGATGCCCGGCAGCCGGGCGAGCTCGCTGATCAGGCGCTGGACGGGTGGCGGGCTGGACATCGGGCGGTGTTGGCTGTCGGCTGGTGCGGTGAGTTCCGTGCGAGCCTAGAGGCCGAGGCCACCGAGGCCCGGCAGCTGCCCGAGGCCGCCGGTGATGCCACCCATGCGCGAGGCGACCAGCTCCTGGGCGGAGCGCAGCGCCTCGTTGGTCGCTGCCATCACCATGTCCTGCAGCAGCTCGACGTCATCGGGATCAACGGCCTGCGGGTCGATCCGCACGTCCTTCACCACAAGGTCGCCCGAGACGCTGACGGTCACCATGCCGCCGCCAGCCGACGCCTCGACGCGCTCGTCCTTGAGCTTCTCCTGCGCGGCGAGCATGTCCTGTTGCATCTTCTGCACCTGCTTGAGCATCTGCTGCATGTTGGGTTGAGGCATCGGCGCCTACCTTCCTGTCGCTGTCCTGGCTGTAGCGCCCGGCCGGCGCGCGCTGGCGCCGGTGCCACCTGGCGTCGTCCGCGCATGGCGCCTAGTGCGCGTCGGGCTCGATCTCCTCGGCATCGAAGGCCGTCATGAAGCGCTGCACCCACTCCTCGCCCGAGAGCGAGACATCATCCTCACCGACCGCCTGGCCGACCCGGTCCTCGCGCAGCTCGTAGGCGACCGCGACGCGCGTCCCGGCGACGGCATCGATGGCCGCCGTCAGCGCTTGACGGCTGGCCTGGGACTCGGCCTTGCGCTTCAGGAACTCGGCGGACTCCGGGAAGGCGAGCGTCAGGTCGTGGCCGGCGCAGCGCACCGGCCGCGCGCGCGCGAGGATCGCCGACAGCATCGCGTTCTCAGCGGCGACGTTCTCGACGACCGCGGGCCAGAGTCGCTGGATGCGCTCGAGATCCAGCTCGACGGGTGGGGCGTCGGGGGGCGATTGGGCAGCCGCCTTGGGGGGCGACTGAGCACTCGCCGCAGCGGGCGCTTGGGCAGCGGCCGCCGGAGGGGGTTGATCGGCGACCAGCTGGGCCGGGGCCGGCGGGGGCGCGACCGGCTGCGGCTCGGTTGACCGCTCGGGGGTCGACGGCGCGGGGGTCGACGGTGCGGGGGTCGATGGGGCCGAGGTCGGCGGGGCGCTGACGCCCGGGTCGGCGGCCGCCGGGCGGCCACCGACCGCCAGCCGCGCCTCGAGGCGCTCGATGCGTGCCATCAGCGCCTGCAGCGAGGCCTCGCTCGCCGGCACGGCGGCCTTGACGAGCGCCAGCTCGAGCTGGACGCGCGGGTCGGCGCCCGCCTTGATCGCCTCCAACGCCGCCGCGAGAGCGTCGAGCAGGCGAACCACGTCAGCGCCGGCCACGCGCGCCGCCTGAGCGGCAAGACGCTCGTCGCGCTCAGCGGTCAGGCGCAGCTCAGCGGGCACCTCGCCCAGCATTCCCACGACGAGCAGCTCGCGCGCGTGGGCCTCCAGATCGCGCAGGAAGCCCATCGCGTCACGCCCTGAGTCGGCGAGACGCCCCACCACCAGCAGCGCCGCTCGCGCATCCCCGGCCGCCACGGCGTCGACCGCCTCGAACAGCAGCTCGGCGTCGGTCACTCCCAGCACCGCCATGACGTCCTCGAGCGCGATCTGCGCGCCGCCATAGGTGACGAGCTGCTCGAGCGTCCCCAGCGCGTCACGGAAGGAGCCGGTCGCCGCGCGCGCGATCAGGCCGGCCGCGGCATCGGGCAGTGCGATCCCCTCGGCATCGGCGGCGCGCCGCAGCACGGTCGCGATCTGATCGATCGTGGGGCGCGCGAAGTCGAAGCGGTGGCAGCGATCGACGACCGTCGGCAGGACCTTCTGGGCATCGGTCGTGGCAAGCACGAAGATCGTGTTGGGGGGAGGCTCCTCGAGTGTCTTGAGGAACGCATTCCAGGCCTGCGAGGAGAGCATGTGCGCCTCGTCGAGGATGTAGACCTTGCTGCGCCCCGACACCGGCGCGTAGGCGACGCGCTCGCGCAGCTCACGGATGTCGTCGACCGAGTTGTTCGATGCGGCATCCATCTCGATCACGTCCAGCGACGTGGCGTTCGCGATCGCCTGGCAGGAGGCGCAGGTGCCGCACGGCTCGACGGTCGGGCCGCGCTCGCAGTTCAGGCAGGCGGCGAGGATCTTCGCCATGCTCGTCTTGCCCGTGCCGCGCGAGCCGACGAAGAGGTAGGCGTGATGGACCTTGCCCTGCTGGACCGCGTTGCGCAGCGTCCGTACGACGTGCTCCTGGCCGACCACGTCGGCGAAGCTGCGCGGGCGGTGGCGACGGTAGAGCGAGGGGGCGTCCGACACGGGAAGGCCAGTCTAGCCGGCCTCACGGAGCGCCTGGCGAGCCTTCCCAGGACCCGGACGCGGGCCCGCTCAGGCAGCGTCCTGGCGAGCCTCCCGCTGGCCTTGCCGCGGCCACTCACGGCGCGATGGCCACCTGCCGCTCACGCTCGTAGCCGGCGCCGACTCGCAGCACGAGATCATCGCGGAAGCGCGCAGCGACGATCTGGATGCCGACGGGCATTCCGCCCGCAAGCCCGCATGGGACGCTCAGCGCGGGGTGCCCGGTGTAGTTGAAGGGCACGGTGTTGCGGATGATCGTCGCGAGGTCCGGCGCCGCGCCGCCAAACAGCGTCTGCTCGACTGCGTCGCGGTACGACTCCGGTGGATGGAAGCGCTGGACCGGCAGCAACGACGTCGGCATGACGAGCACATCCACCTCCTCGAACGTGCGGTCATAGGCAGCGATGAACTGCCGTTTGAGGTTCTGAGCCCTGGCGTACAGGCGTCCGTGGTAGTAGCGCCGCAGGTATGCGCCGGTGATCAAGCTGCGCTTGACGTTGAGCGGCAGCTCGTGCCCATTGGTCTGCTTGGCCCGGCCGATCGCGTTCATCAACGATGTGGGGTAGTACGAGCTCGCGAACGCGCCACCGAGGTTCGTCTCGAACATCAGCCAGAG
Organism: uncultured Solirubrobacterales bacterium; assembly: GCA_963795555.1. Taxonomy (GTDB): domain Bacteria; phylum Actinomycetota; class Thermoleophilia; order Solirubrobacterales; family Solirubrobacteraceae; genus CAWCHZ01. The sequence continues at coordinate 1,471,781 of CAWCHZ010000002.1, forward strand.
GCCCTCTGACCACAACGGGCTGATCGGCAGCGTCGCCAGCTCGTGCAGCGGAACGGACACGCCGCGCACGAGGGCGCCCTGGCCGGCGAGCTGGTCGATCGCGGCCCGCACGGTCGCGGCGACTGCGTTGTCGCAGCCGGCGGCCTCGAAGCCCTCATCGAGAACGCCGACCCGCAGACCATCGACCCCCTCGGAGACCGCCTCGAGGTAGTCGGGCAGCTGAGCGGGAACGTCGCGTTGACGTGGATCGAAATCGTCGCGGCCGGCGACGACCGCCAGCGCGGCTGCGACCTCCGTCACCGTGCGCGCGATCGGCCCGCTGTAATCGACCACCGGATCGAGCGCGAAGACGCCGCTGTGAGGTATCAAACCGTGCGTCGCCTTGAGGCCAACGACGCCACACCAGGCAGCCGGAAGCCGGATCGAGCCACCCTGGTCGCCGCCGAACGCGATGTCGACGGCTCCGCTGGCCACCGCCACCGCCGAGCCTTGGGAGGAGCCGCCGGTCAGATACGCGTCGCCGTGCGGGTTCAGCGTGCGGCCGAAGTCTCCAATCCCACCCCAGCCGTAGCCACCGAACGAGAACCCGTCCATGTTCGTCTTGCCGACGATCCGCGCCCCGGCATCCAGGAGCCGGATCGTGATCGTGAGCGGGACGGCCGGGCTGGCGGTCCTGCGCACGGCCAGCGAGGTCGCGCGCGAGCTCGACATGCCGCTGATGGTCCATCTGGACCTGCCGCCCCCGGGCTGGACGAGGTCCTCGCCATGCTGAGGCCAGGCGACATCCTGACGCACTGCATGCGTCCCTCACCGAACGCGCCGACCACCCGCGACGAGGTCCGTCCCTCGCTGCTGGCGGCGCGCGAGCGTGGGGTCCTGCTCGACGTCGGGCACGGCGCGCGGTCCTTCTCGTTCAGATCGGCCGACGCGCTGCTGGCGGCGGGGGTCTGCCCGGACACCATCTCCAGCGACGTGCACGTCCTGAGCGTGGACGGGCCCGCGCACGACCTGCTCCACACGATGTCCAAGCTGCTGGCACTGGGAATGCCCCTCGAGCAGGTCATCGCCGCAACGACGTCGCGCGCTGCGCTGGCGCTGCGACGATCGGACCTGGGCAGTCTCGGGCTGGGGCAGCGAGCGGAGGCCACGATCATCTCCGTGGTCGAGGAGCCCTTCGCGATGCGCGATGGCGAGGGTGTCGAGCGGCATGCGGGTCATCGATTGAAGCTCGAAGGGCGGGTGATCGACGGTCGGATCGCCCGCCCCTGACGGCCGCCCGGGACGGCGCAGCGGACCGTGCACCCTCCGTCGAGGCGGTTCCCCGAGGCGCTTCGTCGCTCCTGCGCTCCGGTCGGGCTGTCCCAGTCGCGCCTGGAGGTGACCGCTTAAGGCTGCTTCCTTCCGGACCTGACCTGGTTCACGGGTCTCCACCGCGTGGGACCCGGCCATCAACGCGCCCGAGCGGCGTGCTGACCCCGGGGGCCGGACCCCTCGGAAGGGAGTTCAGCCCCGCTAGAGCGGATTGCGGGTGCAGGGCACCGCTACCTCCCCGCCTAGCACGGTCCGAGCAGCATCCTAGACGGTCCGGCGCGTTGGGCGGCTGATGCCGACCGACGTGGACGAGGTCCACAGGCGGGGCCCCGAGCGTCCGCGCAGCTCGCGGCGGAGGGCATCCCGCGGCCGGCCGCGCCCCCACGCGGGCTCGTATCATGTCGGGTGCGCCGAACGGCGCGAGGGCGCGTAGCTCAGTGGGAGAGCGCTCGCTTCACACGCGAGAGGTCGCTGGTTCGAGCCCAGCCGTGCCCATCCTCGAAAGCCCTGGAAATCCGGGGCTTTTTTGTTGGGCGGGGCTTCGAGGGGCTGGCTGGCGACGGGCTTTGGAGGGCGCTGGTGCCCAATGGTGCCCATTCAGCTGCCCCTACGAGCGCGGCGAGGCGGGCGCGGGATTCGGGGTCGCGGCGCACTGCGTGGCGGTAGACGCGCAGGGTGAAGCCGGGGTCGGTGTCGACGTGCTCTTCGGGAAAGGCCTCGCGCAGACGCCCGACCCAACGCTCGGCAGCCGCCGCGGGCATCGGCTTTCTCGCGTTGGAGGACGCGCTGGGCTTCGGAGAGCAGCTCATCGCTCCAGAGCAGCATCAGCATCCGTTGCTCAGCCGCGATGCGTCCGAGCAACTCGTAGAGGATGTGGGAGAAGATGACGTCGGTGTCGAGGACCGCGCGGCGCGGCCGTCCGGCTCACTCAAGCGGAGCGCCCAGCGCGTCCAGTGACCGTGAGAACGCGTCGGAGCGCTCGCGGGCGCGCTCGCGGCGCTCCTCGAACGCAAGCACCGACCCGACCGGGATCTGCCAGTAGCTCGACCCGGGCAGCTTCTGCGCCTCCAGCTCACCGGGGTTGATCAGCCGCACGACATGCTGACGCGAGAACCCAAGCCGATCAGCAGCCTGCTGCGGCGACAGCAGCTCCTGCTCCTCGGCGACCGTCACGGCAACGTGCTTGCCCTCGCCCAAGGAGGCGGTCGATCTCCTCAACCACCAGGCTCGAGCGGTCACGAGCATCCGGATCGAGATGGACAATCTTCATGACGCAACACTAGAACAAGCTGTCCTACCTGCACATCACGACTCGGCGCTACAACGTAGTCCCCTACTCCACGACAGCGTCCGCGAGCTGTCGGGGCGTCCAGACCGGCGGTGTGGCGAGGGCGGCATCGAGGAGGTCGCGATCCAGCGTGACGAGCGCGTCCACCTGCTCTCGACTCGCGAGCGCGACGAGGTAGTCGTCATCTGGATCACGGGTGAGCGGCGGCACGTCCGTGGGATCTATCGCGGCAGTGGCGTGGCGTTTGATCCGCGCAACGTATTCCCCCACCACGCGTGCATCGATGTAGCGGCGGAACTTCGGTCGTGCCAGCACCCGCTCTAGCTCGGCGAGCAGAAGCGGGCAGACGACGACCTCGATCTTGTCGTCGACGAAGGCGCGCACCACCCGGTCCGGCGCTGAGCCCCGTTGGCCGATGAGCGCGGAGACGAAGACGCTCGGGTCGATGACGACGCGGATCACGCCGCGCCGCGACGCTCACGACGCGACGCGCGCAACTCCTGAAAGGCGAGCTTGTCGGCAGTCTCCGCGTCCAGCCCCGACCCGGCTTGCGTCGCATCGATCAGACGCCCGAGCAGGTAGGCGTTCAGCGCACGCTCGATCACCGCCGCATCCGTCGCCTCGGGCGTGCCCAGCTCATCACGCGCCTGCGCAACGATCTCCGCATCCAACGCCACCGTGACCTTCTCGCCCTCGGATGCCATGACCCGCACGTTAGCGCGCAACGCCGATGGCAGACAAAGCGCGACCAGCTTTTACAGTTTTCCGCCCACTCCCCAGCCGCTCTTCACACGCGAGAGGTCGCTGGTTCGAGCCCAGCCGTGCCCATCACAGAAAGCCCCGCATATGCGGGGCCGGCGATCCCGCGTGGTCGGCCGATCAGGCTGGACGTCCGGGTCGGCCTTGTGCCCGTTCGGTGCGTCCTGCGAGACGTCAGCACCGGTAGTGCGGGACGACTCCTTTCGCGCTCCAGCCGGCGCGGATCGCGCCACTTGCGAGCGTCAGGCGGAGACCTGGTTGTGGACTTCGAAGGTGGTCTCCTGGGGCGGCGCCGTAAACCCGCCTTCGATACCCGCTTGCATCCGGGGTATCAGCGTGCCGTCGCGGAACTGCTCCCAGCTGCGCTTGGAGTCATGGATCGCCACGATCACCCAGCCGTCGCCCGACGGTCCAGCCGCGTGAAACAGCTGCCCCTCGGGCAGGCTGCCGTCGCTCGGATGCACCGCTGCAATCGACGCCCGGTACTGGTCCTCGGTGCCACCAGCAAACTGATGCACGATGCCGTAGGCCATCTTAATCTCCCCTCGCGTTTGGACGACGGATTCGCGGCTGGCGATTTTCAGCGCGACGACACGACACTACATCGCCGCCCACCGAGCTGCACTGCGCCTCTGGGAGCCGCGTGACAGCTCAACCACCGCGCCCGCTCCCGCCCAGAGACAAGGTGCGTGGATCGCTATCGCTTGTATCGGGTTGCAGCTCGACGGAAGTGTTCGGCGAGCGCTATTTGACTGTACCGAACGCTTTTCCGGAGACCCCGGCCAACAACGGGGAGCAGCGCCAAGCTACGCCCGCCGCTCGCCCTGCAGCAAGCATCCAGTCCGCCCGATGTCTCTACTGATGCGCGGCTTTTTGTGAAGCGCGGCTCGTCCGCGAGCTAAACGAATGTCCGATCGCCGCGATGAGCAATGCGGGGGTTGGTGAGAATGGCTGGCAATCGCTTGGTATTGTCAGTAGTGCATGGAGCGTCTCTGGCGGCATGGATGGCCCGCAGTGTTGGTGTTGGCGCTGGTGCTAGCGCTCATCAGCATGACGGGCGCGGCGAGCGGCGCTACGCCCTGCTCTGAGATACCGACCGTCTACGGGATTCCGCCGTGGGGATTTCATACGGGGCCCTACACGGATGCGAGCAGCTTCGCCAAGGGCCACGGGAACATCAACCTCCAAGCGAACACGGTCTCGGGAGTGATCTGCCAGCAGGATCGGGGCGGTGTGATCATCCTGTCGGTGGCACACCACCTCGTTTACCACTCGCACTACGCGAGAATGTGGGGTTACCCCGGGAACATCATGAAGATCGAGGTCCGGGTCACTAGCAGCACCGACCCCAGGTGCGCTGTCGGCACCGTCGGACGTGCCACGCTCTATGCCAGCTACAACGGCGTACGCAGCGACAGCGTGCAGTTCTTCTTCCCTGCCGCTTGTAGGGATCAGGACCGCCGCTACCACGGACCGCAGGTCAACAACCAGGTTCCGCCGCTCTAGCGAAGGCTGCCATCGGCCTCTGGGAGGCGATGCAGTGCCCCTCGTCCCAGGTCCCGCCCAGCTCACTAGGCTCGGGCGCTGCCGGAGCAGCGCCTGTAGCGTCTGCCCGGAGATGGATTGGGAACTTGGTCGCTATGAGCGCGTCGCGATGGGGCTGCTGCCGGCGGCACGAGCCGTCGTCGACCACGCCGCCCCCCGAAGCGGCGAGCGGGCGGTGGACGTCGGCTGTGGCACTGGCAATGGCGCGCTGCTGCTGGCCGAGCGCGGCGCGCAGGTGATCGGCGTCGACCCGGCCGAGCGTCTGCTGGAGATCGCTCGCGCCGAGGCGAGGGCGCGCGGACTGGATGTCGCCTTCGTCACAGGAGCCGCGGGCGCGCTCCCCTGTCCCGATCAGGCGGCGGATCTCGTGATCTCGGTGTTCGGTGTGATCTTCGCGCCCGACGCCACCGCGGCGGTCAGGGAGCTGGCGCGGGTGCTTGCCCCGGGCGGACGGATCGTCATTTCCGCATGGATTCCCGCGGGGCCGATCTCGGAGATGGTCGCGATGGCGCGTCAGGCAACGGCCGCCGCCAGCGCTGCCTCCGTCGTGGCTCAGCCCAGCGCCGCCGCAGACGCACCGGCGGCGGGGCAACCGCGCTCAGGTCCAGAGCAGTTCGCTTGGCACGAGCGCGATGCACTGGCCCGGCTCTTCGGCGCACACGGGCTGTCCGTCGAGCTCGAGGAGCATCGCCACGCCTTCCGTGCCAGCTCGCCGGCCGACTGGCTCGACGCCGAGCTGCGAGACCATCCGCTCTGGTGCGCCGCCCGACAGGCACTCGGGCCGCGCGGCGAGCTCGAGTCCGTATGCGCTCGGGCGCTCGAAATCCTCACCGCGGGCAACGAGCGGCCAGACGGCTTTCGAGTGACCAGTCGCTACGTCATCGCCACCGCAACCGCAACGGGAAGCTGAACGCGGCGCGGCCGCTGCTCAGCGCGCCCGCCTGCTCAGCGCGCCCGCCTGCTCAGCGCGGCCGCTTGTAGACGTGGTACGCCGTCACGGCGAACCAGCCGCCGGGCTTGATGGCGTACTCGCAGTCGATCACGTCCCAACCCCACTCGCGCGGGAGGATGCGCATCCACAACGCCGCGTGGACGTCGTAGTAGGGCAGCCCAACATGGTCGAAGGACCACGGGTAGGCGGCCTGGGTTGCACCGAAGCGATGATGCCCCGCGGGATCGCCGACGTCGCCGCCGGCTTCGCCGCGGACCTTGCCCTCGGCGAGCATCCGCTCGCCGCTCGTGCACCACTGCACTTCGAAGCTCCAGCGCTCATCGTCCTCCCAGGCCTGGAAGCGGTAGCGGTGCGAGCGCAGGAAGGCCGCAAACCGTTCCGCCAGGCCCGCGCTGTCACGATCCGCCGCGTACTGCTCCAGCACCGGCCGCCAGACGTCCTCGGCGACGTAGCGCCAGGCGTCCTCGACGCCCTCCTCACCAAGCCGCTCGGCGATGAACGTCAAGAACGACGCCGTCTGATCGCCGTAGAGATCGTGGATCGGGCGCTCCTCGGCGACGATCTCATCGATCGCCGCCAGCGCGGCGTCGCGATCGCCCTGCTCGACGGCCGTGCGCGCGCGCGTCAGGCAGTCGAGCTCCCAGTCGAGGCGACGACGACGCGCGGGCGCGGTGGGCGGGGCGTCGCGCGCCGCCGATGCGTCCGCGGTCATCGGCTAGCGCCTCGCAGCGACCGCGGCCACCGACTACGACCCCGCGGCGTCCAGGACCGACATGGCGCCACGCCGCGCCTTGCGCCTGAAGTGCGGCATCACCCACCGGGCGAACAGCTCCTGGGCCTTGATCACCTTCCAGTGCTCCATTCCGCCGGGGTTGAGCGTGATGATGAAGTCGCTGAGGTCATCGCCGATCTCGTCCTGCGCGGCCTCGATCTTCTCGATGATCAGCTCGGGATCGCCAATCCAGACGAGATCCTCGTCGATCAGCTCGTCGAGGCTCTTGGCGGCGAGCTGCTGCAGCGTGCCGGAGGCATAGAAGCCATAGCCGTTGGCCTCCAGGCGCGCTCTGTCTGGAAGCTCGTACGTCGGCGAGGCGTTGTTGGCGAGGAAGCTCGTCAGCGCGCGCTCGGCCTCGCGCTTGGCGGTGTCGAGGTCCTCGTCGATGTAGAGCGCATGGCCCCACTGGATGCGCGACTGATTGCCGTGCTCGGCACAGGCACGGCGGTAGACGTCGATCATCGGCTTGAGCGGCGCGAACGGCAGCAGCAGCGGCACGCCGACGAGGAAGCCCTTCTCGCCCGCCAGCGCATAGCTGCGCTCGCTGGTGCCCCCGGTCACGATGTCGAAGGACTCGCTGCGCGGCCGGGGGGTGAGACGCGCGTTGTCGATCTGCCAGTGGCGGCCGGAGAAGGAGAAGCCGTCGGGGTTCTCGAGCATCCCGAGCAGGATCGCCAGCCCCTCGTCATAGCGGCTGCGCGTCTCCTCCATCGCAACCCCCGCCTTGTCCCACAGCCAGCCGTGCCCCCGACCCACGCCGAAGCCGTAGCGCCCACCCGTCAACAGATCGAGCTCGGCGATCTGGCATGCCAGGAACGCCGGGTTCCAGAGCGGCAGGACGTGGATCAGCGTGCGGAAGCGAATCCGTGACGTCCGCTGCGCCGCGGCCGCGAAGAAGGCCATCGGCGCCGGCGAGATCCCGAAGCGCTCGAAGAACGCGTGCTCGATCGTCGAGTAGGTGTCGAACCCCAGCCGATCGGCATTGACGATCTGCTCGAACGCCTCGGCGTAGACCTGCTCGTGGCTCTCGTGCGCCGGGTCGAACTGCAGCTCCGTGTAGATGCCGAACTGCATCAGTGTCCGGCGAGCATCGCGGCAACCTGCTGAGGCCAGGTCATGATCTGGTTGATGTCCGCCTTCGTCACCAGCTTCAATGGCCGCGAGATGATCGGCGGCAACGGCATGTGCTGGCCGGTGAGGATGTCGTAGGCCGCGATCACGGCCTGGGCGCCACCACCAACCGAGTCATTCTGCATCGTCGCCAGCAGCCGGCCGCTGCGCACCCCGGCGAGCCCGTCGCTGCCGCCGTTGTCGCCGATCGCGAGAATCTGACGACCGGCGCCACGAGCGGCCGCGACCGCGCCCAGCGCCGAGGGATCGTTGTAGGCGATCACGCCCTTCATCGTCGGGAACTTGCCGAGCAGCCCGTTCATCGCGCTCTGGCCGCCGGCGGGATCATCGGTCGGATTGTCCTGCTCGCCGAGCACGTGCAGGCCGTCCTGGGCGGCCCAGTAGCGCAGGCGGTCCATCAGGAAGCTGATCGACGGCACGGGCTGGCCGAAGCCGATCAGCCCGACCGGCGCGCCGGGCAGCGCCTGGGACATCGTCTTTGCCATCTCGAACGCCTCCTGGTCGCGCTCCTGGCGGACCTGGGTTGCATAGCCCGGCGGAGTCGTCGAGCCCTGGCCGAAGGAGACGTCGAGCGCGATCACCGGCACATGCGCAGCCTTGGCCTTGGCGAGCTCGGGGCCCAGCGCCTTGGGGTCGAGCGGGTAGACGACGATCGCGTTCACCTTCTGGGCAAGCAGCTGGTCGAAGTCGCTGACCTGCTTGTCGACCTTGAGCTGATCGTCCTTGGCGATGAACGTCCCGCCGAGCAGCTGGGTCTCGGTCTGGATGCCGAGCTGGATGTAGTGCTGGGACTCATTGGCGCCAACTGGGTTGAGGAAGCCGAGCGTGAACTTGAAGCCCGGCTTGCGGACCGGCTGGGGATAGGACGTCGGGTACTGCGTCTCGAAGCCGGTGTAGGGCACCGGCTTCAGCGCGGCGGCGCTGGCCCCTCCGCTCGAGGACGAGCTCGACGAGCTCGAGCTTCCGCAGCCCGTCCCGGCGAGCGCAAGCACGCCGACTCCAAGCCCGACCGACGCCAGCCACCTGCTACGCCCTCTGACGGCCACCGCTCCTCCTCCCCTTGGGCAACCCAGCTCACCTGTGACCAGCTCGGCGCGGGCGGAGAATGATCACTCTCCCGCGCCGTCGCGGCCTGATTCGGATTCGACAATACCGAATCAGATTCGCCGAATCTAACAACGCGGTGGAGCGCCTGTCAACCCGAGACCTCAGGCTCGCGCCAGCCGGCGCCGGCCGCTGAGCTGTGCGGCGTTGAGCCGCAGGCGATCGAACAGCACGGCGGCGATCAGGATCACCCCGGTGACGACCTGCTGCCAGAAGCTCGAGACGCCGGCGATGCCCAGCCCGTTCTGCAGCACGCCGATGAACAGCACCCCAACCGCGGTGCCCCCAACACCACCCACGCCGCCCGCGAAGCTCGTGCCGCCGAGCAGCACCGCCGCGGCCGCGTTGAGCGCGACGTCCGCGCCAACCTGCGGGCTGGCCGCACCGATCCGACCGGCCTGGATGACGCCCGCGAGCGCGGCGCAGGCCCCCGAGATCGCGTAGACGGCGATCAACGTGCGCGCGACGCGGATGCCCGACAGGCGCGCCGCCTGGGTGTTGCCGCCAACGGCGTAGACGTCGCGGCCGAAGTACGTTCGCTGCTGGACGTAGAGGGCGATCAGGAAGGTGGCGGCCATGATCCAGATCGGCACGGGCAGACCGATGATGTTGCCGATGCCGATGTTGCCGATCAGGCTCGAGTTGATGTACTCGGTGCTGGAGTGCGACCAGAGGTTGGTGACGCCGGTGATCGCCACCATCGAGCCGAGCGTCACGACGAAGAACGACAGCCGCAGGCGCCCGATCAGCACGCCATTGACGGCGCCGCCGACGAGCGCGCCGAAGAGCACGCTGATGACGACCGCGGCGCCCGCCGGGACGCCCAGGTCGAGCACCTTGGCGAGCAGGATCCCGGTCACCGCAAGCACCGAGCCGACCGACAGGTCGATTCCGGCGGTCAGCACCACGAAGGTCTCCCCCATCGCCACGATCCAGAGGATCGCCACGCCGGTGAGGAGATCCTTGATGTTCGCGCCCGTCAGGAAATTCGCCTGGGTCAGCGCCATCGCCACCGTCAGCACGATCAGCAGCGCCAGCACCGCGCCGTAGCGCGCCAGCCAGTCGAGGCTGATCGCGGCCCGTACGCCAGCCAGCCGTCCCTCCCCTGGAGCGCCGCCCGCGGCGCGATCCTCAGCGCTCATGCCTCACCTCAGCGCTCATGCTTCACCTCCCGCATAATGGGCAATCGCCGCCTCCGTCGCCGCGTCGGCCGGCAGCTCAGCGCAGATGCGCCCGCGAAACATCACGAGGATGCGATCGCAGATCTCCAGCAGCTCGGGCGTCTCCGAAGAGCTGACCAACACCGCCAGGCCGTTGGTCGCGGCAGCGCTCAGCAGACGGTAGATCTCGGACTTGGCGCCGACGTCGACGCCACGGGTGGGCTCGTCGAGCAGCAGCACCTTGGGTCGGGCCGCGAGCCACTTCGCCAGCACGACCTTCTGCTGGTTGCCGCCGCTCAGCGTCGCGACGCGCGCGTTGGGCGACTCGGCGCGAATGCGCATCGCCCGCAACGACTCCTGCACGCCGGGCAGCTCGCGCGCGGCGGTCGGCGCGGCGAGGCGGCTCCGGCCCGCGGTCGACGTCATCACGAGGTTCTCGCGAACCGACATGTCGAGCACCAGTCCCTGGCGCTTGCGGTCCGCCGGCACGAAGCCCACCCCGCAGGCGACCGCGTCGCGCGGTCCCCGGCTGCGCACCGCACGACCCCCGATCCGCAGCTCCCCGGCGCTGATGTGCCGCAGCCCGAAGATCGCCTCCAGCAGCTCGCTGCGGCCGGCACCAACGAGGCCGGCAAGCCCAACGATCTCGCCGGCCGCGACGTCGAGCGTGGCATCGCTGACGATGCCCTCCACCCCGACGCCGCGCAGGCTGAGGATCGACGAGCTCTGCCGCTGGCGCACCGGCCGGGGGGCGAGCGGCTGATGCGCCTGGCCGACCATCCGCTCGATCAGGCTTCGGCGGTCGTAGGCGGCGACCGGACCGCTGCCAACGGTCCGACCGTCGCGCAACACCGTCAGATCGTCCCCGATCTCGAAGATCTCATCGAGCCGGTGGGAGACGAAGATCGTCGTGACGTCGCGCTCCTTCAAGCGCCGTACGACGCTGAACAGCGACGCAACCTCATCACCGGTCAGCGAGCTCGTCGGCTCATCGAGGATCAGCAGGCGCGCGTCCATCGACATCGCCCGAGCGATCTCGACCATCTGCTGCTGGTCGGGGCGCAGCCGCCTGACCGGCAGCCGCGGATCGAGGTCGAGCTCCAGGCGCTCGAGGACGGCGCGGGCGCGCGCGCCGGTCTCGCGCCAGCGGATGCCCAGCCGCCCGCGGCTCATGCGCCGTCCGAGGTAGACGTTCTCCGCGATCGACAGGTCGGGCGCCAGGGTCGTCTCCTGCGTGACCGTCACGATCCCGCGGCGCAGCGCCGCGGCTGGGCTTGCCAGGGCGTGCTCCTCGCCATCGAGGAGGATCCGACCGGCGTCGGCGCGCAGCTCGCCGGCGAGGATCCGCAGCAGCGTCGACTTGCCCGATCCGTTCTCGCCGACGAGCACGTGCACCGACCCACGGGTTTTCACCGTCAGCGATGCGCCGGCCAGCGCGCGCACCCCGCCGAAGCGGCGGTACACGTCGTGAGCCTCGAGCAGCGGCGCCGCCGCGTCAGCCCGCGCGACCTCCTGTCCAGCGGGTTCGAGCGGGGTGCGCAGCGTCGATGAGGACACCACGCGCGACATGCACGAACGGTACTCGGCATTGTCGAATGCTGTCAAACAGCTAGGGCTGGCGGCCGCGCTGCCAGCGGCCGCGTAGGGCTGGCGGCCCCGCTGCCAGCGGGCGGCTAGGGCTGGCGGCCCCGCTGCCAGCGGGCGCCGCCGAGCTCGCGCGAGATGCTGCGCGCGGCATCGAGCACAGCCGCGGTGATCGCCCGCGCCGGCGCCGGGCGCGGCAGCAGCCGCTCGCTGTCTCCGACAACGCCGATCGCCCCGACCGCGAGCCCGGCGTGATCGAAGATCGCCGCCGCGACACTAGATTCTCCCAGCACCGCCTCGTTGCGCTCGGTGGCGACGCCACTCTCGCGAACGGCGTCGAGATCGGCAAGCAGCCCCTTGGGGGTGCGCGTGGCGCTGGTCAGCTTGGGCAGCGGCTCGGCGAGCAGGTCATCGATGAGGTCGGCCGGCGCGTAGGCCAAGATCGCCTTGCCGAGCGCGCTGCCATGCGCCGGCAGCTGAGCTCCGACCTCGGGAATCTGCAGGGTGGAGTCCGGTCGAAACACGTGGTGAACGACGAGCACCACCGCGCCATGCAGGACGCCTACCCGAACGGCGGCGTCGGTGCACGCCGCCAGTCGCTCGGCGGTGACGATCGACCTTCCACGCAGCTCGTTGATGTCGAGGTAGGAGCTGCCGAGCTGCAGCAGGCCGGCGCCAAGCTGGTACTTGTCGGTGTCGCGATCCTGCTCGACGAAGCCGTGCGCCTGCAGCGTCTGGAGCAGGCCGTGAACGGTTGGGCGCGCCAGCTGCAGGCGGTCGGCCAGCTCGCTGACGCCCAGTCGCCGCGGACCGGAGGCGAGCGCTTTGAGGATGCGGGCCGCGCGGTCGACGGACTGGATTGTCATGCGCCCCCGGCGCCCTCTTGTATTCGGCATTGTCGAATCCACGTCGGTAGTATAGATTACCTTACTCGTGGGAGCCGACGGCACCGTTCACCTCGTTGGGATCGTATTGGTATCCCACAGCGCCGAGGTGGCGCGCGGCCTTGGCGCGCTCGTGCGCCAGATTGCCGGTCCCGAGGTGAAGATCGAGGCCGTGGGCGGCGCGCCCGACGGGGGTCTCGGCACCAGTGCCGACGCGGTTCGCGCGGCGATCCTGCGCAATGGCGACGCAGCCGGCACGGTCGTCCTCGCCGACATCGGCAGCTCGCTGCTGGCGGTCCGCGCGGTGCTCGAGAGCGACTCGCTCGACGGCCGCAAGATCGCGCTCGCCGACGCGCCTCTGGTGGAGGGAGCGATCGCCGCCGCCGTGGTCTGCTCGGCGGGCGGCTCCTTGGATGCGGTGATGCGCGCGGCCGAGGAGGCTCGTGGTCAGCACAAGCTCTGAAACGCAGGACCGCGCCGCGGTCAGGTTGCCGGCGGCGGTCAACCTGCACGCGCGCCCAGCGGCCGAGCTGGTCCGCACGGCGCTCGCGTTCCAGGCCACGATCGCGATCGGCGACGGGGCGCGCGAGGCCAACGCCAAGAGCCTGCTGGAGGTGCTGGCGCTCGGCATGCGCGGCGGCAGCATGCTGCAGCTGTCGGCCCAGGGACCCGATGCCGCGAGCGCGATCCGTGCGCTGACGACCTGCATCACCGGGCTCGCCGGCTAGTCCGTCTCCGCGACGGCCCGTTCGAGCGCGCGCATCACCAGGGCAACCGAGGTGGCGCCTGGATCCTGATGGCCGATCGAGCGCTCACCGAGATAGGACGCACGCCCCTTGCGCGCACGCAGCGGCACCGTGGCGCGCGCCCCGCGCTCGGCAGCGTCCGCGGCGGCCCGCACCGAGGCCAACAGCGGCTCGCCGGCCTGCACGCCCGTGCGCAGCGCCCGAACCGCCGGCAACAGCGCGTCGACCATCGTCTTGTCGCCGGGCACCGCCGCGCCGAGCGAGATGACGCCTTCGGTCGCCGCGTCGAGCGCGGCGGCCAGGTCGGCACCGTCGAGGGCCGGCCGATCGCCGAGCGCGCGGCCGGCCTCCTTGAGCGCGGTGCCCCAGAGTGGGCCACTGGCACCACCGATCGTCGAGATCAGCGTTCGCCCCGCCAGCGCGAGCAGGTGGCCGGGGAGATCATCCTGCTCGTGCTCAGCCAGCGTCTCCCGCACGGCGGCGAAGCCGCGATCCATGTTGGCGCCGTGGTCACCATCGCCGATCGCCGCGTCCAGCTGGGTCAGGTAGTCGCGCTGAGCGCGGATCGCCACTGCAGCGCCATTCATCCAGGTCGTCACCGTGTTGCCCTTCACCGCCGCGTCTCCCGTCATCGTGTCAACCTACCCACGCACAGTGTCACCGTGTCACCTGCCCGCGCGCAGCGCCGGCGTGTGCACCGGCGCGTCCCACAGGGCCGTCAGCTCGCGGTCGAGCTCCAGCACGGTCAACGACGCACCGGCCATGTCGAGCGACGTCATGTAGCTGCCGACCAGCCTGCGCTGCGGCGCGAGCCTGCGCTCACACAGGACGCGGTCGACCTCTCCGTAGAGCGCGTAGAGCTCGAGGTCCGAGGTGCGTCCGAAGCCGTTGAGGAAGACCAGCAGGTCGGCTCCGACCGAGGGCTGCAGGTCGGCGAGCACGGCGTCGACCATGATCTGAGCGATCTCACGGGCGCTTGCGGTGGCGGCGCGACGGCGGCCCGGCTCGCCGTGGATCCCCACGCCAACCTCCATTTCACCGTCCGGCAGGTCGAACATCGGTCCCCCGGTGTCCAACGACGTGCAGGAGGAGAGCGCAACGCCAAACGATCGGGCCCGCTCGTTGACCCGCGCCGCCAGCGTGCGGACCTGCTCCAGCGTGCGTCTCTGCTCGGCCGCCGCGCCGGCGATCCGCTCCGCCAGCAGGGTCGCGCCCGTGCCGCGTCGACCCGCGGTCTGATCGGGATCGTCGATCGCGACATCATCGTCGATTACGACCGAGGCGACTTCCATGCCGTCGTCGCGCGCCTCCGTGGCCGCCATCGAGAAGTTCAGCACGTCGCCGGTGTAGTTCTTGACGATCTGCAGGACACCCAACCCGGCGTCGACCGCTCGCATGCAGGCGAGGATCTGGGCAACCGATGGCGAGCTGAAGACGGCGCCGGGACAGGCGCCATCGAGCATCCCGTAGCCGACGAAGCCGACGTGCAGCGGCTCGTGACCGGAGCCTCCACCGGAGATCACGCTCACCTTGTGGCGGACGGGCGCGTCGGCCCGAACGACGATCCGCTCGCCGAGGTCCACCCGCAGCAGATCGCCGTGGGCGGCGGCCAGGCCCGCGAGCGCATCCGCCGTCAGGGTCTCAGGCGAGTTGAGGATCCAGCGCATCCGCCGTCAGCGTCTCAGGCGAGCTCGGGGTCCAGCGCGTCGAGAGCGACCCGGATAGGCTTCAACGCAGGAGGTTGTTCGATAATATCGAACAAGGTTTTGACGATACCGACGCTCGATCGAGCCTGTCAAGTTGCGCAGATGAGCTTCGAGGACCAATACTGCTGCACCGCGTCGGCCGAGGTCCTGGTGCCGGCCGCCGTCGCCTTCGCCTACATGGCCGACGGGGTGCGGATGGGCGAGTGGACGCTGGGCAGCTGGAACCGCCGGCGCATCTCCGAGCGGCTGTTCGTCGGCACGTCGCTGTTCGACAACACCGAGACCTACGTCGAGGTCCAGCAGCACCGCGACCTCCTGCTGATCGACTACGCGGTGGGCAAGAGCCCGCAGCGCCTGGTGCGCTGCGTCAGCACGCGCATCGTGCCGGGCGAGCTCTGCGGCCGCGGGCCGGAGAGCTGCCTGGTGACGCTGATGGCCTGGCGGCTGCCCGACCAATCCGATGACGACTGGCGGCGCGTCTATCAGAGCTATGCGGTCGAGCTGCCGATGATCAAGGGGCGGCTCGAGCTGGGGTTCTGAGCGTGGGGCGACCGGCGCCCGCCGCGACGCCCGCCGCGGCTCAGGCCGTGCGCGCGGAGCGCAACGACTCGTCCACCGCCCGCAGCAGCGCCTGCGCGCGCGGGTCGACCGGCTCGTCGTCGCGCATCAAGTTCATCGCGTAGGAGATGCCGACCCTGGCGGCAGGCCAGGCGCAGTGGATCGAGCCGCCGGCTCCGCCATGGCCGAACGCCTCGGCGACCGGCCCCATCACGCCCCACTCGTTCTGCAGCTGGAAGCCGATCCCGAACACCTGTGGCTCGTCGAGCAGCGGGTCGGTCCGGTGTGCAAGCTCCCGGCGTCCGCGCGCAAGCGTCGCCGCCGACAGCAGCCGCACGCCGTCGAGCTCGCCGCCGCAGGCAAGACAGCCGTAGAGACGGGCGAGCGAGCGGGGCGCCCCGATGCCGCCGGCGCCGGGGATCTCGGCGCGATGCCAGCTGGGCTGGTTCCACGGGATCCAGCCCTCCGGGAACAGTGACGGGTTGTTCCAGACGCGTTCCAGCAGCTCGTCCGGGCGAAGCACCGCTCGTCCCAGACACGGCGCTGACCCCAGTCGTCGGCGTAGCGCAGCGTCGAGACGCGGCCCTCGAGCTCGGCCGGCAGCCCGATCCAGACGTCCAGGCCAAGCGGGCTGGCCACCTCCTCGGCGAAGAAGCGTCCGACGCTGCGCCCGTCGACGCGGCGAACCAGCTCGCCGCAGAGCCAGCCGTAGCTGAGAGGGTGGTAGCAGCTGAGAGCCCGGGGATCGGACTCCATCGGCTGGGCCGCAAGCAGCGCCCCCAGCCGTACGTCGTCGACCAGCTCGTCCTCGGCGATCCGCGTACGAAACCCCGGCAGGCGCGCCTGATGCGAGGTCAGCTCCGACACGCGGACGTCGCCCTTGCCCTCGGCTGCGAACTCCGGCCAGTAGCGCGCGACCGGCGCATCGGGATCCAGCTGCCCGCGGTCGACGAGCATCAGCACGCAGAGCGCGACCAGGCCCTTGGTGCCGGAGAAGATCAGCTGCAGCGTGTCGCGCCGCCACGGCCGCGCACTTTCCGCATCCGCTACGCCGCCCCAGAGGTCCACGACCGGCTGGCCGTCGAGCGTCACCGCGAACGCGGCGCCCTGCTCGCGCCGCGTGCGGAAGTTCTCCGCGAACGCCGCGCGCACGGGCTCGAAGCCCGGGGCGACCTCGCCGTCGATGGTGAAGTCTTGCTCGCCGCCCCTGGCCACGCTGGCTTCCATCGCTCTCTCCTCGGTTGCTCTCGCTGCGCACACAGACCACGCCAGGCGCCGTTGCCAGCGGGCGCCGCGCAGAGCCTACCGCCACCGACGAGCGCCAACATCGCACAGGTCGAGAAGATGATCGCCGATGGCGTGCCCGTCGTGCTAATCAACCGCAGCGTCGAGCGACTGCGCTGTGCGCCTTGTGGGCACAAGCACAGGCGCCATCCTCAGCTGTCGGCCACCGGCGCAGCGCAGGTGTTCGCCGGTGCCGACGCGACCGGCGCGCGTGGCCTGCTGCGACGATCGGCGTGACCGAGGTGCAGCACCAGCTCCCAGTCGGCGAGCTTGGCATCGGGGGCCACGGCCGCTGGCGCCGCGCGCCGCACGGGCGTTGGCTTGGCCGCCACGGGCTTGTAGAGCCAGGAGACCACGTTGGTCCAGATGTCGACGAGTGAATCGCGGATCCCGACGAAGGCGATGATGGCGTAGGTCGCCAGCACGCCATTGACGGCGGCGAAGGCGGCATCGCCCCACAGCCGGTGATCGTATGAGTGCTTGAACGTGTAGCCCGAGACCGCGACCAGCAGGTAGGGCAGCAGCACGTAGATGAGCGCCGGCACCGTGCGATCGCGCACCTTGGGCGTGCGGTGAAAGCGACCCTTGGCGCCCGTCAGGCCCTGCACGATCGAGCTCAGCGTGCCCGCCAGGTTGACCGGCAGGAGCAGCAGGTTGAAGCCATAGACGCGCAGCACGTCGAGAGGCTTGTAACCGCAATAGCGCAGGTCGAAGGCCATCATCACGAAGTACGGCACGGCCGCGACGAACGTCAGCGGGCTGAGCAGGTGGGAGTTGAAGCGGAACGCCAGCAGGAACAGCACCGACAGCGAGCTCCAGAAGATCGATGCCATGTAGTTCATCCGCAGGAAGACCTCGCCCATGCGCGTGCGCTCCCCGCGCAGCCGGCGGCGGCGTACGCAGCGCCAGAGCTTGGGCACGATCAGCAGACCGCCGTTGGCCCAGCGGTGGCGCTGGATGCAGAGCGAGCCGAAGTCCGGCGGGGTGGCGCTGTAGCTCAGGCGCTCACCGTAGTTGTGGACCGTCCAGCCGCGCGCGGCGAGATCGATCGTGGATTCGGTGTCCTCGATGACCGTGCGATCGCGGATGTAGCGGTGAATCCGCCAGCCGCCGACATACTCGGTCTCGACGACGTCATCGAGCGCCTTCTTGCGCAGCACCGCGTTGGCCCCCACCCAGAAGGACGCGTCGTAGAAGGTCATCCCCTGGTGGACGATGTGCTGGATGTCCGTCGTCGCACCGGCGATCCGCTCCAGGCGAGTCGCGGCGCCCGGGAAGGCGCTGTAGGGCGTCTGCACCACGCCGATGCTCGCATGCTCGGGTTGCTCCATCAGGTGCACCAGCCGCAGGCAGTACTCCGGCAGGATCACGCTGTCGGCGTCGAGCGTCAGGACGTAGTCGTTGTCGGGCACGACGAGGTCGGCCGGCCCATCGACCGCGTCGACGAGCGTGCGGCCGGCGGGCGTGACGACGTCGCGATAGCGACCACCCATAAGTCCGATGTAGCCGTTGAGGTTCATCGCCTTGTTGGGCTCGGGCGAGAGCGACACGTACTGCTTGCGCTCGAAGCTCGACAGCTCGGCACGGAAGATCCAGGCCAGTCGACGGTAGAGATGAGCCACGCGCGACGCCGCCAGTCGCGCGTTGCGGTCGGCGGCGGCGCTGCGCAACGCGGCAGCGGTCAGCCCGAGGTCGGCGGCCAGCCGGCCGAGCACGTGGATCGCGAAGAAGCGCTCGTTGTGGTCGTTGCTGGGGTGATCGGCGGCGAGTTGCGACACCCAGGACGAGGCATGCTCGTAGTGCTCGGCGAGCGTGAGCAGCTCCGGCGACGAGACGATGCGCTCGCCCTCGATCGCATGGCCGCCGAGGTAGGTGAGCTCGTAGCGCGCGAGCGCAGCGTCGAAGCGCATGCGCGGCTCGGCCAGCAGCGCCTGGATCTCGCGCGGCAGCGCACGCGCCTGCTCCAACAGTTGCTGCGGCTTGGCGTACTGCGGCTGGGGCGGGTCGTCGATCAGCAGCACGACCCGCATGTCCGGGTACTCCTGCAGCGCCGCCGACAGCAGCGTCATGCGGATCACCCCGGCCTCCTCCTGATAGGACGGCACCAGCGCTGTCAGCGTCGGCGCGCCCTCGGTGAAGACCTCGTCGAGCGTCGCGCGCGGGATGCGGCGGTGACGCCGGGCGCGGTAATAGAAGCCAAGTCGGGCAACCAGATAGACGGTCGCGGACCCCTCCAGGCAGCTCACCACCACGAGGAAGGCGATCGTCTGCAGCAGCCCGGCGCGGCCGGGGCCGTGGCCGCGCAGCTGGCTCGCCACGGTCGTCACCACCATCGCCGCCCAGGCGGCCACCGTCACCAGCACCGCGGCGCGACCGAGCGCCAGGACACCCTCTCCCGCCGAGCGCGGAACCACGGGCATCGGGTCCAGCTGCCGGTCCGACCCCCACTGCCGCCGTCGTCGTGTGCTCATGACCATTCCTCCACTGTGATCCGCAGGGCTGGCGTGCCGGTGACCCGCATCGATGTCGTGCCGGTCATCCGCAGAGATGTCGTGCCGCCAGCCATCAGCTCGCTCCGGGGTGGCTCGCTGCGCCCGGCTCGCCGGGCACGGTGAACAACGGCTGCCAGGGCGAGTTCGGGTCCGATGGCAGCGTGCCGCTGGGCGCGTCGCCCTGCGTGTACCACTTGGCCTCATACGGCAGGTTGTCGAAGAGCGCGCGATCGCCGCGGTGATAGATCGTCAGCGCCGACCAGCGCGGGTGGCGCGCGCCGTCGAAGAGCATCGGCGCAGGCGCCCGCGACCCCGCCAGGACCGGGCCGATCAGCAGCCACGGCGTCTGCGCAGCGCTCTGCACCGGCAGATCGGGCGCGACGTCCTGGCTGAACCACTTGGCCTCGTAGATCTGGCGATGCCAGACGACCTTGTAGCCCGCGACATACATCCCGGTTGCCTGCCAGATCGGATAGGGGCTGGTGGCAGGGTCATCGACCGGCGCCTGGGTCACCTGCGGCACGGCCTGGCTGACGCTCGTAACGCTGCGCGCGGTCTGCGTGCCCGCCAAGCTGCTGAAGATCCGTGTGAACTGAAGCGGTGCCTGTGTCACGCCGCTGCAGGTGTTCGACAGGACGCCGACCTGGGTGAAGACGCTGCCGCACTCCGAGTCGCGGTTCAGCGACCACATCGACACCCGGCCGATGCCGTGCGCACGAACGAACTGGGTGAGCGCGTGGGCGTCGGCGAGCGTGACGCGCTCGTTGGCGACGTCGTTCTGGCCGATCATCACCGTCACGCCGAGCTGATGCCAGGCCGCGCTCGACGACAGCCGGTGATGGGCGGCGCGGTAGAGGCTCGCGAGCTGCGCGTGCGTCGCCCAGAGCGAACGCTCGACCGGCTGGATCATGTCGCCCGAGACCGCATATCCGAAGTCCATCGCCAGCACGTTCACGCCGGTGAGCCGTACGCCGGCGGCGAGTATCGACCTGACCGCCGCAATGCCATCGGGCGTCAGCCCCTGCGGCGCGACGGGCAGTGTCAGCCAGACCCCGAGCATCACGTGCCGCGCCGCCTCCTGGCGCTGCGCGGCCGCGATCGCCGCGGCGCGACGCGCGTCGGCGGCGCGGTTGGCGAGCGCCGCACCCTCGATGTCGAGATCGATCACGCTGGTGCGATAGCGGTCGACGGGCGCACGGTAGGCCGCGGTGAGCGCCGCCAGGCGCTGACAGCCCACAGCCAGCTCGCTGTTGTCACGCCCACCGAAGGAGACCATCGGGGTGCCGCCCTGCGCGCGGACCTGCGAGACGCGCTCGTCGAGGTTGAGCGCGCGCTCAGCTCCGCTCAGCGTGTAGTAGCCACCCCAGCTGGGCTGGCAGGGGGCCGAGCGCTGCGCGACGACGAAGCCGAGGAACACGCCGCGCACCGGGTTGGCCGCGGGATCCTCGAACGCGTAGGTCGGGGTCAGTGTGACATCGACATAGGACGCGAACCAGGGCGCCGCCGCCCTCGAGGCCGCCGTAGCGGGCGGCTGTCTGATGACGAACAGGACGCCAGCGCCGACGGCCGCCAGCACCAGCAGGGCGATCAACGCCCGGACGATCGACAGTCGCGGCGGCGGGGGATCACCCAACGGTGTGGTGCTCGACCCGTGCGGTCCTGCCGTCCCACCGCCCGCCGTCCGTGGCGCAGCATCGTGCTCGACTATCACTCTGAATCCATTCTCATGCACGAAGTTTCCGGCGCGGCCCAAGACGCCGCGTCGTCCGCGCCTCCTGCGCGAGGGCTCGATCTTATACGGGCCCCCGCGCTCGCCAAACCGAACGATCGTCTAGACAGCGATCTTGCAGCCCGGTCACGTAGGCTGGAGCCATGGAGCCCGACGCCGTCGAGCTGCGCGTACTGGGATGCCTGCTCGAGAAGCAGCGCACGACGCCTGACGCATACCCGCTCTCGCTCAACAGCCTGCGGTTGGCCTGCAACCAGACGACCAATCGCGATCCGATCGTCGACTACGAGGAGAGCACGATCCGCGAGGCACTGCAACGGCTCGGTCGACGCGGTTGGACCCGCCTGGCCAGCGGCGCCGGCAGTCGCGCGGTCAAGTACCGCCACCTGCTCGACGATGCGCTCGGACTGGCGTCAGCCGAGAGCGCCGTGCTGGCGGTCCTGCTGCTGCGCGGCAGCCAGACGCCCGGCGAGCTCAAGCAGCGCAGTGAGCGCCTGCATCGCTTCGCCGATCTCGCCGAGCTGCACGAGACGCTTGCCGGGCTGATCGAGCGTGGTTACGTGCGACAGCTGCCGCGTCTGCCGGGCCAGAAGGAGGAGCGCTACGAGCAGCTGCTCGGCACCAGCGACGAGCCACCGGTGGCGGCCGAGCCCGTCGACGAGCTCGAGCGGCGCCTGGCGCACGTCGAGCAGGAGCTCGCGGCGCTGCGCTCCGAGCTCCGGGCGCTGCGCGCCGGTCAACGCGCCCACGAGACCGGCTGAAGGCCCCGTCAGAGGATCGGCTCGGGTGGCAGCGGATCGCCCAGGTAGGTGCGCGCGATCGGCGCGGCGAGGGGATCGATCGCGCTGCCCATGTGGGCCTCGTAGGTGGCGGCGTCGCGCAGGTAGCGCTGCATCCGCTCGCCGTCGCGGGTGAAGCGCACGCCGGCGTACTTGAACAGCATGTGAATCGCCTCCCAGGCCAGCCGCGAGGCCTGTTGCTTCATCGCCACGAGCCGTGTCTCGTCGGCCTTGGTGAAGGGGATCTCCTGCTCCACCTCGCGGCGGCACAGCTCCATGTAGCGCTCGCCGGCACCGAGCAGGATCGCCTCGGCCGCATCGGTCATCCCGAGCGCCTTGCCCAGCGCACGCAGGTAATCCTGATGGTTGCGCCGCAGCGTCTTCGGCGTGAAGACGGTCTGCGCGCTGTTGAGGATCCGCTCGTATTCGTCGAGCGCGGCCTGGGCGGTGCCCACCATCACGGAGGTCAGCTCACCCCAGTAGAACGGGATCACCCGACCGGCGTACATGCCGCTGCCGTGGATCTGCAGGCCGATCGCGAGCTCGGTGACGGTGTGCGAGCCGGCGCCATCCGCGGTGGCCGGCGCGAAGCCCGGCGTGGGCTCGGCGACGACGAAATGCGCGGGGATGCGTGCCCCCTCGATGCGTACGCTGTTGGATCCGCTGCCCCGCATCCCCAGGATGGCGCCCCAGTCGTCGAGGATGGTGAGCTGTTGGCGCGGCACGACGGCCATCACGAGCGGGCGCTGCGCCGGGGGACGCGCGTCGTCCTGCTCGGTCAGGTAGGTGGTGACCAAGGCGTGCGTGGCGTAGGGGACTCCCGAGCAGTAGGGCCAGACCCCATCGATCACATAGCCGCCGTCGACCCGCAGCGCGGTCCCCGTGGGGATGTCGCGGTGTGGACCGCGAAAGTCGCCCGCGGGGCCGAACAGCTCGATCTGCGCCGGCTCTGAGAAGAAGGTCGCCACGGTCAGGACGTGCCCAGCCGCCAGCGCAAAGCACCACCCGGTTGAGGGGCAGCCGCGCGCGAGCTCCACGACGAGCTTGTAGTAGGTGGTCACATCGAACTCGTAGCCGCCGAGACGTCGCGGCTGCAGCACCCGGTAGAAGCCCCGATCGAGAAACTCCCGGTGAATGGTCTCCGGATAGCGCGTGAGCCGCTCGGTCTCGTCCTGGAGCTCGCGCAGGCGCGGACGCAGCATGATCGCCCGCTCGACCATCTCGCGCGCCGTCAGCTCTGGCTCGGGCACCGCAAACACCGGCTCAGCCGGCCGCTCGTGAACGGCAATCGACGCTGCGGCGTCGCTGAGCGGCATCACGCCACGTCCTCGCTGGGCGGCATCACGCCACGTCCCCACGGCGACCCAGCGACCGGCCGTCGCTACGCGGCATCACGCGTCGCCCCCGCATCGATCCCGCCGGGCTCATCGACCCGCAGCAGCGGCGAGTAGTCATAGCGGTCGCGCGGGTCGCGCGCCGGGGCGACGATCGTTCGATTGGTCTCCGCGGCCAGCGCCTTGACCTCGTCGCTGACGAAGCACAGCGCCACCGCGTCGGCATGGACGGCCCCCAGATCCGTGAGCTCGACCTGGGTGCCATCCCGAGCGATCAGGCCAAGCTGCTCGAGGCGCTCGAGCTGCGCGCCGAACAGCCGGCTAACGTCGACGTCGAACGTCCTGGCGAGATGGCCGACGTCGAACCCGTGGACGCGCAGCGAGAACATCATGCTGCGCCGCACGCGCTCCTCGTTGCTCAGGGTGGCACCGAGCCAGACCGGTGGCCGTCCCGCATCGACGAGCTCGGCATGCCGTCCGACGTCGCAGACGTTGTAGAACTGGGTTCCACCGATGTAGCCGAAGGAGCTGACACCGAACGGCAGCAGGTTGACATGCTCGATGTCCTCGAACTTGCTCTCCTGCTGGCGCGAGTGGTGCTCGGCCTGGGCGTAGTAGAACAGCGGGCCGCGACGAAAGCCTTCACCGAAGAACAGCCGCTCCGCCATGTGGTGCATGACCAGGCGCGTCTCGGCGTCGGGGAATATCTCCGGCTCGCGAATGTACTGCTTGGTGATCGGATCGCTGCGCTTGAAGAACAGCGGGAAGACGTTGAACTTCCTGACGCCGGCTTGGAGCAGCTCGACGATCGTCGCGTACCAGTTCTCGGTCGTCTGATAGGGCAGACCGAAGATCAGGTCCACCGACAGGTTGTCGTGCCCGTGCTCGCTCAACAGCTCGAGCATGCGGAACACCTCGCGCCGCCCATGACCACGGTTGAGCTTTAGGAGCACCGTCTCGTCCATCGACTGGATTCCGAAGACCCAGCGGTTGACGCCGTTGGCTGCGATTGCCGCAAGTCGATCCTCGTAGTCGGGTTGGCGTACGACGCCGGGATGCAGCTCGAAGGTCACCTCAGTCGAGGGCAGCACATCGACGTGCTGCCAGAGCTTCGTGAAGGTGCGATCGAGCTGTTCAGCGTTGAGGTAGGACGGCGTTCCACCGCCGAAGTAGACCGTCTCCGCCTGCGGACGACCGCCGGCCGCCTCTGTCACCAGCTCGAATTCATGACAGAGCGTGCGCACATAGCGCTCCACCCGCGACTGGGGCGAGTTGATCTCCTTGAAGAAGTGACAGAACGTGCAGTACTGCTCGCAGAAGGGGATGTGGACATAGACGTTGTAGACGCCACTGGCCTGTGCATAGACCTCGGCCGGCTCGATTGGACGTAGCGCCTTCAGTGGTGGGTATGTCCCCGTGAGGTACTGCTCGTTCGGCGTGCGATATAGGCCGGCGCGCCGAAGCTCCCCGAGATCGTTCTCGCGGGCTCGCTTCTCTGCCCAGGCCAAAACGCAGTCGTATGACTCATAGCTCGACTGCATGAGGTCTCCCCTGCTGCCTTATCTTGGGCCGCTCCCGATCAGGACCCTTGTCGCGGCAGAGTACCGCCGCGGTGGTTATAGTCAAGAGGCTTGAAGCAAAAGCCCCTGTGTCAGAGTCAACTCTGACGGTATGTCACCGGACATCAGATCAGTGGCTCCAGTGTGACGGTCGGCGAGCTCAGCGCCTGTGCCATCGTCGCGGGATCCCAGTGACAGACGAAGGAGCGAATGCGAGCGTCGCTGTCGAAGGTCAGCTCCCAGCTGCCGGCGAGCTCCATGCTGGCGCCGTTGAAGGCCTCGGCGTCCGCCGTCCAGGCAACCAGGACGCGCGTGCCATCGACGACCGGCTCGCCAAGGCGATAGCTGATCTTGGGGATCGCCTGGTAGCAGGCTCGCAGATAGCCATCGACATTGCCCTGGCCACGGTAGGGACGGCTCCCAACTGGATCGCAGACAAAGCAGTCCTCGGCGAAGAGGCGCAGCACCGCCTCGGTCGACAGCTCCTCGAGGCCTTGTCTTAGGACCTCGACGATCGTCCGCAGGTCGTCCCCCTGGGGTGGCGGCTGATCGCCGACCTGCGGCGCCGGCACCCCATTGGCCAGCTCCGAGGCATATACCAGCGTCCCCTGGATGTTGCCGTGCTCGTAGTTGCTCTCGATCACCAGATGAAGGCGAACGTCGTCGAGCTCCGGGTAGAGCGCCGTCAGGAAGCGCTTCGGCAGGACCTCCACCCCCTGCGCGAACGCGCCCAATCCGCGACTGCTCTGCACATGCAACGCACGTCTGTAGTGGTTGAAGAAGAACGCATGCACCGAGTCCTCGAGGCCAGTCAGCGCCTCGGCGTAGAGATAGGGCTCGAGCAGCTCGTGCGGATGCTGATAGATGCGCTCGAGCGATGGATAGCGCTCGCAGAGCGGCTCGATCAGCCCCCGCGCGAGCGGCGCGACGCTGCCGGCGGCCTGCGATTGAGCGCCGCTGGCACCCTTCATCGCCACCCGCACCGGGTGGTAGTCCTTGAGGACCATCAGATCGAGCACCTGCAGATGGCCCGCGAGGTAGTCGAGGATTCCCGCGACGTCACCGACGAAGTCGGCGGCTGGCGACCAGCACTCCGCGCGCGCCAGCTCACGGGCCGCCGACAGCGCGTCGACGAGGACCACCAGCCAGCATTCCGTGATCTGGTGAATCGTGCGGAAGACGAGATCCTCCTCGCTCCACGGCTCGCTGTCGAAGATCGCGGCGATCAGCCGCGGATCGATCAGATCAGCGCAATGCAGCGCAGGCGCGTCGTTGGCGAGCGAGGCCGTGCGCGGCGTCGGCGCGTCGCCGTCGAGCGAGGCGTCGTGTCGCGCCGGCAGTGGCGCCGGGTCGAGTTGAAACCCCAGCTCGGCGGCGGCGTATTCGAGCTCGTCGCGCAGCGTGCGCAGCGCCCTGGGGTGTGATGCCGGCAGCCACTCGGCAATGCGAGCCGCACCGCCGCTCACACGCGGGGGCTCACCGCGTTCGGTCAGCTCGCTCGGAGGCGCCGGCCAGCGGCCGAGCAGGCGGCTGAGCAGCCGCAGCTGGGTCGCCGCGCCGGTCAACAGTCGTTCGATTCGCTCCTCGACGCGCGCCTCGGGACGATCGTCATCGGCGCAGTGGCGGGCGAGCAGCAGCGCAAGCTGCAGCCCGGTATACGCGCAGCGCACCGGTCGCTCCCCGACCCAGGCCGTGCGCGGCGCCCAGAGGGCTTTCAGATCCTCGATCTGGATCCACGCGTGATACGGGTTGAAGCGCTTTGGCGTAGCTGTAATTGGCCCGGAGGACATGCAACACCGTCCGGCCGCGTGGAATCTGTGTACCCCTGGAGACGACCACTTGGAGTCGTCTCACTATTCGACGGGGGATACGGTACCATGAGATCGCGGGGGCACAAGTGCACAATGGTGAAAACCACCTGCCGACACCGAGCGGCCTGTGCGTCCGTGCGATCTGGCGCTATCCCGTCAAGGCGATGCTGGGCCAAGCCGTCAAGGCGAGCTGGATCGATCATCGCGGTTGCCTGGGCGACCGACGTTGGCTGGTCGTCGATCTCGCCACGGGGCAGCGGATCGCCAACAAGCGTTGTCCCAACCATCCCGAGCTGCGCGCCTGCCGTGCGGAGCTGCTCACGGAGGAGGTCGGCGCGCGGGCCGCACGAGCCGCGCTGCAGGTGACGCTGCCCGACGGAGCCCGAGCCCGCGGAGCCGAGATCGATGGCGCGCTGTCCGAGCTGCTTGGGCGGCCGGTGGGCTTGGTGGAGCTCGATGCGACGGCGACCGGTGTCCTGGGCGCCCCCGCCGCCCATCAGGACGTCGCGCCGTTGCACCTGATCACCGTGCAGACACTCGACCATCTGCGCTCGCTGGCGAGCGAGTCCGACTGGGACGTGCGTCGCTTCCGGCCGAACCTGTTGCTCGACTACGGGCAGGAGCCCGCTGGTGGGGTGGCTGAGTCGGCGGAGGTCGACGGGGCGGCCGAGTCGGCGGGGTTCGACGGGGCGGCCGAGTCGGCGGGGTTCGACGGGGCGGCCGAGTCGGCGGGGTTTCTCGAGGACCGCTTGATCGGCCGCTCGCTGCTGGGCGCCGACGGCCTAGAGCTGGCGCTGACGTTTCCGACGGCCCGCTGCGTGGTGCCGACCCGAGCTCATGGCGAGCTGCCGCCCGATCGGCGCATCCTGCGCACAGTCGTGACGCACCATCGCGTGGACCTTGGTCGCTTCGGGCGACAGGGCTGCGCCGGAGCGTATGCCGAGGTGGCACACCCCGGCGTGTTGCAGGTCGGCGACCGGCTGACGGTGGGAGCAGCCCCGCTTGCACCGCGCGCGGCGATCGATGCGACGATCGCCCGGTTGGTCGCCCTGATCGAGGGC
Organism: uncultured Solirubrobacterales bacterium; assembly: GCA_963795555.1. Taxonomy (GTDB): domain Bacteria; phylum Actinomycetota; class Thermoleophilia; order Solirubrobacterales; family Solirubrobacteraceae; genus CAWCHZ01. Next base: position 1,499,333 of record CAWCHZ010000002.1, read on the forward strand.
GCCTAGGGCCGCGTCGGGTCAGGGCGCGGCGTCACGCAGCGTGTTCACGAACGGTCCGACGATCGACTCGCACTCCGGCAGCTCGCGGTTGGCGACCGGGATGCCGATCACCACATCGGCGCAGGCGCCGTGACGTCCGAGCGCGTAGCCGAAGCTGGCGAGCAGCGCCATGTACGGCGTCGCACTCTCCGCCGCGGCGAGGCGCTCCAGCCTCCGCACGGCATCTGTGTCCAGCTGCTCGCGGACGCGGGCGCCCTCGGCCGGGCGGGCAGCGTCCTGCAGGCGCGCGGGCTGGACCGCATCGAGCACGAGGCCCGTTCGCGCCGGCCGCGAGAAGGCATCGGCCATGCCGAAGGCCGCCTGCAGGAGCGCCAGCGCAGCGATCGAGGCCGAGCCTGTCAGCAGCAGTGTCGCGCCAACCGCCTGTACCGAGCCGCGCAACAGGTCGGCGCCGACGATCACGCGTCTGCTCGAGACGCGATCCGCCCAACGACGAGCCGGAGATTGCGCTCCCGCAGCGCTACCAGCGGCCCCGCCCGCATGATCGGCAAAAGACAGTCCCGGCAGGCCGGCGACCCGTCCCGCCGCGTTCGACGGTGGGTCCGCAGCCGATCTGGTCGAGCCGATCATCCAAACACTTCGAATGGAACAGATTGGCTGTTACCTTTCGCTCTGGCAGGCAGGAGCGCAGGCAGGCAGGCAGGAGCGTGCCGTGGGAGGCATCGTCGTAAAGCCGATGTTTGAGCAGTTTGGTGCCGAGGTGGGCGGCATCGGAACAGGTCGCGCGCTGGACGACCGCACATGTCAGGCGCTCCGTCACCTGCTGCACGAACACGGGCTGCTCGTCTTTCGTGACCTCGACATCACACCGGACCAGCACGTGGCCCTGGCGCGCGCCCTCGGTCCGCTGGCGATTCACATCCAGCGGTCCTACCTCGTCCCCGGACATCCGGAGCTCGTGCGCGTGAGCAACATCTTTGAAGACGGCAAGCCGATCGGCCTGCGCAGCGAGGAGGTCGAGTGGCATGTCGACGGCTCCTGGAGTCGCGAGCCGAGCGCCGCTTCGCTGCTCTACTGCATCAGGGCGGCGGCTGAGGGCGGCGACACGCTGTTTGCCTCAACGCAGTTTGCCTACGACACCCTGCCGCCGGCGCTGCGGTTGCGAATCGGCAAGCTGCACGCTGTCCACAGCCTCGAGCACGTCAACGAGCGCAAGCGGCTCCTCGATCCCCATCGACCAGCGCTCAGCGACGAGCAGCGACGCCAGGCCCCCGACGTCGTGCATCCGCTGGTTCGCACGCACCCGGTGACGGGACGTCGGTCGCTGCTGGTCGGCTCGATGGTCATCCGACGGATCATCGAGCTGCCACCAGCCGACGGCGCCGCCCTGCTCGAGCAGCTGCTCGAGCACGCCACACGCGAGTGCCACATCTACCGCCATCGCTGGCAGCCTGGCGATCTCGTCTGCTGGGACAACGCGACGATGCTGCACACCGGCACGCCTTGCGGTCCCTCGCCTCGTCTCCTGCACCGCGCCACGGTGCTCGGGCCATGGTGCAAGGACCCGCGATGACGGCGTTGCGGTCAGCCAGCGGAGCGCGCCGCGGTCGAGCGATGCATCCGTCGCTCGAACTCGACGAAGGCCTCGATCATCGCTCGGTAGACCTGCTCGGCGACGTCCGGGTCGGCGCCGGTCTCCGTCGCCAGACGGCGAGCATTGGCAAGCACCTCGCGCTCGCGCGCGGGGACGCGAACGTCCTCGTGGTCGAGCTTGTGGTCGACGACCTGGCGCACCAGCTGCGTGCGGCGGGCGACCAGGGCGACGATCTCACCGTCGATGTCGTCGATGTCGCGCCGGATGTCATCGAGGCTGGCCATCGAGGGTCGAAGAGACTACTACCTGCGTGTCGAGGTGGCCGATGGGCCTGTTGGTGATCGGCAGCGGGCTCGCCGGGCTGGCTGTCGCGATCGACGTCAAGGAGGCGGCCCCGCGCCTCGACGTGCTGCTGGTCGAGAAGCACCAGGCCCAGAGCAACACGCAGCTCTCCGGCATGCGTCTGCGGGGCGGCATCACCAATCGCCGCCAGGACGCGTCGGCGGAGATCCTCGAGCTGCTGACGCAACGCAACGACGGCGTCGAGACGATCCAGATGAGGCGCTTTGCCGAGCTGGCCGCTGCGGAGCTCGACGCCTGGCAGCGGCGCCCCGCCTTCGTCGCCTTCGAGGATCGGCGCGAGTGGTTCGGCCCGCAGTGGGGAGCCCCCAACCGCGCCGGCAAGGGGCATGGCAAGTCCGTGCTCGACTGGCTGCGCGCAACGGCCAGCGACCGCGGCGTCCGTCTCGCGACGGGCGAGGCGCTGCGCCTGGAGATCGACCGTGGCCGAGTGCGCTCGGTGCGCCTGCGCCTGCCGGACGGCGGGCTTGCACGACTGCACGTCGAGGCGGTCGTGGTGGCCGCCGGCACCGCCGGGGGGGCGCTGTTCGTCTCGACCAACAAGCGCATTCGCGGCTCCTCGCACGCGCTGGCCTACGAGGCCGGCCTGCCGCTCGTCGACAGCACGCTGCACATGATCCACCCCTTCGCCAACGTCCACCGTGGCGGCGCCGCGGGCCTGGGCTGCTTCGAGACCGACAAGCTCGCCGGCGCCGAGGTCTTCGCGGGCGTCAGCGATGGACAGGAGTTTCGCCACGAGCTCGGCAGCGAGCTGCTGGCGCGCCACCAGGCCCACTACCACTTCCCCGAGCTGGCTCGCGAGTTCGCCCGCCATGGGGCGATCGTGCGCCTGCGCCACCCCGATGGGCGCGAGCACCTGGCGCGCGTCTCGCACCACTATCACCATCTCGCGATCGATACGACCGACGGCGTCCAGGTGCGGGGCGTCGAGAACCTGTTCGCCGCTGGGGATGCGTCCGGCCTGGGGCACTGGACGAACCACCGCGAGCGCTTCCCCGGCTTCGCGCTGCTGAAGTGCCTCGTCGATGGCGCGCTGATCGCACGCGAGGCGGCCAACCTGACGCCGGGCTGCGCCGTGGGCTGGGAGCCTTTGGTCAGCGGGTCCGGGTCGCGACAACCTGAGCCATCCCAGCCGGCCGGCACCGGCGACGACGACAACGAGGACCGCCTGCGCGAGCTCAACTCCGAGCTGCTCACCCGCGTCCTGGAGACCACCGGCGAGAAACGCTGCGCCGCTACGGAGCGCTGGCTGGAGGCGATCCGCGCTTTCGGCGAGCGCCACCGCTGGACGACGCTGACCGAGCTGTCGCTGGCGATGGCCTGGGCTCACCGCGAGCGCTTCGCACACGGTCGCAGCGAGCCGATCTGCATCGACGCCGCACGCGTGGCACGCCTGCGCGCACCGGTCGGCGCGGGGGTCTAGATGCAGATCCCTCCGGCGGCCAGCGCCAGCTATCCCGCCTCCGCGGCCCAACAGCGGCTCTGGTTCTTCGACTCGCTCACGCCGGGCAGCGCCGCCTACAACCTGATGGTCGCCCATCGCCTGACCGGAGCGCTCGACCTCGCGGCGCTCGAACGCGCGCTGACTGCGCTTCACGCTCGGCACGACGCGCTGCGCACGGCACTCGCGATGCGTCCGGCCGGGCTGTCGCAGATCGTGACCGGGCAGATCGAGCCCCGGCTCGTCGTGCGAGACCTGAGCGCAGCCGCGCCGGCACAACGCGAGCAGGAGCTCGCCGAGCTGCTGAGCAACTTCAATGAGGAGCCGTTCAGGCTGACCGAGCCGCCGCTGCTGCGTTGCCTGCTCGTCTCGCTTGGTCCGCTGGAGTGGGCGCTGGCGCTGAGCGCGCACCACTGCATCGTGGACGGCTGGTCGTTCGCGCTGCTGCAGCGCGAGCTGTCGGAGCTGTACACCGCGGCCGTGCAGCGACGACCGGCGGCGTTGGAGCCCGTCGTGCTCCAGCTCGGCCCGTACACCGTCGCCGAGCGCGAGCGCCTTGCCGCCCGCGACGCGAGCGGCGAATCCGATGCGGATCTCGCCTACTGGAAGGCGGTGCTTGCGGGAGCGCCGACTCGACTGGAGCTGCCCGCCGATCGGCCGCGCCCGGCGCTGCACAGCGGAGCTGGCTCCTCGCGGTGGCGAATGCTGTCACCGGCGCTGGCCGACGCGGTGCGCGCTGGCGCGCGGGCCCTGCGAGCTACGCCGTTCATGATTCATGCGGCGGCCTACGCCACGCTGCTGCACCGCTACGGCGGCGGCGAGGAGATCGTGCTCGGCATCCCGCTCGCCAACCGCACGCGGCGCGAGCTGCAGCAGCTGGTCGGGTTCGTCGCCTCGACGACCGTGCTGCGCGTCGCGCTGACCGACGCGCCGAGCTTCGCAACCGTGGTCGCGCGCGTCCGCGACCAGGCGTTGGGCGCCTACGCTCACAACGAGCTGCCCTTCGAGCAGCTTGGCCGCGAGCTGCCTGTGCAGCGTGATCTGAGCGTGACGCCGGTCTTCCAGACGCTCTTCACACTGCTGGCTGGCGGGCCCCCGGCGCTCGCGCTTGCAGGCATCAGCGTGCAGCGCCTGTTCGTGCGCCGCAGGGCGACGCCATTCGATCTGAGCCTGGTGATCGAGCAGGGCGCGAACCGCCGACGGGGCGTGGCCGAGGGCGACCGCGCATCCGCGCCTGAGGGCGATCGCGACCGCGCATCCGCGCCTGAGGGCGATCAGCTGCTCGTCGATTACAACAGCGAGCTCTATGACGCGGATCGGATCGATCGGCTGCTCGGCCACTACGTGACGCTGCTCGAGGATGCGCTGCGCGAGCCGCGGCGTCCGATCGCGCGCCTGGCGCTGATGACGGCCGGCGAGCGTCGGACCGTCCTGCATGACTGGAATGCGACGGCACGCGGTTGGAGCGTGCCGGCCGTACACGAGCAGGTGATCGCCGCCGCGCGGACCCACCCCGGGCGCGTTGCCGTCCGCGCCGTCGACGGCACCGTCTCCTACGCCGAGCTCGTCGAGTGCGTCCGGCGACGCGCCGCCGAGCTGTCCGAGCTTGCCCGGCCGGGGGAGCGGATCGCGGTGCTGCTCGAGCCGAGCGTGGAGCTGGTCGTGACCTTGCTTGCGGTGATGACGATCGGCGCCTCCTACGTCCCATTGGACCCTGCCTATCCGGTCGGGCGCCTGGAGCTGATGATCGACGACTGCGACGCCGCCGCGCTGCTGACGACGCGCGCGCTGCAGGAGCGCCTGCGACTGGCCCCCCGCGCGGTGCTGCTGATCGACGAGGCACGCACCGGGCGCGGCGCGGAGCCAGCTGTCGAAGTGCACTGCACCAGCGACGACGTCGTCTACACGATCTACACGTCGGGGTCGACCGGCCGTCCGAAGGGCGTAGAGATCACCCATGGCGCCCTGATCAACCTGCTCGCGTCTGTCCGTGAGCTGGTCGGCTTCGATCACGAGGACACGCTCGTGTCGGTCACCTCGGCCTCATTCGACATCGCCGCGCTCGAGCTCTTCCTGCCGCTGATCGCCGGCGGCACCCTGGTGATCGCCGACGCCGACACGCGCCGCCATCCGCAGGCGCTCGCGGCATTGCTCAGCGCCAGCCGTGCGACGGTCATGCAGGCAACGCCCTCGTTCTGGCAGATGCTGCTCGACGGCGCCGGCGAGGAGTCGCTCCCGCGGCTGCGCGTGCTCTGCGGCGGCGAGCCCCTGCCGCCCCGCCTGGCGGCGCGGCTCGAACGGGCCGCCAGCGCCGCGTGGAACGTCTACGGCCCCACCGAGACGACGATCTGGTCCACCGCCGCCCGCCTGGATGGCGGCCCGGTGACCGTTGGGCGCCCGCTCGCCAACACCCGCGCCTACGTGCTCGACCCCAATGGCGAGCCGCTGCCGATCGGCATCTGGGGCGAGCTGGTCCTCGCCGGCGCCGGCGTGGGCCGCGGCTATCTCGGTCGACCCGAGCTGACCGCAGAGCGCTTCGTGCGGCTGCCCTCGTCGCTTGGCGGTGGCCGCGCCTATCGCAGCGGGGACATCGCGCGCCGGCTGCCGAACGGGAGCCTGGAGCTGCGCGGACGCAGCGACAACCAGGTCAAGCTGCGGGGGCATCGCATCGAGCTGGAGGAGATCGAGGCCGCCCTCTGCGCCCACCCTCAGGTGCGCGAATGCGCCGCTGCCATCCACGAGCACGGCCTGGACGATCGGCGGCTGGTCGCCTTCGTGGTAACCAATGGCCATCAGGTGACGAGCGAGGAGCTGCGCGACCACGCGCAGTCGGTCCTGCCGCCGTATGCGCTGCCGAGCAGCTTCATGGCGCTGGCGGCTCTGCCGCGAATGCCCAACGGCAAGCTCGACCGTGCCGCCCTGCCAAGCGCCGTCGAGCAGGTGGCGAACGGCCGGCCGCTTGGGACCATGACCGCCGCGAGCATGCTGGCGGACGACGGCCTGCCCAGCGCGGCGCCCGCCGCCGGCGCTCGCGACGCGCTGGAGCTCAAGCTGCTCGAGATCTGGCGCGCGACGCTCGGCCGTGAGGATGTCGGTGTCGGCGACTCCTTCTTTGACTTGGGCGGCCATTCGCTGCTCGCCCTGGCGCTGATCGAGGTCGTGCGCGAGCAGACCGGCCATGCGCTGCCGCTCGATGCGGTGCTGCGCAGCGGGACGGTCGAGGCGGCAGCGCGGGTGCTGCGCGACGTCCAGCCCGCCGGCGGCGTGCGCTCGCATGTGCGGCTCAACCGCACCGGGAATGCCCGGCTGCACTGCGTCCACTCGCTAGTCGGCACGGCGCTGCGCTATCGGTCGCTCGCGGTCCTGCTCGACGGGACGGTCGAGCTGCATGCTTTCCAGGCGCCGGGCGTGATCGCCGGCGAGCGACCGCTGGACAGCATCGGCGCGCTCGCCGAGCGCTATCTCGACGAGCTGCGCGAGCTCGACCCGCGCGGACCGTATGCGCTGGCCGGATACTCGCTTGGCGGGCTCGTCGCCTATGAGATGGCGACCCGGCTCCTGGCCGAGCAGGGCGAGCCGCCGCTGCTGCTGCTGCTCGAGGCCTTCGCCCCGGATGCGTCGCACGCCGCCGAGCAGCGCACCGCCCCGGAGCTCTCGCTGGCGGGATCGTTTGGCGGCGACTGGGACGCCGCGGCGATCATGGCGCTCACCCCCGAGCAGCGGCTGCAGCACATCTGGCAGCGGGCGCGCGAGCGCGGGCTGCTTCCGCCCGGCGTGGGCGTCGAACGCCTGCGCCGCTACCTGGACGTCGTCGAAGCGCACCTGGCGGCGATCGACGCCTACAGTCCCGCGCCCTATCCCAGCGACGTGGTGCTGTTCAGGACGGCCGAGCGCTATGTCGACGACGAGACGCTGGGCTGGGGTGCGCTGGTCGGCGACGGGCTCGAGATCGTGGATCTGCCCGGCAACCACGGCACGCTGCTGGAGTCCCCGACGTTGGAGGTGCTCGCACGCGAGCTGAAGGCGCGACTCGCGGTGGCGCTACGGTTCGCCGCCTAGATGCAACGCCGCCTGTTCGAGAGCGAGCACGACGATTTCCGCGCGAGCTTCCGTCGCTTCCTGGAGGCCGAGGTCGTGCCCAACCGTGCCGCCTGGGAGCAGGCCGGCATCGTGCCGCGCGAGCTGTTCAGGCACGCCGGCGAGCACGGGTTCCTCGGGATGGCGGTTCCCGAGCGCTATGGCGGCGCGGGCGTGGACGACTTCCGCTTCAACGTCGTGGTCAACGAGGAGGCGCACCGCGCCGATGTGGCGGCCTTCGGCCTGGGCCTCAGCCTGCACAGCGATATCTGTCTGCCCTACTTCCTGACCCTCACCAGCGAACGGCAGCGCGAGCGCTGGCTGCCGGGCTTGGCCGACGGCCGCCTGCTGACGGCGATCGCGATGACCGAACCCGAGGCCGGATCGGATCTCGCCGCGATCAAGACGACCGCCCGGCTCGAGGATGACCACTACGTCGTCAACGGAGCCAAGACGTTCATCAGCAACGGCATCAACGCGGAGCTGGTGATCACGGTCGTCAAGACCGATCCCGCCGAGCGCCACCGTGGCATCAGCCTGCTCGTGGTCGAGTCCGGCAGCCCGGGCTTCGTCCGCGGGCGCAACCTCGACAAGCTCGGCCTGCACGCCCAGGACACCGCGGAGCTGTTCTTCGACGACGCCCGCGTCCCCGCCGACAACCTGCTCGGCGAGACGGGCCGCGGCTTCGGCTACCTGGTCGAGAACCTGCCCCAGGAGCGCCTGACGATCGCTGTGGGAGCGGTTGCGGCGGCTGACTGCGCGCTCGCCTGGACGCTGGACTACGTCAAGCAGCGCCGCGCCTTCGGCCGGCCGATTGGCACCTTCCAGAGCGCCCGCTTCGCGCTCGCCGAGATGCGCACCGAGATCGACGTCGCGCGCGTCTTCGTCGATCGTTGCATCCAGGAGCTCGACCGCGGCCAGCTGACCGCCGAGGACGCCGCCGAGGCGAAGTGGTGGTGCACGGAGCTGCAGGGACGGGTGGTCGATCGCTGCCTGCAGCTCCACGGTGGCTACGGCTACATGCTCGAGTACCCGATCGCCCGCGCCTACGCCGACGCGCGGATCTCGCGCATCTACGGCGGCACGACCGAGATCATGAAGGAGATCGTCGGCCGCTCGCTGGGGCTCGGCTAGCGGTCACGAGGATGCGACCACGGCGATGGCTCGGCTAGCGTGACGAGGATGCGCCACGAGGACGGGACCTTCAGCGGCTGGGGCGGGCTGACGATCTACTGGCAGGCCTGGCGCGTCGAGGCTGGCCCGCGCGCGCAGATCGTCGTCGTGCACGGCGCCGGCGATCACAGCGGCCGCTGTGCGCGTCTTGCTGGCGAGCTGAACGAGCTCGGCTTCGACGTCTGGGCGCTGGACCATCGCGGCCACGGACGCTCAGCCGGTCAGCGCGCGATCATCGATCGGCTCGAACATGCGCTGGCCGACATCGACACGCTCATCGATCGGGTGCGAGCAACCGACGACGAGCGCCCGCTGTTCCTGCTCGGTCACAGCTACGGCGGCCTGATCGCGACGATCTATGCCCTCGAGCATGGAGAGCGCCTCGACGGGCTCGTGCTGGTCGCCCCGGCGCTGGTGGCCGACGCCGCCTCGCCGCTGCTGCGCGCCACCGGCAGGCTGCTGTCCGTGCTGGCTCCGGCACTGCCGGTGTATCCGGTCGATCCCCGGGCGGTCAGCCGCGACCCGGCTGAGGTCGCCGCCTACCGCTTCGATCCGCTGGTGCACCACCGCCGTCTGCCGGTGCGCACGATCGCCGAGGCCGGCGTGGCGATCGAGACGCTGCCCGAGCGTCTGCCGCAGCTCAGACTGCCGCTGCTGGTGCTGCACGGCAGCGAGGATCGCATCGTGCCCCCGGCCGGCGGTCGGCTGGCCTACGAGCGCGCCGGCTCGAGCGACAAGGCGCTCCGGCTCTATGCGGGCTTCTACCACGACCTCTTCAAAGAGCCCGCCGGGGAGCGCCAGCGCGTGCTCGATGACCTTGTGGCGTGGCTGATGGATCACAGCGCCCCGCGCGCGACCAGGACGGGCGCAGCCACCGCGTCCGGCTGATCAGGCCGGGCGCGCCACCACCTCGCCGGCGACCGTGCCGGCGGATTGATCGATCGTCAGGCTTGCGATCAGATCGAGCGCCCGCCCGTCCGCGCGAACGAGGTGGGCGCCGATCTCGGTGCCATCAAGCGAGGTGATCGCACCGTTGTAGATGGCTGGCTCGCCGGCGCTGGCGAGCGTCACCTGGCTGGCGGTCATCGCGACGCCACCACCGTCGGCTCGCTGGCCCTCGAGCCGGATGTGCAGACGGCGGTCGCCGGCGCCGCTGAGGCGCAGCCGCAGATCGACGACGAGCCTGCTGTTGGCGTCGGTCCCCTGCGTGATGGTCCCGCTGACCTGGGCGGTGAACGGAGCGTCGACGGCGCTGCGCGCCGTCGAGCTCGCGCTGGCGGAGCCGATCTGAGCCGTGCGCGCAGCGGCCAACAACGCGGCCGGGGTGCCGGCCCGACGCGCCCAGCGGGCACCCAACGGCCCGCCCGGCAGCCAGGCGATCAACAGCGCGGGCCCGGCGACGAGTGCCGCCGCGGCGCTCGTGCGTCGCGTGCGCTGTGCGGGCCAGCCGGCGCGCGTGCGCACGGCAGCGGCGACCAGCACGGCGAGCAGGCAGGCGAAGTTGATCACCAGCATCCAGCTGAGCTTGGTGTCGGTGCCGCTGCCGAGGCCGTGGACGAAGGCCAGCGGCCAGCAGGCGTAGGCGCTCCAGTGGATCGCACGCCAGGCGCGCGCGCCGATCCGCTGGCGCAGCACGCTGGTGATGATCAGCGCGAGCATCAGGTCGAACGCCAGCGCGCCCAGCCCCAGCCAGATCGGCCGATATGCCGAGATGAACGGCAGGATGGCGTCGGTGATGCGGATCGGCGCGAAGCCGTCGATGACCGAGGTCACGATGTGTACGACCAGCAGCGCCAGGGCTAGCAGCGAGACGTTGCGATGCAGCCCGTCGACGAGGAAGCGCGGCCACGTTGGCCGCTGCCAGCGCCGCACGTCGACGATCCCCAGCACCAGGCTGACCGTGAGCAGGATCAGCGCGACGGCCCCGGTGCCGCGCGTGAGGTACCACAGCGCCGTTGGTCCCGCGCTCGCGATCATGGCCCCGCGGCCGCGCTCGTTGATGCCGCGCTCGCGATCATGGCCACAATCCTGCGGGCCGAAGCGCAAGGCCAGCTAAGGGCCGCGTCAGAGCCGGGCTTAGAGAGCCGCTCAAGGCGCAGACGCTGAAAACGCGCAGAGCTGCTCAGCGCGCGAAGACGGCGAAGAAGTCGCGATCGTCGGGGGTCAGGTACCGAGTCGCTGGCCGGTTCATGTCGGGCAGCAGGTTCAGCGGCGCATGCGCGCCCGGCCAGCCGTAGCTGATGAAGCTGACCCAGAAGGAGTTGATGTCGAGCTCCATCGCACGCACGGCACCGGCATGGCGCAGGATCAGCGCGAGGCTGCCGACCGTCTGGTCGTTGGCGGCGGCGTAGAGCAGATCGCCACGGCGATCGACGCCCACGCCCGAGCGCCACACGCGCACCGCGTTGCCGAGCGTTGCGCCCCACTCCGGGCCGTCGCTGAGGTTCGGATTGAGGCGGCCATAGTTGATGATCAGCGGCAGGTTCTGGCGCGCGTAGAGAATGTCGGGTCCGGGAGCGGGGGGTCCGTTCCAGGCGCGCACATCGACGGCGCCGTCGCGGCTGACGACCAGCGTGGCGATCCCGCGCGCGAGCGGCACGAAGAGATGGCCGGTGGCGAAGAATCCCCCACGGGCGTCCTGGATCTTGAAGCCGCTGTTGAAGGTCGCGAGCAGGTTCGCGCGCAGCGTGGCGGGCACCTCGAGCGGACCGCGAGGCCCGGCGGCCGGGGGCTCATAGCGTCCGGGGAACAGTCGCACGCTCGTGCGGTGGGTGTCGATCCACGCCACTCCGGCGACCATGCGGGGATAGTTGGGGTCCGGCCGGTAGGTTGCCACCAGCACCGGGTCCGGGCGTGCGCCGAAGCGGTTCGCTGGATGCCAGATGCCCTCGCCGGGCAGCGCGGGCACGATGATCGGAGCGATCGCGCGCGGCCGGTAGGCGACATGACGGCCGCGCGCGAGCACCGCCTCGCCGACCCCCACGTTCGGCAGCGCGCGCAGGGCCGGACCGCCGGTCGCCGGGGCCGTCAGCGAGTAGTAGACATTCTCGACGTCGTTGACCAGCCAGGCTGCGCCATGCTCGCGCAGCCACTCCACGCTGCGAATTCCCAGCCCGGCGTTGGAGGGCTGCAGCAGCATGCCGATGTAGGAGATGAGCACGGGCACCAGCGCGAGCGCCAGCACCGCGCCGAGCGCCCGTCGCAGCGACAATCGCGGAGGAGTTGCCGAGCGGCGACGGGCCCGGGCGCCGGCCGCCAGGCGCGGTGCGGCCGACCGCCGCGTCGCCATGTCGAGGGCGCCGTTGGCGGGTTTCGCGGCATTGTTGGCTGGCGTCGCGCCCTTGGCAGTGTTGGCTGGCGTCGCGCCCTTGGCGGTGTTGGCTGGCGTCGCGCCCTTGGCGGGCGTCACCGCGCCATGGGCCCGCGCCGTCGTGCGGGCAGCAACCACCGACCCGGGGCGCTCAGGCCAAGGCCAGTCGTTCGCCTCCTGATCGTCGGGATCCAACAAACGCGGTCGCAGCTCACTGTACGCGGTTCGCGCAGCCGAGCGGCCGGACGAGACGGCAGCTGTGGCTCAGTGGTGGCCGTGGGGCGCTGGGGGCGCCGCCACCACGACGGTGCGCACGTTGCTCTGGTAGGTGTCGAGCGGCGTGACCAGCTGGACCGCAAGACGGTAGCGACCGGGCTGGCTCAACCGCAGGCTGGTGGTGGGCGCGGCGGAGACCCGCAGCGGCCAGGACCAGTGATCGCGGTGCCAGACGACCCAGCGGTACACGACCGGGCCCGGGCCGCCGTAGCCGGTCGCCGTCACGGCGAAGGGAACGCTCGACAACGGGTGCCTCGAGCCGACGACCGCCTGCAGCGGATACCACGGCCACGGCGGCGCATTGAGCGCCGCGAGCAGCGCCGCGACGGCCGGCTTGGCCGTCAGATCCGGGTGGTAGACGCCCATGCCGTAGTCCCAGCTGCCCGGCGCCCCACCAGACTCGATCAAGCGGAAGACGTAGATCGCCTGGATGTCCGGGGCGACGGCCAGCGAGCGGTAGGTCACGGCAAGGCGATCCGCCTGCTGGGCCTCGCTGAAGTAGCCCACGCCGGTCGAGTCGCCGGTCTCCGTGATCCACAGTGGCGTCCGATCGTGAGCCTGCGCGCGCACGCCGCGGACATCCGCGAGCTCGTTGCGCAGCTCGGTGGCGAGCGGAACCACGTTGAAGCCGGGATAGAGATGGACGCCGATGCCGTCCATGTGGCCGCGCGCGCCCGCGCGATACATGTCGCGCAGGAAGGCGTCGTCATGGATCCCCGGGGACGGGCGTCCAGCGACGAGGCCAGCTGAGATCACCGGCATGGTCGGAGCGACGCGCTTGATCGCCGTATAGGCGGTGCGCAGCAGCTTCGTGTAGCGGGCGGGATTCGGCCCCGAGGCCCACCACTTCGGAATGTTCGGCTCGTTCCAGACCTCGACGCCGACGCTCTGGGGATAGCGTGCGGCGAGCGCGGCGAAGAAGCGGCCCCAGGCCCGGTCCGCCGAGGGCTTGGGCGGACAGGCGTTGATGTCGGGACAGTTAGGGATCCGATCCCAGGCGGGCGCCCCGACAACGACCCACAGCGGACGCAGGCCGTGAGCGAGCAGCGTCCGGTACTGGCCGTCGACGAGCCACCAGTTGTAGGCGCCGGGTCGCAGCTCGATCGCATCCCAGCGGACGAAGACGCGGTCGCTGTCGGCACCGGCCTGCTTGCTCAACGCGGCGTAGCCGTCGCCGCCGAAGACGGTGTCGGCGTAGCCGAACAGCGGCCGCGCGCTTGCGGCGGACGCCGACAGCGCGAAGGCGACGATCGCGAGGATGCAGATCAGGCTGCGTGGAGCGTTGTGGCGGGGACGCATCGGGTCGTTGTGGCGGGGACGCATCGGGTCGTGTCACCACCAGCGGCAAGTCGACGGAGCGCCGCTGGCTCGCCTATCGACGGGGCAAGCGCGATGCGCTAGGGCCACCCGGGTCCGATCCTCCTTTTGTCCAGGCGTACGGGCCGGGCGTCCGGCGGCGCGGTGCCGGGAGCGCGCGCGTGCGCTTGCGGACCGCGGGCGCCGGCATCGTCGGTCGTCCATTCGTTGAGTCGGTTCAGCCGGTGGCGATCGTCCGAGCTGGCAACCCGTCTAGGACCGTTGTGTCAGGCGCCTCCCATTCCATATCGTGGCCGCTGGATGCAGCAAACGCGAGGCATCCCCCCGGCCCAGGAGCCATGCAAATGCAACACCGCACCGAGTCGGTCCTGATCGAGACCGAGCGCTACCGCCTCCACGGGAGCTTGACCCTGCCGCGCGACGGCTACCGCAGCCGGCTGTCCGACTTCCTCAACGCCTGCGAGCGCGATTTCGTGGCACTGACCGACGTGACGATCGAGGCCTTCGACCGGCCCGGCGAGCGCGTCGAGCAGCCGTTCATCGCCGTCTCGCGCCAGCACATCATCCTGGCGCTGCCAGCCGCCGGCTGAGGCGGAGAGGGGGGGATTCGAACCCCCGAACGAGGTCGACCCCCGTTACGCGATTTCCAGTCGCGCCCGTTCAACCGCTCCGGCACCTCTCCGAGCGCTCCACGCCGGAGCGGGAAGGGTACACGTGCCCGCATGTCGACCCGCGCGTGGTGATGGCGCGTGCCGACGGCGCCCGCCCGTGGTGAGGGCCGCCGCGTGTCGACGCGCCCGCCCGGCTCAGATCTGCCAGTCGCCCCCACGCAGGATCGGCATCTGCTCGCCGGTGCCCGTGACCCCCGAGACCGCCACGTCGTCGGCGCCGATCATGAAGTCGATGTGGATTGCGCTGTCATTGATCCGCTCGAGCTGGTCGTCGGGGACCACGAACGCGAAGGCGCTACCCAGGGCGAGGTGGCTGGCGGCGTTCTCGTCGAGCAGCGTGTCATAGAAGACCGTGTCCTGAGCGCCGATGCGCCCGTGACGGTCCACCAGCGCCACCTCCCCCAGCCGTCCCGCGCCCTCGTCTGTGTCGATGATCGTGCGCAGCACTTCGGCGCCGCTGCTGGCGTCCAGCTCGACGACGCGCCCCGCCTCGAAGCGAATCACCAGGTCCCGGATGATCGTGCCCCTGATGACCAGGGGCTTGGTGGCACGGACGACGCCGTCCACGCGACGCGGGTCGGGCGCGCTGAACGTCTCCTCGGACGGCACGTTGGGAACATGCCGGATCCCATCAGCGGTCGTGAAGCGCGCGGAGATCCAGCGCGCCCCCGGTACCAGGCCGACATCGAGGTCGGTCCCGGGGCCCTCGAAGCGCAGCCGATCGAGCTGCAGCGCGGTCAGTCGCTCGGCAACCGCGGCCATCTCATCCATGCGCTCGCCCCACGCCGCGAGCGGGTCCTCGGCGTCCAGGCGGCAGATGACCAGCAGCTGCTGCCAGAGCCGGTCGAGCGCACTGGCCGGATCGAGCTGCGGGTGAACCACGCTCGCCCAGGCCTCGGTGGGACATGGTGCAGCCGTCCAGTTGACGAGACGCTCGTTGACGAGCTTGGCAGCTTCGCTGATCGCCGGCAGGTGGTCCTGACCGAGCCGGGCAGGGTCGAGATCATCGAACGCGTGCGGCGCGGCCGTCCCGGTCAGGGCAACCGAGGCGCCGCGGCACTCGCCGAGCGCGAGCAGGCGCGCGCCGTACCAAGGCGGCACGAAGCGCAGCGTGTCCTCGGGTGCATGGAGGATCCGCGCGCGCTTGACGTAGGGATCGAAGTACGAGACATCCACGAAGCGTGCACCCCGCCGGTAGGCGCTTGCGGCGATCGCGCGGGTGAGCGCCTCCTTGCCCAGCTCCGAGGAGACGGCCACCACCTGACCTGGCTGCACGTTGGCGCCAAAGCCGACGATCAGGTCGGCAAAGCGCTCGAGGAGATCGTCGTGCTGAACCAAGGTCATCGGGCGGGGTCGCCGCGTGCCAGGAGGCTGGGCGCCAGGCGGGGTCGCCGGGCCTGGAAGTCTAGGCAGACTCGCGGCCAGCGGGGCCGGCGGCGGCGCGGGTCAGAGCTGGGTGGCGGCCAGCGCCACGATGCCGACGATCAGCGCCCAGCCGATTATCAGCGCGAGCAGCACGATGATCGCCGGCGAGGGGCTCAGCGCACGCTCGGACTCGGAGGGCTGCGTACGCACCGCAGCGACGCGCTCGCTGGCGAACCGCCCGAGCGTGGTGGCCGGGCGACGTTCGAGCAGACGATGCGCTAGAGGGCTGTCGGGAGCGGGCATCGCTTGACGTGGACAGACTCGGATAGTGCTTGAAACTTCCAGCGTCTAGGTGAGCCGGTGAAGTATTGCTGGACGAGAGTCCTAGAGCGGAAGGGCCCGAGCATAAGAAAGGTCGCAATTTGCGATAAATTTCGCATCGCTGGCGTTGCGCCGATCGCAGCCGCTTCTTAGCGTCGGCGCATGGGTTACGGGCCCGTCACTGACCGCCGCCCGCGCGGCGTGCGCTGGGCAAGGACGCTCGCGCTGATCGCAATGGTGGCGGTCGCTATGTGCTGGCTGGCAGCGACCGCCCGCGCCGATACGAGCAACCCGAGCGCCACCGCGTCGACCTCGCAGTCGAACACGGGCAGCTCGTCCACGGATCCGGCCGGGGGTGCGACGACGTCCTCCACGGACACGACGGGCGGGACCTCATCCACGGACACGACGGGCGGGACCTCATCCACGGACACGACGGGCGGGACCTCCTCGACCAGCACGACCGACCCCTCGGGCCCGAGCGCGGGAAGCGCCGCGGGCACGAGCACGGGAGGCTCGTCGAGCGCCCCAACGACCAGCACGGGCAGTGGCTCGGGCTCGAGCGGCGCGACTGGCACGAGCTCCTCCAGCTCCGGCGCCAGCACCGGCTCGAGCACCACGGGCTCCCCCACCCCGAGCGCAGGGCCCAGCTCCGACGCCTCGGCGGGCGCTGGGACAACCGGCACCAGCGGCAGCGCACAGCCCTCGTCAGGCACGGCTTCGACCGCCTCTGGTGGCGCCCCGGCCACGTCAACCCCCGCTGCGCCCGCGTCGAGCAGCGCGCCGACACCCGCCCCGCTGGCGGCGGTCGCGACGACCGAGTCGGTGGGCGCACAGCCGACGAGCACCGGGGGCCCGCCGACCGCGTCGGGCAACGCCCCATCGCAGCCGTCCCAGACCAGCTCGACTACATCGTCGACGATCCACCAGGCGACGCTCGGCCCGGGACCCGCGACTCCAACCAGCCAGACGATGTCGGCCAGCGGAAGCACAGGCAGCAGCAGCACGGGCGCGGGGGCCGGGTCGCCGCAGGCGGCCCCCGCGGCGGCGCCCGCCGCAGCAGGCCTGTCGGGCAACTCGGGGACCGCGCTGAGCTCGCTGCTTCCCGCGGACGCCCCGCTGGTGCCCGCAACGGCGGCGCTCCTGCCGGCAGCGGCGAGCGCATTGACTCCGCTGCTGGTGCCCACGACGCCCACAACGCTGCTTGCGGCCGGCAGCCCGACCGCGGCGCTGGTGCCGCTCGGTGCGCAGCTGCCGACGCCGCTGGCGCAGATTCAGCTCAGTGTGCTGGTGCAACGACTCGAGTCGCTGGCCACCGCCCCGGGGCTGCACAAGCTGCTCACGCAGCTCGCGGCCCTCAGCGTCAAGGATCCCGCCGCCGTCGCGCTGCTCGTGCCGCTGAGCCGGATGCCAGCGGCCAGTGCGCTGGGCTGGCTGGCTGCGCAGGTCGGCGCACTGCAGCAGCGGCTCGCCACGCTGGCCCAGTCCAGCCCGCTCACCGCGCAGCAGCTGACGCCGGTCCTGCCGCTGCTCGATGGCCTGGCCCGCGTCCTGCGCAACGTCGGCGCAGCCGGCGCGCCCGTCGCCGCGGCCTCGCTGTCCCCGAACGGCCTCGCCGCGCCGAGCGCGACAGCTGCGCCGGCGGTGACGGCACCGGCCGCAGGCCCCGCGAGCGTCCACCACATCGTCGTCGCGCTGGCACGGCCCCACATCCAGTCAGCTGACGACGTCGAGCCGCCGCCGACGACGCCCGGACAGATCCCGGCCGGCAGCGCGGGGCTGGGCGGTGGCGCGGCGGGAATCGGCTTCCTGATCGCCGCCGCGAGCCTGATGGCGATCCTCTCCAGCTGGCGCCTCTCGCGCAGCGAGCGCGGGCGCCGACGACTGTTGCTGGCGCCGGCGCATTGGCGCCCGGTGGTTCTCATCGCAGCACTCGAACGCCCCGGCTAGCCCTCCGGCGTTCTCCAGAGCAGTGCTGTCGACGTCCGAGCGGGCTGCTCGGACGATGTGAGAACCATGGATAGGAGCTAAGGACTCATGAAGTTCAGGGCAGGACTCTCAATTGCAGTGGCCATCTCGGTGCTGGGGCTGGTCTCGCCGGCGTTCGCGAGCGATGGACGGCGCGCGTCGACGGCGGGCGGACCCGGACTGCCGCTCAGCGCTCAGGACCTGACCTACCTGGTCGCCACCGTTGGCATCCTGATCCTCGTTGGGCTGAGCCTGCATGTGGCGCTGCGCCCGCGGACGCGGCGACGCAGGACACGGCTGAGCGGGGAGCGGCGACAGGCCGTGATGGCGACTGGCGCGAAGGCACCCACGGCATCGGTCGACGCACCCTCGTGAGGCGGCGCGGTCCGCGGCGTCGCGGAGCGCCGTGCGATCTCGTCGCCTCACGCGCGACACGCGTCCAGCGCCGAGCCGCCGCCATGTCCGCGCGCCGGTAGGCTCGCCGCGATGATCGTCAGCGAGTCATTCGTGATCGCCGACTGGGCCGACCCCGGGACCCACCCAGGACGGCCGATCGCCGGCCTCCACGTCCATCACGCCGACGACGAGGCCTGGATCGTGCTGGAGAGGGACAGCTCGGCTTTCGCGTCGGCGACGCCGAGCGGACGGTGTCCGCGGGCGACTCGCTGCTCGTGCCGCGCGGCACGCCACACTCCTACTGGAACCCGGCGTCCGAGCGCGCCCGCTATCTGCTCGTGATGACGCCACGCATCCACGCGCTGATCGAGGCACTGCACGCCGGCGACCGCAACGACTGGGCGCAGATCTTCCGCGAGCACGACTCCGAGCTGCTGGAGTAGGGCGATGTGCAGCTGATCGCGGCGGGCTCCTCGTGCCAGCGCCTCCTGCAGCTCCGGCTGGAGTCCAATCTCATCGCGTGAGCCGTCGCATGCTTGATGTCTTCGTCGGGGTAGAGGCGGGAGTACGGGCCTGCCCTGGCGGGACCACATGCCAGGGCGGCACTTCGCTACGCCGGGCGACAGAGATAACGGGCCTGCGAGAGGGCCCGAGGTAGAGGCGGGAATACGGAGGGGGAGGGATTCGAACCCTCGATGGACCGAAGCGGCCCATAACGGTTTTCGAGACCGCCGCATTCAACCTCTCTGCCACCCCTCCGAGCGGCATCGCCAAGGCTAGATGATCGGACCAGGTGGGCGCCTGGCCGCCCCCCTCAGCGCCGGGTCGAGAAGAACTCGACCAGCAGCGCGGCGCAGTCGCCGGCCAGCAGGCCGCCGGCGACGACCGGTCGGTGGTTGAGCCGACGTTCGCCGAGGACGTCGAGTACGGAGCCGGCGGCGCCTGCCTTGGGGTCCGCCGTGCCGTAGACGACGCGCGCGACGCGTCCGAGCACGACCGCTCCGGCGCACATCGCACACGGCTCGAGCGTGACGTAGAGGACGCAGTCGACCAGGCGCCAGCTGCCCAGCGTTCGGGCCGCCTCGCGCAGCGCGAGCAGCTCCGCGTGCGCGGTCGGATCCTGGCGCAGCTCGCGCTCGTTGTGACCGGCGCCGATCGCCTCGCCGGCGTGCACGACGACCGCGCCCACCGGCACGTCATCGTGATCGAGCGCGCGCCCGGCCTCGCGGATCGCCAGGCGCATGAAATGCTCGTCGCGCGGAAAGAAATGCGACTCGGGACCGATCATGCGGAAACTTTCGTCGACCGATGATGTCTTAATCGCCGGAGACCGGGCGGAGCCGCCCAGCCAGCGCATACGATCCAGCCGACCGCCCGCTCACCATCGCCACTCGCTCATCATCTTCCGGGCGACGATCGCCCCGTTCTGTCATGCCGCGTCGCCGGCTGGCGCTCACCGCCGCGACCTGCGCCACCGCGGCGCTGCTGCTCGGCCCCAGCGGCACTGAGCTGGCAACCGGCCGCGCCGTCGCCGCCGTCCATCATCCGGCGCGGACAGCGACGTCGGCTGCTCGCCGTCGCCAGCCGCCCCCGCCAGCCGCGCCCTACGTCCCCGGCGAGGTCGTCGTCGGCTACAGCAGCCAGGCGGGTCCGGCCGCGCAGGCGGCCAGCCTGAGGGTCGTCGGCGGCGCAACCGTCGTCGGCCAGGGAGGCGGCGGGGGGGCAGGCGGCGCCGCGGTCGCCGGAGCCGGCGACGTGCAGACCCGCGTGCTGCGCCTGCAGCATGGCGAGAGCGTCGCGCAGGCGATCCGCCGGCTGCGTCGTCAGCGGGGCGTCGCCTACGCCGTCCCCAACATCATCGCCCACGCGAGCGCCACCCCGTTCGTCCCGGATGACCGCGGCGGCACCGCGCCCGGCGGCTGGCAGAAGGTCCAGTGGAACTTCCTCGCCGGCGTCGGCGTCGACGCCGCCGACGCCTGGGGCAATCTGATCGCGGCGCGACGACCCGGTGGCCGAGGCGTGCTGATCGCGGTGCTCGACACGGGCGTCGACTACGTCACGCACGGGCGCTTCCACCGCGACCCCGACCTCAATCGCGGCAGCTTCGTGACGGGCTGGAGCTTCGTCCACGACAATCGCTGGGCGCTCGACGCCAACGGCCACGGGACATTCGTCGCGTCCGAGATCGCCGAGGCCACCAACAACCAGATCGGCCTGACGGGGCTGGCCTACGGCGCCAGGATCCTGCCCGTGCAGGTGCTCGACGCGCAGGGCGAGGGCGACTCCGCGACGATCGCGGCGGGCATTCGCTATGCGGCACGGCGCGGTGCGGCCGTGATCAACCTGTCGCTGGAGTTCTCGCCCTCGGTGACCGCGGCGCAGATCCCCGAGCTGATTGCGGCGATCAACTACGCGCACGCGAAGGGCGCGCTGGTCGTCGCCGCGGCGGGCAACGAGGCGACGGCAGCGGTCGCCTACCCGGCCCGCGCCCAGCACGTCGCGGCCGTGGGCGCGACGACCGCGGACGGCTGCCTGGCGGGCTACTCCAACACCGGCAGCCGGATCGATCTCGTCGCCCCGGGCGGAGGCACCGATGCCACGCCGGGCAACGACCCCTACGACCAGACCCACTGCCGCCCCAACCGGCTGTCGGGCCCCGAGATCGTGCAGGAGACGCTGATCGGACCCCGACTCAGCGACTTCGGCTTCCCCCATGACTACGAGGGCACCTCGATGGCGGCGCCAGAGGTCGCGGCCGCCGCCGCGCTGGTGATCGCCAGCGGCGTCGTCGGTTCCCACCCCTCGCCCGACGCGGTGCTCGCGCGGCTGAAGGCGACCGCGACCGATCTCGGCGCGCCGGGGGTCGACGACCGCTACGGCGCCGGCTTGCTCAACGCCGCGGCCGCAACGACCCCGGGACCAGCACTGCCCGCCGCTCCGCCCCCACCGCCGACCGGGCCCTAGGCGGCGCGAGCCTAGCTCGTACGCACGATCAGCACCGAGCAGGGGGCGTGGTGGGAGACCTTGGTGGGCACCGATCCAAGCAGGAAGCGCTTGGCGCCGGTCATGCCCTTGTGGCCGATGACGATCAGGTCGGCCTGCTGCTCCTCGGCGACGTCGAGGATCGCGTCGGCCGGGTCGCCCTCGCGCGCGAAGGTACGGACCCGCACGCCCTGGGCCCCTGCCTGCTCGGCGGCATCGGCAAGCATGGTGTCGACCTCCTCGCGCGCCGCGATCGACCAGTCGGGATCGGCCGGCAGCGGCGAGCGCTCGTCTCTGGCGAGCGCTCCGGCATACGGCTCGTAGGCCGTGACGACGTCGACGGTGGCACCGTTGGCCCGCGCCAGCTCGATCGCGCCGCGCACAGCCTGGCGCGCCGTCTCCGATCCGTCGGTCCCTACCACGATCGATCGGAACATCGCCGCTCCTTCGGTTGGGTCCGCGCTGGGCGTGGTCGCGCCGACCGGTTCGCCGCCCGCGAATGCGGCCGATGATAGCCACGGCAACTAGCCTTACCCGCAGATGATCGATCTGCACTGCCATCTGCTGCCCGGGATCGACGACGGCCCCGCCACGATGGCCGACGCGATTGCGCTCGCGCGCGCCGCCGTCGAGGCCGGCACGACGACGATCGTCGCCACGCCGCACATCGATCACCGCTTCGGGCTGACCAGCGCCGACGTCAGCGCCGGCATCGCCGCGCTGGAGCAGGCGCTCGACGAGGCTGCCATCAGCGTCAAGATCCGGGCCGGTGGCGAGATCGCCCTGACGCGTGTCCCGGACCTCGCCCCGCACGAGCTCGCCGCGCTGGGGCTGGGTGGCGGCCCCTATGCGCTGATCGAGAGCCCGCACACGCTCGCGGCCGGCGACTTCGAGCTGGTGCTGTTCGAGCTGCGGCGCCGGGGACAGGCGATCGTGCTCGCCCATCCCGAGCGCTGCCCCAGCTTCCAGCGCGAGCCAGAGCGCCTGGCGCGCCTGGTCGACGCTGGCGTACTGTGCTCGATCACGGCCGGCTCGCTGGCCGGGCAGTTCGGCGATCGCGTGCGTCGCTTCACGATCGAGCTGCTGCGCGCCGGCCTCGTCCACGACATCGCATCCGACGCCCATGACGCCACCCGCCGTTCGCCGGCCATCGCCGTCGACATCGCGCGCGCCGACCGCCAGCTGCCCGGCCTCGCGGCGCAGGCGCACTGGCTGACGCACGATGCGCCAGCGGCGATCCTTGCGGGCGAGCCCCTGCCGCCACGACCCCCGCTTTCCTCGCCCCGCCGCCGGCGGCGGCTGGCGTGGCTCCGATCCGCCTGACGCGCCGCGTCAGGTGCCAGCGCTGAGGCTGACCCCAGCGCTGATGCGCCACGGCAGGCCCGCGGGCCCGCCGGAGGCGGGCCTCTAGGCCAGCTTGACCGCCGCGATCACGATCCCGATCAAGACGACGATCACGATCGCCACCTGCAACCAGAGCCAGCTTGGGGACACGCGCGGAAAGCTACTCGGCCGTGCCCAGCACCGCGATGATCGTGCGCAGCGCGATCTTGAGGTCCAGCCAGAGCGACCAGTTCTCGATGTAGTAGTTGTCCCACTCCACGCGGTCGGCGAGCGACGTCTGACCGCGCAGGCCGTTGACCTGGGCCCAGCCCGTGATGCCCGACTTCACGCGGTGGCGGTCGCTGTAGCGGTCGATGTCGTGCCGGAACATCTCGACGAACTCCGGCCGCTCCGGTCGCGGACCGACCAGGCTCATCTCGCCGCGCGCGACGTTGATCAGCTGCGGCAGCTCGTCGATCGCCGTGCGCCGCAGCCAGCGACCGATCGGCGTGCGCCGGTCGGCTCCCTCGACGCCGCCTGGCGCCGAGCCGGGCGCCGGCTGGAACTCGCCGTCGTCGGGATCCGGCAGGCGCATCGAGCGGAACTTGTAGAGATGGAAGGTCTGACCATCCCGGCCGACGCGTCGCTGGCGGAAGAAGATCGGGCCCGGCGAGGTGAGCTTGACGATCGCCGCCATGCCGAGCAGGAAGGGGGCGAGCAGCAACAGCGCGAGGACGGCGACGATCCGGTCGATCGCGTACTTGATCGTGAACTGCCAGCCCTTGGGGTCGACCGCGCGCAGCCCCAGCAACGGCAGGCCGCCGAGGTGCTCGAGCCCGACGCGCTCGTTGATCGACTCATACAGACGCGGAACGAGCGAGACCTCCAGGCCGAGCTCGTCGCAGCGGCGCACGAGCGGCACGAGGCCGCGGTCGGGGCTGGATGAGAACGCGAGGATCACGTGCTCGGCATGGGTGTCGTGGGCGATCTGCTCGAGATCGCGCGGGCCGCCCAGCACCGGCAGCGGACGGTCCTCAGGGCTGATCGGATGCACCGGATCGGCGTCGATGAAGCCGATCGGCCGCAGGCCGTACTCGGGATGCTCCTCCAGGCGCCGGGCGACATGGCTGCCGACCGCGCCCGCGCCGACGATCAGCACCGGACGGGCGATCACGCGGCTGCGCCGGGCGTGCTGCTGGGTCAGCGCGAGCAGGACGCGGCCGGCGACAACGTCGAACATCGCGAACAGCCAGGCACGGGCGACGAGCGAGGCCGCCTGGGTGCCGGGATGCAGCAGGACGACGCCGGCGAGCAGCATCATCGCGCTCACCGAGACCGCGCCGACGACCGACATCACGGTGTCGAGCACGCCGGCGGTGATGCGTCGCCGGTACATGCCGCGGACGTGCAGCAGCAGCACCGCCAGGGGCGGATAGAGATAGAGGGCGTGCTCACCCTGCAACGGCACGCCGGCGGCCTGCGCGCCGGCGATCGCGCCGGCGATCGCGACGATCAGCATCACCACGTCGAGCGCCAGGCGCAGCCAGGCGAAGCCCGCGCCCTCGAGCAGCAGGCGAGCGGCCTGCGAGGAGCGCCCGGCGCCAGGCGACGCGGGCGCGAGATCAGGCGCGCGGTCGAGATGCCCGCCAGCCTCCGCCTGATGGCGCAGGGGCGTGAGCCGGATCCGTTCCTGGAGCATCAATGGCCTTCAATCAAGTGGAGACAGCACGGGGTTGGAGGACGCCGCGGGGCGGGTCGGGAGACACCGCGGGGCGGAGCGTTGAAGCGCTCCGCCCCGGGCTCAAGACAACCGGGATCTGGTGAGCTACCGCGGCGGGCCGGCGGGTGCTCTGCTGTTAGCTGGACCCGAGCTCCGTGCACGAGGCCATCCTTGCCTCGAGTCGCCTCGGCGTCGGCCTGGCGCCTAGGCGCCCGACCGCCCGCGCCGGGTCAGCGTGCGCAGGCCGAAGCCCATCACGAGCAGCCCGCCCGCGGTCGCCAGGATGTAGGTCAGATCCTGACCGGTGAACGGCAGCGAGCCGCTCTTGGTCGCCGTCGGGCCAGCCGTCGGCGGGCCCTGGTTGCCCGATCCCACCTGCACCGCAAGATTGCCGGCGTTGTTGTTGTAGCCTCCCTGCAGCGACTGCGATGCGAAGGCAGCCGCGGGTGCCAGCGCGAGCATCAGCAGCCCCGCACAAAGCACGAGAGAGAGGCGAGTCTTTGGCCTCATCTGGTCTTCCTTTCGTCCGCGGGGCATCCGGCCCCAGATCCCGTGTGGAGGAATTGCCGGCGGTGGACCCAACCACCATTCCTCCATGTTTGGTGCGGTCGACCGCTACGCGGCGCCGGGTCCTGTCGTCGTTTGGTTACCTGAATCCGGACTGCCGGATCCAACTGCCTGATCCGTGCTGTGGATCGTCATTAAACCCGGCATGAAGCACCAAGTCGAGCCCGAACCTTAGAACATTCGGCCAGGCATGGTGCAGGGGCTCACGACGCTCCCGACAGCGAACCGGAACGGTAGCGAGACCATCGGCGGATTGGCGATCTTCGAGATTCCTGGGTGGCTCAATGCAGCGAGCGCGCGTGCGTCAGGATCGCGTCGTTGAGGCGCCCGATGTCGATCCGCCTGTGGGCTCGGATCTCCGCCAGCGCCGCCTGCGTGAAGGGATCGCGCGGAGAGAGCTGGTCGGCCCGCTCCAGCAACGCGCGCGCCAGCGCCGGCCGCTTCAGGTTGGACTCGATCGCGCCCAGCTCGAGCGCCGCGTAGGCCTCCCGTGGAGTGCGCGCGAGCGCGGCGCTGAACGCATTTTCGGCCCGACCCAGCTCGCCGCGGCGCAGCGCGATCGTGCCGGCGACGAGGTAAGCGCGGTCGCTGAGGCGGTTCAGCGACGCCGCACGCTCCAGCGAGCGATAGGCCGCCGCGGGGCTCGTGCGCCAGCTCGCCAGCGCGCTGGAGACGTCCAGCTCCGCGATCCACGGCAGCGCGAGCGAGATCAGGGCGGCGCCGGCGACGAGCGTCGCGGCGAACGTGCCGGCCAGCGCCGCGGCGTGGCGCCGCGACGGCGCGGGGCGGGTGGCGCCCGGCGCGCTCCCGACGTCCGACGTGGTCCCTGAGACCGCATGGCTCGCGGGGTCGGCGACGGCGGCGCCGGCAGCGCCCCGCCGGGGGTCGGGCAGCGCGCACGCCAGGCCGAGCATCGCGAACGCCGGCGCGCCCAGACCGGGGAACTCCCAGAACCAGTCGATGCTGCCATGGATCGCCCAGTAGCCAAAGACCATCAGGCACGAGCCGGCAAGCACGCGCGCCATCATGTCGCCGCGGCGCAGCCTGCGGCCGGCGGCCCAGACGGCCGCGCCGAACGCGCCGAACAGCAGCAGCGCGCCGATCACGCCGGTGTCGGTGAGCGTTCGCAGCTCCAACGAGTGCGGATAGTGGGGCGTCTCGCTCGAGCGCCCGAGCGCCAGGTAGTCCTGGGCGTAGTTGTCGGCACCGATGCCGACGAGCGGATGGGCCTCGAATCGCTTCAACGCCACCCGGTAGAAGTCGTAGCGGTTGGATCCCAGCCCGAACGTGAGGCGACTCGAATGCAGCGCGGTGGGCGCGTAGGAGTAGCCGCGCTTGAACGAGGCCCACGCGGAGCTGACGCGGTGGGCCGGGTTGCCGGCCGCGATCAGCCCGACGACGACGATGCCCGCGGCGCATGCCAGCCCGCAGGCGCCGACCACGCGGCGCACACGCAACGCCAGCGCCGGCGACAACGGCCGCAGGCGCTCGAGCAGGCCCACGGCGGCGAGGGCGACGGCGAGCGCGAGCGCGACGAGCAGCACCGGCCCGATCGCCGGTGGGATCGCATGCGCGGGCGACACCCCGTCCCGGATCCGCGCCTGAGCATGGAGGATCGCCGGCATCGTCAGCGCCGCCCCCACCGCGATCGCGACGGCGGTGAGGAAGGCACGTGGGCGACCGGGGACGAAGATGAAGAACAGCGCCAGCACGATCGGCGCGCTGTAGAGCGCCCCGCGGCTCTGGCACAGCAGGCAGAGATCGAGCAGCACGAGCGCGGTGCCCGCGAACAGCCCGCGCAGCGCCCACGGGACCTCGCGTCGCGCGGCCAGCGCGAGCGCCGGCCAGAAGGCCATCAGCCAGAGCGCCGCGTCGGCGTTCGGGTAGCCGGACGGCGCCGCCAGCCGGTCGGCGTCGAATGCGGCGCTGACACCGCCGCCGCTGCGCAGACGCCAGAGGAAATAGATCCCGATCGCGCTGACCCCCAGCGTCCAGGCTCCAAGCACCAGGCCAGCCGACAGGCGCCGGTGACGCCAGAGCGCGAACAATGCGAAGACGACCGCGTAGAGCAGCGTCCGGTTGGCGCCATCCCAGGCGTCCCCGCGATCTCCGGCCCAGGCGATCGTGATGAAGCTCCATGCGGTGTAGGCGAGCAACGCGGCCCAGGCAATCCAGACCAGCCGCGGCACCGCCCGCGTCCAACCGCGCGGGGCGGCCAGCGCGGCCACGACCAGCAGGCCCACCAGCAGGATCGCGCCCGGATACCAGGTGGTCGTCACGTAGCCGGCCTGCTTGCCGGCCCAGACCAAGAAGACCGCGATCGCCGCCAGCGCGGGGATCGTCGAGGGGGTCTCCAGCAGTGGCGCGATCGCGCGCCGCGCGCGCGATCGCGCCGGGCGCCCGGACCCAGCCGGCAGGCGATCGGGCACCGCCGGCCGCGCGCTGGCAGTCGGAGCGCTGCTCACCGACTCGCCTCGATCGGGTAGCCCAGCTGCTCCCAGGTCTCGACGCCGCCGTCCACGACGTGCAGCAGCGTCTCCGCGCCGAGCCGCTCGAGAGCTCCGAGCGCCGCCGCGCTGCGCTGCCCCGAGGAGCAGATCACGGCAAGCGGCCGCTCCGCGTCCAGTTGGTCGGGCCAGCGCTCGACATCGTGGTAGGGGACCCCCACAGAGCCGGGAATGTGCCCCGCGTCCCATTCGGCACGCTCGCGCACGTCGAGGATCTGCGCGCCGGCACCGGCGTGCCAGTGCTCGTGCAGCTCGGCGACCGTGATGGGCCTGATCCGCCTGAGCGCATGCCCCTCGCGCATCCAGCTCTCGACTCCGCCAGCAAGCACGCCCGCAATGTTGAAGATTCCCACGGCGGCGGCGAGCTCGACACCCTCGAGCGCATGCTGCTCGTCGCGACCGACGAGCACAAGCGGTCGATCGGGCGCGGCGAGCCATGCGAGCTTGGTGCCAAAGCCGGCGTGCGCGATCGGCAGGCAGAGCGAGCAGGGGACGTGGCCCTGGTCATAGCTGGAGTCCGAGCGCACGTCGACGACCGTCGCACCGGCCGCGCGCTCGCGCTGGACGTCGTGCGCGGGCAGCGAGGGCGGGGTCGCCTCCGCGGCGCGGAACGGCCGGCGATTGAGCTCGACGATGCGCTTGAAGTTCGGCGGCTGGGGACCCAGGCCGGAGATCAGCCTGCTCGCGAAGGCGTCCTCGTCGTGCTCGCGAAGGAGATCGTTGTAGCGCTGCTCGTAGGCGATCGTGGAGCAGATCTTGAGGTCCATCCCCGGTCCGCCGCAGAGCGAGCCGCCGAGATGGGCGGGCCAGACCTCCGTCTGAGCGGGCAACGTCAGCAGCCGCGCGTGGAGGCTGTGGAAGATCTCCCGTGCACCCTGCTCGCGCTCGATCGCGAGATCGGGTCGCGCGACATCGCCGACGAACAGGCTGTCGCCGGTCAGCACCGCCCAGGGCTCCGGTCCGCGCGCCTCGTCGGCGAGCAGGAACGCCGTGTGCTCGGGCCGATGGCCAGGCGTGTGCAGCGCCTCGATCCGGACCGATCCGAGCGTCAGGGACCAGCCGTCCTCGATCGGCTCGTGGGGGTAGTCGACGTTGGCGAGCCGGTGGACGTGGATGGTCGCGCCGGCGGCGGCCAGGCGCCCGTGGCCGGAGACGTGATCGGCGTGGTTGTGGGTCTCCAGCACGTGCTCGATCCGCACTTCCAGGTAGTCGGCGAGCTCGAGGTACCCCTCGATCGCCAGGCGCGGGTCGATCACCGCGGCGACGTGTGCCGCGGCGTCGCCGACCAAGTACGACGCGCAGCCGAGGTCCTCGTGGGTGATCTGGCGGAAGATCATCGCTACGCCAGACGGGGGTGGCGCAGTTTGCCGTGCCAGCCGCCGAGCAACAGCAGCCTAGCTGGGGCGGTGGCCGTTCGTGACGGGCGATCGGCGTGCGCTCTACGATCGCGCCGTGGGCGCGGCGGGCGTGGCCGAGACGACGGAGCGCAACCGGGTGGGCGGAATCGTGCTCGCCGGCGGTCGCTCGAGTCGTATGGAAGCCGACAAGGCCTCGCTCGAATGGCACGGATCGACGCTGCTGCGCCGCGTCTGCGAGATCGTGGCGCGGGTGATCGATGGGCCGCTGCTCGTGGTTCGCGCCGCCGGCCAGCCACTGCCAGCCCTGCCGGCCACTGTCGAGGTCTGCGACGACGAGCAGCCGGGACGCGGCCCTCTCCAGGGCATCGCAACGGGGCTCGCTGCCATCGCCGGCGCCGCCGATGTCGCCTACGTCTCGGCCTGCGACGTTCCGTTGCTGCAGCCGGCGCTCGTCCGCCGCGTGATCGAGGCGCTGGCGCCCGGCGTAGCGGTCGCCGTCCCGTCGCTGGGCGGACGCGACCATCCGCTGGCGGGCGCCTACCGCCCCGAGGTCGCGGCGGTCGCGCGGGAGCTGCTGGACCGCGACCAGCGCCGACTCGGCCTGCTGCTCGACCGCGTCCGCGCTCGGCGACTCGATCGCGCCTGGCTGCTGGCGGATGAGGCACTGGCCGAAGCGGATCCGGAGCTGCGGTCGCTGGTCAACCTGAACACGCGCGCGGACTACGAGCGGGCGCGCGAGCTGCCGCCGCTGGTGCGACTTGTGTGCGGGGAGCGCGAGCGGGCGGTGCACGCAGCGACGCTGGCCGAGGCACTCGGCTGGCAGCCTCCGCCCAATGTGGCCGGCTGGCAGGGTGCGCCCGCTGCAGCCGGCTGGCAACGGCCGCCCGAGCTTCGCCTCAACGGCCAGCCGGTCGAGGCCGATCCCGCGCTGACGCTGGTGTCCGGCGATCTGCTCGAGCTCGTGGAGCCGGGCTGAGCGCGCCCTCGGCGGGCGGCGCCTGGACGAGCCGATCGGGCCTCAGCCCCCCACCGGAGTCCGTGTCGATCAACCTCCCGCAGCAGCTCGGCGAGCACGACCGCTCGCGGGAGACGCCACGCGGCCAGATGTGGTCGATGAGCGCCCGATAGGCTCACGCTCCTACCCTGTAGCAAGCTCGGATGACGCAAGTGAGCGACAAGGCACAGACCTCGACGAGCGGACGGCTCGACGTGGCGATCCGGCCGCTGGCCGAGGCGGATCTCGATGCGGCCGATCACGTCATGCGCGTCGCCTTCGGGACCTTCCTCGGCGCGCCCGATCCGGAGCGGTTCTTCGGCGAGGTCGACTACGTGCGCTCGCGCTTTGCCGCCGATCCCACGCGTGCCTTCGCGGCCGTGCTGGGCGACGAGCTCGTCGGCTCGAGCTTCGCCACTCGCTGGGGCAGCTTCGGCTCCTTCGGCCCCCTGACCGTGCGGCCCGACCTCTGGGACCGCGGCATCGCCGGACGCCTGCTGGAGCCGACGATCGAGCTGCTCGACTCGTGGGGAGTGCACCTCGCGGGACTGTTCACCTTCGCTCAGAGCGCCAAGCACGTCGCGCTCTACCAGCGCTTCGGCTTCTGGCCGCAATACCTGACGGCGGTGATGGCCAAGGCAGTCGCGACCGGCGATCCCACCACGGATCAGCGTGGCCGTGCCGGTGGGGAGCGGCGCGCTGGCGCCGGAGCTGTCGCGCGCTTCTCCGAGGTCCCCGCCGAGGAACGTGCGGCGGCTCTGCGCGGCTGCCACGAGCTGACCGACGCGATCTTCGCCGGGCTCGACGCGACGACGGAGATCCAGGCCACCGACGCGCTGGCGCTCGGCGATACCGTGCTGCTGCGCGAGGAAGCCGAGATCGTCGGCTTTGCCGTCTGCCACTGTGGCGCCGGCGAGGCCGGGACGGCAACCTGCTACGTGAAGTTCGGCGCGGCGCGTCCCGGGCCGCGCGCCGGCGAGCGCTTCGTGAAGCTGCTCGACGCCTGCGAGCAGCTCGCGGCCGAGCGGGGGCTGGTCGAGCTCATCGCCGGGGTCAACGTGGCGCGCCACGATGCCTATCGGCGGATGCTCGGGCTCGGTTACCGCACGCGCATGCAGGGCGTCGTCATGCAGCGCCCCAACGAGCTGGGCTACTGCCGCCCCGACGCCTACGTGATCGACGACCTGCGCTGAGACGCTGGGCGTCGCGGAGCTGGGGCGCTGGGGTGTCGCCGCGCGGCCGCCGGCCCCAGGCGAGCCTGGGCCCGGCGCCCCGGTCTCAAACGGCCGCGATCTCCTTGACCTCGGTCAGGCGGATGTTGTTGCCCGACGGGTCGCGGAACGAGGAGTCGATGCCGTACGGGCGCTCCTCGGGCTGCTCGACGAACTCGACGCCGCGTCCCTTGAGCTCCTCGTAGGAAGCCTGGCAGTCGTCGGTCGTCAGGAAGATGGTCCCGGCGAAGCCCTTGGACATCAGGCTGCGAACCTCCTCGGCCGTCGCCTCGTCCATCACCGGCGGGCCGGGGATCGCCATCAGGACGATCGCCACGTCCGGCTGGCCGACGGGCCCGACGGTGAGCCAGCGGAAGTCGCCCATCTCCGGCAACGTGACGTCCGCGCGAACCTCCATGCCCAGCTTGCGTGTGTAGAAGTCGAGCGCCTCGTCCTGATCGTGCACCCAGACCTGCACGGTGGAAATCCTGTACATGGGAGGCTCCTCCTGCTTGAAGTGGAAGGTGGCCCCCCACACTAATTTGGGGCGGCGCCGTTGTCTTCTCGAAACGTGCGGTGTTGTGGGCGCCCGAACGCGCGCACGACGCAGCCCGGGACCAGCGCCCGCTCCGGAGCCGGCGGGTATGCCGCGCGGTAGGCGGTTGGAGAGGTGCCGTAGGTCCGGCTGAAGCTGGTCGTGAACGAGCCGACGCTCGACAGCCCCACCGACAGGCAGATCTCCGTCACGGAGCGGTCGGTGGTCCGCAGCAGCGCCGCCGCGCGCTCAAGTCGGCGGGTGAGCAGGTAGGCGTGGGGCGACTCGCCGAACGCGCGACGAAACTCGCGACTGAAGTGCGCCCGCGACAGGCCGGCCGCGCGGGCCAGATCCTCGACCCCAAGTGACTCGAAATAGCGCGCGTCCGCGCGGTCCTTGGCGCGCAGCAGATGGCGAGCGGGCGGGACGAAGGCCATCGACACGAGCAAGTATCGCGCCCGCGACGGCTTGACAGGCTTGTCAATGTGCCTGGTGCGGCGAGCCGGCGCCGCCAGGTCGCCAACGGGGGAGGTCTGATGGCCACGTGCGCACACCTCGAGCAGGTTCTCGTCGAGCGACCGGAGCAGGTCGACGGCTGCGAGGACTGTCTGGCGATCGGCGGTCGCTGGGTCCATCTGCGCGTCTGTCGCAGCTGCGGGCACGTCGGCTGCTGCGACTCCTCACCCAACCGCCACGCGACCGCGCACGCTCGCCGGAGCGGCCACCCGATCGTCACCTCGGTCGAGCCGGGCGAGCTGTGGTCCTACTGCTATGTCGATGACGTCGCCTTCGTGCTGGACGAGCGGGAATAAGCGCCCGGACCCGGATTGGCTTGGTGGGATGAGACATCGCCCCGGCGGGCAGCTCGACCTGCTTAAGGAAGCGGCGCACGCGGCGGATCGGCTGCCAATCCGGCCGGTGAGCTGAAGAGGTACAGATCCGCCGGCGCCAGCTCGCTCGGCCTGACGTCGCGGATGTGATGAACCTCCACGCCAACGCCCCTGCCAGCCATCCGCCGCTGGAACTGGAACTCCTCGGCGACTCGCGCTCCATTGCCGTACTTCGAGGCGTGCAGATACTCGATCTTCATCGCAGATCCCTCCATTGCCAACCGATACGCTTGCTTCAGCGTCGAGCCTGGTCAGGCTCGACGCATCCGGCGCGGTTACTAGGCAGGCCGGGGGGCGACTACGGATCGGGCGCGCCAGGTCGAAGCCCAGCGGGCCAGACGCTCGGCCAGCCGCTGAGCCGGGCCTAAGACCTCGGCAAACGCGCCTTGGCTGACCTCGACGCGCTCGGCAGGGTGGTCGTCAGCTTGCCGTCGCGCTGCAGCAGTCGCTTGGCGTCGATCGCGGTCCCGCCGATCAGCTCGCCGTCGGCGTCGAAGCGCAGCGCGTGACCGTTAGGCGGCAGCTAACGGAAGCTTGTGTTAGCCCGGCCCTTACTAAAGGTTCCGGCCTTTACATTTAGTAAGCTATGGCTCTGCTAACGGTTGCGACAGTAGCGATGGCCCACCCCCCCTCGTCTTCCAGATCTCAACGCGCTGGCACGTTTGTCTCGGCCAACGCCGGCCCCGAGCCCTATGCCACGTTCCTGCCGCGCCCGCTGCCGCCGGATCCGCCGCTTGAGATCACGCCGCACACTCAGGCACTGCTGGACCGCGCCAACCAGACGCTGGGCCGCCTGGATGGCGTCACGCTGTTGCTGCCCGATCCTGATCAGTTCCTCTACGCCTACATCCGCAAGGAGGCTGTGCTCTCCTCGCAGATCGAGGGAACTCAGTCCTCGCTATCCGACCTGCTGCTCTTCGAGAACGATGCCATGCCGGGCGTGCCCGAACACGATGTGCGGGAGACGTTCAACTACATCGCCGCGATGGATCACGGGCTCGGCCGCATCCGGCGCAACGAGCTGCCGCTCAGCCTTCGGCTGCTGCGCGAGGTGCACGCCCGGCTGTTGGACGGGACTCGTGGCGCTGACAAGGCGCCAGGCCAATTCCGCACGACCCAGAACTGGATCGGCGGCACACGACCGGGCAACGCGGCCTTTGTCCCACCGCCGCCACACGAGGTCCTGCCGGCGATGGGCGCGCTCGAGCTATTTCTCCACGACGATCCTGTCGAGACGCCGATCCTCATCAAGGCCGCGCTGGCCCACGCTCAGTTTGAGACGATCCACCCCTTCCTCGACGGCAACGGACGAGTCGGGCGTCTGCTGATCGCGCTCCTGCTCTGCTCGCAGGGGGTTCTCGCGCGTCCGTTGCTCTACCTCAGCCTCTACCTCAAGCACCAGCGCGAGGCGTACTACGATCGCCTGCAGGCCGTGCGCACGGACGGCGCCTGGGAGCAGTGGCTTGAGTTCTTCCTCGCGGGGGTCATCGAGGTCGCCGACTCCGCCACAGCGACCACGACTCGGATCGTCGGCCTGCTCGAATGTGACCGCCGCAGGCTCCACGGGCTCGGGCGAGGCGCGTCGAGCGCGCTGCGCATCTACGAGCACGTTGTCGGCCACATCCTCACGAGCGTGCCGCGCGTCGCAGCTGCGCTCGAGCTCAGCGAGCCGACCGCCTACAAGGCTGTCGGACGACTTCAGGATGCCGGCATCCTGAAGGAGGTCACCGGCCGCCAACGCGGTCGACTCTACGTGTACGACGAGTACCTTCAGCTGCTTGACGAGGGCATCGGCGAGCCGTTCTCCTGAGGCGCTGCTCGGGACCCGGAGGCGTGGTCTGGCAGCCCGGGATCGTCGTCAGAGGCCGCTGTGCTGTCCCCTCCCTGCCTGAAGCTCTCTCTCTGGGCCAACGGCGACATTCAACGACCGTCGCACAAGAAAAAGTCCCGTATTGCGGGGGTTTCCCAGCGCGCCCGGAGAGATTCGAACTCCCGACCTTCGGTTCCGTAGACCGACGCTCTATCCAGCTGAGCTACGGGCGCAGAATCAGCGATTGTAGCCGTCGGGCGCTGCCAGCCCCTGACGGCGCGCCCTTCAGCGGAGAGGGCGGGATTCGAACCCGCGATGGAGCGTGAACCCCATACTCGCTTAGCAGGCGAGTGCCTTCAGCCACTCGGCCACCTCTCCCGAGGAAGCCATCCAGTCTAGATAACCGCGCGGGCAGGCGGGGCCGGGCCGAGACTCCCGAGCCCGTACAGCCGCCACCCACCGCCGGCGCTGTCCGGCCGGCATGCCGACGGATCTCTAGCATCGTGACCGCAGCCCTGGAGGGGTGGCAGAGTGGTCGAATGCGGCGGTCTTGAAAACCGCAGACCGGGAGATCCGGTCCGGGGGTTCGAATCCCTCCCCCTCCGTCTCGATCGAACCGGGCCCAGCAGGCCGCTCGTGGCTCGAGTGACCACGGGCAGCGCGCACATCCGTCGATCGACTGACGAGCCGGCGCTCGGAAACTCAAGCGGGACGACGCGGTGCCGATGCTGTCCGGTGATGGCCCCCAATCCCGTACGCTCGAAGTCGGCGCGTCCGCGCGAGGGGTTCTGGTCGCGGGTCGGTGCGATCGCGCCGTCGGACACGGCCGGAGCCGGCATGTGGACCGCCTGGTGCTATCCCTCGCCCGACCCTTCCGCAGCCGCCGCGCCACCTGTAGCGCAGCGCGACAAGCGGGCAAAGCCGGTGCCGCGGAGCCCCGCGACTGCTTCCCGCCGCCAGCAGCGTCGCGGACCGTGGAGTGGCCCGGCGCGGCCTCCGCGCGCCTGACGTCTAGCCCAGCAGCTGATCCGTCGGCTCGGGCTGGTGCGCGGCCGCGACCTGCGTGCCGGCGACCGGCGGGCTCGCGACCTGGGCGCTGACGACCGGGGCGGTCGCGACCTGCGTGCCGGGGACCGACGCAGTCGCGACGCTCAGCTCCTCGCCAGGACCGGCTGGGACGTCGCCGGCGCCTCCGCTCTCGCCCGAGATCGCATCCTTGAACTCGCGCAGGCCGTGTCCGATCGAGCGGGCGGTGCTGGGCAGCCGCTTGGGGCCGAGCACCAGCAGGGCAACGATCAAGACGATCGCCAGGTGGGTGGGGCTGAGCAGTCCGCCGGTCATCGTGAAGCTCCCTTTCTCCTCCACCGCGAGGCCCGGACAGCTGGTCGGCGCACACGGCTCGCGGTCTATGTGGACATCGACTGTAGAGGATGCGCACGGCAGGGTCCAACGGATGACCGCGCGCCGACATTTGCGCGCCACGCGCCCGATTGGTTCACCGCCGACGCCGTAATCAACGTCCGCTCGTCCGCGCCGCCCACGCCACGCCCCCGGTGGTAGGCTTACCGCTCGGTTCCCATCCCCAGAGGGTCCACCCCGAGAGGAGCCGCAGTGCCGTATCTGAAGTGCTCGACCTGCGGGGTCAAGCGCTACATCGTGCCGGGGCAATCAGCTGAGCGCCATTGTTCTGTCTGTCGCGGGCCGCTGGAGCCGGTGACCGACACCCAGGAGCTCCTCAGCCTCCGGTCGGTCGGGGAGCTTGCTCGGTCCGGGCGCTCTGCGCTCGCGGGCACGATTCCTCGGCTCGCGCAGCGGCGCATCGCCAAGCGCGTCGCCGAGATCATGGCCAAGCGGTCGCGAGACCGCCTGTCGTCCACTCGCTGACCGGCCAGGATCGGCTTGGATCGGGTCCGGCGCAGCGGACCCGATCCCCGCTGCGCCTATCCGGCCGCCGCCAGCGTGGGGGGCGCCCCGAGCTCGACCAGCCTGGCGGGCAGCTGCACCGTCCCGTCGTCGCGCTGGCCGTTCTCGAG
The DNA here is from genome assembly GCA_963795555.1 of uncultured Solirubrobacterales bacterium. Lineage (GTDB taxonomy): Bacteria > Actinomycetota > Thermoleophilia > Solirubrobacterales > Solirubrobacteraceae > CAWCHZ01. The sequence continues at coordinate 1,535,532 of CAWCHZ010000002.1, forward strand.
CAGCGCGATGATCGTGCGCCCAACCGCAACGGCGGTGCCGTTGAGCGTGTGGACCTCCGTCGGGCGCCCATCGGCCGGGCGCTGGCGAATGCGCAGGCGGCGCGCCTGGTAGTCGGTCGTGTTGGAGCAGGAGGTCAGCTCGCGGTAGCGCCGCTGCCCAGGCAGCCAGACCTCGCAGTCGTACTTCCTGGCGGCCGAGGAGCCGAGGTCCGCGATGGCGATGTCGACCACGCGATAGGGCAGCTCGAGCTCGCTGAGCAGCTGCTCTTCGATGGCGAGGATGCGCTCGTGCTCCTCCGCCGAGGCATCCGGGGCCACGAACGAGAACATCTCGACCTTGTCGAACTGGTGCACGCGAAAGATCCCGCGCGTGTCGCGACCGGCCGCGCCCGCCTCGCGGCGAAAGCAGGTCGAGAAGCCCGCGTAGCGCAACGGCAGGCGCTCGGCGTCGATCAGCTCACCGGCGTGCAGCGAGGCGAGTGGCACCTCCGAGGTACCGACGAGATAGAGCTCGTCGTCGGCCAGGCGGTAGAGCTGCTGCTCGGTGTCGGGCAGGAAGCCCGTTCCGAACAGCGCGTCCTCGCGCACCAGCACGGGCGGAATCACCGGCTCGAATCCATGGGTGCGCAGCGTCTCGATCGCGTAGCGCACGAGCGCGAGCTCCACGAGCACGAGATCGCCCTTGAGGTAGGCGAAGCGCGACCCGGACACGCGCGCCGCTGCCTCCATGTCGATCATCGCGCCGGCGAGCTCGAGGTGGTCACGACCGGTCCGCGCGTCCTGGCCGACCTCGCGCAGCACCGTCTCTTCCTGCGGCGCCCCCGGCGCCGGCAGGTTGGGCAGCGCGGCGAGCGCGGCGTTGCGCTCGAGCTCGAGCCGGCCGGCCCGCTCGGAGAGCTCGCGCTCGCGCGCGGCAAGCTCGCGCAGCTCGCTGATCCGCTGGTCGGCGTGGGCGCCGGCTCGCTTGGCGGCGGCGATCTCGTCCGATGCCTCGTTGCGCTGGGCGCGCAGCTGCTCGAGCTGCGGCAGCAGCTCCCGCAGGCGCTCATCCAGCTCGAGAACACGGTCGACCTCGCCGTCCCCTCCACGCCGCGCGAGCGCCGCGCGAACCGCTTCGGGCTCGCGGCGGATCAGCCTGATGTCGAGCACGCCTGTGGAAGAGGCTCGGGCCGGAGGCCGATCCCCGCGCTAATAGCCGCTCGGCGGCGACGTGGAGGGCGAGGCGGTCTGCTTCGCCTGGGTGCCGGCATAGTGCGCCACGAACTGCGCGATCTTCAGCGCATCCTGACCGACGACGACGTTCTGGGGCATGATCGCTCCCGAGAAGCCGCCGTTGCGGATCGCGTAGAGCACGGTCTGCACCGTCTCGTGGCGGAAGTTGAGGTTCGGCCCCTCGGTGCGCAGCCGGTTGCCGACGCTGCTGGCCGATCCCTCGGTGCCCGCCGCGCTCAGCGTGTGGCAACCGGAGCAGTGAGTCGAGAACAGCACCGCCCCGCGGTAGTCCGAGCTCGACTGCGAAACCGTCACACCATGCGATCCGCAGGCCGTCGCCACCAGCGCGACCGCGCCGAGCGTCGCCAGGACGAACAGAAGCTTCCCGAGCCGGGCCATCGAGCGGCGGATACTACGAGATAATCGCGCCGGCCATGCTTGCCGGCCGCGCCCTTCCCGCCGCGATGATCGCCGCATGCAGCCTGGCGATTGCGGGCTGCGGAACAGCGGCAACGACGACCCTGAGCGGCGCGGCGTCGGCCGCGGGCGGCCACGCGCTGAGCGCGCGGCTGACCGAGTTCCACCTCCAACCGGCGCGCGTCGTGGCCCCGGCTGGCGCGCTGCGGATCATCGTGCGCAACGACGGCGCGCTGGTGCAGCGCCTGGCGATCAGTCACCAGGGGGTGCTGCTCGCGCAGACGCCGACGATCGAGCCGGGGCAGAGCGCGACGCTGTCGCTGGCGCGGCTGGCACCCGGCAGCTACCGGCTGTTCTGCCCGCTGAATAACTACGACGTGCTCGGCGAATACGGGGTGCTGATCGTGCGCTGAGTGGCGGGCGGCAGGGCGGGCTAGAGGCTCCCCGACGTCGAGGCGGCGCGCAGCGCGAGCACGACGATCGCCAGCGCGGCGAGCGCCATCACGCCGATCTCCCGGCGCACGATCGCGCGGACGATCGCCTGCTGCTGCTCGATCGGCAGCTCGCCGACCTCCTGAGCGCTGGCGTGCCCACGATCGATCAGCACGGCCTCCGCCGAAGAGATCCGCAGCTGCTCGGCGATCAGGGAGATGACCAACGGCAACAGCCCATAGAGGTAATGCAGCTGGCTGTGGGCGCGGTGGCCAAGCGCGAGCAGGATCCCCCCCAGCACGACCTGTACGCCCAGCACGAGCTGGGCGGCACGCAGCAAGCGCCAGAACGCCGGGCTCGGGCGTGCTCGTCGCCAGCACCATGCGCCCCAGGCGCCCGCGGCCGCGAACAGGAGCACGACGGCGGACCCGACCACGAGATGGACGGTCGTCATCGGCGACCGTCCATCAGCGGCGGTCCACGGTCATCGGCGATTTGCGCGCTTTCGCACTAGCTGGCCACCTGGGGAAGGCCTGCATTCGCGCTCTTTGGCACTAAGTAGCAAAGTGCCACAAGCTGGTGATACAAACCGTCTCACCCCCGTGATTGGCTCGCACACACCCCTGGCCGTGGCCCGCCGCGCCGCCCGCTCCTGATCGACCCCCCAGCTGCCTGACCCCATCCCTGACACGGCCGTGATCCGCTCCTATCTGCCTGCGATCGTCTTCCTCGTCCTGGCGACGGGGATCGGCGCGCTGTTCGCGACGGTCAACACCGTGCTCGGGCCGCGCCGGCCCATCAAGGCAAAGCAGGACCCATATGAGAGCGGAATGCCGTCGGAGTTCCGCGAGACGTTCCGCTTCGGAATCTCCTTCTACCTGATCGCGATGCTGTTCATCCTCTTCGACATCGAGGTCATCTTCCTCTACCCGGTGGCGGTGGAGCTGCGGGCATTCGGCAGCTTCGCGCTCTGGGAGACGGTGACGTTCGTGGTGCTGCTGGCGGTCGCCTTTGTGTACGTCTGGCGCAGGGGGGCGCTGGAATGGAAGTGATCGCCGACACGTCCACGGGCCCGTTGCCCGCGGGCAACGCCCGCACGAGCGACCTGCGCGCGCGGCAGCTGAGCGCCCGCGCGCTGCTGCGCGGGGACCTCGAGGGCGAGGAGCTCGAGCGCTACGTCGAGCAGCGCGTCCTGACCACGACGCTCGAGCGCGCGCTCAACTGGGCCCGCTCCAACGCGATCTTCCCGGCGACCTTCGGCCTCGCCTGCTGCGCGATCGAGATGATGTCGATCGTCGCCTCGCGCGTGGACGTCGCGCGCTTTGGCTTCGAGGCCTTCCGCGCATCGCCCAGACAGGCCGACCTGCTGATCCTCTCGGGGCGAGTCTCGATCAAGATGGCCCCGGTCGTGCGGCGCATCTACGACCAGATGCTCGAGCCCAAGTGGACGATCGCGATGGGCGCGTGCTCATCGTCGATGGGCGTCTTCAACAACTACGCGATCGTGCCGGCCGACAAGTTCATGCCCGTCGACGTTCACGTCCCCGGCTGCCCGCCCCGGCCCGAGGCGCTGATGCACGGCATCCTCAAGCTCCAGCGCAAGATCCAGGGTGACCCCGACCTCGGCTGGCGCACGCGCTACGGCGCCCGGGGCACGGAGGAGATCGTGCAGCAGCCCGCGGAGCCGGCCAACAGCGAGCGCCAGAGCCCGCCGTTCGCGGTCAACGTGTTCGGTGCGCCGGAGCCTCCCGGTGCCTGACGCGACCGGCCTCGAGCTGCTCGCCCAGGAACTCCGCGACGCTCATCCAGGCTCCGTCGTGGGGACCGTCCACTTCCGCGACAAGGCGACCATCGAGATCTCTCCCGAGAGCCTGCCTGCGGTTCTGGAGGCACTGCGCCAGCGCGGCTTTCGCTTCCTGGCGAGCGTGCACGGGGTCGACTATCTGCCCGACGAGCCACGGCTCGGGGTCCACTACGAGCTGTTGGACATGACCGCCGTCGACCGTCTGACCGTCAAGCTGCGCGTCGGCGTCGAGCAGCCCACCGTTCCCTCCGTGGTCGAGCTCTTCCCGACCGCGGACGCGCAGGAGCGCGAGGTCTACGACATGTTCGGGGTCATCTTCGAGGGTCATCCCGACCTGCGCCGGATCCTCATGCCCGAGGACTACGAGGGCCATCCCCAGCGCCGCGACTTCCCGATCGGTGGCGAGCCGGTCCTCTTCACCCACAACGAGCGCGCGATGCCGCGCTGGTACGAGGACTAGGTGCCACAGCTCAGCGACTACCGCCGCCGCGAGCAGAGCATCACGCTGACCGGGGAGGCCGGCGAGCAGCTTGCGGAGCAGGCTGGCGGGATCGACGACGGCGAGCCCGAGGCGCGCATCCTGACGCTCAACATGGGCCCCCATCACCCGGCGACCCATGGCGTGCTGCGGCTACTGGTCTCGCTCGAGGGCGAGGTGATCCGCGACGTGCTGCCGCTGATCGGCTACGTGCACACCGGCATCGAGAAGACCTGCGAGGACAAGTCCTACTGGAAGGCGATCCCCGTCATCGAGCGGATGGACTACCTCGCGTACTTCTTCAACGCGATGGCCTACTGCGGCGCCGTCGAGCGGCTGCTCGGCCTGGAGGTCCCGGCGCGAGCCACCTACCTGCGGATCATCCACCTCGAGCTCAACCGGATCATGTCGCACCTGGTCTGGCTCGGGACCTCGGCGCTGGACCTCGGCGCGATCTCGATGTTCTGGTACTGCTTCCGCGAGCGCGAGGCGATCCTCGACCTGTTCGAGATGAGCACCGGCCAGCGGATGCACACGCGCTACATCCAGGTCGGCGGCGTGATCGAGGACATCCCCAGCGGCTTCGCGGCCAAGGTCCGGCGCTTCATCGAGCAGATGCCCGGACGCGCAGACCAGTACGCGGCGATCCTCGACCGCAACGAGATCGTCCTGCGCCGGCTCAGGAACGTCGGCATCGTCGACGAGCAGACGCTGTTGGCCTATGGCGTGACCGGGCCGCTGCTGCGCGCGACAGGCAACCCCTGGGACCTGCGCAAGGCGGCCCCCGACTCGCCGTATCAGCCGTTCGACTTCAAGGTCCCGGTCGGCACGGTCGGCGACAACTACGACCGCTATCGCGTGCGGCTGGCCGAGATCTACGAGTCCTGCAAGATCATCGGCCAGGCACTCGACGGCCTGCCCGAGGGCCCGTACATCACGCCTGACCGCAAGATCGCGCTGCCGCCGCGCCACGAGCTCGCCACCTCGATGGAGGCGCTGATCCACCACTTCAAGCTCGTGACCGAGGGCTTTCGCGTCCCGCCGGGCGAGTACTACAACCCGATCGAGGGGCCGCGCGGGGAGCTGGGCTGCTACGTGCGCTCAGACGGCTCGGCCAAGCCGGCGCGCGTGCACATGCGCGACCCCAGCTTCGTCAACCTGCAGGCCTTCCCGGCGATGGTCCGCGGCGAGTACATCGCCGATCTGGTCGCGACGCTGGCGATGCTCGATCCCGTCCTGGGAGGGATCGATCGATGAGCGTCCGTCGCGGTCCGAGCACGGCCGCCCGCGGATCATGCGCGACCGCCGGTGGCTGGTCAGCCGGCATTGGGAGCGGTGCGCGATGAGCGCCACGCCGGTCAAGCGCTTCAGTCACGGCTCACGCGTCCCCGGCTGGGACGAGTCCGTCGACCTCAGCAAGGACCCCCAGGAGGTCCCGGACCTGGCGACCACGCCGGTCCCCGCCGAGCTGCGCACGGAGATCGAGCGCTGCATGGGCCGCTATCCCGATCGCCACTCGGCGATCCTGCCGGCGCTGCGCGCGGCACAGCGGCTGCACGGCTGGTGCTCGCCACAGGCGCTCGAGCAGGTCGCCGCCGTGATGCGCGTCACGCCGGCGTACGCGACGTCGATCGCGACCTTCTACGACATGCTCGAGACCCTTCCGGTCGGGCGCCACGCGGTCTACGTCTGCACGAACATCTCCTGCTCGCTGCGCGGCGCCGACCGCCTGCATGCGGCGATGGTGGCCGCGGCCGAGGGCGATGAGACGATCAACGTGCGCGCCTTCGAATGCCTTGGCGCCTGCGACATCGCGCCGATGGCCTCGGTCGACGGCACCTACATCGGCCCGCTCGAGCCCGCCGACTGCCAGCGGATCGTCGCCGACCTCCAGGCCGGACGCCCCGTGCTCGAGTCAAAGCAGCTGCGCCACCGCCCGGTGGCCGAGTCGCTGGACCCGACATGAAGCTGCTCTTCAAGGACATCGACGAGCCGGGGCTGAGCACGCTCGCCGTCTACGAGCGGCGTGGCGGCTACCAGTCGCTGCGCCGTGCGCTGGCGATGAGCCGCGAGGAGGTGCTCGCCGAGCTCGAGCGCTCGGGCCTGCGTGGCCGTGGCGGCGCCGGCTTCGCGATGGGCAAGAAGGTCTCCTTCCTGCCCAAGGGCGCTCCCGACATCTACCTCGTCTGCAATGCCGACGAGTCCGAGCCCGGCACCTTCAAGGACCGCGAGCTGATGCAGAAGAACCCGCATGCGCTCGTCGAGGGCATCGTGATCGCCGCCTACGCGGCGAGCGCCAACCGCTGCTTCATCTACGTCCGCGGCGAGTACGAGCTGCAGGCGGACATCGTCGAGGCCGCCGTGCAGGAGGCTCGCGACGCCGGCTACATCGGCGAGCGGATCCTCGGCTCCGAGCACACGACGTCGCTGGTCGTGCATCGCGGCGCGGGCGCCTACATCTGCGGCGAGGAGACGGCGCTGCTGGACTCGCTCGAGGGCAAGCGCGGCAACCCGCGGCTCAAGCCGCCGTTCCCCGCCATCCAGGGCCTCTACAACGGCCCGACGCTGGTCAACAACGTCGAGACGCTGATGACGGTGCCCCACGTGATCGAGCTGGGCGGCGAGCGCTACGCGCAGATCGGCACCGGCGCATCGACCGGCACCAAGGTCGTCTCGGTCTCCGGCCACGTGCAGCGCCCCGGCAACTACGAAATCGTGCTCGGCACGCCGGCACGGGAGATCATCTACGGGCTCGCGGGCGGCCCGCCGCCCGGCCGCTCGGTCAAGTGCTGGTTTCCGGGCGGCTCGTCGTCGCCCGTGCTGACCGCCGCCGAGCTGGACCTTCCCTACGACTTCGAGTCGCTCGCCCGGGCGGGCTCGATGCTCGGCTCCGGCGCGATCATCGTGGTCGACGACGCGACGCCGATCCTCGACGTCGCGATCAAGGTCGCGCGCTTCTACCGCCACGAGTCCTGCGGCAAGTGCACCCCCTGCCGCGAGGGAACCAACTGGACGGTGAAAATGCTCGAGCGCATCCAGGCCGGCGAGGCCACACCGATGGACATCGAGATCATGGCCTCGGTGCAGGAGCGGATCATCGGCAACTGCCTGTGCGTCCTCGGCGACGCGATGGCGATGCCGATCGGCTCGATGATCGCCAAGTTCAAGGACGAGTTCCTGACCTGCATCGAGAGCGCGCGCGAGGCCGCCTGATGCCGCGTCCCACGCCGCGCACGATCACCTTCAGCGTCGATGGCCGCGAGGTCAGCGCACCGGAGAACGCGATGCTCGTCGACGCGGCCAAGCTCGGCGACGTCGAAATCCCCTACTTCTGCTACGAGCCCAAGCTCGGCCCTCCGGTCGGCGCCTGCCGGATGTGCCTGGTGGAGATCGAGGGCATGCCCAAGCTGCAGACGGCCTGCTCGACCGCGGTCAAGGACGGGATGGTCGTCCACACCCAGAGCCCACGCGTGCGCGAGGCCCAGCAGGGCGTCGTCGAGTTCCTGCTGATCAACCACCCGCTGGACTGTCCGGTCTGCGACAAGGGCGGGGAGTGCCCGCTGCAGGACATCACCTTCGGCTGGGGCGCGGGGACCTCCCGCTTCATCGAGCCCAAGCGCCACTTCCAGAAGCCGCTGCAGCTCTCGCCCCTGGTCGCGATCGACCGCGAGCGCTGCATCCTCTGCTATCGCTGCGTGCGCTACTCGCAGGAGATCTCCGAGGACTACCAGCTGGTGCTGCACGAGCGCGGCGCCCAGTCCTTCGTCGGCACCTTCGATGGGCATCCCTACGTCGGCCCTTTTGCGGGCAACATCGTCGAGCTCTGCCCGGTCGGCGCGCTGACCTCGACGGCCTACCGCTTCCGCGCCCGGCCCTGGGAGATCGAGGGCGGGGGCTCGATCTGCACGCTCTGCCCGGCCCAGTGCAACGTGACCTTCACCGTCCGCGACGAGCGCGTCCTGCGCGTGCTGGCGCGCGACAACCCGGCCGTCGACGACGGCTGGCTGTGCGACAAGGGCCGCTTCGCCTACCAGTCGATCCACAGTGAGCAGCGCATCACCGCGCCGCTGCTGCGCGACGGCGGCGAGCTGCGGCCCGTGTCCTGGGAGCGCGCCCTCGAGGCCGCCGCGAGCGGGCTTGCTCGCGCGCGCGGCCGCGTCGCGGCGCTCGCCGGCGGCGGCGCCACCAACGAGGAGGGCCTGCTGCTCGGAAGCCTGCTGCGCGAGGCGCTCGAATCTCCCCACCTCGACTGCCGCGCCGGTGGCGAGCTGCCCTTGGAGCTCGTGCGCGCGCTCGCCAACCCAGCGCTGCAGGCCAGCGCCAGCGACCTGGAGCACGCGCACGCCGTGCTGGTCATCGACTGCGAGCCGGTCGACGACGCCCCGATCCTCGACCTGCGCATCCGCAAGGGGGTCCGGCGCAACAGCGTCAAGCTGGCGCTCGCCGGACCACGGTCGAGCACGCTCGACGCGGTCGCCGCCACGACGCTGCGCTTCGCGCCGGGCGGCGGCGAGGCGCTGCTGCAGGCGCTCGACGCCGGGCTGGGCGGCGAGCGCGACCTCGCGCGCCACGCGGCCGCGGCGGGCTGCACGGCGGACGCGCTCGCCGCCCTCGTCGCCCTGGTCGAGCAGGCCGGAGAGGAGATCGTCATCGTCTGGGGCGAGCGCCTGACGCATGGCCCGCGCGCCGCCCAGGCCGCCCAGGCGCTGCTGAACCTGGCGGCGCGCCTCGGGCTCGCCGACACCGCCGGCGCCGGACTGCTCGAGATCCCGACGCACGCCAACGGGCGCGGCCTGCGCGAGGCCGGCGTGCTGCCCAACGCGCTGGCCGGGCTGGCGCCGGCGCCGCTCGACGGCTACGGCGCCGCACGCGCCGCACGCGCGCTCGCCGACGGCGAGCTGACCGCGCTGCTGCTGCTCGACGTCGACCCCGTGCGCAGCTACAGCGACGGCCGCCTGTGGCGGCGCGCGCTCGCGCGCGCCGCCACGGTCGTCGCGCACGCCGCGGTGCTGACCGACACGCTGCGCGAGCATGCGACCGTGGTCTTCCCGGTGGACTCCTACGCCGAGAAGGAGGGCACGGTCGTGCACCCCGACGGACGCATCCAGCGCCTGCGCCAGGCGATCGCGCATCCCGCGCAGGTGCGTCCCACCTGGCAGGTGCTCGCCGAGCTTGCGCGCCGCCTGGGCCACGATCTGGGCGTGCTGACGGCGCCGATGGCGACCGCCGCGCTGATCGACGCGGTGCCCTTCTACGCGGGGCTGACGCTCGAGCAACTGGCCGGCCAGGGGATCCGCTGGCCGGAGCGCGACAGCGCCCGGGCGCTCCAGGCGCCCGCGCTCGCGCGCGTGGCGCTCGAGCTGCCGGGAGCGCCCGCGAGCCCCAACGGCGCGCTGCGGCTGGGCGTCCATCGTCCGCTATGGGCCGCGCCGGAGGTCGAGGCGTCGCCGGCGCTTCATTTCCTGATCGCCGAGCAGGCGCTCGAGCTCTCGCCCGCCGACGCCGAGCGACTGGGGATCGTCGACGGCGCGCCCGTCGAGGTCTCGGCCGACGGCGGGCGCGTGCGGGCGCGCGCCGCGCTGCGCTCGGCCGCCCCAGTCGGGACGGTGTTTTTGGCGGACGCGACCGCGCGCGAGCCCGCCAACGAGCTCACCGGCGAGTCCCCGACGATGGTCGAGGTGCGGCCCGCATGACGCTGGCCGTCGACGCAACGCCCGCGGAGGGTCGACACCGATGAGCCTCGCGCTGATCGACTACGTCGAGCCGTGGTGGATGCAGATCGCCAAGTCGATCGTGATCTTCGCGATCGTGCTGCAGATCGTGCCGATCGTGCTGCTCGGCGAGCGCAAGCTGCTCGGTCGCTTCCAGAACCGTTACGGCCCCAACCGCGTCGGCCCGTTCGGGCTGCTGCAGCCGCTCGCCGACATCGGCAAGCTGCTGGGCAAGGAGCAGTCGCGGCCCTCGACGTCGATCGGGCTGCTGTTCGCAGTCGCGCCGGTGATCTCGATCCTCGCCGCCGTCGCGACGGCGGCGATCATCCCCTTTGGCGACGTCCAGCGGATCTTCGGCACCCGCACCGGCCTCTACGGCCTCGACGTCAACATCGGGATCCTCTATGCGTTCGCGTTCAGCGCGATCGCCTTCTACGGGCTGATGCTCGGCGGCTGGGCGTCGGGGTCCAAGTACTCGTTCCTTGGCGCGATGCGCTCCGCGGCGCAGCTGATCTCCTACGAGGTGTCGCTCGGGCTCTCGCTGGCCGGCGTGGTGATCATGGCCGGAAGCCTGTCGCTGACGCAGATCGTCCACGCCGAGAGCCGCTATGGCCTCTGGTATCTGATCCCGCAGTTCGTCGGCTTTTTGATCTTCATGATCGCGAGCTTCGCCGAGACCAACCGCGCGCCGTTCGATCTGCCCGAGGGTGACTCCGAGATCATCGGCGGCTACAACACCGAGTACGGCGGCGCGCGCTTCGCGTCGTACTACATGGCCGAGTACATGAACATCGTCGTGGTCGCGGGGATCGCGACGACGATGTTCCTCGGCGGCTGGCTGCTGCCGTTCGGCATCCACCCGCCCGGCTGGGTGGATCCCTTCGTGGTGCTGGCGAAGATGTTTGTCTTCATCTTCGTCTTCATCTGGGTGCGCGCGACGCTGCCGCGACTGCGCTATGACCAGTTGATGTCGCTGGGCTGGAAGGTTCTGCTGCCGCTGGCGACGCTGAACGCGTTGGTGACGGCGATCGTGGTGGTGGTGACATGACCTGGCAGCCCGGCGAGGACGCGATCGTGGTCCAGCGCGGCCCGGAGCCCGGCGGGGCTGGCGGGCTCTACCGCGCCTTCGGCGAGACCCTGCGCGGCCTGCGCACGACCTTCGCGCGGATCATCGAGGGGCCGCTCACGATCCAGTATCCCGAGCAGAAGGTCCCCGTCTATCCGCGCTTTCGCGGCCGCCACAAGCTCCATCGCTTCGAGGACACCGGGCTCGAGAAGTGCGTCGGCTGCTCGCTGTGCGCGGCCGCCTGCCCGGCCGACTGCATCCGCGTGGTCGCCGCCGAGAACGAGCCGGACGCGCGCGTGTCGGCTGGCGAGCGCTACGCGGCGGTCTATGAGATCAACATGTCGCGCTGCATCTTCTGCGGCTACTGCGAGATCGCCTGCCCCTTCGACGCGATCACGATGGGCCACGACTACGAGCTCTCGGACTACAACCGCGAGGATCTCGTCTTCACCAAGGAGATGCTGCTCGCCGAGCCGCTGGAGCGCACGCCGCTGCGTGCGGAGGGCGAGTAGCGATGTCCGTCGCCGTCCCGGAGGGCGAGTAGCGGTGTCCGTCGCCGTCCCGGGGGGCGAGTAGCGATGTCCGCGGCGATCTTCTTCCTCGCCGGACTCGGCGCGCTCGCCGGCGCGCTGGGGGTCGTGCTGCTGCGCAACCCCTTCTACAACGTGCTCGCGCTCGTCGGGCACCTGATCTGCCTCGCGGCGCTGTTCCTGCTGCTGCGGGCCCAATTCGTCGCCGCCGCCCAGGTGATCGTCTACGCCGGCGCGGTGATGGTGCTCTACGTCTTCGTCGTCGCCTACATCGGCGGACGCGATCAGCCGCTCGGCTCCGCGCGCGGTGCGCTGCGAATGCTCGCGCCGATCTTCGCGGCGGCGCTGATCGCGGAGCTGCTGATCGCGCTGCTGGGCTCCGGGCTGCGCGGCGTGGCGCGCCACGGCGCTCCCTACGTCGCGGGCTTCGGCTCGCCGGCGCAGATCGGCCAGCTCTTCCTGACGCGCTTCCTGCTGGCCTTCGAGGTCGCCTCCTACCTGCTGCTGGTCGCGGCGGTCGGCGCGGTCGTGCTAGCCCGCCGCCGGCTCGGGCTGGAGGCGCGCTGACGATGGCGATCGGCTGGTACCTCGGCATCTCGGCGCTGGTCTTCGGCATCGGCGTCGCCGGCGTGCTCGTGCGCCGCGACCCGCTCGTGATCCTGCTGTGCCTCGAGCTGATGCTCAACGCCGGCAACCTCGCGCTGGTCGCGTTCGCGCGCATGTGGGGCAACGGCGACGGGCAGATCTTCGCGCTGATCGTGATGGTCGTGGCCGCCTGCGAGGTGACCGTGGGACTGGGGCTGATCGTGGCGATCTACCGCCGGCGACTGCCATTGGACGTCGACGAGCTGCGGGAGCTGCGCGGATGAGCGCCACGACCTTCGCCTGGATCGCGCTGGCGGCGCCGCTGGTGGGCACGCTGGCGATCGCGCTCGGCTGGCGGGCGCTGCCGGGCCGCAGCGCGGGCTGGTTGGGGACGCTGGCGATCGCCGTCTCCTTCGCCGCCGGCATCGCCGCTCTGGTCGACATCGAGGGGCGCGGCGCCAGCCATCGTCAGCTCGTCTCGACGGGCTGGAGCTATGCGGTGACGAGCGGCGTGGACGCCAAGCTCTCGCTCCTCGTCGACCCGCTCTCGATCCTGATGGTGCTCGTCGTCGCCGGCGTCTCGATGCTGATCCATCTCTACTCGGTGTCCTATATGCACGAGGACCGCGGCTACCGGCGCTTCTTCGCGTACCTCAACTTCTTCGTCTTCTCGATGCTGCTGCTGGTGCTCGGCGGCAACTTCGTCGTGCTGATCATCGGCTGGGCGCTCGTCGGCGCGGCCTCCTACCTGCTGATCTCGTTCTGGTACCGCCGCAACACCGCCACGCGGGCCGGCATCAAGGCCTTCGTGATCAACGTCGTCGGCGACGTCGGTCTGGTGCTCGGGACCTTCTTCATCTTCAAGCACACGCACACGCTCGACTTCCTGCACGTCTTCCGCGACACCCACAGCGCCTTCGCTCACAACGACGGCGATCTGATCGCCGGCTGCGTGCTGCTGCTCGTCGGCGCATTCGCCAAGTCGGCCCAGATCCCGCTGCACACCTGGCTGCCCGACGCGATGGAGGGACCGACGCCCGTCTCGGCGCTGATCCACGCCGCGACGATGGTGACCGCCGGCGTCTACCTGATCGCGCGCATGCACCCGCTCTTCGAGCGTGCGCCGGCGGCCGCCGACGTTGGCGCCGTGATCGGCTGCTTGACGCTGCTGATGGCCGCGACGGTCGCGCTGGTCGTCACCGACGTCAAACGGATCATCGCCTACTCGACGATGTCACAGATCGGCTACATGATCATGGGCGTCTCCAGCGGCGCTTATGCCGCCGGCATGTTTCACCTGATGACGCACGCCTTCTTCAAGGCACTGCTGTTCATGGCGGCCGGGTCGCTGATCGCGGCGATGGCCGGCAATCAGAGCCTCGACGCGATGTCGGGCTTTCGCCGCTCGCTGCCGTTCACCTTCGCCTGCTTCGTGATCGGCGGGCTGGCGCTCGCCGCGGTGCCGCCGTTCTCAGGCTACTTCTCCAAGGACGACATCTTGTTGTTCATCGCCAACCGCGGCGGCTGGCACTGGGCGCTGTGGGTGGTCGGCTACATCGCGGCGCTGCTGACCGCGATCTACACCTTCCGGCTGATCTTCCGCGCCTTTCTCGGCGCGCCCTGTGCCGAGGCCGCCGAGCTCGAGCACGGTCACCTGCGCCATCTCGATGTGCCGCGCAACCCGGTCACCGGCGAGCAAGAGGACACCGATGTCGGCTTCCCGGGGGCCGGTCACTTCATCGCCGAGCGCGAGCTGCCAATGAAGGCTGCGATGGGGATGCTCGCGCTTGCTGCCACGCTCGCCGGGCTGATCCAGATCCCCAAGATCGACGCCGTGATCTCCAACTTCCTCGCGCCGAGCTTTGGTGATTCGAGCCTCTATACGCGCGAGGCGCCGACCAGCCTGCTGGTCGTGGGGCTGATCGTGGGCGCCGTGATCGCCGTCGCCGGCATCTGGATCGCCCACCGGATCTGGGTGCGCCAGCCGCGCCTCGCCACACAGGCGCGCCGGCGCTTGGCCCCGCTGTATCAGCTGACGAGCAACAAGTGGTACTTCGACGAGCTGCTCGACCTCGGCTTCGTGCGACCGGCGGCCTGGGCCGGGCGCTTCTTTGCGCGCAGCTTCGAGCGCATCGTGGTCGATGGTCTGCTCGTCGGCGGCACGACGGGTGTCATCCGCGCCGCCTCCGCGGTCGTGCGCGGGTCCGAGAACGGGCTGCTGCGCTCCTACGCCGCGCTGCTCGTCGTCGGCCTCGCCGGCGTGCTCCTCTACTTCCTGATCTTCGCGTCGTGATGCCGATGTCCAGCCTCCCCACCAACACCCGCTGAGATGCACGCGAGCTCCGACTGGATCCTGTCGGTCCTGATCTGGCTGCCGCTCGCCGCCGGCCTGCTCGGCGCGCTCGCGCCGCGGGGCCTGAGCGGGCGTGTCACGCTGATCGGCTCGTGCGGTGCGCTGGGCATCGCGATCGGCCTGCTGATCGGCTTTCACTCCGGCCAGCACGGGCTTCAGTACGCGTTCGATCGGATCTGGATCGCCCAGCTGGGCATCCACTACAAGCTCGGCATCGACGGCCTGAACGTCTTCCTCGTGCTGCTGACGGCGCTGCTGTTCAGCGTCGCCCTGATCTGGGCCAACCTGCGCGAGTGGGAGCGACCGCGCACCTTCTACTTCCATCTCGCACTCGCGCAGAGCGCCGTGCTGGGCGCCTTCTGTGCGCAGGATCTGGCGCTGTTCGTCGGCTTCTTCGATCTGATGCTGATCCCGTTCTACTTCCTCATCGGAGGATGGGGTGGGCGCCGGCGCGTCGCCGCGACGACCAAGCTCGTGATCTACACGTTCGTCGGCTCGCTGCTGATGCTCGCCGGCGCGGTCGCCACCGGCGTGCTCGCCCAGCCCAGCGGTGGCGCGCTGTCCTTCGCGCTGTCCGATCTCGCCGCCCATCCGCTCGCGCGGGGGGACCAGGAGTGGATCTTCCTGCTGTTCGCGGCCGCGTTCTTGGTGAAGATGCCGGCGTTCCCGCTGCACGGCTGGATGCCCGACGGCTACCGCGCGATGCCGCTGCCAGTGCTCTCGGTGTTCTCAGGGGTGCTGTCGAAGGTTGGCGCGTATGGCTTCCTGCGCATCGTGCTGCCGCTGTTCCCGGCGGCCAGCGTTCACTTCCAGACGCTGCTGCTGCTGATCGCGCTGGCCTCGATCCTCTACGGCTCGGCGATGGCCTTCACCCAGACCAACACGCGGCTGATCATCGGCTACTCGTCCGTCGCGCAGCTTGGCTTCATCACGTTGGGGATCTTCTCGCTGCGTCAGACCGGCGCGCAGGGGTCGCTGCTGCAGATGGTCAACCACGGCCTGGTGACCGCGGCGCTGTTCTTCGTCGTCGCGCTGCTGGTGGCGCGCACCGGCTCCGAGGACCTGCGTGACATGGGCGGCCTGGCGCTGCGCGCGCCCGTGCTCGCGGCCGTCTTCCTGATCGTCGCACTCGCCACGCTGGCGATGCCCGGCTCGTCGAACTTCGTCGGCGAGGTGTTGATCCTGCTGGGCGTCTTCCAGAGCAAGCTGGTCTTCGCGATCGTGGCGTTCACCGGCGTCGTGCTGGCGAGCGTCTACATGCTGCGCGCGTTCATCGGCGCGATGCACAACCGCCTTGGCAGCCGCGCCGACTCGCGCGAGCTGACGGTCGCCGACGGCGTCGTGGTGCTGCCCCTGATCGCCTGCATCCTCGGCCTCGCCGTCTATCCCCAGCTGGAGCTCGAGCGGGCCGAGAGCTCGGTCGGCGCGAGCGTGCGGACGGCGCAGGCGCTGACGAGCACGCCGGTGGCCAGCACGGCGCAGATCGGGGCCGCGCGATGAGCGTGCTGCTGGCGACCGTCAAGGGACCGCACGTCGACTTCGCGGCGCTCTCGCCGATCCTCGCGCTCGCTGGCGGCGCGATGGTCGTCCTGCTGGTCGGGCTCGCGCGCGCTCCGCTGGCGCGGCGCACGGCCGTGCCAGCGCTGTCGGCGCTGACGTTGTGCGCGGCGATCGGCCTGACGATCTGGCAGTGGCACGCCAACCATGCGATCGTCTCCGGCGCGCTCGCGGTCGACGACCTCGCGCTGGTGTTCGACCTCGTCTTCTACGTGACCGGCCTGGCCGTCGTGGTCCTCTCGCTTCGCGATGTTGCCCCGCGCGTCGCCGGCGAGGGCGAGCACCACAGCATGCTGCTGTCCTCGATCGCCGGCATGGCGCTGCTGGCCGGCGCGCAGAACCTGATCACGCTGTTCATCGGCTTCGAGCTCCTGTCGATCCCGCTCTACGTGCTGTGCGCGACCGAGCTGCGGCGCGCGACCTCGCTGGAGTCCGGCCTCAAATACCTGGTCGTCGGCTCCGTCGGCTCGGCAACGCTGCTCTATGGCCTGGCGCTGGTCTACGGCGCGACGGGCGCCACCGACTTCACGGCGATCGAGCAGGTGGTGCAGGGTGGGCTGGGAACCGGCCTGGCCGGCAACGCGATGTTGCTGACTGGTGTCGGCATGGTCGTCGTCGGACTCGCGTTCAAGGCCTCGGTCGCGCCGTTTCACCAGTGGACCCCGGATGTCTACGAGGGCGCTCCGACGCCGATGACGGCGTTCATGGCGATCGCGACCAAGGCGGCCGCGCTGGCGATCCTCGTGCGCATCTTCGACGTCGCGCTCGTCGACACCCAGGCCAGCTGGGGACCCGCGCTGGCGGCACTGGCAACGATCACGATCGTCGTCGGCAACGTCGGCGCGCTCGGGCAGTCCTCGCTGAAGCGGATGCTCGCCTACTCCGGCGTCGCCCAGGCGGGCTACCTGATCGCCGGCGTGGTCGTCTCCACCCAGCTCGGCGTACGTGCGATCGCGTTCTACCTGGCGGCGTACCTGGCTATGAACCTCGCCGCCTTCGCGGTCGTGATCGCCCGCGAGCGCGAGACCGATCGCGGCGACGAGATCCGCGCGCTGGCCGGGCTGGGGGCAACGCGGCCGCTGCTGGCCTGGCCGATGACGATCGCGATGCTGTCGCTGGCCGGCATCCCCGCGACCGCCGGCTTCATCGGCAAGTTCTATCTGATCAGCGCCACCGTCAACGGCGGCTACGCCTGGCTGGGGGTGGTGATCGCGGTCGGCTCGATGATCTCGCTCGGCTACTACCTGCGGGTGGTCGCTGTGATGTGGATGCGCGAGGAGGGTGCACCCCAGCCCCGCGCCGAGGCGATCGAGCGCGGCGGGCGCGCCGGCGAGCGGGTGGGCGCCCATCCGCTGATCGCCGGTGGCTCGCCCGAGGCCGATGCGGAGCTCGGCGGCGCGCTGGCCCCATCGGGCGCGGCGACCAGCGGGGCGCTGGCCGGACAGTGGACCCGGACGCCGGAGGTCACGGCGGTCGCCGTGCTGTTCGCGGCGGCGAGCATCTTCTTCGGGATCGTCCCCTCACCGCTGCTGGACCTCGCGCGCGACGCCGGACACGCGCTCGTCGGCCTGCTCTGAGCTCGCCGGAGCGGGGGCTCGCCGGAGCAGGGTACGCCGGAGCGGCGTCTACCATCCCGAGCCCGCCGCAGCCGAGCCCACCGCAGCGATGCACGAGACCAGCCCGACCGTCCACCTGATCGCCCGTCCCGCCGTCGACCTCGACGGCATGCGCGCCTACCTCACCGACGTCGGCGGCGAGAGCTGGCTCGACCGGCGCGTCGAGGAGGCCGACGGGACCCCCAACAGCGGCGAGCTGCTGGTCGAGTTCGCCGGTCGCGCCTGCTATCGCAGCTGGGAGCCGGGCCTCAACCCCAACGTCTCGCGCATTCGCACGGACCAGCGTGAGTACTTCGCCAACATCCTGGCCAGCGCGCACGGCAGCGTGCTCGAGCACGCCAATTACTCCCTGGCGCTGCGCAACGTGAGCCGCGTGGCCACGCACGAGATCGTCAGGCATCGCGCCGGCTCGGCGTTCAGCCAGGAGAGCCTGCGCTACGTGCGCCTGACGGACATCGGTTTCCGCATCCCGCCGGTGCTCGAGCCGCTGCGCGAGCGTGTCGTCGCGATCGTCGAGCAGCTGGAGGAGCTGCAGGTCAGTGCCGCCAAGGAGCTGGGCATCGACGCGGAAGGGGTGCCCTTCCATGTCAAGAAGGAGGTCACCTCGGCGCTGCGGCGCCTGGCTCCGATCGGGCTGAGCACCGACATCATCTGGACGGCCAACGTGCGCACGCTGCGCCACGTGATCGAGATGCGCACCGCAGCGGGGGCGGAGGAGGAGCTGCGGCTGATCTTCGACCAGGTCGCCAGGCTGATGTTCGCCGAGGCCCCCGGGCTCTTCCAGGACTTCCGCCAAGCCGACGACGGCAGCTGGGTGCCCGAGCACCGCAAGGTCTAGCCGTCGCGACTGAGCCGAGTGGCCGCACCGCCGCGCTCGGCGGCCACCTAGCTGGCGGCGCCGAGCGACTGGCCCCAGCGGTCGAGCGAGGCGAACTCCTCGACCGGACGGCGTTTCAGTCGTGACGGCCAGGGACCCGCACGGTGGCCGACCGCGATGAACGCCGCCAGCGCCAGCTCGGCGGGAACCTCCAGCAGCTCGCGCACCTCGCGCTCGGCCGGCAGCAGGAGCGTCGTCAGTGCCGCGCCGAGCCCCTCGGCGCGCAGCGCCAGCAGGAGGTTCTGCACGAACGGGTAGATCGACGCGCCGCCGCTGATCGAGGGGCGCTCGAGCTCGGCGTCGACGATCGCCAGCGCGCTCGTCTGCACCCAGACGACCAGGTGAACCGGGATCTCGGCGAGGCTGTGGGCGAAGGCGTCGGCGGCGGCCACAGCCCGCGCACGGCCGCCGCGCTCGCTTGCGTCCTCGTCCGCACAGCCGCCCTCGCGCAGCAGCGCCGCCGCGCCGGTCCGCTCGAGGTAGGCCCGCCAGTGCGGCAGATACAGCTCGGCCAGCCTGGCGCGCCGGTCGGCATCCTCGACGACGATTACGCGCCAGGGCTGGCGGTTGCCGCCGCTGGGCGCGAAGCGCGCCAGCTCCAGCGCGCGCAGGAGCGCGGCACGCTCGACCGGCTCGCCGGTGAAGCGGCGGGTCGTCGGCGCACAGCGCATGGCGTCGGCGAGCGGTGCGGGGGCCCCGGGGAGCGGCGCGGGGAGTCCGGGGAGCACCTAGTCCTCGTCCTGCTGGGCGGCCACCTTCTGCTTGAGCAGCGCCATCACGTCGGGATCGCGCAGCGTCGTGACGTCGCCCAGCTCGCGGCCCTCGGCGATGTCGCGCAGCAGGCGACGCATGATCTTGCCCGAGCGCGTCTTGGGCAGGTCGTCGGCCCAGATGATGCGCTTGGGTCGGGCGAGCTTGCCGATCCGATGCGCGACGTGGTCGCGCAGCTCCTGCTCGGTCTGGTCATCGCCGTCCTGCGCGCCGGCGAGCGTTACGAACGCGACGATCGCCTGGCCCGTGTCCTCGTCGCTCTGCGCCACGACTGCGGACTCGGCGACGCGCTCGTGCGAGACGATCGCCGACTCGACCTCGGCGGTCGAGAGTCGGTGCCCCGAGACGTTGATGACGTCGTCGATGCGCCCGATGATCCAGAAGTCCCCGTCGCGGTCACGCCGGGCGGCGTCGCCGACGAGGTAGGTGCGCTCGCCGAAGCGCTCGAAGTAGGTCTGCTTGAAGCGATCCTCGTCGCGGTACAGCGTTCGCAGCATCCCCGGCCACGGGCGCGTGAGCACGAGCAGTCCGGTGCCCTGCTCGCCGGCCGCCAGCTCCTCGCCGGCCTCGCTGTAGATCTTGGCCTCGATGCCCGGGAAGGGACGCGACGCCGAGCCCGGCTTGGTGGCCGTGATGCCCGGCAGCGGCGTGATCATGATGTGGCCCGTCTCGGTCTGCCACCAGGTGTCGACGATCGGACAGCGCTCGCCGCCGATCACCTTGTGGTACCAGAGCCACGCCTTGGGGTTGATCGGCTCACCGACCGAACCCAGCAGGCGCAGCGACGAGAGATCGTGGCGGCCGGGATGCCCGGGCCCCCATTTGATGCATGCACGGATCGCCGTCGGCGCGCAGTAGAGGATCGAGACGCGGTAGCGCTCGATGATCTCCCACCAGATGTCCTTGTCGGGGTAGTCGGGGGCGCCCTCCCACATCACGCTGGTGGCGCCGTTGGCGAGCGGCCCGTAGACGATGTAGGAGTGGCCGGTGACCCAGCCGACGTCAGCGGCGCACCAGTAGACGTCGGACTCCGGCTTGAGGTCGAAGACGTAGCGGTGCGTGCAGGCGACGCCCGTCAGGTAGCCGCCGGTGGTGTGCAGGATGCCCTTTGGCTTGGCCGTCGATCCGGAGGAGTAGAGGATGTAGAGCGGATGCTCGGAGTCCAGCGGCTCGGCGGGGCAGTCGGGCGCCGCGGCGGCGATGATCTCGTCGTAGAAGACGTCGCGCTCCGGGCTCATCTCGCACGGCGTCCCGGTCGCCCGCACGACGATGATGCGCTGCAGCGAGGGCAGATCGCCCATCACCTCGTCGACGGCGGCCTTGATCGGCGCGGTGCGTCCCTTGCGGCGGGCGCCGTCGGCCGTGATCAGCACCTTGGCGTCGGAGAACTCCATCCGCTCGCGGACCGCCTCGGCCGAGAAGCCGCCGAAGACGACGTTGTGCGGAGCGCCGATGCGCGCGCAGGCGAGCATCGCGACGACGACCTCGGGGATCATCGGCAGGTAGATGCCGACGACGTCGCCGCTGCGCACGCCGAGGTCCTTGAGCGCGTTGGCGAAGCGCTGCACGTCGCGGTGCAGATCTGAATAGGTGATCGCCCGCTCCTCGCCCTCCTCGCCCCGCCAGTGCAGCGCCACGCGGTCACCCAGGCCGGCGTCGATGTGGCGGTCGAGGCAGTTGTGGGAGACGTTGAGCTTGCCGCCGACGAACCAGTGATAGAACGGTGCGCGGCTGTCGTCGAGCACGGTGTGCCAGCGCTCGAACCAGTCCAGCGCCTCGGCCTGACGTTCCCACCAGGCGAGCGGATCGCGCTCGGCCTCGGCGTAGACCGCGGGATCGCTCCAGAGCGCCTGCGCGCGGAACTGCGCCGGTGGCTCGAAGCGCTCGCGTCCCAGCAGCTCCTCGAGCTGACGCTCGAGCGTCCCAGGCTGTCCTGGACCAGCTGTGTCCATCTGGCTCTCTCCTCGGATTTTCGGCCATCCACACCGATCCGTCGGCGGCGCTTGACGGCTGCGATCGACCCTCGGGTCGGTCCTACCGCGAGCCTAGCGCGTCAGCGACACCGCCTGCGCATGCGTCGCGGCCGGCGCCGGGGGCGTCAGCGACGCTTCCGGCGCCTGCGCGGCTGGCCGGTGCCGGGCCCGAGCTCGGGGGCGTCGGAGGGCTCGTCGCCATCGCGGTTGCGCCGCAGCTCGCCGGCCCGCGCCTGCCGCGCTTCGCGCAGGGCCTGCTGGGTGGGCCAGGGCTCCGCGGCGCCGGTCTGCCAGGCCTTCGGCAGGCCGTTGCGAGTCCATCCACTGAGCGCGATCGCGAGCGCGATCAGCCAGAACCAGAGCAGCAGCGCGAAGGCGACCGACAGCACCCCCGCGCCCACTCCGACATAGCCCAGCGGCACCGAGATCAGCCCGGCGCGCATCGCCTGGAGCGCGATCAGCAGCACGCCGATGCCCCAGGCGAGCGCGCTCACGTCGTAGGCGACGATCGCGAACACAGAGAACCCGGCCAGCTTGGTGAGGTGCCGGGCCTCGGCATCGGTGTGGGTCGCGAGGGTGGCGAAGTGATTGGCCTGGGAGATGTCGTGGACGATCGTGAGGATGCTCATCAGCGGGACCAGGACGGCGCCCACGAGCAGCAGGATCAGCGCGATCCGCGGCGTCGTCGGGCGGCGAAAATGGGTCGCGCGATAGAGCACCGCGAGCGCGACGGTGGCGATCGGTGTGGCCAACGCCGTGATCAGCGCGATCACGAGCACGGCGCCGGCATGGCGATGCACGAACAGCAGGCCGGCGGCGTCGCCCTTGGGGGCGTTCGGCAGCACCAGGCGGGCGAGGATCAGCTGAACGAACAGGGGGACGACGCCGCCGATCGCCGCGGCGATCGTCGCGCGGCGCCGCCATACGCCCTCCCAGCGAAGCTCCTGCTCGACGTCCACGGATGCCTGGGACGCGACGCTCAGCGGCGTGTCGGGCTGAGCCACGTTGGCGGCGAGATCGGCATGGAGGCGAGATGCTATCCATGCGCCGCCGCTGGCAGCGGGCGCCCGCCCGTGCCGGCCGGTGTGCGCGGGGCGGTGTGCACGCGGCGGTGTACGCGGGGCGGTGTGCGCGCTGGCCCGCGGCGCGCGGCGGCATGCGCGCCGCCACGACGCGCTCATGGCTAGACTCGCCACAATGCGCATCCGCGAGGTGATGACGCAGTCGGTGGTCACCGCCCCTCCCGGCGCGACCGTGCGCGAGGTGGCCGAGCTGATGCGCGAGCGCAACGTCGGCTCCGTCGTGCTGGTCGACGATCGCGGCGTCGCGTGTGGCTTCGTCACCGACCGCGACCTCGCCGTCAACGTGCTCGCGGCAGGGCGAGACGCCGGCGATCGCGCGATCGACCACGCCTCAGCCCCCGTCGTCACGGTTGGGGCGGACGCCGATCTGCAAGAGGCCGCCGAGACGATGGTGCGCCACGCGATCCGGCGCCTGCCCGTGGTCGAGGAGGATCGTCTCACCGGCATCGTGACGCTCGACGATCTGGTTGTGCGCACCGGCGATCCGGAGCTGACCCACCGGATCACCACCGACGTCACCCGCGCGGCGCTGCCCGAGTTCTACTTCCACCAGCGCGGCGGCTGAGGGTCCGCCGGCAGTCCCGCGCGGCTTGGCGGGCGGTTCCCGGCGCCGCCCAGCAGCACAGCGGGCTAGGATGGGGGCATGGAAGGATTCGGTGGCCTCTTCGGCGATCCCGAGGAGCTGCAACGCAGGATGGCGGAGTTCGCCGAGCAGATGCAGGGCGCCCAGAAGCTCGCCTGGGCCGACAACGCGATCAAGCTCGCCGTCGACATGACGATGGCGGCGATCAACCGCATCAACGTCCAGGGCAATGTCGACGAGCAGGCCGCTCAGATTCGCTCGGTGATGGCGACCGTCTTCCCCGAGGCGGTCACCCTCGTGCGCGAGGCGCGCGAGGGGCTGCAGTAGCGACCTGCTAGCCCAGCCCCGCGAGCGCGGCGAGCACGACGCGGTCGTGGGTCCGCGGGGAGGCCTTGGGGATCACGGTCTGCACCACGCCGGCGGGATCGATGATGAACGTCGCGCGCTGGGCGCCCCAGTACTTGCGGCCGTAGAGCGACTTCTGCTTCCAGACGCCGTAGCGCTCGCAGACCGCGTGATCGGCGTCGGCGAGCAGCGTGAAGCCAAGCCCATGCCTGTCGTCGAAGCGGGCGATCGCCGCAACCGGGTCCGGTGATATCCCCAGCACCACCGTCCCGACGGCCTCGTAGTCGGCGCGATGGTCGCGTACGCCGCAGGCCTGCAAAGTGCAGCCCGGCGTGCTGGCGCGCGGGTAGAAGTAGAGCACGATGGGACGTCCGCGTAGCGCCGACAGCGTGACCGGCCGACCATGCTGGTCGGGCAGCGTGAAGTCGGGTGCCTGGGTGCCGGGCTCGATCATGCCGTGCCGACCGCCGGCCGCCGCTCGCCTCCACGGTGCTTCATCGCAGCAGCCGCGACAGGCGGCGGTCCTTGAGCACTCGCCCCTCGGTCTGGCAGGCCGGACAGTAGCTCATCACGTAGTCCTCGTAGTGCACGGCCGCAAGCGTCGTCCTGCAGCGCGGGCACGGCTCGCCGGCGCGACGGTGGACCGTCAGCGGCATCGGCAGCTTGTCGGGGATCGGCAGCTCGACCACGCGCTCGTAGTGGTCGAGCGCGCGTCCCAGGCAGCCGACGATCGCCACCCGCAGACGCTCGGCCTCGGCGGCCGAGAGGTCATCGCCGCGCTTGAACGGCGACAGCTTCGCCTCGTGCAGGATCTCGTCGACCCACGAGCGGCCGATCCCGGCGATCACGTGCTGGTCGCGCAGCAGCGCATACAGCGGACGGGGGGCCGCGAGCAGATCGGCCAGCGGCGGGGGCTCGGGCCAGGCCTCAGGGCCCAGCTCGGCGACGACCTCGTCGTGCGCCAGCACGTCCATGGTCAGCAGCTTCGCCCAGGCGGCCTGGCGGGTGCCGAACTCGCGCAGGCGCAGCTCGCCGCCGTCGCGCAGGCGCACCAACAGGCGCGAGCTGCGGTCGCGCAGGCCCGCGCGGCGATCGTAGAGCTGCAGGCGCCCGGCGGACATCAGGTGCACGAGCAGCGACAGCTCACCGCTGAAGTCGACGATCAGCAGCTTGCCACGGCGGCGCGCGCCGATGGCGCTGCGTCCAACCAGCGCGTCGAGCGGCGGGGCGAAGGAGCGCAGCGCATTGACGCCGGGAGCCAGCGCCGACTCGACCTCGCGTCCGGCGAGCGCGGCGCCGAGTCGCCGGACCATGATCTCCACCTCGGGCAGCTCGGGCATGCGCCCTCAACGCTAGCGCTGAGCGGCCGCCAGGCCCTCGATCTCATGTGGGCGCAGCAGCACGAGCAGCTCGCCGCCACGCGCGATGCGCAACGCGGCCAGGCCACCCTTCTTGAAGTCGACCCGACCTCCGGTCAGGTCATGGACCACGCCCGACAGGTCGGGCTCGTGGCCGACGATCAGGATCCGCGCATCGGCGTCCCAGCCGGCGAGCAGCTCGCGTGCGCCAGCGCCATCGAAGCCGCCCGACAGCGGCTCGTGGAGCACCGGCTCGATGCCCAGCGGCGCGCACGCCAGCCGCGCGGTGTCACGAGCCCGGACGCGCGGGCTGGTGAACGCCGCGGTGAGCTGGACTCCCAGCCGCGCCAGCGTCGCGCCCGCCGCCTGCGACTGGCGCTCGCCGAGCGCCGTCAGACGTCGCTCGAAGTCCGGGCGCTCGCCGTGCGGCTCGGCCTCGCCGTGGCGCAACAGCCAGAGCTGACGGGCCATCACGGCATCGCTCCGGCCTCGCCGTGGCGCAGCAGCCAGAGCTGGTGAGCCATCAGGGCCGCCGTCCGCGTCCGTAGAGCAGCCTGAACAGCGCCGCGAACAGGCGGCTGGTGCGACGTCCGTAGGGGAACATGTGCAGCTCGCGCCACGGCGCCAGTCGCGTGATCAGCAGCGACTGGCGAGCGCAGTACTTGCGGATGCCATCGCGCCCATGGCGGCTGCCGATGCCCGACGCCTTCCAACCGCCCATCGGCAGCTCGAGCGCCACGTAGTTCAGCTGGGCGTCGTTGACGCAGACCGCGCCGGCCTGCAGACGACGCGCGATCCGCTCCCCCAGCGCGCGGTCCGACGTCCAGACCGACGCCGCCAGGCCGTAGGGCGAGTCGTTGGCCAGCGCGATCGCCTGCTCGACGTCGCGCACGCGCATGATCGGTAGCGTCGGGCCGAAGGTCTCCTGCATCATCGCCCGCATCGTGTGGTCGACGTCGGCGAGCACCGTGGGCTCGTAGAAGTCGCCCGGCCCGGGGACGACCCTGCCGCCGGTCAGCACGCGTGCGCCCTTCGACGCCGCCTCGCGCACGTGCGCGTCGATCGTCGCCAGCTGGGCGGGGCTGGCAATCGCGCCGACCTCGACGCTGCCGGGGCCGCGCGGCGGTCCCTGGCGCAGGCGCCCGACGCGCTCGGTCACAGCCGCGACGAACTCCTCGTAGACGGGCTCCTCGACATAGATGCGCTCCACCGAGATGCAGACCTGGCCGCTGTTGGCGAGCCCGTAGTAGGTGGCCGCGTTGGCGGCCCGCTCCAGGTCGGCGTCTGCGAGCACGATCATCGCGTCCTTGCCACCGAGCTCGAGGCTGACCGGCGTGAGGGTCCAAGCCGCGCGTGCCATCACCCTGCGGCCGGTCTCGGTCGAGCCGGTGAACTGGACGAAGTCGGCCACGTCGATCAGCGCCGCGGCGGTCGTCGCCTGTCCGGTGGCCACCTGAAAGACGCCATCCGGCACGCCGCACTGCGCCAGCATCTCGGCCATCAGCAGCGACGTCAGCGGAGTGAGATGGGATGGCTTGAGGATCGTCGCGTTGCCGGCGGCGAGCGCCGGGATGCAGTCGCCGAAGGAGTTCACGAGCGGAAAGTTCCACGGCCCGATCACGCCGACCAGCCCGACGGGCTGATAGCGCACCAGCAGCCGGCGACCGAGCACGAATGGATTGGCGCTGCGCACCCGCTCGTCGGCGAGATAGTCGGCGGCGTGCTTGGCCCAGAAGCCGAACGAGCTGGCGGCGTAGCTGAGCTCGGCGATCTGCGCGTCCTCATAGGGCTTGCCGGTCTCGGCGACGATCGTCCGCACGACGCGATCGGCGTTGTCGATCAGCCAGCGCTGCGCGCGGCGCAGGATGCGACCCCGCCCAGCGAAGCCGAGCGCCTGCCAGGCAGGCTGCACGCCGCGTGCGCGCTCGGCCATCGCGTGGACCTCCTCCGGCGGCTGGTCAGCGACCGTGCCGATGGTCTCGCCGCTCGCAGGGTTGCGGACCTCGATCATCGCTCCAGCCGGGGGTTGTGTGCGATCCACTGGTCCTCTCCGCCGCCGGTCGCGCCGAAGGCTAGCGTGGCGCGCTAGTGTCGGTGCGGGGATGGCATCGGGGTTGCGGCATGTCGAGGGTACGCTGGAGATACTCGACCAGACGCGCCTGCCGGCCGAGGAGGTCTGGCTGCGCTGCGCCGACCCGGCGGCGGTCGCCGACGCGATCCTGCGGCTTGCGGTCCGCGGCGCGCCGGCGATCGGCATCGCCGGCGCGTACGGCCTGGTGCTGGCACTCCGCGACGGGGCGCTCGCAGCGGACGCCGGCGCCGCCGAGATCCACCAGCGCTTCGACGCTGCCTTCGACCTGCTCGCCGCGACCAGGCCCACCGCCGTCAACCTGCGCCACGCGCTCGACGCCGCCCGCCTGGCCTTCGATGCCGCCGTGGGCAGCGAGGTAGGCCCGACGCGAAGCGCCGACGTCGAGCAAGCGCCGCGCGCCGCCGGAGCCCCGAGCGCGCTGCGGGTCGCCGCGCACGAGGCGGTCCTGGCAGCGGCCCGGGCGATCGAGCGCGACCAGATCGATGCCGACCGGCGCATGGCCGAGCACGGCCTGGAGCTGTTTCGCCCCGGCGATCGGGTGCTGACGCACTGCAACACGGGCGGCCTGGCCACCGGCGGTCAGGGCACCGCCGGGGGGGTGATCGAGGCCGCTTGGCGGGCCGGACGGCTGGCGCACGTCTGGGTCGACGAGACCCGGCCACTGCTGCAGGGCGCACGGCTGACGGCCTGGGAGCTGGCGCGTGCCGGCGTGCCATTCCAGCTGGTGACGGACTCCAGCGTCGGCACGCTGATGAGCCGCGGCCTAGTCGATCGCGTGATCGTCGGCGCCGATCGCATCGCCGCGAACGGCGACGTCGCCAACAAGATCGGCACCTACACGGTGGCGGCGCTGGCCCATCGCCACGACGTGCCGTTCTACGTGGCGGCTCCCCGCTCGACGCTCGACCCGTGCACCGCGGCCGGTCGCGACATCGTGATCGAGCAGCGCGATCCAGCCGAGGTGACGACGCTCGCCGGACGGCCGGTCGCGCCCGCCGGCGTCAACGCCGCCAACTGGGCGTTCGACGTGACGCCAAACGAGCTCGTCGGCGCGATCGTCACCGAGGTCGGCGTGCTGCGGCCGCCCTATGCGGACGCGATCGCGCGGGCGCTCGACCGCTGAGGACCGAGCGCTCCGCAGGACCCAGCGCTCCGCAGGACCCAGCGCTCCGCAGGACCCAGCGCCTCCGCAGGACCCCGCCCGATCCGTCAGGCGGCCAGCTCGACGCGCTCGATCACCGGCGGCTCGAGCGGCCGGTCGTTCTGACCGGTTGGACTCTGCTCGAGGCGATTGACGACGTCCATGCCGCCCACCACATGCCCGAAGACGGTGTGCTTGCCGTCCAACCAGGGCGCCTCGGTCGTCGTCACGATGAAGAACTGCGAGCCGTTGGTGTTCGGCCCCGCATTGGCCATCGCCAGGGCGCCGCGCACGACACGGTGATCGTTGATCTCGTCCTCGAAAGTGTAGCCCGGGCCGCCGGTGCCGGTGCCCCGCGGGCAGCCGCCCTGGACCATGAAGTCCGGGATGACCCGGTGGAAGATCAGCCCGTCGTAGAAACCCTCCTGGGCGAGCTTGCGGAAGTTCGCGACCGTCTTGGGCGCGTCGTCGTCGAGCAGCTCGATCACGATCGCGCCTTCGCTCGTATGCATGGTTGCCTGGGACATCTGCTCCTCCACGTGATCTTTTGTGTTCGCCCTGACGGTCAGCGGCGCGCTTGCGTCTGCCATCTCGGCTGCCCGCGCGCCGCGGTGGCCCTGAGCCCGGGCAAGCTGCGCCGCGCTCAGGCCCGCTCAGCCCCGCGCCGGCTCCAGTCGCAGCTCCACGCCGCGCACGACGCTGCCGCCAAGCGCATCGACTACTCGCGTCGCCTCGCCGGCCGGCACCTCGACCAGCGAGAAGCGCTCCAGCACGCGCACGTTGCGGATCGCCTCGCCCTCCAGCCCTCCGGTCGTCGCCAGCGCGGCGACCAGATCGGGCTCCTCGAGCCCGTCCGCCCGTCCCGCCGCGACGATCAGCTTCAGATAGGGCTCGGCGCCGTTGCGCGCGAGCTCCGGCTTGTCGTGGCGATGCGGGCGCCGCCGGATCGGCGCGGGCGGGACGTGAACGCCCTCCTGCCAGACCGCGATGCGCGTGTTGGCGTTGCGCTCGATCGCCTCGATCTCACGCCGCTGGCGCGGCTCGAAGAACGTGATCGCGCGACCCGACCGCCCGACACGGCCGGTACGACCGATCCGATGCACGTAGACGTCGGGGGACGTGGGCACGTCGTAGTTGATCACGTGGGTGACCGTCGAGATGTCCAGCCCGCGCGCCGCGACGTCGGTGGCCACGAGGATCGGGACGCGGCCGGCCTTGAAGGCGAGCATCACGCCGTCGCGCGAGCCCTGGCTCATGTCGCCGTGCAGCGCCTTGACGTCGATTCCCCGGTCGCGCAGGGTGCGGTAGAGCTGATCGCAGCGGATCTTCGTGCGCACGAAGACGATCGCCTGCTGCGGGCGCTCGGCGCCCAGCACGCGGACCAGCTGATCGAGCTTCTCGCGCTGGGACACCTCCAGGGCGAACTGCTCGACGGTGTCGATCGTCAGCGTCTTGGCTTCGACCTTCACCGAGACCGGGTCGTAGAGATAGCGCTCGGCCAGCCCACGGATCTCCGGCGGCACGGTGGCGGAGAAGAGGGCCGTCTGGCGGCTGCCCGGCGTCAGCGCGAGGATCCGCTCGACGTCCTCCAGGAAGCCGAGGTCGAGCATCTCGTCGGCCTCGTCGAGCACAACGAAGCGACAGCCGGTGAGCATCAGCGAGTGGCGCGAGATCAGGTCCCGCACGCGCCCGACGGTGCCGACGACGATCTGCCCACCCGCACGCAGCTGGGCCTGCTGGGAGCGAATCGGCGCACCGCCGAAGACGGCCACCACGTCGACGCCTTTGCGGGCGCCGTACGATCGCAGCGCCTGGGTCACCTGGATGCAGAGCTCGCGCGTCGGCGTCAGCACCAGCCCCTGCACGTCGCTGTCGTTCGGATCGACGTACTCGATCATCGGCAGGCCGAAGGCGGCCGTCTTGCCGGTTCCCGTCTGCGCCTGGCCGATGACGTCGCGGCCCGCCAGCAGCGGTGGGATCGCCTGCAGCTGGATCGGGCTGGGCGCCTCGTAGCCGACGTCGCGCAGCGCGGCCAGCACCGGCTCCGAGAGGCCGAGCTCGGCGAACGTCGCGATCGTTGGCTGGTCGGCGAGGGGGGTCTGCATCAGGGGAATCGTGTCTCCATCAGGGGAAGAGGTTAGAGCGCTGCGGCTCCGCGGCGCCGAACGGGGCTGCAGTGACCGGCTCGCGCTGCGGCTCCGCGGCGCCGAACGGAGCCTCCGCCGCGTTCACCGGCGCGGATCGAGCAGCAGCTTGCCTTGTGTCCGACGAGACTGGAGCTCGCGCTGCGCCCGCACCGCCTCGCTCAGCCCATAGGTGCCTCCGACCACCACGCGCAGCTCACCGCGAGCGACGCGATCGAGCAGGTCGGCGAGGGCGGTGGCGATCATCTGCGGGCGCTCCAGGCAGTGCATCAGCCAGAAGCCCGCGACCGTCCGCGAGCTGCGCAGCAGCTGCTGGGTACCGAGCTGGCGCGGCTGGCCGGAGGCGATTCCGCAGATGACGAGGCGTCCGAACGGTGCCAGCGCCGCCAGCGAGGCATCGAACACCTCGCCGCCGGCCATCTCGATCACCACATCGACGGGTTGTCCGGCATTTGCCTCGAGCAGTCGCTCGGTCAGCCGGGGACCGGCGGGGTCGACCGCCGCGTCGGCGCCGAGCTCCAGCGCCAGCCGACGCTTGGCGTCGCTGGAGGCGGTGGCGATCACGCGGCCGGCGCCGAGCTGCCGAGCCAGCTGGACCGTGAGCGAGCCCACGCCACCGGCCGCGGCGTGCACCACCACGGCCTCCCCGGGCCGCAGCGCCGCCGAGGTGCGCAAGACGTGGAAGGCGGTCACGCCCTGCACGAGCACGGCCAGCGCCTGGTCGTCGGAGACATCCGGGGGGATCGGGAAGGTGCGCTCGGCGGGGACCGCCACGTACTCCGCGTAGCCACCCGATCCGCACAGGGCGATGACCCGCTCACCGTCGTCGGTGCGGATCCCGGCGACCTCGATGCCGGGCACGAGCGGCAGCGTCATCTTGGCGACGTAGGAGTTCTCGCGCTGGTGGGTGTCGGCGTAGTTGACGCCCGCGCGGCGAACCTCGATCAGCACCTCGTCGGCGCCCGGCTGCGGGACGGGCAGCTCGACCAGCTGCAGGACCTCGGGACCGCCGAACCGCGTGATCTGGATGGCCCGCACGCGGCGTGAGGCTAGCGTCTGCCGATACGCTTCGCGCCCAGCGCGGCCGACCGGTGCGGCAATGCCCAGCGTGGCCGACCGGCGGCACAAGCATCAACAGCACAGTCCATCGGCAGGGAGAGAACTGGCCCCATGACCGTCACCGTCGTCGGCTCGATCGCGTTCGATGCCGTCCAGACGCCGTTCGGCGTGCGCGAGCGGATGCTCGGCGGCTCGGCCGTGCACTTCTCGCTTGCGGCGTCGTTCTTCTGCGACGTGCGCGTCGTCGGGCCGGTCGGCGAGGACTTCGGCGAGGACGAGTATGCCGTCCTGCGCGCGCGCGGCGTCGACACCGAGGACATCGAGCGCGTGCCCGGCGGGCGCACGTTCTTCTGGGCCGGCCACTACGACTACGACCTCAACACCGCGCACACCGACGACACCCAGCTCAACGTCTTCGGTGACTTCGCCCCCAAGCTCTCGCCGGCGTCGCGCGAGGCCGACGTGCTGTTCCTGGCCAACATCCAGCCCGATCTGCAGCGCGCGGTGCGCGAGCAGTGCGCCACGGCGCGCTTCGTCGCGATGGACTCGATGAACCTCTGGATCGAGACAGCGCGCGACTCGCTGATCCGCACGATCGGCCGCGTCGACGCGGTGCTGATGAACGATGCCGAGCTGAGGATGCTCACGCAGGAGCCCAACCTGCTGCGCGCGATGCGCGCCGTCAGCGCGATGGGCCCGCGCATCGTCGTCGCCAAGCAGGGTGAGTACGGCGCGGCGCTCTACAGCGAGGAGGGCTTCTTCGCGCTGCCGGCTTACCCGCTCGAGACGGTCGTCGACCCAACCGGCGCCGGCGACTCGTTTGCCGGCGGCTTCGTCGGCTACCTCGCGGCTCATCCCGACGAGCAGCTGGAGGGCGACCTGCTGCGTCGCGCGATGGCCTACGGGACCGCGATCGCGTCGTTCAACGTCGAGCGGTTCGGCACCGAGCGGGTCCAGCGCCTGGCGGCCGACGAGCTCGCCGAGCGCGTCGCCGAGCTGCAGCAGCTGACCTCGTTCGTGCACGTGCCGCTCGCCCTGCGGGGCTGAGCGGACCGGTCCGGCGGCACCCGCCGCAGGCCGATTCCGGCGTCGCCAGGGCAGGCTATTCCGGCATCGCCCGGGCAGGCTGATTCCGGCGCGTATCCCCCGCGGATCGGCTAGCATCGAAGGCGCGAGTGGGCTGGACGTTCGTCTACCTGATGAT
This sequence comes from uncultured Solirubrobacterales bacterium, assembly GCA_963795555.1. Lineage (GTDB taxonomy): Bacteria > Actinomycetota > Thermoleophilia > Solirubrobacterales > Solirubrobacteraceae > CAWCHZ01. Next base: position 1,567,922 of record CAWCHZ010000002.1, read on the forward strand.
CATCCTCAAGGTGCCGATCGTGGCGCTGTTTTTGATCGTGCGCTGGGCGGTCAAGCAGACGCCTGACGCCCCGCAGGCCGAGCGCGACGACGGTGGCATCAAGCGCCCGCTGCGGCCGCATCCGCGCGGCCCGCTCGTCCATCCACGGCGTCGCGGTCCGCACGGCGGCGCGCAGGTCGCCGCGCCGGCGCGGATGCGCTGCGCGGTCACGCGTGCCCGCGCGCGCGAGCTCTGACCTCGCCGCGGCGATCCAGTAGTCTCGCGCCCGTCATGTCAGTCGTTGGGATCGTGATCGCCGCCGCGCCGTCGCGGGCCCCTTTCTATGTGCTCGGCGGCGCGCTCGTGGTCTGGGCGGTCGGGCTGTCGTTCGTCGGCATGCGCCAGCCCAGCTTTCCGGGCAGCGAGCGCCGGATGCGAGCCGTGATCGCCGTCAGCGTCGCGCTCTTCTTGGGCGCGATCCTGTCGGCGATCCTCACGAGCTGACGGCGACGGCGGACGTTCGCGCGCGGTCGCTTCGCGGCTGGCGGGGTGGCCCGCTACGCGCGCTCGCAATAATCACGGATAGACCCCGCGTCGGACGCAAGCAGCCGAGAGGAGCACGATGCCCACCGAGACCCAGACCGAGCACAGCCGCTCCCCCGACGGTGCGCCCCGCGGCGACTCGCTCACGGTCATCGACAACCGCACCGGCAAGCAGTACGAGATCCCGATCGTCGATGGCACGATCCACGCCCCCGAGCTGCGCCGGATCAAGGTCTCCGACGACGATTTCGGGCTGATGTCGTATGACCCCGCCTTCCTCAACACGGCGTCCTGCCGCAGCACGATCACCTACATCGACGGCGACGCCGGGATCCTCGAGTACCGCGGCTACCCGATCGAGCAGCTGGCGGAACGCTCGACCTTCCTCGAGGTCTCCTATCTGCTGATCCACGGCGAGCTGCCGACCCAGCCCCAGCTCGACGAGTGGGTGCACCAGATCACGATCCACACCTTCGTGCACGAGAACATCAGGGCCTTCATGCAGGGCTTCCGCTACGACGCCCACCCGATGGGGATGCTGCAGGCGGCCGTCGGCGCGCTCTCGACCTTCTATCCGGATGCCAATCAGATCAAAGATCAAGAGATCCGCTACATCCAGGTGATCCGGCTGCTGGCCAAGATGCCCACCCTGGCGGCGTTCGCCTTTCGCCACTCCAACGGCCAGCCCTACGTCTATCCCGACAACGACCTGGACTACCCGGGCAACTTCCTCGGGATGCTGTTCAAGATGACCGAGCTCAAGTACCAGCCCGACGATCGGCTGCGGCGGGCACTCGACGCGCTCTTCATCCTGCACGCCGACCACGAGCAGAACTGCTCGACCAACGCGGTGCGCTCGGTCGGCTCCTCGCAGGTCGATCCCTACTCGGCGGTCGCGGCCGGCGTCGCCGCCCTCTATGGCCCGCTGCACGGCGGCGCCAATGAGGCGGCGCTGCGGATGCTGCGCCGGATCGGCACGCGCGATCGGATCCCCGAGTTCGTCGAAGGCGTCAAGGCCGGCAATGAGCGCCTGATGGGCTTTGGGCACCGCGTATACAAGAACTACGACCCCCGCGCGGCGGTGATCAAGCGCCACATGCACGACGTGCTCGAGGTGACGGGGACCAACCCGCTGCTCGACGTCGCGCTGGAGCTCGAGAAGATTGCGCTGGAGGACGAGTACTTCATCTCGCGCAAGCTCTATCCCAACGTCGACTTCTACTCCGGGATCATCTACGAGGCGCTGGGGATGCCGGAGACGATGTTCCCGGTGCTGTTTGCGATCGGGCGCACCGCGGGCTGGATCGCCCAATGGCTGGAGATGGTCCAGGACGAGGAGCAGAAGATCGCCCGGCCGCGCCAGATCTACGCCGGTCCGCGCGGGCGCGACTACGTGCCGATGGCGGACCGCTGAGCCGCCCGCGGTGCAGCGTTGAGCCGCTGAGAGTCGAGCGGGCGGAGCGCTGAGCGCGTACTGGCTGATCGTTCGCTCGGGGCCACGCGTCGAGCGGGCGCGCTTCGCCTCCCCGCAGCAGGCGCTGGACGCGCTCGAGGCTCGGGTCGCGCAGCTTGGTGACGCCGCCCGACGACCTGAGGCCAAGGTCGGTCTGCGCCACTTCAAGCCGATCCAGCAGGTCGCAGCGCGGATCGAGGTCTGCGGGCCGGGGCGTCTGCGTCCATCGCTGTGCGGCGGCGTAGATGTGCGCGGCGACGGCTCGATCGAGCCGTTCGTCGGGCGCTTGTCGCGCGCGGTCGTCGATCTCGACGCCGGCGAGTCGCCGCTGCAGGCGCTCAGGCGAGCGCTGCGAGTCGACGACGGCCACTCCAGCTGAGTCGCGCGGCGATCCGCCGCGCCGCCGCCCTCCTACTCCAGCACCAACGCCGGTCCGTAGCGCCCCAGCCAGCGGATCTGGCGACGGTAGTCGGGGCAACGGCGGGCGACCAGCGCCCAGAAGCGCGGCGAGTGATCCAGCACCTCGAGGTGACAGACCTCGTGCCAGACCACGTAGTCGACGACCGGCTCGGGGGCCAGCATCAACCGCCAGTTGAAGCTCATCGTGCCGCTGGCCGAGCACGACGCCCAGCGCGTGCGCTGTCCGCGGATGACCAGCGAGCGATAGCTGCGGTCTGTCGCAGCGGTCGCGCGATCCAGCCGCGCCGCGATCTCCAGGCGCGCGGTGCGGCGATACCAGCGCTCCAGCGCGGCGCGCTGATCGACGGTCGGCACCAGCAGTCGCTCGCCATGACGCCGCACGCTGCTGCGCCCCGGCTCGGGGACGAGCTCGAGCGCCCGCCCCAGCAGCGGCACGGTGCCGGGCTGGTGGCCCAGCTCCGCCCGCACGTGCGCCAGTCGTCGCAGGCGGCGCTCGATCCAGGGCCGCAGCTCGCGCACCGCCACCTCGGCCTCGCGCTCGGAGGTCCGCCGTGGCAGGACCACGACGACGCCGTCCTCGACGCCGACGCTCACGCGCACGCGCCGCGCCCGATTCGAGCGGCGAACCTGATAGGCGATCTCGGTCACGAATCGAGCAGGGTAGGGATCGGTCCGGCGGGACACCAGTGCCAGGGATAATCCGTACACCATGGGCACCTCGACGCGCAGGCCCGTCTGGCGGGTCAGGCTGCCAGCCCACGTGCAGCCGCCGTTCGAGGTCTACGTCAATGGCGTGCGCCAGCAGCCCGAGCGCGACTACCGCCAGCGCGAGCGGGTGCTGCTGTTCGATCGGCCACTCGCCAAGGAGGGCAAGCTGGGCTTCTGGCGCTGGTTCATGGGCGCCTGGGGCGTGGGCACCTATCGCCGCAACGACACCGTCGATGTCGCCTACGAGCTCGACGGCCAGCCGATGGTCGCCCACGCCCTCGACATCGAGCCACCAGGCTAGACCGGCGCGCTGGCCAGCACCCAGGGCCGCTGGATCCTCAGCGCAGAGAGGATCGAGCGGGTCGCTGGAGACTTGTTGAGCGTGTAGAAGTGGACGCCCGGCGCGCCCCGCGCCAGCAGATCGGCGCACTGCAGGGTGGCGTAGGCCACGCCAAGCTCGGTGACGGCCGCCGGGTCGCCGGCACGCAGCTCGAGCTGGCGCAGATAGGCCGGCGGGATCGCGACACCGCAGACGGAGGTGAAGCGCTTGATCTGGTCGACGTTGGTGACCGGCATGATGCCGGGGATGATCGGCACGTCGATGCCGATCGCGCGCGCCTCCTCGACGAAGCGGAAGTAGGCAGCGTTGTCGAAGAAGAGCTGGGTTATCAGCACGCGCGCGCCGGCATCCACCTTGGCGCGCATGTGCGCGAGGTCCGCCCTGGCATCCTCGGCCTCCGGGTGCACCTCCGGGTAGCACGCGCCGACGATGCAGAAGTCGTAGTCGGCGGCCACCAGCGCAGCGAGCTCGGAGCCGTGCGCCAGGCCACCGGGCACCGGCACGAAGCGGCCCTCGCCGGCCGGCGGATCCCCGCGCAGCGTGAGGACGTTGTCGATCCCGGCCGCGCGCATCTCGCGCAGCACGGCGTGCAGCTCCGGCACCGTCGCACCAACGCAGGTGAAGTGCGCCATCGCCTCCAGCCCATACTCCGCCTTGATGCGCTTGACGATCGCGATCGTCTTCTGGCGCGTGGACCCCCCGGCGCCCCACGTCACCGACACGAACGACGGCTCCTGCGCACGCAGCTCGCCGAGCGCGGCGAACAGGCTCTGCTCGCCCTCGGGAGTCTTGGGCGGGAAGAACTCGAACGAGAAGACCGGCTCCCCGCTCGTCTCGATGATCTCGTCGATTCGCACGCAGCCAGGGTACCGGCGAGCGGCGGCACTGACCAATGGCCCGCGAGCACCGGCAGCGGCGGCGCTGACCAGTGGCCCTCCAGATCCCATCGGTGCTTGCCCGCGCGAGAGCGACGGCTTGCGTGCCCGGGGGACGACTGGCGTGCCGCCTACACTGCGCCCAGCCCACTAGACAGGAAGACCTCATGAGCGTCGAGACTCCCACGCAGGCCCCACCGAAGCGGATCACCCGACGCCGGCCGGCGAGCCGCGCGCAGACCACGGTGCAGGGCTGCCTCGCCGCGCTTGCGGCCCATGACCTCGCCGCCGCGCTGGCGTGCTGGGCGCCTGACGCCACAGCACAGATCCGCGGCGTCGGCGGGCTGGGCGTGCTGGTGGAGGCGAACGGGCAGCCGTCGGCGCCGGACCAGCTGCGCGCAGCGCTCGCGACGCTGATCGATGCCGTGCCCGACGCCGTTCTCGACGTCGAGGAGCTGCTGCCCTCCGGCAGCAGCTGCGTGGTGCGCTGGCGGTTGCGGGGCACCTACGCCGGACCCGGGCGGCTTGCGATGCTGGAGCCCGACGGCGCGCCGATCGACGGCAGCGGCGTCGCGGTGCTCGAGGTCCGCGATGGGCTGATTCGCCATGCCTTCGTGCAGCTCGATGGCGTGACGATCGCGCGTCAGCTGGGCATCCTGCCCACCAGCTCGGTGCGCCTGGCCCGCTGGAGCCGCAGCGCGCGCAATGCCCGCGTCCGCGCCGCCGGGCTGCTCGGCGGCAGCGCGCCGGCCCGCATCGCCGATGGCGTCTGGCTCGTTCGCGGCGGGATCGCCGCCAATGGCGTCAACGCCTACCTGATCGAGGACGACGACGGCGTCGTCGCCTTCGACGCCGGCACGCGCGCGATGGCCAACTCGATCGCGATCGCGGCGGCGCGGCTGGGAGGCTTGCGACGCATCGTCATGAGCCACGCCCACGCCGACCACCGCGGCGGCGCGGCCCGGCTCGGCGCGCCGGTCTCCTGCCACGCCGACGCGCGCGCCGAGATCGAGGCTGCCGACGCTCGTCCCGACCTCACAGCTGCCGCGCTGCCGTTGCCACTGGCTCGGCTCTACCCGGCGCTGCTGCGCGCCTGGGACGGCGGAGCGCTGCCGGTCGCCAGCACGCTGTCGGCCGGCGAGAGCGTGGCGGGCTTCACCGTCCTGCACCTGCCCGGCCACGCGGCGGGCCTGATCGCGCTCTGGCGCGAGTCCGATCGACTGGCGTTGGCCAGCGACAGCTTCGTCACAGCGGACCCCTGGACCGGCCTGCCGACCCGACCGCGCGTCCCGCACGCCGCGCTCAACGAGGACCGCGAGCAGGCGCGCGCGTCGCTGCGCGCGCTCGCGGCGCTCGACCCGGCGGCCGCGTGGCCCGGCCGCGGCAATCCCGTCATCGGCGACGTGCGCGCACGGCTGGAGCGGGCGGCGGACGCCGCCTGAGCGGCAGGCCTGACTGGCGGCGATGGGCAAACGCCAGCGTCGTGAGCGCCGGCTCGCCGCGCCGACCGTCGACTACACCGACGACGATGGCAACGTGCTGACGCTGCGCACCGTCATGACGGCGGGCACACGCCAGGAATATGCGCGCGTGCGCGGCGGCTCGCCGCTGTCGTTGGAGGACGCCTGGCAACGCGCCGCGGAGCTCCTCTTCGAGCGCCTGGCCGCCCGGTGGGTGATCCAGGGAATGCCGATCGAGCGCCAGCGCGAGCTGCTGGGCCGCTTGCGGCTGGCGTCGCCCGCCGAGCGCGCCTGGGTTCGCGATGCGCTGCGCCGTCACCTCGCCGAGCACTTCCCCGAGCTGGAGGCGCCGTGAGCGACCCACCAAATTCGCTTGCCGGCCGCCTGGCCGACCTGCTCTGCGACTACTGCATCGCTGTGCAAGCCGGCGAGCAGGTCGTCGTGCGATCGACGGCGCTGGCGGCGCCCCTGCTGCTCGAGCTCCAGCGCGCGCTGCTCGAGCGCGAGGCGTGGCCGCTGTTGCGCACCGAGCTGCCGGGACAGCTGCCGGGCTTCTTCGCCCACGCCCGCGACGCGCAGCTGGACGCCGTCGCACCGCTCGCGCTGACCGAGGCGCGGGAGAGCGCCTGCGCGATCGCGATCCAGGCCCCCTACAACACGCGCGAGCTTGCCGGCGTCGCGCCCGAGCTGATCGCGCGCGCGGGGCGCGCTCGCCAGCCGATCCAGGAGGCGACGATGCGGGGGCGCTGGTGCGTGACCCTCTGGCCGACGCAGGCCTCGGCCCAGCAGGCCGGGATGAGCCTGGCCGACTTCACCGCGTTCGTCGAGCGCGCGCTGTTCCTCGATCGGGACCCGGTATCCGCCTGGTCGGAGCTGCACGAGTTCCAGGCGCGGCTGATCGAGCGCCTTGCGGACGCGCGCACGCTGCACATCGAGGCCGACGGCACCGACCTCGCGCTGGAGGTCGGGGGGCGGACATGGGTCAACTCCGACGGCCGTCGCAACATGCCCAGCGGTGAGGTCTTCACCGGTCCGCACGAGACCTCGGCAAACGGCCGGATCCGCTACACGATCCCGGCGAGCCCGGGCGGCGTCGCGGTGGAGGGCATCGAGCTGGAGTTCCGCGACGGCGAGGTCGTCAGCGCCCGCGCCGAGCGGGGTCAGGACTACCTCGAGCAGTCCCTGGCGATCGACGCCGGCGCGCGACGACTGGGTGAGATCGGCATCGGCACGAACTTCGGCATCGACCGCGCGATCGGCGCGATCCTCTTCGACGAGAAGATCGGCGGCACCGTTCACCTCGCGCTCGGCCGCTCCTATCCCGAGACTGGCGGGGTCAACGAGTCAGCCCTGCACTGGGACATGATCTGCGACCTGCGCACCGGCGGGCGGCTCACTGCCGATGGTGAGGTGATCCAGGAGGACGGGCGATTTGTGGTCGATTAGCGATCGACGACAATCGATCGCGGATCTCGGGCATCATGCTGCGATCCCAGGGACCCTGGTTCGAGCGTGACCAAGGAGCGTTGGATCGCATCGACGAACGACAACCAGTACTGCTCGCCCTGCGCGGCTGGTGCGTGGGCAACGGGTACACGCGCAACAGCAAAGTCGGGCTCGAGCTCCTCCATGAGCACGCGGGCGTTGCTGGCGAGCATGTAGGGCGTGAGCTGGTCGAGGGTCGGGTCGTGGAGCCAGCGCGAGAGTCGGCGAAAGGCACCGAGCAGGCGCGGCCACTCACGGTGGCTCGGCCAGCCGCCGGGGGGTAATCGGAGGAGCTGCGCCCACTGAGGGCGGTCGAGGTAGTAGCGCCGCTCGTTGCCGGACTCGAAGGCGGTGGCAACCCCCGAGGCGACAAGCGAGGCGAGCGTCTCGCTCACGTTGCGTTTCGCAAAGGCGGCGGCATCAGCGATCGTCAGCGCCGACGCGTCGGTGCCATCCGCAGTCACGAGGTAGCGGATCACCTCGGCGCGAGTGCCGAGACCGAAAAGGTGTCGTGTCTTGAACGCGAAGTTGACCGGAAGATCCGGGTCGGGAGCTCGGGACTTGCGGCTTGGCTCAGTCGCGCGCTTCAGCAGTCCCGCGGCCAGAAACGCCTCGTCGGGCTCGCGCAAATCGCGAGCGACGTCGTAGAAGAGCGGGCGCGGTTCGCTCGCGCGCTGCTCTCGTACAGCCAGGATGGGCCGCGACCGAGATTGCTGGCGCGCCACCCAGAGCAGCGCGCCTTCGACGAGATCGCAATCGTCGTTGTCGCGACAGAGGTTGCGGAGCCGCTGGACGCTGACGAGGCGCTCATTTGTGAGCAGCCAATCGAGCGCTTCGTCGAAGAGGCGTGGGTCGCATCGGCCCACCTCGAACGTGAATAGGAGCAGCGCCTCGGGATCGGCTGCCGCCTGGTCGCGCCGGCTGGTCGGTGCGAAGATGCCGAGCTGCGCCCACTGATCCCACGCGAATGCCAGCAGCCGAGCTGTGACGCTGTCTCTAAATGTCGAGGCTGACATCCTCGACTCCGAGGTGGGCAAGCACAGCGAGGAGCTGCTGGCGAAATCCTTCGGATGGGTCGTGCATGCGCGTCCAGCGTGCGGCGACGACGAGCTCCTCGGCAGTCGGTTCGAGCGCGCGTAGGTCAAGCTCGTGCTTGCCGGCGCCCTGATCTACCAGCGCGTAGAGCTTGAAGTGAACCTGATCGAAGCGGCTCGCGAAATAGACCGTGAGCGCGTCTCCGTAGGGGCGGCGCTCGAGCCGGTCCACGAAGCCCTCCGGAAGACCAAAGTCGAGCAGGCCGGCCGGGGCGGCGTTCAGCCAGTCCTCGGGCAGGTCGAAGTCGCGCGCGACCCGGTCGCGCGCCTCGATCAGCGCCGGTGGCAGTGGCCGGGGCGTCGTAAGCCTGCCGCCAGAGAACAGTGCAACAACGTCGATGTCGCGGGTCGCACGGCTCGTCAGTCCGAGCGCGAGCAGGGCCGAGCCACCGATCACGACTAGCCCGACCGGTTCACCGCGGGCGGCAAGCTGCTCTCCAAGCGCTGAGAGCAGCTGCTCAGTCCGCACATCCGACATATTCGAGATGATAGCCAGCTCGATCCAGGATGTATAACATCGCGGAATCGGATGCTAGGGGACGCCCGCAGCACACCTCTGCCTGACCAGTGCGATATGCGAAGGTGTATCCGACGGGCCACGCGCGCTGCCGCCCGAGCTCGTGCCAGGCGCGCCGGAGCCGCTCGTGCCAGGCGCGCCGGAGCCGCTCGTGCCAGGCGCGCCGGAGCCATCCGCACAGCGGGACGAGAGCGTCAACCGCTAGCGTGCGCGGCCGTGCGCCGCACCAAGATCGTCGCCACCATCGGTCCCGCCTCGCGCGATCCCGAGACGCTCGTCCGCCTGGTCGAGGCCGGGATGGATGTCGCGCGGCTGAACTTCTCGCACGGCACGCGCGAGCGTCACGCCGAGACGGCGGAGCGCGTCCGCGAGGCGTCGCTGCGGGCGGGAAGGCCTGTTGCGATCCTCCAGGACCTGCCCGGCCCGAAGCTGCGCATCGGCAGGCTGCACGACGACATCGCCGAGCTCAAGCCCGGCGAGCACGTGACGTTCATCTGCGGATCCGACGACGTCGGCACGGGCGAGCGGATGACGATCAATTGGGGCGGCCTCGCCGAGGCCGTCCATCCCAGCGAGATCCTCTACATCGCCGACGGCGCGGTGCGCCTGCGCGTCACCGAGGTCCGCGAGGGTGATCACGAGCTCGACGCCGTCGTCGAGATCGGCGGGGTGGTCGCCTCGCGCCAGGGGCTGAACATTCCCGGCGAGCTGACGACGCTGCCCTCCGTGATGACCGAGGACCTCTCGATGCTGCACTTCGGCGAGCAGATCGGCGTGGACCTGGTCGCGCTGTCGTTCGTGCGCCGGCCCGAGGACATCACGGAGGTGCGCGAGCACACGCGCCTGCCGCTGATCGCCAAGATCGAGAAGCCGCAGGCCGCCGAGCGCGCGGAGGAGATCATTCGCGCGGCTGACTGCGTGATGGTCGCCCGCGGCGACCTCGGCATCGAGCTGCGCATCGAAGAGGTGCCGATCATCCAGAAGCGCATCCTCGCGCTGGCCGGCGCGCTCGCGCGCCCATCGATCACCGCGACGCAGATGCTCGACTCGATGGTCACCTCGCCGCGTCCGACGCGCGCCGAGGTCGCCGATGTGGCGAACGCGATCCTCGATGGCACCGATGCGGTGATGCTCTCCCAGGAGACCGCCGTCGGCGCCCACCCGGTCGGCGCGGTGGCGATGATGGCCGCGATCGCCGAGCAGACCGAGCCCGTCGCGCCCTATGAGCGCTGGAACAACGAGCGCGTGCGTCGCGATGCTCGCGACCCGGCCTACACGATCGCGCACACGGCGACGATCGCCGTCAACCAGCTCAACCTCAGCGCGCTCGTGATCCCAACGTTGTCCGGGCGCTCGGCTCGGCTGGTCTCGGCACAGCGCCCCGAGGTGCCGATCTACGCGCTCTCACCGGGACGCGAGACGGTGCGCCGCTGCGGGCTGATGTGGGGAGTGCAGGCTGCTCACATCCGTCGTCACGAGGTCACCGAGGAGCTGATCAACGACTGCGCGCGGCGGGTGGTCGAGCTTGGTTGGTGCAAGCCGGGCGACCGCGTTGGGATCACAGCCGGGCTCCCGAGCGGCCGGCCCGGCACAACCAGCCTGTTTCAGGTCCAGGATCTCTGAGGGATCGCGTCGCGTCAGGCGCCGACGGCGCGTCGCATCAGGCGCCGAGGTCGCGACCCGGTCAGCCGCCCGTCATCGCCGTGGCGGCGCCGCGCCGCGCATAGAAGGCCGCCTCCTGGCGTCCCAGCTCGGTCGCCGGCGGATCGCCATAGAGCCACTCGCGCACGATCCGGTGCCAGTTGCCACTGGCGCGCAGCTGCGCGAGCACCGCGAGCGTGAGCATCTCCATCCGACGACCGAAGAGGTGGTCGGCGGGCAGCGTCTCGTGACGCATCTGGTCGAAGTAATGCGAGCGCGGATCGGACATCTCGATCGCGATGCGAGTGGCGATCTCCGGCGTCAGCGCCACGCGCTCGTCGCTCGTGTACCACCAGGTGCTGTCGCGAAACTGCGCGAGCACGACCTCGGGGGTGAAGCGCTGCGGATCGCCGATCAAGCCGCTGTTGACGAACAGCTCGAACAGACCCTCGGCGTCGCCCTCGGCACCGGCGCGCAGGCAGCTCAGCTCGAGCTCGACTGCGGCGCGGCTCATTCGCTTGAACAGGCCGAAGTCCAGGAACGCCACGCGGCCGTCGTCGAGCAGCAGGAAGTTGCCGGGATGCGGGTCGCCGGAGAACTGATGGTGGCGGTACAGACAGCCGAAGAAGAAGCGAAAGACGATCTCGCCGACGCGGTCGCGCTCGGCCTGCGAGCGCGCCTTGATCGCCTCGAAGCCGGCGCCCTGCACGTACTCACTCACCATCACGCGCTCGCGCGAGAGGCGCCCGACGATGTCCGGGACGACGATGAATGGGTGGCCGCGGAAGATCCGCGCAAGCGAGCGCTGGTTGTCGGCCTCCAGCTCGTAGTCGAGCTCCTCGCCGATCCGCAGCCGGATCTCCTCGGCGATCGCCTTGGCATCGAGGCCCGGCGCGATGCGCTTCATCAGCCGCAGGATCAGGCCGATGTTCTGCATGTCGGCCCGTACCGCCGCCGCGACGCCGGGGTACTGGACCTTGACCGCCACGACGCGTCCATCCGTCAGTCGCGCCCGATAGACCTGCCCGATCGACGCCGCCGCGATCGGCTCTTCGTCGAGCTCGGCGAAGAGATCCTCGATCGGCTCCTCCAGCTCGTCCTCGATGACGCTGCGCATGTCGGAGAAGCGCACGGTCGGCGCGGCGTCGCGCAGCTCCCCCAGCTTGCGCTGGAACTCCTCGCGGTACTCGGCCGGCACGAGGCCGACGTCGAGGAAAGACGCGACCTGGCCCAGCTTCATCGCCGCGCCCTTCATCGTCCCCAGCGCGGTGACGATCTCCTGAGCAGCCTCGATCTGGCGGCGCTCGAGCGCCACCGCCGCGCTGTGCTCGGAGCGTCCGACGTTGGCCGCCCTCGTGCCGAGCTGCTTGACGGCCTGACCGGCCGCCAGCCCGCCGAGCTTGGCCGTTCGCCGGACCCGCGATGTCGGGATCGAGTCGCGAGCCATGCCGCCTATCCTAGGCGGCCGGTTCGACTCGGCCGAGTCGCCCTATGTCGCCGCGTCGCGCCCGCGACGGCCTGGCAAGGGCCGAGTCGCCCTGCGAGGGCTAGTCGCCGGGTTCGACCCGCGAGCCGGGGACGATGTCGTCGCGGCCGTCGGGCCAACGAACCCAGGCCTTGTGGCCGCCGTCGTAGTCGTCCCCAAGCAGCACGAGCGTGGCGGGCTCCCCCAGCGCACGGCACGGCTCGCTGCCCTCCCGATCGATGCCGCGCCAGATCCGGATGAAGGGATTGTGCTCCCATTCCTCGGCGATCGTCGTCGGGTCGGAGTGCCCGGGCAGGACCTCGGTACGCCGGTCGAGCCGCATCAGCGTTTCCATGATCGACTCGCGCAGGTCCTCGTAGGAGGTCGAGCCCGGCGCCCGCACACCGCCGACGGAGTGCCGGAACAGGGTGTCGCCGGTGAAGACGGTGGAGTCGTCGACGAGGAACGCCAGCATCCCGGCGGTGTGACCGGGCGTCGCCAGCGCGCGGACGCGCAGGTCACCAACCGCGATCTCCCGATCGGGCTCGATCGTCCCGGTCGCGGCGCCCACGAGCTCGCGCTCGAGCGGCGAGATGAGCACGGCAACGTCCGGGTTGCGCTCGAGCACGAGAGCGAGCTCCGCGACGTGGTCGGCGTGGTGATGGGTGAGCAGGACATGCGTGAGGGTCACGCCGTGCTCCTCGGCAGCGGCCAGCAACGGCGCGACGGGACCGCCGGCGTCGACCAGGGCGCCGCTGCCACCGTCACGATCGGCGATCAGGTAGGTGTTCGACAGCCAGCTCGGGTGCATCGAGCGCCGCAGCAGCACGCCGCCGATGCTAGCCGAGCTAAGCGACGATCGACGCGCGCGCGTCGAAGCCGAGCGTCACGCCGCGGGGCGTGACCAGCACGGGGCAGGTTGCGGTCTCGATCAGGTACTCGCACGCGGCGCTGACGAGCACCCTGCCAACCGGAGCCTCGGCGCGCGAGCCGATGACCAGCAGGTCGGGGGCGCCCTCCGGCGCGACCAGCTCACCATCGAAGCCGTCGACGAGCGCCTGGGCCGTCTCCAACGCGCTCGCATCGTCGCCGGCGACCGCGATCCGCTGTGGCGCGAAGGCCTCCAAGGCGCGCAGGCCGGCGGGTGCGAGCGCGACCGCGACGGGCCCACCCTCGAGCAGGTGACGCGCCGACGTGCCGGGATCGACATGGCCCGGTGCGGTGCGGTACTCGGAGCCAAAGACGATGACATCCGCCCGCTCGGCCTCGGCGAGCCGGCGCAGCCCCTCGCCGGTCGAGGCGCTCAGCACGACATGACGCGCGATCTCGGGCTCGCCGAGCCACTCGGAGCCACCGGCGAGCATCTGCTCGGCCTCGTGATGGGCGAGCTCCTCGCGGCCGCGCTCGGACTCGCGGGTATGGCGCACGTAGGCGAGCGCAAGCTCGGCGCCCGCCCGCTGGAACAGCCTCCCCAGGGCAAGCGCGTCGTGGTCGTTGTCGGTGGCGTCGTAGGAGACGATGATCTTGGCCATTGCGCTCTCCATTTCAAGTCGAGGGGGTGCTCTGTAGTTGAGGTGGTGCGGTTGCGATCGCGGGCTCGCGAGCCGCGCGACTCCGTGCGCCTCGAGAGCCGAGGTGGTGCTTTTCGACACGAGGATCCCACTGCCCTTGCATCAGCACAAGTGAATCATGTAATGGTGGCGATAAGCTTCGCTTATGCTCAATGTGAACCGCCTGCGAGTCCTCCGCGAGGTGCTTGCGCGCGGCTCGTTCTCCGCGGCCGCCCAGGCTCTCTCCTACACCCAGTCGGCGGTCTCGCAGCAGATCGCCGCGCTCGAGGCGGAGATCGGCACGAGGCTGATCGAGCGCCAGCGCGGTGACCTGCGCCCGACGGCCGCCGGGCAGGTGCTGGCGCAGCACGCCGACGGAATCCTCGGACGCCTCGAGGCCGCCGAGGCCGAGCTCGCCGCGATCAGCGGCGTGCACGGCGGCCGGCTGCGAATGGCCTCGTTCCCGACCGCGGGGGCGACCCTGATGCCGCTCGCGATCGCGCGCTTTCGCGCGCGCCACCCGCAGGTCGACCTGACGCTCGCCGAGGGCGAGCCGGAGCAGATCGTCCCCCGCCTGCGCGCCGGCGAGCTGGACCTCGCGCTGCTGTTCGAGTTCGGCGGCGTCAGCGCGCCGCTCGGTGAGCAGCTCGAGCGCGTCGAGCTGCTCGAGGATCCGATGCATGTCGCGCTGCCGGCCACGCATCCGCTTGCCGCCGAGCCGGCGGTCTCGCTCACCGACCTGCGCCACGACGCCTGGGTTCAGACCGGGCGCTCGAGCCCCTGCGCACGGCATGTCGTGCGCTCCTGCCACGCGGCCGGCTTCGAGCCCAACGTGGCGTTCGAGAGCGACGACTACCAGACCGTCCAGGGCCTGGTCGCGGCGGGCGTCGGCGTCGCGCTGATTCCCGAGCTTGCCCTCTCCAACGTGCGCGAGGACATCGTGATCAGAGCGCTCTCACCGCGCAGCCCGGTGCGGCAGGTGATCGCGGCAACGCCGACCGGCGCGCTGCGCACGCCGGCGGCGAGGACGATGCTCGACGTGCTGGTCGAGGTCGCTGCGGACTATGAGGGGGCAGCGCAGCGCAGCGCCGCGTAGGCGGACCTATGAGGTGGCGGAGCGGCGCAGCACCGCGTAGGCGGACCTATGAGGTGGGGGAGCGGCGCAGCGCCGCGTAGGCCGCCCGCACGCCGGCCTCCAGCGTCTGCGCCGGGATGCCGCGCAGAGCCGCCGGCTGCTCGCCGTCGCCGTGCACCAGCAGCGCCCTGTCGCCCAGCGCGCCGAGCGCCAGCCCGGCATCCAGCAGCCACCAGTCCGGCGGCTCGGGCATGCAGACCACCAGGACCACGGCCGCGCCGAGGTCCCCGACCGCGGCGGGGTCGCCCAGCCAGGCGATCAGTCGTTCGCGGACCGGGCCCCAATCGACCGCTCGCAGGCCGAGCTCGCGCAGCGCGGCGGTCGCCTTCGCTGTCCCCCGCCCGTCGGCCGCCAGCACCGCGACCGCGCTCGTCGCGCCGCCCAGCAGCATCTCGGTCACGTCGCACGCGCTGCGCCGGGCGCTGTCCCAACCTCGCCCGTAGGCCAGATCGACCTGGGGCAGCGGGGGACCTTCGAGGATGCAGAGGCGGGCGTCGCGGCGCTCCCAGCGCTGGTCGGCGATCTCCAGCGGGGCGCCGCGCAGCCATGGCTCCAGCACTGTACGGCGCAGCTCCGCCTCGCTGAGGTTGAACAGCCGGGCGTGGCGGCGCGGGCGTCGGATCTCGACGTGGTATGCCACGACCGCCCCTAGAGCAGCCCGGCGCGTCGGCAGCTGGCCCGGATCGCCCGCGATCCGGGGTCCTGCAGGCGCGCGTGCGCGGCGCAGATGCCGCGCGCCCGCGCACCGCACGCGGAGACCGGCATCGCGCCAGTCGGTCCGGGGACGAGCGCGTCGATGCAGCCCGGCGGCAGCGGTCGGCTCGAGCTGCCGCTCGTGACCAGGATGAGCGCGAGCAGCGCGGCGAGCACGGCGATCGTCCCGACCACCAGCACCCGCCGCTCGCGGCGGGTCAGCTGGCGCAGCGGCGTGTTGACGCGCTGCCAGTGCTGGTCGAGCGGCATCTCGACGGCCAGGCTACTCGACCCCGACAGCGCGGCGAAGTGGCCGCGCGGATCTTTGGACGCCGGGACAAGTTCGCCGGACAGAGGCGAGATTAGGATCGCCAGCAACCCTGGGCGGAGCATCTCGCACCCTGCCCTCGACGGAAAGGAAGCGCTGGTCTATGCCTCTGCACTGGCTGAGTCCAGGCGACAACGCCTGGCAGCTCACGGCGGCGACTCTGGTCGGGCTGATGAGCGTCCCCGGGCTGGTTGTTCTGTATGGCGGCGTGATGCAGAAGCGCTGGTCGGTGAACTCGATGATGATGTCGTTCATCGCCTTCGCGCTGGTGCTCGTCGTCTGGGTCTTGTACGGATACAAGCTCGGGTTCGGGTCGCCGATGCACATCTTTGGAGCCAAGACCGGCTTCTTCGCGAACCTTTGGGGCAATCCCGGCGCGATCCTCAGCAGCCATGCGCTGCGCATGCAGGGAGACATCCCCAACATCGGCAAGGTCGTCTTCCCACAGTCGACGCTCGCCTACTTCCAGTTCGTCTTTGCGGCGATCACGCCGATCCTGATGCTCGGCTCGGTGCTCGGGCGGGTCAACTTCAAGGCCTGGATCCCGTTCGTCGTGATCTGGGTGAGCATCGTCTACACGATCAACGCCTTCCTGATCTGGGGCGGCGGCTTCTTCGCGCAGCACGGCGCGCTGGACTTCTCCGGTGGCTACGTCATCCACCTGGCGGCCGGCGTATCGGGCTTCGTCGCGGCGGCGGTGATCGGGCCGCGCCTGCAGCGCGACCGCGAAATCGATGCGCCCAACAACCTCGCCATGGTCGCCGTCGGCGCCGGCCTGCTCTGGCTCGGCTGGAACGGCTTCAACGGCGGCGATCCCTATCTCGTCAACGACATCGCGTCGGCGGCGGTCGTCAACACCAACCTCTGCACCGCGGTGGCGTTCCTGATCTGGGTCGGCTGGGACTACATCACCGGGCGCAAGCCAAGCCTGATCGGCAGCGTCAACGGGATGATCGTCGGCCTCGTCGCGATCACCCCGGCCGCCGGCTTCGTCAACGGCTGGGGCGCGATCCTGATGGGCGTGATCTCCAGCACGGTGGTCTATTTCGCGCTCAACTACCTCAGCCGCCTGCGCCCATTCCGCAACGTCGATGACACGCTGGGCGTCGTCTACACGCACGGCTTCGCCGGGCTGGCCGGCGGCCTGCTGACGGGCGTGTTCGCCAACTCGGCGATGGGCGCCGCCCCGGGCCTCGTCTCCGGCCACGCCCACCTGCTGGGCTGGCAGGCGCTCACGGCGCTGTGGGTGATCCTGTTCTGCGGCATCGCCACCTACGTGATCCTCAAGCTCGTCGGGCTGTTCGTGCCGCTGCGCATGACCGAGAGCGAGATGGAGGAGGGCGACGTCGCCGTCCACGGTCACGAGGTCTACCCCGCCGACGTGCCCTCGTTGGGCTTCCCCAACGGGGTTCCCGCGCACACGCCGGCGCCGCTGCCAGGCGCTGCCGGCTGATCTGGCCGGGGCGGCCCGTCGCCGGGCCGATCACCCAAGCGGGACGTCTCGTCAACGCAGGGAGGGGCCGCGGATGCGGCCCCTCCCTCGTCTGCGCTGGCGTAAGCTAGCCCGGTGGAGCTCGTGCACACCTGCTATCGCGTGCTGGATCTGGAGCGCTCGGTCCCGTTCTATGAGGCGCTGGGATTCGAGGAGCAGCGGCGCCTGCCGATCCGCGAGAAGGCGATCAACGTCTTCATGGGCCTGCCCGGCGATGGGCCGCGGCTGGAGCTGACCTACAACATCGGCCGCGAGGAGCCGTACGAGATCGGCACCGGCTATGGCCACATCGCGCTCAGCGTGAGCGACCTGGACGCGACGCTCGAGCGCCTGGCGCAGCTGGGCATCGAGCCCGAGCGGCCTCCCTACACGGTGCGCGAGGGGGGCTCGCGACTGTGCTTCGTGCGGGATCCGGACGGATACCGCATCGAGCTCATCGAACGTGGCTGAGGCCGCGACGAGCGCAGGCCATAACCAGCGTGGCTGAGGCCGCGACGAGCTTGGCTGACGTCGTCCCGCCGGGGCCGGCGGCGGGCGAACGCCAGAGTGCGGTGATCGACCTCGGCTCCAACTCGTTTCGCCTCGAGGTCTTCAGCTGGGTCCCGCAGCGCTGGTGGAAGCGCACCGACGAGATCTACGACCCGGTCCGGATCGGACGCGGACTGGCGGCCAGCGGCGCGCTCGGACGCGAGCCGATGCAGCGCGCGCTGGAGACGATCGAGCTCTACGCGCACTTCTGCCGTTCGCGCTCGCTCAGCGATGCCAGCATCGACGCGGTCGCGACCAGCGCGATCCGGGACGCCTCCAACGGCGAGCAGTTCCTGGCCCAGGCGCGCGGGCGCTCGAAGCTGCCGGTGCGCGTGCTGTCGGCGCACGAGGAGGCCCGCTACGGCCACCTCGCAGGGGTGAACTCGACGACGCTGCGCGACGGCCTGGTGCTGGATCTCGGCGGAGGCAGCGTGCAGCTGGTCCTGGTGCGCGATCGCCGCGCGGCCGAGCTGGGCTCCTGGCCGCTGGGGTCGGTGCGAATGACGGAGCGCTTCCTGGGGGATGGCAAGGCCAGCCGCAAGGAGCTGCGCGCACTGCGCGCGCACGTGCGTGAGACCCTGGACGACGTCGCCTGGCTTGCTGACGGCTGCGAACGCATGGTCGGCCTCGGTGGGACGATCCGCAACCTCGCGGCGGCCGCGCAGCGCGAGGCGCAGCTGCCCAGCTTCGGCGTGCAGGGCCAGCTGCTGACCGGCGAGAGCCTGGGCAATCTGGTGGACCTGCTGGCGGGGCTCAGCCCCGCGCAGCGCTCGCAGACGCCTGGCATCAAGCCCGAGCGCGGGGACGTGATCTTGGCGGGCGCGGTGGTCATCGAGGCGATCGTGCGAGCTGCGGGAGCGCCGGCGCTCGAGGTGACCGAGGCCGGCCTGCGCGAGGGGATCTTCTTCACGCAATACCTCGCCGGAGTCGATCCGCCGCTGTTCGAGGACGTGCGCAGCGCGAGCATCGGCAACCTGGCACGTCAGTACCACGCCGACCTGGTGCACGTCGAGCACGTTGCCAAGCTGGCGCTGGAGATGTTCGATGCGCTTGCAGCCGCGCGGTTGCACGCTGGCGATCCGCTCGAGCGCGAGTTGTTGTGGGCAGCGGCGATGCTGCACGACATCGGCGTGACGGTCGACTACGACGATCACCACCGGCATTCGCGCTACCTGATCCTCAACGCGGGCCTGCCGGGCTTCGCGCCACGCGAGGTCGCGCTGATCGCCCAGCTCGCGCGCTATCACCGCAAGGGCACGCCGACCCCCGGGCCGTTCGCCAAGCTGATGGACAAGGGCGACGACGAGCGCCTGGCGCGCTGCACCGCGCTGCTGCGGCTCGCCGAGCAGCTGGACCGCAGCCGCGACCAGGCCGTGCGCACGACGCGCGTCGGGCTGGGTGACGGCCACGTGACGCTGCGCCTGCTCAGCGACGAGGACGTCAGCGTGGCGCGTTGGGCGGCCGAGCGCCACGCCGATGTCTTCGAGCTCGCGTTCGGTCGCGCGTTGCGCATCGAAGCGACCGACTGAGCGGACTCCCACCGATGAGGTCGCTGTCCCGGGCGGGACGGCGACAGGCCGGCGGCGTCAGGCCGGTGGCGCGACGCCAGGTGTGTCGCCTCAGGCCGGTGGCGCGATGCCGGCGCGACGCGCGACGCGGCCGGCAAGATCGGCAACCGTCGGGCAGCTGAGCCGGTGACGAGCGGCGGCGCGCAGGACCGCGCCGGCAATCGCGTCGAGCTCCGGCACGATCCCCGCCGCGATGTCGCGGCGCATCGAGGAGCCGAGGCCGGCGTGGGCGTCGTCGAGCTCACGCATGATCGCGGTCGCCGTCACATTCGCTCCGTCGGCCGCGGCCACCATTGCCGTCTCGCCGACACAGCCCTCCAGCAGCGCCCGCAGCGACGGCGTTGAGCGGATCTGACCCAGCGGGCGGTCCAGCGCGCTCGTCGTCAGCGCGAGCGCATTGAGCCGGACGAGCTTGCCCCAGAGGACGTCGGCCTCGCTGTCGCGCGCGAGCACGGACAGACCAGCCGCCTCCAGGACCTCCGTCAACCAGGCCAGTCGCGGGCGCTGGGCGGGGTCGGCGCCGCAGAGATCGATGCGCACCGTGGGGCTGGTCTGCGCGATCACCCCGGGGGCCGAACGATCGGCCTCGATGCGGATCGCGCCGGCGACCACGCCGCGCGGGAAGCGCTCGCGCAGCAGTTGCTGATGGTCGAGCCCGTTGAGCAGTGGCACGATCGTCAGTGGGTCGGCCTCGATGCGATCGAGCGCCTGAGCCAGGCCGCTGAACTTGGTGGCGACGATCAGCACGTCGACGCGCTCGTCCAGTGTCGGGGCGACCGCGGGGCGCGCGTTGAAGTCACCGAGCGCGACGCTGTGGATCTCGAGCCCCGACCGCGCGATCTGCGCGACGGTCGCCTCGCGGCCGACCAGCAGCGGAGCGGCGCCGCTGCGCCACAGCGCGCCGGCCAGGAACCCCCCGACCGCGCCCGGGCCCAGGATGGCAATCGACCCCATGGGGCCAGACGCTAGCGGAGGTCGGTGTGGCGCCGGCGCCGGCGACCCCGCGTGGCCCCACGCTGGCTAAGGCCGCTGTGGCGCCGGCGACCCCACCTGGCCCCACGCTGGCTAAGGCCGGTGTGGCCCCGCGTGGGGACTACGCTGTCGGACGATGGAAGCGTCAGCGATCCCACCGACCATCGCGCCCGCCACCGCGACGGCCACCGTGCTCGCGCGCGGGCCGTGGGAGCCCAGCGCAATTCGCTGTCGCTGGCGCAGCGAGCCGTTCGAGCCCGAGGCTCGCGCCACCGCAGCGGCCGACGCCGCGATCGCGGCGCTGCAGCGCCGTGGCTCGCCCTCCCACGACGGCTTGAGCGGCCGGCTGGTCGACTACGAGGCCAGTGCGGATGGGCTGCTGCTGACGCTGCAGCCGGCGCGCTGGTCATTGCGGCTGGTCGCAGACGACGCCGCCGACGCAGTCTCGGTTCTCTGCGTGACACGAGCGGCGGATGGCCGCTGGCTGGCGGGGCGCCGCGCCAGCTGGCTGGCTTCCTGGGCGGGTCGCTGGGCACTGGGCGCCGGCGGCGCGATCGAGCCGGGCGAGAGCCCCGTCGACGCGCTGACGCGCGAGCTGGCGGAGGAGTGGGCGGTGCAGCCCGAGCGGCTGACGATCGAGGCGCTGCTGCGCCTGCCGCGCGGGATGGTGATGGTGATCGGCCTCGCCTGGCTGCCCGCCGATGCAGTGCCCGTCGCCGACAGCGAGCACGACGCGCTGGCGTGGTGGCCGGCCGACGTCGCAAGCTGGCCGCCCGAGGCCGACGTGGCGCTGCGCCACGTCGGGGCGCTGCTGACGAGCTCGTCATGAGATGCTCGATCACGTCGCGATGACGCATGCGATGTTGACGTTCGGTCGTCTGAGGGTCGTCTCCTTCTGTCACTCGGCGATCTACCTGGCGTTGCTGTGCGTCGCCTTCGGCGCTGGTAATCCCGAGCCCGCGACCTTCGTGCTCGGGATGGCGCATGGGGTGCTGTGGATCGGGATGGCGTTTGCCTGCCTGTGGGCGGCGACGCGTCGGGTGATCCCCTTCTGGCTCGCCGTCACGGTGGCCGTGATCGGCGGGCTGGGCCCGTTCGCGGGCAGCATCGGCTTCGTGATCGAGCAGCGACGGCGGAGCCGGGCGGCGGCGAGGCGCCCGGCTGGGCAGGCTCGGATGTCCGCCGCAGGACGCTAGAGTTCAGCCACGTGGCGGTCGACACGACCATCCATGTGAACATGCCTGCGCTGGGCGAGTCGGTGACCGAGGGAACCGTGCTCGAATGGCACAAGCAGGAGGGTGACTTCGTCGACGCGGACGAGACGATCGTCGAGATCTCGACCGACAAGATCGACGCCGAGGTCCCGGCCCCCGCCGCCGGCACCGTCACCAAGATCCACGCTCCCGAGGGCAGCACCGTCGCGGTCGGCGACCTGCTCGCCGAGATCGCGGCCTCCAACGGGGCCGAGGCCGCGACGTCAGCCAGGACCGCCACCGCGGCGAGCTCCAGCTCGGGCGCCGCCTCGCCGGCGCCAGCGGGCCCGACCGTCGACCTCGTGATGCCGGCGATGGGGGAGTCGGTCACCGAGGGGACGATCCTCGGGTGGCACAAGGGAGTCGGCGATCCCGTGCAGGCGGATGAGACGATCGTCGAGATCTCGACCGACAAGATCGACGCCGAGGTTCCCGCCCCCACGACCGGGACGGTGAGCGAGATCCTCGTCGCGGCGGGAGACAGCGTCACCGTCGGCCAGCTGCTGGCGAGGATCGCCGCGGGGGACCCCGCCGAAGGCACGGGGAGCGCTCCGGCCCCCAGCGCCGCGTCCGCGACGCCCGAGACCGTCGAGGACGCCAACGCATCGCCGGTCGCGCGCCGCGCCGCCGCCGAGCATGGCGTCGACCTGGCGCGGGTCGCGGGCAGCGGGCCCGGCGGCCGGATCTCGAAGGCCGACGTCCTCGCGCAGGTGGCGCGCGGCGCCGTCGCACCGACCACCATCCCTGCCGGTCCGACGACCACGGACGGCGCGACGGCCGCCCCCGCAACCGCCAACGGCGCGACGGCCGGCGCGACGCAGCGCATGAAGGGTGCGCCGGCGATGCTCGCGCGCTACATGGACGAGAGCCGCTCGATCCCGACGGCGACCTCGTTTCGCACGATCACCGTCACGGTGCTGGATGCGCGCCGTCGCGAGCTGAAGACCGCCGGCCAGCGCGTCTCCTTCACCCACCTGATCGCCTACGCGCTGGCGCGAGCGGCGACGGCGATGCCGGTGATGACGCATCACTACGCCGGGATCGACGGGCAGCCCAACCGCGTCGTCGACGGTGCGGCTCACCTCGGTCTGGCGGTCGACGTCGAGCGCAAGGACGGCTCTCGCACCCTGATGGTGCCCGTCGTGCGCAACGCGGGCACGCTCTCGTTCAGCGACTTCCTGGCGGCCTACGACGATCTCGTCGCGCGTGCGCGCGAGAACCGCCTCACCGCCGACGACCTCGTCGGCGCCAACATCAGCCTCACCAATCCGGGCGGCCTCGGCACCTCGGCCTCGGTGCCCCGGCTGATGGTCGGCCAGGGCACGATCGTCGCGACTGGCTCGATCGGCTATCCGACCGGCCTGGAGCGGATCGGCGACATGATCGGCGCCGAGAAGGTCATGACGATGACCTCGACTTATGACCATCGCGTCATCCAGGGCGCGGAGTCAGGTCGCTTCCTGGCGTTGATCGAGGCGTTGCTGCAGGGCGATGAGGGCTTCTACGAGGATGTCTTCGGCTCACTTGGGGTTGCGCTGGGCGCGCTGCCGCCCGCCCCGGCTCCGGCGGCGGCCGCGGCCGCGGTGCGTGAGGCCCGCCCGGCAGAGGCTGCGCCCACCGAGGAGCTGCTGCAGGCGGTGCAGGCCGCCACCTCCCTGCTCAAGGCCCATCGCACGCACGGTCATCTCGCCGCTCACCTGGACCCGCTCGGCTCCGAGCCCGAGGGCGATCCGGCGCTCTACCCCGAGCCGCTCGGCCTGACGCCGGAGGTGATGGCGCAGATCCCGGCCAAGATCCTGCGGATGCACGTGCCCGGAGCGACGCTCGCCGACGCGCTGCCGCATCTGCGCGAGACCTATTGCGGGACGATCGCCTACGAGATCGAGCATCTGGCGTCGCACCGCCAGCGCGTCTGGCTACGCGAGCGCGTCGAGTCGGGTGCCTTCCGCCATTCGCTCACGAGCGACGAGGAGCGCGCGCTGCTGACGCGCCTGACGCAGGTGGATGCGCTCGAGCGCTTCATGCATCGCACCTATTTGGGTCAGAAGCAGTTCTCGATCGAGGGTCTCGACATGACCGTCCCGATGCTCGATGAGCTGATCAAGCTCGCCGGCGCCAACGGCACCCAAGAGGTCGTGATCGGAATGGCGCACCGCGGTCGCCTCAACGTGCTCGCCCACAACCTCGGCCGTCCCTATGACTCGATCTTCGCCGAGTTCGAGGGCGCTTCGATGATCGAGGCGGTGACGACGATCCCGCAGGGCGGCACGGGCGATGTCAAGTATCACCACGGCGCGCAGGGCTCATACGAGCTGCCGAGCGGCGGCGCGATCATGATCCGCCTGGAGTCCAACCCCAGCCACCTGGAGTACGTCTCGCCGATCGTCGAGGGCGCGACGCGGGCCGCTCAGACGACGCGCCAGGGACCGCACACCCACCACGACACCAACGCGGCATTTCCGATCATCCTGCACGGCGACGCCTCCTTCCCCGCGCAGGGCGTGATCGCCGAGACGTTCAACCTGCAGGCGCTCGACGGCTACAAGGTCGGCGGCACCGTCCACCTGATCCAGAACAACCAGGTCGGCTTCACCACCGATCCCGACGACGCTCGCTCCACGCGCTGGGCGTCGGACCTCGCCAAGGGCTTCGACGTGCCGATCATCCACGTCAACGCCGACGACGTCGCGGCCTGCATCGCGGCCGTGCGGCTGGCGTTCGCGTTCCGCCAGGAGTTTGGGCACGACGTGCTGATCGACCTGATCGGCTACCGGCGCTTCGGCCACAACGAGGCCGACGAGCCGGCCTACACCCAGCCCGAGATGTATGAGCTGATCAAGGACCACCCGCCCGTGCGCGAGCTCTTCGCCCGCTCGCTGGTCGAGCGGGGGGTGATCAGCCAGCAGGAGGCCGACGCCGAGGCCGACCGCATCTGGCAGACGCTGCGGGCCGACCACGACCGCCTCAGGCGCCAGATCGAGCATCACGAGCAGGTCGAGCAGCACACCGGCGAGTACGAGCTGGACCGCTCACCGAGCCCGGAGGTCGTCACCGCCGTGCCAGCCGATCGCCTGGTCGCGCTCAACGAGGAGCTGCTGCACGTCCCGGACGGGTTCACGGTCCACCCCAAGCTCCAGCGCCAGCTCGAGCGCCGACGCGGCGCGTTGGGAGACGCGGGCGGGATCGATTGGGCGCATGCGGAGAGCCTTGCGTTCGCCTCGCTGCTGACCGAGGCGATCCCGATCCGGCTGACCGGCCAGGACTCCGAGCGCGGAACCTTCTCCCAGCGCCACCTGGTCCTGCACGACGTCCACACCGGGCAGCGCTACTCGCCGATCCAGCACATCGCCGAGGCGCTCGCGCCGATCGAGCTGCACAACTCGCCGCTGTCCGAGGTCGCCTGCCTGGGCTTCGAGTACGGCTACTCGCAGGAGGCACCCGAGACGCTCGTGCTCTGGGAGGCGCAGTACGGCGACTTCGCCAACGCGGCCCAGGTGATCATCGACCAGTTCCTGATCTCGGGGCTGGCGAAGTGGGGCCAGACCTCACGCCTCACCCTGCTGCTGCCGCACGGCTATGAGGGCTCGGGTCCCGAGCACTCATCGGGACGCCTCGAGCGCTTCCTCAGCCTGGCCGCCGAGGGCAACCTGCGCATCGCCAACCTGACCACGCCAGCGCAGTACTTCCACATGCTGCGTCGTCAGGCGCTGGTCGCCAAGCAGCGCCCGCTCGTGATCATGACGCCCAAGAGCCTGCTGCGGCTGTCGCAGGCGACCAACCGGCTGCAGCATCTCTCCGAGAGCCGCTTCATGCCGGTGCTGCCCGAGCCCCGCGTCGAGCCCGAGCGGGTCCGGCGACTGGTGCTCTGCACGGGCAAGATCTACTACGACCTCGTCGGCCACTCGCATCGTGCCGAGCGCAGCGACCTGGCCGTCGGTCGGGTCGAGCTGCTCTATCCGTTCCCCGAGCACCAGATCCGCGAGCTGATCGCGAGCTATCCGAACCTGGAAGAGGTCGTCTGGGTGCAGGAGGAGCCGCGCAACATGGGCGCGCGGGCGCACATGTCACCGCGTTTGATGCAGATCATGCCCGAGCACCTGGCCTTCGGCTACATCGGCCGCCCGGAGCGCGCCAGCCCCGGCGAGGGCTATCCGGCCACGCACATCCAGGAGCAGAACCGCATCATCAGCACCGCGCTCGACACCTCCACGCCGGTGTCGATGTACCCGCAGAAGACGCCCGGCGAGCGCTAGGCCCGTGCGGCCGTGTGACGTCGCGTTGCTCTGGCGCTAGGCGAACAGCGTCAGCTCGGGCTCGCGTTCGCCACGCAGAACTGCAAGGTCGACCTCGACGCAGTCGATCCCGCGTGCCTGCGCGAGCACCCGTGCCTGCGGGCGGATCTGCTGAGCCGCCAGCACGCCCCGGCAGGAGGCCATCGCCGGATCCCGCGCGATGCGCTCCAGATAACGTGAGAGCTGCTCGACCGCGTCGATCGTCCCGATCCGCTTGATCTCGACCGCGATCCACTCGTCCTCGGCGTCGCGGCACATCAGGTCCACCGGGCCGATGTCGGTCGGCCACTCCCGCCGCACGAGCCGGAAGCCCTCGCCGCACCGGTGCGGCTGCTCGGCGAGCAGCTCCTGGAGGTGGGCCTCGACGCCGTCCTTCTCCAGCCCGGCGGCCTCGCCCATGTCGTGCTCGACGTTGGAGAGGATCTCCTCGACGAGGATCTCGAGCCGCTCCTCGGAGCCGACCTTGCGGACCTCCAGGCGCTCGAGCGGGTCGCCGTGCTGCTCAATCGCCGTCGGCGGCGTCATCCAGTTGAGCGGCTTGACGCGCTGGCCCCCGCCGTCGGACCAGACCATGAACGTGCCGTCTGCCTTGACCATCAGCAGGCGCACCGCGAGCGGCAGGATGGTGGCCAGGCGGCCGTTGTAGCGGACCTCGCAGCGGGCGACGATCAGGCGCATCGGGCCACCCTAGTTGCGGTCACGGACGGGGCTCGCCAGACAGGTGCGGCGGGACCTGCGATGCCGTGTCGACCGGGTGGGGCGCCCTCAGGCCGCGTGGGCGGCGCGCCCGATCGCCCGCGGCACCAGCGCGCGCATGCGGGCCAGCAGGGCGCGCACCTCCCAGTCGTCGGCGAGCTCGAGCGCACGCTCGCAGGCCGCGACGCACTCGCGCGGCCGGGCGGTGCGGGCGAGCGCGTGCGCGTGGCGCGACCAGGCCACCGCCGACTCCGGCTCCGCGCGCGTCGCCTCCTCGGTCGCCGAGACCTCGGCGCCGACATCGCCGAGCAGGTGGCAGGCGAGCGCGAGGTCGAGCAGCCCCTCGGCGCTGGCACCCAGCGAGCGAGCCCGCAGCAGCGCGTCGCGGGCCGCACCGCGCTGCATCCGCCGCAGCCGCAGCCGGCCGATGCGCTCCCAGGCGGCGGCGTCCCGGGGGGTGCGCTCGGCGACGCGCTGAGCGGCGTCGAGCGCCAGGTCGACGGCGCCCATGTCCTCGTAGATGCGTGCGGCGAAGCGATGCGGAGCGGGCCGCTCGCCCTCCACCCGCGCCCAATCGCGCACCACGCGCGCCGCCGCGGCAAGGTCGCCGCTCTCCCAGAAGGCAAGCGTCATCAGGCGCAGGACGGCGACGTTGGTGGGGTCCGCGTCGCGCGCGTAGATCAGTCGCTGGGAGGCCAGCGCGTAGTCGCCTTCGGCCATCGCGTGCTGGGCGGCGGTCATGAAGCGCTGCAGGCGCTCGGCGCCGGGGTCGGGCTTGGAGAAGTCCACGAACTGCAGCGATCCCGCCGGCACCGTCCGCACGCCGAGCTGGAAGCGCACGCGCGCCCACTGCTGCACGTCGTCGTCATCGCCGCTGAAGTAGATCCCGGTCACGTTGCCGACGCCCCACTCCGGGTAGGCCAGGCAGCGCGCGTAGCGGTGGACGACCGAGTGATCGGGCGTGCGGTCGCCGAAGGGGTCGTGGCGACGGCGGTCGGCGTCGTGCTCGCGCGCCCGCTGCTCGGCCTCGTAGGCGCGCCTGCCCGCCTCCTCGCGCGCGCGGCGGGTAGCGGCCGCCGAGGCCCGCACCGCGTTGCGCGACACGCGCCCCCCGCGTGACTGGTCGGCGAGCTGCTCGAGCTGGTCGGCGGCCTGGTTGATCGCCTTGAGGTGGCGCTCGTGCTCGAGCTGCTTGCCGGGTGGAGCGAGATCCGGGTGCCAGCGCTTGGCCAGGCGCCGACGCGCGAGCTGGACCTCGCGCTGGCCGAACGGGGCCTCCAGCTCCAACAGCAGCAGCGACTGCTCGACATCGAGGATCTGCGCCACCGGCCTAATGTAGCTTCCCTGGCGATCACGATGTCGACCCAGTACGTCTTCACGATGTACCGGCTGAGCCGCGCGTTCGCGCCCGGCAAGCCGGTCCTCCAGGACATATCGCTGTCCTTCCTGCCCGGCGCCAAGATCGGCGTGCTGGGCCTCAACGGAGCCGGCAAGTCGACGCTGCTGCGGATCATGGCGGGGCATGATCAGGGCTACGACGGCGAGGCGCGGCTGGCGCCCGGGGCGACCGTCGGGCTGCTCGAGCAGGAGCCCGCGCTCGATCCGACCAAGGACGTGCGCGGCAACGTCGAGGATGGCGTCGCTGCCCAGCGCACGCTGCTCGATCGCTTCAACGAGCTCGCCGCCGACTACTCCGAGCAGACCGCGGCGGAGTTCGCGCACCTGCAGGAGCAGATCGACGCGGCCGATGCCTGGAGCCTCGATACGACGATCGACATCGCAATGGACGCGCTGCGCCTGCCCCCCGGCGACGCCGACGTGACGACGCTGTCCGGTGGCGAGCGCCGGCGCGTCGCGCTCTGCCGCCTGCTGCTCGGCCAGCCCGACCTGCTGCTGCTGGACGAGCCGACCAACCACCTCGATGCCGAGTCGGTCGCCTGGCTCGAGCGCCACCTGCACGACTATCGCGGCACCGTGGTCGCGGTGACCCACGATCGCTACTTCCTCGACAACGTCGCCGGCTGGATCCTCGAGCTCGACCGCGGACACGGGATCCCCTTCGAGGGCAACTACTCAGCCTGGCTGGAGCAGAAGCAGGCCAGGCTCGCACAGGAGGAGCGCCAGGAGACGGCGCGCCAGCGCGTCCTCGCGCGCGAGCTGGAATGGGTGCGGATGAACCCGCGCGGGCGTCAGGCCAAGGCCAAGGCGCGCCTGCGCAACTACGAGGCCCTGCTCGCCGAGGAGCAGCGCGCCAAGCTCGACGAGGTCCAGATCCACATCCCGGCCGGTCCGCGCCTCGGTGAGCTGGTCGTCGAGGCCCAGCACGTCCGCAAGGGCTTCGCCACGCGACTGCTGATCGACGACCTGTCGTTCACGCTGCCGCGCGGCGGCATCGTCGGCGTGATCGGGGCCAACGGCGCCGGTAAGACGACCCTGTTTCAGATGATCACCGGCCAGCAGCAGCCGGATGCCGGCGCGCTGCGCGTCGGCGAGACCGTGCAGCTGGCCTACGTCGACCAGTCGCGTGACGCGCTGGACCCCGAGCGCACGGTCTGGGAGGAGATCTCCGGTGGGGCCGACCAGCTCACGGTGGGCGAGCGGACGGTCGCCTCGCGCGCGTACGTGGCGTCGTTCAACTTCCGCGGGACCGACCAGCAGAAGCGCGTCGGCGACCTCTCCGGCGGCGAGCGCAATCGCGTCCATCTGGCCAAGCTGCTGCGCACCGGCGGCAACCTGCTGCTGCTCGACGAGCCCACCAACGACCTCGACGTCGACACGCTGCGCGCGCTCGAAGAGGCGCTGCTGTCCTTCGCCGGCTGTGCCGTGGTGATCTCCCACGACCGCTGGTTCCTCGATCGCATCGCCACCCACGTGCTCGCCTTCGAGGGCGACTCGCAGGTGACGTGGTTCGAGGGCAACTTCGCGGCCTATGAGGAGGCGCGGCGGGCCCGGCTCGGCGCCGAGGCCGACCGGCCGCACCGCATCACCTACAAGCGGCTGACCCGCGCGGCGGCGCGCTAGCGCTCGAAGGGCTCCTGCGCGTCCAGGCGCCGCGCGAACGCCGCGATCAGCCGCGCGCTCGCCTCGATGTCGTCGAGCTGCGCCAGCTCGACGGGTGAGTGCATGTAGCGCAACGGGATCGACACCAGCCCGGTGGGGATCCCGGCGCGGCTGAGCTGCACCGCGTCGGCGTCGGTGCCGGTCGCCCGCGTGGTGGCCGCGATCGTATAGGGGATCTCCTCAGCCGTCGCGGCCTCGATCAGCAGCTCGGTCGCGCGCGGGCTGAGCGTCGAGCCGCGACCGATCACCGGTCCGCTGCCAAACGTGTGCTTGCCCAGCTCGCGCACCTCGACGCCGGGGGCGTCGGTCTCGAAGGTGACGTCGACGGCGATCGCCACGTCGGGCTCGAGCGCGAACGCGGTCGTGCGCGACCCGGCGAAGTTGATCTCCTCCTGGACCGCGGCAACCGCCACCACCTCGCCGGGCGCACCGCCGGACTCGGCCACCAGCCGCGCCGCCTCCAGTGCGACATAGGCGCCGATGCGGTTGTCCAGCGCGCGCGAGACGATGCGCCCGTTGGGCAGCTCGAGCGGATCGCCGCTGAGCACCGCCACGTCGCCGACGCGCACGATCCGCTCCGCCTCCTCGCCGTCCTTGGCACCGATGTCGATGTGCAGATCGCGGATCTCGGTGACCTTCTTGCGCTCCTCCTCCTTGAGCAGGTGGATCGGCTTCTTGCCGAGCACGCCCGGCACTCGCCCGGCGGCGGTCAGCAGCTCCACCCGCTGACCCACCAGCACCTGCGAGTCCCAGCCACCAACGCCAGCGACGAACAGCAGGCCCTTCTCGTCGATGTGGGTGACCATCAGTCCGATCTCGTCGATGTGGCCGACGATCGTCAGCCGTCGACCGTCGGCGCGGCCAGCGACCCGCGCCGTGGAGGAGCCGAGCGCATCGCCACCAACCTGCGCGAACGCGCCGGCCGCCTCGCGCCAGACGGCGGCGGGCTCGCTCTCGTAGCCCGATGGGCCGGGTGCGCGCAGCAGGCGCTCGAGAATCTCGGGAATGGCCATCCGCAATGGACTCTATTCGAGTAGGCCGTCGGGCAGCTGTTCGAGCAGGCGGGACATCTGTTCGCGCAGGCCGCGCAGCCTTATTCGAGCAGGCCGCGCAGCACGTACTGGAGGATCCCGCCGTGGCGGAAGTACTCGGCCTCGGTCGGGGTGTCGATGCGTACGCGCATCGTGAAGGTCCGTTCGTCGGCGCGAACCTGGGTCTCGCGCGGCAGCTGATCGACGCCCTCCAGGCCCTCGATCTGGAACACCTCCCGGCCACTGAGCCCGAGCGAGGCGACGCTCTCACCGGCCTGGAACTGCAGCGGCAGCACGCCCATGCCGATCAGGTTCGAGCGGTGGATGCGCTCGAAGCTCTCCGCGAGCACGGCCCGCACGCCGAGCAGGCTGGTGCCCTTGGCCGCCCAGTCGCGCGAGGACCCGGAGCCGTACTCCTTGCCCGCGAGCACGACCAGCGGCACGCCCTCCTGCCGGTAGCGCATCGCCGCGTCGTAGATCGTCATCTGCTCGCCGTCGGGCAGATGCAGCGTGTAGCCACCCTCCGGTAGCGGCTGGTCCTCGCCGCCCAGCCGGTTGCGCAGGCGGATGTTCGCAAAGGTGCCGCGCACCATCACCTCGTGGTTGCCGCGCCGCGCTCCGTAGGAGTTGAAGTCGCCGCGCTGCACGTCGTGGGCGAGCAGGTAGGCCCCAGCCGGCGAGTCGGGCTTGATCGAGCCCGCCGGCGAGATGTGATCGGTGGTGACGGAGTCACCGAGGACGACCAGCGCGCGGGCGTCGCAGATGTCGTGCAGCGGCGCGGGATCGGCGGGCATGTCCTCGAAATACGGCGGCTGGCGGACGTAGGTCGACGCGGAGTCCCAGGCGAAGCGCTCGCCGGTCGGAACGGCGAGCGCCGCCCAATTCTCATCCCCGGCGAAGACCTCGCTGTAGGAGGCCTGGAACATCTCCGCCCGCACCGCCTCCGCGACCGCGGCGGAGACTTCGTCGGAATCGGGCCAGATGTCGCGCAGATAGACCGGCTCGCCGTCGGCGTCCTTGCCGAGTGGGTCGGCGAGCAGATCGATGTCCATCGTCCCGGCCAGCGCGTAGGCCACGACGAGCGGCGGCGATGCGAGGTAGTTCATGCGGACGTCCGGATTGATGCGGCCCTCGAAGTTGCGGTTGCCCGACAGGACCGCGGCCACCGCCAGGCCGCCCTCGTCGACCGCGGCCGAGACCTCGGGCGGCAGCGGCCCGGAGTTGCCGATGCAGGTGGTGCAGCCGTAGCCGACGAGATGAAAGCCCAGCGCCTCCAACGGCTCGATCAGCTCCGCACGTCGCAGGTAGTCGGTCACCACCTTGGAGCCCGGCGCCAGCGATGTCTTGACCCAGGGCTTGCGCTCCAGCCCACGCTGCACCGCCTTCTTGGCAAGCAGGCCCGCGCCGAGCATCACCGACGGATTGGACGTATTGGTGCAGCTGGTGATCGCGGCGATCACGACGTGCCCATGGTCGAGCTTCGTGCGCGTGCCGTCGGCGAGCTCGAGGGCGACCGCGCTGCCGCCGCCCTTGGCGACCGCCGGGCCGGCACCAGCGGCCGCTGCGCCGGCGGCCGACGCCACCGGCTCGCCAGCCGTAGGCGCGCCATGCCCGGCTGCAGCCGTTGCCTGCCCATGGACCCTCGCCTCGCGGGCGCGAGCACCGTCGCCATTGACCGGATCGCCGGCCGCCGGCGGGTCGGATGCCGGGAAGGACTGCGCGGAGGCCTCGTCGACCGCGTCCTGACCGTCGGCGGCGCCCGGCGGCTGCGCGCCCGCCGCGCCACCGGCAGACCGGGCGCCCCCGCCGCTCACCGTCGCGGTGGGCAGCAGCTCCGCGAGCGCGGTCCGGAAGCGCGCCCGCGAGTCGCGCAGCGGGACGCGATCCTGCGGCCGGCGCGGGCCGGCGATGCTGGGCTCGACCTCGGAGAGGTCCAGCTCGATGGTCTCGGAGTAGGTCGGCTCCTCGCTGCGCTCGTCGTGGAAGAGGCCCTGCGCGCGCGCGTAGGCCTCGACGAGGGCGATCTGGTCGCGGGGGCGGCCGGTCAGCTCCAGGTAGCGCAACGTCTCGGCGTCGATCGGGAAGATCGCACAAGTCGACCCGAACTCGGGCGACATGTTGCCGATCGTCGCGCGGTCGGCCAGCGGTAGGCCCGCAAGGCCGGCGCCGAAGAACTCGACGAACTTGCCGACGACGCCGCGTTGGCGCAGGCGCTCGGTGACCGTGAGCACGAGGTCAGTCGCCGTCGAGCCCTCGGGCAGGGCCCCATGCAGGCGAAAGCCGACCACCTGCGGGATCAGCATCGGCATCGCCTGGCCGAGCATCGCCGCCTCGGCCTCGATGCCACCGACGCCCCAGCCGAGCACGCCCAGGCCGTTGACCATCGTCGTGTGGGAGTCGGTGCCGACGAGCGTGTCGGGGTAGGCCTGCGTGACGCCAGCGGACGCCTCGCGCGTGAAGACGACGCGGGCCAGGTACTCGATGTTGACTTGGTGCACGATGCCGGTGTCCGGCGGGACGACGGCAAAGCCGTCGAAGGCACCCTGTCCCCAGCGCAGGAAGGCGTAGCGCTCGCGGTTGCGGGCGAACTCGAGCTCGGCGTTGCGCGCGAAGGCGCCGCGCGTGCCGAAGGCGTCGACCTGCACCGAGTGGTCGATCACGAGCTCCGCCGGGACGAGCGGGTTGATCCGCGACGGGTTGCCGCCCTGCGCGGCCATCGCGTCGCGCATCGCGGCGAGGTCGACGACCGCCGGCACGCCGGTGAAGTCCTGCATCAGCACGCGCGCGGGCGTGAAGGCGATCTCCTCGCTGGGCTCGGCGCCCGCGACCCAGGACGCGAGCGCCTCGATGTCGCGCGCGCGGACGGCGCGGCCATCCTCGTTGCGCAGCAGGTTCTCGAGCAGGATCTTCAGCGAGAACGGCAGCCGGGCGACAGCGTGGCTGGCCTGCAGGGCATCGAGGCGAAAGATCTCGTATTGGCGGTCGCCGACGATCAGCGAGTCGCGCGCTCCAAATGAGTTGGTGGACATTTTCAAAAAGCTCCTCGAGCGGTCAGAGTCAGATCGGGCGCGGTGGCGGCGCGCCATTGGTGGGACGGGCGCCGAGCGCGGGGAGCGCGCGCCGCGAGCGCGCCTCCAGCAGGGAGGATATGTGGCCGCAGTCGGGCGGGCGCAGGCGCGGCGCGCGAGCGCGACGGGCGCAGCCCGAGCGGACCCCGCCAGGGGCCCAGCGCGGCCTCTAG
This sequence comes from uncultured Solirubrobacterales bacterium, assembly GCA_963795555.1. GTDB lineage: Bacteria > Actinomycetota > Thermoleophilia > Solirubrobacterales > Solirubrobacteraceae > CAWCHZ01. Next base: position 1,601,741 of record CAWCHZ010000002.1, read on the forward strand.
CCGGCGTGGCGGCGACGCCGGCGGCGCTCGCGAACGACCGCGGCCGCGAACGCGGCGGCCAGGTCGGTGCCGGCGGCGACATTGCCGATCCGCAGCACCATCTCGCCGATCACCAGCGGGTCGAAATCGCGTTCGATGACGGCATCGATCGCGTCGTCGAGCATCGAGGAGCCGCGACGACGCGCCTCGATCGCTCGACTGCGACTGCGCTGCTGGTCGCCGATGCGCCGCGGCTCGGGCGTCCGCTCGGCAGCTTCAGCGGCGCTCCGGCTGCCAGCATGCGCGCGCTGGACGGGCATCGAGGAGGCCGACAGCGAGCGGGGCTCCTGACGGCGCTTGGCGAGCAGGCTCTGGCCGAAGGCGGTCCGCAGCCACTGCCAGACGGCATCGTCGTTGCCGTTGGAGGGCACGATCCCACCGGCCGGCTGGACCGTGCCGAGCCCGGCGATCGCCGGCTCGCGGTCGAAGGTCCCGACGGCATCGACAGCCGCGCGCGGGGGCACCCACTTGAGCAGGTCGGGGTAGTCGAAGTCCGCGACCGGCAGCCGCTCGGCGAGTCGCCACAGCCGCCGTGCCTCGCTGACGAGATAGCCCTGATCGAGCACCTCGCCGGGCGGCGCCTGGCCGCTCACCGCCCCGATCAGCGCGCCCGCCATCGAGGCGATCGTGTCCGTATCCGAGCCGAGCTGGTTGACGCAGATCACGAGACCTTCATCCGGCGCTGAGCTGAACAGCCAGGCCAGCAGCGCGGCGAGCAGGACGGTGGGAATCCCAGCCGTGCGCGTGCGCGGCTCCAGCCCTCCCCACGCGGCGAGCAGCCGCTCGTAGCGCTTGGCGGGGTTGGCACGCGCGCGCGAATCGAGCTGCTTGACGAGCCCGAGCGCGCCGTCGATCGCGCGATCGATCGCCAGCCGCAGCCGCTCACCCGTGCCCTGCTCCCACAGCGGCAGCCACATCGTGCCGAGCGTCTCGTGACCGGAGAGCAGCTCCGGGATCGCGCGCAGCGACTCCAGCAGCTCGCGCCAGACGGCCGGTCCCGAGGCCTGGCGCTCGTCGAGCGCATGGCGCAGCGTGAGCGCATGGAAGGCCGCGCCGAGCAGCCCGCTGGGATGGCCGTGGGTGCAGATCGCGTTGATCAGCACGTCCTCGACGAGCCGGTCGCTCTCGCCGGGCGTCGCGGCCCAGACGTGCGGCTGGATCCGCGTCGCGGCGCCGTTGTCGGCCCCGTCGAGGTAGTCGAGATCCTCGTCGAAGAAGTTCGTCGACCACCGGACATGACGGGGCGTGAGGTGCTGGGCGGCAAGGCGCATGCGGCGGTCGGAGCCCAGCCCGTAGGAGAGGAAGATCGGCAGCTCGACCTTCGAGAAGGCCTCGACGTTGAAGCGACCGGATGCCCGAATCGCCCGGCCGGTGGCCAGCCGCAGCTGCGTGTCGTCCGAGTAGCAGCCCACCGGCAGCTCGACGCTGGGGCCCAGCCGCGCGTCGATCCGGTACAGCCAGGGTTGCGCTGCGGAGACCCGCTCGCCAACGTGCTCGCCGACGCCACGACGCTGGTCGAGCGCCCCGCGATCGCTGACGCCCTCGGTCACGAATCCCAGCGCATCGCCCCACGCGGCCCACAGCGCCGATGCCTCGATCGCCCGCGCGCGCCGCTCGCTGGCGGTCAACTCGTCCGTGGCGGGATGCGCGCCGGCAAGCACGGCAGCGTCAATTGATTGGACCATTTTTCAGAACTTTACCGCAGAGTCCGCCCGCGGCGGACCACTACGCCAGGCGCAAGCCACCCGGCGAACTGCTGGCGGGCATTATCACCGCAAACGTGGCTACTACCTAGCCAGCCACTCGATCGGCGGCCCGAGATCCCCGCACAATGCGAGCAACCGTTCGTCGCAACCCGGCCACTCGCGGCAGCGCAGCTCGTAGGCGGCGGGATGCTCGATGCCGGGCTCGAACGTGATCCAGGCCAGCGGACGCCGCTCGCGAGCGTCACGCCCGGCGCCCGCGATCGCCGCCTCGATCGCGCGCTGATCGGCCACGCTGGCGTACTGGCGCACGACCGATTGCCAGACGACGGTGAGCACCCCAGCCTCGCGCACGGACAGCTCGCGCGCCAGCCACGCCGGGGCCCGCGCTCGATCGACGGTCACCCCGGCGGCGGCGGCGATCGAGAGCGCGTAGCGCAGCCGCGCGATCTGCTGGTGCTCGTCGGGGGACAAGTAGGACTGCAGCGTCACGCGACCCTCGGGCGTCCGGATGTCCACGGCGGCGGGGTCGCAGCCACGGCGCGCGCAGATGCTGAGCTGGGGGGCCACGCCCCAGGGATCGTCCAGCGGGAGCCCGCGCCAGGGCTCGGCGATCCGCAGCGGAGAGGATGGATCGCCCAGCGCGCGGCCACCGACCTCATAGCCATAGCGGTCGGGGATCAGGTTGAGGCCCGCGCAGGCGCCGATCTCGAGCAGCCGGACGGGCAGGCGGTGGCGCTCGACGAGCCACAGCAGGACGCCATAGAGCGCGGCCGAGCGGCCCGGGTCGTTGACCTGCACGCCGCGGCGCACGCGGGCGCGGACGTCGTCGAGGTTGGCTGCGATCGTCTCGCGCACCACGGCCCAGAGGCGCTCGAAGCCAGCGCCTCGCGCAGCCTCGGCGTGCCGGTCCGGCGCGCTCGCGGCGGAGCCGGTGGGCCGGTCCGGCGCGCTCGCGGCCGTGCCGGGCCTGGCGACGCCAGCGGGATAGAAGCTCGCCGCCAGCTCCGGGGCCTTGCCGATCAGGACGAGCTGATGCAGCGCACCCACCAGGCGCAGGCTTGGCACCGACCCGGGCAGGCAGGGATCGTCCGCGAAGACCGTCGCGACCACGCCGCCGGCCTCCAGGTCGTCGGCGGCACGTCGGATCAGCTCCACGGCGAGCGGTCCACGACCATGGCGCTCGAGCGCATCAGCGTGCATGCGGAAGCGGACCGGCAGCGGCAGCGAGCCGGCATCCTGATCGCGCGCGCCGGCAAATACGCTGCTGCCGAGCGTCTGGGCAGCGGTCCCGCGCGCCCTCCCCCCGCCGGGCTCGGCGCGCCGCTGGCGCGCATCGAATGGCTGCGATCGCATTGCCACCGCAGAATATGCGAAAAGTCTTGATTGAAGAGATAGGCTTCCGTTTCTGTGGCGGCGGAGGGTGGCCATACGGCATCACGCGACGGTTGGGGACCGTTTGCCTTGAAGGGCGCTCGCGAGGGGGGCACCGTGCGGGCACGCGTCAGCGCCTCCGCTGGCGCCAGCGAAGCGCGCGGCGGCGTTGGCCTGCGCGGCGACCGCACGACGCGGCGGCGACCGGTCGCGCGCCGGGCGTCGGCGCGCAACGAGGCGCTCAAGCGCGCGATGCCGATGTCGCGCCTGCTCGCCAACGGGATGGAGTACGCCGACGCCCAGGAGCTCTACGCGCTCGTCGACGCGGGCGCCGATTGGGAGGAGGCCGCGGCGCGAATCGGCGAGCGGGACGTCGAGTGCGCCGAGCGCGCGCTGGCGGCAGGCCATCGCCAGACCGCCCATAGCTGGTTGCTGCACGCCTCGGCGAGCTACCGCTTCGGCCAGGTTCCGCTCGTCGACTCCGATCCGCGCAAGCACGAGCTCTGCGACCGGCTGGTCGGCTGCTTCCGGCGTGCCGGCGAGCTGCACCGACCGCTCTTCCAGCGCGTCGAGATTCCGTGGCGCCACGGGCTGCTGTGCGGCTGGCTGATCGTGCCGGCCCAGGCGACGCCCTGGCCGCTGGTGATCCACCTCGGTGGCGTCGATGGCTGGTCTGAGGAATACGAGCCAGCGGCCCGCTATCTGACGGCCCGCGGGATCGCATCGCTGCTGATCGACGCGCCGGGGCTCGGCGGTACGCGCCTGCGCCATCGGCTGCATCTCGACGACAGCGTCGGCTCCGCGCTGAGCACGATCGTCGACTGGACGCAGCGGCTCGCGCGCTGCTCGGGCCGGATCGGGATCTGGGGCAACAGCCTGGGCGCTTGGCTGGCGGTCGTGGCGGCGGCGCAGGATCGCCGAATCGCCGCCTGCTGCGTCAACGGCGGCTCGCTGCGACCGACCGAGATCATCGATCGCTACCCGCGCATCGCCGGCAAGTTCGAGCAGCTCACCGGCATCGATGATCCCCGCGAGGCGCGTGCGCTCGTGGACAGCCTGACGATCGCGCCCGAGCTGCTGATGCGGATGCGCTGCTCGGTGCACTTCATCCATGGCACGCGCGACCAGCTGGTCCTGATCGAGAACGCACGCCACCTGTACGACCTGATCGGCAGCCACGACAAGCTCTTCAGCGAGTTCCCGGACGGCGATCACTGCCTCTTCAACAGGTCGCACGGGAAGCACTCGCTGCTCGCGGACTGGTTCGCCGAGCGACTGGCCGACGCGTAGGAGCTAGGCGATCGGCAGGGATGGCGCAGGGGCTGCCAGCGGCAGCCCCTGCCCGAACGAGACCTCCAGCCGAGCGCCGCCGCCGGGGGCGTTGGCCGCCTGCACACGGCCGCCATGTGCTTCCGCCGCCTGGCGCACGATCGCCAGCCCGAGCCCGGATCCCGGCATGCCCCGCGCGCGCTCGGCGCGATAGAAGCGATCGAAGAGGTGTGGCAGGTCGGCTTCGTCGAAGCCGGGGCCGTGATCGCGAACGCTCAGCAACCCGTCGCGCAGCGTGACCTCGACGAGCCCGTCGGCGGGGCTCCACTTGCTCGCGTTGTCGAGCAGGTTGGACACGGCGCGACTGATCCGTGCGCCGTCGCCGCTCACGACGATCGGCTCCAGGTCGAGCTCGAAGCGGATGTCGCTGCGGCGGCGCGCGTGCTCGACCGCCTGACGGACCACCTCATCGAGCCGCACCTCGTCATCGCCCTTCTCGGCCCTGGCTCCACGCGCGAGCTCGACGACGTCGCCGACGAGTGCGGTCAGCTCGTCGAGCTCCTCGATGATGTCGCGGCGCAGCGCCTGCTGCTCGGCGTTGGGCAGCCGGTGGGCATCCCCCAGGATCTGGATGTTCGCGCGCAGGCTCGCGATCGGAGTCCGCAGCTCGTGGCTCGCGTCGGCGATCAGGTGGCGCTGGGCCTCGACCGCGCGCTCCAGCGCGGCGAGGGTGGCGTTGAAGCTGTCCGCGAGTCGCGCCAGCTCATCGCGCCCGGAGACGTCCAGACGGCGGGAGAGGTCGAGCGTGCCGCTCAGCGTCTCGGCTTGCCTGGTGAAGCGTGCGATTGGCGCGAGCGCAGCGCGAGCGACCAGCGCCCCGAGCAGCGCCGCCACCGCGATCCCGCCGGCGCCGACGATGATCAGGATCAGCAGCAGGCGGCTGAGCTCGTGGTCGACCTCACCCAGCGGCCGAGCCACCAGCACCGCGCCATCCGTTCCAGTCCCGACCGTGAGCACGCGCAGGTGGGTGCCGCTGACGGTGCGATCGCTCAGTGCTCGCCCGCGGCCCGCGCGCGCAATCTGCCTGTCCAAGGCGTTCGAGATCACCTGTGGTGAGGAGCCCTGGCCACCGGGGATCTGGAGCTGGCCACTGGGCGTGAGGAACTCGACGTAGCCGGATGCGCCACCGAACGGCACGGGCTCGACGTTGCCGGGATGGTCTTTATCGGAGTCGCGCGGCGCGGGGCCGGGGCTTCCCGGCCCGGAACTCGGCGGACGCGAGCTGAGCGCCTGCGCCCGCTGGGTGAGCGCGCGGTCGATCTCGCCGCGCAGATCGGCGCGGACGGCGATGTAGAGCGCGGCGGCGGCGATGATCACAGCGAGCGCCACGGCTCCGGCCGCCGCGACGGCGATGCGCGCGCGCAGGGTCATGGCTCGCGCAGCAGCATCATGGCTCGCGCAGCACGTAGCCGACCCCGCGCACCGTATGGATCAGCGGTCGCGCGCCGGCGTCCTGGAGCTTGCGCCGCAGGTAGCCGATGTAGACCCGCAGCGCGTTGGATCCCGGGCCGAAGTCATAGCCCCACACGCTCTGGTAGATCACGCTGTGGGTCAGGACCCGCTGAGGATTGCGGAGCAGCAGCTCCAGCAGCTGGAACTCGGTGCGGGTGAGCTCGCAGAACGTTCCGCCGACGTTGACGCCGTGGCGTGTCGCATCGAGGCGCAGCTCGGCAAACGCGGGACCGCGATCGTCACCATCGTTGGCGCTGCGGCGCAGCAGAGCGCGCAGCCGAGCCTTGAGCTCCTCGACGTCGAAGGGCTTGACGAGGTAGTCATCGGCACCGGCGTCGAGACCCTCGATCCGGTCGGCCACGGCGTCGCGCGCGGTGAGGACGAGGATCGGCACCCGACTGCCGAGCCGGCGCACGCGCCGGCAGACCTCGAGGCCATCGATGTCGGGCAGCCCGAGGTCGAGCACGATCGCGTCGGGTACGCGATCGACCACCATCTCCAGGCCAGCCGCTCCATCGGCAGCCGTCTGGATGTCATAGCCGGCCAGCGAGAGCGCCCGACGCAGGGCATCGCGTACGGCACGGTCGTCGTCCACCACCAGCAGGCTCATTGGTGCTGATTGTGACGCGTACGGACGGCGAGGCCGGAGACTCCTACGCAGCTCTTAGGCAGGCCGGCAACCACGCGGGCGCACGGCGGTTCGGCCTCGGGCGCACGGCGGTTCGGCCTCGGGCGGCGGCGGTTCGGCCTCGACGCAGCGTCAGCCGCCGGCCAGCGACGAGCGCACGCGATCGAAGGAGTCGTAACGAGCCACGCTGAAGGCCAGCAGGATCGGCACGTCGAGCGCAAACACGGCCAACATCGCCGTCAGCACCACCAGCTGGCCGCCGCGCGTGTGGTCCAGCACGAAGATGTACTCGAGCATCCCCGCGATCACGACGTACGCGAGCAGCGCCCAGCGCCCGACGCCGAAGAAGCGCCGCCAGGCGAAGGCGTTCAGGCGAGCGAGCGTGACGATCGTGGCGAGCAGCAGGATCGCCGCCCCGATCAGCAGCCCCAGCGGCAGGGCGAGCGGCACGTGACCGGGCAGGCGCGAAGCCATGTAGACGCCGCCGACGACGATCAACGCCAGCGAGCCGACGATCAGCTGGGCGATCGGGGGCGCAGCCGAGCGCGCTGCGCCCGGCTGTGGGCCCGGTTGCTCACCCCCGACGCCCGCGTGCTCGTCAGCCGCAGGGCCGCGAGCCCTCATGAGCTCGCCAGCTTGGTCATGATCACCAGCGTCGCAACCTGCATCAGGCCGGTGATGCCCGCGGTGTAGACGAAGCGGCGCATCAGCCGCGCGATCAGCTCGCCGTTCGGGCGCGGCTTGCGCAGCTCGAAGATCACCGCCAGGTTGGCGGGCTCGAGCAGGCCGAGGGCGATGACGGTCATCACGCCGACGACGATGAACGACGCGACCAGCCAGCCATGGTGAGCATGACCGGACGCGAGGAAGCCGAGGTGGCGCGCCAGCTGCCAGCCGGAGGCCAGCGTCATCGTCACCAGGGTCGGCATCAGCAGGAGCATCTTCGGCATGAAGCGGGCGGAGAACTCGACCCGCGCTGGCACCGACATGCGCGCCATGATCGGGCCGATCACCAGCCCTACGAAGAGGTCGATCGCGGTCCACAGGCCACCACCGACCACGTGGAAGAAGTCGAGCGCCCAGACGCCGTTGGTGGCGATCGCGGCGATCAGCAGCGCGAGCACCACCCCCACGATCGGGATGCCTTGGAGGGGGACGATCGTGGCCGGCGGGCGCGCGGCTGCCGGCCCACTCGTCGCTGGACCGACCGCGGTCTGCTGCGTGGCGGTGACGATGGGTCAACGATACCCGCCGGCGGGGCGGGCGGGCAGCCTACGCCCGTGCGGCCTAGGCGCGCCGGTCTACGCGCGCCGACCTACGGGCGCCGGCTGAGCTCGCGCCGGACGTCGATGTGCCAGCGCCGCGCGAGCTCGTCGAGCTGATCGCTCAACGCCCAGGCATCGGGGCGCTCCTCGCCGCTGTGATCCGGGCTCGCGCCCTTCAGCGCCATGCAGCCGACGTTGTCGCCGATCGCGCGGATCTCCTCCACATCGCCGGGCGCCAGCCGCAGCTCGCAGGGCAGCGCGGCCAGATCCGCGCGCTTGTCTTCGATCGGACGGGGGGGCGTGCCCGTCTCCTGGATCAAGGTTGGCGCCACGCAGCGCACCGGCGACTGGGCCAGGCACCACTGGCAGGCGAGCTGCAGCATGCTCAGACCCGCCCGCTCGGCGATCGGCCGCATCAGCTCCATGCGCTCGCGCCCCTGCTCCACCCAACCGGCCGGACGGAACGAGCGATGGTCGCCGGGCGGGAAAACATGACCGGGTAGCACGTCGTCGTGGAACAACCCGCCGTAGTCGACGACGCGCGCGATCAGGCTGACGCCGGCCGCCTGGGCGGCATCGAGACACAGCTCACCTGGCCAGGGCTCGAGCGGGTTGAGGATGATCATCGCCCAGTCGATCAGCTCGCCGAAGCGCTCGAGGCAGTCGATCAGGTCGAGCGTGAAGCCGTTGGCTGGCCCGGGCGCCACCCCCAGCGACCGGGTGAGATCAGCGTCGCGCAGCGCAGCCATGCCCGCCCAGACCGCCTCGCTGGAGTAGCCGGTGCGATCGGGGTTGTGCAGCAACAGCACGTCAAAGCGATCGACACCGCAGCGCTCGAGGCTGCGCTCGGCGGCCATGCGCAGATAGTCGCCGTACGCGGACGGCTCGCGCAGGCGCCGATCGGTGAAGCGCGGGAAGCCCTTCGGCCCGTCGCGCTGGCCCTGATAGAAGTCGTGTCCCACCGCTCCCACGACGCAGATCTGATCGCGCGACAGGCCGGCGATCGCCCGCCCCAGCAGCCGATCGGCCGCCCCCTCGCCGTAGACGTCGGCGGTCAGGACCGTGCGGATCGCCTTATCCGGACGCAGCAAGGCGGCCAGCCGATCCTCGTCGAGCGGCTCGCCGAAGCGCATGAAGCGCCCACCGCTCCAGGTCCCGACGGCGGTCGGGCCGGGGCCGGTCACGGCACGCGGCGGTCGCTGGTCATCCACGGCCGGAGTCTAGAGCGCGCCTATGGCCGGACCGTGGCGCCGGAGGCCGCACCACGAGCGGGACCCGGCTCAGGGCTTGAGCCGCCGCCCGCTGGCGAACAGCCAGCAGCTCCAGGCGACGCACAGCCCGGCGAGCACGGCCGTCACCAGCAGCGCCAGCCACACGGGCACGTCGCTCGAGCCGAGGAAGCCGTAGCGAACCGCCTGCACGAGGTAGAAGATCGGGTTGGCGTGCGAGACCTCGCGCCACGGCGAGGGCAGCACCGAGACCGAGTAGAAGACACCGCCGAGGAAGCTGAGCGGCACGATCACGATGTTCTGAACGAAGCCCGCGTGGTCCCAGCTCTTGGCATAGATCCCGACGACGACACCAAGCGAGGCGAACAGGATCAGCCCCAGGACGACGCCCAGCACCAGGACGAGCGGCTCGTGCACCGGCACCCCCGTGGTCGGCAGCGCCAGCGCCAACAGCGCCAGCCCGATCAGCAGGGCGCGCACGATGCCGCCGATCGACAGGCCGAGGTTGATCTCCCAATTGCGCAGCGGCGAGGCGAGCACGTCGTTGAGGTAGCGATCGAAGCGTGCCTGGAACACCGAGGAGGAGTTGTTGGCATATGCCGCCTGGACCATCGCCATCGTGATCAGCCCCGGGACGATGAACGCCCGATAGTCGAATCCCTCGACATGCCTGATGCGCCCGCTCAGTGACAGCCCGAAGACGAGGATGAAGAGGAAGGAGGCGACCACCGGCGCCGCGATCGTCTGCGACCAGAGCTTCAGCACGCGCAGGATCTCGCGCGAGCTCAGCGCCAACAGGCCCGTGCGACGGCGCATGACGACCGCGCCGTAAACCAGCGCGCTCACCGGGCAACCCTCATGGCCATCCCGACCACGCCTGCCGCCGGCAGCGGCGTGTCCCCGATCACAACGCCATCGCCTTGACGTAGACGTCGGCCAGCGAGTCGGCGTCGAAGAGCTCGCGCAGACCAGGAGCGTCGTCGCGGGCAAGGATGCGCCCGCCGCGGATCAGCGCGATGTCCTGGCAGAGCTCCTCGGCCTCCTCGAGATAGTGCGTGGTCAGCAGGATCGTCGTGCCCTGCTGATGCAGCCGGCGGATGTAGCGCCAGAGCTCGAGGCGCAGCTCGAAGTCGACGCCGGCCGTGGGCTCGTCGAGGATCACCAGCGCCGGCTCGTGCATCAGCGCGCGAGCCAGCAGCAGCCGCCGGCGCATGCCGCCGGAGAGCATCGGCGCCCGCACGCCGGCCTTGGCACGCAGGTCGAAGACGTCCATCATCTCGCGCGCACGCCGCCGTGCATGCGCGCGGCCCATGCCGTAGTAGCCGCCGTGGTAGACGAGCGTCTCCTCCACGTCGAGAAAGCGGTCGAGGTTGACGTCCTGCTCGGCGAGCCCGACCAGGCGGCGCGCGCCGGGGTCGCGATGCGAGTGCCCGAATATGCGGATCTCGCCCGACGTGACGCGGATCAGGTTGCAGACGGCGCTGATCAGCGTCGTCTTGCCGGCGCCATTTGGACCGAGCAGGCCGAAGAACTCGCCGGCCGGTATCTCCAGGTCCAGACGGTCGAGCGCGAGCAGCCCGTCGTCATAGCGCTTGGTGAGCTCACTCAGCGACAGGGCAGGGACCGCGGCCACGAGGGCGACTCTAGTGACGGCCACAAGCCGCCCCTGCGCGCGGGCGCCTACCGCGACGGCCACCAGGCCGCCCCTGCGCGCGGGCCCCTACCAAGGCGGGATCACGTGGCTTCGTCGAGGAGCTGCGCACCGGCCCGTCGGGCGCGTAGCGCAGCCGCGTGGCAACATCCGAGCGATGGTCCGCCACGCCGATCCCGCCCGCGACGCGGCGGCCTGCGCGGCGATCTATGCACCGTACGTGCGCGACAGCGCGGTGTCGTTCGAGGATGACCCGCCGAGCCCGATTGAGATCGAGCGGCGGATCGCGCGCGTTTCAGACAGCTTTCCCTGGCTCGTCGCTGAGCGCGACGGGCAGGTGATCGGCTTCGCCTATGCATCCCAGCACCACGGACGCGACGCCTACCGCTGGGCGGCGGAGGCCTCGATCTACGTGGACGCCAGCCACCACCGCCGGGGCGTGGGACGCGCGCTCTATGAGGCGCTCTTCGCGCTGCTGCGCCGGCAGCGAATCCACGTCGTCTGCGCCGGGATCACGTTGCCCAACGAAGCCAGCGTTGGGCTGCACGAGTCGCTCGGCTTCGAGCCGATCGGCGTCTACCGCGCGATTGGCTACAAGGCGGGCGCCTGGCGCGACGTCGGCTGGTGGCAGCTGACGCTCATCGAGCCGGAGGCCCAGCCGGCCGAGCCGCTGTTACCGCAGCGGTGAAGCTGCGATCATCGTGCGATGGCATGGCCCGCGCTGGTGCCGTATGACGCGTGGAGCGCCACGTGCGACACGCTGCACGCGCACACCCAGGTCCTCGGCAAGCTCGCAGTCGCGCTCGCTCCCGCCGAGCCCGAGCTGCAGCACGCGGCGCTGCGACTGACCGCACGCGGCTGGGAAACCGCGCCGCTGCCCGCACCCGATGGCAGCGGGGCGTTCGTCGCCGGTCTCCACCTGCGCCACCACGTGGCGTTCATCGAGCACAGCGATGGGCAGCAGCGCGAGTTTGCGTTGGCGCCAGACAGGTCGGTTGGCGCGGTCACGCGCGAGCTGCTGGCGGCGGCGCGCGATCTCGCCGGCGACGTCACGATCGACCCGACCCCACAAGAGGTGCCCTGGAGCGTCCCGCTCGACGAGGACGACGAGCATGCCAGCTACGACACGGCTCAGGTCGAGACGTACTTCACCGCCGCCGTACACGCGGCACTCGTGCTCGCGGAGCTGCGCGCCCCCTATCGTGGGCGCAGCACGCCGGTCAACGCCTGGTGGGGCTCCTTCGATCTGGCGGTCAACCTGTTCTCCGGGCAGTCCGCAGAGCCGCCGTCGAACGACTTCATCATGCGCAACGCCATGGACGCCCAGGAGGTCGCGGTCGGCTGGTGGCCGGGGGACCAGCGCTACCCGCGTGCGGCGTTCTACGCGTATGCCCATCCGGCGCCCGAGGCCTTCGCGAACGCGACACTCGAGCCCGCGGCGGCACGCTGGGACACGGGACTAGGTGAATACATCCTCGACTGGGAGGACGCCGTCGCGAGCCAGGATCCCCACGGCGCAGCGCTGCAGTTCGCCCGCTCGGCCTTCCAGCACGCCTGCCTGGTGTGTGAATGGCCGTCGCCGCTGGCGGCGAGCGCCGCCGGCGAACCGCCGCCGGTCTCCTAGGCCGGCGCGAGCCCCGGTTGCCGAACGAGTTGGTGCCGGCGACGGCACCCCCACCGGGCCCGGGCGATGTCCTTGCCGTCGCTGGTGGGGCGCTCGGGGATGCGGCGTGATGGCTAGCGCCAAGCCCCTTGACAGGAGCTGATTCGGTACCCAACCTTTCGGTCCCTAATGAGTTCCGATCGCATCGACTCCCACGTCTGGCGCATCAGCGCCGTCGTGATCATCGGCTCGATCATGTCGATCCTCGACACGACGATCGTCAACGTCGCCTTGGCGACGCTTGGGCGCGAGCTGCACAGCACGGTCGCCGAGATCCAATGGGTGGTGACCGGCTACATGCTCGCGCTCGCGGCCGTGATCCCGCTCACCGGCTGGGCCGCGCGCCGCTTCGGCGCCAAGCGCGTGTACATGCTGGCGCTGGTCCTGTTCACGGCCGGGTCAGCGCTCTGCGGGCTGGCCAACTCGACGACCGAGCTGATCGTCTTTCGCGTGCTGCAGGGCGTCGGCGGCGGAATGATCCTGCCGATCGGCCAGCTGATCATGGCCGACGCGGCCGGCCCCAAGCGGATGGGACGGGTGATGAGCATCGTCGCCGTGCCGGCGATGCTGGCGCCGATCCTCGGCCCGACGATCGGCGGCCTGATCGTCGACAACGCCAGCTGGCGCTGGATCTTCTACGTCAACCTTCCGATCGGGCTGATCGCGGTCGTCGCGGCGCTGCGGATGCTGCCGCGCATGCCGACGGCCGCCGGCGATCGGCTCGACGTGCGTGGCCTTGCGCTGATGGCCTCGGGCCTGCCGCTGCTGACCTACGGGGTCGCGGAGATCGGGGTCACCGGCGGCTTCACCGCCACCAAGGTGGTGGTCCCCTGCGTGGCCGGCATTGCCCTGATCATTCTGTTCGTGGTCCACGCGCTGCGTGTGCCCAACCCGCTGCTCGACCTGCGCCTGTACAGGCGGGCGACGTTCTCCTCCGCGTCGTTCGCGATGTTCTGCCTGGGCGCGGCGCTGTTCGGCTCGATGATCCTGCTGCCGCTCTACTGGCAGGAGGTCCGCCACCAGAGCGTCGTCCACACCGGCCTGCTGACCGCGCCACAGGGTCTCGGCATGGCGCTGGTGATGCCGCTCGCCGGCAAGTTCAGCGACCGCTGGGGTGGTGGCCCGCTTGCGCTGCTCGGCGTCGTCGTGACGACGATCGCCACGATCCCCTTCGGCCTGATCGGCGCCCACACCTCGATCCTGGCCCTCTCGCTGGCGATGCTCGTGCGCGGCATGGGCATCGGCCTCGCGTTCATGCCCGCGATGGCCGCGGCATTCGCGTCGCTGGAGCGCTCCGAGCTCGCGCACGCGACACCCCAGCTCAATGTGCTGCAGCGAGTCGGCGGGTCGATCGGCACGGCGCTGCTGGCGGTCGTGCTGCAGCGCGCCCTCGGCGGCGTTCATACGCTCGCCGGTGCGGCTGGCGCCTACGGCACGGCATTCTGGTTCTCGGCCGGGCTGGTCGCGCTCGCGATCGTGCCGTGCGCGATCCTGGTGCGCGCCGAGCGGGCGGCGCGGGCGCGCCGCGGCGAGCAGGCGCATGCATCGGCCGAGACGCTCGCCGAGGCGGTGGCGGCATGACGATTACCTCGCCGGTCGCGGCCGAGCGGGGCGGCACCATCCCGGCCGAGCGGGGTGAGGCACACGAGCAGCTCGGGCGCTCGTTCAAGTCGGCGCTGGCCGCCGTGCGCAGGCTGCGCGGGCGCGAGACCCAGCGATCCGGCGAGCTGAGCTTCGCGCAGTACAGCCTGCTGTTCGGGCTGGGCGAGGACGAAGCGCTCTCGGCGCGCGAGCTGGCGCTGGCAGCGGACCTGTCACCGGCAACGGTGACCGAGATGCTCGACAGCCTCGCGGCCGCCGGGCTCGTGCAGCGCGTACGCTCGGAGCGTGACAAGCGGGTCGTGCTGACCGCGCTGACCGAGCGCGGCCGGGCACTGGTCGCCGAGCGCCGCGCTCGCTTTGAGCCACGCTGGCGCGAGGCGCTGCAGGAGTTCAGCGATGCCGAGCTGGTCACGGCCGCCGCGATCCTCGATCGCCTGCGCGATCTCTTCCGCGAGCTCGCTGACAGCGACGAGCCGGTCGAGCCCGCTCAATGATCATTAGATAATAAGGATGTCTTGCGCGATGACTTGATCAACCTCTTCTCGGACACGCAGACGCGCCCCACCGATGGCATGCGGCAGGCGATCGCAGCGGCCGAGGTCGGGGACGAGCAGCGCGGTGAGGACCCCACCGTCAACCTGCTCTGCGCCCGCGTCGCCGAGCTGCTGGGTTTCGAGGCGGCGATGTTCCTGCCGTCGGAACGATGTGCAACCAGATCGCCTTCCAGCTGTACACGCGGCCCGGAGACGAGATCATCCTGCACCGCGGCTCGCATCCGATCATCGCCGAGTCCGGCGGACCCGCCGCCCTGTCCGGCGCAATGATGCAGCCGCTCGATGGCGCCGACGGGATGTTCACCGCCGCTGAGCTGCGCGCGGCGCTGCGGCGTGCGGGGGACCGCTACCAGCCACGTTCGCGTCTGGTCTGCATCGAGCAGACGGCGAACACGGCGGGTGGCCGCATCTGGCCGCTGGAGCAGCTGCGCGCGGTGATCGCGGCTGCGCGCGAGGCCGAGCTGAAGCTGCACATGGATGGCTCGCGCCTGATGAATGCCGTCGTGGCGGCCGCGGTCCCCGCAGCGGAGTTCACCGCCGGCTTCGACACCGCCTAGCTCGACTTCTCCAAGGGGCTGGGCGCGCCCGTCGGCGCGTGTCTGGCGGGATCAGCAGAGCTGATCGAGCTGGGCTGGCGTTACAAGCAGATGCTCGGCGGGGCGATGCGCCAGGCGGGGATCCTTGCGGCGGCGGCCCTCTATGGCCTCGACCATCATGTCGAACGCCTGGCAGAGGACCACGTGAATGCGCAGCGCCTCGCCCGGGGGCTCGCTGCCGTCGGGCTGCCCGTCCTGCCGGTGGAGACGAACATCGTCGTCTTCTCGGTCGCGACGGACGCCTACGTCTTCTGCGCCGAGCTCGAGCAGCACGGTGTGGTGATGAACCCGATCGGGCCCCATCAGGTGCGCGCGATGACGCACCTCGATGTGGATGGCAGCGCCATCGATCGTGCGGTCGAAGCGGTGCGCGAGCTCCCCGCGAGCGCGATTGCCAGCCTGCGTGGGTGATAGTGGGCGTGCATCGGGTGGCGCTCACCGCGGATCGCGGCCGCCACGGCGGCGGCGATCGCCGGCGCCTGCGTGAACCCGCCGGTGCTGTGCGCGCCCGTGATGATCAGCTGTCCGCCACGCGCTGCCGGCGTGTGCGCAAACAGCCCGAGACCCGATGGCGCCCAGGGCCGAATGCAACAGCGGATCGCGGGCTCGCCTTCACGGCGTGGACGGTGGTGCTCGGGTCGATCGGGGAAGAGCTTGCGGGCCGCATCACGCACCCCCAGCGCCAACCAGCCGAGACGATCGTCGTGGAGGTGCGGCGCCCTGAGGCCCACGTAGCCGTGGCCGCCGCTGAGGTGGATGACCTCGGCGCCGTCCTCGTCGACGCTCGACCCCAACGTAGGCCAGCTCGGGACGGTGGTGAACGCCCAGCGCAGCGAGGTCGCGTCGCAGGCGGCTGGAGACCGACGATACGGTGACGACCGCGTTCACCGCGAGTCGAAGGCGAAGCCGTCGCGATGCACGACGGCCACCTCGCCCGTTGGCTCGCAACGCATGCGGAAGTCGCGCATCGTCGCGTTGATCGCGCTCATGACCTCGGTCGTGGTGGATCCCTCATAGTGGAACTCGGCCGCGACGCTGAGGAAGTGAGCGCTGCCATCCAGCACCGTGCCGATCGCCGGCAGGGTCTCGCTGTAGAGCTCGGGGATACGGTCCGCGAGCCGCGTCACAGCGGTCACGCGACAGGGCCGCAACGCGGGCTCTGGGACGCACAGATAGCCGGCGATCGGGCCGGGGTGGCCGGAGCGAATCCCGTTCGACTCGGCCTCGCCCAACCGCGCTTGGGCCGCCACATGACATACCATCAGATCCACGCCGTACGCGTGGCTGACCATCGCATTGATCGGGCCGCCACCGGCGCGGGCGCCGATCTCACTGAACACCAGCTCGCCGTCCGGCATGATGAAGAGCTCGAGGTGAAATGCGGCTTCGATCGGCAGCGCGCTGGTGACTGCGCTGATGAATCGCTCGGCGCGAGCGAGCAGGGCAGGATCATCGACGATGACGCACCCCAGTGGCTCGCCGCGCAGATAGTCGAGCGGCGTGTTGATGTAGCGTGCGAGCTTCCAGAAGCCCAGGGTGCCGCGCTCGACCAGGCCGTCGGCGTGGCACAGTTGGCCGGTGATGAACTGCTCGCAGATGCTTGTATGGACATTCACCTCGTCCAGCTCGCGCAGCAGCTCGCGCGCAGACGTCAAGACGTGCACCCCGCGCCCCTGGAAGCCGTCCCTGGGCTTGACGACGAGCGGGAAGCCACAGGTCGTGATGAGCTCATCGAGCGCGGCACCGTCATCACAGCGAACATGGCGTGCCGTCGGGATGCCGGCAGCGGCCACCCGTTTCTTCATGTGGTGCTTGTCTCTGATCAACAGCGCCTGCGATGGACGCTGGCCGGCTACGTCGAGCAGCTCCCTGACGCGTGCCGCGGTGAGCAGGTCCATCTCCGACATCGCCACGACGCCGTCGATCGGCGCGACCGTCGTGTGCACCCAGCGCGCGGCGTCGAGCACCGCCATCTCATCGGCGACGTCAATGGTGCGCAACACGCATCCATGCCGCCGCGCGATGCCGGCGATCGTCGGCTCGCCATAGTCGGAGGTGAGATAGCTGACCCGGTGGCGCCGGTGATCCAGGTAACGCTCGTACTCGGCGAGATCACCGGTCCAACGATTGATGACAAGCACGTGCGCCATGGCGCGCTCCCGCCGCGTTCAGGTCAAACGGCGCGCAACGACAACGATCAGAACCACCCACTCTGAAACCCGATCGATCCCCGACGATCGGGGCGATACCCGCAGCCGCAGAATACCGCCCGCGCGCGTCCCGTCAAGTGAGCCGGGAGTGATCGACTCTCCCACTCATTAGATGGTAAAGCTGTCTCCGATCCTTGCGGAGCGACGCACCGAGGACTGTGCCGATGGCCGCGACGCCAGGCTGGCTTACCGGCGGGCTTCTTGGATCAATCGATCGAGATAGTCGAGCTGGCTACCGAGCGGGGCGCCCGGAGGTGGCGCCGTCAGCGTGCTCCCGGAGCGCCGTGCCGACGAGCTCGCGGGGCGCTCCGCCGAAACGGTCGCGGGGGGCCGCGTCGACGAGCGCTTGCCCGACCCGGCGCTGGCCAGGACCAAGATGACGATGACAAGCGCCGTCAGCGCGCCGACGGCGAGCAGCGCGAAGCTGGGCAGGCTGGGCACGGCGCGCGGCAGGCGCTGTCTCGGCAAACGCCGCGTGGGCGCACCGGCCGGCATGGGGCGTGTGGGCGCACCGGCCGGCATCGGACGCGTGGGCGCACCGGCCGGCATCGGACGCGTGGGCGCACCGGCCGGCATGGGGCGTGTGGGCGCACCGGCCGGCATCGGACGCGTGGGCTCACGGGAGCTCCGCTCCAGCAGCGCAAGCGCCTCGGTGGCCGACGCGGGGCGCAGCTCGCGCCGCCCGGCGGCGAGCTGACTCGCGAATGAGCCCAACGCGGCAGGTCCATGGCGGTCGCGCAGGCAGTCGCCCAGCAGGACGCCGCACGCGTACAGGTCCGAGCGTTGGTCAGCTGGCTGGCCGGCCAGGAGCTCCGGCGCGAGATACCGCTGGGTGCCCACCACCAGCCCGGTCTGCGTGAGCTGGGTGGCCGCCGAGGGCCGCGCCACGCCGAAGTCGGTCAGGCGCGCCCGACCCTCGGTCCCGATGAGCACGTTGCCGGGCTTGATGTCGCGGTGCACGATGCCCGCCCCGTGGACATGGGCGAGCGCGCTCAGCAGCTCACGTATGACGGTCTGGGGATCCCAGTCCCTGATGCTGCGATCGTGCAGGCGGTCGGCCAGGCTGCCGCCAGCGACGTACTCCATCACCAGGTACGGTCGAGACGGCTCCGCGCCGAAGTCGAAGACGTTGACCAGGTTCGGGTGCGCAAGGCTGGCGGCGACACGCGCCTCGCGCTCGAAGCGCGCGACATAGTCGGGGTCGAGGGCCAGCGAGTCGGCGAGAACCTTGATCGCCACCCGCCGTCCCAGCCGCTCGTCGGAGCCGAGCCAGACCGACGCCATTCCGCCTGTCCCCAGCAGCTGATCGAGGCGATAGCGGCCGTCCTCACCCAGCGCCGTGCCCCTGGCCAGCCGCGTCGCCACTGTCGGTCTCCTAGTCGCCACCGTCGCCCTGCGAGCCGCCGCCATCGCCGTTGTGCGAGTTGTCGTGACCGTGGCCATCGCCGTGACCCGCGCCTGTGTCGGGAGGCGGGGTCGTGGTGGGCAGGACGGTCGTGGGCGCATGGACCTCCGCGGAGATGCGGCCGTCCGCCGCGGCCGCGCCCGCAA
Source organism: uncultured Solirubrobacterales bacterium (assembly GCA_963795555.1). Taxonomy (GTDB): domain Bacteria; phylum Actinomycetota; class Thermoleophilia; order Solirubrobacterales; family Solirubrobacteraceae; genus CAWCHZ01. Next base: position 1,620,587 of record CAWCHZ010000002.1, read on the forward strand.
GCATCAGCCGTGCATCCGCCGCGGAGAGCCCGCCTGAGTGAAGCAGCCGCTCGACATCGGCACGCAGCTTGGCCACCGCCGTATGGGCGGCGGTTGGGTCATTGGCCAGCGCCGCCGTGCGGATCAAACGAATGTCCAGATGGAGCAGCGAGGCATCGCCAGCGCTGAGCGGAGCGCTCGTGGAGGTGCCTCCGCACCCAGCAAGCGCCACCGCGACCAGCAGGCTGATGGAACCGATTCTCATGGTCGCTCCAACCATCGGCCCCGCCGTCACGCATCCGGTCGACGGGAATGGGCGCTCGACACCGCGCCCCGCAGCAATATAGCGATGCGCAGCGGGCGCGGCGGCGGTTGCCGTCAGCCCCAGAAGCCCTTGACGATCTCGCCGTCGGCCTCCACATGCGGACCGAAGACCAGGACCTCGAGCCCATCTGGCCCAGCTTCGAACGATCTCGTCACGCCGGGGCTCACCCGGATAGCGTCGAGCGGTGCAAGTGACACAAGCTCGTCGTCGAGCTTCACGCGTCCGGAGCCGCCCAGCACGACATAGATCTCCTCGGCCGTGCGGTGGCGATGGGCGAACGCCTCACGCTGATCCGGCTTGACGATGAGGTAGTTCATGCCCGTCTGCTCGGCGCCGAGATCCGTGCGGGCAAACCGTGCCTCCTGGGTTTGCGAGAGCCCGTGCTCGGGCGCGTGGTCCTTCACATCGCGGAGATTCTTCTTTGCATAGCTCATCGCACGATCCTAGCTGGGGCTCGGAGAGCTCGTCGCGCACGATCGCACCCCGGGGCCGCCGATCTCGCGCTCCCCGAGGGTGGCCCGGAATGGCTGAGCCCGATCGTCGCCGTCGCGGCGGGGCAGGTTCTCGCGCTGCGCTGGGCGGAGATCGGCGGCCGGTGTAACACCTGTGGCACCGTTCACATCCGGTAAACGCTGGGATCGCCGTTCACATCGAGATAACGCCCGGCCGCTGGAACTTGGTTATAAGACCCAGGCGGTCAAACCCGACATGGAGGTTGATTTACATGCGTGGGCGTTCCAGGCAGGCGATGTTCGCTGCGCTCGCAGCTGGCGCTGTCGCCCTCGGCGTGCCGGTGGCTACGGCCTCCGCCGGTGGCAACGGCGATCACCATCAGCATCCACACGCGCTGAAGCACGTGCTGCTCATCTCGGTCGACGGACTGCACCAGTCCGATCTGGACTGGTACGTAGCCACCCATCCGGGCTCCGAGCTGGCCCAGCTGGCCAGCGGCGGCGCCCAGTACACCAATGCGCACACTTCGGCTCCGTCTGACTCGGATCCCGGCGGCACCGCACTGATGACCGGCGGCGACCCGCGCGCCACCGGCGTCTATTACGACGTCGAGTACAGCCACGGCGTGTTCCCGCCCGGCACCACCAAGTGCTCCGGCCCGGTCCCGGGTGGCGACGTGATCTACGACTCGCCGGACGACAAGGTCGCGAACCTGCCCGACCTCTTCGGCCCGACGTACCAGGGCCAGCCGTCGGCCGGTCCGTTCCCGGCGTTCGACGCCGACGGCTCGATCTCCGGCGTGGAGCAGAACCCGAGCCTGATCATGACCATGACGCCCCACCCACAGAGTGCGCTGAACTCGGCGACCTTCCCGGTCGATCCGGCCACCTGCAAGCCGATCCTGCCGTGGGACTACCTGAAGGTCAACACGATCTTCCAGGTCGTCCACAACGCCGGCATGCGGACCGCCTGGTCTGACAAGCACTCCATCTACACGTCGTTCAACGGCCCGGGGTCGGGCGGCAACAGCATCGACGACTTCTTCGGTCCGGAGATCGACTCACAGGCCATCGAGCCCAACGGCGTCCCCTACCCGAGTGACACCGACTGGGCACACGACGACGCCGCCACCAAGCAGTACGACGGCTACAAGGTCCAGGCGGTTCTCAACGAGCTCAATGGCCTCGACCACAGCGGGGCCAAGCAGGTCGGCGTCCCGGCGGTCCTCGGGATGAACTTCCAGGCGGTGTCTGTCGCCGAGAAGGTCGACTCGTCGAGCACGCTCACGAAGAACCCCGACGGCAGCTACACGGAGGGGCCGGTGGAGCTGGCCGGCTATCACCCTGGCACGAGGACGCCGCGCCCGCTGCTGGCCAGCGCGCTCGAGTACGTCAACGCCCAGCTGGAGCGGATGGTCGACACGATCCAGAAGGGCGGCCTGGCGTCCTCCACGGCGATCATCATCACGGCGAAGCATGGTCAGTCGCCGCAGAATCCGCTGCTGCTCAAGCGGATCAAGGACGGCCCGATCATCAGCGCGATCAACGAGGCGTGGTGCGAGCAGCAGAGCCCGGCCGCGAAGCCCGATCCCGCGACGTACTGCAAGGCCGGGCTGAAGGCGGCCACGATCACGCCGCTGATCGTCGCCGGCACCGATGACGATCTCTGGCAGAGCTACCTGTCGCTCAAGACCCAGGACGCGGCCAACTTCGTCAAGGGCTACCTCTGGAGCCACAGCGCGACGGCGGTGCTCTACAGCAACGACGGCGTGAACCGCGGCACCGAGCAGGTCGCGCACTCCGGTCTGGCGCGAATCTACGCTGGTCAGGAGGCCGCCAGCTTCTTCGGCGTGCCCTATTCGGACCCGCGCCAACCGGACGTCTTCGGTCGCGTGCAGGTCGGCGTCGTTTACACGGGCGGCAGCAAGATCGCCGAGCACGGCGGCGACAACCCGGGCGACCGCCACGTGCCGATCCTGGTCTATGCGCCCGGCGTCGTGAAGCCAGCGCAGAGCGACCGCTGGGTCGAGACGACGCAGGTCGCCCCGACGATCCTGCGGCTGCTCGGACTCGATCCGCACGCCCTGCAGGCCGTCCAGATCGAGGGCACACAAGTGCTCCCGCAGATCGGGCACTGACGGGCAGAGGTCATCGACCCAAGCATCGGGCGGGGCGACGGCCGTGGGCCGTCGCCCCGTATGGAGCTAGCCATCTGTGGTCACGATTCTCGCCTCCATGACGGCGCAAATAGCGAGGAAATCGTCAGACAAGCGCTCGACCTCGACGCGGCGCGCGATGTCTGGACGGCCCGCGCCCGGGGCAGACTGGACCGCTCGCGTACGGTCTTGTAGCCTACCCTTAGTTGGTAAGATTTGTAGCTGAGCCGCGGGGGCGCCCAGCAGGCGGAGACGCCAGCGGGCGGAGACGCCAAGCAGGCTGACGAGGAGGACCCACTGGGCAACGAAGCACCACCTGGCCAGGCGCGAGGGGAGGGAGTGATGAGCTCGATTGAGGAGGTCGTACTTTCCTGTTCTAGAGAAGTCCTCGAAGCCGATCAGCTCGAGCTCGAAGACGACTTCATGGGGGCTGGGGGGGACTCACTCTCGGCCGTGATGCTGGCGACGGCGGTGGAGGGCGAGCTCGGAGTCGAGCTGCCGATGCACGTCATCTTCGATTCGGCGAGTCTCGCGGAAATTGCGCAATATCTCGTCACGGCGAGCGCCAGCCCGGCCTCTTCCTGAAAGCGATCGGGACTCGAGCGGGTCGCCAGTGACGGACGGCGCTCTCCACCAGGCTCTGTCGCGTTGCGCGCGGGCGCAAGCAGCGATGCCCGCGGTTGGAACGACCTCCGGCGAGACCTGGACCTACGAGCAGCTCTTTCGGTTCTCGAACGCTCTCAGCGACTGGGCAGCGGTGGGCTCTGGAGCACCGGTAATCGTCGCAACCGAGAACAGCCTACTTTCGGCGGCCGCGCTGGTGGCGCTGGCTCGAAACGCGGTTGTGATTCCGCTGAGGCCGGAAGCGCCGATCGATGACGTTCACGCAGCTGTCGAGACCGTAGGGGCTCGATACGCGATCGCGGAACCACCCGCGATCGAGAGGCTGGCCGCGGCCGGATTGGCAACGGCGATGAAGGTGACCACTGTCGGTGGGCACGACATCGCTGCCTGCGCGCTGGAATGCGACCATCGGCCCGAGCTTCCGCCGGGGGCTCGCATCGTATTGCAGACGTCGGGGACGACGGGGAGCCCGAAATCCGTCTGCCTCACGGAGGGAGTGCTCGAGCTCGCGATTCGGCTAGTCGCCGCGACGCTGGAGCTTGGCGTTTCCGACTGCGCGTTGAATCTCGCGTCGATGACGCACACACTTGGAATCGTCACCAACACGCTGCTCCCGCTGGCCACCGGCGGAAGCATTCTGTTCTGCGCCCCCCGGGACCTGGTTGCGGTCGCCGACTGGTCAGCTCGGGCGTTGCGGCCGACATGGTGTTCGGCGGTTCCGCCTGTACATCGCACACTCGTTCAGTCCTATGAGGACCGCCAGGTGCGTAGTCGGTTGCCGCTGCGGTTGATCAGGAACTCCGCCGCACCGATGCCGGACGCCTTGCGCGAGGCAGTAGACGCCACATTTGGGGCGTGCCTCGTGAACGCCTACGCGATGACGGAGGCGCCAGGCCAGATTGCATCGACGCGGCCAGGCGAAGCGGCGAAGGGCAGCGTGGGGATCCCCACTGATTGCGTCAAGATCGCTAGCACCGACGACACCGCTGAGGTGATCGGAGAGGTGTGCGTCCGCGGGCCTCTGGTCGGGGGGGCCTACCTGGACAGAGCTGGCCACCAGCCGGTGAGTGGCCCAGACGGATGGTTTCGTACGGGCGATCTTGGCGTGGTCGATTCCGGCGGAGAGCTCCATCTGTGCGGACGGATGAACGAGACGATCAATTGTGGCGGCGAGAAGGTCAATCCGACCGCGCTCGAGGAGCGGCTGCGCAGGCATCCATTGATCACGGACGCCGCCGTGGCAGCTCTGAAGCACGCGTCGCTGGGGTCACAGGTCGCCGTCGGCCTGATCACGGAACGGGGCGCAAGCGTGTCCCCCGGAGAGGTGCGAAGTCATCTACGAGGCTATTTCGCGGAGGCCGTGCTGCCTCGACATGTGGTCGAAATGACTACGTTCCCGGTGACGAAGAATGGAAAGCTCGACCGGCGTGGGCTAGCTCGAGAGTTGGAGCGTCGCGTCGAGTCCAGGCGGGTGTCGCAAATGCCCAAAGCGTCATGACGAGCATGGACGAGACCCTACCGGCGCTGCTCGACCAGGTGGCAGCGGTCCACGACTCTCGTCGCGCGGCGTCAGTTGACGGCGGAGAGAGCATGACCTTCGGCGAGTGGCAGCGACGGGCGACACGGGTGGCCCATGCTCTGAGCGCGGCCGGCGTGGAGCACGCTGACCGCGTAGTCCTGGCTCTTGCTCGGGAGCGATGGCTGGATCATCTCGTTGCATACTTCGGGATACAGAAGGCTGGGGCCACGCCGGTCCTTCTGAATCCCGATGCAACCGCCCAAGAGCTGGAGGCTGTCCTACGACAGGTGGCACCCCGGATGATCATCGCCGAAGAGGGCCCTGCCGGGGACCTTCGGAGCGAGCTGCTCGTCCGTCCAGCTGAGCTCGAGTCATGCGACGCCTGCGGGCGCTCACGCAAGCTGAGCGGACCGCATCCGGATGACCTCGCCGACATCCTGTTTACGTCGGGGTCAACGGGGACCCCGAAGGGGGTGGCCACAACTCATCGCAACCTCCTTGCCACGGCAGGCAGGCCGCCGGCTCCATGGCGCGGAAGGACCTTCTTTCACGCCATGCCCCCCTGGACGGCGATTGGGGCGCAGGGGGTCGTAACCATGCAGCTCCGCGGCGCCATGGACTGGGTCACACAGCCCGCGTTCGACCCGAAGGGCTTTTGTGAGATTGCCAGCCGCTGCCGCCCCTACCTGCTCTACCTGGTCCCCGCAAGTGCCGCGCTCTTGGCCGAGACAACTGCTCCATTGGAGCGCGCGTGCGCGAGCTTGAAGGTCATTATGCTGGTTGGCGCGGCGCCGTCTCAGAGGGCCATGACCACATTGGCGGCGCGGCTGCCTCACGTCCTGCTGCTGAACGTCTATGGCCTGACGGAAGCTGGTGGCGCTCAGATCGTCGGACGTTATGACCCTCGGAGCCCAGAGCGCATCGGACGCGCGGTCGGCACAACCGAGGCGAAGATCGTCAGCGGTGGCGGCGAGATCGTCCCCAGTGGCGAGACCGGAGAGATCTGCCTCCGCCGTCGGGGCGTTGTGAACCGGCGGTACTACGGAGACACGGACGCCACCAGCAAGGTGTTCATCGATGGCTGGGTCCGCACTGGTGATCTCGGATTCATCGACGAACACGAAAACGTGCATGTGATCGGCAGGTTGAAGGACATCATCATCACCGGTGGCCTCAACGTCTCAGCGGTCGAGGTCGAAGCCGCGTTGGCGCAGCATCCCGCGGTCGCGGAAGTGGCGGCCGCCGGCAAACAGCATGATGTCGTCGGCGAGACCGTGGTCGCGGCGGTCGTTACACGCGCGCCTGCATCAGAGAACGAGCTCCGCAAGTTCGCGAGGAGCCAACTGGGTCGGCAGAAGGCCCCCACAGAGGTGATGATCGTCGATGCATTGCCGCGAACCGCCACCGGAAAGATCGCAAAACCTGCCGTCGCGGCCCTGTTCGAGCGGCGCAAGCCTACGCAGCAACGTCCCAGCTCATGAGCGAACGTCGCAGCTATCCAGCCACGGGCTCGCAATCAGCGGAGCTGAGTCGGCGGGCTGGGGTTGCGGCTTATTTTGGGCGGCCGTGGTCGCATAATCTTGCGTTCGCGACGGCTGTCAGTGGACCGTTCAGCGAGCGTGCGTTTGCAGCGAGCGTAGAGCAGGTTCTTGCGCGGCATGAGGCGCTGCGAACCCGATTCTCCCGACACAAGACACGACCAAGACAGCTTGTTGTACCCATCACCGAACCGGTTGTGGCCTTCCACGACCTCCGCGACCTCGGCGGGCCGCGTATCCGGAGACGACACGTTGACCAGATCCTCTGCGACCTCTGCGGCGAGGCCTTCATTTCTTACCAAGCACCCAAGCTGCGGGCAGGTGTGATCAGCCTGGGCCACGACGAACACATCGTGTGTGTTGTCGTTGACCACATCGCTGCCGACCTCTATGCGCTTGGTGTCATCGCGACCGAAATCTCGGCGTGCTACGACGCAGCTGTTGGTGCGGTAGCGCCGAATCTGTCGCCGCGCCCGATGCAATACATCGACTTTGCCCAATCGCAACAGGCGGCAGGAACCGAGGAGCGAGATCTCGCCTTCTGGCAAACGGAGCTGGACGGTATGGGTAGCCAACCAGCGCTCTCCTTGCCCGGGGCAAAGTGCGAGTTCATAACCAACTTCAATGCGCGGACCACGTTGCGCGCTGTGCCGGCCGAAGTCTCGGCACGCGTGCGAGCCCTCACCCAGCGACACCGAATCACGGCGTTCGGTGTGTGGCTGAGCGCGTTCGTCGCATACGCGTTCCGTGAGACCAACCAGGCGGACATCGGAATCTTGATGCCGGTCCTGAACCGCATGCGGCCGGAGACCCGCAACGTCGTTGGCTGGCTGGCAAATCAGATCATCGTCCGCGTCACGCTTCCGGCTGCGCCTACCTACAGCACGGCCCTCGCGTACACCTGGCAGGCGCTCGTGCGCTCGCTCAAGCATCAGGCTGTGGCGTGCGACGATCCGCGGCTGGTCTGGCCGTCGGTCGAACAACCTCGCGGGTTGAGGCCGCAGGTGCTCATGAACGCCGCCGTGGTCTCCCAGCTGCCAGCCATGTGCTTCGCTGGCGCACACTGCGAACCCGCGCAGATGCCCAAGTACATCCAGCGTCATGTCCTCGACATCCGTGTCTTCGAGGGAGTGTCGCAAGCGCACGTCGCCGCCACGTACCCCGTCGAGCTCTATGACGCCCGTGCCATGGCGAAGACGATCAGTGGAATCTTCGCGAGCATTCGCCACCTCTGTGACGAGCCGGACGGCGCGGTCGCTGCATCGTCCTCGACCTCAGACGCGTCGCTGCGCCGCCGCCGCCGCTTGACCGGCCAAACCGCCTACGCATGAGGGACAGCTGCGTCGAATGAGCTCCTACGCAACACCGATGCAGGAGCTGTTCTGGCATGGCCGGGCACAGGACCCAAGCCTGCCGTGGGGCACGTTCCGCTTCTCGCGAGAGCTGAAGGGCGATCTGGACGTGAATGCGCTCCGCGCCGCGTTTCGCGGCGTGATCGGACGCCATGAGGCTCTACGAACGTCCTTCCGTGAGCGGGACGGCGTCCTTCAGCGATCGATCATGGCCAGTGATCCTCGAGCTGACCTCGAGGTGCTCGACCTTCGCGGGCTGGATGGGGATGAGCGTGACGCCTGTATCGCACCGGTTCGTGCGTGGCTCGCGGCCCCGTTTGACGCAGCGACGGGGCCTTTGATTCGTGGCAAGCTCGTGCGGTCCGAGGGCGATGCTTGGACGGTGCTGCTCGCGTTGGATCACCTCATCTTCGACGGCATGTCGATTCGCATTCTCTTTCAGGATTTGTGGGCGTACTACCGCAGCTTCACATCTGGGGCGGCGCCGCGATTCGCGATGGAGGTCGTTCCGTTCAGCGACTTCGCAGACTTCCAGCAGCAGGCCATCACCGGGCCGCAGTTCGCTCATCAGCGCGCGTATTGGGAGCAAAAGCTTGCCGACAGCCGCGTGCGAATCGACCTGCCGTTGCGGGCCGACAATGAGGCTGTCACCTCGACGCGCCTCGACGTGGCGACCTTTCCCGAGCTGTCTCGGCTCACAGCGAAGGTCGATGCGCTTGCTGCGAAGCATAGGGTGACCACGTTCAGTGTCTTGACCGCTGCCGTGGCCATCGCGCTCACGTCGTATGGCGATGACGAGTCGATTCTCATGGGGTCGTTCTGGGCGAACCGGCATCGGTTTTGGAACAAAGCGCTCGTGGGGCTCGTCGCTGACTTTGTTCCATTGTCCCTCGACGTCGATCGCGGCCGCTCCGTCCGGGACCTGGTTGTCGCAACGCGACAGGAGATAGCGCAAGCATTCGCCAATGGCGACATCTCGCCGATGACGACCACCGGCCACATCCCGATGACGTTCAACCCACCCAGAGAAGCAGCCGGCACGGCCTGCGGTCCTGAGGCCTGGGTCAACTACGTGGAAGGCCACGAGAACCTGGCGGGCAGAACGGATCGAGCCATGGACTTCGAGCTGCCGCCAGAGGAATTCCCCGGACGGGGGGCGCCCCTGATGTTCTTCATGAGGCGATCACGCGGAGCGCTGTCAGGCATGGTCGGCTTCAACAAGAATCTCTTCGCGAACGAGGAAGTCGAGCGCATCGCGCGGAGAGCCGAGCGAGCGATCGAGAGCATGGTCGCTCGGCCCTTTGGGCGGGTCGGTGAGGTGATCGAAGATGCGAGATCGTGCGCCTGAGGGTGGATCACGGCGCGACCGCGCCACATCCCCACCCGCCGATGCGCCTAGCTGCAGCTGGTTGAGGAGATCACCCGCGGGCCGGTGTAGGTGGACTTGCCGCTCACCCAGTTGGTGCCGGTGGTAGCTGCGATCTCAAACCAATAGGACCCGGCGGACAACGTTCCACTCGTCCACGCGGTGGTGATGAGACCCGAGGCGACGACGGAGTAGCCGCTCGAGGACGAGGTCTTGGACTCGTAGACGGTGTAGGTTGAGGCGTGCGCCACCGAGCTCCATGTGACCTTGACACTCGTCGTGGAGGAGCAGGAGGAGCTGACGCCGGTCGGTGCCGCAGGCGCGCCCGAGGCGTGAGACTCGCCAGAGCTTCCCGGGTGTAGTCCGACAGTCCAGTTCGCCGCAAGCACGGCGGAGCTGAAGACGGTCCAGCACACGATGGTCGCAACTACAAGCCCCCGGCGTGGTGTCGGTCCCAGAATGGGCCGCACCAGCGTCGCCGACCGCGTATCAGCTGGTCCAGCTATCGGTCGCCGGGCTCGTCGTCGCTGTCCCCGCGCCGCCGCTGGCTGTGACGCCCGTCAGCGACGGCATCGAGAAGTATGTGTTCTCACAAGCGGCCGGCGCCGCAGTCGTCATCGAAGCGTCGTTGGTCAGCGTCACCGTCAGCGGATTGTTTGCCTGACCGCTGGCCGCGACGGTCAGCGCCGTCGTCAGCGTGTGAGAGCTTCCGCTGGTCCCCGTGGAGTAGTTCCAGATCACGTCGCTCGGGGTCGCCGCGAGGCAACCGGTTTGAGTTGTGGTGAGGGCGCTCGTCGTGTAGCCCGTTGCGTACGTGGCGTTCGTTGGCAGGTTGATCGCCGTGATCGTGACAGGGAACGGGTTGGGATTCGAGATCGTCGCAACGACGTCGCCGGTGCCGCCAGGATAGAGCAGGTTGGTCGCCGCAGGAGACGCAACGGCGCTGATGGTCAGATTGCTGACGGACGCCGACTGTCCCTCCCCGCTGGACCCACCATTGAGTCCCACGACCCAGTTGGTCGCCGCAAAAGCAGCCGCGCCAGCCGCCACGACACCGAGAACGCCTGAGATCGCCTTCGCCCTACGGGAACGCGGGATTAGCCTCCCGATCATCTGAGCCTTCCTCGCCTTTGCAGTGCCAAGACAGCCAGGACAGCCGGTTTCCAACACGAGACAGGCTGCCCCCACTCATCGCCAGCAGCGAGAGGCCAAGTGACTGCTGCAAGTTTTGTGGCACGAGATAAATGTCTTATGCGGAGCTGCGCCACCGGTCAGCGCATCGCTCGAAGCATCGCGCAATGCTCGGTCGGACTTGAAATCCAGCTTGGGAATCCAGCTGGGCGGCCGGCGCGGGCCCTCGGCGGGAGCGATCAGTACCCGCGGTGGGAGCGATCAGTACCCGCGGTGGGAGCGATCAGTACCCGCTGGTCATGGGCACCGCCTCGCTGCTGAAGCTGCCGCCCTCATCCAACCAGCGCTCGGCGTCCAGGCGATCTCGCGCCGTTGCAGCATCGCGGCGGGCGGTGAGATCGCCTGGCGGCGGAGCGGCGGAGCGGTGTGCGAACGACGTCATCGAAGGCGGCAACGAGCTCGGGGCCGCCCGAGCCTTCCGCATCGCGCTGACCGCTTGCGTGATCTGCGTAGCGCGGGTCATGAGGTGCCACCGCCTCGGCGCCGCGGCGCACGGGTGCGCCAGTGGAACGTTACGCTGGTCGCCAGCCCGAGCAGCCAGCCTAGGATCGCCGCGAACAGCACCAGCCAGACGAGCGACACGTGCGAGCTGCCGAACACCCAGCTGACCCTCACGTGAGCGGTGTTCGAGGCCGCCAGCGCGACCAGGAACGCGACCAGGGCGACGGCCAGGATTGCGTACCCGTGCAGGCGCGACCGGTGGGCCTTGCGGCGAAAGCGCCCGCGCCGTGTCTCCACGCCGGTCGCGGACTGGGCGATTGGCCGCCCGGCGGCGACATCCCCCCCGCGGGCGATCGGTGCGCCGTTGCTAACGGGGCCCGTGATCGTTGCGGGGATCACTCCCGGCGCCGGCGAGGTGACCGTGCTGCGGGTCTGAAAGAACATCTGAGGACTCCTTGGGTTTGCGGAGGGGATCTTCTAGGTCCCGGAGGGATCTCTTAGGTCCTCTCGAAGAATCACTGGTCCAGCATAGCATGAAAAATGAGTCTAGAAACATCAGCCTAAAATGCGATGCCTGGCCATCGCCTCCGGTGGGCGTTTCTCGACCAACCAGGGCCAGGACCTCCCTGGGCGTGGCGATGCGTGACAATCGTGGGGTGAGCGAGGCGGATGCGCGTGAGGAGGAGGTCGAGTCCCGGTTCGAGGCGACGCTTGCCGTCGGGCTCGTGATCGGGCTGCAGGTCACGCTCGCGCTGGTCAGCCTTGCCGGTGGCTGGAAGCTGATCGGACTCCGGGGATGGGTTTGGCTGATCCCGGCCGTTCCCGAGGCCGCGCTGTTGCTCGCGCTGGCGTGGGCGGCACCCCGGCATCGTCTCGAGCAGATGGGCCACCGCCGCACGGTCGCGCTCGCGCTCGTCGGCGTGGTCACCGCGGCAAATGCGCTTGCGCTGCTGGCTCTGATCGCGTCGCTGCTGAGTGCGCAAGAGAAGAGCGGCGGCGAGCTGCTGCTGAAGGGCGCCACGATCTGGAGCACGAACGTGATCACCTTCGGGCTGCTGTTCTGGGAGTTCGACCGCGGCGGGCCGATCCGCCGGCGCGCGCCGGATCCGCGGCCGCGCGACTTCCAGTTCCCGCAGGACGAGAACCCGACGCTCGCCGAGCCGGACTGGCACCCGCGACTGGCCGACTACGTGTACATCTCGTTCACCAACGCGATCGCGTTCAGCCCGACGGATGCGATGCCGCTGACCCGGCGCGTAAAGATGATGATGCTGGCGGAGTCTGCGATCTCCGCAACGACCGTGCTGCTGGTGGCCGCGCGGGCGGTGAACATCCTCCGCTGACCGGCGATGGGCGGGTCGACCGACGATTGCCGAAGCGTTGGCGCGAGCTCTCCCGAAGCTCGCCGCAGCTCGCAGGACAGCTGCACCGGTGTAAAATTGGCTGCACTCGAAGCGCGAAGGCGAGGAGGCTTGAGACGATGGCCGAGCACCAGCGGGACTCCGAGTGGAACGTCGCCGAGTGGCATGGCAAGATGCTGATCGACCGTGACGGCGAGAAGATCGGCAAGCTGCAAGACGTGTACGTCGACGTGGAGACCGACGAGCCGCAGTTCGGGACCGTGAAGGAGGGCTTCATCGGCCGCCACCTGACGTTCGTGCCCCTAGGCGGCATTAAGGTCGGTCCCGACGACCTACAGGTATCGGTCTCCAAAGAGCAGGTCAAGGCCGCACCCAACATCGAGCAGCACGGCGATGAGCTCTCCCAGGCAGACGAGTCCGTCCTCTACCACCACTACGAGCTCAACTACACCCCGCCTAACACGGAGAGCGGACGTCGGCTCGCACGCCGCTGAGTTGCCCCGTCCGACGGCGCACCTGCCCGCAAGCACCTGCCCGCGGCGGGCGTCGCGCCCGGCGCGACCAAGGGTTCGAGCACGGTCTCTCCGGCCGGAAACCGCATGTCGGGCCGTGTCGTCAGCTCGCTAGACGGCTTCCAGCGCCGCCACCGGTGGGCCGGCTTTCCGCTGGCTGTGGTCTACAAGTTCGCCGATGACCAGGGCGGCTATCTAGCGGCGCTGATCACCTACTACGGGTTCCTGTCGCTCTTTCCGCTGCTGCTGTTGCTGGTGACGATCCTCGCCTTCGTGCTGCACGGCGATCCGCACCTGCAGGTCAAGCTGTTGAACTCGGCCCTGGCCCAGTTTCCCGTGATCGGCAGCCAGTTGCGCGAGAACGTGCACGCGCGTTCGGGCAGCGGTCTGGCACTGGTGGTCGGGATCGTGGGCACGCTGTATGGCTGCCTCGGTGCCGCGGGAGCGACCCAGAACGCGCTCAACCGGGCCTGGGCCGTGCCACGCAACCAACGCCCAAACCCGATCAAGTCACGCCTGCGGAGCCTGCTGCTGGTGGTCGTGCTTGGGGTCGGCGTCCTGGTCACCACCGGGCTGGCGGGTCTGACGACCGGTGCGGGCGCGTTCGGCGCCAGCGTGGCCGGCGGGCTGCGAGCCGGCGCGATCGTGCTCTCCGTGCTCGCCAACATCGCTCTGTTCATGCTCGCCTTCCGCGTCCTGACCGTGCGAGACATCCCCACGCGTCACCTCCGCCTGGGCGCTGTGGTGGCCGGGATCGGCTGGCAGCTCGTGCAGCTGCTTGGCACCTACTTCGTCACCCACGCGCTCAAGGGCACTCGCGAGGCGTACGGCGTGTTCGGGCTCGTGCTTGGACTAATCGCCTGGATCTACCTCCTGGCATTGGTCACCGTGCTGGCGACTGAGATCAACGTCGTGGCCCAGCGGCACCTGTGGCCGCGCGCGCTGCTGACCCCGTTCACCGACGATGTGCAGCTGACCTCGGCCGACAAACGCAGCTACGCCGCCTACGCCGAGAGCGAACGCCACAAGGGCTTTGAAACCGTCGACGTCGACTTCCACCCACCGCAGCAAGCCAGCGCCCGCGATCGCGAGGAGACGAGCCCCGGCGATCGCCGAGAACCCGAGGCCTGAAACCCGTCTAGCTGACAGCGGAGTGCCTCAGCCGGCAAGGTAGGAAATCGTTGCTCACCATGGCATGAAATTCAAATCACGAAATGCTAGACTTTAGTTCATGGCTGAGACCACTGTCCCGGGCTGGACGTTTTTGACCAACCACGCGCAGGTGCTGGTGTGCATCGCTCAGGACCCCGGGATCCGCTTGCGCGACATCGGCCAACGGGTCGGGATCACCGAGCGCGCCGCGCACCGGATCGTCGTCGAGCTCGCCGACGCCGGTTACATCACCCGCAAGCGAAACGGCCGCCGCAACCATTACACGATCAACGCGCACTTCCCGCTCCCGGACCCGATCGCCCGCGAGCAGAACGTCGGCGAGCTGCTAGCGATCCTCACCCATCCACCCGCAACCAACCAGCGCGCCGCTCCTAGCAAAGCGAGCACATGATCACCGGCCTACTGCTAGCAGCCGGCTGCGCACAGGCCGGCAGCATCGGGGTGCTGCTCAAGCAGCGCGGCGCGGTCGCGGCACCCACCGTCCTCGCGCGCCACCCCCTGCGCAGCGCGATCAACCTGTTCGGGTCCAAGTGGTGGACGGTGGGCTGGCTGGTCGCCCTCGGTGCGTGGCTGTTGCACGTTGGCGCGCTGTCGCTGGCGTCGCTGTCGCTCGTGCAGGCCACGATCTCCGGCGGGCTTGTGTCCTGGCGATCCTCGCCGAGCGGTTCTTCGGCCTCCAGCTCGGACGCCGGCAATGGACCGGGCTGCTGGTCACCGCGGTCGGACTGGCCGTCCTCGGGCTGACCGCAGCGCCGGCCACCAACGACCGCGCCTCGGCGGCCGCGCTGATCGCTGTCGAGTGTGCCGTGATCGTCATCCTCGGCGCGGCACTGCTCCCCGGGCGCCAGCGCACCCACCCCCGCCGACACTCACCCCCCGATCCCCACCACAGCGATCACAGCTCCACAACAGGCCACAACCTAAGGCGAGCCCGGGTCTGCACGGTGACCGATGAACCCCTGGCGACGATGTCAGCGCCCCCAACGGCAGTCGCAGCGGGCCCGCTGCACGCGTCGCGGTTGTGCAAAGCGCGGAAAGGGAGTAGCTTCGATAGTGCAGCTGACCCTGCGGACAGGACTTCAGCCCCGAGCCCGAAAGCCACCGAAGCGCGATCGCGCTGAGGCGCGGAGCTTGAGGAAAATGATCGAGACCCGCGGGGCCAGCCGCTGAATCGCCCGTCGGGTCTCGTTCCCTCTGTCCTCTCGCGCGCGACACCCACCAGAGGGTCGGGGAGGTGCTGAGCAGTGAACACTCAGCCCAAAGGCCAAGCAGCAAGCCCCCAGTCCACAGGGCCGACAAAGATCACGATCACACAGCGCGTCAGGCGACTGTGGCGCAGCGGCGAGCAGCGCTCGGACCGCCCAGCGCCGGACATCGGTTGGGAGCGCCGGCTGGAGACGCTCGAGGCGCGCACGGAGCATCTCGAGTTGGTGCTCGAAGGACTCCAGGATGCCGTCCATCGCCGCGCGGTCCGCGAAGACGAGAGCATCGGCGAGTTGCGCAGGCGCACGGAACCCGACCAGATCGCGCGTGACCTCAGCCGCAACGCTCGAACGCGAGGATTGTGATGGCCGGTTCGCCGCGGATCGAGGACCTGCGGGCCGAGGCTCGCTACCACCGGGAGCGATATGACCTCTACCGCGCGAAGATGTATGCCCAGCGCCCCACCACAATGAGACGGCTCAGGGAGCTCGAACGGGCCCATCAAGGTTCCGAGGCCCGCCTCCGTCGAGCCGAGCGAGAGCGGGCCTCACACGACCACGAAGAATAAATCCCTCGGCCTGAAAGGCCGGTGGAAAGACGGCGCACAGAACGGGAGCGACGGGACTCGAACCCGCGACCTCCGGCGTGACAGGCCGGCGCTCTAACCGACTGAGCTACGCCCCCAGGCCTCCCAGTATCGCACGCGACCGGCGAGCGAGAGCCCTGGCCAAGGGAGCCGAATTGGGGCCGGCGCGAGGGGGCCGGGAGCCCGGCTCGGCGACGCTGGCCCAGGGCGTACGCTTGGCGCATGGGGCATGGGGCGACCGACACCCGCGCGTCCACCCGCGCCGCGAGCGGCGGCCGGCCGGCCGGACGCGTGCCAGTCCCTGCGATCGAGCCTCGGCCCACGCCGCGATCGACGGCACCCACGCCGCGATCGGCCGCACGAGCTCACGCTGCCCTGGCCGTGATGGTCTTCGTCGTCGGCGCGGCGAGCCTGGGCACGGAGATCGCCGCCGCGCGGCTGCTCGCCCCCTACTTCGGCGCTTCGACGATCGTCTGGGCGAACACGATCGCCACCGTCCTGCTGGCGCTCAGCATCGGCTATGCGCTCGGCGGGCGCGTCGCGGATCGCCATCCCAGCATGCGCGCGCTGGCGACGATCGTGCTTGTGGCGAGCGTGCTGCTCGCGCTCGTGCCCTATGTCGCGCCGCCGTTCCTCAATGGCGCCAGCGGCGCGTTCAAGACGCTCTCAGCCCAGCAGTTCCTCGGCTCGCTGGCCGCGGTGCTCGTCCTCTGCGCCGTTCCACTCGTGCTGATGGGCGCTGTCGCGCCGTTCGCGCTGCGCCTGGCCGTGCCCAGCGTCGATCGCTCCGGCCGAACCGCCGGGCGCCTGTCGGCCACCTCGACGATCGGAGCGCTGACCGGCACGTTCCTGTCCGCGCTGCTGCTGATCCCGCTGATCGGCACGCGCCGGACGTTCGTGGCCTTCGCGCTCGCGCTCGCGCTGGTGGCGATGCCGCATCTCGCGCGGCGCACTGGAGGTGTCCCGGCGCGGCTCCTGGTCGGCTTCCCAACGCTGCTCGCGGTCGGCGTCCCAGGTCTGCTGGCGGCGCTTCTCGTCGTCGCGCCCGCACACGCCACGACGACGGCCGACGGGCGCGTGCTGTTCGAGACCGACACCGTCTACCAGCACGTCCGCGTGATCCAGACGCCCAGCGGAGAACGCTGGCTGGAGCTCAACGAGGGTCATGCGATCCACTCGCTCTGGCGCCCGCACAGCTTCCTGACCAACAACTACTGGGACGATCCGCTCGTCCTGCCGCTCGCGACGGGACACGGGCCGCCACGGCGCCTGGCGATCCTCGGCGACGCGGCAGGCACGATCGCGCGTGCCTACGGCCACTTCTTCCCGCGGACATGGATCGACGCGGTCGAGATCGACGGCGTCCTGACACAGATCGGGCGGCGCTGGTTCGGACTGGGCGGGCCGCGCCTGCACACGATCACCGCCGACGCAAGGCCGTTCCTGCGCCAGTCCGGCCCCAGCTACGACGCGATTGTCGTCGACGCCTACCGCCAGCCCTACATTCCCTTCTACCTCACGACGCGCGAGTTCTTCACGGAGGCGCGCCGGCGTCTTGCGGATCGCGGCGTGGTGATCGTCAACGTCGGCCATCCACCGGGCAGCGATCAGCTCGAGCACGTCATCGCCGCGACGTTGCGAGCCGTGTTCCCACACGTCGCGCGCGACCAGGTCGACGCCACCAACGTGCTGGAGGTCGCCAGTCGACAGCCGCTTGACGCCACCGACATCGCCGGATCCGCGACGAGCCTCCCGGCGCAGCTGAGGACGCTGGCGCTGACGGTCGCAGCCCGACTCGGTCCGGCGCCACGCGGCGGACAGGTCTATACCGATGACCGGGCGCCGGTGGAGTGGCTGGTCGACAGCACGCTGTTCAGCTATGCCATGCAGGGCCGCCGCTAACGAAGCCCTCAGCGTGACGTAACAACAGCTAACGGAGCCGCCGGAAGCATGGTGGAGGTGCCACCCTCCAACCTGCCGGCCGATCCGTGGCCGCTGGCCGCGGCCGAGCGACCGCTGTTGCCCGGCCTGTCGATCGTGCTGCCGTGCTTCGATGAGCAGGACAATGTCGAGCGCGCCACCGACCAGGCGCTCGACGCCGCTCGACGCGTGACCGACCGCTTCGAGGTGCTCGTGGTCGATGACGGCAGTCGCGACGCGACGGCGATCCGTGCCGCTCGGCTGGCCGCCAGCCAACGCGCCGTGCGACTGGTGATCCACACTGGCAACCGCGGCTACGGGGCGGCGGCACGCACCGGCTTCCAGGCGGCACGGATGCCGTGGGTGATGCTGACCGACGCCGATCTGCAGTTCGACCTCGCCGAGCTGGAAATGCTCGCCGCGCGGGCCAACGCAGCCGACCTGATCGTCGGCTACCGCTCGCGACATCCGACGAGCGGACATCACCGCGTCTTCGACCGCATCTCCAATCGGCTCGTGCACCGCTGCCGCATCGACGTGCGCGACGTCGGCTGTGGCTTCAAGCTGATCCGCCGGCGGGTGCTCGAGCGTCTGGCGCTGACCTCACAGGGCCGTGCGCTGCATACCGAGCTGCTGATCAAGGCGGTCCAGCACGGGGCCACGGTGACGGAGGTGGCGGTGCACCACCGTCCGCGCAGCTCTGGGCGCCGCGGCACGCTTGCGCCACGGATGACGCTGCGCGAGCTCCGGGAGCTGCTGGCGCTGCGCGCTCAGCTGGGAAGCTGACCTCCAACGGACGCGGAAGCTAACCTCATTGGGATGGTGACGACCGCCGAAGCGTCCCTCAACATCCTGGTCGTCGACGACGAGTCCGCCCTGCGTGAGACGGTGACCAAGTCGTTCACCCGCGAGGGTCACCGCGTCACGAGCGTCGCCGACGGCCGCACGGCGATCGACCGCGCCAGCACGGACGCCTTCGACATCGTGCTGCTCGACGTCGCGCTGGGGCCCGGGCCCGACGGCTACGAGGTTTGCCGGACGCTGCGAGCGCGCCGCAACGTCGTGCCGATCATCATGCTCACGGCGCTGGACAGCGAGGCCGACGCGGTCCTCGGTCTGGAGGCTGGCGCCGACGACTACGTCACCAAGCCCTTCGGCCTGGCGGAGCTGCGCAGCCGGATCCGCGCCGTGCTGCGCCGCGCGCGCTCGCGACCCTTCGGTGACGAGGCGCTCAGCGTCGGCCCGATCACGCTCGATCCGGTCAGTCGCGAGGTCACCATCCGCGGCGAGCCGGTGCGGCTGACCTTCTCGGAGTTCGAGCTGCTGCACCGTCTGATGATGGAGCCCGGCCGGCTGCTCAACCGCCAGGAGCTGCTGCGCGCGATCTGGGGCGACAGCGCCTATCGCGATCCGCGCGCGATCGACGTGCATGTGCGCCACCTGCGCGAGAAGCTCGAGGACCGCC
The DNA here is from genome assembly GCA_963795555.1 of uncultured Solirubrobacterales bacterium. Taxonomy (GTDB): domain Bacteria; phylum Actinomycetota; class Thermoleophilia; order Solirubrobacterales; family Solirubrobacteraceae; genus CAWCHZ01. The sequence continues at coordinate 1,639,750 of CAWCHZ010000002.1, forward strand.
CCGAGCAGCCGCAGCTGATCCTCACAGTGCGCGGCGCGGGCTATCGACTGCAGGCAGGATGACCGCTGACGATAGGGGCAGCACGCGGCGGCTCGGTGGACGCGGCCGGCTGCCGGTGCTGAGCGCGCTGTGGGCACTGAGCGGGCTGCGCGGCAGGCTGATCGCCGCGCTGGTCGCGACGGCGGCGCTGACGCTGCTGATCGCCGCGCTGCTGGTGCTCGGGCCATTGCAGCATCGGCTGCGCCACCAGGAGGAGACCTCCCTGCTTGCGGCCGCCAAGGCGGCGATCCCCTCCTTCCGAGCGATCGACCCGATCCAGATCCGTCCCCACTCACCCGCGCTGGCGGCGGTGGCGCGCGCGCTGGCGCGGCGCATCGGCGGCACGGTCGCGATCCTCGACCAGAACGGTCAGGTCCTGTTCAGCACCGACCCCGATGCCGGTGGCGCCTTCGCCGAGGCGCAGCTAGCGATCAGCGTCAACCGACCGGTCCACAGGACCGTCGGCGGCAAGAGCGGCGAGGCGCGCGTCGGCGTGCCATTGCGGGTGGCACGCGAGCAGCTGGCGATCTCCGTGCGCAAGCCGCTCAACGACGTCTTCGCCGCCGTCGCGGTCGTCAAGCGGGCCTTCGTGACGGCCGCGCTCGGGGGCCTGGCGGTCGCGGTCCTGCTGGGCTTCGGCCTTGGCTTCACGCTGCTGCGCCGGCTGCGGCGCCTGCGCGAGGCGACGGGGCTGGTGACCGCGCATGGGCCCGGCGTGGAGCTGGTGGAGGATCCAACGCACGACGAGATCGGCGATCTCTCGCGCGCCTTCGTGCGGATGCAGACCCGCCTCGCCGAGCAGGAGCAGGCGCGACGCGCTTTCGTCGCGACCGCCTCGCACGAGCTGCGCACGCCGATAGCCTCGCTGCAGGCCTTCCTGGAGCTGCTGCAGGACGAGCTGAGCGTCGAGCGCCCCGATCTCACCGACGTGCGCGAACATGCTCGCGGAGCACGGCTGCAGTCGCTGCGCCTGGCCGCGCTGGCAGCCGACCTGCTCGACCTGAGCCGCCTCGACGCACACGTGGAGCTGCGGCGGGAGCCGCTCGAGCTCGGCGAGCTCAGTCGCGCGGTGATCGCCGAGTTCATGCTGCGCGCCGCCGATCAAGGACATGAGATCCGTCTGGCGACGGGCGATCAGGCCACCTGGGCGACCGCCGATCCCGGGGCTGTCGCGCGGATCCTGCGGATCCTGCTGGACAACTCACTGCGCTATGCCCCGCAGCGCAGCGAGGTGCTGGTGGAGCTGCGCGAGAGCGATGCCGGAGCCGTGCTGCGCGGGAGTCAGGCCGCAGTGGAGCTGCGCGTGAGCGACCGCGGGCCCGGCGTGCCGGTGGACGAGCGCGAGCGCATCTTCGAGCGCTTTCAACGCGGCAGCCGCACCGCCGGCGAGGGTGGGTTTGGCCTCGGGCTGGCGATCGGTCGCGAGCTGGCCCGGCGCATGGATGGCGAGCTGCTGCTGCTGGATCACGACGCCGGCCAAGGCGCGTGCTTCTGTCTGCAGCTGCCGGCACTGCGACCACATGAGCGGGCCTCCGCCCAGCGCGACGGGGAGCAGCCCGAGCAGGTCACGGCCTCCGCCGCGCCCGCCGCAACAACGCGCTAGCGTCAAGCGCATGGACAGTGGCGAGTTCGAGGCGATGCTGGCGGCCGACGAGGACCACTGGTGGTACCGCGGCCGACGGCGGATCGTGCGCAGCGAGCTCGATCGGCTCGCGCTGCCGGCAGGCGCGCTGATCCTCGATGCGGGCTGCGGCTCGGGACGGATGCTGGACGAGCTCGTCGACTACGGCCGCGTCGCGGGCATCGATGCCAGCCCGCGAGGCGTCGAGGCCGCGCGGGCACGCGGTCATGCGGACGTGCAGGTCGGCAGCGTCGATCAGCTGCCCTATCCCGACTCGCTGTTCGACCTCGTGACCAGCCTCGATGTGATCGAGCACGTCCACCACGACGAACGTGCGCTGCGTGAGCTCTGGCGCGTCACGCGCCCGGGGGGATACCTGCTGGCGACGGTGCCGGCGTATCGCTGGCTCTGGTCCGCGCACGACGTCGTCAACCAGCATTACCGCCGCTATGGCGGCGCCGATCTGCGCGCGGTCGCGACCGGCGCCGGCTGGACGCCGCTGCGGATCACCCACTTCAATGCCCTGTTGCTGGCACCCGCGGCGATCGTGCGCCTGTGGCATCGGCACAGCGCGGCACCCGCCGGCTGCTCGGATCTCGCCCGGACCCCCGCGCGCCTCAACGACACGCTGGAGCTCGCGCTGCGCGCCGAGGCTCGCCTGCTGCGCACCGGCGCGCGAATCCCGATCGGCCTGTCGCTGCTGGGCGTATTCCAGAAATCCCTCTCCCCGGTGCCGGCGGCCGAGCCAGTGAGCTCCGTGGGACTGGCCACCGCGCAGCCCGTCCCGGGCCTGTGAGAGCGGCCCCGCTCAGTTAGCGATAGGCGGTGGCGTGGCGGCCAGCCACGCGAACACGCTGACGGTCGCCGCGTGCACCTGCAACATCGTCGGATCGGCCTGGTGCAGCGTGATCGCGCTGCCGTCCCAGGTGCCCGCGTAGAGCCCATCGGGATCCTGGGCGTCGGCAATCGCGCGCTGGGCGTTGTAGTAGGCGAGTGCGTACATCTGCGGGTTGCGGTCGAAGCTGTAGAGCTCAAGCAGCCAGCGCAGCCACTCCGCGTCGTACTGCGGGCCCATGTTGGCCTCGGGGGGAAAGTAGGCGGCCGCATCCTCGGCGACGCTGGCGGAGCGCCCGCAGTAGACCGGATCCCGCGTCGACCAGCACATGATCGCGTCGGCCGCGGCCATCGGCGACTGCACGTAGTTCATCAACGTCGGTGAGCGGTCGCTGCGCGTGTACAGGCCCACGCTTGGATTCCACATGCGCTGCTGGCCCCAGCTGGTGAGGAGATCCTCGTAGCGGCGGTAGCGCGCCTGGTGCGTGATCGAGTAGAGCCGGGCGGCAAGCAGCGTCGCCGTCGCGAGCGACTCCGCCGCCTTCCAGTGGCGTGTCGTGTCCCACCAGACGCCCCCGTGGACGGGATCCCAGCCCGACCGCATGATGAAGGCCATCGTTCGCTGAGCCACGGTGACGTAGCGCGGATTCCCGGTCGCCCGGTAGGCGTCGAGGAACGCCAGCGCCCACCAGCCGTTGTCGTCGAACCAGGTCTGCACGTGCGGCCCGCGCCACCATGGCGCGGACGAGAAGCCGGCAACCGGCCGCAGGCGGGGGTTCCAGTACAGCAGCTGGGCGCGGTTCGCGAACAAGCTGACGGCGCGGCGGTTGGCGACGCTCGGATCGGCGATCGCGATCGCGTCGAGCGCCTCGAACAGCGGCACGATGCTCCAGAGCGTCGCCAGTGGCTGCGGGCCGTCGCTGGCGATGCGCTCGTCATACCAACCACGCGCGGGGTCCCACCAGGCCGCGCGCGCGGCGGCGACGCCGGTCTCGGCCAGCTGCAGGAACTGGGCGCGCGCGGCAACCAGCTGCCTGGTCGGTGGCAGCGCCGGTATGTCAGCGATGTGGCCGCCGGCGCTCGCCGCACCCGCGCTGCCGGGGGATGCACCGGGGCCGGCCGCGCGCGCCGGCGTCGAGCCCAGCGCCGCGGCGCTCAGCAGCGCGACCGCGGCGAGCAGCGCAAGCGCGCAGCACAGCGCCCGGCTGGGGCCGGGCGCTGTGGTCAGGCGCTCCATCGCCTGCGGGTGCGGACGTTCTAGTGCCCCGAGCCGGAGCCCGACGCCGAGCTGGACGTGCTGATGCTTGGTGCCGGCGTGGCGGAACCGGAGCCGCTGGACTGCGAGCCGCTGCCTGCGGAGCCCGAGCTGGCGCCCGACGAGCCCGTCGGCGCGGGCGGGGCCGGCGCGCTGGGCGTCGACGTCTCGGTCGAGCCCGAGCTGGTGCTGGTGGACTTGGCGGACGGCGCGGTCGGGCCGCTCGCCGGCGTCGGGCTCGAGCTCGGCGCGGCGCTGCTCGATGCACTCGACGACGTCCCGCTCTGGTCACTGGTGCTGGCCGTCGCGGACGGTGTCGTGCTCGCGGTGCTCGGCGCCGATGCCGGGGCGCTGGGCGCAGACGGCGCGGCGGCAGAGCCTGCATCCGAGCTGGACGGCGAGCTACTGGTCGGCGTCGGGCTCGGCGCTGGCGTCGTGCTGGCGGGCGCCGGCGTCGTGCTCGCGGTGCTCGGCGCCGATGCCGGGGCGCTGGGCGCAGACGGCGCCGCGCTGGCGCTGCCGGCATCGCCGGTGCTTGCGACCGGGGTTGCCGCGGGCGCCGCGGTGCCACCCGTCGGGCTCGCCGCCGCGCCCGAGGCTGGCGAGGAGCCCGCCGGGGCGCCGCTCGTGGTTGCGCTGGCAGTGCCCGCAGAGCCGTTGGAGGCGTGTTGCACGACGGCCGCGTGCGCGGTCACCTTGGGCCCGAAGTGCATCCGCTCGAAGGGCACGTGGACGACCACGAAACCGGGGCGCGCGGAGTCGTTGTACCAACCAGCCCCGCCGCCGGGATTCTTGTAGGACGTTCCGAAGAAGCGCCCGTTGATCGACATGTAGACGTGCGTCGGGCTGGCGTAGAGCGTGACCGCACCGGCACCGGGGGCACCCCAGTTCATGAAGTCCCCGGAGACCATCGGCGCCGAGACCAGGCCAGCGGCATGCAGCACGGCCGACACGGCGCCCGAGCAGTCATACGGCCCGCTGAAGCTGGGGTTGTGGCCACCGCCCCAGAGATAGGGGTAGTGGTGGCTGTCGATCAGGTTGGCCTCGTTGATCATCGCCTCGATCATCGCCTCGACACTGCCGCGCGCATCCAGTGGCACGGTGATCGTCTGGGGTGCGCTGGTCTTGGGCGTGCTGGTGGTGACATGGGGCGTCGGCATGCCAGCGCCGCCGGAGCCAGACCCCGTGGTGGTGACGTCGCTGGAGGGAGAGCTGATCGCGGAATCGCTCGAGCCGTTGCTGTCGCTCGACGAGCCGCCCGCGTGGTCGGCACCATTGCCCGGCGCCGAGCTGATCGCTCCCCCATTGTCGCTGCTGGCCTGATCGCTGGCGGCCGGCAGCTGATAGGAGACCGAGCGTGCGCTGATCGTCAAGGACGCCGCCGATGCGCCCTGGCCAAGCGAAATCGTCATCTCGGAGTGAAACAGCGCAAGCCAGGTGATCAGATCGACCTCGCCGCTCACAGGCAGGTTGGCGCGCCGCTGGAATGCGCGCACGGCGGCACGGGTCTTCGGCCCGTAGATGCCATCGGCGGTGATGTGAAGCTTCTCCTGCAGCGCGACGACCTCCGGCCCGGTCGAGCCGAACTTCAACAGCGCGGGGCGATGGGGAGTCTTGGGCTTGACCTTCTTGGTGACCGTCTGAGCGCTGGCGGAGCTCGCGCCGATCAAGGTCGGCACGACGGGCGTCGTGGCCATCGCGGCACTGAGGGCCAGCGTGGCCCCCTTGCGACGCGGCGAATGCTTGCGGCTGAGGGCAGCCAGCTCGCGGCGGTGCCGAGACCGTGCCAGCGACCGGCGCCACAGCTCAATGGATCCGAGATCGCGGGAGGCCGGCTCGTCCCAGACAAGGTTGGCAGCCGGCTCATACCAGAGCAGCCCATCGTGAGTATCCAGCAACTCAGACTCCTTTGTCTCTCGTTGCCTGCGGGGTTAGCTGACGGGCTCGCACGGAAAGATCGCGCTACCTCACCGGCACCCTCGACGAGTCGATGGTGGGTGAAGATTCGCCCCCGCGGCCTGCTGGCCGCTTTGGGTCCCCCGCTCCGCTCTCCATGGCTGAAGCGCGGATTCGGCAGGTCTGTCGAGGCGACACAGTACACATCTGCGCCGCAGGATGCCAGTGGCCCGGCCGCCTGGAGTTGGCGTGCAGGCGCCTGTGACACGATCGAGCTGCGCGGTTGCGCCTGCGCCAGCCGCTCGTGGTGCGCGTCGGCAATCCCCGTTATGTCAAGCGCACGTGCCCACCAAACGACAGCAATGGATTATGGATAGTGCGCCGACGAAGCCAATCGGCGGCGCGATCGGCTGGCTCATATCCGTCGCCGCAATTCGCGCAACTCCTGCTTTTCGCGCGAAGTTATGGAGAGCTGGCGCGAGCGTCGACGGACTCTATGGGGAGCTCGAGCCGACGCCGGCGGAGTTGGGGACGGCGCCGTCGGACGCCGCGCCGGAAGAGCTCGAGCCGGCACCGTTGGAGGCGGCGCCGGAGGAGTTGGTGGCGGCGCCGTTGGACGCCGCGCCGCCGTTGGGGTTGTAGTCCGGTGAGCCCGGCGGCGGCTCGCACTGCGGATCGGGCTGCCCGGGGCCGGTGCCGGGCGCGCAGCCGGCGTTCGTGCCGGCCGGGGTGGCCGGAGCGGTCGAGACGCAGGCGGGGCCGGTCGAGTTGTTGCTGGGGACCATCCCGGCGGGACAGCTGCCGGCGCCGCCCTGGCTGCCGGCGGCGGTGCCGCCGGTCGCCCCGGTGCCCGGCGCGCCGGCGCTGTGCCGAGAAGCGCCGGTGGTCGGCGTGCTCGTGGTGCTGGGCGCCGCATTGGCTCCGGCCGGCGGCGTGCTCGACGTCGCCGGCGGAGCGCTCGGCGTGCTGGGCGCCTGGCCACTGCCGCCGCTCGAGCGCCCGAGGCCGTAGCCGACCGCGACGACCACGACCAACAGCAGCGCCGCGAGCAGGACCAGGCGCGCTGGGCCCACTCGCGCCGCGCGCGGCGCAGGTTGTGAAGCGGTGTCACGGCCGCGCGCAATCGGCCGGTTACGGCGGTGGCTGCTCGTGGGTGCGCTCCTCGGGTTGCTCATCGCATCCGCCTGCGGGCGAGCGCCCGACGTCTGTCGGCAGGTCTCGCAGCGGGTGCGCCGCCCGACGACGACGCGACCCTGACCTGATCCTTCCCGCCGCGGGACGCGACTCCTGCAAGCGGCCGCGCGACGGGCCGGCGGTCGCTGCCCGCGCAGGGGCAGCTTAGCGGGTCGCACACGGATATCCTCGCAGGTGGCCCAACGAGGGAGTGAGGTGCCGGAGCTGCAGAGCGCGAAGGATCTTGCGCGGCGCGTGAGCCGCAACTGGTCCGCGCGCACGCCAACTGAGCTCGACGAGCTGCGCGAGGGGCCGTCCGGCAATCCCGGTGCCGAGCTTGCGCTCGTGCACGTCAGCAAGGCATTCGGGCGCATCAGAGCGGTCGACGACGTGTCGCTGCGGGTGCGGCCCGGCGAGTTCGTGTCGATCGCGGGCCCGTCCGGGTCGGGTAAGAGCACGCTGCTGGCGCTGATCGGCAGCCTCGATCATCCCGATGCGGGTACGATCTCGATCGACGGGATCTGCGTCTCGGCGCTGCGCAACCCGATCGAGTACCGCCGCCACGTCGTGGGCTTCATGTTTCAGCAGGATCTGTTGTTGCCGTTCGTGACGGCGCTCGAGAATGTCCAGGCGCCGCTGATCGCCACCGGTCTGAGCCGCGCCGAGCGCCAGGATCGAGCCGAGCGCCTGCTCGCCGAGGTCGGCGTCATCGATCGCGCCGATCACCTGCCGTCCGAGCTCTCGGGTGGCGAGCGCCAGCGCGTCGCGTTGGCCCGCGCGCTGGCCAACGAGCCTCGCCTGCTGCTCGCCGACGAGCCCACCGGCGCGCTGGACTCGCGCGCAACCGAGCGCGTGCTCGATCTGCTCCAGGCCACGCGCGAGCACCGCGGCATGACGCTCCTGGTCGTCAGCCACGATCCGGCGGTCGCCGACCGCGCGGACCGCGTCGTGCACGTCGTCGACGGACGGATCGTCTCGGACTCCGGCGACGGCACCGAGCGCTAGCGTCGCCGGGAGCGCTCAGGTGGCGTCGCGCGGGGCGTTGGCCGGCTCGACGCCGGTGACCAGCGCCTTCAGGCGTGCCTCCGCCGCGCGGCGATCGCGCAGTCGCGTCACGCCAACCGACAGCGACACCGCCACGATCAGCGACGCGCCGTCGAAGGCCGGGCCGACCCACTGCTGCGCCCAGACCCCGCCGAGCTGCTGCAGGCCGTCGATCATGAACGCGATCGCGTAGACGGAGATGACCGTGCCGATCACGTTGTAGCGGCCGGGCTTGACCGTGGTGGCGCCGAGGAACACCGCCGCGAAGGCGGGAAACAGCAGCTCCGAGCCGGCACCGGGGGAGGCGTTGTCGTACTCCGCCCCAAGCACCACTCCCGCGATCCCCGCCAGCAGGCCACCGACGACGAACGACCAGAGCACGATCCGCTCGGTCGCGATGCCCGACAGCCGCGCCGCGTCGCGGCTGCCGCCGACCGCGTACATCCGCCGGCCGAGCGGCAGGTAGCTCGTCACGACCCATGCGACCACGGCGAGCGCCAGCGCGATGAAGACCGGCACGCCCAGACCCAGCGCCTTGGCGCGGCCGAGATCGACGAATGCGCTGGGCAGCGCGTTGGTCGGCACGATCGCCTCTCCCTTGAGGTACCAGGTCCATGCGGCCTCGAGCAGGGTGAACGTTCCGAGTGTCGCCACGAAGGAGCTGACGTGCAGCTTGACGACGACGAAGCCGTTGATCAGCCCGACGAGCAGCGCAACGCCAAGCGTCGCCAGCAGCGCAAGCGGCCAGGCGAGATGCTGGTTCACCTGCAGCCCGATCACCAGCGCCGCGCAGAGTGCAGTGTTGTTGGCGACCGAGATGTCGAACTCACCGACCAGCAGCGCGATCGCACCGGCAAGCGCGACGATCACCACGACCGCCTGCAGGCTCAGCACCGCCTGGTAGTTGACGAGCGTGCCGAAGGTCGAGCTGCGCACCGTCGAAAAGACGATCAGCACGACGATCAGGTAGAGCAGCACGGCGTTGCGGCTGATCAGGGCGCTGATGCTCAGGCGTCCGCGCCGAGGCGACGGCGGCGGACGGTCAGCGGGCGCCAGCTCCGAATCCCGGCGCGCTGTCGGGCTGATGCTCATGGCCGCAGCTCGCCGTGTTCGGTCGCGCCCACGTGGCCTGCGTCCGCGTGAGCCGTCCCCTCGTACGCCGCGCCCGTCACGGCCTCGACGCCGAGCTGTTCGCCGGCGAGCACGCGACCGACCCGACCGCGGCGCATGACAACCACGCGGTCGCAGGCGTCGCAGGCCTCCTGGAAGTCCGACGTGACGATGATCACCGGGACCCGCGCCTCGCGGCTGAAGCGCCGCACGCGTGCATGGATGTCGGCCTTGGCGCCGACGTCGACGGCCGCCCCGGGCTCGCACAGAACCAGCAGCCGCGGGCGCGCGTGCAGCCACTTGGCGAGCAGGACCTTCTGCTGGTTGCCACCGCTGAGCGTCGAGACGGCACGCTCCGGATCCGGCGGGCGAATGTCGAAGCTGAGCGCGAGCTCACGTGCTCGACGACGCTCGCGAGCGGGCACGATCGGGCGCCACGAGCGCCCGGGCACATTGAGGAACAGGTTCTCGCGCACGGTCAGCGCGGGAATCAGCCCGTAGCGGTTGCGCTCCGCCGGTACGAACGCCAACCCGAGCGCGAGCGCCTCACGGAAGTCGTGTGGCCGGTAGGCACGCCCGAGCAACGTCACGGAGCCCGCCTGTGGCCGCTCGATCCCGGCGAGCATGTCGGCCAGTCGCAGATGGCCGGAGTCGCTGAGGCCGGTGATGCCGACGACCTCGCCCGCGTCCACGCCGATGCTGAGCGGACCAAGCCCCGGTGCGGCGAGCGCGTCGATCGCCAGCCCCTGGGATGTCGCCGTCGGCGAGGACGAGCGCTCGGCGAGGCTGTGCGCGCGACCCGTGATCAGCTCGACGAGGTCCTCCTTTGTCACAGCCTTGATCGGCGAGCTGGCGACCGGCCTGCCGTTGCGCAGCACCGTGACCGAATCGCAGACCGCGATCACCTCATCCATGCGGTGTGAGATCAGCACGCAGGCCGCCCCGCTGCTGCGCAGATGGCCCATCAGCTGGAACAGCAGCTGGGCCTCGGATGCCTGCAGCGCCGCGGTGGGCTCGTCGAGGATGATCAGCCGCGCACGCGTGGCCAGGGCGCGGGCGATGGCAACCAGCGCCTGGGTCGCGAGCGGCAGCGACTCGACGAGCACCGTCACGTCGAGGTCGCCGAGGCGCAGAACCTCCAGCGCGGCATGGGCGGCGTCGCGACTGGCACGCCAGCTGATCAGCCCGTGGCGGCGCGCGTATCCGGCGACCAGCCCAACGTTGTCGGCGACCGACATGGTGGGGATCAGGCCGAGGTTCTGGTGGATCACCGCGACCCCGGCGCGCGCCGCCTCGTCGGCTGACAGGCGGGCGCCGAAGGTGTGGCCGAAGAGCGTCACCTCGCCGCTGTCGGGCGGCTCGATTCCCGCCACGATCCGCACGAGCGTGGACTTGCCCGCGCCGTTCTCGCCAAGCAGCCCGCGAATCTCTCCCGGCGCGACGCTCAGTGCGACGTCATCGAGCGCGAGGGTGCCACCGTAGGCCTTGCGGATGCCACGCACGGCCAGCGCCGGGCAGACCTCACTGCCCGCGACCGCGGCGGCGCCGGCCACAGCCGCACCCGCGGCCGGGACGTCGCCCCCGGGGCCCGCCACGGGCCGACTATTTCCCGGACCAGAGCTTGACGTAGGCCGATCGGTAGTCGATGTAGCCGGCGAGCAGCTGGCTCGCCGCCTGGTTGGTCAGCGAGCTGGGCAGGTTGGACTTGGTCCACAGGTGCGCGCCGCCACCCCAGCCGTTGGGGGGCAGCGGCGGCTGTCCGTTGACCACCCGGCGGATCGCGTCATTGCCCGCGTAGGCGATCCACTCCAGCGGCACGCCGGCGTCGTAGAGCAGCGTTCCGTTGGCGACCAGTTGCAGGCCGGCGGTCGAGCCGTCCTGAGCGATCAGGGTGACATTGCGGCCGAGCCGTGAGGCCGCCTGCTTGGCGGCGCCGATCTGGTAGAAGTCGTCGCCGAACAGCAGGTAGTTGAGCTTCGGGTTGCCGTTCAGCGTAGCGGTGACGAGCTGATCCATCTGGACCGGATCGGCAAGCGTCGGAATCGCCTGCTTGACCACCTGGATCGAGCAGGCGGCGCAGTCGGCATGCAGGTCGGCGACCGCCTGGGCGACGTAGCGGTCCGTCGACGGGTAGCCCGCCGGCTCGAACAGGGCGATCTGCGCCTTGCCCCCGGAGGATGCGATCGCCGCCTGGATCATCAGGCGGTAGGAGACGTCCTGGCGAACCGAGACGTAGGCGTCATAGCCCTGCCCGGCGGCGACCGTCTGCTCGACCGCGACCCCGACCGTCTTGACGCCGGCCTTGCGGGCGTCGGCGACCTGCTGGCTGACGGCGGCATCGGCGACGCCGTTGAAGAGGATCACCTTGGCATGGCGCTGAATCGCCTGCTCAGTCAGCGACTGCCAGTTGGGTGGCGCCGCGCCGACGCTGCCGGTGTATGAGTTGGCGCCGTAGCGCTGGCCCAGCCCGCCGACGAGCGAGCCGACGTACGCGCAGGGGTCCTGGCAGGCCGCGACGCCGATCATCTGGGCCCCGTGCAGGCTGGGGCTAGCGGAGCTCGGCCCGTTCCACTGCGTCAGCGGCTGCAGCGGCGTGCTCAGCGACGCGGAGGTTACGAAGCCCTTGGTCGCGGCGGTGAGGATCGACGCTGCCTGACTGCTGCCTGAGCTCGAGCTCGACGTCGAGCTCGAGCCGCTGGAGCTCGAGCTCGACCCGCACGCACAGAGCAACACCGTGAGCGCAGCAAGTGCAGCGAGCAGGATCGACCGGCGCCGCGCGCCGCGCGTGAACCGCGTCCTCCCGACTCGCGCAGTGGCCACAGCGACGCGTCTGAGCATGTGCGTTTCCTCTCGTCCGCAGATCCACGGCAGGGCACGGCGCTCGCCCAGCGGACGTCCCGCCCACTTGCCCCATATCTCCCAGCCCCAACCCCTCACTGCGGGGTCTTTGCAGGCCGTGCGGGACCTTATCCCCCGCATGGATAGGGCGCAAGAGTAATTATCAATCACTCACCCGCGCACTCCCTCGGATGAGGACTGCGCTCAGCCGACGCGCGGCCGTACTCGATCGCTCGACCGTGCTCAACCGCTCGGCCGACGCGACTGGTCAGCCGCGCGCGAGCACCTCGGTGGGCAGCACGCGCGTCACGCGCCAGATCGGGTAGAGCGCCCCCAGCACGCCGATGATCACGCCGATCAGCACGCCGCGACCGAGCCCCCACCCGGTGATCTGCGGCGAGACGAAGTCCTGCAGGCCCAGCGCCCGCGGCAGCAGCTCGCTGGCGATCAGCCCGAGCGCCAGCCCAAAGCCGGTTCCCAGCAGGCTGACCCCGACCGCTTCGCCAAGCACCAGCTCGGCGAGCTGACGCGGGCTCCAGCCGACCGTCGACAGCAGCGCCATCTCGCGCTGGCGCTCGAGCACGGCGGTGAGCATCGTGTTGGCCACCGCCAGCGCACCGACGATCAACGCGAGCACGACGATCAGCACGACGGCCTTGCTGATCAGCAGGGCGTTGGTGCCAGCACGGATCGCCTCGTTGGGGTCGGAGATCACCTGAAGGTTCGGAAACGCGCTGCTCAGCGTGCGCCGGGCAACCGCGGGGGTCGTCGCCTGCGAGAGCTTGACGGCGATCGTGGTCGCCTCATCGGGCGTGCGACCGGCCAGCGCCTGCGCGGTGCCCAGCCCGACGATCGCGCCGGAGTCCTCCACCAGGATCCCGGCGTGGTAGATGCCAGCCACGCGCAGCCTCCGATCCTTGATCGCAATCGGATCCCCGAGGCTCAGGTGCAGCCGACGTGCCAGCACGTCCCCAACGACGGCCTCACCCCCAGCGGGCAGGCGGCCCGCCGTCAGGACGAGCCGACGCGCCACGAACCCGCTGGGGTCGAGCCCGAAGACGATCGCCCCCGGCTCCCGCGGCACGGCGTCCACGACCAACTGCAACGGCGTTGCGTCGACGATGCCGGGCTGCGCCCGCAGACGCGGGATCAGCGACAGCGGCAGCACTGATGAGGTGGGGTCGGCGGCATCCTTTTGGAAGACGCCCAGATCGGCGCGGCCGAGGTGGATGAGCTGCCCGGCGCTGCGCGTCAAGCCGGCCGTCAGCGACAGCAGGGCCACGACGGCCGCGACACCCACACCGATCCCCGCCGCCGTCAGCGTCGTGCGCCCCATGCGGCGGCGCAGGTTGGCGTAGATCAGCTGCGGCATCGTGGCGCTCGTCGCTCGAGCATCGCGCCGATCGTCTCAGATCCAAACGCTCAACCGGAGGGCGGCCCGCCGCGGCGGTCCCTGCTGCCTAGCCCGGAACGGCGTCGGCCGCCTCGGCGACCTGCGCGTGGGCGCGGCTCTCGCGGCTGGACATCAGCAGCGCCGCGATGATCGCCCCGACGATCGCGAAGCCCGCACCAACGGTGAACGCGCGCGCGAACCCCTTGGTCAGCGCGATCGCGAGGTCATGCTCGCCGCCGTGCAGCAGGGCGAGCGTGCGGCTGTTGGCGATCGTCGCGAGGATCGCGATGCCGAGCGCGCCGCCGACCTGCTGCGCGGTGTTGACCAACCCCGAGGCCAGCCCGGCCTCGCGTGACACGCTGCCGGTCATCGCCGCGATCGTCACCGGGACAAAGGAGAGACCGAGGCCGACGCCCGCCACCAGCGAGGGGCCGAGCACGTCCCCAAGGTAGGACCCGCCAACGGAGTGGATCTGCGCGAACCACAGCAGGCCCGCGGCGTCGAGCAGCAGCCCGGCGATCAACGGCAGCTTGAAGCCGACCCGCGTCACCAGCTGGGAGGCGACGCCGGCCGACAGGATTATCGCGATCGACAGCGGCAGGTAGCCCAGGCCGGTGTCGAGCGCCGAGAGGTGGAGCACCTGCTGGGCATAGAGCGAGATGAAGAAGAACATCGAGAACAGCGCCATGCCGACGAGCACGCTGACGATGTTCGCGCCGCGCAGCGTGCGCAGGCGGAAGATCGAGAACGGCATCAACGGCTCGCGCCCACGCAGCTCGATCACCACAAACGCGATCAGCAGGCTGGCCGCGCCGGCGAGCTTGCCGATCGTCGCCGCCGAGCCCCAGCCGACGTTGACCGCGTCGACGACCGCGTAGACGAGCAGCGAGAGACCGCCGGTAACGGTGAACGCGCCGGCGAGGTCGAAGGAGCGGACCTTGTGGCCGATGCTCTCGTCCAGCAGGCGCGGTGCAAGCACGGCGGCGACCAGGCCGATCGGCACGTTGACGAAGAGAACCCACTGCCAGCCCAGTCCGCTGGTCAGGATGCCGCCGAGCAGCACCCCCGCGGCGCCGCCCGCCCCGCCGACGGCGCCCCAGATGCCCAGCGCGCGATTGCGCTCGGCGCCCTCGGCGAACGTCGTTGTGACAATTGACAGGGCGGCCGGCGAGACGATCGCGGCGCCGAGGCCCTGCACGCCGCGCGCGATGACCAGCCAGGCCTCGGACTGCGCGAGGCCGCCCACGAGCGACGCGAGCGAGAACAACACCAGGCCGATCATGAACATCCGCCGGCGCCCGAGCAGGTCGGCGAGACGACCGCCCAGCAGCAGGAAGCCACCGAAGGTCAGCGTGTAGGCGTTCACCACCCAGGACAGGTCGGCCTGGGAGAAATGCAGGCTGCGACCGATCGAGGGCAGCGCCACATTGACGATCGCCGCGTCGATGATGATCACGAACTGCGTCGTCGCCAGCAGGGCGAGCGCCCAGCTCTTGGAGCGTGGCGCGTGAGCGAGCGGCGTGGGCGAGGTCTGCGGGCCGCCCGCGTGCGCGGTGGCGCCACCGGGCGCGTGCGCGGTGGCGCCCGCCTGGGTCGGGGTGTTTGCTTCGGTCATCGCGAGTGTGGCCGCAACAGATCGCCGCGCCGGCCGGCGACAGCGCTCCCGAGACCAGGATAAGGGTGCTGTCCAGCGGGGACGTTGCGACGATGTTGCCCGCGCGCCACTGCGCCGGCGGGCCCCGACGAGCAGGAACCCACGCGCGACTCAACCCGCGTGCCCGATCTGCCGACCAGATCACTGAGGCCTCGTCAAAGGACGCCGCCTCGGAAGCGAACTGGAGCGCAGAATGGTCGGAGAGCCGTACACGCTGATCACCTGGAACGTTCGAGCCGGTCGCGAGGAGGACTTCGTCAGCGCCTGGGAGGACGTGACGCGCTGGGTGGCACGACAGGCGCCGGAGGTCGAGTGGCCCAGGCTGATGCGGGATCCGCACGAGTTCAGCCGGTTCATGAGCTTCGGGGCTTCAGTCGACGCCATCGCGGTCGAGCGTTGGCGCGCGCGGCCCGAGTGGAGCCGACAGATCACCCGCCTGCTGAAGCTGGTCGAGAGCTTCGACGCGCGGCGGCTGGAGACAGCCCGCAAGACGGTCCCCAGTGCCGACATTCGCGAGCTGTTCGCCCGCCCACCGCAGCACGCACCTTCCGCGCGCAGCGCGACCGGCTGACGCGGGCTCGACCGGACTGACGCGGGCGGCGACCGGACTGACGAGGGCTCAGTCGCGCCGCGTCAGCGCGGCGACCCGCCGGGCCTCGGCCTCGTAGGGGTTGTGCTCGTAGCCGTGCCGGAGGTAGGAGAGCCACATCCTCAGCCAACCCCGCTGCTGCTGCCAGACATGACAGAGCTCGTGGGCGACGAGGCCGTCGTCGCCAAGCAGCGCGGGGTCGCGCAGCAGGATCAGATGCCAGATCGCGTAGCCATCGAAGCGCCTGATCCAGGGCAGCTGGAAGGCCCAGGGAACGACCACCAGCCGCACACGCGCAAGCTCCAACGGCTCGCCGGGCAGCCCGGCTGCCGCCAGTCGCGCGGCCGCGCGCTGGAGTGCCGCCCGCTCGGCCGGTCCGCGACCGCGTGTACCCAGCATCAGCGCTCGGGCTCCTGCTGGACGGCTAGTTCCTGCTCGACGAAGCGCAGCGCGGCGGCGGTCATGCCCCAGCGCCAGCTCGCGATCATCTGCTCGAGCTCGTCGCCCTCGCGGCGCTGGGCCGCGAGCGCCTGCTCCTGGGCAAGCAGCAGCTCGCGCTGAGCGCCCAGCAGGGGGGCGGCGGGACGTCCGGCGCGGTTGAGCAGCCACAACTTGATCAGGAACATCGTGCGCAGGTCGCGCACATGGGGGATCGGGCTGCTCAGCCACTCCTCGACCAGCGCCCTGCCCTGCGCGGTCGGCGCGAACAGCGTCCGGCGCGGCCCACGCTCGCCGCCGGCGCTGCTCGTGGCCTCGATCAGGCCACGCTCGACGAGCGAGTCGAGGCTGCGATAGACCAGGCTGCGAGAGAGCGCCCAGATGCGTCCGACCTCGCCGCTGGACATCTCGGCGGCGATCGCGTAGCCGTGCGCGGGCCGCTCGCACAGCAGCGCGAGGATCGCCCACTCGCCGGGCAGCAGCTCAGTCTTGCGGCGCATCGCGACAAGCCTAGATCGCCGGATCGCGGCGCTCGCGCCAACGGGCGACGAACGTGCCGCAAGCCAGGAGCGCGACGCTATCCTCTAGTCAAATTTTGACTAGCGAGCAGCGAGGTCGGCCATTGTGACCAGCGAGGCTTCCCAGCATCCCGACGAGCCGCAGGCGGGCGCGGCGGACGGCGCCGTGCCAGACGGCGCCGTGCCAGACGGCGCCGTGCCGGACGGCGCCGTGCCGCAGGAGAGCCCGATCGCGCTCGGGCTGGACTGGCTGCGCGCGGGGCGCCGGACGGTGATCGCGCTGCTGGTCGAGGTCGAGGGCTCGGCGGCGCTGGCGCCGGGCGCGTTCATGCTGATCGGCGAGGACGGCGCGATCGAGGGCTCGGTCACCGGTGGCTGCGTCGAGGGCGACGTCGTGCGGCGCGCACAGCAGATCCTCGCCACCAACGGGCCGGCCCAGCTCGCGACCTATGGCATCTCCGACGAGCTCGCTGGGTCGGTCGGGCTGATGTGCGGCGGGACCGCGCACATCCTCATCCACGAGCTGCGCGGGGCGAGCGCGCAGGCCGCAACGCGGGTATTCGAAGCGGTCCAGCAAGGGCGCGCTGCGGCGCTGGTGACGGTGCTCGACGGCGATCAGGCGGGCGCGACGATCAGCGTCGTGGACGGAGTTGCCGCGGGCTCGCTTGGGGTTACCGAGCTGCTCGACCACAACATCGCCCGCGACGCCGCCGGCCTGCTCCATCAGGGCATCACCGGCATCCGCAAGTACGGCAGCGACGGCACGGTACTCGGCAGCGAGCTGCGCGTCCACGTGGCCAGCTACGCCGAGCCGCCGAAGATGATCATCTTCGGCGCGATCGACTTCTCGGCCGCGCTGGCGCCGATCGCCCGCGAGCTCGGCTATGAGGTGATGATCGTCGACGCGCGCGCCCCGTTCGCCCGCTCGGCGCGCTTCCGGCGCGCAGCCGAGGTGATCGTCGACTGGCCCGACCGCGCAATGGCCGGGCGCCGGCTGGGGCCGCGCGACGCGGTGCTCGTCTTCACCCACGACCCCAAGTTCGACCAACCGGCGATCCTCGCCGCGCTCGCCACCGACGCCGGCTACATCGGCGTGCTCGGCAGCCGCCGCACGGCCGCCCAGCGCGAGCTCCGTCTGCGCGAGGCGGGCGTGACCGACGAGATGCTGGCCCGCCTCTCGGCACCCTGTGGACTGGACATCGCCGCCCGCACGCCGGGCGAGACGGCCGTCTCGATTCTCGCGGAGATCGTCAGCCAGCGCTCGGGGCGCAGCGGCGAGCGGCTGCGCACGACCAGCGGCTCGATCCGCGGGCTCGAGGCCGTCGGCGCGCGCTGAGCGCGGTCCTCACACCCAGGGCGGAGCATCGGACCGGGGGACGGGGGCCGCACCGAGGGGCGTTTGGTCGCACCGAGGAACGCCCGATCGGGATGTATCTGCGTAGCATCCCGTGCGCATCAAGCATCGCCTGCCTGTATTTGCGTTCGACTGTGTAGGAGATACGAATGACCAATGACAAGGACGCTCCCAAGCTGCTGGACGAGAAGATCGGGGAGCTGGGCGATTGGCGCGGCAGGATGCTCGGCAAGGTGCGAGAGATCATCAGGGCAGCGGATCCCGACGTCGTCGAGGAGTGGAAGTGGGTCAAGGCCACGAGCCCCGGAACGCCGGTCTGGTCTCACGCCGGGGGCATCTGCACCGGTGAGACCTACAAGAGCGTGGTCAAGCTCACATTCTTCAAGGGTGCCGCTCTGAGCGACCCTGCGGGTCTGTTCAACGCCAGCCTCGATGGGAACGTCAGACGTGCGATCGACATCCAAGAAGGTGACACGATCGACGAGGAGGCGCTGCAAGACCTCATCCGCGAGGCCGTGGCGCTGAATCTGCGGAGCAATAGACGATGAGCGACGCGATCCCCTTCACTGCCGAGGAGGCCCGCGAGATCGGAGTCGCGATCGGCATCGACTGGTCGCGCTCCCGCTTCGACGTCGAGCAGTTCCGGATCGGGCTCGGCGTGGAGCTCGAGCACGGCCGTCACGACCCGGCCACCAACGTCACCGACGATGACCGGATCACGACCGGCAAGATCGCCTGGGCCCACCTCAACGAGTTTCCCGACTACTACACGCGGCTGGCGAAGATGGAGGCCGAGGCGGAGCGCTACTGGGAAGGGCGCGACTAGCCCGCCGAGGGGCGCGACCGAGTTGCCGCGGGAGGCGCCCCAGTCGCCGCCGGACGCGACCGGGTCGCCACGACCCCGCGGTTGTGGAGGTCTGCGATCTCGCTGACGCCAAGCCCGAGCACGTCGCTGAGGACGTCCTCCGTGTGCTCCCCGAGCCGGGGCGCGCGTTGCACGGCCAGCCGACCGCAGCGGCTGAAGTGAAGCGGCGAGCGCGGGGCGAGGTAGGCGCTGCCGTCGCAGTGCCTGATCTGCTGGAAGAGGGGATTGGCCGTCGAGCAGCGGGGATCCTCGTCCACCAGCTGACGGAAGGTCTGGTACGGGCCCCAGGAGACGCCGGTGCCTTGGAAGGCCTGCCGGATCTCGGCCAGGGTCCGGCGCTCGAACCAGGGACGCAGGATCGCGGCGATCACGTCGCGAGCCTCATAGCGGCCGGACTCGGTCGCGAGGTCGTGACCCGTCGCGCGCTCGATGCCCGCGAAGGCCTCCGCCGTGGCGGTCGCCGCCAGCAGGGCCGACCACTGACGCGCCGTGAGAGCCACAACCATCACGCGGCGGTCATCGCGAGTCGCGAAGTCGTGGCCGAAGGCGCCGTAGAGGTAGTTGCCGTCCTTGCGCTGATCGCGACCCGCCAGCTGGACCTCGCCGATGCGCCCGAGGTTGCCGACCATCGCGAAGGCCACATCGGAGAGCGCGAGCCGCACCAGCTGACCCTCCCCAGTCCGCGCGCGGTGGCGCTCGGCCGCGAGCAGCCCAACCGCCGCGAGGGTCCCCATCGCGATGTCCCATGCCGGCAGCACGCTGTTCAGTGGCTCGGCGAGGTTGCGTGGCCCCGTCGCCCACGGGAACCCGGTCGCCGGATTGACCGTGTAGTCGACCTCCGAGGTGCCGTCGGGGTTGCCGGTCAGCGCAACCATGATCAGGTCCGGCCGCCGCGCGCGCAGGCGCTCGTAGTCCAGCCAGCCGCGCGCCGGGAAGTTCGTCAGCAGCGTGCCGCAGCGAGCGATCAGCGCTGTCGCGATCTCCCGTCCCTGCGATGAGTGGATGTCGACCTGGATCGACCGCTTGCCCTTGTTCAAGCCGGCCCAGAAGAGGCTCTCCCCGTCCGGTGCCAGCGGCCAGCGACAGTGGTCGAGCCCCCCGCCGATCTGATCGAAGCGAATCACATCCGCGCCCAACTGCGCCAATGTCATCCCACCCAAGGGCGCCGCCACAAACGCCGAGCCCTCGACGACACACAACCCAGACAGGATCCCGCTGTGCGAGCTCACGCCACGACGATGACGGGCCGCCACTCGAGCACCGCCTGGCGGTGGGACGATCCGCGGCGAGCCGTGGTGCGGACGCGAACATCGAGCAGCGCGCTGCGGTTTGGGAGCGAGTCGATTCGCTCGATTTCGATCGCGCTCTGCAGCAGGTCTCCCTCGTAGACCGGCGCGAGGTGATCGGCGCTACGCCAGCCGACGATGGTCACCAGATCGGGCAGCGCGCGCGTCAGGTGGCTGGATGCAAGACCGATCACATGGCCGCCATAGACCAGGCGCCGGCCGCGACGGCCAGCCGCGGCGTCATGGTGCGCGGCCGCGACGTTGAGCGTCAACCGGGCCAGCTCGGGGGCGCAGCTGACCGTGTCACCACCGTCGATGACATAGCTCCCACCGGGGCGGGGCAGCTCGGCGGCGCTCGACTCTCGCGGGCCGGCGCTCGAAGCTGGGGAAGCGTGAGCGTTCAGATCTGGCGACGCGCCAGCGCCCGGAAGCGCAGCTCGGTAGGCGCCCAGGTCCCAACCTGCGATGGACTCCATCAGCGCGGCTGTGGAGAGCTCCGCGGAGAACCGTTTCAAATCATCGGCGTTGCCCGGCGGGCTGGCATTCGTGCGCATCGGCAGCATCGCGCAGCGGAAGAAGTCCAACACCTCGCGTCCGTGCTGATCGGTCGTCCGCACCCGCAGCACGACCAAGCCACGCGGCGGACGATCGAGACGCGGCGAAGCGTCGCGCAACGCCACGATCTCCGTCGCCGTGCGCAGCGTGTCGCCGATGCGCGGGGCCCGGCGCAGCGCCAGGCCGCGATAGAAGAGGTTGGCGATCACGCGCTGGGTGGCGAGCGTGGATTGGCCGATCGCCACATCGCAGACGAGCGCCGGATGCGCCAGCGGCGCACCGGGACCGGCGACCCGCTGGCAGAGCTCGGCGTCGAGGGCCAGGCGCAATCGATCCCCGACGACCGCCTGGTGCAGTGCGGCGTGCCCCGGCGTCAGCGTCAGTCCGGGCGCGCCGTCGAACAGGTCGCCGACCCGCAGATCCTCGTAGCACGGCCCGCCGACCACGACCGGCTCATCAACCACAACCGCCTCATCCACCACAACCGCCTCATCGACAGCGGGTGGCCCACCGACCTCAATCCGCTTCTCGACCGGCCCGGTCGGCTCGCTCGCTGTGCTCATTGACCGGCGCTAGCCGCACGACGCAACGTCCGCTCCGCGGCAACGCGCACGGCCTCGTCGAGCATCTCTCCGCCCAGGCCAACCGCGCCGCGCCCAGCGGCGGTCGCCTGCTCCAGAGCGGCGAGCACTGACTGCGCCCGTCCCACCTCCTCGGCGTTCGGGGTAAACGCCTCAATCGCGATCGCCAGGTGCGTTGGGTGGATGACCCACTTGCCATCGAAGCCGAGGCGCGCAGCGCGTTCGCAGGCCGCGCGCAGCCCGTCGCCATCCGCGAGCGCCAGGAAGGGACCATCGATCGCCTGGATCCCCGCGGCTCGCGCGGCACAGAGGACGCTGTCCTGGATCGCGAGCCAGAGCGCCGCGTCCTTGGCGGCGTGCCCGCGCCCGAGCAGCGCGCCGAGGTCGGCATAGCCGAGGATGATCGCCTCCAGTCGCGGCGATGCCCAGACGATGTCGGCAAGGCCGCCGAGACCGCGAGGGGTCTCGATCAGCGCCTGCACCCGCAGCGCCCGCCGGTGGCCCGCGGCGCGCTCGACGCCGTCCAGCAATCGGTCCACGAAGGCCAGATCCCCCGCCGACTCGACCTTCGGCACGACTACGCTGTCGGGCCGGCGGTCGCTACCGCCGAGCGCGATGAGGTCGGCGTGAGCCCAGGGGGTGCCGGCCGCGTTGATGCGCACCGCGGTGCGCCGTCCCGCCAGGGCACCGTCCGCCAGGGCGCGAACGGCAGCGTCGCGCGCATCCACCTTGTGGGCCGGCGTGACCGCATCCTCCAGATCGAGCACGATCTCATCGGCGGTCAAGCGTCCCGCCTTCTCGACCATGCGCGAGGAGTCCGCTGGAACTACGAGGCAGGCACGCCGGGCGATGGGGCTCATGTTCCGCGCGCGGCTCGCGGATCAGCGAACGGGCGCATCCAGACTGGCCGGCGCCTGGAGCTCGCTGCGAATCGTGGCAAGGAAGGCGGCGCCATCCGCCCCATAGAGAACGCGGTGATCGCAGCTGAGCGCCAGCGTCATCACGTGGCTTATCGTGACCGCCCCATCGACCGCGACCGGCCGCTGGACGAGCGCGCCAACCGCGAGGATCGCCGCCTGCGGGACATTGACCATCGCGCTGAAGCGATCGATGCCCAGCATGCCGAGGTTGGAGACCGTGAAGGTGCCGTCGGCGAGATCGCCGCCACGGATGCTGCCATCCCTGACCGCCTCGGCGAGGCGCCGCACCTCTGCGCCGATGTCGCGCGTCGATCGACGATCCGCGTCGCGCACAACTGGCACCATCAGCAGGTCCGGCGCGGCGACCGCGACGCCGATGTTGACTGCCTGATGCAGCTCGAAGCAGCCGTCCACCCAGCTTCCATTCACGCGCGGATGGCAGCGCAGCGCCTTCGCGCATGCGCGCAGGACCATGTCGTTGTAGGACGGCCGAGGATCGTCAGCCGGCAATTGCGCTCGCCACTGGACCACGGGCTCCATGTCCAAGTCGACCTCGAGCGTGAAATCCGGGACATCGGTGTGCGAGGCCGCCATTCGGCGGGCGATCGTCTGCTGGATGCGCGTGGCGGCAACGCGCTGGCTGCTCGGGCGAGCGCTCATGCGGCGAGGTAACCGTCGTCGACGGCAATCACCTGACCGGTCACCCGGCGGGATGCCTCCGAGGCAAGGAACAGCGCAGCTCCGATCAGCTCCGGCGGCTGCAGCAACCGCTCGTTGAGCATCCGTGTGCGGATGAAGTCCGTGGTAACGGACGTGCTCTGGTCCAGGCCCGACACCATCGGGGTCTCGGCCAGGCCGGGGGCGATCGCGTTCACGCGGACGCCGCGGTCCACCCATTCGATCGCCAGTGCCTTGGTGAACTGCACGACGCCCCCTTTGCTGGCGATGTAGGCGCTCGACTGTGGATAGGCCACGAGGCCACCGATGGACGCGATGTTGATGATGCTGCCGGAGCGGCGCGGCAGCATGTGTCGAGCAACGAGCTGACACATCGTGTAGCTGCCCCTGAGGTTCAACGCGAGGATGCGGTCGAAAGCGTCGACGGGAAAGTCTTCGGCGGGGCTGCGATAGGCAGCCCCAGCGCTGTTGATCAGGACATCGATGCGATCCGTCTCCTGCATCAGCTGATCGACGGCCCGACCCGCTCCGCTGACGTCGGTGACGTCGAGCTGAATCGCCTGAGCACGCCCACCCTCGTCGTTGATCGCCTCGCTCACGGCGCGTGCCGTGGTGAGGTCGATGTCGGCGACGGCAACGTAGGCGCCGTGCGCCGCAAGCCCGGCAGCCCAGGCGGTGCCGAGACCAGAGCCTGCCCCGGTGATGAGCGCCACCCTTCCGTCGAGGTCCAGCAGATTGCGTGCGTACGCCATCGCCTCGGACACATTCCGGCGCAAATCCGTCATCAGTTGCCCCCTCCAGCGGCGTCGCGGCTTTCCAGCGGTCCAGCGACACGCTCACTGCGTGCCAGCGCGATGGTCCGCGTCAGGACCACCACCTCCTGATCGTGCTGATTGATGCCCGTCGTGGTGACGGTCACTGTTGCCGCGCTTCGATCCACGGCGCGTACCATCGTCCGAGCACTGATCGTGTCACCCACGCGGACGGCTGCTGGAAAGGTGATATCGCTCCAGCCGATGTTCGCGGTTGCATTCCAGCTGACGTCCTCGACCGAGAGGCCGACGACCACGGCGAGCGTCCAGCTGACCGGCACAACGCCACGCGGATCGGCAGTGCCGACATGCAGGACATGAGAGTTCATCGTCAGCGCGGCGAACCAAACGCGATCGGTCTCGGTGACCACGCGACCGCCGCGATGCAAGAAGACATCTCCGGGGTGGAAGTCATCGAGATGACGGCCGGCGCTACGACTCATGGCTGGCGGAAGCTGACGGCCGGCGCTGTCGCTCATGTCTGGCGGATGTACGCGATCACCTGCCCAACCGGGACCTCGTCATCCTCGTTGGCGACGATCTCGTCCAGCACGCCCGCAACCAGCGCCTCCACGTCGAGGTTGGCCTTGTCGGTCTCGATCTCCACGATCACCTCGCCGCGTTGGACGGAATCCCCGGGCTGCTTGGCCCAGGCGATGATTCGGCCGGTCTCGGCATCGGGCGCGAAGCGGGGCATCTCAACGGCTATGCGAGTCAAGTCGCAATCACCTCCATGACCACTGCAGCGATGTCCTGCGCGTCCGGCAGCAGAGCATCCTCGAGCTGCGGGCTGTAGGCGATCAGCGCGTCATCGGCCAGGCCAAGCGCGCGCGGACGGCTGCGCAGCGGCCAGCCCTCGGTCGCCGCGCGCGAGATGATCGACGCCCCCCAGCCGCCGTGATGGACCTGCTCTTCGACGATCAACAGCCGGCCGGTCCGCTGGGCGCTGGAGCGCACAGCCTGCCAGTCCAGGGGCCGCAGCCATCGCAGGTCGATGACCTCCGCGGAGATCCCCTCCTCGGCGAGTCGGTCGGCCGCCTCGGCAGAGCGATGGGCCATCAGCAGCGTCGAGACGATCGTTATGTCATCACCGGCGCGCAGCGTCTCGGCGATGCCGATGCGAGCGATCGCCTGTTCACCGCGCTGCAGCGGACCCTTGCGGTTGAACAGGCCCTTGTGCTCGATGACGAGCGTGGGATTGTCATCGCGGACCGCGGCACGGAGCACGCCATAGATGCCCGCTGGCGTGGACGCCGTCGCGACCCGCAGACCGGGAAACTGGATGAACCAGGACTCTCCAGTGGCCGAGTGCTGCGTCCCAAAGCGCCCAGATGCGCCGCCCATCGAGCGGATGGTCACCGGAACGGCTGCCTGCCCCCCCGACATGAAGCGGAACTTCGCCAGCTCGTTGACCAGCGCATCGCCAGCGGTCGGAAGGAAGTCGGAGAACATGATCTCCACGATCGGCCGGGTGCCATTGACGGCCATCCCGAGCGCGACGCCGAGGAACGCATTCTCACAGATCGGCGTGTTGAAGACCCGGTCGGGCCCGTGGCGCTCGACCAGCCCCTCGTTGGTCTTGAACACTCCACCAGCACTGGCCACATCCTCACCGAAGAAGAGGACATCGGGATCGCTGGCGAGCTCGTCATCGAGAGCGGCACAGATGGCCTCGCGATAGCTGACGGTCTCCTGCGCGATTGCGCTCGGGCTAGGCGTAGACATGAGCTGCTGCCTCCTCGAGAGTGAGAACGCCTGCGGCCGCCGCCCGATCGGCTGCCTCGTCGACAGCCCCCTGGCAGCGATCGCGCTCGGTCCGCTGCTCGTCGGCGGTCATCCCAGCGAGCGCTTCCAGCCGTCGCCCTAGCAGGGTGATGGGATCGCGCAACTGCCACGCGTCGAGCTCGCCCGGCGGGCGATACTTCGCCGGATCGGTGCGCGAGTGGCCACGGAATCGATAGGTCTTTGCCTCGATCAACGTGGGGCCATCGCCTGCGCGAGCTCGAGCGACCGCCTCGGTCGCTACGTCGTACACCGCTTCGACGTCCTGCCCATCGACGATGATTCCTGGCATGCCGTACCCAGCCGCACGACTGGCGAGGTCGTCGATCGGGGTTGTCTGACGCATCGGCGTGTATTCGCCATAGAGGTTGTTCTCCACCACGAACACGGTCGGGGCCCGCCATATGGCTGCCATGTTGAGTGACTCGTGGAACGTGCCGATGTTGGTGGCGCCGTCACCGAAGAAGGTCATCGACACCTGCCCGGTACCGCGGCGCTTGGCGCTCAGCGCGGCGCCAACCGCAACGGGCAAGCCCGCCCCGACTATCGCGAATGCGCCGATTAGGCCGAGTGAGAAGTCGGTGAAGTGCATCGAGCCGCCGAGGCCGTGGCAGCACCCACTGGCGCGGCCCATGAGCTCGGCGAAACCAGCCTCCAGAGTCATTCCGCGCGCGAGTGCGTGGCCGTGACCTCGATATGTCACGGTGACAAGATCGTCCGCTTCCAGCGCCGCCAGCGACCCGACGATCGTGCCCTCCTGACCCTGGCAGAGATGCGTGGTGCCTTGGACGAGCCCCTGCAGGAACAGCTCCTGCACCTTGTCCTCGAACAGGCGGATCGACAGCATCCGCCCATACCACTCCCGCAATGTTGCTATGTCGCCCGCTGGCTCGGTGTTGACTGGCACGCCGTGCATCAGATGACTCCCTCGCGTCTCCATTTCTCGATGTCCTCGTCGCTGTGTCCGAGCTGCTCGACGAACACGGCGCGGTTGTCGACGCCCAACGCACGCCCGAGATGGCGGATGCTGCCGGGCGTCCGGTCCAGGCGCGGCGTGACATTCTGCAGCCGCACCGGCCCGAGCTCGCCGTCGTGCACCGTGACGATCGACTCGCGGGCGGCGAAGTGCGGGTCCGCGAAGATGTCGGCGATCGAGTAGATCGGGCCCAGCGCCGCCTCGTGCTGGTCGAAGGAGGTGAGAACCTCCTCCAACGAACGCTCGGCCATCCAAGCCCCGATTGCCTCATCGAGCTCGTCCTTGTGCGCAACCCGTCCGGTGTGGTCCCGGTACCACTCCTGCTCGATCAGCTCCGGACGGCCGATGATCTGCATGACTCGCTCGGCAATCGACTGCGAGCTGGCTGACAGGCCGACCCAGCGCCCATCGGCCACGCGGTAAGCGTTGCGCGGAGCGGTCCAGTCGGTGCTGTTACCCGTTCGGCCCTGCACGATGCCGAGCTGGTCGTAGACGATCGCCTGCGGACCGAGCAGGCTGAACAGCGGCTCATAGATGCTGAGGTCGAGCACCTGGCTCTCGCCGGTGCGATCACGGTGGCGCAGCGCGACCAGGGTCCCGATCGCACCGAACAGCGCGCAGACCCCGTCGCCGAGGGCAAACGGCGGCAACGTCGGCGGCCCATCGGGGTAGCCGTTGATGTGCGCATAGCCGCTCATCGCCTCAGCGATCGTCCCGAAGCCGGGGCGATGGCGGTACGGCCCGGTCTGACCGAAGCCGGAGGTGCGGACGAGCACCAGGCGGGGGTTTGTCGCTCGCAGAACATCGGGTCCCAGGCCCCAGCGTTCGATCGTGCCAGGTCGAAAGCTCTCGATCAGGACGTCGGCGTCGGCAACGAGCTCCTTCAGCAGCTCAGCGCCCTCGGGCGTGCTCAGCTTGATCGAGACGCAGCGCTTGTTGCGGTTCGCAAATGCCCACCACAGCGAACGGCCGTCCTTCTTCCAGCCGAGCGAGCGCAGGGGATCGCCGGATGGATGCTCGACCTTGATCACATCGGCACCGAAGTCGGCGAGGTAGGTCGCGAGCATTGGACCGGCGAACAGCACGGCCGTGTCGATGACCTTGAGCCCGTCCAGCGCGCGGGGCTGAGACTTTGTCGTCAACGCACGCCACCCATCGTCCGGCGCAGGTCATCGAGCAGGCCGTCCGGGTCCTCGACGATCTGCTCGGCGATCCAATCGGGATTGGCCATCGGCCCCAGGCCCGCGCGCACGTCCAGCGGGCGCATGACGCCCTCGTGCACCTCGGGTTGGGGCAGCGAGTCGGCAAACTGATCGACCCCGGACCCGGGCACGCCCCACTCCACCGGCACGTCGACGATGCCGAGCCCATTGAGAATCTGCGAATGCGCGTGGGCGAACATGTGAGTCGCGAAGCGCTGATCGGCCTCGCGCAGCAGGCTCACGATCGTGCCGAAGCGCGTGACGCCGCCGTTGGTCGAGGCGTCGATGCGCACGACGTCGACGGCAGCGGCATCGACGAGCGCCTGCGGGTGATAGGACCCGCCCTGCTCATCCCCCATCGCGATCGGCACCGCGCTGAGGTCGCGCACGCGGCGCACGAGCCGCGCGTCTCCAGGCGCGATGACGTCCTCCATCCACCCCAGCTCCAGGTCGGAGATCGCCGCGGCGAACGCCGCCACCTGCTCGGGGGTGGCGAAGGTCCAGTTGGCATCCATTCCGTGCCAGGCGGCCGGCGCCGCCTCCTTGGCCGCCCTGAGGCGTTCGTATGACAGCTCCCAGGTACCGGCGATCGGCTGCTTGAAGCGCCGCCAGCCCGCCTGATGGAGGACACGCACCTGCTCGCCGACCTCGTCGGGACCGATGCTTGGCGGGTAGCCGATGATCGCGGTGACAGGAAGCGGAGCGGGTGTGCCGCCCAGCATCTCCGTGACGCTCTGGCCCTTCAGCCGGCCCGCGAGATCCCACGCCGCGAGGTCCACGAGCGACAGTGCACGATGGCCGATTCCCGAAGCCAGCACAGCGTTGTTCGTGGGGGCGACCTGACGCAGGGCGCCGATCGGATCCTCGGCGGCAAGCCCGGCATACAGCGGCGCCAGGTTGCGGCGAACCACCTCCGGCACGGGGCCGTCGCGCGTGTAGACGAACGCGCAGCCGAGCTCGCCGGAGCGCGAGCGGATCGCGCACAGCGCGAACTCGCGGTGGCGCATCTCCCAGCTGCCGAAGCGGACGACCGTCGGCAGGGGAGCGCGGACGCGCGCCACCCGAACGTCGGCGATCGTCTCCTTCATCCGGTTCGACAATCGTTTGTTCCCATATGCTGACGCTATCGCGAGTCCTCCCTTGAAGTCAAGTCGGCGGGCGTTGGGCAACGCCCAGCGCTCCCTGACGGCCGAGCCGAGCCCTCCCGGACGGCCGAGCGCCCTGAACGCAGGTCGGCCTTGGAGCCGCGTAGGCGACTGCTATCGCGAACGCGGCGCGGCGGTCGACGCGCGCAGCACCAGCTGTGGCGGATCTTCGACCATGATGTCGCCGATCGTCAGACCGGCGGCCGCGCGTACGATCAGATCCATCGCGCGGCGGCCCATCTCGATGTTGGGCATTCGGACGGTCGTGAGCGGAGGGTTGGTGTCGTCGGCGAGATCGTGGTCGTTGAACGCCACGATGCTGATGTCGTCCGGGACGGCGAGTCCCAGCCCGCGGACGGCCTCCAGCGCACCAAGCGCACCGAGCAGGTTGGAGACCACTATGGCAGTCGGCCGGCACTCGGCACTCTGCTCGAGGATGGTCTCGGTGGCGGCGCGACCGCCCGGCTTGGACGGCTCGCCGCGCGCAACCCAGCGCGGATCCACGGCCAGCGCGGCGCGTCGCATCGCCCGACGGTAACCGGCCTCTCGGCGCCGGCTGGTGTCCGTATCCGGCTCGAAGCCCACGTATGCGATCTGCCGGTGCCCAAGCGAAGCGAGATGCTCTGTCGCCAGCGCCGCGCCCGCTTCGTCGTCGACGGCCACCGAGCCATGCACAGCCGGCATACGGCGGTTGACGAGCACGAGCGGCACCCGTCGCTCCGTCAGACCCGTCACCAGCTGATCGTCGATCGTGGCAAAGGCGACGATCAGGCCGTCGACGCGACCATCGAGAACGAGGCTGGCAAACATCTCCTGGCTTCGCTCCAGGGCATCGCTGTCCTGGTCGACCGCATGCCCCTCGACGAGCATTACGAGCTTCCCCAGCCGCGCGGCCTCGATCTGGATCCCCCGAATGACCTTGACGAAGCCCGGGTTGTCGAGCGTGGGCACGATCACCGCATAGGTGTCGGTCTGGCGGGTTCGCAGGCTCCTGCCGACAGCATTGGGCCGGTAGCGCAGAAGGCGGGCGGCGTCCTGGATCCGGGTTCGCGTATCAGGACGAACGACCTGATTGGGATCGTCGCGCAACACCCGCGAGACGGTCGACGTGTCGACCCCGGCAAGCCTTGCCACGTCCTTGATCGTCGCCGCACGGGTCGTGGGCGCCTCGGGCGCGGGCTCGGAAGCCAACGGGGCGCCTTTGCTCTTCGTCGATCGGGTGGGCACGGTGAAGGTCCTCCACGTCAAGTCCACGGAGGGTGTTGGTCGAACTCGGCGAGGCCGCGAGCGCCAGCTCCGACGCCCACCGAGACGGCAACGGTGCACCGCCGGGTGGCCTCCGGCGCAAGCGTAGCGACCGGATCGGGCTCGCGGAGCACGGCCGCGCGGCCGGCGAGCGAGCAGGTGGCGGGCTCGATCGCCATCAGATAGGTGCGCCGCCCGAGCATCCGCCAGCGCCAGAGCCTCGGCAGCTCGTGCGGGCTGTAGGTGACGGCCACGGCAAGACCCCCGGTGGGACGGTAATCGGGGTTCATCACCCCGAGCGTCCGGCTCGCTGGAGGCACCGCGTCGCGGTGCTCGAAGACCTGCGAGGCCCATCCGGCGGCTGGAGGCGCGAAGCGGTCGTGCTCGCCCAGCGCCGCTGCGGCCGCGACGTCGTCCTGACGTGGTCGAACGGCTCCGGGCCAGCCGAACAGCTGCGAGCGCTCGTCGACCACGGGCCAGCCAAGGTTGAAGTGGTAGAGGAGCAACAACGGCATCGGACAGTCACCGAGATTGGTGATGGCATCCTCGACGACGACGCGCGGGAGCCCGACAGCGAAGCGCAGGCGGCGCCGGAGCTCGACGTCGACTCCAAGCACGCGGGCTTCACGCATGACTCCTTCGACGATCACCTCGGGTGGGTCGCCGCTCACCTCCCAGCGGACGTTGCGAGCCGGCGTGGTCGACAGCGCGCCGTGCAGGGGGTGTCGGATGCCGTCGACTTCACAGGCGTCGCCGACGTTCTGCGTGCCCGCCGTGACCAGCAGGCCACCGTGGAAGCAGGCAAGCCAATCACCACCGGCTGCGAACGCTGGGTGACTCACGCCCGTGGGTGAAAGCCACGCCAACGGGGTGCCCCGGTACCAGGCCTGGCCAAGGTCCATGCCGCGGTCCAGCAACACGGTCGTGTGGAGCCCCTCAATCGTCCGCACGTCCAGCGCACGGACCCCGGCGGCCGACCCCTCGGTCAGCGTGATGGGCGTCGCGGACGCCAGCTGCTCGATCGTCCCGACCCGCTCGAGCAGCTCCGCCCAGGTCCTGCCGAGATCCATGCTCAGCCCGTCGGCACGAACGGATCGGTCGGTAGGCCGGCGACGCCCGGACGACAGGTGAAGACGCGCCCGGAGTGGGGATGATCGGCCCACTCGCGCTCGCTTAGGCGCAGGCTCGCCGACGTAATGAACAGCTCACGCCGGTCGGGACCGCCGAACACGCAGCTCGTGGCCTGGAGTGCGGGGACCCGCACGATCGTGTCGAGCCGGCCCTCTGGCGTATAGCGATGCACCGCCGCGCCATACCACAGCGCGACCCAGACGCAGCCTTCCTCATCGACGGTGAGGCCGTCCGGGGACCCCGAGCTTGCCGGGATCCTGGCGAACGCGCGGCGGCCGCTGATGTCACCGGTCTCGAGGTCATAGTGGAAGCAGTCGATGCGCCGCCAGCGCGTGTCGGTGAAGTACATCGGCGATCCACCCGGAGCCCAGCCGATCCCATTTGGGATCGTCAGCCGCCCGAGCTGTGGATGCACCGACCAGTCCTGCTCCAGCCGGTAGAGCGTGCCCGCGGGCTGCGGCTCGTCGATGCCCATCGTCCCTGCCCACACGCGACCGCGAGGATCGGCCTTGCCATCGTTGATGCGCATGTCGGTGCGTTCACGCTCGAGCGGTTGCTCGAGCGTGAAGGTGCCATCGACCGATACGAGCGCGAAGCCGTCGCGAAGCCCGGCGAGCAGGCGATCGGCACCGGTGGGGACGATGAACCCGACGTGCTGACCGAGCGCCAGGACAGGAAGCTGGCCTCGCGTCGGGCTGAATCCGTGCACGAGACCGCGATTGAGATCCACCCAACGCAGGACATCGATGCGGTCGTCCCAGATTGGACTCTCCGCGACCTCGCAGGCCACCTCGCCGAGCTGCTCGCGCGCCTCGATCATGCGGATGCCCATGCTCTAGGCCTTCCTGCGCGCAAGCTCGGCGGCGGGCTCGAAACGATAGGCGCGCGCGTTGGCGCCACCGTCGACACCGAGCACCTGCCCGGTCACGAAGCTCGACTCGTCCCCGAGCAGGAAGGCCGCCACGGCAGCGACCTCGGCCGGCTCGCCCAGGCGCTCGAGCGGATGCAGCTCGGCCATCTCGCGTTGCGTCCGAGCGGGGTCCTCGGAGCTGTCGATCAGCTCGGCGAGCATCTCGGTCCTGATTGCTCCGGGCGCGATCGCGTTGGCGCGAATCCCGGCAATGCCGTACTCCACCGCGACGTAGCGAGTCAGCGCGTTGAGGCCGCCCTTGGCCGTGTCGTAGGCCGCAAAGCCCGGGAAGGCGGCCGTTCCGTGGATCGAGGAGACATTCACGATTCGCCCGGGGACGTCGTGGGCCAGGAACGAACGCACGGCGATCGAGCATCCCCAGAACGGCGCGAGCAGGTTAACGCCGAAGACCTTGCCGACCTCATCGCGATCCGGATCATGGAGGCTGCCGCGGAGGTTCACGGCGGCGTTGTTGACCCATCCGGTGAGCGGCGCCAGGCTCTCGGCGGTGCGGGCCGCCCGCTCGAGCACGGCTACGTCCACCACATCGCCGCACACCACGCGTCCGGCCGCGCCCAGGCGCTGGACGAGGTCCTCGGCCTTCGTGTCGACACGCTCGACGCCGACCACCCGCCAGCCTTCCGCCGCCAGGCGTTCGGAGATCGCCAGTCCCAGGCCACCTCCGGCGCCTGTCACAACCGCGCTCCTCATCGGCTCAACGGCTGCGCAGCCGGTTCGTCAGGCGGTCGAGCACGACGGCCACGATCAGCACCACCCCCAGCACCATCGTCTCGACCGAGGAGTCATAGCCGAGCAGGCCAAATCCATTGCTCAGCACGGTCAGCAGGCCCACCGCGATCGTCGTGCCGGTGATGCTTCCCACTCCTCCATTGAGGCTGGTGCCGCCGAGGATCACCGCCGTCACGACGCTGAGCAGGAAGTTCGCGCCGACCTGAGGGGATGCCGAGTTCAGCTGAGAGGTGAGGATCCCTCCCGCGAGCGCTGCTGACAGCCCGCTCAACACATACAGGACAAACACGACCCTCCTGGTCGGGATGCCGGACAGCTCCGAGGCGACCGGATTACCGCCGATCGCGTAGATCATCCGACCGGCGGCCATGAAGCGCTGCACCCCGTAGGCAAGCAAGCCGATCACACAGAAGATGATCAGTGGGACCGGCACCCCCACGATCTGGCCCGAGCCGAGGTTGTCGAAGCTGCCGTTGGCCACGACGAGGGTGTTGCCCCCGCTGAGCGCGTAGGCGAGGCCGGAGAAGAATGACAGCGTTCCGAGCGAGACGATCAACGGGTTGATGCCAACGACGACCGCGAGCAGCCCGTTGATCAGACCCGCGCCAAGGCCCACGAGCAGGCCGAGGCCGAACGCGAGCCAGATACCGACCCCATGCGTGAACGCCAACCCCGTGACCACACCACTCAGAGCAACCACGCTGCCCACCGAGAGGTCGATGCCGCGGGCCACGATCAGGTAGGTCTGCGCCGTGGCCATGATGCCCAGGGCCGAGGCTTCCGAGCCGATCAGCAACAGGTTCTCGCGCGTCAAGAAGTAGCTCGAGCGTAAGGTGAAGTAGAGCCCGAGCAAGACGAGCATGACCACAAGGCCCTGCCCCTGGAGCATCCGCAGCAGCCGGTAATAGCGTTGCGCGCGAGCATGGCGCGCCGCCTGGCGCAGGTCGAGGTGATCCACCTGCTCGATGGAGCTCATGCGCTTGCCCGCGTCGAGGTGTCCACTTGACGGCTCCCTTCGCCGGTCGATATTGGATCGGTATGACGGTCGCGTTCATCAACGCCTGTCGCCGCCGTGACGACGTCGGTCTCCGACGGGTTGCTGAGCTCCGCGGCGATGCGGCCGCGACGGATCACCAGCACCCGCGCGGCTACCGTCACGACCTCCTCGAGATCCGAGGAGATCACGAGGATGGCCATGCCGGCGCCCGCGAGGTCGTGCAACAGCGAATAGACCTGGCGCTTGGCGCGAATGTCGATCCCGCGCGTGGGCTCCTCGAGCAGCAACGTCTGGCATTCGGTTGCCAGCCAGCGCGCCAGCAGCACCTTCTGCTGCGAGCCGCCGCTCAACTGCCCGACCGGCTTGTCGACGCTCGGAGTGGCGATGTCCAAGCGCCTGACCCACTCCTCCGCGACGTCGCGCTCGGCGGCACGTTGGAGGATGCCCCGCCGCGCCAGCCTGCCGAACAGCGCCAGCGTGAGGTTCTCGCTCACCGTCATGTCGAGGACCAACCCCTGGCTGCGCCGCTCAGCCGGCACATAGCCGAGACCCGCCGCGATCGCGTCGCGAAAGCGGCGCACGGGCTTTGCACTGTCGCCAAGCAGCACCGTGCCAGCCAATGGTCGGCTGATGTGCGCGATCGCCGAGCCCAGCTCGTCGCGCCCCGATCCCGCGATGCCGTAGACGGCGACCACCTCGCCGGCGGCGACCGTGAGGTGGATGTCCTCCAGGTTGTCGGTCGACAGGCCCGTCACGCTGATCATCGGACGGGCTGTGCCAACGGACGCCGGGCGCTGCTCGGCCAACGCACGGTTGCCGATCATCGCTCCAACCAGCGACTGGCGTGTCATCTGCGCTCGTGGCAGATCGGCGACGACTCGTCCATCCCGTACCACGATGGCGCGATCCGCCAGGCGGAAGATCTCCTCGAGCTTGTGCGACACGTAGATCGTGGCGATGCCTCGATCCGTCAGTCGCCGCAGCAGATCGAGCAGACGTTCGGCCTCGGTACTGCTCATCGGCGCGGTGGGCTCGTCGACGACCAGGACCCGCGCGCCGGGCGCCATCGCGCGTGCGATCTGCACCAGCGTCTTGTCGACGAGCTTGAGGTGCTCCACCAACGTATCGGTGGGTAGGTCCTCCACCCCCAGGCTGGCCAGGCGCTCGTGCGCCACGGCGTGCATCGCGCGGCGATCGAGCAGGTGCCGGCGCCTCACCGGCCAGCGGCCGAGGCAGATGTTCTCGGCCACCGAGAGGTCGGGGCAGAGCACGAGCTCCTGCGGAGCTATTCGCAGCCCGTGATGGAAGGCGTCAGCGGGTGAGCTGATCGCAGCCGCCTCACCATCGACGGTGATCGTCCCGGCATCGGGCTCCACGATGCCGCAGGCGACCGAGGCCAGGGTCGATTTCCCAGCTCCGTTCTCGCCCACCAGGGCGGTGACGGAGCCACGGTGAAAGACGACCGACACGTCATCGAGTGCCTGAACGGCTCCGAAGCGCTTCGAGATTCCGTGCAGCGCGAGCGCCGGAGGCTCAGCCAGCCGGGACGTGTCGGTCGTCATGGTCTGTCCTTCGCTCTTCTCCAGACGCTGGCTAGCAGGGCGCGTCGGGATAGACCGTCCTGGCGTTCTGTCGCGTCAGGATGCTCCAGGGGACGTTTACCGACGGCGGCACCTGCTTGCCGTTGAGGAGCCCCAGCGCCGAAGGAATGAGGTAGGAGCCCCACGTCTCCGGCCGCTGCGCGACCGCGCCGACGTACTGTGGCGTGCTGCACACGTACTTCACACCCTCGGGATCGACCGCCCCGACGCCGAGCGCCAGCGCATCGTTGGCACGTCCAGCCTGGCGCACCGCCTGGAACTCCGAGTAGCCGGTGATGTCGTTGATCGCCGACACCAGGATCGGACGGCCCTTGGGCACCTTGCTGACCGCCTCCAGCGCCCGGTCGTGTGCCGTGGTGGGATCCGCCTTGGTATCGATCAGGAACACGTGGTCGTCGGGAATGCCCTTGATGACACTCTTGATGCCGTCGATCACGCCGGTGATCCGCTCGACCTCCACCGTGCCGCCGTCGGGGAAGCCGCCCATGATCAGGTAGGGCTTCTGGCCGGGCCACTTCTGGGCGGCCGCCCTGCCCAGCGCCTGTCCCCCGCCAAAGCCGGAGTCATAGTCGGGGACCGCCAGGAAGGTCGCGCCCGGCGCCGGGATCGCCGAGGCGATCGCCGGGATCTTGGCCTCGTCGAGAACGCGCATCACTCCCGGCTGGGCCGAGGCGATGACCTGCAACAGCAGCACGGCGTTGACCTTCTGCTGCACAAACGTCTGGGCGTTCGCGACCGCCTTGGCAGGGTCGAGGTCGTCGCTGATGGCAACGATCTGCACGCAGCCGGTCTTCTGAGCGGCCACGCGGATGCTGCGCAGCCATTGCTGCGCGAAGGGCTCGGTCGTCGAGAAGTAGTCGACGCCGATCTTGTACTGCTTGCCCGCGCAGAGCGATGGGCTGGGGTTGCCCAGCC
Organism: uncultured Solirubrobacterales bacterium; assembly: GCA_963795555.1. Taxonomy (GTDB): domain Bacteria; phylum Actinomycetota; class Thermoleophilia; order Solirubrobacterales; family Solirubrobacteraceae; genus CAWCHZ01. The sequence continues at coordinate 1,675,857 of CAWCHZ010000002.1, forward strand.
CAATCGACTTGTTGACCGACGCCGGGCTCACCCCGGCCACGCTCTGTCCCTGCGCCCCGGAGCTCGAGCTGCCGCCGCAGGCGCTCAGCGCGACCGCGGCCGCGGTCGCCAGCGCCGTCATCGATCGCCTGACCTTCATCGCGTCGGCACCCCACTGCGGAGCGTGGACGCCACGTCTGCCCAGCATTCAATTAGACAATCGGTTGATCGCCCTTGGGCCATCTTGATCCTCCCTCCTAATCCATGCAAACGCACAGAAATGAACAATCGGTTGTTCGCTGCGCGGCGACTATTTCACAGAAGCCTGGCGTGCGTCAAGTCGCCAGCGGCTCGTCTGCTCACCGCGGCCACGGCTTGTCAGGTGGGCCGGGTTGACCGCACTCGTTGCGCCCGCTGTCGTCAGGTGGCGGGGGGTCGACCCCACTCGTCGAGCCCCCTGTGCAGCGCGAGCCCGGTTACCCCACAGGGCAACCGCCACAGCGCCCCCGAGCGCAGGTCTGGCTCTGTGTCGAGCCCGAGATGGCCCCCGTCGGTCACGTAGAGCTCGCTGCCGACGAACGCGCAGTTCGTCGGCACCGTTCCCAGCGCCACGCGCTCCTGCTGGTCGCCGTTGGGTGACACCACGTAGACGCTCGCCGACTTGGTCGCGGTCACCCACATGTTGCCTTCGCTGTCGACCGCCATTCCGTCGGGCACCGCATCGACATCAGCAAGCACGCAGAGGTCATCGATCCGCCGCGTCGCGAGGTCCATTCGCCTGATCGCGCGGGTATAGGACTCCGTCCAAAGCAGGCGGCCCTCGCGATCGAAGGCGATCCCGTTCGGGAACACGGCGCCCAGATCGGCGAGCATCGCGCCTTCGCCGTCGGGGTGCAGGCAGAAGAGACGACCGGGATCGGGCTGTGCGCCGGGCGTGTATCCACCACCCGAGTCGGTGAAGTAGAGCAGTCCGTCCGGCCCGAAGACGAGATCGTTGGGCGCCTGGAGGGCGACGCCGTCGATCATCGTGGCAACCAGGTCGATCGTCGCGTCAGGCCAGACCCGCTGGATCGCGGGCGGTCGCGGAGCGGGCGATCGCCACGGGCCAACCCTGCCGCCGTTTTGCGTAACGAATAGTGCCCCGGCGGGACCGGGAATCACGGCGTTCGGGGTGCCGCCGACGTAGGCGACCTCGTGCGCTGCGCCGCTGGTCGAGTCGAAGGCGAGGATCGTCCCGCCGTATAGATCGACGAACAGGATACGTCCGTCGTCGGCGAGCGCCGGGCTTTCGGCAAAGCCGATTTCGTCGAGTACGAGCCGAGCCTCTGTCATGGCAACGACAGCTGGAGTCCCGATCTGCGATGACAACCAGAATGAGCCGGCGACCCGGGCGGGTCGCCGGCTCAATAAGGATGCCTAGCCGACCCCCCAGATCTGCTTGTAGTGCTGGGCGTAGCCGTTCTGAGGCTCGAAGTACTCGCCGTCCTTGAGGTCGCGCGAGATGTTGTCCTTGTTGAGGATGTGCAGTGGGTTGACGAAGCCGCTCGGCGGTGCGCCGCTGAACGCCCTGTTGAGCTCATCGACGGCCTGCCATCCCTGCTCGATGACCGGCTCGGGGATCGTCGCGATCTCGTACTGGCCGGTCCTGATCCGCTGATAGGCAGCCGGGCTGCCGTCGGAGCCGATCAGCATCACTCGACCGGTCGGCGGCACGCTGGCGGCACGCAGCGCGGGCGCTGCCTGATCGAAGTAGTAGTCGCTGACGGTGTAGACGTAGAACGGATCCGGGAAGCGCTGCAGGTAGCTGTTGAACAGCGGCGCCATTCCCGTGCTCGCCGTGGCTGCGGGGCTGTTCTCGAAGCGCAGCAGCTTGCAGGTTGAGCACTGCTGGATCTGATCACGCGCCGCGTAGGCCTTCTCGCGCGCGATCGCGTACTGGAGATCTGTGAGGACGATGAAGTTCGCCTTGCCGTTGGCATCCGCGATGGCGACATCGGCCCCCAGCTGAGCCTGCTTGGCACCATTGTAGGTGATGTTGGTGAACAGGTGATCCTTCGGCGAGGGCCCCGGGTCGGCGGCGCTGTGAATTCCCACCAGGATGATCTTCTGCTGGACAGCCTGCTGGGTGAGCGCCGCCTGGCTGGACGGATCGACCGAGGCCAGGACGATGCCATTGGGCTTGAGCGCGATCGCCGACTGGAACGCCGAGCGCTGCCCATCGGCCGTGCCCTGCCCGTCAAAGGTCGTCGACTTCCAGCCGATCACCTTCGCCGCCTCCGCAACACCCTTGCACCACAGCGCTGCGGTGATGTCGGTTCCCTGGTACATGACACAGGCGATCGTCTTGCCCTTGGTCGCCTTCGGTCCACTGGTTGGCCCGGTCCATGCCGTCGTAGGCCCGGTTGCATCGGCCACCGCCTGCTTGGCGGCGGCGACGATTGAATCTTGGGATGAAGTTGATGTAGTATTTGTATTGTTGGCTGAGGCGCTCGATGCGGTCGAGCTGCTCGTGGTGGTGGTGCTGCTACCTCCGCATGCCGCGACAAGGCATGCGGCAGCCGCGGCAAGGCTCAGTGACATGGCCCTGAGCCACGCTCTGTTGGTCTTCATCGCTCCCTCCTTGGAAGGCTTGGGGGTTTGCTGCGCTGAGGTCCGTTGCTTAGCTAGTCACAGAGCCCCCTTCAGACGGCTCATCATTTGCCAGCCCGTCACGCTGCTTGGTGCCGCGCAGGATGCGCCGCCGCGCGGCGAAGCCGGCCAGGCCGACCGCGATGGCCAGCGTGCTGCCGTTGAACAGCGGCTCGACGAAGAAGTTCGCACCAAGCTGCTGCAGACCGGCGATTCCGACCGCCAGGAGCAGAACGGCGGTGAGGGTGCCCCAGACGTTGACGCGACCCGGACGCACGGAGGTGGCTCCGAGCAGGGCGCCGACGAACGCGGGCAGCAGGTACTCCGGGCCGAGGTCGGGCTGCCCCGCCTGCAGCTGGGACGCCAAGATGGCACCACCGATTCCGACGAGCGAGCCGGCGGTCACGAATGATCCGATCACGTACCGTCGCGCTGGAACACCGACCAGCTCTGCGGCGCGCCGATTGGCACCCAGCGCGTAGAGCCGGCGTCCTGTGGGGAGGTACTCGAGGACCACGTACAGTGCAACCGCGGCGACCAAGACGAACAGGGCAGGTAGCGGGAAGAAGCTCGTCAGCGACTTGTTGGCGATGTCGGTGAACGTGGTCGGCAGCGCGCCGGCGACCTGTACGCCGCCCGTGTACCAGTTGGTCAAGCCGAACACGAACGTCCCCGTCGCCAGGGTCGCGATGAACGAGTCGATCCTCACCAGCGTCACGAGCAGCCCGTTCACCAGGCCGATGAGCGAGCCGACGAGGATCGCGACGACGACCGCGACGGGCCAGGCGACGCCGGCCTTGATCTGCAGACCGACCGCGAGGACATGTGTGAGCCCGAGCGCATAGCCGACGGACAGGTCGAACTGCCCGGCGGCCAGGGGAACCATCACCGCGAGCGCCGCAAAGGCGGTAACCGACTTCGTGCCGAGGATCGAGCGGACGTTGAAGGCAGTCGGAAACGTCGCCGGCTTGAGCAGCGAGAACACCAGGAAGAACAGCACCGTGAGGATGAGCAGGCTGTGGACCTCGAGCAGATGGACGGGCGAGAGGCGGCCGCGTTGGCCGTGCCGACGCGAGCGGGCGATGCGCGGAGCCATCTCGGACAGCTCCGCGGCGGGCTCACTGGACATGTGCGATCTCCCCATTGGCATGGCCGCTCATCGCGGCATGGGTCAGCTCGTCGACCGACAGCTGGAGGCGATCCAGCTCGGCGACGATGCGACCACGGCTGAAGGCGAGCGCGCGCGAGGCGATGCCGGCGACCTCCTCGAAGTCGGTCGAGATCAACAGCGTGGCTGCGCCGGACTCCAGCGCGAAGTCCAGCAGCCGGTAGATCTCGGCCTTGGCGCCGACATCGACGCCGATCGTCGGCTCCTCGAGGATCAGCAGGCGACGCGGGCCGGACAGCCAGCGGGCCAGGACCACCTTCTGCTGGTTGCCGCCGCTCAGCGTCGAGATCGGCGCCTCCGTGCCAGCCGCGCGCACGCCGAAGGTACTGATGAGCCTGGCCGCGCTGACGCGCTCCTCCCGTGGGTCAAGCCAGGACTTCGTCGGCTCGCCGATCCATGGATTCAGGAACAGGTTCTCCCGCACGGAGAGGTTCTCGGCCATGCACTCCTCGGCGCGCTTGCTCGATACGAAGCCAATCCCGTGCGCTATGGCCTCGCGCGGGCTGCCGCAGTGACAGGCCGCCCCGTCGAGCTCGATGGATCCGCTGACGATCGGCTCATCGCCGAACAGCATCCGCCCAACCGCCGCCTGCCCAGCTCCCTCCAGGCCGACCAGCGCAAGCACCTCGCCGGCGGCGACGTCGAACGAGACCGGGCCGACTCTGCTGCCGCGCAGGCCCGATATGACCAGCCGCGTGCTCGCCCGCCTGGCTTGCGGTCGCGCAAAGACCTCGGCGGGCGGTCGCCCGACGATCTCGTTGACCAATCGGCTTGGGTCGGTGTCGGCGACGTCCGCGACGAGCACGCGACGGCCATCCCTGATGACCGTGACACGGTCGGCGATGCGAAAGACCTCGTCGAGCCGGTGGGTGACATAGATCATGCCGACGCCGGCCTCGCGCAGCGCACGCAGGCTCAGGAACACTCGCTCGACCTCGCGCTCGGGCAGGCTGGCGGTCGGCTCGTCGAGGACGAGCAGGCGCGTGCCGGGCAGCGCCAGGGCACGGGCGATCGCGACGATCGACTTCTGCGCGCGTGACAGCGTGGAGACCAGCTGGCCCGGCGCGATGTCCTGGTCCAACACGCGTAGGGCCGCCGCAGCCCTTCGGCGGGTCGCCCGCCAGGAGATCAGCCCGCCGGCGCGCGGGAAGCCGGCCACCAGGCCGATGTTCTCGGCCACCGAAAGCGAGTCGACCAGAGCGAGGTCCTGATGGATGAAGGCCACGCCGGGAGGTGGGGAGCCGAGCCCGACCGTTTGGCCATCGAAGCTAATCGACCCTGCATCGAGCTCATACACGCCCGCCAGGGCCTTGATGATCGTCGACTTGCCGGCCCCGTTGGCGCCCAGCAGCGCATGGATCTCGCCGGCGCGGATGTTGAGATCGAGCCCATTCAGCGCCTTGGTCGCGCCGAAGGCCTTGGCGGCGTCCTTGACATCGAGCAGGGGGACGGACGGCATGTCGCGGGAGGTGGGGGCGATCCGGTCTGTGATCAGCGACGGCTACGACTTAGACAAACGATTGTTGCAGAGCGTATCCGCTGTGAGGATGCCAAGTCAAGAGCGCCGTCAGTTAAGTGTTAGCGCCGCCCTGAGCTCGCGGTCGATGCGGCGGAGCGTGGTCGCTGGCGGCGGAGCCGGGGCATGGGCGGTGCTGGACTCGAACCAGCGACTTCCACGGTGTAAGCGTGGCGCTCTGACCAGCTGAGCTAACCGCCCGCGGAGACGAGCCTACACGCGGCGCCTCAACCGCCGCGCTGCGTCGTCCCGACAATCGCTGCGCGCAGCTGCGCATCGCCACGGAGCTCTGTCCGGGCGTCACAAATTCGTTCGCCGGCACGGCCGCAGTCGCGACGGAGGGCTCTCATGCGATGACCGTACCGCCCGTCCCGGCGGCTGGGCAGCCGCCGTTCGCCGCGCCCAGCCTGCGGGGCTGCCGCAGTCGCCTGCGGGCGACCACCGCCTGCGCCTCCGCCGTGGACGGCCCGGCTACAGTGGCCGCGGTCGATCGAAAGGGAGACAGGATGGCGACGGAAGCGCCGGCCACCGACCCACGGGGGCGATTCGTACGGCAGGACAGCAGGTTCCGCGAGCACGTCGACGGGCGCCCGGCGCCGGGGCGCTACCACCTCTACGTCTCGCTGGCCTGCCCGTGGGCGAGCCGAGTGGTGATCGTGCGACGCCTGAAGGCGCTCGAGCGGCTGTTGCCGATGACCGTGGTGGACCCGATCCGCGACGAGCGTGGCTGGCGCTTCACGCCCGCTGAGCCCGATCCGGTGGAGGGCTTCGCGCTGCTCGCCGAGGCCTATCTGGCCAGCGACCCCAACTACGACGGGCGCGTGACCGTGCCGGTGCTTTGGGACGTCGAGCAGCGGCGGATCGTCAACAACGAGAGCGCCGACATCATCCGCATGCTCAACGCCTGGAGCGACGTGGGGCCGGACCTCTATCCGCGCGAGCTGCGCGAGCAGATCGACGTCGTCAACGAGCGCGTCTACCGCCAGCTCAACAACGGCGTCTACCGCGCCGGCTTCGCGCGCTCACAGGAGGCGTACGAGGAGGCCTTCGACGATGTCTTCGACGCCCTCGACTGGCTGGACGGGCACCTTGCGCAGCGCCGCTACCTCGTCGGCGACCGCCTGACGGAGGCCGACTGGCGCCTGTTCACGACGCTGGTGCGCTTCGACCCCGTCTACTTCGGCCACTTCAAATGCAACCTGCGCCGGATCGTCGACTACGAGCAGCTCCAGCCCTACCTGCGCGAGCTCTACCAGCATCCGGGGGTCGCCGAGACCGTCGACTTCGACCAGATCAAGCGCCACTACTACATGACCCAGGCGAGCATCAACCCGACGCGGATCGTCCCCAAGGGCCCGGTGATCGACCTGCTGGCGCCGCATGACCGCGAGCGCCTGCCGGCGGCCGTGTAGCCGCTCAGCCGGCCAGATCGCTCGCCAGCAGCTCCATCAGCAGGTTGTCGTGCCAGCGCTCGCCGCCCGCGTCGCGCTCGTAGCCGCGCATCACCCCCACGGTCCGAAAGCCCGCCTTCTCATAGGCCCTGATCGCGGCCGCGTTCGCGACCGCCGGGTCGATCGTCACGCGATGGTGGCCGCGCTCCTCGATCAGCTGGCGCACGACACGCCGCAGCGCCGCGCTGCCGATCCCCCGGCCGTGCAGCGCGGGATCGACGAACAGGTCGATCGTCGCGTGCCGGTAGCGCGGCTCGGGCTCCTCCCAGAACTGGATCAGCCCGACGATCGCGCCGTCCAGCTCGATCGTCAGGCGCGTCGCCTCGGGCTCATCCCACGGGAAGCCGTCAGCGGGCACATCCCACCAGCGCGCCACCTCGGGCGTGCGGTGGATCCTCAGCAGCTCCTCCTCGTCGCCGGGGGCAAGCGGGCGCAGATTCAGCTTCGCTGTGTTCGACGGATCGGCCATGTCCTGGGTCGCTGCATGATGTGGAGCGACGAGGCAATCCTACGAGGGGTCGTCAGGGCCTATTTGTAGTTGTATGAACTACACTTGACTACATGCCCGGCGATACACATCAGAGGCCGTTCTCGATCCGCATGAGCGGACGCACGCTCGACCGCCTCGACCTGGGAGCCCGGCGACGTGGCGAGGCCAAGGCCCGCGTCGCCGAACGCCTCATCGACGAGGGCCTGCGCATGGAGGACCATCCCGGCATCGTCTTTCGGGACGGCCCGACTGGGCGCCGCGCGTCGTTGGCCGCGGGGCCCGACGTCTGGGAGGTCATCGAGACGCTCCAGGGCACGGGTCTCACCGGCGACAAGGCGGTGGCCGCCACCGCCGAGTGGGGGCAGCTGACGCCGCTCCAGGTCCGGGTCGCCGTGCGCTATTACGCCGAATACGGCGAAGAGATCGATCAGCGGATCGAGCTCAATCGCCAGGAGGCCGAGCGCCAGCGCACGGCTTGGGAGCGAGAGCAGGCAGCACTCGGTTGAGGCTCCTGCTCGACGAGATGTACCCGCCCGCCATCGCCGAGCAGCTTCGCGACCGGGGGCATGACGTCGATGCCGTGACGGCCAGGACAGAGCTGCGCTCGCTGCCAGACGATGCCGTCTTCGCTGCGGCCCAGCAGGAAGGTCGCGCGATCGTCACCGAGAACATCGGAGACTTCAGCGCGATCGCCGATGCCGCCGACCAGCGGGGACGCACGCACCATGGCCTGGTCTTCGTGGATCCACGGAGATATCCACGCGGCAACCCGCGCACGGTCGGCCGCATGGTCGGCCAGCTCGATCGGCTGCTCAACGATCATCGTGATGCCCCGGCGACGAGCAGGCGCTGCTGGCTCTAGCAGGATCAGTACCCCCAGGGGGAATCGAACCCCCGCTACAGGCGTGAAAGGCCTGCGTGCTGACCGCTACACCATGGGGGCAGCGCCAGGGCCATTGTATGGGCCCCCACGCCAGCCGAGGCGCCGCCCAGGGCGCCGGCTGCTGATTGGGCGCCGTGCTGCCAGATCGCCCTCGCCGCCCGCTAACGTGCGCGGAGAGGGTCGCTAGCTCAACTGGCAGAGCAAGGGGCTTTTAACCCCGAGGTTCTGGGTTCGAGTCCCAGGCGACCCATCCAAGCGCGCCGGGCGACCGATCCGAACCGTCCCGGCGACCCATCGAACCCACGCCAGCCGACCATCCGAGTATGCGAACGATCGAGTCCGCGACGGCCAGGCCAGCCGCGCTGCTGACCCACCCGGTCCTCCGTCAGCTGGTCAAGTTCGCGCTCGTCGGCGTGGCGAACACGGGCATCACGTTGGCCGTCTATGCGCTGCTGGTCTGGATCGGCGTCTGGTACATCGCGGCCTCCGCGCTGGCCTTCGCGCTCGGCGCCGTCAACAGCTACTCGCTCAACCGCATCTGGACCTTCCGCGCCGGCGCGTTCGAGCGCCTGGCGTTCGCCCGCTACGTCGTCGTGCAGCTGATCGCGCTGGGGCTCGACACCGGCCTGCTCTACCTGCTCGTCCACACCGCGCGGGTCGATCGCATCCTCGCCCAGGCGCTCGTGCTGCCGGTCGTCTCGCTGACGACATTCGTGCTCGCGCGCCAGTGGGCGTTCGGACTGCCGGCCGGCGACGCTGTCAGTGGCGGAAGTGGCGACGGTCGGTGAAGACCATCGCGACCCCGGCGGCCTGAAAGGCCTCGACGACCTCGTCGTCGCGGATCGAGCCGCCCGGCTGGATCACCGCGCTGATGCCCGCCTCGATCGCCAGCTGCGCGCTGTCGGCGAAGGGGAAGAACGCGTCGGAGGCCAGCGCCGCGCCGCGCAGCAGCTCGGAACGGCCCTTCTCGACCGCCAGGCGGACCGCGTCGACGCGGCTCATCTGCCCCGCGCCGATGCCGACCGTCGCGAGCTCCCTGGCAATCACGATCGCGTTGGAGCGCACGTGCTTGCAGACCCGCCAGGCGAAGAGGAGATCGCCGCGCTGGGCATCGGTCGGACGCGTCTCGGTGACGACGCGCATCTCCTCCCACTGCTCGATACCGGTGTCGCGGTCCTGGACGATCAGGCCGCCGGCGACCTGCTTGAGCTGGGCCTCGCCGATGTTGAGCGTCCGTCGTTCGTGGTCCTCGAGGATGCGCAGCTTGGGCTTGGTCCCGAGCAGCTCGAGCGCCTCCTCGCTGTAGCCGGGGGCGAACAGCACCTCGACGAAGTGCTCGACGAGCCGCTCGGCGAGCGCCGCGTCGACCGGCCGGTTGAGGCAGATGATCCCGCCGTAGGCGCTCTGCGGGTCGCACGCGAAGGCCTTCTCCCACGCCTCCAGCGCGCTCTCTCCGACGGCGCAGCCGCAGGGGTTGTTGTGCTTGACGATGACGCAGGCCGGCAGCTGGAACTCGCGTACCAGCAGCCGCGCGGCGTCGAGGTCGAGCAGATTATTTGCCGACAGCTGCTTGCCGCCGCGCTGGCTGACCATCGAGAGCAGATGCATCCGCCCGCCCGCCTGCGCGTAGTAGGCGGCGCGCTGGTGCGGGTTCTCGCCGTAGGGCAGGTCGACGACCTTCTCGTATGCGCGCAGGTAGAACTGCGGCAGATCGTCGCGCTTCTCCGAGAACCAGCTCGCGATCGCCGTGTCGTAGCGCGCGGTGTAGGCGAACGCCTCGGCGGCCAACGACTCGCGCGTCGACAGCGACAGGCGCCGCTCGCCGTCGCGCAGCTCGGCGAGGATCGCGTCATAGCTCTCCGGCCGCACGACCGGTGCCACGAACGCGGCGTTCTTGGCCGCGGCACGGATCATCGTCGGACCGCCGATGTCGATGTTCTCGATCACCTCGGCCTCGGGGACGCCGCGCCGCGCTGCGGTCGCCTGGAAGGGGTAGAGGTTGACGCAGACCAGGTCGATCCACTCGACGCCCTGCGCCTCAGCCGTTGCCATGTGCTCGGGGTCGTCGCGCAGCGCAAGCAGGCTCGCGTAGAGCTTGGGGTGCAGCGTCTTGACCCGACCATCGAGGATCTCCGGCGATCCGGTCAGCTCGGCGATCGGGCGCGTCGCGACACCAGCCGCGGCGAGCGCCTGCGCGGTCCCGCCGGTCGAGACGATCTCAACGCCGAGCGCCTGCAGGCCGCGCGCGAACTCGACCAGGCCGCGCTTGTCGGAAACCGACAGCAGCGCGCGGGCGATGCGGACATCGCCAGGGGCGATCGTCACCGCGCGCGCGGCGCTGTCTGCCTGGGACGCGCTCAGCGCGGGCCTCGCGGAGATCGCCGCGGCCGGTGGGGGGCGTGCATGGATCGAGCATAAGCAAACGCGAGGACCCGTGCGCGCGCCGGTCAGCGATTCGCCCAAAATCGATCATTCGCCGCCCGCTGCTCGGCAAGCGGCTCCGCCGGACAGCGACCCGCCGCGCGCCTCAGCCGATCAGCACGCGGCGCGGATCGCGCAGGTCGCGGCTGATCGCGCCGCGGGCGAACAGCTCGATCGCGCGCGGCAGCAGCTCGTGCTCGAGCGGCCGCAGCGCCGCGAGCACCGTCTCGGCGTCGCGCGCGTCGGGCAGCTCGATCGCGCGCTGGAGGATCACCGGCCCGCTGTCAACGCCGGCATCCACCAGGTGGACGGTGACACCGAAGACACGCACCCCGTAGGCGATCGCCTGCTCGATCGCGTGCAGGCCGGGGAAGGCCGGCAGCAGCGAGGGGTGGACGTTGATGACGCGGTCGGGGAAGCGCTCCAGGAACGCCGCTGACAGCAATCGCATGTAGCCTGCAAGCACGACCAGCTCGACGTCGGCCGCCACGAGCCAGTCGGCCATCGCGCGGTCGCGCTGGAGCCGATCGGGGTACTCGACGTCGGCGAAGACGGCGGTTGGGACACCGGCGCCACGGGCGCGAGCGAGCGCCGGCGCGTCGGCGACGTCGGAGGCCACGGCGGCGACGTCGACCAGCTCGCCGTGGAGGGCGTCGAGAATCGCCTGGAGGTTGGTGCCGGCGCCGGAGGCAAGCACGCCGACGCGCAGCCGCGGGCCGGTCGCGCTGGGGGTCACCGCGGCCCGCACCAGCTCGGGCTCGCCGTCATCTCGGCCGGCACGAGACCGCGCTACGCCCGCACGAGCGGAAGCTCGGGCTCCAACGCGTACTTGCCGTTGGCGTGCTCAGTGCGGGCGAGCGGGTACTCGCCGCTGAAGCAGGCATCGCAGTGGGTCGCGCGCTCGCCGCTGATCGCCTCGTAGACGCCACCCAACGACAGGTAGGCGAGCGAGTCGACGCCGAGCTCGCGCGCGACCTCCTGCTCGCTGCGGCCGTGGGCGATCATCTCGCTGCGCGTGGACATGTCGATCCCGTAATGGCAGGGGTGGCGGATCGGCGGCGCCGATACGCGCATGTGGATCTCGGCCGCACCGGCGTCGCGCAGCATTTCGACGATCTGGCGGGTGGTGTTGCCGCGCACGATCGAGTCGTCGACGACGACCAGGCGCTTGCCCGCGACGATCTCCGGCAGCGGGTTGAACTTCAGGCGCAGCCCGTGCTTGCGTAGCTCCTGGCCGGGCTGGATGAACGTCCGCGCGACGTAGCGGTTCTTGACGAAGCCGTCGTCCTGAGGCAGTCCGCTGGCGCGCGCGAAGCCGCGGGCCGCGGCGTTGCCCGAGTCGGGCACGGCGATCACGAGGTCGGCGTCGACCGGCGCCTCGCGCCAGAGGATCTCGCCCATCCGGCCGCGTGCGGCCTGCAGCACGGTGGGGCCCATGTGCGAGTCCGGGCGTGCGAAGTAGATGTACTCGAACACGCACAGCGCGCGACGCTCCCCCGCGACGACCATCCGCGTGCGGATGCCGAGCTCGTCGAGCGAGACCAGCTCGCCCGGCTGGACCTCGCGCAGCAGCCGGGCGCCGATGATGTCCAGCGCGCAGGACTCCGATGCGACACAGTAGCGGTCGCCGAGCTGTCCGAGGCACAGCGGACGGACGCCGTGGGGGTCGCGGAAGGCGACGATCGCGTCCGACGTCATCACGACGGTGGAGAACGCACCGCGCAGGCGCGGCATGACGTCGGCGACCGCGTCCTCGATGCGCTCCGCCTCGTGCGTGGACAGCAGCGCGGCGATGATCTCGGAGTCCGAGGTCGAGCGGAACGCGACGCCACGCTCGCGCAGCTCGGCGTGCAGCTCGACGGCGTTGATCAAGTTGCCGTTGTGGGCGAGCGCGAGCTCGCGGCGATCGGAGCGGTAGATCGGCTGGGCGTTCTCCCAGGCGCTCGACCCCGTCGTCGAGTAGCGCACATGACCGAGCGCCATCTCGCCGGTCAGCGCGCGCAGCTTCTGCTCGTCGAAGACCTGGCTGACGAGCCCCAGCTCGCGCAGCGTCATGATGTGGCCGTCGAGCGCAGTCGCGATCCCCGCGGACTCCTGGCCGCGATGCTGGAGGGCGTACAGCGCGAAGTAGGTCAGGCGCGAGACGTCGTGATCAGGCGCATAGATGCCGAACACGCCGCACTCGTCGCGCGGTCCGTCGCGCTGGTCGAGGTCCTGCTTCATTGGAGACCAAGGGGTGGTTTTGAGGACCGGACCAAGAAGGCTGCCGAGGGCGCAAGGGTAGCAGCGCCTCAGGGCAGCAGCGCCTCAGGGCGACCGCGTGTCACGGCGACCGCGCCTCAGGGCAGCAGCGCGCGCAGCGGCTGCTCGTGGGCACGGCGCAGCTCGGCGAGCGACAGCTTCACCGCGCAGCCGTCCAGGTCGATGCGCAACTCCTCGCCGCCGACCTCCCCAACGACCACGAGCGGCGCATCGAGCGCCTCCAGCGCGGCGCGGGGCCCCGAGACGACGAAGCCGCCGGGCCCCTCGCCGAAGAGCGTCACCGCCGGGTCGGGCAGCGGCTGATCCCAGTGTACGACGGCGCCGACGTCGCCGGCCAGGCAGCACTCCGCCAGCGCGACCGCAAGCCCGCCCTCGGCGATGTCGTGGGCGCTGGTCAGCGCGCCGGCGCGGACGGCGTCGCGCACCGCTCGGTGCGCGACGCGCAGCGCCGCCGGGTCGACCGCCGGCAGCTCGCCGCTGGGCGCCTCACCGCGCAGCTTCGCCAGCTCCGAGCCGGCCAGGGAGGGCTCGAACGCCCCCACCAGCCCGATCGCGTCGGGGCGCTCGCGCGCCGCGAAGGCGATCCTGCCGGCGCGCTGCACGTCGGGCAGCTCGCCGACCATGCCGACGACCGGCGTCGGCAGGATCGGGCCGCCCGGATGCTCGTTGTAGAGCGAGACGTTGCCGCCGACGATCGGGACCTCGAGCGCCCGGCAGGCATCCGCCAGCCCATCAACCGCCCGCTCGAGCTGCCAGGCGACGTGCGGCTTCTCGGGGTTGCCGAAGTTCAGGCAGTTGGTCAGCCCGAGCGGCTCGGCGCCGACGCAGGCGAGGTTGGCGGCGCACTCGTAGACCGCCTCCGCGGCGCCGCGATGGGGATCGCACGCTACGCGTCGCCCGTTGCCGTCGATCGAGATTGCCAGGCCGCTGCCGTCCTCGAGCGCGAGCACCGCAGCGTCGGCCTCGGCGGGCCGGCGCACGGTGCGCGACTGCACGAGGCAGTCGTACTGCTCGAAGAGGGCGCGACGCGAGCCGATGTTGGCCGAGGCGAGCAGCGCCAGCAACGCGGCCTCGGCGTCGGCGTCGCGGCGCAGCACCGGCGGCGCGCCGCCGTAGAGCGGCGCGTCCGGCGGGGCCGGCGTCAGGTCATACAGCGGGCAGTCGTCCACCAGCGCAGCCACCGGCATGTCGCCGCACGGCTGCTCGCCGCAGAGCACGCGCAGGCGCGGCTGCTCCGTGACGACGCCGATCGCCGTCGCGCGCACCTCCCAGCGCGCGCAGACCGCCAGCACGTCTGCGACCCGCGCCGGCTCGACGACGCAGAGCATTCGCTCCTGGGACTCCGAGATCATGACCTCAAAGGGCTCCATGTCGGACTCGCGCAGCGGCACGCGCGCGACGTCGATGTCCAGCCCGACGGCGCCCTTGCTCGCCATCTCGGCCGAGGCGGAGGTCAGGCCGGCCGCGCCGAGATCCTGCAGCGCGACCAGCAGGCCGGCGTCGAGCAGCTCCAGGCAGCACTCGAGCAGCTTCTTCTCCTCGAAGGGATCGCCGATCTGCACGCTGGGGCGCTTGGCCGAGTCGCCCTCGTCGAGCTCGGCCGAGGCCAGCACCGACGCGCCGCCGATCCCGTCGCGGCCGGTCAGCGCGCCGAGCAGGACGAGCGCGTTGCCGACGCCCGCGGCGGCCGAGCGCACCAGGCCCGAGCGGCGCGCGAGCCCGACGCACATCGCGTTGACGAGGCAGTTCTGCTCGTAGGGCGCCTCGAAGTAGACCTCGCCGCCGACGGTCGGGACGCCGATCGAGTTGCCGTAATGGCCGATCCCGGCGACCACACGATCGAGCAGATAGCGCGTGCGCGCCGAGCTGGCCTCGCCGAAGCGCAGCGAGTCGAGCACGGCGATCGGCCGCGCGCCGATCGCGAAGATGTCGCGCAGGATCCCGCCCACCCCGGTCGCGGCGCCCTGGAAGGGCTCGACCGCGCTGGGGTGGTTGTGGGACTCGACCTTGAAGGCGACGGCGAGGTCGTCGCCGACGGCGATCGCGCCGGCGTTCTCGCCCGGCCCCATCACGACGCGCGGTCCGCTCGTGGGCAGGCGGCGCAGCAGCTTGCGCGAGTGCTTGTAGGCGCAGTGCTCGGACCACATCAGCGAGAACATCGCCAGCTCGACCGCGTTGGGCGCGCGTTCCAGCAGCGCGCAGATGCGCTCGTGCTCCGCGTCGGTCAGCCCGAGCGCGCGATGAGCAGAGACCGCCGTCTCAGCCACGGACGGCGGCGGTGAGCGGCTGTGCTGCGAGGTGCTCGGCGAGCGAGCGCAGCAGCGCGAGCCCGTCCGCGGAGCCGCTCAGCGCATCGACGGCGTGCTCGGGATGGGGCATCAGGCCGACCACGTTGCGCTGCTCGTTGCAGACGCCGGCGATGTCGCGCAGCGAGCCGTTGGGGTTGTGGCCCGCCCGGTAGCGCAGGACCACCTGGTCGTTGTGCTCGAGCGTGTCGAGGATCGCGGGCGGCGCGTAGTAGCGACCGGTGGTGTGCTTGACGGGGATCGACAGCGTGGACCCGGCACTGCAGGCAGATGTGAACGGGGTGCTCGCGCTGACCACCTCGAGCTCGACCTGGCGACAGACGAAGCGCAGCGAGATGTTGGGCAGCAGAGCCCCCGGCAGCAGGCCCGCCTCGCAGAGCACCTGAAAGCCGTTGCAGATGCCGAGCACCGGGCCTCCGGCAGCGGCAAAGCGCGCCACCTCCTCCATCACCGCCGAGAAGCGGGCGATCGCGCCGGGGCGCAGGTAGTCGCCGTAGGAGAAGCCGCCCGGCACGATCACCGCGTCGAGGCCACTGAGGTCGCGATCGCCGTGCCAGAGCAGCACCGCGTCAGCGACCAGCCGCGCCGCCTCCAGCGCGTCGACCTCGTCGCAGGAGCCGGGGAAGCGGATCACGCCAACCCTCATGGCGCCTCCGGCGCCACAGCGTCGCCCGCGACGATCTCGTAGTCCTCCACCAAGGGGTTGACGAGCAGCTTCTCGCACATCTCCGGCAGCCGCGCGAGATCGTCGACGTCGAGCTCGATCAGCCGCCCGACGTGCACGTTGCGGGCACCAGCGAAGCCGAGCGCGTCGAGCGCGCGCTCAACCACCTGGCCCTGCGGATCGAGGATGCCGGCCTTGGGCCGGACCAGCACGCGCGCCCTCATGCGGCCACCCGCTCCAACCAGGCGCTGAACGGCTCGCCCGCGATCTGCTCGTAGGCGCGCACGTAGCGCTCCCGCGTCGCGGCGACCACATCGGGCGGCAGCGCCGGCGCTGGCGGACGCTTGTCCCAGCCGCTGGCCGCCGCCCAATCACGCACGAACTGCTTGTCGAAGCTGGGCGGATGCGCGCCCGCCGCCCACCGCTCGGCGGGCCAGAAGCGCGAGGAGTCCGGCGTCAGCAGCTCGTCACCGAGCACGATCGTGCCGTCCCCGTCGAGCCCCAGCTCGAGCTTGGTGTCGGCTAGCACGATCCCGCAGCGACGGGCGTGCTCGTGCGCCAGCGAGTAGACGTCGAGCGTGATCTGGCGCAGCCGCTCGACCAGCTCGCTATCACCGATCAGCTCGACGGCCCGTTCGAAGTCGATCGTCTCGTCATGGCTGCCCGATGGCGCCTTGGTGGCCGGGGTGAAGATCGGCTCGGCGAGCCGCTCGGACTCGCGCAGCCCGCGCGGCAGCTCGATGCCGGCGACGGCGCCGTCGCGCTGGTAGTCGATCCATGCCGAGCCCGTCAGATAGCCGCGCGCGACGCACTCCAGCGGCAGCATCCGCAGCCGGCGCACGACGAGCGCTCGCCCGCGCACCTCCGGCGGGACGCCAGCGGTCGCCGAGACCAGATGGTTCGGCACGAGCGCGCTGGTGCGCTCGAACCAGAACGCCGACAGGCCGGTCAGCAGCTTGCCCTTGTCGGGGATCGGCGTGGGATGGACGACGTCGTAGGTCGAGATGCGGTCGCTGGCGACCATCAGCAGGTGGTCGCCGAGGTCGTAGATCTCGCGGACCTTGCCCGAGGCCAGGAGGGGCAGGTCGGCGACCACGCTCACGTGGGGCGATGCTACCAGCGGCGCCCCCACGAACGTCCGCGCGTCACCCGTGGGCCGGCACGTGCCAGCAATGCCACTGTCTGCGCCCACAAGGCGGCGCGCATCCGCTCGTGAGGGCCGGGCACCAGGGGCTAGGCGATCGCGTCCAGCCGCTCGACGATCTCGCCGGCGTGGCGCGTGAAGTGGCCGTAGTCGAAGATCGCGTCGAGGTCCAGCTGTCCTTCGAGCCCAAGCGCGGGCGCCTCCGCGGCGAGCAGGTCCCGCAGCGGCCTGCGCTCATCCCAGGCGCGCCGCGCCAGCGCCTGCACGATGCGGTAGGCGTCGTCGCGGCTGCGCCCGGCCTCGACCAGCGCCAGCAGCACGCGCTGGGAGAACAGGCCACCACAAGTCAGCTCGAGATTGGCGCGCATCCGCTCGGCGTCGACCGTCAGCTCGCGGACGAGCCGCAGGGCCAGGTGCTGGATGTAGTCGAGCAGGATCGTCGAGTCGGGCAGGATCACGCGCTCGGCGCCGGAGTGGGAGATGTCGCGCTCGTGCCAGAGCGCGACGTTCTCCAGCCCGACCTGTGCGTTGGCGCGCAGGACGCGCGCCAGGCCACAGATGCGCTCGGAGACGATCGGGTTGCGCTTGTGGGGCATCGCGCTCGAGCCCTTCTGGCCGGCGCCAAAGGGCTCCGCGACCTCGCCGACCTCGGTGCGCTGAAGATGGCGGATGTCGGTCGCCAGACGCTCCAGGCCCGCGCCCGCCAGCGCCAGCGTGCTCAGCAGCTCGGCGTGGCGATCGCGTGGCACCACCTGAGTGGAGACCGGCTCGCGACCGAGCCCCAGGCGCGCCAGCACGCGCGCCTCGAAGTCCGGGCCGTTGGCGGAGTAGCCGCCGACCGCGCCCGACAGCTTGCCGACCGCGACCTGCGTGAAGGCCCGCTCCAACCGCCGAACGTTGCGGTCGGCCTCCATCGCAAAGCCGGCGAGGCGCACGCCGAAGGTCGTCGGCTCCGCGTGGATGCCGTGCGTGCGTCCGACGCAGAGAGTGTCGCGCTGCTCGCGGGCGCGCTGCGCCAGCGCGCGGACCAGCTCCCGCGCCCCAGCGACGATCGGCTCGCCGGCTCGGCGCAGCTGCAGCGCCAGCGCGGTGTCGAGCACATCCGAGCTCGTCAGGCCAAAGTGGACCCAGCGGCCCGCCGTCCCGGCCGACTCGGCAAGGACGTCGACGAACGCCGCCACGTCGTGGTCGGTCACGCGCTCACGCTCGCGCACGGCCTCGACCGTGAAGCGGGCGGCGCGAATCGCCTCCAGGTCCGCTGGGCTGGGGCCGCTGTGACCCGTCGGGTCCGCGGGCAGCTCTTGGCAAGCGGCGATCTCGACCTCGCGCCAGGCCTCCATGCGCGCCTGGTCGGTCCAGATCGCGCCCAGCTCGGGACGTGTGTAGCGGGCGATCATGCGGCCCGCTCCGGCGCGGCGGGGTGATCCTTGCCCACCGGCGTGGCGGACACCAGCGCCCGCAGCGCGATGTCCCGGCGCAGCTGACGGCCGGCGAAGCGGATCGATTCGGCCGCGTCGTAGGCCGCGGCGCGCGCCTGCGCCGGTTCGGCGCCCAGCGCGGTGACGTTGAGCACCCGTCCACCGGCCGTCACCAGCCGGCCGTCCTCCAGCGCGGTGCCAGCGTGGGTGAGCTCGATCGCCGCGTCGACGCCGTCCAGCCCCTCGATGAGGTCGCCCCGCGAAGCCGACTCCGGGTAGCCGGCGCTGGCCAGCACGAGCGTCACCGCCCAGCGTGGATCCCACTCCAGCTCGGCGCCCGCCAGCCCTCCGCTGCGCGTGCAGCGCGCCAGCAGGTCGAGCAGGTCCGAGCGCAGCCGCGGCAGCACCGCCTGGGTCTCGGGATCGCCGAAGCGCACGTTGAACTCGAGCACGCGCGGACCGGCCTCGGTCAGCATCAGCCCCGCGTAGAGCACACCGTGGAACGGCGTGCCCTCGGTGCGCAGCAGATCGACGACGGGCTGGTGCACGGCGGCGCAGATGGCGCTGGCGCGGTCGTCGTCGACCCCAACGACGGGCGAGTAGGCGCCCATCCCGCCCGTGTTGGGCCCCTGATCGCCGTCGCGGATGCGCTTGTAGTCCTGAGCGGGAGCGAGCGCCAGCGCCCGCTCGCCGTCGCAGAGCGCCAGCAGCGAGAGCTCGTCGCCCACCAGGTGCTCCTCGATCAGCACCGGTCCGGCGCCGAAGCGACGCCGCAGCAGCATCTCCTGCAGCGCGGCGCGTGCCTGCCGTGCGGAGTCGACGATCACCACGCCCTTGCCCGCGGCCAGACCGTCGACCTTGATGACCGCCGGGTAGCGCTCGATCGCGGCGAGCCCCGCCTCGACGTCAACGACCAGGGCGTGCGCGGCGGTCGGGACGCCGGCGCGCTGCATCACCTGCTTGGCGAACGCCTTCGAGCCCTCCAGCCGGGCCGCGGCGGCGGTCGGACCAAAGCAGGCGAGCCCGGCAGCGGCGCAGGCATCGACGATGCCTGCGACGAGCGGCGCCTCAGGACCGACGATGACGAGATCGACTCGCTCGGAGCGCGCGGCGGCGACCAGGCCATCGAGATCATCGGCCGCCACGGCGAGCAGCCGCGCGTCGCGCGCGATGCCGGGGTTGCCCGGGGCGCAGAGCAGCTCGGGCCGTTGCGGCGAGCGCGCGAGCGCGCGGATCAGAGCGTGCTCGCGACCACCGGAGCCGACGACCAGGGCCTTCATCGCGTCAGGGGCCGGTGGGGGCGACAGGCCGCTGGCGCCGCGGCGAGCGTCAGCTCAGAGCGACGCGATGAAGTCATCGACGGGGATCGCGGTCAGCGTCTCGTAGCGGCCGGTGCCGCGCGAGCCGAGCTCGAGCGACACGCGCGCGATCGTCCTCTCGTCGGGCGCCTCGACGATGTTGACGAAGTCGAACTGCCCGAGCGTCGCCCACTGGGCCTTGACGGTCGCCCCCAGCTGCTCGATCTCGGCGTTGACCTCCTTGATGCGGTGGGGATTGCTCTTGATCGTCTGGACGCCGTCGGGCGTAAGCGTCGTGAGCATCACGTAGGTCGGCATCGGTCCCTCCTGGGCTGGTGGGCGGCTCGCGGTGGTCTGCTCGGCTGCTCGGTCGCGACTCGGGCACCTTGCGTTGTACCCGACCGCGCGCGCGGACGTCAGCCCGCGGCGGCGCTCGCCGCGGCGGCGCGCGGCTTGCGGGGCGCGCAGGCTCGACGTCAGGTCGCCGCTGCGGCGACGTCGGCCGAGGCCTCGGTCAGCACCAGCTCGCCATCGACCGCGTCGACGCGAACCGTGTCGCCGGCGCCGAAGCGTCCCTCGAGGATCGCCAGCGCCAGCGGGTCGACCAGGCGCTTCTGGATCACCCGCTTGAGCGGGCGAGCGCCGTAGGTGGGGTCGTAGCCGAGGTTGCCGAGCAGCTCGCGCGCCTCGCTCGAGAGGACGATCTCGATGCCGCGCTCGCGCACGCGACCAACCAGCCGCTCCACCTGCAGGTCGACGATCGCGCCGATCTGCTCACGGGTCAGCGAGTGGAACTCGACGATGTCATCGAGGCGGTTGATGAACTCGGGCTTGAAGTGGGCCTCCACGCCGGCGCGGCCACCCGGAATGTTTGAGGTCATGATCAGCACGACGTGCTTGAAGTCGACGGTGCGGCCCTGCCCGTCCGTCAGGCGCCCGTCGTCCATCACCTGCAGCAGCGTGTTGAAGACGTCGGGGTGGGCCTTCTCGATCTCGTCGAGCAGCAGCACGGAGTAGGGACGGCGGCGGATCGCCTCGGTCAGCTGGCCGCCCTCCTCATAGCCGACGTAGCCGGGGGGCGCTCCGATCAGGCGGGCGACCGCATGCTTCTCCATGTACTCGGACATGTCGATGCGCACCATCGCGTCCTGGGAGTCGAACATGAACTCGGCCAGCGCGCGCGCCAGCTCCGTCTTGCCGACGCCGGTGGGGCCGAGGAACAGGAACGTGCCGATCGGCCGGTCGGGATCCTGCAGGCCGGCGCGTGAGCGGCGCAGTGCGCTGGCGACCGCGCTGACGGCCTCGTCCTGGCCGACGACGCGCTGGTGCAGGCGCTCCTCCATGTGCACGAGCTTCTCGACCTCGCCTTCGAGCAGGCGCGCGACCGGGATGCCCGTCCACTTGGCGACGACCTCGGCGATGTCCTGCGCGTCGACCTTCTCCTTGAGGAAGGTCGCGTCGCCGGTTGCCTGCTCGGCCTGGGTCTCGCGCTCGGCGAGCTCGCGCTCGAGCGCCGGGATCTCGCCGTAGCGCAGCTCGGCGGCGCGCTGCAGGTCGGCGTCGCGCTCGGCCTGCTCGGCCTCCAGCCGCGCCTGCTCGAGGCGCTTCTTGACGTCGCTGACGGCCTCGATCGCGGCCTTCTCGGACTGCCACTGGGCCTGCATCGCGTCCAGGCGCTCACGCTGCTCGGCGAGGTCGCGGCGCAGCGCCTCGAGGCGCTCCTGCGAAGCCGCATCGGTCTCCTTGCGCAGCGCCTCCTCCTCGATCTGCAGCTGCATGACCCGCCGCTTGACCTCGTCGATCTCGGTCGGCAGCGAGTCGATCTCGATCTTCAGCCGCGAGGCGGCCTCGTCGATCAGGTCGATCGCCTTGTCGGGCAGGAAGCGGTCGGCGATGTAGCGCTGCGAGAGCGTCGCGGCGGCGATCACCGCGGAGTCGGTGATGTGGACGCCGTGGTGGACCTCATAGCGCTCCTTGAGCCCGCGCAGGATCGCGATCGTGTCCTCGACGGAGGGCTCGCCGACGTAGATCGGCTGGAAGCGCCGCTCCAGCGCGGCGTCCTTCTCGATGTGCTTGCGGTACTCGTCGAGCGTCGTCGCGCCGACGGCGCGCAACTCGCCGCGCGCGAGCATCGGCTTGAGCAGGTTGGCGGCATCGACGGCACCCTCGGCGCCGCCGGCGCCGACGATCGTGTGCAGCTCGTCGATGAAGAGGATGATCGTGCCGCGCGCCGCGGCGATCTCCTTGAGCACCGCCTTGAGGCGGTCCTCGAACTCGCCCCGGTACTTCGAGCCCGCCACGAGCGCGCCGATGTCGAGCGCGATGACGCGCCGGTCGCGCAGCGACTCGGGCACGTCGCCCGAGACGATCCGCTGCGCCAGACCCTCGACGATCGCCGTCTTGCCGACACCGGGCTCGCCGATCAGCACGGGGTTGTTCTTGGTCCGGCGGGAGAGCACCTGGACGACCCGGCGAACCTCGTCGTCGCGGCCGATCACGGGGTCCAGCTGGCCCTGGCGCGCCGCGTCCGTCAGATCACGGCCGTACTTGGCCAGCGCCTGGACCTTGTCCTCGGGATTCTGATCGGTCACGCGGTGCGGCCCGCGCACCTCGGCGAGCGCGCGCAGCAGCGAGTCGCGCCCGGCGCCGGCCGCGCGCAGCGCCTCGCCGGCACCCGAGCGATGCGCGCTCAGCGCCAGCAGCAGATGCTCGACGGAGATGAACTCGTCGCCGAGCTCGCGCGCCTCGCGCTCGGCGGCGCGCAGCACCTCGACCAGCTCCGAGGAGGCGCCGGTGGGCTCACCACCGGGACCGCCGAGCGTCGGCAGCGCGTCGAGCGCGGCCTGCAGGCTCGCGCGCAGCGCCCCCGGGTCGGCGCCGAGCTTGCGCAGCACCGGCACGACGAGGCCCTCGGCCTGGTCCAGCAGCACGGCGAGCAGGTGCTCGGGCGTGACCTGCGGGTTGCGGCGGGCGTCGGCCAGCTGCTGAGCTGCCTGGATCGCCTCCTGCGTCTTGATCGTGAAGCGGTCGGGATGCATGATCTAAGTCTAGCTTGCTTAGATTTTCTTACAGGTGGCTACCGTCGCGACGTCTTACCGCTCGCGCGATGGGCTGCTCGTTGGGTGGCGGCGTGACGCGTCGCCGGCGGGACGACGCGGGACCAGCGGCATCAGATCGCTGAGGCGCACGAGCTCGCGGCTGGCACGACCGTAGGGGACGATGTCGGCGCGCAGCGAGCGGCGCAGGCGCTCGACCTTCTCCTCCATCTCGGCGCGCAGGCGATCGGCCTGGCGCTCGAGCGCGCGCAGACGCTCGGTGGCCCGCTGGAGCTGATCCTCGAGCTCGAAGACGCGCTCGACGCCGGCGAGGTTCAGCCCCAGCTCCACGGTCATCTGCTGGATGCGCCGCAGCCGCTCGACGTCACGGTGGGAGTAGAGGCGGGTGCCCTTCGCTGAGCGCTTGGGCTCGATCAGCCCGCGCGCCTCATACATCCGCAGCGTCTGAGGGTGCATCTCGGCCAGCTCGGCGGCGACCGAGATCATGAAGACGCCCTGGTCGTCGGAGACCTGCAGGCCTACGCGAACGCGACGGCTGGCCATCTAGACCTCCCTGTCGGTGCGGACACGGTGGAGCATCTGGACAAGGTGGAGCATCTGGACGCGGTGGAGCACCTTCGACTACGCCTCCTCACGGCTGCGGGGGCGCGCCCCGGCGAACAGGCGCTCGCGGGGATTGCCGTTGATCACCTTGGAGAGCTCATCGACGGCGCGCTGCTGCTCAGCCGAGAGCTTGTGCGGCAGCTCGATCACGAAGCGGTAGTGGATATCGCCGTTGCCCTTGCCGCCGAGCCGTGCCGGGCCCTCACCGCGCAGGCGCTGCACGGTCCCGTGCGCGGTGCCGGCGGGCACCTTCAGGCGCTTGGCCTGACCGCGCAACGTGGGCACCTCGATCGTCGCGCCGCGCAGCGCCTCCGGCACGGTCAGCGGCACCTCGACCTCGACGTTCTCGCCCTTGCGGCGGAAGATCGGCGAGTCGGCGACATGCGTCACGACGTAGAGATCGCCGGCCGGGCCACCGCGCGGACCGGGCTCGCCCTTCCCGGCAAGGCGGATGCGACTGCCCTCACGGACGCCCGCGGGGATGTCCACGCGCAGTCGCTTGACGGTGCGCGTCGCGCCACTGCCGCCGCAGGTCGGGCAGGGATCCTCGATCACCGTGCCGCTGCCGTGACAGCGCGAGCACGGCTGGGAGATCGAGAACAGGCCCTGGCCCTGCGCCTCGACGCCGCGGCCGTTGCACTGCGGGCAGATCTTCGGGCTGGTGCCCGGCCGCGCGCCGGTGCCACGACAGGTCGGGCAGGTCGCCGACATCGGGATCGCCAGCGACACCTGCGCGCCGTCGATCGCCTGCTCGAAGGAGAGCGACACATCGGTCTCGAGGTCGCGACCGCGCTGTGCCGCGCCCGCGCCCGCCGCGCTGCCCGCCCCACCGGCCGCGCCGCCGAAGATGTTGGAGAGGATGTCGCCGAACGCGCCGAAGCCGCCGGCTGCCTGGCCACCCGCGCCGGCGGGGGCTCCACGGCCAAAGCCGGTGAAACCGCCGAACGGGCCGCCGTCGCGGTCGTACTCCTTGCGCTTCTCGGGATCGCCGACGACGTCGTAGGCCTGCTGGACCTCCTTGAAGCGCTCCTCGGCCTGCTTGTCGTCGGGGTTGCGATCCGGGTGGTAGCGACGGGCCAGCTTGCGGTAGGCCTTCTTGATGTCCTCGGCGCTGGCGTTCTTTGCGACGCCGAGGACCTTGTATGGGTCGCGCGGCGTGGCCATGGCTAGCCGGCGACCACCACGCGGGCCGGTCGCAGGACATCTCCGTTGATGCGATAGCCGGGCTGGTAGACCTCAACGACGGTGCCCGGCTCGGCGCCCTCGACGGGCTGCTGGGCCATCGCCTCGTGCAGGTTGGGATCGAAGCGCTCGCCGTGCGGCGAGTAGGGCTCGATGCCCACGCGCGCGAGCGCCGCCGCAAGCTCGGCGCCGACCAGCCGCAGCCCCTGCGCCAGGTGGCCGTCGGCCCCATCGCCCTGCTCTTCGCCGGCCTGCTCGAGCGAGTCCAGCGCGCGCTGGAGCCCATCCAGCGCCGGCAGCAGCTCGCGCGCCAGGCGGGCGATGCCGCGGCCCTCCGCGCCGGCGACCTCGCGCGCCATCCGCTTGCGGTAGTTCTCGAAGTCGGCCTGCGTGCGCTGCGCGAGCGAGAGGTACTCGTCGCGTTGACGCGCCTTGGTCATCAGCTCGTCGAGGTCCTGCTCGACGTCTCGCGCGGGCTCGGCGTCCGCGGCGGGGCGCTCGGGCTCGATGTCCACGGGGCGCGAGGCCCGGTCGGGGCGCTCGGACTCGGGATCGACGAGCCGCGGGGCGCCCTCGCCGGGCGCCCCGCCATTGCGATCACGGGGCTCGTCGCTCATCTAGTGACCCTCGTCCACGACCTCGGCGTCCGTGACGTGCTCCTCGGCGTCCTCCGCGGCGCCATCGGCGCTCGCACCATCGGTCGACGCCTGCTGCTGGGCCTGGGCGCGCTCGTAGATCGCCTCCGAGACGCGGTGGAAGGCCGACTGTAGGCGGTCGGTCTTGGCGCGCAGCTCCTCGACGTCCTCCGAGGCCAGCGAGTCGCGCACGTCCTTGATCGCCGCCTCGATCTCCTCACGCGCGCCGCTGTCGACCGAGTCGCCCAAGTCCTTGAGCTGGCGCTCGGCCTGGTAGGCCGCGTTCTCCGCGACGTTGCGCATCTCGGCGAGCTCGCGCTGGCGCCGGTCGTCCTCGGCATGCGCCTCGGCGTCGGAGACCATCCGCTTGATCTCGTCCTCGGCCAGGCCGGAGCCCGCCTTGATCTCGATCTTCTGCTCCTTGCCGGTGCCGAGGTCCTTGGCCGAGACGTTGAGGATGCCGTTGGCGTCGATGTCGAAGGCGACCTCGATCTGCGGGATGCCGCGCGGCGCCGGCGGGATGCCGGTGAGCTGGAACTTGCCCAGCGACTTGTTGTAGCGCGCCATCTCGCGCTCGCCCTGAAGCACGTGGATCTCCACCGACGGCTGGTTGTCCTCAGCGGTCGAGAAGACCTCCGCCTTGCGCGTCGGGATCGTCGTGTTGCGCTCGATCAGCTTGGTCATCACGCCGCCCTTGGTCTCGATGCCGAGCGTCAGCGGCGTGACGTCGAGCAGCAGCACGTCCTTGACGTCGCCGGCCAGCACGCCGGCCTGGATCGCGGCGCCGATCGCGACGACTTCGTCGGGGTTGACTCCGCGATGGGGCTCCTTGCCGGTCAGCTCCTTGACCTTCTCCTGGACGGCCGGCATGCGCGTCATGCCGCCGACCAGGACGACGTGATCGATCGCGCTGACGCCCTTGTCCTTGGCGTCGTCGAGCGCCTGGCGCACCGGACCGACGACGCGGTCCAGCAGCGTGCTGGTCAGCTCGCGCAGCTTGGCGCGGGTCAGGCGCATGTCGAGGTGCTTGGGGCCGGAGGCGTCAGCGGTCACGAACGGCAGGTTGATCTGCGTCTCCTGCGTCGTGGACAGCTCGATCTTCGCCTTCTCGGCGGCCTCGTAGAGGCGCTGCAGGGCCATCGCGTCGTTGCTCAGGTCGATGCCCTGGTCGCGCTTGAACTCGGCGACCAGCCAGTCGACGACCGCCTTGTCGAAGTTGTCGCCGCCGAGGTGGTTGTCACCGGCGGTCGCCTTGACCTCGAAGACGCCGTCGCCGATCTCCAGCACGGAGACGTCGAACGTCCCGCCGCCGAGGTCGAAGACGAGGATCGTCTGGTCTGACTCCTTGTCGAGACCATAGGCGAGCGACGCCGCGGTCGGCTCGTTGATGATCCGCTTGACCTCGAGCCCGGCGATCTTGCCGGCGTCCTTGGTCGCCTGGCGCTGATCGTCGTTGAAGTAGGCGGGCACGGTGATGACCGCCGAGTCGACCGTATCGCCGAGATAGGCCTCGGCGTCGGTCTTGAGCTTCTGGAGGATCATCGCGCTGATCTCCGGCGGGCTGTACTGCTTGCCGCCCGCCTCGACGCGCACGTCGCCACCGGGGCCGGCGACGACCTTGTACGGAACGATCGACTCCTCCTCATGCACCTCGGCCTCCTTGCGGCCCATGAAGCGCTTGATCGAGAAGACGGTGTTGGTGGGGTTGGTGACGGCCTGGCGCTTGGCGACCGTGCCCACAAGGCGCTCGCCCGCCTGCGTGAACGCCACGACCGACGGTGTCGTCCGGCCGCCCTCGGCGTTCTCGATCACAGTCGGCTCGCCGCCTTCGAGCACGGCCATGCACGAGTTGGTGGTACCGAGATCGATGCCGATCGTCTTGGCCATGTATCAAGCTCCTTTGACGGAAGAAATCTTAGTCTGTTTATAGCAGATCCGCGAACGGATGTCCGGCTTGGCCGAGCGCCGGGCTGAGGCCGTCGCTCTAGATCCGCGCGGATGGGCAGAGGTCGCGCAGCACGCATTCGCGACAACGCGGCAGCCGTGCGACGCAGGTGCGCCGACCGTGGCGCAGCAGGTTGAGGTGCAGCTCGAGCTCGGCGCCAGGCGGCGTGAGCGCGACCATCGCGTCGTGGAGGGCGTCGGAGCTCGCGCGCGCCGGCAGCAGCCCCAGCCGCGCGGCGACCCGCCCCACGTGGGTGTCGACCGGCACGTCGCGCAGCCCGAAGGAGAACAGCAGCACGCAGGCCGCCGTCTTGCGCCCCACACCCGGCAAACCGCAGAGGTAGCGACGACCCTCCTCGACCGGCGCCTGCGCAAGCCAGTCGAGCGCGAGCGGATCGCCGATCGCATGCAGGATCTGCTGGATGCGCAAGGACTTCACGCGCGAGATGCCGCCGGGGCGAATCGCCTCCTCCACGGCCTCCAACGGCGCATCGCGAGCCGCCCCCCAGCTGCCGAAGCGCTCGCGCAGGCGCAGGAAGGCGACGTCACGGTTGCGGTCGTTGGTGCTCTGGGAGAGGACCGTGAGGATCAGCTCGTCGAGCGGGCGACCGTGCGGGCGGGCACGCGGGACGCCGTAGACGCGCGCCAGTCGCTCGCGCAGCGCGCGCACGCGGCGCGGTGCCGGCGACGGGCGCCGCGTTGACGCGCGCGCTGGGTTCGCCGCGGACGCTGGGTTCGCCGCGGACGCTGGGTTCGCCGCGGACGCTGGGTTCGGCGCGGACGATCGGTCCGGGCGGTGCACGCGCCGGACCCTAGCGGCAACGCCGTCGGCGACGCGTGCGCGGACCGCAAGGCAGCAATCCGTCGCGGGCGCTACGATGCGCCGCTCGTACGGCGTCCTCACAGCGTCGCCCTCGCACGGAAGGCAGGTATCCGCGATGAGCACCGTACCCGCTGCGACACGGCCGCAACCTCGGCCGTCAGCGCCACTCGAACGGCGCGGTCGGGTCGTGCGCGCCCGCTGGCTCACCATCCGCCGCGCCCTGCACGCCCGCCGAGTCGCGCTGCTGTGCACGCTGGGCTGCTCGCTGCTCGGCGGCATCGCACCGAGCAGCATGGCGCGCGCGGTCCGCGCACGCGCGGTACGAGCGGGCGCAGCGATCGACCAGATCGATCGCGACGTGATCGCGCTGATCAACGCGCTTCGCGGGCGCTACCACGTCCGCCCGCTGCGCGACGATCGGCGCCTCGACACGTCGGCGAGCTACCACTCTCACGAGATGCTGACCGGCGGCTACTTCGGTCATCAATCGCTCAACGGCTCGAGCTTCGGCCAGCGCATGACACACTTCATTCGCGCTCGGCGCGTCGGCGAGACGATCGCCTGGATGTCCGGGCTGAGCGGCTCGCAGAGCGAGATCATCGTCAACGCGTGGATGCATTCACCGGAGCACCGCGCCGCGCTGCTGTCGCGAGCGTACTCGCGGATCGGCGTCGCGCGCCTGTCCGGCCTGCTGCAGGGATCGCCGGGGACCGTGTTCACGGCAGATCTCGCCAGCTGACGCCGCGGCTGCGCTCCGACCGCTGGGCGGCCCCACGCCAGGCGGCGATTCGTGCGCTGGCAGCGCGGGGCCGGCTGGCGCCCAGCGCTTGGCCCGGGGGGCGAGCCTGGCCGATCGCCGCGGCGCTCGCGGCGCTCTATCTGATCCTCGCGCCGACCGGTGGCGACCTGCCCGCGCACGCCTTCCGCGCATGGCTGTTCGCGCATTTTGGGTTGACCCCCTGGGACGACCAGTGGTATGGCGGTCATCACACCTTCGGCTACAGCCTGCTGTTTCCCCCGCTGGCCGCCTGGCTGGGCCCGCGGCTCGCCGGTGCCGTGGCGACGGTGGCGGGCGCGTGGCTGTTCGATCGCCTCGCGTTGCGCCATGCCCCGGCGACGGCGGCGCGCGAGCTCGGACGCCTCTGGTTCGGGCTCGCGATTGGCGTGACGCTGTTCACCGGCCGGCTGCCGTACCTGGCTGGCATGGCGGTCGCGCTGGCGGCGGTCGCGCTGCTGACGGCGCCGGGTCGGCGACGCGCAGCGGCGAGCGGCGCGGTGGTGCTGGCGATCATCTGCTCGCTGCTGAGCCCGGTCGCCGGCGCGTTCCTCGCGCTTGCCGGCGTCGCCTGGGCGCTCGCGCGGCGCGATCTCCGCGGCGGTGCCGTGGCCGCGGCCGCGCTTGTGCCGATCGCGTTGCTGGCGATCGCCTTCCCGGAAGGCGGCAGCGAGCCCTGGGCGGCGTCGTCGTTCTGGCCAACGCTGGGGCTCGCGCTGGCGGCGCTGGCGCTGCTGCCGCGCAGCCGCCGCACGCTGCGCGTCGGCGCGGCGCTCTACGCGCTCGCCAGCGTCGCCGCGTTCGCCTTCGCCACACCCCTGGGTGGCAATGCCGCGCGCCTGGCGCAGCTGCTCGGTGGCCCACTGCTGGCCTGTGCGCTGGCGGCCGGCAGCTCGCTGAGCGGCGACTCGCAGGGCGACAGCTCGTCGAGCGTGTCGGCCCGCCTGTCCGGGGCCCTGCTCAGGTCCAGGCAGCGCCTCGTGCTGCTCGCGCTTGCGCCGGCGCTGCTCTGGTGGCTGGTCGCGCCAATCGTCAGCGGCCTGCCGACCACCTGGGACAGCCCGGCGGCGCATGCCGCCTACTACCAGCCGTTGCTGCGCTTCCTGACCGCCGCGCGGGCGCGCGAGGGGCCGTTCCGGATCGAGATCCCGTTCACCGCCGGACACTGGGAGAGCTACTGGGTTGCCCGTGCGGTCCCGCTTGCACGCGGCTGGGAGCGTCAGCTCGACCGCCGCTACAACGGGCTCTTCTATGCGTCCGGCCTGACGGCGAGCGCCTACCGCAGCTGGCTCGACGACGACGCCGTCCGCTATGTCGCGCTGCCCGACGCGCCGCTGGACTATTCGGCGCGCGCCGAGGCGCGACTGCTGCGAGCTGGCCTGCCCTATCTGCGCCTCGCCTGGCATGGCGCCCACTGGCGCGTGTGGCGCGTGCTGGGCGCCGCGGCGCTGCTCGTTGGCCCAGCACGGCTGGTCGCGCTCGGACCCGACACGATCACGCTGCGGGCGCTGCGTCCCGCAACGGCGCAGCTGCGCGTGCGCTTCACTCCATACTGGGCGTTGGCGCAGGGCCACGGTTGCGTTTCGCGCGCCCCGGGCGGCTGGACGGTGGTGCGCGCCGACCAGGCCGGCGAGTTGCGCCTCGTCGTGCGCTTTGCGCTCGGACGGATCGGGGCGCAGGCACCGCGCTGCCGCTAGGATGGGCCGGCCGATGCCCGCTCGCTCCTGGACCATCAGGCGGCAGGACAGCGCGCGCAGCTGGTCGGATCTCGTGCGCCAGGTCCTGCTGTTCGCGCTCGCCTATCTCGGCTATCGCTTCGTGCGTGGCCTGGTGGAGGGGCGCATCAACGCCGCCTTTGCACACGCGCGCGCGATCATCGACTTCGAGCGCAGCATGCACATCTTCGTTGAGCCAGCCGTGCAAGGGTGGACGACGAGCCGCCACTGGCTGATCGACCTCGCCAGCTGGATGTACGTCAACACGCACTTCACGATCACGCTCGTCGTGCTCGTGTTCATCTACTTCCTGCGCAACCGCTCGTTCTACTTCGTGCGCAACATGCTGCTGGTGGCAATGGCGATCGCGCTGATCGGCTATGTGATCTACCCGACCGCCCCACCGCGACTGATGCCCGAGTGGGGCTTCACCGACTCGGTCGCCAACCTCACCGGCGCGTCGCCGGACTCGAGCACCGTCAGCGCGCTGTTCAACCCCTTCGCGGCGGTACCCTCGATGCACGTGGCCTTCGCGCTGCTGCTCGGCTGGTCGATGAGTCGGCTCGTGCGCCTCCGCGCGCTCAAGCTGCTCTGGGCGCTGTACCCGGTGTTCGTGACATGGGTCGTGGTCGCCACCGCCAACCACTACTGGACCGACGCGGCGCTTGGCGCGCTGACGGCAGCGCTGTCGGCGCTGATTGCTCAGCGGCTGGCGCGGGTGCGTCCCGATGCGTGGGCCTTCAGACCCGAGCTGGACTCGCCAAGCGCTGGCGGTGGTCGCACGATCGGGCAGCTCGCATGAGCCCCCGGGCGCGCCCGCGGACATCGCCAAGGCCCCGCTGATGGCCCTGCCAAGCTCCCCGGTCCCGACCCCGCCGCGATCGCGCCCCGCGCGGCGCAACGGCCGCGCACCCGGCACGCAGGATCTCTCGACGCTGATGCGCAATCGCCTGATCGAGTCGCGGCTGACGCCCAACGCGATCTCGCTGACCGGCTTCGTCGGCAACGTCGCCGCGGCCGTGCTGGTCTGGGAGCGCTACTTCTTCCTCGCCGGCATCGCGTTCGTGCTCGGCTCGATCTGCGACACCCTCGATGGCCGCTACTCGCGGATGTCGGGCAAGGGCACCCCGTTTGGCGCGTTCCTGGACTCGACGCTCGACCGCCTGGAGGAGGGCATCGTGCTCGCCGCGGTGGCCGCCTACTTCGCGACACGCTCCAAGGAGGTCGCCGTCGCCGCCGTCGTGCTTGCGGTGCTGGCCTCGCTGATGGTCTCCTACACGCGCGCCCGCGCCGAGGCGCTGGGCGTGGAGTGCAAGGTCGGGATAGCGACGCGTCCGGTGCGCGTCGTGATCATCTCGGCGGGGCTGCTGTTCGCCAAGGGGGCGTCGCTCGCGCACTTCGAGCTGCTCGCCCCGGCGGTATACGTGCTCGCGGCGCTCGCCCTTGTCACCATGATTCAGCGCATACTTCACGTCCGGCGTGCGCTCAACGCCGCCGCGACGCCCTGACCCCTCGATCGCCCCGGCCGGGCGCACCGGCTGACCGATCTCGTTTCCAGGAGGAAGCGCTTCCTTGAGCCAGACGAACGGACCCGCAAGCAACGGCGCAGCTCGCTACCAGGCGGACAAGGTGCGCGTCGCGATCATCGGTGTCGGCAACTGCGCGTCGTCGTTCGTGCAGGGCGTCCACCATTACCGCGACGCCGACCCCAGCCATGAGGTCCCCGGGCTGATGCACGTCGATCTCGGCGGCTACCACGTCCGCGACATCGAGTTCAGCGCGGCGTTCGACATCGACGCCGACAAGGTCGGCAAGGACCTGTCGGAGGCGATCTTCGCCGGCCAGAACAACACGTTGAAGTTCTGCGAGGTCCCGCGCCTGGATGTCCCGGTCGCGCGCGGGATGACCCATGACGGGCTCGGCAAGTACCTCTCGCAGCGCATCACCAAGGCCCCCGGCAAGACCGCCGACATCGCCGGCATCCTGTCCGAGACGCACACCGACGTGGTTGTCTCCTACCTGCCGGTCGGCTCCGAGCAGGCAACCAAGTGGTATGTCGAGCAGATCCTCGACGCGGGCTGTGGCTTCGTGAACTGCATCCCGGTGTTCATCGCGCGCGAGGAGTACTGGAACGACCGCTTCCGCCAGGCGGGGCTGCCGATCGTCGGCGACGACATCAAATCTCAGGTCGGCGCGACGATCGTCCACCGCGCGCTCGCGCGCCTGTTCGGCGAACGCGGGGTGAAGGTCGTGCGCACCTCGCAGCTCAACGTTGGCGGCAACATGGACTTCTTCAACATGCTCGAGCGCGAGCGCCTGGAGTCGAAGAAGATCTCCAAGACCAACGCCGTCACCAGCATCATGCAGGAGCAGCTGCCACCCGAGGACGTCCATGTCGGCCCTTCCGACTATGTGCCGTGGCTGACGGATCGCAAGTGGGCGCACATCCGCGTCGAGGGCGAGGCGTTCGGCGGCGTACCGCTCAATCTCGAGCTCAAGCTCGAGGTCTGGGACTCGCCGAACTCGGCGGGGATCGTCATCGACGCGGTTCGCTGCTGCAAGCTGGCGCTCAACCGCGGTGTCGCGGGCCAGCTCGACGGCCCCAGCTCCTACCTGATGAAGTCGCCGATGCACCAGCGGCCCGACCACGAGGCGCGCGAGCTGACGGAGGCGTTCATCCGTGAGCACGCGCGCGGGGCGGCGCCCAGCGGTGGCGTGGCCGAGCAGCAGACCACCGAACGCGCAAGCAGCTGAGGCGAGGGCCCGCTCGATCGACGGCAGCCGCTGAGTAGGCTGCAGCGGTGAGCGAGCAGCTGTCGATTGCGCAGGTCAGCCCACGCACCTGGGAGAGCGCCGACGACGTCACCGCGTTCGTGCGTGAGCTCTCGCACGAGCTCGCGCGGCGCGGCCATCGGGTGCTGATCCTCACGCCGTCGGGCTCCGAGGAGCTCGTGCGCGAGTCGCGCGAGCTGATCCGCAGCGCCCGCGCGGCGCCATCGCTGCTGCTCGACGGCGACGGTCCGCGCGTGCTGGCGGTGGGCGACGTGCTGCCGCTCGCGCAGCGGCGCGCGACCACCTTCGCCCTGCCGATCGACGTCGCCCACTCGATCGAGCAGACGCTCGCGAGCACCCCCCTGGATCTCGTGCACGTCCACGAGCCGTTTCCGCCGAGCGCCGCCAGCGCCGCGCTGCGCCACTCGCGCGCGCTGAACGTCGGCTCCTTCCACAGCGCCGTTGAGCGCACGCTCTCGACGCAGGTCGCGCGCCGCTTCGTCGAAACCTTCTTCGGGCGCCTCGACGCGCGCACGGCGAGCTATGCCGCGATCGCCGACGTGATGCGACGTCACTTCCCTGCCGACTACCGTGTGATCCCACCGGGCACGCCTGGTGGGATCACGGACACGCCCGGTCGGAACACCGCTGCGCCCCCGGCCCGTGGCCCCGAAGGCGAGCATGACAGGACGGCCGACCACGGCCCGAGCGAGGATCACGCTGGCGCCGCCGCGCACGACGGGCCGACGATCCTCTTCATCGACGCCGAGGAGCGTCCGGCGCTGCGGCTGTTCCTGCGCTCGTTGCGGCGCCTGCCCGCCGACGCGCCCTGGCGGGCGATCGTCTGGACGCCGGAGGGTCGCGAGGAGCCCGCGCTGCTGCGCGAGGCTCTGCGCGATCGCATCGAGCTGAGCGGCGCGGCGCACGAATCCGAGCAGTCGGCGCTGGCGCGCGCCGACATCCTGGTGGCCGCCTCCCACGGCAGCGGTCCCGCGCCCGGGGTGCTGCTGCGGGCCCTTGCCGCGGGCGTCGTTCCGATCGCCTCGGGGCTGCGGATCTACGACGAGATCCTGCATGACGGAACGCTCGGCCTGCTCTTCGAGCCGCGCGATGCCGGCCTGCTCGCCGCACAGCTTGCGCGGCTGATCGCCGATCCCTTCGCGCTCGGCGAGCTGCGCCGGCGCGGAGAGGCCAACCGCGAGCTGTTGCGTTGGGGCCGGGTCGCCGACGAGTTCGAGGAGGTCTACAGGCAGCTCGCCCGCCGGCGGCACGACCCACGCGGGCGTGCGGCGATCGCGCGCCGGCTCGACGGGCGGCCAACCATCGATGTCGATCTGCACATGCACACCGATCACTCGCCGGACTGCGCGACGCCGGTGGAGGCGCTGCTGGCGACGGCGCGCGAGCGTGGCCTGGGCGCGATCGCCGTGACGGATCACAACGAGATCTCGGGCGCCTTGGAGGCGCGCGAGAAGGCCGACGGGATCAAGGTGATCGTCGCTGAGGAGGTCAAGACCGCGCATCAGGGTGAGGTCATCGGGCTGTTCATCGAGCGGCGCATCCCGCGCGGGATGTCGCTGCGCGAGACCATCGACGAGATCCATCGCCAGGGCGGGATCGCCTACGTGCCGCATCCCTTCGATCGCCTTCATGCCGTGCCCGACTACGAGCATCTGCTCGACGTGATCGACGTGATCGACGTGATCGAGGTCTTCAATCCGCGCGTCGCGATCCCCGCCTTCAACGAAGAGGCGCTGCGCTTCGCGGCCAAGTATCGGATCATCGCGGGCGCCGGCTCGGATGCCCACGTGACGCAGGGCCTGGGGTCGGTGCGGATCCGGATGCGCGACTTCGACGGACCCGCGGAGTTCCTCGAGTCGCTGCGCGCCGCGGACATCGTCCGCAAGCCGACCAGCCTGCTCTACGTCCAGGCGCTGAAGTTCCTGCAGACCAAGGCGACGCCCGCTCCTGCACGACGCGCTGCACGTGCGCGGCGGCTGCGGCGCGCTGTGCGCCGGACGTGAGACGCCTGCCCGATCGCGCTGCGCCGGAAGCGCAAATCGTGATGCATCGGCAAGGACAAGGACCGGAGCCGTCAAAAGTCGGGGGACCGATGCCCGCGACCGACGATGAGATACGGGAGAAGTACCTCGAGCGCGCGATTCGCGAGCTCAACGCCTTCGGTCGCGAGCTGCAGAGCTGCGAGCTCTGCCCGCGCGGCAACCTGATGCCCGTGCTGGGCTCGGGGCATCCCCAGGCGGATGTCCTCCTGCTCAAGTACGCCGCGCGGCCGGCCGAGGTCGAGGAGGGGGTCGCCTTCTACGGGCGCTCGGGGAGCGCGTTGATGAAGTCCTTCAAGCGGCTCAACATCGATCCGCTCGCCGTCTACGGGACGCTGTGCGTCAAGTGCCCGGTCTCCGATCCCTCGCTCGCCGACCCGGGCTGCGTCGCGCGCCTGATCGAGGAGCTGGCGATCGTCCAACCCAAGATCGTCGTCGTGATGGGCACCGACGCGCTGGCGGCGCTCAACGACCTGGCAGTGCCACTCGCCCGCCCGATCGAGGCGATGGAGGGCCTCGTGCAGCGCTTCACGCCTTCGATCGACGCCCTGTTCGTGCCGAACATCGACGAGGCGCTGGACGAGGAGTCGAGCAAGCGCGCGTTCTGGAGCGCCTTCCGCGCGCTTGGCGAGTGGTACGCCGCGCTGCCGCCTTACTGAGCCGGCCGCTGGTCCCCCGACATCGGCCACTGGTCCACGAGCAGCGCCGCCAGGCGGACTGCGACCGCCGGAGGACGAACGAGCACGGCTGGCCGCGGTGTTATGCCCTCCGCGCGCCGGGTACACTCGCCGAGCCATGGACCTCGAGGAGCACACGCTGGAATCGGCGGGCGAGCGCTGCGAGGAGTGCGGCGCCCGGCTGACCGACGAGGAGCTGGCCGCCGTGCTCGAGTCCGGTGGGCCGACGCTCTGCGCCGTCCACGCCGCGGAGATCCTTCCCGTCAGCGAGGACGAGGATTTCGACGAGCTTGCCTAGCCGCTGAGCAGCACGATCTTGCCGAGCTGGGCTAGCGGCTGAGCAGCACGATCTTGCCGAGCTTGCCGCCCGCGGCGAAGCGCTCGTAGGCCTCCTGCGCCTGCTCCAGCGGATACTCCGCCGCGATCGGGACCTCGACCGTCCCCGCCGCGAGCAGGGGCAGCACATGGCGCTCGACCGCGCGCGCCAGCGACGCCTTCTGCTCCAACGGCCGCGCGCGCAGCGTGGAGCCGTGGATACGGCCGCGGCTGCCCATCAACGCGCGCAGGTCGAGCTCAGCGCGGGCGCCAGCGCCGATCCCGATCACGACGATGCGACCGCCGCCCGACAGCGCCGCCACATCGTCGCCCAGGTTGGGGGCACCGACCAGCTCGAGGATCACGTCGAAGGGACCGTGCTCGACGAAGCCCTCAGGGGCGATCACATCGGCCCCGAGCGCGGCCACGCGGGCGCGCAGCTGCTCGTGGCGCACCGTCGCCGTCACCCGTGCCCCGGCCGCGCGGCCGAGCTGGACCGCCGCCGTGCCGACGCCACCGGCGGCGCCGTGCACGAGCAGCCGCTCTCCGAGCGCCAGCCGCGCCTGCTCGAACAGCGCGTCGTAGGCGGTGCTGAAGACCTCCGGCACACCGCCGGCGGCCGGCCAGTCGAGCGTCGCCGGGACGGGCATCGCGACGCGCTCGTGGATCACCGCCAGCTCCGCCTGCCCACCGCCGGCGACGAGCGCCATCACGCGATCGCCGAGCTCGAAGCGCTCCGCTCCCGGACCTCGTTCCAGCACCTCGCCGGCAAGCTCGAGGCCTGGGATATCGGCGGGCGCGCCCGGCGGCGCCGGGTAGCGCCCGGCGCGCTGCAGCAGGTCGGCACCGTTGATCCCCGCGGCGCGCACGCGAACGAGGACCTCGCCGGCGCCGGGGGTCGGGTCGGGCCGCTCGGCGACGACCACCCGTCCGTCGCTGATCGTGGCGGCGCGCATGCGAGCTGGGGATTGTAGGCGCGACGGCGCGTCGCGGGCTCGGTCCGGGAGCGGCTCGGTCGGGGAGCGGCTCGGTCCAACAGCGCCCGCCAGCGTCTGCCCGAGCACTCACAGCGCCGCGCGAGCGGCTATCGTCGCCGCGCGATGGACTCCCCCGCAGAGCCGCTGCCACCGGGCCCGCAACCCGCGCCGGCGAGCGCACCGACCGAGCCGCCGAGCAGCTGCGACGTCGCCGTCGTCGGCGCGGGCATCATCGGGCTCGCGGTCGCGCGCGAGCTGCTCAACCGCCGGCCGGGGCGCTCGGTCGTCGTGCTCGAGCGCGAGCCGGCCGTCGGCTTTCATCAGACCGGCCACAACAGCGGCGTGATCCACGCCGGCATCTACTACGCGCCCGGCTCCCTGAAGGCGCAGCTCTGCGTCGCCGGTGCCCGGGAGCTCTACGAATACTGCGAGCGGCGCGGCCTGCCGGCGGAGCGCTGCGGCAAGCTGATCGTCGCCACCGACCCCGCCGAGCTGCCGCGGCTCGAGGAGCTCGAGCGCCGCGGATTGGCCAACGGCGTGCCCGGGCTGCGCCGGCTGCGCGGCGAGGAGATCGCCGAGATCGAGCCGCACGCGCGCGGCGTCGCGGCGCTTCACTCACCGAGCACCGGGATCGTCGACTTCGCGGCCGTCGCGCGCGCATACGCCGAGGACGTGACCGCCGTCGGCGGACGCGTCGTCACCGGCTGCGCCGTCACCGGCGCGCAGAGCGCCAACGGCGGCCTGACGCTGCACCACGAGCGCGGCGCGCTCAGCGCGGGCCAGGCGGTCTTCTGCGCCGGTGCCTGGTCGGACCGCCTGGCGGTCGCCGCGGGCGCCCCGGCCGAGCCCCGCATCGTCCCCTTCCGCGGCGCGTGGCTGCGGCTGCGCCCGGAGCGGCGCGAGCTCGTGCGCTCGCTGATCTACCCCGTCCCCGATCCCTCGCTGCCGTTCCTCGGCGTGCATCTCTCGCGCCATATCGACGGCGAGGTGCTGATCG
Source organism: uncultured Solirubrobacterales bacterium (assembly GCA_963795555.1). Taxonomy (GTDB): domain Bacteria; phylum Actinomycetota; class Thermoleophilia; order Solirubrobacterales; family Solirubrobacteraceae; genus CAWCHZ01. The sequence goes on from CAWCHZ010000002.1 coordinate 1,714,016, forward strand.
GCCCGACCGCCCTGCTGGCGGGGGCGCGCGACGCCTATCGGCTCAGCCGCATCAATGCCCGCGACGTGTTGGAGACGCTGACCTGGCCCGGCGCGTGGCGGATGGCGCGGCGCTGGTGGCGCACCGGGCTGCGCGAGCTCGGCTGGGCCGCCTCGCGCCGGCGACTGGCGACTGCCGCCGCGCGCTATGTCCCCGAGCTGCGCGTCGAGGATCTGGCGCCGGGATCGCTGGCGGGCGTGCGCGCGCAGGCGCTGACACGCGACGGCGGCCTCGTCGACGATTTCGTCATCTCGCAGACCGCGCGCGCGATCCACGTCCGCAACGCCCCCTCGCCGGCGGCGACCGCGTCGCTGGCGATCGCGCGGCTGATCGCCGATCGCGCCGAGGCGCCGGGCTAGGCAGGCGCCGGGGCAAAAGACGGCGCGGCACCGACCAGCCCACCGGACGCCCGCGCGCTAGGCGCGCTCCAGCAGCGCCACGCACTCGATGTGCGGCGTCTGCGGGAACATGTCGACCGGGCGTACGCGCCGCAGCTGCCAGCCGGCCTCGACGAGCTGGGCGGCGTTGGGGGCCAGCGTGGTCGGGTTGCAGGAGACGTAGACGATGCGCCGCGGCGCCGCCTCGATCAGCCGACGCACCACCTTGCTCGACAGCCCGGCGCGCGGGGGATCGACGACGCAGACATCGGGCGGCCCCGCGCGCTGTACCAGCTCGGGCAGCGCCAGGCGCACGTCGCCGGCGTGGAAGCGCGCGTTGCTGATGCCGTTGCGGCGCGCGTTGTCGATCGCGTCGGCGACAGCACGTTCGACGATCTCCAGGCCCCAGACCTCGCCCGCGCCCGGGGCGAGCGTCAGGCCGATCGTGCCGATGCCGCTGCAGAGGTCATAGACGCGCTCGCCGCCCGTCAGCCCCGCGTACTCGCCCGCCACCGCATAGAGGCGCTCGGCCATCTCGGTGTTGGTCTGGAAGAACGCGGTCGGCGAGATGCGCAGCCGCAGGCCGCAGATCTCCTCCTCGATCTCGGGCTCGCCGGCGAGCGTCACGGTCTCGCCCGCTGCGGTCGTCTCGCCCACGCCCGACGTCCGCGTCCACAGCACGCCGTCGGCGTCGATCGCAGTCGCCAGCGCCGCGGCGCGGAACTCGGCCGGGCTGGTCACCACGCGCACCTGCAGCTGGCCGGTGCGGCGGCCCTCGCGGATCACAAGGTTGCGCAGCACGCCGTGGCCGGCGCGGCGGTCATAGGCATCGAGGCCCTCGGCGCGACACCAGCCGAGCACCTGGCGGCGGGCAGCGTTGTCCTGCTCGGAGGCGAGCAGGCAGTCCTCGACGGCGTCGACGCGGTCCCAGCGGCCCGGGGGGTGGAATCCACAGACCAGCTCGCCGGCGTCGGTCTCGCCGAAGGAGTACTCGAGCTTGTTGCGATAGCGCCACTGCTGCAGCGCGGGGACGATCGGCTCGAGCTCGAAGCCCTCCAATCGCCCGATCCGGCGCAGCGCATCGACCGTCTGCTGCTGCTTGACGGCGAGCTGGCGCTCGTAGCTCATCACCTGCCACGGCGCGCCCGGGTGGCTCGCCCGCGCCGGGATGCGATCCGGGCCGGCCTCGAGGACCGTGAGCGTGCGTGCCTCGGCATAGTCGCGCTTGCGCTTGGTGATCACGGCGCGCACGCGGTCGCCGGGCAGCGCGCCGGCGACGAAGACGACGTAGCGCTCGAGCCGCGCGACCCCGGCGCCGCCGAAGGCAAGGTCGTCGATCGTCAGCTCGAGCTCGGCGCCGCGCTCGGGGCGCATGCGCGGGTGCGCGGCGGCAGACGGCTGTGGGGGCATGGGCGGGCTCGCGGAGGCGGACGGCTGTGAGGGCATGGGCGGGCTCGCGGAGGCGGACGGCTGTGAGGGCATGCCCCAAGCATGGCACGGCCACGATCCGGCCGGCCATCGACAGCACGGCTAGGATCCGGCCGGCCATGGATCTCGATGCATACCGTGCCAGCGCCGAGCGCTTCGTCGTCACGCTCGGCCGCGAGTACTACCAGCACTTCGCGGGACTCAAGGAGAGCTTCGAGGTCGAGTCGATCTACGATGCCCACGCCGAGCTGTTCACGCGCGCGGCCGTCGAGCAGCTGCGCGAGCTGGCCGGTCGGCCGCTGCACGGCGATGACCGGCGGCCGATGCGACGACTGCTGCAGTTCTGCGTCGAGGGTCACCTCGGGCAGGCCAACAAGGCGATCGAGGCGGCGCTGGCGCAACGCGAGGTGGGGCTCGAGATCGAGGTCGATGGCGAGCGGATCGGCTTTCGCGCATCCTCGGTCGCCCAGGCCAACGAGCCCGATCGTGAGCGTCGGGCACGAATCGAGACGGCTCGGCTCCAGGCGACCGCGGAGCAGCTCAACCCGCTGCACCGCGAGGCGCTCGAGCAGGTCCACTCGCTCACCCGTGCGCTGGGGTGGCCCTCCTACCGAGCGCTGTGCGAGCAGCTGACGGGGATCGACCTGGCGGCGCTCGAGCGCCAGACCGCTGCCTTCATCGAGGCGACCGAGAACCACTATGGCGAGGTGCTCGATCCCGAGCTGCGACGCGGGATCGGCATCGGGCTGGCCGAGCTGCGCCGCTCGGATCTGCCTTGGTTCTTCCGCTCCGCCGACGCTGACGCCCTGTTCCCGGCCGAGCGGCTCGTGTCCTCGTTGCGCGAGACGCTGGCCGGCCTGGGCATCGACCTGGAGGCACAGGCCAACGTCACGCTCGACGTCGAGCCGCGCTCGAAGAAGTCGCCGCGCGCCTTCTGCTCGCCGGTGCGCGTGCCCGGCGAGATCTACCTGGTGGTGCCACCGGTCGGCGGACGCGACGACTACTTCGCGCTGTTCCACGAGGGCGGCCACGCCGAGCACTTCGCCTGGGTCGATCCCCAACTGCCGTTCGAGTTCCGCCACCTCGGCGACAACTCGGTCACCGAGGGCTTCGCGTTCCTGTTCGACCACCTGATCGAGGACCCGGTCTGGCTGCGGACGCGACTGGGGGTCGATGATCACGACGGGCTCGCCGGCCGCGTCCGGGCGCAGCGACTTGTGTTCATCCGCCGCTACGCCGCCAAGCTGACCTATGAGCTGGAGCTGCACGGCAGCGAGCGCCCACCCGACGCGGAGTTAGCCGAGCTCTACGCGCGCCTGCTGTCAGCGGCCGTGCGCGTGCCATGGCCCTCGACCACCTACCTGGTCGACGTCGACCCGGGCTTCTACGTGGCCAACTACCTGCGCGCGTGGGCGCTGGAGACCCACCTGCGCGCGACCCTGAGCGAGCGCTTCGGCAGCGCCTGGTTCACCGAGCCGGCGGCGGGCGAGCTGCTGAAGTCGCTCTGGCGCCAGGGGCAGCGGCTGGATGCGGATGAGCTGCTCGGCGAGCTGACCGGCGCCGAGCTCGACTTCAGCGCGATGCTCGCCGACCTCGACCTGGCCGGCTGACGCGCGCGCTGGAGGTGCTGCTGCGCTCGCGCGCGAGCTGGCGATCGATCGCGGCGAGCACGGTCTTGCGGTTCGCGCTGCCGCGCTCATGCTCGCGCGCGGCGCGCAGCTGGGCGTCGCTGAGGTCGGCGAGGCGCGAGCGGATCTGCGCGGCGGTGAGCTGGTCATAGCCCTCGATCGGCGGCTTGCGTGCGCCGGGGCGTCCCGGTCGCCGTGGACCGACCCGGGCGATCGCGTCGCGGGCGGCTTCGACCACATCCCCGTGCCCACCCTCTTGGAGCAGCCGCTCGACGTCGGCCAGCACTGCGCTGGCCTGCTCACGCCCCAGCTCCAGCAGCTCTCCGAGCAGCTCGTTGGCGTCCTGACGTGTGACGCGACCGCGCTCGACGGCCTGCTCCAGCGACGCCTGGATGCGCTCGCGGCTGAGCAGCAGCAGGCTCAGCGAGCCATGCGCGGCGCGCGTCAGGATCTCCTGCACGGCATCGACGCCGGAGCGCGGCGGGCGCTTGGACGAGCGTGGCGAAGTCACGCCTGCGAGGCTAGCGCACGAGCAGCTCGAGCAGCGCCTTCTGTGCGTGGCGGCGGTTCTCCGCCTGGTCCCAGATGCGCTGCCGGCTCCCGTACAGGACCTCGGCGGTGATCTCCTCGCCGGGGTGCGCCGGCAGGCAGTGCAGCGCGATCGCATCCGGCCGCGCGCGATCGAGCAGGGCATCGTCGATGCGGTAGGGCGCGAGCACGTGGCGACGCTCGGCGGCGGCATCCTCGTCGCCCATCGAGACCCAGACGTCGGTGTAGATCGCGTGGGCGCCGACGACCGCCTGGCGGGGATCGTCGGTCAGCTCGACCCCCGCCAGCGCCTCCAGCTGGTAGCCCTCGGGCGCCGCCACGACCACCTCGACGCCAGCCATGGCGCCGAGCACGCCGAGCGAGCGGGCGACGTTGTTGCCGTCGCCGACATACGCGACGCGCAGGCCCTCGAGCCGGCCGAACGTCTCGCGCAGCGTCAGCAGGTCGGCCAGCGCCTGGCAGGGATGGTGCGCGGCGGTGAGCATGTTGAAGACGGCCACGCTCGCCGTCGCGGCCAGCTCGGCCAGCGTCTCGTCGGGCCCGGTCCTGATCCCGATCGCCCCGACGTGGCGCGACAGCACGCGCGCGGTGTCGGTCAGCGACTCACCACGAGAGAGCTGCAGCTCGCTCTCGCGCAGCACGATCGGCTGGCCGCCGAGCTCGAAGATGCCGGCCTCGAAGGACAGCCGGGTGCGCGTCGACGGACGCTCGAACAACAGCGCGACGCTGGCGCCCTCCAGCGCGCGGGAGGACAGCGGTGCGGCCTTGAGCGCCAGCGCGCGGTCGATCAGCGCAGCGAGCTCGGGGCTCGTCAGCTCACGGCCGGTGAGGAAGTGGCGCGGCAAGCAGCGCAGTGTAGAGGCGACCAGCGCCTCAGCCGCGCCCGATCGCGCATGAACGAGCGACGCCTCAGCCGCGCCCGATCGCGCGCAGGCCGAAGCCGCGCAGCAGCAGCAGCGCCCGCTCACCGAGCGTCCCGCGCGCCGGCAGCAGACCGAGCTGCACCGCCGCGCCATAGGCGTCGAAGAAGGCACGCACGCGACGCAGCCGGTCACGCTGCAGCTCGCAGTAGAAGATCACCTGCAGGCTGAGCGCTCGACCGGTTGGGGGCAGCCCGATCAGCGGCCCGCGGTGGCTGCCGACCAGCCGACATGGCGCCGCCAGGTAGCGACCGTCGCTGAGGCGCCGGCCGCTGCGCTCCAATCGCAGGTCGGGGAACGCCTGCCACAGCGTCGCGGCGTGCTCGGCGAGCGCATGCGCGCCGAGCAGCGGACGGGGCGTGAGCGGATCCTCGTACTGGAGGTCGACCGTCGCGAGCGCCGCGAAGCGCTCGGTCACGCGCGCCGGTTGCGCGTCCGCGGTTGCGCGCCCGACCGGCGCCGCCCAGGCGGCCTGCCAAGCGTCGATCAGCTCATCGGCACTCACCCGTCGACGGGCGGGACGGCGAGATCCGCTAGGCCGACGGTCGGCGTCGAGGCCTCGGCATGAAGGCGGCGCGGGATCCGCCCCGCGCGCCGCGCGAGCCAGCCGGCACGAACGGCGTCGCGGATCGCCCGTGCCATCGCGACGGGATCCTGGGCACGCGAGATTGCGCTTGCGCAGAGCACCGCGTCACAACCCAGCTCCATCGCCAGCGCCGCGTCCGAGGCGGTGCCCACACCAGCATCGAGCACCACGGGCACCGTTGCCCGCTCGCGGATGATCGCGATGTTGTAGGGGTTGCGGATCCCCATGCCGCTGCCGATCGGCGAGCCCAGCGGCATCACCGCGGCACAGCCCACGTCCTCGAGGCGGCGGGCGAGGATCGGGTCGTCGTTGGTGTAGGGAAGCACGACGAACCCATCCTGGACGAGGGTTTCGGCGGCCTCGAGCAGCTCGACGGCGTCGGGCAGCAGCGTACGATCGTCGCCGATCACCTCGAGCTTGATCCAGTCGGTCTCGAAGGCCTCGCGCGCCAGCCGCGCCGTCGTCACCGCATCGCGCGCCGTGTAGCAGCCGGCGGTGTTCGGCAGCACGCGCACCCCGCTGCGATCGAGCACGTCGACGAGCGAGCCGCGCGCCGCCGGCTCGACGCGGCGCAGCGCGACCGTGACGAGCGCGCTGCCGCTCGCCCGGATCGCCGCCTCCATCAGCTCCAATGACGCAAAGCCGCCCGTGCCAAGCAGCAGCCGCGAGCCCAGGCGCACGCCGGCGATCGTGAGGCCATCGACGGCGTCGGTCCGTGCGGGCTCGTGGGTCAGGTGCTCTGTCGACATGCTCAACCTCCTTGTATCGCCACCAGGACCTCGACGTGCGCGCCGTCGAGCAGGCGCTGCTCTCCCCATGCGCTGCGCGGCACCACCTCCGCATCGAGCGCGACCGCCACGCCGCGCGCCTGCGGCGCGACCGCCAACAGCTCGAGCACGTCGAGCACTGTCGTCCCCTCGGGCAGCTCGCGCGCGAGGCCGTTGACGTGGACCCTCATCGCGCCGACACCCTGATCTTGCCGACAGCCGCAGCCCCCGCACGCTGTCCACCCGCCGCGTGCTCGCCGGCGAAGCGCTGCGGCGCAAACGGCTGCGCAAGCGCCGGCAGGCAGCCCTCCACGAGCAGCTCACCGATCAGATCGCCCGTGATCGGCGCCAACAGCACGCCGTTGCGGTAGTGGCCGGTCGCCCAGATCAGCCCGTCGAGCGCCCCGGGCCCGAGCAGCGGCGCGTTGTCCGGCGTCCCCGGCCGAAAGCCGACGTCGATCGCGAGCAGCTCCAACTCATTCAGGCCGGGGACGACCTCGGCGGCGTCGCGCAGCAGCTCATGCACGCCGCCGACGGTCGCCGCCGCATCCCAGCCGCGCTCCTCGACGGTCGCGCCGAGCACGTAGCGGCCATCGCCGCGGGGCACGATGTAGGAGCGCTCCAGCCGCACCGCCCGCTCGAGCAGCCCGGGCCCGGCGGGATCGCGCAGCAGCAGGATCTGGCCCTTGACCGGGCGCACCGGCACCCGCGCCGCGCTCGGCAGCTCGCGCAGCAGCCCCGACCACGGCCCCGCGGCCAGCACGACCCGCTCGGCGTCGAGCTCGCGCCCAGCAGCGAGCGTCACGCCCCGCACGCGCCCGTCCGCGTGGCGCAGGATCGCCTCGCCGGCCTGCTCGTGAACGGCGACACCGGCGCCGCGTGCCGCGGCGGCGAGGGCCGGCAGCAGCGCGCGTGGGTCCACCGCGTGATCGTCGGGCAGCTCCAGCGCGGCGCGGATCGTCGGCGCCAGCGCCTGCTCCAGCCGCCGGGCGTCGCTGGGGCGCAGCCGCCGCGGCGCCAGACCCAGCCGGTCGCGGATTGCCGCCTCGCGCTCCAGCGCCTCCGCCTCGTCCCGATCGCGGGCTACCAGCAGCGTCCCGCGCGTGCGGTAGCCCGTTGGGCATCCCGACGCCTGCGCCAGCTCCGCGCTCCAGCCGGGATATCTCGCGGCGCTGGCCAGCGCGAGCTCCAGAGCCGCGCGAGCATGGACCTCGGCCTCTGCGACGGGGGCAAGCATCCCCGCCGCCACGCGGCTGGTGCCGGCGCCCAGCTCGCCCCGCTCGACCAGCGCGACCGACAGCCCGCGCTGCGCTGCGCGCCAGGCGCACGACAGGCCGATGACACCGCCGCCGACCACGACGACGTCGAATGCGTCCCTCTGGGATGGTGTGCCCAACGTACCTCCCTGCGCCGGCATGACCCGGATCAGGTTCAGACGGTCGGCGGCTTGCGCCGCCCTCTCAGCCCGTGCGACGGGCTCCCGTAAGGACAATGCTAGCCGCCCGGCTGCTGCCAGACTGTGGGCGATGACCGTCGCAGCCCCAAGGACACGTGGGCAGCGCCTCGAGCGCCTCAGCGCAGCGCGTTTGTATCTCGTCTGCGACAGCCGCGCCGGCACGCAGGACCTCGCTGCCTTCCTCGATGCCGTGCTGAGCGCCGGCGTCGACATCGTCCAGCTGCGCGACAAGCGACTCGACGACGCCGGGCTGCTGCGCGCCGCCGCGCTGTTCCGCGCGGCGTGCGATCGCCACGGCGCGCTGTTCGTGCTCAACGACCGACCCGATTTGGTCGGCGCGTGCGGCGCGGATGGGGTGCACGTCGGTCAGGCCGACACGTCGCCCGAGCGGGCGCGCGCGCAGCTGGGCGCCGAGGCCCTGATTGGCCGCTCGACGCATTCGCCGGAGCAGATCGACGTGGCCAACGGGCAGGGCGTGGACTACATCGGCGTCGGCCCGCTCTATGCCACGCCCACCAAGCCGGGCCGTCCGGCGGTCGGCCTGGAGCTGGTCCGCCATGCGGTCATGTACGCCGACCGGCCGTTCTTCGCGATCGGTGGCATCGACACGAGCAACGTCGCGGATGTGGTCGCCGCCGGCGCGACGCGCGTGGCGGTGGTGCGCGCGATCGCCAACGCCGCCGATTCCGCCGCCGCCGCGCGGCGCCTGCGCGCGGCGCTGGAGCCGGCACCGTGAGCGAGCAGCGCCACGAGCGAGCTCCGAGCCGCAGCGAGCAGCGCGACGCGGCGGCACGGGCCGCGCTCCAGCCGCTGCGACCCGGCGAACGTCCCGCAACGCTCATGATCGCCGCGCTGGTGGCGCTTGCGCTGGCGGTGCTCGTGCTGGTCGGCTACGCGACCGGCGCGCGGGTCGCCCACCACGGCGCCACCCCGCAGGGAGCGGCGCTGCTCAGCGCGCTGTTCCTCGCCGCTGCGGTGGGAATCTGGCGTGTCCGCTACTGGGCGGTGCTCGGCTTCGAGGCCTACCTCGCGGCGCAGGTGCTCTTCTCGGCGCTGGCGCTGACCGTCGTCTCCGGGCCGCGTGGAGCGGTGATCTGCCTGGTCTCGATCGTCGGCGGCGGCCTGCTGTTCTACAAGCTGGTGCGGGTGATGGCGCGGATCCAGGCGTCGCAGGCGCACCGGCAGACCTGATCCGCCGCCAGGCCAAGCCTGATCCGCCGCCACGCCAGGCCAGATCCGCCGCCAGGCCAAGCCTGATCCGCCGCCAGGCCTGATCGTCAGCCCTGGGGACGCCGGGCCGCCGGTTTGGCTAGGCTGCCAGGCCGTGCCCGACCCCTCTTATGACTGCGTCGTCATCGGCTCCGGGCCGGGTGGCTACGTCGCGGCAATCCGCGCCGCCCAGCTGGGCATGAAGACGGCCGTGATCGAGAGGGATCGCGTCGGCGGACGCTGCCTGAACTACGCCTGCATCCCCGCCAAGGCGGTCCTGCGCAGCGCCGACGTCCTGTCCGAGATCGAGGAGGCCGGCGAGTTCGGCATCCGCGTCGAGGGGGTCGCCGTCGACTTCGCGGCGGTCGGCGAGCGGCGCAAGAAGGTCATCAGCACGCTCACCGGTGGCGTCGGGATGCTGCTCAAGAAGAACAAGGTCGAGCTGATCGAGGCCCACGGCGCGGTTACCGCCGACGGCAATGTGCGGCTGGGCGGCAGCTTCGACGGCACCGAGATCGAGGCCAAGACGGTCGTGCTGGCGACCGGGTCGGTCAAGCGGGCGCTGCCGGGAATCGCATTTGGTGGACGGATCATCGGTACCGAGGAGGCATGGGCGCTCGAGGAGCTGCCCAAGCGCCTGGCCGTCGTCGGCGCGGGCGCCTCGGGCGCGGAGATCGCGTCGGGCTACGCGCGCCTGGGCAGCGAGGTGCTGCTGTTCGAGGTGCTCGACCGCGTGCTGCCGACCGAGGACAAGGACATCTCGCGCGTCGTCGCGCGCGGCCTGTCCCAGCAGGGGATCGCCGTCCACGTCGGCACGCCGGTGGAGGACGTCGAGGCCTCGCAGGACGGTGTCTCGCTGCGCTACGGCGACGACCGTACGGAGGTCGACTACCTGGTGATCGCGGCCGGTCGCGGACCGGACGTCGAGGCCCTGGGGCTGGAGGACGCCGGCGTGAAGCTCGACGAGCGCGGGCTGATCGCGGTCGACGAGCGGCTGCGCACGTCCCTCGATGGCGTCTATGCGATTGGTGATCTCGTGCGCGGGCCGGCGCTGGCCCACAAGGCCTCCGACGAGGGCATCATCGCGGTCGAGGACGCCGCCGGCATGACGACGCATCCGATCTCCTACCTGGACATCCCGCGGGCGACCTTCTGCATGCCCAACGTCGGCTCGTTCGGCCTGACGGAGGACCAGGCGCGCGAGCATGGCTTCGACGTGACGGTCGGCAAGGTGCCTTATGGCGCTGTTGGGGGCGCAACGGTCTACGGCGACCGCAACGGCCTGGTCAAGATCATCGGCGATCGTCGCTATGGCGAGCTGCTCGGCGGCCACATCGTCGGCACGCGGGCGACCGAGCTGATCCAGGAGCTCGTCGAGGCCAAGCAGCTCGAGGGCGGCTACGCCGAGGTGGCGCGCACGATCCACGGCCACCCGACGCTCTCAGAGGCCATCATGGAGGCCGCCCGCGCCGCCGATGGCTGGCTGATTCACGGCTGAGGTGCCGGCCGTCGCGCGGAGCGACGCGGATCCGGTCTTCTACTACGACCTCGGCGATGCCGAGTGCTACCTCGCCGCCGAGCGGCTGACCGGCACGCTGCCGGTGGTCGCGCGCTGGCAACCGGTGCTCGGCGTGGAGCTCACAGGGCCGGGCGGCGTGGAGCTCACAGGGCCGGGCGGCGTGGAGCTCACAGGGCCGGGCGGCGTGCTCGGTACCGAGCTCACGCCAGACCCGCACCGTGCCCCCGAATGGCGGGCGGACATCGAGCGGCGCGCCATCGCGCAGGGGTTGCTGCCGATCCGCTGGCCCGCGCGCTGGCCGCCCGACAGCCGCGCGGCGATGCATGCCGCCTGCTACGCCGCGCAGATCGGGCGCGCGGTCGCCTTCTCGCTGGCCAGCTTCCGCCAGGCGTTCGCGGCCGGGCGCGACCTTGGCGATGTCGACACCGTCCTGATCGCCGCGGCGGCGTGCGAGCTGCACCCGAGCGCCATCCTGCGCGCGCTGGAGTTGCGCACGGTGCGCGAGGGGCTCGCCGCCGCCACCGCGGCTGCGCGCGCCGCGGGCGTCAGCGAGCTGCCGGCGCTGCGCGTCGGCGAGGCGGTGCTGTGCGGGCCCGACGCCGTCGAGCGGGCGGCGGCCGCGCTCGCGCGCTGACGGCGCGCCTTGATGACGCGATCGGTCACCTGGCCTCGCGGCGCAATCTCATTGGAGTCCGATCGGCCACCTGGCCTCGCGCGCAATCTCCTCCGCTAATGTGACCGCGATGGCGGAACAGGTCGCCGCCCGATCGTCGCAGGAGGCGCGCGAGCTGCCGGCGCCCGACGTCGCGCGCGAGTGGCTGGCGACGATGCTGCTGATCCGCCGCTTCGAGGAGCGTGCCGGCGAGATGTACGCGAAGGCCAAGATCGGCGGCTTCCTGCACCTCTGCATCGGCGAGGAGGCGACGATCATCGGCAGCGTGCGTGCGCTGCGCGACGAGGACTACCTGATCTCGACCTACCGCGAGCACGGTCAGGCACTCGCGCGCGGCACGAGCCCGGATCAGGTGATGGCCGAGCTGTTCGGTCGCCAGAGCGGCGTCTCGCACGGACGCGGCGGGTCGATGCACCTGTTCGACGCGGAGCGGCGGTTCATGGGCGGCTATGGCATCGTCGGCGCCAACCTGCCGATCGCCGCCGGCATGGCGCTGTCGGCGGTCTATCGCGACACCGACGAAGTGACGTTGTGCATGTTCGGCGACGGCGCCTCCAACCAGGGCACCTTCGGCGAGACGATGAACCTCGCCGCGCTGTGGCGACTGCCCGTCGTGTTCGTCGTCGTCAACAACCAGTTCGGCATGGGCACGGCGCTTGCGCGCCACTCCGCGGTCACCGACCTCAAGCGCAAGGGCGAGGGCTTCGGCGTGCCGGGCCTGTCCTGCGACGGGATGGACGTCGTCGACACCCACGCGGTCGTCGCCGACGCGGTGGACCGGGCGCGCCGGGATCGCCAGCCGATCCTCGTCGAGGCCGTGACGTACCGCTTCAGGGGACATTCGATGGCCGATCCGGAGGAGTACCGGACCAAGGAGCAGGTGGCCGAATGGCGCGCGCGCGATCCGATCGATCGCTTCGCCGAGCGGCTGATCGCCGGCGGCGTCCTGAAGGAGTCCGAGCGCGAGCAGCTCGATCGCCGAGCGATCGAGCGCGTCGACCAGGCGGTCAGCTTCGCCGACCACGCGCCGTTCCCCACGCCGGCATCGCTCTACGACGACGTCTATGTGCTGGGGGACCAGGTGCGCGGCTGGTACTCCATCGACGAGCGTGGCACCGAGGTCCATCGGGGTGAGGACGAGCGCCGCATGGCGGGCGATCGCCAATGGCCCAGCCCCGGCGCACCACTCCTCATCGACGCCGGCGTCGATGAGGAGACGCACGTCGCGCGCGACCTCGACCCGCAGGAGGGTTGAGATGACCGCAGGCGCGCGGGGGAGAGTCGAGCCGGGCGTGACGCGCGGGGGGGAGCGTTGAGATGGCGGTCATGCGCTATCGCGAGGCGCTCAACCAGGCCCTGCGCGAGGAGCTGACCCGTGACGACCGGGTGTTCTTGATGGGCGAGGACATCGGCGTCTTCAACGGCGCGTTCAAGGTGACCGCGGGCCTGCTGGCCGAGTTCGGCGAGCGCCGCGTGCGCGATACGCCGATCTCGGAGAACACGATCGTCGGCATGGGGGTCGGCGCCGCGATGACCGGCCTGCGACCTGTGGTCGAGCTGATGACCGTGAACTTCGCCCTGCTTGCGCTCGACCAGATCGTCAACTCCGCCGCGCACATCCACTACATGTTCGGCGGCCAGGCGCGCGTGCCGCTCGTCATCCGCATGCCACAGGGCGCCGGCCATCAGCTCGGACCGACGCACTCCCACTGCTTCGAGGCGATGTACCTGCACGTGCCGGGCCTGTTGGTGGCGGTCCCGTCGACGGCCGCCGATGCCAAGGGACTGCTGAAGGCGGCGATCCGCGACGACAACCCGGTCATCTTCATCGAGCACGAGTACCTATATGGCCAGCGCGGCGAGGTTCCGGACGACGGCGATCACGTCGTCCGCTTCGGCGAGGCGGCGATCCGTCGTGCCGGCGACGACGTGACGCTGGTGGGGGTCTCGCGGATGGCGCTGGTCGCGGAGCGGGCGGCGGCGAAGCTGGCCGACGAGCACGAAGTCGAGGCCGAGGTCATCGACCCGCGCACGCTGCGCCCGCTCGATCTCGACACGATCCTCGCCTCGGTGCGCAAGACCGGGCGCTGCGTGATCGTCGAGGAGGGCTGGCCGCACGGCGGCGTCGGGGCGAACCTCAGCGCGCTGATCCAGGAGCAGGCATTCGACTACCTCGACGCGCCCGTGGGACGCGTGACCGGCGCCGACGTGCCGATGCCCTACTCGCAACCGCTCGAGCAGATCGCCTTCCCGCACGAGCCCGAGGTGATCGACGCGGCGCTGGCGACGCTGCACGACGTCTGACCGAGTGCTGGGTCGCGCGCGCATCGGATACCGTGCTGGCTCCGCTGCGCCCGCTACCGTCTAGGCGTCCCCGCCAAGCCGTAGGAGGTCTCCTGTGCCAGACATCGTGATGCCGCGCCTCTCGGACTCGATGGAAGAGGGCACGATCATCCGCTGGCTCAAGACCGATGGCGAGCAGGTCCGTCGCGGCGAGGAGCTCGTCGAGATCGAGACCGACAAGGCCAACATGACCTACGAGGCCGACGAGGAGGGCATTCTGAAGATCGTCGCGGCGCAGGGTGACACGCTGCCGGTCGGCGGCAAGATCGCCGAGGTCGGCGAGCCCAGCTCCTCGTTGGCGGCCCAGTCCGAGGCGGAGGGGCAGCCCGAGGCCGCGGCGCAGCGTGAGCCGGGAGCGCAACCCGAGGAGGCGGCGCAACCCGAGGAGACAGCGCAACCCGAGGAGGCAGCGCGGCCCGAGGGGGCGGCGCAACCCGACCAGGATGTCCGCGCGCCGGAGACCGAGCAGGCGCCTGAAGGCGCTGGGGGGACCGGCAACGGACGCACCAAGGCCTCGCCGCTCGCGCGGCGGATCGCCCGCGAGCGCGGCGTCGAGCTGGCCGCGCTCAGCGGCAGCGGGCCGGGCGGGCGGATCGTCAAGGCCGATGTCGAGGCTGCCCTGACCGGTGCGCAAGCCGCATGGGGCGCTGAGCCAGTCGCAGACGAGCGCGGCAGCGCGGAGCCAGTCGCGGACGAGCGCGGGGGCGCCGAGCCGACTGCGGACGAGCGCGGCGGCGGCGCGCAGCCGGCGGAGGCCCAGGCCGAGCCCGCAAGCGCCAAGGGCAAGGTCACGCGCGTCGAGCTCACGCGCCTGCAGCAGCTGGTCGCGCGACGGATGGCCGAATCGCGCGCCACCGTCCCCAGTTTCGAGCTCCAAATGGAGATCGACATGGAGGATGCCGCGGCGCTGCGCGAGCAGCTCAAGGCGCACGCCGGCGAGCAGGACGTCGTGCCCTCGCTCAACGACATGATCGTCAAGGCCTGCGCGCTGGCGCTCCGACGCTTCCCGCGCGCCAATGGCGCCTACCGTGACGGGCACTTCGAGCTCTACGAGCGCATCAATGTCGGCGTCGCCGTCGCGGCGACCGACGCGCTCGTCGTACCAACGATCTTCGACGCCGACGGCAAGTCGCTGGGGCAGATCGCACGCGAGGCGCGAACGCTGGCGCAGCGCGTACGCGATCGCACGATCACGCCACCGGAGCTGTCGGGCGGGACCTTCACGGTATCCAACCTCGGCATGTTCGGGATCACCAGCTTCACCGCGGTGATCAACCCGCCCCAGGCCGCGATTCTCGCGATCGGTGCCGTCGAGCCGAAGGCTGTCGTGTACGAGGGCGCGATCCGCGCGCGGCGGCGGATGGGCGTGACGCTCGCCTGTGACCACCGCATCCTCTATGGAGCCGACGCGGCGGAGTTCCTCGGTGCGGTGCGCGAGCTGCTCGAGAATCCGCTGCGACTGACCTTCTGAGGCCTCCTGCCCCCGCTGGCGAGCCTGTTGGCCTTCCGAGGTCTTCCATGCCGACGGGCAGCCTGCTGGCCTTCCGAGGTCGGCTAGGCTCCTGGCGTGAGCGCTCGCTCGGAGCTGTGGGTCTGCCATCTCGGCGTCGTCGACTACGGCGAGGCGCTCGCGCTGCAGGAGCGCGTGCGCGAGCTGCGCCAGGCCGACGCCCTGCCCGATGTGCTGCTGCTGCTCGAGCACCCCGCGGTCTATACGCGCGGGCGGCGCAGCGATCCCGACGAGCTGCCGTTGGGCGAGCGGTGGTATCGCGATCAGGGCATTGAGATCGTCGACGTCGATCGCGGCGGCAAGCTCACGTATCACGGGCCTGGGCAGCTCGTCGGCTATCCGATAATGCGCGCGCCAGACGTCGTGGCGTTCGTGCGCACGATGGAGCGCGCGATCATCGCCGCGCTCGCCGACAGCGGTGTCAGCGCAGCCACGCGCACCGGGCTGACGGGCGTGTGGGTGGATGAGCGCAAGATCGCGTCGATCGGAATCCATGTCTCGCGCCGCGTGACGACGCACGGCTTCGCGATCAACGTCGACAACGATCTCGCCCCGTTCGAGTGGGTCGTGCCGTGCGGCCTGACAGACGTGCGCATGACCTCGGTGGCGAGCGAGCTCGCCGGGAAGAGCGCGCTGGCATGTGAGAGCGCGCTGACGCGCTGCGTGCGCCGGCGCGTGGCCTGGCGCTTCGCCGAGGCCCACGATCTGCGCCAGCGACTCGTGACGCCGGCCCGCCTGATCCGCGAGCTCGGGGTCCCACAGCCGGCATGAGCGCTCCCGACGCCCGCCTGCACGTCACGCGGTCGCGCGCGAACCCGGGTGGGATGGACGTCACGCGCGTGCTGGGCGACGCCGTTCGGCCATACCGCGAACGCAAGCCGCCGTGGCTGAAGGTCCCGGCCCCGGGGAGCCCACGCTATCGCGACCTGCAGGCCCTGATCGCCGCCGAAGGGCTTCATACGGTTTGTCAGGAAGCCGCCTGCCCCAACGTCGGCGAGTGCTGGGAGCGCGGCACCGCGACGTTCATGATCCTCGGCGACACGTGCACGCGCCGCTGCGGCTTCTGCAACGTCAAGACGGGCAAGCCGACCTGGAACGACCCGCTCGAGCCCGCGCGCGTCGCGCGCTCGGTCGCTCGGATGGGGCTGCGCCACGCCGTGATCACCAGCGTCGACCGCGATGATCTGCCCGACTGCGGCGCGTCGGCCTTCGTCGGCGTCATCCGCCAGATCCGCCGCCAGGCTCCGGGCTGCCAAATCGAGGTCCTCACGCCCGACTTCCGCGGCGAGGAGATGCCGCTTGCGAAGGTGATCGCCGAGCGTCCCGACGTCTTCAACCACAACGTCGAGGTGGTGCCACGTTTGTATCCAGTCGCTCGGCGGGGCTCGCGCTTCGAGCGCTCCTGTCGCGTGCTGCGCAACGCTCAGGAGATGAGCGACGGCGACGTCGTGACCAAGTCCGGGCTGATGGTCGGTCTGGGCGAGAGCCACGACGAGATGCTCGACGCGCTGGGGCTCCTGCGCGAGCACGGCGTCCGGGTGATCACGATCGGACAGTACCTGCGGCCGACCGAGCGTCATCTGCCGGTCGTGCGCTACTGGCACCCGGATGAGTTCGCGGCGCTCGAGCGCGACGCCTACCGGCTCGGCTTCGATCATGTGGCGGCCGGTCCGCTGGTGCGCTCCTCGTATCACGCCGACCAGCACGTGCCCCAGCAGGCCGCCGGCGTCGGGCCACTGCGCAGCGGGGCCGGCGCCTAGACTCGCGCGCCGCCCCGGCGCAGCGCGTAGGCTCCCGGCACTGATCCCGCTCAAGGACAACATCCCAACCGACCGCTTCCCGCTGGTCACGGTCGCGCTGATCGTCGCCAACGCACTGGTCTACTTCCTGTTCCAGCACGGTGGGATCCTGCACGGCGCGTCCACCCACAGCGTCCTGGCCTATGGCGCGATCCCCTACGAGCTGACCCACCCCGGACAGCACTGCGCCGTCTTTGCCGATGGACACGCGATCTGCGGGCGCGGCCTGCACGACGCGATCTCACCGTGGCTGAAGCCCTTTGTGTCGATGTTCATGCACGCCAGCATCATTCACATCGCCGGCAACATGCTGTTCCTGTGGATCTTCGGCAACAACATCGAGGACTCGATGGGGCGCGTGCGCTTCATCGTCTTCTACCTGCTTGGCGGCGTGGCGGCATTCGCGCTGCAGACCGCGGTCAGCCCCTCGGCCGCCGTCCCCACCCTGGGAGCATCGGGAGCGATCGCGGGGGTGCTGGGCGGCTACATCCTGCTCTACCCCCGCGCTCGTGTGCTGACGCTCGTCTTCCTCTTCATCTTCGTGACGATCATCGAGCTGCCCGCCGTGCTGATGCTCGGCGTCTGGATCGCCGAGCAAGCGCTGTTCGGCGCGGCCAACCTCACCAACCCCACCGGTGGTGGGGGCGGCGTCGCCTACTTCGCCCACATTGGTGGCTTCATCTTCGGGGCCGCCGCGATCCGGGCGTTCATCATCCGGCACAAGCGGGTCCCACCGCGCGCGCTCGCCTAGCGAGGTCTACGGCGGGGTCGCCTAAGCGAGGGCCGTCGGCGCTCGCGCAGCGAGGTTTTCACCCTCCCCCGTCGAATCTCGCGCCATGCGCGAGAACCTCGACGTCGCTCAGATCTTCAAGACGATCCTCGCCACCTACCGCGAGCACGCCGGTGTGCTGCTGTGGGCGGCGCTGCCGATCTTCGTGCCGATCGCCATCCTGAACGGCGCGATCTACTCCGGCAGCACCAGCGCCGGCCTGGTCCTGCTCGTGCTGCTGATCGTCATCGTGGCGAGCTTCTGGTACCAGGCGGTTGTCGTCGAGGCGGTGCGCCGGATCCACGACCGCAATCGCAGCCTGTCGGTCGGCGAGCTCTATCGCTCGGTCGGCCCGGTGGTGGCTCCGCTCGTCGGCGCCGCGATCCTCGCCGGCATCGCGATCACGGCCGGTCTCGTCGTCTTCGTGATCCCCGGGCTGGTCCTGCTGACCTGGTGGGCTCTGCTGGCCCCGGCGATCGTGATCGAGCGCGCCCCGGTGATGGACGCCTTCCGGCGTAGCCGCGAGCTCGTGCGCGGCAATGCCTGGCAGGTCTTTGCCGTGATCGTCGGCTTGTGGATCTTCCAGCTGGTGCTCGGCATCGTCTTCAGGGTGATCGCCGCCGCGATCAGCCACAGCCTGTTCGTCTACGGAGCTGGGTCGCTGATCGCCCAGCTGATCACGGCGCCGCTGGCCGGCCTGGCCGCGGCGACGATGTTCTTCGAGCTGCGTCGCCTGCAGGGCAGGGGCGCCAGCATCGGCGGCGCCCCGGCGTGGGGTCCCACGAGCTCCACGCCGACATCGTCCGCGCCAACAACGACCCCGCCGACAGCGCCCCCTTCCGCCCCACCCCCCAGCCCTAGTCCGGAGCCCTCGGAGCCGGAGTCATCAGAGCCACCGCCATCGCCCGACGCCGCACTGGGCACCTCAGTCCCTCCACCCGGCTGACGGGGCCACCCGCGGATCGAGCGACATTGGGGACACAAGCGTTTGCGGGGGGCGGCCGCTGCCCGGTCCCCCTCGCTCGAAGACGGCGGTCGGGCCCGCCCGATTAGCCCGTCATCGGGTGCGTCGGCGTCTGCCCGTCGGGCTCGATCAGGTCGAAGCCGTCGGGGATGTTGAGCAGGCCGGGCGCGGTCCCCGGCACGTCGGTGCGGCCGTACTGCCAGACGATCGACTTGGTGCGGGGGTCGATGATCACGACGCGGTGGCGGTAGTCGTCGTTGACGCCGATCAGCCCGTTGGGCAGGCGCTCGGCGAGGCTCGGGTGGTCGAGCATGCGCGGCCCTGACGCGGGGTGATAGCTCCAGAGGATCTGACCCTCGCGCGTGAACTCATACAGCCCGCCTGGCTTGCTGTAGTCGGCGATCAGGTAGAGATCTGGCCCGATCTGCTGGGGATCGGATGGATAGGCGATCGGCAGGTGCAGGCTCCAGACCACCTGCCCGTCAGGCGTGATCTCATCGACGTAGGAGCCGTTGATCTCCGAGACGAGCACGTTGCCATCGGCCAGCGGCGTGTCCCCGTTCGGGTAGTTGATGCCACGGGGTGGGTCATGCACGCAGCTCCCGACGGTGCCGATCTGCGCGACCGGCTGCTGTCCGCGGATGAACAGGATGCGGCAGTTCTTGGCGTCGGCGACGGTGATCTCGCCGTTGCGCAGCAGGTAGGCATCGTCGGGCTGGCTGAGGTAGCCCAGCGTCGAGCCGGCAACCCGGGGGTGGCCGTAGGAGTAGATGATCCGCCCCGACGGGTAGGCGAGCTCGACGATCGTGTCGTTGTCCTCCTCGTTGGTGATGATCGCCGTGCCGTGATGGATGAAGAAGGCGTCGTCGGGGAAGTAGAAGCCGCCGCGTGGCGGCGGCTTGGTCGCCGAGGGATAGCGCCAGAGGATGTGCTTGGCGGCGTCGACCAGCAGCAGCCGGTTGTTGCCGCGGTCGGCGATCAGCAGATGCCCGGGGAACGGTCTCGTGGCCGGCGACCAGGCGAGCGCCCGGCGGCGCGCGGCGGCCGCGGCGCGCGCCCGGGCTGCCGCGCGCTGCTGCGGCGTGGGCCCACCGCCGCCGGCGAGCAGCACCACCACCAGCACGATCACGACCACCGCCAGCAGCGGGAGCAGGCGTCGACGGCGTCGACGCGCAGCGGCGCGTGCCGACGCGCCTCGGCGCCCACGACCACCTGAGGATCGGCGTTGGCTGCTCATGAATCGTGTCGGGAGGATCGGGCCGTGCCGTAGGCGGGCCGGCGCACCGCCCAGGCGAAGACCCTACAGGGCCGACCAGCCGACCCAGCTCCGGCGTCTTCCGTAGAACCCCACCGCGATCCGCGGTCTTCCCACCAGGCAGGCCACCGCGGGGGACCCGGGGCTGCCCGCGCATGGCTCAGCGCCGATGCACGCCGACTGCGCGGCTCACCAGTCCTTCTCCTCCTCGTCGGCCTCGCCGTAGGCAGCATCCGGGTCCTCGAGATCGTCGAAGCCCATGGCGTCTTGGTCGACGCGCCGGGCCGCGTGCTCGTCGCCGTGGCTGGCGTGCTCGATGAGCTCGCCCTCGGTGAGCTCGAAGCCCTCGGATTCGCCCTCCCCGGCCTCGCTCAGGGGGGCCAGGGCGGGGTCGATCTCGTCGTATGGATCATCCGGCCACTCAGGTGTCATCTCAAGCTCGCTCCCTCCGATCGTGGTGCGGCGCACATGTTCGCGCCCCGGCCTCGGCGCGGCAAGGGCGAGCCGCATCACGCGATCTCGAGCTGCGAGGCTCAGGTCGCCGCCGAGAGCACCAGACCGCACTGCTTGAAACCATAGGAGTCGGCGGCCGCCTTGGCCTGCTGGGCAGTCGCCTGCGTCTGCTGCAACAGCCCCAGAGCGCTGGTCACGTCGCCCCGGCTGAGCGCGGCCTGCGCGTTGGCCATCGCGTCGACAACCTGACCCGAGGGGGCCAGGAAGCGCTCGATCGCGTCGTGGTCGCCGCTGGGTTGGGACAGGCCGCGCAGCTGCGTCAAGGCGCGGGCCTCGATGCCGTGCAGCTGCTCGACCACGCCGGCGAGCTTGGCCGCACTGCCCGCGCTCAGCGAGCCCGCCGCCGCGGCGGTCAGCTGCGAGACCAACGGCCCTCCCTGCATCCGCGCCGTCGCGCAGATCCGATCGGCCCGGGCGATGTAGGCCGCCTTGCTGGGTCCGGCGCCGCCCCCGCCGCCACCACAACCAGCCAGCAGCAGGACGAGCATCCCCAGTGCCAAGCCGACTCGCCGTGACCAAGCCCCACCGCCCCGTCCCGGCCAGGTGGCCCCGTCCCGTCCCGGCCACGCGGCCCGGCTTCCCCGTGGCGAAGCGGCTCGGATTCGTGGCGATCGCGTGAGGGTCGGTTGGGCAGGCATGGGGCCGGATTGCCCGGGCGGGGGGCCGCTGAGAGTATGACGTGCGTGGCAGGCGCGAAACTACGGCATGTGACGACGGTGGGGCAGCCGCTCGGCGGCGCGGAGGTCAGCGTGCGCCACGTGCGCAAGACCTACGACGGTCGCGTGCACGCGCTCGTCGACGTGTCGCTGGATCTCGCCGCCGGCGAGCTGCTGCTGCTGACCGGGCCGTCCGGCTGCGGCAAGAGCACGCTGCTGAACCTGATCGGCGGGCTCGACACGCCCGACGCAGGCGAGATCCTCGTCGATCGCCAGTCGCTCCCCGAGCTGACCGACGCCGCTCGCTTCCGCCGTGAGACGATCGGCTTCGTCTTCCAGCACCACCTGCTGATCCCGGGGCTGACGGCACGCGAGAACGTCGAGATCCCGCTGATCCCCACAGGCACGGCGCGCGCGCAGCGCACCGGGCGGGCGCTCGAGCTGCTTGCCGAGGTTGGGCTGGAGGCCCGCGCCGATCACCTGCCCGCGCAGCTGTCGGGCGGTGAGCGCCAACGGGTGGCGATCGCCCGAGCGCTGGTGAACGATCCCCGGCTGCTGCTCGCCGACGAGCCGACCGGCTCGCTGGACTCGGTGTCCAGCGGCCATGTGCTGGGGCTGCTCGAGGAGATCCGCGCGCGGCGGGGTATGACGGTGCTGCTCGTGAGCTACGACCCAGCCGTAGATGCCCACGCCGACCGTCGCGTGAGGATGCGCGACGGGCGCGTCGTCACCGACGAGGTCCTGTCGGCGGGCGGCTGATCGCTCAACTGCACAGGGCGTCTCGGGCTGGCCAGGCGCCTCGGGCCGGTCAGCTCAGCGCTTGCGCAAGGTGGACTCGGGTCACCCGCCAGGCGGGATAGAGGCCACCCAGGACGCCGATCGCGATGCCGATCAGCAGCGCGCGCCCAAGCCCCCAGGCTGTGAAGTGCGGCGCCACCAGCGTGGCGACCGAGAGCAGCCTGACGATCAGCTCGGCGGCCAGTGCGCCCAGCCCCAGCCCGACGATCGCCCCGAGGACGCTGATCGCAAGCCCTTCGCCGAAGACCAATCGCGCCACCTGGAGCGGCGGCCAGCCGACCGCCGCCAGCAGCGCGAACTCGCGCTGGCGCTCGACGACCGCCATCAGCGTCGTGTTCATGACGACGATCGCGCCGATGATCAGCGCCAGCACAGCCAGGACCCCGACGGCATCGTGGATCAGCAGGCTGTTGGTGTCGGCCCGTGCGACCTGACCGGGCTCGCTGATCCCCACCGTTCCCGGCAGCGCTCGCTCCAACCGGTGCGCGACGACCGCGGCCGACTGGCCCTGGCCGATCGCCACGGCGATGGTCGTCGCGTCGCCGCTGCGGTGCGTGATGCGCTGCACCTCCGACAGCGGGATCGCGGCGCCTTGGTCCTCGAAGAGCACGCCGGCGTGGTAGATCGCGACGACCCGGTAGGCGTTGCCGCTGAGCATCAAGGAGCTGCCGATGCCCAGGTGCAGCTGGCGCGCCGCCGCGTCCCCAACCATCGCCTCGGCGCCCTGCGCGGGCCGTCCCTGCACCATCACCAGGCGGCGCACCACGAAGCTGCCCGGGACGACGCCGAACACCAGGAACGACTTGGCCTGCGGCAGCTCCCCGCTGAGCACGCTGATCGGCGCGGCCTCGGAGACGCCGGGCACCTGCGCCGCCCGCTGCGCCAGCGACGCCGGCAGCGTCGAGGCGGTCAGGTCACCGACGCCGGCCTGGAAGAGTCCGAGCTGGGCGTTGCCCAGGTTGATCAGCCCACTCGCCGTGCGGTCGAGCCCGGCGCTGATCGAGACCAGCGCCACGATCGTCGCGACGCCGACCGCGACGCCGACCGCGGTCAGCGTCGTGCGCACCTTGCGGCGGAGCAGGTTGGCGGCGATCAGACGGATCACGGCGTCACGGCTCCATGGAGGCGCACGGCCGGATCATCGCGCGCCCGAGCACGTGGGGCAAACTTGCGCCGTGAGCTCACCCCGAACGCGGTTGCTGAGCGGCAAGCTGGCCAGCGGTGGACGGCTGCGTCCCGGTTGGCTGGAGATCCGCGGCGAGCGGCTTGGCGACGTCGGCTGGGGGGCCGCTCCGCGCCGTCCCGACGAGCGCCCGGACGGCGTGATCGCGCCGGGTCTGTGCGATATCCAGGTCAATGGGGCCGGTGGCCACGAGGTCACCGGCGGCGCCGGCGCGTTGGACGCTATCGACGCCCTGCTGCTGGCGCATGGCGTGACGAGCTACCTGCCGACCCTCATCACGACCGAGCCTGGGGCGCTGCGCCGAGCCATCGACGAGCTGGACGAGCGCATCGCCGATCCGCGCTCGCCGGTCGCCGGCGTTCACCTGGAGGGGCCGTTCCTGAGCCCGGCGCACGCCGGCGTGCACCGTCGCAGTCTCCTGCGCGCGCCGGGCGCTGGCCTGCCCTGCGGCTTCGAGGCGCCCGCGGTGCGCCTGGTCACGCTCGCCCCCGAGCTGCCTGGAGCGCTGGAGCTGATCGCCCAGCTGCGCCGGCGCGGCATCGCGGTCGCGCTCGGCCACTCCGGCGCGAGCGCCGACGTCGCCCGCCAGGCGATCGACGCGGGCGCGAGGCTGGTAACACATGTCTTCAACGCGATGGGCCCGTTGCATCACCGCGCACCGGGGCTCGTCGGGCTGGCGCTCGTCGACCGCCGCGTAACGGTCGCGGTGATCCCCGATGGGCTGCACGTCGACTCGCTCGTGCTCGAGCTCGTCCGCCGCGCAGCCGGGGCGCGGGTGGCGCTCGTGAGCGACGCCTCGCCAGCCGCGGAGGCGCCGCCAGGCGACTACGCGTTCGCCGGCACGCCGATCGTCGCCCGCACCGATGGCAGCGTCAGGACCGCCGCTGGACGCCTCGCCGGCAGCGGCATCACCCTGGACGTCGCGCTGCGCCGCTGGCTCGCGCTGACCGGCGCGTCGCTGGCCGTGGCGGCGCGCGCCGCGAGCGAGCGACCTGCGGCGGCGGTCGGCCTCCCGAGCGGGTTGCGCCCCGGCGGGCCGGCCGACCTCGTGCTGCTCGACACAGACGGTGCGGTGCGACGTGTCATGCGACGCGGCGCGTGGCTCGAGTAGCCCAGCAGCTCAGCGCGCCCGGCGCGCGGCGGGGTGCGCGCAGCGTGCGCTCATCGAGTCTCGGCGTAGTGACGGCGCCAGATCAGCCGGTAGATCGGGATCCAACGCGGGATGCTGCGCACCCCGGGGATGAACGGGATGCAGATGAAGGCCAGGCTCAGCACCGCCATGATCGCCATCACCAGCGCGTCGGCGTTGGTGGAGGTGGAGAAGGGCTTGATCTGGTACCAGAACGTGTAGAGCCACAGCCAGGCCTGGCCGGGATAGCTGCCGGTCTCGTTCATCATCCCCCACTGGCTGCCCAGCAGGTGCTCGGACTGGGCGCGGTTGGCGAGCGGTGAGCCGTCCGCCATGAACAGCAGCGGCCTGGTGTAATCGGTCTGGTAGAACTGCTTGCCGGTGAGCAGCGCGCCATCGAGGCCGCCGCTGCGCGCCAGGTTCAGCAGCGCCTGCATCATCGGCGCGACCGGCCCGTAGCTGCCACCCGGCAGGCTCACCAGATCAGCCTGGAAGGAGGCCTTGCCGAGAGCCTTGGTGTAGGCGTCAGTCCAGGCCGCCTGCTGCTTGGCACTGGCCGCCTGGTAGGTCGCGATCGCCGCGGGCAGAGCGGGATCGCCACTGACCGTCCCCAGCGGCGCGAGCACGAAGTCCTTGGCGGTGTCAATCGGATGGCTGACGCCCAGCCACTTCTGCAAGCGGACGAAAGCGATGTGCTGGCCGCTGGAGGCGTGGTTGTACGGCGGGCCATAGCCGGCGGTCGTGCTGCTGCCGTCCAGCTCGGCGGTCGCCGTGGTGAGAAAGTCGCCCGGATCGCTGCGCGCCCACTGCGCGACGGTGGTGGGATGCTCATCGGGCGAGGAGAAGAGGATCGTCAGTCCGACCGCCAGGACGGCCATCACGACCAGGGCGATGACCGCCTCCTTGACCAGGTCGTAGGGGACGTAGGGCCCGTGCCAGCGGCGCTCAGCAGAGGTCGGCGCCAACGACGCCCCGGCGGCTCCCGACGTGCATCTGTCGCCAGCAACGCTCATGCCGGGCCTCCACGCTCGCCGTCGGTGACAAGTGGGGTGGTCCTCGCGCTCACCGGTTCGTTGCCCAGCTGATACGGCGGCACCACCCCGTGGCGACGCACGAGCAGGACGTGCCAGACCGCCAGCGCGATCACGACGACCGGGAGCAGGATCACGTGATAGGTGTACATCTGGCCGAAGTTGAGGGCATTGAAGAACGCGCCGACGCCGAGTGAGTTGATGCCGTCCTTGGCTTGGGTCGAGATCCACTGCGAGTCGAAGTTCTGCTGCGACAGATAGCCGGTGAACGCGGTGGCGATCGCGATGAGGAAGGCGATCGCGCCCGTCACCCAGGTGCGCGCGCGGCCGCCGCGCCATGCCGCCATGAAGAACTTCCCCCACAGGTGAACGACCATCACGAAGAAGAACAGCTCCACTGCCCAGAGGTGAACTCCGTTGAAGAAGCGGCCAACCGCGGTCACATGCCACCAGGCGGGGCCCTTTAGGCCGAGGACCGCGCCCGACGCGAGCACGACGACGAGCGCGGCGATCGTCAGGACGCCGAAGACATAGATCCACGACGCGACGTACGCCGGCTGCTGGTCGGGGAGCAGGCGCTCCGGGGGCAGCGCGCCGACCGCGCGCTCACGCACGCGCGTCGTCCACATCCGCGGTGGAGTCGACTGGGCGCTCATCGTGCCACCTCGGGGCCAGCCGGACCCGGGGTGCCTGCGCCAGCCG
This sequence comes from uncultured Solirubrobacterales bacterium, assembly GCA_963795555.1. Lineage (GTDB taxonomy): Bacteria > Actinomycetota > Thermoleophilia > Solirubrobacterales > Solirubrobacteraceae > CAWCHZ01. The sequence goes on from CAWCHZ010000002.1 coordinate 1,739,819, forward strand.
GACCCGTGCCGCCAGCGTCAGCCGGACCCGTGCCGCCAGCGCCAGCCGGACCCGTGCCGCCAGCGCCAGCCGGACCCGTGCCGCCAGCGCCAGCCGGACCCGTGCCGCCTGCGCCAGCCGGCGATCGACGCCGATGGGCGGGGAACGGCAACGCGATCGCCAGCCAGAACACGCCGATCATGGCGAGGATGACGATGATGTTCGGCCAGGACATCTGGAAGAAGTGCCAGTGCACATAGCCGGCCCGATGGCTGAGATCGGCCACCGCGCCGCTGACCAGGTCCAGATGAAGCACGGGGTTGCTCATGACGGGCAGGGTCCCGCCGATACCGGACAGAAGGAACCGCGCGTTGTACGCGCACCGGGTGTGGGAACTACGGACGTCGACGACCACGTCCCGGCTCAGCTCGCCGCTGTCCAGCCGCGCCGCGAGCGTCTGGCGGTCGTCGTAGCGGCGCATCTCCACCACGAAATCGACGGCGCGCGGCTCGTCCGGTGCGGTCAGCTCGGCGCGATCGCCGACGATCGCGACCCTCTGACCCCAAGCTAGGCTCACGCATCACTAGCGCGGCTCTATTCGCTCACGCATCACCGCACGGCTCGATCTGGGGAATCTACGTACGGGCTGCGACCGAGCCCGTCGCGGGCTGGGAGCCCTGCGCGCGCTCGGCGCCCTGCGCGGGCTCGGCGGCGTACTCGTAGAAGCCGCAGCCGGACTTGCGTCCCAGTCGCCCCGCCGCGACCATCCGCTTGAGCAGCGGCGGGGGTGCGTACTCGTCGCGCTTGAACTCCTCATACAAGGAGTCGCAGACCGCGTAGAGGACGTCGAGTCCGATGAAGTCACAGAGCGTGAGCGGGCCCATCGGGTGTCCGCAGCCGAGCTTCATGCCGGCGTCGATGTCCTCCCGCGACGCGAAGCCCTCCTCGTACATCCGCACGGCCGCCATCAGGTACGGGACGAGCAGCATGTTGACGATGAAGCCCGAGCGATCCTTGGTCTCGATCGGACGCTTGCCCAGGCGCTCGACGAAGCCGCGCGCGACCGCCACGGTGGCGTCGCTGGTGTTGAGCGCCCGCACGACCTCCACCAGCCGCATCACCGGCACCGGCGAGAAGAAGTGCAGCCCGAGCACGCGCTCCGGTGCGCGCACCGCCGACGCCAGCTGCGCGATCGGAATCGACGAGGTGTTGGAGGCGATCAGCGCATGTTCACCGACGATGCCATCGATCTCATGCATCAGCGCGACCTTCAGGCCCTCGTCCTCGGGGGCGGCCTCGATAACGAGGTCCGCACCCCCGATCGCTTTCAGGTCGGTCGTGAGCTCGATCCGCTCGAGCGCCTCCTCGCAAACCGCGCGATCGAGCTTGCCACCCCGCACCGCCCGCTCGAGCGACGCCTCGATGCGCGCCTGCGTGCGGGCAAGCGCGCCCGCGTCGATGTCGCGAACGACCACCGGCAGGCCGGCGACCGCGCAGGACTCGGCGATGCCGGAGCCCATGAAGCCGCCACCGACGACGGCCACCGAGCCGATCCTCCGGCCATCGCTGGCTTGAACCTCGCTCATTCCACCACCGCCTCGCGTTCGTCGGCTCCAGCCTGCTGACTGCAGCGGAGATATTGGCAGCTTCCTCCGGGGACGGCTCACTAGAGCGATGGGCTTGGACTGCGAGGCGCACGCACGCAGAACCACGCCGCGGACCCCAGATCCGTAACCTGCGCACGTGACCGCGATGCCCGATTCGATACGAGCGCTGCTGGCTCAGCGCGCCGGCGAGGAGATGGCGCTCAACGATCGCCACCTCAACCCGCAGATGGGTCGCATCCTGCGTACGCTGGGGCTGGACCGCCAATGGGTCCGCGGTGAGGGGGCGTATCTGATCGACGCCGAGGGCCAGCGCTACCTGGACCTGCTCTGCGGCTATGGCGTGTTCTCCGTCGGGCGCAACCATCCCGACCTGATCGCCGCGGTCGAGGACGTGCTCACCGCGCGCACGGCCAATCTGCCCCAACTTGGTGTCACGCTGCTCAGCGGCGTACTGGCCGAGCAGCTGCTCGCGCGCGCACCGGCGAGCGTCGCGGCAATGGTTCCGGCGAACACCGGCACCGAGTCCGTCGAGGCCGCGATCAAGATCGCCCGCGCCGCGACCGGGCGCCCACGGATCCTCTACGCCGAGCACGCCTTCCACGGGCTGACGCTCGGCTCGCTGTCGATCAACGGCAACGAGGAGTTCACGGCCGGCTTCGGCCCGCTGCTGCCAGGCTGTCAGGCGATCCCCTTCGGCGATCTCGATGCGCTCGAGCGCGAGCTGTCGCGCCGCGATGTCGCGGCGCTCGTGCTCGAGCCGATCCAGGGCAAGGGCATCAATCTCCCCCCCGCCGATTACCCGCGGGGCGCGCTCGAGCGCTGCCATGCGAGCGGCGCGCTGCTGGTCTGCGACGAGGTCCAGACCGGCATCGGCCGCACGGGACGGTTCTTCGCGCTCGAGCACTGGCAGCTGCAGCCGGACATGATCTGCGTCGCCAAGGCGCTGTCCGGCGGGATGGTCCCGATCGGCGGCGTGCTGGTCTCCCGGGCCGCGTTCGAGCGGGTCTTCGACCGGATGGAGCGAGCGGTGCGTCACGGCTCGACCTTCGGCGGCAACGACCTCGCCGCGGCCGCCGGTCTGGCCACGCTGCGCGTGCTCGAGCGCGAGCGCCTGGTGGAGCGGGCCGAGCGCCTCGGCGCGCTGCTGCTGGAGCTGACCAGGCCGCTGATCGAGCGCTACGAGATCGTGCGCGACGTGCGCGGGCTGGGCCTGATGTGGGCGATCGAGCTGGGGCCGCCGCGCAACGCCACACGGCGCTCGGTCTGGCAGGCGGTCGAGCGGGCGCAGCCGGGGCTGGCCGCGCAGCTGGTGACCGTGCCGCTGTTCCACGACCACCGCATCCTCTGCCAGGTCGCGGGGCACGGGATGAATGTCGTCAAGGCGCTGCCGGCGCTCGTCGTCGAGGAGGCCGAGATCCGCCGCTTCGCCGCTGCGCTGGAAGAGGTGATCGACGCGGCCGAACGCGTGCCGTCGGCGATGGCGCGCTTTGGCTGGCGGATGGCACGCCAGGCGCGCCGCGGGCGCGCCGCGGCTGCCGGCTGAGGGGCCGGGCCGACCACAGCAGCTACGAGCTCGCGGTCGGCGGCGGCCCCTAGCGCAGCGGCCGCGCGCTCTGGGCAAGCGCGATCATCTGGCGGTTGGTGAGGCTCTCGACGAGGGTGTTGGAGATCCAATAGAGCGCGCCGCCCACGCGCCAGGCGATCAGCTTGATGTGCGAGCCGTCGTCGACGATCGCGTAGGAGCGGCGGCCCAGCGTCACCGTCTGTGACGGCCGGGCGATGATCGGCGGATTGGTCCAGTCGGTGCCCTCGACGCCGTAGTACTCGCCCAGCAGCGGATTCTGCGCGAAGACCACGCGATAGGCGTGATGGACGTTGCCCTGCTCGTCGCGCAGCGCGTAGGCACGCACGTTCTCCTGCAGCGAGCCGGCGAGCTGGAGGGTCGGCAGGTAGGGCGTGAAAGGGAGCCCGCCGACGCCGGCGGCCACCGCCGCGCGGTCGCTGGCGCCAGCCGCCAGCAGCCCCGGAGCGCTCGGCGTGGTGGGCCGCGGAGCGCGACGGCCCGTGCGCGCGGATCCGGCGCCGCCGGCGGAACCGGCCAGCCGCAGCTGCTCGTTTCCGCGCAGGAAGTCGCGCACCGTTGCCTGGATCTCGGTCGGGGTGGCGGTCACGTAGCTCACGCCACCGACGAAGCTGTTGTCCGAGGCGATGCGAAACCGGACCTGGCGCAGCGGCTGTCCGAGCGAGAAGGCGAACAGCTTGGTCAGGCGGATGATCTCGCCGGCGCCGCGGATGTCGGTCTCGATGCTGCGTCCGACCGCGCGCAGGATGCTGTCGCGCCGTGCCAGCAGCCCGTTGATGCCGATCTGCGCGCCGATCTGGCGGATGAAGTCCTGCTGGCGGGCCACGCGCACGAAGTCCGAGTCGGTGTGGCGGTAGCGCACATAGGCCAGCGCCTGCCCGCCGCAGAGGCGCTGATAGCCGGGCTGGACGTTGATCGCCGAGTACTGGAGCGATGGCGGCAGGCCGACGTTGGAGTGGTAGTAGCGACGATCGACATCGACGTAGACGCAGCCGACGGCGTCGACGACCTGGCGGAAGGCCGCGAAGTTCAGGTCGATCACGTGGTTGATCCTGATGTGCAGCAGCCGCTCGATCGTGCTGAGCGTCAGCTTGACCCCGCCGAGCGCGTAGGCCGCGTTGATCTTCTGCACCGTCGGCGGGCCGTTGTAGGGCTCGATCGTGACCTCGAGGTCGCGCGGGATCGACAGCACCGAGGTCTGGGCACGGTGCGGATCCATGCGCAACAGCAGCAGCGTGTCGGTGTGCGGCGGCGAGAGGCGATCCTGGGCCACGGTCGAGCGCGCCCGCTTGTCCGAGCCGATGATGAGGATCGTCTGCGGTGCGCCGGCCTGATCGGGAGTCAGTTGCTGGGGGGCGACGATGCGCGGTGATTGCGCGAGGTAGTCCGAGACCTGCTGCGCCTGCTCGATCCCGGCGGTGGCCGTTGCCGCCGCGACGAGCGCGATGATGATCGCGCTGGCCAGCAGGAAGCGCTTGCGCATCGCCCGGCCGGGCGATGCGGGCGGCGCTTGATCGAGCGGGGCGGACATGGGCGAGTGGCGCCAGCCGAGCGCGGCGGCACGGCTTGAATCTTGTCAGCCAGCTCCGCCGGTCCCGCGCACAGGCTCCGCGGGAGGCGCGTCGAGCGTCGCTGGCCCGGGGGCAGCGGCCCCCGAGGCGTCAGCCCCAGAGCAGCGGGTTGTGACGCTGCTTGGTGCGCTGCTCCTTGCCATTCTCGGCCGCCAGCGCCTCGGCATGCTGCTCGGTGATCTCCAGCGAGCGCTCGAAGAAGGCGCCAACGACGTCGCGCTCCTGCTGGGTCAGCTCGGCGACGAGCTCCTGCAGCTCCGTCATGCAGGGCTCGAGCCGATCGAGCAGCGCCCGCTGAGCGGCCGGCGTCGAACGCAGGATGATGCTGCGGCGGTCGATCGGATGGCGCTCGCGCGTGATGTGCCCGGCGCGCTCCATCCTGTGCGTCAGCCCGGTCACGCCGCCGGACGTCAGGTTGAGGCGGTCGGCCAGCTGGCTTGCCGTCAGCCCGCCGTGCGCGAGCAGATGCTCGAGCGCCGCAGCCTCCATCTCACTCAACTGCAGCCGCCGGGCAAGCTGGATGCGCAGCTGCGCACCGGCCAGCTGCCGGCGACTCATCAGCTCACCGATGCGCTCGGGTCCGAATGTCGAGCGTCGGAGCCTCGATTCCGGCTGGTTGCTCACGAGACCATTCCCCCGTTCGATTGACGCCAGGTCGACCCGTCAGCTGCCCGGCCTTCGCGGATGACGGTTAGCCGCGATACCGGACCGCGGATACGTTACTTCAGCGCGCCGGGGCATGCCGCAGTTGCGAGATGCAGCGGTGCAGCTTCGCGTCGGCATCAGGGCGATCGATCCCGATCACGTGAGGTCACTGCCAGCTGACGATCTCCTCGAGCGGGAGGCGATCCGCTCGCTCGATCCATTCCTCCGGTGACCTGGCGTCCGGGTGCTGCGCGCGCGCTCGCGCGGGGTAGCCGAACGACAGCAGGATCACCACGTGCTCGTCGTCGCCCAGCCTGAGCAGGTGGGCGAGCCCAGCGGCGTCGGCCACTCCGTTGGGACAGGAGCCGACCCCGTCATTCCAGGCGGCCAGCATCATGTTCTGCGCCGCGCGTCCGGCGTCCAACTCGCCGGCGCCCGCCGGAACGACGATCGCCACAGCCAGCGCGGCACCGATCACGTTGTCGGGCGCGTAGACGCAGCGCGCGGCGTCCTGCTTTGTCTCCTGCAGGACGATGAAGCGCCGTTGCTGGCGATTGCGTGAGCTGCCCGCCAGACGTCCGGCATCGAGGATCCGCCGCACCACATCCGGCGCGAGCAGCCGCTGGTCATAGGAGCGAATCTCACGCTTGCTCACCACGGCCAGGTAGGCATCCACGCTGGACAGCGTAGCCACCCTGGCGTTCAAACCAAACTGGACGAATGGACGGCGGTGGCGGCCCACACCGGCTCAGCCGGCACCGCCGGCGGACCGATATGTGTCAGGGATGATCACCAAACGCAAGGACCGTGATCTGCTGGCGCGCGAGCTGTCCGAGGCTCGGCGACGCGTCGAGCAGCTGGAGCACGCGCGCATCATCGGAGCCGCGCAGGATCCCCTCACCAGGCTGTTCAACCACGCGGGGGCACTGGATCGCCTGGCGACCGAGCTGCGTCACGTCCGCCACCAGGGCAGGTCCCTGACCGCGGCGCTGATCGACGTCGACGGCTTCACGACGATCAATGTCGCGCATGGCAGCGGGGCGGGAAACGAGGCGCTGCTGGCCGTGACGCGAGCGCTGGAGCGCTGCACCCACGGCCGCGACGTGCTCGGTCGGCTGGGCAGCGATGAGTTCGTGGCAATCCTGCCCGACACCAACATCGCGGGCGCGGTGCGCTGCTGCGAGCGCGTGCTGCTCGAGCTGGAGGCCACCTCGACCGCGGTCCTGGCCTCCGTGTCGGTGTCGATCGGGCTGGCTGCCTTCGAACGCGGGCAGCGTCCCGAGCAGCTGCTTGGCAGCGCGCGCGAGGCCCTGCTCAGGGCCCGCGCCGCGGGCGGCGGACGAATCGAGGTCGCCTGCGAGCAGCCGCCCGCCGGCGACGGCGCGCAACGGGAGGCCGTCGCGGGCCTGGCGGTGGCGCTGTCTGAGCGCGACCGCTACACCGGCGAGCACTCCGAGACAGTCGTGGAGATGGCGGCTACGGTCGCGAGTCGGCTCGCGCTGCCCGCCGATGAGATCGAGCGGGTCCGCGCCGCGGCGTTGCTGCACGACATCGGCAAGGTTGCGATACCGGACGACATCCTCCACAAAGACGGCCCGCTCGATGATGACCAGTGGCTGCTGATGCGCGAGCATCCCGTGATCGGCGAGCGAATCCTGCGCGCGATCCCCGGGCTGGGCGGGGTCGCACGGATCGTCCGCCACGAGCACGAGCGCTGGGACGGCGGCGGCTATCCGGACGGACTCGCCGGCAGCGACATCCCGATCGGCAGCCGCATCATCCTTGCCTGCGACGCCTACCACGCGATGACATCTGATCGCCCCTATCGCAAGGCGCAGTCGCACGCCGAGGCGATCGAGGAGCTGTCGCGGGGGGCCGGCGTGCAGTTCGACCCGGAGGTCGTGGGCGTGCTGATCGGCTATCTCTACGGGCTGCGCCAGAGCGGCGTCCGGCACGCCGCCTAGCCGGACGGCCTCGCGCCTGGTCCGGCGTCCCGCCTAGCCGGGTGGCTCTCGCGCCGCCTCCAACGCCCCAACCTCGGGGATCTCCAGCTCGATGCCGAAGTCCCACAGCTCGAGCGTCACCCAGAGGGTCGGCTCCTCGGGGGCCACGGCGGCAAATGGCGCGCAGGCCAGGCGACGCACGCGCCCCTGCTGATCCAGCCACAGCTCGGCGGGAACGCGCTCCGGCCGCTCGGCCCGGGCGCGCCGGCGCCAGAAGCGACGTTCGCCGGCGCGAGCATCTCCGCGCTGCTGCGCAGCGGTCGGCGGGCGACCACCGCGGCCAGGGATTCGATCGCGCTCGCGACGATCGCGCTCGCGACGATCGCGCTCGTGACCCGGCACCACCAATCCCTGTGGGGATTGGCGATCGGCGGTCGCAAGGTCGATCGCCAGGCGCAGCCGCTCGGCGGCGGCATCCCTTACGGTGTCCGTCCCAACCACGACCGCGTCGTCGGCGCCCGCCAGCGCATCGAGCAGCCAGAGCGGGTGGTCCGGCGCAAGCGGTCCGTCGAGCGGTCGATGCTCATCCCACCAGCCGTCCTCGACGCGCACCCGGCGGTTTGCCCCTTCGTAGAGCACCTCCTCCTGGACAGTCACCAGCTGGCGCAGGAACTGCAGCGTCCGGGCGTCGGAGGGCGGATCGGCGCCCCCCTGCTCGACGGCGCGCTCGGGGACCAGCCGCTCGCGGACGAGCGCACGGCGCCGAACGAGATCCACGACGCCCTGGCCGCGCTCGTCGCTCGCATCGTGGTCGAGCTCACCGACGCGCGATGCCAGCAGCAGGCGTGCGCTGCCGGCCGCGACCGTTTGGGCGCGCGCGGCCGCCACTCGAGCGGCCGCCTCCGGGCGGCGGCGAGCGCTGGCAGCTGCGGCGTCGGTGCGGGCGTCGTGATGCATGCGGGAGCGGCGATACGGGGCGGCGCGTTGTGTCAGATCATCACAGCTCCGCTAGACGGGATGCCGGCCGGTGCGCCGCCCGTCGCGCGCTCAGCGCAGGCGAACGCCGGTGACGGCGGCCGCGTCGTCGACCGGAGCGTAGATGTCCCAGTCGCCGGAGGCGATGCGGCGCCAGCCAGGCGGCGGCGTCCAGCGCTGCCGATCGGTCAGGTTGACCTGCTGGAGCGCGGTCCAGGTCGCCTGCGAGGGCTCGACGACGAGCCTCGTCGTCGGCTCGAAGTCACCCGTGACCGCGTTGAAGGGCACGCGCAGCAGCCAGGCGAGCTCGGAATTGTCGACCGCGCCGAGCATCGCGACGCTGTGGCGCGGCGCGCCGGCGACGTCGATCAGGGCACGCGACCGGATGACCGTGTGAGACAGCGTACGGCCGGTCAGATGTGATGTGCGCACCGCCTGGAAGCCGTCGCGCTGGTCGCGCAGCGCTGGCCCGGCGACGAGCGCCGCGGTGATGACGGCCCCAGCCACGCCCAGCGTCAGCGCCTCGCGCCGTGCATGCGGCCAGCGCCGACTCACCACGCGCCCGGGCAGCGCGGCGCCGGCGGCAGCCAGCACGCAGAGCAGCGGTGTGAGCACAGAGAAGTGCCGGCTCGGAACATTGAAGCTCGAGGCGGCGAGCGCCGCGATCGTCAGCGCGCTGACAACGAGCGCTCCGAGCGTCAGGAGCGCTCGACCGCGCGGCGCCAGCCAGGCGATCGCCACCACGCCCAGAGCGCAGGCGACCAGCGGCGCCGATACGAGCGCGTAGCGGAGCGACTGCCAGAGCCCGCTGACGGAGTCGCTGCCCGTGCTCTCCACAAACGGGGGACGGGTGTAGTGAAACGAGTAGAGCGGATCGCCGAACAGCGACCACTCGAGCCCCAGCCAGACCGCGACGGGGGCCAGCGAGAGAGCCAGGATCGGCAGCCAGCGTCGGGCCTGGCGCGGATGCCCCGCACGCCACCAGCTCAGCGCGCCGTAGGCGAGCAGGAAAGCCCAGCCCTCGGGGCGTACCAGCGCCGCGGCGATCAGCAGCGCCCATGCTCCGCGCGGGCGTCCCTCCAGCTCCAACACGAGCCCCCACAGCACCAGCGTGGCGAAGGGCAGGTTGATGTAGGCGACGTCGGCGATCACCGCCAGCAGCGGGCTGGCGAGCACCAGCGCAGCCGCCAACAGCGGCACGGGTTGAGCGAATCCCAGCGCGGCGAGGATTCGCCAAGCGGCGGCGGCCAGCAGCACCAGCCCGGCGAGCGTCAGCAGCAGGGTCACGGTTGGCGCGGCGTCGCCGAGCAGCGACAACAGCGATCCGGCGAGGATCGGCAGCGGGTGGAAGGTCCGATGCTCGAGCACCGGCAGATAGCCGTGGCGCAGATCGCGACCCCAGTCGAGAAAGCCATAGGTGTCGTCGGTCACCACGCCCGGATGGATCGCGTAGAGGGCCAGGGCGCCAAGCGCAGCCAGCAGCGCGAGGCTCAGCGACCGCGACCACGGCGGCCGGCGCTGCGTCAGCACGCGGGCAACGGCGGTCAGGCGGTCGCGTGAGCGCTGCGCCGGGGCCAGCGCGGGCGCCAGCGGGGGCTGCGCGCGCGGCGCGGCGTGCGCGCCTGGCAAGCCATCTGTGGCGGGCACCGGCGAGCGCATCCCGAGCAGGATACGCAAGGATGCCGGCGCGCCAAGCAGCAGCTGATCGAGGCCAACCGGGGCCGCCGAGCGGGCGCGATCAGCGGACGCTACTGGCTGCGCGGTCGCAGATCACCGTCTTGGTGCGCATCAGGAACTCGGCCAGATAGCCGTCGTGGGGAAGCCCGGGCGCAGACCAGTGGGTTGGGTGCGCGCCGATGTGGACGTTGGCGATCGTCGGCTCGGCCACGATCGCGTCGATCAGCTGCGCGTCCGCGCCCATCACCGTGAGCGCGAGGGCGTCGCGCAGCGGCGCGACACCGTCGGACGGCGACCACCGGGCCACCCAGACGCAGGGGAAGGGCAGCTCGAGCGCGAGCTGCCCAGCTGCGCGGTCGCGCAGCTCGAACACCGCGGGTCGCAGGACGGCAGCGCCGTCGGCGAGCTCATCGACGATGCCGCCGCCGCCGAGATGCGCGACCGCCGCGCCCGCGCGATCGAGCAGGAAGCGCTCCAGCGCTCGCGCACGCTCGAGCGGTGCGACGGGCAGGACCGCGTCCTCGTCGCATGGCGGGAGACTTGGCAGCGCCGCGAGGCGCTCGGCCAGCGCGACGGCCAGCGGCGCCGGGTCGCCGGCGACCAGCACCGCGCTGGCGTTGACGCACGCCATGCCGCCGTCGTGGCAGATCGACGCTACGATCGTGTCCAGGCGCTGCTCCCAGGCCCCATCGGCCACGAGGATCCTCGACCTGCCCGGTCCCTGGACCAGCACGCGGGCGTCGCCCCGGTGGCTGCGCACCACGTCCTCGCCGCCGTAGACGAGCGCCAGGTCGGCGCCGGCGACCAGCTCCCCCGCCAGCTCGGGCTCACACGGCAGCAGCATCAGCTGGTCATCGGCAAAGCCGGCCTGACGCAGCGCAACGACGAGCCGGTACGGCGTCAGCGGATCTCGTCGCGATGGCCGCACGACGACGCGAAAGCCCAACGCCAACGCCTCCAGCCAAGCCGTGTGCAGCGCCGGGTGATTGCCGGCAGCGTGAACGGCCAGCACGTCACCGCGGCGCGTCCAGACGGCGTGGCCAGCTGCGACCAGCGGATCGCGCCAGTCCAGCGCCGCGCCGACCGGCCGCGCGCGGCGTGGCGCGGCCTGGACCTCGCTGGCGGCGCGGCTGATCGTGCCGCTGGCCGCGCGCACGGCAGCCAGCGGCATACCGGTGACCGCGCTGACCAGCCGCTCGTGCTGGTCCAGCGTGAGGCCGTCGATCGAGCCCTCGACGAACGCTCGGCCGGCATCCGCGATGGTGGTGGTGGCGCGCTGGCCCGCCAGCGGGGGCCCGCCGCGCCGCAGCGCGGCGAGGCTGCGGTGGATCAGCAGCGACGGGACCAAGCTCAGCCGCGCCACCGGCGTTCCGGCGACATCGCAGACGGTGAGCTGCCGCCGTGCGCGGAGGGGAGCACCGAGCCCGAGCACGTCGAGCTCGATCAGCGAGGCCCGCGTGTCCGGCGCACTCGTGGTCATCGTGGCTTCAGTAGACGCCCTCGATCACGACACGATCGCCAAGGGCGGGTAACGGGGCAACGTCGGCGACCGAGTCTCCGACCGGCGCGTGCGCGTCGCTCCGTGCGGGCGGCGCGACGCGCACGGCGGTGTCGCGCTCGAGGTTGTTGGGCAGCAGCATTCCCTTGCTGACGAGGTTCATCAGCACCTGGCCGCGCTCGCCGTAGGCCACGTCGGCGCCGCTGTCGGAGTCGACGACGGAGAAGGTCACGTAGGGGGAGAAGGGATCGAACGTGCACGGGTCCTCGTCGCCGAGCCCGCTGCGCTCGATCGCCGGAACGAGCACCATCGTGCCTCCATAGCCGCCGCTCAGCTCGACATTTGGGAAGACCTCGCCGCGCAGCAGCTGGCGCGTGTCGGGATCCATCTGCGCCCCGCCCCAGTTGATCAGCCGCACCTTGTCGTTGACCAGCTCGACCAGGCGCTCGCGGCGCGCGAGGCGAACGAGCAGCGGCGGGGTGATCTCCAGCACGCCGATGTCCTGGGTCTCGAGCACGAGCGCCGCCTGATCGATCAGGTGCTCCGCGTAGCGCTCGACCTCATCGTGGCGACCCTCCGCGCTGCAGCGGCGCACCCAACGCGGATCCATGTCGATCGTGAACGGGATGCCGCCGCGCCGCAGCGCCTGGGCGCGGGTGATCAGGCCATACAGGTGCGGGCCGCTGGGAACCACGGTCAGCCAGTTGACGCCGCGCGGATGCCCACGCTCGTCACGACAGCGCATGTACCAGCGCAGCCAGCGCTCGAGGAAGTCGGCCAACAGAACGACGCGCTTGGGCTGCCCGGTCGTGCCGCCACTCTCGAAGACGCCGATCACGTCAGCGTCCGGGCCGTAGCCACGCGGGATCAGATCCTCGACGCGAACGTCGCGCAGCTCGTCGGCGACATTGGGGAAGAGACGCAGGTCAGCGAACGTGCCAACGTCGCGGCGCGGATCGAACTCCAGCGTGCGCGCACGCTCGAGCCAGAAGCGCGAGCCTGTCGCCGGGCTGAAGTGCCAGCTCATCGCCGCGGCGATCAGCGCATCGACATCCGGCAGCTCGTCGACCGGACAGTCGAGAATCAAGTTTGAATCGCCTGACACGCGCCTCCTCGCTCGCGGCAGCATCCTCGGTCCCCTGTGGCGGCGATCCTCGGCTGCAAGCGACTTGCCGCGCCGGACGCAAAGCGGCCTGTGGCGCTGGATGCAAGCGACTAGCGGCGCTGGACCGCCGCATCAATATAGGGCATCTAGTCCCCCGTTATCGGGCTGCGCTCGGGCATCAGCAGCACCGCGTTGTGGTTCGCGCCGGCTGGCGCTCCGGCGAGCTGATCGGGTGTGACGCGGCGCAACCCGCTGGTGCCAAAGCGCGTGATCACGAACTCGCCCAGCCGCAGGACGCCGACGCGCACAAAGCCGGCGACCGGGGCGCCGCGCGGCGCTGGCGCTGGAACGATGTTGCAGGCAGCGCCCCACCAGCAGGCACGGCGTCCGCGCCACGGCGAGCTGACGACATCGATCTCGTGAACGAGTGCGCCCTGTGCCGGCATCCACCACAGCCGTGGCACGTAGAGCGCGAGCGGCAGCGCCAACGAGTAGCGCCGGAGCACGACCGCGCGCGGGGCGCTGACGATCAGCGGCGGGCTGGCGACGCGCTGGGCGTTGGCAGCCAGCGGCGCCCCGACGACGCGCTGGGCGGCAATCTGCGCAGAGCCGGTCTTGGCGCCAGCCTGGCCACGCAGCACGCTGGCGACCGAGCGCCAGTCGGGCCGTTGCAGGCGTGGGTCGGCGGCGGCGTGGATCACGAGGCCAACCCCCAGGCCGGTCAGCGCAAGGGCGACCAGCGGGCCCAGCCAGGCCGCCCGGCGGGCACCGAGGCCTGCCGCCAGCAGCAGCGCCAGCGGCCCCCAGGCGAGCATGACATTGCGGGTGATCAGGTAGTCGAGGCCTCCAGCCACGAGCACGAGCGGGATCAGCACGGCCGCGACGCCGACGATCGCGCCGGCGAGCGCCAGCTGGCGCTCGCCCTGATCGCCACGCGCGACGACCAGGACGATGGCGCCCAGCGCCAGCGCAAGACCCAGCCAGGCCAGGGCACTGCCGATCGTCGGGCTGAAGCCGACCAGCAGCTGCTGGGGCACCTGCTCCACGCGCAGACGCAGCGGCAATCCGGCGATCCAGCTGGTCGCACCGGTGCCGCGCTGGCTGATCGCCAGCGGCAGCAGCGCCGCGCCGGTCAGCACGGGCAGCGCGGCGGCGGCGAGGGTGCGACGGGAGCGCTGACGCACCAGCAGCCAGACGATCTGCGGTGCGATCGCGAAGACGGCGAAGTAATGGCAGGCGAGGCTCAGCGCCGCCGTCAGCGCCCAGGCGATCAGCCAGGGAGCCGCCTGCTCGCGCGGTCGGTGAAGCACGCGCACGAAGCAGCCGAACGAGACCATCCCCAGCGCGGCGAAGAGGATGTAGGCGCGCGCCTCCTGCGAATACCAGACCAGCAGGGGGCTGGTCGCCGTCAGCGCGGCCGCGATTAGCGCAACCTGCCGCCGCGCCAGGCCGCGGGCGGCGAAGTACGCGGCGGGAACCATCGCGCACCCCACGACGAGCGAGAACGAGCGCAGCGCGACGGCGCCGTCACCGAAGATCCGCGCCCAGATCCAGGTGAGCACGAAGTAGACCGGTGGCTCGCTCTGGGTCTGCGGCAGCAGACCCAGCATGCGGCCGAAGCCGACGTGCATCAGCAGGGCGGTCGAGGACTCGTCGTACCAGAGGCTCTGCGAGGCGAGCGTTGGCAGGCGCAGGACGACCGCGCCGGCGATGATCAGCGCGAGCGCAAACGTTGGGGCTGCCGCCAGCCAGCGCCGCTCGGAGCGCCTCCGCCGCTCGGAGCGCATCGCAGCGGATCGGTCACCGGTCAGGGCGATCACAGCCCCACGCGAGCAGAACACATGCAGCCGCGGTACGCCGTCGCGTCGAGCCCTGGGCTAGCGAGCTGCGCTGACCGAATAGATCGGTGGCAGACGGGTGGCGGCCGTGAACCAGCTCGTGCCGGCGTCGCCGGAGCCGAACAGCTCACCCGACGTCGCGCCGAAGTAGAGCTCGAGCCCCGGTCCCTCGCCGGTCTGATCGAACGCCTGGCGCAGGATCGTCAGGTAAGCGTCGTGCTGGGGCAGGCCGTCGCCACGCGCCGTCCAGCTCGCGCCGCCGTCGCGCGTCTCGTACACGCACAGGCGCCCGTCGGGCGCCACCCGATCGCGATCGGCGCGCAGCGGTATGACGTAGGCGCTGTCGGGGTCCGCGGGGTCGACGGCGAGCGGAAAGCCGAAATCCGAGGGCAGCCCGGCGGCGATGTCGATCCAGCTCTCGCCCGCGTCGTCAGAGCGGTAGACGCCACCGTGGAACTGCATGAAGATTCGCTCGGGGCGCAGGCGGGCGCGGCGCAGGCGGTGGACGCACAGCGCGGTGGCCCCCTCCCGAGCCTCCTCCGGCAGGTAGCGCGGAAGCAGCCCGCGGTTGCCTCGACGCCAGGTCGCGCCACGATCGTCGCTCAGCCAGACCCCGGCCGCCGAGACGCCCACGGCCAGGCGATCAGGATCCTCGGGCCAGGTGACGATCGAGTGCAGGCACAGCCCGCCACCGCCCGGCTGCCAGCTCTCACGCGTGCGGTGCTCCCGGAGCGGCTCGTTGAGCTGCCAGCTCGCGCCACCATCCCCGCTCTGAAAGAGCACGCCCGGATCTCCGCCCGCATAGAGCGAGCGCTCATCCTCCGCGGCGACGATCGTCCAGATGCGCTGGAGCGCCTCGTCGCCTCCCTCCGGGAGCGCGACGCCCTCGGCCTGCGTCCATTCGCCGTCGGGATCCTCGCAGTACCAGATCTTCGGGCCATAGAAGGGCGATGTGACCGTCGCGAGCAGGCGGCCGCTGCGCGGGTCACGCAGCGCGTAGTCGACGGGCTCACCCGCGAACGCGCGCGCGCGGATCTCGAACGGCGCGCCCGGCTCGCCCTCGAGCACGAACAGCCCCTTCTTGGTGCCCACGATCAGCTCGGTCACGCTCGCTCAGCCTCCTGAGATCGCCGGGAGCACCTCGACGCGGTCGTGCGGCCCGACCGCCGTGCCGTTGTCGCCGCGCTCCCCGTTGACGAAGACGTTGATGTGGCGGCGAATCGCGCCGCGCTCGTCGATGATCCAACCGGCGACGGCCGGATGCTCGCCCTCCAGGGCACGCAGCAGGTCATGCACGGTCGTGCCCTCGAGCTGATGATCCGAACGGCCGCCCGCGAGCTCCTTCAGAGGGCCACGGACGCGCACCACCGGCATCGGCACATCCTACGGCCCGGAGGCGCAGGACTCGTACGCAAGGTAGGCCTCGACCGCGGCCGCCTCGCGTTCGAGCGCGCGCATCGTGGCGCGCGCCTGCGGCTGCCACAGCTGAAGCGCGACATCGCCGCGCGCCATCGTCCAGGTGCCCCTGGCGCGGCCCCCGACCAGCACGATCGGCTTGATGATCCCGTTGACCGTGATGACGTCCTCGGCCCCGTCGAGCACGAGTGCGCGAGAGCGCCAGCCGAGCAGCAGCGGGTCGAATGGGCCGAGCAGGCGCGGCGCCAACGTCGCCGCGCCGTCGCGGCTTGGCTCGTCGAGCCCGTTGCCGCGGGCGCGGGCGTTGCGGCGCAGATGGACGAGCCCGTCGAGGCGCTGATCGAGCTCTCCGGCGATCGCGTTGAGCCCGGCGCGCGCGTCGCGCAGGGTGATGCCCGCCCATCTCGCGAGATCGCGATCGTCGGCCGGTCCATGCCCGACCAGGTAGCGGCGCGCCAGCTCGGGCAGCGCGCGGTCGCGGTCGAGCTTGGGGCGCTCGCCGAGCCAGTCGCCCACGAGCGCGAACGCCTGCTGGTTGCCGACCATCGGTCCTCGCACGATCAGCCCGTCGAGCGTGGCGCGGAACAGGAGATGCACCAGCGCCTGTCCAGCCGTCGGAACGCGCGCGCGCTCGAGCGCGGCGCGAATCCCCGCACGCGTCAGCGGCCCATGCTCGCCGAGCGCCCGGACGAGCGCGGCGACACCGCGCGCGGCGGCGACCTCGGTCACCCCGAGCTGCCCGAGCCGCCGCTCATTGGCGCCGCGGTGCTGCGGCGTCGTCAGCGCGTGCAGCAGGGGCTCGTCCTCCGCGGCGATCAGATGCAGCGTCCCCCGGTTGACCCAGGTGACGACCAGCGAGCGCTCCTCGGTGAGGGCACGGTCCACGGCCGAGGCGTGGCCACCAGCAACGCGGGGACGCAGCGCGAGCCGAGCACCACGCGGGTCCTGACCCTGCACCGCGAGCAGATGCCGCGTCGCCTCGCGGACAGTGGCAGCCGGCGGCCCGATGAGCCGCTGTGCGGCCAGGCGCGCGACCAGCAGCGCGCGCTCGGCGGATCGGCTGGGAGCCATCGCTCCACGGTACCGCCAGCGTCCGGGCGGGGAGCGCCACCTTCCGGCCGGGGGGCGGTGCCCACGCGGAGATCGAGCGACGCGCTGTGGCGCGCCTGCGAGGCGGCCCGTCGCTGAGTGATGTCTACGCGCCTATGGTCGTGCGGGTGTGCCACCCACGCCTTCGTCGGCGCCTGCGGGGCGATCCGCCGTCACCGCCGTCCCGTCCCGCGCTGGCGCGTCGGGCGTTGCTGAACGCCCCGGATCGCCTTCGACCCGCGCGCCTGCCTCACCCTGCGCAGCCTCACCCTCCGCAGCCGCACGTTGCGGACCTTCACCCTGCGCGCCATGGCGCCCATCGAGCGACCCGCGGCGGCGCTCAGCCTCCAGCTCGACCTGGCGGGCGTGCGCGAGCTGCGCCTCCGCCTGGGCGCGCTCGGCCCGTGCTGCCGCTGCGGTCTCCTCCACCGCAGCATGCTCGCGCTCTGCCTCGAGCTGCCGTTCCCGCTGCTGGCGCTCGGCCTGGATCGCCTGCTCGCGACGGTGCTCAGCACGCCGCTGGCTCGCCGCGCGCGCCAGCAATACGATCGCGCCGATAACGACGACCGCCGCGACCACGATCACCACGATCAATCCTGCTCCTGCCAGTCCGAATACCGGCATGGTCGGCTCCTCGTCCGATTAATGGATTGTGACCGCTATACCCACCGGGACCGAGGAGCAAGCGGCGATCGCGCCTAGGCGTACTCGTAGTCGGCCGCGATCGGCTGCTTGCAGAGCTTTGCCTCGTAGAGCCGATCATCGGCCCGCGCGAGCACCTCCTCCAGCTCCTCGCCGGGCAGCCACTCGCTGATGCCCACCGACCAGCGGACGGGGTCCTCGCGATCGCACAGTCGGGCGACCGCGAGCGCCGCCTCAACCTCACTGGTGCGGGGCAGCGCCAGCACGAACTCGTCGCCACCGTGGCGGGCGAGGATGTCGCTGGGTCGCATGCGCTCGCGCCAGCTACCCGCAACCCTCGCCAGCAGCGTGTCGCCGGCCGCGTGCCCGGCGTGATCGTTGGTCTGCTTGAAGTCATCAAGGTCGATCACCGCGATGCTCAACGGCGCGGCGATCCGATCGGCGAGGGCGCGCTCGCGCAGCGCTGCGGCGATGAAGCCACTGCGATTGAGCAGGCCCGTGAGATGGTCTGTGTTGAGCTCTCGACGCAGGCGATCGCTGAGGTTGCCGAGCACGATGCAGATCGACCAGAGCGTGGACGTCACGATCACCCAATAGATCGCCACGTGAGACAGGTCGCTCGCCAGCAGGCCAGCACCGAAGCAGAGCGAGATCAGCAGGCCCAGCGCGTTGACAGTCCGGCGCGGGAAGAAGTGCGCCGCATAGATGGCGGTCCACGGGTAGGCGAATGCGGTGATCATCATCCCGCCATGGCTGCGGGCCTGCGCGACCAGCGCGCTCGTGACGAGCACGCCGATTGCTGCGAGCAGCTCGAAGCCGATCAGCGGGATCCGCTCCGCCAGCAGCCAGACGCCGCAGGCGGCCACGATCCCGGTCGCACCCGCCCCGGCCACGAGCTTCGTGGGCTCGCTGGCGCTGAGCGGGAACGCGACGGTGGCGAGGCAGACGAGGCCCTTGAACAGGAACAGCAGCGCCAGCGCCCAGGCGACTGGGGGCCGTCCAGCGGTGACCCGCGGGGCGAGGAGGTCGAGGCCGCGGCGCCCGGCAGCTGTCCGCGCCTTCTGGTCGCCGACGAGCGTCGCCCTGCTGGCGCGCGGCTGCCAGAGCGCTGAGGAGAGGCCGCGATGCATCTGCGCCTAGATTTCGGAATGTGGCGACTGGTACTTGAGCGCGGCTCGGCCGCGGGCGCGCCAACGAGCCGGACGCCGGCCGCGCGAGAGCCGACCGCGACCTTTCCCACGGCGGGCGCGGCGAGCGCTAGAGTCGCCCCAACTCAAACGTCGAACGGAGGCCCAGCGTGCACGCGGTCGTCGTCAAGGTCAATCTCAGCGACTCCGATGCCGCGGTGGATGCGCTGCGCGAGCGGGTCGTCCCACGCGTCTCGCAGATCCCCGGCTTCGTGGCCGGCTACTGGACCCGGAAGGGCAACAGCGGACTGTCGATGGTCGTCTTCGAGTCCGAGGATGTTGCCAACCGCGCGGCCGAGCAGGTCCCGTCTATGGTCCCCGACGGGATCGCGCTGGACGACGTCGAGGTGCGCGAGATCGTCGCCCATGCCTGATGGAGCCAGCCGGATGGAACCGGGCGGCTGGTACTGCCGTACGCCGTACGCCGCCGGCTGGCTTTGCAGCCCGGCGGCCAGATGCTGTTGAGCGCCGAGGCAGACGGCTCGCTGCGGCTGCGCCCGTATCGTGCCGTGGCCGCCCAGAGCCGTGGCCTGTTTCGCGGTCTTGCGGGAGGGTCGATGGTCGATGAGCTGCTCAGCGAACGGCGCATGGAGGTCGAGCTGCGGCAGATCCGCGCGATGAGGCGGGCGACTCGCCCACCATCGGCTTAGGAGCATCTGGCTGCGTCAACATGCCCGTCGCGCCGCGAGGCAGGGGGCACCCGCACATATCTCCTCATCGAGGAAGCTACGGGTGCCGTCGCCGGCTACTTCGCCGTCGCCCCTCATCTCCTCGAGCGGGATGACGCGCCGCGCGAGCGAGCGCCACAACGCTGCGCAAACGACAATCAAGGCAACGTCAGAGTACCCCGCCGAATGCCAGTGAAGCCAGCCTAAGTCAACACGTTGTGGTTATGCGGCGGTCTTGTCGGCGAAGCGCTGGCGTGCTGCCTGTCGGGAGACTCCGAGAGCAAGGGCGATCTGGTTCCAGGACCGGCCGTGGGCGCGGGCGAGTTGGACGGTCTGACGCAGGGCAGCCTCATCTACGCGCACCGCCTCGGATGCGGCGGCGATGTCACGCAAGTCGTCGACCTTCTCGACAGCCGCGGCTCGCGGGTCCAGCGTCTCTGTGAGCTGCTCGAAGCGCTCCGCGGCCCGTTTGATGTCATCGTCTGAGTGCTTCATGAGCGTCACCGGCTTAGTCGAGGAATCGGTGGAACTTGGACCGTAGGGGCATGGCGTGGATGACGACGGGGTCGGTGCCGTCGATGTCGAGGACTCCGACCTCCAGGTGGGCTCCGTTGGTTGCTGGTCCGATCAGCAACGTCAAGTCATCGTCGAGGACGACCCGGCGTGTCGCATTGCGTATCGCGTGCCAGATGCCCGCGTCGACGATCGCATGCCTGCGCGCTGGCTCACCGATCCGCATCCAGACAATATAGCTTGTCTTGTGGGCTGTCAAATGCGCCGATTTAGCCGGTGCGCCGCGGCTCCCACCGAAGCGCTGTGGGAGACAAACGCTTCGTCGCGCCCGAGGTGATGCAGCTTGCGGGGCGGCAGTGATAGCGACGACGAACCGCGCATGGAATGACCTGGCCAGCGAGGTGGCCTTGGCCTGGAGGGCGTGCCGTTGCGCTCCGGTCGGTTGAGGACCGGCGCCCGTGTAGCCGCTGCCGGGGCCGTGCGGCTCATAGATGACGAGCTGGCTGGACGAGAGGTTGGGACCGTGGAAGGTGAGCGGACTGGAGGATCTGGCCGTGGCCAGGGCACTCGTCACGACGGCGGGGCTCACCGCGGCCGAGAACGTCTCCCTGCCGCTCGAGCTCGACGGCGTCGCTAGCCAAGGCGGCCCGCGCGGCCGCAGCGCGAGCCCTGGAGCAGCAGCCAGACGCTGGGCGCCGCCATTCGGCGTCGGCCAGTGCGCAAGTATCGTGCGGCTCGCCATGGATCCACGTGCCGCTCTGCGAGAGCACTTCGGCTTCGCCAACTTCCGTCCTGGGCAGGAGGAGGCCGTGCGAGCCGCTCTCGCCGGACGCGACGTACTCGTCGTCATGCCGACCGGCGCGGGCAAGTCGCTCTGCTACCAGCTACCGGCGCTCATGCGGCCCGAGCTGACGGTCGTCGTCTCGCCACTGGTGTCGCTGATGGCCGACCAGGTCGCGGGACTGGAGCGGGCGACGCACGGGCGCGCGGAGCTGGGAGCTCAGGCGGCGCTCATCAACAGCCAGCGCGACGCCGCCGAGAACCGTGATGCGCTGGCGCGCGCGCTGCGCGGCGAGCTGCGGCTGCTCTACGTCGCGCCCGAGCGCTTCGCCGCGCCGGGGTTCACCGAGCGGCTGCGAGCCATCCGCGTGGGGATGTTCGTCGTCGACGAGGCGCACTGCATCTCGCAGTGGGGACATGACTTTCGCCCCGACTACTTCGCGCTGCCCGCCGCCGTCGCAGCGCTCGGCGCTCGACAGCTCGTGGCGGCCACAGCGACCGCGACGCCGCAGGTGGCTAGCGACGTGATCCGGCGCCTTGGCCTGCACGACCCCGTCCGCGTGACGACCGGCTTCGACCGGCCCAATCTGTCCTACATGGTGGTTCGCGCGACCAACGACGCCGACCGTCAGCGACGCATCGCCGCGGTCCTCGCCGACCCGGCGGCGCGCCCAGCGATCGTCTACGCCGGCACCCGCGCGCGGACCGAGGAGCTCGCCGCAGCACTCCGACGAACACTCGGTGTCGAGGCGGTGGCCTACCACGCGGGGCTGGACCGTGAAGCGCGAGCGGCGGCGCAGTCGCGCTTCATGCGCGACGAGGTCCCGATCGTCGTCGCAACCAACGCGTTCGGCATGGGAATCGACAAGCCCGACGTCCGCACCGTCTGCCACGCGTCGGTGCCGGAGTCGCTCGAGGCCTATTACCAGGAGGCTGGTCGCGCCGGACGCGACGGGCTCGCCTCGCGCTGTCTCCTATTCGCCGCCGGACGCGACAAGGGGTTGCATGTCCACTTCATCGGGCAGTCGCCCCCGGGTGAGGCGCGGCGGACGCGCTGGGCCCAGTACCGGGCGATCTGGGCGTTCGTCGAGAGCGGCGGCTGCCGCCGAGCTCAGATCCAGCGTCACTTCGGCGATCGCGGCGCACCCACAGTCGCAGCGGGCGTGCCCTGCTGCGATGTGTGTGCTCCGGCGTCGGCGCCCCAGCCACCGACGGCGGTCGCGCAGCGGTCCGGAAGGCCGGCGTCGGCTGCGCAGCGGCCGGGCAAGGTGACGGCTCCAGACCCGGTTGTACGGTTGCGTACCGACCCTGCGAGTGGCGACCTGGACCGGGCGATCATCGCGGTGGTCACAGCTGCGCGGCCCCCCGTGGGACGCACGCGGACGGTGGAGATCCTGCGCGGCGGACGGTCGAAGCTGATCGAGCGCAACGGCTACTTCGCGCTCGATCACTATGGGACGTTCGCCCACCTGAGGGCCGGCGAGGTGCTCGCCCGCGTCGATGCGTTGCTCGCTGCCGGCACGCTGCGGTCCACCGGCGGCAGCTTCCCGAAGCTCGCGCCTGGCGTCCGAGCGACTGTCTGAACGCCGGCGCGCGCATCCATGCGGGCGATGTGCGCGACGCTGGCGAGGTGCGCGCCTACGCCGCCCAGCGAAAGCCGGTGGCCTCGGGGCGCGGCGCCAGCGGGCTGGCCGGCAGGCCGCCGCTGGGGTCGTCCTGGTTGTATGCGCTCGGCGCCACGTCGTTGGGCGCATCGGCGTGGAACAGCGCGGCGAGCAGCTCGATCTGCCCGCGGCCGACACCCAGCTCGCCCATCCCGCCCAGGATGATCACACCGTCCCGATCCTGCTGGCAGATAACTCCCGAGACCGTGTTCGCTTGGAGGTTGATGTTCCCGTGGCCCTTGGCGAAGCTGCTCGTCCCCGTGAACGGCCCCGTATGAAAGCCCCAGGGTGGAATCCCGTAAACGGTCGGTATCTCAGAGCAGGGCGTGGCTGCGCTGGCCGAGCCGGCCATGCTGATGAGCGCACTGTCACCGGCCCCCGCCCCGGCATCGGATAATCGTTTACCTGCGGTGCCCTCGGCACGAATTCCCGCAGGCAAATGGGCCGCCGTGCTATGGCGCGATGACGAATCTGGCTGTTCATCGGCTGGACGGTCGCACCCGCGCCCGCCGTCTCATCGCGAGAGGTCATCCACAGCGGCAGCACGTGGCTGCTGCGGTACATCGCAAGGTTCACGATCCCAGCCGACGAGTTGTACGGGCCGATCAGGAAGCGAATGCCCTTCACGACCAACTGCCCTCCGCCGCCGCTGCGTTGGCCACATCGCCTGCGTCGTCGACAGCGAAGACGCCGGCCCTGCGGCCGTCCCAGGATCCGCCGTGCGCGTTCAGCTGGCTGACCGCCAGCTGGACACCACGCAACTGGTCAAGCCCATTGGGCGCCTGTTCGCCACTCTGCGGACCCTCCACGGCGATCAGCAGCCGTGGGAGTCGATGACTCAGCGCACGTGGTCCCGGCCGCGGACGGTTCCCCAGCTCTGCCAAGTGATCCGCAGGATCAGGCCGGTGATCAGCAGACCGATGACCGGGTCAGCGACGGGCGCGCCGAGCGCGACCGCGCAAGCGCTGATGATGACGCCGGCCGACACGATCGCGTCTGAACGGGCATGGTTTCCATCTGCTATGAGCGCCGGGCTGTCCAAGCGCTGTCCCCAGGCGATCCTCACGCGAGCGGCGATCGCGTTGCCGATCACGCCGATCGCTCCCGCCAGCGCTAGCGCTAGCAAGTGCTTGGGCTGAAGCGGGCTGATGATGCGCGCGATAGCAAAGCCGGCAGCGGTGATCGCGCTCGCGAGGATCGTGACCACCACGGCGACGCCGGCGGCACGCTCGGCGCGCTCTGAGCGCAACAGAAACGCGGCGCCCAGGGGAATGGCGGTGAGCGCATCACCCGCGTTGTGGATGAGGTCAGCGAGCAGCGCGATGCTGTCTGTCGCGATGTAGATCGCGGCCTGCGCGATCGCGGTTACTGCGAGGAGGCCGAGTGACGCGGCGACAACCCGCAGGCCGGCGCGCGAGCGCTTGATCGAGGGATCAACGAGGCCATGGCTGTGACAGTGCTCCCCGTGAGCGTGATCGTGATCGTGACCTCCCCGCGGCACGTTGGGCGCCGTCCTTGTCGCTCGGCTCATGCGGCCGTAACAGCGTCCTGGCGGCGTGACTCCGTGCGAGCGGCGAGTCCGAGCTGCACGTGCTCGACGTGCGAGATCGCCTCCTCGAGCAGGTGCGCGACGTGGTCGTCATGGAGGTCGTAGACGATCCGGCGGCCCTCGCGCCGACCTACGACGAACCCGAGATGACGCAACAGCCGCAGCTGGTGCGAGACCGCGGAGGGCTCCATCCCGACCGCCGTGGCGAGCTGGTTGACGCTGAGAGCTCCGGCACGCAGGCGACCGAGGATTCGCACGCGGCTGGGAGCGGCGAGAGCCTGCATCGTGTCGGCCACGGCACCCGCGAAGTGGACGTCGAGTTGGTCGGCGCTCCGCAGACTTCCGTGACTCACACCGAGCATAATAGCTGCATAGCCGCTCATCTATTCAGGCTTTGCTTGGTGGCGCGGAGCGGATCCTCGACTCGCCGACTCGCCGCGCAGCTAGCTTCCGCTCCGTGTCGACCGCGCTCGGACTGCTCGCGCTCGTTGTCGGGATCGCACTGGTGGTGACGGAACCAAGCGACAGGAGATCAGCGTGATCGACGCAGCCACCGATTATGCAGTACGCCACCCGGTGTTCGCGCGCGTGTATCAGCGCATTGCGCAGATGGCCGAGCGCCGCGGTGGCGCCGAGCACCGACGCCGAATGCTCGAAGGCCTTAGCGGCCGGGTGATCGAGGTCGGGGCGGGCAGCGGCGCCAACTTCTCCCACTACCCGAGCACCGTCAGCGAAGTGGTCGCGGTGGAGCCCGAGCACTACCTGCGCGAGCTCGCACTGCGAGCGGCAGAACACGCACGCATACCGATCTCGGTGCGCGATGGCGTGGGCGGGAACCTGCCGGGCGACGATCAGAGCTTCGACGCCGGAGTCGCCGCGCTCGTGCTCTGCACGGTCCCGGACCAGCAGCAGGCGCTCGCCGAGCTGTTCCGCGTGATCCGGCCGGGCGGCGAGTTGCGCTTCTACGAGCACGTCGTGGCCGAGCGCAAGTGGGAGGCGCGCTACCAGCGCTTCGCCGACGCGACATTCTGGCCGCACGTCTCCGGCGGCTGCCACCTGGCGCGCGACACGAGGGCCGGGATCGCCCGGGCCGGCTTTCAGATCGAGAGCTGCGAGCGCTTCCCGTTCAGCCCCGCAGCGTTCATTCCACCCGACCCGCACATCCTCGGGACGGCCCGACGCCCGTGATCGTCGCCGCGATCGTTGCGGGCTCTGACGTTGTTAGGCGGGGCGGCTTTGAGTGCGTCGAGCTGGTGGCTTTGATGGTTTAGCAGGTTCCTCACGACCTGCTCAAGCGTTCGTTGCCCGTCGCAAAACTTCATGTTGCTGAGCGGCGGCACGGCGTCTCGTGGAGAGCTGTCCGTCGGCGAGTCGGTGTAGCTGGGTGGGGCGTTCGCTCATCGAGATCAGGTCGCGTTCAGCCGCGGCGCATGAGCCGGCCGACGGCGGCCATCAGCTCTGCGGCGCGCTCCTCTTGAAGCTCTGCCTCGGCGCCGAGGACGCACGTGCGGGCATGCCCGTCGAGCAGGCCCAGGGCGACCTTATCCAGCGCAGCCTGGACAGCCGATATCTGCGTGAGAACGTCGATGCAGTAGCGGTCCTCTCCCACCATCCGCTCGATGCCGCCGACCTGACCCTTGATGCGAGCCAAGCGGTCGAGCAACTGGTCCTTGCTCGCCTGGTAGCCCTTGCCAGCGGGTGGTTGGGAAGTCATCGTCGCCATTAGCACCGACTATACTACTACGGGGGAGGGGTATAGTGTCGGCATGGGTGGATTGACGACGATCGCTGACGGGTTCAAGGACGCCTTCCTGATGGCCTGGGGGGTGTGGTGGGCGCTCGTGCTCGGCATCGTGATCAGTGGGATCGTGCAGGCGTGGGTCCCGCGCGACCGCATCGAGTCCGCGCTGTCGGGCTCGAGCCCCAGGACGGTCGCGTTCGCGACCGGCCTCGGCGCGGCGTCGAGCTCGTGCTCGTATGCCGCTATCGCGATCGCCAAGAGCCTGTTTCAGAAGGGTGCATCCGCGGCGACCGTGCTCGCGTTCCAGTTCGCCTCCACGAACCTCGTGTGGGAGCTCGGCTTGGTCTTGTGGGTGTTGATCGGCTGGCAGTTCACGCTCGCCGAGTACGTCGGCGGCCTGGCGATGATCGCCTTGATGGCCGTGCTGCTGCGGCTGTTCGTCTCGCCGCGGCTGGAGGCACAGGCGCGCGAGCACGCCCAGAAGGCTGCCACGGGCCACCAGCACCACGTGGCCGGCGAGCAGATGACCTGGCGGCAACGTCTGACCTCGATTTCGGCGTGGTCTGATGTCGCGCACAACTTCCGCGGCGACTGGCAGATGCTGTGGAAGGAGATCACGGTCGGCTTCTTGCTGGCCGGGTTCATCGCGCAACTCGGCAACGGCTTCTTCAACGGCCTGTTCCTCAAGAGCACGGGCGGGACGCTGGGCGCAGTGGAGAACGTGATCGTCGGGCCGATCATCGCGGTGCTGTCGTTCGTCTGCTCGGTCGGCAACGTGCCACTCGCGGCAGTGCTGTGGTCGGGCGGGATCAGCTTCGCCGGCGTGCTCGCGTTCCTGTTCGCCGACCTGATCGTGCTACCGATCATCGCGATCTACCGCAAGTACTACGGCACCAGATTCGCGCTTCGGATCGTGGCGCTGATGTTCGTGACGATGGTGCTCGCGGCCCTGATCGTGGATGGGCTGTTCAGCGCCGCGGGGCTGATACCCACCGGGCCGCGGCCGTCTCGTGGGGACATCTTCGGCACGATCACCGTCAACTACAAGCTGTTCCTGAACATCCTTGGGCTCGTGATCTTCGGCGTGCTGTTCTGGCTCACCCAGCGTCGAGGGGTGACGGACCCGGTGTGCGACATGAAGGTCGATCGGGTAAAGGCGCTGCGTTCCGATTACATGGGCGGCGCGTACTTCTTCTGCTCAACAGACTGCCGTGACGCGTTCGAGCGCCGGCCACATCGATACCAGCAGCGGGCCGCGACGGCGCAGGGAGACCTTGTGGGCTCGCAGCGCGAATGAAACGGCTGCCTTGCCCCTGAACTGCGACAAGCTGACCCGCTGCCCGAGCGAGTTCTTCAACGTGTACGACGGCGGGACCCGGACTTGGGACGGAACTGGGATCTTCACGTCAAGACGAGCCGGCAGCGTTTCATTCGGCGCGAGCACCGGACCAAACTTCGGGCTCGCTGAGCTGCCTCCGCACCCGGCAAGCGTCACGCACCGCGACCAACGCCACCTGCACACTCCCGCATCCAATTCTATGCGTCGTCCGATGGCACCGTCCGGCGCCGCTCGTCGGCGTCGCCAGGGCGGGCGCGGCGTCTAGGATCGGCCGTGATGTTCGCGTTTCTCCCTAGCCCGTCGAGCAACGGGCTCCACCTCGGCCCCTTCTTCATCCACGCCTACGGCTTGGCCTACGTCGTCGCGGTGCTCGCCGCCGTCGCCATCACCGTGCGCCGCTGGGAAGCCAGAGGCGGCGAGCGCGAGCTCGTCTACGAGGTCGCGCTGTGGGGCTTCCCGGCCGGGATCATCGGCGGGCGGATCTACTTCCTGGCGACGAGCTGGAGCGAAGTGCCGCCGCACTGGTGGGGACCGTTCGCCGTCTGGAAAGGCGGCCTGGGGATATGGGGCGGCATCGCAGCCGGCGCGCTCGCCGGACTGTGGGTGCTGCGCCGACGCGGCGCGAACATTCCCGCGTTCCTCGATGCGGCCGCGCCGGCGCTGCTCGTCGCGCAGGCGATCGGCCGGGTCGGCAACTACTTCAACCAGGAGCTGTTCGGCGGTCCCACGACGCTCCCGTGGGCGCTAGAAATCAGCCCGGCGCACCGGCCCGCCGGATACGCGCAATACGCGACCTTCCACCCGACGTTTCTCTACGAGCTGATCTGGAACCTGCTGCTCGCCGGCGCGCTCGTCTGGCTCGATCGCCATCGGCGCGTACGCGCACCGGGCCTGTTCGCGCTCTATGTCGCCGGCTACTCCTTCGCGCGGATCGGCGAGGAGCTGCTGCGCGTCGACCCCGCCCACCGCATCCTCGGCCTGCGCTTGAACTTCTACGTGGCGAGCATCCTCTGTCTCGCCGGGACCGTGTGGTTCCTTCGCGTCCAGCGCGTCCGGGTGAAGCCGACGACGATCCGTCGCGGCGGCGCGCTGCTGGCGGCGGGCGGGCTGCTCGCTCTCATAGGCTGCGGGCAGGTATCACACACCAGCGCTCGACGCACCGGCGCTGACTCGCTCGCCTTGTCGCCCACATCGACAGCGAGCGTGCGGATTGGAGTTCCCCGGCGTCTAGCTGCAGGTCCTGCCACCGCAGTCGGCGCGTGACTCAAAGCCGACGGGCGTACAGTCGGCGCAGACCTCGCCGGCCCACGCCTCGCGTCCCTCCTGCACCGCCAGGGCGGCGATCCCCAGGGCGATCGCCGGGTCAAGCCACCACCAGCCGAGCAGCGCGTTGGCGAGCAGACCGACGAGCACACCGCCAGCCATGTACGCGCACAACATGTTCTGCGCGCCCTCGCCGGCGGTCGCGGAGGAGGCCAGCCTCGCTCCGAGGCTCGCCTTTGCGCTGCCCAGCAGCGGCATGAAGATGACGCTTGCGACCGCGAGGGCGACGCCCACCCAGCTCGTCTCGGGATGCGAGTTGCCAGCCAGCGTGAGGATCGCGTCCACCGCGATGTATGGGGCAAGCAGGAAGAAGCTCACGCCGACGAGCTTGTGCGCTCGCTGCTCGGCTGCCTCGGAATGCTCGCGGCCTCCCGTAAAGCGCCAGATCACGATGACGCTCGCGGCGCCCTCGATCACCGAGTCCAAACCGAACCCCGTCAACGCGACGCTGCCCGCCACAAGGCCGGCGATCACGCCGACCGTTCCCTCGACGGTCATCCACGCGAGGCTCGCCCAGGAGAGCAGCTTGGCACGGCGGACCAACAGCAAGCGAGTCCTGCCCGCCGGCTCCAGAACGGGCAGCGAAGGCGCGTGGGAACTCATGCCAGCACGGTAGCGACCGGCGCCTGCCTGGTCCGCCGGCGAGGAGCCTGGCGCTGCCCCAGCAATTCGTGGTAGAGCGCTCGGGCGGTGCGACCACATCGGCACCCGCCGGCTACCCAACGCTGCCTGACCCGACCCTCATCGGGTGAAGGTCAGATGGGTGACGCCGCTCGGCGTCGACACCGCCTCCACGTCGTACTGCTCCCCCAGCGCCTCCAGACCGTCCCACAGCCGGACGCCACGGCCGAGCAGGATCGGGACCTGCCCGACATGCAGATGGTCGACGAGCCCGGCGGCGAGGAACTCGCGCAGCCTCGTCGGAAGCGCCCCGGTGCAGGGACTTCCCGAAGTGGAGCCAGCCGGGATCGAACCGGCGACCTCCTGCTTGCAAAGCAGGCGCTCTCCCAACTGAGCTATGGCCCCAGGGGCCGAATGCTAGCCGGCACGCCGGGCTCGCCGGCCACGCCCGCCGGCGCGCGAGCGCGGCGTTAGCGCCGCCAGAGCCAGCGCCAGCGGCGCGGACGGCGCGGCTGGGTCTGCTGCCATTCGTCGCGCGTTGGGAGTCGCCCGCGACGGCGGGCGGCCATGACGCAGGCCGTGTGGGCGTGGCGGCGGCGGCTGAGGTCGCCCTCCGGCGCGATCAGCGTGTGCTCGCTGAGCGCTGGTAGGTAGCCGCCGCAGAGCGGGCAGCGGTAGGTGGCCGGCTTGCGATTGTGGGCGGGCCGAATCGTCCACCAGCGCGGCTGAGGCGACGCCGCCATGCCACAGCGTGGCACAGCCCGCCAAGCCGGCGGGCCGGGTCGCCGTGTGCCGGCGCGGCGCTGAGGCAGGTCCGGCGCGGCGCTGAGGCAGGTCCGGCGCGCGCGTGCGGCGGTCGCGGTCGCGCAAACGCACGAGAGCGCCCCTCGGGGGCGCTCTCGCGACGTTCTTGCCCTCCAAGGCTTGCACTCGGAGGCAAGGAGGTCGCCTAAAGCCCGCGCAGGCGACCGGTCGGCGGCGCGGCTGCCGCCTGGGTCAGATGTCGGTCGCCCGCTCGGCGACCCGCAGCATTCCGATCCAAGTTCATACGGGCGTCCACGGGCGTCCCACGGCGCAGCTGGCGCCGACCGCGCACGTTCGGCGAACCAGCCTCAGCGCTCGTCGCGGCCGCGGCGAAACCAGCGTCGGCGCGGCTCGCCGTGCTCGTCCCCCGGCTCGTCGCCATCCTCATCCCCCGGGTCGCCGTGGTGCTCGTCTACGTGAGGAGCAAGCTGGTGGTGAGACTCCTCCTCGGGCGTGTGCTGGACAGCCTGCTCGTCGGGCTCGTGCTCCAGGCCCGGCGGCGTCGCCGCCCCGCCCTCCAACGGATGCTCCACGGCGAGGGCATCCTCGCCCTCCAACGGATGCTCGCCGGCGAGGGCGTCCTCGCTCGGCAGCGGATGCTCGCCCGCGAGCGGGTCCTGCGCGCGGGTCAAATCCTCGGCCGGATGCTCCTCCACCTCCGGCGCGGCAGGCCGCGCGGTGGCACCAATCGCCTGCGGCGGCCCGAGCGCCTCGTGCTCCATGCGGGCGATCTCGGCTGGATTGCTGCCCGTCCGTCGCATCAGGTCGAGGTGCTCGCGGATGGCGTCTTCCAGCAGACCCATGGCAGCCGCTAAGCCTACTCCGACCGGACCGGGTTGGCCGGCTGCGCAGCGGCCCGCATCGTCCGGTTCTTGCCTGCGCGCTTGGCCGCATAGAGCGCGCTGTCGGCGGCGGCGATCAGCGACTCGGCGTCGCTCGCGGACTCGGGGAAGGCGGCCACGCCGACGCTCGCCGTCACGCGCAGCGCCCCCTTGCCGCGCAGGCGGGGGATCTCCGCCCGCTCCAGCGCGCGGCGGATGCGCTCGGCGATCCGGTGTCCGCCGCGCAGATCGGTCTGGAGCAGGATCACCGCCAGCTCCTCGCCGCCGTAGCGGGCCGGCTCGTCGATCTCGCGACAGCAGGCGCGCACGACCGCCGCGGCCTCGCGCAGCACGACGTCGCCCTGCTGGTGACCCCAGGAGTCATTGATCTGCTTGAAGTTGTCGAGATCGAGCATCACCAGGGCCAGCGGCTGGCCAAAGCGCCGCGCGCGCTCGATCTCCAGGCCGATCGCGTCCTGGAAGTGGCGGTGATTGAAGAGGCCGGTGAGCTCGTCGGTGATCGCCTGGCGCTGGACCTGCTCGTGCAGGTTGACGTTCTCGATCGAGATCGCCGCCTGGCCGGCCAGGTAGTAGAAGAGCTCGCGCTCGGGAGCGCTGAAGGGGTCGCCGGGCCGGGCGATCGAGATCAGGCCGAGGATCCCATCGGCGGCGTCGGTGGAGGTGAGCGGGAAGGCGAGCGCGCTGATCGCGTCGTCCTCGACCTCGGCCGGGCGCAGGGTGCGACGGGCGCTCGTCTCGGCCGAACTGAGCGCGCGCTCGTACTGCGTGAGATCGCCAACGCGACCGCGCTCGGTCAGCGGCAGCTGGAGCTCCTCGCGCACGAGCGCGCGACCGCAGGCCGCATCGACGCCGTCGACGGCCGTGCGCAGCACGATCTCCAATAGGGCATCGCGATCGAGATTGGCGCCGAACGAGCGGCCGATGCGGCGGATCGCATCCTCCAACCGCGTGCGCTCGGCGTCGCGGCCGCGCATCCGACCCTCCAGGCCGGCGATCATGCGGTTGAGCTCGCGACCGAGGTCGGCGAACTCTCGCGGCCCGTCCGTCGGCAGGCGTCCGCTGAAGTCGCCCCGTCCCAGCCGCCGCGCCACCTCCGCGAAGCGCGACACCTGGGCGCGCAGCGCCCGCCAGAGCTCCAGGGCGAAGAACGCCGCGAGCGCCAGGAAGGCGAGCATCAGCGCCGCCGCGATCAATCGCTTGGTGGTGGTCGACGAGCCCGCGGCGCGCGTGTCGTAGAGCACCGACACCGCCGCGGGCGCGCCGAAGTCGGCCGCGCTGAAGCTCGCGGCGCGGTAGCGTCGGCCACCGACCGTCACGTCGCCCAGCCGCGGCAGCGAGCTCCCGCCAACGGGGATCGTCGCGGCGAGCGTCGCCCCGGCACGACGCACGACGGCGTCCATGCCGGTCACGCGCCGCACCTCGTCGGCGTAGTCGGCCGCTCCGTCCACCGATACGTCCAGTCGCGCCAGGCGAGTGCCGCTGGCGTCGACCAGCTCACGACTGGCTGGAGCGATCCCGCTGGGGGCGCCAACGTCCACGACCGCGCCGAAGGGCATGGCCAGGCGCACGCGCACGGCACCCGTGCTGTGCAGCAGCTCGACCGCGCGGCGAGCGATGGCGGCCTCGGCATGTGACCGCAGCGCCGCCAGCAGCGCGGGGTCGGTGCCGATCGTCGTTGCCGACGGCCCGGCCCGACTGACCGCATCCTGCAGCAGCCCGCTCGCGACGACCTGCGCTTCGGCGAGCTTGGCGTCCGCGTGGCCGTTGGCGCTCGAGGAGATCAGGCCGAACACGGCGATCGCCACCGCGATCAGCGGCAGCAGCACGAGCGCCGCGAAGAAGATCAGGACGCGCCGACGGAAGCTCATCACGCCACCGCCAACCGGACCCCGAGCGGCCCGCGCGAGCGCAGTAGACTTCCTGCGGCTGGCGCGCCACGCACGCGCTGTCGCGACGTGGGGCTATAGCTCAGTTGGGAGAGCGCCTGGATCGCACCCAGGAGGTCGCCGGTTCGAGTCCGGCTAGCTCCATCGCCCGCGCCGTCGTTGGGATCCGCAGCTGCTCCGCACGCAGCGACGGAAGCCGCGACGGCGCCCGAGCCGTTGATACCGGCTCGGGCGCCCGGCGGGCGGTACGGCGCATCCGTGCACCGTGAGATTCGACATGCCTGGGAAGGGCGAAGCCCGGCTTCCATGCGGGTCCTCCCGAGTCGCCGCACGCGGAGCTTAGTCACGGTGTGGCCGCCGGCGCCATCGGCGATCCGGCCAGGCCGTGTGCTTGAGCCCGGCGCGCAGACATGGACAGATGATCGATTCCAGGCAAGAGGTTACGGGGCCACGCCCCCGAGTCGCAGTCCGAGCGGCTCAGACGCGTCCAGCGCGCCCTGCGTCGCCGAGCCGCCGCGTGGCCACGGCAATCGCCTCGGAGTTGTCGTCGATCAGCACGAAGCGCCGGTCCAGGCTGCGACAGACCGCGCCCAGCGTCCCGGATCCCGCGAAGAAGTCCAGGCACCAGTCTCCGGGGCGCGTCGAGGCGGTGACCATCCGGCGGACGATGCCCTCGGGCTTCTGCGTCGGATAGCCGGTCTTCTCGCTGCCGTTGGTCGGCACGATCGTGTGCCACCACACGTCGGTCGGCAGCTTGCCCCGGGCGGCCTTCTCCGGCGTTACCAGCCCCGGCGCCATGTATGGCTCGCGGTCGACCGCCCCGGCGTCGAAGTGATAGCAACGTGGATCGCGCACGTAGACCAGGATCGTGTCGTGCTTGGCGGGCCAGCGGCGGCGCGAACGGGCGCCGTAGTCATAGGCCCAGACGATCTCGTTGAGGAAGCAGTCGCGACCGAAGATCTCGTCGAGCAGCAGCTTGCAGTAGTGCGCCTCGCGATAGTCGATGTGGAAGTAGAGCGTGCCCTCTGCGGCCAGCAGACGCCGCGCCTGCTCGAGCCGCGGGCCCAGGAAGCCCAGGTAGTCCCCATATGCGTCCTCGTAGGCCAGCGACGACAGCAGCCGCGAGCGATAGCGCTGCCCCGCAAAGCCCGCACGATCGCCGTTGCGCTCGTCGCGCGTGACCGCGATCGTGGCACGCCGTTGCGGGCGGCCGGTGTTGAACGGCGGATCGATGTAGATCAGCTCGAATGCCCCGCTGGGCAGGCTCGGCAGTACGAGCGCGTTGTCAGCCGCGATCAGCAGATCTTCCTCGAGCGTCAGCGGTCGTCCATGCTCGAGCTCGGAGACGGTCAGCACGCGCATGACGCGACGCTAGCGCAGCGCGTCGACGCCGGCAGGGACCGTCTGTCAGCGTTTGTCGCATGGCCAACGTCCGTCGCATGGCCAACGTCCGTCGCATGGCCAGCGCCCAATCGCCGGCCGACGACGAGCCGGCCGCGCCGCGCTGGGCGCTGCTGATCGCCGGCGCGGTCACCGTGGCCGTGCTGATCGCCCTCTCGCTGACGACTTTGGGCAGCGACCAACCCCAGCGGCGACTGATCCCCGGCGGGACCAACGACTTCAACAGCTTCGACCCCTTCGCGTTCAGCGCCTCGCTGACGTCCTCCTACACCGAGCTGGCGACGGCGGGCTTCAGCCACGACGTCTACGTGCACGCCGCTGGCGGGGTCATCGCCGATGCCCGCGCGACGCTCGCGCTGCGTCCGGCGATCGACCGCATCGCCGTCAGCTCGGGGGTCCCCAGCGGCGATCTCGAGGCGATCGCCTATCTGAACGGGATCGGCCGCTCACCGCATCCCCGGCCCGCGCTCGAGGCGGCGGGGCGGCGGCTGGCCTCGGTACGCCGGCGCTATGGACGCGAGGACCTGGCGCTCGCCGCGTACGGGATCGGCGTTGCACGCATGGACGTGATCGTGCGCCACTACGCGGACCTCGGCGCGAACGCAGCGCTGGCTCCCGCGGTCGCCAGGGACCGCATCACCTACGCCGCGCTGTACTTCGGCTGCACGCCGCTGCAGCACCCGCGCACGTTCACGCTGCTGCAAGCGCTGGGCTCCGGCCCGGCCAGCTTCTACTGGCGCGCGCTCGCGGCCACGGCGGTCCTCCGGCTCTACGCCACCGATCGGGCTCAGCTGCGGCAGCTGATCGCGTTGCAGACGGCGGCGCCGTCGGCCGAGCAGGTGCTGCGACCACCCCGTCGCACGCGGGTGTTCGCGACGCCGGCGCAGCTCGCTCGCGCCCGCGCCAACGGCCTGCTGCTGACCCTCCCGCAACGTCCCCAGCGCCTGGGATTCGCCTATGGCGATGAGCTCGGCGCGCTTGCTGGACAGCTCGGGCAGCCGCGTTCGTCGTACATGACGCTGCGACCAACCGCGCTGGGGGTGCTCGTCTACCTAGCCAGCGGCGTGCGCGCGCTCGCCGCTGGCCCCCCGATCACGCTCGAGCGTGCGAGCTATGACCTTCGCTACGCCCAGCTGGTGCGCCGCCCAGCGGCCTACACGCTCGAGACAACGGGCTACGCATTCGATCTCGCGACGCCGGTCGCTCCAGCGCAGGCGCGGATCCTCAGCTATCTGCTCGAGCGCCTGCAGGCGCTCGACCTGATCGCCTGGAGCCCTGCCGGGCGTGAGCTGCACATCGTCGCCGGACCGCGCGCCGGGATGCTGATCGCGGTGCTCGAGAACCTGAGGCGCTGAGACGCGCCCGCGGGGCTCAGTGCCGCCCTGGCGGCCGGGATCGCCCACCCCGGCTCAGCGCCCGCGTGGCGCGCTGCGAGCGGCGCGCTGCTCGTAGTCGGCTCGCTTGTCGCGGTCCGCGCGCCAGGCGATCTGGTCGGTCTTGAAGAGGCGGTTGAGCCAATCGAGCAGATTGCGCGGCAGCACCGCGCTCAGCGCCGCCAGCCCCGCCAGTCGGGGGGGCACGAAGACGTCCACGCGCCCGCTGCGCAACGCCTCCACGATCGCCGTCGCCACATCGCCGGGCTCGCTGTTGCGCACCCCACGCGCCTCGACCAGGCCCGCGCCCAGCTCGGTGTTCACGACGCCCGGCATGACGATCGCGATCTCGATCCCCTGATCGATCACCTCCGCGCGCACGGCCTCGCTGAGCCCCGCGACCGCATGCTTGGTGGCCGAGTAGGTCGCGATCCCCGGAAAGCCGACCTTGCCGGCCATCGAGGCCAAGTTGACGATCTGACCGCTGCGGCGCGGCAGCATTCGCGCAAGCGCCAGCTTCATGCCGAGGATCACCCCGTTGAGGTTGATGTCGATCTGGCGCGCGGTGCTGGCATCGTCCTCGTCGAGAAACGGACCGACCGGCATGATCCCAGCGTTGTTGACCAGGACGTCGAGCGGGCCGAGCTGGCGCTCGACCTCCTCGAGAAAGCGCTCGAACGACGCGCGA
Source organism: uncultured Solirubrobacterales bacterium (assembly GCA_963795555.1). GTDB lineage: Bacteria > Actinomycetota > Thermoleophilia > Solirubrobacterales > Solirubrobacteraceae > CAWCHZ01. The sequence goes on from CAWCHZ010000002.1 coordinate 1,775,765, forward strand.
TCGGTCACGTCGAGCTCGAGCGCCAGGACGGCTCCGTCGAGCTCGACAGCCGTCGCCTTGGCCCGCGCCAGATCGAGGTCGCCGATCGCCACGCGGGCGCCCTCCCCAACCAGCGCGGCGGCCGTCGCGCGGCCGATACCCCGCGCACCGCCGGTGATCGCGACCACCTTGTGGGCCAGTGAGCGTGGTGGCGGCTTGGCTACCTGGATCTCCTCGTGCGGGGCGGCTGGACGCGCTAACGCTAGCGCGGCTGGCGTGCCACGGCTAGCGCGGCCCCGGTGGGCCGCCGGCGACGATGTCGCGCCCGGTCGGCTGCAGCTGCTCGTCGAGCTCGAGCTGCCAGTAGTAGCGCGTGAACGTGATTCCGGCCCGCAGGTCGCCGACGTGCGGCTCGATGTGCTCGCCGGCCGCCATTCGCACGATCAGCTCGGGGTAGCTGCGCCCCGGCCGGGCGGCATACATCGGCGCCGGGAAGGCGCCGCCGAAGCGCGTGTTGACGTCGGTGATGCGCAGTCCCAGCTCACGGTCGCGAAACGCCTGGACCGTGCAGGGGCCGCGCACGCCGAGCGCCTCGGCCACCGACCGTCCGAGCTCGATCAGCTCGACATCGTCGATCACCGTGCCCTTGATCGACTCCCCGCCGCGCGACTCGATCATCGTCCGGGGGATCGCGTTCAGGCAGCGTCCGGCAAGATCGCCGAGCACGTCGACCGAGAACTCCGGCCCATCCATCAGCCGCTGGATCATCACCGGCTCCTCGACGTAGTCGACGAAGAAGGCGGCCTGCGCGGCATCGCGGGCGGGGTGGATCGAGCGCGCGCCCGACCCGCGGCGGGGCTTGACGACCACCGGATAGGCGTCGGGCGGCTCGCCCGGCAGCACGGTCGGTGGCGACGGCAGCCCGAGACGCCCCAGCAGCAGATGGGTCTCGTACTTGTCATAGGTCGCGCGCGCGATCGCCGGCTCGGGCACGAGCGCCGGCAGCAGCCCGGCCACCCATGCTTCGGCGAGCAGCTCGATGTCGAGATCGGTCAGCGGGATCACCGCGCCGACGCCGTGGCGCTGGCAGAGCTCGACGAGCGCTGGCACGTAGCCGGGGTCCTCGATCGGCGGCACGGCGGCGCGCACGCTGGCGGCATACTGCGCGGGCGCGAGCGGGTTGGGGTCCACCGCCACCACGCGCGTGTGCCGGGCGAACGCCGCGACGATGTCATAGCGCTTGCCGACGCCCGTCAACAGGATCGCCGGGGGGCTCATCGCCCCCACCCGCCGGTCGCGCCCTTGTAGAGGCCCTGGCCGCTGAGCACGAGGCTCAACGTGCGCGCCAGGATGCGCAGGTCCAGGGCCAGCGAGCGGTGCTCGATGTACCAGAGGTCGAGCTCGATGCGCTCGCTCCAAGGCAGCGCAGCACGCCCCTGGATCTGGGCCCAGCCGGTCATGCCAGGCCGTACGAGCAGCCGCCGCCGCTGGCGCTCGGAGTACCGGTCGACCTGGATCTGGATCGTCGGGCGGGGCCCGACCAGCGACATCTCCCCGCGCAGCACGTTGACGAGGTTGGGGATCTCGTCCAACGAGCAGCGGCGCAGCAGCCCGCCGACCCGCGTGACGCGCTCGTCGCCCTCCTGGATCGCCAGCCCGGCACCGATCAGCTCGGCCCCCGCAACCATCGTGCGCAGCTTGTAGATGTCGAACGGGCGCCCGCCACGTCCCACCCGTCGCTGGCGATAGATCGGATGCCCCGGGGACTCCAGGCGGATCAGCAGGCAGATCAGCGCCCAGAGCGGCGCCAGCGCGACCAGCACGACCAGCGCCACGAGCACGTCGAGCGCTCGCTTGACGACGGGATAGGCGAGCCGCCCGGCGCGGGCACGCAGCGTGGCCCGGGGATGCCCGCCCGCCGCCTGATCGGTCGTGCTCACCGCGTTCCCTCCGGGGCCTCCCAGCCGGCCGTCGTGCCGTGGCGCAGCCAGTCCCAGAGCCCGAGCGCGGGTGAGGCCGTCGTCAGCACGTAGTAGCGGGCGATCAGCAGTGGTCGCAGGCGAACCGCCCGCGCCAGCAGCGCGCCCAGCAGCAGCGCGACCTGCAGCGCCAGCAGCGCCACGAACACCCCACCGTGGCCGAGCAGCGCGATGTTGACCGCCAGCGCGATGGCGTGCAGGAACGGGCTGCCGTAGCGCAGCACGCGGTGGGAGAAGATCATCAAGGCATACAAGGGGGGATAGCCGCGCGGCGAGAGCATTCCGCCGCGCAGGACGATCGGCCAGGTGTGGCTCATCATCCGCCGCTTGCGGGCCAGCTCGCCTTCGATCGACGGGGCCATCTTCTCGACCGCGCGTGCGTCGGCAGCGTAGACCGCACGCCAGCCGCGCTTGACCATGTTGAACGGAAACGAGAGGTCGTGGCCCATGATCGGGTCGACGACCAGGTAGGACTCGCGGCGCGTCGCGTAGAGCGCACCGTTGCCGCCCGTCACGGAGGCCAGCCGCGACTCCAGCATGCGCAGCGCCATCTCATAGCGCCAGTAGAGGCCCTCCTGGTTGGTCCCGTTGCCGCCGACGAAGCGCACCTGCCCGCAGACGTAGCCGATCGCCGGATCAGCGAACGGCGCGACCAGCGCCACCAGCGCGTCGGGCTCGAGCTGTGCGTTGGCATCGGAGAAGGCGACGATGTCGCCGCCGGCGCGTGCCACTGCTGCGTCCTGGGCACGTACCTTGCCCGCCCGCGGCAGCTCCAGGACCAGATCGGCGCCCGCTGCGCGCGCCCGCTCGGCTGTGCGGTCGGGTGAGCCGTCGCAGGCCACGATCAGCTCCAGGCGCTCGCGCGGGTAGTCAAGCGCAAGCGAATTGGAGACCTTGTTGGCGATCACCGCCTCCTCGGCGTAGGCGGCTACGATCAGCGAGACGCGCGGCGGCTGCGACGCGGCGGAGTCGTCCCCCGGCAGCTGCGCTACGGGGGGTTGGGCCAGCGGCGGCTGTGACGGAGCGGGCTTGGCCCGTGCTGGCTGGCGTCGGCCCAGGCGGGCCAGCGCTGCGAGCAGCAGCGGATAGCCGAGCTGGGCGTAGGCGAGCAGGCCGAGCGCCCACCACAAGATGATCTCCAACGCCCGGGTCACCGTCGGGATTCTCCAGCAGCCGACGCCGGCGATCCTCCAGCCCGCTGCGTCAGCAGGCGCTCATACAGCGCGATCGTGCGCCGGGCCAGGGCCGGCCAGGACAGCGGGCCCTGCGCTGCCGCCGTGGCGGCACGTGACAGCTCCACGCGCGCGGCGTCGTCGGCGAGCAGGCGCGCGAGCTCGTCGTGCAGCGCCACCGGATCGCCCGGGGGCACCAGCGTCGCGGCCCCCAGCGCGGCGATCTCCGGAAAGCCGCCGACATCCGTCAGCAGCAGTGGCTTGCCGAACGCCAGCGCGGTCGCCAGCACCCCTGACTGGTCGATCTCGCGATAGGGCAGGACGACGAGGTCAGCACGCCTGAAGAGGGCCGGGATCTCGGGGTCGGAGATGAATCGCGGCACGAAGCGCACACCCGGCGAGGCGAGCTCCCTTAGCGGCTCGAGCGCCATCCGCGGCCGACCGACGATCCACAGCTCGGCACCCGCGATGCCGCGCCAGGCTTCGAGCAGCACGTCGATGCCCTTGTAGGGGCGCAGCAGGCCGAAGCAGAGCACCACGGGACCGCGCACCGCGGCCAGCTCCGGTGCAAGCGGGCGCGTGTCCTGCAGCCTGACCAGATAGTCGAAGACGCCATGGGGTATCACCTCGACCTTCGCGGGATCCACGCCCAGCGCCTCGGTCAGGCGCCACCGGCCCGCGGCGGAATGGACGACGACCGCATCCATGCGCGCGTAGAGGCGACGCTGGGCGGCGAGCTGGCCGGGGCGCGGCTCGCGCGGGAGCACGTCGTGAGCGGTCAGCACGAGCGGCCGGCCGCCCGGCAGCAGCAGCCAGTCGAGCTGTTGCACGGCCAGCCACTGGAAGTGGATGACGTCCGCAGCCGCGGCGTGCGCGCGCAGGCGCATCATGTCGGGCAGATGCTGGGCGAGCTTGCCGACCAGGCGCAGGCGTGAGCCGGGCGCGCCGAGCGAGCGGCGGTAGAACAGCTCGCGAACGGCGTAGCCGGCGGGGCTGGGCGTCGGCCCGTAGGCAAAGCCGCTGGTCACCAGCTCGACGCCGACTCCCTGCGCCGCCAGCGCGGCGCAGAGCGCGTGGTCATACGGCGGCGTATACGCGGATGGATCCACGACCTGGACCTGCATCGGCCGGCAGTATTCACCAGGTGAGCTCAAACGACCTCGCGCGGGCGATCGAGCTGATCCACGCGGTCCAGGATCGCAGCGCGGTGCGACGCGAGCGGACACCATCCGGCACGCAGCTCTGGAATCCGCGCCTGCCGGCGGTCTGGGATCTCAACCTGTTGCGGGTGGAGCGCGCGCAGCCGTCGATCGACGCCGTCGCGCTCGCGGCCGAGGCGGGGCGCGCGCAGCGCGCGGTTGGCCTCGCGCATCGCCATGTCATGGTCGACGAGCGCTCGCTGGGAGACCGGCTGGCGCCGGGCTTCCGGGCGCTCGGCTGGTCGGTGGTCCGCCGCGTGGTGATGATCCATGCGGACCGCGGCGAAGATGGCCGCGAGGCAACCCGGGTGGCGCCCGCGGACGTCGTCGAGCTGTCCGGCGCCGCGCTGCGACCGCTGCGCCAGCAGACCTTCCAGCGCGAGCTTGCCCCGTTGGGAGAGGCGGTCCTGCGCCAGCTGCTCGCCTACGACGAGCTGATCGACCAGGCCGTCGCGGTTCGCCACTTCGCCGGCTGCGTCCACGGCAAGCCCGTCAGCACCTGCAAGCTGATCGAGCTCGGGGGAGCCGGTCAGATCGAGGATGTGATCACCCTCGCCGAGCACCGCGGCCGCGGGCTGGCGACCGCGGTGGTGGCACGGGCGCTCGCCGCGGCGCGCGCCGCCGGCGACGATCCAACGTTCATCGTCGCCGATGAGGACGACTGGCCCAAGCTGATCTATCAGCGCCTGGGCTTCACGCCGGTGGGGCGCATCCACCTGTTCCGCCGGTTGAGCTCGAGCGTGGGCTAGCGCCCTGGGACGTTTCGCCAGCTGGTCGACGCCCCAGCGCGGCGATAGCTCGCGGCGAGCGTGCCGCGAGCGATCGCATAGCGCGCGAAGGCGGTACGCACGCGGGCCGGGCTTGCGGCCTGAGCAGGGGACAGCGGACGAGCCAGGGCGTAGAGGACGATCTCGTAGACGTGCGTCGTGCCGTGCGGCGGGCAGGGGCCGCTGTAGCCGCGCCGGCCGAGGTCGTTGCGCGCGACGTGCGCGCCGGGCGGCAGGCGACCGGCCGGGAGCGTGCGGGCGGTAGGCGGGATCCCGTAGACGAGCCACTGCAGGCGGGCGCCGAAGATCGAGGTCTGATCGCTCATCACCAGACCCAGCTCGGCGGTCCCGGCGGGCACGCCGGCCCAGATCAGCGGTGGCGAGCGATCGGCGCCATCGCAGGTGAACGCGCGCGCCAGCTGGCGCTGGCCCGACACGGCCGGGCTTGCGAGGTGGATCGGCAGCGCCGTGCCCGCGGTCGCGCCGGACGCCGCGCCAGTGTGGTGCGCCGGGCTGGCAGCGGAGCCGCATGCCACGAGCGCCGTCGCCGTGAGCGTCGTGACGGCGAGCAGCGCTGCGCCGGCGCCGAGCCGGCGTGAGCGGAGCGCGGGTTGGCCTGGGCGGAGCGCGGGCCGACGTGAGCGGAGCGCGGGCACGATCGGCATCATCACGAACGGTGGCGATCGAGGTCTCCTATTGCGTGGTCAACACGAGCCAGCGCGAGCTGCTGCTGCGCTGCCTCGACGCGATCGCCCGCGAGCGCGCCCAGCTCGCGTTCGACACGGAGGTGTTGGTCGTCGACAACGCGTCGCAGGACGGCTCGGTCGAGGCGGCGAGGGCGCATCCGGTCCGGGCGAGCGTGATCGCGCTGACCTCGCGGCAGGGCAAGGCCGCAAGCGACTCGCTGCTGCTCGAGCGGGCGAGCGGACGCTTCGCGCTGCTGCTCAACGAGGATGCCGAGCTCTGCGCGGGCGCGACGAGCGCTCTGCACACGGCGCTGTCAGGGCACCCCGAGGCCGCCGTGGCCGGCGCGCAGCTGCTGTCGCCGGACGGACGGCCAACGCCGTGCGCGTGGCGCTTCCCCGGCTGGCGCAGCGCGTTGGCAAGCGCGCTGGCGCTGCATCGCCGGCTGGTCGTGCAGAGCGGTGGGGGGCGCTTCGCGCGGTGGACTGGACGCAGTCCTCGGCGATGCTCGTGCGCCGGCAGGCCGCCGAGCAGGTCGGCTGGCTCGATGAGGCGTTCTTCGTCTACTCCGATGAGGTCGACTTCTGCAAGCGGCTCGCGCTGGCCGGTTGGCGCACCCTGCACGTGCCGGCCGCGCGGGCGATCCACCACGAGCAGCTGGCGACCGGCGCGGCGCCCGAGCGGCGCATCATCGAGCTCGCCCGCAACCGCGACCGCTACATGCGCAAGCACCATTCCCGCTCCGCGGCGCGCGCCGTGCGCTGGCTGACCGCCTGCGCGTATGCCGAGCGTGCGCTGGCCGCGACGGCCCTGCCCGGGCACGATCCGCGGCGCTATTGGCTGCACGTGCGCGCCAGCCTGCGACCCGAGCGCGGCGAGGGCCTGCGCGAGGCGGCCGAGGCGTTCAACCGGGCACGCGCGTCTGCCGCCGTTGCCAGCCAGCAGCCGCGCCGCCGCGACGACCACTCGGAACGCTAGGCCGCCGGCGCCGGCCGGCCGCGGCGACGCAGCGCGCGCAGGCGCGCCCACTCGCGCGGCTCCAGGAACCCCGTCAAGGCGAGCAGCGGCAGCATCGCCAGCAGCGCCGCCACTCGCACAACCAGGCCGACGGCCCCATGGCCAGGCACGCCGACCTCGACCAGCGCGGTGACTCCGCCGATCACCACGACGATGCGCAGCAGCCGCATCCACTGGAAGCCGACCCGAAACAGGCCACGGGTGAGCGCGTACATCAGCGCGATGATCGTCACGTACGCGCCGCAGAGCGCGAGCCCCGCGCCGGCGATGCCCAGCGGCGGCACCAGGACCACCAGCAGCACCACGTTGGCAACCACGCCAGCAAGCGCCGCCGGGAAGTTGCGCGAGGTCACGCGCGCCCGCCCCGCCATGACTACGAAGACGAGGAACAGCCCGTAGAGCGCCCATCCGAGCGCAACCCAGGGCAGTGCTCGGTAGGCGCCGTGGAAGGCCGGCGCGGCGAACAGGCGGATGACCCAGCGACCGAGCAGCGTGACGGCGGCGACGATCATGCCCGTCCCGAGCACGTAATAGGTGGCCACAAGGGAGTAGAGCCGCGCGGCCTCGTCGTCGTCGCTGACCGAGTAGGCTAGCGGTGGCCAGGCGTACTGGAAGGCGCGCACCGTGAACACCACGACCGCCGCGAGCTTGACCGCGAGCGAGTAGAGCCCGGCTGCCGCGGCGCCCTGGCCACGCGTGTGGAACAGATAGAAGCGATCGATCACGTTGAGCAGGTACACGGAGACCTCGGCGGGCACGGTTGGCAGCCCGAAGCGCAGCATCGCCGGCAGATCGCGCAGGCAGATCCGCCGGGGCGCGATCCCCAGGCGCTCGCGCAGCATCCACCAGAGCCCGAGCAGCACCACCGCCGAGGCGCCGAAGTTGCCCAGCAGCAGACCGCGCGCGCGCTGGTGCAACACGACGACCAGCACAACCGTCGCGGCGATCGTCAGCACGACGTTTATCAGCGACGCGGTCGCATAGGCGCGCCGACGCTCATCGACGCGCAACAGCGCGTAGGCGACCTCGAGGTTGGTGAACGCCCACAGCCCGAGGATCGCGATCGCCAGCAGCGTCGCGTCGCGATAGCCGAGCAGCAGCCGCGACAGCGGGCCTGCGACCGCCAGGCAGACGAGCGCGGCAAGCGTCGTGCTGGCGAGGACCGCGCCGCTCGTCGTGCGTGCGCTGCGAATGCGGCGGACGGCGTCGTGGTCGCTGTAGTAGAAGCGCACGAATGCCTCGCCGACCCCGAAGCGCAGGACGATCGAGACCAGGATCACGCTGGTCAGCAGCAGCTCCGCGACGCCGTAGTCGGCCGGACGCAGATAGCGCGTGTAGAGCGGCAACAGGCCCAGCGCGACCAGCTTGGAGACGATGTCCGACAGCTGGTATGCCGCGCCGGCGCTGACGAGCCGCTTGAGGTAGCCGTACACGGCGCCAGACGCTAGCGCTCGGGGCAGCCGACCACCGGCTGTGAGATGCTGTCGCCGGCCGTGGGCCAGAGCGGCGCGCGGCCGGGTCCGATGCAAGATGCAGTCGCTGCGATGATCGTCACCGAGGCAGTGGAGCGCTATCTCGAGTCGCTACGCGCCGAGCCCGACGATGTGCTCGCCGCGATGGAGCACCACGCGGCGCGCGACGGGATTCCGATCGTCGTCCCGCCGACCGGCGCGCTGCTGCACGTGCTCACCGCCGCGACCGGGGCGCGCCGAGTGCTCGAGATCGGCACCGCGATCGGCGTCTCGACGCTCTACATCGCTCGCGCGCTGCCCCCCGACGGAACGATCGTGACCTTCGACATCGATGAGCAACGGCTGGCGGCCGCGCGCGACTATCTGGCCAGGGCCGGCGTGCTCGAGCTGGTGCAGCTGCATCATCAGGATGCCCGCGAGGGCCTGCGCGAGCTCACGGGCCCATTCGACCTGGCGTTCATCGACGGCACCAAGATCGAGTACGGCGACTACCTCGCGCAGCTGGTGCCGATGCTGCGCACGGGCGGCCTGCTCGTCGTCGACAACGTGCTGATGTCGGGCACCGTGGCGGAGGGCCATGGCGATGGGCACTGGTCGGACCAGCAGGTGGCGACTGCGCGCGAGTTCAACGAGCAGCTGCTCAGCCACCCGTTGCTGTCGACCACGATCACGCCGATCGGGGACGGCGTGGCGCTCGCGGCGCGGCGCTGACGTCGCCGGCTCGTCGCGCGCAAGCAAGCGGCGTGACGACGGCGATCGCCGCCACGACGATCAGACGGGCTGGAGGCGCCGGCGGATGCGCAGCGCGGCGCCCGGCGTTGTCGGCAGGCCCGGCAGCGTCGCCGTCAGGGCGATCAGCGCCCAGCTGAAGGGGTCCTCCAGGAAAGCGGCATAGAAGAGGGTGTGAACGACCAGCCCGACGAGCGCCGCGGCAAGCGCCGCGCGCAGTGGCGATGGCGCCGCGCCGCGCAGGCGCAGAAGCAGTGCGCCGAGCAGCATCAGGTAGGGGATCAGCCCGATGATCCCCTGCTCGGCCGCCACGGTCACCGGGATCGTGTGCGAGGTGGTGGTCGCGAGCGCTCCGCCGCCGTGATGGTGATTGCGGTACTCGACCGAGAACGAGCCCGAGCCGTAGCCCTGGAGCGGACGCTGCGCGAACAGCGCGAGCCCGCCCTTGACCAGCGCGAGGCGACCGCTCGTCGAGGCGTTGGCGGATGCGGAGCTGTGCAGGTGGATGTGCGTGACATTGGGCAGCGCCAGCACCACGACGGTCGCCGCGACCGCCAGCAGCGCGGTGACGAGCGCCGTCGCCCGGACGCTCCAGCGCAGCGCCGCCAGCACCACCAGGCCGGCCAGCAGCGCGGCGAAGCTCGACTCGGACAGGGTCAACAGCAGCCCGGCCCAGAGCAGCGCGAGCACAGCGGCCGCCAGGCGCGTCGCGCGGCGCTCGGCGCTCCAGAGCAGCCCGGTGCAGACGGCGATCATCACCAGCGCGAGGAAGCGCCCGTAGATGTTGGGGTCGAAGAAGACGGAGTTGACGCGGAAGTAGGACTCGGTCTGGTTGAGCGCCAGCACCTTCGGGCTGAGCAGCACAGTCCGCGTCGCGTACTCGTAGAAGCCGATCGCGACGAAGATCAGCGCCAGGGCGACGAGGACGACCATGCAGCGCTGCGGCAGCCGCGATGGCCACTCGAGCCGGATCAGCACGGCGAACATGAGCGCGAACGGGACGTAGAAGAAGACGACCTGCTGCAGCGCCTTCTGCGCGTCGCTCGAGTAGACCGACTGCACGGCATAGAGGACGATGAACGCCATCAGCGCCAGCTCCAGCGCGCGCCAGTGACGAGCGGCCTCGCGACCGAGGCCCGCTGGCGCGCCGCGCAGCGCGTCGATCGCGGCCGCCAGCGTGCCCGCACCGATCACGAAGTAGAGCGGCACCAGCAGATTCGCGGTGGTGCCACCGGACGCGACCGGGATGCGGAACGGCAGCGTCGCGGCAACCGCGAGCGCAAACAGCGCCGGCCGACGGCGCAGCAGCGCCGCCCCGCCGACCATCAAGCAGAGCCCCAGCGCGATCGCCGCCGCCGCCAGCAGTGGATGCCGACGCAATGGCTGCAGCTGCGCGCTGCCCCAGATGCTGGCGATCAGCAGCACCGGCGTCAGCAGCAGCGCCGTCAGCGCCGTCAGCCCGCGCAGCCGTGGCGCGGGGGCCAGCGTCGCCAGCGCGGCGAGGATCGCGGCGGCAATCACCCCAGCCTTCTGCAGGTCATGACCGAGCGCTGTCGCGGTGACGATCACGGGCGCTCGCTTGCTGAAGGCGCCTTGGGGGCATCGGGCGGGGTCTCGCTCACGCTCACGGATGCGACCTCGGGCAGTAGGGCCGCGGTGGCGCTGGCAGCGCTGCTGAGCGCGGCGGTTGTCCGCTGATCAGCCTCACGACGGACGGCAGCACGATCGCCCGCGACTGGAAGCGCAGCCCAACCTGGAAGCGGTATGTCCCGGGCGACGCCAAGCTGCCGCCCTCGGTGCGACCGCGCCAGCCGAAGAACATCCGGCAGCCCGCCGGCTCACGTCGGTTGACGACGAGGCGCTGCACCACCTCGTCGGCGGCGTCGATCACCACGACGGTGACGTCGTCGCTGCGCTGCAGCTCGAAGTGCACCACGGTCTCGTTCAGCGGCGGCGCAGCATGCGGCGAAAACACGTGCGTGCTCACGCCGACGCGCGAGACCACCGGCGCGGCCTGCTTGAGGCGCTGGGCGATCGCAAAGCCACCGATCGTGGCGCAGGCAAGCAGCGCGAACACGGCTTGCGCGAACCGCGTCACAGCGTGATCAGCGCCCCGTTGGGGACATCCCACTCGTGAAACGCGGCCAGCCCTCGTCCGCGCGCGTGGCAGAGCGCAACGCGGATGCTGCCCCCATGGCAGATCACCAACGCCGGCAGCGGGGCTCCTGCCCGGATGTCCGCCAGCGCGGCCGTCACGCGCTGCTGGTGCTCGCCTAGCGACTCGCCGCCCGGGAAGCGGAACAGCTCGTCCGGGGCGCGCCACGCCGCGTAGCGCGCCTCGTCGCGCGCCGCTATCTCGCTCCAGCGCAGCCCCTCCCAGCTGCCGCGATCGGACTCCGCCAGGCGCTCATCGGCGATCGGCTCGAGCCCCAGGCGCCGGCCGACGATCTCGGCGGTCTGGGCTGCCCGCGTCAACGGGCTCGTGTACAGCGCCTCAAAATGCAGCGACGCCACGCGCTCGGCAAGCCCGCGCGCCTGCTGGCGACCAAGCTCGTTGAGCGGGACGTCGCGACGTCCCTGGACGCGAGCCGGCTCGAGGTTGTCGTCCGTGGCGCCGTGCCGCGCCAGCCAGATCATCGGTCGAGGCTGTCGGCCGGGCCGAGTGCGCCAACGGTGTCGGACCGCAGCCCGAGCCGCAGCGTCTCGAGCGAGAGCACGTCGCGCGGGGCGATGTTGCCGAGGTTGACGTCGGGTCCGAAACGGCGCAGGAACCAGACCTGCTGATCCTTGCGCGGTGCGTCGAAGAGCATGCGGGCGGGCTCGATGGAATGGACGATCTCCTTGATCAGGCCCATCCGCACCTCGCCGTCGGCGCGGTAGATGCCGGCCGTGCCGCTCTCGCGGCCCTCGGCGATCACCTTCCAGGCACCCGCCTGGAGCTCCTCCTGGATCTGCTCGACGTAGCGGTAGGGAGGCGTGATCTCGGCGGTCGAGTCCTTCGAGCCAACCTCCGACAGCACGGTGAACTCCGCGGCGAGCCGTTCGATCAGCGCGAGCTTGTCGGAGCGCTCGAGCGCGATGGTTCCATCGGAGACCTCGACGTAGCGCAGCTCCAGGTCGCGCAGCCAGCCGATCAGCTCGTCGACCCGGCGCTGCGCGATCGCGACCTCGGTGAGCGTCCCGCCCAGCACGACGGCGATGCCGTGCTCGCGGTAGCGCGCGAGCTTGGGGCGCAGGTTGCCGGTCACGACAGCCGTCCCCCAACCGAGCTTCACCAGATCGATCGCCGCCCCGGCGACCTCGATCAGCCCATCGACCTCGGCGATCGACAGCCCGCTGTCGAGGACGTGCGTGATGCCCTCGTGACGCGGCTTGGCGCTGCGCGCCGGTAGCTCGAGGAAGCTCATGCGCAGGCGCTAGCGAGCGCGGTCGCTGCCGAGGGTGATCACGACGAGGTGGCTTGGACAGGACTGCGACGACGGGCAGACGATCGCCTGCGTGCCCGCGTCGAGCGGCACCACGCTGTGAATCCCCTCGAGCTGGGCCACCAGCTGCGCCGCTGCCTGCTGTCCGGCGGCGTACTGGACGGTGGAGGTGGTCATCGTCTGGTTTGCCGCGTCGGCGACCGTGCCGCGCCTGAAGCCCTTGCTGATGAGGTCGTCTGCCAGCCGTCCGGCGGCGCCCGTGACCGACGTGCCGTTCAGCACCGCGACCGTCACGCTGCCACGCTGGATCGCCGCTGCGGCCGGCGGGGGCGATCCCGTGGACGATGCCGGCGGCGCGCCGGTGCCGGCGTTGGACGTCGCGTGGGATCCACCCCCTCCCGACGAGAGCAGGACGACCACGGCGATCAGCACGACGACGGCGAGCGCGGCGATCAACCATGTCGAGCGGTGCTTGAGCCAGGGCTCGGCAGGGGCGGGGAGCTGTTGTCCGCGTGGTCGCGTGGGTGCCACCGGAGGTCGTGGACGCGCGGCACCGGCAGAGCGCGCCGCGGCGGCTGGGCGCGTCGCCGCGCTCCGCCCACCCGGCGCGCCGGCGCGCGCGATCGCGGATGCGGCGCTGCCCGCGGCGGTCGCGGGGACCGCCGGGCCGAGACCACCACCGGGGGAGGTGGCGACGCGTTGCGCCTGCGAGGCGGGGACGATCGGCGGGCGGGGCGCCGCCGGTCGAGCCCCCGGGTCGGGGGCCGGTGGGTGAGGCGCCGGGCCGGGCGATGTGGTCGGCCCCGCCGGCGACGGGGTCGGCACCCCGGGCGATGCGGTCGGCCCCGCCGGGGATGCGGTCGGCCCCGCCGGCGACGGGGTCGGCACCCCGGGCGATGCGGTCGGAGCAGATGGGGCGCTGGATGACGGGCTGGGCGGCGCAACCTTGGGAGCCGCTGGCTCAGGATCCGCGGGAGCCCCTGTCAGCGAGGACGGCTCCGTAACCGGCAGCGTCCGGGAGACTGTGCGGAGCCCCGCCGCGGCAGCCGCCGTCGCCGGCGCGGGCGCCGGTGGAATCCCAACCGCTGGCCCAGCGCCGGGCCGCTCCCGTGGCGGTCCGGGCTGCTCCAGAGGCGGTCCATTCGTGTTCGCGGGCGCGGCTGCCGGGACCGCCGTGGCGGGCACAACCCCGGTTGAAGCAGCGGGCGCAACCTCGGTCGGCGCGTCGGCCGCCCCCGCGGGCGCCGCAGCGGGCGCGACGACTGGGGTGGGACCGCCCTCGACGCCCGCGTCACTCGAGCTGGCGGCGTTCGCACCTGCTGGCGCACCCGCAGCGACCGGCGCACCGGCGATCGCCGGCGTGGCGGCAACGGGCCGCGCTCCGGTCACCCCCGTCACCGCGCCAGCACCCGCGCGTGCGACCGCCTGGGTCGCTCGCGCCTGAGCCGCCTGCGCCGCGCGCAGCTGGGCGGCCTGGGCGGCGCGCTCCTGGGCCTCCAGCGCCCGCTCAGGCGCGCGACCCGCCCAGTCGCGCAGGCGGCGCAGCTCACGGGCCTGCGTGAAATAGAGCAGCGCGAGCACGGCGAGGCCGACGAACGCCGCAATCCCAGCGTAGGCGCCGCCGGTTTGAATCGTGTGCGAGATCGAGAGGCCGGGGACCAGATCCATACGGGCTCGCCGCAGTTTACGAGGGCGTCCGCAGGACCTCTGCGCCGCGCTTGCCCTCGGCTGCGCCGCCGTCCCCCGCTACGGCCTCATCCGTTGCGCCACCGTTGCCGACGCCGCGGCGGTTCGCGGTCGCGCGCAGCGCCGCCTGCTCGGCGACCTCGGCGGCGAGCGCGCCGACCTTGGCCGCCAGGCCGGCCGCGTCGCCCTCGAGCACGAGCAGGTTGACCTGGTCGAACGTCGACTCCACCCAGCGGGGGTCGAGCGGCTCGCTCTGGGCCAGCAGGATCTTCTCCGCCGGCGTGGCCTGGGGGCGCTCGTAGCGGTTGAAGAGCTCCTCGTGCAGCTTCTCGCCGGCGCGCCGACCGACGATCTCGATCGCGATGTCGCGCTCGGGCTCCAGGCCGGAGAGACGGATCATGTCGCGCGCGAGGTCGCCGATCGCGACGGGCTCGCCCATCTCCAGCACGAAGATCTCGCCACCCGAGCCCAGCGACCCGGAGCGGATGATCAGCTGCACGGACTCCGGCACGGTCATGAAGTAGCGCGTCATCGCGGGATCGGTCACGGTGACCGGGCCGCCCTTGGCGATCTGGCGACGGAAGATCGTCACCACGGACCCGGACGATCCGAGCACGTTGCCGAAGCGCACGGTCGCGTACTTGGTCTTGGGATGGCGCGCCGCCGCCTCCTGGACCGCCCACTCGGCAAGCGCCTTGGAGGCGCCCATCACCGTCGCCGGCGACACCGCCTTGTCGGTGGATACGAGCACGAACCGGCGCGTACCGGTCGCGCCGGCCACGCGCGCGACGATCCTCGTGGCAAGCGAGTTGTTGCGGACCGCCTCGACCGGGTTTGCCTCCATCAGGCCGACGTGCTTGTAGGCGGCGGCGTGGAAGACGACGGTGGGACGATGCTCCTGGAAGACCTCGCGGACGCGCTCCTCCTCCTTGCAGTCGGCGAGCACGGCGACCGCCATGCGCACGTGGCGGTCCTCCTCGAGCTCGCGCAGGATCTCGAACAGGTTGTCCTCGGCGTGGTCGAGCAGGACCAGCTTCTTCGGGCCAACGCGCGAGATCTGACGGCAGAGCTCGGACCCGATCGAACCGCCCGCGCCGGTCACCAGCACCACCTGCCCGGTCAGATAGGCGCCCACGCGCTCGATCTCCATTCGCACGGGCTCACGGCCGAGGATGTCCTCGACGCGGATCTCACGCACCTGGCGCATCAGGTTGGCGCCGCTCTGCAGCAGCTCGAAGACGGTTGGGAGCGTGCTGACGGTGATCCCGCGCGCACGGCAGGCGGACACCACACGCGCGCGCAGGCTGCCCGGCGCCGAGGGGATCGCGATGATCACCTCGTCGGGCGCGGCCTCCTCGAGGATCCGCGCCAGCTCGGTGGTCGGGCCGAGCACGCGCAGGCCGTCGGCCAAGCGCATTCCCCGCTTGCGCGGGTCGTCGTCGGCAAAGCCGACGGGCCGATAGCCCAACCCCGGATTGCGGACAATCTCGCGCAAGACGAGCTGCCCGCCGTCGCCGGCTCCGACGATCAGCACGTCGCGCGCGCCCTTTGCCGCGCGCACGCCGCGCACCCGGCGATCGAGCACCGCATGGACCGCGAAGCGCGCCCCGCCGAGCAGCACGAGCATCAGCACCAAGAACAGGATCACCACGCCCGCCGGTGGCGTCACCGCGACCAGCCCGCCGGAGGTCCTGACCTCGACCGGATGCGCGATCGACACAAAGCCGACCAGCACCAGCGTCGCGACCGCGACGGCGCGCACCACCGCCTCGTAGTCGCGCTGCCCGAGATAGCGCCACCACTTGCCGTACAGCCCCGATGCGATGAAGATCACCGCGGTGGCGCACAGCACGAACGGCAACGTGCCGTCGAGCAGGCGGTCGTAGCGCGCCGGCACCCCGCTGTCGAAGCGGAGCTGAAAAGCGCCCCAATAGGCAAGCGCGACCAACCCTACGTCCACGACGAACAGGGGCAGGGAATGCCGATGGACGGGAAGGGTCGCCGAGCGGATCCGTCGGCGCATCCGCGGCATTCTAGGGCTCAGCGCCCGCCGGGCGCGGCGGGAGTGCACAGCAGCTGCACGAGCTCGTGCACATCGCGCCTCACCCGCGGCGAACGATCATGCGCCGCGCGCTTGGCCAGCTCGATCTGCCTCGGGGAGGTGAGCTTGCGCAGGCGTCCCTCGGCGATCAGCCGCTCGTCGACCGCCCCAAGGCGTCCCTCGAAGCTGCTGAACACGGGCGTGCCGAGCGCCACCGCCTCGCGGTTCATCGTCCCACCGGCCGAGACGACCAGGTCGGCGTAGGCGATCAGCGACTGGGCGTCGATCGCCCGCTCGGGAACGATCAGGCCGCCCGCGCGGCGCAGCTCCTCGCGCTGCTCGGTGGTGCGCGGCAGCACGACC
The DNA here is from genome assembly GCA_963795555.1 of uncultured Solirubrobacterales bacterium. Lineage (GTDB taxonomy): Bacteria > Actinomycetota > Thermoleophilia > Solirubrobacterales > Solirubrobacteraceae > CAWCHZ01. Next base: position 1,792,278 of record CAWCHZ010000002.1, read on the forward strand.
GCCTGCGAGCCCTGCAGTCCCTCCAGCACGGCCGCGAAGAGCGGGTTCTCGAAGCGGTGATAGAGCGACACGACTGGCGGCGTGCGGACCACGACGATCGGCTCGTCGACGTCGAGCGCGAGCTCGGTCAGCACCGCCGGATCGGGCTCGAAGTCGGCGAGGTAATACTCCTCCTTGAGCCCCGCATAGCGGTGCAGCTTGGCCCGCGCGCCGTAGCGCGCGAGGCGCTGCGGCGGGATTGTCTCGGGAACCACGACGGCCTGTGCCAGGCGGCAGTTGACGTGGTGCTGGACGGCCGCCCATTCATAGTCGAACGTCGTGGTGCAGGGGATCCGCAGCGCCGCCGCTGCGACCGTCACATCGTTGGAGCCGTGCCCCAGCGCCAGGTCGAAGCGCCGCCCGCGTGCCCAGCGCATCAGCGCGCGCGAGCGCTCCACCAACCCCAGCGCCTTGGCCGGCAGCCGGCGACCGCGGTGGTGTCCGATCGGCTCGTTGTCGATGCCCAGGCGCGCGCAGAGCTCGAGCGTCTGGGCAAAGTCACGCGCGGTGATCTCCACGGTCGCGCCCTGCGCGCGCAGCGCCGCGATCACGGGGCGCATCACGAGCACGTGCGGGCTGTTGGTGAGATCGATCCAGACGCGCACGGCGGCGCGGCTAGCGCTCGGCGTCGAGTGCCGCGGCGGCCGCGCGGGCGCCGGCCGGCCCGCGCGCGTCACCCAGCGCCGCCGCAATGGCGTCGACGACCTCGCGCGCCTGCGCAGCGGTCAGCACCGGGCTGATCGGGATCGCCAGGTGCGTACGCGCGACCTCCTCGGTCACCGGCAGCTCGATGCCCTCGCCATAGGCGCGCATCGCGGGCTGACGGTGAACGGGTGGACGGTAGTAGGCGCGAACCTCGATGCCCGCGTCGAGCAGCGCGGGCATCAGCTGCTCGGCGCGCTCGTGGCGGACCACATACAGATGCCACGCAGGCTCGACGCCAGGGCGCGCGCGCGGGATCGTGACGAGCTTCCCAAGCCCGGCGTCGGCGTAGTGCGCGGCGCCGGCCCGGCGACCCGCCACCCAGCCGTCGAGCGCGGGCAGCAGCACGCGCAACACCGCGGCCTGCAGCTCGTCCAAGCGCGAGTTGTAGCCGACCTGCTCGAAGGTGATCTTGTCGCGCGAGCCATGGAAGCGCAGCGTCCGCACGCGCTCGGCGAGCGCCTCGTCGGCCGTGACGATCGCGCCGCCATCGCCGAAGGCGCCGAGGTTCTTCGAGGGAAAGAAGGAGAACGTCGCCGCCGTGCCGAGCGCGCCGACGCGCTGTCCGTCGACCGCGGCACCGAGCGCCTGCGCCGCGTCCTCCAGCACCGGGACGCCCAGCGCGGCGATCTCCCGCACGGGCGCCACGTTGCCGAACAGGTGAACCGCCACGACCGCCTTGGTGCGCTTGGTGAGCGCCGCGCGCACGGTCTCGGGGGTGGCGCAGAAGGTCACCGGATCGACATCGCAGAAGACCGGCCGGGCGCCCGTCGGTGGGATCGCCTCAGCGCTGGCGTAGAAGGTGAACGACGGCACGACCACGTCGTCCCCCGGGCCAACGCCCATCGCCCGCAGCGCGATCGTCAACGCGTCGGTGCCGTTCGCGACGCCGATCGCGTGGTCGGCGCCGACGTAGGCGGCCAGCTCCTGCTCGAACGCGGCGACCTCGGGTCCCAGGATGAAGCGGCCGGCATCGACCACCTCGATCAGGCGCTCGCGTACGCGCGGCAGCAGCGGCAGCAGCGGCGTCCAGGTGTCGAACAGCGGAACGGGCATCGACACACCCTACGTGACCGCGACCACGTACCCGCTTGGCGGTCCGCCCACCGCGACCACCCATCCCGCTCGGCGGCGCACCCACCGCGATCGGTAGCCTTCTGCGACGCCAATGCCAGTGCTTGCATCGATCACCGATTCGCTGGTCACGTTCGTCACCCACGTGGTGCGCGACATCGGTCTGCCCGGGATCTTCGTACTGATGGTGGCCGAGAGCGCCTGCATCCCGATCCCCTCCGAGGCGACGATGCTGTTCGCTGGCTTCAACGTCGCCAACCACCACTACTCGCTCGCCGCGATCACGATCGCTGGCGTGGCCGGCAACCTGGTCGGATCGTGGATCGCCTATGCGATCGGCTATTACGGCCGGATCGGGCTGCTCGAGCGGCCCGCGAGCCCGCTGCACGTACCGGCCCATCAGCTCGAGCGCGCCGAGCGCTGGTTCGAACGCTGGGGAACCGCGACGGTCTTCTTCACGCGCCTGCTGCCGATCGTGCGCACGTTCATCTCGCTGCCGGTCGGCGTGGCACGGATGCCGCTCGGACGCTTCTCCGCGCTGACGCTCGCCGGCTGCGTGCCGTGGGTCCTGTTGCTGGGCTTCATCGGCGAGCAGGTTGGATCGCGCTGGACGCACTGGCGTCACGCCCTCTCGTATGTCGATTACGTGATGGCGGCACTGATCGTGGCCGGCATCGTCTACCTGATCGTGCGCCGAGTGCGCAGCGGCCGTGCCGCCGCCGACGTGCCGTCGGCCTGAGTGACGCGCCCCCCGCTCGCCCGCCTGCCGTCGCGGCCCGGCCGCCTGCCGTCGCGCCACGCCGCCCTGCTGGGCCTGCTGCACGGGCCCGCCGAGCTGCTGCCGATCTCCTCCTCCGGCCACGTCGCGCTGATCCCGTGGCTGCTGGGCTGGCCCTACGTCGAGCTCGATCCGGAGCTGCGCAAGTCCTTCGAGGTGGCGCTCCACCTCGGCACGGCGGCGGCGCTGCTGATCGGCCCGTACACCAGGCCACGGTCGCCTGGCAGGAATGGCCTCGGCGCCGCGGACGGGGCGCCGCACCCGCACACAGCGACCGAGCCGGATCTGCGCCGCGCCGCGCTGCTGGCACTGGCGCTCGCTCCCGCCGCGATGATCGGCTGGGCGCTGGAGCGCCCAGTGCAGCAGCGACTCGGCACGCCCGCGACGGTGGCGGCCGGCCTGCTGGCCGGGTCGCTGGCGATGCTCGCTGCCGACCGTCGGCCGCGGCTGCGTCGCTGCACGGACGCTGGCCCAGCCGACGCGCTCTGGCTGGGGGTCGCGCAGGCGTGCGCGATCGCCCCGGGCATCTCACGCAACGGCGCGACGCTGGCCGCGGCACGCTGGCGCGGCTTCGCGCGGCGCGACGCCAATGCCCTGTCGCGCGTGCTGGCCCTGCCGGTGATCGTCGGCGCCGGCGCGCTGAAGGGCTGGCGGCTGCGCCAGCACGGGCTGCCGCCGGAGCTGGGGGCGCCGTTCGCGGTCGGCAGCGTCGCAGCGGCCGCCTCGACGCTCGCCTGCCTGCCGCTGATGTCCCGCCTGGACGACGATCGTCCGCTGGCGCCGTACGCCGTCTACCGCCTGGCGCTCGCGGCGCTTGCCGTGTGCAGGCTGCGCAAGAATGGACGGCGATGAGCGACGCCTACGCCGCCGCAGGAGTCGACATCGCAGCCGCTGCACGGGGCGTCGACGCCCTCGTCGAGGTGCTGGCGACGATCCGTCCCGGTCGCGCCACGCGTTCGGTGCTGGACTCCGGGCATTACGCCAGCGTGCTCGAGGTCGCTCCCAATCTCGGGATCGCGATCAGCACCGACGGCGTTGGCACGAAGGTGATCGTCGCCGAGCAGGCGCGTCGCTTCGACACCGTTGGCGTCGACTGCGTGGCGATGAACGTCAACGACATCATCTGCGTAGGCGCCGAGCCGATCGCACTGGTCGATTACCTCGCGATCGAGCATCCCGACGCCGAGATGCTCGCGGGCATCGCCGCCGGGCTGAAGGTCGGCGCCGAGGCGGCGGGCATCGAGATCCCCGGCGGCGAGCTGGCCCAGCTGCCCGAGCTCGTGCGCGGGCATCCCTCACCGTACGGCTTCGACCTCACCGGGGCGTGCTTCGGCACGGTTGCACTGGATCGCATCGTCACAGGCGCGGACTGCGAGCCCGGCGACGCGATCATCGGCTTGCCCTCCGCGGGCGTCCATGCCAACGGGCTGACGCTCGCCCGCCACGCGCTGCTGCGTGCCGGCGGCCTGGATCTCGGCGATCGGCCCGCCGCGCTCGGGGGCGCGAGCGTAGCCGATGTGCTGCTCGAGCCGACGGTGATCTACGTGCGCGCGGTGCTGGAGCTGCTGGGCTCGCAGACGCCCGTGCACGGGCTCGCCCACATCACCGGCGGTGGCCTGCTCAACCTGCTGCGGCTCAACGCCGCCGTCGGCTGGCGGATCGACGCCCCGCTCCCCGTGCCGCCGGTGTTCGCGCTGATCGGCGAGCTGGGCAGCGTCGAGGACGCCGAGCTCTATCGCGTCTTCAACATGGGCTGCGGCTTCTGCTGCGTGGTGCCGGCCGCCGGCGCGCAGGACGCGGTCGAGCTGCTCGCCGCCCACCATCCAGGCGCCGCCGTGATCGGCGAGGTCAGCCCCGACGCCGGGCGCATCAGCGTCCCCCCGCTGGGTCTGCTCGGCGATGCCGAGGGGCTGACCCGACGCGCACCCAGCGTGGGCAGCGCCCCCTGAGGACGCGGAGGCTGCCGAGGATCGTGCGGATGTCGCAGCGAGGCTCAGGCCGCGGACCAGAGATGCCCCGTGCCGAGGCGCTCGGGACGCACGCGCCACTCGACGGCGAGCCGCCACAGCTCCGCGGCCGCACGGGGGCCAGGCAGACCGCAGATCGCAGCGACCTCGGCCGTGGCGAGGCACCCGAAGTGGCTCAAGGCCTGCTCGACCGTCGGCTGTGTGCCGCTGGGCTGCGCGCCGGCCGCAAGCGCCGCGGCGCGATAGGCGTCGTAGGGTTGAGCGCCGTAGAGGCCGTGCAACTCGCCGTCGGCGCCGAGCAGTTCGACCGACGGCAGCAGCACTCGCCCGCTGGTCGCGTCGCGGCCGTGCTCCGGCACCGCCGCGGCGCGCTCGAGGTCAGCGCCGAGCAGCTCGACGATCGCGTGCGAGCGCAGATCGACGCTGAAGCGTCCGACGTCCAGGCCACCAACCCCGCGGGCCACGTCGACCAGCGCATCGACGGAGTCGAGCTTGCGCCGGCGGCACAGCAGCCCCTCCCGCAGGGCGCGCAGCAGCGGAGCCGAGGCGCCCTGCTCGCTCGCCGCCTCGACCGCCAGGCAGGCCGGGTAGGAGGAGGTCGGCGCCGCCTCCAGCCAGAGGCGCGCGTCGATCGGCATCGCGCTGCGCTCGGCCTCGGCGAGCCAATCGCCGATCATCGCCAGCGCCGCAGGGAACTCGCGCGCCAGCCCGCCCATCACATAGCGCCAGCGCAGCTGCCCCTCGAACTCGACCGCCAACCGCCGCAGCACGGGCTCGAGGCCCCAGGATGCCGCGCACGCGGGATCGGTGTAGTAGCGGACCTCGATCGGCGCCACGCGCGCACGATAGTGGGCGAGCGAGGGCGAGCGCCAGGGCCACGCACGGCGCGCGGCAACCAGGGCGTCGGAGCGCGCCGCAACGAGGGTGGCGGGACCAGATGACGGCGCTCGACGGCGTGGCGCTCGACGGCCGCTATCGACTCGACGCGCAGATCGGCGCCGGCGGCATGTCGACCGTCTACAGGGCCTACGACCTCATCCTCGAGCGAGCCGTCGCGATCAAGCTGATGCACCGCGAGTTCGCCGGGGACTCCGAGCAGCTCGAGCGCTTCCGCCGGGAGGGCCGCGCGGTGGCCCAGCTCTCGCATCCTCACATCGTCGGCGTGATCGACGCCTGCCAGGGCGACGGACAGCCCTACATCGTGCTCGAGCTGATCGCCGGCGAGACGCTCAAGCAGCGCATCCGCCGCCTCGGGCGCCTACCGCTCGATGAAGCGGTCGCCTACGCGATCGAGATCGCGCGCGCACTCGAGTACGCCCACGCCCGCGGCATCGTGCACCGTGACGTCAAGCCCCAGAACGTGCTGCTCGACGAGGAGGGCAGCGCCAAGGTGACCGACTTCGGCATCGCCCGCACGCTCGACGAGCATGGGCTGACCGCAGACGGACGCGTGGTCGGCACGACCGACTACGTCTCGCCCGAGCAGGCGCTGGGACAGCCGGTCACCGGCCAGTCGGACATCTACTCGCTGGGGATCGTGCTGTGGGAGATGCTCGTCGGCGAGGTGCCATTCCGCGGCGACAACCCCGTGACGGTCGCGATGAAGCACGTGCGCGAGCCGCTGCCCGACGTGCAGGTCTACCGCGCCGGCGTCAGCGCGTCGCTGGCGGCGGCGATCGATCGCGCCACTGCCAAGGAGCTGTCGCGGCGCTGTGCCGACGCCGGTGAGCTGGCCAGCGACCTCGAGGACGCGCTGGTCGTCGAGGCCGGGCGAACGGGGACGACGACCGGCGAGGCGACCGCGGTGCTGCGAGCGCTGCCCGAGCGCCGTCGGCGGCGCGTGCCGGTGCGCGCGCGCCATCCGGCCCGTCTGGCAGCCGCGGTGTCGCTGATGGCTGCGGTGGTGGCGTTGATCCTGATCGCGTTGGCCGACAACACCCACCGCGGCATCGCGCCGGAGATCAGCGTCAACCATGCGCAGAGCGGCCTGCGCGTCGTGCCGCTTGCGCAGACCGCGGCGCACGATCTCGACCCCTACGGCGGCGATGGCGAGAACCCCGGCCAGGTGGGCTTCGCGGTCGATGGAGACCCCAACACCTACTGGTCGACCGAGCACTATCACGGTCCGCTCGACAAGCCGGGCGTCGGCATCTACGTCGACGCCAAACCGAGCGTCGCGGCCAGGCGCCTGGTGATCCAGACGCCCGATCCCGGCTGGACCGCGACGATCTTCGCGGCCCCCGCAGGGCCGCCGCCAGCCGGACCGCCGCCGCTGCTGCCCGGCCAGACGCTGGGCTCGCCGCCGCACGCGCCGCCGGTCGATCCGGCCTGGACCCAGGTCTCCCAGACCCAGCTCGTCAACCATCGTCAGGCCACCTTCGCGCTCGACACGCTGGGCCTGCGGTTGCGCTACTACCTGGTCTGGATCAGCGCGCTGCCGCCGTCCGGCATGGCGCGAATCACCCAGATCTCGCTGCTGGCGCGAGGCTGAGCTTCACGCGCAGGCCGGTGACGGCGTTGGTGGCACCGTCGCTCAGGCCGGTGGGGGCGCCGGCGTGCCCGGCGGGTTGCCGTTGAAGCTGCCGATGTCGACGACCACGGTCGAGCCCTTGTCCACCGTCTGACCGGCCGCGGGTCGCTGGTTGATCACCTTGCCGTTCTGGGTTGGATCGGCGACCGAATGGCTGGTGAAGCTCGCCTTCAATCCGATGGCGCTGAGCGCGGCGGAGGCCTGGCTCTGCGTGTCGCCCGTCAAATCCGGCACCGTCACCTGCGGCAGCGCCTTGGCTACGACGATCTGCACCGCCGAGCCGCTGGGAGCCTGCTGATTGCCCGCCGGGCTCTGGCTGACCACCGTACCGGCGGGCTGTGACGACACCTGCGTGGTCGCGATCACCTTGAACCCCGCGGCCTGCAGCGTTGCGGTCGCCTGGTCCTTGGGCAGGCCGGTGACATCGGGCACCGGCACCTTCTGCGGGCCCGACGACATGTACAGCACGACGAGCGAGCCGGCCGGAGCTGAGATGTTGGCCGGTGGAGAGGTGTTGACCGGCTGGCCGGCCGGCACCGTCGCCGACGGCTGATGGACCACGCGGACCTTGAAACCGGCGCTCTCCAGCGCCTTGCGCGCGTCGTTCTCGGGCAGCCCGGTGACGTCCGGGACGGTCGCGGTGCCCGGGCCCTGCGAGACGCTCAGGGTGATGGTCGACCCCTTGCTGGCGCGGCTGCCGCCCGCGGGATCCTGGCGAAACACCTCGCCCGTCGGCACGCTGCGGTTGGTGAAGTCGTTGATCTGCGGGTGAAAGCCGGCGTTCTCGAGCACCGTCGCCGCGGTCTGCGCGTCGCGGCCGACGACATTGGGGACGACGCGGTTGGCGGCCTGGCTGATCACATAGGCCGCCGCCCCCGCGGCGATCAGCAGGAGCACCAGCAGCACGACCCAGGGCCACGGGCTGCGCCGACGGGGAGGCGCGCCGGGTGGGTCGAGCGGCGCGTCCGGATCGACGATCAGGCCGGGCGGCAGCGTGCCGTTGCCGGCCAACGGCACGGGGGCCACGCGCGGCGCTCGCGGCGGCTGCGCCAGCGCGGGCGGGGCGGCGAAGATCGCTGTCTGCTGGCCGCTCGCGACCCCCGCGAGGATCTGCTCGCGGGCGTGCTCGAGCGCCGCGATGAACTCGTCGGCATCGGCGAAGCGCTCGGCGGGATCCTTGCGCAGCGCCTGCAACACGACCGACTCGAGCTCGACCGTGATCGCCGGGTTGTAGGCGCTCAGCGACTCGGGCGACTCGGTCACGTGCTTGAGCGCGATCGCCACGGCCGAGTCGCCGTCGAAGGGCAGGCGGCCGGTCAGCAGCTCGTAGAGGACGACGCCGACCGAATAGAGGTCCGAGGAGCCCGAGACCGCCAGCGACTGGGCCTGCTCGGGTGACAGGTATTGGGCGGTGCCCATGATCGAGCCGGTCTGGGTCATGTCCGACGCGCCCGCCCGGGCGATCCCGAAATCGGTCACCTTGACGCGATCCTCGCCGTCGACGATCACGTTGTGCGGCTTGAGGTCACGATGGACGATGCCGCGCTTGTGCGCGAAGCGCGCCGCCTTGAGGATCTGGATCGCGATGTCGATCGCCCGCACAGGATCGAGCGGAGCCTCGGCCTCGATCAGCTGCTTGAGCGAGCGCCCCTCCAGGTACTCCATCGCGATGTAGGAGGTGCCATCCCATTCGCCGCGGTCGTAGACGCCGACGACGTTGGGATGCTGCAGCCCCGCCGCGGCCGAGGCCTCGCGCCGGAAGCGCTCGACGAACTCGCCATCGGCCGCGAACCGGCGGTGCAGCAGCTTGAGCGCGACGTTGCGACCGAGCTGCAGGTCCTCGGCGCAATAGACATCGGCCATCCCACCCGAGCCGATCCGCGAGCCAACGCGGTAGCGCCCATCGACGATCGTGCCGATCTCGACCTCCGTCATGCCAGCGCCTCGCCCGTCATCTGGCACGCCGTCGGCTCATCGGGGAGGCCGGTGGTCATCTCACTGCCCCGCCAGCAGCGCCTGGAGCACCTGACGAGCGATCGGCGCGGCCACGGTCCCGCCCTGACCAGGGGAGCGCTCGATCGTCACCGCGATCGCGTAGCGGGGGTGGACGATTGGCGCGAAGGCGATGAACCAGACCTGGTTGAGCGATCCGCTGAGCTGCGCCGTGCCCGTCTTGCCGGCGACATCGATGCCCTGCAGCTGAGCGGCCGTGCCGGTGCCCTCCTTGACCACGTTGGCCATCATCGCGGTAACCGCGGCGGCGGTCGAGGGCTTCATCACGCGCCCCAGCGCCCGCGGCGCGATCGTCTGCACCACGCGTCCATCGGGGTCGACGATCCGCGCGGTCAGCTGCGGAGCCATCAGCACTCCGCCGTTCGCCACGGCGGCGGCGACCTCGGCCATCTGGAGGGGTGTCACGAGCAGCTTGTCCTGGCCGATCCCCATGCGGCCGACATCGATCAGGTCGCTGGTGGGAGTCAACAAATGTCCGTGCCCGTATTCGCCGCTGGCAAACAGCTCGTCGCGCGGCTCGTCGATCGCCGGCTTGGCGTAGAAGCCGAAGCGCTCCATGTAGCGAGCCATCGTCGCCCCCCCGACGCGCAGCGCCAGCTGCGCAAAGACCGTGTTGACGGAATGGGTCAAAGCGGTCGTGAGGTCGATGTTACCCCAGCTGACGTTGCCGTCATTGGACAGCGGACGCCCCGAGATGATCTTTGGCGAGTCGCCGTTGAGCGTCGAGCTGGGCGTGAACAGGCCGCTGTCGATGGCGGCCACCGCGGTCACCACCTTGAATGTCGAGCCCGGCGGGTAGCCGGACTGGGTGACGCGGTCCAGCAGCGGAGCGCTGGGATCGGTCACGAGCGCGTGGTATTGCCGCGCCTGGGCGACCTGGTTGGGGTCGAACGTCGGCACGCTCGCCATCACCTTGATCGCGCCGGTGCTCGGGTCCAGCGCGATGACCGCGCCACGCCGTCCAGCCAGCCCGGCGTAGGCGGCGCGCTGGGCGCGCGGATCGAGCGTCGTGTCGACCTCGTCACCGCGCGGCTTGCGACCGCTGAGCTGGCTCAGCAGCGAGTTCACCCCGCCGGCGGTGCGGCCAGTAAGGGTGGCGTCCCGGTAGCGCTCGAGCGCGCTGCTGCCGAGCGTGATGAAGTCGTAGCCGATCGCGTGCCCGAACAGGCTGGCAAGCGGATACGTGCGCCGCCAGGTGCCGCCACCGTTCGGCACGTCGGTGGCCAGCAGCGTCCCGTCACCCGCGCGGATCGGCCCGCGATCGATCGTCGCTGCCTCCAGCAGCGGACGGCGGTTGGCGACGTTGTCGCGCAGCGAGCTGGCGCCGAACACCGTCCACCAGGAGGTGAAGCCGGCGAGCACCGCGAACAGCAGCATCGTCAGCCCGAACAGCTTGACGATCGCCGCGTTCATCGTCGGCCCCGAGCGCTCATTGAGTGAGCTGCCCCAGCTCGAGCCTGCGCACCAGATCGGAGGCATCCGTCAGCGAGCGCAGGTGGTGATCGAGCAGCGTGTGCCGCCGCGCCGAGCTGAGGTCCGACGCCGGCACTGGCGACTCGTAGTAGGAGCTGTAGAGATGCAGTCCAAACGGGCCGTCGAACGGGACCCCCTGGAAGATCGTCACAAAGCCCGCTCGATCGGTGCCGACGAAGTACACCGCCTGGATCGCAAGCCAGGCACCGCCCGCCAACAGCACCAGCAGCACCACCACAACGACCAGCGGCACTAGCGCACGTCGGCGCAGCCGGTGACGCCTGCCGATCAGCGCCCGCACGGACCCGGCCGCGCCGGCGCGAGCTCCTGCCCGGCGGCCATCCGCGCGGGCTTGCTTGGCGGCGGAGGGGCGCGCGCGCGCGCGCGAGTCGTCGAGCCTGAAGAGGACCACGGTGATGTTGTCGCGTCCGCCGGCCGCGTTGGCCTCCTCGATCAGGGCCCTCGCGGCCTGATCCATCGACTCGGCATCGGTCAGGATCTCCGCGACGCGCGCCTCGGACACCATCGAGGTCAGTCCATCGCTGCAGAGCAGGAAGACGTCGCCGGCCCGAGCGGGGTAGGTGATCGTGTCGACCTCGACCTCGGGCTCGGGGCCCAGCGCGCGGGTGATGATCGAGCGCTGGGGATGATCCTGGGCCTCCTCCTCCGTCAACCGGCCGCGGCGCACCAGCTCCTCGACGAGCGAGTGGTCACGGGTCAGGCGCGTCAGCTCTCCGTCGCGCAGGAGGTAGGCGCGCGAGTCGCCGACGTGCGCGAAGGAGACCTCGCGCCCGTCGACGTAGGCGGCGGTGAGCGTCGTGCCCATCCCCGCCCGCCGTTCGTCGCCCCGGGCGCGATCGTGGATGCGACGGTTGGCCTCGCGCACGAGCGCGGCGAGGCGCTGCTCGGGCGTGCCCTCATCGGGCACCCCGCGCTGGAAGACCTCCACCGCCATCCGCGACGCGTCACCGCCGGCCTGGGCGCCTCCCATTCCGTCAGCGACCACGAACACCGGCAGCTGCACGAACGCGGCGTCCTCGTTGTCGCGCCGCTCGAGGCCCGTGTCGGACCGCTCGGAGTGATCGACGACGCTCAGCACGTCAGCTCTCGTAGGTGAGCTCGGTCTCGCCAATCCGCAGCCGGTCGCCCGGGTGGAGCGGCGTCGGTCCCTGCAGCGGCGCGTCGTTGAGGAACGTTCCGTTGGTCGAGCCGAGATCCTCCACGATCAGGATGGCGCCCTCGCGGACGATGCGGGCGTGGCGGGTCGAGGCGTAGGGATCTTCGAGGCGGATCTGCGCGGCGCCGTCGCGGCCGAGCAACGCGCCATCGCCGACGTCGATCAGCTCCCCGGGGCGCAGTCCCAGGCCGCGCTCGACGCGCAGCCAGCGGCCGTGCTGACCGTCGGCGACTGGAGCGCCGAGGCCGGCGGCAGCCGGATACATCCCGGTCGCGTCCGGCGCCGGGGTCCAGGGGGCGCGGCTTTCACGCAGGTCGCGCAGGGCGCTGCGAGCGACCCACAGCAGGAAGAGATACAGGACGACGAGGAAGCCGATCTTGATCAGCACGGAGGCCGGCTGGGCCATCGTCAGCTCGCCTCGAACTCGAGCGTGGTCGCGCCCAGCTCGAGGCGGTCGCCGGCGTGCAGGCGCAGCGATCCCTGGATGCGCCGGCCATTGACGCGCACGCCGTTGGTGGAGCCGAGATCGCGCACGACCCACTCCTCGCCGGCGCGACGAATCTCGGCGTGATGACGGGAGGCGCTCTCATCCGTCAGCACGACATCGCAGTCACGACTGCGGCCGATCGTCACTCCCGCGGGGGTGACCGCAATCCGCCGACCGCCGACGGTCAGCTGCGCGCTGCGTGCCGCGGGGCGGCGCCGATCCTCGAGCGGAGCGCGCAGACGGTCGGTCGTCGAGTACACAGAGGTGCTGCCGGGGCGGCGGCGTGGGCGCCCGAGCGGCTCGTCCTCGGGCTGCTCGTCGGGGTGCTCGACCAGTTGGGCCTGGATGCCGAACTCGCCCAGCCGCAGGCGCTCATCGGTGTGGAAGCTGACCTCCGGCTTGGAGAGCAACGCGAAGCCCTCCCGGCGAGCGTGCTCGAGCAGGTACCCGCCGAGCTCGACGACCAGCGCGCCCTCGAAGGCGGCGAACCGCTCGCGGTCGCCGGGCGAGAGGTAGACGGCGTACTCATTGGGGACGTAGGTCTGGGAGAGGCTGGCGCTGCGGTGGTCCTCCATCTCACGCGCCAGCTTGCGGGCGATCTCCACCGGCCGCACCTCGGATCGAAAGGCGCGTCCGAACGCGCCTTCGACGAGGCCCGCGATCCTGCTCTCGAAGCCCTTCAGCATGCTCATCGGCCGTGGCCCGCCACGGAGGCATGCTACGCAACGGCGGCTGCCGGAGCGACCGGGCGCACGCTGACCGCCAGTACGCCGACGAGCGCGCCGACGAGGGGTCCCAGCAGCGCGCCGCGGGCGCCGGCGGCGAGACCGGCTCCGTGCAGCGCCCCGCCAAGCGCATCGCTCGCCAGCCAGCAGGCCAGCGCCCAGGTCAGCGCCCCGATCAACACGAGCGCGCGGGCGCGCGAGCGGATCGCGAGCGGCCAGAGCACGGCGGCCACGGCCCAGATCGCCGCGCCGATCAGCAGGCCGGAGCTGGCCAGCGGCGCCAGGACGTGGGCGATCGCGGTCGTCGGCGCGCCCTGCCAGCGTCCGAGCGCCGGCGTTGCCGGCGGCGGTCCGAGCCACAGCGTGCGCCCGAGCAGCGTCTCGGCGATCGCAAGCCACCAGTAGCCGAGCGCGCCGAGCGCCGCGCGGCTCCACGGCCCGCGCAGCGAGCCGGCCAGCACGGGGAAGGCCCCGCTGAGGCCGGCGAGCCCGAGCAGCGGCGCAAGCGTGGGCAGCGACCAGGTCCAGCCGCCGCGCGGGCGCAGCAGCGGGCAGGTGAGCAGCGCCGCAGCCAGGACCAGCGCCAGCCCGCCGCGGCTCGGGGAGCTGGCGGCAAGCCAGCCGAGCGCGGCGAACGCCGCGGCGAGCCAGCCCAGCCGCGGCAGCAGCGCGACGGCCGCCGCGGCGACCAGCACGAGCGCGCCGGCGCCAACGGGCGGATGGGGACCGGGCAGCAGCGTCGCGAGCCCGACCAGCAGCGCCGTGCCCGCCGCCGCCACGGCGCGACGCGGAATGGCGGCCCGGCTGAGGCGATCCACCCGCGACCCCGGCGATTCGGGCGCCACGCCGCCCGGCACGCCCGTCCCTGGGCTGAGGCCCGGACCGTCGGGGACCAGGCCGAAGTCCGGCGCGCCAGGCTCCAGGCCGCTCGCGACGTCGGAGCTCAGCTCGAAGTCCGGCAGGCCCGCCTCCGCCTGGCGCGCCGCGATCGAGCGCTCGAAGCGGGCGGGCGACACCGTCCCGCGAATCTGGCCAAGCCGGGGCGCGGCCGCGCTCAGCGCGGCGCGCAGATCCGCCAGCGTGCCGCGCCGCTGTGGCTCGAGCGCGAGCGCGCGATCGATCGCGCGGCACAGGTCGCCCGGCAGATCGCGCCGCGCCCGGCGCAACGGCGGGCACGGCGCGCGGCCCGAGCGCCACCCACGTACGCCATTTTGTGGATGGATGCCAGCAAGGGCTTCGTAGAGCACGAGCGCGAGTGAGTAGAGGTCGGCCTCCCGGCCGGCACGACGGCCGTCGGCCTGCTCGGGCGCCATGTAGGCGTATGTGCCGATGATGTCGCCGGTGCGCGTCAGCGCCTCGTCGTCGGCGACGGCGGCGACGCCGAAGTCGGTCAGCTTGGCGATTCCCGCGCCAGCGGCCGGCGCGCTCGGGACGATCACGTTCTGGGGCTTGACGTCGCGGTGGACGACGCCATGGCAATGCGCGTGGCTGAGCGCGTCACAGAGCAGCACGCCGATGCGCGCGATCGCCGCGTCGGACAGCTCGCCGGCGGCGAGCGCGGCCGCGAGCGTGCGCCCGTCGACCAGCTCGGAGACCAGATAGGCCGCTTGATCGTCCTCGCCGGCCTCATAGAGGGTCACGATGCCTGGATGGTTGAGGCGAGCGCTCGCCGCGGCCTCGCGGCGGGCGCGGCCGCTGGTGCGCTCGTCGCGGGGGATGAGCTTGACCGCGACGGCACGTCCGAGCCGCTCATCCCGTGCCAGCCAGACGGCGCCGTGGCCGCCGCTGCCCAGGCGCCGCAGCAGGCGGTAGCGCTCCAACACGAGCCGATCGCCGTGCGCCAGGGGCGCGTGGGCGAGCGTGTCCTGCTCGTGGGTTGCGGCCCGACGATCCACGACGGTCGGCGCGGTCTGACCGCTGCCGTGGTCGGCAACCGTTGGCGCTGTCTGGGGATGGCCTGCGCTGCCGTGGTCAACGACGGTCGGCGCGGTCTCGTCGCGCCGCGCGGTTATGCGGGTGCGGTGCACGGGGGTTGACATTCGGTGCGCAGCGAGGTGCCCCTGCCCAGGCACGGGGGGGCGCGTGGACTCTCCCAAGCGTACCGGCCCACCATCGCGGCCCAGGCCGCGTCATACTGCCCGTTCGCTGTCGGAGGGAGCGGCATTTGGCCTTCTTCGTCGATGAGGATGAGCAGTCGCGGTCCGGCCCTGGACGCCGCGGCGCCTCCGCACGCCGCTCCGGCCCCAAACAGCGCGGCGGTGGCACTCGTCGCGCGCGGCCGTCTCGCGCGCGCGGCGCCGGAAGGGCCGGCACGCGCGGCCGGCGGTCCAGCCGTGTCGAGCACAACCGGCTCATGCTGCGCCGCTCGGTCGCAGCGGGCGGCGCATTGCTCGTGCTGATCCTGGCGATCGTTGGCATCAAGGGCTGCCTCGCCAGCCAGCACCGCGCCGCCGTCACCCACTATGACCATGAGGCGGGCGCGTTGGCCGAGCGCTCGGACGACGAGGTCGGCCGACCGCTGTTTGCCGCACTCAGCTCCCAGGCCGCCGCAGCACAGGGTGGCAACGCCGTCGTCGCGGTCGAGAGCCGGATCAACCAGCTGCGCGTGGGAGCGCAGGGGCTGCTCGCCGCTGCCCGCGCGCTCGGCGTCCCCGGCGACATGGTGCGCGCCCAGGCGAGCCTGCTGCTGGTGCTCGAGCTGCGCAGCGAGGCGATCGCGAAGATCGCCGATCAGCTGCCGACCGCGCTCGGCAGCACCGACGCACACGGCGGGGTGACCGCGATCGCCGCCGAGATGCAGAGCTTCCTCGCCTCCGACGTCATCTACGCGTCCCGCGTCGTGCCCTTCATCGAGCAGGCGCTGACCAATGCGGGCGTGCAGGGCGTGCCCGTGGGCCCGAGCCGCTTCTTGACCGACCTGCGCTGGCTGAGCCCGACGTACGTAGCCGGTCAGCTGGGTGTCAGCGCGAGCACGCCGACGGGGAGTGCTCCGCCGGCGCCGGGAACGCATGGGCATCGGCTGGTCTCGGTCGGCTACGACGGCACGGCGCTCGCCGCCGGGACGACCACCCAGCTGCGCTACAGCTCGGGCGGGGCGTTCGCGGTCACGCTGCAGAACACCGGCCAGAACAACGAGAGCAATGTCACGGTGACCGTTGCGATCGCCGGCGCCGGCAGCGTGATCCAGCTGCGCCGCAGCGGGATTCAGACACAGGCCGGACAGACGACCACGATAACGCTGACGCTCGATCGCCAGCCGGCGATCGGCGTGCCGCTGCAGATCACAGCCGCGATCCAGCGCGTCCCGGGCGAGCAGTCCGTTGTCCGCAACAGCGGTACCTTCCCCGTCGTCTTCGCCAATGGCTAGGGACCGACATATGCTGTCTGCCCGATGCACCAGCTGACCTCGACGACGGGCATCGCGGCGCTGGCGGCGGGCGGCGTGGCGGTGGTCGCGCTGATCCTGAGCGCGACGCTGGCGATCACGTTGCGACGCCTGCGCCGAGCGCAGCGGGCGGTGCTCGGCGAGCATGGCGAGCGCGATCTGATCGCCCATGGCGCCCAGCTGGAGAGCGACTTCCGTGCGCTGGAGGACGCGATGAGCGATGCCGCCGTCGGGCTGCGCCAGCGGATGGCGGAGATCGAGCGCAAGCTCGACCGCACGCTCGCCTACAGCGCAGTCGTGCGCTACGACGCCTACGGCGAGATGTCCGGGCACCAGTCGGCCTCGATCGCACTGCTCGACGCATCCCGCTCGGGCGTGATCGTGTCGTCGATCCTGCACCGCGAGCAGGCGCGCGTCTACGCCAAGCAGGTCCGCAACGGGCAGGGCGAGCATGCGCTCTCGCCGGAGGAGGAGGAGGCCGTGCGGATCGCCATCTCCGGCGAGCGCCAGCCGCCGGCTGGATCGTGACGGCCCCATCGGCCCCGCCGTGCCCGCAACCGCCAGCCCACGCCTGACCGGTCGCACCTGCGGCCGCCGCTAGATGCGCGTCGCCTACCTCGGCCCACGCGGCACCTTCAGCGAGGAGACGCTGCGCGCGGCCGCGGCACGACTGGATCTGGCGCTCGAACCGGTCGCCCAGCCGACGATCTTCGCGACCGTCATGGCGGTCCATGAGCGGCGCGCCGAGCGCGCGCTGGTGCCGATCGAGAACTCGCTCGAGGGGGCCGTCAACGCCACCCTGGATACGCTGGCGATCGAGGCGCAGGACGTCGTGATCGTCGGCGAGACGGTCGCCAGCGTGAGCTATTGCCTGATCGCGCGGCGGGCGCTCGAGCTCGAGCAGATAACAACCGTCGTCTCCCATCCTCAGGGCAACGCGCAGTGCGCCCACTTCCTGCGCTCGCGACTGCCGCAGGCGACGGTGCTCGATGCCAGCTCGACCGCCGATGCGGTGCGCCTGGTGGCCGAGTCCAATCAGCCCTGGGCTGCGCTGGGCACACGGCTATCGGCCAAGCTCTATGGCGGCGTGATCTTGCTCGCCACCGTCGAGGACGTGAGCGACAACGTGACCCGATTCGTCTGGCTGGCGCCCGCCGATGCCGGTGATGGCGACGACCCGGGCGCGCGACAGACCGGTAGCGGCATCCCGCCCGCTGGCCCGGGCGGTCGCGATGGCGAGAGCACATGGAAGACCTCGATCGTCTTCTGGGGCGCGGGCACCAACCAGCCGGGCTGGCTGGTGCGCTGCCTTTCCGAGCTCGCGCGACGAGACGTGAACCTGACGCGGATCGAGTCGCGCCCGCTCAAGCGGGCGCTTGGCGAGTACATGTTCTTCGCCGATCTCAAGGGACGCGACAGCGACGGGCCCGTCGCGGCAGGGCTCGCGGCGTTGCGCGAGCACGCCGAGTACGTGCGGGTGCTCGGCTCCTATCAGCCGATTTGACAGCGCTCTGTGCCCCTTGGGCACCAGCGCGGACGCCGCTAGACTGCCTGCTCGACGCGATGGCCACACCGGTCACACCAGCCCGGCCCTGGTCCGCGCCGCGCGATGAGCACCAGCGGCGCGGACTTGATGGTGGCCGGGTGCTCGTCCTCAACGCGACCTACGAGCCGATCAACGTCTGCACCGTGCGCCGCGCGGCCGTGCTGCTGCTCAAGCGCAAGGCCGAGCTGATCGAGCACGGATCCTGGCATCTGCGGGCCGCCAGCACGAGCATCCCGCGTCCGGTCGTGATCCGTCTGGTCAGCTACGTGCACGTGCCACGCGAGACCCACCGGCGCAAGATCACGCGCCGCGCGGTCTTCGCCCGCGATCGCTGGACCTGCCAGTACTGCGGGTCGCGCAGCAACCTGACCGTCGACCACGTGATCCCCCGCTCCAAGGGTGGGCGGTCCAGCTGGGACAACATCGTCGCCTCCTGCGCGCCGTGCAACCGCCGCAAGGGCGACCTGCTGCTGCGCCAGGTGGACATGGAGCTGAGTCGACCGCCCCGAATCCCCAGCCCCCAGGTCTTCATCCAGGTCGCCAGCCCAACGATCCCGGCGGCGTGGCGGCAATACCTTCCCGAAGCCGCCTAGCCCGCGGGCGGAGGACGGCCGGCGCGGGCGCAGACGGCCGGCGCGGGCGGGAGGACGGCAAACAAGGGGAGGGCGCCCCCGAGGGGCGCCCTCCGTCCAGCAAGCGGCTGGCTGCTGCGCAGGGGAGGCGGTCTACGCCGGTGGGACGAGCTCCGGCACCTGCCCCGGCGGGTGTCGCGGTGGGATTCCGCTCCGTCCGACCAGCCCGGGACTAGCGGGCGGACACCTCCAGGGTCCCGTAACGACTGTCACTCAAGATCGGACCACCTCCTTTCTCTGGTGATCGGAGGGTAGCGAACCGGCGCGACGTGGTCGACCGGGAACCGCCGGCGACAGCCCGACCGGCGGCGGCCAATGCTGACGCGCGGGGCGCCTCCGACCGAGGCTACGTGAGCTCGGCGCCGTCGCCGTCGTCCGAGGAGCTGGCTGCCCCCTGATCGCCGTCATCGCCCTCGAACGATGGCGCGTGGCCGTTGCCCTCGTGCAGCGGAGGCTGCTCGCGGTCCTCGCCGACCGGCGCGGCTGTCGAGGTCTCGCTCTCGACGACGAGAGCGATCGCGCTGACGCGGTCCTCGTCGCGGATGTTCATGACCTTGACGCCCTGCGATGCCCGTCCGTAGCGATTGATCCCGCGCACCGAGGTCCGCTGCACCATGCCGTTCTGCGAGATGAAGACCAGCTCCTGGTGCTCGCGCACGACGAGCGCCCCGGCGAGCGCGCCCTTGCGATCGGTCAGCGCGATCGTCTTGACGCCCATCGAGCCACGCCCCTTGACGGGATACTCGGCGATCGGCGTGCGCTTGCCATAGCCGTTGTCGGTCACGACGAGCAGCTCCTGGTCGTCGCGCGCGACGTCCATCGCCAGCACCGCGTTGCCCTTCTGCGCGACGTTCATCCCGCGCACGCCGCGCGTGTCGCGGCCCATCGGGCGTACCTGTCGCTCGGCGAAGCGCGCCGCCTGACCGGACCGCGAGACCATGATGATGTCGTCCGAGCCCGACGTCCGCCGCACGGCGACGAGCTCATCGTCATCGGCGATCGAGATCGCGATGATCCCGTCGGCCTTGATCGGCGTGTTGTAGGCGGAGAACTCGGTCTTCTTGACCTGCCCGTTGCGCGTCCCGAAGACCAGGTAGCCGCCCTCGGAGAAGTCGCGCGTGGAGAGCACCGACTGCACGCGCTCGCCCTCGCGCAGCGGCAGCAGGTTGACCAGCGCGCGCCCGCGCGCCGTGCGCGAGGCCTCCGGCAGCTCGTAGACCTTGAGCCGGTACACCTTGCCGCGGTTGGTGAAGAACAGCAGGAAGTCGTGCGTCGAGCAGATGAAGAGGTGCTCGATGTAGTCGTCTTCCTTCATGTCCATCCCCGTCACACCGCGACCGCCGCGGCGCTGCATGCGGTAGGTCGCCAACGGCAGCGACTTGATGTAGCCGCTCTTGGTGATCGCGATCACCATCTGCTGGTCGGCGATCAGGTCCTCGATGTCGATCTCGTCCTCGGAGGGCGCGATCTCCGTGCGGCGCTCGTCGCCGTGGACGTCGGCGATCTCGCGCAGCTCCTCCTTGATCAGCGCATAGACGCGCGACTCGTCGCCGAGGATCTCGCGCAGCTCGCGGATGCGCTCCACCAGGTCGGCGTGCTCCTGCTTGATCTTGTCGGCCTCGAGCGCGGTCAGGCGCTGCAGACGCAGGTCGAGGATCGCCTGCGCCTGCTCACGCGAGAGCCCGAAGCGCTCGATCAGACCGGCGCGGGCGACGTCGGGGTCGCGCGAGGCGCGGATCAGCTCGATCACCCCGTCGAGCTGGCCGAGCGCCACCAGCAGGCCCTCGAGGATGTGCGCGCGAGCCTCGGCGCGACGCAGCTCGTACTGCGTGCGGCGCACGATCACGTCGCGCTGGTGCTGGACGTAGAAGTGGATCGCCTGGCGCAGGTTGAGCGTCCGCGGCACGTTGTCGACCAGCGCGACCATGTTCACCCCGAACGTCGCCTGCATCGACGTGTGCTTGTAGAGCTTGTTGAGCACGACCTTGGGCAGTGCGTCGCGCTTGAGCTCGATCACCAGGCGCATGCCGGTGCGGTCGGACTCGTCGCGCAGGTCGGAGATCTCGGTGATCTTGCGGTCGCGCACGACGAGGTCGCGGATCTTCTCCATCAGCCCACCGTCGCCACCCTTGCGGACCATGTAGGGCAGCTCGGTGACGATGATCGCCTCCTTGCCGTGCGTGAGCGGCTCGATGTGGGCGCGTGCGCGCACGCGCACGCGCCCACGGCCGGTCTCGTAGGCCTCGCGGATCCCGCTCATGCCGAGGATCGTCCCTCCGGTCGGGAAGTCCGGCCCCTTGATATGGCGCATCAGGCCCACGACGTCGATTTGCGGATCATCGATGTAGGCGCTCACCGCGGCGATCACCTCGCGCAGGTTGTGCGGCGGAATGTTCGTCGCCATGCCGACCGCGATCCCCGAGGAGCCGTTGACGAGCAGGTTGGGGAAGCGCGCCGGCAGCACGACGGGCTCCTTGCGGCTGCCGTCGTAGTTGGGCAGCATGTCGACGGTGTCGGCATCGAGGTCGCGCAGCATCTCGGTCGCGATCCGCGACAGGCGCGCTTCGGTGTAGCGCATCGCGGCGGCCGAGTCGCCGTCGACCGAGCCGAAGTTTCCCTGCCCGTCGACCAGCTCGTAGCGCATCGAGAAGTCCTGCGCCATGCGCACCAGCGTGTCGTAGATCGCCGAGTCGCCGTGGGGGTGGTAGTAGCCCATCACCTCCCCGACGATCCGCGCGCACTTGGCGTAGGGGCGGTTGGGCTGCAGGCCGTTCTCGTTCATCGCGAACAGCACGCGGCGGTGGACCGGCTTGAGCCCATCGCGCACGTCGGGCAGCGCGCGGCCGACGATCACCGACATCGCGTAGTCCAGATAGGACGAGCGCATCTCGTCCTCGAGGCCGCGCGGCTCGATGTTGCCGCCGGTCAGCTGGTCAGCGGTGGCCATTGCTCAGCTCACACGTCGAGGTTCGTCACCAGGCGGGCGTTGTCCTCGATGAAAGCGCGTCGGGGCTCGACCTTGTCACCCATCAGCAGGGTGAAGATCTGATCGGCGACAGCGGCGTCGTCGAGCGTGACCTGGGCCAGCGTGCGGGTCTCGGGCGCCATCGTCGTCTCGCGCAGCTGATCGGCGTTCATCTCGCCCAGGCCCTTGAAGCGCTGCAAGCGCACACCGCGCTGCGCCACGTCGAGCACCGCCCGGCGCAGCGCGTCGAAGGTGGGCGCCTGCAGCTGCTCGTCCTTGAGCTGCACGCTGAACGGCGGCGTGCCGGCGAGCGCGCGCAGCTGCGCGCGGACCTTCACCAGCTCGCGGTAGTCAGATGTCTCGAACAGCGCCCGACGCATTCGGCGGCTAGCCGCAAGGCCGGTCCGTCGCTCGATCGTCTTGAGCGTTATCTGCGCCTCGTCCTGGTCGACCACGGTGATGTCGTAGGAGCGACTCGGGTCGCCATCGCGCTGCACGAAGCCCAGCAGCGCGTCGGCGTCGGCGATCTCCTCGTCGAGGATCTGGGCCTGCTCGAGGAACGTCACCAGGTCGTGACCCTGGTCGGCCTGAACGCGCGAGACCCAGCCGGCGTACTGCTTGAGCAGGCGGCTGAGCTTCTGCCAGCGCGCCTCGGTCAGCTTGAATGCGGTTCCGAAGCGGTCGAAGACCTGGAGGCGCTCCCACTTGTCGGCGAGCAGCACCTCCTCGAGCTCTGACTCGCGCTCGATGTAGCGATCCTGATTGCCCTGGCGCAGCTTGTAGAGCGGTGGCTTGGCGATGTAGATGTAGCCGCGGTCGAACAGCTCGGGCATCTCGCGGAACAGCAGCGTCAGCACGAGCGTGCGGATGTGTGCGCCGTCGACGTCGGCGTCGGTCATCAGGATGATCTTGTGGTAACGGGCGCGCTCGATGTCGAACTCATCGCGCACGCCGGTGCCGATCGCGGTGATCAGCGCCTGGACCTCCTGGTTCTCGAGCACCTTGTCGATGCGCGACTTCTCGACGTTGAGGATCTTGCCGCGCAGCGGCAGCACCGCCTGGGTCGAGCGATCGCGGCCCTGCTTGGCCGATCCGCCGGCGGAGTCGCCCTCGACGACGAAGATCTCGGTCAGCGACGGGTCGCGCACCGAGCAGTCGGCGAGCTTGCCGGGCAGCGTGGAGTTCTCCAGCGCCGACTTGCGACGGGTGAGATCGCGCGCCTTGCGAGCCGCCTCGCGGGCGCGTGACGCGGAGACCGCCTTGGTGATGATCTGACGCGCCTCGGCCGGGTTCTCCTCCAGGAACTCGCTGAGCCGCGCGTTGACGATCGACTCCACGAAGCCCTGCATCCCCGGGTTGCCGAGCTTGGTCTTGGTCTGGCCCTCGAACTGCGGGTCCGACAGCTTGGCGGAGATCACGGCGGTGAGGCCTTCGCGCACATCCTCGCCGGCGAGGTTGTCGTCCTTCTCTTTGAGCAGCCCCTTCTCCTTGGCGTAGCGGTTCAGGGTCCGCGTCAGTGCCGAGCGAAAGCCGGACAGGTGGCTGCCACCCTCGTGGGTGTTGATGTTGTTGGCGAAGGAGAAGATCGACTCCTGGTAGGAGGAGCTCCACTGCATCGCGACCTCGACGGCGCCCTCATCGCCGTCGCCCGCGAAGTAGATGATCTTCTTTTGGATCGCGTCCTTGTTGGCGTTGAGATGCGCGACGAAGTCCTCGATCCCTCCCTCGTACCTGAACTCGGCACGGTGCCCCTCGCCGCGCTCGTCGATGAGCTCGATGTGCAGGCCCCGGGTCAGGAACGCCGTCTCGCGCAGGCGCTGCTCAATTGTCTGGAAGTCGACCTCGATCGTCTCGAAGACCTCGGCATCGGGCAGATAGGTCACGGTGGTGCCGGTCGCGCTCGTCTCGGCGCCGCGCTCGAGCGGGCCCTCGACGGCACCGCGGGAATACGACTGGCGCCAGTGGTGGCCGTCACGGCAGATCTCGACAGTCAGCTGCTCGGACAGGGCGTTGACGACGGAGACGCCGACGCCGTGGAGGCCGCCGGAGACCTTGTAGCCGCCGCCGTCGCCGAACTTGCCGCCCGCGTGCAGGACGGTCAGCACGACCTCGACCGCCGGGCGCTGCTCCTGCTCGTGCATCGCGACCGGGATGCCGCGGCCATTGTCGCTGACGGTGATCGAGTTGTCCGGGTGGATGACCACGCGGACCTCGTCGCAATAGCCGGCGAGCGCCTCGTCGACGGAGTTGTCGACGACCTCGTAGACGAGGTGGTGCAGCCCGCGCGGACCGGTCGATCCGATGTACATCCCCGGTCGCTTGCGGACCGCCTCCAGGCCCTCGAGGACCGTGATGTCCTGTGCGTCATAGCGGCCAGCCTGCTCGCCGCTGCTTGCCTTTGCCATTTGCCTCCGTGACAGTCAAACGCCCCGAGTCCACAGCCTCACGAGCCGGGATCGGGGCGGGGCACTTGTGTCCTCAATGATAGCAAGCGAGATCCCTCGCAGGTCTTCATAACCAGCGGAAAATGCCTGCAAACAGCGGTGAACAGCGGGGCTTGCGAGATCGCCCTGCGGCGGGGCTTGCGAGATCGTCGGCGGGGAGTCCGAGTCGCCCCCGTGGCGGGGCTGGACGGGCGCCCTCATGACCGCCAGTGGGGCGCCAGCGCCTGGCAGCGCAGGGCGCGAACCGCGTCGCGACCAAGCGCCGCGTTGAGACGCGTGACGAGATCGGGCCCCATCAGCTCGAGCTCGTGAGCCCAGACGGCCGACCGACACGCCACGGTCACGACGCCGCCGTGCTCGGCGGTCGGCGCCGCCTCGGCCGCGATCACAGGTCCGGTCACCGCCGGCCAAGCGGCCTGCAGGTCGGCCAGCGTCGTAGCGGGTGCGATCGCGCGGCGCAGGTCGTGGAGCGCCTGGGCGAGCGGGCGGGGAGCGCGGCGCCTCATGCGACCAGCGCCTCGCCCAAGGCGCCGCCGCCGTTGATCGCGATGCGACGCACGTCAGCGCGCTCGCACCCGGGCACGTGCGCGAGCTCGGTTGTGGTGATGACGCTCTGGCCGCCATCGTCGAGCAGCGCCATCAGCCGCTGGCGGCGGTGGGCATCGAGCTCGCTCATGACGTCGTCGAGCAGCAGGATCGGCGGGGTCGCGCGGATGCGGGCGAGCAGCACCCGCTCGGCGAGCAGCAGCGCCAGCAGCCCCAGGCGCTGCTCGCCCTGGGAGCCGTATGCGCGCAGCTCGTGGCCGTCGCGCAACAGCGCGAGCTCGTCGCGGTGGGGGCCGTGGCCCGTGTAGCCGCGGGCGATATCGGCCTCGCTGCGCTCGATCAGCTCGGCGCGCAGCGCGTCGGCGGAGTCGGCACGCGAGCGTGGGCGGTAGGCCAGCCGGACGTCGCCGGTCAGTCCCAGCTCGCCCGCAAGCTGGCAATGCGCCGGCGCGAGCTCCTCCACGGCGGCGTCACGACCGCGCATCAGAGCGTGGCCGCGGATCGCCAGCTCGCTGGTCCAGGCCTCGAGCCCGTCGCGGCGAGCACGTCCTGCCGCGATGCGCGCGAGCAGCGCGTTGCGTTGCGCCAGCGTGGCGGCATATTCACGGCGCGCCGCCGCGCGAGCGGGCCACAATGCCGCGACGAACTGGTCCAGGTGCGCCCGGCGCAGCGCCGGGCCGCCCTTGACGAGCTCGAGGCGATCTGGCAGGAAGACGCTGATCAGCGGGCGGGACGCTTGATCGACCAGCCGCTCGACCAGGGCGCCGTTGACGTGTAGGCGCTTGGCCTCGCCGGGCGCGAAGCCGACGCTGAGCTCGTGGCTGCCGTGCTCCCCCTGCGTCGTAACCTCCACGCGCGTCAGCTGTGCGCCGAAGCGCACGACCTCGCGCTCGTTGGTGGTGCGGCAGGAGCGCCCGGTGCAACCGAAGTAGAGCGCCTCCAGGAGGTTGGTCTTGCCGGCGCCGTTGTGACCCCAGATCACGTTCACGCCGGGGCCGAGCCGGATGTCGAGCGCCGCGTGGGACCGGAAGTCGCGCAGCGTCAGCCGGTCGATCCGCATCGTTCCTACACGTTCAGGCGAATGGGCATTATCAAATAAAGGAATCCACTGCCGTCGGCCGATTCGATCAGTCCCGGGCGCAGCGGGCTGATCAACTTCAGCAGCACGTCGTCGGACTCAACGCTCTCGATGCCATCGCGCAGGAAGTCGGGATTGAAGCCGATCTCGAGCGGCTCGCCCTGGAAGGAGACCGGCAGCGTCTCGCTGGCCTCGCCAACGTCGGGGGTCTGCGCCGAGACGGTCAGCTCGCCCTCGCGAAAGCTCAGCCGCAGTGGCGTGTTCTTCTGCGCGAGCAGGCTGATCCGACGCACGACGTCCGTCAGCTCCTCGCGCGCGATGCGCAGCTCGTGCTCGAAGGCCTCAGGCAGCAGCTGACGGTAGTTGGGGAACTGTCCGTCGATCAACCGCGACGACAGGACGGTGTCGCCGACGGTGAAGACGACCTGGTTCTGGCGCACCGAGACGCCCACCCGGTCGCCATCCTCCTGCGGCGCGATCCGACCCAGCTCCTGCAGGGCTCGGGCCGGGACGTTGGCCTCGAAGGACCCCGACAGCGGACTGTCGAGGTGCGTCTCCTTGACACTGAGGCGATAGGAGTCGGTGGCCACCATGCGCAGGTCCGACTCGCTGGCCGAGACCAGGATGCCGGTCAGCACGGGTCGGGTCTCGTCGCGTGAGGCGGAGCGCGCGACGAGACCCGCGGTCGTCACGAACGCTCGCGCCGGGACCTCGACCAGCATGCCTCCATCGGGCTCGGGCAGTGGCGGGAAGTCGTCGGCGCGCAGGGTTCGAATGTGGAACGTGGCGCCACCGCCGCTGATCTCCAGGTCCTGCTCGCTGCTGCGCAGCTCGAGCGACACCGGTCCGGGGCGCAGCGAGCGCGCGACGTCGACCATCAGCCGAGCGGGCGCGACGATCCGGCCCTCGCGGAGAACCTCAGCGCGCAGGCCAACGCGCAGGCCAACGTCCATGTCGGTCGCGCGCAGCTGGGTCCCATCGGCGCTCGCTGTCAGCTCGACGCCCGCGAGCGCCTGCGTCGCGCTGCGCGTCGCGGCGACGCGCGCCACGATCGAGAGCTGCGTGACGAGATCGTCCTGGGAGGTCTCGATCTTCATCTCTACTGCTGAGAGTCGAGCTTGTTCAGGACAGTCTTAGTAGGGGCTGTGGAAGCTGTGGACGAGCTTGAGAATGCCTGCATCTGTGGTTTGCGGAGGATGTGCACGGATGTGGTCAACCGATGGAGTGTGTCAGGTCATGCGGTCAGGATCAGGAGGCTGAGCGGCTGCTGCACTCTGCAGGCGGGTCGTGAGCGCCTGGACTGCCGCGAAGGCATCTGGATCCTGAGCGATGCGCTCCGAGATTCGCCGGCAGGCATGGATCACGGTGGCATGGTTGCGCCCGCCGAAGGCCCGTCCGATTGCGGGCAACGTCTGATCCGTGAGTTCGCGCGCTAGGTACATGGCGACCTGGCGTGGCCAGGCAAGTCGCGCGGAGCGGCTCTGCGAGACGAGGTCGTCCAGCGAGATCGCGAAGGCCTCGGCGGTTGCGAGCTGGATGTCTCTGATCGTCCGGCGAGTCGGGCGCGACTCGGGGTAGAGGCCCTCGAGCACCTCTGTCGCGAGCGCCGCCGTGATCGGCCGGCGCGTCAGCGAGTGAAAGGCAACAACGCGGATCAGCGCGCCCTCGAGCACACGGATGTTGAGCGAGATGCGGTCGGCGACGACCTCCAGTGCCTCGGGCTCGGCGAGCGCGATCCCGTCGTGGCTCACGCGCTTGCGTAGGATCGCCAGCCGCGTCGTGAAGTCCGGTGGCTTCACATCGGTCATCAGGCCGGCTTCGAAGCGCTCGCGCAGGCGGTCCTCGAGGCCCGCGAGGTCGCGCGGCGGCCGATCGGATGTGATCACGAGCTGCGCGCCGGCCTCGTAGAGGGCATTGAAAGTGTGGAAGAATTCCTCCTCGGTGCGCGCCTTGCGCTCGAGGAATTGCACGTCGTCGATCAACAGCACATCGCTGCGGCGATACTGCTGCTTGAACGACTCGACCGCCCCGGATTGCAGCGCGGTCAGGAAGTGGTTCGTGAAGGCTTCGGCCGTCGTGTAGTGCGCGCTCAGCGCGGTGTCGTACGCGGTGACGTAGTTGGCGATCGCGTGCAGCAGGTGCGTCTTGCCCAGGCCGGGCGCGCCGTAGATGAAGAGGGGGTTGTAGGCCTGGCCGGGGAGCTCGGCGACGGCTAGCGCGGCGGCATGGGCGAGGCGATTGGCATCGCCGATCACGAATTGATCGAAGGTGTACTTGGGGTTGAAGACGCCGTGCTGCTCGGCCGAGGTCGGCTGCTCGCGCTGGGCCGCCAGCGTCCCGTGATGCCGGCCCGTCGTGCGTCGCCTTCCTGCCCCACGCGGCGAGGCGGCGATGATGTCGACCTCGACCTCGGGCCCGATCACCGCGGCCGCGCAGATCTGGATGATCCGGCCGAAGCGATCGGCGACCCAGCCGCGGGTCTTGTCCGGCGCGACCACGACCAGCGCACGCTCGGTCAGCTCGACGGGACGCAACCCGGCCAGCCAGCTCTCATACGCGGTCTCGGTGACAGCTCTGCGGAGCTCGTCCTGGATGCGAGACCATGTGGCGTCGAGCGCCTTGGACACGGGCAGCGGGAACTCTCCCTTCGGGGAGTCGGGAGCGGGGAGGCGGATGGGATTGGGAGGGAGCCCTCCGGAGCCGGGAGGGGGAGCTCCTCCGGAGCCGCGACTATACCTCCGCCCCCCGCGCGGCTGCCCCCCGCGTGGGGACCAGACCGCAAATCGCGGGAAAAACAGCGCCACGGGCGGGTCGCGACAGCCCCGAACCGCGTTTTGCGGCCGTGTTGACGGGTGTGGATAGCTGTGTGAATAGCTGTGTGAATCGCTCCGCCGCCACCACTGCCGCGCTGGCCCCGACCGCGACCCGACGGGATCGCAGCTGCCGCCGCGTATACTGGGCGGTCCGGAGACGCCGATGAAGCGGACCTACCAGCCCAAGAAGCGCAAGCGCGCCCGCACCCACGGCTTCCGCGCGCGCATGCGCACGCGCGCGGGGCGCCTCACCCTGCGCCGCAGACGCGCCAAGGGCCGCAAGCGTCTGACGGTCTAATGCCCGGTCCGGCGGCGGCTGGCAGCCGACGCGCCAAGCGCAGGAGGCTCTCGCGCAGCGCGGACTTCGACCGCGCCTATCGACACGGCCGCTCCTATGGCAACCGCTTCCTGGTGCTCTACGTCTTCCCGCGTGAGGGTGATGACGACGCGCGGCTGGGTCTGTCGGTCTCGCGCAAGGTCGGCGGGGCGGTCGATCGCAATCGCGTCAAGCGGCTGTTGCGCGAGGCCTTCTGGCAGCGCGACCGTGCGCTCCCCGGCGGGCATGACTTCGTGATCGTCAGCCGTCCGGCGGCGCGCGAGCTCGCCGAGCGCGAGGGGCTGGCCGGCGTGAGCGACGCCCTCGATGAGCTGCTGGCGGAGGCGCGGAGGGGCGCGGAGGGCGGCGGTGACGAGGGCGGCGGCGCGGAGGATGCGAGCGCGGCGACGCTTGAGCCTGATCCCGAGATATCGGGCGACGCTGGACCCGGCGAGATCGCCGGGTCCAATGCGGGGGCCGGGTCTGACGCGGATGGCGGGTCCGACGAGGACACCCCGTGAGCGCCAATCCGCTGCGCTGGCTCGCGCTCGCCCCAATCATCGCCTGGCGGCGAGCAATCTCGCCGGGACTGCCACGGCGCTGCAAGTACGAGCCCTCCTGCTCCGCCTACGCCGAGCAGGCAATCAGGCGCTTCGGCATACTGCGGGGTCTAGTCCTCGCGGCGTGGCGCCTGCTGCGCTGCAATCCCTGGAGCCGCGGTGGCTTTGATCCGGTCGAGGATCAGCGGCTGTTCCGCGCCTCGCCCACAGCCAACCCGGGCCACTGACCTTGGTCTTCGTCTTCGCCAACGTCCTCCAGCCGCTGATCGACGCCGCCAAGGCGGTCCTGGACTTCTTCCACAACTCGGTCGGGTTCGGCTGGGGCGCCTCGATCATCGCGCTGACCGTCCTGGTGCGGCTGGTCCTGCTGCCGCTCACGGTCAAGCAGTTCCACTCGATGCAGAAGATGCAGGTGCTCGCCCCGCAGATGAAGGCCCTGCAGGCGAAGTACAAGGAGGACAAGCAGCGTCTGCAGCAGGAGATGATGAAGCTCTACCGGGAGCACAACGTCAATCCGTTCGGCTCCTGCCTGCCGCTGGTTGCGCAGCTGCCCGTCTTCGTCTCGCTCTTCTACATGCTGCGCAGCGACCTGCGTCGAGACATCTGCCACCAGGTCGGCGGCGCGCTCGTCAAGCACGTCAGCGGCCATACGTCGACCACCGTCTGCACCAACGCGGCCGCCTATCACCACGACGTCCGGTTTTTGTTCATACCCGACCTGACGACCTCAGCGCACGGCGTCGTCCTCGTTGTGCTGCTGGTCCTCTACGTCGCCTCGCAGCTGGGCTCGACGCTGCTGATGCCGACCGGCGTGGACCCCAACCAGCGCCGCATGATGATGCTGCTGCCGCTCGTCTTCACGCTGTTCGTCGCTCGCTTCCCGGCAGGACTGCTCGTCTACTGGATCACGACCAACATCTGGACGGTCGCTCAGCAGTACACGATCCGCCGCTTCGTCGGCCCGGTGCCCGTGCCGGCTGCGGCCACGACCGGGGACGGCCGCGCCAGCCGTGGCCTCGGTGGGCTCTTCGGCTCGCTGCGTGGTCAGGCGGCGGTCACCGACAAGCCCGCCGGAGCGGCAGCGTTGGGGGCCGGCGGCAGCGGGACGAAACGCGCCCCCGATTCCCAGCGCGGCACGGGCTCGACCAATGGCGCAAAGGGCGAGAGCGCCGACAAGGCACAGGGTGTCGCCGGCGGCAAGGCACAGGGTGTCGCCGGCGGCAAGGGCGCCACGCAGCCGCGCTCTGCGCCCGGCAGCGGGCCACCGCCACCATCCCCCCGCAAGCGCAAACGCAGGTCGGGACGGCGGCGTTGATGCAGGCCGGCAGCCCTCCGGCGGGCACCGACGGGTCTGCCGAAGGTCAGCAGCGAGCCAAGGAGCTGCTCGAGCAGATCGCGGCCGCGCTGGGCCTGGAGGCTGAGGTCGAGGTCAGCGTCGAGGACGAGACGCTGCTGATCAACGTCGAGGGCGACGATCTCGGGTTGCTGATCGGTCGTCACGGGCAGACGATCGACGCCGCCCAGCACCTCGCCTTCCTGGTAGCGAGCCGCGATCGACCGCCGTGGCGGCGGGTGGTCCTGGACGCGGCTGGCTACCGCGCCCGTCGTGCCGAGGCGCTGCAGCGGCGCGCCGACCAGGCCGTCGCCGAGGCACTGCGCTCAGGGCACGCCGTGGAGCTCGAGCCAATGGCGTCCGCCGAGCGGCGCATCGTCCACGAGTACCTGCGCGATCGGCACGACATCGAGACCTACAGCGAGGGCGATGAGCCCGAGCGCCGGCTCGTGATCACGCCGGTGACAGCTTAGGGGCGCCGAGCGCCAGGGGGCGCTTCACGCTCCACGACGCGCCCGGTGTAAAACGTGAAACATGGCTCGTGTCGACACGCGACTCGAGGAGATCGCGCGGCGGTGGTCGCTGGAGCCCGCCGCTGTGGAGCGGCTCGCCCGCCTCGCGGAGCTCATCGCGACCGACCCAGCCGCCCCAACGACCGTCCGCGAACTCGACCGCATTCTCGACGTCCACGTGGCGGACTCGCTGGTCGCGCTCGAGGTCGGGCCCTTCAAACGGGCGCGGACGGTCGCCGATATCGGCTCGGGCGCCGGGTTCCCCGGCCTGGCGCTTGCGGCAACGCTCGACCAGGCTCACGTAACCCTGGTCGAGAGCGTCATGAAGAAGGTCCAGTTCCTTGCGAAAGCCGTCAAGTACGCGGGCATCGAAAACGTCGCGGTGGCCGCCGGCCGGGTCGAGCAGTGGGATGGTCGTGACAGCTGCGATGCGGTGACCGCCCGCGCGTTGGCCGCCCTGCCTGTGGTGGTGGAATATGCCGCGCCGCTGCTGCGGATCGGCGGCACACTGATCGCCTGGCGTGGACGGCGCGATTGGGCGGAGGAGCAGGCCGCGGCTCGGGCCGCCGCAATCGTCGGCTTGAGCCAGGTGGGGGTGCGACCGGTGAGGCCGTATGCGCAGGCACGCGACCTGCACCTGCACGTCTTCGCCAAGGATCGCCCGACCCCGCCCGGCTTTCCGCGCCGTCCCGGGATGGCCGCCAAGAATCCGCTGGGAGGATAGGGCCGTGTGCTCCGCTCAGGCGCACGCTCCGCGGCGCCCAGGCCGGCCGAAGCCTTCGCTGCGCCCAGGTCAGGCCGCAGGCTCCTCTCGCTCAGGTGGGCGCCGGCTCCGCGCTCGCCCGCGCGGACGTCTGACCGGGTTTGCCGCTAGCTTGGGCGCCGTGGGCACCATCTACGCGATCGCCAACCAGAAGGGCGGCGTCGGCAAGACCACGACGGCCGTCAACGTCGCCGCGTGCGTCGCCCAGGCCGGGCTGGAGACGCTGCTGGTGGACGTCGATCCACAGGCCAACGCCACGGTGTCGCTCGGCCTCTCCAAGCACCACCGCCCCCACATCTATGATGTCCTGACGCGCTCGGCGAGCATCGAGGACGTGCTGACGTCGACCATGATGGGGCACCTGCAGGTGATCACGTCCGGTCCGGATCTGGCGGGCGCGAGCGTCGAGCTGCCGCGCGAGGCTGGCTCGGAGACCCGTCTGCGCGACGCGCTGCGGCCGGTGATGGGCCGCTACTCCTATGCGTTCCTCGACTGCCCGCCGGCGCTCGGGCCACTGACCGTGGGCGCCCTGGTCGCCGCCGACCGCGTGATCGTGCCCGTGCAGACCGAGTACTTCGCGCTCGAGGGGCTCGCCGGGCTGCTCGACACGGTCGAGCTGATCCAGCGCGAGCTCAACCCGCACCTGAGCGTGGCCGGGATGCTGTTGACGATGCACGACGGCCGCACGAGGCTCGCCCGCGACGTTGAGCGGGAGGTCCGCGAGCACTTCCCGCGGCTCGTCTTCGACACCGTCATCCCGCGCAACATTCGACTCGGCGAGGCGCCCAGCTTCGGCGTCCCGGTGATCGAGCACGACCCGCTCTGCGCCGGCGCCGATGCCTACTTCGAGCTGGCCAAGGAGGTGGCTGCGCGTGGCTGAGCGTTTCCGCGAGCCTGTCGTGGAGACCCCGCCCATGGCTGCAGCGGCCGAGCGTACCTGCGAACCCGCCCCGGAGGTCCCGGCGCGTGGCTGAGCGTCCGCGCGCCATGGGCCGCGGGCTGGCGGCCATCCTCTCCTCGCCCGAGCGCGGTGGTGAGCCCGCCATGCGCCACGTCGCCGTCGAGCTGATCGTCCCCAACCCCCGTCAGCCCCGGCGCGACTTCGATGAGGAGACGCTGACCGAGCTGGCCGAGTCGCTGCGCGCGCGCGGCGTCATCCAGCCGGTGATCGTGCGCCCGGTGCCGGGCGGCACCTATGAGCTGATCGCCGGCGAGCGCCGCTGGCGCGCGGCCCAGCTCGCCGGCCTGGAGACGATCCCGGCGATCGTGCGCCCCCACGACGACGCCGAGTCGCTCGAGCTGGCGCTGATCGAGAACATGGCGCGCGAGAACCTCAACCCTGTCGAGGAGGCGCGCGCCTGCGCTGCGCTCGTCGATGAGCTGGGACTGACGCAGGACGAGGTCGGCAAGCGCGTCGGGCGCAGCCGCGTGGCGATCGCCAACCTGCTGCGGCTGCTCGCGCTGCCCGACGCCGCGCTCGAGCTGATCTCCTCCGGCGCCCTCAGCGCGGGCCACGGTCGGGCGCTGCTGATGGCGCGCGACCACGAGGCGCGCCGGCACCTGGCGGCCCAGGCGGTCACCGAGGGCTGGTCGGTGCGCGAGCTAGAGCGCCGCTCGCGACTGGCCGCCGAGTCCCCAACGCCGGGCGCGCGGCGCGCCGGGCGCAGGCTCCATCCCGAGCAGGAGGCGGCCGTCGAGCGCATTGGAGATGCCTTCGGGGCGCTCGTCGGCCGCGACGTCCGCGTCGCGCCGAGCGGCAGCGGCTACCGAGTCGAGCTGGCGTTCGAGTCGATCGACGATGCGCTGGCCCTGGCCGAGCGGCTGCGGGGCGAGACGGGCTGACGGGCGCGTCGCGGATGCCACCGTGCGGTGGCATATGAGCTTTGCTACCAAGCGGTGTCAGCCACGCTTGCCGCCGAACGGGGCAAAGGAGATCGCGTGACCATTCGCTCCTCCGGCGGGCTGACGAGAACAGGCTGCTGACTCGCTAGTGCGACATCCGTACAAGAGGAATGTGGCGACCTCCCCCGCACACAGACTCGATGAGGGCGGCAGCTCACGGACGACGTCGGCGCTACCATCCCCTATCCAGGCAGCTCGCCGCGACCAATAGCTGTGGCGATGCAGGCGAAGGGCGATTAGCTCAGTCGGTTAGAGCGCTTCTCTGATAAGGAAGAGGTCCCAGGTTCGAGTCCTGGATCGCCCATAGAAAGCCCGCTATCGGCGGGTTTCCTGGCTGAGCAGGCGTCCGCGGCCCTGTAGCGCGGGCCATGGATGTGCCATTCGGCGGACATCCCGGAAGCACGGCGGCGTCGCGCATGAGCGTGCAGCGCCCGAGACGGCCGAGGGAGTCCGCTGAAAGCTCGTGTGCGCGCTGCTCCCGAGACGCCTGCTGAGGTAGCGTACGGCCGAGTAAACGGCAACTGCGTGTGGGGAGTGCGTCATGCCCTATACCGTGGAATTCACCACTGTCTCGACCGTCGGTCTGGAGTCGTCGCCGGTGGAGGCCGCGCTCGCTGGTCTGCGGGCGCACGAGGCTCGCTACTTCAAGAACAAGTACGACCATGTCTTCACGGTGGAGCCTGCGAGCGACGCCAAGACGACCATCGACTGGGTGCACCGGATCCTCAAGGAAGAACGCGACATCGTCATCTCGTCTCGCCCGCTCGAGGTCTCGGCATTCCAGATCGAGAACATCCGAATTGCGTACGTCTTCTACGAGAGCGGCCTGTCGATCAACGTGATGTACACCGTCGACGACCCCGGCAAGCGCGCGGTCGGGTTCAAGCTCTCCGAGGGGATGGAAGTCCCCGCGGAGCTCGCCTCGCAATTCAAGTTCGCCAGCCAGAAGTCGAGGCTCGCCGGAACCATTCGCGGTTCCTACTTCGCATTCAAGAACGAGTACTAATCCCAGCTCGGCGTCTCGTAGGAGCGCGTGGCGCGCCATATCCGCCGTCGGTGATGGATCGCGGTTACTCCCGGACCGGCGCGTCAACTTGGTCGCCGAGCGGGCCGCGAGCTGTCGAGCGTTGCTCCGCGGCTAGCGGAGCGCCCCGCCCCGTTAAGACCCGTCCCCGAACAGCCGCGCTGCGCGGTCATCGGCGGCCGGCGCGCCTGGCGACTCCGCTGCCGTCTGCTCGGCGAAGTGCTTGCTGAGCATCGTCTCCTGGCCCTGGTAGTTGGAGCCGACCTCGCTGCCGTAGAGGCGGTCGGGGATCTCCAGCATCGTCTCGAAGGCCAGCTTGCAGATCGGCTGGCGGTGCTCGACCATGAAGGGGACGTCGCGCGCCCGCACCTCCAATGCCGCGCGCGAGCCGAACCTGCGCCCGCTGGCGTCGAAGCCAAAGCCCGGGTCGAAGAAGCCGGCGTAGTGGGTGCGCAGCTCGCCGGCGGTCGGGTCGTAGGCCATCATCTCCGCGGCGTAGCTCGGTGGCACGGAGACCCCCTCGGCGGAGATCAGCAGGTAGAACACCTCGGGGTCCAGCACGATCCGCCCGCCCGCCTCGGGCATGACCGGCTCCCAATAGTCGCGCCAGCGGTAGTGGCGCAGCTGCGACAGGTCGAGCCTGTTGCTGTTCTTCTTCGCGCGGTAGCCGACGACGCGGTTGTGCGGCCCGCTCAGATCGACGCTCAGGAACAGCCCGTCGGAGATCGACAGATCGCTGTGCGGCAGCGCGTGCTGATCGATGTAGAGCAGCGGAAACTCGTCATGGATCCGCGCGAGCTCATCGTCGGGGACGCGTGGATCACCGGCCGCAAGCCGCAGCTGGTTGAGGCTCAGCAGCTGCTGGACGCGCACGGCGAAGGACCGCGGCACGACTTCGAGGTAGAGCTTCCCGCGATAGCCGGCCGGGATCTCGTCGAAGCGGTGGTTGCCATCCGTGATCACCCGGGTGAAGACGTCCAGCCGACCCGTCGAGCTCTTCGGGTTGGCCTTGGCGCGCACATGGTGCGGCAGGTCGAGCTCCTCGATCAGTGGGATCAGGTACGGCCGGTCGCGCTCCAGCGTCGCCCCCTCGCGGAGGTCGACGCGGTCGAGCGCAAGATCCTTGACGCGATCGAGCACGGCCGTGCCCGTGCTCGGCAAGAAGCTGCAGCGCAGCGCCCAGGCGTGATCGGCCAGCCGCAGGTCGATGCTGGCGGGCTGGATGCTCTCCGGGCGGATTCGGTAGTCGCCCGATGAGATCCATCCCTGCGCCACCGCCTCCGCCAGGCCCTGCGACGGGACCACGCCGCGCGGCCCGCGGTGCCCTGTCCGGCCGTGTTCGCCAGCGGGCCGTTGGGCTTCCCAGGTCACGTCGCTCCTCGAGGCGGTCATAGGGGGAGGCTTGCCAGGCATTGGCGGGAAGCTTGCCAGACCCAACCACCGCCAGAGGGAGCTGGGCTGTCAAGCGCCGGTGTGGGAGCGCGACGGCCCCCCGGCTGGCCGGTCGTGCCTGTACACGCCGGCCGTCTGCTCAGCGGCGAGTGTCGCTGGCGCCTGCTCCGGGCTGGCCAGCAGGACCGCCCCGACGGTGACCGCGGCGAAGGCGAGGATCCGCAGCGCGCCGAACAGGCCGCCCGGCACGGGCTCGTGCAGCACGACCGTGCCGGCGGCGATCGGCATCGCGTTGGTGCACAGGGTGGCCAGGCCGGCGACCGTCAGCGCGCCGCCGCGCTGGTAGCCCAGCTGCAGCAGCGACGTGCCCAGCGTGTAGCCGAGGACGAGCGTGGCGAGGAAGGCGACGCGGGGACCGCCCTGCGTCGCCAGCTTGGTCGAGAAATCGCCGATCGAGAAGAGCAGACCACCGGCAAGTCCCTGCCC
This sequence comes from uncultured Solirubrobacterales bacterium, assembly GCA_963795555.1. Lineage (GTDB taxonomy): Bacteria > Actinomycetota > Thermoleophilia > Solirubrobacterales > Solirubrobacteraceae > CAWCHZ01. The sequence goes on from CAWCHZ010000002.1 coordinate 1,828,940, forward strand.
GGCGGCCAGCGCGCCGGCTCTGCGGGCGATCCAGAGCGCCAGCACGGCAAGCGCGGCCGTCCCGCCGATCCATAGCAGGACGACCCCGATCGAGCCGCCCCCGCCCGACCCGCTGGCCTTCGCCAGCGACGCCGATAGCGCCAGCAGGCCGACGATCGACATCGCCACGCCGAGCATGCGTCGGGCGCCGAGGCGACGGCCGCTTCTGCGCGCCGAGACGTAGGCGAGGATCCCGATCCCGCCGGCGCCGATGCTCTGCACGAGCGCGAGCGATGCAAGCGCCAGCGCGGCGGTGTAGAAGGCGAAGCTTCCCCCCTCCATCGCGAAGCCCAGCAGCCAGCCGCGGTGGCTGAGCAGCAGGCGTAGCGACTGCAGCGGGCGGCGCATCGACAGGCACGGCAGCTCGGCCGCTGCGTCATGCTCGCGCAGATAGGCGAGGTTCGCCAGCGTCGTGGAGGCCACCTCCAGCGGCAGCGCGATGATCGTCCCGATCTCCATCCAGGTCGAGGCTAGCCCGGCTCCACGCGCTGTGCAGCCGTAGATCAGGTCAGGCCGCGCTGGGACGCCGCCGCGGGCCGCCGATATCGGCTCGCGCCGCGACCGGGGCCGCTGCGCGGTGTTCCGAGCTGGCATGGGCGACAATCCCCGTGATTTGACGGATCAGCCTCACGGACTGACCCGCCGCTCGCTGGCGCTGGGGGCGCTCGGCGCAGGGGCGGGAGCGATCGCGGCCCAGCCGCTCGCCGCGGTGGCGGCGCTGGCAAGCCCGCCGCGCACGCCGGTCTTCACGCTCGAGCTGGGCAACCTGGTGGCGGGGCGCAGCCGCGCTGATCGCGCCGCCGGCTGGCTCGTCGGCGCGCCGGCGCGCACGCCGCGGCGCTTCGAGCTGCTCGGGGTCGAGTGGGATGGGCCGCCGCGGGCCCGCATCCAGGCGCGCGTGCGGCTGGGCGCCGGTCGCTGGTGCGCCTGGACGACGGTGCCGGCCGGCGGCGGGCACGCTCCCGATGCCATTCGCCGTGCGCGGCTGATCAGCGATCCGATCTGGACCGGGCCCGCCGACGAGCTTCAGCTGCGGGCCTCGGTGGCGCTGCGCGGTGTGCGGGCGCATCTCGTCGACATCGGCGCCACGGGGGAGGGCCTGGGCGCCGCGCCGCAGGCCGGCACGGACGCGGGAGTCGCCCGTCACGGGGGCGGGGGAGTCGCGCACTGGGCGAATCGCCCCGGCCCAGCCGGCACGGCGATCGCACCGCCGCTGGCCAACCCACAGCTGAACACGGGCCCCGGGCAGGCGCGCATCATCGCGCGGCAGTGGTGGGGCGGCGCGGCGGCGAGACCGCGCACGACGCCCGACTACGGGCAGGTCCTGCTCGCGTTCGTGCACCACACCGCCACGGCCAACGGCTACGGCCCGCACGCCACGCCAGGCATCATTCGCGGCATATTTCACTACCACCGCGACGTCCGCGGCTGGAACGACATCGGCTACAACTTCCTCGTCGACCGCTACGGCCAGGTCTTCGAGGGCCGCGCGGGTGGCGTCGACGAGGCCGTCGTCGGCGCCCAGGCCGGCGGCTACAACCTGCACTCGACCGGTGTGGCGATGATCGGCAGCTTCAATCGTGGACCGCTGCCGGTGGTGGCGGCCAGGGCCCTGACCGACCTGCTGGCCTGGAAGCTGTCGCTGCACGGCGTGCCGACGTCCGGGCGCGTGGTCGTCCGCGTCACTCCCGGCGGCGCTGGCTACACGAGGTTTCGACCCAATACGCCGGTCTCGCTGAATCGGATCGCCGGGCATCGCGACGGCGACGCGACCGACTGCCCCGGCAACGCGCTCGAGCGCCAGCTGCCGGCGCTGCGCCGGCGTGCCAGCGCGCGGGCGGGGCGCGCCGCCGCGCTGACGATCGCGAGCTCGGCGCCGCAGGTCGTGTACCCCGGGCCAGTCATGCTTGCGGGGCGCCTCGCCTACCTCGACGGGACGCCGATCGCCGGCGCTCCGATCGAGCTGCAGACTCCGCCGGCCGGCGTCGAGCAGACGATCACGACGGTCATCACGGCCGCCGATGGAACATGGGACGCGGCGCTCGGGCTGGCCCAGAGCATGCCGCTGCGCGCGCTCTTCCGCGGTGACGCGACTCATCCGGCATCCGTGTCGATGCGCGTCCAGGCAGCTGTCGCTCCCGCGGTCACGCTGCAGACGGCTGCGGCGGGCACGGCGCCGGGACAGCCGCTCACGCTCAGCGGCACGATCGCGCCGGCAAAGCCGCAGGTGACCGTGGTGGTGCTCCAGCGGCAGCCGGCAGGCACGCTCAAGCCAATCCAACGTGTATCGGTGCCGGTCAGCAACGGCCAGTTCTCCACCGCCATCACATTCACGAGCGCCGGCACCTACCAGCTGATCGCGCAGGTCGCCGCCGATGCGCTCAACGCCGCCGGTGCATCGCCTCCGGTCACAGTGACGATCAGTTGAAGGCGTCGGCTGGTCGGGTCGGGCCCGAGCGCTGCGCAGCCGGCAAGCGCGAAATTTCCGCACGATGCGGATTTTGCCGAGCTGCTGCGGCGCGACGTTATGACAACCTGGCCGGCAAGCGGTGGCGAGATCGTGTAGGGTGCCGCGATCGCCGGGCGGCTGCGAGGTCCGGCGCGTTGTTTTTGAACGGGATACAACGGACTGCCACGCCAGGAGGGCTGGTGGGAGAGACGACGCTTGCCTCTCCCCGGCGGCTCCGCCGTCGGGTAGTACTCGCGTGCTGCGCTGCTGCGCTGCTCGCGTCGATAGCACTGGCGCCGGCACAGGCGCCCGCGACTCAGTCACAGGATGGTGGCCGACTCAGCTCGACGTCCGCCAACGCGACGATCGCGCAGCGGTGCGCGCATGCAGGCGCGCTGCGCGGGTGCATCGGTGCGCCTCACCTGCTGGTCCGTGGGCACACCGTCAGCTGGCGGGCCCTGTCGGGCGTCCACAGCTACGTCGTCGCGATCTTCTTCGACGGCCGCCGGTCACGCACCCGCTACGTCGTCGTGCGGCGTACGTGGATGAGGTTCCGGCTACGGCGCGGCCATCACGTCACTGTGAACGTGCGCGCGAACGTCCCCGGCAGCCCCTGGGGCAGCGAGGCCTCGATCTTCTTTGGGCGGCGCAAGCTCACGCCGGTCCCAGCGCCGGCGCCAGTGGTCTCGCCACCAGCTCCAAGCGCAGGCGTGCTACCCGGCCTGGTGATGAATGACGTGCCCCCACACATGTACGACTTCGCTCGCGCCGCCGCCGCCGGCGCCAGGATCGTGCGCCTGGAGGACGTCAACGACATCACGCAGTACATGCCCTGGGCGGCACGGTACGGCGTCAAGGTCGACGTCCTCTCGCATTCGTTCGACATCAGCCCGATCGTCAACGCCTACCGACACCTCCCGGCCAGTGAGCGGCCATATCTCGCCGCGATCGAGCTGCTCAACGAGGTCTGGCCGGATGGCATTGGACCCCAGCTCACGGGGGCGCAGTATGCCGCCGGCTTCGACAGCTCTGCCCATCAGCAACAGGCGGCGCAGCTGCCGGTTCCGCTGCTGATGCAGGTGAGGCTTGCGACCGACGCTGGGACGTCGTGGATGAACAGCCTCTGCAGCGGTCCTGGCAGCCCGGGGTCGTCCGCGCTGGCCAACGACCTGGCACCCAAGCCGTGGTTGCCGCAGGGCAACGGCCTGGCATCCCATCCCTACGGCGGCAACATGACACGCAACCAGGTCGATCCCAACAGCCTGCGCAACTACACCGACACCAGCGGCGACGTGATGGGTAGCCAGCGTTGGATGAAGGAGGAGCTTGCAGTGCAGGCCTGCACCGGCATCAATGCGCCGGTCTACATCACCGAATACGGGGCGGGCACCTTCACCGGTCCTAACGGCTTTGGCAGCGAGGCCGCGAAGGTGCAGATCATCGGCTCGATGATGGCATTTGCCAAATCTATCGAGCTCGGTGGCGTGGATGCGCCGGCGGGTCTCGCCGGCGGCCCGAAGCTGGCCGCGGTCATGCTGTTTGCGCAGTACAGCTGGGACAGCAACCTCAATTCCTTCGGGATCATGAACGGCCACAGCGGCGCGCTGGAGCAGCCCGCATACAACACCTTCCTCGCCGGTGCCAGGTCGCTCTAGCGACGCCGCTGGCTCGTCTACCCCGCGAATGAGTGAAACGCGCCGAGCGAGTTCGGCAGCGTTGGGGTGAACGGGTGAAACGCGTAGGGCTTTGTGGTGTCAAAGCCCTTCGCGGCGGCGGCAGCCTTGTCCACGAATGGCAGCAGGGCGTGGACCGCCTGGGAGATCCGCGTGAGCCCGAGCGTGCGCTCATAGCCGTTGTTGTTCGGCGGATCGACGCTCTCGGCGACGCCCTGGATCCCGGTCACGGTCTCGATTGGACCGCCGTCCTTGCCTGCCACCCCCGGGGCGACGACGCGCGCGAGCGTACGGTGGTCGCTCTCGATGCCCATGATCCGGGCGGCGGTGACGCGCAGGTCGGCGTTGCTGAAGTCACGCACGCCGACGAGGTAGGCCGCGATGAAGGCATCTTCGAGCGTCACCAGCACGTTCAACGTCACCTGTGCGTCGCTGAACATCTTCGCCGGGTAGTAGAAGGTGGTGAACGGTGAGGGCTTGCGCGTCACGCTCTGCTCGAGCAGGTAGTGCGCCATCTCCTCCTGGCGCGCCGCGCGCAGATAGCCCTGGTCGTCGGACGCGAGGTTGGCGAAGAACGGTGCGTTGTCGATGATGTTGGTGTAGGTCGTGACAGCCAGCGCCTCGGCGATCTGCGCCGCCCCGAGAATCGCGAGGTCGCCTCGTGTGATGACCGTCCGCTTGTGCTTGTGGTGCGCCCGGGCCTGTGCCGCCGCCGGCACCAGCAGCCCGCTGCCCGCCAGCCCGACGCCGGCGGTTGCCGCGGCGGTGAGGAACGAGCGCCGGTCGCTGCGCGCGTTGCCGTTGTCCTCGAGCTGACCGGTGCTCGTCACTTCGCCTGCATGACCGCTTCCCACTTCGCCTGCGTGACCGCTCGCCATGACCCCTCCTTTTGTTTGCGCTGAGGCACAGGCTTATGACGCAGGCGGGGCTGATCCGGATCAGCGAGTCCGGGCAGCGACAGGCGCCGCAGCTCCCCGAACGCGCGTTGGGTGCTGCGGCTACGCGCTGGGCGCTGCCGCTGCGCGCTGGGCGATCGCCGCGACCAGCTGCTCGAAGTCCATGCCGGCGGCGTCGGCCGCAAACGGCGTCGGGCCGGTCTCGGTCAGGCCGGGGATCGTGTTGAGCTCGAGCACCTGCGGCTCGCCGGCGCCGTCGAGGATGATGTCGACGCGCGCGAAGTCCCGGCAGCCGAGCAGCCCATAGGCGGTCATCGCGACGTCCTCGACGCGGGCGCGGACGTGCTCGTCGAGCTGTGCGGGCGCGTCGAGCCGTGCGACGTCGAAGTCGTAGTGGGCGGCGTAGTCATAGAAGCCACGCTCGGCGACGATCTCGACCACCGGCAGGGCGCGCGGCTCGACGGCGTCGCCGAGCACGGTGACGGCCAGCTCCCGGCCGGCGATGTGCTGCTCGACGATGATGTGATCGTCATAGGCCAGCGCGCCGAGCACCGCCGTGCGGACCTGGTCGGGGTCGGAGACGAGCTTGATGCCAAACGCCGAGCCGCCACCCGCCGGCTTGACGACCAGCGGCACGCCGAGCTCCGCGAGCATCTCGGGGAACGCGGTGGCGGCGCCCAGCTCCATCGACGCCCGCCGGCTGAAGGAGCGAAAGCACGGCGTCGGCAACCCCGCGCGCTGCAGCAGGCGCTTGGTCAGGACCTTGTCCATGCAGAGCGTGCTCGCCAGCACGTCCGAGCCGGTGTAGGGAACGCCGAGCAGCTCCAGCAGCTCCTGCAGCGCGCCGTCCTCCGCGCCAGCTCCATGCGCGACGATGAACACGAACGCCGGCCGCAGCTCGCGCAGCCGATCGGCGAGGGTGTGGTCGATCTCGAGATTGGAGACGTCGTAGCCGAGCGTCCGCAGCGCGTCGCTGACGCGCCTGGCCCCGCGCAGGCTGACCTCGCGCTCGAAGGAGGTGCCGCCGCGGACCACGGCAACGGTCGCTGCCATCAGGCCTCCGCTGCCATCAGGCCTTCATGGCGCTGCCCCTCTGGGCGAGCAGGTTGCTCTGGAAGGTGCGCGTCAGCTCACGGCGCTGAGCATGCTCCTCGAGCGCGCAGTCGATCAGCGCGTCGATCAGGTCGACGAAGGCGCAGCCGACCGGCTCCCAGAGATAGAAGGCAAACGAGCCCGGGATCGTGTTGCACTCGTTTACGAAGACCCGCTGGTGGGCGTCGAGCAGCATGTCCACGCGCGCCACGCCGCTGGCGCCGAGCGCCTCGAAGGTCGCGATCGCCAGGCGCTGCACCTCGCTGGTCAGCTGCTCGTCAACCGGCGCTGGGATCACGCGCTGGGCGGAGCTCATGCCGCCGGCCTTGGCGCTGTCCGCCGCGATCGCGCCCCCCTTGCCCTGGCTCATGTACTTGTCCTCGAAGGAGAGGAAGTCCGTGCTGGCGAGCGGCTGCTCGCAGGCCGAGGCGCGCGGGCTTGCGCCGCGATGGCCGAGCACGGCGCAGTTGATCTCCATCCCGCCCTCGATCGCCGGCTCGATCAGTGCCGTGCGGTCCAGCTCGAAGACCAGTTCGAGCGCCTCGGCGAGCTCGCTGTCGCTGGCGCAGCGCGCGACCCCCACGCTCGAGCCCAGCGACGCCGGCTTGGCATAGAGCGGATAGCCGAAGCGCGCGCGGGCCCGCTCGGCGATGCCGATCGCGCCGGCGTCCTCGAGCTCGCTGCGCGCGACGATCAGGTCTTCGACAACGGGCAGGCCAGCCGCGCGCAGCGTCGCCTTCGTGAGGGCTTTGTTCATCGCCAGCACGGCCGCCTCGAGCGGCGGCCCGGCGTAGGGCAGGCCCGCGAGCTCGAGCGTGCCCTGCAGGCAGCCGTCCTCGCCGTGCGTGCCGTGGGTCGCCGGGATCACGACGTCGAGCGTCGTCGCGGCGCCCTGACGTCCGCGCCCCAACAGGCCGCGTCCAGCTTCACGCGCGCGCAGCTCGCCGCTGGCGAGATCGAGCGCCACCTCGGGTGCCTCCCCGGGCCCGTCGCCGCGGAAAAACTCGATCCTCCGCAGCTGCGGCCCCGCCAGCCAGCGGCCGTCGCGGTCGATGTAGATCGGCACCGGGCGGTGACGGGCGGCGAGCACCTCACAGGCTTGGATGCCCGTGATGACCGAAACGTCGTGCTCAACGGAACGTCCACCGAAGATGACGCCGACGGTGAGGCCGGGAGCGGGCACGGGCCGGGAGTCTAGTCGCGCGTCCGAACGCCGCGGGCGGCGCCCGCGTGGCGGCTAGGAGCGCGGCGCCCGCGTGGCGGCTAGGAGCGCGCCACCACCTGCTCGGCGTAGGTGTCGGGCAGGTCGTTCTCGAACAGGACGACGTCGCCGGCGCGCGTGAGCTCGCGCAGGGCGCTCGTCGCGGCCGCGAGGTCCAGCACGACGGTGATCGCCGCGTCCCCCAGCCCGCCCGCTCGCAGCCCCGCTGCGACCGGGCGCGTGCGGCGCGGGCCGACGAGGATCACGTGATCGCAGACTTCGGCCGCCTGGCGCCCGAAGCGCTCGTTGAGCTCCTGCTCGAGCTCGCCCAGCTCGACCATTCCGGGCGTGACGAGGATCCGTCGGCGCGCCGGATGCTCGCGCAGCACCTCCAGCGCCGCCTGGGCGCCGGCTGGGTTGGAGTTGTAGGCGTCATCGATCACGACGATGCCGGCCCGCTCGTTGCGGATCGGCTCGAGCCGGTGCGGGGGCGGCTCGATCGTCTCCAGCCCGGCGACGATGTCCGCAAGCGACATCCCGACGCAGTGGCCGACGGCAGCGGCGGCAAGGAGATTGGAGACGTTGTGCACGCCGAGCAGCCGGGCAACGACGGTCGCCTCCTCGCCGCCCAGCGCGAGGCGAAACGTGGTCCGGCCGTCCTGAAGCGCGACGTCGAGTGCGCGAACAGCGGCGTCGGAGCTCTCGATGCCATAGAGCGTCACGGGCGCATCGCTGCGCGCGGCGAGCGCCCGGCAGCGCGGATCGTCGCCGTTGAGCACCAGCTGTCCGTCGGGCCCGAGCGCCTCGGCCAGCTCGCCCTTGGCCGCGGCGATCGCGTCGAGCGAGCCCAGGCGCTCCAGGTGCACCGGCCCGATCGCCGTGATCACGCCGATCCGCGGTCTCACCAGGGCGCACAGCTCGGCGATGTCGCCGGCCCGGTACATGCCCATCTCGACGACGAACGCCTGGTGCTCCTGGCTCAGGCGTTCGTTGATCGTGCGCACCACGCCGAGGTAGCTGTTGTAACTCTCGGGTGTGACCAGCGTCGGCTGCTGACGAGCCAGGACCGCGCCGATGCAGAACTTGACCGTCGTCTTTCCATAGCTGCCCGTGACCCCGATCGTCAGCGGTCGCCATTGCTCGAGACGGCGCTGCGCGGACGTCACGAAGCGCCCGTCGATGCGGCACTGCAGCGGGGCGAGCGCGCGGTTGGCGCCAGCGAGCAGCCAAGGTGCCGCGGGGATGCAGGCGACCAGCACCAGCAACGCGACCAGCGCCGGCACGGTCAGGCCGCTGGCCAGACTTGCGGCCAGCCCGCCGACCCAGACCGCGAGCGCGGGCGCCCCGGCCGCTGCCGTCAGGCGTCGCGCCCGGCCGGTGTAGACGAGCGGCTTGATCGCCGACCGGCGCAGGTCTGCGCTCGCGAACGCCACGGTCGCGCAGGCCAGCCCGACGCAGGCGCCGAGCGTGCCCGCCCGTACGCCGGCGATCCAGAGCGCGAGCGCCGCGACGACGGGACCGAGCTCGATCGCCAGCGCGCGCGGGGCGACCAGCTCATTGCGCCGCCGCAGCCACAGGAACAGGCGCGCCGGCTCGTAGTGCTCGAGCTGCAGCAGGTGCAGCAGCCGGCGCTCGCGCGCCAGGCAGCGTGCGACCAGCGCGAGTCCGGCCACGATGGCCGCGATCGCTGCGGCGCTCATCGGGCCGGTTGCTCCACGGCGGAGCGTGGCTGCGCGGCGGAAACGGCGCAGAGGAAGTGCCGCGCGACCCGCGCAAAGCGCTCGGGCTGATCCAGGTAGCAGTAATGGCCGGCCCCCGGGAAGACCACCAGCCCGGCGTCGGGGATCAGACGCTCCATCTCGCGCCCGTCGCGCAGCGGCGTCGCGGTGTCGTGCTCGCCCCAGATCAGCAGCGTCGAGGCGGCGATCTGCGGCAGCAGCGGACGCAGGTCCTCGTTGACGAGCCTGACGAACGTCGGGCGCAGCGGGCCTGCATTGGCATAGTCAGATGACGCCGCGCGCGCGACCAGCCGACGCTGCAGGGAGCGCCCCGCGCCTCCAAGCAGGCGCGCGGCGACCTTGCCGACCTTGGCCATGCCGACCTTGCGGTAGTACGTCGGGCCGCGACGCGGGCGCAGCCCGGCGCTGTCGACGAGGATCAGCCGGTCGACGCGCTGCGGTCGGTGCCGGGCCAGGTGGATCGCGATCCGCCCGCCGTTGGAGTGCGCGATCACGTGCGCGTGCTCGACACCGATTGCGTCCAGGAAGGCGGCCGTCCAGGCGGCGTAGTCGGCCACTCCCCACGGCGCCGGCGGCAGCCCCGTCTCGCCAAAGCCGGGCAGGTCCGGGGCATACAGGGTCGCGCAGTCCGCCAGCCCATCGAGGATCGGCGCGACCGCCTCCAGCCGCCCGCCCCAGCCGTGCAGCACCAGCACGGGCGGGCCCGCGCCGACGCGGCGATAGCGGGTGGGGATCCCGGCCACTTCGATCGTGCTGGTCATGCCGCCACCCACCTTGCGTCGACCAGCTCGGGCGAGGCGAACGGGGCGTGGAACGGCAGCGCTTCCCGGCTCATCAACGCAGACAGCCTAGAGGGCGCCGCTGCGTCAACGCGGCCGTGCGGCCATGGCCCGCCGGCACTGCGCACGCGAGTTCACTTGCCACAACCGCCCGCTGGCGACGTCCACCACGAAGAGGCGACCGTATGGTGCCGGTGGCAACGGGCGATAGGGAGTCCGTTGCGAGGGCGCCGCCGTGGCCGCACCGCAGGCGAGCGGGCTGTCCAGCGGTGCTGCGCCCAGCGAGGCGTCGTGGCGCGTCACCTCGATCGCGCTCGAGAGGTCGAACGTCGACGCGAAGACCGGCACGCCCGGCGCCTGATAGGGCCGCTGTCCGACCGTGTAGATCGTGCTCCCGTGGGGAAGGGTCGGCAGATCACGCGCCACCGCGCTCAGGAGGCCGCGCGACTGGCGCGCCGCGGCATCCCACGTCGCGGCGTGCTCGCGCACCAGGCTTGCCCAGCTCGCAAGCAGCGCGCAGGCGAGCACGACGGAGGACCCCGTGGCCACGCGCCGCGACTGCCTCGAGGACCCCGCGGCGACGCGCCGCGACTGCGCCGCAAGCCCCTCGGCGACCAGGCCGATCAATCCGATCGCCAGCACCGCGAGGCCGGGACCGGCGAGCAGCCCGACGCGGTTGTAGAGCCCCGGCGCAAGCGGCTGGTATTTGGGGTCTCCAGGGACGAACAGCGCGTAGGCCAGCAGCGAGAAGAACGCGCCGCCGAGCGCGAGTGCCAGCGAGCGTCGCAGCGCCAGGGCGTGCTCTGTCTTGTCGCGTCGAGCGCACCCTCGCACCGCCAGCGTCCCAGCGAGCAGCGCTGCGCCGATCGCCGCCAACGCCACGCCGCGGGGCAGTCCACTCAGCGGCAGGATGGCGTGGGCCAGCAGCGTCAGCCACTGATCGGCGATCCGCAGCGCATGGTGGAGCTGGCCGCCGAACGGCTGGGTCGGCTTGGTCGTGGTCGCCTCGACATAGACGGCGACGGCGAGCGCGACGAGCGCGTCCCAGCGGCCACGACGCCAGGCGACGCGCCACGGGACGCGCAGGCGGTAGAGCAGGCTCGACAGCGCCACGGCGGGGATCGCCACGGCGTAGGTCAACATGCTCACCAGATAGAGCGCGAGCGAGGCTCGCCGCAGACGCCGGACGGAGCGATTCGCGGCCGGATCTCCAGCGGGCGGCCGCGTCGCCAGCGGGCCATCCACCCGCAGACCGCGCAGCGCGAGCGTCGCTCCGGCGAGGTACAGGATCGCCGCGATCTGGTTGAGGCCCGCGGTCGCCCAGAGCCGGTTGGCGTCCGACCATGGGAAGAGCAGCGCCAGCGCGCCGGCCAGCGCCGCCGCCGCCCACGGCACGCCGAGCTCGCGCAGCAGCGCGATCAACGCCAGCGACAGGCCGACCCCCAGCGCCACGGCCAGCGCGAGCTGCGCGCCGGCGTTGAGCCCGAGCACGAGGTGGGGCAACGGCAGCGCGAGCGCGATGCCCGGCTCGTAGGCCGCCTCGCGCAGGTTGAACGGTCCGAGGAAGTGCGGGGCCACGTGCAGCGCGCTCGTGGCCGCATTGGCCCAGTCATCCCAGGCAAAGCCGCCGTGCACGACATGCGGTCCGTAGACGATCGCGCCCAGGGCGCCGAGCGCCAGCGCGGCGAGCGGCCATGGTCCGCGCGCTCCGCCCGCCGTTGCGTCGCCGCGCTTGGGCAGCATCAGCTTGCGCTCGACGACGCGCGCGGCCATCGGCTCGCGCTAGCGCCGCTCGACGATCACGGTCGTCGACTTGACGATCGCGACGGCCGGATCGCCCGGCTTGAGGCCGAGCTCGTCGGCGGCCTCGCGCGACATCAGCGAGACGATCCGGTAGGGCCCGCAGACGAGGTCGACCTGGGCCATGATCTCGTCGCGCTTGATCGCCACGACGGTGCCCTGCAGACGGTTGCGCGCGCTCGTGCGCCCGGTTGCGCCCCGCTCGCGCAGCAGCTCCGCCAGGTCGTGGGAGGAGACGTAGCGCTGGCGCCCCTGGCGTTGGAAGCTGATCCTCCCGCTGCGCTCCCAGCGACGCAGCGTGTCGACGCTGACGCCAAGCGCGGAGGCTGCCGCCCCGATGCGGATCAGGTCCTCGATCGGGCTCGCTCCGTGATCGCGGCCGGCACGCTGGCTCGCTCCTTCATAGCTGGGTGCACGCTACCGTGCCGCGCAATGAGCCCGCCAGCATCGATCGCCGCCATGCTGGGGGCGGCGGTCCTCGTCATCGGGCTGCCGGCATGTGGCTCGAGCGGCTCCACGGGCGCGTCGCGTCGCGCCGTGAGCGCTGGCAGCGCGTCCGCCACCCATCCGGCTGGCCAGGTCGTGCGGCTCGCCACCGACCCCAGCGGCGCGCTGCGCTTCGACCGTACGCACGTCGTCGTGGTCGCCGGCATGGTCACGCTGGTGCTGCACAATGTCGCCCCGGCCGCCCACGGCATCGCGTTGATCGGCAATGGGCTGAGCAGGATCGGTCCGGTCGTGACCCGTGGTGGCACGGTGTCGCTGACGGTTGCGCTGCGTCCCGGGAGCTACACCTTCTACTGCCCGGTGCCCGGCCATCGCGAGGCCGGTATGCAGGGCACGCTGGTGGTCCGCTAGCGATGGCGCAGCCATGCTCGCGCGGTGCCGGTGGGCGGGCGCGAGGGCCCGCCGGGCGGTCGCGGCTGCCTCGACCGGCCGCGGGCCGGGCCTATACTTGACCGGCCCAGAGCCAAGGCGGTTGTCGTGCAGGAGATGCAGATCTACGGCGTGAGCTTCGACATGGTTGGCAAGCAGCCGATCGTGCTGCTGAAGACCGTCGACTCCAACAAGTTCCTTCCGATCTGGATCGGCCACCCCGAGGCTGCCGCGATCCTGATGAAGCTCCAGGGCGCCACCACGCCGCGCCCGATGACCCATGACCTGCTCAACGACGTGCTCAGCGAGCTCGATGCGAACTGCACGCGCGTCGCGGTCACCGAGCTGCGCGAGAACACCTTCTACGCCTCGATCACGATCTCCGTCAACGGGCGCGAGCTGGAGATCGACTCGCGACCAAGCGACGCGCTCGCCCTCGCGGTCCGCGCAGGGGCGCCGATCTTCGCCGCCGAGGAGGTCATCGCGGAGTCCGCGATCGAGTTCGAGCACGAGGTCGAGGACACCGAGGAGGTCGTCGAGAAGTTCAAGGACTTCCTCGATCACGTCACGCCGGAGGACTTCGCTGGCGGCGAGAGCTAGCGCCGGCTCCCGAGGCGGCAGCTAGCTGGAGCCAGCCCGCCGGCGCCGGGCCCGCAACGGCAGCACGCTCGCCAGCTCCGCGCCGTCGCCCGCGGGTTCTTCAGCGGCGCCCGCGGCCTGATCGCCCGCCACGCGCTCGCCTGCTGGCGCCTGGCGCTCATGCTCCCCGCCCCGCACCGGCGGCGGCACGACGCCCGTGAGCGTTCCGTAGAGCGCCACCTGCTCGCGCACGACCTTGCCGATCCGGCGCACCCCCTCGCGGATCTCGTCCTCAGCGACGCCGGAGAAGTTCAGCCGCAGAGCTGAGCCGCCACGCCCGTCCATGAACGCCGCGCGACCGGGAACGAAGGCCACGTCCTCGCGCAGGGCTCGAGCGAGCAGGTCGGTCGTATCGATGTAGTCCGGCAAGGTCGCCCAGATGAACAGTCCGCCGGCAGGATGCGTCCAGCGCGCCTCGGCGGGCAGCTGCTCGGCCAACGCCGCCAGCATCACATCGCGACGGCGCCGGTAGCGGGTCACCAGCTCGTCCAAATACGTCCCCCAGTCGTGCTGCTCGAAGTAGGCCATCACGAAGTGCTGGGTGACCGACGAAGAGCACAGGTCGGCAGCCTGCTTGCCGATGTTGAGCTTGGCCAGAACCGGCCCCGGGGCGACCGCCCAGCCGATGCGCAGGCCCGGCGAGAGGATCTTCGAGAAGGTGCCGAGGTAGGCGACGAACATGCCGCCATCGAGCTCGCGCAGCGTCGGCTCGGGGTCGCCCTCGTAGCGCAGCAGGCCATACGGGTTGTCCTCCAGGACGAGCAGCTCGCGCTCCTGGGCGATCTGCACGAGTCGCTCGCGACGCTCGCGCGAGAGCGTCACGCCCGCCGGGTTCTGGAAGTTGGGGATCGTGTAGATGAACTTCGGACGGCGACGCTCGCGCTCGAGGCGCGCAAGCGTCGCCTCCAGCTCGTGGATGCGCATCCCCTCGTCGTCCATCGCGACCTGCACGACGTCGGCCTGATACGAGGAGAAGGCGGGGATCGCGCCTGGGTAGGTGGGCGCTTCGGCGACGATCACGTCGCCGGGGTCGATCAGCGCGCGACAGACGAGGTCGATCACCTGCTGGCCGCCGGTCGTGACGAGGATGTCGTCGGGGTCGGCAGGCGCGCGCTCCGCCGCCATCACGGTCACGATCGCCCGCTTGACGCCCGCCAGCCCCTCGGTCGGCCCGTACTGCAGCGCGCGGGCGCAGGAGTCACGGCCCACGCTGGCCATCAGCTCCGCGAAGGCCGCGGCGGGGAACGACGAGGTGTCAGGCCAGCCGCCCGCAAGCGAGATCACCTCCGGGCGCTCGGTGAAGGCCATCAGGTCGCGCATCGCCGAGGAGGTCATGACACGCGTGCGCTGCGCGAAGAGCGACGCGTAGCGCTCCAGGTCACGGCGGCTGGAACGCCCCTCCGACGGCCTCGTCGGCGTCTCGTCTATCGTCATGCGCCCTCAACGTAGCGCACGGCGAGGCCGCGAGCGCGCGACGACCGCGGGATTGCAGCGTGACGAGCATCTGCCTGCATCGGAAAAACATCACTGCATGAGGCGCGAGCACCGATCCGACGTGACGGCATGACGCTGCTGTTCGACGTCCTCACCGGCATCGGCCTGGCCTGCGCTGTCGGCGCGCGCCCCTTCCTGCCGGTGCTGCTGGCCGGTGCGCTTGCCAGCGACGATCTCGGGCTGAGCTTCGACCACACCCGCTATGCCTTTCTCGAGCGACCGATCTTCCTGCTCGCCGTGGTCGTGGCGTTGATCGTGGTCGTGGCGGCCGAGCGGCGGCTCGGCGCCACCCGTGCGCAGAGCGGCCCGTTGGGCGCGGCGATCGCCGGCGTCGCGATCGGCCTCGGCGCGGTCCTGTTCGCCGGCGTGCTCGCGCACGATCATTACCTCGCGTGGCCAGGCCTGGTCGGCGGTGCCGCTTGCGCGCTGCTGGCGCAGGGCGCCACGCGCAGCCTGATCGAGCGCACCAGGCGTCGGCTCGATCGCGGGGCCCAGGCCGCGCTGGCGCTCTATGCCGACGGCTTCGGCCTCGTCGTCGCCGGTCTGAGCGTGCTCGCGCCGCCCGTGTCGATCATCGTGCTGGGCTTCTTCGGCTGGCTGCTGGTCGGCGCTCGTAGGGTCGCCGAGCGCAAGCACGGTGGCCTGCGGATCCTGCGCTAGCGTCAGCCCGCGATGGCCACGCTGGGTCGGGATCGATGATGGCGGGCGCCCGGATGACGGCGGGCGTCCGGCGTCGGCGCGGCGGCCTGATCCTCGCCGTGATCGATGGGCTTCAACCGGCGATGGTGCGTCGCGCGATCGCCACGGGAGGGGCGCCGACGATCGCGGCGTTGAGCGAGCGTGGCCTCCATGTCGATGACTGCATCGCGGCGTTCCCGTCGGTCACTCCGGTCTGCGCGGCCACGATCGCAACCGGCGTCGGGCCGGAGCTGCATCGCGTGCCGAGCATCAACTGGTATCACCGCGGCGAGCGGCGCTACGTCGAGTACGGCTCGAGCTTCCAGGCCTCCCGTGCCCACGGGATCCAGCGCTCACTGACCGACACGATCTACAACCTCAACCTCGCCCACCTCGCGCACGAGGTCCCGACGATCTTCGAGAGCCTCGACGACGCGGGCGTGCGCACCGCGGGCACCACATACCTCATTTACCGCGGACGCTTCCGCCATCCAGTCTCCAGCGAGGGCGGGCTGACGCGACTCGCGCGGGCCGTCTTCCCGCACGCCGTCTGGGGTCCGCGCGAGCTCTTCTACGCTGACATCTTCGCCACCCGCAGGACCGGCTGCCGCAGCCAGCTCGGCCTCCCCGGCGTCCGCGATCAGCACGCCGGCTGCGTGGGCGCCTACCTCGTCGAGCACGATCTCTTCGACTTCCTGCTGCTGTCGCTGCCCGACAACGACACCTACTCGCATCGCACGGGACCGGAGGGCCAGCTGACCTCGATCGCCGGCGCCGATCGACAGCTCGCGCGGCTCGCCGAGGCGGCCGGGGGGCTGGAGGACCTGCTCGACCGCTATGCGGTGATCGTGATGGGCGACCATGCGCACAGCCTCGTCGAGCGCAGCATCGCGCTGGTCGACGCCTTCGCGCCGCTGCGGGTCGCGCGGCCCGCCGACCGCGAGCCGGGCGATGCCGAGCTGGCGGTCAGCCCGGCCGCTCGCGCGGCGATGATCTACGTGCTCGATCCAGGCCGCCGCGAGCGGCTGCTCGAAGGCCTGGTCGAGACGGCACTGGAGCTCGACGGCGTGGACCTGGCGATCCGCCTCGACGCCGAGTCGGGCGAGGGCGTCGTCAGCGGCGCGCAGGGCACGCTGCGCTTCGCGCCCGCCGGCGCGCGGAGTGGCGGTCAGCTGCGCGTGCGCGACGAGCGCGGGCACGCCTGGGCGCTGCACGGCGATCTGGAGGTGCTGGCCGCGTCGCTGGAGGGCGACGCGCTGATCAGCGAGGCCTATCCAGATCCGCTGGCACGCATGTGGTCGGCGCTGCGCTGCCCGACCGCCGGCGATCTGCTGCTGTCGGCTGAGCCCGGCTGGGAGTTCGTCGACTGGGGCGGCTCCGCGCATCTGCGCGGTGGCAGCCACGGGTCACTGCACGCCGATGACTCGCTCAGCACGCTGATCGTCAGCGGCGTGAAGCTGCCGTCTGGCAGGAGCCCCGCCGGCGCTGCCGCCACGCGCACGGCCCCCGCCGCGCAGGGACGCTCCGGCTGGTGGATCCACGATGTCGCGCCGCTGATTCGCGGTTACTTCGGGCTGTCGACGGGCGCTTGACGAGGCACCCCGCAGTGGCGCTCGGCTAACCTGAGCGAATGCACGATGACGCCACGGCCGTCGAGCTCGGCCCGGTGACCGTTGACGTGCGCAGCCCCGCGGTCGAAAGGCGGGCTGCGCCGCGGCTCGAGATCGACCTGCCGACGCGCGCGCTGCACGCGCTGCGCCGGCCGGCCAACTGGCTGGAACTGGTGCGCTTCGGGCTGGTCGGCGGAACGGGCTTTGCCGTCAACCTCGTGGTCTTCGCGATCTGCGTGCACGCGCTCGGCGTCGATTACCGGATCTCCTCCGCCGTCGCCTGGCTCGTCGCGCTGGTCAACAACTTCGTGCTCAACCGGCACTGGACGTTCAAGGCCCGCGATGGGCACGCCGGCTTCCAGGCCGCCCGCTTCCTCGTGGTCAGCCTCGCCGGGTTTGGCTTCAACCTGTTGCTGCTGATGCTCTTTGTCGACGTGGCGGGCCTCGCCAAGGTGCCGGCGCAGGCGCTGGCGATTGCCGGGGCGACGCCGTTGAACTTCCTCGGCAGCAAGCTCTGGAGCTTCCGGGCCTGATCGGTCGGGCGGCGCTCGCCGCCATCGTCGCCGCCGCGCTGGGCGCAGCGTCGACGCATGTCACGCCCGCCACAGCCGCGACCCGCGCGACGGCGACCGATCCCAACGCGCTCGTCCAGCCAGCGACGCTCGACCGGCCACCGCCGCTGCATCGGCTGACGGCCGACCAAGCGTTGGCGATCGCCAACCGCTCGCCAACGCTGATCCGCAGTCAACGCCACCACCACGACCTCAGCCCCACCGTCTATGAGAAGGGCGCGACGCGCTGGCAGGTCTCCTACTTCGACGGCAAGGGCCGCGAGATCGTGCAGGTGATCATCGATGATGCGACCGCCCGCGTGACCGAGGCCTGGACGGGCTTTCAGGTCGCCTGGACGATGGCCCGTGGCTATCCCGGCGCGTTCGGCAGCCACTCGAATGCGCTCTACGTCTGGCTTCCCCTCTGCGTGCTGTTCCTCGCTCCGTTCGTGACGCCGCGGCGACCGCTGCGCTGGCTGCACTTCGACCTGCTCGCCGTGCTGGCGCTGTCGATCTCCTTCGCCTTCTTCAACCACGCCGACATCGGCATGTCGGTGCCGCTGTCCTATCCGCCCCTGCTGTACCTGCTCGTACGCGCGCTGATGCTTGCCCGGCGGGGGCCCAGCGGCGCAGCCCTGCGCCTGAGCCTGCCGACGTCGTGGGTGGTCATCGGCCTCGTCTTCCTGATCGGCTTTCGAATCACGCTGAACGTGCTCGACGGCAATGTCGTCGACATCGGCTACGCGAGCGTGATCGGGGCCTCGCACCTGGCGCATGGCCAGGGCATCTACGGCCATTTCCCGGCATCGGTCGCCAATGGCGACACCTACGGGCCCGTCACCTACTACGCCTATGTCCCGTTCGAGCGGCTGATGCCCTGGAGCGGCCGCTGGGACGACCTGCCGGCCGCGCACGGTGCCGCGCTCTTCTTCGATCTCGCGACGACGCTCGTGCTCTGGCTGTTGGGACGCCGGTTGCGAGGGCCAACGCTCGGCCTGGCGCTGGCCTACGCCTGGGTTGCCTGTCCGTTCACGCTACTGGTCCTCAACTCGAACTCCAACGACTCGCTGGTGGCGCTGCTCGTCGCCTGCGCGCTGCTGGCGGCCGCGCGACCGGCGTTGGGTGGCGCCGCCGCCGCGCTCGCCGGGCTGACGAAGTTCGCACCGCTCGCGTTGGCTCCGCTGCTCGCCGCGCAGGCCGCCGGGTCGCGTGCGCATGTCGCCGGGTCGCGTGCGCAGGCCACCGCCCCGAGCCGCTGGCGCGCGGTTGGTCTGTTCGTCGCCGCGTTCGCTGCGGTCGGCCTGCTGCTGATCCTGCAGCCGCTGCTCGACAAGGGGCTGGTGAACCTCTACCAACGTACGATCGGCTACCAGGCCGCGCGCGGATCGCCCTTCTCGATCTGGGGCCTGTATGGCGGCCTCGGCGGCCTTCAGCATGCGGTCCAGGCGCTTGCGGTCGCGCTGGCGCTGGCGCTCGCGGCGCTGCGCTGGCGCCGTCGCCAACGCGACCTCGTCACGCTCGCCGCGGCTGCCGCGGCGATCCTGATCGCCGTCCAGCTGGGCATAACGCACTGGTTCTACCTCTACGCGGTCTGGTTCCTGCCGGCGCTGTTCGTCGCGCTGCTCGCCGCGCCAGGCGCACCCGAGCGGCCGGTCACGCCACGCCTGGAGCCGGAACGAGCAGTGGCTCGATCGCGTCCGCGTGCAATGGCCGCGACGCGCTGATCAGCACTCCCATCAGCCACGGGTCCTCGCTGGTGGTCTCGAAGCGCATCGGCATCTGGGTGATCATCGCGCGCAGAGCGTGCTCGCGCTCAACTCCCAGTACGCCACCACGGCCGCCGGTCATGCCGACGTCGCTGATGTAGGCGGTGCCGCCTGGCAGCACGCGCGCGTCGGCCGTGGGGACATGCGTATGGGTCCCGACCACCGCGGTGACGCGGCCGTCGAGGTGCCAGCCGAGCCCGATCTTCTCGCTGGTCACCTCGGCGTGCATGTCCACGAGCACGTGATCGACCTTGCCACGCAGGGCGTGCAGAGCCGCGTCGGCCTCGGTGAACGCGGGATGCCCGGCGTGCATGAAGACATTGCCCGAGATGTTGATCACGCCCAGCCGTACCCCGTCGTGCTCCACCACGCAGGAGCCGTGACCGGGCTGGCTGCGCAGGAAGTTGAACGGACGCAGGATGCGCGGCTGGGCATCCAGATACGGGTAGATCTCGCGGTGGTGGTAGGTATGGTTGCCCAGCGTGATCACGTCGACGCCCTGCTGGAGCAGCTCGTCGGCGACGCGTGGCGTGATCCCGCGCCCACCGGCGGCGTTCTCCCCGTTGACGACGACGAACGTCGGCGCGAAACGCTCGCGCAGCTCGGGCAGCAGGGCCCGCAGAACGCGCCGTCCCGTGCCGCCCACGATGTCGCCGATGAATAGGATCCGCACGGCCCCGTCGACGTCGTCTGCTCGGGCGCTCACAGCGGAGCATCCTATGACGTCGGCCGAGCGGGACCGGGCTTGCTTGGCGCTGCGATCGGCTTGCTCGCCTGCGCGCAGGGCGCGCCGCGCTGGTCGCTGGCGTGACCACGATACTTCCCTGCTGACAGCGCCAAGCTGATGACCCCCGAGCCCGAAACGAAGCCTGGTCAGGCTACGGCAACTGACGCCTCGACGCGCCAGGCGCAGCCCGCCACGCTGACGCGGGAATCCGCGCAGCCCGACACGCCGACGCCGGAATCCGCGCCGCCCGTCGCATCCAAGTCCGACGACGTGCGGGCCGCAAGCGCCGCCTCCGCGGTGGCGACCGCGCCGCCCCCACCCCCAGCGCCGCTGGGGGCGCCACCGGTCGTCATCCCGCGCTGGGTCCAGCTGGTCCTGCTGCCGCTTGCCCTGCTGGGGCTCTGGGAGCTCGCGCGCGCGTCCGGCTCCACGCTGCTGATCTTCCTCGTCGCGATCGTCATCGCGCTGATCCTCAACCCGCTCGTCAAGCTGCTGCAGGCGGCTGGCCTGCCACGTGGGCTCGCCGTCGCCGGCGTCTACGTCGGTCTGTTCGTCATCTTCGCCGCGTCCGTGGGCCTGCTGGGCACGGTGGTCGCCAATCAGGTGACGCGCTTCCAGCACGACATCCCCTCGATCGTCAACTCGGCCAACCACACCGTCGCCAGCGTGCAGCGCTTCCTCAACCATCACGGGCTGCATGTGCAGATCCAGCGTCAGGGAGAGACGGCCCTGCAGACGCTGCAGCGCAACCTGCTCAAGGGCTCCGGCTCGATCATCTCGTTCACCTCCAACGTGCTGCAGCAGGTGGTGACGGTCGGCTTCGCGCTGATCCTGATCCTCGTGATCTCGATCTACCTGCTGCTCTACGGCGAGCCGATCGGCACGCTCGTGCGGCGCGTGATGCCGCCGGGCAACGGCACCGATGACGACGACTACGCGCTGCTGGTGCAGCGAGCGGTGTCCAGCTACGTGCGCGCGCAGCTGCTGTTCTCGTTGGTCATGGGCGCCAGCGCGGGCCTCAGCCTGTGGATCCTCGGGCTCGCCGGCGTCTTCCCCGCGGGGCGGACCTATGCCGTCTTCTTCGGCGTCTTTTACGCGCTGATGGAGCTGGTGCCCTACGTCGGTCCGATCCTCGGCGCGATCCCGCCGGTGCTCGTCGCGCTGTTCCACGACCCGGTGAGCGCGGTCTGGCTGGTGTTGCTGTTCCTGGCGCTGCAGCAGCTGGAGGGTCACATCGTCAGCCCACAGGTGTTCGGGCGCGGCCTGCGCATCAACCCGATCCTCGTGATCGTCGCGCTGCTGCTCGGCGGCGACCTGTACGGGATCGTCGGCGCGCTGATCGCGCTGCCGGTCGCCTCGGTGCTGCGCGTGACCGTTATCTACCTGCGCCACCACCTGGTGCTGGAGCCCTGGGGCGGCCCCGGCCTGCTCGCCGGACCGACGCTGGATCGCTGCGTCCGCTGCGAGTCGCCGCTGCCCCCCGCCGACGCCTTCTGCCGCGTCTGTGGAGCGCCGCGGCGGAGCACGGCCTGAGCGCCGTGGCGCAGCACGGCCAGCGCACAGCGGCGCGCGGCGTGAGCGCGCGGGTATCCTCGGCGCATGGCCTTTCCGCAGACTCGACCGCGGCGCCTGCGCAGGACCGGCGTGCTGCGCGATCTCGTGCGCGAGACCGACCTGAACGTCCGCCATCTCATCCAGCCGCTGTTCGTCGTGGCCGGCGCGCGCCGGCGCGAGCCGATCGTCGCGATGCCCGGGATCGACCGCCTGTCGATCGACGAGGCCGTGCGCGAGGCGGGCGAGCTGACCGAGCTGGGGATCCCTGCGGTGCTGCTGTTCGGCATCCCGGCGAGCAAGGACGCGGAGGGCAGCGGCGCCTACGACGACGAGGGCGTCGTCCAGCTGGCCGTGGGCGCGATCAAGGAGGCGCATCCGCAGCTGCTGGTCATCACCGACGTCTGCCTGTGCGAGTACACCAGCCACGGCCACTGCGGGATCCTGCGCGAGGATGGCGCCGTCGACAACGATCGGTCGCTGGAGCTGGTCGCACGCACGGCTGTCTCGCATGCCCGCGCGGGCGCTGATGCAGTGGCGCCGAGCGACATGATGGACGGGCGGATCGGCGTGGTGCGCGCGGAGCTCGACGGCGAGGGGCTGGTCGACACTGCGATCGTCGCGTATGCCGCCAAGTACGCCTCGGCGTTCTACGGGCCCTTCCGCGAGGCGGCCGGCTCGACGCCGGCGTTTGGCGATCGCCGCGGCTATCAGATGGATCCGGGCAACGGGCGCGAGGCGCTGCGCGAGGTGCGTCTCGACGTCGAAGAGGGCGCCGACGTGATCATGGTCAAGCCCGCGCTCGCCTACCTGGACGTGGTGGCGCGCGTGCGGCAGGTCTGCGACCTGCCGATCGCCGTCTACAACGTCAGTGGCGAGTACGCGATGGTCAAGGCGGCCAGCGCTGCCGGGGTCGTCGATGAGCGCGCGATCGCGCTCGAGGCGCTGCTGGCGATGCGTCGCGCCGGCGCGGACATCCTGATCACCTACCACGCCAAGGACGTGGCACGGTGGCTGCGATGAGCCGTGCAGCGGTCGCGATCGGCTTGGGGTGGGTGCGATGAGCCGCGGCGCGATCCCCAAGCTGCGCACGCGCAAGGCCGGCGCCGCGGTGGCGCTCGACGAGGCCGATCGCAGCCTGTTGAACCTGATGCAGGGAAGCTTCCCGCTTGCGCCCCGACCCTATGCCGAGGTGGCGCGGCAGGCCGGCATCTCCGAGCAGCGCGCCCTGCGGCGCGTCCAGGAGCTGCTCGACGCGCGCATCATCCGCGAGGTCACGCCGATCTTCGACACGCGCGCACTGGGCTACAAGTCGATGCTGGTGGCGGCAGAGGTCGATCCCGACCATCCCCATCGCGCGGCCGCGTTCATCAACAGCCACCCCGGCGTGACGCACAACTACCTGCGCGACCACGCCTTCAACCTCTGGTTCACCCTGGCGGTTGAGCCCGACTCGCGGCTGGGGCTCGATGGGACCCTGGAGGTCATGGCCGCCAAGGCGCCGGCGGCGTCGATCCGGCAGCTGCCGACGCTGCGCCTGTTCAAGATCCGCATGGATCTCGAGATGCGCGGCGACACGAGCGCGCTCGCGGCTGCCGGCATCGCGGAGGAGCCGCGCGAGCTCGACCCGGTCCCCGTCTCGGAGCTCGAGATCGAGATCATCCGCACGCTCCAGGGCCCGATGCCCGTCGTCCCGGAGCCCTACCAGCCGACCGCGGACGCGCTCGGCGTGCCGGTGAGTCGCGTCCTCGACCAGCTCGAGTCGATGCGCGAGCGCGGCGTGCTGCGACGCGTCGCCGCGATCCTCTACCACCGCCGTGCGGGCTTCTCCGCCAACGGCATGGGCGTCTGGAAGGTGCCGGCGGAGCGCATCATGGAGCTCGGCCCGCGGATGGCCGCCTTTCGCGGCATCTCGCACTGCTATCAGCGCCCGACCTACGAGGACTGGCCCTATTCGGTCTTCACGATGGCGCACGGACGCTCCAAGCAGGAGTGCGACGCGATCCTCGACGCGATCGCCGCCGACACCGGCATCGAGGAGCGCGCCACGCTGTACTCCTCGACCGAGTTCAAGAAGGTCCGAATGCTCTACTTCACCGAC
Organism: uncultured Solirubrobacterales bacterium; assembly: GCA_963795555.1. GTDB lineage: Bacteria > Actinomycetota > Thermoleophilia > Solirubrobacterales > Solirubrobacteraceae > CAWCHZ01. The sequence continues at coordinate 1,852,601 of CAWCHZ010000002.1, forward strand.
GACTTCAAGCGCTGGGAGGCCGAGCACGCCTAGAGCCACCAGGGTGGGCGCCGCGGGACGGCGCATGCTCAGATCCGCCAGCCGGGGCGCCGCGCAGCGGTGACGCGCACGGCGCTGCGCAGCGATCGCTCGCTCGAGCTGCTCGCACGGGCCCGGCGCGTGCTGCCCGGCGGCGTCAACTCGCCGGTGCGCGCGATGCGTGCGATCGGGCGCGACCCGATCTTCATCGCGCGCGGCGCCGGCGCGGAGATCTTCGACGTCGACGGCAACGCCTACATCGACTACGTCTGCTCGTGGGGCCCATTGGTCCTGGGACACGCGCATCCCCACGTCGTGGGGGCGGTGACGGCGGCGGCGGCGCAGGGGACCACCTTCGGCGCCCCCACCGCGGGCGAGGTGGCGCTGGCTGAGGCGATCATCGCGCGGATGCCGTCGATCGAGATGGTGCGCATGACCAGCTCGGGCACGGAGGCGACGATGAGCGCCCTGCGGCTCGCCCGCGCGGTGACCGGCCGCGAGCACGTGCTGAAGTTCGCCGGCGCCTACCACGGCCACGTCGACGGTCTGCTGGCGCAGGCCGGCTCGGGGCTGGCGACGCAGGGCATTCCCGCCTCGCCGGGCGTGCCCGCCGCCGCCGCCGCGGCCACGCTGGTGGTCCCCTGGAACGACCCCGGGCTGGTCGCCGCGGCGACCCGAGCTCAACCACCGGCCGCGATCATCGTCGAGCCCTATCCCGCCAACATGGGCTTGATCGCGCCCGCGCCGGGCTTCCTCGCCCAGCTGCGCGAGATCGCGGACGCCTGCGGCGCCCTGCTGATCTTCGACGAGGTGATCACCGGCTTTCGGGTCGCGCGCGGGGGAGCGCAGGAGCTGAGCGGCGTGCGGCCCGACCTGACGGTGATGGGCAAGGTCATCGGCGGTGGCCTGCCGGCCGCAGCCTACGGTGGGCCGACGCGACTGCTCGAGCGCATCGCCCCGGCCGGCGACGTCTATCAGGCGGGCACGCTGGCGGGCAACCCGCTCGCCGTCGCCGCCGGGCTGGCGACGCTCGAGCTGCTCGACGAGGTTGCCTACGACCGCCTGGCGAGCATCACGCGCGAGCTCGCCGAGGGCCTGGAGTCGGCCGCCGCGGGCCTGCCCGTCCAGGTCCACTGGGCGCCCGGCCTGCTGACCGTCTTCTTCTCCGCCGCTCCCGTGCGCGACTATGCGGACGCCATGAGCTGCGATCGCGAGACCCACGCCGCCTGGTGTCGGGCACTGCTGGCGCGCGGCATCTACCCGCCACCATCGCAGTTCGAGGCCTGGTTCCCCTCGCTGGCGCACACCGGCGAGCAGATCGCGCGCACGATCGAGGCCGCTGCCCAGGCATTCGCGGAGGTCGCATGAGCGCGCTGCTCAGTCGCCTGGGGGCCGAGCTGCGCGCCCGCGGGGGCCTGCTGGGGAAGGCCGTCACGGAGGATTTGGACGGCGCCGGGGCGACCTACGGCGAGCAGCTCGCCGAAGCGCGGGGGATCGACTACGGCCTGCTGATCGAGGAGATCCGGGAGGGCTATCTGCTGCACCGCGGCGCCAGCCGCCTGCTGCGACTCGACGATCCCGATCTCGAGCTGCTCGCCGGCGATCGACTCTACGCCGGCGGGCTGGCCCGGCTGGCCGCGCTCGGGGACCTGCACGCGGTGAGCGAGCTCGCGGACGTCATCGCCCTGTCGGCGCAGGCGCTGGCCGCCGGCGATGAGCAGCTCGCCGAAGCCGCCTGGGACGCCGGCGTGGCGGCCGTCGCCAGCGGTCCGGGCGAGCTGTCGGACACCTGACGGCAGGGCCCGGGCGGCCGCGCGCGCGACCTTCAACGGCGCCCCAACCGCCTCGCGAGCACGCTCCCGACGCGCCGCCCGCCCGGCTGGGCAAGGTATCTTTTGCCGCCGGTAGTCCCGAAGGAGCCCATCGTCGTGCCCGATCGCCGCAAGCACATGAAGTCCAAGTACACCGCCGATCGCGGGATCCCCGGGGCCTTCGAGGGCGAGACCGTGACCCGGCGACGCTTCATGGTCGGCAGCGCCCATGCGCTCGGTGGCGTTGCCGCCGCCGCCTTCACGCTGCCCGCGCTGGGCTTCGCGCTGGGGCCCGTGTTCGCCCGCCAGGAGGCGCACTGGGAGGACATCGGCGCGACCAGCGACTTCCCCTCCGACACCTACGTGCCGGTCGTCTTCACGATCACGCCTGGGATCGGCGAGATCGGCAAGACGACGGCCTATGTCCGCAAGCGCAATCCGGCGATCGACACCGAGCCGGCTGACCAGTACGACCAGTACGTCGCGATCACGAGCCGCTGCGCGCACCTCGGCTGCGCGGTGCGCTACGTCGAAGCCGCGCAGCGCTTCGTCTGTCCCTGCCACGGCGGCGTCTACGACTTCCGCGGGCTGCGCGTCGGCGGACCGCCGCCGCGGCCGCTCGACCGCTTCTACACCCGCGTGGCCGGCGACCGCGTCCAGATCGGCCCCCGCTACAGCGTCAACAGCTTCCTGCAGAAGTTCACCCCGCGCGACCCTGGCGAGGATCTCAACGGCCTCGGGGAATACCTCTGGCCGCCACGCTTCACGCCGGCGCGAGTGAAGGGCGGGTGAGCCGATGAAGCTCAGGCCACCGCTGCCGCCGCTGCCGGCGGCGCTGCAGCCCAAGCCGCCCTTGCCGGCTGAGAGCAACGGGAAGGTCACCGCGCCCGAGATCGCCGCCGAGGCCGGGATCAGCGTCGTTGACTGGATCGATGAGCGCACCTCGCTCTCGGGCGGCCTGCGCTGGCTGCTCTTCCGCAAGGTGCCCAAGGGCACCAACTGGTTCTACACGCTTGGGTCGGCGACGATGTTCGCCTTCCTGTCGCAGGCGGTGACCGGGATCTTCCTCGCGATGTACTACGACCCCTCGCCGACGCACGCCTACGAGTCGGTCCAGTACATCACCAACGACGCGTTCCTGGGGGCATTCGTACGCGGCATGCACAAATGGGGCGCGACGGTGATGGTGGTCCTCGTCTTCCTGCACATGGCGCGGACCTTCTTCTTCGGGGCATACAAATATCCCCGCGAGCTCAACTGGGTCATCGGTGTGGTGCTGCTGATCCTCACGATGTTGATGGCGTTCACCGGCTACCTGTTGCCATTCGACCAGCGCTCTTACTGGGCGACGATCGTCGGTGTGAACATCAACGGCACCGGGCCGATCGTCGGCCCGTTCCTGTCGGACTTCCTGCGCGCCGGGCCCGACTTTGGGGCCACCACGCTGTCGCGCTTCTACGCGATCCACATGATGCTGGTACCGGGCTTGATCGCGGCGCTGATCGGGGCGCACCTGTACCTCGTCGCCAAGCTCGGCACCACCGCGCCGCCATGGCTCGAGGCCAAGCACGACGAGCGCGAGCTGATCGCGACCGAGGTCTAGATGAACCGCGCGCAGAAGGAGCGCTACCTGCGCGACTACGCGACCCTCAAGGCGCAGGGCAAGCCGTTCTTTCCCTATGCCGTCGCCAAGGATGCGGCGATGGCCTGCATCGTGATGGGCGTCATCATCGCGATGTCGCTGGTGCTCGGCGCCGAGCTGGGCCCCAAGGCCGACCCCGCGACGACGACCTACGTCCCGCGGCCGGAGTGGTACTTCTTCTTCCTCTTTGAGCTGCTGAGGATCATCAGGCCGCCGCAGCTGGTGCCGATCGCAACGATCGGCATCCCGACGCTGTGCATGATCCTGCTGCTGTTGCTGCCGTTCTACGACCGTGGTCCGGAGCGCCGACCGGAGCGCCGGCCGGTGGCGACCACCACGGCAATCCTCGTGATCGGGGCGATGGCCTACCTGACCTACGTCGGAGCCAACGCCGGCGCGCCGACGTCGATCGACCTCAAGGTGCCCACCGCCTATGAGGCGGGCAAGCAGGTCGCCGCGCAGTCGGGCTGCCTGGCCTGCCACAAGATCGGCGACAACGGCAACGACGGGCCGGGACCGCCGTTGACGCATATCGCCAGCCGACTGCCGATGGACGCGATCGCCCGCACGCTCATCAACCCCACGGCGCCGATGCCGTCGTTCAGGAACATGGCGACCAACCAGCCGCAGAAGTTCCGCGCGCTGGTGCAGTTCCTGGGCTACCTGCGCTAGTCGAGGCTCGATGACTGCTCGCGGCGCCTCCGGCGCGCAGGCGGGGACCCTGGCGGAGGGGCAAGTGCGCGCGATGTTCGACCGCATCGCGGGCGTCTATGACCGCATGAACGACGTGATGACGGCCGGCCTGCACCACCGCTGGCGCGCACGCGCGGTGGATCTTGCGGGCGTGCGCGCCGGCGATCGCGTGCTCGATGTCGCAACCGGCACCGGCGACCTCGCGCTCGAGCTCGCCCGCCGAGTCGGCCCGCGGGGCGAGGTCGTGGCGGTCGACTTCTCCGAGGCGATGCTGCGGCGAGCCCGCGCCAAGGCAGCCTCGCTGCCCAACGTGCGCTTCGAGCGCGGCGACGCGCTGGCCCTCGACCACCCCGATGACAGCTTCGCCGCGGCCACCGTCGGCTTTGGCGTGCGCAACTTCGCCGACCTGCGCGGCGGCATCAGCGAGCTGGCGCGGGTCGTACGACCGGCTGGCAAGGTCGTGATCCTGGAGATCACGACCCCCCGCAAGCCGCCGCTGGCCTGGTTCTTCGCCCTCTGGTTCGAGCGTCTGGTGCCGCTGCTGGGTCGCCTGGGGGGCGATGCCTCCGCCTACGCCTACCTGCCCAACTCGGTGCGCCGCTTCCCAGTGCCGCAGCAGCTGGCCGCGCTGATGGCCGAATGCGGGCTGACGCGGATCCGCTATCTGCTGACCGCCGGCGGCATAATCGCGATCCACGTGGGAGAGGTCGCGTGATGGCTGCCTTGGTGGAGGACGTCGCATGATGGCGGTCGCATCGGCGATGGAGTCGCTGCTGCGCCTTGCGGGCGGGCACGTGCCGGAGCTGATGGAGCGTCTCGAGCAGCGCCTCGGAGAGCTGGCGACCGGCCATGGCGCACCGCTCGCCCGTTACGCCGGCGACACGATCGCGGCTGGCGGCAAGCGGCTGCGCCCGCTGCTCGTGTTCGTCGCAGCCGGGCCGGTCGGCGATGCGGTCGGCCTGGTGCGCGCCGCGGTCGCGGTCGAGCTGCTGCACAGCGCGACGCTCGTGCACGACGATGTCCTCGACGGTGCGCCGACGCGGCGCGGGCGGCCAACCGTGATCTCCGCCGGCGGCCGGCTGATGGCGACGCTCACCGGCGACCTGCTGTTCTCGCGCGCCTTCGCCGAGCTGGCGCGCAATCGCCGCGCCGACGAGATCCGGGCGCTCTCGGCGGCATCGTCGGCGCTGGCCGACGGCGAGCTGCTCCAGCGCACCGACGCCTGGGATCAGAGCGTCACCGTCGAGCGCTACCTGCTGCGCTGCGAGCTCAAGACCGCCCGCCTGTTCCAGTCCGCCTGCGAGCTGGCCGCAATGGAGGCCGCGCGGCCGGTTGAGGCGCTGGGCTCCTTCGGGCGGCGGATCGGGCTCGCGTTCCAGATGCTCGACGACGTGCTCGACATGGTCGGCCCGTCATCGCGCACCGGCAAGCAGCGCGGCACGGACCTACTCGACGGTACGGTCACGCTGCCGTTGATCCTCGCGCGCGAGCGCGATCCGGAGCTGGCGCGGCTGTCGCTGCGCGAGCTGCGCGACCCCGAGCAGGCCGAGCGCGTCTGCGAGCGCATCGAGGCCACGGGGGCGCTGGATGAGGTGCGCGCGCGCGCCGGCGCGGAGGTGGCGCAGGCAAAGGATGAGCTGCCCGAGCTGCCCTCCGCGCAGCGTCAGGCGCTCGAGCTGGTGGCCGACGCGATGGTCGAGCGCTACGCCTGAGGACGGCGCCACGCCTGCGGGCGTCTAGCAGGCCCTGGGGGCGTCTAGAAGTCCATCGGCCAGATCTGATCAGCCGCAAGCGCCTCAAGGAAGCGCTCGACCTCGGCCGTCATGTTGGCCTTGGTCAGCTTGGCGAGGTCGCGCAGCAGCACGTGCACGCCGCGATCGAGCTCGTCGTCGAGCGCCTCGACATCACGCTGGTCATAGAGGCCACGTCCGAGCCAGAGGCAGTTGGGGCAGGCCAGCTCGACGTCCCAGCTGCGCGGCGCGATCTCCTCCCAGTCGGTCGGATAGACGAGCTCGCACGCGCACTCCGGACAGAGGTGCATCGGCAGCGCCGGCGCCGTAACGCCTGGCTTGCTGGTCGCGCCGATCGCCTCGCCGCCGCCTGGCTTGCTGGTCGCGCCGACCGCCCGCTCGATCGCCGCCAACTCGGACTCGAGCGCCGGGTCTTCGCCGCAGTAGACGACGTCGACCGTCTTGCCGCTGGGCAGCCGCAGACGGCGCACCTGCTCGCCGTGGGGTGTCGAATCGCTCTGGGGCACGTTCGCTCTGCGCCTGTAATCGACCGTTGCCAAGCCGAACTTGACCCCGGGTTGCACACCACCATCGGGCGATGACCGGCTGGATCGGCTCCCCGATACCCTTCTGTAACCCAGTTGGAGGCGTCTCTAGCCATCGAACACACATCGGGCCTCTAGGGTCGCGGTCGTGGCCACCGTCATCCGCCCAGTCGGACACGAGGATCGCCTCAGCCTCGTCGAGCACCTCGACGAGCTGCGCACGCGGCTGATCGTCTGCATCGCGACCTTCGCGGTCGCCTTCGGCGTCTGCGCCTGGCAGAGCCATGCGCTGCTGCACGTGCTCAACCGGCCGCTCGAGCGCAGCCAGGCCGCTTCGAGCAGCTCCAACGGGGCCCTCTCGCAGGCGCCCAGGACCGCCGTGACCCAACGCCAGATCGACCAGGCGGTCCTGCGGCTGACCCGGACGCTGGCCCAGGGCGCCAGCCTCTCGCCGGCCGCGCGCGCCAGCTTCAACGCCCAGCTGGCGACGTTGCAGTCCGCGCTCGCGCGGCTCCCTGCCAGCCCGCCACCGCGCGAGCCGGTCACGCTCGGCGTCGGCGAGCCGTTCACGCAGTCGATGACGGTCGCGGCCTACTTCGCGCTGCTGATCTCGCTGCCGCTGCTGCTCTATCAGGTCTACGCGTTCATCGTGCCGGCGTTCTCGCCGCGCGAGCGGCGCGTGGCGCTGCCCCTGATGGTGATGGTTCCGTTGCTGTTCGTCGTCGGCGTGGCGTTCTGCTACTACGTCGTGCTGCCACCGGCGATCCGGTTCCTGCAGAACTTCAACAGCCAGAATTTCGACATCCTCGTGCAGGCCAGCCCCTACTACCGCTTCGAGATCATCATGATGGTGGCGATGGGCGCGATGTTCCAGATCCCGGTGGGCCTGCTGGCGCTCAACCGCGCAGGGATCCTGAGCGCGCGCTTCCTGCGCCGTCAGTGGCGCTACGCGATCGTCCTGATCGCGATCCTCGCGGCGCTGTTGCCCGGCACCGATCCGGTCACCACGGTGCTCGAGATGGTTCCGCTCGTCGTGCTCTACGGGCTCAGCATCCTGCTGTTGATGTGGTTCGAGCGCCGCGACCGCAACCGCGAGGCGGCGCTGGCAGACGAGGAGGCCTAGCGCATGCTGTTCGACCTGCGTCGCCGTGGCCGTCGCCGCACCGTCCAGCTGATCTACGCCGGTCTGGCGGTGCTGATCGGCGGCGGGCTGGTGCTCTTTGGTGTCGGCTCGACGAGCAACGGCGGCCTGCTCGACGCCTTCAACGGCAGCAACGGCAGCGGCAGCACCGACTCGATCTTCGCCACGCAACTGCGTGGTGCCGAGCGCACCGTCCAGCTGCGTCCGGGCGACGCGGCGGCGTGGGCGAGCCTCGCCCGGATCCGCTACCAGGTCGCGGGCCAAGGCGGCAACTACGACTCCAACACGGCCACCTTCACGGCCTCGGGACAGTCCGTGCTGCGTCAGGTCGGCGACGCCTGGGACCACTACCTGGCGCTCAACCCGCCCCATCCGGACGTCGCCCTTGCCACGCTGATGCTGCAGGCGTTCGGTCCAGGTGGGCTCAACCAGCCGGCCCGCGCGGTCCGTGCGGCGGAGATCGTCAGCGAGGCCAATCCGACCTTCACCGCCTACGAGCAGCTTGCCGCCTTCGCCTACCTGGCCGGTCAGACGCGCAAGGGCGACCTCGCCACCAGCAAGGCGATCGCGCTGGCGCCCAAGGCGCAGCGCTCGCTCATCCGCCAGCGGCTCGACCAGGTCAAGGCGTCCGCCGCGAGCGGGACCGGCTCGGGGACTACAGCCACCACGACCAGCGGCGGGTAGCCCGGGGCGGGCGCCGCCCGGATGCCGATCTCTCGCCTGACGGCTGAGGCTCACGTGACGTCGGCGCCCGGGCGCCGCGGGCCGCGGGGCCTGCGCGGGTAGAATCGCCGCGGGCCGTTAGCTCAACTGGTAGAGCAGGGGACTCTTAATCCCAAGGTTGCAGGTTCGAGCCCTGCACGGCCCACTTCTTCGGACATTGCGCAAACCTCGGGCGTGACGAGTCGGTAGGGGGGCGGGTCCCAGTCTCACTCGCCGCTGGATCAGCGGGCGACGCGATAGCGGACGTGCGTCGCCAACGGCGAGTGGATCACCTCCACCGGCTCAAGGCCGAGATCGGGGACGCCGTCGAAGAGCGCCTCCCCGGCGCCAAGTAGGACGGGGGCGAAATCGAGGACGAGCTCGTCGACGACGCCCGCGGCCAGCGCCTGGCGCACGGTGGATGCGCCGCCAGCAATGTCGACTCCGCTGTCACCCGCCGCCTCCGACGCACGTGCGAACGCGGCGTCGAAGCCCTCGGTGACGAAATGGAACGTCGTCCCGCCCGCCATTTCGACCGGAGGCCGTTCGTAATGCGTGAGCACGAACACCGGCGCGTGGTACGGCGGCTCCTCGCCCCACCACCCACGCCAGTCGTCCTGCCAAGGGCCGCGAATCGGCCCGAACATGTTGCGCCCCATCACGTACGCGCCGCGCGGACGCAAGAGCAGGTCGCGCGCTCGGGCATCGGCCTCGTTCAGCGGCTCGTCGATGTGCCAGTGATGGAGCTCGCCCCCGCGGCGACCGAGGGGATGCTCGAGACTTTGGTCAGGGCCTGCGACGTATCCGTCGAGCGAGATCGACATGTGGCATGTAGTTGTGTTCATGCTCCCTCTGACCGCGCCTCCACGCAGAAATCATCGCGCACCGCGCCCGAGCGTAGCGTCCGGTACTCGCCGGCCTCTGGTGCTGCACCGAGTGAGCGCGAGCCTCGCCTTCGACAGCGCGAGTGGCTCGCCCGCCAGGAACGCTCTAGACTCCGCCGCGGTGCCCGATTGGCTGGTCGTCAACGTCGCCGAGGCGCAGGCGCTCAGCCACGAGCGCGGCGGTACCCTGGTGCAGTTCGAATCGCCGGAGAGCCGGTTCCCGGAGATCGGCGTCAACATCCGGCTGCTCGCGCCCGGTCAACCCAATGCCAAGTACCACTCCGAGAGCGTCCAGGAGGACTTCCTGGTCCTGGCGGGCGAGTGCATCGCGATCCTCGACGGGGAGGAGCGCACGCTGCGCGCCTGGGACTTCGTCCACTGCCCTGCCGGCACCGAGCACGTCTTCGTCGGCGCCGGCGAGCAGCCGTGCGCCCTCCTGATGATCGGCGTGCGACGAGCGGACAAGGCACTCGACTACCCGGTCAACGAGCTGGCGGCGCGATACGGCGCCTCAGTGACGCAGCGGACCCCTTCGCCGCAGGAGGCTTATGCCGACTGGGACCGCAAGTTCACGCCCACGAGCATCAGCTGGCCTCCAAGCGCGTGACCGATCCCGGCGTCGTTCAGCTTGCCTCGGTCGATGGGGCGATCGGCCCGTCGGAGGCGGCGTCCATTTCCGTCCTCGATGAGGGGCTGCTGCGCGGCGACGGCGTCTTCGAGGTCATGCGGCTGTACGGTGGGCGGCCGTTCGCGCTGGGCGAGCACCTCGAGCGCCTGCAGCGCTCGGCGGCCAACCTGCGCCTGGAGCTCGAGCGCGCCACGATCGAGCGCGAGATCGCTGCCCTGCTCGCCACCGCGGGCTCGATCGACGCGCTGCTGCGCATCATCGTCACCCGCGCCGGCCGTCGGCTGCTGTTGACCGAGCCGCTGCCCGAGCAGCCGGCGACGGTGCGCCTGAGCTGCGTCACCTACTCGCCGAGCCGTGTGCTGGACGGCGTCAAATCGCTCTCCTACGCGGCCAACATGCTCGCCACGCGGCTCGCGCAGGAGCGCGGCTTCGATGAGGCGCTGCTCGTGACCCCTCATGGGCACGTGCTCGAGGCGCCGACCTCGTCGTTCTTCTGGGTCCGCGACGGCGAGCTGCTGACGCCGCCGCTGTCCGAGCACATCCTCGCGTCGATCACCCGCCAGCTCGTCCTTGGCCTCGCGCCGGCACGCGAGGCCAACTGCACGGTTGCCGATCTGGCCGCGGCGCAGGAGGCGTTTTTGGTCTCGACCGTCAGGTCGGCGCAGCCGGTCGGTGCGATCGATGATCAGCGGCTCGAGCCCGGGCCGGTGTGCACACGCGTCGGCGAGCTGCTGCGCGGACACATCGCGCGGGCGGTGGGCGCCGCGCGCTGACGCGGCGAGCGCTGCCGTGCGGATCCTCACCGTGATCGGAAACCGTCCGCAGTTCATCAAGGCCGCCGCCGTCTCCCGTCGCCTGCGCGAAGAGCACGATGAGCTGCTCGTGCACACCGGACAGCACCACGACGATGACCTCTCGACGGTGTTCGTCGAGGAGCTCGACCTGCCCCGGCCGGAGATCGAGCTGCACGTCGACTCCGGCACCAACGCTTCGCAGACCGCCCGCATGCTGGCGGCGCTCGAGCCGCTGCTCGCCGAGCGTCGGCCCGACGCCGCGCTGGTCTACGGCGACACCAACTCGACGCTCGCCGGCGGCCTCGCCGCCGCACAGGCCGGCGTACCCGTCGTCCACGTGGAGGCCGGGATGCGCTCATTCGACCGGACCATGCCGGAGGAGCTCAACCGCGTGCTCACGGATCACCTCGCGGACCTGCTGCTGTGCTCATCCGAGACGGCGGTGGAGAACCTGCTCGCCGAGCGTGTGCCGGGGCGCATCGAGCTGGTGGGGGATGTGATGGTCGACGTCGCCGTCCTGTTCGGGCCGCGCGCGAGCGCACGGCTCGAGCTGCTCGACGAGCACGGCGTGACGCCCGGCGAGTTCGCGCTGGTGACCGCTCATCGCGCGGGCAACGTCGACGATCCGGGGCGGCTGACCGTGCTGGTGGAGCTGCTGGAGGAGCTGCCTTTGGCGGTCGTGTTGCCGCTGCATCCGCGCATCAGGACACGCTTGGCCGAAGCCGATCTGCTCGACCGCCTACAGCGCGCGCCGCGCGTCCGGCTGACCCCGCCGCTGGGCTATCTGGAGTTCGCGGCGCTGCTGCATCACGCTCGGATCGCGCTGACCGACTCGGGGGGCGTCCAGAAGGAGGCCTATCTGGCTGGCGTGCCGTGCGTCACACTGCGCGCCCAGACGGAATGGGTCGAGACGGTGGCGAGCGGCTGGAACACGCTCGTTGAGCTCGATGACCGCGACCCTCGCGCCGCGATCGACGCGGCGCTCGCCGCGCTCGCCAAGCCACGGCCCGCCGAGCATCCCGCGCTCTACGGCGATGGCCGTGCCGCCGAGCGCGTCGCGGCGGCGCTTAGACTGCGCCCATGACCATCGCCAGCGCTGGGCCCTGGTCCCCATGACCATCGGCATCATCGGGCTGGGCTACGTCGGGTTGCCGCTGGCGCTGGCCTTCGCCGAGGTGGGCGAGCGGGTCGTCGGCGTCGACGTCGACCACGACAAGCTGGCGGCATTGGCTGTTTGTGAGTCCTACATCGAGGATGTCGCGTCCGAGCGGCTGCGCGCGGTGAGCGACCGCATCGAGGCCAGCGACCGCTTACGCTGCCCTCAGCGAGGCCGACGCCGTGCTGATCTGCGTCCCCACGCCGCTGACCGCCAATCGCGAGCCCGACCTCGTTCCGCTGATCAGCGCGACGAGCGGCGCTGGCGCAGTCGCTGCGCGCGGGACAGCTGGTCGTGCTCGAGTCGACGACCTACCCGGGCACGACGCGCGAGCGACTGGTCCCGCTGCTCGAGGAGTCGGGCCTGCGCCGCGGGAGCCGACTTCCATGTCGCGTTCTCGCCCGAGCGCGTCGATCCCGGTCGCACCGACTTCACGCTGCGCAACACCCCCAAGGTCATCGGCGGCCTGACGGCGTCCTGTGCGCAGCGCGCCGAGGAGGTCTACCGACGAGTCTGCGACAAGCTGGTGGTGGTCTCCTCGCCCGAGGCGGCCGAGCTGACCAAGCTGCTGGAGAACATCTTCCGCTCGGTCAACATCGCCTTGGTCAATGAGCTGGCGATGCCTGACCGACCGGATGGGCATCGACATCTGGGAGGTGGTCGACGCGGCCGCAACCAAGCCCTACGGCTTCATGCGCTTCGAGCCAGGGCCGGGGATGGGCGGTCACTGCATGCCGGTGGATCCCTTCTACCTCGCCTGGAAGGCGCGTGAATACGACTTCGCCACCGAGTTCATCGAGCTGGCGGGCAAGAACAACCAACGCATGCCCTATCACTGCGTCGAGCGGATCGAGCGCGCGCTCAACGACGCCACCAAGCCGGTCCGCGGCTCGCACGTCGTCGTGGTCGGCGTCGCCTACAAGAACGGGGTTGGCGACACGCGTGAGTCACCGGCGCTGAAGATCATCGAGCTGCTCGCGGCACGCGGCGCTCGCCTGAGCTACCACGATCCCTACGTGCCCGAGCTCGCCACCATGGGACTGCACAGCCAGCCGCTGGACGCCCTGATCGGTGACGCCGATGTCGTCGTGATCGTCACCGCCCACGACGCCATCGACCACCACGAGATCGCGCGCGCCGCGCCGCTGGTCGTGGATCTGCGCGGCGTGACGCGCGGCGTCGAGGGCTCGCACGTGGTGCGGCTGTGAGCTTCGACGGGGTCGTGCGCGTGGGCGATGGTGCCCTGGTGGTGCGGCTGTGACCGCCGATGGGGTCGTGCGCGTCGGCGTCGTCGGACTGGGCCATTGGGGTCCCAACCTGGCGCGCAACTTCGCCTCGCTCCCGGGCTGCGAGCTGGCGTGGTGCTGCGACACGTCCGAGCAGGTGCGCGAGCGCTGGGCTCCGCAGCTGCGCGCCGCGCGCCTGACCGGCGAGCTCGACGAGCTGCTCGAAGACCCGCGGCTCGATGCGATCGCGCTCGCCACGCCGGTGCCCTCGCACGCTCCGCTCGCGGAGCGCGTGCTCGGGGCTGGCAAGCACTGCTTCGTCGAGAAGCCGCTGGCCGACAGCGTCGCCGCCGCCCAGCGCGTGGTCGAGCTGGCCGCCGAGGCGGGGCGCGTATTGATGGTGGGCCACCTGCTGGAGTACCACTCGGGCGTGCGCAAGCTCAAGGAGATCGCCGCCAGCGGGGAGCTCGGCGAGCTCTATTACATCCACGCCCGGCGGCTGAACCTCGGCCGGCTGCGCAGCGACGAGAACGCGCTCTGGAGCCTCGGTGCCCACGATGTCGCGGTCGTGTTGCACCTGGCTGGGCAGGAGCCCTATGAGCTCGAGGCGCGCGGCGAGCGCTACATGCGTCCGGAGATCGAGGACGTCGTCTTCTGCCTGCTGCGCTTCCCGTCGGGCCTGGCGGCGCATCTGCACCTCTCCTGGCTCGATCCGCACAAGGAGCGCTGCGTCACCCTGGTCGGCTCGCGCCGGATGGCGACGCTCGACGACATGGAGCTCGATCGCAAGCTGACCGTCTACGACAAGGGCTTCGACCAAGCGTCCGGCAGCTACGGCGAGTACATCACCCGCTCGGGTGACAGCTGGAGCCCGCGGATCGACAACGTCGAGCCGCTGCGCGTCGAGTGCGAGCACTTCGTCGAGTGCGTGCGCAGCGGAGCGCAGCCGTTGACCGACGGTGCCAGCGGGCTGCGCGTCGTGCGCGTGCTCGAGCAGCTTGACAGGTCGCTGCATGCCTCCCGGGGGCGGGGTGCTGGCGCCGGCGTGGAGCGGGAGGCCGGCGCTGTTTCCGCCTGAGCGCGCACCGGGCCTGGTGCTCGGCGATGGCGCGGTCGTCGGCGACGGCACCCTGTTCGGTGCGCACGTCGTGGTCCACGCCGGCACCGTGATCGGGGACGGCTGCGTGATCGAGGACGGCGTCGTGCTGGGCAAGTCACCGCGGCTGGCCGCCCACTCCGCTGCCCGCGGGGCCGTGTCGGCGCCGCTGCGCCTGGGCGCGCGGGTGACGGTCTGCTGTGGCGCGATCGTCTTCGCTAGCGCGCGCATCGCCGAGGACGTGATCCTCGGCGATCAGTCCTTTGTGCGCGAGCGCGCGGCGGTGGGCGCGGGCACGGTGATCGGTCGCGGCAGCGTCGTCGACAACGACGTCCAGGTCGGCGCGCGCGTGCGCGTGCAGACGGGCGTCTACCTCACCCCCGGCTCGCTGGTCGAAGACGATGTCTTCATCGGTCCCGGCGTCGTGACCACCAACGACGACACGATGGCCCGCCACGGCGATGATGCCCCGGTGCTGGGTGCGACGCTGCGCCGCGCCTGCCGAGTCGGCGCCGGGAGCGTGCTCCTGCCCGGCATCGAGGTCGGCGAGGAGGCCTTCATCGCCGCCGGCGCGGTCGTCACGCGAGACGTCCCGGCGCGCCAGGTCGTGGTTGGCGTGCCGGCCCGAGCGCGGCGCGAGGTGCCCGCGCAGGACCTGCTCGAGCGCTGGCGCTGACGAGGGCGACCGGGGCCGCGCTCGCGTTGGAGGCCCGCGGGCACTCCAGCTAGGAGGATCCGGCGGTTGCCTCCGCGCCGGCGGGCTGAACGTCAGGCGTCGGCGGAGGACCCGTCGTCCAGATCACCTCGTCGCGCCCCGGCCCGACGCTCACCAGCGCGATCGGCACGCCGACGAGCTCGCTGATGTAGCCGAGATAGTCGCGTGCGGCGTCGGGCAGATCGGCCAGCGAGCGGCAGTGACGGATGTCCTCGCTCCAGCCGGGCAGCACCTCATAGAGCCCGGATGCGTGATGGAGGATCGATTGGTGGTAGGGGAACTGCTCGAACTCGGCGCCCTCGGCGCCGCGATAGCGCGTGCAGACGCAGATCCGATCGAGCCCCGACAGCACGTCGAGCTTGGTGACGACGAGCGCGGTGAGCGAATTGATCCGCGCCGCATAGCGCAACGCGACGACGTCCAGCCAGCCGACGCGCCGCGGCCGGCCCGTCGTCGTTCCATATTCTCCCCCGCGCTCGCGCAGCGAGTCGCCGAAGGCATCGTCGAGCTCGGTTGGGAACGGGCCGGCGCCGACGCGCGTCGTGTAGGCCTTGGTCACGCCCCAGACCTCGTCGATGTCCTTGGGGCCGACGCCTGCGCCAACGCAGGCCGCCCCGGCGACCGGGTTGGATGACGTCACGAACGGATAGGTGCCGTGGTCGATGTCGAGCAGCGCCCCCTGGGCGCCCTCGAACAGCACCGTCCGATCGTGGTCGAGCAGCTCCCAGAGCAGATGCGGAGTGTCGGTGATGTGCTGCTCGAGCCGATGCCCATAGGTCAGGTAGCGCTCGGTCATCGCCTGCAGATCGAGGCTGGGGTCCTTGACGAAGGGGCGCAGGCTGAGCCGCTTGGGCTCCAGCGCGGCGACGATCTTCTTCTTGAGGATCTTCTCGTCGAGCAGGTCCTGGACGCGAATCCCCAGACGAGCTGCCTTGTCCGCATAGCAGGGGCCGATGCCGCGCCGCGTCGTGCCGATCTGCAGGCGGCCCAGGCGCGCCTCACCAACCGAGTCGAGCAGCAGGTGGTAGGGCATGATCAGGTGTGCGCTGGCGGAGATCCGCAGCCCGCTGAGGTCGAGGCCCTGCTGGCGCAGCGCGTCGATCTCGCCGGTGAGCACCTCGGGATCGATCACCACGCCGTTGCCGATCACGCACGTCTTGCCCGGGTAGAGGATTCCCGACGGGATCAGGTGCAGCTTCCACTGGTGATCGTCGCGCACGATCGTGTGGCCGGCGTTGTTGCCGCCCTGGAAGCGCACGACGGCGTCCGCGCGCTCGGCGAGCAGGTCGGTCACCTTGCCCTTGCCCTCATCGCCCCATTGGGCGCCGACGATCACGATTCCCGGCACGAGCCAGGAGTCTAGATGGAGCGGGCGGGGCGCTCGCTCGGGTGCAGGACAGGCGACCCGGCGGACGCAGGCTCGCCCGGCGTGGCGGGGCTCGCACCGCGGGCGCGCTCGCGCAGCTCGCTGTAGTAAGGGGTCGTGCTGCCGCCGCTGTCGCGGTGGTCGGCGCCATGCAGCGGCAGCTCCTCGCACATCTCCGTGAGCCGCGAGACCGTGCGGTGGCCGATCTGCTCGCGCAGCTCATCGGGGTCGGTGATGTTGGTCGTCACGATCACCGCCCGCTGCTCCTCGTAGCGCAGGTTGACGATCGCGTAGAGCTGCTCGAGCACCCAGTCGCTGGTGCGCTCGGCGCCGAGGTCATCGAGGTGCAGGAGGTCCACCGCCCCAAGCCGATCGATCAGGTCGGCATAGCTGCGCTGGGCGCCGTCGTCGAAGGTCGTGCGGATCTCGGCGAGCAGGCGCGGCAGCGAGTAGATCGCGACCGAGTGCCCGGCATCGAGCGCCGCCTTGGAGACCAGCATCGCCAGGGTCGTCTTGCCCGTGCCGACGTCGCCGAGGAACCAGAGGCCGCGGCCCTGCTCCAGGTTTCGCTCGATGTCGTCGACATAGCGGCGCACCGGCCGCACGGCGACGGGGTCGATCTCGGTCACGGGTGGGCGATCGAACGAGACGCCCCGGTAGCGGCGCGGGATGACGCCCGAGAGGCTGCGCGAGCGCGCGCGGCTGATCCGCTGGCGCCGGCAGCGGCAGTCGTAGGCGACGTTGGCCGCCTCGTCGAAGACGAAGCCCGAGCCGTCGCAGAGATCGTGCGGGCAGCCGGTCGCTCCGGAGCGCCCGGCACGGCTGGCGTCGTGCGATCCCTCGTCGGCATAGCTCATGTCGCGCACCCGGCATGGCTCATGTCGCGAACCGATCCCCCGCGTAGCTCATGAACTTGGGGTACTCCTTCTGGAAGGTGAGCACCTTCTCGCCGAGCGCGCCGTTGCGGTGCTTGGCGATGATGATGTCGGCCTCCCCCTCGCGTTCGGAGTCCTTCTCGTAGTACTCCTCGCGGTAGATGAACATCACCAGGTCGGCGTCCTGCTCGATCTGGCCGGACTCGCGCAGGTCCGCGAGTTGGGGGATCTTCGGGTTGCGCTGCTCGACCGCGCGGCTCAGCTGGGAGACCGCGATCACCGGCACCTCCAGCTCGCGTGCGAGAATCTTCAGGCCCCGGCTCATCTGCCCGACCTGCTCGACGCGGCTCTCGACGCGATGGTCGGCGCGCATCAGCTGCAGGTAGTCGACGATGATCAGCCCGAGCCCGCCAGGGTGCTGCGAGTGCAGCCGGCGCGACTTGGCGCGAACCTCGAGAATGCCGATGTCGCTGGAGTCATCGATGAACAGCGGCGCGCGCGCCAATCGCTCGGAGGCCTCGAGGATCTTCGGCCAGCGGTGCTCGGCGACGCGACCCTTGCGCAGCTCGTCGCCCTTGATGCGCGCCTGCGAGGCGACGAAGCGCTGCGCCAGCTCGCTCTCCGACATCTCCAGCGAGAACAACGCGACCGCGCGGTCGTGCTCGAGCGCCGCGTTCTCGGCGATGTTCGTGACGAGGGCGCTCTTGCCCATCGACGGACGCGCTGCCAGCACGATCAGGTTTCCCGGCTGAAAGCCTCCGGTCAGCTCATCGATGTCCTTGAATCCCGACGGCGTGCCCGTCAGTGCCGTGCCCTGCAGCGAGAGATGGTGGAGCTTGTCGAGCTCCTCGTGCAGGAGGTCGTCGATGCGGCGGAAGTCGTTCTGGCGGTCATCGTGGGCGACCTCCAGCATTGCCCGCTCGGCCTGCTCGACGAGCTCGCGGGGGGCGGCAGCGTGGCCGAGCACGCTCGACTGGATCTCGTAGGTGGTGGTCAGCAGCCGGCGCAGCAGCGCGTTCTCCTTGACGATCTGCGCGTAATGTCGGGCGTTGCCAGCCGCGGGCACGCTCGCCGCCAGCGCTGAGATCGCCGCTCGCCCGCCGCTCTCCTCGAGGCGTCCGGACTGCTTGAGGTGCTCGGTGACGGTCAGGATGTCGACCGGCTCGCTGCGCTGGTAGAGCGAGAGCATCGCCTCGAAGACCAGTCGGTGACGGTCGCGATAGAAGTCCTCCGGTCGCAGCCCGTCCTCGATCACCAGTCCATAGAGGGCGCGATCGGACAGCAGGATCGCGCCCAGCACCGACTGCTCGGCCTCGAGGTTGTGCGGCGGCGTGGCCAGCTGATCGACGATCGCCATCGCCGTCACTCAGTCGTCTGCCGGGTCTGGAGCATCGCCTCAACTCTAGATTCGAGCTCGGCGGGTGGCGGGCGTCGAGTCCGCAAGGTGGCGCCTTTTTCCGGGCGCGCGCCTGCGACCCGGCCTAGTGAAGCTACTTCTGCTCGACGACGATCGTCTTGACCGTCGCCGTCACGCCGTCGGCAATCTCGACGACGACCATGTGCGTGCCGACGTGCTTGATCGGCTCATCGAGCTGGACCTTGCGCCGGTCGATGCGGAGGTCACGCGCCTCGCGGATCGCGTCGACGATGTCCTGGCTGGTCACCGAGCCGAACAGCCGGCCGTCATCACCGGCCGGCTGCGAGATCGTCAGCACGGTCTTGGTCAGCAGCGCGGCGTTCTGCTGGGCCTGCTCGATGGCCTGCCGACGGGCCCGTTCGGCCGCCTCGGCGCGCCGTTGGGCCTCCTGCAGGGCGGCGGCGGTGGCCGGCTGGGCCAGGCGGCGGGGGATCAGGTAGTTGCGCAGATAGCCCTTGGAGACCTCGACGACGCTGCCCTTCTCGCCCAGCGCATCGACGTCCTCGATCAGGATGGCCTGGGGCACGCCGCTCGGGGTCAGTCGCGGCCGCCGCGCTCACCGCGCTCGCGCCCGCCCTCGCCGACGTAGGGCAGCAGCGCGAGCTCACGCGCTCGCTTGATCGCGCGCGCCACCTGGTTCTGGTGGCGTCGGCAAGCGCCGGTTATCCGGCGCGAGCGGATCTTGCCGCGCTCGGAGATGAAGCGGCGCAGCGCGGACAGGTCCTTGTAGTCGACGTGATCGACCTTGTCCCGGCAATAGGGGCATGGCTTGCGCCGACCGCTGCCGGGAGCGCCCTTCTTGTCTCGTCGTCGGCTCGTCGCCCTGCGGGCGCGCTGCTTTGCCACCACCTACCTCGCTTGCTCTCTCAAAACGGGATGTCGTCCTCCCCGGCCGCCGCCGACGCTGGCGCGACCTGGAAGTCCCGATCGTCGATCGGCACGTCGCTCCGCTGCGAGAACCCGTTGCCGGCGCCGGCATCGTCGCGGCCGCCGAGGAACTGCACGGAGTCGGCAATGATATCGACTGCCTGGCGCTTCTGCCCGTCCTGCGTCTCCCACTCGCGCCACTCCAGGCGCCCGTCGATCGCGACCGGACGACCCTTGGACAGGAAGCGGGCGCAGTTCTCGCCCTGCGCGCCCCAGACGGTGACGTCGAAATAGTTCGGCTTGTCCTCCCACTCGCCCGATGTGCCCTTGCGGCGGGTGTTGCACGCGATCCGCAGGCTGCAGACGGACATTCCGCTGGGCAGGGAGCGCAGCTCGGGGTCCCGCGTGAGGTTGCCGGTCATCACGACCCGGTTGATGTTTGTCGCGGCCATGGGGCTCCTTTCGCCGAATTTGGACGCGGCTCGAAGGCTGTCGGGCGAGTCTAGACCGAGCCCCGGCAGCGGCTGGCCAATGGCGCAGAACCGTCGCTATTTCGTGACGAACGTGCGCGAAAAACCGGCTCGCGCTGCTCAGCGGGATGCGCGCCCCTCGCGATCGCGGCCGTCACGATCACGGCCATCCCGATCTCGGCTATCCCGGTCACGTCCGTCACGGTCGCGGTCACGTCCGTCGCGATCGCGGCCATCACGGTCGCGGCTCTCGCTGCGCACCGTCGCCAGCGCGGCGGGCGCCGCCGTCGCCCTCTCGGGCAGCCGGATGATGCGAAAGCGCAGCACGCCGTCCGCGATGCGCAGCGTCCGCCCCAGCTGCTCGAGCAGGTTGGTCGAGCCCTGGAACTGCAGCAGGTGGTAGATCGCCTCGGGCTGATGGCGGATCTCGAAGGTCGTCGGGCGCTGGCCGTAGTCGTGGCGACCGACCAGCGACCCATCGGCGCCGATCGCCTGCTCGACATCGGCGAGGATCCGCGCACGCTGCTGCTCCTCGGCAGCGGGGTCGAGCAGCAGCATCAGGTCGTAGCTGGGGGCGGAGCGTGCCATTCGCGGAGCGCGTAGCGAGCGGCGGGCGCAGTCGACCGACCGTGCTCGGCAGCGGCGACCGACTATACCAGCCGAGGCGTCGCCGGCGGGGCGGCGACGCTCGCCTTCTTACGCACGTCGGCGAGCTGCTCATCGATCCAGTCGCCAGGGTTGCGGCTGGTCACGATCTCCTGCAGACCGCGCGCGCGCCAGGCGCGCTCGGCGGGCTCCATCGTCAGCGCCGCGTGGATCGAGTCCGCGAGCTCCTGGACGTCGAACGGATTGACCGAAAGGGCCCACTCGCCGAGCTCCTCGTGCGCGCCGGTGTTCTCGGAGAGGATCGAGACGCCGTTGCGCTCGTTGACCAGCGGGCCCTCCTTTGCGACGAGGTTCATGCCGTCGAACATCGCGTTGACGAGCAGCACGTCGTAGTGCTTGTAGGCGGCGATCGCCTCGTCGAGGTTGTCGCGCAGCTTGAGCTGGATCGGCATCCAGTCTGGTGTGCCATGGCGGTGGTTGACCACCGCCACCAGCGCCTCGATGCGCTCCAGGTACTCCGCGTACTCGACCACGTCGGTGCGCGAGGGCATCAGCTGGGCGACGAACGTCACTCGCTCGCGGAACTCCGGGTGCTGCTCGAGGAAGATGTCGAAGGCGGTGAAGCCGCGCAGCACGTTCTTCGACAGGTCGGCCCGATCGACGCGCAGGATCAGGTGGTCGCGGCGCCGGCGCAGCAGCTCCTGCTCGTAGACGCGCACGGCGTCGCGCTGGGCAAGCGCGCGCGTCGCCTCGTAGTCGATCGGCAGCGGGTAGGCGCGGACCCACACCTCGCGCTCGCCGACGCGCACGACCCCGGCCGTGGCATCGACCGCGTAGTCGGTGAGATCGCGGCAGCACTGCAGGAAGTTGTCACGGTAGGAGCGCGTGTGGAAGCCGATGATGTCGTTGGAGAGAACGCCGTCGAAGATCTCGCCACGGATCGCGCTGGGCAGCACGCGCCAGGCGTCCGGCTGGGTCCAGGGAATGTGGATGAAGTGGTGCAGGAAGGCGTCGGGGCGCGTGCGGCGCACGACCGCGGGCAGTGTGTAGAGGTGATAGTCGTGGACCATCACCGTCGGCTGCGTCTGTCCCTCGATCTCCTCCAGGACCGCCTGCGCCAGGTCGTCGTTGACGACGTTGTAGCCGTACTCGAACGCCTCGACCTCGTGGCGGCGGATGTCCGGTGCGTTGGACAGGTCCCAGAGGTAGTGCTGGATGAACCACAGCATTGGATTGGCGAAGATGTTGTAGAAGCGGTCGTAGGCCTCGGGGTCGGACGCGACCAGGCGGATGCGGTACTCGCCGCCATCGGGTGAGCGCACCTTGAACGGTCGCCCCGCATGCGCGCGCGCCTGCTCGGCGTCGTGCTCGGTCATCGCCGATGCCACCCAGACGGCGTCGCGATGTGATGCCAGGCCCGTCAGCGCGGTGACCAGGCCGCCGCCGCCCCGGTGGATGCCGTCCTCCGCGAAGGTCACCGGACCGCGGTTGGAGACCAGCACGAGCGGCGAGCGGCCGTCGCTCACGGCGGATCGGCCGTCGGCCGCCGTGCCAGCAGGACCGCTGCGTCCTCGGGCTCGGCGTGCTCCTGTGCCGCGCCGCGCTGGGTGCCCGGCAGGTTGGTCATGATCCGCAGCCAGTCGCGCAGCAGGCGGGGCATCAGGAAGTGGGTCCGCACGTGCTCCTTGCCCGCTCGTCCCAGCGCCTTGCCCAGCGTGGGATCGCGCAGGATCTCGATCGCGCGCTGCGCGCATTGCTCGACGCTGTCGACCAGGAACCCGGAGCGGCCGTCCTCGACCTGCAGCGGGATCCCCCCAACGGCGCCGCCGATGAACGGGCGCGCCTTCCAGATCGCTTCGGAGACAGTCAGCCCAAAGCCCTCGCGGATCGACTTCTGCACGAGCACGTCGGAGTGCGACTGGAAGGCGTTGACCTCGATCGCGCCGACGTTGTTGAAGTTGTTGAGGATGTGGATGTCCGGGTCGCCGTCGGCGTGGCTGACGGTGGCGTTGAAGAAGTCCCAGCCCTCGGGGTCGTCGGTGGCCATCGAGCCGACCAGCGCCAACTGTACAGCCGGCAGCTCGCGCTTCACGATGCGGTAGGCGTCGATCACGCCGAGCGGGTCCTTCCACGGATCGAAGCGCGAGACCTGACAGATCAGCGGGCGGTCGACGTCGATGCCGAACTGCTGGCAGACGTAGGCGGCGTCGTCGGGCGAGAGCGCCATGTTCTTGGGCGTCAGCGGGTCGATCGCCGGCGGCACGATGTGCACCGCGTCGCCGATGCCGGCCGGCGCGTACTGGCGCATGTGGAAGACGCTCGTCGCGTGGGCGCTCAAGTAGGGCAGCAGCCGTCCCAGCGTCGCCTGGTTGGGGGAGGACAGGTCGATGTGGCAGCGCCACACCCAGTCGCGCGCCTTCTCCGGCACCAGGCAGCAGATCGCGGCCGGCTGGGGATCGTGCACGACGATGACGTCCCAGCCCTCGGAAAGCTCGCGCGCGTTCATCTCGTTGTAGCGCTCCCAGGTCGCCCACTGCTCATCCGTGAGGTCCTGTGCGGCGCCCTGCAGCGAGTTGTGCATGACCTTGGTGGCGTTGAAGAACTCCTCGCGACCGTAGATCACCTGCCAATGGCAGTCCAGCCCGATGTCGCTCATCAGCGGGACGATCGAGTAGAGGATCTCCGACACCCCGCCGCCGAACGCGGTCGCCGACAGGTGCAGCACGCGCAGCCCGCGCAGCGGCTCGCAGAGCTCGTTGATCTCGTCGATCAGCGGGCGTCCGGCGATATGCGTGTAGTCCGCGAGCCGTTTGGAGCCCACGGCGACCGGCTGGAGCACTCCACTCTCCCCAGGATCTGCTGACGGCCGCGCACCATACCTAACGTGCCCGCCGGCGCCGATCGGTCAGCTGTCGAGCAAGTCGCCGGGTCGGCCGTGCTGTCGATCGGTCAGCGGTCGAGCGCGTTCCCGCGAGGCTGCCAGCGGCCATCGCTGACGAGTCGCGTCAGCCGCTCGACGCCCCGATCGACTGCCGCGATCAGCTGCGCGTGGAGCCGCGCGTTGGCGCTGACGATGCACGACATCTGGAACTCGGGCCCCGCCCCGAGCAGCGGACGCTCGGCGAGCGAGCGCCCATGTGCGTCGGAGATCACCACTCCGGCCTCGTCGGCGCACAGCAGCGCCGCGGCGAGGTCGTAGGGCGAGTTGTTGAGGACGTGGCCGCCACCCACGCGCTCGAACGCGGCCCGCATGCCGGGCACCTCCTCGACGATCCGCGGCCCCGGCTCGATGTAGGCGTCGAGCTGTCCGGTGAGCACGCGCGTGATGTCGTAGCAGGCGGAGCCGAGCTCGAAGGTCGCGCCACCGACCGACGAGCCGTCGATCAGCTCCGCCAGCACCTCGATCGTCTCGCGGGCGGGGCGTCCGCGCAGGCCGTAGGTCCAGAAGATCCGCGCCAAGTCCGCCGTCGAGCTCGGTCCGAGCGGGGTGGTGGCCTCGATCCCGTGTCCGCGGCGGGCGAGGAAGCTCGCGCCCGACTTGATCTCGACGATGCAGCCGACCTCCACATCCCCCATCGTCGGCGTCCGCTCGCCCAGCGGCGCGAGCGCCACCGACACGCACGCTGCCTCGAAGCCCGCCATCGCCGGCCGCGTGCCGTCGATCGGATCGACGACCAGCACCCACCCGGCCGGCCCCGCGCCGGCGGGCGTCACGAGCCCTCGGTCCTCCGAGTAGAAGGCGACATCGGCGGCGTGCTCACCAACCCAACGCTCGAGCAGGGCCTCCGCTCGCTCGTCGATCGAGAAGGTCACGTCGCCACTGGCGCCGCCACCGGCGTGCGTGCGACCCTCGGCTGCGCCGAGGCTGGGCAGCACCAGCGCTCGCAGCTCGCTCGCCAACGAGCGGACCAGCTCGACGCGCCCCCGCGCGGTGTCCAGGTCTGCCAAGCGGCGCAGCTTAGACGGGCTTCGGCGCGGTCGCGGGTTAGGCTGCCGAGATGCTCGATCCGCGGATCTACCGCGCGGGCTTCGTGCCGCTCGTGCTGGTGGCGATTGTCGTGGCCTTCTCGCTGCGCGACGCCCCGGGCGGTCTGACGGCGGCATTGGCACCGGGCGCCTTCGACGGTCAGCGCGCGCTGACGGCGCTGACCGAGATGGCGCGCCAGCACCCCATTCGGACGCCCGGGTCCGCCGGCGACCGGGCGCTCGCCAACGAGCTCGCGAGCGCGTTGAGCGCTGACGGCTTCGGCGTCATGAGGCGCAGCTTCGATGCCGTCACACCCTCGGGGGAGCGCAGGCTGCAGACCATCAGCGCGGTGCGAGCGGGCACTGCCAACGGGACGATCGCGATCGTCGCCGACCGCTCCTCGCCGTTGGCGGGGGCGACGGCGCAGCTGTCGGGCACCGCGGCCCTCTGGGAGCTGGGGCGTGTCTTTCAGACACGCACGTTCGACCACACGCTGATGCTGATCTCGACGAGCGGTGGGCCAGCCGGAGCGGCGGACGTGGCGGCACACCTGAGCGGCCAGGTCGACGGCGTGATCGTGCTCGGAGACCTCGCCGGACGGATCAGTCGCCGACCCTGGGTGCTGCCCTGGTCCGAGCAGCCGGCCGTGGCGCCGCTGGTCCTGCAGCGCACGGTGGCCGCGGCGGTGGCGACGGAGGTCGGCGCGCCCGCCGGCGCCAGCGGTGTGGCCGCGCAGTTCGCGCGGCTGGCGTTTCCGCTGACGCTCGGCGCGCAGGGACCACTGCTGGCGGCGGGTCTGCCAGCGGTCGAGCTGCAGGTCAGCGGCGAGCGCGGACCCGGCGCCGAGCGTGTGGTGGATCCGGCGCGGCTGCTGGCATTCGGTCGCGCCGCGCTGCGAGCTGTCACCGCGCTCGATGGTGGGCCCGCCACGAGCCCGCCGCCGACCGCCGTGCTCGTCACCTCCAACAAGGTCCTGCCGGGGTGGGCGGTGCGCGCGCTCGTGGGCTTCTTGATCCTGCCGGTGCTGATGGCCGTCGTGGACGGCTTCGCACGCGCGCTGCGTCGTGACGAGTCGACGGTGCAGTGGGTTGCGGCGGTGCTGGTCAGCGCGGTGCCGTTCCTGGTCGGCGCGGCGCTCGCCTGGCTGCTCGGGGCGCTGGGCCTGATCGCCGCGCCGGCGGTGCCGGCAGCGGGGGGCGTGGTGCCGGTCGGTGCGGCGGACGCCGTAGCGCTCGCGATCTGCCTGATCGGGGTGGCGCTGTCGTGGCTGGCGCTGCGCCCGGTGCTGCTGGAGCGCGTCGGTGCCCCCGGTCCGCCGGGGCTCGGCGCAGCCGCCGCCGTGGCGATCGTGCTGTGCGCGCTGACGCTGGGCACCTGGCTTGCGAATCCGTTTGCCGCTGCGCTGTTGATCGCGCCGCTGCATGTCTGGCTGGCGCTGGTCCTGCCCGAGGTGCGCGTGCGGCGCGATCTGGCGATCGCCGGCGTCCTCGCCGCGCTGCTGCCGATCGCCGCGGTGATCGGCTACTACGCCGTCGCGCTCGCTGTCACGCCACTGGAGCTGGCGCGCGATCTGATGCTGCTGGTCGCCGGGGGGCACATCGGGCTGCTCGCCGTGTTGGCGCTCGTGACCCTGCTGGCGATCCTCTGGAGCGTGCTGACGATCGTCGTTAGCGCGCCGGCGCTCGGGGCCGCCCCGGGACGACGCGGCGGACCGGGCGTGCCACGCGGAGAACAGTCGATCCGCGGGCCAGCCGGCTACGCCGGCCCCGGCTCGCTCGGTGGGACCGAGTCGGCGTTGCGCCGATAATGGCGCAGATGCGCTGGCTGCTCAGACGACTCTCGACGATCCTGATCATGGCGGGCGTGCTGATGGCGATCGACGCCGGCCTGACGTTCTTCTGGCAGGAGCCGGTCTCGGCGATCTACGCCCAGATCAAGCAGGACCACCTTGCCAGCCAGCTTCAGGTGATCGAGCGCGCGGGCCCCACGCCGCTCCAACGGCGGGCCCTGGCGGCGCTGCGGACGCAGTCACGACGGATCGCCTTCCTCGCGCGCGTCGCGCGGCGCCGGACGCTGGTCGGCCAGCCGCTCGGTCGCATCCAGATCCCCAGCATCGGCGCGAGCTTCGTCGTCGTCCAGGGGACGGACTCCACCAGCCTCCAGAAGGGCCCGGGCCATTACCCCACCACGCCGCTGCCGGGGATGCCCGGCACCGTCGCGATCGCTGGGCACCGCACCACCTACCTGGCGCCGTTTCGGCACATCGACGCGCTGCACGCCGGCGACCGGATCGTGCTCGCGATGCCCTACGGCCGCTTCACGTACCAGTTCACCCAGCGCCGGATCGTCGCACCGACCGCGCTCTGGGTGACGCGTCCGGTCGGCTATGACCAGCTCGTGCTGACCGCCTGCAACCCGCTCTACAGCGCGGCCCAGCGGATCGTCGTGTTCGCTCGGCTGGTCCGGGTCGCCCCGCTCGGCGCGGCGGTGGGGTGAGATGGACGCGCGTCCGAGCATCCGCCGCGGCGCTCAGCTCGACGAGCCGGCGGACCGATACTCGGGCCACCTGCGGGCAGGGCGCGCCCCCGCGGCGGTCGCCGCAGGCGCTGCGCCACGCCCGGCGGACCGGATGGAGCAACGAGCGATGCACATACTTCAACTCAAGCGCCGCCTGCAGAGCGACGACTACCGCGTCGATCCGCTGCTGGTCGCCGAGGCGATCCTGGCGCGCGCGCTGTGGGTCGATCAGGCGCTGTTGGAGTGCTCGAACCCGCGCAGCTCGCACTCTCGGCCGCTCGGGTCGATGAACCGTGCGCCCGGCGCGTCCGCGTAGCGCGCCTCCCCGACCCAGCTGATCGGCAGCCCGAGGTCCGCGCCGGCGGCCTCGATCGCGGCGCGCCGGCGCGGCGGTGCGCAGAAGCACAGCTCGTAATCCTCGCCGCCGCCAGCGGCCAGCTCGTACCCGTCCAGCCCAAGCTGTCCAGCGACATCGGCGACCCCGCTGGCGAGCGGCAGGCGCGCCAGCTCGATCTCGAGCATCACCGCGCTGCGCGTGCCCAGCGAGCGCGCGTCGCTGGCGATGCCGTCGGACAGGTCGATCATCGCCCGCACGCCCGCGGCCGCGAGCGCCCGTCCAAGCGCCAGGCGCGGCTCGGGCCGCAGATAGCGCTCGACCAGGCTGCGCGGTCCCCGCGCCCGTTCCTCGATCACCGCGAGGCCCGCCGCGGCCGCGCCGAGCTCGCCGCTGACGCCAACCAGGTCGCCCGTCCGCGCGCCATCGCGGCCGACGATCGCCGTCAGGCGACTGGCCCAGCCGACCACCGTCACGGCGACGATCAGGGCCGGCCCGCTCGTCACGTCGCCGCCCGCGATCGTCGTATCGGTGCGCCGTGCGAGCGCCGCGGCGCCGCGGTAGAGCTCGAGCGCCCCGCGCTGATCGAGATCGCGGGGCACGACCAGCGCCAGATAGGCCTCGCCGGGGGCGACGCCCATCGCAGCCAGGTCGGACAGCGCCCCCGCCAGCGCACGATGGCCGATCGCCTCCAGGGAGGCAACGTCGCGGCGAAAGTGGACGCCATCGACCATCGCGTCGATCGACGTCACGGCATAGCGACCGGATCGCACGACCGCGGCGTCGTCGCCAACCCACCGCACGACGCGCTCGTCGCGATGATCGAGCAGCTCGGCGATCGCCTCGATCAGCGCCAGCTCGCGCACCTGCGCGGCCGCCTGCTCGCTAACGGTGCCGGTAGATGATCCGGGCGCGGTCGAGATCGTAGGGCGACAGCTCAACGCGCACGCGGTCGCCGGGGAGGATGCGGATGCGAAAGCGCCGCATCTTGCCCGCCACGTGACCGAGCACGAGGTGGCCGTTGTCGAGCTTGACCCTGAACATCGCGTTCGGGAGCGCCTCCACGACCTCGCCTTCGAACTCGACCTTCTCTTCCTTCGGCAATCCTCGTTCCTCGATCGATCGTTGCCGCCAGCTTGGCGGCAACTGCCGGGGCCACCGTAGCAGGGCCCGCAGCGCCGCGAGTGGACGGACCACGGGGACCGCATCGGTCCGGGCGACAGGGTCTAGTGCGCTCCGGCGCCTCCGGTGCCGCCGCCGCTGGGCGGCCCTCCCTGTCCGTTGCCCCCCGGCGTGGGCGTTCCCGGTCCGGTCGTGCCGGACTTGGGTGCCCCGTTGCCCGGCGTACCGCCGGTGCCCGTTCCCTTCTTCTTCTTGCCCTTGGACTTGGTGGCCTGGTTCTGTGCCGCCAGCAGTCCGGCCTGGGCGAAGTGGCCGGTGAACGTCGACAGCGGCGTGGTGGCGTTGGCGAATGGGAACTCACCGCAATAGCCGGCGCGCGCGACCGACATGTAGTCGTGCCAGATCAGCGCGGGGAACGAGCCGCCCTGGACCTGAATGCCATGGACGTCGAGCATCGGCTTGGGGATCGGGTAGCCGACCCACACGGCCGTTGCCAGCCGCGGCGTGTAGCCGACGAACCAGGCGTCGCGGAAGTCGCTGGTGGTGCCGGTCTTGCCGCCCGCCGGGCAGCTGATGTTGGCGTTGACGCCGGTCCCGGCCTGGATGTTCTCCTCGAGTATTCGTGTGACCGTGGCAACCTGCCCCTCCGTGAACTTGCGCTCGCGCGGGCCGGTGAGGCCGCTGACGCTGTGGCCGTCCGGGAACACGACCTTCACGATCGCCGTCGGCGTGTTGCGAACGCCCCCGTCGGCGAGCGTCGCGTAGGCATTGGCCATCTCCAGTGGCGAGACGCCGATCGTCAGGCCGCCCAGGCCCTCGGCGGGATAGCCGTCGAGGTGGGTCGTGATGCCCATGTCGTAAGCGGTCTGGCGGACGTTGTCGGGCCCGACATCGGCGTCCAGCTGGGCATAGACGGTGTTGTCGGACTGCAGCGTTGCCTGCACGAGGTCGATCGGACCGGAGTAGCTGTGGCTGTAGGTCTGCACGCCGTAGGTGGGGTAGCCGGGCAGCCAGCCCGGCGTCAGTTCGTGGGAGTCATAGATCGTCGAGCTGGGGTCGATGCCCTGGCGGACCGCTGTCAGCAGGACCATTGGCTTGAACGCCGAGCCCGGCTGGCGGTGGCCCTGGGCGGCGTAGTTGAACTCCGTCGTGCCATACGACGCGGACGAGGCCATCGCCTTGATCTCGCCGTTTGAGGGGTCGATCGTCACGATCGCCGACGACGGGTCGCCCGCCTGGTTGAGCTGGTTGGCGATCGCCTTGCGCGCGGCCTGCTGAAGTCCGAGGTTGACCGTCGTGTAGACGCGCAGGCCGCCCTGCTCGACGGTCTTGAGGCCGAAGCGATCGATCAGCTGCTGCTTGACGTAGTCGAAGAAGTAGCTCTCGCGGTGAGCGGTGAAGAAGGTGTTGTGATGCACCTCGAGCGGCGCCTGCAGCGCCTGCTGCTCCTGGGCCGCGCTGATCATGTGCTGCTTGGCCATGTTGGTCAGGACCTCGTTGCGCCGTGCGGTCGCGGCAACCGGGTCGATGAAGGGGTTGTACTGCGAGGGCGCCTGCGGCAGGCCGGCCAGCAGCGCCATCTGCTCGAGGTTGAGCTGGTTGACCGGTCGATCGAAGAACATCCACGCGGCAGCGCCCACGCCGACGGCGGTCTGACCGCCAACCGTGCCGTAGGGCACGCTGTTGAGGTAGGCGTTGAGGATCCAGGCCTTGCTGTGCTTGCTCTCGAGCTGCAGCGCCCAATTTGCCTCGCGGATCTTGCGGGTCAGGGTGCGCTCGGTGTCGACCGCGTAGAGGTTGCGGACCAGCTGCATCGTGATCGTCGAGCCGCCCTGAATCGGCTTGCCGGTGGTGATGTCCCGCACCGCCGCGCGCAGCAGCCCCTCGAAGTCCACGCCGCTGTGGTGATAGAAGCGCTGATCTTCGATCGCCACGGTCGCCTGGCCCATCAGCGATGGGATCTGCGCTGTCGGAACCGGCAGTCGCAGCACATCGGTCTGGATGAAGCCGAGCCGGGTGCGGCCGTCATCGGCGTAGACGACCGACGCCGCACCGAGGTTGCGCTGGCGCAGCGTGGTGACGTTGGGCGCGGAGGCGGCGACGCCGAGCACCCAGCCGGTGATGCCCAGCACGGCCAGCAGCACGATTGCCAAGCCCCCGCCAAGCGCCAGCACAAGCCCACGCGGCAGGCTCCGCCAACCGCGCTGACCGCGGCGTCTCTGGCGTTGTCGACGACTCATGCTTCGATGCCACGCGCGGAGACGGCGGCGCGACGTGGCGGGGGAAAGTCTATCCAGGGCAGGGATTCGCCCGGGCCGGTCGAGCTCCTGCCTGTGCACGAAGCGGCCCACGGCGCGAGGGCTGGCTCATCAGGGCTCGTGCTCGCGCGATCGGCGAAGATGAGCGCCGTGTCCGAGCGCATGCCGGTCCAAGCGGTCCTGCTCGATGCGCTCGGCACGCTGGTCGGTCTCGACCCACCCGCGCCGGCGTTGCGCAAGCAGCTGCGCGCCCGCTTCGGAGTGGCCGTCGATGCCCGCGCTGCGGCGACGGCGATGCGCGCCGAGATCGCCTACTACAGGGCACACAACCAGGCCGCTTCCGATCGCGACCGGCTGGCGGAGCTGCGTCGGGCGTGCGCCGGGGTCGTGCAGGCAAGCCTGGGCGAAGCGCTGCGCGGACTCGATCTCGACGAGCTCGCAGCCGCTCTGCTGGCCGCGCTGCGCTTCCGCTGCCTGCCCGACGTCGTGCCCGCGCTCGACGCGCTGCGCGCCCGCGGTCTGCGGCTCGTCGTCGTCTCCAACTGGGACATCTCGCTGCACGACGTGCTGGCCGAGCTGGAGCTCGACGCCCGGCTCGACGCGGTCGTCACCTCGGCCGAATGGGGGGCCGTCAAGCCGGACCCCTCGATCTTCCACGAGGGCCTGCGCCGCGCGGGCGCGATGGCGGCACAGGCGCTGCACGTTGGCGACTCGTTGCGCGAGGACGTGCAGGGCGCGCGCGCCGCGGGCGTGCGGCCGATCCTGGTCCTGCACGAGCCCGACGCGGCACCGCCCCCCGGGGTCACGGCGATCCGCTCGCTGCGCGAGCTGACCGGGCTGGCCCCGTAGAGAACGTCCCTCGGTCGCGTCTGCCGAGCACGGTAGCCCCGTAACCTGCTTGGGGATGCCGACGCTCGCGCCACCCTCGCGTCCGCCCTCCGAGCCACCGCCGGGCGCCCCCGAGCACGCCAATGACGAGCAGCTGCCGCGCTGGGCTCCGTGGACGGCGCCGCTGGCGCTGCTGTCGGGCTTCGTCATCGCGCTCTTCGGCGCGCTCGTGATCGAGGTCGCCGCCGCCGTCGGTGGCGGCACGAACCTGTCCCAGCACCAGCCGGCCGGCGTGTTGATCGGCGCGACCTACGTGCAGGACGTGGCGCTCGTCGGCAGCGCGGTGTTGTTCGCGAGCATGGCGGGCCGGCCGCGGCCGTGGCAGTTCGGGCTGCGACCCACTCGCCTGTGGCCCGCGGCTGGCTGGACGCTGCTCGCCGGCATGGTGTTCCTGCTCGTCAACCTCGTCTGGTCGGTCGCGCTGCAGCCGCGCCAGAAGGACGACCTGCTCGGGCAGCTGCATGCGCGCAGCAGCACGGCAGCATTGGTGGCAACCGCGATCCTCGTCAGCGTGCTGGCACCAATCGCCGAGGAGCTGTTCTTCCGTGGCTACTTCTTCACCGCGCTGCGGCGCTGGAAGGGCACGGCGCTCGCCGTCCTGCTGACCGGCCTGGTCTTCGGCGCGATCCATCTGGGTTCGGCACCGGCCGTCTTCGTGCCGCCGCTGATGTTCTTCGGCGCGCTGCTGTGCGTCGTCTATGTGCGCACCGGATCGCTGTATCCCTGCATCGCCCTGCATTCGCTCAACAACGCGCTTGCCTTCGGTGTGATGGAGCATTGGAGCTGGCAGGTGCCGGCGCTGATGGCCGGCGCGCTGGCCTGCATCGCGGCGATCGTCGGACCGGTGGGCGCGCGCGGGCGCCCGGCGGTGCCGGTGGCGCGTGGGCGCCCGTGAGCGGTCTGCTCCCTTCTCTACACTGCAATCCCTATGCGTGCCCGCTGCCTGCTGCTCGCCTGCGCGGCAGCGCTTGCCCTGCCGGCCGCAGCAGCCGCGGCGACGGGGAGCGCGCCGCCGGGCTCCACCCCGCCCGCCCCGGGCGCGCCGCCGCTCACGCTGCGGCTCGTCGGCGCGCAGTCGCTCTCGGGCCGCTGGCTCGTCCTGACCGGCGCCCGCTTCAGCGTCCGCGGCACGGTCGCCCCCTTCGCGGCCGGTGAGTCGGTCACGATTGCCGTCTACCAGCACGGCCGTGAGGTGCGCCAGGCGACCCCCCCGATCATGGCCGCGGTTGGGATGCCGGGCGATTCGACGCCGACGGGCCAGTTCGCCGCGACCTTCAGCCTCGCACGACCCGGGGCGGTGCTGGTTCAGGCCCAGCTGAGCCCGGCGCCCGGGCAGCCCGCGACGGCGACGGCCAACCTCAAGCTCGAGGCACTGACGCCCCAGCTGTCACCCGGCGCGCGCGGCACGCTGGTCGCCTTGCTGCAGCAGCGGCTCGCCCGCCTGCACTACGAGGTCCCGCGGTCCGGGGTCTTCGACCAGGGCACCGCCGATGCCGTCATGGCCTACCGCAAGGTCAGCCGCCTTCCGCGCAACACGACCGTCGACCGCGGGCTGCTGACGCGACTGCTCGCGGGGCGTGGGGCGTTCCCGGTGCGCTATCGCGGTCAGGGCCGCCACGTCGAGGCGAACCTCTCGCTGCAGGTTCTGGCGCTGATCGACCCGGGCGGTCGCGTCCATCGGATCTACATGCTCAGCTCGGGCAAGCCGTCGACGCCCAGCGTTCTGGGGACATTCCAGTTCTACTCCAAGACAGCCGGCGTCAACGCCAAGGGGATGGTCGACTCCAACTACTTCTACCGCGGCTACGCCGTGCACGGCTATCCCGACGTGCCCGACTACCCCGCCAGCCATGGCTGCCTGCGCGTCCCGATACCGGACGCCGCGGGGATCTTCGGCTGGATCCGGCTGGGCGAGACGATCGACGTCTACTACTAGATGGGCGCGCACGAGCGGCTGCTGGCCGATCTGCGCGCGCACGCGCTGGTGATGGGGCCCGTGGTGCTGACGAGCGGCGCGCGGGCCGAGTACTACGTCGATGTCAAGCGGGCGATCCTGCGTCCCGCCGGCTTCCAGGCGCTGGCCGAGCTGCTCGCCCCCCGGGTCGCCGCGCTCGGCGCCACGGCCGTCGGCGGCCTGACGATGGGCGCCGACGCGCCGGTCTGTGCCGCGCTCTGCGGGGGCGCCGAGGCGATCGGCTTCTTCGTGCGCAAGGAGACCAAGGCACACGGCTTGCAGCGGCGCATCGAGGGGCCGCCGCTGCGGGCGGATGCGCGCTGCCTGATCGTCGAGGACGTAGTCACCAGCGGCGGCTCCACGATCGCGGCGATCGAGGCGGTGCGCGCCGCTGGGCACGCGATCTGCGGCGTGGTCGCGGTCGTCGATCGTCTCGCGGGCGGTGCGGCGGCGATCGCGGCCGCCGGCGGCGAGCCCTACGAGGCGCTCGTGACGATCGACGAGCTCTATCCCGAGCGGCCGGACCGCTGAGGTCTACTCTCTAGCCGCTGCCCCCGTAGCTCAGTGGATAGAGCGCCCGCCTCCTAAGCGGGGTGCGCAGGTTCGACTCCTGCCGGGGGCGTGGCGTTGTCGCCCGGCGTCGCGTGCTCGGCGTCCCGCATCGCCGGCGCCGCGAACGGCAGCGCCAGCGCCGCCTCCTCGCGCGTGAGCGGGAAGTGGCAGGCGGCGAGCGTCGCGTGACCCTTGGCCTCCAGCGGCGGCTCGCGCTCGGCGCAGACCAGCTGGGCCTTCGGGCAGCGGGTGTGGAAGCGGCATGCGCTCGGCGGATTGGCGGGGCTCGGCACATCGCCGGAGAGCAGCTCGCGCTCGCGCCGTCCCCCCCGGGATCGACCACGGGCACGGCGGAGAGCAGCGCGCCGGTGTAGGGATGGCGTGGGAACTCGTAGAGCGCGTCGCTGGGAGCCAGCTCGGCGAGCTTGCCGAGGTACATCACCGCGACGCGATCGCACATGTGGCGCACGACCGAGAGATCGTGGGCGATGAAGATCAGCGTCAGACCGAGCTCGCGCTGGAGCCGGCGCAGCAGGTTGAGCACCTGCGCCTGGATCGAGACGTCGAGGGCTGAGACGGGCTCGTCGGCCACCAGCAGCTTGGGCTCGAGCGCGATCGCTCGGGCCACGCCGATGCGCTGGCGCTGGCCGCCGGAGAACTGGTGAGGGAAGCGGTTGTAGTGCTCGGGGTTGAGCCCGACGGTGTCCATCAGCTCCTGCACTCGCCGCCGCCGCGCTCCCTCGCCCTTGAGCAGCCCGTGGATCGCAAACGGCTCCGCGATGATCGATCCGACCGTCTTGCGCGGGTTCAGCGACGAATAGGGATCCTGGAAGATCATCTGGACCTCGCGCCGCAGCGCCTTGAGCTCGCCGCCGCGGACGCGCGTGATGTCGCGCCCGTCGAAGCGGATCGTTCCCGCGGTCGCGTCCAGCAGCCGCACGATCAGCCGCGCGGTCGTGCTCTTGCCACAGCCCGTTTCGCCGACGATCCCCAGCGTCTCGCCGCGTGCGACGTCGAAGGAGACGCCATCGACGGCCTTCACCGCGCCGATCTGGCGTTGCAGGAGGACGCCGCTGGTGATCGGGAAGTGCTTGACGAGATCGCGCACCTCGACGAGCGGCTCGCGATCGGCGGTGCCGCCATCCGCACGTCGGTCGCCGCGGACGTCGTGACCCGTGCGCGGATCGCCGCTCATGTCGTCACCGTCGCGTCGGTCGCCGGCGCCGTGGACTCGAGCCCCGCCAGCTCACGCGCCTCCCGGGGGTCTGCTCCACTGCGCAGCGTCTGCCAGATCCGCGCGCGCTGCTCGTGGCGCAGCAGACAGGCCACCTGGTGGTCGGGAGTGTCCGGCAGCGGCTCGAGCGTCGGGTCGATGCGCCGATGGTCGGGCAGCGCAAACGCACAACGCGGGTGGAAGTGACAGCCGGACGGCCGGTTGATCAGGCTCGGGGGGCGCCCGGGGATCGGCACCAGCTCCAGGTCGCGCGGCGTGTCGAGGCGTGGGATCGACTTCAAGAGGCCCCATGTGTATGGGTGCTCCGGCGCCGCGAACAACCGCGTGGTGGCGGCGTGCTCGACGATCCGCCCGGCGTACATCACAGCGATCTCGTCGGCGATCTCGGCGACCACGCCGAGATCGTGGGTGATGATGATCACCGCCATCCCCAGCCGCTGTTGGAGGTCGTCGATCAGCGCCAGGATCTGCGCCTGCACGGTGACATCCAGCGCCGTCGTCGGCTCGTCGGCGATCAGCAGCTTGGGCTCGTTCGCGAGCGCCATCGCGATCATCGCGCGCTGGCGCATGCCGCCGGAGAACTCGTGTGGGTACTGGTCGACGCGGCGACCTGGGTCGGGGATTCCAACCAGCTCGAGCAGATCGATCGCCCGTGAGCGGGCCGCCACGCGAGTGACGTCGCGGTGAGCGCGGATCGCCTCGATCAGCTGGGCGCCGACCTTGAAGAACGGATGCAGCGAGGAGAGCGGGTCCTGGAAGATCATCGCGATGTCGTCCCCGCGGATGTGACGCATCTCCTCGGACGGCAGCGTCAGCAGGTCACGCCCCTCGAACAGGATCCGGCCGCTGACGCGCGTGTTGCTTCCGCGCGTCAGGCCCATCGTGGTCAGCGAGGCCACCGTCTTGCCCGAGCCCGATTCGCCCACGATGCCCAGCGTTCCGCCGGCGGGAACGGTGAAGGAGATCCCGTCGACGGCGTGGACGATGCCATCCTCGGTGACGAACTGCACGCGCAGGTCCTCGACCGCGAGCACCGGCACGGACGCCGTGTGACGATGCGCAGCCGCTGCGCTCACGAGTAGCGCACCCGCGGGTCGATGAAGGCATAGGCGACGTCGACGATCAGGTTCGCGACCACAATGAAGAACGCGCCGACGAGGACCGTGCCCTGGATCACCGGCAGGTCGCTGTTCTGGATCGCCTCGAACGCGAGCCGCCCGATGCCGGGGATGTTGAAGACGGTCTCGGTCAGGATCACGCCACCGAGCAGCACGCCGATGTCCAGGCCGGCCGCCGTCACCACCGGGGTGATCGCGGCGCGCACGCCGTGGCGCAGGATCACGCGTCGCTCGGTCAGGCCCTTGGCGCGCGCGGTGCGGATGTAGTCCTCACCCATCACGTCGATCAGGTTCGCCCGCAGCAGGCGGGCGTAGAGCGCGGCAAACGACGCCGCCAGCACGAACCATGGCAGGATCAGCGAGGTGAACCACTTCGCCGGATCCTGCGTGAGCGGCACATAGCTGCCGGCGCCGGGGAAGATCTTGACCTTGCCGATGTCGCTGGCGAACAGGAACAGGCTCAACAGCCCCAGCCAGTAGACCGGCGCCGAGATCGCCACCAGCGCGCCACCCATCGCCGCGCGGTCGAACGCCGATCGACGCCGCACCGCGGAGATCGTGCCGACGGCGATCCCGATCACCAGCCAGACGACCGCCGCACCCAGCGCGAGCGACACGGTCGCGGGCAGGCGCGAGAAGATCTCTGTCCTGACCGGGACGTTGTACTGGTAGCTGTAGCCGAAGTCGAGGTGCAGCACCAGGCGCCCGACGTAGTGCACGTACTGCTCGTACCACGGCTTGTCGAGGCCGAGCGAATGACGGATCTCGGCGACCAGCTGCGGCGTCGGCTGGCGTCCGGCGCGCAGCAGCGCCGGGTCGGCCGACGGCAGCAGGTAGAAGATCACGAAGGTGAGCAGGCTGACCAGGAAGAGCAGCACGATCACCCACAGCAGGCGGCGGATGATGAACTTGGTCATGGCCGGTCAGCGAGCGCAGGGAGGCCCCGCCGATTGGATCGGCGGGGCCTCCTGCTGTTGTGGTCAGGCAGCGTGCGCCCTCATTTCAGCGAGCTGGCCGTCAGGTCCCAGTCACCGCTGTTGAACAGCCACGGCACGCCCTTGACGTTGGACGACGTGTACCCGACGTGGTTGTCCCACAGCCACGTGATCACGTACGCCTGGCCGGTGATCTGACGGTCGAGCTTGCCCCACGCGGCGGCTCGCGCTGCCGGGTCGGTCAGCTGCTCGGCCGCGTCGATCTGGCTGTTGAGCGCCGGATCATTGACCTGAGCCGTGTTGGTGTTGCCCGACGGCACGATGTTCTTGCCGTTGAACACGGGGTCGATCATGCTCTGGGAGTCGAAGAAGTCCTTGCCCCAGCCCAGCGTCGGGCAGATCGCCACGTCCGCCTTGGGCACCAGGCAGAACTTCGAGAGCAGCGTCGAGTGCGGCACCTCGCGCAGCGTCAGCGTGATGCCGATCTGCGCCAGCTGGGACTGCACCGCCTCGGCCGTGTTCTTCGCCGGCGGGATGTTGTCGGCGACCGTCAGCAGCGGCGGCCCGGTGTACTTGCCGCTCGGGTAGCCGGCCTTCTTCATGTAGGACTCCGCCAGCGTGAGGTTGCCGTTGGGGTTGGCGTAGAAGTCATACCCCGGTCCGGCGCTGCCGCCCGCCTGGTCGAAGCCGGGCATCTGCGGCGGGATGAAGTGCGTGGCGATCGTCCCGATGACGGGACCGCCGCGCGTCAGCCGCAGGGCGTTGCGGTCGATCACCGCCGCG
The DNA here is from genome assembly GCA_963795555.1 of uncultured Solirubrobacterales bacterium. GTDB lineage: Bacteria > Actinomycetota > Thermoleophilia > Solirubrobacterales > Solirubrobacteraceae > CAWCHZ01. The sequence continues at coordinate 1,890,645 of CAWCHZ010000002.1, forward strand.
ATCGCGCGACGGAAGTTGACGTTGTCCAGCGGCTTGACCTTGGTGTCGAGCGAGATGTAGCGGTTGCCCTGGCTCGACACGATCTGGAACTGGCTGCGCTGCGATGCCAGTCCCTGCCGCAGGATCGCCACCGGCGGGGCCGCCCAGTCGCCGCTCATCATGCTGGTGCCGCTGAGGATCTGACGGCTGGCGACCGTGATGTCGTTGCCGCCGCGGAACACGATGCTGTCGAAGTGCGCTGGCCGGATCGGGTCCGTCGAGCGCTGCCAGCTCGGGTTGCGCACCAGCACCAGCAGCTTGCCCGCCTGATAGCCGGAGCTCGGCACCGTGCCGCTGCCCGCGCCCTGGATCATGTACGGGCCGGTGAACAGCAGGTGTTGGCCGTAGGTCGACTGCGAGCCCTGGTCGTACTTCTGCGCGTAGCTCTGGGGGATCGGGACCGTGCAGGGCAGCCCGAGCGCGTTGGCGTTGGCCAGCACGCCGACCGGCACCTTGGTCTTGATCACCAGCGTCGTTGGGTTGGGGGTCTGGAGGCCGGTGATGTTCGGCAGCTTGGTCACCGGTGCCGATGGGGCTCCGACGATGTTGCCGTAGTAGACCGCCGCGTAGCCGTTGGCCACCTGGCCCAGGAAGCAGCGCTCCATTGCGTACTTGATGTCCGCCGACGTCACGGTCCTGTTCTGCAGCGGGGCGCTGTAGTGAACGCCGCTGCGGATGTGGATCGTCAGCGTCTTGCCGCCGTCGGACACGGCCGGCATGCCGGTCGCGAGGTCCGGTATCGGTGAGGTCGCTTGCGCCGACCACCCATAGAGCAGGCGCTCGGTCGTCTGCGCGAGGTCGGTGTAGTCGGTCTGGTAGTACCAGTAGCCGGGATCGAGGCTGTCGACGCCGCCGGCCGCTTCGAGGACGGTCACCGTGCCGCCGTTGCGCCCGGCGCTGCTCGGGGTGCTGCTGGAGCTGCTGCTGCTGGAGCCGCCGCAGCCTGCGATCACCGCCGCCGCGATCGCGGCGGCGACGAGCGCCAGCCACCTCCACGGTCTGCCAGCTCGCGAGCATTCACTTCTCGGTTGCATGCAACCTCCTCCTTCTATTGTCAATTGCTGGCGGCCCTCGGGTGAAGCGCGTCCTGCAGCCCGTCACCGACGAGGTTGAAGGCGAGCACCGTCAGCAGCAGAGCCGCTCCCGGAAACACCATGTACCACCAGGTGGAGTCGAAGATCGGGGTCGCGTCGGCCAGCATCGAGCCCCAGCTTGCCTGTGGTGGCTGGACTCCCACGCCAAGGTAGGAGAGGGCCGCCTCGAACAGGACGTTCTGGGGGATTATCAGCGTCGCATAGACGATGATCGGCGCGACCAGGTTGGGCAGGATCTCGCGGAAGATGATGCGACTGTTCGACGCGCCCAGCGAGCGGGCGGCATCGACGAACTCCTTCTCACGCAACGAGAGCACCTGCCCCCGCACGATCCGTGCGATGTAGGTCCAGTTGACGAATGTGATGACGAAGATGACGACGACCAGGCCGGGCTTGATCAAGCCGCTAAAGCAGCCATGACCCAGGGAGCACGCGGCCGCCAGCCCCAGCGCCAGCAGCAGGATCGGGAAGGCGAGCAGCACGTCGATGAAGCGCGCGATCAACGTGTCGACCCAGCCGCGAAAGAAGCCGGCAACCATCCCCAGCGTCACGCCGATCACCATCGACAGCCCCGTGGCGACGACCGCGACCTCGAGCGAGACGCGCGCGCCGTAGAGCACGCGCGCGAAGACGTCTCGACCGAGCGGGTCGACGCCGAAGATGTGATGGTGGGCGAAGCTCGGGCCGGTCGGCGTGCCGAAGCGCGGATCGAGCGCGTTGGAGTTCTGCACGTTGGGTCCCGGGGCGCCAACGAGCTTGATGATCAGCGGCGCCAGGATCGCTGCGAGGATCAACACGACGATGAAGCTGAGTGAGACGAGCGCGACGCGGTCGTGGCGCAGCCGGCGCCAGAACAGCTCCAGCGGCGAGCGGGCGGCGATCTCGCCGGGCGCAGCCTCGATGCCCGCCTCGGCAGCGGCCTCCGCGTCGTACAGCAGTTCGGGAGCGCCAACGCTCATTGCCTACCAGGGCTTTGCGTCAACTGTGATCCTCCTCCCCTACAGGAGGAGTACCACGTCGGCGGGGGGCTGTTGCGAAGGATTAAGCGAGTCACAACAAAGCCACGTTGCCAGTCCGAACTTGCCGCCCGAGCACGGCGCGCAGGCGACGCTTGTGCGAATGAACACTTGAGGAGGATACGCCTCCGCAAGCCTTGATGTTGCAGTTCTGGACCAGTTATCTAGGACCGACTAGATAATTGGCCAAGCAGGCACGAATTCCTACTTGCCTTGGACGGATGGTGCCGGCGACTCCAGCAGCAGCGTCACCGGCCCGTCGTTGATCAGCTCGACCGTCATGTGCTCACCGAACGCGCCACGCTGGGCGCCGAGCCGCTCGCAGAAGCGCTCATAGAGCGCCCGGGCGAGTTCCGCTGGGGCGGCCTCGCTGAAGCTCGGCCTGGTGCCCCGGCGCGTGTCGGCGCAGAGCGTGAACTGGCTGACGCAGAGCGCCTCGCGCGCGCCGAGCGGCTCGCCCATGCGGCCGCGGTCGTCTTCGAAGATGCGCAGCGACCGCGCGCGCTCGGCCAGGCGGTCGGCGTCGCGCTCGCTGTCATGGCGCTCGACGCCGAGCAATACGAGCAGGCCGGGGCCGATCTGCGCGACGACGCGACCATCGACGCTCACCGAGGCCCGCTGAACGCGTTGGAGCAGCGCGCGCATCGCGATAGCTTCTCATCGCCGTGGAGTTCGATGAGATCGTGCGCAGCCGCCGCACGCACAAGGCCTACGCCGCCGAGCCGCTGGAGCGCGAGCTGCTCGACGAGCTGCTCGAGCTGGCACGCTGGGCGCCCAATCACAACCTCACCCAGCCCTGGCGCTTCCGCGTGCTGGGAGCACGTTCGCTGGCTGCGCTCAAGGTGGCGGCTGGCCCGGGGGCAGCGGGCAAGCTCGATCGCGCTCCCACGCTGGTGGTCGCCTCGGCGCTGCGCAGCGAGGATCCGGTGCAGGACGAGGAGGACCTCTGCGCCGCCGCCTGCGCAACGTACGTGGTGCTGCTGGCGGCGCACGCCCGTGGTCTGGCCGGCTATTGGCGCACGCCGGCCGTGTTGCGCAGCGCCGCCGGGCGCGCCGCCGTCGGCGTGCCGGACAGCGAGCGCGTGATCGGCCTGATCCACCTGGGTCGGCCGCGCCAGGAGCGCGTGACGCCGCCACGTGCTCCGGTTGCGAGCTATGCCCGCTACCTGGATTGAAGCCACAACGCGCCGCCGCGAGGGCTCAGCGCAGCAGTGCGATCGCCAGCGCGACGACCAGCACCAGGGCAGTGCTCCAGGAGATCGTCGAGGCGGTCAGGCCGACGTCGAGGCCATAGGCGTGGCCGACCATCAGGCCGCTGACGCCGCAGGGCATCGCCGCCTGCACCAGATAGGTGGTGGGGATCGTCCCCACTGCCAGCGCAAAGGCCGCCAGCAGGCCGGGCGCGAGCAGCACGCGCAGCGCGGTGCCGACCGCGACCGCTGGGGTCAGCTGTGGCGGGAACGAGAAGAGCCCTCCCTCCGCCTCCGCCGCGAGCGTCACGCCAACTGCGAAGAAGCCCAGCGGCGCCAGCGCGAACACCATCGCGTGGGTGATGGCGATGATCGTGCTCGGAGCGATCGAGGCCGGCGCGAGGAAGCCTGCGATCACGGCCAGCAGCGGCGGGTTGCGCACCAGGAACGCGCGCAGGCGCTCGCGCAGGCTCTCGCCAGCGTGGGTGCCGAACGTGGCGCCGACGCCGAAGCAGCCGATCAGCAGCACTGGCGTGTTGACCAGCGCGTCGTAGGCGATCGCCTGGCCGAGGTGGCTCGTGCCCAGCAGCGCTGCGACGAGCGGCAGGCCGAGGTAGCCGGTGTTGCCGTTGACCGTCGAGACGATCAACGCGCCGCTGCTCGGCGTCGGCAGGCGCAGCGGTCGTGAGCCGACGCGCCAGGCGAGCAGACCGCAGATCGCCAGCACGATGTAGGCGAGCCCGATGCCCGCGCCAGCGCCAGCGTCGAGATGAAGGCGAGCGATCGTGAAGAACGCGATGAACGGCATCAGCGCCACGAGCATCAGTCGAAGGAACGCCCGCGCCAGCCGCAGCGCGGCCGCACCGTGGCGGTGCTCGGCGAGCACGCCGGCGAGCGCAGCCGCGATCACGGTCGCCGCGACCGCGATCATCGAACGGTCGGTGCGCCGATCCGGCTCACGCGCTGCGCAGCTCGGCGGCGGCGATCTCGGGTGCGACGACGTTGAGATGGACGCCCACGCCCAGTTCGAGCCCGGCGAGCTGCACCAGTCGCGGCAAGATGTCGATTCGCCAGCAGAATGAGTCCGCGTCACGCGGGGCGGTGCGAACCCATAGGTTGAGCGGCGGCGAGGCGCCGAGCCGGCGTGCCAGCCGGTTGAGGACGTCGTGCAGCAGCGCGGCGCCCGTGGGGCCGGCATCCTCGAAGCGCTCGCGCGCGCGCCGCGGCACCACCATCAGCTGGTAGGGCAGCCGCGCCCCGTAGGGACAGAGAGCGACGGCCTCGTGATCGTGTGCGACCACTCGCTGATTGAGGCGGACCTCCTCCTGCAGCAGATCGGCGAGCAGGTTGGCGCCGCCGGTGCGGTGGGCGTAAGCGGTGAAGCGCTCGCGCTCGCGCGCCAGCGCCGCGGGGACGAAGTCCAGCGCGTAGAGCTGCGCATGGCTGTGGGACAGCGACGCACCACCCTCGCGGCCCTCGTTGACGCTGAGGTGCACGTAGGCGGCATCGCCGTGCGCTGCGATCCGCGCGCGCCAGATTTCCATCGCCGCTGCGAGCTGGGCCGCCGGCAGGCTGGCCAGGCAGCTCACCGGCTGGGGTCCGTTGATGATCACCTCGTGGTGCCCGTGGGCGGGGAGCGCGTGGAACAGCTCGGGATCGGCGTCGGGGGCGGGGCTGGCGCCGTCCGACGCCAGCGCGGGATCGCGCGACGACAGCGCGGGATAGAGGTTGGGCACTACGCGCACCGTCCAGCCGGGCGTGTTGGGTGCGCCGCCACGCGGTCGAACGGCGAACAGCTCGGGTGGCGTGCGGTCCTCATGGCCCTCCGCAAAGGGGTCGCTGGCGATGTCGATCGGCGGCGCGGGCTCGACGGTGAAGCCGCCACCGGGACGCGTGGCGCGAGCGCTCGCGACGATCGTGCGCAGCCCCGTCAACGGATCGATGCGCAGCTCGGGCAACTTCAGGGGCGCAGCGCGTAGCGGACGATGTCGGCAGCGAGCGCGCCCGCGGAGGCGTAAGCGCCCTGGTGCAGGAATCTCAGGCGGCCGCCGGCCGAGAAGAACGCGGTGTCCGGGTAGCCGACGCCCCCGAGCGACTGGATCAGCTGCTCAGCCGGGTCCTGGTAGCTCGGATAGGGCAGCGGCAGCCCGTGCAGGAACGCACGCGCGTCGGCGACGTGATCGCCGGAGTCGAGTCCGAGGAATGCCACGCGCCGGCCAAAGCTGATCGCCGCCATCTGCATCAACGGCATCTCCTGTCGGCATGGGTAACACCAGGACGCCCAGAAGTTGATCACCACGGGGGTTCCGCGCAGCGCCACGAGGCGCGCGCGCAGCGCGGCCGGGCCTCCAGGCAGCAGACGGTCGGCCTGCTGGTGCAGGCCGGCGAGCGGTGCCGGGGAGCCGTGCAGCGACTCGAGTGCCACCGCCAGTTGGAAGGCGCGCCGCCCGCCAGGCGCAGCGGTGCGCTGCGCCTGACTGAGCCCGATGACCAGCGCGATGACGATCATCGCCACGAGCGCCACCGCGATGGCGCCCCCCGCCAGGCGCCGCGGGGGCAGGCGCCGGGGCGGGATCCGCCACCAAGCGCCGCGCGCCGGCGTCAGGCGCCGGGGCGGGTCCTCGTCGATCGAGTTTCCGTTGGCCATTCGCGCTATGCTGATAGCACACGGGAATCGGACTGCCCGTGCACCTATGGTCCGCGAACCGCGTGACCAGCACATGCTTCGAGTTGCGCGTGAAGGTCCGGCGCGACTCCGTCGACCGATAGTCCTGAAGGCCTGTCCATGGCTGAATCAACCTCAGCGGCCGCTGTGGCCGCGCCCCTTCCGAAGCCCGCGGACGTCGAGCGGGCGGCGCGCTTCACGCGTGAGCAGTTCGTCTACGAGGACGAGCAGCCCGCCGACGTGTTGACGCCGGGGTCCGAGCGACGCCGGGCGCTCGACGCTGCCCTCGCAGAGCTCGATGCGGGCGCCAAGGAGCCGTCGATCCACTGGCGCCGGTCCTTCTCGCTGCTGCTGGGGCTCGAACGGCTGCTGGCTCAGGAGGAGCCGCGGCTCGCCGACGGCACGGTGCTGTCGGCCCACCAGGTCGACGCGCTGTCGGGAACGCTGATGGCGCTGGTCGCCGAGCTGCAGCGCAATGGCAACGGCAGCGGGCATGCGGAGCTGGACGTGCGCGAGATCGATGACCGCGAGGACGAGCGGCAAGATCACCGCGCGGTCGCGGTCGCGGTCGAGGACGACGACGACGAGGACGAGGACGAGCGCGACGAGGACGACGAGGACGAGAACGAGCGCGACGAGGACGATCGTGCCGATGCCGATGCCGAGGTGGACGCAGGCGAAGACGACGATGACGATCGCGTGGACGAGGAGGAGGACGAAGACCAGGAGGAGGACGACGAGGAGGACGAGGAGCCGCGCGACTGGGAGGAGACGGGCGTCGACGCTGACGCCTCGACCGAGCTCAGCGATGATCCCAACGCCGCCCGGCGCTTCTGGTTCGAGCACGCCACCGGGGCCGGCAAGACGGTCGCCGCGCTCGGCTTCGTCGAGGCCTCGCGCACGGGCGGGATCCTGATCCTGACCCACCGGCGCAACCTCGTCGACCAGTTCAACCAGGAGCTGCGCGACCGCGGCTACGCGAAGCGGATCGCCGCGCCGCTGCTCGGGGATCGGACGCCCGCCAACGGCCCGGTGACGGTCGAGACCTATCAATGGTTCGTGCGCAACGCCGGCAAGGTCTCCAACGCCTACACGATCGTCATCTGCGACGAGGCCCACACAGCGTTGGGCGAGAAGACCAGCGCGGCGATCCGCCAGTGGTCGGGCCCGGTGTTCATCGGGATGACCGCGACCGGTGCGCTGATCGCGCGCCACGTCACCGACCTCTTCCCGACGCAGACCTCGCGCTTCGATCTGGCGCAGGCTGCGCGACGCGGCGTGATCGCGCCATTGCGCTGCGTGCGTATACCCCCCGGCCCGGGCGTGCGGACGATCGCCAAGGTGCCGCTGCGGCGCGGCGAGGTCGACACCGAGTTCGACCAGGAGCTGCTGGCCGAGCTGCTGGACCAGCAGCCGTTCAACCTGGCCGTCGCCAACCTCTACAAGACGCGCTTCAACGGCATACCGGGCGTCGTCTACGCGGCCGGTGTGCGCCACGCGTTCAACGTCGCCGAGGCGTTCCGACAGGAGGGCCTGAAGGCGCGCGCGGTCTCCGGTGAGACGCCCAAGCGCGAGCTGACACGCGTGCTCGCCGCCTACGAGCGAGGCGAGATCGACGTGCTCGTAAACGCCCAGCTGCTGGCCGAGGGCTGGAACTCTCCGCGCGCAACGGTCTGCATGCATCTCGCGCCGACCGCCTCGCGGCGCATCTACCAGCAGCGCGTCGGGCGCGTGACGCGGCGCCACCCCGGCAAGGAGGCCGGCATCGTGGTGGATTTCGTACACCCCGCCACTCGCCACGACGATCCGGTCGTCACGCTGCACTCGCTGCTCGACCGCGACGTCTACCGCGGCGGGGCGATCGTCGTCGGGCCGGTGCGCCGCGGCCGCGGCCGGCGCCTGCGGGTCGAACGTCGCGTCGTCCCCGTGACCGCCGACGAGGAGCGGCGGCACGAGGTCTTCGAGCGCGAGCTCTGGCGCATCGCGGTCGAGTACTTGGACTACGGCGAGCAGCACATGTGGGCGGCGCTCGCCGGCGCGCGCGTCACCGCCAACGGCTGGCGGCGCGCCAAGGCGATGCTGCACTTCGACCGCAACGGCGAGCTCAAGCGCCGCTTCCTCAACACCGCCGTCCAGCGCAATCGCAACGCCCAGCTGCGGCTGCGCGCGCTGACTGAAATCGCGCTGGCACGCGACGCCGAGTCCTTCGATCAGGCGATCGACGTGATCGGGACCTGGCCACGCGACGAGCGCCGCGAAGGCGTCAAGGTGATGCTGCAGGCGCTCGCCGAGCGGCGCATCGGGCGCCGCGACCAGGCCAACGCCTGGATCTGGCGGATGGCCGAGTACACCCGCGAGGTCCACGAGGAATACGCGGTCCAACGCTGGCCGGAGACCAAGCGACTGCTGGGACTGCTGGTCAACTCCTCCGGGGGGGCCCACGCACGCAATGCGCGGCGCCTCGTGCACGCGGCTCGCAAGCAGGACCGGCGCCTCGCCGCGGCGCTGCTCGCCGCCGCGCTTGCCCACACGCCGGAGGGCGAGGAGGTGCTGCGCGGCGCGCGCACGCGGATGGCACGCAAGCCCTCAGCGCTCGCCCGCGAGCTGCTGCGCAACTTCCCCAGGGCCCGCCGCGGCCGCGCGACGCGCCGCCGCCGCAAGGCGACGGGCAGGGAGGCCGCGATCGCGACAGCGGCGGCTGGAGCCCCGGTCGAGCTGACCGACGACGCGTCGCCGATCAACGGTCCGGCGCTGTCGACAAACGGCGCGGCGGCGCTGAACGGGCACGAGGGCGGCAGGCCCATCGACTTGGACCGGCATCCCGACGAGGATGGGCCAGAGGACGACGGGGCGCTCTTCGACGAGCTCGAGGTTGCGCTGCCGTCCGAGCTGGAGGGCTACTCGATCGAGGAGTGACCGCGCTCCGGGGCGCGCGTCCCGCGATCACCGGCGTGATCGCCAGTGGGCATCTCGGCGCTACCCAAGCGTGCCTCCTCGGCGCTGCCGAGATGCACCTCGCCGGCCGCGATCAGCGTGCTGCGACCGCTGTCGCCGGTCACGCGCAGCCGCCCATCCGGCTCGATTCCGTCTGCCCGCCAGCGCTCGCCCTGCCAGACGATTGCCGCGCCGGCAAGCGCGTCACGCTCGCGGTGGGCGGCGACGATCGTCTCGCCGCCCGCCGCCAACCAGCGCTCGAGCGCCAGCAGCAGCCGCTCCAGCAGCGGCTCCAGCTCGCGCACTGCAAGGCCGAGCGTTGCCGCGCCGTCGCGCAGCTCGGCGGGCAGCTCATCCAGCTGCACGGCGGCGTTGATGCCGATGCCGAGGATCGCCCACGGCTCGTGGGGACGTGCCTCGATCAGGATGCCGGCGAGCTTGCGCGTACCGATCACCACGTCGTTGGGCCACTTGATCTGCGCCTGCTGCCCGGCGATCTCGGCGACCGCCAGCGCGGCGGCGAGGCCGGTCAGCGGCGAGACCGGAGCGCGCAGGATCAGCGACAGCAGCAGCGCCTGGCCGGCGGGCGCGCTCCAGCTGCGGCCCTGGCGTCCGCGGCCGGCGGTCTGCTCCGCCGCCGTGACTAGCGTGCCGTGCGGCGCCCCGCAGCGGATCAATTCCCGCGCCCGCGCATTGGTCGAGTCAGTGCGCCGGTGATGGTGCCGGGGCCGGCCAAGCGTCATCGCGATCGGAGTGAGCGCCTGAGCGTCATCGCGGGTGGATGCGCAGCTCGTCGCCCGCGGCGATCCCGAGCGAGCGGGCGGCATCGCCGCCGTTGAGCGCCAGCGCGAGCGCTCCGTCGGAGTCTTCGTAGATCAGCAGCTCCCCCGGCGCCACGTCAGCGAACGTGCCCCCGCGCCTGGCGACATGGCGTTCGCCGCGTAGCTCGAGCGCGACGGCTGGGGGAGCATCGCGCCGATCGTGCGACGCCAGCAGTCCGTCCAGCTCAGCGCCGGTCGCGCCGAGCGCGACGTTGCCGAAGTCGTCGACGATCAGCGCGGTCACGAGCAGCGCGTCGCCGGCTCCGCTCGGCGCAGCGACGCGGCGCGACGCCGGCAGCTCCAGGTCGACGAGCGCCGCCGGGTCGAGCTGCTGCCCGGCGGGCGCGAGTGGCGCGCCGCAGGCGAGGTGGGCGGCGACCGGCGCGAACAGGTCGCGCCCATGGAAGGTCGCGGACAGCGGTTGCAGCCGCCACGGCGAGTCGTCGATCTGGATCGCCTCGACGATTCCCCCGTGCTGTTGCGCGGCTGGCAGGAGCAGGCCGTTGTCGGGACCGACGAGGATCCGTCCGTCCGCGCTGCGCACGGCCAGCGCCCGCCGCTCGCCGCCCACGCCGGGGTCGACGACCGCGATGTGCACGCCGACCGGCATGAAGCGCAGCGCGTTGCGCAGTGTGACCGCTCCGGCGCGGATGTCATGGCGCGGGATGTCGTGTGCGATGTCGATCACGCGCGCCTGGGGGCAGATGCGGGCGATGACGCCATGGCAGACGCCGACGAAGGCGCCGCCGGGGCCGTAGTCGCTGAGGAAGCTGATCGTGGGAGCGCCACTCATCTTGCCGCGTCGGCGACCAGCGCCGCCACCAGCCCGTCGATGTCGTGCCGTGCGGCCTCCACGTCGGGCTCCAGCCCGCGCTCGCGCAATGTCGCGCTGGTGACCGGGCCGATCGATACCAGGCGCGCCCCGGCCGCTTGGATCGCCCCGACGCCGAGCTCGTCGAGCAGGAAGCGCACGGTCGAGGAGGAGGTGAACGTGACGTAGTCGGCCTGCGGCAGCATCGCGGCGTCGGCGCCGTGCAGCTCGGCCACCGTCTCATAGAGCGCCAGCTCGGTCACCTGGGCGCCACGAGCCCGCAATGCGGGCGGCAGCACGTCGCGGGCCGTGTGGGCGCGTGCAAGCAGCGCGTGGGCGACGGGAGTGTCCGCCAGCGCCTCGACCAGCCCCTCGGCGACGAAGCGTGTCGGCACGATGTCGGCAGCGATGCCGTGCTCGGCCAGCGCGCGCGCGGTGCCCGGCCCGATCGCCGCAACGCGACTGCCCGCCAGCGCGCGCGCGTCCCGTCCTGACTCGCGCAGGCGCTCGAACAGCAGCGCGACGCCATTGGGGCTGGTCAGGCAGAGCAGATCGAAGCCGGCCAGGTCGGGTATCTCGACAGGCAGCGGCACGATGCGGATCGCCGGCAGCTCGATCACGTCCGCTCCGAGCACGCGCAACCTGCTCGCCAGCTCGCTGGACTGCGCGCGTGCCCGCGTCACGGCCACGCGCTGACCGTGGAGCGGGCGGCGCTCCACCCAGGCGAGCGTGTCGCGCAGCCCGACCACGTCGCCGACGATCGTGACGGATGGAGGTCGAATGCCCGCCGCCCGGGCCCGCTCGGCAAGCGCGTCGAGCGGCGCGACGACGGTGCGCTGATCGGGCAGCGTGCCCCGCTCGATCACCGCCGCCGGCTCACCGCCAGCCCGGCCGCCGGCGAGCAGGCGCTCGACGATGCGCGGCAGCTGCGCCACGCCCATGTAGAAGACGAGCGTTCCGGGAAAGGCCGCGAGCGCGCTCCAGTCGAGCGCCGATGCGGGCTTGTCGGGATCTTCGTGCGCGGTCACGAGCGCCAGCGCGCTGGCCCGCTGACGGTGCGTGACAGGGATGCCGGCGTAGGCCGCTGCGGCGATGCCCGCGGTGACGCCCGGCACGATCTCGAACTCGATGCCAGCGCTGCGCAGCGCCAGCGCCTCCTCGCCGCCGCGCCCGAAGACGAACGGGTCCCCCCCTTTGAGGCGCACGACCTGGCGGCCGGCGCGCGCGTGGTCGATCAGCAGCTGCTCGGTCTGCTCCTGGGGCACGGCTGGGCCGCCGCCCTCCTTGCCGACGTAGCGGATCTCCGCGTCCGCGCGGGCGCCTGCCAGCGCGCTGACGGGGATCAGGCGATCGTGCAGGATCACATCCGCGCTGGCGATCAGCTCGAGCGCGCGTGCGGTCAGCAGGCCCGGGTCGCCGGGCCCGGCACCGACCAGGAAGACGCGTCCCGCGCTCACGACCGCCTTCCCGCGGCCTGGGCGCGTTCCAGCAGCTCCGCGGCGCCGGCGCCCAGCAGGCGCTGCGCCACCGTCTCGCCGAGCTCCTGGCCGTCGGTCGTCGGCGCGGCGAGCTGATCGCGGATCCACTCCGAGCCGTCCGGCAGCCCGACCCAGGCGGTGAGGGTGATCTGGTCGGGCTCGGGGCCCAGGACGGCGTGCGCTCCCAGCGGCGTGTGGCAGTCCGCCTGCAGCGCGCGCACGAGCGCGCGCTCGGCGAGCAGTGTGCAGCGGGCGCCGCGGTCGCTGATCGCCGCGGCGGCCGCGGTTGTCGCGGGATCACCCGCGCGTCCCTGCAGCGCCAGCGCGCCCTGCCCGGGCGCGGGGACGATCACGCTCGTATCGAAGATCTCGGTGGCCTCATTCTCACGGCCGAGGCGACGCAGGCCGGCCAGCGCCAGCGCCACCGCGACGTAATCGCCGTCGTGCAGCCGCCGCAGGCGCGTGTCGACGTTGCCGCGCAGCGCGGCCACCTCGACGTCCGGCCGCAGCGCGAGCAGCTGCGCGCGCCGGCGCAGGCTGGTGGTCCCGATCCGCCCGCCGGCTGGGATGTCGGTGAGCGCGCGGCCGCAGAGCGCGTCCGCTGCCGGCGCGCGCGCCGGCACGCCAAGGATCGCAAGCTGCTCGGGCATCGTCGCCGGCACGTCCTTGGCGGAGTGGACCGCGAGGTCGATCTCGTCTCGCAGCAGCGCCTGCTCGAGCTCGTGGACCCAGCGTGACTTGTCGTCGACCGGAGGTCGCTCACGATCGCCGCTGGTCGCGATCGGCACGATCTCTGCTCCGCCAAGGAGCTCGGCGACCTGCTGCGCCTGCGCCAGCGCCAGCGCGCTGCGCCGCGTGCCGAGCCTCACCGTCGACGGCGCCGAGCAGCTGCCTCGCCGCGCACGGGTAGCGGGCGCACCTGCCCCGATGGCAGCGGCGCGACCGTATCCGCTCCCGGCTGAGCGCCCGCGGAGCCCTGCCGCTGGTCGCTGTCTGCGCGGGCCTCGCTCTCGGAGGGGACGTCGTCGAGGCCGAACAGCTCTCGCAGCACCTCGATGCGCGCGTGCACGCGATCGCCGTCGGGGCGGCGAAGTCGCAGCGTCGGCTCGTGCAGCAGCCGCTGGACCACGGTGCGCGCGACCAGCGCGATCCGCTCCAGGTCGGCTGACGAGACGGACTCCCAGCGGCCGGCGTTGTCGGCGAGCACGCGCTCGACGATCTCGCTGCCGCGCGCGCGCAGGGCGGTGATCGTCGGCGTCACATCCAGCGATCCCAGCCAGAGCGCGAAGCGCTGGATCTCCTCCTCGAGGATCCCGGCCGCGTGGCGGGCCTCCGCCTGGCGGACCGAGCGGTTGCGCGCGACCATCGTCTGGATGTCGTCGATGTCGTAGAGCGTTACTCCAGGGACGTCGGCGCACTCCGGATCGATGTCGCGCGGCACCGCGATGTCGATCATCAGCAGCGGTCGACCGGGTCGCTCGGCCATCACGATCGCCAGCTCGGGAGCTCCCACGATCGCATGCGGGGAAGCCGTTGAGGCCAGCACCATGTCGGCGCGGGCGAGCTCGCTCGGCAGGTCGTCGAAGCCAACGGCCCGCCCACCGACGCGCTGGGCCAGCGCGACCGCGCGATCAAGCCGTCGATTTGCCACGAAGATCGTCTCGACACCCTGAGCCGCCAGCGCGCGCGTGGTCAGCTCGCTCGTCTCGCCAGCGCCAAGCACGACCACGTGGCGATCGTGCAGGTCGCCGATCGCCGCACGCGCGAGCTCCACGGCGATCGAGGAGACGCTGACCTGGCTGGCGCCGATCGCCGTCTCGCTGCGCGCGCGCTTGCCGGCCGCGAGCGCGGCGTTGAACATGCGGTCGCTGAGCGGTCCGGTGGTCCCGCTCTCGCGGGCCAGCTCGTACGCGCGCCTGACCTGCCCCTGCACCTCGGACTCGCCGATGATCATCGAGTCGAGCCCTGCTGTCACCCTGAACAGATGGCGGGCGGCATCGCAGTTGCGATGGACGTAGAGCGCCTCCGAGAGCTCGGTTGGGCGGATCTGGGCCTCGCGCGCCATTGCGCCGAGGACCGCGCTCTCGGCGTCGACCGGGTCGTTCGCGACCAGGTAGATCTCGGTGCGGTTGCAGGTCGACAGCGCGACGACCTCGCGCACCGCGCCCTCGCCCAGCAGCTCGAGCGTCAATTGGCGCGCGCGCGCCTCCGCGAGCGCTACCCGCTCGCGCAGCGCGAGCGGCGCCGTCTTGTGCGAGACGCCGAGCGCGAGCAGCTCAGGCACGATCCGTCCCGCTGCCGCTGGAGGCAAGCTCATGCTCCTCGTCTGCGAGCGACACCGGCTCGTCGAGCTCGCGGCGGTCCAACAGCTCGTTGAGCTCGCCGACCTCGCGCTCGATCCCGCGCAGGCGGGTCGCCATGATCGCGACGTAGATGATGACCAGCGCGAGCACCACCAGGTATGCCGCGACGACATATTTACCGGCCTCGTGAAGTGGCAGTGCGGGCATCAGCGGCTTGCTGGGGATCGGAAGGGCATCAGCGATTGGGCGGGGGTCAGGACGGTGGGCGCTGCGCTTCGACCGGCCGGCGCGAGCTCGTCGCCGAGCGCCCGCCGCCGCAGCGAACGCAATTGGATGCGCGCATGCTTGCACGCGAGCTCGAAGCGCCACAGCGTCACCCACAGCAGCGCGACCCCAACCAGCGCCAGCGCGAACGTCAGCTGCATCGGAGCGGGCAGGTGACCACCCGTGATCGTCAGCACGCGCGGATGCACGTATGCCTGCGCCAGGCGAACCGCGATGAAGTTGAGCGGCACGAACGCGCCCGCGAGCACGGCGAAGACCGAGGCATAGCGCGCCTGGCGATCGGGGTCCTCGATCGAGAAGCGCAGCGGTGTGTAGGTGGCGTAGAGCAGGGTTACGATCAGGAACGACACCAACGTGGGCTCGTTCCAGACCCACCAGTGCCCCCAGGCCGCGCGCGCCCAGATCGACCCGCTGATCAGCACCCCGATCGCGAGGATCAGCGAGATGTGGATCGCCACGTAGGAGCGCAGATCCCAGTGACCGTCACGCGTGCGCAGATGCATGATCGCCATCACCCCGGCGGCGATCCAGCCACAGAGCACGACGATCGCCAGCGAGACATGGATGTAAAAGATCTTCTGGATGAAGCCCTGGTCGGCGTCGTTGGGCGCGTAGAAGAAGACGAGCGCCAGCGCCGCGACCAGCACCGCCGCGGTCAGCAACGTCAGAGGGCGCAAACGCCGCCCGTACATCCGACTAGTCCTCCAGCAGATAATCGAAAACCGCGTACGCGAGCAGGCCGAAGACCATATCGTAGAGCCCGAGCACGGCCAGCCATTTGAGCGGTGGCCCAGCGGCGCCGGACGCCGCCATCAGGGGGGCCGTGGCGCGGCTGGCGCCAATCACGACAGGCACCAGCAGCGGCAGCGCGACCAGCGGCCCGATCAGATCGCGTGCGCGCGTCTGAATTGCCAGCGCCGACGCCAGCGTCCCCACGATCGCCACCCCGACGCTGGCCAGCGCGAGCACCGCCAACAGCCCCGGCAGCAGTGGCCACAGCGCCGGTCCCAGCAGCAGCAGCGCGAAGGCCGCGACGGCCACGAGCTCGACGACCCCCAGGTACATCAGCAGCGCTGTCGCCTTGGCGATCAGCAGCGCTGTGCGGTCGACGGGGGCCAGCAGGAAGCCGTCGAAGCCGCCCTGCTCGCGCTCGGCGACGAACAGCCGATTGACGCCCAGCAGGGCTGCCAGCAGCAGCGTGACCCAGAGCACGCCGGCGGCGAGATCGCCGCTCAACGTGGCGCGGTTGAGCCCGAAGTGGAAGACCACGAAGGTCACGAGCGCAAACAGCGTCATCGCCGGTACCGACTCCATCGTGCGCAGCTCGACGCGCACGTCCTTGCGCAGCAGCGCGGCGACCGCGCTCATCACCGAGGCTCCCCGGGCAGGCTGATCCTCGACCTGCTCCATTGGCGTGCCTCGCCGAGCCGCTCGGGTCGCGCTCATCGGTAGAGCGCCTCCACCGCCTGGCGCTCCACGGTTGCGGCTGGTGCCAGCAACGCCGTGCGCCCGCCGCGCAGCCCGAGCGCAAGGTCGGCCTCGGCCAGGCCCCGCTCGGGATCATGGCTCGTCAGCACGCGCGTGCGCCCCGCGGCCACGCCGATCAGGGGCTCGACCAGCGCGACGGCGGCGGGGTCGAGGTTCGAGCGCGGCTCATCGAGCAGCAGGATCGGGGGATCGTGCAGGACGGCACGACAGACCGCGACGCGCTGGACCATGCCGCGCGACAGCGCGCGGACCGGCTCGTCGCCACGACCGCGCAGCCCGACCTGATCGAGCAGCTCCTCGACGCGTCGCTCGGGGACCGCGTGCAGGCGTGCCTGGAAGCGCAGGTTCTCGCGCGCGCTCAGCTCGCGGTAGAGCATCGGCTCGTGGCCCAGCAGCCCGATCCGGCCGCGCACCGCCCAGGCATCGATGGGCAAATTGCGCCCGAGCACCGCGACGCGACCACGATGGGGGCGCAGCAGCGTTGCGAGCACCCGCAGCAGCGTCGACTTGCCCGCACCGTTGGGCCCGAACACAACGAGCGTCGCGCCGTGCGGCAACGACAGCGTTAAGTCGACGAGCGCGGGCCGGTCCCCATAGCGGCGGGTCAGCCCGGCCAGCTCAATGGCTGCGGCGTCCACCCTGGCGATCGAGCGTGTCGGCGACGTGCTGCAGCGTCGGCGCCAGCACTCCGAAGAGCTGGGCGATGGCCTTCGGGCTGCCCGGCAGGTTGACGATCAGCGAGCGCCCGGCGATGCCCGACACGCCGCGGCTGAGGATGCCCATCGGCGTGTGCTTGAGCGCCTCGGCGCGCAGTGCCTCGGCGAATCCCGGTGCGTCGCGCTCGATCACCGCGCGGGTCGCCTCGGGCGTCACGTCATCGGGCGTGAGCCCGGTGCCGCCCGTCGTCAGGATCAGCGCGCAGCCCGCCGCGACGTAGTCGCGCAGGCGCTGCTCGATCGCCGCGGCGTCGTCGCCGACGACGTCGGCGAAGGCGACCTCGGCGCCGGCATCGCGAGCCAGCGCGGCCAGCAGCTCACCCGAGCTGTCCTGCGCCACCCCGGCGGCGACGCTCGTCGAGATCGTGAGGATTGCGGCGCGCACCGCGCAGACCCTAGAGGGCCGCCGCTGGCCGGCGCCAATCGCCGTGGCGCCCACCGGTCTTCTCGAGCAGCACGATCTCGGCGATCGCGACGCCCCGCTCGAGCCCCTTGACCATGTCGTAGACGGTGAGTGCCGCCGTCGCGGCCGCGGTCAGCGCCTCCATCTCGACGCCGGTCTGGGCGCTCGTGCGCGCCTCCGCGACGAGCGTCACCAGCCCAGCGTCCTCGTCGACGGCCGCATCGACGCCGACGAACGACAGCGGCAGCGTGTGGCAGAGGGGGATCAGCTCGGCCGTCCGCTTGGCTGCTTGGATGCCGGCGATCCGCGCGGTGCCAAGCACGTCGCCCTTGGGCGCGTCGCCGGCGAGCACCGCACGCGCCGTGGCCGGCGTCATCCGTACGACCGCGCGCGCGACCGCGCGCCGCTCGCTCACCGGCTTGGCACCGACGTCGACCATCCGCGCCTGCCCGTGCTCGTCGACGTGTGTGAGCTCGCTCATAGGTCCTGGGGGGTGTTGCGATCCGGGTGGCTGTGCCGCCAAGCATCACGCGGGCAAGACGTCACGCGGACGACCGTCACGCGGGCGCGTGGCTGCGCTGCGCCGCGGCGATCAGATCGCGCACCGCCTGCTCGTCGCCGCGCTGCAGCAGCTCGATTGGGTCCGGCTCGCCGTTGACGATCGACTCGAAGAACTCGCGCCGGTCCTGATAGGTCGGCAGCGTGCGCTTGGCCCAGCCGCGCGCATCGTTGAGCAGCACCGCCAGGCGGGCGTATGGCTCGCCATAGGTGGCAGCGATCTCGCGCTTCATGCGCTTGGCGAGCGCCGGCGACGCGCCGGCGGTGGAGATCGCGATTGCCAGCGGCCCGCTGCGGACGATTGCCGGCAGGATGAAGTTGCACAGCGGCGGAACGTCGACGACGTTGACGAGCATCGAGCGGCGCTCCGCGTCCTCGTAGACCGCGATGTTGACCTCGGTGTCAGAGGTCGCCGCGATCGCCAGCAGCGCACCGTCGAGATCGGACGCGCGGTAGGGGCGCTGCTGCCAGCGAATCGAGCCCTCGCGCGCGTAGTCGCGCAGGGCCGCCTCGGCCTCCGGCGCGATCAGGCTGACGTCGGCGCCACAGGCGAGCAGGCCGTCCACCTTCTCCAGGCCGATCTCGCCACCGCCGACCACCACGCAGCGCCGACCGGTGAGCTTCAGGCAGGCGATGTAGAAGCGGGTGTCCAGCAGCTCGCGCACACAGCTCTGATCGCAGGTCTCGCGCCGCAGCTGGCAGACGCACGGCTTGCCGCTGTAGGCCTGGGCGGGCATCGCCATATAGGGTAGAGGTCGCTTGGCGACGTTGAGGTCGCTCGGTGGCGTACGTCGCTCGCGGCGTGGTCGCTCGGCGGTGGGGGTCGCCCAGTGGACGTAGGTCGCTCAGCGACGGCTGATGCTCACCGCGCGCTGGTGGGCTCCGCTCAACGCGAGGCGCAGGTCATGCGGCCGCGTGGCGACCTTGAGCGCAACCTGCTCGTCGATCGCGCCCGCTCTGATCTGGGCCACCAGGCATTGGTCGAACGTGCGCATGCCGTAGTAGCCGCCCTCGGCGATCGCGTGCTCGAGCTTGCTGCCCTCCGCGCCATTGGCGATCAGGTCGCTGACGAGCGCGGAGTTGACCAGCACCTCCGCGTTCAGCCGTCGGCCGCCATCGGAGCCCGGCACCAGGCGCTGGGAGACGATCCCGACCAGCGTCGCCGACAGCATGCGCCGCGCGAGCTCGTGCATGCGCTGCCCCGAGAAGAGATCGACGAAACGCGTGACGGTCTCGGCGGCATCGATCGTGTGCATGGTGCAGAAGACCAGGTGCCCGGTCTCGGCGGCGCGCAGCGCGGTCATCGCGCTCTCCTCGTCGCGCACCTCGCCGATCAGCACGACATCGGGATCCTGTCGCAGCACGGCACGCAGCGCGTGCGTGTAGCTGGGCGCGTCGACGCCGATCTCACGCTGGGAGACGAGCGCACGACGGTCGTGGTGGACGAACTCCACCGGATCCTCGATCGTCACGATGTGGCAGGAGCGCCGCTCGTTGATCAGGCGCACCAGCGCCGCGACCGTCGTGCTCTTGCCCGACCCGGTCGGGCCGGTCACGACGATCAGGCCGCGCTGCTGGCCGGCCCAGGTGCAGACGACCTCGGGCACCCCGAGCGCGCGCGCGTCTGGCGGGTCGCCGATCACCCGGAAGACGAACGAGGGGTCCGACTGCTGGCGGAACGCCGTTACGCGGAAGCGGGCGCCATCGAGCGCGTAGGAGAGGTCGGCCGAGCCCTCGCGCTCCAAGCGCTCGAGCTGGCCGTTGCGGCTCAGGCGACCGATCACGGCGGCGGCGTCAGCCGGCGTGAACGGCCTCGACCCGGCGAGCTCGGCGAGCTCGCCGTTGATCCGCATGCGCGGTCTGGCCGGCACCTTGAGGTGCAGGTCGGAAGCGCCCCGACTTGTCGTCTCGCGCAAGAGGCCGTCGAGATCGAAGTCCACCCCCACCCATCGTCCATCGGCTCCAGAATCTTGAGCGTCAGTCGCGCTCTTGCCGCTTGCGCAGCTCGGCCAGCCGCTCGCGCAGCGGCGCCTCGGCGTCGTCGGGCTCGTAGAAGCGCAGGGACTCCAGGCCCGCCGGCATCAGCGGCTGTGGACTGACGTGGTCCGGATGCGCGTGGGGATAGTCATAGTCGCGGCCACGGCCCAGCGCGGCCGCGCCGGGATAGGCGGCGGAGCGCAGATAGTCGGGTGGCAGCTCGGCACCGTGATCGCGCAGATGCGCCCGCGCGCGCCCGAGCGCCACCTTCGCGCGATCCGACTTTGGTGCAAGGGACAGATAGATCGCGGCCTGGGCGAGCGCGTACTGGCATTCCGGCAGCCCGACGTGATCCACGGCCTGCGCCGCGGCCACCGCGACGCCCAGCGCCGCCGGGTCCGCGTTGCCGATGTCCTCGGAGGCGAGCACGATCATCCGCCGTGCGATGAAGCGGGCATCCTCACCGCCCTCGAGCATCACGGCCAGGTAGTAGAGCGAGGCGTCGGGGTCCGAGCCGCGCGTCGCCTTGATCCAAGCGGAGATGTAGTCGTAGTGCTGGTCGCCCTCGCGGTCATAGCGCAATGCCTTGCGCTGCATCGCGTCCTCGGCGTGGCTAAGCGTCAGCTCGCCTGGCGCGGCAGCCTCGCAGGCGAGCTCGAGCGTGCTCAGCGCCGCGCGCGCATCGCCGCCGGCGTGCGCGGCGATGAAGCGCAGCACACCCTCCTGCACGGCGGCGGGGCAGTCCCCGCGCTGCAACGCGCGCTCCAGCAGGACCATCAGCTGCTCTGCCGACAACGGCTGAAGCTCGTAGATCTGGGCCCGTGACAGCAGCGCCGCATTGACCTCAAAGTAGGGGTTCTCCGTGGTGGCGCCGATCAGCACGATCAGGCCCTCCTCGACCGCCGGCAGCAGCGCGTCCTGCTGGGCCTTGTTGAAGCGGTGGATCTCGTCCAGGAAGAAGATCGTGCGCTGACCGGAGATCTCGCGCCGATGCCGGGCCCGCTCGATCACCGCGCGGACCTCGGCCCGCCCGGCGGCGACCGCGGACAGCTCCTCGAACGCGGCCTGCGAGCCCGCCGCGACGATCCGCGCGAGCGTCGTCTTGCCGCTGCCCGGGGGGCCGTAGAGGATCATCGAGTGGGCGTGCCCGGCCTCGATCGCGCTGCGCAGCGTCGACGATGGCCCCAGCAGATGCTCCTGGCCAACGAGCTGCTCGAGCGTCGTCGGGCGCATCCGGACCGCCAGCGGCCCATCGTCGCTCGCCGCCGGTGGCTGGGCCGGGCCGTCCTCGGGCTCGAACAGCGTCTGCATCGTCATCAGTATTTCGCGCGCCTGGAAAGTCAAGCTCCTGCCCCGGTCTGCCGACAGGTTCCGGGATGACCAAGATCGCCGCGCTCGCCCAGGCCAAGCTGGCCGCCCTGCCCGCCACCAAGCTCGCCGCGCTGCCGCTGCCACCGATCGCGATCAGCTGGAACGACGTCGTCAACCTCGCCTACACGTGGCTGCCGATCGTCTTCATGGGCGTGCTGGTCTTCCTGTTCGTGCTGGTCCTGCGGCGGATGCCGCGCACCAAGCCCCAGCAGATCAAGCCCGACGCCTCGCCGGCGATCGGCTGGGATGAGATCGAGGGCGCCGATGAGGCCAAGGAGGAGCTGCGCGAGATCGTCGAGTTCCTGCGCGACCCCACCCGCTTCCGCCGGCTCGGAGCGCGCGTGCCGAAGGGCATCCTGCTGCATGGCCCTCCGGGCACCGGCAAGACCCTGCTGGCCAAGGCGGTCGCGCATGAGTCCGGTGCGAACTTCTTCGCCCAGTCGGCCGCGGCGTTCGTCGAGATGTTCGCCGGCCTGGGCGCGGCGCGCATCCGCCGGCTGTTCTCGATCGCCCGCAAGCAGGCGCCGGCGATCGTCTTCATCGACGAGCTCGACGCGGTCGGTGCACGGCGCGGTCACGACATCTCCGGCGAGAAGGACCAGACGCTCAACCAGCTGCTCGTAGAGATGGACGGCTTCGGCGACTCCGGTGACGTCGTCGTGCTGGCGGCGTCGAACCTGATCGAGAAGCTCGACCCGGCGCTGCTGCGCCCCGGACGCTTCGACCGTCAGATCTTCGTCTCGCCGCCCGACTTCAAGGGTCGGGAGGGGATCCTGCGCGTGCACACGCGCGGCAAGCCGCTCGGCAACGTCGACCTGGAGCTGATCGCCCGCCAGACCTCGGGCCTGACCGGCGCGGACCTCGCGAACATCTGCAACGAGGCGGCGATCTTCGCCGCCCGACGGCGCGCCGACATCATCACCCGCGCGGACTTCGACGCGGCGCTCGAGCGGGTGGTGGCCGGGATGCAGTCGCGGCGGGCGCTCAACGATCACGAGAAGCGAGTGGTCGCCTATCACGAGGCCGGTCATGCGCTGTGCGCGGAGCTGCTGCCCTCGGTCGACCGCGTCCACAAGATCTCGATCGTGCCGCGCGGGCGCGCGTTGGGCTACACGCTCAACCTGCCAGAGGAGGACCGCTACCTCAAGAGCCGCGAGGAGCTGATCGACTACATGACGATGCTGCTCGGCGGTCGTGTCGCGGAGGCGATCGTGTTCGGTTCGATCACCACCGGCGCCTCCGACGACCTTCGGCGCGTCGCCGAGATCGCGCGCGCGATGATCGACGAGTACGCGATGGGCACAGGCATGGCCTCGCAGCGCGGCCCGGCTCCCGGCCAGCCGGCCTCCGAGCAGGCGCGCCGGTTGCGCGACGAGGAGCAGCAGGACCTCGCCGACGAGGCGCTGCGCGCCGCCCATCGCATGATTGTCACGCACCGTTCGCAGCTCGACGCGCTGGCGGAGACGCTGCTGGCCAACGAGGTGCTCGAGCGCGAGCAGATCGATCGGATCATGGCCGGCGTGCCGCGCGTCGGACACGGCGCCGGTGCGCCGCTCGAGGTCGCCGCTGCGACGGCGAGCGAGCTGCCGGCCGCATCGGCCTAGACTGCGCCCCGCGCGACGGCGCGCGAGCTGCCGGCCGCCTAGACTGCGCCCCGATGTACGAGCTGATCGATCACGTCGGCGTGGCCGTCGAGGATCTCGACGCCGCCGTCGCGCGCTACGGCGATCGCCTGGAGATGGTCGTCGAGCATCGCGAGGTGATCCCTGAGCAGGGTGTGAGCGCCGTGCTGCTGTCGGTCGGTGCCTCGCACGTCGAGCTGATGGCGCCGCTGACCGAGCGCAGCCCGGTCGGGCGATTCCTCGCCCGCCGCGGCGAGGGGCTGCACCACGTCGCCTACCGCGTCGAGGACATCGACGACGCGCTCGCGCGCCTGCGTGCCCGCGGCGCTCGCCTGATCGACGAGGTGCCGCGTCCGGGCATCCGCGGCTCGCGCGTGGCCTTCCTTCACCCCGCGCCCCTGGACGGCGTGCTGACCGAGCTCGTCCAGCCGGCCGGCGAGCATCGCGCCGGCGAGCAGCGCTAGTGCACTAGGCTCACGCGATCGCGCGGTCCAGCGCCCCGACAGGAGAGAGATGACGGATACGCACAAGGTCAGCATCGGATTCGAAGGCGGGCAGGTGCTCGCCGTGCGGCTCCACGTCGACGCGCTCGAGCGCCTGCGCAAGGCGCTGCCCGGAGCAGGCTGGCATGAGCTGCGCGCTGAGGATGGCACCGCGCTGGTCGACCTCGGCAAGGTCCTCTTCATTCGCACCGACGACGCCGACCACCGCGTCGGCTTCGGGCTCTGAGGCCGGGCGCGCCCGCTCAGCTGGACCGCGCGGGGCTGCGGCTCGCGCGCACGGTCGGCCACACGCCAACCCTCGAGCGGGGGGTGGCGCGCTTTTCGCTGCTCGGCAACCACGCCGCGATCTGGCTGGCGATCGGAGCGTTGGGTGGCGTCGTCGATCCACCGCGTCGGCGCGCATGGCGGCGCGCGACGACGGGAGTCGCCGCGGCCTACGCGCTCAACACGGCGCTCAAGCTGGTGATCCGTCGCCGCCGCCCGACGCTGCCGGGGCTGCCGCCCCTGGTGGACACCCCGACCGCGCTGAGCTTCCCCAGCGCGCACGCAAGCTCGGGCTTCGCCGGCGCGCGCGCGCTGTCGGCGCTGCTGCCCGCCCCGCCGCTGTACGGGCTGGCGATCACCTTGTCCTTGTCCCGCGTCTACCTGGGCGTCCACTACCCCTCCGATGTGCTGGCCGGGGCGCTGCTCGGCACGGCCGTGGGCACGCTCGCCCGGCCGCTGGACGGGAGCGGGCGCGGATGATGGGCGGGCGCGCAGCCCGACGCATCGATCGCCGATGAAGGTCGGGATCGTCGGGCTGCCCAACGCGGGCAAGTCATCGCTGTTCAACGCGCTCACGCGCGCCGCGGCGGAGGCCGCCAACTACCCGTTCACGACGATCGAGCCCAATGTCGCGGTCGTGCCGGTCCACGACGAGCGCCTGACGCGCGTCGCCGCGACGGTCGGGGCCTCGTCGACTGTGCCCGACACGATCGACTTCCATGACATCGCCGGGCTGGTGGCCGGCGCGCACCGCGGCGAGGGGCTGGGCAACCGCTTCCTGGCGAACATCCGCGAGACCGACGCGATCCTGCATGTGGTGAGGGTCCATGAGGACCCCGCGGTCGTGCATCCCGAGGGTGCGGTCGATCCGCTGCGCGACATCGCGACGATCGACACCGAGTTGATCTACGCCGATCTCGAGCAGGCCGAGCGACGGCTGGAGCGCGTCGTGCGGCTGGCGCGGGGGGGCGAGCCCGCGGCGCTCGCCGAGCAGGCCTGGCTGGAGGCGGTCATCGCCGCGCTGCAGGCCGGACGGGCGGCCCGCACGGTTGAGCCGCCCGCCGAGGTGGCTGGCGCGGCGCGCTCGCTGGGGCTGTTGTCCGCCAAGCCGGTGCTGTTCGTCGCCAACGTCACCGAGGGCGAGGAGGATGTGCCACCGGCGCTGGCCGAGCACGCGGCCGCCGTGGGCGCGCGGGCGGTGGTGGTCTCGGCCCGGCTGGAGGCCGAGCTGGCCGAGCTGCCCGACGCGGAGGGCGCAGCGTTGCGGGTGGAGCTTGGAGTCGGCCTGCCGGGCCTCGAGCGCGTGGTGCGCGGGGCGTTCGGGCTGCTCGAGCTGATCGCCTTCTTCACCGCCGGTGGGGGCAAGCCCGCCCAATCCTGGCATCTGCGCCAGGGGCTGACCGCCTGGCATGCCGCGGGTGAGATCCATTCGGACATCCAGCGCGGCTTCATCCGCGCCGAGGTTGTCGCCTGGGATGAGCTGGTCGCCGCCGGCGGCTATGCCGGCGCCCGCGAGCGCGGTCGGCTGCGCCTCGAGGGTCGCGACTATGTGATGGCCGACGGTGACGTGCTGACCGTGCGCTTCTCGCCGTAGCGGCGTGGCGCTCCGCAGGCGAGGACCGCGCGTGATTGGATCACCGAGTTCCTCCTAGCGCCTCGCGGCGAGCCGCTCGCAGCGCTCCGCCAGGCGCCTGAGCCCGAGCTCGCGTGCCGCACGGGCTCCGCTTGCCCAGTCGCTCGACGCGTCCGGTGGACGCTCCAGGTGCGGTGGTTGCAGCGTCGCGATCTGCTTGAAGGCGAGCAGCTCGTCGTGCGCCTCGCGCAGCGTTTCCGCCAGGCGCGGCCGCTCCTGGTCGGCGTGGGCAAGGACCTGCTCGAGCGTGCCGTGGCGGGCGAGCAGATCGCGCGCGGTGCGCTCGCCGATCCCGCGCCCCCCCGGCAGGCCGTCCGAAGGATCTCCGCGCAGCGCGATCAGATCGGGGATCAGCGCCGCGTCGACGCCGTGGCGCGCCCGCACCTCGGCCGGGCCGATCGCCTCGGGCTCGCCGCCCCGCGGTCGCACCAGCAGGACCGTCGTGGCGTCGTCGACCGCCTGCAGCAGGTCGCGGTCGCCGGTCAGGATCAGCGTCCGACCGCCCGCGCGGTGTTCGGCGACCGCCAGCCCAGCAAGAACGTCGTCAGCCTCTAGCCGCGCGTCGTCGTGGACGGCCCAGCCGAACGCCGCCAGCAGCATCGGCGCCTGGGCCCACTGGCGTGCCAGCGCCGCCGGCATCGCTGGGCGGTGGGCGTGGTAGGGCGGGTAGAGCGCGACGCGGTAGGCCGCCTGCTCCTGCCCAAAGCAGGGTGCGACGGCCCGCGGCCCGTGCTGCTCGATTTGCACGACGATCGCATTGACGGCCCCCAGCAGCGCGTTGACCGGCTCGCCGTCGGCGCCGCGGATCGACTCCGGCAGCGCAAAGAACGCGCGATAGAGCAGCAACGGCATGTCGATCGCCAGCAGCGGCTCGGCGGGCACGGCTCGGCAGCTTAGGCCAGGCGCCCTCAGATGCCGACGCCGCCTTCGGGCCAGACGCCCTCAGATGCCGACGCCGCCGGGCTCGGTGCCCTCAGGCGCTGGCGCCGCCGGTCGGGCCGGGGCTGCTGGTGCCGGTGCCGCCGCCCTGACTGGTGCCCGTGGTGCCGCCGCCTTTGGTGCCGCCGCCCGCCGCGCCACCGGTGCCGCCGGTGGTGGGCTTCGGCTTGCGCTTGGGCTTCGCGGGCTTGCCGACGACGCGGAAGTAGGCCCACGTGTCCATCAGGTTGAAGCGGGCGCGCAGCGTCGCGCCGCTGACCGGGGTGTTGCCGGCGCTGCCGAGCACCAGCGCGCTGATGATGCGCGGCGAGAAGCCGCGGCGGGTCACGCGGATGCCGCGAAACGCGCCGCGAACCAGACCCCGCAGATGCGCTGCGGCGGCGCCCATCGACATGCGGATCGGCTGCCAGCGGTGCTCGGGCGAGGTGCTGTCGTAGGGATCGATGACCCCTCTCAGCCAGGGCTCGTAGCCGACGCCGAGGATCGAGTTCTCGGAGTTCTCGGTGCGCCCGCCCGATGTCGAGAAGAAGAACGTGACGACGGGCTGGCCGGCATAGGTCACGATCTGTCCCCGCGTCGCCGCGACGGCGGCGTCGGTCGTCGGCGTCTCGCCCGCGACGCCCAGGTAGACCTGCGATTGGGTCGTCGCATACTCGTCGAACTCGCCCCGACCTTTGGTCGTGAGCCCGTAGGTCCGCGCCGTGACAGCCTGCGCCTCCAGCGCCGCCGCCGGCCACGACGACGGCGACTCCGCCGCGACAACCCCTCGCACGTAGTCTTCGAGATCGAGCGCGTTGACCACGTCGATGCCCCCTGCGACGGCGGGGACGAGCTCCAGCATGCCGCGATAGTGCCCGCCGGGAATGCCGTTCTGCGCGTGGCCACCGAGCAGCAGCGGACCATCACCGGACAGCGAGACGACGCCGGCGAATGGCCCCAGTTTCGTGGTGCCGGTCTGCAGCTGGATGCCGCCGAGCACCGGCGTGGCCGTGTAGGTCTTGGTTGGGTCGAGCGGCTGCGCGCTCGAGACGCTGTTGGCGATCTTGGCGCCGCTGAACGTGACGCGACGGAAGTTCGCCTCGAGCAGCACGCGGATCTGCTGGTTGGGGTCGGTCTGTCCGAGCTGGGTCCCGGTGTAGTAGTGGCTCAGGATCGACGGGTAGTCGTAGCCGTGGATCGCGTAGCCGTACGCGCCCCATTGGCTCAGCCCGACGCCGTGGCCGAATCCGGCGCCGGTGATCACGAACGTCTGGCGGGCGAGCGCGCTCGTCGGCGACAGCCAGGCTCCCGCGATCGCCGCGCATGTCGCCAGCAGGCACGTCAGCAGCGTGCGTCGCAGCGATAGGACCATCCTGCGCCTCGGAACTGCGCGGCGAGCGCGGAGTTGCGCTGGGCTCGGGGGCGTGGTCGTGAACTTGCAGGGCTGTCGGGCGGGCATGAGCCAGTCTGGGCGCGGCGTCATGCCGATCTGCGGCCGACGTCATGCCGGCCTGCGACGCGTGCGTCGGTTGCGCCGAGCCGCGTGAGGCGCCTGGGCTGGACGCCTCTGATGAACTGAGACCTGGACAGCAAGTTACCCGAGACCCCCGGACGGAGGAGCTGGCCAATGAGCAGGACCTCGAGCGGGCAAGTCGCGACCGAGCGCGGGGCTCTGGGCCGAGCCGCGCGCGAACAGGCCGTGCTCGACAGCGTCCCCAAGCAGCTCTACATCGGCGGCGAGTGGCGCGATGCCGACCAGGGCGGGACCTTCGCGGTCGAGGACCCGGCAACCGCTGAGACCCTCTGTGAGGTGGCCGAGGGGCATGTCGAGGACGCCCGTGCCGCGCTCGACGCGGCGGTCGAGGCACGGCAGCGCTGGGCAGATCATCCGCCGCGCGAGCGCGGCGAGATCCTACGGCGGGCGTGGGAGCTGATCAGCGAGCGCGCCGAGGACCTCGCGCTGATCATGACCCTGGAGATGGGCAAGGTCCTCGCGGAGTCGCGCGCCGAGGTCCTCTACGCCGCTGAGTTCCTGCGCTGGTATGCCGAGGAGGCGGTGCGCATCGAGGGCCGTTGGGGGGTGGCGCCGACCGGCAAGGGCCGCGTCTGGACGATGCGCCAGCCGGTCGGCCCGTGTTTGATGATCACGCCCTGGAACTTCCCGCTGGCGATGGGCACCCGCAAGATCGGGCCGGCGGTGGCGGCGGGCTGCACGATGGTCGTCAAGCCGGCCCACCAGACCCCGCTTTCGATGCTTGCGCTGGCGCAGATTTTGGAGCAGGCCGGCCTGCCGCCGGGCGTGCTGAACGTCATCACCGCGAGCTCGTCGGGCAGCACCGTCGGTCCGCTGATCGGCGACTCGCGCTTGCGCAAGCTGTCGTTCACCGGCTCGACCGAGGTCGGGCGCAAGCTGATGGCCCAGGCCGCCGACCAGGTGCTGCGGGTCTCGATGGAGCTCGGCGGCAACGCTCCCTTCCTCGTCTTTCCCGACGCCGATCTCGACGCGGCCGTGGAGGGCGCGCTGCTCGCCAAGCTGCGCAACATCGGCGAGGCCTGCACGGCGGCCAACCGCTTCCATGTTGCCGCGCCGATCGCCGACGAGTTCACCCAGAAGCTGGCGGCGCGGATGGAGTCGCTGAAGCTCGGTCGGGGCACGGAGGATGGCGTCGACCTCGGTCCGCTGATCGACGACGACCAGCGCGGCAAGGTGGTCGAGCTCGTGCAGGACGCCGTCCAGAAGGGCGCACGGCCCGTGCTCGGTGGCCAGCGCGTCGACGGACCGGGCTACTTCTACCAGCCGACCGTGCTGGCGGACGTGCCGCGCGACGCCCGCCTGCTGCGCGAGGAGATCTTCGGGCCGGTCGCGCCGATCGCGACGTTCGACTCGGACGACGAGGCGATCGACTGGGCCAACGACACCGAGTACGGCCTGGTCGCCTACGTCTTCACCCGCGACATCAAGCGGGCGATCAGCGTCTGCGAGCGCCTCGAGACCGGGATGGTCGGCCTCAACCAGGGGATGGTCTCCAACGCCTCGGCACCCTTCGGCGGGGTCAAGCAGTCAGGCGTCGGCCGCGAGGGCGGCGCGGAGGGCATCCAGGAGTACCTCGAGGTCAAGTACGTTGCGGTGAACACGGACTAGGGAACGCCGGGCGCCGCCGCCCTGTCTCAGTTCTGCGTGGGCGACAGCACGCTCCCGAAATCGCCCATTTGATTTGAGCAAAAGCCTTGCGGTTACGCCGGGCAACGCGTTACTGTCATCCAAACCGAAAGGGCGACAGTGCGCCGCTATCTATCAGCCTGGTGCCTCATGTCGATGCTTGCGATCGTCGGATGCGCGGGTAGTACCACGACGGTCGTGCAGACCGTTACATCAACCCGCTCAACGAGCTCATCCAGCGGGGGCACCGTGCGGCGGCAGGCCGCTGGCGGGTCGCTTGGCAATCCGGCACAGGCGACCGATCCGGCCGTGACCGTCTCGTGTGACGTAGCGCCGATAGGGCATGCATGCGTATCGCGAACCACGGTCCCTTCGGATCCGAATCAATTCCCTCAGCGCAATTGCGACACCAACATCGTCGCCAACTCTCGCTCGTCATGCTCATTTGCGAACAACGTCTTCTATGAGTACTACCGCTCTGGGCGGGGCACCAACACGATGCTGCTCGTTCACAGCCCGACGACAGGCGCCGACTATACGGTCAGCTGCTCGATCGATGCCGGGCTAGTCGGCTGTCTCGGACAGCCGCTATCGACTGGCATCTATGTTTCTTTTCCCCAGCGAGCTGTGGAGCAGTACACCGAAGCCGCCGCACAGGCGTACGCGCAGTCGGCCGATTTGGGAGATTCGGTCCCCGCGACGCCCGGTCAGACGGCTCCAGCGACCGGTAATCCGTCGGGTTCGTCTGCCGACTTCTGCACGGCACACGCGTGCATTCCCAATTTCGCAAATGGAACCGGCTACGTCGTCCAGTGCGCGGATGGGGAGTGGAGCCACTCAGGTGGAAGGCCAGGCGCGTGCTCCGATCACGGCGGGGAGACCGGGGTGACCTATCCGTAGCATTCCCGCGGCGTCGTTGCGCGGGCAGGCATTTGCTGGCATCTTGACGGCATGGCAGACGCCGACAAGCAGCTGATGGCCGAGGCGATCGCCTTCGAGGCCGAGGCGCAACGAGCGGTGCTCGCCGGTGATCGCGATGCCAGCAGCGTGGGCTTTCGCGCTGCCGCTCGCCGCTACCGCGACTCCTGGGAGCTCGCAGGGCCGACCAGCTACGGCCGCCTGGTGGGGATGCTCAAGGCGGCGGTGCTCGCCGGCGGGGCGCACGACGAGGCCGCCTACGTGCGCGCCGCGCTGGACGGTCGCGATCCGGACTCGCCGATCGCCTCCTATGCCCAGGCGGTGGCGGCGCTGGTCCTCGGCGATGACGAGGGGGCGGCGCGCTGGGCGCGGCACATGCGCGCCGGCTCGCCAGCGTTCGTGCGCACGGCGGCAGCGGTCGCCGCGATCTCCGAGCGCGACGAGCCGGCGAGTCGCAGCGCGCTGGAGGCGATCGTCGCGGACTTTGCGGCCCGCGACGTCCATCTCACCGGCGTCGCTTTCGCCGACACCGCGCTGATGCTCGCGCGCCTGGCCGAGCAGCGCGGGCTGCGCATCACGATCGCGAGCCCTGCTGCCGGCGTAGCGACGACGGGTTGAGCGCCGGGCGGCCGCGGCCTGGCTGTCGCCGGGCCGCTGTTTAGGCCGGGTTTCAGTTGCTGCCAGATGATTGGTGCAATGGCGGGCTTCGACGACCCACTGCGCCCCGGGCGCATCGGCTACCTGGCGCGGGCGTCCTCGGCGCTGGTGCGGGACCCGTTGGAGGGGTTCGAGAAGATCGCCGAGAAGCGCGCAGCCCGCCGCGAGCGCGCTGAGCACGGCGGCGCGCTCGAACCGCCGGACGGCATCTATCAGCCGGATGTGGAATGGGAGCGCCGGGTGCACGAGCTCTGCGGCGCCGCCTGGCCGTGCCCGGACGTCGATCGCTTCGAGCCGGTCTGGTCGGAGGTCATTGCGACGATGTCGGCGCGCGGCCTGAGAGTGGGTCGCCAGAGCTACGGCGAGGACGACGACGGCGATCGCGGGCTGGTGCGCTGCCTCTGGTGCCTGGTGCATCATCTGCGCCCGCAGGCCGTCGTCGAGACCGGCGTCGGCCATGGCGTGACGACCCGAATGCTGCTCGAGGCGCTGGAAGAGGGCGGAGCGGGCCGTTTGTGGAGTATCGACCTGCCGCCGCTGACGATCACCGGCCGTCGCGAGGAGATTGCAGCCGCGGTGCCGTCGGAGCGCCGTGGGCGCTGGTCCTACCTGCAGGGCTCGAGCCGCCGGCGCCTGCCCGCGCTGCTCGCGGCGCTGGGCGAGATCGGGCTGTTCGTCCACGACAGTCGCCACAGCAGCCGCAACGTGCTGTTCGAGTGCGAGCGGGCGTACGCGCGCCTGGCGCCCGGCGGTGCGCTCGTCGTCGACGACATCGACGGCAACTGGGGCTTCGCGCGCTTCTGCGCCCGCCATCCCGCCGCACAGCAGGTGATCGGGATCGCCGACGATCGGCAGCGGCGCTTCGGGATCGCGCGCAAGCCGGCGTGACCCGCGCGGGCTGTCGGTGCCGGTCGACGAAGGCGGCCTCCGCCCGGCGAGGCCGGTGTGACCGGCGGACCGCCCTTGCTGCCCGCTGGCGCTTGCCATAGGGTGCGAGGAGCTTGGCCGTCTCCGAAAAGACCCAACGAGGCGCTGGCCCCCGCAGCGACCTTGCGACGATGCGCGAGCAGGTCTACAAGGACCCCCGCCCGCCTGAGCACTTCGCGCGCTTCCATGAGCGCGCACGCACGCGCGACCCCGACATGGTCTACGGGATCACGCGGGCGATCGCAACCGCGTGGGGCGTGACCGCGTTCCGAGCGCTCGCGGTCGACGTCGCGCAGGTGCCCGCCCAGGGGCCGCTGATCCTCGCCGCCAACCACTTCTCGTACATGGACCACTTCTTCATCGGCATGTTCCTCCGCCGCAAGGTGCGCTTCATGGCCAAGTCACAGCTCTTCAAGCCGCCGATGCAGTTCGTCTACAGCCACGGTGGGGTCTTCCCCGTTCGCCGGGGCTTCCAGGACGAGGAGGCGTTCATCACCGCCCATTCGGTCCTGGCGCGCGGCGGCTGCGTGGTGATGTATCCGGAGGGCGGTCGCTCGCGCACCGGCGAGATCGCCGAGCGACCGCGGCCGGGGATCGGCCGGCTGGCCCTGGAGTCGGGCGCTCCCGTGCTGCCGGTCGCGATCCACGGCTCCCAGCGCGTCCGCAACTGGAAGCGCCTGCAGTTCCCACGGGTCACCGTGCGCTTCGGCCAGGCGCTGCGCTTCGACGCCGTCGCCGCTCCGCCACGCGAGCGCCAGCAGGAGGTCGCGGACGAGGTGATGAGCGCCATCCGGGCGCTCTACGCGACGCTCGACGATCCCGCCGTGCGCGCGAGCGCTGGGCGGGGCGTCGTGGCGAGCCTTCGCGCGAGCGGACGACCCTAGCCGCCGGCCGCGATCTTGCGCAGATCGAGCGCCGTGGCGAGCGTCTGCTCGTCCACGCCGTGGCGCAGCGCGACCGCGCGCAGCGTGTCGCCCGTCCGGGCGGCTTCGTTGACGATCTCCGTGGCGCGGTCATAGCCGATGTAGGGGTTCAGCGCGGTCGCGACCGCGAGCGTCGACTCGGCGGAGCGCTCGCAGCCGGCCTCGTTGGCCTCGATGCCGTCGACGCACTTGGTCGCCAGCACGCGCGCCGCGGCGGCCAGCAGCTGGATCGACTGCAGCAGGTTGCGCGCGATCAGCGGGATCCTGACGTTGAGCTCGAAGTTGCCCTCCAGCCCGCCGATCGTGATCGCCGTGTCGTTGCCGATCACCTGCGCGGCGATCTGCAGGACGACCTCGGGGATCACCGGGTTGACCTTGCCGGGCATGATCGAGGAGCCCTTCTGCAGCTCCGGCAGGAACAGCTCGCCGATGCCGGCGCGCGGACCGGAGCCCATCAGCGCGAGATCGTTGGCGATCTTGGTCAGCGACACGGCGATGACCTTCAGCGCGCCCGACAGCTCGACGAGCGCGTCGCGGTTGGCCTGCGCCTCGAAGGGATCCTCCGGTGGGCGAGCGTCGATGCCGGTCGCCTCGCGCAGCTGCTGGCGCACCAGCTCGGCGAACCGGGGATGGGTGTTGAGCCCGGTGCCGGTGGCGGTGCCGCCGAGCGGGATCTGGGCGACCTGCGGCAGCGCGTTGCGCACGCGCCGGGCGCCCAGGCGCACCTGCGCCGCGTAGCCGGCGAACTCTTGCCCGAGCGTCACCGGCACGGCATCCATCAAATGGGTGCGGCCGGCCTTGACGACGTCGGCGAGCGCGCGGGCCTTCGCGTCGAGCGAGCTCTCCAGCTGGATGAGCGCAGGCAGCAGCTCGGCGCTGGCCTGGTCCAGCGCGGCGAGGTGCACGGCGGAGGGAAAGACGTCGTTGGAGGACTGGCCGAGGTTGACGTGGTCGTTGGGGTGCGCGCCCTCGCCGGCGAGCGTTGCGATCACCTCGTTGGCGTTCATGTTCGTCGACGTGCCCGAGCCCGTCTGGAAGACGTCGAGCGGGAACTGGTCGTCATGACGGCCCTCGCCGACCTCGTCGCCGGCCTGCGCGATCCGCTCGGCCAGATCCGCGTCGAGCTGCCCCAGCTCGGCGTTGACACGCGCCGCCGCGGCCTTGATCCTGCCCAGCCAATGGACCACGGCGAGCGGTACCCGCTCGCCGGAGATCGGGAAGTTGTCGATCGCCTTGCGGGTCTCCGCGCCCCAAAGCTCCGTCCGCTGCTGCGTGCTCATCGGTCCTCCGCGTGCCTGGCCAGATCCTGGACCAAGCACCCTACCGGTGCCGCTCAGCCGTCGGCGAGCCCGGCGCTGCGGCCGCGCTGGAAGGCGCTCGCTCGCGACGGCGGCGCGCCGCCCACGCCGGGGACCTGCTCGAGTCTGCGCACCAGCTCCGCGGCGACGCCCTCACTGCGCGCGCCGCCGCGCTCGGCGGCGCCGATCAGGTAGCCCAGTCGCAGCGCAGCGGGCTCGCTGCGGGGGAGTTGCTGCGCCAACGCCTCGGCGGCGGCGATGTAGACCGAGCCCACCTGCTCCAGGTCGCCGGCGTCGCGAGCCCGCTGCACGCAGACCGACAGCCGGCTGCCGTCGGCGAGCACTACCCGCCCGGGCGCGTCGCGCAGCGCACCCAGGACGTCCGTGGGCTGGACGTTGCGACAGGCGTTGGGCAGCGGCGTGTTGGAGCCGACGCAGCCGACGCAGCCAACGACGCCGGCGAGCAGCGCCCAGATCCCGCCGCGTGCAGCGGATCGCGTCCATGCGAGGGATCCCCGCCTTGCAGCGGATCGCCTCCATGCGAGGGATCCCCGCCTTGCAGCGGATCGCCTCCCAAGCGTTCGGCCGCGGCTCATGCGCCGCATCGTAGGGCGATGCGAGAATCAGCGGTCATGCCGGCAGCCCACCGCCCTGTCGATCCCCGTCCATCGTTCCCCGAGCTGGAGCGCCGCGTGCTGGAGCGCTGGCGCGAACACGACGTCTTCGCGGAGTCCCTGCGCCGCCGCGCCGGATCGCCGGAGTGGGTCTTTCACGAGGGGCCACCGACGGCCAACGGCGCGCCCGGCTCCCACCACGTCCTGGCGCGTGTCTTCAAGGACGTCTTTCCCCGCTACAAGACGATGACCGGTCACTACGTCGAGCGCAAGGGTGGCTGGGACTGCCACGGCCTGCCGGTCGAGCTCGCCGTCGAGGCGGAGCTGGGATTCGAGTCCAAGGACGACATCGAGCGCTATGGCATCGCCGAGTTCAACGCCCGTTGTCGCGAGTCGGTGCTCGCCTACGTTGAGGACTGGCGGCGCCTGACCGAGCGGATCGGCTTCTGGATCGACCTCGACGACGCCTACCGGACCTTCGACGACGACTACGTCGAGTCGGTCTGGTGGGCGCTCCGGTCGATCTGGGACAGCGGGCTGCTCTATGAGGGGTACAAGGTCGTGCCGCACTGCCCACGCGACCAGACGACTCTCTCCTCGCACGAGCTGGCCCAGCCGGGTGCCTACCGCGACGTCGTCGATCCATCCGTCTACGTGCGCCTGCCCGTCGTCTCGGTACCGGAGCGCTCGGGGCCGGTGCGTGTCGGCGACGAGCTGCTGGTCTGGACGACCACGCCCTGGACGCTTGTCTCCAACGCCGCGGTCGCGATCGACCCCGAGCTGACCTACGTGCGCGCGCGAGCGGCGGCGGACGCCGGCGACTCGGCCGGCGCGCAGGACCCGGCGGGCGCCGGCCCGACGTTCGTGCTCGCGCGCGATCTGGTCGAGCGCGTCCTCGGCGAGGGCGCTGAGCTGCTCGACGCCTTCCTCGGCGCGGCGATGATCGGCATCGCCTACGACCCGCCCTTCCAGTTCATCGCCGCCGAGGAGTACGGACCCAACGGTCACACGGTGCTGCCCGGCGACTTCGTCACCGCCGCCGAGGGGACGGGGCTGGTGCACGCCGCTGTCGCCTTCGGCGAGGACGACTTCCGCCTCGGCGAGCAGCACGGCCTGCGGGTGATCAACCCCGTGCGGCCCGACGGCACCTACGACGAGCGCATCGGCCCCTACGCCGGGCGCCACGTCAAGGATGCCGACGCCGACCTCGTCGCCGATCTGCGCGCGCGCGGTCGGCTGCTGCGCGCCGAGCGCTGCGAGCACTCCTATCCACACTGCTGGCGCTGTGGCACGGCGCTGCTCTACTACGCCAAGTCCTCCTGGTACATCCGCACGTCGGCGATCCGCGACCGCCTGCTGGCCGCCAATGAGGCGGTCAATTGGCACCCCGAGCACGTCAAGCACGGGCGCTTCGGGCGCTGGCTGGAGAGCAATGTCGACTGGGCGCTGTCGCGCGAACGCTATTGGGGGACGCCGCTGCCGATCTGGCGCTGTGCGGCGGGGCACACGATCTGCATCGGCTCCTTCGCCGAGCTCGAGGCGCTCACGGGCCAGCCCGTCGGCGATCCGCACCGGCCCTACGTCGACGAGCTGCGCTTCGCCTGCCCGGAATGCCCTGAGCAGATGACGCGCGTGCCGGAGGTGATCGACGTCTGGTTCGACTCCGGCTCGATGCCCTTCGCCCAGTTTCACTTCCCGTTCGACAATGGCGAGCTGTTCCAGCGGCGCTTCCCCGCGGACTTCGTCTGCGAGGCGCTCGATCAGACGCGCGGCTGGTTCTACTCGCTGCTCGCGGTCGCGACGCTGCTGTTCGATCGCTCGTCGTTTCGCAACGTCGTCTGTCTGGGCCTGATCCTCGACCCCGAGGGTCAGAAGATGTCCAAGTCGCGCGGCAACGTGGTCGAGCCCTGGGACGTGCTGGACAGCTACGGCGCCGACGCCTTCCGCTGGTACTACCTGACGTCGAAGCAGCCCTGGGACAACTACCGCTTCTCGCTGGAGACGATCGGCGAGTCGGTGCGCCAGTTCCTGCTGCCACTGTGGAACTGCTATCGGACCTACGTCGTCTACGCCAACGCCGAGGGCCTGGCGCCGGCCGCGCTCACCGATGCTCCGATCACCGCCGACCTCGACCGTTGGATCCGCTCGCGCTTGGCGGCCACCACGGCCATCGTGCGCGAGCGGCTCGAGGGCTACGACGCGACGTTCGCCGGACGGGCGATCGCCGAGCTCGTCGACGACCTGTCGAGCTGGTACATCAGGCGTTCGCGGCGGCGCTTCTGGGACGGTGAGCCGGCGGCGCTGGCGACGCTCCATCATTGCCTGCTGACGATTGCTCGGCTGCTCGCTCCCTTCACGCCCTTCGTGGCCGACGAGGTCTACGACAACCTCGCCGTCGATGGCGAGCTGAGCGTGCACCTGTGCGACTTCCCGCTTGCCGAGGACGTCGGCGAGCGCGACGAGCGCCTCGAGCGATCGATGGAGGTGGCGCGGGAGGCCGTCAGGTTGGGACTCTCGGCGCGGGGTCAGGCGGGGCTCAAGGTGCGCCAGCCCCTGCGCGAGGCGGTCGTGGTCGCGGCCGGCGAGGAGCGCGCGGCGCTCGAGCGTCTGCAGGGGCTAGTGGCGGAGGAGCTCAACGTCAAGCGCCTGCGGTTCGTCTCGGCCGCCGACGAGCTCGGTCGCTACGAGGTCAAGCCCAACTACCGCGTCCTCGGCCCGCGCTTCGGGCGCCAGATGCCGCAGGTGGCGGCCGCGGTGGCGGGCGTCGATCCCGAGCACGTCGCGACGGCGCTGGCAGCCGGGCGGCCGATCGCGATCTCCATCGATGGCCACGACCACGAGCTCGACAGCGCGGACCTGTCGCTGGTCATGCGCCCGCTCGACGGCTACCAGCTCGAGCGCGAGGGCAGCCACGCGGTTGCCCTGGACCTCAATCTCGATGACGAGCTGATCCGCGAGGGCCTTGCCCGCGAGGCGGTGCACGCGATCCAGGCCGCGCGCAAGGACGCCGGGCTGGCGGTCGAGGACCGCGTCGAGCTAACCGTCGCCGGCGACGCCGAGCTGCTGGACGCGATCCGTGTCCACGAGTCTTACGTCGCCGGCGAGACGCTTGCCGTGACGGTCAGCTACGGCAATGGCGCTGCCGCCGACGCGCCGCGCGCGACCGTCGCGGGCCGCGAGCTGCTGATCGCCGTCCGCCGCGCCTGAGCGCTGGGGGAGGCGCGCGCGGGCCTCGAGCGTCGGCCCGGAACGCGTCTGGTAGCGCTAGGCGAGCGCCGGCTCGAGCTCGGCTTCGAGCTTGCGCTTGGGGTAGGCGCCGATGACCTTCTTGACTGGTTGGCCGTTGCGGAAGAGGATCAGCGTCGGGATCGAGAGGATCTGAAAGGTCATCGCCGTCTGCTGGTTGTCGTCGACGTTGAGCTTGACGATCTTCAGGTCGGCGCGCTCCTTGGCGATCTCCTCGAGCACCGGGGCCACCACGCGGCAGGGCCCGCACCAGGGTGCCCAGAAG
This sequence comes from uncultured Solirubrobacterales bacterium, assembly GCA_963795555.1. Lineage (GTDB taxonomy): Bacteria > Actinomycetota > Thermoleophilia > Solirubrobacterales > Solirubrobacteraceae > CAWCHZ01. The sequence goes on from CAWCHZ010000002.1 coordinate 1,928,742, forward strand.
TCGACCAGCACGGGGCCCTCGGCTTCGACGACCTCGGCTTGGAAGTTGGTGTCGGTGACCTCGGTGATGTTTGCCATCGGTGCTCCTTGGGCGATTCGACGCGTGCGGGTGGTACCTGCTTCAGAAAGTATAGCGGTGTCCCGGCGGCCCACGGCCGGCAACGGGCTTCGCCGGCGCGGGCGGCGCGGCTAGGCGATCAGCGCGCGCAACAGGTGCGGCGAGGCGTAGACCTCGACGAAGCCGGCGACGACCAGCGCCGGGATCGCGATCGCGACGGTGACGACGGTCGCGGCCAGCAGCTCGTGCCAGCTGCCGCGCCGGCTGGCGATGATCCACGCGGCCAGGGGCAGGAACAGGGCGGTCAGCTCGAGCAGCGCGTGTGGTGTGACGCCGAGCAGGATGATCAGCGGCGTCGTGTGCAGCTGCGCAGCGAGCGTCGCCGCGCCGGCGCCGAGCACGAACGCCTGCGTGGCAAGCGAGAAGGTGGTGGCGCAGATCACGAGGCCGATCGCCAGCGGGCCGGCGCGGTCGTGGACATGGCGCCACAGCCCGCTGTAGCTCGCCGCCTCGCGCGGCAGCGCGGAGCCGGCGATGAAGCCGGCCACGCAGGCCATGGCATGCAGGGCGAGCACGAGCGAGTTGCGGTAGAGGATCTGCTCGACGGCGCCAAGCCGCGCCGGCTCGGTCAGCCCGGCCACCGCGACCGGCGTGGGGTCGGGCGTCGAGATCCGCGCGACGACCCAGACCGCTGCGAGCAGCCCCAGCGCGACGATAAGCGCGCCGGCGATCCAGCGTGACAGCACGCGAGCTGGGCTGGCGTTCCAATCGGCGAGCGTTCGACGGGTGTCCCGCAGCCCGCGCGCCAGTGCCAGCTCGCTCGCGCTCATCCCGACACCAATCGGCATGTCGGCAGCGGGGGTTGAGGCTGCCGCTCGGGGATCGGCCCTCTGCGCCAGCGCGCGGTGGCCGTGGCGCTCGGTCAGCCGCGCCGGGTGGAGGCGGCTGCTTGGTGCGCTCGGCCAGCCGCCCTAGCGGCCGTCGACGCGCATCCGCGGCACCAGCAGCGCGGCCTCGACGGCGATCCGCGCGGACATCTTGCTGGTGCCGTGCTCGCGGTTGCGGAACGTGATCGGCACCTCGACGACGCGAAAGCCGGCGCGGACGGCGCGGTAGGTCAGCTCGACCTGGAAGGCATAGCCCGCGGCCTGCACCGTCGGCAGATCGATCCGCTCGAGCACCTCGCGCCGGAAGCACTTGAAGCCGCCGGTCAGGTCGTGCACGTCGAGCCCCAGCACGCGTCGCGCATACCACGACCCACCGCGCGAGACGGCGCGGCGCAGCGCCCCCCAGTCGATCACCGCGCCGCCGGGCACATAGCGCGAGCCGAGTGCCAGATCGGCGCCATCGCGGGCGGCCGCCAACAGCCGCGCCAGGTCGGCGGGGTCGTGCGAGAAGTCGGCGTCCATCTCCATCACGAATTGCGCGCCGCTGGCGAGTGCCGCCTGGAACCCCGCGATGTAGGCCGGACCGAGCCCTTCCTTGACGGTGCGATGCAGCACCGCCACCGCGCCTCGCTCGGCGGCCAGGCGGTCGGCGATCTGGCCGGTGCCGTCCGGGGAGCCGTCGTCGACGATCAGGATGCGGTGACCATCGGGCGCGGCTTCGGCCAGGACCGGGTCGGCGGCGTCGACGATCCGCTCGATGTTCTCGCGCTCGTTGTAGGTCGGGATCACGAGCCAGGCCGAGGGCTCGGCAGCGCGCTCGCCGGGCGTCCCGCCAGGGGGATCAGACGCCGGCCTGGTGGCGCCCGACGAGCCGGCGCTGGCCTCGTCGCTGCGGCTGGATGGCTCGGTGCCTGCCATGACCGCCGTACCCTATTGGGCCGGACGTGTCCGAGCTGACCAACAGGGAGATCGCCGCGGCGTTCGACGAGCTGGGTGACCTCTACGAGCTCGATGGCGCGATCGTGCACCGGGTGGTCGCCTACCGCAGCGCCGCCAAGGCGGTCCGCGACGCGACCTCCTCGGTGGCGGCGTTGGCGCGCGCCGGCCGGGCGACCGAGCTGCCCGGAATCGGGCGCACGCTGGCCGACAAGATCTCCGCGCTGCTGGAGACCGGCTCGATCCCAAGCCTCGAGCGGCTGCGCGCGAAATACCCGGCAGGTGTGGTCGACATGATGCGCCTGCCCGGGCTTGGACCCAAGCGAGCGCGTCGGCTCTACGAGGAGCTGGGCGTCGACTCGTTCGGATCGCTGCGGGAGGCCGCTGCCAACGAGCGCATCCGCACGCTGCGCGGCTTTGGCCCCAAGGCCGAGCAGACGATCGCCGCGGCGCTCGAGCGCCAGACCGAGCGGCCCGCGACGCGGGTGCTGCTGCCGCGCGCGCTGGAGCTGGGCGAGCTGATCGTCGGACGGCTGCGGGCTGAGCCAGCCGCCGTGCACGTCGAGCTGGCCGGCTCGGCGCGGCGGCTCAGCGACACGGTCAAGGACCTCGACATCGTCGCAACCACGCACGAGCCGGCCGCGCTGGCGCGGGCGCTGGCCGAGCTCGACGTCGTGGAGTCCGTCCAGTCGGCCGGCGAGGCTGGCGCGCGGGTCACGACCCACAACGGCATGCGCGTGGACCTCAAGATCGTCGCGCCCGATCAGCTCGGCAACGCGCTTCAGCACTTCACCGGCTCCCAGGCGCACAACGTCGCGCTGCGCGAGGCCGCCGTACGCCGCGGCCTGCACGTCTCCGAGTACGGCATCGCCGATGACGCCACGGGCGTCACGCACCGCTGCGCCAGCGAGGCCGAGGTCTACGAGCTGCTCGGGCTGCGCTACATCGAGCCGGAGCTGCGCGAGGGACGCGGCGAGCTGGAGGCCGCGGCCGGACGCGCTGGTGGCCTGCCGCAGCTGATCGAGCTCGCGGACCTGCGCGGCGATCTGCACTGCCATACCAAGGCCTCGGATGGACGCGGCACTGTCGAGCAGATGGCGCGCGCGGCGCTCGAGCGCGGCTATGGCTACCTCGCGATCACCGACCACTCGGCGAGCCACGGCTTCGGCAACGGCGTCTCGCCCGATCAGCTCTGGCGCAGCATCGAGCACATCCGAGCCGTCGACGACGGGCTGGAGGGAATCCGCGTGCTCGCCGGCAGTGAGGTCAACATCCTGCTCGACGGCAGCCCGGACTACGACGACGACCTGCTGGCCGAGCTGGACTGGGTGGTGGCGAGCGTCCACTCATCCTTTGCGATGGAGCAGCCGGCGATGACCGAGCGGATGCTGGCGGCGATCGAGCACCCGTTGATCGATGCGATCGGTCACCCAACCGGGCGCAAGATCCAGCGCCGCGCCGGTTATGCGCTGGATCTCGAGCGGATCTTCGCAGCGGCCGCGCACACCGGTACGGCGCTCGAGATCAACGGCGCCCCCGACCGGCGCGACCTCTCGGACATCAACGCGCGGGCCGCCGCACAGGCCGGCGTGAGGATCGTGATCGACTCCGACGCCCACGGCCCCGAGCGGCTGGAGCTGATCGGCTATGGCGTCGCCACCGCGCGGCGGGCCTGGCTGACCCGCGAGCAGGTCATCAACACGCGCGAGTGGGAGGACCTGGCCGCGTCACGGAAGCGCATGCGCGGCTGAGCGCCGCTCGTCGCCTCCTCAGGCTGCGCCAGGCTCGACAGCAGGCCTCAGCCGGCGCGCTCCAGCAGCACCGGCAGCACCTGCTCGGCGACGATGCGATCGACCGCCGTGCTGCTGTAGGGCGACAGCGCCGCCCGGGCCCGCTCGGCATAGCCCGGCGTCGGGGCGTCCAGCGCGCTGCGCAGGGCCGCCGCGAGATCCTCGCCGACCAGGCGCGAGTCCAGGCCGCGTGCGATCGGCAGCGCGACGTAGGGCCCGGGCGCGGGCGTCGTGACGAGCGCGCAGCCATCGGCGAGCGCCTCGAGCTGGGCGATGCCGTAGTCCTCGCGACGGGGCGCGGTGACGTATACGCGGCAGCGGCGTTGCAACGCGCGGTAGCGTTCTCTGTCCATCAGCCCCATGCAGCGCACGCCGGGCATGCGGATCGTGGTCGGCGCGCCGACGACGACCAGCTCCTCATAGTCGCGGCGGGCGCGCGCAAAGGCGGCGAGGACGCGGTCGAGCCCCTTCTTGTGCGGGTTGGCGGCGTAGGTGATCGCGGCGATGTCGCGCTCGCCGCCCTGCGCCCGCGCGGCCACGTCGATCGGCACCGGCAGCACGATCGCCGGCGCGTGTCGCGCCGGACCCTCGGCCAGGGCGGCTGCGCTCCAAGGCAACAGCAGCGGAGCCTCTGCCAGGCGCGCGCGCTCGACCGGCCGCTGCCAGACGCCGGCGCGCCCGGGTCGGTTGCCGTTGGCGCAGGCATCGAAGCGGATTGCGCCAGGCCGCGACCACAGCGCCGCGGTGGTGGTGGTCGAGTAGAGGACCGCACGCGGGCGCAGCTCGGCGAGCGCGCGGCGCGCCCGCTCGCGCGCGCGCCAGGCGAGCACGAGGTCGCCGAGCGCGAGCGTTGGCAGGCGGGCAGTCGGCAGCGGCGCGGCGACGACCGCGGCGCGCGCGCCGGCGCGCTCCAGCGATGTCTGCAGCTCGCGGTCGGCGGCGCGCAGCCCGGCCGTCGAGCCCAGCGAGACGATCAGCACGTCGACCGGCACGCCCTCAGCCGCTGGGTACCTGGCGCCTGAAGCCGGGCGCGCGGATCAGGCGCATCGGCTTGAACGGCGAGCCGCGGTCGACGTAGAAGGACGCGCCATCGCGATCCTCGATCGCCATCACGGCTGCGTCCTGGTGGCGCCAGTAGAGCGAGAGCACGAGCGGTCCGCCGGTCGCGATCGCCGGCACCTGCGGCAGCAGGAACGCGATCGCGCCCGCGATGATCGTCACGACCAGCAGCAGCCAGAGCCGGTTGAGGATGACGCGAACCGGCGACTGCTCGGGCAACGCCCTGGTGGTGCGGGCGCTGGACAGCAGCGCGGCGATTGGCGGTGTGGTCTGCGCCCGGTGCCCGAGCACGAAGCCGACCGCCGCGGCGACCACCCACCAGCCGATCGCGCCGAGCACGAGCGTCGGCTGGTCGGCGCTGTCGGCGGCGACCACGGTCAAAGCGCCCAGCAACGTCGCCGCGCCCGCGCTCAGCATCACGGTGACCCTGAGGAAGTCGGTGAAGAGCATCGTCGGTTGGGCGCTAGCCGTTGGCGAGCGTCTCGAGCAGCGCGCGCACGCCGTCGGGGCCGTCGACCATTACGTCGGCCGCGCCGGCAATCGCCTCGGGCGCCTCGTCGGAGGCCACCCCCACGCAGACCGCGCTGTCGAGGTCACCCGCGGCGACCAGCGCGCGCAGCGCGGCGAAGCCGTCGAGATCGGTGAGGTCATCGCCGGCGTAGAGCGCGGCGGTCAGGCCGGAGCCCCGCAGCAGGCGCGTAATGCCGGTGCCCTTGTCGACCGGCACGGGCGGTCGCAGCTCCAGCACCTTGCGCCCCCAATGCACCGCCAGCCCCTCGGCCTGCGCCATGCCGGCGAGCTCCTCGAGCGCCGCGCGCGCAAGCTGCTCGTCGGGTGCTCCGCGCCAATGCAGTCCGGCGATCGGCCCCTTGTCCTCCAGGCGCACGCGCAGCCGCTGCAGCTCGCTGGTGCAGTGACGTCGCGCAAAGCGCTGGACTCGGTTGGTCCACGGCGCCAGCCGTTGGTCGATCTCCACGGTCACGCTGCCCGGCCGCAGCAGCTCGCCGCCGTGGTTGCCGATGTAGCCGATCGAGCCGATCGAGACGATCCGCCGCGCGTCCGCTGCCCGCCGCCCGCTGACGCAGGCCACCAGGGCGTAGCGGCGGGCGATCCTGATCAGCAGGCCGCGCGTGCTCTCGGGCACCAGCGCATCGTCGGCATGCCGGACGATCGAGGCCAACGTTCCGTCGACGTCGAGCAGGATGGCGGAGCGCTCGGGCGCAGCCACGAGTGGCGCAAGGCGCTCAGCGAGCGTTGCGGCGGGGCTCACGGCTTCTAGTATGGCGCCCCATGACGGCGCGTCGTTCGCTCAGGCTGATCGCGATCGGCACGATCGGCGGGGCGTTCTCCGGGCTGCTGGGAGTCGGCGGCGGCGTCGTGATCGTGCCGTTGCTGATCCTCTGGTTGGGCTACGAGGAGCGCTCGGCGACCGGCACGTCGCTGACGGCGATCGTCCCGATCGCCGCGATCGGCGTCGTCGTGCAGGCCGTCTATGGCAACGTCGACGCCGTCAAGGGGATCCTGGTTGGCCTGCCGGCCGTCGCCGGAGTGCTGCTCGGCACCTGGCTCCAGCAACGACTCCCCACCGACGTGATCGTGCTCGTGTTCGCGGCACTGCTCGTCGCCGCGTCGATCGAGCTGCTGGTCTGAGGGCCATGGCGTTGGTCGCGTCGATCGAGCTGCTGATCTGAGGATGGTCGCCGCGCTCGTGATCGGGCTGCTCGCCGGCGTCGTCGCCGGCCTGCTCGGCGTGGGCGGCGGCATCCTCTTCGTCCCGGCGCTGACCCTGCTGCTCGGGCTCTCGCAGGTTCGCGCCGAGGCGACATCGCTGCTGGCGATCGTGCCGGTTGCGCTGGTCGGGGCTCTGCGCCAGCACCGCTACGGCAACGTGCGAGTGCGCGACGGGCTGTTCGTCGGTGGGCTCTCGGCGGCGGGCGTGCTGGCGGGGGTCGCGACGGCCAATGCCCTGCCCGAGCGCGCGCTGAAGATCGCCTTCGCAACGTTGCAGCTGGCGATCGCGCTGCAACTGGTGCGGCGGGTGCTGCGCGGCAGGTGGGCTGGCGCCGCTGGCGACCCACCCGCCGCTGGCGACTCACCCGCCGCTAGCGACCCACCCGCACGGAGTCGGCCACCGGCGCGCTGAGCGCCTCCGGCGCTTCGCGCTCCAGCGCCGCCCAGCTCAGCTCGTGCGCGCGCTCCTCACGCTCGCGGCGGATGCCGCCGCGCAGCCCGAAGAGCCGCTTGGCATACAGCAGGTAGATCACAATCGCCAGGTTGACGATCAGCGCAAGCACCTTGAACCAGGAGACGCGATCGACGATCTCGTAGATCTCCAGCGGCAGCAGCAGGGTGGTCGCGAGGAACGTCAGATACTCCGCCCAGCGCCGCTGCAGCCAGAGTCCGACCGCCTCCACCCCCTCCAGCAGGGCATAGCCCGCGAAGACGCCCCCGAGCTCCTCGAGCCGCGCGGTGCGCAGCGACAGCACGCGGCCGATCGAGCCGAGAATCGGGATGCGATTGGCCTGGATCGGCCCCCCGATACCGCGCTGGATGTCGGTGAGCAGGCGGTAGAACTCGTGGTGCAGCGTCGAGCGGTGCGCGGCGATCGCGAACAGCGCCACGGCCAGCACCGCGAGGATCAGGAAATGCAGCGCGCGGTCGAGCGCGATCACGCGCAGGACGATGCGATCGCGCAGCGCCCGGCCGCGCAGCGGCAGCTCGATCTCGGCCCGCGCAGGCGGATGCTCGCTGCGCGGATGCGCCGGCGCCGGCAGCGTCAACCAGCAGTGGCAGCGCAGACAGCGGTGCCAGCGCACGCCAGCGATCTCCCGCGCGACCAGCGCGTCCCCGGGGCGCAGCTGCGCGGCCTCGTCGCCAATGAGCACATGGCCCGACAGCGCGCAGGCGAGCAGGTCGTAGTTCAGACGCCCGCGTCGCGGCGCCCTGCGGTCCCGCTGCATCATCCAGGCACCATACTGTCGCGCTCGATGACAGAAGCGTCGCCCTTGACGACACAAGCGTGCCTTCGATGACAGCAGCCAGCCCACAGCTCGCGACTCGCCGAGGACGGCAGGGAGCCTAGGCGATGGCCCGCCTGGAGGTCCGCGGCCTGCGCCGCACCGTCGGCGTCAGCGGCCTGTTCGCGACGGCCTACGGGAACGTCGGCTCGTCGATCTACTACGCGCTGGGACTCGTCGCCGCTCACGCGCTCGGCCTCACGCCCGTGGTGTTCATGCTGGCCGGCGGGCTGTTCGCGCTGACCGCCAAGACCTATGCCGAGGGCGCATCGATGTTCCCCGAGGCCGGCGGCTCGTCGTCGTTCGCACGCCACGCCTTCAACGAGATCGCCTCGTTCTTCGCTGGCTGGGCGCTGACGCTCGACTACATCATCACGATCGCGATCTCGGCCTTCTTCGTGCCGCATTACCTCGGCGCCTTCTGGCATCCGTTCACGCACGGACCCTGGGACGTGTTCGGCGGCATCGCCGTGATCGTGCTGCTCTGCGCGCTCAACATCCGCGGGCTGGGCGAGTCCGCCAAGCTCAACATCGGGCTCGCCGTCGCCGACCTGATGACCCAGCTGCTGCTCGTGGCGATCGGCGTGGTGCTGGTGCTCAACCCGTCGCTGCTGGTCCATCAGGTCCATCTCGGCACGGCGCCGTCCTACTCGCAGCTGATCTTCGCCTTCTCCGTCGCGATGGTCGCCTACACGGGCATCGAGACCGTCTCCAACATGGCCGAGGAGGCGCGCGACCCCGGCCACGACGTCCCCCGATCGGTCAACCTGGTGCTGATCGCGGTGCTCGGCGTCTACGCCGGCATGACGGTCGTCGGCCTGTCGGCGCTGCCGGTGATCCACCATGGTGTCGGCTACAACGCCGCGCTCGGCGCGCGCTACAGCCACGCGGGCTACGCGACCGCGCTGGGCGCGCGCTACGAGAACGACCCGGTGCTCGGGATCATCTCGGCATTCGGCATTCACGGCGGCCTGCAGACGGCGCTGCGCTCCTACGTCGGCGTGCTGGCGGCGACGATCCTGCTGATCGCCACCAACGCCGGCTTGATCGGCATCTCGCGGCTGTCATGGTCGCTTGCCGAGCACCGTCAGCTGCCCGGCGTGTTCGCGCGACTGCACGCGCGCTACCGCACGCCCTGGTTCACGATCGTTACGTTCTCGGTGCTGGCGGGCCTGCTGCTGATCCCCGGCAAGACCGACTTCCTCGGCAACCTCTACTCATTCGGCGCGATGCTGTCGTTCACGACCGCCCATGTGGCGATCGTCGCGCTGCGCTGGAAGGATCCCGATCGCGAGCGGCCCTACCGGATCCCCGGCTCGCTGCGCTGGCGCAACCACGAGATCCCGCTGCTGCCGATCATCGGCGGCCTGGGCACGTTCGCCGCCTGGGTCTCGGTCGTCGCGCTGCACGGCGAGGCGCGCACCGTCGGCGTGCCCTGGATGATCGTCGGGCTTGCCCTGTACTTCGTCTACCGCCGTCGGCAGGGGCTGGATCCTCGGGCCCACCATCGGATCGAGCATCGGCAGCGTCCGGCCTTCTTCGTGGAGCTCAACTACCGCTCAGCGCTGGTGCCGATCTTCGGCGCCGACGTCGACGCCGGTGTGCTGCGCTCGGCCGCCAAGCTGGTCGGCGAGGGTGCCACTGTCGAGGCGGTCTACGTCCTGCGCGTACCCAGCCAGCTGTCGCTGGAGGCCGGTCTGGAGGAGGAGGAGGAGCAGGGTCGCGCGGTGCTCGAGAGTGCCCGCCTGCGCGGGCGCCAGGCCGGCCTGAAGGTCCAGACCCGCCTGATCCGCACGCGCAGCCCGGGCGCCGCGATCGTCGACGAGGCGCGTCGGCAGCGCTCGGACATCATCTATCTCGGGACGCGCCACGCCCCGATCGCCGAGCGCGCGCTGGGCCCGACGGCGACCTACCTGCTGACCCATCGGCCCTGTCGCGTGGTGATCGAGACGGCCGGGCGCGACGAGCCGCAGAGCGCGGCTCAGAAGGACCGCTCGTAGATGCGGTAGCGCTTGGCCACGCGTCCGTGCATCGCCTCCATCGCACGGTTCATCGCGGTATTGGTCTCGAGGATCCAGCCCATCTCGCCGTGCTTGCGGTGCGTGCGCTGAGCGATATCGAAGTGCTCGACGTAGAGCGCCGCCGCCACGCCGGCGTGCTGATGCTCGGGCTTGACCCCAAGGAAGCCCACGCGGACGCGGTCGATCAGCCGGCGCTTGTTCAGGAAGTGCCACCAGCCGAGCGGCAGCAGGCGCCCGCGCATCCGCTTGAGCACCTGGTTTACGTCGGGGACCGTGATCGCCATCCCCACCGGCTCACCGTCGCGCTCGGCGATCATGAACCAGTCGCGGTCGTAGACGAGCTGCAACTCCTGGGAGTAGGCGTCGAGATCCTGCTTGGAATAAGGGACGAAGCCCCAGTTGCTCGACCAGGCGGAGTTGTAGATCTCGGCGAACGCATCCATCTCGCGGCGCAGGTGCAGGCGCGACATCTTGCGCAGGCGGACGCCGTGCTCGCTGCGCGCCTTGTCGGCCAGCTCGAAGAGGATCGGCAGGGCCTGATCGCGGTCGGCGATCGAGAGCTCCCACATCAGCAGGTCCATCGCCTTGACGAGCCCGCTCTGCTCGCAGCGCGCCTGGTAGTGGGGCGGGTGCCAGGGCTGCTTGATCATCGGCTCGCGCTCGAAGCCCTCGATCAGCACTCCGCTCTCGTCGTTCATCGTGAAGTCCATCGGTCCGATCATGCGATCGCAGCCGCGCTCGCGCAGCCATTGGGCGGCAGCGTCGAGCAGCGCCTGACAGACCTGCTCGTCGTCCTCGAACTCGAGGAAGCCGAACATCCCCCAGCGGTTGTGGTGGTAGTCGTTGAACGCGCGATCGATCTGCGCGGTGATCCGTCCGACGATGCGGCGACCGCGCCGGGCCAGGAAGTACTGGGCCTCGCCGTGCTTGAAGAAGGCGTTGAAGCGCGGGCTCAGGAAGATGCGCCGCTCGAGCTTCAGCGGCGGGATCCATTGCTCAGACCCGGCATGCAGCCGAAACGGCAGATCGATGAAGGAGCGCAGGTCGCCTCCACCCACGACGGGCGAGACCTCCACGTCCACGGCGCTGGCGGCGTCGACTGCCATCGCCGCAGACCGTACACGGCGCGGCGGCGAGAGGGCACGACCTGGCCCCCGGCGGACGACCCGGCGCCCCACGGCGAACGACCCGGCGCCCCACGGCGAACGACCCGCGCCCCCGGCGGGCACGTTGTCAGCGGTCGCGGTCGAGCGCGATGATCGCCGCGATGTGGGGCGCCGCCTCGGGGGGGAGGTCGGTCAGCGGGAACCAGCCGATCGCGGCGATCTCGACGCCATCGGGTTCGAGCACGCGATCGTCGAGCTCCGCGGCGAAGCAGTAGAGACGATCGCGCTTGCGATCGATGCGTGCGTGGACGTCCCCCAGCGGGCGCCAGCGGACGATGTCGACGCCGAGCTCCTCGCGGATCTCGCGCCGCGCGGCGGCGACCGGCGGCTCACCGCGTCTGATGCCGCCACCCGGCAGCTCCCAACGTCGCCGCGGGCCATAGCTGTGGCGCACCAGCAGGATCTCATCGCCACGCGTCAGCACGCACTTGACGCCACGCTTGGCGGGTCGCGCGAGCAGCCAGTAGGAACGCAGCACCCGGTAGCCGATGCGGTAGACAGCGCGGCGAAGCGTCTGCACGCGGTGAGTCTAGGTGCGATCCTTCGGGCATGAACCCGAGCCGCCTTGTCGGTCTCTGAGCGCCGTGCCCCGGCAAAGCCGGGGCACGCGCCGATGTCGAGCAACGGTCGCCCCTCCCCGCCGAGTGCCGACGTCAAGCGTGGCTACGGTCGCGGAGCGCGCGTGCTGTCGATCGGCATCGCCGCGACCGGCCTGTTCACGTTCGCCTACTTCGCGCTGGCGAGCCATCTGCTGACGCGGCTGGACTACAAGCGGGTCAGCCTGCTCTGGTCGGTGATGTTCGTGATCGTGTCGATCATCTACCGGCCGATCGAGCAGCTGCTGTCGCGGACGATTGCCGAGCGCCGCGCGCGTGGCCTGCATCGCGAGCATCCGCTGCGCGTACCGCTGACGATCCAGGGCAGCTTCGCCGCCGTCTTCCTCGTGGCGGCCCTGTTGCTGCGCGATCGCATCCAAAACCACGTCTTCGATCACTCCGCGGCGCTCTATTGGGTGCTCGTGGTCGGCGTGCTCGCCTATGCCGCCAGCTACTTCGCGCGCGGCTGGCTGGCTGGTCACGAGCGCTTCGGTCTCTACGGTGGGCTCGCCCTGTTGGAATCGCTCTCGCGCTTCCTCTTCGCGCTCGGCGTCGCGGTCGGGATCGGCTCTGGACAGTCGGCGGTGGCACTCGGGATCGCGGCAGCGCCGTTGGTGTCGCTGGTGATCGTCCCGCTCGCCTTCTCACATGGCAGTCGGGCGCTCGCACGGCGGCGTGTGACGGACGCCCAGCCGGCCCGCTCGCAGGGCGCGCACTTCGATGCCGCGGCCGCCGACGCCGCCCTCCAGGGCCCCGCCGCCGAGGCGCTCGAGGAGGCCTCGGGAGACCTTTCGCTGCGCCGCAGCGGCGGCTTCGCCGCCGCCGTCTTCGCGATCATGCTGTCCGAGCAGACGCTGCTCAACGCGGCCGTGATCACCGTGGCGGCCAGCGCGGACGAGACCGCGCTGGCCGGCTTCGCCTTCAACGTGCTGCTGATCGCGCGCGCTCCGCTGCAGCTGTTCCAATCGATCCAGACCTCGCTGCTGCCACACCTGGCCGGCCTCGAGGTCACCGCGGGCGTCGAGGGCTTCGCGCGGGCGGTGCGCATCACCGTCGCGGCGATCGCGGTGTTCGCGGGGCTGCTCGCCGTGGCGCTGCTGGCAATCGGACCGAGCGCGATGCGGATCATCTTCGGCGGCGGCTTTCGCTATGCGCGCGGCGGGCTTGCGCTCGTCGGGCTGGGAATGGGCCTGCACCTGGTCGCCGCGACGCTCAACCAGGCCGCGCTCGCGCGCCGGCAGGTCGGCTATGCGGCCGCGGCGTGGCTGCTCGCCGCCGGCGCGTTCGTCGGCTGGCTGACGGTGCCGATCATCTCCGACCAGCTGCAGCGCGTCGAGGTCGGCTACTTCGGCGCCACCGGTCTGCTCTCGCTGCTGCTGTTCGCGCTCTACCGCCGCGGCGTGCCCGGTCGCGCCGGCTGAGTTCGCGTTCTACCGCCGCGGCGTGCCGGTCGCGCCGGCTGACTCAGGCCGACGTCAGCGTCGGGTGGTCCTGGGTGGGCTGGTCGTCGAGCGCCAGATCGGGCGAGTGCCCGTTCTGGCCCGCGGCGTGCGGGCGGTGGCCGTTGAGGGAGGTTGTCTCCTCGGGACGCCAGCGGATCCGCGGCTCGATCGCGCGCGTGATCACGCGGTCGGCATGGCGCGCGATGATCGTGAGCATCGACTGCACCAGCTCGTCGCCGAGGTGGTGGGGCTTGAGCCCAAGGTCGAGCAGCTTCTGGTGCGCCGCGTTGTAGTAGTGGTGCTCGGCCTCCACGCGAGGATTGGGGAAGCTGGCGACCTCGACCTCGTAGCCCAGCGCCTCACCGGCCCGCCGCACGACCTCGGCCAACTCGGCGATGCTGAACTGCTCGGTGAACTGATTGAAGACGCGAAACTCGCCGAGCGCGGCTGGATTTCGCACGGCCAGCTCCACGCACTGCAGAGTGTCGCGCAGGTTGAGGAACCCGCGCGTCTGCGTCCCCGATCCATAGACGGTGATCGGGTGGCCGATCACCGCCTGCACGCAGAAGCGGTTCAGCGCCGTGCCGAAGACCTCGTCGTAGTCGAAGCGCGTGATCAGGCGCTCGTCCAGGCTGGTCTCCTCGGTCTGGATGCCGTAGACGACGCCCTGATTGAGGTCCGTGGCACGCATGCCCCAGATGCGACAGGCGAAGTGGATGTTGTAGGAGTCGTGAACCTTCGAGACGTGGTAGAGCGAGCCCGGCAGCTTCGGGAAGGGCAGCACGTCGCGGCGCCCCTTGTGCTCGATCTCGATGAAGCCCTCTTCGATGTCGATGTTCGGCGTTCCGTACTCGCCCATCGTGCCGAGCTTGACGAGGTGGCAGCCGGGCGCATGCTCGCGCAGCGCGAAGAGCAGGTTGAGCGTTCCGATCACGTTGTTGGTCTGCGTCTCGGCGGCGTGCTTGCGCGAGATCATCGAATAGGGCGCCGAGGCCTGCTCGCCGTAGTGGACGACGGCCTCGGGCAGGAACTGGGCGACGACGCGATCGATGAACTCGCCGTCCTGGATGTCGCCGATGTAGGGTGTGATCGCGCGTCCGGACACCTCATGCCAGGCGTCGAGGCGGTCGGGCAGGGAGCTGATCGGCGTCAGCGAATCTGTCCAACGCTCCATGTGCCAGCGGCGGCGGGCGAAGTTGTCGACGATGGCGACGTCGTCGCCGTGGGCAGAGAAACGTAGGGCGGTGGGCCAGCCGAGATAGCCGTCCCCGCCGAGGATCAAGACGCGCATGCCAGACATTATTAACTGTTTGCGGGACGTTAGGCTTTCTGGATAGCGTTACCCGCCGTGCTCGAGCTCGAACCAACCCCCACCCTTCTCGAGGATCCAGCCGACGACGTCTCCGTCGAAGTCGATGGCGCCTGCCTGTCGGTGGACGAGTTGGCGGACCGCTTCGGGGGCCGCATCGCGATCGTCATCCCCGCCTACGAAGAGGCCGAGAACCTGCCGGAGGTGCTGCCGCGGATGCCCGTGGAGATCGCCGGACTTGCGGTCGCGGTGCTGGTCGTGGACGACGGCTCGCGCGACGATACGGCCGCGGTGGCGCTGCAGGCCGGCGCGGTCGTCGCGCGCCTGGCGGACAACCGCGGTGGCGGCGCTGCCCTGCGCGTCGGCTATGCGCTGGCGGTCGCGGCGCGCGCGCGCATCGTCGTCACGATGGATGCCGACGGTCAGCACCGTCCCGAGGAGCTTGGCCAGCTGATCGAGCCGATCGTCACCGGGCAGGCCCAGCTGGTCGTCGGCTCGCGGATCCTCGGCAGCGCCGAGCCCGGCCTGTTCGCGCGCGAGCTGGGCATCGCCTTCTTCAATCGTCTCGTGAGCGCGGTCGTCGGACGGCGCGTGACCGACTGCTCCAACGGCTACCGAGCGATCCGCGCCGAGCTGCTGCCGATGCTCGAGCTGCGTCAGCAGCAGTTCCACGCCGCCGAATTCCTGATCGAGGCGGTGACACGGGGAATCCCCACGATGGAGGTGCCGATCACGGTGCTACGGCGCTCGCATGGGACGTCCAAGAAGCCCGCGTCTGTGCGCTACGGGCTGGGCTTCGCCTCGGCGATCTTCGCGGCCTGGCGGCGCGCGGTCACGCGCGGCGGTACCACTCGACATAGCGACCGCACGCCGCTTGCAGCGGAACCGTCCGCGCTCGAGCATTGTGGCGGGTGAGCGCCAGGCCATCGAGCGGCAGATCCCCCTGCACCAGCGGCGGCGTGCGTCCGGGAGCTCCGAGGATGCGCCCGATCCGGCTTGGATCGAGCGCCTGCACGGCGATTGTCAACGGGCCTGAGCGGCGCTGCACCAGCACGCCAGCGGGCCAATAGGGGCCGATCCGGTCGAGCGTCGCCGGCAGCGTGAGCGCCAGCCCGGGGGCGCTCAAGCGCAACCCAGTGAGGCTCGCGTACTGCAGCGAGACGTCCCAGGCGCCGGCCGGCACCTGCAGCGTCAGCGTTGCGTGGCCGCCGGTGGCATACGGCTGGCCACGCCACTGCGCGGGCGTGGCGACAATTGGTGCCGGCACGATGGACGCGACGCCGCCGTGGCGCAGCAGAGCGCGCCCAGAGCTGCTGTCACAGCGCAGCACCGCGCCCAGGGCCATGCCCGTTCCCAGCGTGTCGCGCTCGAGCGTCGGCCCATCGCGCCGCCAGAGCAGGTAGGAGCGCGTGGCGCGGACTAGCTGGAAGTTCGCCGGCGCGCTGACGCGATAGGCCGAGCGAGGTTCGATGATGTAGCGAAAGCGGTCGAGCGTGACGGCGTGATAGCTGTTGAAGGTCAGCGGGGCGGTGCGCACGTAGGCCACCTCCTGACGCGTCTGGTACGGCCGCGGCGAGTACAGGAACGGACCGCTCGCCAGCCACGCCCCACGCAGCTCCCACTGCATGAAGTCGTCGATGCCCAGGAACAGCACCTGCTGGCCGGCGACCAGCGGGCGCAGCGTGGCGAGCTCGGTCAGGTGCGCTGTGGGGTCGATCAGCCCGTCACGCAACGCACCAAAGCTGGACAGCGCGGCCGCGATGGCGATTGCCAGGCTGGCCGCCCGGGCGAGCCAGAGCCCTCGCAGCGGCCGCCGCGGGCGGGGGTGCCAGAGCGCGAGCAGCGGTGGCGCGAGCGCGATCGCGACCAGCGGGGCGAGCACGGCAAGCCCCTTCGCGGCCGTATACGGGCTGCGCGAGGCATCGAGCTCGATGTAGATGGCGACCGCCGCGGCAAGCGTCCCGACGATCGCCAGCTCCCGGCGCCCTAGCCACCAGATGACCGCCAGCGCGAGCGCCGCGGCCGCCAGCGCGCCCAGCGCCAGCGTCGGCCAATAGGGGTGAGGGTTGAAGCGAAAGTCGCTGGTCAGCCAGATCCCGACCGCCTGCAGGGGCGAGATCGCATGGACGAGGTTGCCCATCCCGAGCGGCGGCTCGCTGGCAAAGGTCGAGTCGGCGAAGGCCAGCATCCGCTTGACCTCGGGGGCGAGCAGGACCGCGCTGCTCAGCAGCGCTCCGGCTGCGGCCGGAGTCACCGCGCGCGCGAGCTCGGCGAGCCGGCGTCCCCGCCGGACGACGAGCGCGAGCGCGAGCGCGGCGCCCACGCCGGCGGCGGGCCACAGCACGCCGGGATAGCTGTAGGCGTAGGCCATGCCCGCCACCAGCACCCCGATCGGCAACCCGTTGCGCAGGATCGGCCGCGCGGGTGGGGCCGTGGCGGCCGCTGCGGGATCGCGCGGCGCGGCGCGACTCGTCCCCATCGCGAGCGGGGCGCGACTCGTCCCCATCGCGAGCTCGCGCAGCGCGAGAGCGAAGGCGACCAGCAGGGTGCCCTCGATGACCTCCTTGAACGCCGACTGTACGAGATAGGCGACGCTCAGGTAGCAGACACCGACCAGCAGCGCGGCGAGCTGGCGTGCCGCGCGCCGAGCTGCGGGCAGCGCCGTCAGCGCGGCGAGCGCCAGCAGCGCCGGCAGCACGGTCGTGAGCGCGTCGAAGGCATGCACGAGTGAGACGTCGAGCCCGCGCGCAAGCGCCGCCGCGACCGCATGCGGGCCGATCGGATAGCCCTGCGTTACCAGCGGACCGCCATAGGCGGCCACCGGGGGCGGGCCAGCGTGGGTCGTCAGCCACCACGCCGTCGAGAGATGAGAGGCCATGTCGTTGTTGTCGCCCGCGCCGGGGATGCCCGCGCTGCCGCTGACGAGATAGGGCAGTGATGCCATGAGCAGCGCCACGACGGCCACCGGCGCGCCCTCGCTCAGTCCGCTGCGCAGCGCACCCCGAACCCGTCGCGAGGCGAGCGCCACGAGCGTTGCGGCACCAAGCGCCAGCGCGGCCGTGGTCGCGTGGCCCGGTAGGCGAATCGTCACCTCGGCGATCGCCAGCAGCGCCGCGTAGCCCACCGCCGGGCTCCAGCTCGCCCAGCCGCGCAGGCCACCAAGCTCGCGAATGGCCTGGCCGAGCGCCGCCGCGGCGACGAGCACGATCAGGGCGGCGATGTAGAGGGCGGCCAAGGGCGGCCACAGGATACGCTGCAGCAGACCCGCCAGCCGATGTTGCGGAAGGAGGAGAGATGGGGCTGATGGACAAGGTGAAGGCGACCGCCGAGCAGGCTGCCGCCAAGACGCGCGAAGCGGCACTGGAAGCTCAGACCAAGACGCGCGAGGCGGCCCAGGAGCTGCAAACCAAGCGCGAGCTGGGGCAGGCCTACAGCGAGCTCGGCAAGCAGACGTTCGAGCTGGTCCAGGCCGGTGAGCTGCCGGCGGAGCGCTTTGGCGATCAGATCGAGCGGATCAGGACGCTGCGAGCGCAGGCGGACGACTGATCAGACCGTGCTCCAGCGCTCCCTTGACGCCCGCGTCGAGGGCGTTGAGGCGATGCAGGGCGAGCGCCTCGGGGAAGCCGAAGCGCCGGCCGGGCACGGCCTCGGCCCCGTGGTGGCAGAGCAGGCAGTGCACCAATGCGATCCGCCGTTGCGCATCCAGCCCGCTGCGCAACGCATGCTCGTCGACGATCTGCTGGCCGAGCACGAGGTGGCCGAGCAGCCGACCCTCATCGCTGAGGCCGATCTCGGCGCCATAGCTGAACTCGCGTGTCTTGCCGAGGTCGTGCACGATCGCGGCGCTCAGCAGCAGGTCCACGTTGAGTCGCGGGTGCAGCGTGCAGGTCTCCAGCGCGAGCGTCGTGACGGCGACGGTGTGCTCGAGCAGCCCGCCGAGATAGGCATGATGGCCAGCGCGCGTGCAGGGAGCGCGGCGCAGCTCGGCGCGCAGCGCGCGATCCGCCAGCAGCGCGTCCAACAGCCGGCGGTAGGGTTGGTCGCAGACCTCGCGCGCCAGATGCTCGAGGAAGCCCTCGAGCTCGTCGAGATCGCGGTAGGCCGTCGGCAGGAAGCGAGCTGGGTCAGCGTGCTCACCGCTCGCTCGCTCGATCATGCGCAGCTCGATCTGCAGCTCGTCGCGGAAGCGCTCGACCCGTCCCGCGACGCGCACCAGGTCGCCGCGCTCGAAGCGTCCGGCCAGCAGGTCGGCGTCGCGGAAGGCACGGGCCTGGATCGCGCCGCTGCGGTCGCGTAGCTCGAGTGCGAGGTAAGGCGTGCCGCTGCGCGTCAGCAGCCGCTCCTTGCGGGTGCAGGCAAGCACCATCGCGACGTCCTGGCCGGCGCGCAGCGTCGCGACGTCCTGGCCGGCGCGCAGCGTCGCGGTGCCTCCGCCGATCTGGTGGTCCGCGAGCCTCGTCGAGGCTCCCTCGTCCGGCGGATTTCGCGCTGTGGCTCCCGTCGGCATGGCACCATCATGTACCGTGAATCGGATGCAGCCCCTGGAATGGGAACGGCGTCCCGATGGGCTTCGCGCCCCTGCCCTGATCTGCGCGTTCAAGGGTTGGAACGACGCCGCCGATGCGGCCTCCGCGGCCGTCGCCTTCATCGGCTCCTCGCTCGACGCGCGGCGCTTCGCGACGATCGACCCGGAGGAGTTCTACGACTTCCAGACAGTCCGTCCGCAGGTGAAGCTGATCGACGGACGCACGCGAACCGTGGAATGGCCGCGAGTGGAGATCTTCGAGGTTCGTGTTCCCCGCGCGCCGCGCGACCTGGTGCTGCTGTCGGGAATCGAGCCGTCGATGCGCTGGCGGACCTTCAGCGGCCTGATCGTCGATCTCGCCGAGGCGCTGAGCTGTCAGCTGGTCGTGACCGTTGGCGCGCTGCTGGCCGATGTCGCGCACTCGCGGCCGGTGGGGATCAGTGGGCTGGCGTCGGATGAGTCGCTGATCGAGCGCTTCGGCCTGCCGCACGCGTCCTATGAAGGCCCCACGGGCATCATCGGCGTGCTGCACTCGGCCTGCACCGAAGCCGGGCTGCCGACCGCCTCGCTGTGGGCGACGGTGCCGCACTACGTCGCCGCGGCGCCGAACCCGAAGGCGGCGCTGGCGCTGGTGCGGCGCATCGAGCGGCTCGTCGGCGTCTCCGTCGACGCGTCGGAGCTGGAGGCCGCGACCGTCGAATACGAGCGCCAGGTGAACCTTGCGGTCCAGAGCGACCCGGAGGTCCAGGCGTTCGTCGAGCGCCTCGAGCGCGCCGCCCAGGATGACCCCGACGACGTCCCGCCGGACGAGCTGCCCTCCGGCGACGTGATCGCGCGCGAGTTTCAGCGCTTCCTGCGCCAGCGCGGGCGCGACGACTAGCTCAGCGCTCGGTCGCCGGGCAGATGATCCGGTAGTCGCAGACCGAGCACGCGCGATAGGACGGCGTGGGCTCGAAGCCCTGCGAGAGGATGCCGTCGGCGACCTCTAAGACCGTGTCGGTGATCCAGCCGCGATCGGCGTCGTCCCGCTGCACTGGGACCTTCTCGTCATCGAGCACGTAGTAGTAGGCCTGCGACGACGCCGCGAGCTGCCAGGCCTCGCGCGCGCCGACGGCGTAGAGCGAGAGCTGGATGTCGTGCTTGAGCTCGGCGGCCGAGCGCGGGCGCCCGGTCTTGTAGTCGACGAGCTCGTAGGCTCCGTCGGGCAGTCGGTCGACGCGATCGACCCGCCCGCGCAGCAGATGCGGCCCGAGCCTGAACGCGAACGAGCGCTCGAGCCACACCGTCTCGACCGGCTCGGACTGCAGGCGCTCGTGATACCGCGAGAGCGCCGCGGTGGCCTTGGCGCGCAGCTGCAGCTCCTCGTCGGAGTCGCCAAGGCCGGCGCGGCGCCAGCCGGCGTCGAGCAGGCCGAGCAGCTCGGCCCGGGTCGACGCTCCGCCCGCGTGGAAGCGCTCCAGCACCTGGTGGACCAGGATCCCGAAGCGCTGGTTGAGCGTCGGCTCCTGGGGGATCCGAAAGACGCGGGCGAACTTGTATCTGAGTGGGCAGATCCGGTAGGTCTCGATGTCCGAGGCCGAGAGCACGAGCCCATCACCCTGCCGGGGCAGGAACGGCTCCAGCGTCGGCTGCTCGCGGGCCGCGAGCGCCTGCGCGCGATGCCGCGCGATGCGCTCGCGGCCGAGCAGCTGGCCGTCGAGCTCCGAGGACTCGAAGATGTCGCGCTGCTCGGCCGTCACGGCCCGTGCGAGTCGTGCGTTGATCTCGGCCAGGGCCTCTTCGATCGGCTGCTCGGGCGCACGTGCGATCAGCGCGGCGAGCTTGATCAGCTCGAGGTAGCGGACGATCGCGTGCGAGACGTCGAGGTCGGTGTCGAAGCGCAGCTCACCAAGGCGGCCGGCGACGGTCGATATGTCACGCAGCACGTCCTGGCGCAGGCTCCGCGCCCGCGCGTGGAGCGCCTCGGCCGGGCCGAAGAGCTCCTCCTCGAAGGTCTCCCAGTGTCCGCCGATCGCCTCCCGTGCGGCCTCCACGAACGGCGATGCGGGGCGCATCGCGCCATCCGGGCCGCACTCGGAGCAGGCGAGCGCCAGGCCCTGTCGAGCGCGCGTCATCGCGACGTAGAGCAGTCGGCGCATCCGTAGCACGTGCAGGGAGCGGCTCTCGCTGGGCAAGCGCTCGCGCAGCAGCGCGTCGGGCAGCGGCTCGATCGCGCTGCGATGCGGTCCGGGCATCCGGGCGGCCTCCAGTCCGAGCACGTAGACGCGATCGAACTCCAGCCCCTTGGCGGCATGCATCGGCAGCACGCTGACGGCCGCCGGCCGGCGTTCGCTGGCGGCCTCCTCATCGCGCAGCCCGGCATCGGCGACCGCGGCGATGTAGCGCGCGAACTCCCGCGGCGTGGCCTGGGGCACCCGGCCCACGTAGGCCGTCGCCATCTCGGCCAGTCGAGCCAGGTTCAGCAGCCGCTCGACGATGTCGGCCTGCGCTGCGAAGAGCTGCTGACGACGCACGCCGAGCCGTTCGATCAGGCGGTGGACGTAGAGATCGGGGCGCAGCGTGTCCAGTGAGGCGATCGCCGAGCGGTAGAGCTGCAGGAACGTCAGGATCCGCTCGCGCGCCTCCGGTGGGATCTGCGGCGACTCGGTGGCGGCGACCAGGCCGGAGACCATGTCGAGCTTGCGGCGGCGGGTGATCTGGACGCAGCGCGCCAGGTCTGCGGCGCGCAGCTCGACGGGCGGTCGCGTGAGCGCTCGTACCACGGCGCTGGCGTCACTCGGATCGCACAGCAGTCGCAACCAGGCGAGGATGTCGCGGATCTCGGTGCGCTGGAAGAACGCGGCGGCACCGGCGACGCGGTAGGGGATCGCCCGCTCATCGAGCGCGACGGCAATCTCCTGGGCCTGGTCGCGCACCGAGCAGACGAGCACGCCGATCGCGTCGGCCGCGATCCCGTACGCCAGCATCCGCTCGATGTCGGCAGCCACGGCCTGGGCCTGCGCGCGGTCGTTCTGGCAGCGCCAGAAGCGCACCTGGGGAGCCTCGGTCGGCGGCGGCGCCTCGATTTTCTCCGCCGGCGCCTGCACGACCGCGGTCGCGCTGCGCAGGATGTCCGCCGGGCAGCGCAAGGAGCCCTCCAGCCTGACGACGCGGAGGCTCGGGTGTGCGGCGCGGAAGTCCGCAATGTTCTTCTCAGCCGCGCCGCGCAGGCGGCGCAGCGATTGCTGCTCATCGGCCACCGCGCAGATCCGTTCGTGCCCGGCGACCAGCAGCTCGACCAAGCGCATCTCGGCGTAGCTGAGGTCCTGGAGCTCGTCGACGAGCAGGTGACGATGGCGCTCGGCCACGCGCGCGCGAACATGGGGCTTGTCGGTCAGCAGCTGCGCGGTGCGCTGCAGCAGGTCGCCGCCGTCCAACATGCCGGCCTCCATGAGCATGCGGTCGTGGGTCTCGAAGACGGCGGCGAACTCGCGCTCCTTGGCAGCGCGCGAGCGCGCCGACGGATCATCCCCGGGCAGCGCGCGGGCCCACGCCGCAAAGCTCGCCGCATCCACTCCCTCCTCCTTGAGTCGGTCGATGCGCTCCAGCAGCGAGGCCAGCAGCGCCGCGGGATTGCCACCGAGATCGTGGCGTCGCAGGGTCAGCTCGCTGATGCGCTCGAGCAGCAGCGCGAGCCGGTCGGCCGGGGTGGCTGGCACGACGAATGGGTCGAGCCCCGCCTCGCGCGCCTCCTCGTGCAGCAGCCCGGCGCAGAAGTCGACGATCGTGCAGACCTCGAGCGCCTCGTAGGGGCGGTCCAGCGCGCGCTCCAGCGCGGTGCGCAGCTCCACCGCGGCCGCGCGCGACAGCGCCAGCACGAGAATCGCCTCCGGCACCTCGCCGGCCGCCACCAGGGCGAGGAAGCGTCGCAGCAGCACCGTGGTCTTGCCGGTGCCCGGGCCACCGAGCACCAGCAGCGGGCCGCTCGCGTGGGCCACCACCTCGCCCTGGGCGCGAGTGAGACCCTCCGACGCGTTCAGCACCTGCGTAGCATGGCAGGTGTGCGCGCCTGCTCCGCGATCGTCGCGGCCGACTGGATCGACGCCTGCCGCCGAGCCGCGCGGGCGGTCGAGCGGGACCTGGCGCGGTGCGCGTCTGGCGTCCAGCGCGGGGGCGAGACCGGCGAGCGCGGCGAGGGCGGAGACCGCACGCTGATCATCGACCAGATCGCCGAGGACGCGATCTTCGAGCAGCTGGCGCGGCTGCGGCGGCGCGGACTGCGCTTCCGCGCCATCTCGGAGGAGCGCGGCGAGGTCGACTTCGGCGATGCCACCATCCGCGTGATCATCGACCCGATCGATGGGTCGCTGAACGCCAAGCGTGGGCTCGCGCAGTACGCCGTGTCGATCGCGGTCGCCGATGGCCCCACGATGGCCGATGTGGCGCTCGGCTTCGTGCACGACTTCGGCAGCGGCGAAGAGTGGGTCGCTTGCCGTGGCGAGGGTGCCTGGTGCAACGGCGTCGCGCTCGATCGCGACCTGCCTGAGCGTCGCGCGCGCGATGGCCGGCTGGAGATGCTGGGGATCGAGTCGGCCGACCCGCGTTGGCTTGCCAGATGCGTCGACGAGCTCGTCGAGCAGACCCACCGGCTGCGCGCGATCGGCTCGATCGCGATCTCGCTCTGTCAGGTGGCGGGGGCGCGGCTGGACGCGATGGCCTCGCTGCGCAGCTGCCGCTCGGTGGACGCCGCCGCCGGCCAGCTGATCGTGCGCGAGGCGGGCGGGTGGGTCTCGTTTCCCTGTTGGGCCGACCCGCTCGGCGCGCCGCTGGACCTGCAGGCGCGCTCGCCGGTGGTGGCCGCGCGCTCGCCGGCGACGCTGGAGTCGCTCGGCGGGCTCGTCATGGGTGCCTTGGACCCCTCGTCATGAGTCGCTTGGGTCCCCTCGTCATGGCTCCCCGGAGCTCTCGGCATGAGCCGCTTGGACCCCTCGTCATGATTGAAGGGTGATCGACTGGGTCCTTGCCGAGCATCTGGCCGGCTTCGTGGCGGGCGAGCCGGCGACGCAGCCGCCAGGCGCCGCGCTTCCTGAGCTGGCCGAGCGCAGTGAGCGGCTGGTCTCCGCCTACACCGGCCTGGTCCCGCTCGCCCCGCTGCCGGCGCCGGAGTGGCTGGACCGTCGCCAGTGGGCGCGCGCGAACCTCACCAGCATGCGCGTCGTGCTCGATCCGGTCGTCGGCAAGTTCGCCCGCTCGATCGGCCCGTTGCGCGTGCCGCTGAGTGTCATGACCGGATTGGCGCTGACGGCGGAGATCGGCGTGGTCGTCGGGCTGCTCGCGCAGCGGGTGCTTGGGCAATACGAGCTGATCGTGATCGAGCCGAAGGCGCCGGCACGGCTGCTGTTCGTGGCGCCCAACCTTGCCGAGGCCGTCGTCAAGCTCGACGTCGATGAGCAGGAGTTCCTCTCCTGGGTGGCGCTGCACGAGGTGACCCATGCGCTCCAGTTCGGCGCCGTCCCCTGGCTGCGCCAGCACCTGGCCGACCTGCTCAGTCGGTTGCTCGCCTCGGTCGACATCACGATCGACCTCGCGCGGATGCGCCGGCTGCCCAGCCGCGCCGATCTGCGCTCGCTGGTCGATGCCGTTCGCGGCGGTGACCTGATCGGTGTCGTCGCCACCGCCGACCAACGCCAGATCGTCGTGCAGATGCAGGCGACGATGGCCCTGCTGGAGGGGTACGCCGAGCACGCGATGGACGCGGTCGGGCGGGATCTGCTGCCGAACTTGCCGCACCTGCGCGCCGCGCTGGACGCGCGTCGGCGCTCTCAGCGTGGCGTGGCGCGACTGCTCGCGCGGCTGCTCGGCCTCGACATGAAGCTGCGCCAGTACGAGCAGGGCAAGCGCTTCTGCGACAGCGTCGTCGACGCTGCCGGGATCGCGACGCTCAATCGTGTCTGGAGCGCGCCGGAGGCGATCCCGACCGCCGCCGAGCTCGTCGATCACGGCGCCTGGCTGGCGCGCACGACGCATCTGGGACAATCGAGCGGTTGACGACGATAGGACGATGAGTGTGATGACGACGACCGAGCAGATCCGCGACGCCCTGCGAGCGGTGATCGATCCTGAGCTGCGCCGCTCGATAGTGGAGCTGGACATGGTTCGCTCGATCGAGCTCGACGCCGATGGCGACGTCGCCGTGATGGTGTCGCTGACGACCCCCGGTTGCCCGATCCGCAGCCACTTCCACACGGCGGTGAGCGACGCGGTCGGCGCGCTGGAGGGGGTCCGCGGGGTGTCCGTCGACTTCGACGTGCTCAGCGACGAGCAGAAGCGCACGCTTCAGCAGCGCCTCGGCCGCTCGCAGCTGCCCGAGGGCGCGCTTGCCGAGGTTGCCAACGTCGTCTGCGTCGGCTCGGGCAAGGGCGGCGTCGGCAAGTCGACGCTGACGGTCAACCTCGCGGCGGCGCTCGCCGAGGAGGGCAAGTCCGTCGGGGTGCTCGACGCCGACGTGTGGGGCTACTCGATTCCGCGCATGCTCGGCCTCGGCGCCCAGCGTCCCGCCGTCTCGCCGGAGCGCAAGATCCTGCCGCTCGTCGCGCACGGCCTGCGCGCGATGTCGATCGGCTTCTTCCTCGACGAGGACGCCGCCGTCGTCTGGCGCGGCCCGATGCTGCACAAGGCGCTCCAGCAGTTCCTCGAGGACGTCGCCTGGGGGGAGCTCGACTATCTGCTGGTCGACCTTCCGCCGGGGACTGGTGATGTCTCGATGACGCTCGCTCAGCTGCTGCCGCAGGCGAAGTTCGTGATCGTCACCACGCCCCAGCCGGCGGCGCAGAAGGTCGCGCGCCGGGCCGCCGAGATGGCGAGCAAGGTCAAGCTCGAGATCGGCGGGGTGATCGAGAACATGGCGGGGTTCACGACCCCGGACGGGACGCGCTACCAGATCTTCGGTGAGGGCGGCGGCCAGCTGCTCGCCGACGAGCTCGACGTTCCACTGCTGGGCAAGGTGCCGCTGACGATGCCCCTGCGCGAGCAGTCCGACAGCGGCCAGCCGCTCGTGCTGGCCAACGCCGACGATCCGGCCGCCCAGGCGATTCGCCAGGCCGCGCGCGGTGTCATAGCCCTCTCGCCGGTCGAGCTGCCCGTCCTGCAGGCGCCCGCGCCGGCGGCCGCCCCCAAGCCCGTTGGGCTGTCGCTGCCGATGGCCTAGGGCTGCCTGCGGGACACCAGAGTTTCGCGGAAGTTTTTGACTAGCGCGACAGTAGACGCCATCAAAAACTCTGCAAAACTCCTCAAAAACCTCGGCCCGCAGCACGATGACGCTCACCATGCCGCCAAGCGGCACAGCGCAGGCAAATCGGCCTGTTGCGCTAGGCCTTGTTGGCGAAGTACTCGGCGTTGATCTGCTGGTACTTCGCCCACTCCTCGGGGAGCTGGTCCTCGGCGAAGCACGCGTCGACCGGGCATGCCTCGACGCAAGCGTCACAGTCGATGCACTCATCGGGGTCGATGTGCAGCATCTCGACGCGCTCGTAGTCGGGCTCGTCGGGCGTCGGGTGGATGCAGTCCACCGGGCACACCTCAACGCAGGAGTTGTCCTTGGTCCCGATGCAGGGCTCGGCGATCACGTAGGCCATCTGTGTCGAATCCTTTGTACGGCTTTGAGGAAGGCGCTCACTTTGAGCGCCGGCGCTCATTGTAGGGGTCGGTCCGCCGGGTGTCGATCGGCCCACGAACGAGCGGCCCCGTGTCGATCGGCCCCCGGACGAGCGGGCCACGGACGAGCGCCCTCCAGCTGGCTGGCCAGCGCGAGCAGCCGGCCCTCCTGCGCGGGGCCGCTCTGCAGCTGGACGGCGACTGGCAGGCCGCCCGGCGCCTGGTCGATCGGCACCGCGATCGCGGGCAGGCCGGTCACGTTTGCCAACGCGGTGAAGGGCGTGAACGCGGCGGCCCGCATGAAGGTGCCGTGTGCGTCGTCGGCGAGCGGGTCGATCGCGCCGATCTCGACCGGCAGCTGCGCGAGCGCGGGCGTCAACAGGATGTCATGCTCGTCGAAGAAGGCGGTCAGGGCGCGCGCGACCGCGGCAAGCCGGGTATGACCGAGCAGGAAGCGGGGCGCCGGGAGCGCCTGGGCCCGCTGCCAGACGTGCCAGCTCAACGGCTCGATGTCCTGCTCGCGCGGCTCGTGGCCGGCGACCATGCCGCCGAAGGCGATCGCCACGGCGACCAGCGAGCAGAACTCGTCGGCGAACAGCTCGAAGAGGCCCTCGATGCGCCACGCGGGCGTCGCCTCGCGGACCTCGTGGCCGAGGTCCGCCAACAGCTGCGCCGCCAGGCGCATGCCTGCCGCGCAGGCGGGATCGACGGTCACGTGCTCGAGCGGAGGCTGGCTCGTGACGGCGATCCGCAGGCGGCCGGGATCGCGGGTCGCCGCGGTCGCGAAGGGCTCCGCCGGCGGTGGCGCCCAGGTCGCATCGCCCGTCTCGTAGCCCGCGAGCACGTCGAGCACGCGAGCGGTCTCGCCAACCGTCCGGGTCAGCACGCCCTCGACCGCAAGCGGGTTGTCGCCCTGCTCGGGTCCCAGCGAGATCCGGCCGCGCTGTGGCTTGAGGCCGACCAGCCCACAGCATGCCGCCGGGATGCGCGTCGAGCCGCCGCCGTCGTTCGCATGCGCGATCGGCACCATCCCGGCGGCGACCGCCGCGGCTGAGCCGCCCGAGGAGCCGCCCGGCGTGCGCGCGCGATCCCACGGGTTGCGGGTGGCGCCACGGCGGGCGCTCTCGGTCACCGGCGCGATGCCGAACTCCGGCAGGTTGGTCTTGCCGACGATCACGAAGCCCGCAGACCGCAGTCGCCGCACGACGTGGGAGTCGTAGTCGGGGACGAATCCCTCGAACAGCCGGGAGCCATAGCCGAGTGGCATCCCCGCGACGGCGCGCAGGTCCTTGACCGCGATCGGGACGCCGGCGAACGGGCGGGGATCGTCGCGACCGATCGCCGCCGCGCTCGCGAGCGCGCCCTCGTGGTCGACGTGGGCGAAGGCGTTGAGCTCGTCATCGAGCGCGTCGATTTGCTCCAGCGAAGCGCCGACGAGCTCGCGTGCGCTCAGCTCGCCCTCGCGGACCAGCGCGGCCAGCTCGGTGATCGGACGCAAGAGCAGCTCCCGCAGTGCGGCGCCGGACACCTCATCTCCTTTCGTGGTTACGGCGGGATGGAGACTATGCGCTCGAGCCGGGATACTGAGCGCATGGAGGCGCAGCCTCGCGATGAGCCGCAGGTGGCCTCGGGCCTCGAGGGCGTTGTCGCGTTCGCCACCAAGATCGCCGAGCCCGATCGTGCCGGCGGGGCGCTGCGCTATCGCGGCGTGGACATCGAGGAGCTCGTCGGCCGCGTCCCCTACGAGCAGGTCTGGGGGCTGCTGGTCGATGATGCGCTGGAGCCGGGTCTGCCGCCGGCTGAGCCGCATCCGTTGACCGTCCGTTCGGGCGACCCGCGGGTCGATGTGCAGTCGGCGCTGGCGATGCTCGCGCCGGAGTGGGGCTTGGGCCAGCTGATCGACATCACGGCCGAGCAGGCCCGCGATGATCTCGCGCGCGCATCGGTGATGGCGCTCTCGTTCGTCGCTCAATCCGCGCGCGGCCGTGGGCAACCCGCGGTGCCCCAGGCCGAAGTCGATCGCGGACGTTCGATCCCCGAGCGCTTCCTGATCCGCTGGCGCGGCGAGGCCGATCCCGATCACGTCAAGGCGATCGATGCATATTGGATCTGCGCTGCCGAGCACGGCATGAACGCCTCGACGTTCACGGCGCGGGTCGTCGCCTCCACCGGCGCGGACAGCGCGGCGGCGCTGTCGGCTGCCGTGGGCGCGCTGTCGGGGCCGCTCCACGGCGGCGCGCCGGCACGCGTCCTGCGGATGCTCGATGAGGTCGAACGCGAAGGCGACAGCCGCCGCTGGGTGCTGCGGGCGCTCGATCGGGGCGAGCGCTTGATGGGCTTCGGCCATCGCGTCTACCGGGCTGAGGATCCGCGTGCCCGGGCGTTGCGGCGGATCGCGCACGAGGTCGGCTCCAGCCGCCTGGGAGTGGCCGAGGCGCTGGAGCGGGCGGCGCTGGAGGAGCTGCAGGCACGCCACCCGGATCGCGTGCTGGCCACTAACGTGGAGTTCTGGTCGGCGGTCGTGCTCGATCACGCGCGGGTGCCGCCGGAGCTCTTCACATCGATGTTCACCTGTGCCCGCACGGCCGGCTGGTCGGCGCACATCCTCGAACAGAAGCGCGAGGGGCGGCTGATCCGTCCGACCGCCGTCTACGTCGGTCCACCGCCGCGATCGATCGGTGAGGTCCGCTGATCCCGTGGCGGGCCCGCGTCCGCTCGACACCGACCGCCTGCCCGACCATCTGGATCGCCTGTTTCGCGCGGCGTGGGCGCTGTGCGGCTCGCGCGAGGACGCCGAGGACCTCGTGCAGGAAACCTGTGCGCGTGTGCTTGCGCGCCCGCGCCTGCTGCGCTCCGAGGACGACCTCGGCTATCTGATCCGCGTCCTGCGCAACACCTTCCTGACGTCGCTGCGCACCGCCAGCCGACGTCCCTCGACCGTCCCGCTGCCCGACGATCGGGACATCCTGGTCGATCGCAGGGCGGCCGATCCGCAGGCGGCCGTCGAGGCCCGCGAGCTCTACGCGGCGATCGCACGGCTGCCGGAGGGCTTTCGCGACGCGGTGGTGGCCGTTGACGTCACCGGTCTGTCCTACGAGGAGGCGGCACGTCTGCTGGGCACGCCGGAGGCGACGATCGCCACGCGGGTGTACCGGGCGCGCCAGCGCCTCGTGCGCGAGCTCGGCAGCTGATCAGCCGGCGTGCCAGCTGGCGAGCCGTGACAGCAGATCTACGCTGACGCCCGTGCCGGAGAGGATGCACGTGCGTCCGGCGCGCAGCCAGATGACGACCGGGCGGTTGCCGACGCGCTCGATCCAGAACGTCGTCGCGTCGCGGCTGGTCGTGCTCAAGCCGCGCGGGATCGTCAGCGCGGGCGCCGAGACGATCGTGTAGCCGATGCGCAGTCGGCCCCTGACGTAGAAGACGGTCGTCGCGTGATGCCCGCTGACCACGTCCGTGCGCAAGCCGCGGGCCTGCCAGCCGAACGCGTCGCCCCAGTAGGGGTAGGGGATCCCCGCCCCGTCGGCGCGCTCGAGTCGGCTGCTGCCGGGTGCCTGAGCGGGAGCCGACTGTTGCGACGGCAGCACGGTCAGCGCAGCGGCCTGGACGACCGCCGGTGCGCCGGGCGTGCCGCTCGGCACGACCAGGGCGATCGCCAGCACGGCTGTCGCAAGCGCGCCGGCGAGCGCACCCGCCAGCGTCAACCTGTGCGCCCGGCGGCGCGGCGCCCAGCGAAGGCGCGGCGCCCGTCGACGCTGCTGCGCTTCGATCCTGTCGCGCAGCCCCGCGGGCGCAAGGACGCCCGTCTCGGTGACCAGCCGCAGTGCGCGACGCTGCTCGTCCAGCAGCTCGCTCAGCTGCGAGGAGGCGGCGACGCGCCGCAGCGCGGCGTCGCGCTCGCGCGCTGGCAGCGAGCCGTCGGCGAGGCGTGCCAGCAGGGCATGGTCGGCGTGCTCGTCGGCTGTGCGCGCCGCAACCGCGTCCTCGGCAGGCGGCTCGTCGTGGGGGTCCTGGTGGTCTGGCATGGGGACGTAGGATCTCTAAAGCAAAGACTCCGCACGGCGGCAGTGGCTTCCCGTCGCCGCGGGGCACGCTCTCGAACCACGTTAGCGGTCGGCTTGGCTTGAGCGAAACGACGAGGGCCCGGCAATTGCCGGGCCCTCGCGCAAGACCTCGACGGACGAGCCGCCGACCACCGACGGACGAGCCGTCGACTACATCATCCCGCCCATGTCGGGCATGCCACCGCCGGGCGCGCCACCGTCCTTCTCGGGGACCTCGGCGACGATCGCCTCGGTCGTGAGGATGTTCTTGGCGATCGAGGCGGCGTTCTGCAGCGCCGAGCGAGTCACCATCGCCGGATCGATCACGCCCTCGGCGACCAGATCGACGATCTGATTGGTGGCCGCGTTGAGGCCATAGCCCTTCTTGGCGTGCTTGACGTCGTTGGCGACGACGGAGCCCTCCAGGCCGGCGTTCTCGGCGATCTGACGCAGCGGCTCCTCAAGCGCCCGCAGCACGATTCGCGCGCCGGTCCGCTCATCGTCCTCGTCGATGCCCTCGAGCTTGATCGACTCGGCGGCCTGCATCAGCGCCACGCCGCCGCCCGGCACGATGCCCTCCTCGAGCGCCGCACGGGTGGCCTGCAGCGCGTCCTCGACGCGGTGCTTCTTCTCCTTCATCTCCGTCTCGGTCGCGGCGCCGACCTTGACGACCGCGACGCCGCCCGACAGCTTGGCCAGACGCTCCTGGAGCTTCTCGCGGTCGAAGTCCGAGTCGGTGTCCTCGATCTCGGCCTTGATCTGCTTGATGCGACCCTTGATCTGCTCGCCATCGCCCGCGCCGTCGACGATCGTCGTCGTGTCCTTGGAGACCACGATGCGGCGCGCGCGGCCCAGCTGCGAGACCTGGGTGTTCTCGAGCTTGAGGCCCATCTCTTCGGTGATCACCTCGCCGCCTGTGAGGATCGCGATGTCCTCGAGCATCCGCTTGCGGCGATCGCCGAAGCCCGGCGCCTTGACCGCGACGCCGGTGAAGGTGCCACGCAGCTTGTTGACCACCAGCGTCGCGAGCGACTCGCCCTCGACATCCTCGGCGATGATCAGCAGCGGCTTGCCGGACTGGATCACCTGCTCGAGCACCGGCAGGATGTCGCGCACCGAGCCGATCTTCTGGTTGGCGATCAGGATGTAGGGGTCCTCGAGGACGGCCTCCATGCGGTCCTGGTCGGTGACCATGTAGGGCGAGATGTAGCCCTTGTCGAACTGCATGCCCTCGGTGAACTCGAGGTCCATGCCGAACGTCTGGCCCTCCTCGACGTTGACGACGCCGTCCTTGCCGACCTTCTCGATCGCATCGGCGATCACGTCGCCGATCTCCTCGTCGCCGGCTGAGATCGTCGCGACGCGGGCGATCTGGTCCTTGCCCGAGACCTCCTTGGCCTGCTGGCCGATCGACTCGACGACGCGGTCGACGGCCTGCTCGATGCCGCGCTTGAGCGCCAGCGGGTTGGCGCCCGCGGCGACGTTCTTGAGCCCGTCACGGACGATCGCCTGGGCGAGCACGGTGGCCGTCGTCGTGCCGTCGCCGGCGACGTCATTGGTCGCGGTCGCGACCTCGCGGACCAGCTGCGCGCCCTGGTTCTGGAAGACGTCCTCGACCTCTATCTCACGGGCGATCGTGACGCCATCGTTGGTGATCGTGGGGGCGCCGAACTTCTTGTCGAGGACGACGTAGCGACCCTTCGGGCCGAGCGTGACCTTGACGGCGTTGGCGACCGCGTCAACGCCCTGCTCGAGCGCCTTGCGCGCCTCGGCGCTGTACCTGAGTTCCTTGTGAGCCATTGGTTCCGTTTCTCCTTAGGACTCGACCTTGGCGAGCACGTCGGACTCGCGCAGGACCAGCAGATCCTCGCCGTCGACCTTGATCTCGGTGCCGCCGTACTTGCTGTAGAGCACCTCGTCGCCTTCGGCGACGTCGAGCGGCGTGCGCTTGCCGGTCTCCTCGCTCAGCTTGCCGTCACCAACCGCCACGACCTTGCCCTTGATGGGCTTCTCCTTCGCGGTGTCGGGGAGCACGATTCCGCTGGCGGTCGTCTCCTCCTCCTCGACGGCCCGCACGATCAGACGATCGCCAAGGGGCTTGAGCTTCATTGGCTGCCTACCTCCGTGGGTATGGGATGCAGATCGCGGGCGCACGCCGCCGGGAGGACGGCTGGCACTCTCGGGGCAGGAGTGCCAAGGCACCCGGCCAGTGACTATAGGCGGTGCGCCGCCGAAGTCAAGGGCCTCTTGGCACTCGCGTGAGGAGAGTGCCAAGCGATGGCCAGGGGCGGCAGAGGCGTGCCCGGGGATCCGACTGAGGATCGCCGTGGCGGCCGATCCCGACGCCTTTTGTGGCGGAGGGAGCGGGCCGTTACGGCGCTGACGCCCGCTACTAGTTCCGCGTCCCGCCGATGCCGTGCATGCGGTCGCGCAGCTCGGAGGAGGGCTTGTCGATGATCTGCGAGAAGCGCACCACCGTCACGACGTCGTCCTCGGACACCGAGCGGCCATAGATCTGCTCGAGGAAGTTGATCAGCTCCTCCGTGCGCCTGAACTCCGGGTTGTCGTGCTCGATGTCGCGCGGCGAGAGGTCGCGCACGCGCTTGACCTCGACCTGGTCGATGACCGCCTCGAAGATCTTCTCGCGCGGCGAGTGCTGGAAGCCGATCGTCACCATCACGCACTCGTTCTTGCGGTACTTCTGCGACTTGTCGCCCAGGCGGATCGTCGCCGTCTTGCGGCCGCGGCGCAGCTGGTCGGCGAATACCGCCGAGTAGAAGTTGAGGACCCGCACAGTGTCGTCAGCCTATCGTGATCCGCCTATCCTCATCGACGATGACGCCGCCAGCGAGCGCCGCGCAGGCACAGCGATGTCCGTTCTGCGCGATTGTCGCTGGTGACGGCGATGCGGCGGTCGTCCATGAGGCCGCGGACGCGATCGCCTTCCTCGATCGCCGTCCGCTGTTCCCGGGCCACTGCCTGCTGATCCCGCGTGCGCACCATGAGACGATCATGGATCTGCCGCCGGGTCTGCTGGGACCGCTGATGGCAGAGGCGCAGCTGCTGGCGCGCGCCGTGCAGCGCGCGCTCGGCGCCGATGGGATCTTCCTGGCCGCCAACAACCACGTCAGCCAGAGCGTGCCGCACCTGCACCTGCACGTCGTGCCGCGCCGCTTCAAGGATGGCCTGCGCGGCTTCTTCTGGCCACGTGGGCGCTACGCCGAGGAGGAGATCGAGCCGCTGCGCGCGCGGATCGCCGCCGCGGTCGCGGAGCTGGATGCGGGGCGGGTGGGTGCGCAACCAGCGCCGGGCGGTCGTCCGCGCGCGGCGTCCGCAGACTCGGGGCGGGCGCGGTGACCGAGGCCACGACGAGCCCGGTCCAGGCCGCCGGTGGCCTCGTGTCCGCCCGCGACCCGGCCGGGCGAACGGTGATCGCCGTGATCCATCGCCCCAGATACGATGACTGGAGCCTGCCCAAGGGCCATCTCGAGCGCGGTGAGGATCATCTCGCGGCGGCCCTGCGCGAAGTCCGCGAGGAGACTGGCCTGGACTGCGTGGTCGGCCCGGAGCTGCCGACGGTCCGCTACGTCGATGGCAAGGGACGCCCCAAGCACGTGCGCTACTGGCTGATGGAAGCCCGCGGTGGCTCCTTCCAGCCCGGCGAGGAGGTCGACGAGCTGCGCTGGCTGACGCCCGAGCAGGCGCTGGCGGCGCTCAGCTACGAGCCCGACCGCGAGCTGGTGCGCAGCGCGCGCACACGCTGGTAGGCGGCGGGGCTGATCCGCTTGGCCGCGTCCTTGGTGCGCCAGGCCAGCCAGCTGCGCCCGCGCGCCGGCCAGCTGCCGCGAACGTAGGCGGTGGCCGTCGCCGCCGGCGTCGCGGCCCAGATCGTATAGCGCCCGACCACGCGCATCCCGTCGCGGACGGTCGTGCGGCGGATCGGCTCGGAGGTCATCAGCAGTCGATAGCCGGCCTGCGCGGCGGTGCTGATCACCGCGCTAGACAAGAAGCCGCCGGGCACCGCCGCACTGGTGGGGGCCTCCCCGATCAGCTCGGCCAGCGTCTCCCGACTCAGCTGCCACTCGCGCAGCAGCTCGGCGCGCGACAGTCGGCCCATGTAGGTGGGGTGGGTATGGGAGTGGCTGCCGACAGCGTGGCCCCGCGCGAGCAGCGCGCGGATCGCCTCGGCGTCGAGGAAGCCGGCGGTGCCGATGCGTCCGGTCGTCACGAAGAAGTGCCCCCGCCAGCCGCGGCGCTCGAGCGCCGTCGCGATCGCGACCGCCGAGAGGCCGCCATCGTCGAAGGTCAGCGCCACGTCGGGGTCGGTGCCGGAAGGCGCGAGCCCCGCTGCCCCGTCCGGATGCTCGGCACCCGCCGTCAGCAGCCCGACCCGCGCGCCGGTGGCGGCGATCGCATCGAGGTGGCGCTCGAACTGCGACGGGGTCAACTTGTAGCGGGCTGCCAGCGCGGTCGGGAAGCCGACCTGATCGCGCCGGGCCGCCTCGACGACGTCGTGATAGATCAGCGCCACCGTCACAGCGGCTCGACCAATATCACACCCAGGGCGAGCCGAGCGGGCGTGCTCGTTATCGTTTGCCGGCATGCCGACAGGCCGCATCGTCGCACTGGTGTCCGCGCTGCTCGCTCTGAGCGTCAGCGTGCCGGTCGCATCGGCGGCACGGGCTGCCCGCCGCGGCGGCCCCTGGGCGACGGTGAACATCTGCAACACGCCGGCCCATCCGGACGTGATCGGGATTCGTGGATCGATGCCCTCGCGCGGCCGGCAGCTGCGCATGTACATGCGCTTCCAGGTCCAATACCTCTCGAGCGCGGATCACCGCTGGCACACGATCACCAGCGGGGCCGACTCGCGCTTCGTCTACATCGGGCCGGGCAGCCGCGGCACGCTGCAGGCGGGCTGGTCGTTCCCGTTCATGGCGCCGCCGGCGGGCCAGAGCTATGAGCTGCGCGGCCTGGTCACCTATCAATGGCGGGGGCGCGGTGGCAAGGTCGTCGGCCATACCCAGCGTCTGACGAGCGCCGGCCATCCGAGCCCGATCGGCTCCGACCCGGTCGACTACAGCGCGGCGACCTGCATCCTCCAGTAGACGCGCCGTCACTGGCCGCCAGGATGCGGCGGTCACTGGCCGGTAGGCGCGAGTCACTGGCCGGTAGGGCACGGGGTCACTGACCGCCGACGCCAAGCAGGCGGCCACAGCTGCTGTGCTTGGCGAGGCCGAAGCCGGGTGGTCGCAGCGGATCGACCGGGCCGGGGTCGACGAACACGTTCGCTGTTGCGCTGAAGCCGATCCGCGGAGCGATGATGTCGCCGGGGCGTCCGCCATGGATGCAGTTGGAGCGCACCACGTTGCCCCGTCCCGGCGGCGTTCCGGATGGGTAGTAGTCGTTGATGTTGTAGTCGCGGGAGTCGACGATCACGTTGCCGGCGACGAGGTTGTCGCTCGCGGCGATCCCGTTGGCGCCGGAGAACATCACGCCGATGCCGTTGTCGAGCATCAGGTTGCCGACGATCGTCGTGCGCTGGGCGTCGGGATACAGCTGAATGCCGCGGCCGGAGTTGCGATAGATCGCATTGCCGAGGATCAGCGATCCCGTGCTCGCGCCGACGTAGATGCCGTGGTCCTGTGCGCTGGTGCCGCAGTCGTGGATGCGGCTGTCG
Source organism: uncultured Solirubrobacterales bacterium (assembly GCA_963795555.1). Taxonomy (GTDB): domain Bacteria; phylum Actinomycetota; class Thermoleophilia; order Solirubrobacterales; family Solirubrobacteraceae; genus CAWCHZ01. The sequence goes on from CAWCHZ010000002.1 coordinate 1,964,902, forward strand.
CGGATGACCGCATCGTCGGCGCGTCCATACTCCGGATCGCCGAGCAGAAAGCAGATGTTGTCGGTCCGATCGTTGGTGACGTCGAGGCGCTCGAAGCTGACGTGATCGGCGTTGACTGTCGGGCTAGGCAGCCGGTCAACGCGCGCGTTGCCGTCCAGCGCAAGGTCCTCGACCAGCACGTCGTCCGCGCCGTCGGCGATCACGAGGCGTCCGATCAGCCGTGCCAGCTCGCCCGGGAAGGACCGCAGCGTCAGCGGATGCGCCGTGCTGCCGCCGCGGCGGACGGTGACGTCGCCGACGTACGTGCCGGCTCGCAGGCAGCCGGCGTGGCCGGCGGGGAGGTGCGCGACGAGCGCTGCCGCGGAGCGATAGGGGCGTGCCAGCGTGCCGGGGTTGGCGTCCGATCCGCTGGGCGCCGCGACCAGATCGCACGGTGAGGACGCGAGCGACCGTGGCCGGCCAGCCGGTTGCAGCGCCAGCCAGACCGCCGCCGCCGCGGCCACGACCGCAGCCACGGCGATGAGCCATCGGCGCCGAGGCCTCACCCTGCCGAGTGCCCGGGTGGGTCTGCCCACGCGCCCGCTCTCCCGTCGCGAGCGCCCTGGTCGCCCTGCAGCATCGCGAACAGTCGCGGGTCGTTGGTGATGACGCCGGTCACGCCGAGCGCCTGCAGCTCGGCGATCCGGCGCGCATCGTCGACTGTCCAGACGTAGAGCTCGCCGCCCGCCGCGGCGATCGACCGCACCAGCGCCGGCGTGACGAGCAGCCAGTGCGCCATCACGGCGTCGCAACGGCCCGCGCGCAGTGCCGCCGCGACACGAGCGGGCATCAGCGCCCGCAGCAGGCGTGCCGCCGCGCGCGCCGGCACGGCGGTCAGTGGTGAGCGCAGGTAATCGCGCCGGACGCGCGGCACGGACCAGCCGAGGCGCAGGCCGGGCGCGCAGCGTCGCAGCGCCGCAAGGCTGGCCAGGTGGTGACTGGATATCAGCGTGCGATCGAGCAGCCCGCGGGTGCGCAGCTCCCCGACCACCTCGCGCTCGCGGCCGGGCAGCTTGAGGTCGAGGTCGAGCTCCAGCCCGGCGAAGCGTGCCTGGAGCAGATGGTCGAGGCCCTGCGCGAGCGTCAGCGGCGCGCGGCTGCGCAGCTCGTCGTAGTCGTGCGCGAGCACGAGCCGCCCCGTCCCCGGCTCCGGCAGCACGTCGAACTCGATCATGTCGACGCCCGCCGCGACCGCCGCGTCGAAGCTCGCCAGCGTGTTGCCCGGCGCGAGCAGATCGGCGCCGCGGTGTCCGACCCGGCGCATGGCACGGGCCGCACTCACGCCGTCAGCGTCAGCCGTCGCGGCCCCGTTCTGAAGCCGAGCTCCACCAGCAGCGCCACCCAGCGCGAGCCGCCGACCGGCTCGCCATCGATCCGCTCGATCCCCAGCCTTCTGATCTTCCCGGTGCGCACCTGCTCGGCGAGCGCCGTCAGCGCGCTGGCGATTCGCTCGTCGTCGTCAACGAGCGTCAGCAGCCCGCGGCCGGCGCGCTCGACGTAGAGCACCGGCTCGGCGTCGCACAGCACGACGTAGGCGCCCGCAACCCGCGCCGTGCGGCGCCGTGCGGCGCCGTCCGGGCGCCGACCCGTGCGCTCGCCGCGCGGATCGGGCGGCCAGGGCAGAGCGGCTCCATACGGCTGAGCGGGGTCGACCGCGGCCAGCACCAGCGGCCGCGGATCGGGCCGCTCGCGGCCGGCGCGCAGGCGCTCGACCGCGCCGGGCAGCGCGAACTGGGCGCCGCCCAACCCCTCGACGAAGTAGCCGCGGCGGGCGACGCCGAGCGTCTCGAGCGCGGCGAGCTCGCCGTAGAGCGCGGCGAAGCCGCCGGGGATGCCCTCGGCGAGAACGACCTCGCGGGTCACGATCCCGTAGCGCTCGAGCAGCAGCTCGGCCTGGGCGCGGCGCCGCTCGCGGGCGTCGGGCTCGCCGCCGCTGGCGTCGCGGAACAGCGGCGCGGTCAGCGACCAGCGGCCCTGCACCTGCGCGGCGGTCCCGCGGCGACGGGCGGCGAAGCGACTGCCGCGGCGCGCCGGGCGCGCGTGGCCCGCTCGCTCGGGCGCTGACAGCGCGCGCGCCGGCGCCGATGGGCGGGCAAGCGTCAGTCGCGGCGCGCGCAGCGGCGCATAGGCGTCGTTGGTCGCCTCGCCCGCCCAGGCGAGGTCCCAGAGCGCGTCCTGCAGCGTCTCGGCCGGCAGATCCAGATCCACGAGCAGGTCGCTGAAGAAGCACGCGCCGGCGCGCAGGCGCTCGCGCAGCGCCTGGTGCTCGGCGCCGTCGAGCTCGGCGGAGCGCGCCGTGGGCGGCGGTCCCAGCAGCGGCGCGTCGTCGCGGAAGTACAACGCGACGCGTCCGCTGTGGCGGCCAAGCGCGCCCGCACCGACCCACACGAGCTCGCCGGCGATGCAGAGGGAGTCGAGCCAGCTGGGCGAGTACGCGCCGCAGCGCCGCGGCAACACGTCGCGCTCCCAGGTCTCGACCGGCAGCGCCAGCCCCTGCAGCGCGACCAGCACCTCGCGCAGGCGATCGACGCCCGCGCCACCAGGCGGTCGGCGGTCGATCCCCTGCCAGTCGGCCGCGAAGCGCGCGAACGTGGCGCGGTCGACCGGCTCGATCTCCCGTCGCAACGCCGCCAGCGACGCGCGCCGCAGCCGGCGCAGGACCTCCGGGTCGCACCACTCCCGCTCGCTTCCACCCGGCCGCAGCTCACCGCGGACGAGCATGCCGGCACGCTCCAGCTCGCGCAGCGCGGCGCTCGTGTCGACGCCGTAGCGCTCGCGCAGCTGCGCCGTCGTGAAGGGCCCATGGCAGCGCGCATAGCGCGCCACGAGCTGCGCCAGCGCGTCTGGGACGTCGGCGAGGAAGCCAGCCGGCAGGCCACCCGGCGGCACGACGGCGAGCGCGTCGCGATACAGCCCGGCATCCTGCGCGGCGATCCAGCGCCGGTCGCCCGCGACGCGGATCGCGATCGCGCGCCGCTCACGCTCGAGCGTGGTCAGCAGCGTGTCGGCGTCGACTCCGGGCAGCAGGCGCTGCTGTGCCTCGGCAGCCGTCAGATCGCCGAGCCAGCGCAGCGCGTCGTGCAGCGCATCGCGATTGCCGGCACGAGTGTGCTCGGACGTACGCTGCAGATCGGCCTCGACGCGGTCGAGCGCGCCGGGGTCGATCAGCTCGCGCAGCTCCTCCTGGCCGAGCAGCTCGCGCAGCAGGTCGCGGTCGAGCGAGAGCGCCGCGGCGCGGCGCTCGGCATTGGGCGAGTCGCCCTCGTACATGTACGTCGCGACGTAGTCGAACAGCAGTGAGGAGGCGAACGGCGAGGCGGTTGGCGTCTCCACCTCGACCAGCGACAGCTCGCGGCGGTGCAGCGCGCGCAGCAGGCTCGCGAGGCCGGGGACGTCGAGCACGTCGCGCAGGCACTCACGGTAGGTCTCCAGCACGATCGGGAAGTCGCCGTAGCGGCGTGCCACCTCGAGCAGGCTCTGCGCCTTCAGCCGTTGCTGCCACAACGGGCTGCGACGCCCCGGGTAGGCGCGCGGTATCAACAGCGCGCGCGCCGCGTTCTCGCGAAAGCGCGCGCCGAACAGGGCCGAGGATCCCAGCTCGGTGACGATCAGGTCGTCGAGCTCATCGGGCTCGACCAGCGCCAGCTCGGCCCCGGGCGGCTCGTCGCCATCGGGCAGGTGGACGATGATGCCGTCGTCGGACCAGATCGCGTCGGACTCGATCCCGAGGCGCTCGCGGATGCGCGCGGACAGCGCGAGCGCCCAGGCGGCGTGCACCCGCCCGCCGTACGGCGAGAGCACGCAGAGCCGCCAGTCGCCGATCTCGTCGCGGAAGCGCTCGACGACGATCGTGCGATCGCTCGGCACGACGCGCGTCGCGGCCTGCTGCTCGTGCAGGTACTCGATCAGATTGCTGGCCGCGCGTTCGTCGAGGTCGTACTCCTGCCGCAGCCGCTCGGCGGGCTGGTCGACGGCCCAGCGCGCGAACGCGCCGATCGCCTCACCCAGCTCGCGCGGCCGCCCGACCCCGTCGCCCTTCCAGAACGGCACGGCGCCCGGCACGCCGGGTGCCGGCGAGACGATCACACGGTCGCGCCCGATCTCCTCGATGCGCCAGCTCGACGCGCCGAGCAGGAAGGTCTGGCCCGGACGCGCCTCGTAGACCATCTCCTCGTCGAGCTCGCCGACGCGGCGGCCGTCGCTCAGCACGACGGTGAAGAGCCCGCGATCGGGGATCGTCCCGGCGTTGGCGATCGCCAGCGCGCGCGCCCCGTCGCGCGCCCGGATCCGCCCGGCGACGCGATCCCAGGCGATCCGCGCGCGCAGCTCGCCGAACTCCGCCGAGGGGTAGCGTCCGTCGAGCATGTCGAGCACGTTCTCGAGCTGGGCGCGCGAGAGCTCGGCGAAGCTGTAGCTGCGCGTGATGAGCGCGTGCAGGTCGTCGATCGCGACGTCTTGAGCCGATGCCGCGATCGCGACGATCTGCTGCGCGAGCACGTCGAGCGGATTGCGCGGCACGACGGTCGGCTCGATCTCGCCGGCGCGCATGCGCCGTGCGACGACGGCGCATTCGAGCAGGTCGCCGCGGAACTTCGGGAAGATGCGCCCGCGGCTGACATCGCCCACGCCGTGGCCCGCCCGCCCGATGCGCTGCAACCCGCGCGCGACCGACTTGGGCGACTCCACCTGGATCACCAGGTCGACCGCGCCCATGTCGATGCCGAGCTCCAGGCTCGACGTCGCGACCAGGCACGGCAGCTCGCCGGATTTCAGCAGCTCCTCGACTACGAGGCGCTCCTCTCGCGCCAGCGAGCCGTGATGGGCGCGGGCGACCGGCTCGCCCGCGAGCTCGTTGAGGCGCAGCGCCAGGCGCTCGGCGCCGCGGCGGTTGTTGACGAAGATGATCGTCGAGCGGTGCTCGCCGACCAGGCGCAGCAGCTCGGGGTAGATCGCCGGCCAGATCGAGCGGCGCGTCGCCTCGCCGCCGCTGAACGGGTCGGCCTCGGGATCGATCACGTCGGGCTCGACCATCGACTCGACCGGGACATGGATGCGCAGGTCCAGCGGCTTGCTTACGCCGGTGTCGACGATCGCGCAGCGTCGCTGTGGTCCGACCAGGAAGCGCGCGACCTCCTCCAGCGGCGTCTGGGTGGCGGACAGGCCGATGCGCTGGATCGGCCGGTCGGCGAGCTCCTCCAGGCGCTCGAGCGTCAGCGCGAGGTGGGCGCCGCGCTTGGTGTGGGCGACGGCATGGATCTCGTCGACGATCACCCACTCGACCTCGCGCAGCATCTCGCGCGCCTGCGAGGTGAGGATCAGGTACAGCGACTCGGGCGTCGTGATCAGGATGTCCGGCGGCGTGCGCTGCATCGCCTGGCGCTCGCGCTGGGGCGTGTCGCCGGTGCGGATCGCGACGCGCAGATCGGCGCCGATCCCGCGCAGCGGCGCGCGCAGGTTGCGCTCGATGTCGTAGGAGAGCGCCTTCAGCGGCGAGATGTAGACCAGGCGCGTGCGGCGCTTCGGAGCGCGCGCGTCGCCGGCTGGCGCGAGGGTGCGCCGGCTCGCAGCGCGCGGGCCGTCGCCGTCGCTCGCCTGGTGCCCGCCGTCGCTCGCATCGCCGTGCTCGGCCGCCAGGCGGTCCAGGCCCCAGAGGAACGCGGCGAGTGTCTTGCCCGAGCCGGTCGGCGCGCAGATCAGCACGTGATCGCCGCTGCCGATCGCTGGCCAGGCCTGCTCCTGGGCGGGCGTCGGGCGCTCGAAGGCCGACTCGAACCACTCCCTGGTGCGCGGGCTGAAGTCGGTCAGCGACACGCGATCGAGCCTAGCGGGTGGTCGGCGACGCACCGTCGGCAGGGCGGGCGGCGTGCCTCGATCCGGGTGTGGCGATCACGGGGCCGGTGTCGCCAGGTCGGCGAGCTCGCGCGCCCGCAGCAGCACGTCGTCGATCATCGGCTCGGTCAGCCGGCCGGTGAACGTGTTCTGCTGCGACGGGTGATAGCAGCCGAGCAGCTGCCAGCGACCGGCGAGGTGGGCGCCATGCGCGAAGCGCGGGCGCGGGCGGGGCGGCTGCTCCCCGAGCTCCGCACGCAGGCGCAGCGCCGCATCCCAGGCGAAGCCGCCCAGGCAGACGATCACCCGGACCTGGTCGAGCGCCCGCAGCTCGCGCACCGACCACGGCAGGCAGTTATCGCGCTCGCTGGGAGTCGGGCGGTTGGCGGGAGGCGCGCAGCGCACGGCGGCCGTGACCCAGCAGTCGCGCAGCGCCAGGCCATCACCGCGCCGCTCGGAACGGGGCTGGTTGGCAAAGCTGCAGCGCCACAGCGCTGCGAACAGCCAGTCGCCCGAGCGATCGCCGGTGAAGACGCGGCCGGTGCGATTGCCGCCGTGCGCCGCGGGTGCGAGCCCGAAGATCAGCACGCGGGCGAGCGGATCGCCAAACCCCGGCAGCGGTCGGGCCCAATAGCGCTCGTGGGCGAACGCCGCGCGCCTGACGCGGCCGACCTCCTCGCGCCAGGCGACCAGCCGCGGGCAGCGCCGGCAGGAGGTGACCTGCGCCTCCAGGCGCGCGAGCGGGGCCGGGTCGCCGCCGCTGGGGTGGTCGCTCACCGTCCCCGCGCTCCCGCCCGCAGCAGCGCGCTGAGCGCCACGCTGCACGAGCAGCGCGCGCTGCGCAGCTCGGGCAGCCCCCAGGCGTCCTCGATCGTGCGCAGCAGCGAGTAGTGGTCGTAGGGGATGGCGACCCGCGCATGCGCGCGCGCGGCCCCTCCGAGCGCCATCGTGACGATCCGCCCGCCCGCCGCCAGGCGACAGCAGCCGGCATCCGAGCTGCCCTCGTCCCAGGTGACGAAGACGACGCCGCGCGGTCCCAGCGCGGCGATCAGGCGCGGCAGCAGGCCGGCCAGGTAGCGGTCGCCGGTGGCCACCGAGCAGTCGTGCATGTCCTCGCACAGGTCCGGCGTGATCCAGGTCAGCCGTGGCAAGCGGTGGGCGGCGATGTCTGCGCTCAACCTCGTGCCGGGCACGACGTTGCCACAGCGCGCGGGGTTGCCGGCGATGTCGTCGAAGTACATGAACGGGTCGTGCTTCTTGGCGTAGCGACCGGCGCCCGCGCCCCTGAAGCAAGCCGTCGGCATCCCGTCCATGTATGCGCGCCAGGAGATATGGGCAGCTGCGAGCTGGTCGACGAGGTTGCGCGCGCCGACGCGACAGTCGGTGCAGTCGCTGTCGATGCCGAACGTCGAGCCGCCCAGCAGCGCCAGGTAGTTGGGCAGCGATGGATGGGTGATCGCATGGGAGGTCGTCGCCAGCGCCCCCGCACGGCTCAGCGCGTTGATCCGCGGCGCCTGCGGATTGCCGATGATCTCACCGTACTCGTGGTTCTCCATCACCACGACGGCGATCCGCTCGAGCCGCGGCAGCGTGCGCGACGCGCGTGCCGCCGCCCCCGTCGGCGGCAGTGGCCCGGGCGCGCTTGCGCCACAGCCCACCAGCGTCGCGACGGCCGCGCCGATCAGCAGCCTCTTGCCAAGTCGCCCTTTACTCACGGTGGCTCAGTCGGTTAGGCTCGCCCTGAGCCAACGTCCACGGCGCACGGATGCGTCCCCGGCGGTGGTGCATCAGTCTCAGGGTACGGCGAACGCTAGCGACAAGGATGACCGCAGCAGCCACGAAGAACACCAGCTCGGTGCGCCACACGACGCTCGCGCTGCTGGCTGCGCTGGCGACCGTCGTGGGCATCGCCGTGCTCGCGCTGGGCGTGGCGAGCGCCCGTGCCGACACGCTGGCGCCCGGGTTCAGCGAAGCACCGGTCCTGACCGGGCTCGATCACCCGACGGTCGTGCGGTTCGCTCCCAACGGCGACCCACGCGTGTTCGTCGGCGAGAAGAGCGGACGGGTCTACGTCTTTCCGAGCCTCAGCTCCAACACGCCGACGCTCGTGGCCGACCTGAGCAACGAGGTCCATGACTACTGGGATCGTGGGCTGCTCGGCCTCGCCGTCGATCCGGGCTTCCCGGCCGCCGGGCACGACTACATCTACGTCCTCTACACCTACGACGCGCCGCCGGGTGGCAGCGCGCCGACCTGGGGCGATACGTGCCCCACGCCACCCGGACCGACGACCGATGGGTGCGTCGTGCAGGGGCGCCTGTCGCGGCTGACGATCGACCCGGCGACCAACAAGATGATCGGCTCCGAGCAGGTGCTGATCACCGACTGGTGCCAGCAGAGCCCGACGCACTCGATCGGCGACCTGATGTTCGGGCCCGACGGCGCGCTCTACGCCAGCGGCGGCTCGGGCGCGAGCTTCACCTACACCGACTACGGCCAGGGTGGCGGCACGCTTGCGGGCACGCCGACGCCGGCCAATCCGTGCGGCGATCCGCCGGTTCCGGTCGGCGGCAGCCAGACGCCACCAACCGCGGAGGGCGGCTCGCTGCGCTCGCAGAGCTTCCGGCGGCCCAGCAGTCAGCCGGCGACGCTCGATGGCACGGTCATCCGCGTCGACCCGGCGACCGGCGACCCCCACCCCGGCAACCCGAATGTCACGGCGGCCGGCATCGACCGCCAGCGGATCGTCACCTATGGCCTGCGCCAGCCGTTCCGCTTCACCTTCCGCCCCGGCACCAACGAGCTGTGGATCGGCGACGTCGGCGAGAACACCTGGGAGGAGATCAACCGCGATCCAAATCCGCTCGGTGCTCCAACGGTGAACTTCGGCTGGCCCTGCTACGAGGGTCCGGCCGTGATGCCCGACTACCAGGCGGCCGGGTTGAATTTGTGTCAGAGCCTCTACAACGATGGCACGGCGACCGGCCCGTACTACACCTACAACCACGCCAACCACGTCGCCGCCAACGACAACTGCCCGACCAGCAACGGCTCATCGATCACCGGATTGGCGTTCGTGCCGGCGGACAGCCCCTATCCGTCCTCCTACCATGGCGCGCTGATCTTCGGTGACCACACGCGCAACTGCGTGTGGGTCATGATGCCGGGCTCCAACGGCCTGCCCGATCCCGGCAACATCCAGCCGTTCATCAGCGGGGCCGGCCATCCGGTGGATCTCGAGATCGGCCCCGACGGCAACCTCTACTACGTCGACCTCGAGGATGGCGCGATCGTGCGCGTGCGCTACCAGTCGCCCAACGCGATCGCCACGGCCAGCCCGACCGACGGCCCGGCACCGCTGTCGGTCTCATTCGGCGGCGATCAGTCGACCGCCGGCAACGGAGCGCACGGGCCCGGAGCGTTGAGCTATCAGTGGGAATTCGGCGACGGTGGCTCCTCGACCAGCGCCGATCCGACGCACGCTTACACCGTCAAGGGCACCTACAGCGCGCGCCTCACCGTCACCGACATCGCGACCGGCGAGACGGCCACCAGCGCGCCGATCACGATCACCGCGGGGGCCTCCCCGCCGACGGCGACGATCAGCTCGCCGGCTGCAAGCCTGGCCTATGCGGTCGGCGACGCGATCCAATTCTCCGGCTCGGCACGCGACAGCGCCGGCCACCCGCTGACCGCGGCGAGCGACTTCAGCTGGACGCTGATCATCCACCACTGCCCGTCGGTGGGTAACTGCCACACCCACGAGGTCCAGACGTTCAGCGGCCCGAGCGGGAAGCTCATCGCGCCCGATCACGGCTATCCCTCATATCTCGAGCTGCAGCTCACCGTGACCGATCCCGCCAGCGGCCTGACCGACACCAAGAGCGTCTCGCTCCAGCCACGGGCGGTTCAGATCGCGCTGCGCTCGAACCCCAGCGGCGTGCCGATCGGCTTCGACCTCTACGACCCGACGACGCCGGCGACCGAGACGGTGATCGTCGGCTCGCAGAACTCGATCAGCGCGCCCTCTCCGTTCGCGGCGCTCGGGGGTCCCTACACCTTCGGCTCCTGGTCCGATGGTGGCGCCGCGAGCCACCTGTTCACCGCCTCGGCCAACATGACGCTGACTGCCAACTACGTTGGCCCGGGTGGCATCGGCGGCGGTGGAGGCGGCGGTGGGCTCGGCGTGGTGCCGCGGCTGACCGGCACCGGGATCGCGCCCGGCTCATTCCGCGTCGGACCCCGCCGGCCCACCCCACGGCTGGGCCGCCCATTCGGCGCTCAGATCCGCTACACGCTGTCCCAGGACGCGACTCTGGTGATGAGCTTCCAGCGCGGCGTGCGCGTTGGGCGCCACTGGTCCTATCGCAGCATCAGCGGGCACGTCGCGGTGCTCTGCCGGCGCGTGCTGATCCGCGCGCACGGCGTGCGCAGCTCAGCCCTGCGCTGCCCGCGTCGCGTGAGCGATCAGATCGTCTTCGTCGGGTTGCTGGGCACCCACGTCTACCGCTTCTCGGGCTGGGTCGGTGGCGCCGCGCTGGCGCCGGGCCGCTACCGCCTGACGTTGCGCGCGATCGGCCCTGGGCTGGCGGCGTCGGCCCCGCAGACGCTGACGTTCGTCGTGCGCGCGTGACAGGGTTTCGGCGTGACCGCCACCGCCAGCGACCTCGAGCGCAACCTGCGCCTGCACCTCCCCGGCGCCGAGCTGACCGCCGAGCAGCGCCGGCTGGCGCTGGGCGCGATCGCCACGCGGCGCTGGCCGCCGGCGCCGCTGCGCGGCGCCCAGCGCGTCGCGATGAAGCTCGGTGCGCTGGACTGGCAGCGCCACTGGCTGGCGCCGCTGCTGCGGTTGCGACGCGCCGTCCTGGGTGAGGCCGCGCAGGGACCGCCGCGCTTCCTCGTTCGGGTCGACGAGTTTCCCTACTACGCGGCCTTCGACGATCCCCGCTACGGGCTCGAGGCCTCGCGACGCTTCCACGCGATCATGGCCGACAACGGCGTCGCGCACCTGATGTCCACGGTCCCCCAGCTGACGCATCGCCCGCTCGATCCGGCGGGCGAGGGTGGGCGGCCGCTGGAGGACGCCGAGATCGCGCTGATCGAGGAGATGGGGCGCACCGGCGTCAGCTTCGCGCAGCACGGCACTACGCACCGCACACGCTTCGAGAGCCCGCGCCGACGCTCGGAGCTGGGCGGGCTCGACGACGACGAGCTGCGCGAGCTGCTGGAGCGTGGGCGGCTGGCGCTCGCGGCGATCGGCGTGCGTCCGCGTGCCTTCGTGCCGCCGTTCAACCGCTTCGACGCCGGCCAGTACGCGGTCCTCGCCGAGCGCTTCGACATCGTCTGCGGCGGTCCCGAGTCGGTGCCCTTGCTGGGCTTCCAGGGCGGCCCGCTGTGGCGCGGCGAGGCGGTCTACCTACCCTGCTACCTGCCGCTCTATGCCACCGCGACCGCGATCGTCCCGGTGGTCGAGGCGCTGATCGAGGCGCAGGTCGGCACCTGGATCCCGATCGTGCTGCACACCGGCTGGGAGGTCGACGACGAGCTCCGCGGGCTGCCCCGGCTGGCCGCGCGGATCGGTCCCTATGCGGAGCACTGGGACGACTTCCTTGCGGCCGTCGACGCCAGCGCGTCATGATTTCCCGATGCGTGCGCTGATCGTCGACCAGTCCCGCGACCGCTCGGCCCTTGCCGCAGCGCGCATGCTCTACGCCGACGGCTGGGAGGTGGGCACCGGCGCCTGGCGGCCGAGCATCGCCGCGACCTCCGCGTTGACCGGCGTGCACCACCGCGTCGAGGAGGCCGAGAGCGACGAGGACCGCTTCATCGCGGACATCGCCGCCGCGGTCCACCAGCGTGGCTACGAGGTCGTCTTCTGCAACTACGACGTCGGCCTGCTGGTGCTCTCGCGCCGGCGCGCTGAGATCGCCCCGGCGGTGGTCCCCTACGCCGCGCACGAGATCGTCGAGCGCTCGTTCGACAAGCTGGCCTTCACCCGCGCCGCCGAGGCCGCCGGCCTGGCGGTTCCGCGCACCGAGGAGGCCAGCGACGACGCGCTGGCGGCGTGGCGCGGCCCGCTCGTCGTAAAGGCGCGAATCCACGCCCCAACTCGTTATGAGACGCGTCGCTTCGACAGCGCCGACGAGGCGGCGCCGTTCGTCACGGAGCTGCGCGAGCGCGGCGCCCAGCCGCTGCTGCAGGAGTGCATCAGCGGGCAGCTCGGCGCCGTCGTGGTCGTCGTCGACCATTCCGGCGAGGTCGTCGCCGAGGTGCAGCAGCGCTGCGATCGCTCCTGGCCCGCCGACGCGGGGATCACCGCGCGCGCCCGCACGATCGCGCCCGATGCCGAGCTCTCCGAGCGTGTGCGCGAGCTCGTGCGCCAGCTGGAGTGGTTCGGCCTGGCGGAGATCGAGTACCTGCTCGACGACCACGGCGTGCCGCGCTTCACCGACTTCAACGGCCGCTTCTACGGCGGCATCGCGCTCGCCGCCCATGCCGGCGTCAACGTCGCAGCGGCCTGGGCTCGCCTGGCGACCGGCCGGCCGGTGCTGCCGCTGGCAGCCCAGCGCGTCGGCGCCCGCTTCCAATGGCTCAACCGCGACCTGGCGGCCTCGCGTCACGCGGCCGGTCTGCGCGGCATGGCGACCGCGCTCGCGCTCGCCCCACTGAGCGCGCACAGCATGGTGTCACGCAGCGATCTGCGTCCGATCACGCGCTTCTACCTGCCCGAGCTGGTGCGGCGCGTGGGCGGGCGGTCCGGCATGCGGCGCATGCCCGAGCTGGTGCGGCGCGTGGGTCAGCGGTCCGGCATGCGACGTCGGCGTGTGTCACCTTAGGGCGCGGTGTCCCGGACCCGCACGCTGCGCACATATCTCGACCGCCAGCGGCTGATCCGCCGGCTGGGCCGGGTCCGCCGCGACGACGTCGTCCTGCTCGGCAATCCCTATGGCGGCTACCGCGTGCCCACCAGGCTGCTCGGCCGCGACTCGGTCTGCTACCTCGCCGGCGTCGGCGAGGACATCTCCTTCGATCTGGCCCTGATCGAGCGCTTCGGCTGCGAGGTCTACGCGTTCGATCCGGTGCCACGGGCGGCACAGTACGTCGCAGCTGCCGCCGCGCATGAGCCGGGCCATCACTTCATGCCGGTGGGCCTGTGGTCCTCCGACGCGACGCTCACCTTCCACGCCCCGCTGCAGGATGGCTTCGTGTCGCACTCGGCGACCAACCTGCAGAACACCTCGGCCTCCTTCCAGGCGCCCGTGCGCTCGGTGCCCTCGCTGATGCGCGAGCTCGGCCACGAGCGCGTCGGTCTGCTGAAGATCAGCGCCGAGGGCGCCGAGTTCGAGATCGTTGGCCACGTGCTCGACGCGGGGCTGGAGGTTCCCGTGATCTGCATCGAGTTCGCCCAGCCGGTCAGCGTCGAGCGGGCGCTGAGCTGCGGCCGGCGGCTGCAGGCGGCGGGCTATGACCTCGTCGGCGCCGGGCAGTGGCGCCAGTGGAAGCTGACCTTCGCGCGTCGGGGACTCGCCGCGCGGGACGACGACGCGCGCAACGCCGACGCGAGCCGCGACGGCGCGGCGCCCTGAGCGCGGCGATGCCCGAGATCGTGCACGCCCGCTCGATCTCGCGCGCGCACGCGCTGCGCGACGTGATCGTGCAGGTGATCGGGCGGATCGGCAACCTCGCGCTGGGGGTGGTCGTCATCAGCGCCATCCTGCGAACGATCGGCGTCGACGGCAACGGTGAGTGGTCGACGCTGCAGGCGGTGCTGACGATGACCGGCTACATGGCCGACCTGGGGCTGCAGGCGACGACCGTGCGCATGGCCGCCGCCGCGCCCGAGCAGGAGGCCGGCTGGCTTGGTGCGCTGGTGGTCTGGCGGACGGCGCTGGGCGTGCCGGCGGCGCTGCTCTGCTTCGGCGTCTCGGCGGCGGTCGCGCGCACCGGCGCGATGGTGATCGCAGGCGCCCTGCTGGCCGCGTCGCTGATCATCTCCGCCGGGCAATCGCTCGGCGTGGCCTTCCAGCTGCGCGTGCGCAACGACCGCGGGATCGGCTTCATGACGCTCAACTCGATCCTCTGGACGGCGGCGGTGGGAGCGGTGGCGCTGGTGCACGGCGGCGTCGTCGCGTTCGCGCTGGCGTTCCTGATCACGACCACGCTGACCACCGCGGCACAGACCACCTACGTGCTGCGCCGCACCGCCGTGGCGTTGAGCGGCGTGCGCCGTCATGGACGCGAGCTGATGCGGGTCGGGGTCGCGGTCGGCATTGGCTCGGCGCTGACGATCGCCTACGCCAAGGTCGACCAGGTGCTCGTGCTGCACTTCCGCGGCGCCCGCGGCGCGGGGCTGTATGGTGCGGCCTACCTGCTGCTGGACCGCGTGCAGTTCCTGCCCGCAGTTCTGATGACGACGGCCTTCCCGATCCTCTCGTCGGCCTGGCCCGCCGATCCCCAGCGGGCACGGCGGATCACCCAGCGGGCGCTCGAGTCGATGGCGCTGATCTCGCTGCCCGCGCTGGCATTCACGCTCGCCGCCGCGGGACCGCTGCTGACCCTCCTCTTCGGGGTGCAGTTCGCGCCAGCGGCCGGCGCCTTGCGGGTCCTGATGGGCGCGTTCGTGCTGACCTGCTTCGGCTACGTCGTCGGCTACCTCGCCGTCATCGTCGATCGCCAGCGCGTCTTCGTGCTGATCGCGCTCGCGGGGTTGGCCTTCAACGTCGCGGCGAACGTGATCCTGCTGCCCCACCACGGCTACATCGCGGCCGCCTGGGTCACGCTGGTCACGGAGGTCGTGGTGCTGGTGCCGGCCGCATTGACCACGCTGCGCGCGCTGGGCCACCAGCCGCGGCTCGGTCGCCTGCCGCGCGCAGCGCTCGCGGCGGCGGCGATGGGATTGGCCGTCTGGGCCTGTCAGCGGGCGGGAGTGGGGGTCGTGCTGCTGGCGCTGCTGGCCCTCACCGTCTACCCGCTCGCCGTGCTGGCCAGCGGCGCGCTGACGCCGGAGGATCGCGCCCTGCTGTGGTCACGGCTGCTGCGACGCTGAGGCCGGTCAGCGGCGAGCTGCCTGCCCCTCGCGGCGAGGATGCCCTGTATTTGGCACGGCGGGGGATCGAACATTCGTGGATTTTCGGCCCCACCTCTCATGAACTGAAGAGATCTTTATGTAGCCGAAGGCGGAGATCGGGTAACGTCGCTGGGTGCTTGCAAGGATGCTGCGCAAATCGATGGTCTGGCTCGCTATCGTCGCGTTCGCAGGAGCGGCCTCCGCGCTCCTGCTGATGCAACAGGGCAGCGCGGTCGGCTCAACGCCGCAGCTGCCGAACCTCGTCGCCGATCCGCCGGACAACATGTCGCTCGATCAGCAGGGGCTGCCCGGCCATCTGCTGCTGCGCTTCAACGGCTACATCCACAACGTCGGCCCCGGTGCGCTGGAGATCGACGGCTCGCGCCCGGATACCAGCAGCCCGATGGGGGTCTTCCAGAACATCTTCAACGACGACGGCAGCTCGGCGATGACGGCGCTGCCCAGCGCGCAGATGATCTACGTCAGCGCCGACGGCCACAACCACTGGCACCTCCAGCACGCGGCGTTCTACTCGCTGTGGAACTCCTCGAAGACCGCGCAGGTCGCGCCCGCGCAGAAGGTCGGCTTCTGCCTCGACGACAGCCAGCACGTCGACTCCTGGGGCCCCTCGGTCGGCGTCTATACCGACGCCAACGGCCGCAACTTCTGCCAGCAGTTCAACCCCAGCGCGACGAGCGTCTGGGAGGGAATCTCCTCGGGCTGGCGCGACCGCTACGACTCCGACCTCTACTTCCAGTGGGTCGACGTCTCGGACGTGCTGCCGGGCGTCTACTACGTCCGCGAGGACGTCAACCCCTCCGGTGGCCCGGGCGTGATCGAGGCGGGCGGTGGCAACGCGCCGGCATACAGCAGCGCCTTCACGCTCCCCGGCTTCGTCGCCCAGTCGCAGGCGGTGTCGACCGCCGCCGCGACGCCGGTCTCGATCACGCTCAAGTCGCAGGCCTTCAACGACGGCGCGACGCCGCGCTACACGATCGCCTCCGGCCCATCCCACGGCAGCCTCGCCTTCACCAGTGGCAACCAGCTGACCTACACGCCGGCGGCGGGCTTCTCGGGCTCTGACTCCTTCACCTTCTCGGCCGCCGATCCCAACAGCCAGTTCCCGCTGCACCCGGCGGTCGCCACCGTCTCGCTCTCGGTCGCCTCGCCGCTGCCGAGCGTGGCGATCAGCGGCGCGCCGGCGAGCATGCTGGCCGGCACCAGCGTGCAGCTTGGCGCGACGGTCAGCAACGACAGCGGTGGCGTCAGCTGGGGCGTCAGCGCCGGCACGATCACGGCCTCCGGCCTCTACAGGGCGCCCACGACGGTGCCCGCCGGCGGCAGCGTGACGATCACCGCGACCAGCGCGCACGGCGGCAAGGACCAGCGCACGATCACGATCCTCGCCCCGCCAGTGCCCAAGCCCCAGCCGATCGCGCCGCTGCCGCTGCCGGTCTCGATGCAGAAGGCCGCGCTCTCGGCGCCAGAGGCGTTGCGCATCGGTCGTCAGCTGATCGTCACTGTGGGGGTGACCAAGCCCGGGCGCGTACGCATCACCGTCTACGTCGGACGGCGGCTGATCGGCACCTGCGTCGCGCGCACCGCGGGGCACCGCACCTTCACCTGCCGGCTGCGCCTGCCCAAGGGCGTCTCGATCCACGCGCGGATCACCGTCTGGGCCGGCCTGCGCGCCGGGCGCCACCTCTACCTGACGGAACGCCCTCCCGCGCGGGTCTTCGGCGTCAAGCCCTGAGCTGCCCGTCCACGGTCGTGCCCGCGCTTGCGCCCGGCGTGCGCTCCTAGCGCGTTCGCGCCCGTGCCAGCGCCTCCGCCCGAGCGGCCAGGGGTGGGGGAAGCGCGCGGACCAGCTGCTTGGCCCGCTGGCGCAGCACGGCGGGCGCCAGCTCGGCGAGCGTGCGCGGCAGGCGCCGGTTGTGGACCACCAGCCCGCCCCAGCTGAGCGGGTCATCGCCATCGGCGAAGCGCAGCTTGTAGGGGTGTGTGCCGGCGCCCAGATCCAGACGCCGCTCGCCGCGGGCGATGCCGTCCTCGAGCGCCGCGAGGATCGTCAGCATCGTGGGCTTGAGGTCGCCGTGGCGCTCCTCCCAGCCGCCGTTCCAATACTTGATCTCACCGCCGGCCGCGTGGAACAGCTGCACCGAGACGAGCTCGCCGGCGACCTCGACGGCCCACAGGCGCAGGCGATCGGGGCCGAGCTCGCTTGCGGCCTCGCGCAGCAGCTCGGGCACCCCCGGACCGGTGAGCCCGGAGGGCGCGCGGCCCTCCCAGCGTGCCGCGTGCAGGCGCAGCAGCGCGTCGAGCGCAGCGTCGAGCTCGGCCGGGTCGACGATCTGACGCACCTGTCCGTCGCGCTCGGAGAGCTGGCGGCGCGCGCGTCCCATCTGGCTGCGAAAGTTGCGCGAGCGCCCCTTCAGCCAATCCTCGGGCAGCCCCGCCGTCAGCGCCACGGTCGGCGCGGGGCGCGCGGAGGTGCGGTAGGGACTCAGTCGCAGCCTCCCGCGCCAGCCGCCAGCCAGCAGGTGCGTCCAGCCGGAGCGCAGTGGGACCGCCTCGAACGCGAGCAGATCGGGGCGTGGCTCGAGCTGCGCTAGCGCATCGCGCAGGGCGGTCGCGGCCTCCCGCTCGCGGCCGGGTAGGCAGAGCACGTCGACACGATCGGAGAACTCGACGCCGAGGAAGCGCATGTCGGTGCGCCCGCCGCCGTTCGCGCAGACGTGCCAGGGCGCGAGCGCGACCAGTCGATCGGCCTCGCGCACCGCGATGATCCGCAGGAGCGCGTGCGCCGGCGCGAGGTTGCGCCACCATGCGAGCATCCAGCCCGGCGCGCACAGCGGCAGCGCGCAGCGGACGGCGAGCTCGTCCCATGCTGGCGCCAGCGCGCGCGCCGTGTCGAGATCCTCGATGATGTCGACGCTCAGCATCTGCCGGCGCCGATCATCGCACGGTCGGCCGCCGCATCCGCCTGCGCCCGATGACCGCGCCGCCTCGACCCACGATCGACTCGACCGGCAGGACCGATCCGTCCGGCCCGACGACGCTGCCCGGCACTACGACCCCGCCTGACACAGCGGGCCGTGGGGCGCCATCGCGCGGGGCGACGCTGTCGGCCTGCGTGATCGCGCGCAACGAGCAGCAGCGCCTGCCGGATTGCCTGCGCAGCCTGCGGTTCTGCGATGAGATCGTGGTCGTCGACTCGGGCTCGCGCGACCGGACGGTCGAGATCGCCCACGAGCACGGCGCGCGCGTCGTCGAGCAGCCATGGCTGGGCTTCGGCGCCCAGCGCAACGTCGCGATCGATCACGCCCACGGCGACTGGATTCTCGAGGTCGACGCCGACGAGCGTGTCACGCCGGCGCTGCGGGAGGAGATCGAGGCCTTCCTGGCCGATCCGCCGGCCGGCATCGAGATCGCCGGCCTGCCGCTGCAGGACATCTTCCTCGGAGGCCGGCTGGGCCCGGCGGCGAAGTACCCCAAGTACCGTTATCGCCTATTTCGCCGCGACGCCTACCGCCACGACGAGCGTCGCACCGTGCACGAGGGCCTCTGGTCGCGCGGCCAGGCGTGGGCCTTTGCCGGGGACATCGAGCACCTGCTCGCCGGCAGCTGGCGTGAGGCGCTCCATGACGCCTGGACGTACGCGGGCCTCGAGGCGGCCCAGTCGGTTGCGCCCGCGGGGCCGCGAGGCTATCTGGTTCGCATCTGCCTGCGCCCGACGGCGAAGCTGCTCTACCGACTGGTGGTCGACGGCGGCTGGCACGACGGTTGGCTGGGCATCGTCAAGATCGCGCTCGACTGTGCTTCGGATGCCGCCGTCGGCCTGCGCCAGCTCGCCGGCGGAGGCGTGCGCGGCGAGGCCGATGGCCACTTCGGCCTGCGCAGCGTGCGCATGGGCAGCGTGCGGCTGGTCGCGCTGGCGCTGGGGGACACTGCGACGCGCGCGGCGCGCGACTGGCTGGAGCGTGCGCGGGTGAGCGGGGCTGACGTCGCGATCATCAGCGACGTCCTCGCCGATGCCAACGCGCCGCTGCGGATCCGCCGGCTCGAGCGGGCCGGGCCACTGGCGCTGATCCGAGCGCTCGACGCCGAGCAGCAGCTTCGTCCGATCGATGCGCTGATCCTGTTCGGGCCGCGCGCGCGGTTGCTCGGGCGGCTGCTGCCGGTCGGCGCGCTCGGTGTCGGCGGCCTGCGGGAGGAAAGCGCCGACCCGATCGCCGTCGAGCGCGAGCTGCGCCTGCGTACGCGCGGGGATGGCCCGGCAGTTGCCCACGGCGGCGCCGAGCGAGCGCCTGGCGGCCCGCAGGAGGCGGCCGGGAGCGGCGAGGGAGCGCCCATGGGTGCTTCCGCCCAGCGCTAATCTCGCTTCCAGCCGCGCCGATTAGCCTTCCTGGCGCCATGTGCTTGCTCTCAACCAGGCAGACCCCCACCCGGCGATGGAGCAGATCCCTCCGGCTGGACGAGGTCTGCTCGTGAGCCGGGCGATCGTCCTCGCCGGCGGCCTCGGGACGCGCCTGCGTCCCTACACCGTCGTGCTGCCCAAGCCGCTCGTGCCGGTCGGCGACCGACCGGTCCTGGACGTGGTCGTGCGCCAGCTGCGCCACTATGGCTTCGAGCGGATCACGATGGCCACCGGCTATCTGGCGGAGCTCGTCGAGGCGTTCTTCCGCGACGGATCGCACTACGGCATTCCGATCGACTACTTCCGCGAGCACGAGCCGCTCGGCACGGTTGGCGCGCTCGCCCAGATCGAGGGGCTGACCGAGGACTTCATGGTCATGAACGGCGACGTGCTGACCGACATCGACTACGGCCGCCTGCTCGCGGCGCACCGCGCGAGCGACGCCGTCGCGACGATCGCGACCACGCACCGCGACGTCCAGGTCTCGCTCGGCGTGCTGCAGTGTGACGACGAGGCCGATCCGACCCGGCTGACCGGCTACCTCGAGAAGCCGCGCTACGAGTACCGCGTCTCGATGGGCGTCTACTGCTTCTCACCGCGCGTGCTCGCCTATCTCAGCGCGGGCGAGCGCGTCGACTTCCCCGATCTGATCCTGCGCCTGATCGCGGGCGGCGAGGTCGTGCGGGCCTGGCCGTCGGACAACTATTGGTTGGACATCGGGCGCCACGACGACTACGAGACCGCCGTGGAAGAGTTCGAGCGGATGCGTGCCCGTCTGATCCCCGATGACGGCCAGCCGGCACTGTGAGCGGGGCGGCGCAAGCCAGCGAACAGCCGGACCTGTGAGCGGGACCGCCGAAGCCAGCCAGCAAACGGCTGCGAGCTCGCTGCCGCATGCCCTCGCCGGACGGGACATCGTCTGCGTCGGCTTCGCCGACTGGGACACCGACCTGTGGACCAACCAGCACCATCTGATGGCGCGCCTGGCCACCAACAACCGGATCCTCTTCGTCGAGTCGCTTGGCCTGCGGCGGCCCCAGCTGGCCGGTCGCGACCTGCGCCGCATCGCCCGGCGCCTGCGCCGCGGGCTGGGGCGACCGCGCCACGTCGACGGCCTGCACGTCCTCTCGCCGCTGGTGGTGCCGCTGCACGGCAATCGGCTCGTGCGCTCGCTGAACGCTCGCCTGCTCGTCGCCGCCGTCGGGCGCGCGACCCGTGCGCTGGGCATGTCCAAGCCGATCCTCTGGGCCTACGTGCCACAGGCCGAGCCGCTGCGCAGGGCGCTGGCGCCCGAGCTCGTCGTCTACCACTGCGTGGATGACATCGCGGCCCAGAAGGGTGTCGACGCCGCCGCGTTTGCGGCGGCGGAGCGGCGCTTCGCCTCCGCGGCCGACCTCGTCCTTGCCAGCTCAGCGCCGCTGGCGCGGCGGATGCGCACGCTCGCCGCCAACGTGCTCGAGGCGCCCAACGTCGCCGACACGACGCTGTTCGCGACGGCGCTCGAGCCGGGGCCGATCGACCCCGCGTTGGCCGCGCTGCCCGCTCCGCGCATCGTCTTCACGGGCGCGATCGTTGCCACCAAGATCGACCTCGGGCTGATCGAGCAGCTCGCGGGGCTGCGCCCGGACTGGACGATCGCGCTGGTCGGGCCGGTGGGCGTCGGCGACCCGAGCACCGACGTCTCCAGGCTCGGCGCGCGACCCAACGTCCATCTGCTCGGGGCGCGCCGCCAGCGCGAGCTGCCCGCGCTGCTGCGCGGCGCCGACGCGGCGCTGATTCCCTATGCGATCAACCCGTTGACGATGAGCATCTTCCCGATGAAGGTCTATGAGTACCTGGCCGCCGGCCTGCCGGTCGTCAGCACGCCGCTGCCCTCGCTCCAGGGCGTGCAACCCCTGCGCTTCGCCGCCGACGCGCCCGCGCTGGCCGCCGCGCTGGCGGCCGAGCTGGCGGCCGACACGCCTCAGCGCCGTCGCGACCGCTCGCGGCTGGCGGCCGGCCACAGCTGGGACGCCCGTCTGGCCGAGATCGCAACGGCGATCACGGCGCTGGAGCAGGCGCGTTGAGCGTCGTGCGCGACCTGCTCGTCACCGGGCACACGCCGGCGCTGGGCAGCGGCCGGGCGCTGCGCACCTACGGCGTCGTACGCGCGCTGGCGCTGCACCGACCGCTCGACCTGCTCTATGTGCGCTTCGGGCCACAGCAGCCGGGTCCCGAGTACCGGCGGCTGGCGAACGTGGCGCTCGCGCCGATCGAGCCTTCGCGCGGCACGCGGCGCGCCGTCGCGTATGCACGCGCACGCGTCCGCGGGGTGCCACCGGCGCTGGCGCGCGGCGTCTCGCCCGAGCTGCGCGCAGCCGCCGGCCGACGCGCGCAGGAGCCCCAGCGCGGGCGCGTGATCGCCGACTCGCCAACCGTCGCGGCCGCCCTGCTCGGCCTGGCCGGGGGACGGCCGCTCGCCACGCCGGTGATCTACAACGCACACAACCTCGAGTCCAGCTTCCGCCATCGCAGCGGCGGCGAGGGGCTCGGCAGTCGACGGGCGCTGGAGCGCTTCGAGCGACGGCTGCTGCTGGCCGCCGCGGAGACCTGGCTGCCCAGTCATGCGGACGTCGCGGCGGCACGCGAGCTGGCGCCGGCGGCGCGCCTGCGCTACGTGCCCAACGTCGTCGACGTGGCGGCGATCGCGCCCGTCACCCCGGACAGCGCCAGCGGGCGGATCCTGCTGGTCGCCGACTTCAACTATGACCCCAACCGCGACGCCCTCGCTTTCCTGACCGGCGAGATCATGCCGATGGTCTGGCGCGAGCTGCCCGAGGCGTGCGTCGTCGTCGTCGGTCGCGGCCTCAACGGCTGGCCGGCGCCGGATGCGCGCGTCGAGCTGCGCGGCTTCGTCGAGGATCTGCGCGGCTGCTATGAGCAGGCGGCCTGTGTCGCGGTCCCGATCCTCGAGGGCGGCGGCTCGTCGCTGAAGTTCATCGAGGCGCTCGCCTATGGACTGCCCGTCGTCGCCACGCCGAAGGCCGCGGCCGGGCTGGATGCGCGAGCCGAGAGCGACTACCTGCAGGGGACGAGCGCCGCGCAGTTCGCCGAGAAGCTGGTCGCGGTGCTGCGCGACGGAGCGGATGGGATCGCGCGCGCCGGTCGCGCTCTGGCCGAGCGCGAGTACTCCGTGGAGGCGCTTGGAAGGGCGATCGCGCCATGACGTCGCGCACCAGGGCCGGCGCCGCCCGGGAGGGCGATCGCGCCTTGATGTCGAAGCATCAGCGAGGATCGAGGAGCCAGCGATGAAGATCGTCAGCGTGATGTCAACCTCCGGGCTGGGCGGCGCGGAGTTCGCCGCCGTCGAGCTGCTCGACGGCCTGATCGAGCGCGGCCACGAGGCGGTGATGCTGTCCAACGAGCCGCGCATCGGACGCGACACCGCCGTCCCGGTGCGCCCGCTGGACGTCGGCCCCAAGCTCTCCCTGCGCTCCTGGCGCGCCCTGATGCTCAGCTGGCCAGCACGGGTGCGCGCGCTGCGGCGCGCGCTCGAGCGCGAACACCCCTACGACGTGCTGCTCGTTCACTACAAGAAGGAGCAGCTGATGGCGCGCTGGTTGCCACGCCGGCTGCGCCCAGCGCTCGTCTGGGCCGAATGGGGCCCGGTGCCCTTTCCGCTGCGCCACGGCCTGCCGCGGTTGGCGTTCCTCGACGCGGCCCGCCAGGCCGATCTGATCATCGCCGTTTCGGCCGGCACCAAGCGCTCGCTGACGGACGTCGGAATTCCCGCCGAGCGGATCGTCTACCTGCCCAACGCGATGCGCACCGAGCAGATCGGCTTCACCGCCGCGGGTCGCGAGCGCCGCCGGGCGCAGCTCGGCATACCGCCACAGGCATTCGTCGTCGGCTGCATCTCGCGCTTTCACCCCAAGAAGCGCAACGACGTGGTGATCGACGCCGTCCGCGCGCTGCCCGATGACGTGCACCTGCTGCTCGCGGGCGAGGGCGAGACGGAGGCGGCGCTGCGCGAGCGAGCACGCCCGCTCGGCGAGCGCGCCCACTTCCTCGCGACGCCGGGCGGAGACATCGCCGAGGTCCTGTCGGCGCTCGATGTCCTCGTCTTCTGTCCAAGCCCCACCGAGGGGGCTCCGCGCGCCGTGCTGCTCGGCATGCTGGCCGAGCGCCCCTGCGTGGCGACCGGGCCGGAGGGCGTCGCCGACATCATCGTCCCGGGAATCGGCGCGATCACTGAGCCCGAGAACGATCCGGCGGCGCTGACCGCGGTGCTGCGCGGCTACGTCGAGCAGCCCGAGCGCGTCGCCAGCGAGGGCGCGGAGGCGCGCCGTCGCGCGGTCGCGGTCTACGACATGCCGGTCGTCTGCGCCCAGGCCGAGCGCCTGTTCGCGGCTGCTCGCCACGGCGGCCGGGGTGAGGGCGGCGCATCGGGCGAGGTGCGCGATGGGGTGGGCGCGGCCGACTATCCTGCGAGCGTGCAGCAAGGCGGCTCGGCGAGCGACCGATGAGCACCGTCGCCCTCCGTCGGCGTTGGCCGCACAGGCGCCGCCGACGCGCGCCCGAGGCGCGCCGGGACGTGATCGCGTTCCTGCTCGCGCTGCCGGTCCTGCTCGCCGCCGGCGTCGAGGCGACCCATCTCAGCGACCGCTACGGGGCGCTGAAGGTCATCTGGGTGGTGGTCGCGGGGCTCGGCGCGCTGGCCGCGCTGGCCGACCTCAGCATCGCGCTGTGCGTGCTGGTGCTGATCCTGCCCTTCCCATTCAAGACCAAGGTCGGGCTGGGGGTCGAGATGCACACGACCCATTTCCTGCTCGTGAGCATCATCCTGTTGGTCCTCTACGGCTTCTTCACCCGCAGGCTGCGGCTCCCGCGTGGCTTCTTGATGCCGCTCTGCGTGATGGTCTTCGGCGCGGTGATCGGCGCGCTCGCCGGCCCCGACACCAGCGCCTCGCTGGGGCGGATGGTGTTCGGCCTGATCATGCCGATGTTCGCCGGCATGGCCGCGGCGGCGGCGCTGCATCCCGAGCGCGACCTGCGCGTCATGATCATCCTCGTCGCCATCTCGCTCACGGGCGCCGGACTGCTCGCGCTGTTGCAGACGACCGGGCACGCGCCCGGTCCGCTGGCGCCCACCTTCGAGGGCAACCGTGTGAACGGGCTCTTCGAGCATCCCAACATCCTCGGGGCCTATCTCGCCGCGGGCATCGTGCTGCTGCTCGGCGTCGGTGCCTACGCCTGGCGCCAGCTGCCGCTGGGCCCAATCGTCGTGCTGGGGCCCGTGCCGATCGGCATCGCCGGCCTGGCGGTGACGCTGTCGCGCGGTGCGCTGCTGGCGCTCGCGGTGGCGATCCTCGTGATCCTCGCGCTGATGCTGGCGCGACGGGCCGTGCTGCCGGTGCTCATGATCGTGCTGGCGGTCGTCGTGATCGTGTTCGTCGCCGTTCCGCGGGTGCCGGAGTCCCAGCGGGCGGCCTATGCCGCGCGCTTCCAGCAGCTGCTGCAGCCGGGCACGGAGACCGGTCGCCAGCTGATCTACCACGATGCCTTCACGATCATCGGGCAGTACCCGCTGACCGGCGTCGGCCCGCTCACCTTTGGCGTGATCACGGCCCATCACTCGCCAATCCCGCTGCTCGAGCAGAACCTCACGCACGCGCACGACATCTTCCTCGAGGGCTACCTCTCGCTCGGGCCGATCGGCCTGCTGGCCTTCCTCTGGCTGGCGGCCGGCGCGATTCGCCGGCTGCTGCGCGCGACGCGCAGCCGCGTGCAACGAGCCAACGCGCTAGTGGCCGGCTGGGCGGTCGGCTCGCTGGGAGTGCTGACGACGATGCTCGTGCAGGGCTTCACCGACTTCGTCTTCTGGCAGCTGGAGATGATGACCTTCCTGATGCTGCTGCTCGGCGCCGCCTATGCGATCGGCGAGCAGACGTCGCGCATCCAAGCGCACGCCCAGGGCGACGTCGACCGCGTCGAGCGCTAGGACCTCGCGGCGCCTGACACGGCGCTTGCGGTGTCTGACACGGCGCTCTCGGCGCCTGACCCGGCGCTTGCAGCGCCTGAAACGACGCTTGCAGCCGGTCGGCCGCGACCCGAACGAACGTCCAGCGGTGTCCATGCCGACGCAGATCGGCTCGCGCAGCGGCCGATCAACTAGCCAAGCAAGGAAGTCTCGGTCGGGTCGCGGCCCGCCCGATCCCGACAAAGGCACACCCGTCGCGAGGCGGGGTCGCAAAGCCAGGGGTCTCCCGGAGATGGCCCGGCTGCCGAAGGAGTCTGATCTTGATTCGCCAACGCTCGCTGGTTGTAGATCGCCGCGCCGGACGCTCGGGCACCGGCCTCATCCACCGCCGCCTCGGCGCGCTCGCCGGCACGCTGGCGCTGCTGGTTGCCCTGCCGTCGGTCGTGCTGCCAACGGCCGCGCTGGCCAGCGCGCGCCAAGCGGGCGCGCATCACGTTTCCGGCTCGCATCGCCCCTCCTCCCACGTATACGCCCACACGTCGCGCTGGGTGGCGTTGCACGTGGCCCCGGCGCTGGGCGTTCGTCGCAACACCCTGCGCTGGTGGCAGATCGCCGGTGCACACACCTATGTGCTCGCCGTGACGGTCGGGCGGGATCGCCGCCAAACCCGCTACCGGATCGTGCGCGGGACCCACCTTAGGCCCCGTGCGGTGCCCGGTCGCCATGTCCACTACGGCGTCCGTGTCGCCGTCCCGGGTGCCCGCTGGTCGCGTGAAGTGACGATCGCCTACGCGGCGCTCAAGAAGCCACAGCCCGCCTCCGCGCCCGCGCCCGCGCCGTCAACCGCTGCCTCCACCGTCCCGTTCGTCAAGGGCATGGTCATGGGCCTTGGCGGCTGGGGCGCCCAGGCGCCGCAGGTCGCAGGCGAAGGCGTCGCGGCCGGGGCGACGTGGGACCGTGAGGATCTCTCCTGGGCGAGCGTGGAGCCGGCGCCCGGCGTCTTCAACTGGTCGAGCTTCGACAACGTGATCGCCGTCGCCAAGGCCAAGGGCCTGACCGTGCTGCCGGTCATGGGCTACGTGCCGAGCTGGTCGTCGGTGGACGACACCGCCGGCTACGCCGCGTTCGTGCGCGCCGCGGTGCAGCGCTACGGGCCGGGGACGTCAGCCAACCTGTCCTGGTTCGAGCTCTGGAATGAGCCCTACTTCAACTACACGATGCCGGGTGGCTCCAACGCCGCCAAGTACGCCCGTCTCTACGATGCCGCGGCGATCGCCGCCAAGCAGGTCAATCCCGGTGCGCGGCTCCTGATCGCCGCCGACACGGCGCCGACCGAAGGCGGCTCGAACTGGATCGATGCGATGTTCAGCGCGGTGCCGGACATCGGCCAGTACGTCGACGGCATCAGCGTCCACCCCTATGGCGCCGACCCGAGCATCCCGACCTCCCAGAGCAACTGGTCCTTCCAGCGCGTGGACGACATCCGCGCCAAGTTCCTGGCGCACGGGGTCGACAAGCCCGAGTGGATCACCGAGGTGGGCTGGTCGACCTACAGCGTCAGCGAGGTCCAGCAGGCGTCCTACTACGCGGACCTCTTCACCCAGATCCGCTCGCGGCTCTCGTTCATCCGCGCCGTGTTCCCCTACTGCCTGCGCGAGTTCTCCAACAACTACTCGACCAACCAGCCGCAGTTCGGGCTCGAGCACTTCGGCAGCTGGACGCCCAAGCCCGCCCTGGGCGTGGTGCAGAGCGCCTACTCGACGTTGTAGTCGCGACCGACGCCCCGGCGCGGCACGTGGATCCGTACACGTAGTTGGTGTATAGTTCCGGGCATGGCCAGGGTGAGAACGAACATCGAGATCGACGCGGACGCTATCGACGTCGTGATGGCACGCTACGGCCTGCCTACCAAGACCGCGGCCGTCGATCTTGCGCTGCGCCACCTCGCCGGCCAGCCGATGACACGGGACGAGGCGCTGGGGATGCGTGGCGCCCATGCGATCGGTGAGCTGTCTGGCGACGTCCCGCCGCAAGGCGTGCCGCCGGAAGCTGCTCCGCCGGAGGGTGCGTCGCCGCGGACGGCTGGCGAGCACCCCGTGCCGCCGTTGCCCTCGTCGCGGCGTGATCCTCGCTGATACCTCGGCCTGGGTCGAGTACGACCGGGCCACCGACAGCTCGGTGGACCGGCGGCTGGTGGAGCTGATCGAGACTGGAGGTCCGCTGGCCGTCACCGAGCCGGTCGTCATGGAGGTGGTGGCGGGCGCGCGCGACGACCGGCGAGAGGCCGACCTGCAGCGAATGCTGCTGCGCTTCGAGCTGCTGCGCTTCGACGCGGCGGCTGACTTCGCGGGCGCGGTGCGGATCTACCGACGCTGCCGTGCCGCGGGGGTCACACCGCGCGGGATGGTGGATTGCATGATCGCGGCAGTGGCGTGGCGCCGGAGCGCGACACTGCTGGCCTACGACGCTGATCTCGTCCGTGTGGCGCGTGTGATCGGCGTGGCGACCGACGACGCCTCGCTGAACGTCTGATCCGCCTGACCGTGGGGCCGAGCCCGTCATGCACGGCTCGGGCCGTGGCTCAGCCCGGCAGGAACTCGGCGAGCCCGTCGAGCGGGATGCCGGGCAACGCCAGCGCACGGATGATCCGCTCGGTCACGGCGCGCCAGCTGAACAGCGCGGCGCGCTCGCGGGCACGGGCGCCAAGACGCTCGGCGAGCGCCGGGTCGGTGAGCTCGCGCATCGCGTCGGTCAGCGCGTCTAGATCATCGGGGTCCACCAGGCGGCCGGTGTCGCCGATCACGGTGGCGGCGCCGCCAGCCGTCGTGCCGATGCTCGCGACGCCGGCCGCTGCCGCCTCGGCGTAGACGATCCCGCCGGGCTCGTGCCGCGACGGCATCACGAAGCACGTCGCCTGCGCGAAGAGCTCCTCGAGCATGCGGCGATGCTGCTCGCGACGAAGGTCCAGGCGGCCATGCCCGACGACGCCGCGCGCGTCGATCGGCGGATGCCCGCCGACGACGTCGAGCTGGGCCCCGGGCAGCTGCGCGCGCACGGCCGCGAAGGCGCTGAGGACCGCCGGCCCGTTCTTGCGCTCCCAGTCCTTGCCGACGAACAGAAAGCGTGGTCGGGACCAGTCGCGAGGCTGCTGTCGCGCCCGCGCGTTGCAGCCGATACCGACGACGTGGACCTTCTCGGCCGGGACGCCGTAGTCCTCGACGATGCTGCGAGCGGCCCAGGCGCTCATCGTGCAGCAGGCGCGCGCCTCGTGGTAGATCCTGCGCTGGCGCCCGTGCATCCGTGCCAGGGCGCGCTCAGGCTGCTCGCGCAGCCAGGGCCAGGGATAGGCGGCGAGCGCCTGGGCGAAGGTGGAGTCCTCGAAGGTCACGAACGGCACGCCCCACGCCAGGCGGTATTCGCAGCCATGCTGGACAGCTCCCTCGAGCTGGCCGGCTCCCCGCAAGCTCGCCTGGGCTCGCAGCGCCGCCAGCGTGGCGAGCATCGGGCTGGCCGCTGCGGCCGGCAGATGGCGTCGCAACGCGTCCAGCGGGTGGGTGGCATCGCCAGGACGGAGACGCAGCCCGGCACCCGCCAGCGTCGCGGCGCGCGCGAGCGGCGCGGGCAGGCGCACCGCAACCGGCAGCGCCTCGGCGCCAAGCGTGCGCAGGCCGTCGATGACGCCGGCCGGCGCGCCCGAGTGAATCTCAACGTTGGTCGGATCGCCGGTCGTCGCAACCGCCAGGCGCAGGCCGGCAAGGGGATGGGCGTCCGGGTGCTCGCTGGTCATCGGCTTGGCGAAAGAGGTTCTACACTGTCGCCCGCTTGCGCATCCTGGTGATCAGCACGCTGTATCCGCCGGCGGTGCGCGGTGGCTACGAGGTCGAATGCGCCGACGTGGTGGAGCGCCTGCGCGAGCGCCACGAGGTCCTGGTGCTGACCTCCGATCACCCGGTCGCCGCCGGCCTGCCCGATCAGCGCGTCGACGGTCATCTGCCCGATCAACCGTGGGTGCAGCGGACGCTGCCCTTCCTCCATCACCGCATGCGCGACTCGCTGACCGCGCCGATCGCCAGCCTGCGCGCAGCGGGCGTCGCGCGACAGGCGCTGGAGTCCTTTCAGCCGGATCTGATCTACGTCTGGAACGGCGCGCAGATACCCCAGGCAGCGCTGCGGATCCTCGACGCCTCCGCCCTGCCGCTGGCATTTCGCGTCTGCGAGCACTGGTTCGCGTCGATCTACCGGCATGACCAGTTCATGCGCCATCTCTATCCCGGCGACCGTGGCCTGCGACGCGTCTGGGCGGGGTTGATTCGCGCGGTCAACCGCCTGCCGGCGCTGCGGCTCGACGTCGACGCGGTCGCGCGCGCCGCCGTCTGCTGGAACAGCGACCTCGTGCGCAACCTGGCGCCGGCGCCGGCCTGCTTCGAGCTGATCCTCGAGCGCAAGATCTATCCGGCCACCCACCAGTCCGAGCGCTTCCTGGGGTTGGCGCGCAACCCCAGCGCTGAGCCGACGATCCTGCTGAGCGGGCGGCTGGCGGCGGAGAAGGGACCCGATGTCGCCTACCGCGCCCTGGCGACGCTGCGCGACCGTCACGGCATCGAGGCCCGGCTGGTGGTCGCGGGCGCCGGCGACGAGCGCTTCGTCGCAGAGCTCGACGCGCTCGCTGCGCAGCTGGGCATCGCCGAGCGCGTCGAGCGGCGCGGGCGGCTCGACAGCGAGCAGCTGCGCGCCGTGCTCGCCGGTGCGCACGCGATGATCATCCCCTCGGTCTGGCAGGAGCCCGCGCCGCTGGTCGCGACCGAGGCCGCGTTGGCACGCGTGCCCGTCGTCGCGTCGCGGACCGGTGGCATCCCGGAGATGCTGGCGCCGGACGAGCACGCGCTCTACTTCGAGATCCGTGACTTCGAGGGCGCCGCCGCGGCGCTCGCGCGCACGCTGACCGATCAGGCCGCGACCGCGGCGCGGGTCGAGCGGGCGTTCGTGCGCGGCCAGGAGCTCGGCTTCCGGCCCTATCTGGCCGCGACCGAGCGCTTCATCGAGGAGGCGATGGCGGCGTTCGGGGCGCGGCTGGCGGACGGAGCGGTCAGCGCGGCGGGCTGAGCGCCGGCGGCCCCTCAGCCGCACGCCTCAGCCGGCGACCGGCTCGCGCAACGCCGCATCGACCGCGTCGACGACGAGGTCCAGCTCGGCTGGGGTCAGCGACGCGCTCAACGGCAGCGCGCAGTGGCGCTCGGCGGCGTCCTCGACGCGCGGCAGCGAGAGCTCGCCGACCAGCGCACGGTAGTCCGTGAAGCGGTGCAGCGCGGGATACCAGGTCGTCTGCACGCCGTGCTCGCGCAACGCGACGCGGAACTCATCGCGCGAGCGCCCGCGATCGACCAGCACGGGGAAGGCGAAGTGCGACGAGCGCTCGACCTGCTCGTCGGACCACGGCACGCTCAGCCCCGGGATCGCGGCCAGTCGCTCGCGGTAGGCCCGCACCGACGCGCGCCGCGACTCCAGATCGCGCTCGAGCCGCGGCAGGCGACTGAGCGCAAGCGCCGCGCGTGGCTCGTCGATGCGGTAGTTGAAGCCGATGTCGACGATGTCGTAGCTGTCGGCGTGGCCGCGGTGACGATCCCAGGTGACGCTGGTCATCGCGTGCGAGCGCAGCAGGCGGGCCTTGCGGGCGATCTCCGGATCGTTGGTCGTGATCATGCCGCCCTCGCCGACGCAGAGCTGCTTCTTGCTGAAGAGGCTGAAGCAGCCGACGTCGCCGATCGCGCCGACCCGCCGCCCGCCCGGCTCGGCGAACGCGCCGACGGCCTGGGCGCAGTCCTCCAGCAGCAGCAGCCCGTGGGCGTCACAGAGCTCGCGCAGCGCCAGCACGTCGGCCGGATAGCCGCAGAAGTGGACGGCCATCACTGCTCGCGTGCGCGGCGTGATGCGCGCCGCGACATCGGCGGGATCGACGTTGAGGTCGTGCGGGCCGACGATGTCGCACAGCACCGGGTGCGCGCCCGCATAGCGGGCGGCGTTGGCGCTCGCGACGAACGTCAGCGCTGGCACGATCATCTCGTCGCCTGCCCCGAGCCCCGCCGCCAGGACGGCGATCTGCAGCGCGGCGGTGCCACTCGACACGGCGATCGCGTGCTCGCAGCCGACGTACTCGGCGAACGCCGACTCCAGCTCGGCGGTGCGCGGGCCCATCGTCAGCCAGCCGGAGCGCAGGCAGTCGAGCACCGCCTCGACGTCCTCCTCGGGCATCGCGATGTCGGTCAGCGGGACGACCCACTCGCTCACAGGCGCAGGCCCTCCTCGATCGTCTCCACCACGCGGTCCTGCTCGGCTTCGGTCATGTGCGGATAGAGCGGGATCGTCACCTCGGTGCCGGCGGCCAGCTCGGTGCGCGGCAGCGAGATGTCGCCCAGCAGGCGGCGGTAGACCGCGAAGCGGTGCACGGCGGGGTAGAAGAGGCTGGTCTGGATGCCGCGCTCGCGCAGGAACGCGCGGAAGGGCACGTGGCGGGCAGGGTCCTCGAGCATCACCGGCATCACATAGCAGGCCGAGTCGGCGACGTCCTCGTCGCGGAAGGGCACTGCCAGGCCGTCGAGCGCGCCGAGCAGCTCGCGGTAGCGGACGATCAGCGCGCGCCGCCGCTCGATGTCCTGGGCCATCCGCGGCAGCCGCGAGAGCAGCAGCGCCGCGCGCGGCTCGTCGAGGCGATAGTTGTAGCCCAGCGCGACGACGTCGTAGGTGTCGGTGCGGCCGGAGTGGCGATCCCACGTGCCCGAGGTCATCCCCTGCGAGCGCAGCAGACGCGCCCGCGCGGCCACCTCGTCGTCATCGGTCGCCAGCAGCCCGCCCTCCCCGACCGAGAGGATCTTGTTGGAGAAGAACGAGAACGCGCCGGCGAGGCCGAAGGTGCCCAGCTTGCGCCCGTCGCGCGTGGCGCTGGGGGCGTGTGCCGCGTCCTCGATCAGTGCCAGGCCATGGGCGTCGCAGAGCTCGCGCAGCTCGCGCACGGCGGCTGGGTAGCCGGCGAAGTGCACGACGCAGACCGCCTTCGTGCGCTTGGTGATCCGACGCTCGACATCGGTCGGGTCGAGGCTGAGGTCGTGCTGGCCGAGGATCTCCGCGAAGACCGGTCGCGCGCCGCAGTAGACGGCGGCCGTGGCGGTCGCCGCAAAGGTCATCGACGGGACGATCACCTCGTCGCCCGCTCCAACCCCCGCCCCCAGGTAGGCCAGGTGCAGCGCCGCAGTGCAGCTCGAGACGGCGACGGCGTGGCGCACGCCGAGATGCTCGGCGAACGCCTGCTCGAACGCAGCCGTACGTGGACCCAGCGTCAGCCAGCCGCTGCGCAGCGTCGCCGCGACCGCCTCGAGGTCCTCGGCCTCGAGGCGCAGGTCGAACAGCGGGATCTCAGGGAATGTTTCGGTAGCGGGCGGCAAACGGATCTGCGAAGCGACCGGCGTCCAGCGCGGCGATGACCTCGCGGATGCCATCGGGAACCGTCATGAGGGTCTCGAAGCCCAGCACCGAGCGGATCTTGTCGAAGCTGACCTGGTAGTCGCGCGGGTCCTCATCGCGATGCACGTAGCTCACCTCGCCCCGGTCGGTCTCGGCCTGGACGGCGCCGACGATGTCGAGCTTGCGGTAGTTCTCGCCCGACCGACCGGCGTTGAAGACCTCGCCGCCGACCACGTCGGCGGGCGCGTCGAGGACCGTGCGCACCGCGCGGGCGGCGTCACGCACGTGAATGTAGGGGCGCCAGAACTGCTCGCCGAAGACCTCGAGCTGGCGGTCGGCCCAGAGGTCGCGGGTGAACTCGTTGACGGTCAAATCGAAGCGCATCCGCGGCGCGACGCCGTAGACGGTCGCGAAGCGCAGGCAGGTGGTGACGAGACCGTTCTGCGGGTGCCCGAGCAGCGCCTGCTCGATGCCGACCTTCTGCTCGGCGTAGAGGGACACCGGGCGCAGCTCGCCCTCCTCGGTGATCGGCACGGTCGGGTCGGCCATGCGGCCGTAGTTGGAGCAGGTGGACGCGAACACAAGGCGCTTGACGCCGGCCGCCTGGGCGTCGCGCACGAGCGCCTGGCTGCCGCCGACGTTGACCGCCTGGGACAGCTCGGGATCGCGCGCGCAGGCGGGGTCGCCGACGATCGCGGCGAGGTGCACGACCGCGTCGGCGCCCTGCAGCGCCGCGCGGCGCGCGTCGTCATCCTGGATGTCGCCGCGAATCAGCTCGACGCCGTCGCGCTCCAGGCTCTGGGCGATGTCCTCCTGACCGTGGATCAGCGCATCCAGGACACGGACCTGATGGCCCGCCTCGCGCAGCTCGTTGACTGCGAGCGCGCCGATGTAGCCGGCTCCGCCGGTAACCAGGGTTGTGGTGCTCACGCTTGCGTACGCTCCGTATCGGGAATGTCCGCGCCGCGTCCGCCGTTGCTGGACGGGCGCTCGATCAACGGCTCATCGCTCGACTTCTCGTCGGGGAGGCCGTAGTACTCGTAGATCGTCGAGTCGCGCAGGCCGCTAACGACCATGCCGGTGTGATCGATCTTGCGCTGCACGAGCACGCCGCGCGCGCGGCGCACCTGATCGCGTTTGGTGAAGTAGGCGCGTCCGACGATCAGCACGAAGTCGATCTCCGGCCGGGCGACGAGCACCTGGGCGTCGGCGACCGCCAGCAGCGGCGGAGCGTCGATGATCACCAGGTCCGCGCGGCTGGCGAGCTCGTTGAGCACGTGTCCGACGGCCTGGCTGCGCATGATGTCGGTCGTGCCGGGCGGGGGCGGCCCGCTCGGCAGGATCGCCAGCGACTGGCGGCCGATCTCCTCGTACTGCAGCAGGCTCTCGACCGGCTGCTTGGTGACGACGGCGTTGGTCAGGCCGCCGGCGGCGCGGTCGATGCGCACGTGGCGATGCAGCGACGGCCGGCGCATATCCGCCTCGACGAGGACGACGCGGTCGCCCGACGCGACGGCGGCGCGGGCGAGGTTGACGGCCACCGACGTCTTGCCCTCGCCGGGAACCGCGCTCGTGATCACGACCACCTTGACCGGCCGATCGACCGCGGTCAGCGTCATCGCGGTGCGCAGGATGCGGAAGGGCTCGAACGTCGCCGAGCGCAGCGCCGGGCGGCGCTCGCGCAGCGACTGCTCGGGAATGCCGACGAGCGCCGGCATGCCGTAGAGCCGCTCGAAGTCCTCGACCGTCTTGACGCGTCGGTCGATGAAGTCCAGCAGGAACGCCAGCGCGGTCCCCAGCCCGAGCCCCAGCAGCAGCCCCAGCAGCGCGTCGCGCTTGGGCGCCGGTGAGGAGGGCGAGCTCGGCGGCGCCGCGCGCTGCACGACCTGGGCATCGCCGGTCTGCACCGACTCCAGCGAGGTCAGCTTCTGCAGGTCGGAGTCGAGCTCGGTGCGGTCGACGGTGTCGGTCGGCGCGAGTGCCGCGATCCGCTGGCGGACGTAGTTCTCGGCGTTGATGACCAGCTGGCGGTTGGCGTTCTGGCGCACGACGACGTATTGCGAGGCGAAGGCGTTGGCGATCGCGGCTGCCTGGGTCGGGCTGGAGTCCTTGACGGTGATGTCCAGGACGTCGGTGTTCTGCTCGGAGGAGACGCTGACCTGCGAGAGCAGGTCGCTGACCGACTCCGGCGTGTGCAGCGCGTAGCGGACGGCCTGCCCGACGTCGGCCGAGGTCAGCAGCAGGATGTCCGTCGTGGCGGTGCGCTGGGGGTCGATCGAGGACGGGAAGAGGTTCGTGTTGCCGATCGCGCTGGCCAGGTTGGACTGCTGGAGCAGCAGCTTGGATGTCGCCGAGTACTGCTTGGTCGTCGTCGCCGCACGCCCGATCGCCGCGGCCGCGCAGACGATCGCCGCCAGCGCGACGATCCACCAGCGCTCGCGGATCACGCGCCAGGCGTTGAGCAGCCCCGACTGATCATCCTGGGGTTGGGGTGCGCTGTCGAGCGTCATGCGGCTGGGACGGGAGCGTTGTGGATCATTAGGCGGCGCCCACGGTGTTCGCGGCCGCGCCCACGGTGTTCGCGGCGTCGATCACGAGCCCTGCAATGGCGCGTCGAAACCGTTCGGGCCCGAAGCGCGCGGCGTTCTCGCGCAGCGCCGCGTCATCGAAGCTCAACTGCTCGAACGCGAGGATCGCCTGGCAGAGCCCGTCTACCGTCGGGTCATCGTAGAGCACGCCCGTCCGGCCATCAATCACGGTCTCGCGTGCGCCACCGACGCCATAGGCGATCACGGGGGTGCCGGCGGCCTGCGCCTCCACCGGAACCATCCCGAAGTCCTCCTCGCCGGGGAACAGCAGCGCGCGGGCACCGGCGAGCAGCTCGATGGCCGTGTCGTCGTCGACGTAGCCGAGCAGCTCGGTGTTCGGGCCCGCGACGGCGCGCACGGCGTCGAGCCCGCGACCCTCGCCGGCGACCTTGATCGGTCGCCCGAGGCGCTCGCAGGCCGCCACCGCGGCGTCGACGCGCTTGTATGGCACGACGCGGCCCAGCGCGAGGTAGTAGTCCTGCGGGTCGCGACGCCTGCCCAGCAGTGGGGCGACATCGATCGGCGGGTGCACGACATCGGCCTCGCGCCCGTAGTAGCGCGCGATCCGCGCCGCGACGTGATGGGAGTTGGCGATGAAGCGGTCGGGCCGCTGGGCGGCGACGAGGTCGGTGCGGCGCAGGTGCGCAGCGACCGCGGGCAGCAGTGCGCGTGACAGCGTCCCCAGCGACTCCCCGCCGAGAAAGCCCGGCTCCCAGGCGTAGCGCATTGGCGTGTGGCAGTAGCAGACGTGCGGCGTGCCCGCTGCGGTGCGCACGTTCTTGGCGCAGGCGTGGTTGCTTGAGATCACGAGGTCGAAGCCGCTGAGGTCGAAGGACTCGAACGCTGCGTTCATCATCGGCAGCAGGCGCGGATAAGCTGAGCGCGCGCCGGGAATTCGGTCCAGGAACGAGACGTGCACGGGTCGCGAGGTGATCGCCGGTGGCCACGGGGCCGGGTCGTAGATCGAGGTGAAGATCTCGGCCTGCGGGAACAGCTCGAGCAGTGCCATCACGACCTTCTCGGAGCCCCCGGGGATCGTCAGCCACTCATGGCTGATCGCCACGCGCGGGAAGCGCTGGCGCAGCTCGGCAACGCTCGGCACGGCGCCGGCGGCGGCGCTGGCGCCGTTTGAGGCGTGGGTCACAGCGCGCGCGTTGGAGGGGTGACCCGCGTCGCCGGCGGCGCCGTTGACCGTGCCAGTGGCCGCGTGGTTTACGGCGCCGTTGACCGCCACGGCGCCGTTGGCCACACCGGCGCCGTTGGTCGCCGCGCTGGCCGCGTCGTCTGCGGGCACGCAACGCGCCAGGCTGCCGAGCAGCGTGGCACGCGAGCGGGCGGCGGCGCCGCGCAGGCCGTCGGCGAGGAGGGGGTCGGTGGGGGTGACGATGGGCGGTCTCGCGGGGGTCAGAAGGAGAAGCGGATCGGTGGTTGGCGGCGCCCACGTGCGGCG
Organism: uncultured Solirubrobacterales bacterium; assembly: GCA_963795555.1. Taxonomy (GTDB): domain Bacteria; phylum Actinomycetota; class Thermoleophilia; order Solirubrobacterales; family Solirubrobacteraceae; genus CAWCHZ01. The sequence continues at coordinate 2,001,706 of CAWCHZ010000002.1, forward strand.
TGCGCCACGGAGGGGGCGGCGAACCAGCTGCCGACGACGAAGCGCATGACCGGACCGAAGGAGATTGCGGCTGGCGCGCCGACGAAGTGCAGTCCGGCGAGCGAGGACTCCAGGCCCGGCCGCAGCACAGGGTAGCCACCCTTGACGGCAAGCCGCGCCAGCAGCTCTTGGCCGATGAAGGGATAGCGCGCGACATCGATCTCGTAGCCGGTCCCCAGCAGGACATGATCGACGTCGCGCTGGCTGCCGTCGTCGAGGCTCAGCCGGACGCCGCCGTTGCGCGCCTCACCCGTCACCACGCTGCGCGAGGTCGTGATCGACACGCTCTCCATGCGCGAGCGCAGCCAGTCGGCGCCCGCGGGGCGCGTGCACTTGTAGGCGATCGATGGCTGTCGGCTGAGCGGCATGCGCCGGAAGACGTCGGGGGCGGCGGTGATCCAGCCGGACGCCCGACCGCCGACATCGGTGGGGGCCAGCGGGATCGGCGGAAAGCCCTTGGAGAAGCGTCCGCGGCCGGTGAGCCAGCGGATCGCCGGCGTGCGGGCGATCACCTCGACCTTGGCGCCGGCCTCGTGCAGCAGCGCCGCTGACTCAAGCGCGCTCTGGCCGGCGCCGATCACCGCGACCCGGGAGTCCGCGAAGCGTCCCAGCTCGCGGTGCTCGCAGCTGTGGCTGACGAGCTCGGCCGGCAGATCGCGCAGCGGCGCGGGGCGGGCGGCGAAGGGCGCCAGCCCCGTGGCCACCACGACGCGCTGGGCGGTCAGCCGCTCGCCGTCAGCGAGCGTCAGCGCAAGGCCGCCCGGGGCCTGCTCCAGCTGCGTCACGCGGCGACGGTCGACGTCAGGTGCCACGCGCTCGGCGAACCAGTGTCCGTAGTCGAGGAACTCCTGCAGCGTCAGCGGCGTCGACAGCGCCGCGCCGCGCTCGCGGGCGTAGTGGTCGAGCGTCAGCAGGCGTTGCGGGTCGGAGATGCTCGAGGCGCGCTTGGACGAGCGCAGCAGCATGCCGACCGGCATCTGCTGGTGCCAGAACTCCATCGGCTCGCCCAGCACGCGCGTGTGCACGCCGGCGGCACGGAGGTGGGCAACGGTCGCAAGTCCGTAGGGGCCGGCGCCGATCACCACGACCGCGCAGTCGGGTCGCATGCTGGCGCCGGTCATCGACATCTGGGAGCTGGTCATCGACGGGCCTTGTTTGGGGTGGAACGGGTATCGCTCAGGCGGCCGCGACGGCTGCCAAGCCTGCGGCCGACGAGCTGCAGCACGCGGGCCAGCAGCGGCGCCGGGTCCGCGAGCTGGAAGTGCGGGTGCACGACGCCGCGCCGCGGCCTTGCCGTGGCCGTTGCGGCGCGATAGTGCCCGCGACGCAACTGCCAGACGAGGTGACGCAAGTCGGCATCTTCCCAACGATACAGACGGCCCGGACGGGCTCGAACCACACCCTTGCGCCGGAGCGCGTCTTGGTCCGCCAGCAGCCAGTCGCACCAGATCGCCGTCAGCGATGCGCCGGCGGCGCCGGCGAGCGCCATCGAGCCATAGGGTCGGGGGTTGAAGTCGAAGGGCACGAAGCGCCCATCGGCCGTGCGCATCAGCTCGACTTCGAAGAGCCCCTCCCAGCCGAGATTGGCGACCAGGCGCTCGACGTCACGCTCGAGCTCGGGCGGCAGGGCGACGGTTTCGCTGAAGGCGGCATTGCCGGCGTGCGGTGGCCAGGTACGCCGGTAGCGCGAGAGCGCTACGGCGATCAACCGCCCGTCCGCGGCCACGCCGCCGAAGGAGTGGGGCTCTCCCTGCAACATCTGTTGCACGAGGAACTCCTCGCCGTTGGCGGGGATGGCCGCGGCCAACGCGCGCTCGTCCGCGACCGCGATGCTGTCGGCGTCGGGCTGGATCGTGTCGCCGACGACGCGGACGGTCGCCGGGGCCTTGACCAGTGCCGGCAGCCCGAGATCGCGCGCGGCGGCGAGCGCCTCGGGCAGCGAGCGGCAGCGCACCGCCGCCGCGCCTGCCAGGTCGGTGCCAGCGGTCGCCGCGGCGAGCGCGTCGCGCTGCAGGCAGCGCTCCACAACCTCGTGGGGTGGGAGCCCCAGGCGCGTCAGCTGCTCCAGCCGCGCGCGGCCGCGCGAGATCGCCAGCAGCGAGGTGTCCGTGCCGACGATCAAGGTCGCGTAGCTGCGGCGTGCGAGCAGCGCGGACAGGTCGTCGATGAACCGCGCCGCGTCGATGCGTGGGCTGGTTGCGCGCAGACGCTCGGCACAGCTGCGCGACCAGTGGCTGGCGGCGGGCGAGCTCGACGCCACCACGCCGACCGCATAGCCCGCGCCGGCGAGGCTGCGACAGGCGGCCAGGACCGCACGATCCTCGCCGTCGGTGATCATCACGCGCGTCACGGAGCGACCCCCGCGGCGGGCGTCCCTGCGGCGGCCTCAGCGGGCGTCCCCGCGGCGGGCATCCCTGTGGCGGGCTCAGCGGGCGCTCCCCCGCGCAGGAAGCTCGCGACACGCTCGCACTCCGACTCGAGCGTGTGGCGCCGCGCGAGTGCCAGGCCACCGTCGATCAGCCGCTCGCGCAGCTGGGAGTCGGCGGCGATCGCGCGCGCCGCGCGGATCGCCCCGCGCACATCGCCAGGCTCGATCAGCACGGCGGCATCGCCGACGGCGGCGGGGATCCCGCCCACCGCACTGGCGATCACCGGCAGCCCGGCGGCGAAGGCCTCGAAGAGGACCTGCGGCAGGCCCTCGGTGCTCGACAGGTGAAGCAGCACGTGACAGGCGCGATAGCGCGCGCCGAGCGCGGGCAGCGGGAGGTAGCCCAGCAGCTCGGCGCGCTCGGCGATGCCGCGCTGGGTCAGGCGGGCGGCGAGCGCGTCGCGCAGCGGACCCTCGCCGGCGACCTGCAGTCGCCAGCGTCCCGGCTCGGCGGTCGCGAGCTCGGCGAGCACCTCGGCGAGCGCGAGCGGATCCTTCTCGGCATCGAGGCGACCGACGCTGAGCAGCGTGAGCTCGCCGTCGTAGTCGCGCTCCCGGGCGACCGCCGGTGAGACGATCGCGGTCGCCTCGACGAGTGAGACGGTCAGCTCCAGCAGCCGTCGCGCGTGGCGATAGTGGTGGGCCAGCTCGGGACCGACGACGATCACGTCGCAGCGGCGCGCGAGCAGCCGAAAGATCGCTTCGAGCGCCCAGGTGACGGCGATCACGCCGTAGCGTCCCGGATGGCGCAGCGCGACGTAGCGCGGCATGTCCTGGCGCACGCCGAGCACGACCCGGCGCCCCCGCAACCGAGCGAGCGCCACGAACAGCACGGCGAGCGGGTAGGGGCCGAGCAGCCAGGCGCAGTCCACGTCGTCGAGCGCACGCCAGAAGCGGCGCAACGACCCGGCCGTCGCGCGGATCACGGCGCGCGCGTTGGCGCCCGAGTCGTAGTGGGGCAGGCCAACCAGCTCGACCGCGTCGGGCAGACGGTAGTGCCAGCGTCCCGGCCGCGGCTCGACGCGGCCCACCAACACCATGCCGTCGAGCACCGCGGCGAGCCGGGCGAGAAACAGCGCGAAGGCTCGTCCCGCATAGAGGGCATCGCCATCGCGGCGGTAGACGTAGTCGGTGTAGACGGCGACTCGCACTGAAGTTCAGTCGGCGACTGGCATCGAACGTCGGTCAGCGCTTGGCACCGCCGGTCAGCGATTGCGCAGCGCAGCAAAGCGATTGCGCAGTGCAGCCAGCAGCCCAGCCAGCCCGGTGACGTGGGCGAGCGGGGCCAGCGGGGGTCCGAAGCGCACCCATCCGGTGAGGTAGCCGATCCCCCAGGAGAGGTGCATGGTGGTGTAGATCGCGGGCACGACGACGGCGTCGGCGCGCTCGCCGCGCGCGGCCGCGCGCCGTCCCGCCTCGCCCATCGTCAGCAGGTAGAGCGCCAGCCCGATGCGCGCCAGCCGGCGCAGTGGGCGCGGGGCGAGCAATGCGCCCAGCGCGGTCAGCGTGATGCCCGGCATCAGCAGGTGCGCGGGACGCGTGCTCTCCGGGTGCCGGCAGCTGGTCTTGGCGCGGTAGAAGCCGTAGCGTCGGTACTGCCTGCTCATCGCCCGCAGCGAGCGGCGCGGAACATAGCGCGCGCCCATTGCGGGCACCTGCACGATGCGCTGGGCCCGGGCGAGGAAGCGCGCGGCCAGCTCGGAGTCCTGGTTGATCGGCCAGCCCTCGTCCCAGCCGCCGTGCTCTAGCAGCGTCTCGCGCCGCCAGACGCCGGCGAAGACTCCGGTGCCCATCTCGCGCTCGGGCATGCTCTGCAGCGGTGCGTCATCGAGCGCCCACTTGCCCGAGCCGCCGTTGCCCATCCACGAGCCGATCGCGATCGCCGTGCGACGTGACCAACGGTCGACGCCGAATGGGATGCTCGGGCCGACGACCCAGGCGACGTCGCCGCGCTCGAGTCGCCGCACGCCCAGCGCGACGTAGTCGGGGGGATAGAAGGAGTGGGCGTCCATCCGCGCGATGTAGCGCCCGCGCGCGGCGTGCAGGCCGACGTTCAGCGCCGCCGCGGTGTGACGGCTGGGATTGGGCAGCACGCGGATGCGCGGGTCGTCGCGCGCCAGCTCGCGCAGGATCGGCACCGTGTCGTCACGCGAGCCGCCATCGATGAACAGGAACTCGAGCTGCCCGTCGAAGCGCTGCGCCTGCATCGCCGCGACGGTCGCGCGGATGTCGAGCTGCTCGTCGAGGACCGGGATCAGCACGCTGATATCGATCGCGTCCAGCCGCCCGCGCGGCTGGTCGCTGAGCAGCGGGGGCTCGAGCGTCGTCGTCATGGAGCGCTTAGCGTAACCGCCGGAAACCAACATTCCGCTGCTATTTGGGCCGATTGCTACTAGAACATTCGTCCACCTCAATCGCCAGCCGCGGCGCGGCCCCGGGGAACAGTCGTCCAAGCAGGGCCCCTGGGCCTGGCGCTCAGACTCGCCTCGCTGTGATAATTGGCCGGTGGCAGCGATCGAGAACGGCTCGGCGCGGACGGCCGAGTGGCTGAAGCCACGCGCTGAGCAGCAGGGTCTGCAGCGTTACCTGGCGACGATCCGCGAGCACATCCGCCTGATCGTCATCGCGGTCATCGTCACGACCGCCGCCGCCGCGGCATATGTGGAGCTGGCGACGCCCGTCTATCAGGCGCAGGCGCAGATGCTCGTCAGCACGCTGCCGAGCTCGGCGACCGGGTTGGTCGGCTTTGGCCTGATCGAGGCCTCCAGCGATCCCACCCGTGACGTCCAGACCGCCTCCACCTTCATCACCAACACCAGCGTCGCGGACGGCGTCAAGCAGCTGCTCGCGGACCCGCGCAGCCCGCGCCAGCTGCTCAAGCAGGTGACGGCCATCCCGGTCGCGCAGAGCAACATCGTTGCGATCACCGCAAGCGCCAGCACGCCGGGCGGCGCGCAGCGGCTGGCCAACGCGTTCGCGCGAGCGACGGTGGAGGTGCGCACGCGCGAGCTCGACGCCCAGCTCGACTCCGCGATCGCCCAGCTCCAGGGCCAGCTCGCGAGCCTGCCGGCGACCGCGGCCAGCCAGCGCGACGCGATCGCGGCGCAGATCAGCGAGCTCGAGACGCTGCGGGCCGGGCCCGATCCGACGCTTCGCCTGCAACAGGCCGCCGACACGCCGACCAGCCCCAGCTCGCCCAAGCGCTCGCTGTCGCTCGCCGCGGGCGTGCTGATCGGACTGGTCCTCGGCGTCGGTGGCGCCTTCGCGCTGGAGATGCTCGATCCCCGCCTCAAGCGCGAGCAGCAGCTGCGTGAGCTGTTCGATCTGCCGATCCTCGCCCGCATTCCCAACGAGCCCGGCCACCGGCACGGAGCGCTGCTCCCGCAGCAGCTCTCGCATGCCACGGTCGAGGCCTACCGCACGCTGCGCGCGACGCTGTCGGCGTTTCCTCGGCGCAGCAGCTCCGGCGGGCGCGCGGACCGCGCGTTGGGCGGGCGCTCGATCCTGGTGACGGGCGGCTCACCGGCAGAGGGCAAGACCACCACCGCGATCAACCTGGCATCGTCGCTGGCGCTGGCCGGCAACAGCGTGATCCTGATCGAAGCCGACCTGCGCCGCCCGTCGATCGGGCGGGCGCTTGGCGTCAGCGCCGAGCACGGCACGCTCAACGTGCTGTTCGGCAGCGTCGAGCTGGAGGAGGCGTTGGTCAGCACCGAGCTCTACGGCCCGCGCCTGCGCCTGCTGCTGGCGCACTACACGAGCGGCACCGGCGGCTGGATGGCCGATCGCCTGCTGCCCGGCTCCCAGCAGCTGATCGCGCAGGCCCAGGAGGTCGCCGACTACGTGATCATCGACTCGCCGCCGCTGGCCGAGGTCATCGACGCGCTCGCGATGGCCCAGCAGGTCGATGACGTGCTGGTCATCGCGCGGCTCGGCCACAGCCGCCTGGCGAAGATCTCCGAGCTGGCCGAGCTGCTGGCCCGCCATGGCGTGCGCCCGGCCGGCTTCGCGCTCGTCGGCGCGCCGGTTGGCAGCGGCGAGGGCTATTACTACGGTCCCGGGCGGGGCCGGGCGCGGCGCGGGCAGCGCCGTGACGGTCGCTCGGGGCAGCGCGCGCCGGCGCGGTGAGCGGCGACACGGCCACGGGCCTGAACGGGTGGCTGCCCGGCTCGGGCGCGTGGCGCCCCGTCTGGCGGGCGCCGGGAGCCCGTCCGTTCGCGGCGTGGCGTTGGCTCATGCTGCTGGTGGGGCTCTGTGTCGGCATCGGCGTGCTGGCCGGGATCAACCCCAAATACGCGCTGCTGGCGACCGGCGCGCTGGTCATCGTGACGGTGATGATCGCCGACCTGACGGTCGGGCTCTGTGCGTTCGTCTTCTTTGCCTCGGTGGAGGTGCTGCCGACCAACAGCTCGCTGAGCTACACGAAGCTAGTCGGCCTGCTGCTGGCGATCTCCTGGCTGGCACTCGTCGCGACCAACCGTGCTCGCAGCGGCAATCTCGCCCAGCGTCATCCGGTGCTCGTCTGGGCGCTGATCCTGTTCACCGCCTGGGCGGCGCTGAGCGTCGTCTGGGCCGAGCAGAGCGGGGCGGCGGTGACATCGGTCTATCGCTACGCGCTCAACTTCATCCTCTTTTTGATCATCCCGGCGGCGGTCCGCAACGCCCGCCATGTGAAGCTCGTCGCCGGGATGTTCATCCTCGGCGGCGTGCTCAACGCGGTATATGGGCTGCTCCACCCCGCCAGCGCGAGCGACGCCGATCGCCTCGCCGGGACGGTCGGAGAGCCCAACCAGCTTGCGGCCGTGCTGGTCGCCGCGCTGGCGCTTGCGGTCGGGATGTTCGTCATCTCGCGGCGCGCGTCGCTGGTGCGGCTGGTGGCCGGCATCGCCGGGGCGCTGTGCCTGCTGGGCATGTTCCTGACCCTGTCGCGCGCCGGGCTGGTCGCCTTCGGCGTGGTGCTGATCGCGGCGGTGCTGGCTGCCGGGCGCTGGCGCGGTCGTGCGGCGGCGCTGGTGATCGTGTTTGCGCTCGGGACCGTGATCTACTTCTCGGCGTTCGCCTCGACGGCGGCGCGCCAGCGCGTCACCACGATCAACGGCGGCACCGGGCGCGAGGACATCTGGACGGTCGGCTGGCGGATGGTCCAGGCCCATCCGATCACCGGAATTGGGGTCGGCAACTTCCAGAACACGTCGATCCACTACCTGCTCCAGCCGGGCGCGCTGACGCGCTCTGACTTCATCGTCGACACGCCGAAGGTCGCGCACAACATCTACCTGCAGGAGCTCGCCGAGCTCGGCGTCGTGGGGCTGGTGCTGTTCCTGACGATCGTCGGCGGGTCGCTGGCCAGTGGCCTGGCGGCGAGCCGGCGCTTCGCTCGCAACGGCGATCGCCAGCTCGAGGTCCTCAGTCGGGCCGTGGTGCTCGGCGCGCTGGGGATCCTCGTGGCCGACTTCTTCGCGTCGGAGATGTACTCCAAGCAGCTGTGGCTGCTGCTGGGGCTGGGGCCGGCGCTGCTGGCGATCGCGGAGCGCAACGCGCGCGCCCGCGTGCCGCCTGCGGGCGCGCTCGAGGCGGGCCCACCGGGCGCCGCCGCAGTCGGGACCGCGCACGGCCCCGCACGGCCGCCACTCGACCCGCCGTCCGCGCTGGCCTGAGATGCAACGCGCCCGACGGCCCGGCGCCCGGGACCTTCCCACGCGCGTGCTGATGCTCAGCGACAACCTGCTGCCCGGCGGGGCGGAGCGGCTGCTGGTCGGACTGGCGACGCATCTGGACCCGGCGCGCTACCGCGTGACGGTCTGCTTGACGCGCCCGCTGACGCCCGAGCAGGCGGCGCTCGGCGAGCTGTTGGCGACCGACCTGGCACGGGCGGACATCCCGGTCGTGCAGCTGGCGCGCAACTCGCGGCTGTCGCCGCGTGCCTTCGCGCAGCTCGTGCGCCTGCTGCGCGAGCAGCGCATCGAGGTGCTGCACGCGCACAAGTTCGGCTCCAACGTCTGGGGCACGCTGCTCGGCCGCCTGGCGCGCGTGCCCGTCGTGATCGCCCACGAGCAGACCTGGTCCTACGAGGGCCAGCGGCTGCGTCGGACGCTCGACGGGCAGCTGATCGGTCGCCTGGCGTCGGCGTTCGTGGCGGTGTCCAGCGCCGACCGCGAGCGGATGATCGCGCTGGAGGGCGTAGCAGCGGAGAAGATCGTGCTGATCCCCAATGCCTACGTGCCGCGCCCGCACCAGAATGGGGGAGACCTGCGCGCCCAGCTGGGGATCGCGCCGGATGCGCCGCTGATCGGCACCGCCGCGATCCACCGTCCCCAGAAGGCGCTCGACGTGCTGCTCGACGCCTTTGCACGCGTCGCCGAGCGCGTGCCCGGCGCCGAGCTGGTGATCGGCGGTGAGGGTCCGCGCAGCGACGAGCTGCGCGCCCACGCCGCGCGCCTGCCCTGCGCGCGGCTAATTCACTTCCCCGGCATGCTGCCCGACGTGGGCGCGCTGCTGGACACCGTGGATGTTGCCGTGATGAGCTCGGACTTCGAGGGGACGCCGTTGTTTGCCTTCGAATGCATGGCTCACGGCACGCCGCTCGTCGCCACCGCCGTCGGCGGCCTGCCCGACGTGATCGAGGACGGTGTGAGCGGGCTGCTCGTGGCGCCCCGCGACCCCGTCGCGCTGGCCGATGCGCTGCTCGCGCTGCTCGAGGACCCCACCCGGCGGGCTTCACTTGCAAGCGCCGCCCGCCCGCGGTTGGAGGACTTCACGATCGAGCGCATCAGCGAACGCTTTGCGGAGCTGTATGAGCGGTTGTTGGACGCGGCGCGGTGATCCCGACGGCAAACGGGCGTCCTCGCCGATCGATCTGCGTGGTGCTCGACGGGCCGCCGACCCCTGCTTGGCAGGCGCGCTCGCTCGCCGAGCTGTCTGCGTTGCCAGCTCTCGACCTAGCCGCGGTGCGGCTCGTGCGTGGGCCGGTCCCGCGGGCGGCGGCGCAGTGGCTTGAGGCGCTCGAGCGTCGACTGCTGAGAGCGGCCCCCGACGCGCTTGCTCCGACGCACGTCCGAGCGCGCGAGGGCCCGCCGGAGGCCGCCGACGCGGAGGTGTCGGCGGGCGCGCTCGTCGTCTGGCTGGCGGACGGGGACAGGCCGGACGCCGGGACAGGCGAGCTGGTCGAGCTGCGCCACGGCGGCGGCTCGGAGCCTGCCTCCGACGTCTTCGCGCGCGCCGTCATCACGGGTATCCCATGCATCGAGAGCGAGCTCGTCTGGCGCAGCGGCGGAGAGGAGATCGTCGTCGAGCGCACCGTGTCCGCAGTGCGGCAATTTTCGCTGGGCTCGAGCCGTGATCTGGCGCTCTGGAAGATGGCGACGCTGGTGCGGCGCGGCGTCGAACGCTTGGTGGCCGGAGAGGGGCCCGCGCTGACGGGCGCAGCAACGGCGACGCGGCCGGCCGGGCTGGAGGCACCGCCATCGCCCGGTGCGCTCGCCCGCCACGCCCTGCGGGCCTGGTCGCGCGTCCTCGTGACGCGGTTGCTGTATCGCCGGCCCTGGTCGATCCGGGTCCGCCCGCGCGGCGCGAATCCCGCCGGCGACTGGTCGAAGAGCGCCAATCTCCTCCAGCTCGAGCCCGGTCATGTATATGCGGACCCCTGCCTGATCGAGCACGCCGGGCGCCATCACCTCTTCTGCGAGGAGCTGGTGCATGGCGGGCGGCGCCGTGGCCGACGGCTGCACGGCGGACGGCGGCGCGCGCCGCAGCCGGGAGTCATCTCCCACACCGAGCTTCCCACCGACGGCACGATCGCCCGAGCCCCGGTGCCGGTGCTGGAGCGGCCCTACCACCTCTCCTACCCGCTCGTCTTCGCCCACGGCGACGATCTGCTGATGATCCCCGAGACGTCTGCCGTGCGCCGGGTCGAGCTCTATCGAGCCATCGAATTCCCGCACCGCTGGGAGCTCGTGACGACCGTTCTCGACGGCATCGATGCCGCCGACGCGACGATCCTCGACCACGACGGCCGCCTGTGGATGTTCGTCAGCGTGGCCGCCGAGCACGCCAGCTCGCTCGACGAGCTTCACCTCTACTGGGCGCATGCCCCCGCGGGACCGTGGCACCCGCATGTCTGCAACCCCGTGGTGTCCGATGTGCGCTGCGCACGGCCCGCCGGCGCGATCCAGCGTTGGGACGGTCGTCTGATCCGCCCGGCCCAGGATGGCAGCCGCCGCTACGGCGGCGCGATCTCCTTTCGTGGGATCGACGTGCTCAGTGTCAGCGCCTACGCCGAGCACGAGGTCGACCGACTGGAGGCGGCCGATGTGGGTCATGGTGCGCGCGCGACCCACACCTACTCGTCGGATGGGCGCTTCGAGGCGATCGACCTGCGCCGACGCGAGCTGCGCTGGGGACGGCTGGCGATTCGGCCGTGAGCGAGCGCTCGATCATCCAGGTCACGCTGTGGAACAGCCCCTACCTGGGCAACGTGATGACGAGCCAGCTTGCGCTGGCCGAGCGGGTGCGCGCAGAGCTTGGCCTGCGAACTCACTTCGTGCTGGCCGACGGGGCGCTGGGTCAGCCGTGGCTGGCGGAGCTGGACGCGGCCGGCGTCAGCTGGTCGGTGCTGCCGCCTGGCCGGGCGGGCTGGCGCGGGCACCTGCGAAGGGTCGTGCGTGACGAGCGGGCGGCGCTCATCGACACGCACTTCACCGCCGCTGATCTGCCGGGAGCGAGTGCCGCCGTGGCCGCCGGGGTGCCGTGCGTGTGGCACGTCCGCACGGGATTCACCGGCTATCCGCTGGCCCAGCGTGTCAAGGATGTGCTCAAGATGCACGTCGTCGCGCGCCGCCGGGTGGCACGGATCGTCGCGGTCTCGCCCTGGCTCGGAGAGCTCATGCGCCGGCGTGGCGCCCCGCGCGATCGGATCGTGACGATCGAGAACGCCATCGTCACCGAGCGCTTCGCGCGGCTGCCCGACCGGGCGACTGCGCGGGCGCGCTTTGGCCTCGCTCCCGCCTCGACCGTCGTGCTGGCGCTGGGCTGGTGGCCGCAGGTCAAGGGCGTCGACCTCGTCGTGGCAGCGGCCAAGCAGCTGGTCGCAGGCCATCAGGAGCTGGCCCTGCTGCTGATCGGCGAGCAGCAGATGCGCGCCTTCCTCGCTGAGCGCCTGCCGGAAACGCCACCGTGGCTACACGTTCACGGCTTTGTCGAGGACGCTGCCTCGCTGTTCGCGGCCGCCGATGTCTTCGTCAGCGCCTCGCGTCACGAGGGCCTGTCCTCAGCGGTCGGCGAGGCTCTGGCCTGCGGCCTGCCCGTCGTGCTCTCCGACATCCCCGGCACGCGACCTTGGAGTAAGGCACCGGGAGCGCTGACATTCCCAAGTGAGGATGCCAGCGCGCTCGCAGCCCGGCTGGACGTCCTGCTCAGCCAGCCCGTCGAGGATCGCCGGGCAGTGGGCGAACGCAACCGCGACTGGATCACCCGCCAGGCCGGCATCGACAGCTGGTGCGAGCGCGTCTGTGCGCTCTACCGCGAGCTGCTGCCGACGTCCGGGCCCGACTGAGGCGGGTGTCATCCTCGCCTCGGCTCGGCCATCGGGGTACCGTATGGGGCCGCATGGCGGTCTTGTTGGTGATCGTGGGCGTGGCGCTGCTGGCCTTTGGCTGGGCGCTGCACTCCAACTGGCGGCGCGTCGGCGACTGGTGGCTCGATTTCTCTCGCCGCGCGCCCGCGCTGCTCGGCATGCTGATCATCCCGCTCAGCAGGACCCGCGCTGGCGTGCGTCACACGGGCCTCTGCCTCGGCGTCCTGGGCGTGCTCTTCATCCTGCTGCCATTCGCCAGCTGAGATCGCAGGCGGCGCCAGTGCCGCGGCGACGGCTTCACGCCGCCAGCCCGCCGTCGCGAGGGCTCACGCAGCCACCCGCCGTCGCGCCAGGCCGCTCAGTCGTGCGAGCTCGCTGACGGTCAGCTCGCGCACGACGAGCAGTGCGAGCAGGTAGGCGGCGGGCCCGGCGAACAGCCCCGCAACCATCAGCGGCACCGGCACGCGGCCGGTGCCGAGGAGCGCGAGCGCTCCAACCATCGCCGCGCCCGCCACGGCGCTGCGCACCACCGTGATCAGCAGCGGGCGCAGCTGCAGCCCGACGCGCCGACGCAGGATCCAGAGGTGGGTGGGGACCCAGACGGCGTAGGCCGCGCTCGTGCCGATCGCACCGCCGACGATGCCGATGCGCGGCAGCAGGATGGCGTCGACGGCCACGTTGACGGCGAGCATCGCGACGGCGATCGGCACCCGGCGGCGCGCCTCGCCCAGGTAGTTGACAGATAGCGTTGCGACCTGGGTGATGCCGGCGAGGAACACGTAGGGAGCCAGCCACCGCAGTACCGCCGGCGCACCGGGGTATTTGCTGCCGAAGAGCAGGTGCACGATCGCCTCCGACCAGATCACGAGCGGGGCCGTCAGCAGCATCTGGAAGATCAGCAGGTAGCGCAAGCTCTGCGCCAGCAGCCCGACCTCGCCGGCGCGACCGCGCTCGCGCGCGAGGCGCGGGGCGACCGCCGATGCGATCGCCCCGGCCGGATAGTCGAGGAACGCCGCGAAGCGCATTGGCAGACCAAAGGCGGCCACCTGAGCTCCCCCGCCGACGAGCGCCGCGATCAGCAGGATGTCGATGCTGCTGAAGACGCGAAAGGCGGCGTCGATCGCCAGCAGCGGCCCCGCGTAGCCGAGGATCCGACGCGGTGAGGCCGAGATGCGATCGTCCGGTGCTGGCGGTGCTCGATTCCCAGCCCAGCGCCGCAGCACGCGTGTGGCGATCGCGTAGCCGGCGGCACAGCCGGCTAGATAGCCGGTCGCGCGCCCCAGCGCCGCCCCGGCGGCCGCGGCTCCGAGCGCCACCAACACGACGCTCGCGCCGGTCTCGACGATGCTCTCGATCGTCGCCAGCACGAGGTTGTAGCGGAGCCTGCCGATCGCGATGAAGGTGCCCAGCAGCAGCATGAACATGCTCTCGCCGAACAGCGAGATCGCCATCCAGTGCAGCGTCCAGGTGGCGCCCCGCACGCCGAATGCCGCGCAGATCGGCCCGGCGAGCGCAAACAGCGCCAGCGCCGCCGTGCCACCGACGACCAGCTTCATCCGCGTTGCCGTCGCGAACACCTCTGCGGCGCCGCGCGGATCGTCTCGCCGCTCGGCGATGAAACGACCTGTCGACGAAGTGATGCCGAGATCGGCGAACAGCGTCGCGATCGCCACCACGCTGAGCGCGAACGCGAAGCTGCCGTACTGCGCCGCGGCCAGCGCGCGGCCGAGGTAGATCGTCAGCACCGCGGTCAGCAGCGCGCCGACGAGCTGGGCGAGCAGCGCGAAGCCGGCGCTCCGGCTGACGCGTTCCTCGCTCATGCGCCGCCAGCATAAGGCGTCGGCGGGCCGGCTATCGTCCGCGCGTGCCCGAGGTGCTCGTCCTGTGCTACCACGCCGTCAGTCACGACTGGCCGGCCACGCTCGCCACCAGCCCGGAGCGGCTTGCACGCGACCTGGCGCTGCTCGTGCGCCGTGGCTACCGCGGCGCGACCTTCCACGATGCGGTGCTCGCGCCACCGGCTCCGCGGACGCTGGCCGTCACGTTCGACGACGCCTATCGGTCCGTGCTCGAGCTGGCGTTCCCGATCCTGCGCCAGCTCGGGCTGCCCGCCACCGTGTTCGTGCCCACGGACTTCCCGGGTCGCGATGGGCCGATGGCCTGGGACGGCATCGACCAATGGCTCGGCACGCGCTACGAGCGCGAGCTGCGACCGATGTCCTGGGATCAGCTTGGAACGCTTGCGCAGGCGGGCTGGGAGATCGGCTCGCACACGCGCAGCCATCCCCACCTCCCGGCGCTTTCCGACGCCGCCCTCGATGACGAGCTGCAGGGCTCGCGCGGCGAGTGCGAGCGCCAGCTCGGGCTGCCGTGCCGAACGCTCGCCTATCCCTACGGCGACCACGACGATCGCGTCGTCGCGGCGGTCGCGCGCGCCGGCTATTCAGCCGCCGGCACGCTGCCCAGCAAACTGGTCGCCGGCGGGCCGCTGCGCTGGCCGCGCGTCGGCCTCTACCACAGCGACGGAACGCTGACGTTCAGGCTCAAGGTCTCCCCGCCCGTCAGGAGGTTGCGCGCCACGCCGGCATGGGAGCGGCTCGAGCGCACCCGCCGCGCGTTGCGCTCGCGCTGAGCGCGACGGAACGCTGGCGAGCGACGCGCGACGTGGCGCCGCCGCCGGTGCACTGCGACGTGTGCGACGGGCTGCGGATAGCCGCCAGACGTCGGCTGCGGCGTGCCGGGAGGGACCGCGGTCGGAGCAGCTGGCCCACCGGCCGGTCCGCTTGGGCTGTCGCCGACGACCTCAGTCGCCGGCGCTCCGCCGGCGATCAGCAGCGCCGCGCAGCGCGAGCTCGGCTGCACGCGGAGGTCGCCGTCCGCCCGATCGACGAACTGGGGATCTGCGATCACGTTGGTGCCGACGGTGAAGCCCACCTGATCGCCGACGCCTCCGTTGGTGTCGTAGTAGGGCTCGGCGTTGGACGCGAAGAGGCAGTTGTCCGACACGACGTTGCCCTGGCCGACCGGGTTGCCGCCCGGATACCACGACTCGACGTTGTGGCGCACGATCGAGTTGCTGATCACGTTGTCGCGGACGATCGTGCCGTTCGATGCGGTGCCGTTGTCGCCGGAGAAGATGATCCCCTCGCCGTTGCCGTCGATCACGTTGCCGGTGATCGTCGTCCCCTGGGCATTGGGGTAGAGCTGGATGCCGCGGTCGGCGTTGTCGTAGATGACGTTGCCGACGATCAGCGTGCTCGTCGCCAGCTCGACGTAGATGCCGTGGTCGCCGTTCTGCGCGGGCAGCTTGCCGCAGTCGTGGATGCGGTCTTGACTGAGGATGGTGTGGGCGGCGGCACCCCAGGAGTTGCCGATCAAAAAGCAGATCTCGGTGTGCTCGTTGGTGACGTCGTCGTTGCTGAAGGTCGCGTAGTTGGCGTTGATCGTCGGGCTCGGGTCGCGGTTGGAGTTGATGCCGTCGAGCGCCAGGTTGGAGACCGTGACGTGGTCGGCGCCCTGCGCGATCCACAGCCGTCCGACGACGCGCGCCTGCTCACCCGGGTAGGCGGTCAGGGTGACCGGGTCGCCGGCGCCACCGCCGTGAGAGACCTTGACGTTCCCGCTATAGGTGCCGGCGCGCAGGCAGCCCGTCTGGCCCGGCGCGAGCGCGTCGACCAGCCGCTGAACGCCGGCGAACGGCTGGTCGATGGAGCCCGGAGCGCTGTCCGAGCCGCCCGGCGCCGCGTAGTAGGTGCAGCCGCCAGCTGCCTGCGCGGGCGTCGCCAGCGGCGTCGCGCCCAGCGTGGCGGTCATCAGGGCGCTCGCGACGGTGGCGAGGGCGCTGGCGCGCAAGCCGGTGACAGCACCTGCACGCAACCCCGCGACCACGCATGTGCGCAGTCCGTTGATGGCACGGGCGCGCAGGCCGGTGACGGCGCATGCGCGCAAGCCGGGGATGTCGCGACGTCGTCGCACCCCTTCGTCATCGGCGGACGTCGCGCGGCGCGCGTCGCGGCCGAGAGCCGCTGGACGAATGGACGAGCTGTCAGCCGAGCGCCGGCGCGCTGGCCTGGGCGCTCAGCGTCAGCTCGAGCCCGGCGCGCAGGTCGGTGCCCGGCGACCATCCCAGCGCGTGCTCGGCCGCGCCGGCGTCGAGGCAGCTGCGGCGCACCTCACCGGCTCGCTGCGGGGCGTGTGTCGTCGCCAGCGGTTGCCGCGGCAGCGTTGCCCGCAGCGCGTCGGCCAGCTCGACGACCGTGGTCTCGACGGCGGTGCCGACGTTGAAGCAGCCGACCACCTCGCAGGCGGCGGCGCGCAGGTTGGCGTCGACGACGTCACCGACATATACGAAGTCACGTGTCTGCAGCCCGTCGCCGAAGATCGTCGCCGGCTCGCCGCGCAGCGCGCGATCGCAGAAGATCGCCACGACGCCGCCCTCGCCGCGCGGGTCCTGACGCGGGCCATACACGTTGGCATAGCGCAGGCAGATCGTCGCGAGGCCATGCAGGCGGGCATGGAGCAGGCAGTAGCCCTCGGCCGCCAGCTTGCTCTGGCCATAGGGCGACAACGGCGCGAGCGGCGCGTCCTCGGGGGTCGGCAGCCGCTCGGCCTCGCCGTAGAGCGCCCCCCCTGTCGACGAGAAGACCAGGCGCATCACTCCGCTGCGCCGGCAGGCCTCGAGCAGGGCGATCGTGCCGCCGACGTTGACCGCCGCGTCGAAGGCGGGATCGGCGACCGAGCGGCGCACGTCGATCTGCGCGGCGAGGTGGAAGACGACCTGCGGCCTGGTCGCCGCGACCAGCTCGCCCACCACGCTCGCGTCGGTGATGTCGACCTCATGCAGCGTCGCGCCCGCCGCGAGCGCCGCGCTCAGGTTCTCGCGCCGACCCGTCGAGAGGTCGTCGAGCACGGCCACCTCGTCGTCGCGCTCGATCAGCGCGTCGACGAGCGCGGAGCCGATGAAGCCCGCGCCGCCGCTGACCAGTGCGCGCACGGCCGGCGCTCAGCCGCGCAGCGCGCGGCCGTACTGGCGCTCGTAGTAGTCCCGGTAGGTGCCGGAGCGAAGCGGCTCCCACCACCAGCCGTTGCCGCGATACCAGGCGACGGTCTGCGGCAGCCCCTCGGCAAGGCGCACGCGCGGCTGCCAGCCGAGCGCGGCGACCTTTGCCGATGAGAGCGAGTAGCGCCGGTCGTGCCCCGGACGGTCGACGACGTGCTCGATCAGCGACTCGTCGGCACCCGTGAGCTCGAGCACGGTGCGCACCACTTCGATGTTCGCGCACTCATCCGGTCCGCCGACGTTGTAGGTCTCGCCGGCGACGCCGTGCTCCAGGACGTCACCGATCGCCCGTGCGAAGTCCTCGACGTAGAGCCAGTTGCGGACCTGCAGGCCATCGCCGTAGATCGGCAGCGGCTCGCCGGCGAGCGCGTTGAGGATCAGCAGCGGGATCAGCTTCTCGGGATGCTGGCGGGGCCCGTAGTTGTTGGAGCCGCGGCAGATCAGGGTCGGCAGGCCGAAGGTGTGGAAGTAGGACCAGACCAGCAGGTCCGCCCCCGCCTTGGTGGCGCTGTAGGGGGAGGAGGGCTGCAGCGGTGAGGACTCCGTGAACGAGCCCTGCGCGATCGACCCGTAGACCTCGTCGGTCGAGACCTGCAACAGGCGCGCCTCGCGCTCGCGCGCCGCCTCGAGCAGCACGTAGGTGCCACGCCCGTGCGTGGTGACGAACGCGTCGGGCTCGCTGATCGAGCGGTCGACATGTGTCTCGGCGGCGAAGTTGACGATCGCCTCGCAACCGACGGCGGCGGCCGCGACCGCGTCTGGGTCCTCGATCGCACCCTGACGGAACGAGAAGCCGGGTCGTCCCTCGAGCTCGCGCAGGCTCTCGCGCCGTCCCGCGTAGGTGAGCTTGTCGAGCACCACGACCTCGTCGCCATGCTCGAGCACTCGCTGGTGCACGAATGCCGAGCCGATGAAGCCGGCCCCGCCGCAGACCAGCAGCCTCACGCGGGCGTCTCCAAATGGGCCTCCAGGTGGGCGCGCTCGCCGAGGTAGGCGGCCAGACCGTCCTGCCAGGGCGGCAGGCGCGGCGTATCCGCACGGCCGCTGCGCAGCACCGAGCAGGCTGGTCGCCGCGCGGCGCGCGGCGGTCGGTCGCCAGTCCTGACCGGTGTGACGCTGCAGGAGACGCCCGCTTGATGGAAGGTCTCGCTGGCGAGCTCGTGCCACGAGCAGGCGCCGGCGCCGGCGACGTGATGCACCCCGGGCGCGTGGCCGGCGGCCAGCGTCAGCAGCGCGCCGGCCAGGTGCCCGACCCAGGTCGGGCAGCCGACCTGGTCGTTGACGACCTCGACGACGTCTCGCTCGGCGCCCAGCCGCAGCATCGTGGCGACGAAGTTGGGGCCCCCGGCGCCGAACAGCCAGGATGTCCGCACGATCGCGTGACGCGCGTTGGCGGCGGCGACGGCGCGCTCGCCGGCGAGCTTGGAGCGACCGTAGGCGTTGATCGGGTTGGGGGCGTCGGTCTCGATGTAGGCCCGCTGGGCGCATCCGTCGAAGACGTAGTCGGTCGAGATGTGAACGATCGTGGCGCCGACCGCCGCGGCGGCCCGCGCGACGTTGCCGGCGCCAGTGCCGTTGACCGCAAGCGCCCCGGGCCAATCGTCCTCGGCGGCGTCGACGTCGGTCCAGGCGGCGCAGTTGATGACGGCGTCGGGTTGCAGCTCGGCGATCCCCCGCCTGGTCGCGTCAGGATCGGTGATGTCCAGGTCCTCGCGCGCGAGGCCGATCGTCTCATGGCTCGCGCTCGCCGCTTGTGCAATCGCCTGGCTGAGCATGCCGGCGGCTCCCGTCACGAGCAGTCGCATCGGGCCCAATCATGACGGGAGCGGCCGGGCGGCGCGTCCGTGGCGAGGGGGCGCCCCGCTGCACCCTCGTCGGGACCCGCCGCTACCCCTAGAGGATGCTGATCTCGGAGTTGTCGCCCACCATGAAGCGATAGGCGCGTGGCTGACGGCCGTCGCGGCCGATCGCCACGTTGCGCCCCAACAGCGAGGACTCCATCCGCCCGGCCAGATCGCGGACACGCGCGCCCGCCAGCAGGATCGAGTGCTCGACCTCGGCGTTCTCGACTACGCAGTCTTCGCCGATCGCCGTGTAGGGGCCGATGTAGGCGTCGGTGAGCCGGGCGCCCGCGCCGATGATCGCCGGTCCGCGGACCGTGCAGCGCTCCAGGCGGGCGCCCGCTTCCAACACCACACGGCCGTCGACCTGGGCGTCGACGAGCTCGCCTTCGATCCGTCGCTCCAGCCCGTCGAGGATCAGGCGGTTGGCTTCGAGGATGTCCTCGAGGCGGCCGGTGTCCTTCCACCAGCCCCGCACGATGTGCGGCTCGACGCGGCGGTCGCTGTCGATCAGCCGCTGGATCGCGTCGGTTATCTCGAGCTCGCCGCGCGCGGAGGGGGCGATCGAGCGCGCGGCGTCGTGGACTGCCGCGGTGAACATGTAGACGCCGACCAGCGCCAGGTCGCTCGGCGGGTTGGTGGGTTTCTCGACCAGCCGCACGACCGCGCCGTCCTCGAGCTCGGCGACGCCATAGCTCTGCGGGTCGGGGACCGGGGTCAGCAGGATCAGCGCATCGGGCTCGTTGGCGCGGAAGGCGGCGACGAGTTCGTTGATGCCCCCCTGGAGCAGGTTGTCGCCAAGGTACATCACGAACGGAGCGCCGCCGAGGAACGGCTCGGCTGTCAGCATCGCGTGCGCGAGCCCCAGCGGCTCGGGCTGCAGCAGGTAGGTGGTTCGCACGCCGAAGCGCGTGCCGTCGCCCACCGCCGCGCGGATCTCATCGCCGGTCTCGGGCGCGATGATGATGCCGACCTCCTCGATCCCCGCGGCGGCCATCGCCTCCAGGCCGTAGAACAGCACGGGCTTGTTGGCGACCGGGACGAGCTGCTTGGCGGACGTGTGCGTTATCGGCCGCAGCCGCGTGCCGCGCCCGCCGGACAGGATCAGGCCCTTGAGCGCGCGCATCAGTAGACGCCCCCCAGCTTGCGGTGATCCCAGCTGGCGACCGCGCGCGGCGTGAACTGGAGCGCGACGCGCTTGGGCGCCTGGGTGCGCACCACGTCCATGAACTCCTCCCCGACCGCGCCGTCGGGTGTGTAGCGCCGGTGGAGCTGCTCGCCGAGCGCGAGCACGGTGGCAAGCTCGCGGTGGATCGCCGTCTCTGCCTTGATCATCACGCCGCGCAGCTCGGCGTAGCGCTCGCCAGCCTCGACCTGCAGCGTCGCGCGGGGGTCGCGCTCGAGGTTGCGGACCTTCTGTGACGCCGCATAGGTCCAGGCCCACACAACGCCGTCGCGCAGCACGTACCAGAGCGGCATCAGATGTGGCCAGCCGTCCCGGCCAGCGCTTGCGCAGATGACCGTGCGCTGCCCGTCAAGGAACGCGACCACCTCCTCGTCGCTCATGCGAATCGCGGCGCGGCGGCTCATCAGCCGCGAAGGCTAGCCGGTCGGCTGGCCGGCTCCGCGGCGCCCGGGCGGCCGGCCCTGGTCATGGCCACGGGGCCGGTGGGGTCAGCTCGAGAGGGCGCGCAGACGCTCGACCGCCGCGCGAACCTCCTCGCGCGCGTCGCTGGGCGCCAGCACGACCGCGTCGCCGGCCTCCTTGAGCACCTCGCGCACGAGCCAGTCGAGGCCGGCGAAGGTGAGCTCGACGACGATCGCGCCATCGGCCAGCTCCTCGACGACGCGGCGCTCCTCGCGCGCCCAGCGAGCCCGCTCCGGCGAGATCCACAGGCGCGCCGTGCGCGATGCCGGCACCTCGCCGGTGCGTGGCCAGCCATCGATGTCGGCGACCGGGTCGACCTCGGGTCGCGGCGTGAAGCGCTCGTCGGTCGGCCTGGCGCCCTTGATCCGGTCCAGCCGGAAGTGCCGGACGCTGGCGCGCGAGGGGTCGTAGCTGACGACGTACCAGCCCTCGCGTCCGTTCATCAGGGCGTACGGCTCGATCCGCCGCTCGACGAACTCGTCCTCGTTCTCCTTGTAGTACTCGATCTCCAGCACGCGGTTGCGGACGATCGCGCGCGACACGGCCTGGACGATCTCCGAGTCGTCGGCGCCGGCGCTCGTCACCTGCAGTCCCTCATGCGCGGGATCCTCCCCGAGCGCCGCGACGATTTGCGCCCGCGCCGAGGTCAGCGACCCCTCGGGTATGTGCTCGCCGATCAGGTCGATCGCGGCGACCAAGGCCTTCGCCTCGATCGGCAGCAGTCGCGCCGGCCGGGCGAAGGAGTCGCTGTAGGGCTCCGGGTCGACCTCGATTTCGCCACCGTCGAGGATCTCCGCATACAAGACATAGGAGCCCGCGCCGAAGTTGACGACGTTGAGCACGCTCAGGTCCTCGCGCAGCTCCTGATCGCTGATCTGCAGGCGCTCGCGCACCTCCTCGGCGTTGAGCCGTCGCCCCTCGCGACCGGCCTCGATCAGGATCGAGGCCAGCGTGACGAGCCGCGCGAAGCGCTCAGGACGGATCGGCGCCGCCTCGCGGCGGCCGTTGCCATCCTCCGGGGACGGTTGCGTTGGCCTCGGTGCCTGCGCCGCCGGCGTCAGGTCGAGATCGTTGCTGTGACGCTCGAGCAGCAGTCGGATCCGCTCCTCGAGCTCGTCCACGAGCTCCGCTGGGCCAAGCGCGCGGGCGTGCTCGCCAAGGCCCAGCACCCACGAGATCAGCTGGCGCGACTCGGCGTAGGGGGTGATGAAGAGGACCCCCTCGCCGGGAGCCCCCGCGAGCTCCTCGCCGAGCGCGTCCTCTGCGGAGTTGGCCCGCTCGGCGTCGCTGTCACCAAGCTTCCGGACCCCACCGTAGCGGCCGAAGTGCCGCTCGATCTGCCAAGCGATCCGCTCGGAGATCCAGATCCGCGCCTCGCCGATCGGCGTGCCGAACTGCCAGTCGATTCGATTGGCGTAGACGCGCGGGTCGAACTCGGCCGGACGCTGGAAGTCGTGCTCGGCCTTGGAGGCGTAGGACACCTTGCCGCGGATGCGCGAGAGCCTGAACACGCGCACGGCGCCGCGCTCGTGGGCATGGCCAACCAAATAGAACTGGCCGCCCTGGAAGAGCAGCTGGTAGGGGTCGACCTTGCGATGGCTGAGCTCGTCGCGCGCCAGCGAGTAGTAGTCGAACATGATCGTCTTGCGCCGGAAGACCGCCGTCTCGATCTTCGACAGCCGCTGTGAGAGCTCGTGCCCGCCGGCCGAGGCCGTGATCCCGAGCGCCACGGAGCTCTGGTCGGGCGCGCGCAGCGGGCTCGGTCGTCCCCAGGAGATCTGCTGCAGCGCGAGGCGCAGCGGCTCGGCATAGGCGAACTCGCCGTCGAGCAGCGACAGCGCGGTCTGCAGCGAGGCCAGCTCGGAGTCCGAGAACTCGATCGCCGGCAGGTAGAAGTTCTCGGGGCGCAGCGAGTAGTTCTCCTGCTCGGCCTGGCCCTCGAGCGGGCGCTCGACCGACAGGTGGATGCCGAGCGAGTCGAGCTCCGCGCGGTCCGCGTAGAAGCGGCGCGCGAAGGCATCCTCGTTCATCTCGCTGTAGCCCTCGACGTCACGGCGGATGTCACCGGCGGTGACGGGACGCCGCTCCGCCATCAGGTAGGAGATCAGCGAAAGCTGGCGGATCAGCTTCTCGGTGTCCTTCGCCATGCGGACACGATAAAAGGGCCGCTCGCCAGGCGTCCCCGCAGGGCCTTTGTCGTCCAGCTATTTGCGGAGATTCGTAGCGATTGAGGGCCCTAGATTCACTGCCCGGGCCTCCTGGGGCCGCTGCGGGCAGCGGCGGCTGCGCCCAGGCGGCTACGCCCAGGCGGCTACGCCGCCTGGGCCGTCTGCTCGGCACGGGAGGCGAAGTAGGCCCCGCCGCCGAGCGCGCGGTCGAAGCTCGACCATGAGCTGCCATCGGCGAGCTCCTTCTCGAGCCGGTCGAAGCTGCCCAGGCGCCCACCAAGGTTGTCGATCATGTGCACGAGCGTGGCCTCACGAGTGCAGGGAACGACCGGGCTGCCGTGCTCGAGCGTGCCGTGGTGGGCGAGGATGATGTGCAGCAGCGCCTGGGCGAGCTCGGCGGGGAAGCCCTCGCTGTGCTCGATCTCGCGCCTGATCCGGTAGTAGCCGAGCGCGATCTCGCCCTGCAGCTTGCCGGCGTCGGTCAGGTCGATGCAGAACGGCGCGCTCGTGTACGCGTCGAGCTTGCCGATGTCGTGCAGCAGCGCGCCGGTGACCGCGATGTCGCGATCGATGCCGGGAAAGGTGGCGGAGATCGCGCTCACCGCCTGGGCCACCGAGAGGCTGTGCTCGAGCAGCCCGTGGGGGTAGGCCTGGTGGTAGTGCTTGGCGGCGGGTGCCGCGCGATAGTGCGCCCAGGTCTCCGACCCCGGGGCCAAGAGACGGTCCAGCAGGTCGCGCAGATGGGGGTTGTGGACCGTTGCGATCAGCTCCCGCAGATCGCTCTCCATCATCGCCGCGCTGCGCGGCGGGCCCGGGGTCAGCTCCCCGAGCTCGTGGTCGCTGAGCTCGACCGCCGTCAGGGAATGGACCACCAGCTGGGGCCCGTAGCGGGCGTGGACCGAGTAGCGACCGCGCACGCGCGCCGCCTGCCCGGCACGGCAGCTGCCGGCAAGCTCGCCGGCGTCATCCCAGACGACCGCGGCAACGCTGCCCGTCCGATCGCCGAGCAGCAGCCGCAGATACTCGCCGCCGTCACGACGACGGCGCAGCTCGGACTCACGTACGAGCAGCACCGCCTCAACGCTCTGCCCGTCCTCGAAGTCGCCTATGAGCATCGCGGCCGAAGATAGATCGGCTCGCGGACGGCTTGCGTCCGGGCGTGGACGGCTTGCGCGCAGCGTCATGCCGCGCCATCGTTCCGGCGCAGATGCCCGAGCACGAGACCGCCACGTCCGCCGAGTCGGCGCCGCTGCGCGTGCTCTTCTGCCTGGCGGTCAGCCAGGAGTTCTTCTCCGCCGACGACGAGGAGCGCGACGCCGTGCGCGTCGCGGTGGAGCAGGCGTTCGCCGACCTGCGTGGGCGCTTTGGGATCGCGGTGCTGGGCACGCACGATGACGACCGCTGGATGGTCGGGCCTGCCCTGGGCTGGCCCTGGAACGCGTACATCCTCGCCGACTGCCCAACGCTGGACAGCGTCGCGGCCGTCTGCGACATCATGCGTCAGCATCCGGTGGGCAACGCGCGCCTCTGGCGCTACCTGCGGATCGAAGCGCGCATCGGCCGCCGGCTGTTCTTCGGCAACGAGTAGCGCGCTCCGCAGCTGGCGCCCCGCCCTAAGCCGCCTGGCCCTCGCCTGGTGGGGCCACCTTGCGCAGCGCCGCGACGAGCTCGCGGCGCGACCCGATGCCGAGCTTGGTGTAGGCGTTGCGCAGATGCCATTCGACGGTCTTGACGGTCACGAACAGGGCCTCGGCGATCTCCCGATTGGTCATCCCCTGGGCAGCCAGCTCCGCCGCGCGGCGCTCGCCGCTGGTCAGCGCATCGAGCCCCACCAGCACGAGCCGCCGTGGCCTTGCGCCCGCGGCGGCCAGCTCGCCGCGCACGCGCTCGGTGAGCGCCGTCGCGCCGCAACGGTGGGCGATGTCGAGCGCCTGGCGCAGCGGGTCTCGGCTCGCGACGCGCTGACCGTCGCGACGGATCGCGGCGCCAAGCGCCAGCAGGGCCCGCGCGTGTTCGAGCGGCGCGGGGGAGCTCTCGAGCACCGCGGCGGCATCGCGCAACAGCGTGAGACCGGGTTCACCGCCGAGCACCAGGCCGGCGGTCCGCAGCGCGATCCCGAGCGTGCGCGGCGTGCCGAAGACCGCGGCCAGCCGCAGCTCCGAGTCGGCCAGCTCGACCGCCCGGTCGTGCTGGCCGAGCGCGTGGGCGGCCAGCGCGGCCGACGAGCGCCAGGCCAGCACCGCGGGGTTGGCGACGCCAATCGACTGCTGTTGGCGACCGGCTTCGAGCAGCAGGTCGAGCGCGCGCTGGGCGTCGTCCTGGCGCATCCTCAGCTCGGCTTCGGCTGCCAGCAGCCAGGCGCGATCGGGTGGCTGCGCCGCTGCCGCCACCTCGTCGCCGAGTGCCGCTGCGGCCGCGTCCAGCTCGTCGCGCTCGATCAGCGCCCGCACGAGCACGCTGCGCGCGAGCGCCAGCGGCGCGAGCGAGCCCAGGCGCGCGCCCTGCTGCGCGCTGTCTGCCTCTGCCAGCGCGTCGCCGATCCGCCCCGCGCGCAGCGCCGCCTCCGCGCGCAGCTGCGAGACGGTCGCAAAGCTCAGTGCCGACCCGCGTCGGCGCGCCTGCTCGAGCGCCACGGTGAGCGCCTGCTCGGCAGCGTGCAGATCGTCGCTCCAGATCAGCGCGCTGACGGCGAGCTGAAACGCCATGCCTGCGGCGGGCTCGTCGGCGAGCAGCATGTCGTCGGCGAGCGCCCGCTGGGCCAGGCGGCGAACCTCGTCGTGAGGCTCGCCGGCCTGGGCCCGCTCCCAGGCGGCATGGGCGAGCAGCATTCGCTTGGCGGGGGTCGCGTCGGGCAGGTCATGCAGCAGCGTCAGCAGCTGCTCGCGCATGGGTCCGCGCGCATGGCCGTTCAGGCGCGCCGCGGTCAGCTGCGCGGCGTGCAGCCGGCCAGCCAGCTCGGAATCCCGATCGCCGAGCTCGAGCAGCCCACGGTTGAAGGTCTCCGCCGCCGCGGCATGGCGGCCGTGGGCGTACAGCAGATGGCCGATTCGCAGTTGGGCCTCGGCGCGACCAAGGGGATCCTCGATCAGCTCCCAGGCTTCCTCGAAGCACTCGATCGCGCCCGCATCCCCCGAGCAGGCCAGCGCCTGCCCGAGCTCGATCAGGATGTCCGCGCGCAGCGCGCGCGGCGGTGGCTCGGCGAGCGCCCGCCGCAGATAGCGGGCCGCGGAGCCAGGTGCGCCCTGGGCGAGCGCGCGCTCGGCTGCCGCTCGCAGCGTGGCGACGACGGAGGGCTCGCGTGCCGGCTGACCGGCCAGCAGATGAGCTGCCACCGGCTCCAGCGGCGCGCCCTCGGCCGCCAGCAGCGCCGCCGCGCGAGCGTGCCCACGCGCCCGTTCGGCGGCCGGCAGCTCGTTGTAGATCGCAGTGCGCACGATCGGATGCACGAAGCTCAGCGGCTCCCCCGGAGTCAGGATCTCCGCGGCTGCGAGGGCGTCGGCCGCCTCGCCGGCGAGCAGTGGCTCGAGCGCTGCCAGCTCGCGTGCGTGGTGCAGTGGAGCGCCATCGCCGAGCACCGCGACCGCACGGGCAAGCGCCGTGCTGCCGAGCGGCAGGCGCTCCAGGCGGCGCAGGATGACCCGCGCGACTGACAGCGGACCGAGCTGGCCCACCTGTTCGGCGCCGGCAGCGGTGGGCGGGATGGCCTCGCTGCGCAGGGCTCTCCGCAGCTCTCCGACCAGCAGCGGGTTGCCCTGGGTCACCGTCGCGCACGCCGCCGCGAAGCTGTCGTGCACCTCGCCGTCGTGCCCCTCGCCGTCGTGCGCCTTGCCTTCGCCCGCCTTGCTGTCATACGCCTCGCGGACCATCCGGGCGACCGCACGGGGCGACAGCGCCGCCGGTCGGTGCAGCTCGGCGGCGGGATGGGCCGCGAGCTCGACCATCAACGGAGGGCGGCTCGCGCGGTCTCCCAGCTGCACGCCCAGCACGATGCTCGCCGGCAGCGCGCTAAGTCGCTGGGTCAGATAGAGCAGGAAGCGCAGGCTGGCGGTGTCGGACCACTGCGCGTCGTCGATCGTCAGCAGCAGCGGGCGGCGCGCGCCGAGGTTGGCGGTCAGCCAGTAGAGCCCGTGCAGCAGCGAGGTTGGGTGCTCGGCCTCGCTGGGCAGCGTCCGGCGCCTGGTGGGATCGACGAGCCCGGTCGCCGGGCGTGCCGCTCCGGCGAAGAGGCGCCGTGCCTCGGCGGTTGGCAACGCGGCCACGCATGGCTCGAAGAGCTGCAGCGCGACGCCGAACGGGAAGTCGTGCTCGTGCTCGCTGGCGCGAGCGACGAGCGCGTCCATGTCATCCGCGACAGCGAGTCGCGCGGCCTCCGCGAGCAGCCGCGACAGCCCAATCCCCGCGTGACCCTCGAAGATCACCAGGCGCCCGCGGGCCTCGCGCGCGGCCCGCAGGGCAGCGACGATCGCCTCGACCTCGACGCCGCGCTCGATCAGCGGCGCCGGGGCCTCCTGAGGCTGCAACGACTGTCCGCTGATCTCCATCGCGCCGGTCCCTCGGCTGGTGTGTTCCAGGCGCCGTGCCCGGACCCTTCCGTGTGACTACTAAGAGATGGTAGGGAACGGCCGTCACGCGGCTGGGAGGACGGCCGTCGCGCGCCTGGGAGAACGGACGGCTCGGCCCGCTGACAGGGGCGCTAGCGTTGGGTCGGGGATGCAACGCAAGTGGTGGACACTGCTGGCCGTCTGCGTGGCCACATTCATGCTGCTGCTCGACGTCACGGTCGTCAACGTCGCGATCCCGTCGATCCAAAGCGGCCTCCACGCATCCTTCAGCGATATCCAATGGGTCGTCGACGCCTACGCGGTGATGCTCGCCGCGCTGCTGCTGACGGCAGGATCGCTGGCCGATCGCTTCGGACGACGGCTGCTGTTCACGATCGGGCTGGTCGTCTTCTCGCTGGCGTCGCTGCTGTGCGGGCTCGCCGGCAGCCCGCTGGCGCTCAACTTGGCCCGCGGCCTGCAGGGGATCGGTGGCTCGATCATGTTCGCGACCTCGCTGGCGCTGATCGCGCAGGAGTTCCACGGCCGGGAGCGCGGCACGGCGTTCGGTGCGTGGGGCGCCACGACCGGCGGGGCCGTGGCGATCGGCCCGCTGGCCGGCGGCGCGATCACTCAAGCGGCCAGCTGGCATTGGATCTTCTTCGTCAACGTGCCGGTGGGCGCGGTCGTGGTGTTCATCTCGCTGACCCGCCTGCATGAGTCGAAGGACCCGCGCGGCGCGCGCCTCGACTGGCTCGGGCTCGTCTCCTTCAGCAGCGCCCTGCTGCTGCTCGTCTTCGCACTCGTGCGCGGCAACGCCAAGGGCTGGGGCAGCCCGCAGATCCTGGCGCTGCTGATCGCCGCGGCGGTACTGCTGGCGATCTTCGTCATCGTCGAGTGGCGCACCGAGCACCCGATGTTCGATCTCGGCCTCTTCCGCAAGCCAACTTTTAGCGGCGCCTCGGTGGTCGCGTTTGCGCTGTCGGGATCGCTGTTCGCGCTGTTTCTCTACATGACGCTCTACATGCAGACGGTGCTCGACTACGGACCGTTGCAGACCGGCCTGCGCTTCCTGGCGATCAGCCTGGTGTCGTTCGTCATCGCACCGATCGCCGGTCGGATGTCGGCGCACCTGCCGGTTCGCATGCTGCTCGGCAGCGGGCTGGCGTTCGTCGCCGTCGGACTTGGCTTGATGCATGGGATCAGCGCCAGCTCCCGCTGGACGGCGCTGCTGCCAGGCTTCATCCTGGCGGGCATCGGCGTCGGGCTCGTCAACCCGCCGCTGGCCTCGACGGCGATCGGCGTCGTGCCACCGGCGCGCAGCGGGATGGCGTCGGGCATCAACACCACCTTTCGCCAGGTCGGCCTGGCGACGGGCATCGCGGCGCTTGGCGCGGTCTTCCAACAGCGCGTCCAGAGCGATGCGCTGGGCCGGCTCGCGGCGACCGGCGTCGGCCACGGCAACCGAGCCAGCGCGATCGCCCACCTGCTGGCCACCGGCGGCGTCCACCAGGCGGTCGCGAGCGCGTCGCCCGCGCTGCGAGGCCAGGTGACGACGATCGCCCGAGAGAGCTTCATCGCCGGCTTCAATGAGGTCATCGCGATCGCCGCGGTCGTCTCGCTGATCGGTGCGATCTGCGCGTTCGTCCTGGTGCGCCGCCGCGACTTCGCGCCGGCCCCCAGCGCGGGGGCGGCTCCCGGGGCGCTGAGCGGGGCCAGCCCGCCAGCCTGAGCCGAGCTGCCTCCAAGTCAACCCCCCGCGCGCCGCGCTCCGTCCGAGCTTGCGACGGCCAGCCACCGGGGCGCTGCTATCTTGCGTTTACGTAAGGATGAGTTACTCTGCCCACTCTACGAACCACCGCCGCTCGACCTTTGCTCGACGCAATGGCCGCGGCGTTGGCGTCGCCGCCGAGCACCCCCGCTACAAATGGTGGGTCCTCTCGTGCACGAGCCTGGGCATGCTGCTGGCGACGATCAACTCCGGCACGCTGATCATCGCCCTGCCAAAGCTGGAGCGCGCGCTGCACACATCGCTGCTCGAGCTGGTCTGGGTGATCCTCGTCTACATGATCTCCTCGACCGTGCTGGTGCTGACGGCGGGCCGGCTGTCGGATCTGTTCGGCCGCAAGCGCGCCTACGTAAGCGGCTTTGCGATCTTCGCGCTCGCTTCGCTTGGCGCCGGCTTCTCCAGCAGCGGGCTGGAGCTGCTGCTCTGGCGTGTCCTGCAGGGTGTTGGGGGCGCCTTCCTGTTCGCCAACGCCGCGGCGCTCGTGACCGACGCCTTCCCACGCCGCGAGCTCGGGCTGGCGATGGGCACCAACACAATGGTCGCAGCTATCGGCCTCGTCATCGGACCGGTGCTCGGCGGCGCGCTAGTGGCGATCTCCTGGCCCTGGGTCTTCTGGTTCAACGTGCCGCTCGGGCTGCTGGGCTGCCTCTGGGGGGCCTTGGTCCTGCGTGAGCTGAGTGAGCGCGATGCCGTCCGCGGCCTGGACGCGCTTGGTACGAGCGTCTACGTGGTTGGGCTGACCGCGCTGGTCTACGGGATCTCCCGTGGCGGGCTCAGCGGCTGGGCCAGCCCGGTGGTGATCGCAAGCCTCGCCGTTGCGGCCGCGCTGCTGCCGCTGTTCGTGCTGATCGAGCGGCGCGTGCGAGCGCCGATGCTCGACCTCACGATCTTCCGCAGCCGGCTGTTCGCGGCGGCGGCGGGCGCGGCGCTGATCAACGGGCTCTCGCGCTTCGCGCTGCTGTTCGTGTTCGTCTTCTACTACCAGGGGGCGCAGGGCGACGATCCGATCACGGCGGGCGTCAAGCTGGCGCCGATGGCGATCGCGATGCTGATCTCCTCCCCCTTGGCCGGGATCCTCGCCGATCGGCGCGGCTCGCGTGCGCTGGCCGCCGGCGGGATGGTCGTCACCGCGATCGGGCTGGCCGCGATGACGACGCTGGGTCGCCATGCGCCCTACTGGCAGAGCGGCCTGTGGCTGTTCGTCGTGGGCATCGGCTCGGGCATGTTCAACTCGCCCAACACGGCGGCGATGATGGGCGCCGTCTCCGACCAGCGTCGGGGCATCGCCGCGGGTGCCCGGGTGATGCTGCAGAACACTGGCGCGGTGGTGTCGATCGCCTTCGTGATGGCAATCATCACCGCCGCGGTGCCCAAGCCGGTGCTGTTCAAGGTCTTCTCGGGTCTGGCGAGCGGCCTGTCGGCGGGGCAGCTCGAACCGTTCATCGCCAACATGCACGCCGCGCTGTGGGTGCTGGCCGCTGTGTCGCTCGTCGGTGCGGGGGTCTCGCTGCTGCGCCCGGTGCACCACAATGGCGGCGAGGTCGAGAGCGCCGCGGCCGGCGCGCGGGCGTTGGCAGGGGGAGGCTGAGATGAGCGCGACCGTCGCGCCACGGCCGCTGCGGATCGGCGAGCTGGCGGCGCTCGCCGGCACGACCGTGCGCACGATCCGCTACTACGAGGAGATTGGCCTGCTCGCTGGCACCGAGCGCCAGCACGGCCGCCACCGCGTCTACGCGCAGGCCGACGTCGAGCGCCTGCGCGAGATCATCCGCCTGCGTGACCTGCTCGGGCTGACGCTCGAGCAGCTCAAGAGCCTGGTGGAGGCGCAGGACGCGCGCGCTCGCCTGCGGCGGGCGTTCGAGCAGGCCGAGGATCCCGACGAGCGCCGCCAGATCATCAGCGAGGCGCTGGACCACATCGCGACCCAGCTGGAGCTCGTACGCGAACGCAGGCGGGAGCTCGAGCGGCTGGAGCGCGAGCTCATCGCCAAGCGTGAGCTGGCGCGCGAGCGCCTGAGCGCCAGCACCCTGTGAATAATCATCCAGACCATGTATGGTCAAGTTTCGTATGGCGGTGGAGAGCGCCCCCGATCAGATCGCGTTCGCCGATGAGCTCGTCGCGGCCGGGATGGCGCTGCCGGCGCCGGTGGCCGGCATCTATGCCTGGAGCGAGCCGTTCGAGCGTCTGATCGCGGCGCTTGCGCGGACCTTCAGCGCGATCGGCGCGGCCGATGGGCCAACGACGATCCGCTTTCCGCCGCTGATTGCGCGCGAGACGATCGACCGCGTCAAGTACCGCGCGTCCTTCCCGCACCTGCTCGGCGACGTCGCGGTGTGGGATGGCTCCTCGTCGCTGGAGGCGCTGAACCTCACCGAGGCGCCGCTGGTGCTCGCGCCCGCGGCCTGCTACCACGTCTACCCGCTCGTCGAGCGCGCCCAGCCCGAGGACGGCCAGAGCTTCGACGTGCAGTCGTGGTGCTTTCGCAACGAGTCGGCGCGTGACCCGGCGCGGCTGAGGTCGTTCAGGATGCGCGAGTTCGTGCGCGTCGGCTCCGCCGAGGCGGTGCTCCAATGGCGCGAGCGTTGGATCGTCCGTGCCCGTGAGCTGTTCGAGCAGCTCGCGCTGCAGGTCGACCTCGAGGCCGCCGCGGACCCGTTCTTCGGCGCGCCGGCTCGCCTCCAGGCGGCTCAGCAGCGGGCCCAGAAGCTGAAGTTCGAGCTGCTCGCGCCGATCACCGGCGCACAGCCGGGGGCGATCATGTCGTTCAACTATCACCGCACCCACTTCGGCGATCTGTTCGACATCCGCGTGGCCGGTGGCGAGGTTGCGCACACCGTCTGCGTCGCCTTCGGCATGGAGCGGATCGCGCTGGCGCTGCTGCGCTGCCACGGCATGAGCCTCGACGGCTGGCCGGCTGAAGCTTGCGACGTCCTCGGGCTCTGAGGGGCGTGGCGCGCGGCGGGCGCCGAGGGACACGGGGTGGTGCGATCTCTGAGAAGCACGCGGACCGACGCCGAGGAAGTCGTCGATCTGACCGGCCGGACACCGCAATGGCCGCTTGAAGCCGTCGCGCTGTTTGCCGACCGCGCCCACACGGCGGCCCGCACGACGGGACCGTGGACGGCCTGGGATGCGTCGGTGGGGGACGAGCGACTGCGTGCGGCCCTGGGCGCCCAGCTCGACTGTGATCCGGCTTCGCTGGTGATCGCCTCGGGCGTGCGCGACATCGCGCTCGCGCTAGCCTCGCTGGGGCGCACGGTGGCGCTCGAGCGGCCAACCTACGGCGACGTCGCGGCGCGCTTCGCGCACGCTCCAGGTCGCGTGCTCGTCCCCTGGGACGAGCTGGCCGAGCCGCTCTGGGCGCCGCCGTCGCTGCTGTGGCTGACGTCGCCCTATCGGAATCCCGATGGAGCGACCGCGTCACCGGAGCTGCTTTCCGCGCTGGAACGGCTGGCCGAACGGCACGTCGTCGTGCAGAACGAGGCCTATCGCTGGTATGCGCCGGCCGCCTCGCGCTACATCGCTGGCGCGCTGCGCGTCGGCTCGCTGCACAAGATCGCCGGGCCCGGCAGCTGGATCGGCTGGATCACCGGTCGTGACGTGTCGGCGCTGCTGTCCACCAAGACCCTGCCCAAGCCGCCCCTGCCCTGGCAGCGCGCGTGGGCGCTGTTCCTCGAGGCGAACGGGCTGGACCTGCTGCGGCCGCTGCTGACCGCCGCGGTCGCCGCGCGTGAGGCGTTCGAGCGCCGGCTTGGCATTCCGACCTCCGACAGCGGACCGTTTCGGCTGCTGGCGACCGTGGTCGACGAGACCGAGGCGGTCAGTCGGCTCGGTGAACGTGGCGTGATGGTCAGCGCGGGCAGCCCGTTCCACGCCGAGCAGCCGGCATGCCGGCTGTGCTTCACGGCGGTCGATGTCGCGCGCGCGGAGCGCGCCGCCGATGTCGTGCTCGAGGCGCTGGAACGTGGCATCCTGCGGCCGCTCGAGGGGCTGGGGCACGCCGCCGAGGCCGGTGGCGCCCCGGCCTAGCCGTCGGGTGCGCCACCGAGGCCGGTGGCGGCGCGAGCTGAGCCACCCGGCCGGCGGGCGCGCGTGAAGAGCGCGCTCATGCGGTGGTGGATGCGGCCGTCGTGCTCGCGCGCCGCGCTCAGCCGCCTCGCCGCGGTGGCCCGGAACGCCTCGCGCTGCCCCGGTGCGATCTGGGCGAGGAACTGGCCCTGGCCGTGCGAGGCAAACGTGCGCAGCCATTGCTCCTCGTCCGCGTAGGCGACGTCGATCGTCCGTGTCACCGTCAGGCAGTCGTGAAAGCCGGCGCGGCGCAGCGCCGCGCCGACGTCGGCCTCGCTCGAGCACGGCAGCTGAACGACCTGGTCTGCGGCGTGGCGTCGGATCAGCGCATGCAGCCACCACCAGCGGCGATCGCGCTCGGGCGGGAAGGTCGAGATCACCACACGGCCGCCCGGACGCAGTACCCCCAGCGCCTGCTCGAGCGCACGTTCCGGCGCGGGGCACAGGAACAGCATGAAGCCGCACAGCACCGCGTCGAACGACGCGGTCGCGAACGACAGTCGCTGCGCGTCCATCGCCGCCACCGCGACGTTGCGCAGTCCCGCGCGCTCGGCGTCGGCGCGGCAGTGCTCGACCATCGCCGGCGAGAGATCGATGCCGACCGCGCGTCCGGCCGCGCCGACACGCCGGGCGGCGGCAAGCAGGACGGCGCCGCGACCACAGCCCATGTCGAGCACGCGCTCGCCCGCGCGCACGTCCGCGAACTCGACGAGTGCCCGGCCGAAGGCGCTGAACAGGCGCGGACCGACCTGATCGAAGTCGGCGGCGAGATTCGAGTACAGCGCGGCGATATCCGCTTCGGGCGCACAGGGGGGCGGGCCGTCCGAGCCGGTTCCCGCAACCGCCTCGGACGGCGACTGTGCCTCCCGTGGTCCCGCCTGGCCCGTTGCTTGCGTACGGGCGTCCACGACCCGTAACATACCATGTTTGGATAGGTCAACTAACCGAGTTGATCGAGCGGATGGGGGGGCTGCGCGGGGTGGAGATCGATCGGGAGCTGTTCCTGGCCGTCCTGCGTCGTCAGCTGCCGGCGGACGACGCTGATGCGCGCGAGCTCGCGGCGCTGCCCGACGACGCCTTCGCTCAACGGACGCTCGACGTCCCGTTCGTAGACCTCGGCTTCGACTCGATGCGCACGATCGAGCTGCTGCTCGATCTCGAAGAGAGCTTCGAGATCGTCATGCCCGAGGAGTACCTCACCGATGAGGTGCTGCGCACGCCGCAGGCGCTGGCCGACGCGCTGGCGATGGTCGTGCCGGCTCACTAGAGCGGGCGAGGGTCAGCCGGTCAGCTCGGGCGTGGCCGCGAGCGCCACGAGCTCGGTGGGCACGCGAAACCAGATCGTCGGTATGAAGACCTCATCGTCGACGCGGACGAGGTCGCCGGCCGCCGTCGGCAGCCGGCGCATCCGTGCCGCGCCCGGGATCGGCAGCCAGCCGTCGCGCGTCCCCCCATCCCGCGTCCGACCGTTGCGCGAGGTGACCGCGCTCCAGTAGGCGCTGACGCCGTCCTCCGCCGCATTGCTCGCCTGCTGCGCCGGGATCAGGCGCATGCAGTTGGTCGGGCTGGCGGCGCTCACGCGCACCGGGCGCGCGCGGCGCCTGAGCTGCAGGCGCAACGGCCTGCGGTAATAGGCGAACGCGCTGAGCCAATTGCGCACCGCGGTCAGCAGCGAGCGCTCAAGCCCGACCCGGAAGGCGTGGGTCATCGTCACCTTCAGGCGCGAGCGCGGATCGGGCTCGACTGGCGGCGGCATCGGCTCGCTCGCTCCGGTCAGCGCCTGCCCGAGCACGAGCCGCTGGCGCTCGGAGACCACGAGCGACTGCTCGAGTCGCCTGGCGATCGTGTCGAAGAACCGTTCGAGCTTGGCCCCGCGCAGGCGGTCGATCAGCGACCCCAGCTCGACTCCCTCCAGCTCGAGCAGTCGGTAGAGGTCGTTGAGCAGCTTGGTCGAGATGAAGCAGTCGCCGGCGGCGTCGGCGACGACGAATGGGAAGCTCTCGATCGGGTCGAGCGTGGTCAGGCTGCCCGGTGGAATCGACGAGCGCAGCTCCAGCCAGGCGCAGTGACGCACCGCGTGGCGGTCGAAGTGGATCTCCACATCGAGGTCCTGCGCCCCGCGCGGCGCGCGCAAGCGGATCTGGCCATAGAGGCGATCGTCCGGCGCACGCTTGATCCACGGTGCCTCGCCGAGATCGTAGTGATAGCCACGCTCGACCAGGGCCTGTCCCAGCTCCCATGCCTCATCGACGGTCCTCACGTAGAGGTCGATGTCGCCCAGGTCGCGCTGGCCCCCGCGCGGGTAGAGCAGGCTGCTCGAAAGCCCCTTGATCGCCGCGATTCCGATCCCGCGCGTCGCCGCGATCTGGTGCAGCAGCCCGAGGCGTGCTTCGAGCATCATCTGACGCCTGATCGCGTTGGTCACGAACGGCTCGATCCCGTCGCGCAGCTCCCGCGCCCGCGCCTCCTCGCGACCACCGGCCGCCGCCACGGCGGCAAGGCGCTCATCACTCGCCAGCAGCGCCTTATGGCGGCGCAGTGACATCACCGCGAGCTCGGTCGGCAGGTCGTCGAGCATCGCCACCGCACGGTCGGCCGCAATCCGCGGCGCGATCGCCCCCAGGCTGATTACCGCGAGTCCCTCCCGCTCGGATGCCACCAATCCCCCACCTCACTTCCGATCCAGTATCGCGTCGTACATCGGCTGCAGGCGGCCGCCGAGACGCAGCTTGTAGCGCTCGGTGCCACGCATGAAGTCGAACAGCTCGAGCCGCTCCTCGATTGCGTCCTCGATCAGCGCGCTGACGAGCATCAGCCCTGGTGCCGCCCAGCCGTAGCGGCGCACGAACGTCGAGTTGTAGAGGTGATAGGCACCGCCTTCGACGAACCCGAAGCTCGCGGCGATCGGCTCGTCCTCGATCTCCAGGAACTCCAGGCGCAGCTTGCCGACGGCGGCGAGCGCCAGCGCCGCCTCGCTGAAGAAGCGCGCCCGCCAGCCCTGCAGGAACACCCCCTTCTCGCTCTCCTCCGCGGTGTGCAGAGCGATGAAACGCGCCACGTCCGCCGGCGCCGACTCAGCCGTCGCGCGTCGCACATCGGCCTGCGGGAACGAGGTCGAGAAGCGCCGCCGCTTGCGACGCAGCTCGTGACGATCCCTGGCGGTGAGGATCGTCAGGTAGTCCTCCCAGGTCGTTGGCAGTTCGAGCGCCACGGCCGGCTCGGACGACATGACCTCGACACGACAGCCGCGCTGCGCCGCCGCCGTGGTCAGGGGCTCCAGGAAGCCCGACCAGCCGGGCAGATGGGGCGCACCGAAATGGCGGCAGCCGCGCTCGAGCGCATGGTCGAGCAGCAGGTCGGCGACGCTCTGGGCGCAGTCGGCCACGCAGACCGGGCTGAAGTAGTCGATCAGGTCGCGCCGGCCGTTGAGCGCGATGCTGCCGTTGTCGTTCACCGTCAGATGCGCGAGCCCGACGACGGCGCCATCGCGCTCGAACACAAGGCTCTCGGCGACCGTGCCCGGCGCCCACGGCGCGTGGGCCATCAGCGTGCGATGCCAGGCGGGCGCTCCGAAGGGCTGCAGCCTGACCGGCTGGCGGGACAGGCTCTCCCAGGCCGCGTCGACGGCCGGATCCCCGGTCGCCAGCGCCCGCATCGTCACGCGTTGCCCGCGCCCGGGCGATCGCATGGGCTTGGCGGGGTGGGCAAATGCTGGCACGAGCGGGGCGAGCCGGCGCTCCGCGTGATGCGCAGCGAGTTGGCGGGCTGTTTGTGATCCCATCCTCAGCTCCTTCCTGACGCAGCCTGGTTGCCGTTGATGAGGGCGCGGCCCACCTCCCCGGGCCGCCGCCATGGCCGAGTGCAGCGCCCGCGCGGCCTGAACCGCCGTGCGGGCCGCGGAAAGCCGTAGAGCTCGATCAGACGTCGCGCGGCCGCCTGCCACGAGTAGCCGTGAGCCGCCTCGATCGCCGCTGCGCGCAGTCGCGCCGGGTTGGCGTCGACGAGCACCCCGCTGATCGCCTGCGCGAACTCGGGCACGGCGCGCGAGCGCGCGACGTGCCCGTTGAGCTGATCGCGAATCACCTCCGGGACGACGCCGACCGGGGTTGCGACCACAGGCGTGCCGGAGGCCAGCGACTCGAGCGTCACCAGCCCGTAGGACTCCGAGTAGGAGGAGACCAGCGTGACGTCGGCGCGCTGGTAGAGGCGAGCCACCGTCGCGTGATCCTGAGGCCCGATGAACGCGACCCGGCAGCGCGGGCCGCGCACGGCGCGCGCGACGCGGCGCAGGCGGATCAGCTCGCCGGCGCCGCCGTGGCCCGAGGGCCCGCCCGCGATCGCGATCGTCGTGCTGCGACGAGTCTGGCGCGCCACCGCGGCACAGGCTTCGATCGCGAGGTCCAGCCCCTTCACAGGGTCGATCCGCGCAACGGCCAGCAGCAGCACATCGGGTCGGTGCGGGCGCCGCCGGCCGGTGTGGTGGAAGCGACCCCAGTTGACACCAGGGGCGATCGTCGCGACGCAGGGCAGATCGGCGCCGTAGATCGCGGCCAGCTCGCGTCGTTCGCTCGCGCAGGACACGATCACCGCGGCGGCGTCGCGAACGGCGCGCGACTCGTAGGCGATCCGCGCTGGTGGCTGCGGCGGCTCGGCGGGAGTCCGGAAGCGCTCGCGCACGTGCCCGATCGTGTGAAAGGTGTAGAACAGCGGGGCATCGTGGCAGTTGCTGATCGCCGTGGCCAGCGGAACCGAGCGCCAGTAGTGCGCATGGACGGCGTCGTAGCGTTCGATGCCGATGCCGAGATCGCCCAGCCGCCGCTCGACGTACTCGTGATCGACGGCGGTTGCCGCGGCGCCGCGGGCCCCAGCCGGTGGCTCGATCCAGCTCCGCGGCAGCGCAATCGTGCGCAGCAGCTCGCCGTGCCGGCGCAGCGTGGGCAGCGGGCGCCGCGTCGCGGTCCAGACGTCGACCGCCACGCCACAGGCGGCCAGCTCGTGCGCGATCGCGCTCGTATAGACGTTCATACCGCCTGCCCAGCCTTGGCCGGGTGTCGCTCCCGGCGCCGAGTGCCAGGCGACGAGCGCGATTCGCGGCTCGGCTCGGCGGCGTGATGGCGGCGCTGGCGTGGACCAGTGCATCGATGGCTAGGCGTTGTGGTCCCAGACCGCAGCCTCAAGCCAGGTCTCCTCGTCGGTGAGGTCGATCCGCACGCGCGGCGTCTGGGGCGGGGCGACGAGTCCCTGGAGGCCGTCGACCGCGGCCTGTCCGCCGGTCAGCGCCAGCAGCCGGGCGAGCTCGTCGGGGTCCACGCCGACGACCAGCGCGGTATGCGAGCGGCGCGCGTTGGCGGGCCCGTGGCCGGCGACTCCGCCGTGCGCGCGAATTTGCGCCTGTGGGGAGCGCGGATCGCCCACGCTCCAGCGCGGTGGATCACTCGCGGTCCCGGTGGCTTGAGCCGCGACCGGGCCTGAGACCGTGCCGACGGCGGCGCCACGACCCTGGACGACCCTCGTCGCGTATGGCAGCAGCAGCTCGGTTGCGCGGGCGCGGGCGAGGACATCATCGGTCACCATCCGCAATGTCTCGCGCGCGCTCACGACGCCGTCGCGCCAGAGCTCCAGGGCGTTGCGCACGGTGGCCAGCGGGCTCATCGCGGCGCGCGCTGCCTGCACGACCAACAGCTGCGAGCCGGTGTAGACGAACTCGAACTCGACGACCGTCTTCCACTCGGCCTCGACGACAGCGAGCGCCTGCACGAGATCGCGACCAGCCTCCGGATGGTCGGCGCAAAAGCGCGCCACCGAGATGACGGGAGCCTTGCCGAGCGTCAATGCGCGCCCGGTGACGCCGCTGACGAAGTCGCCAAACAGGCATTCGCTGCCGCCCGCGTTGGGGTCGCGCGAGCAGGCGACGCCGGAGCCGCCGACGGCGCGATCGAAGGGCACGAGGCTCTGCACGATCACGCTGCCGAACCGCTCGGCGCCGGTGCGCAGCTGCAGCGCCGTGCTGCGGTGCTCGGCGTTGTGCAGGGCCGCCACGCGCACGGCGTCGGCGAGCGTCAGCAGCTCGCCGCTGTCGACGGGCTGCGGGCCGCCGGCGCGGATCGGCGCTGGCGAGCCGCTCGGATTGCAGCGCGCCGGTGGCACCGCCATCGCGGTGCGGCTCTGGGGAGGCAGGCCGCGGGTCGGACGGCGATCGAGGATGTCCAGCCCATCGAGTGCGATGTTGCGCAACGAAAGCCCAACGCCGCGCTGCGACGTGCGGGGGGAACCGCGCACGATCAGGCCTGTGGCGTCGATCAG
Organism: uncultured Solirubrobacterales bacterium; assembly: GCA_963795555.1. Lineage (GTDB taxonomy): Bacteria > Actinomycetota > Thermoleophilia > Solirubrobacterales > Solirubrobacteraceae > CAWCHZ01. Next base: position 2,041,158 of record CAWCHZ010000002.1, read on the forward strand.
GCCACGCGTAGTCTGCCCGAACAGACGGCAGCGCGCCTCCGCCAGCAGTGGCCGCGCCCGCGCGGCGATCAGCTGCGCCACCGCGCGCTGCTCGCCGGCGCCTCCGTTGACCAGGCGCTCGAGCGCGTCACCGGCTACGACGAAGCTGGGCGGCTGGGGGATGCGCATCCGCGACAGCGCGACGACCGATGCGCCCTTCTCACCGAGCGCGTGCAGATCTTCGCTCAGGGTGCCGATGATCGGCACGCTGCGCACGAACGCGCCGGGACCGGCGAGCGTGCGGGCTGTGGTCGTCTCCCTCGAGTACGTCATCCCTGCGCCCCCCTGGTCGTCCCCCTCGAGTACGTCATCCCTGCGCCCCCCTGGTCGTCCCCCTCGAGTACGTCATTCTCCGGCGCCCCCTAGTCGTGCTCCAGCCTCACCGGTTCGCGATCGTGCAGACGCCGGCGCATGTCGCCATGCCAATGCAGCGGCGCCTCGTTGCCTCCGGCCGCGCTTGCCAGCCAATGCTCGTCGGCCAGCTCCCGCAGATCCGCCTGTACGAGCAGGTCCGTCGCACAGACCGCGTCCACGTGCCCGAGCACCCATGCCACCGGCTCGGCGACCGCCAGCTCGCGCACCGCCCGTCCCAGCCGCCCGCCGCCCAGCTCGGCGCGATAGCGCCTCCAAAAGCGCAGCACGTCGGCGATCTTGCGCAGCGTGATGTCGTTCTGCTCGCGCACGATCCAGTGCTCGAGCCAGGCCTCGCGGAAGATGTGCAGGGCGATGCGCAGGAACTGGTGCAGCGGGTCGAGCGCCGGCAGGCCGGAGCGATCAGGCTGTCTGACCGCGCTGCGCAACGCGCTGTCGAGGTCGATCTGCCAGCGGCTCTTGACCCAGGTGAAGGTGTGCGAGAAGTCGACGACGAAGGCGGGCTGAACCGGCTCGCCGGTCGCGCGGGCGTACTGCGGAATGTGGTCGGCGTAGACGCGGTACTGCAACTCCAGCCGCCGATCGATTGGCACGACGGTCCGCTCGCGCCAGCTGAAGTCGCCGATCATGTAGCCGAGCTCGCGCATCACCGCATCGACGGCCCGCGCGTCCTGCGGTCGAGCCATCAGATCGATGTCATTCATCGAGCGGGCCCCGGGCGCCTCGTAGGCGACGTTGGCGATCACGACGCCCTTGGCGCAGGCGACCGGCACATCGGCGCGCAGCAGCGCGTCGGTGATCCGCCTCGCCTCAGCGGTCAGCAGCTCGGTCTGCGCGGCCTGGCGGTAATAGCTCTGCGCCAGCTCGAAGCGGTAGAGCTTCGGCAGCGCCCGATCCGCGCCGGCCTGCTGGACGTGGTAGCCCAGCAACGGCACGATGCGATGCGCGAACGCCTGCGCGTAGAGCTCGGCGGGATCGCAGCGGGGGTCCTCGATCAGTGCGCAAAAGCGCTCCCGCGCCGAATCGTCGTGCAGGCCGAGTGTGATCAGCTCGAGCGCCCGCCACTCCGGGCCGACGACGTCGTGGCAGACGCTGGCGCGGCTCATGCGCTGGCAGCCCCGATCTCCGTCAGGCAGGCGCTCAGCTCCGCCGCCAGGGCGGTTGCCCAGGCACGATCGACCGCGCTGGGGTCGAACTGGAGCCCGCCGGCCAGGCTGGGTCGCTCGGTCGCGAAGAGGATGAACAGACGCATCCCGCCAAATTGCTCGGGCGTCCCCGCGAGGCTCGGCAGCGGCTGCTCGCTGACCATGACCCGCGGCTGCTCGCTGACTCCGATGGCAGCGGCCGTGCGCGCCGTCATGCCGGGCCAGCCGTCGTCCGCGCCGGCTGGCGCGTAGTTGAGGACGACCGCACAGGGGACCCGGCGTTGCGTCCGGCGTTGGGCGAAGCAGGCCAATCGGCTGGTCAGCAGCACCGACGGGACGTAGCGCGCCATCCCGGTCAGCGTCGCGCGTCGAACGGCCTGCAGATGAGCGTCGCCGAGCGGACGGTCGATGCCGCGCTGGCGCAGGAAGAAGAGATCCGCGAACTGTCCGAGCGTGCGGGCGAACGGCCCCCGTCGCGTGCTCGTGACCACGGCGAAGAGCTGGTCGTCAGCGCCCCCAAGGCGCCGCAGTGCCGCGTAGCTGGCGGCCGCGACCAGCGCAAATGGAGTCACGCCGCGTCCCCGCGCGTGCGCGACCAGCCGGGCGCTGTCGGCGTCGGTGAGCGCGAACGGCAGAAAGCTCGCGCCCGGCGCGTCGCCGTCCGATTGCCGCGACGTGCCCTCGACCAGCCCCATGCCGCCGTCCGAATGCCGCGACGCCACCTCCGCCAGCTCGGGATCGGCTCCCTCCAGCTCCGCAGCCCAGTAGCGCAACGGGCGCTCGAAGCAGCCCTGCTCGACCAGCTGGGCCTGGCGGCGGGCGTAGTCCCACTGGGTCGGCGGGGCGGGATCCCGCGCTCCGGGGGCACTCCTGTCCGGCAGGCGCGGCCGGCTCAAGAGATCGAGGTAGTCGTGCAGCAGCGCGCGCATGCTCGGCAGGTCGATGAAGAGGTGGTGGCCGACCAGTGCCAGGACGATGGTCTGGTCCGCGACCCGCAACGCCGCGATCCGCAGCGGGCCGGAGCCCGCCAGATCGAAAGGTCGTTCGGTGAGCTCTCGCAGCCGCGCTGCGAGCTCGGCTGAGTTGGCGTCGCGCAGGTCCTCATAGGCGAACGACGATGCCTCGTCGGCAAGCAGCTGGGTCGCGTCGGGGCCGGCGCACTGCAGGCGCCCCCGGGCGATCGGCTGACAGCTCACCAGCTGCGCCGCGGCGCTCGCGAGCAACTCGGGCGCGAACGAGCCGTGGATCCGCGTCGCGACCGGCACCGGCGCCCACCAGGCCAGCCCCCAGTCGTCGATCGCCGCGCGCATCATCTGCTGCTCGAGGCTCAGCACGGCGTGGCTGACCGGGGGATCGGGCTTCTCCGGCGTGACATCAGGTAGCCTTGGGGCGCGGAGAAGGGAATTGACCATATGTGGGGCGAAATGTATCCAGCGGCGGGGCGGGCCGTCAATGATCGCTGAATAGTGAAAGGTACTCAAGCAAGGTCGATCAGTAGGGCATCGAATCTCCCCGCGGCATGAGCGTCGAGGCTGCGTCGGACGCCGACGCGCCGGCTGGCAAACTGCGCATGTGCACGAGCGGCCCGACGAGCAGAGCGGCAGGCTGGAGCGAGCGGACCGCAGGCTGGAGCGAGCCCATGCGCGCGCGCGCGGCCGCGGCGTCCCGAGCCCGCTCTACCTGAGCGTCCGGCTGCTCGTCGCGCTCGCACTGCGCTGCTGGTTCAGGGTGCGGATCGCCGGCGCGGAGCGGATCCCGCCGGCCGGCGCGGCGATCGTAGCGCCCAACCACAAGAGCTTCTTCGATGCCTTCTTCGTCGCGATCGCGACCCGCCGTCGAGTGCGCTACATGGCCAAGACCGAGCTCTTCCGCGGGCCGTTCGCCGCGCTGCTGGTGCGGCTAGGGGCCTTCCCGGTGCGGCGGGGAGAGTCCGATCTCGACGCGATGGAGACCGCCCGTGTGCTGCTCGAGCAGGGCGACGTGGTCGTCGTCTTCCCCGAGGGCACGCGGGTGGAGCAGCTCGACGCGCTGGGCGCTCCGCATCACGGGGCGGGGCGGCTGGCGCTGGAGACGGGCGCCCCGATCGTCCCAACCGCGATCGCCGGGACGGCCCGCCTGTGGCGGCTGCCGGTGCCCAAGCTGCGCCGCGTTCAGCTCAGCTTCCTCGAGCCGATCGACCCGCGCCGCGTGGCCGCGCCGCAGGCCGAGGAGGTCGATGCGCTGACGCGGCTCGTCGACGAGGAGCTGTGGCCTGCCGTGCAGGACGAGTACGGCCGTCAGCTGTCGCGCCCGGGCCTGGCGATCGCGCTGCTTGCCGCAATCGGGCTCGGTGGGGGCCTGGTCGCCCGCCACCAGGCGCGCGCCCCGCGCCCGCGCGTGCTGGGCGTCGTGGAGCCGCTGAAGATCCGCCGTCGCAAGGCACGCAGGCGGCTGCTCGATCGCCTGCCCGGGGTACGCCGGCGTCGCTCGGGACGATAGCCGGCGATGGCCACGCCTTGCCGGCGATCCGTGAACTAGAACGACACTCTAGTCACTAGAATGTGGCTCCAATGAGCCGCCGCGCGCGCATCGCCGAGCAGACTCGCCAGGAGATCCTCGCCGCCGCCGCCCGCCTGTTCGCTCGCTAGGGCTACTCCGGCGCCACGATTGAGCTGCCTTCGACAGCGCTCAGCCTCCGAGGCGACCCGGATGGACTACCGTGCTTAGGAACTACATCTAGAGCGTTTGGTCGATGCCAGGAGCTCTTGACCCGATGAACGGTCGAACGATAAGTTCATTCCGCGCTGTGGCCCGCACACCGGATACCGACTGTCTGAGCAACGGCAGCCCTCAGGAATCGATCGGAGGTTTTCGTCAGTGTCATGCCGAGAATTGAGCACATCGGAATTGTTGTCACCAGCTATGAAGAGGCTCGCGAGTTTTACGTAAACGCGCTAGGCGCCGAAGTCGTTCGAGAAGGCGAAACCGACAAGTTGCGGTTTGGGTTCTTAGCCTTCGAGAATATTTACATCGAGCTATTCGAGCCCCTGGATCGGCGTGATAAGACAGCGAGACTCGGCGGCGACGACGTGGCAGGTCGACTTGACCATCTGGCCATACTCACGGATCATCTCGCAACCACCGCGACCCACGCGCGAGAACTCGGCGTGCGGATGACTGCCGATGAGCCAAACAGGTACGAACCTCTTGGCTCTCTAATTTTCAATACCGTTCCTGAGACTAGTGGAGGGGTGCACTTTCAATTTGTCGAGCGAGACCCCCCGCTGGCTGAGGCGTGAAATGGCCGAGGGCGAGTGATACACGCAGAGTGCTGGGCGCAAAGGACTATTCCCCCCCCATGGCTTGGAGCTGTGGGAGAATCGAGGGCGTCGCGGCGACAGTAGATTCGTTTGGTGTTTCGATCAACGCATTAACCAACGCCGTTACACATGAACGTTCCTCCAGTCGTGTAGTCCGCATCTGAACTGGCGAGAAACACCGCAAGTCCACCAGCATCGCGCTCAGCTCCAAAGCGTTGGAGAGATCGGCGAGCTTGGAGCCGGTTAGCAGTTCTTTAGTGGTTCTGGTATCGTCCCAGGGCGGCGAGACGCGCTCGCCTTTCAGGAGTGGAAGATGCCAACGAACGCATTCGGCGACACCAGCGAGTGCCCTAGATAGCCTGTTCGTCTGTGGGCTCAGGATGCCGAGCGATTGAGGATGCGAATGCGCGCTGACTCAGCTGAGCAAGCGACGCTACGACCGGCTGGCTTCGAGGGTTGGTCGATCATCGACTGCGACGTCCACTCCGAGCCGGTCGAAGCGATCGGCCGGCTACTTCCCGAGCGATGGCGGCAGTACGTGGAGAGGACAGGTATTCGTTGCTTTCCCGAGAGGGGAGCAGCGACCAGCAACGGGGCCTTTAGGCTCGACACATTTCCACCGCACGGCCGACCGGGCACCGATCCACAGTTCGCTCGAGAGCAGCTACTTGATGAGTACGGCCTCACAGCCGCTCTGCTCAACACGATGACGTACGGAAGCGGCAACATCCCGAACGAGCTTGCTAACGAACTTGCCCGCGCGAGCAACGACTTCAACGAGGAGTGGCTCGAGAGCGACCCGCGGTGGATCTCCTCGATCAATGTCACGATGGGCGATCCGGCCGCCGCAGTCGCGGAAATCTTGCGCTGCCGCGCGAAGAGCGAGCGCTACGTCCAGATCTTGCTCGATCCGAATAGCGAACGGCCCGCAGGCAACCCCTGGTACTGGCCGATCTACGAAGTAGCCGCAGACCTCGGAATCCCCGTCGGCTTTCACATCCGCGCCAAGAGCAAGCACCGGCTCGAGACCGGTGTGGGCCAGGTGACCTATTACTACGAGTTGCGGACGGCACTCGATATCCTCCCGCAGCCGCTCGTCAGCAGCATGATCTTCGAAGGCGTTTTCGATCGCTGGCCGACTCTAAAAGTCGCGCTGATCGAGACCGACTGGAGCTGGCTTGTCCCCATGGCGTGGCGGTTGGACGCAACTTGGAGGGTACTGCGCGACGACGTACCTGATCTTCAGCGGCGACCATCGGATTACCTCCGCGACCACTTCTGGGCAACAACGCAGCCCGGTGTCGAGACGGAGTATCCGAACCAGATCTACGAGCTGTTCGATCAGCTCGAAAGGAATGGATTCGGAGATCAGTTGATGTTCGCGACGGACTATCCGCACTGGGACATGGACTCGCCGTTCCAGGCAATACCGCGCGGTTTGGCGTTTGAGACGAAGTGGAACCTATTGGGTGGGAACGCTGGCGCGCTATACGGCATCGAGCTCTCACCACCGGCGAAGTCGTGACCGTAGCTTCCGTCAACCGTGGAGCGGACGACCGCATCTGGACAGGCGCAATCATCGACGTCGACGTCCACGCCGTCATCCCTTCCGTGCATGCGCTCTTCCCTTACCTCGACACGGTGTGGGTCGAACGCTTTCGTGAGCGCGACACATTCTCCCCTCCCCCGACGCAGGACCGCATCTATCCGCCGGGGCTCGCATCGAGCATTCGTCCAGAATGGCATGCGGAAGGAGGCGTGGTCGCCGCATCCGAGGTGAGGCTGCTTCAACAGGACATTCTTGATCCCAATCGTATCGAGCATGCAATCGTCAACTGCGTGTACCCGATAGATGGCGGTCATCCCGACCTGTCGGCTGCGCTCGCGCGAGCGATCAACGACTGGCTGATCACCGAGTGGCTGGACGCGGATGACCGTCTTCGCGCGTCGATCGCGCTTCCGTCGCGGAATGATCCGGCTGCAATGGTCGCCGAGATCGACCGCGTCGGATCGCATCCAGGATTCGTCCAGGTGCTCCTCCCTGTTCGAAGCGGCAAGGCCTACGGAAAGCGTCTCTACTGGCCCGTGTTCGACGCGATCGTCCGGAACGATCTCGTCGCCGGTATCCATTGGGGCGGAAGCAATGACGGCTTGCCTCCGACTCCGGCCGGGTGGCCATCCCACTACATCGAGGAGTACGCCAGCGAGATCCAGGTGTTCGAGTCCCAGCTGATCAGCCTTATCGCAGAAGGCATCTTTCAGAAGTTCCCGACCTTGCGCGTGTCGATGCTCGAGGTCGGATTCACGTGGGTCCCGATGTTCTTGTGGGATATGGATCGCAATTGGCGCGGGCTCCGTCCAGAGGTTCCGTGGTTAACAAGCCGCCCGTTCGAGATGGTTCGCGAGCATGTGAGGTTTTCGGTCGCTCCGTTGGACGCCGATTCTCCCGAGGAACTCGCGCAGGTGGTTCGGTGGCTCGGCTCCGACACGATGCTCATGTTTGCCACCGATTATCCGCACTACCACGATGATGACCTCTCGGTCCTGCTCGCTGCTGTGCCGGAGAAGAGCCGCGCGATGCTGATGTCCGAAAACGCGCGTGAGTGGTACAAGCTTGACCAATTACCGCCCGCTACCACCAGTGGCTAAGCGCAAGCGCGGCAACGACGACGCCCGGGGCGCTCCGCAATACATAGTCGCCAAGGCGAGCGACGTGCCGCCGGGCAGCCGGCTGCTCGTCAACGTCGATCGCCACGAGATCGCAGTCTTCAATGTTGACGGAAAGCTCTATGCAGTCCTGAATCGCTGCCCTCACCGAGGCGGGGCGCTCGGGATGGGCAACATTGTCAGCGCTGTTACGTCAGCGGTGCCGGGCAAGCTCCAGGTCGATACAAGCATGAAGCTTCTCGTCTGCCCCTGGCACCGATGGGAGTTCGACATCGAGACCGGCCAGTCTTGGTGCGACGCGATGGACCCGGCGCGACGACGCTACGTCGTCAAGCCCTTTGCGGTCGAGGTCGCGGCGGGATCGGAACTCGCTGCCAGCCAAGCGACGGACGTCGAGGTCATGCGCCCCGCCGAGGCGAAGATGGTTGATCCTGAGACCCATAGGGTCAAAGGCCCCCACAAGGCGACGATGTTTCCAGTCGAGGTCGACGACGACTACATCGTGGTGACGCTCGCTCGTCGTGAAGCCGAACGCGGACCCCAGGCGAACTGAGTTCTCCGTTTGGTTTGTTGGGACCCCGAGTGCACGTCGCGAGAGCGAAGATCGCTGTGCCAGCGTGGCAACGGTCGGAGGCCTCCGTGGTACGGCCAGCCGCTTACCAGATGAAAGGGCCTGAGGCCTCGATTTGAGCGAGCTTCGCCTGGATCCGTCGGTCCTCGAAGCCTTCGTCACCGAGGTCTTCGAGCGATGCGGCCTCGCGCCCGTCCACGCGCGCCTCGTGTCTGACTCCTTGGTTCAGACGAGCCTGCGCGGCATCGATTCGCACGGGGTCCTCCGGGTGCCCTCGTACGTCAAGGCGTTGCGAACAGGCCTCGTCGATGCCACCGCGACGCCGGTCGTCGTGATTGAACATGGCGCATGTGCTGTGATGGATGCACATAACGGCCTTGGTGCGGTCGCCGCTTCAGCGGCCATGGACTACGCCGTCTCGCTCAGCGGCGAGTATGGGATCGGTTGCGTACTCGTCCGTAACTCGACACACCTGGGTGCGTGCGGGCACTACGCGCTGCAGGCGGCCGAACGAGGCTGCATCGGTCTCGTCTGGACTAACGGACCAGCGGTGATGCCGCCCGCGGGGGGTCGCGAGGCCCGAGTCGGGAATAACCCGCTTGCGATCGCGGCGCCCACCGACACCGACCCGGTGCTCCTTGATATCGCGTTCAGCGTTGTCGCCCGCGGAAAAGTGATCAAGGCGTTGGCCGAAGGCCGCGAGACGATACCGCTCGGCTGGATGCTCGACGCGAACGGCCAGCCGACTACGGATGCGCACCAGGCGGTACATGGCTTCGGGATCCCCATCGGAGAGCACAAGGGGTTCGGCCTGGCGTTCATGGCCGACGTTCTGGCCGGCGCCGTCGCGGGTAGCGGCATTGGCCGAGGAGTCAGATCCGCCGAAGCTCAGCTCTCCACGACCGGCGCGATCTCTCCGAAGCTGCTGCCCGAGACAACGTCCTACTTGGGCTTCGGACACATCTGCATTGCCTTGAATCTCAATTCAATTGGAGACTCTGCGACAATCTTGGATCGAATTGGAGCGTATGCCGACGACATCCGCCATTCCCCGGCCGACGCCAGCGGCATAATTCCACGGGCGCCCGGAGATGGGTCACGTCAGGCACGCGAGGAGCGAGCCGCGAATGGGATCCCGCTGAGCATCGCAGAGTTCGATCAGCTCACCCGAACGGTCAGGGAGCTGGAGATGACTGTGCCGACCAACCTCGTCCGAAGCAGCGTTGCCGGTGGAACTGGCAGCTAGCCAGGCTTGACTATGTCGAGTGGGAGAAGTCGAATCTTGCGCGCTGACGATTACTTCGTCGTTGGCCCAGCAGTCGTCTTGCGTACACCACCCGGCGGTGCTGGCGACAAGAGCCATATCGAACTGGAAGTGCATGCGATGGGAAGCTGCCTCGGACGTGTTGGCGCAAGCCGATCCAGCGGCACGTTTGTCATCGACGGTGCCATCGCTGAGACACAGAGCCTACTTGGCGGCGAGCACGCGGCAGAGATCCTACGACTGCTTGCCCGCGTCGTGGGTCGCCAGTCCGACCATTTGGTTCCGATTGTCGTTGCCACAGAGGGTGCTGTCTCAGCCGACCTTGCGGCTGCGCTCGCAGCGGACGGATTCAACGGTGAGACTTACGGCCGCTACGTCCGTCCTTCTGCGCCATTCGTGCAGAATTTGCGTGCCAAGGCACACACAATGACTGCAGTGTATGCCGATCCGTTTACGATCCCGTGGAACTTCGTGCCGCGCGAGATTGACGTACTTGCCCGTGTCGTCGAAGAGAGTCGGCTGCCGCCGTCGCGTGTGCACGTGCTCGATCTCGGTTGCGGCTTCGGTAAGAACGCATCAGTGCTCGAAGAGATCGGCTTCGACGTCTCAGGAGTAGACATCGCTCCGAATGCGATCGAACGATGTAGGGAGCTTGTTCGGAGGCCCGACCAGTACATCGCGAGCTCCGCTACGGCACTACCGTGGCCCGACGGCTCGTTCGACGTCGTTGTGGACATCGGTTGTCTCCACTGCATGGCTGGTCGCGAACGATTCGCAGCAGTCGCTGAGATCGCGCGCGTGCTCGCGCCCGGCGGCGTTGTCTACTCGCGGCTGTTCAAGCCGAGACCAGCGCAGTGGCTCGAGGTGCAGCCGTTCGAGACATCTGCGTTCGGACTTACTGAGGCGGAGGTGCTCGCGCTCTTTGAGCCCGTATTCGGCGCAGTCCTTCGGGAGCCACACGACAAGATGACTTACGTCCGAGCCGAGAAGCGCTGAGCCGCGAATCATTCTCCTCGTCGGCGGCCGCTCGACCGACCACGACGCGTCGATCCACTCATACCGCGGCGTCGTCGCCCTACCCTCACCGCCCCCGCCCGCCGGTCAGCGCTGGTGGCACGCCTCGTTTTGTGCGGCACATCAGCGACTGGCGGGCGGCCGGCGCCGCGCCGAGGCCGGCGCCACATCGCACGACGGCGGCGAGGCGCCTGGCTGCTACGCGGACTACCAACCCCAACCGACGGCTACTTCGCTGGTGGATCCCCACCGTTGTGTAGAATCTCGGCATGACTCCCGTCGTCAGAGTCGACCACGACAACCTGCATCGGGAACGGAATGTGCCGCATCATCGCTGAGGGCGCCTGTCTCGATCGAGATGATGTGATCGAGGTCGTCGGCAGCACGCTGTTCGCGCTGCGGAGCTACGAAGGCTCACTTGAGCCGACTCGCAAAGTTTTCGGAGCCGGCGTGAAGTTGAGGACGACGCGCTTGTGTGCGTTTCGCCAGAAACTCTCGGGGCTCCCGAGATCTGATCTGGCGCTGTCGAGTTCGATGTCGTGGAGGTGGGTGAGCAGAGTCTCGAACGCGACGCACGCCTCGAGTCGGGCAAGGGCGGCTCCAACGCAGAAGTGAGGCCCGCGGCCGAAGGCGAGATGCTTGCGCGCATTGGGCCGGTCCGCATCGAACTTCTCTGGATTTTCGAACGTGACTGGGTCCCAGTTGCCGGAGCCCCACATGAAGTAGACCAGCTGCCCTTCCGGGATCGTGACGCCGTTGATATTGATGGGGCACTTCGTCCAGCGGGGGGTTCCGAGCGTCGGCGGCGAGTAGCGGAGGACCTCCTCGAGGAAGTTTGGGATCCGCGCGTGATTGTTGCGCAGTGCCTCGGCAAGCGCGGGGTGCTCGGCGAGAACGACCATGCCGCTGGCGATGAAGTGGGTGGTCGTGGCATGGCCGGCTGTCGCCAAGGTCGCGATGATGGGAAGGAGCTCTGCCGTCGTTAGCTGCTGGCCATCCGCGAGGGTGGCGTTGACCATGTCGCTGAGCAGGTCGTTCCGAGGCTCGGCTCGTCGCAATTCGATCTCGGCGATAAAGAAGTCCTGAAACTCACGCATGGCCGTGGCGACGCGGCGCCGCTCGCCGTTGTCTAGCGCTCGGCCCGAGGACATGAGCGTGTCGGTCCAGTGCTTGATTGTGGGCGCCATAGCAGGTTCGACACCGAGGATCTCGCCGATCACCGACAGGGGGAACGGTACGGCGAAGTCGGGGTAGAGGTCAGTCGTGCCGCGCGGTACGAATTCGCGCGCAATCTCGTCCGCGATCTCCCGCAATCGTGGCTCGAGGATCGCCATGCGGCGCGGCGAGAATGCGAGACTGACGAGCTTCCGGTGCCGGGTGTGCACCGGCGGGTCGGCGGTGAAGAGCGCAGGGCTTTCTTCGTGTAATGTGTCCAAGATCTCCTGGACGTCCGCTGAGATTGGATCAGCATTGATGCCCATCCGCTTTGCAAGCGGTCCTCGTCGCACCGATGAGTAACGCTCATCGAGCGCAACGTCGGTGAGCGTCTCGTACCCGGTGATGACGACAACGTCGATCGCCGGGTCGTACCCCACACCGCCCTGTGCCATGATCTCCTGCAGACGCTCGCGCGGGCACTGCGTGAACGTTTCACTAAGCAGGTCGACCTGGACGGCAGTACTCGTCGGGATTTCAGTCATGTAGCTTGACGCCGAACAGCGGGCGCGAACAGGTCGGGCTCATCGCGCCCGAGCCCATGGGGATGGGCACTAGCAGGCCGGCGGGCCGGGTGGGTTGATGGCGCGGCCGGCTACCGGCTCGATCCTGACGACCGCGCTGGCCGACGGCACACGCGTCTAGGCTCATGCCGCCTCGAGGGTGGCCAGCGTCCGAACGTCTAGTGCAGTGGGGAGGAAATCTCCCCAGTCGCTGTAGCTCGCCTGGGACGGCGCTCCAAGAGCGCACAACGTCGTCTCAGGCACCGGAATGGCACAGAAGTCCCGGAGGAACCGGTACACGTAAAAGAGGGAGGGACGAATTGCGGCGAAACGAACGGCGTTTTCCTCCAACGCGCTGTAGTCGACCCTATCCCGTCGGGCGAGGGCGACAAGGTCGCTTAGAGGCTTCAAGCCGCGCCCACCGTGGCAGTGGATCTCGTGGTAGAGCCGGTACGGGAGGATTGCGGCGACGACGTCATCCGACAACACCGTCATCTGCCGACGCCCGAGAGGCATGACCCGTGGCGAGGCCCACCAGAAGTCCTCCGTGGGACGCTCGCCGAGAGGGTCTAGGTCGGAGAGAGGGTTGAGGCTGTAGTGGAGGTCGACTGAAGCCGGTCGGTATATGCCGGTATCGCCAAGTATGAAGGCATGTCTGAACGAGCGTTCAATGAACCCGCGGTGCCGCTCGAGCTCAGAGAAACGACGCAACTGCGCGTGCGGGTAGAGCTCCCCGTGGTATGGGACGCTCTGCTCGACAGCGGCGACAAGCGTCGCCTTTGGGCGCACGAGTTGACCGCCTTTGAAGGTCATGCGATGCCGGTAGCCGAGCTCGCGGAGCAGACCGACCGCAGTATTGAGCTCGTCGACGCGTGCAAGGAGATCGACATCGGCCATGAGAACCGGCTGCGGGTGGAGGTCGAGCGCGAACGAGATGCCCTTGGGGACGATGAGGTCGACCCCAGCGTCGTCGGCGGCGTCGAGGAGCTCCTCAAGATCCGCCATCTGGCGAGCGAGAATGACCCCCGCGATATCGGATGTTGCGAACCACTCGTGCGCGTCCGACGACGCTTCGATCGCGGTTCGGAAGGTCAACAGGCAGACGTGCAGAAGCCGAAGCGACCATGCGCGCTCGAGCACAGCGTTGAGCGAGGGTGCAGCCGGAAGTTCGAGACAGGCCAGCTCGAAGGCGTCCGCCGGGGCATCCGGGTACCAACGCAAAGCCGACAAGGCCACGTAGGTCGCCGGGTCGAGCCGTACCGATGTAACGGCGACCGCCTGTTCGGCTCCTGCCTCGATTGACGCGACCGCAGTCAACGGAGATCTCCGCGGTCAATCGCAGCCGCCAACTCTCGAATGGTGGGCCACTGGAAGAGAGCAACCTTGGGTTCAGCAGGCCATGCCCCAAGGCGAGAGATGCGCTCCCCCACCTCGACAGCGAGCACAGCAGCCCTGAGCGAATCTCCTCCCACCTCGAAGAAGTCGGCCTCGGGCGTCAGATTCTCCACCTGGAGGACCTCCTCCCAGATCGCTATCAGCGCCTGCTCGGTACTTGTCGCTCGCTCTCCATTTGCCGAACTCGCACTCGCGGGAGGGTCAATACTTGAAGGCCGTTCTGCTTCAGCGGCACGACGCAGCGCTTGCACGTCGACTTTTCCGTGCGCGGTCACCGGAACAGCATCGACAAGCCGGATCGATGCAGGCACCATGTAGTCAGGAAGAAGGTCGCGGATCCCGTCTCGAAGCGCCCGCACCGATGTCGCCGGCCCGTCCGTGCCCGCGGCAGGAACTACATACGCCGCGAGCGAGGTTGCGGCGCCGCTCTCAACCGGCAGGACAACAGCCTGAATGACACCTCGCTGCGCAAGGAAAGCGCACTCGACATCACCAAGTTCGATGCGATAGCCCCGGATCTTCACTTGGGAGTCGATCCTCCCCACAAACTCGATCGCGCCATCGTCCCTCCGAAGACCGAGATCCCCAGACCGGTAAACCCGAGTGGGCCGACCTGAGAGCATCAGCGTTGGGAAACGCTCGGCAGTCATATCCTCGAGATTGAGATATTCACGCGCGAGCGCTTGGCCAGCGATGACGATCTCTCCTTCAACGCCCGTTTGGCACGGTTCGCCTGACGGCCCCAAGATCGTCACGTCGACGTTGTCGATGGGGTATCCGATCGGCACGGTCAGGCGCTCGTCACCCCGAACCTTCCACGACGTTACGTCAATCGTGGCTTCGGTCGGTCCGTACAGGTTGTAGACATCGGTCTCTAGACTGTCGCGTGCCTCCAACGCAAGCGCGACCGGAAGGACCTCTCCGCTGCAGATGAGGGCACGGAGGCTCCGGCACGACTCGCGTGTCGCGTGTCCACAGAAGGCCCTTAACATCGAAGGGACGAAGTGCGCGAGTGTGACTTGCTCGTCCTCGATCAGTTGCGCGACGTAATCAGCGTCGGCGTGACCGCCTGGCTTCGCGATCACCATCCTCGCGCCTACCATCAGCGGCAAGACCAATTCCCAAACAGAGACATCGAACGAGAATGGGGTCTTGTGCAGGACCGTGTCTCGCGCATTGGCTTTGAAATAGCGATGCATCCACTCGAGTCGGTTCAAGAGCGTCCGATGCTCAATGACGACACCTTTGGGACGGCCTGTCGAGCCCGATGTATACAGCACATATGCCGCCGTATTCGGCTGAGGCGACTCTGCTTTGCAGTTGCCGAATCTCGGGATCGCATCGATGGAAATCAGCGGCGCCGCTTCGAGTTGTCGCGCCTGCTGCTCATGTCGCCTGGTGACGAGAATCGCCGCGGGGGCGGAGTCGTCGATCATCGTCTCGAGACGCTTCGCTGGGTAAGCCGGCTCCAGCGGGATGTAGGCCGCGCCTGCCCGGAGGATCCCGAACAGCCCGATGACGAGCTCGAATGACCGCTCGCACATGAGCCCTACGAACATGTCGCTGCGGACTCCGCAGTCAGCGAGGGCGGCGGAAACTGCGCCGCTCTGTTCCCAAAGCTGCCGGTATGTCAGCTCGGTGCCCGCAAAGCTCAGGGCCGGTGCGTCCGGGCGACGCTCGACTTGTCTCGCTACGAGTCCGATGACCGTGTTGCCCGACACCACCGCTCTTCAATGCTACACCGATCTGTTGATCCGGTCCATCTCCGGCGTGGCCTAGAGTTCCAATTTGAAGCCAGCGCCCGACATCGCGCTGACCGTCCTGCTCGTCCTTGGACCCTGCAAGCGGCCGGAACGACCGCGGCTTGCGCCGGTAAAGCCTCCCGTTCGACTTCGCGAATCTAGGTCACTCACGAAGTGAAGCATCCCGACGCAATACCGCAGCAAGGACGAGACTCGGCCCTTCGGCGCATCTACCGAGACTGGGCTAGACAGCACGGGGACTCAGAATGCACAGGCAGGGCGGTCCGACTTGCCGGGCCTTCGATCGTCGACCATCAGCATGTCTGGCCGCTGATTCCGATCTGTCGTAGCCAGTCGATGAGTTCACCCAATGCTTCTTGGCGTCCGCTGTCGAGGTTGTGGTCGCCGCCCTCGATCTCGCGATGCCTCGTCTCCTTGCCGGCGCGCAGCAGGAGTTGGTGACCAATCCACGCGTCACTGCGTCGCCAGATGTTGTCCTCGGCGCCCTGGAGGAAGAGCACCGGGCAGCCGATCTCGCCCAGCCGGTAGACGGGTGCCTCGAGGATGTAGTCGCGGTAGAAGTCGAGCGGCACGTCGGCGCCGAAGTAGGTCGCTCGGCCGCCGGCGACCAGCGTCTCGAGCTCTTCGGCGAGGACGCGGGTGGGCGAGTCGGCTGGCATGCCGACGTGGACGGTGATGCAGGTCGCGATCGAGGCGACGAAGGCGAGCCGGCCGGTGTCGAGCGCAGCGCGCAGGGCGGCGAGGCTGCCGGAGCTGACGCCGACCGCGCCGATCCGGGCCGCGTCCGCCCACGGCTGAGTCGCGACGTAGTCGACGACATCGCTCGTGTTCTGCGCCCAGCGGCCGTAGGTCATGTCATCGAGGCTCCCGCCGGTCTCCCCGCAGCCGAAGAGATCGAAGAGCACGACCGCGAGGCCGGCCTCTTCCGCGCGTAGGAGCAGCTCGGTCGTGAACGGCGAAAGCTTCTTGCTGCCGGCGTAGCCATGGCAGTAGACGAGGACTGGGCCAGACCCATTCGCGGCCTCGGGGACATAGGCGATGCCGACGTTTCGGTCGCCTCCATCGAGGCGGAAGGTGAACTCTCTCACCGGGAGACGCTCAGGCTGAGAATCACGCTGCGGTAGTTCGTGCCCCTCGTCGGCGACCAGTCCGCGTACTCGATGAAGCGGTAGCCGCGGCGCGCGTACCAGTCGATCAGGTGCTGGGCGGGCTCGGCCGTATCCACGGCGAGCTCCGCGGCGCCGGTCTCCGCCGCCCGCCGCTCGGCGGTCTCGACCAACAGCCGCCCAATCCCACGGCCCTGGAAGGCGGGCTCGACGCCGAGCTGGCCGAAGCTCGCGACGTCGGGCCTGTCGTACCAGGGGCAGCCCCGAACACGCGCAGCGTCGCTGAAGGTGAGCGTCCCCACGAGCTCGTCGCCGACTAGCGCGAGGTAGCACTCCGCTCCGTCGATCCGTTCCTGCGTGATCGCATCGTCCTGCCAGGCGGCGTGGTAACGGAGGCCAAGCTCGGCGAGCTGACCGTATGCGCGGTGGAGTAGCGCCGTGAGCTCAGCGATCGAGTCGCCGTCCTGGAATAGGCGGATCTCAATCGACTCGTTCATCGAACGATGACCTCACGCGCTCGTTCTTCATCCGGCATGGGTGTGATGAAGAACTCGCGCGCCGTCTGCACCGCGCTGGCCGCGTTCGCCAGGCTCGTGCTCTCAATCACCGCGCCGCCTGAGCCAACCGGATACGCACCACGCGGTTATCATAGGCGCCGCCGCGCACCCAGCTCAAATCGAGGGTCATCGCCTTCTGCTACTCCTCCTCGTAGAGCAGCGCGATCGCCTCGACGAGACGCAACATGCTCGACAACACGACGCGCCAACTCGCGCCGCCGCTCCAGCTGAGAGCCGCGTGTGCAGATCCATCCGGGTCGCCTCCGTGGAGTGCACGACATGGCCGCCGCGGCGGGCGTGGCGGTGCAGACGCTCTATGCCCACTTCGGCTCCAAGGCGGGCCTGGTCGCGCGCTGCTCAATCAGGCCGGCGAGGGCGCCGACCGCCTGGGGGAGCTGCGCATTCGCCGGCGCGCGGACGCCCGGCGCACGATCGAACGGATCGGCGCGCTCGGGGCGCTGCGCCCGAGCGTTCCCCCGAGCGAGGCCACGGCGCTGCTCGCGCGATCACGACGGGCGCCTGCTGGGAGGAGCTGATCGAGGCTGTGGCCTGTAGCCGGAGGCCGCCGAACGCCGGATCGCCGACACGCTTGCCCGCGCTCTGCTCAGACGCCCACACAGGTGATCGTCTCCGTGGCCTTGATGGCCACGTTGCTGTCAGGGATGCACCGGCACTCCCGCCAGACGTGCGAGTCCCGCCTGCGCCTCGTCGAGCGTAAAGAGCCCCCGGCCAGTTGCCGCGGCGGTGGCGATGATCAGGAGGTCAGTTGCCTTGCTGGCGCGCTTCTGCGTCCGCGCCGCCGCGAGGATCTCGCCGTAATGCCGCGCCACCGATTCGTCGACGGGCAGCGGATCAAAGGCCTGGCGGATAGCGGCAAGCCGCGCCTGGCGAACGGCCTGAGCGGTCGGATCGGCGGCGAGTCGCACACCAGCGTGCAGCTCGCCGAGGGTGATGACCGAGATCGCTGCCGTGTCGCCTGGCCTCGACGGCACCGTCGGCAAGCCCGCGATCACGGCAGAGGTATCGAGGAGCAGACGCGTCAACTGCTTCGCCACGGATCGTCGACGGATGCCTCGTTGCGCCGGATCTCCTGCAGATCGGCGCCGAAGCGATCGTCGACGGGCGTTGCGGCGAGCAGCGTGCGAACGGTTCCGAGGTCGACATCGACAAGTCGCACGCGAGGCTGATCCGGTGGTCCGAGCCGAGCAACGGGCCGACCACGGACAGTGATCAAGAACTCGGTGCCCGCTTCGGCCTCGCGCAGGATCTCCCCGATGTTGTTGCGCAGATCGCGCTGTGGGATCGAACGCATCGCCATACTGCTACGCAGCGTAGCAGCAGGGATGGAGGCGCGAGCTATGACTTCTTCCGGCGGAACCACGCGATGAGCGCCAGGACCCCGACTGAGATCGGCGCCGCGAGGCGAGCCATGCGGGCCTTTGCGGCTGCGGAGACGACCGATCCGACGTCGAGCACGTCGGTCGCCTTGGCCCCCGCGCTCGACGCCGAGCCGGCGGAGCTACCCGCGGGGCCGCCGTCGCCTGTGCCTGCTTGATCCGCGCCCGTCGCCGGGCCGCCCGCCGCGCTGCCGGGGGCGTTGATCTCCTGCTCGAGTCGCCGTGAGAACTCCGCCAGCACGCGGCTGCCCATGTCCTCGAGGATGCCCCGGCCGAAGCGCGCCTGGGGACCGGTGATGTGCAGGTCGGTCTCGGCCTTCACGCGCGTGCCGCCGTCGAACGGCTCGACGAGGTTGGTGATCGTCGCCATCGCCGTGCCCTGGCCCTTGGCCTCCTTGGCGCTCAGCGAGATCACGGCCCGGTGCGCCTCGTTGTCGACCTCGGTGAGGGTCGCCGTGCCCCGGTAGGTCACGGTCATC
The DNA here is from genome assembly GCA_963795555.1 of uncultured Solirubrobacterales bacterium. Classification (GTDB taxonomy): domain Bacteria; phylum Actinomycetota; class Thermoleophilia; order Solirubrobacterales; family Solirubrobacteraceae; genus CAWCHZ01. The sequence goes on from CAWCHZ010000002.1 coordinate 2,059,944, forward strand.
GGGCCGATCTTGATCGTCATCGAGCCGTTGTAGCGGTTGTCCTCGCCGGCGTCTTCGATCGTCGCGCCCGGCAGGCAGCTGGCGACGCGCTTCATGTCGAGCAGCGTCGTCCAGACTGTCTCGAGGTCGCCGGCGACCGTGAACTCGTTGGTGAGGATCATCGCGTCACTCCATCGTGGTTCGGGGCTGAGGTCATCGTGCGGTCGCCTTCACGCCGCGCGGGGCTGAGGTCATCGTGAGGTTGCCTCCACGCCGCGCGGCGCGTCCGGCGCTGGATGCAGCAGCCGGTAGACGCGCTCCCAGTGGTTGTGGCTCTCGCTGACCGCCGGTGCGCCCGGGCCAAGCGCGTCCTGGATCGCGCTGCAGATCGCGTGCAGCGGGGCGCCGCCGCCCTCACCCATCCCCTTCGCGCCGTTGGGCGTGAACGGCGATGGCGTCTGGACATGGGCTGTCTTGATGTGGGGCAGGTCGAGCGCGGTGGCCGCGTGGTAGTCGTAGAAGGAGGACTGCATCAGCTGGCCCTCCTCGTCGTACTCGAACGTCTCGTACAGCGCCGCGCCGATCCCATGCGCGGTGGCGCCGTGAACCTGCCCGTCGACGATCATCGGGTTGATCACCCGACCGCAGTCGTCGGCGGCCGCGTAGTCGAGGATCTTCACCATCCCCGTCTCCTCGTCGATCTCCAGCACGCACGCGTGCGTCTGGCTGGCGTAGGTGAGCGTCAGGTTGCCCGTCTTGGTCTCCGGGTCGGGGACCTGGAAGGGCGGCGTGTAGACGTAGCGGCAGTTGAGGCTGATCTGGTCGCGCAGCTCGGGCGTCAGGACGGCGTTGTTGGCATAGACCATGTTGGCGATGCCGATGAACGGGATCGCCCGCTCGCGGTCATCGCGCACGTAGGCCGTGCCGTCGGCCAGCTCGATGTCCTCCTCGGGCGCCTGCAGCGCGAAGGCCGCGATCTTGATGATCTCCGCGCGCAGCTTCTCGGCGCCGCCCATCGCCGCGCTGAGCCCGGTCACGGCGAATTGCGACGCGTACGTGCCCGAGAAGGCGACATAGGTGTTGTTGCGCGCATCGAAGCCGGCCGTCACGTTCACCTGGTCGGGTGACATCCCGAGCACGTCGGCGACGACCTGGGCCGCCGTCGTCTCATGGCCCTGGCCCTGTGGCGTGGTGCCGAGGTTGACGTTGACCTCGCCATAGAGGTCCAGCTTGACGAACGCGGCCTCACCGTTGCCCGAGAACGGCAGGTCAGGGTTGATGATCCGCGACTGGCCGAAGTTGTTGGTGCCGGAGTCGAGCGTCGTGCCGATGCCGATCCCCAGGCGCCGCCCGGTGCCCGTCCCCATCGCCTTCTGGCGCTCGCGCCAGGTCTCATAGTCGATCGCCTCGAGCGCGAGGTCCAGCGCCTTGGGCAGGTCGCCGGAGTCATAGACGCAGCCGTTGGGCGTCTCATAGGGATAGTCCTCGGGCTGCACGTAGTTCTTCTTGCGCAGCTCGACGGGGTCGAAGCCCAGCTCGTGGGCGACGAGGTCGACGATCCGCTCGATCAGCCAGAGGTGCTGCAGGCGCGAATAGCCGCGGTTGGGGACGGTCGGGCACTTGTTGGTGACCGTCTCGGTGTAGTCGACGCGGATGTGCTTGAGCTTGTAGCAGCCGGGCACGACCTGGGCCCAGATCACGGCCCCGAGCGGCTCGTAGTGCAGATACCCGCCGGCGTCGTCGAACGCGCGCACCTTGAAGCCGAGGATCGTCCCGTCGTTCATCACCGGAACCTCGATGTCCACGAACGTGCGCTCGTTGCCGTGCCCGGCCGAGAGCATGTGGTCGGTGCGGTACTCGGTCCACTTGACCGGTCGCCCGGCCTTGCGCGACAGCAGGGCCAGCGCGGTTATCTGCGGATAGCTGCCGATCTTGATGCCGAACGCGCCGCCGATGTCCTGCGAGTGGAAGAGGATCTTGTTGCTCGGGACGCGCAGCGCCGGGCCGATCATCAGTGACGCGAACATCGGCATCTGGTTGTTGGAGAAGATGTCGATCGTGTCGGTGCCGGGGTCCCAATGGACCAGCGCGCCGTTGCACTCCAGCGGCGTCGAGGAGAAGCGGTGGAAGTGCAGGCGGTCGATCTTGACGACGTGATCGGCCTCCTGGATCGCCCAGTCGACGTCGCCGTAGTCGTAGACGCCGTGCCAGACGACGTTCGAGCCGACCTCCTCGTGCAGGATCGGAGCGTCCGGCTGGGCCGCGCTGATGCTGTCCACGACGGCCGGCAGCACCTCGTACTCGACCTCGACCAGCTCGGCCGCGTCGCGCGCGATCTCGCGGCTCTCGGCCAGCACGAGCGCCACCGCGTCGCCCTGATAGCGGACCTTGTCGACCGCCAGGCAGTACTCGGCGATCCTGCCCCCCGGCTCAGGGGCGATCTGGAAGTAGGGCTCGGTCAGCTCCTTGACCTCGTTGCCGACCAGCGTCGCGTAGACGCCGTCGAGGCGCTCGGCCTTGGAGGTGTCGATCGAGACGATCCGGGCATGGGCGTGCGGCGAGCGGACGAAGTGGGCGTAGCCCATGTGGATCTGGCCGGCGTCATCGGCGAAGGTGCCCTGGCCCTGGAGCAGGCGGCGGTCCTCCTTGCGCGGGAGCCGCTTGCCCGACCATTCCCCGAGTCGCTCGCTCTGCTCGACCGGGGCGACGGTCGTCTGGCTGATCACGGCGCTGCTCATCGGGACTCCTCCTTCGCCTCTGCCTGTGCGGCCGCTGCCGCAGGGACCGAACCGGGCTCGCTGTCCGACTCCGCCGCCGCGCGGATCGCGTCGACGATGTGCACGTAGCCGGTGCAGCGGCAGATGTTGCCGCGGATGCCGCGCCGGATCTCGTCCTCCGACGGGCTCGGGTTGTTGCGCAGCAGGTAGGTGCCGGCCATCAGCACCCCGGGGGTGCAGTAGCCGCACTGCAGGCCGTGGTGCTCGTTGAAGGCCTTCTGCAGCGCGGTCATCTCGCCGCCCTGGGCAAGGCCCTCGACGGTCTCGATCTCGGCGCCGTCGGCCTGCGCGGCGAGCATCATGCAGCTCTTGATCAGCTTGCCGTTGTAGATGATCGTGCAGGCGCCGCAGTTGCCGGTGTCGCAGCCGATGTGGGTGCCCTTCAGCCCCAGCGTGTCGCGAAGGAAGTGCACCAGCAGCTGGCGTGCCAGCACCGTGCGCTCATAGCGCTCCCCGTTGATCGTCAGCGTGATCGCGTGGACCGTGCCCGCGTCGCTCGCTGCCCCTGGCTCCGTCATCGCTGGCCTCCCTTTGCGATCGCCTCCAGCACGGCCCGTCGGGCGACGACGCGCGCCATTCGCCGCCGGTAGTCGGCGCTCGCATGCGCGTCGCCGAGCGGCTCGATGTCATCGCCGATCGCCTCGCTGGCCTCGTTTACCGTCTCCGCGGTGGCTGGCGCCCCGCGCAGTCGCTCCTCCATCCCACGGTGGCGGATCGGCTTGGGGCCGACGACCGCCAGCACGACGCGCGCGTCCTCGATCGTGCCGTTGCCGCGCACGTAGCTGGCCGCCCGCACGATCGCCTTGGAGTCGGCGCCGACGGGCAGCGAGTTGTAGCCCGCGCCGGCGCCCTGTCCCAGCGCAGGGATCGTGATGCTGCGCAGGATCTCGCCCTGCTCGACTGCGGTCATGAAGTAGCCGAAGAAGAAGTCCTCCGCGGGCACCTGGCGCACGCCGTTGGGCCCCTGGATGTTCATCGTGGCGCCCAGCGCGATGATGATCGGCGGCAGGTTGTTGGTCGGGTCGCTCAGGCAGCAGTTGCCCCCGATCGTGCCGCGGTTGCGAATCTGCTGGTCCTCGATGTGGCTGGCGACGTCGGCGAGGATCGCGTGGCCGGCGCGGATGTCGTCGGAGCGGTCGAGCTCGTCGTAGGTCACGCAGGCGCCGATCTCGAGTGACCCGTCCGCCTGGCGCTGGATCCCTCGCAGCTCCTCCAACTGACTGATGTCGACCAGCAGGTCAACCGAGGCGACGCGGTTCTTGAGGACGTTGATCAGGCTCTGCCCGCCAGCGAGCGGCGCGGCGCCTTCGTGGGATGCCAGCGCTTGCAGGGCGTCCTCGATCGTCTGCGGTCGGGTGTACTCGACCGATTCGAGCAGCATGCCTTTCCCTTCCTTCGTCGGGTGTTTGATATTTCATCACAGATCACGTGCTCGGCGCCTGCGTCAAGCGGCGGCTCCGACGCGCCGCGCGGCATCCACACGACCCCGCGCGCTGGCGCGTCGACAGCGATCTTCGCGGCCGTCTGATCAACTGTCAAAGGGGCTTGGCGCGCTCAGGCGCCGATGCGCTCGACGACGTCAGGCGCCGACGCGCTGCTCGGCGGCGACCAGGCCGCCGGCGGCGCGCGCGATGTGCTCGGCGTCGATGCCGACCTCGGCCAGCAGCTCGCTTGGAGTCCCCGAGCCGGGCAGGTGGCTGACGGCGAGCTTGACGACGCGGTGCGGCGTGAAGCTCTCGGCGAGCGCGTCGAGCACGGCCGCCCCAAGGCCACCCTCCGGCCAGTGGTCCTCGGCGACGACGATGCGCCCGCCGGTCGCCTGAGCGGCCTGCTCGAGCGTCTCGCGGTCGATCGGCTTGACGGAGTAGGCGTCGATCACGCGCGCGCTGATCCCGTCGGCGGCGAGCAGCTCCGCCGCGCGCAGCGCCTCGTGCAAGGTGACCCCGGCGCCGACCAGCGTCACGCGATCGTCATCGGACTGGCGCAACACGCGCGCGCCGCCGACCGCGAAGGCCTCGCCGGGCTCATACAAGGTTGGGAAGGCGCCCCGCGTCGTGCGGATGTAGGAGATGCCGGGCAGATCCGCCATCGCCCACACCAGCGCCGCGGTCTGGTTGGGGTCGCTCGGATAGAGGACCGTCGAGCCGCCCAGGGCACGGAACGCGGCGAGGTCCTCCAGCGCCATCTGCGAGGGCCCGTCCTCGCCGATCGAGACGCCGGCGTGCGAGCCGCAGAGGGCGAGCTTCGCGCGCGAGATGACGGCCATCCTCACGAAGTCATAGGCGCGCGAGAGGAAGGCCGCGAACGTCGCCGCGAACGGCGTCCAGCCACGGACCTGGAAGCCGATCGCCGTGGCGACGAGCTGCTGCTCGGCGATGAAGGCCTCGAAGTAGCGCTCCGGCGCGACCTCGCGGGCTAGCTCGAGGTAGGTGGAGTTGCCGACCTCGCCGTCGACGGCGACGATGTCCGCGCGCCGCCGGATCAGCGCGGCGACCGCGTCGCCATAGGCCCGCCGGGTGGCCACCGGCTCGCCACCGAGCGCGTAGCGCGGTCGCTCGACGCTCTCGTCGGCGGCAAAGACGTGTGGGGCTCCGGCGGTCTCGGGCTTGGCGACCGCAACCGTCAGCGGCTCGATCTCGTCGCCCCCCAGCTCGCGCACCGCCGCCTCCGGATCGGCGAGCGGCTTGCCGTGCCAGCCCTCCTTGTCGTCGACCGCCGCCACGCCGGCTCCCTTGTGGGTGCGTGCGACGACCATCGTGGGCCGCTGGGAGGCCTCGGCGTCCGCGTAGGCGCGCTCGATCGCGTCGATGTCGTGCCCGTCGATCTCGATCGCGTGCCAGCCGCATGCGCGCGCGCGCGCGGAGAAGCTCTCGAGATCCCAGCCGTGCATCGTCGGCCCGGTCTGCCCGAGCCGGTTGACGTCGATGATCGCGATCAGGTTGTCGAGCTTCGCGACGCCGGCGTGCTCGACCGCCTCCCAGATCGAGCCCTCGGCCATCTCGGAGTCTCCGCACAGGCACCACACGCGGTAGGGCAGGCGATCAAGGCGCTGGGCGCAGAGCGCGATGCCGACGGCGATCGGCAGGCCCTGGCCGAGCGAGCCGGTGGCGACGTCGACCCACGGCAGCGCGGGGGTGGGGTGGCCCTCCAGGCGCGAACCGAGCTTGCGGAACGTCAGCAGCTCCTCGTCGCCGATCGCCCCCGCGGCGCGATACATCGAGTACAGCAGCGGCGAGGCGTGCCCCTTGGAGAAGATCAGATGGTCGTTGTTGGCGTTGCGCGGAGCATCGAAGTCGTAGCGCAGGTGGTTGGCCAGCAGCACCGCCATCAGGTCGGCGGCTGACATCGAGGACGTCGGATGGCCGGAGCCCGCTGCCGCCGCGGCTCGCACAGAGTCGATTCGCAGCCGTGCGGCCAGCCGTCGAAGCTCAGCGTCGTTCATCCATCCCCCGTTGCGTTTGAGCTGCCTGCGAACAGCATCGACCCCCGCATCCACCGTGGCGACGGCGGCCGCCGATCGACGGCGCCGTTCCCGGCGACCGGCGGCGCCGATCCCGGCGACCGGCGGCTCATCCGTCGGCGTCCACTCTACCGGGCCACGGGCGCCAGGCGGTCCGCTGGCCAGTGGACGGTCCGCCCGGCTAGGCCTCGGTACCTGCGTCGTTCCCGCGGATGGCCTGTCGACGAGCATGTCGCCGCAGCTGGGCGATGCGCGCCCCCCCGATCAGCGCCGTCAGCAGCGCGCCGCCGGCGGCGGCCAGCAGCAGCGCGACGCCGAGGTTGATATGTCCGTTCGCGCCGAGGTAGCTGATCTTCACGCTCCGGCTGTTCTCGAGGATGAAGATCAGCAGCAGCACGAGCACGACTACGCCGGCAACCAGGCTCTTGAAGGCCGCGCTGGTCCGCGTGCGGGGCGGGCGGCCCAGCGCGGTTGGCGCTGCCTGCGCGGTCGTGGCGGGCGCACCGGGCCCGCTGGCGGAGGGCGCGCTGGACCCGACTGGGGCGGGCGTGCCCGGCATCGACTCGGCCGCCCCAGCCTCACCGTCGATCGCGGGCGCGCCGGGCTCGGGCTCGTCGGCTCGGCCGCTGGCTGGTATCTCCATCGGCGCCAACGCTACTCCGTGCTCGCTGCGGCCGCGCCGCTACATCCCCGCGCCCGGCTGCATCCCCGCACCCGGCTGCATCCCCGCGCCCGGCTGCATCCCCGCGCCGCGGCGAGGAGTCGCGCGGTAGTGGCGCCGGGATCAGCGGCATCGCGCTGCGCGGGCGGCGCTTATCGCCGCCGGGCGAGCTTGGCGCGCGCGCCCGCGTCGAGCTGGACCTTGCGCAGGCGCACATGCGCTGGCGTCACCTCGATGCACTCGTCCTCGCGCAGGAACTCGAGCGCCTGGTCCAGCGACAGCGCCCGCGGTGGGGTCAGCCGCTCCAGCTCATCGGCGGTCGAGGAGCGCACGTTGGTGAGATGCTTCTCGCGCACCGCGTTGACGTCGAGATCCTCGCTGCGCGCGTTCTCGCCGACGATCATGCCCTCATAGACCTCGTCTCCAGGGCGCACGAAGAGCGTCCCGCGGTCCTGCAGCGCAAAGCAGGCGGTCGCCGTCACCGTGCCCCGGCGGTCGGCCACCAGCGAGCCGGTTGGACGGGTGCGCAGGGCGCCGGCCCAGTGCTCATAGCGCTCGAAGACATGGTGCATCAAGCCAGTGCCGCGCGTCTCGGTGAGGAACTCGGTGCGGAACCCGATCAGCCCGCGCGCCGGCACGAGGTAGTCCATGCGAACCCAGCCGGTGCCGTGGTTGACCATCTGCTCGAGGCGACCTCGGCGCAGTGCGAGCAGCTGGGTGACCACGCCGACGTACTCCTCGGGCACGTCGATCGTCATGCGCTCGACCGGCTCGCAGAGCCGGCCGCCGATCTCGCGCGTGACGACCTGTGGCTTGCCGACGGTCAGCTCGAAGCCCTCGCGGCGCATCAGCTCGACGAGCACGGCCAGCTGCAGCTCGCCGCGGCCCTGGACCTCCCAGCTGTCCGGGCCCTGCGTCGGGTGCATGCGCAGCGAGACGTTGCCGACGAGCTCGGCGTCGATGCGTCCCTTGACCTGGCGCGCTGTCAGGCGACTGCCGTCCTGCCCGGCGAGCGGCGAGCTGTTGGTCCCGATCGTCACGCTGAGCGATGGCTCGTCGACCCGGATCACCGGTAGCGGGCGTGGATCGTCGAGATCGGCCAGCGTCTCGCCGATCGTCACGTCCGCAAGCCCGGCGACGGCGATGATCTCGCCGGGCCCCGCCTGCTCGGCGGCGGCACGCTCGAGCGCCTCGGTCACGTACAGCTCGCTGATCCGCGCCCGTGTGATCGTCTCGCCGTCGGCGCGACACCAGGCGACCTCCTGCCCGCGGCGGATCGTGCCGTTGCGCACGCGGCAGATCGCCAGGCGTCCCACGTAGGGCGACGCGTCGAGGTTGGTGACGTGGGCCTGCAGCGGCGCATCGATGGCGTAGGTCGGCGCGGGCACGTGCTCGACCAGCAGGTCCAGCAGCGGCCGCAGGTCGCTGCCGGGCTCCCCCTGCGTCAGCGACGCCCGCCCCGCCCTGGCGTTGGTGTAGACGATCGGGAACTCGATCTGCGACTCGTCGGCGTCGAGATCCAGGAACAGCTCGTAGGTCTCGTCGAGCACCTCCGCTATGCGCGCGTCGGAGCGGTCGACCTTGTTGACGACGAGGACCACCGGCAGGCGCTGCTGGAGGGCCTTGCGCAGCACGAAGCGCGTCTGGGGCAGCGGCCCCTCGGATGCGTCGACGAGCAGCAGCACGCCATCGACCATCGTGAGCGCGCGCTCCACCTCGCCGCCGAAGTCGGCGTGCCCGGGGGTGTCGACGATGTTGAGCTTGATGCCGCGATGACGAACTGACGTGTTCTTGGCGAGGATCGTGATGCCCTTCTCGCGCTCGAGGTCCATCGAGTCCATCACCCGCTCGGCCACCTCCGCCCCCTCGCGAAATGCGCCCGTCTGGTGCAGCAGCCCGTCGACCAGGGTCGTCTTGCCGTGGTCGACGTGGGCGACGATCGCGACATTGCGCAGGTCCTCGCGGCGGCCATCCTGGATCAGCTTGTGGCTGGCGCTGGCGGGCATGAGCGCGGCAGGGTAGCGCGCCCGCCATCCCCGCCGCCAGCCTCGCCGCCGTTGTGGCGGACGAGCGGGCCGCCTGCGGCCGCCGGGTGTCCAGGCGACGGCCGTCAGTCGGCGTCCGCGTCGCTCTCGGGCAGCGACGCGTGCGCGAGCGCATGCGCGGCGGCGATGTGCGAGAGGTGGGTGAGCCCCTGCGGGAAGTTGCCGAGCATCTCGCGGGTGGCGGGATCGCACTCCTCTGAGAACAGACCCAGATCGTTGGCGGTCATCATCGCGCGATCGAACGCGCTGCGTGCCTCCTCCGCGCGTCCCTGGCGGGCCAGGCACTCGACCAGCCAGAACGAGCACGGCAGGAAGGCTCGCTCCTGTCCCGGCAGGCCATCGTCCTCGCGATGGCGATAGAGCAGGCCGTCGGCATCGAGCTTCTCGCGCACCGCGTCGGTCGTGCGGACCATCCGCTCGTCCTGCCAGTCGATGAACCCCGCGACGGGCAGCAGCAGCAGCGCCGCGTCGAGCGCGCGGCCATCGAAGGCCTGCACGAAGATCCCGCGTCGGCGGTCATATCCGTGGCGCTCGATCGCCTCGCGGATCTGGTTGCGCGCCTGGCGCCAGCGGCGCAGCGGAGCGCGGCGCATGCAGTCAGCGGCAAGCCGCAGGCCGCGGTCGACCGCGGCCCAGCAGCCGGCCTTGGAGTGGACGAAGTGCCGTGGCTGCCCGCGCCACTCCCAGATGCCGCGATCGGGCTCGCGCCAGCGGGCGATCGCCATCTCCACGATCTCGCAGAGGAAGCGCCACTCGTCGTCGTCGGGCGAGTGCCCGCGACGGTGCCAGCGCCAGGCGAGGTTGACCACCTCGCCGAGCGCGTCGAGCTGGACCTGCTGCGCGGCGCCGTTGCCGATGCGGATCGGTCGCGCGCCGTGGTAGCCGGCACCGTCGAGCTCGGTCTCGATCAGCCGCCGCTCGCCGCCGACGCCGTAGACGATCTGCAGGTGCTCGGCATGCCCCGCCGAGCTGCGCATGATGAAGCGGTGGAAGCCGGCCGCCTCGGCCTCGGCGCCGAGCTCGCCGAGCGCCCGCACGCTGAAGGTCGAGTCGCGGATCCAGCTGTAGCGGTAGTCCCAGTTGCGCTTGCCGCCCGGCGTCTCGGGCAGCGAGGTGGTTGGCGCCGCGGCGATCGCGCCGCTGGGGGCATACGTCAGCGCCTTGAGCACCAGCGCCGAGCGCAGCACCCCCGCGACATCGGGGCCCGCGAAGCGGATCCGTCCGCTCCAGCGCTGCCACCAGGCGATCGTCTGCTCGAGCTGATCGTCGATCTCATCGGGGTTCAGCCGTCGCCACTCGCTGCGCTCGATCGCGTCGGGCGCGACGTAGCGCAGCGACACGCGCAGGCGTTCGCCACCGCGCAACGGCACCTGTGCCAGCAGGCGCCCATCGAGAGCCTCCAGCTCGGCGTCGCTGCAGATGATCAGGCCATCGTTGCCGCCGATCGCGCTGAAGGTTGCCGGTGCCTGGCGTCGCAACCAGGGAGTGAGCTCGCCGTAGTCGAAGCGCGGGACGATCTCGAGCTGTGCCTGAACACTCCCGCGCCGGCACTCCAGCACGCGCAGGAGCTCCCGGCGTGGCTCCTGCGCGCCGCCCGGGCGCATCACGAAGCAGTCGGTCAGCACCGCCTCGCCGCCGGGAGCGCGAAACGTCGTCTGCAGCACCATCGTCCCATCGAGGTAGGCGACGGTCGCGTCGGTGCCGTCGTCGCCGAGGTCGATCGAGCAGTGGCCGCCGCGCTCCCAGTCGAGCAGGCGCCCGAAGCAGCTGCCGCTGTCGAAGCGGGGCAGGCAGCACCAGTCGATCGAGCCGTGACGCGAGATCAGCGCCGCGCTGTGGCAGTCGCCGATGACGCCGTAGTCGGCGATTGGGGGTGCGCCGTCGGAGCTCATTGCTCTTCGATGCTCGCATCGAAGCCGCCGAGGCGATTTCGCCTCACGAGGCGACCGTGCCAGCCGCGCAGCGGATGGATCCGCTCGCGCCGCAGCTCCTGGCAGACGCGCTTGGTGACCAGGTAGGCGATGATCGGCGCGACGAGGAAGGCCACGCGGAAGAACCAGATCGCTCCGACGTAGCCGAAGCCGAATTGGAAGAACAGCCGATCGGCGGAGCCTGCCGCGAAGACGACTGCCACCGCGGTGAAGCCGGCGGCGGCGAGCGCGCTGCGCATCGGGTTGTCGCGCGGACGGTCGAGCAGGTCATGGCGCTCGGACTCACGCGATATGAAGCGCCGGTCGATCCACGGCAGCGAGTAGAGCAGAGCGAAGATCAGCGTCGGAAACAGGGCTCCGCCGAAGAACGGGTTTGGCACGAGCGTATGCCCGAAGGCGTGGATCTCCAGGTTTGGCATCAGGCGCAACGCGCCAATCAGCCAGCCGAGGTACCAATCGGGCTGCGCGCCGTTGGTTCCGATGTAGGGATGGTAGGGGCCCCAGAGCCAGATCGGGTTGATCTGCACCAGCCCGCCGAGCAGCACCAGCAGCGCGGCAACGGCCGCGAACAGGCCCAGCGAGCGCAGCGCGTATGCCGGCCACAGTGGCGTGCCGACGACGTTGCTCTCGCGCCGTTCCGGCCCCGGGAACTGGGAGTGGCGCTGGATCATGATCATCGCCAGATGGATCGCGATCAGCGTCGCGATCAGCGCTGGCAGGACGAAGACGTGCCCGATGAACAGGCGCGACTCGAACGGCGAGCCGCCGGGGAAGCGCCCGCCCCAGAGGTCGGTGGCGAACGCCCCGCCGACCAGCGGCAGCGACATCGCGACCCCCCAGGCGATCGCCAGTCCCATTCCCGAAAGCAGGTCGCCGGGCAGCGAATAGCCGGCGAACCCCTCGAGGATCGCGGCTCCCAGCAGGGTGACGCCGACGATGTAGTTGAGCTCGCGCGGCTTGCGAAACGCTCCCGTGAAGACGATCCGCAGCAGGTGGATCGTGATCGCCGCCACGAACACGAGCGCCGCCCAATGGTGGGTCTGACGCATCAGCAGCCCGCCGGTGACGTTGAAGGAGAGGTTGAGCGTGGAGCTGTAGGCGGAGGGCACGGTCAGCCCGTGCAGCGGCGCATAGCTGCCGTGATAGACGACCTGAGTGGTGTCGGGGCTGAAGAACAGCGCCAGGAAGGTGCCGGTCGCGAGCAGCACCACGAAGGAGTAGAGCGCGATCTCTCCCAGCAGGAAGCTCCAGTGGTCGGGGAAGACGTAGTCGAGCACGAAGCGCAGCGGCTTGGCGGCGCCAAGCCGCTGCTCGAGGAACTCGACCGGCGCCTCCAGCGGGTCACGTCGTGCGCTCAACGAGCACCCCCACAGCACGTTGTGCGCTCACCGAGCCCCGAGCGCCGCGTCGCGCGCTCATGCGTCCCCCCACCACGCCGGCCCGATCGGCCCCGACAGCGGCCCGGCGGCGCGCAGGCCGCCGCCGCCGTCGATCGCCAGCGGCAGCTGGGGCAGCGGGCGTCCGGCCGGGCCGAACTCGACGCTGCCGCCGTCGAGCACGTCGAAGGTCGAGTAATGGCATGGGCAGACCAGCGCCGGCCCGCCGGGTCCGGTCGAGGGATCGAGCGGTGTCCGGAAGAGCGAGATCGCGCAGGCGGCGTGGGTGCAGATCTTCGAGTAGGCCAGCAGCCCAGCGGGCGCCCAGCCGTGGCGGTCGGCGGGCAGCCGCAGCAGCGCTGGGTCGACGCGCACGACGATGACCGGCGCACCGAGATCCTCGAGGTCGGCGCCCTGCGGGAAGGCCGTGACGAAGCCGCGCGCGCCGATCGCGCTGGCCTGCAGCGGGGTGCCCTGCTCGTCGACGAGGCGCACGCCGGCCCGCCAGGGGGTGCGCTTGAGCTTGTCGTCGATGCGTGGGCCGAGCGCGATCACGGGGATCGCGATGCTGGCCGCCAACGTCACGCCGGTGGCGCCCGCGGCTGCGCCGATCAACCGCCGGCGCGTGATGCCCTCCGTGGCGGAGCGCATTCGCTCGGCGGTCGCCTGTGCGGCCTGACGATCGTGGGGGATCGGGCGCTCCTCGCTGCGCGTCTCCTGCGGCACGAGCCGCTTGCCGGCGAGGATCAGCGCCGCCGCCAGCAGGGCGAGCGCGACGCCGAGCGCAAGGCCCAGCAGCTGGGTCTTGGGATGGGCGACGAACAGCACGACGAACGCCACCGCGCACGCCGCGCAGAGCGCCAGCAGCGCGGTCACCGCCAGCTCGCTGCGGCCTCCGGGCGTGTGCTCGAGCACCTGGTCGGCTTCGTCGAGCCTCCTCGCGCGCAGCCCGCCGGAGCGCCACAACACGATCGCGGCGATCGCCTCGCGCGCCACGCGGCTGATGCGCGTCATGGTCGGCTCCGTTCGCTGCGCTCGCGGCCGCTGCGCGTCACGGTCGGCTCCGTTCGCTGCGCTCACCGATCAGGCGGGCGACCACGAGCAGAGCGGCGATCGCGATCAGCCAGGCGACCATGCCCTCGGGAATCGGCCCAATCCGTCCGATGCCCCAGCCGCCGTTGTCGGCCGGATGCTGGGTGCTCTGTACGTAGCGGGCGATCGCGTCGATGTCGGAGCCCGAGATCTCGCTCGCCCCGAAGCTCGGCATCACATAGGGCCCGATGCGAATCGCCTCGGCGATCTCGGTCGGCGTCGCACGTTGCAGCGACGGCGCGATCGCGCCGGTCACGATCCCGCCCTGGGCCTGGATCGTGTGACAGCCGGCGCAGTTGAGCGCAAACAGATCCTGGCCCCGGGCGAGCGATCCCGCTGACGGCACGACCTGCGGGACCGGCGGACCGCCGAAGGAGCCGACGTAGGCGGTGAGCGCCGCGATATCGCTGGCGGGGAAGGCCGGCCGAGTGCGCAGCGGCTGGGCGTGCGGCGCTGGCAGCGGCATGCGCCCGGTGCGCAGGTAGAAGTCGGCGGCGAGCGCTCCGACCCCGCGCAGGTTGGGCCCGCGGCCGGGGATGCCGCGCGCGTCCATGCCATGGCAGGATGAGCAGGAGGCCAGAAAGAGCGCGCGTCCGCGCGCGATCATGGTGGCGGCGTCGCCGCCGACGGCGTTGGGGCTCGCGCTCGCCGCGCCGCCGCCACGCGCGCTCGCCGCCGTCGCGCTGCTCGACTGCGTCGTGCCGACACCGGCGAGCGCCAGCAGGACGAGCGCACCGGCAGCGAGCGCCGCGGCCACTCCGAGCACCCGCCTCATCGCCGCCGTTGCTCCGACCGGTGGGCGGCGGCGCGACCGTCCCTATCTGCCTCGGCGGACATCGTCAGAGCTAGAGCAGCGGTTGACCGGCAAGTGCGAAGCGCCGGGGCTGCGATCACGCGGCGCGCCGATGGCCGGCCAGCCGCCACTGCTCGTGCAGTACCCCCAGCCCGCCGCTGGCAAACCGGCGGGCGCCGTCAGCCGGCGAGGCGGGACGGCGGGCCGTCAGAGCGCGGACAGCGGCCCGCGCCGCCGCGCGGCGCGGCGGTTTGGTCGGCCCGTGGTCGGGTAGGCAGCGGCCACGCGCTCCGGTCCGGACCGTGCCCGCGACCGGTCCGGCGCCGCACCCAGCAAATCGCGTCCGCGGGAGTCAGAGATGAGCGCCACCGTCGCCGACCACATGCTCGAGCGTCTCAGCCAGTGGGGCGTGCGCCGGATCTATGGCTTCCCGGGCGACGGCATCAACGGCTTCCTGGGCGCGTTCGAGCGTGCCGGCGATCGGCTCGAGTTCATCCAGGTGCGCCACGAGGAGATGGCGGCGTTCATGGCCTGCGCGCATGCCAAGTTCACCGGCGAGGTGGGCGTCTGCATGGCCACGTCGGGGCCCGGGCGCGATTCACCTGCTCAACGGCCTCTACGACGCGAAGCTCGACCATCAGCCGGTGGTCGCGATCGTCGGCCAGCAGGCGCGCGCGGCGCTCGGCGGCAGCTACCAGCAGGAGGTCGACCTGCACGACGCTGTTCAAGGACGTCGCGCACGAGTACGTGCAGATCGCGATGCGTGCCGGCGCAGGTCGCGCCATCTGATCGACCGCGCCTTGCGCATCGCGCTCGCCGAGCGCACGGTGACGTGCGTGATCGTGCCCAACGACCTCGCAGGAGGTGGAGGCGGTCGAGACGCCGCCGCGCAAGCACGGCACGATCCACTCGGGCATCGGCTACGCGCGCCCGCGCGATCGTCCCGCACGAGGCGGATCTGCGCGCGCGCGGCCGACGTGCTCAACGCCGGGCGAGAGGTGGCGATGCTGGTCGGCGCAGGGCGCGCTGCAGCGCGACCGACGAGGTGATCGAGGTGGCCGAGCTGCTGGGCGCGGGCGTCGCGAAGGCGCTGCTCGGCAAGGCCGCGGTGCCCGACGACCTGCCGTTCGTCACCGGGGCGATCGGCCTGCTCGGCACCAAGCCCGAGCTAGGAGATGATGAGCGAGCTGCGACACGCTGCTGATGGTCGGCTCGAGCTTTCCCTACTCCGAGTTCCTGCCCGAGGAGGGACAGGCGCGCGGCGTGCAGATCGACATCGACGGGCGCATGCTCGGGCTGCGCTATCCGATGGAGGTCAACCTGGTCGGCGACAGCGACGGAGACGCTGCGCGCGCTGATCCCGCTGCTCGAGCGCAAGGCGGACCGCGCCTGGCGCGAGAAGATCGAGCAGGAGGTCGGCCGCTGGTGGGAGGTGCTCGAGCGAGCGCGCGCGCCAGACGCGGCCGAGCCGATCAACCCGCAGCTGGTCTTCTGGGAGCTTTCGCAAGCGTCTGCCCGACGATTGCATCCTCAGCGTCGGACTCCGGCTCGGCCGCGAACTGGTACGCGCGCGATCTGCAGCTGCGCCGCGGGATGATGGCCTCGCTGTCGGGCACGCTGGCGACGATGGGCCCGGCGTGCCCTACGCGATCGCCGCCAAGTTCGCGCATCCCGACCGGCCCGCGATCGCGCTCGTCGGCGACGGCGCGATGCAGATGAACGGCATCAACGAGCTGATCACCATCCACAAGTACTGGCGTCGGTGGCGCGACCCGCGGCTGATCGTGCTGGTGCTCAACAACCGCGACCTAAACCAGGTCACATGGGAGCAGCGCGCGATGGACGGCGACCCGCGTTACAACGCATCCCAGGACGTCCCCGACTTCCCCTACGCGCGCTATGCCGAGCTGCTCGACCTGGTCGGGGTGCGCGCGGCCGAGCCGGGCGAGGTCGGGCCCTGCTGGGAGGCGGCGCTGGCCGCCGATCGGCCGGCCGTCTTCGAGGCGGTGACCGACCCCGAGGTGCCGCCGCTGCCGCCGCACATCACGCTGGAGGAGGCGCGCGCGTTCAGCTCGGCGATCCTGGCCGGTGATCCCCATCGCGGGCGCTTCATTCGCCAGACGCTGCGCGACAAGTTCGAGGACTTCGTGGCACGCCGATGAGCGCGCTCGCGAGCGCCGGCGCCAACCCAGACGCCGCCGCGGCGCCCGCGCGGGCAGCGGGCCGGGCGGAGGTCGCTCCGCCGATCGAGCGCGTCGAGGTCCGCGCCTACACCATCCCGACCGACGCTCCCGAGGCCGACGGAACGCTGAGCTGGGACGCGACGACGATCGTCGTCGTGCAGGCGCATGCGGGCGGTTGCATCGGCCTCGGCTACACCTATGCCGATCGCTCGACCGCCGAGCTGGTGCACTCCAAGCTGGCGGGGGTCGTGACCGGCATGAGCGCCGGCTCGCCGCCGGCGGCGTGGCGTGCGATGGTGGGGGCGATCCGCAATCTCGGTCGGCCCGGGATCGCGTCGATGGCGATCGCGGCGATCGACATCGCGCTCTGGGACCTCGCCGCGCGGCTGCGCGGGCTGGCGCTGTCGGAGCTGCTTGGTCGCGTCCGCGGGGAGGTCCCGCTCTACGGGTCGGGTGGCTTCACCTCCTATTCGGTCGAGACTCTCCAGCGTCAGCTCGCGGGCTGGGTCGAGCAGGGCATCCCACGCGTGAAGATGAAGGTCGGCAGCGACCCGGGCGCGGACCCGCGGCGCGTCGCGGCGGCCCGGGCGGCGATCGGCGCCCAGGCTGAGCTGTTCGTGGACGCCAACGGCGCCTACACGGTCGTCCAGGCGATCGAGCTCGCACGGCGCTTCCGCGAGCAGGCGACGATCAGCTGGTTCGAGGAGCCCGTCTCCTCCGATGATCTCGTCGGCCTGCGCCAGGTCCGCGCCGGGATGCCCGTCGGGGTCGCGGTTGCGGCGGGCGAGTACGGCTTCGATCTCGTCGCCTTCGCGCGCCTGCTCGATGCCGAGGCGGTCGACGTGCTGCAGGCCGACGTGACCCGCTGCGCCGGGATCACCGAGCTGCTGCGCGTCGACGCGCTCTGCCGGGCACGCAACCGGCCGCTGTCGGCGCACTGCGCGCCCCAGGTCCATGCGCATGCCTGCGTCGCGCTGGACCGACTCGTTCACCTCGAGTACTTCCACGATCACGTGCGGATCGAGCGGATGCTGTTCGACGGCGTGCTCGAGCCGCGGGACGGGGCGCTGCACCCGGATCCAGCGCGACCGGGCATGGGGCTGGAGCTGCGCGAGGCCGACGCCGAGCGGTGGGCGGCATGAGGCGCCCGCCCCGCTCGCCGGTCGCACGCGCGCTGGCCCTCACCACACGCCCGCGCCGCTCGCCGGTCGCCCGCGCGCTGGCGAACCTGCGCAGCGGGCGGATCCAGCGCACGTGCGCGATCGCGACGGCGGCGAGCGCGCTTCCGCTGGGGATCGAGATCTACTTCGAGCACCTGCGTGGCTCCTTCGGCGATCGCTGGATGTGGACGCCGGTGGTGCTCTCACCCGCGGTCACCGTCGCCGGAGTGGCCGGCGTCTTCTCCGAGCGCGTCGCGCGCACCTGGCTGCCGGCGCTGTCGGCGCTCTACTGCCTCGACGGCCTGATCGGCGTCTACACCCACGTGCAGGGCGTCCGACGACGGCCCGGCGGGCTGCGCGAGCCGCTCTACAACGTCGTCATGGGCCCGCCACTGCTCGCGCCGGGCTCGCTGGCGCTGGTCGGTGGCCTGGGGATCGTGGCGGCGCTCGCGCGCCGGGAGCGCTGATGGCTGCGCCCGCGCGCCGCGCCGGCGGGATCACGCCGCAGGACCGGGGCCGCTATCCGGGCTATGACGTGCTCGCGCAGGCGTCACACTGGGACGAGCGCACGCGTGCGGTCGTGCTCGCTCGCGTGAGCAAGCCACCGCCGATCCGCTTCTTCTCCCCCGCCGAGGCGCTCACGCTGGACGCCTTCTGCGACGTCGCGACCGGCCAGGACGGCGAGCCGCGGATCCCTGTGCTGGCGTTCGTCGACGCAAAGCTCTACGAGGGACGCCTCGATGGCTTCCAGTTCGCCGACATGCCGGACGATCGCGACACCTGGCGACTGGTTGCGCGGGCGCTCGACGAGGCGGCGCGCGAGCGTCGCGAGGAGTCCTTCGCCGCGACCGGCCGCGCCGTTCAGAAGGCGATCGTCGGGGCCTTCGCCGCCGGCGAGCTGCGCGGCGGCGTCTGGGACGAGCTGCCGATCCAGCGGGCCTGGTCCGTCGTCATGCGCGCCGTGCTGGCCGCCTTCTACTCGCATCCCTGGGCCTGGAACGAGATCGGCTTCGGCGGTCCGGCCTATCCGCGCGGCTACGCGACGTTCGCCACTGCGGGCTCGCACGAGTGGTGGGAGGCTCCCGCCGAGAACGAGGCCGCCACGGGCACCGATGCGCCCACCGACGGTGGCGCTGCCGGCGCCACGGGCGCCGATCGCGACCGGATGCCGGGGCGTTGAGCGGCCGGAGCGGCGTGCTGGCGGGCCTGCTGCGGGGCGCGCGCCGGCCCCCCGAGAACGACTCCGCCTGGCTGCTGGACCCGCACCGGCGCGCCGTGCCCGGTCGTGCGCGGATGCGCCAGCATCGGCTCGACGAGGCGGTCGACCTGCTGATCGTCGGCTGCGGCGCAGGCGGTGCGACGCTCGCTCAGCGGCTCGCTCGGCGGGGCTGGCGGATCGTGGTGCTCGAGGCCGGCCCGTTCTGGGATCCCGACGAGGACTGGGTGTCCGACGAGGCGGGCGCGCACGAGCTCTACTGGACGGCCAAGCGGATCATCGGCGGCAGCGACCCGGTCGAGCTGGGCAAGAACAACTCCGGTCGCGGCGTCGGTGGCTCGATGAACCACTTCGCGGGCTATTGCCCGCGCTTCCATCCCTCCGACTTCGAGGTCTTCACGCGCGACCGGGTGGCGGCCGACTGGCCGATCTCCTACGCGGATCTGCGTGCGCACTACGAGCGCGTCGAGCACGAGCTGCCCGTCGCCGGCGAGCCTTGGCCGTGGGGCGACCCCCACAGCTATCCTCACGCTGCCCATCCCGTCTCCTCGGGCGCCCAACTGGCGTGGCAGGGCGCGCGGCGGCTCGGGATCGAGATGCGCGTCGGGCCGGTCGGCATCACCAACGGCCGCTTCGGCAACCGGCCGCACTGCATCTACCGCGGCTTCTGCCTGCAGGGCTGCAAGGTCGCCGCCAAGGCCTCACCCCTGGTGACACACGTGCCCGATGCGCTCGAGCACGGCGTCGAGATCCGCGCGCTGGCGATGGCCACGCGCGTCGAGCTCGACGAGCGTGGGCGCTGCAGTGGAGTGGTCTACATGCAGGATGGAGCCGAGTGCTTCCAGCGCGCCGACGCGGTGGCGGTCGCCGGGTACTCGATCGAGACGCCGCGCCTGCTGCTGCACTCGACCAGCGCCCGCTACCCCCACGGTCTGGGCAACGGCGAGGACCTCGTCGGCCGTGGCGTGATGGTTCAGGGCGCGCCACAGGTGGCGGGGCGCTTCGCCGACGAGGTGCGGATGTACAAGGCGCCGCCACCCGAGATCTCCTCCGAGCAGTTCTACGAGACCGATCCGCAGCGCGACTTCGCGCGTGGCTTTGCGATCCAAACGGTCGGGCCGCTGCCGATCGGCTGGGCCGAGCACGTGCTGGCGGAGGGCCATTGGGGCGAGGCGCTGCGCGAGCAGGTGCGCGACTACAACCATTGGTTCACGCTCGGGGCGCTCAGCGAGCTGCTGCCCCAGCCAGACAACCGCGTAACCCTCGCCGATGAGCGCGATGAGCACGGGATGCCGATCGCGCGAATGGACTACAGCCTCTGCGAGAACGACCGGCGCAACATCGCCTGCGCCAAGCAAACGCTGCAGAAGATCCTCGAGGCGGCCGGCGCGCAGCGCGTCCTGACGATCGATCGCGACGCCCATCTGGTCGGCGGCTGCCCGATGGGCAGCGATCCCCGCTCGAGCGTGGTCGATGCCGATCACCGCGTCTGGGGGGTGCCCAACCTGTTCATCGCCGATGGCAGCGTGATGCCGACGCAGGGCTCGGCCAACCCCGCGCTGACGATCATGGCGCTCGCCTCGCGGCTGGCGCAGCGCCTGGCCGGCAAGCGGATCTCCATGGGGGGTGAGGCAAGAGCCACTGGCGGCGCTGCCAGCCCCGCCGCGGCGGGGAGATGAATGCCCAACACCAGGGACGCCTACGATCACGTCGCGGGGATCTACTTCCCGATCGCGATCGGGGTGTTCGCGCTGATCGCCGTCGTGCTGGTGGCGCTGCTCGTGCGCGGCGCCCGGCGCCATCAGGCGGGCGCGCGCAGCGAGGCGACGGGCGTCGAGTCGGCCTATGCCGTAGGGCTGGCCTGCGTCGTCGCCTTCCTCGTCTGGACGACGTTTCGAGCTGAGACGCCGATCGATCATCCGGTTGCCCACCCGGGCCTGCGCATAACCGTGATCGCCGCGCAGTGGAGCTGGCTGTTCCAGTACCCAAACGGCACGACGGTCAGCGCGGTTGCGACATGGTCGCCGCCGGTGGCGCTCGTGCCAACGGGCGTCGAGGTCGAGTTCGACGGGCGTTCGCAGGACGTGATCCACGGCTTCTGGGTGCCCATGCTGCGCTTCCAGCGTCAGCTGCTGCCGGGCAGCACGACGCGCTTCGACCTGCTCTTCACGCGGCCCGGCTACTACAGCGGCGAGTGCTCTGTCTTCTGCGGGCTGGAGCACAGTCAGATGCACTTCGCGTTGCGCGCGGTCTCGCAGCGCGCGTTCGCGCGCTGGTTGGCGCAGCAGGGGGCGACGCGGTGAGCACGCTGCCCGCCGCTCCGCCGGCGACCCCGCTGCGCGTGCTCGCCGCCACCGACCACAAGCGTGTTGCGCTGACGACATGCGTGCTCAGCGTCGGCTTCTTCATCGCCGGCGGCGTGCTGGCGCTGCTGATGCGCGCGCAGCTCGCGGCCGATGGGGGCGTGGTCTCGCAGGACACCTACAACCAGCTCTTCACCATGCACGGCTCGACGATGATCTACCTCTTCGTCGTGCCGATCGCGCTCGCCGCGGGGCTGTATTTGGTGCCGCTGCAGGTGGGTGCCGCTGAGGTGGCCGGCCCCCGCACGGCGCTGGCGGGGCTCTGGCTGTTCGCCAGCGGTGGCGTGATCATGTGGTCGGGCTTTCTCACCACCGACGGCGCCGCAAAGGCATCGTGGTGGGGCTTGGATCCGCTGTCGAACTCGGTTCACTCCCCCGGGCCCGGCATGGACCTGTGGATCTTCGGCGTGATGCTGGCGACGCTCGGCCAGCTGCTGTGGGCGGGCTGCATCCTCGCCACCGCCCTGCACCACCGTGCTCCGGGGATGACGTTGCTGCGCATGCCGGTCTTCACCTGGAGCATGGTCGCGACCTGCCTGATGGTCCTGTTCTCGTTCCCCGCGCTGATCATCGCGCTGGGGCTGCTGTGGGCCGATCGCCACATCGGTGGCGTGCTGGTCGGCACCCGCGGCGCGGTCGACTACCAGAACCTGTTCTGGTTCTACGGTCACCCGGTCGTCTACGTGATGTTCTTTCCCTTCGTCGGGATGGTGGGGGAGATCCTGGCGACGTTCTCCGGGCGCCGCTTCTTCGGCTACCCCGCGTTCGTGCTGGCGCTGCTCGGCTTCGCCGGCCTGTCGATGTCCGTTTGGGCTCACCACATGTTCACGATGGGGCAGTCGACCAACAAGTACTTCTCGCTGACGTCGACCGCGCTCGTCGTTCCCGCCGGCATCGAGTACTTCGACTTCCTCGGCACCCTCTGGCGCGGCCGGCTGCGCTTCACGACGGCGTTCCTGTTTGCGCTGGCCTTCGTCATGCAGTTCCTGATCGGCGGTCTGACGGGCGTGATCGTGGCCTCGCCGCCGCTCGACTACAACCTCAACATGTCCTACTTCGTCGTCGCTCACTTCCACTACACGATCTTCGCCGGGAGCGCGTTCGCGCTGTTCGGTGGGATCTACTACTGGTTCCCCAAGGTGACGGGCGTGACGCTGCGCGAGAGGCTGGGCAAGGCGCAGCTCGTGCTGATGGTGATCGGCACCAACATGACCTTCTTTCCGATGTTCATCGTCGGCGCCGACGGCATGGTTAGACGGATCGCGCGCTATCCGCACAGCAGCGGCTGGCAGGGCCTCAACCAGCTCGAGACCGCCGGCTCCGGCATCATCGCGCTGTCGGTCGCGCTGTTCCTCTACAACGTCGCGATCTCGCTGCGCCGGCGACGTCACGCCGGCGCCGATCCCTGGGGCGGGCAGACGCTCGAGTGGGCGACCAGCTCGCCGCCGCCGCGCCATAACTTCGCCGCGCTGCCGCCGATCCGTTCCTACGCTCCGCTGCTCGATCAGCGCGAGCTCGCCCAGCGCGAGGTGGTGGCGTGAGCTTCCCACGCACTGGCGGCCCCGGCCCGAGGCGAGCCGCGATCGTGCTCGTCGGCTGGGGCGCCTGGCTGGGCGTGGCGACCGCCGTGCAGGCACCGTTCGGGCCCCGGACGATCGAGTTCGTGCTGCTTGGAGCCGCCGCGCTGGCCTGTCTGCTGGTGGGCGGGGTGCTGTGGCTGATCGATCGGCGGCGAGCTCGTACGAGCGCGGAGCTGCGGCTCATCTCCGACAGCTCCTTTGCGACGGTCACGCTCTGCATCGGGCTCGCGATCGCGTTGGTCGGCGCCGGCTTCGGGCTGTGGCTGATCCTGATTGGCGCGGGGATCGCGGCGCTCGGCGCGGGCGGGCTGGTGCGTGAGCTGCGTGCCAGGCGCGCGCGGCGGCTCGCGCTGCGCGGAGGGTCGCGATGAGGTGGGTGGCGGCTCGCGCTGCGCGGAGGGTCGCGATGAGGTGGGTGGCGGCTCGCGCTGCGCCGAGGGTCGCGATGACGCGGGTGGCGGCGCTCGGCGGCGGGCTGGTCGTGCTGGCCGTGGCGCTGCTGTCGGGCATCGACTCCTGGTCGGAGCGGCTGCTGTCGGTGCACATGGTCCAGCACCTGCTGATCGGGCTGGTCGCGCCGGCGCTGCTGGTCTGCGCCGCGCCGCTGCGTCTCGCGCTGGCCGTCTGCTCGCCGCGCGGGCGCCGTCGGCTCGCGCTCCTGTTGCACAGCCGCCTCGTGCGGATGCTCGCGCGACCGGCGATCGGTGTCTGCCTCTACGCCGCGGTGCTGCTCGGTTCCCATGTCCCGCTCGTCTACGACGCCGCTGTGCGCCATCCGCTGCTGCACGATCTCGAGCACGCCGCGTACTTCTGGTCGGGCGTCATCCTGCTCGCCCCGCTGATCGCCGTCGATCCGCTGCCGCGGGCGCCGAGCGCGCTGGCGCGCTTTGCATGGCTGATCGCCGCGATGGTTCCGATGGCCGTCCTCGGTGCATGGCTCACATCCAGCACGAGCGTCCGCTACGGCCCCTATCTGGCGCCGGCCGCGGCCCTGCACCGCTCGGCGCTCGCCGACCAGCGCCTCGCGGGCATCGTGATGTGGGTTGGTGGCGGGGTGGCGCTGCTCGCGCTGGCGCTGCTGGTCGCCGCGCGCGTGCTGATCGCCGAGGAGCGCCGCCAGCGCCGGCGCGACGCCCACGAGCTCGCTCAGCCGACCGCGAGGGTGAACGCGCCGCCGAGCGCTGCGACCCCGAGCACCAGCCAGGCGACGTAGTCGCAGACCGAGCCGCTGTGCAGGCGCCGCAGGGCGATCACCAGCGTCGTCGTCGTCTCGGCCAAGCCCGTCCAGCGGCTCCAGGCTGGTCGGCTGCGCAGCGCCCAGGCGGCACCCGCCAGCGCGGCGGCGGCGCTGATCGCGCCCAGCGCCCAATCCAGCGCGCCCGTGTGCACGTGCGGTCGTGCCAGGGCCACGACGGGTGCAGCCGCTAGCACGTGCGCGGCGGTCGGCGCACGGTCGGCGACGCGCACCGCCGCCTCGCCGACGGCGTCGTGCAGCCCCGGCAGCAGGCCGATCAGCAGCCCAACGACGAGCAGCAGCGCGGGGGGGAGGCTCATCACCCATGGCGTGCGGTCGTGCGGCTGCAGCGTCTCCGGCTGCTCGCGCACGGCGGTCAACAGCTCGTGATGGCGGGGGACCCGCGGTCCCAGCCCCACGAAGATCCGTCCGCCGGCGCGCAGCACTGCTGCGCCCGGCGCGGCCGAGCCGATCAGCACGAACGCGATCGCCCAGGCGTAGCCGGTGTGGCGCAGCGCATCCTCGAGCCCGGACTTGCCGAAGAACGGGCCGCTGGCCGGGAGCGCCGCGAGTGCCAGCCCGCCGAGCGCGAAGACCGCGGCGGCGATCCGCAGGCGAGCCTGTCGCCCGCGCCCGCGCAGCTCGTGCTCGTCGACGGTCGCAAAGCGGTGCAGCAGGATGCCCGCGGCCATGAACAACGCCGCCTTGATGAACGCGTGGGCGAGCACGTAGTCGCCCGCCCCGGCGAGGCCCGCCGGCGCCAGCAGGCCGACGCCGATCAGGAACATCCCGCTGTGCGTGATCGTCGAGAACGCCAGCAGGCGCTTGAGATGGCGCTGGGCCAGGCACATCACCGACCCGACCAGCACCGTCAGCACGCCGAACGCGACGAGCGTCGGCCGCAGCCCGGCAACGTGGGGCGCGAGCGGTCCGGAGAATGCCGACCAATAGACCCGCGCGAAGCCGAGCAGGCCGAGCTCGACCATCACCCCCGAGAACAGAACGCAGACGGGGACCGGCGCGACCGCATGGGCGTCGGCCAGCCAGAAGTGGAGCGGCACGATCGCGGCCTTGACGAGCAGGCCGGCGGCGATCAGCAGCAGGGCGACGACGACCAACCCGTCAGCGCGATGGGCGGCCAGCGCCTGGCCGATCTGCGCGAGGTTCAGCGCCCCCGTGCGCGCGTACACCAACGCGATCCCGCTGAGGATCATGAACGAGCCGATGCTGTTGGTGATCGCGAAGTTGATCGCCCCCTGCAGCGGGCCCGCCTCCTCGATCTTGTAGGCGGTGAGCGCGTAGGCCACGACGCTCATCAGCTCGAAGAACACAAACAGGTTGAAGACGTCGCCGGTCAGGCAGAAGCCGACCATCGCGGCCAGGAAGACCAGCATCAGCGCGGCGTAGAGGCTGCCGATCTCGTCGAAGTAGCGCACCGAGTACAACAGCGCGGCGCTGACGAGGACGCTGCACAGCGTCGCCATGCCGGCACCGAGCGGGTCGATCGTGAACGAGATGCCGATCGCGACGCCCGCGCGCGGATGAAACCCGCTGAACCAGTAGACGAGCAGGCCCTCGCGGACGTGAGCGAGCAGCAGCGCGCAGATCGCCGTGGTCGCAAGCGCGCAGGCCAGCGCGAAGGCGTCGACCAGCCAACGCGGCAGCACGGCGTTGCCGGCCGCGAGCATCGCGGCGCCGAGCAGCGGAACGATCACCGGCAGCGGGGCGAGCGCGTGCACGCCTAGCCTCGCAGCGGGGTCAGCTCGCTGGGGTCGAGCGTTCCGAAGCGCTTGTGCGCCTGGATCGCGAGTGCCAGCAGCAGCGCGACGACCGTCGCCTCGACGACGATGTCGGTCAGCGTGAGCGCCTGGACGATCGGGTCGACGGCGCGGCTGCCGACGGGGATGTCGGCGAAGATCGCGGCGGCGGCATGGGTCCGGAAGCCGACCGCGAGCAGCAGCACGTACGTTGATGACTGCACCACCGACAGGCAGATCACGAGGTGGACGAGGTTGGAGCTGCTGACGATTCCGTAGAGGCCGACCAGCAGCAGCCAGGCGGCGACGACATACGGCAGGACGCTCATCGCGGCCGCAGGACGCTCATCGCGGCCCGATGACGAGCGCCTGGTCGAAGAACTCGCCCCACAGCAGCACGAACGCGCCCGCCACCTCGAGCCCGATCGCCATGCTGCTCACCGGCATCGTGCCGGCGGAGAGCAGCTGAGCCGGCGTTCCGAAGCCGAGGAAGTTCTGGAAGAACGCGGCGGCGAACACCATGCCGCCCAGACCGACCAGACCGTAGCCAGCGGCCCCGCCGGCCTCCGCCAGCTCGACCAGCGCGTGCGGCGAGATGCGCTTCATCGCCAGGTAGCTGCCGCCAAGGAAGACCAGCAGCAGCGCGGCGGCGCCGACGACGCCGCCCTGGAAGCCGCCGCCCGGGGTCAGCGCGCCGTGCAAGCTGACGTAGAGCGACAGCGCCACCACCGGACCGACCAACGTCAGGGCCACCGCACGCAGCGCGAAGCTCGTGCCCTGGAAGCGATGCTTGTCGCGGGCGTCCGCCGTGGGTCGCTCACGCTCGTCGCGCAGCTCGCGCAGCAGCACCGCGAGCCCGACCACGGAGGCGAACAGGATGAACTCCTCGCCCAGGGTGTCGAGCGCGCGGTAGTCGAAGTTCACCGCGGTGATGGCATCGGTCGCATGGCGCTGGGCGACGACGACGCGGTCGATCAGCAGCGCGTAGGCGCCGTGGAAGGTGCCGAACGCCGGCAGGCCGCTGATCGCCCAGCCCAGCAGCGCGGCCAGCCCAAGCGCGCCGACCGCGAACAGCCGCAGGCGGCCGGTGGCGCTCACCCGCGATCGTCCTCGGCGTCGTCGCGTGCGGGCTGCTCGTGACGACGCATCTTCGCCAGCGCCAGCAGGATCATCACGGGCAGCCCGACGCTCGAGACGACGATCTGCGACAGCGCGACGTCGGGATCCTGGAAGGCCGAGAACAGCAGCGCCAGCAGCAGCCCGTAGATCCCCACCATCAGCGCCTGCTTGAGCGGGTTGCGTGAGAGCACGACAGCGAGGCCGCCCGCGGCCACCAGCACGAGCAGCCCGATCCGCAGGACGTTCATCGCCGCTCCTCGGTGGGGTGACGCAGCTCGTGTGGACTCACGGCCGCTCCGCGGTGTCGTGGCGCAGCTCGTGCGGGCTCACGGCCGCTCCTCGGCCCTGTCACGCAGCTCGCAGACCCCCTCGTCGGCGTTCCAGGCGCCGCGCTCGCGGATCCGCGCCGCCCGCGCGGTGACGTGCCCGAGCAGCGGTCCGCAGGCGACCGCCACCGCCGCCGTGGCGAGCGCCTTGTCGGCGACCAGCGAGAAGGACTCGCGCACGAGGATTGCGACCGCGATCAGCGCGACCCCCCAGCCGGCGGCGGAGCCGTAATGCAGGCGATCGTAGGCGTTGGGCATCACCAGCACGCCGAGCGCGCAGACGATCAGGACCAGCACGCCGGCCGCCACCAGCACGTCGACGATGACGGCTCTCACAGCATTCGCTCCAACAGCCGCGCGAACGCCAGTGAGCCGATGAACGCCAGCACCGCAAGCACGAGCGCCAGGTCGATGAACGGCTGCCTGCCGGTCCCCTCCGCGATCAGCACCAGCTCGACGGTCGCCAGCACACCGGCCAGCTCGAGCGCGATCAGGGCGTCCATGACGTGACCGATCGCGCATGCGATGCCGCAGGCGAGCAGCGCTGGCAGCAGCGCCACGGCAGCGATCAGCCATACGTTCATCGTCCGATCTCCGGCAGCCGCTTCATCGTCCGATCTCCGGCAGCCGCATCATCGTCCGATCTCCGGCAGCCGTCGTGCCTCGCTCGCCTTGCTCGCGAGCTGGTGGACGACCACCTGGCGGTCGTCGACGCCGAGCACGATCGTGTTCGGCGCCAGCGAGCCCAGCAGCTCGATCCCGGCGCGGCGTGCGTTGGCGCGCGGCTCGTCGGCGCCCTCGAAGGGCAGCGAGCGAAATCCGCCCGTGCGTCGTGGCCCAGCCGGCCCCAGCATCGCCGCACGGCCGATCGCTGGGCCGAGCTCGCGCGCCAGCAGCCACAGGTCGGCCGGCACGCGGGTGAGCTGGCGCACGGCAGCGCGGGCCATTGCAAGCGGGCGTGGTCGCAGGCGGTCCCCGCGCTGGGCTCGGGCCAGCACGGCGCCCGTCGCGGCGATCGCCGCGGCAATGGCGCCTGCGACGAGCTCTGGGATCGACGTCGTGTCGACCAGCAGCAGCCACGCTGCTGCTGCCACAGCCCAGCTGCCGAGCCAGCCGAGCGCGCGCAGCGGTCGAGACGGGCGTCGCACCGCGGCTCACTCTCGCGACGGCCGCGCGACCAACGCCCCCAGCGCCAGCGCCCCCCCGAGCGCCAGCAGCGCGTCGCGGCGCAGCGTCAGCGCCAGCTGCACGCTGCGGTCATGAGCCTCGTCGTCGAAGACGCCGTGGGCGCCGTGGTCGCCGGGCAGGGGCTCGAAGAGGTTGTCCGGACGATCCGGCGGGACGGGCTCGTCGGTCTGCTGCGCGTCGTAATTGGTGCGCGCCAAGAAGGCGTCGACGAGGCTCGGGGCCAGCATGCTGCCGATGATCGTCGCCACGGTCGATCCGCCGACCCAGACCTCCCGGCGCCGGGCGCTGGCCGCCCACACGATGCCGCGCGCCGCCACCTCCGGCTGGTAGACGGGTGCCACCGGACGGGGCTTGCGGGGTAGGCGGCTGCGGACGGTGGTGAACTGGGGAGTGTTGAGCCCCGGCAGCTGCACCATCGTCAGCCGCACGTTCGAGTGGTCGTGCAGCAGCTCGACGCGCAGCGAGTCGGTGAAGCCGCGCAGCGCGAACTTCGCGCCACAGTAGGCCGCCTGCAGCGGGATCGAGCGGTAGGCGAGCGCAGAGCCGACCTGGACGATCGTGCCCCGGTCGCGCGGCAGCATGCGAGCAAGCGCCGCGAGCGTGCCGTGGACCGCACCCAGGTAGGTGACCTCCGTCGCGCGCCGGACCTCGTCGGCCCGCATCTCGCGAACGGGCGAGAAGATCGTCGTCATCGCGTCATTGACCCAAACGTCAATCGGGCCAAGCTCGCGCTCGGCTTGCTCGGCGGCGCGCTCCACAGCAGCATCGTCGGCGACGTCCGTGGGGATTGGCAGCGCGCGCACGCCGCTCGCCCGCAGCTCCGCAGCCGCGGCTTCGAGCCCGTCCTCGCCGCGCGCGAGCAGCGCGACGTCGGCGCCCTGGCGCGCGAACTCACGCGCCGTCGCACGGCCAACCCCAGCGCTGGCCCCGGTCACGACCACGATGCGTGCGGACTCGCTACGTGCGCGCTGTCGAGCTGACAACCCTGGCACCCGCATCAGCGGCGCCTCTGCCCGCACAGGCCAGCATTCAAACGTGCACGCCCGCTGAGCGCTCAGTGACGCCGATTCGAGCGGTCCCGCCGGTTGGGCGTTCACTCCCTGGGGTAACGAGGGGGCAATGCCAGCTGATCCCCCGACGATGAGCCTGCCGCGAGGCCGCGCCCTCGGTCATCGCAACTGGGCGATCGCCGAGGGCTACATACCGGGGCAGAGCACCGGTCCCGAGCCGCAGATGACCAGCCATGAGACGGCGTGTCTGCTCAACACCGGCAACCGCGAGGCGCATGTCGAGATCACGGTCTACTTCAGCGATCGCGAGCCGGTCGGCCCCTACCACGTCACCGTGGCGGCGCGACGGACGCTGCATCTGCGCTTCAACGACCTGACCGATCCCGAGCCCGTGCCGCGCGACACCGACTACGCGAGCGTGATCCAGTCCGACGTGCCGATCGTCGTGCAGCACACGCGTCTGGACAGTCGTCAGCCACCGCACGCGCTGCTCACCACGATCGCCCATCCGCTCTGACGCACGGGGTCTCACGCGCCGTCGCGGTGCGTCGACGTCGTCGAGCCCCGACGCCGTTTGGCCCGGGCCTCGAGGGGTAGGCCGGAGCTCGATGAAGGTGCTTGCAGTCACAAGCGAGCCGATCAGCGCCGAGCGCCTGCATGGGGCGCTGGACGGCGTGCCGATCGCCGACGTCGAGGAGGTCGATCCCGAGGAGCTTGGGCGGGAGCTCGGGGTCCCCGTCGAGCGCCACCTCGTCGCGCCGGCGGCGGACGCATGACACTGGCGCTGGACTGGCCAGCGATGGCGTCGAACCGGCCAGGGACGGCGCGCCCGCACGGGGCCAGTGGCTGATGCGCGTCGGTTACTTCCTGTCCAGCGAGCAGTGCAGCGCTGCCGAGCTGGTCGGACAGGCTCAGCGGGCCGAGCGGGCCGGCTTTGCGGGGCTCTGGATCTCCGATCACTTCCATCCCTGGAACGACGCTCAGGGCCACAGCCCGTTCGTGTGGGCGACGATCGGCGCGATCGCGCAGGCAACCGACCGGATTCCGCTGACCACGGCTGTCACCTGCCCCACGGTGCGGATCCACCCAGCGATCGTCGCGCATGCCGCCGCGACCAGCGCGACGCTGATGGAGGGCCGCTTTGCCCTCGGCGTGGGCTCCGGCGAGGCGCTGAACGAGCACATCCTCGGTACGCGCTGGCCTGAGGCCGAGGAGCGCCTGGAGATGCTCGAGGAGGCGATCGCGGTCATCCGCCTGCTCTGGAGCGGCGGGATGCAGAGCCATCGGGGGCGCCACTACCGCATCGAGAACGCGCGGCTCTATGACCTGCCCCGCGTGCTGCCGCCGATCCTCGTGTCGGGCTTCGGCCCGCGCTCGCTGGCGCTGGCGGCGCGCATCGGCGATGGCTATTGCACGATTGGCGCCGATCCGCAGGTCGTGAAGGGCTTTCGCGAGCAGGGTGGCGGTGACAAGCCGGTGCAGGGTGGCGTCAAGGTCTGCTATGACGTCGACGAGTCGGCGGCGCGTGCGCAGGCCCATCGGCTCTGGCCCAACGACGCGCTGCCGGGCGAGCTGTCCCAGGTCCTGCCGACGCCGTCGCACTTCGAGCAGGCCTGCGAGCTCGTCGATGAGGACATGGTCGCTGCCGCGATCCCCTGCGGGCCGGATGTCGGGGCGCAGCTGGAGCTGCTCGAGCGCCACGAGCAGGCCGGCTTCGACGAGGTCTACGTACAGCAGATCGGCGCGGATCTGGACGGCTTCTTCGCAATCTACGAGCGCGAGATCCTGCCCCGCTATCCGGCCGCTGCCTGACGGACCTGGACCGGCCCCTGCCTGCGCATCAACAGAGAGCCTGCCGCTGCCTGCGCATCAACAGCAGCGCATCGCGCGGCGCAAAGCCACGCCAGTCATTGTTGAAGTAGACATAGAGCTCGTGATCGCGGCGCCAGCGCATGATCCGCGCCGCCCATTCGTCGAGCTCGCGGGCGGAGTAGTTGCCATTGCGTCCGCGCTGGCCGTAGTGCAGTCGCACGAGCATCCAGGGTGCCGTCGCCACGTGCACCTGGAACGAACGTTGCGGGTGATCGCCGATCACCAGCGCGACGCCCGCCCGGCGCAGCTCGTCGAGGACCTCATCGACGAACCAGCTCGGATGGCGAAACTCGATCGCATGGCGACCGGGAGGCAACACGCTGATCAGCGCGCGCAGCCGCTCGTCGTCGCGATGGAAGGTCTCGGGCAGCTGCCAGAGCAGCGGACCAAGGCGCCCGGCTGCGCGCAGCGGCTCGATCCGCTCGTAGAAGCGCTCGATGCCCTCGTCGATGTCGACCAGTCGCTTGACATGGGTGAGGTAGCGACTTGCCTTGACGCAGAAGATGAAGCTGGCCGGCGTCTGCTCGACCCAGCGCTCGACGGCCGCCACCGTCGGCAGGCGATAGAAGGTCGCATTGACCTCCACCGTGTCGAAGCGGGCGGCGTAGGCCTCCAGC
Organism: uncultured Solirubrobacterales bacterium; assembly: GCA_963795555.1. Classification (GTDB taxonomy): domain Bacteria; phylum Actinomycetota; class Thermoleophilia; order Solirubrobacterales; family Solirubrobacteraceae; genus CAWCHZ01. The sequence continues at coordinate 2,091,683 of CAWCHZ010000002.1, forward strand.
CAACGCCGTGCCGGCAGGCGCTCGTCATAGAGCACGCCACGCCAGTCGCGGTAGCTCCAGCCCGAGCAGCCGATGTGCACGTTGCCGCAGGGCGGATGCCGGTCACCCACGACTCAGCGACCGCGATCGCGCCACCGCCGGCGTGACGCCTCGACCTCCGCGCAGGAACGCTCGCGTGACCGCCAGCCACCGATGGCGACCCGCTTGTTCTCCAGATCCTTGTAGATGGCGAAGAACTGCTCGATCTCGTCGCGCAGCAGCTCGGGGAGGTCGCCCAGCGACTCGAGCGGCGACCAGTTGGGATCGCCGATCGGGACGCAGACGATCTTGTCGTCGATGCCCTTGTCGTCCTCCATCTCGAACATCGCGATCGGCTTGACGGGGATCATGCAACCGGGGAACGTCGGCTCGGACAGGCAGACCAATGCGTCGAGCGCGTCGCCGTCCTGTCCGAGCGTGCCGCGCAGGTAGCCGTAGTCGGCCGGATAGACCGCCGCGCTCATCAGCAGGCGGTCGAAGCGAAAGCCGCCGAGGCGCTCGTCGTACTCGTATTTGTTCTTCGAGCCCCGCGGTATCTCGACGACGCAGATCAGCTCCTCCGCCGACTCCTGCGCCATCGGTCAGCGCTTTCGGCGGTCCACCGCGCGCTGCAGCTGAGCTTTGTTCATCTTCGAGCGACCATCGATCCCCAGCTTGCGCGCCTCTTCGTAGAGCTGCTCGCGTGTGCGCCCGCGTGGCCCGGGGCGGCCCGATCGCAGGCCACCGCGACGCCCAGACGAGATGTCCTGCACCGACGTGCGCGAGCGGGTGCGCGACTCGCCGCTGCGCGCCCGCTCCTTGTTCACGGTGCGAGCGGCGATCTCCTCTGCGCGTTCCTCGGGAACGCCACGGTCGAGCTGGCTGTCCTTGATGTGCTCGTACTGCCGAGCGCGCTTGCTGCCTTTTGCAACGCCGCGTGGTGGCATCGGCTCCCCTCTCCTTCCAGTCGCACGGCTGCGCTGATGCGAAAAATGCCCTCGCGGTCAGGCCCGCCCCGCCGCCCGTCGGCCGTCCCGGAGATCGCTGAGCGCAACGGACGGCGCAGTGGGCCGGCTGGACCCGTGCATGTCAAGGATCCGGGCCACCGCACGCACCCGGGTGGGCAGGTGAGCCGAGCGGCGCGTCTGCGCCGTCGCGCCGCGCGCGAACCAATCTCGGCCGCGCAGCTCACGCAGCACCGTCTGCTGGCTCAACGAATCGTGCATCACGCCACTGGCGAGTGTTGGGAGGTTTGCCTGGGACGTTTGTCTCGATTGCGCTTCCAGCCCACCTGCGACTCGGCGACACCGCGGATGGGCGATTGCTAGGTACCCTCCGACGCGTTACGGCAAACGCCGGCCTGCCGGGGCGGCCATCGCCGTTTGGCGCCCTGGGGAGGCCCACCTTCCGGGGATGTGGGGTGGCCACCCTCCCGGGATGGCCACCTTCGTTTGGCAGATGGGTCGCCGGGTAGCGTCGAAAGCATGCAGGCAACCGGCTTCTTTGGCTTTGCGATCGTGGTCGGCGTGATCATGGTCGTCGTCTTCGGAGCGGCCTGGTTCATCGCCGTGCCCCTCGTGGTGCTGCTGTTCCTGGTACCGATGGGCTTCGTCGGAGCGGCCGCAAAGCGCCGCAACCAGCGTCTGACGCCCGCTGGCGACGGGGTCCCGACCAGTCGCGAGGCGTCCTACGATCCCGTCCAGGACCCCTCCGAGCGCCCGGTCGACCGCTGACGGCCGTCCCGTGAGCGCGTCCAGCGCCCCTCGGAGCGCCCGGTCGACCGCTGACGGCCGTCCCGTGAGCGCGCGCCGAGCCATTCAGCTCTAGGGCGATTCGCGCAGCGCCCCGGCCACGATCCTCATGTCCTCGACGAACGCCTCGAAGGCCGCGCGCCTGGCCGGCTCGTCGACGGCTCGCAGGATCGACGAAGGGTGGACCGTGACGGTGGTCCAGGGCGCGAGCTCAGAGGGCATCAGCTGCCCGCGGTCGCGCGTTACGCGGATCTGCCGACCCAGCAGCGCCTGTGCGGCGGTGCCCCCCATGCACACCAGCACGCGCGGCTTGACGACCGCCAGCTCGGCGTTCAGCCAGGGTCGGCACGCGGCGATGTGAACCGCCTGCGGGCGCTGGTGGATCCGGCGCTTGCCGCGCGCTCGGTAGTGGAAGTGCTTGACGACGTTGGTGACGTACACGAGCTCGCGGTCGATCTCGGCCGCGGCCAGGGCACGGTCGAGCACACGCCCCGCCGGTCCGACGAACGGACGGCCGTCGCGATCCTCGCGATCTCCGGGCTGCTCGCCGACGAGCATCGCCGGGGCCTGGCTGGCGCCCTCACCGAACACCGCCTGCGTCGCGCCGGCCCACAGCTCGCAGGCGCGACACGCGGTGACCGCCGCGCGCAGCTTGGGCAGGGTGGGCTGCGGCGGCACGGGCGCGGCGGGTGCGGGGGGCGTGGACGTGCGCGACGCCACGTCTGGCTGCTACCCGCTGGCTTGGATTCCATGCGGGATAGCGCTGGCTGGCTTCCATGCCGGCGACAGCGCGTGGCTCGGGCTTCGATGCGGGATAGCGCGGCGGTAGGGCTGCTCACGCCGCGGGTAGAGCGAGCGCGATGCCAAGACTGCGCCGATCGGATTGCTCGCACGCCGGCTTCGCGCGCCGCCGGCGCGGTCGGCGCTTCCAGTACCTCGACTGCTCCGGTGAGCCGATCGACGACCCGGCGACGATCGAGCGCATCGAAGCGCTGGCGATCCCGCCGGCATGGCGAGATGTCTGGATCTGTACGGACCCGCTCGGGCACCTGCAGGCAACCGGCGTCGATGCCGCCGGACGCAAGCAGTACCTCTACCACGAGCGCTGGCGCCTGCATCGAGATCGACAAAAGTTCAGATCGATGGTGGACTTCGGGCGCGCGCTGCCAGCGCTGCGACGACGCGTCGCACGTGAGATCGTCGGCGAACAGCTGACGCGGGAGCGGGTGCTCGCGGCGGCCATTCGCCTGCTCGACCTCGGCTTCTTTCGGATCGGATCCGAGGACTACGCCGAGCGCAACGGCTCCTATGGGCTGGCGACGATCCTCAAGCAGCACGTCTCGATCGAAGCTGGCGAGGTGATCTTCGACTATCCGGCGAAGTCCGGCCGCCGGCGTGTTCAGGCGATCGGCGATCCGGACGTGCTCGCGATCGTCTCGGTCCTGCGACGCCGGCGCGGTGGAGGTGAGGAGCTGCTGGCGCATCGCAGCGACGGACGCTGGGTCGATGTGCGCTCGGAGGACATCAACTCCTACATCAAGGATGCCTCGGGTGGCGAGTTCAGCGCCAAGGATTTCCGCACCTGGAACGCGACCGTGCTCGCCGCCGTCGCCCTCGCCACCGATGGCGCCCAGGCGCGCACGCAGACGGCGCGCGAGCGCTCGATTCGTCTCGCCGTCAAGACGGTCGCTGCCTACCTCGGCAACACGCCCGCCGTCTGCCGCCGCTCCTACATCGATCCGCGCGTGCTCGACCGCTATCGCGCGGGCGTGACGATCGCGCCGGCCTTGGGCGCCGTGGCACCCCGGTCGGGCGTGGTCGCGCCCGACCTGGCGCGACCACGCGTCCGGGCGCGCGTCGAGTCCGCGGTGCTCGAGCTGCTCGATGACCAGCTCGTATGACGCGCAGCGCTCACCACCCGGTGACGTGGGCGGTGCTGGGCGGTCAGTGGATCGTGGCTGACGCCCGGCCGCGGGCGTGCAGCTCGAAGATCGTGTAGCCGCGCTGAATCGTCGCCATCGAGACGTTGTAGACCGGCACCTCGCCGACCATTCCCCTGAACGTGCCGGCGTGAGCATGGCCGTGCACGACGAGGTCGGGCTCGTGCTCGACGATCGGCGCGGCGAGCCGATCGCTGCCGAGGAACGCCCAGATCCCCTCGGGCTCGCCGACGAGCGTGTCGGCGCAGGGGGAGTAGTGCAGCAGCACGATCCTGATGTCGCAGAGCGCAATCTCGCGCAGCCCGCGGTCGAGCGCCTGCACCTCACAGCTCGTGGCCCGATAGAGCTCTCGAAACGCCGGCTCGCCGAAGTCGTCGATATGCGAGTGGCCGGCGAAGCCGCCGACGAAGCCCTTGGTGCCGACGATGCCAACGCTCTGTCCCGCTGCCCGCAGGCACGTGGATCTCGCCTCGAGCACCTCGATCCCACCGCCCGACAGCTCGGCGACCACCTCGTCATGGTGGTCGCAGTGCCAATCGTGGTTGCCCAGCACGGCGAAGCAGGGAATGGGGATCGCCGCGCAGACGCGCGCCAGCGTGGCCGCCTCCTCGGGCTGGCCGTAGGTCGTCAGGTCTCCGGCGAGCAGCAGCAGGTCGGCGGCCTCAGCGACCCCGGTCAGCGCCGCCTGGACCTCCTGCTCGCGTTCCGGGCTGCAATGGACATCGCCGGTCGCAGCCACTCGTACCGCGCCTGAGGCCCCCTCCGGGGATGTTGGGTCGTGTCCGGCCGTGATCCGGTGCAGATACCCGGCCGTGGGGCCCGACGCACATTTCCGGGTAACTGTGCAGCATGGGACATCCGCAGACCCACGACGCGATCGCCGCCACGCTGAGGAAGGCGGCTGGCGCGCTGCGCGAGGCCGATGTGCCGTTCATGCTCGGCGGCAGCATGGGCTGCTGGGCGCGCGGGGGCCCCCGAACGCAGAACGACCTCGATCTGATGCTGCCGCGCGCGGACGCCGAGCGCGCGCTGCAGGTGCTCGTCGAGGTGGGCATGCGCGCTGAGCGCCCACCCGAGGAGTGGCTGCTGAAGGCCTGGGATGGCGACGTGATGGTCGACTTGATCTTCGAGCAGCTCGGCGTGGGCGAGGTGACGCGCGAGGCGATCGAGCGCGCGGAGCAGCGCCAGGTGCTCGCGATCGGGATGCCGGTGATGTCGCTCGAGGACATCTTCGTCGGCAAGCTGCTGGCGATCAGCGAGCAGCGCTTGGACTACAGCCCATTGGTCGAGATCGCACGCTCGTTGCGCGAGCGCATCGATTGGGCCGAGGTTCGCCAGCGCACCGAGTCCTCTCCCTACGCGCGGGCGTTCTTCGCGTTGCTCGCTGAGCTCGGCATCCTCAGCAGAGACGAGGCCGCTCTGTAACAACTCTGCTACCTGGACGGTGAATTTGGCCGGGGAGGTCCGCTTGGCTCTCTACATTGGCGCGAGTGAACCAACGAAGTGGCCCCGGCGCGGTGGCAGCCGCCCGGGGCCCGGCACAGGAGGAAGCACTCCCATGCAAGACAAGCCTATCCGCGACAAGGCCAATGCATCGAGCGAGGACGAGCCGCTCGCACGGATATCGGTCTCTCCGCGGATCGTCGGCGCGCTCTGCGACAACGCCGACTCGATACTGCTGACGCTGCGCGGCTCGCTCGAGGAGGCGACCGCTCCACCGGGCAGCGGCCCACCGGAGTCGCCGCGGCGGCTCGAGCAGCGGCACAGGCGAATCGCCGAGCAGGAGCAACTGCTCAGGCAGCTGCACGATATCCGCCTCAGGCAGCGCGGCGATCAGCGGGCGATCGAGCTGTCTGCCTCGAGCGAGGCGCTGCGCGAGCTCGTTCAGCTGGCGCTCAGCGACATCGCCGAGAACGTAGCGGTCGACTGCATCTATGCATGGGAAGACAGGGGACCGCTGGACGAGGTCCGCCAGGGGATCGACCAGCTGTTCGAGCTGCTGGAGCTCGCTGAGCGCCTGGGCGTCGACGATCAGACGAGGGGAGATGCGTAAAGAGATGGCGGGCCGCCATGCTCAGCACAACACAATAGAGCGGCGTTTGCAGGCTGTTTGGCGAGCGATGCGACCGTCCGCCAGCGGGGTCCGACTGGACCCGCCCACCGAACGCGGCCCTCCGCGGCGGCTGAACCAGCCTCCGCTTCGGCTGAACCGGCGCCCCCACGCTGGCGGGCCCATCCGCCTCGTGTGTGTGCGTCGATGCGCCAGCGGGGATAATCGCAAGGCCATGGATCTCGACCAGGCGCGGATCATCGAAGCGGCCTTGGCGCGCAGCGAGCGGCGCCTGGCGGCCGTGGTCAACGCGCTGGCCGAGGCAGTGACCATACGGGGCCGAGACAACCATCTCATCTACGCCAACCAGGCGGCGCTCGACAGGCTGGGCTTCGACTCGATCGAGGAGCTGCGCGACGCCGACCCCAGGCAGGTGATGCAGGACTATGACACGGTCGACGAGAACGGTCGCACGGTCAGCCTCGATGACCTTCCATCCGTGAAGCTGCTGCGTGGCGAGCGAGCTGAGCCACTGCTGTTGCACTACGTCAGTGGCACGACGAGCGAGGAGAAGTGGGTCCTGCTCAAGTCGACGGCGGTGCGCGGCCCCGACGGGTCCATCGACGCGGCCGTCACGATCATCGAGGACGTCACCGCCACGCAGCGCGCGACACTGCGCTTGGAGCTCCTCGCCCGCGCGGGGCAGGTCCTGGCCTCCTCGCTGGACTACCAACAGACACTGCAGAACGTCGCTGGGCTCGCGGTCCCGCGACTGGCGGACTGGTGTGGTGTCGACCTGTTCGACGAGGAGGGCAGGCGCGAGCCGGTCGCCGTCGTGCACAGCGACCCCAGCAAGCTCGCGATGGCAGAGCGCCTGCGCGCCTACGCCCCGGAGCGGCCGGACCCCGAGCGCGGTCTCGGACGCATCTGGCGCACGGGCGAGTCGCTGCTCTACACCGACATCCCGGACGAGCTGCTCGTGCAGGCGGCGGTCAACGATGAGCATCTCGAGCTGCTGCGGGCCGTCGGGATGCGGGCCGTGCTGATGGTGCCGCTCAAGGTGCGCGCGCGGATCATCGGCGCGTTGACAATGGTGACAGCGGAGTCGGGCCGGACGTTCACTCGCGACGACGTCGAGTTCGCCGAGCAGATCGCCGAGCGCGCGGCACTGGCCGTCGAGAACGCGCGTCTCTACAGCGCCAACTCGGAGGTCGCACGCACGCTGCAGCGCAGCCTGCTGCCCGAGGCACTGCCGGAGATCCCCGGCTGGGAGATAGCGGCGCTCTACCGGCCAGCCGGCCACGGCGACGAGGTCGGCGGGGACTTCTATGACTTCTGGGAGGTCGACGGCGATTGGTTGATGATGATCGGCGACGTGGCGGGCAAGGGCGTCACGGTCGCCGCGGACACATCACTGGTGTGCCACACGGCCCGCACCGCCTCCGACTTCGACCCCCGCCCCGCGCAGATCCTGGCCCATGTCGACCGGGCGCTGCAGCGCCGCCCCGCACTCTCGATCTGTACCGCGCTGTGCGTGCGATTCAGCGGCGGACACGGCACGATCGCCGCCGCCGGGCACCCGCTGCCGCTCTGCCTCAGCGAGGCGGGCATCCGCGAGGTTGGCCAGCACGGCCCGCTGCTCGGTGCGTTCGCCGACGTCGATTGGCCGGAGACGTCGTTCGAGCTGCAGCCCGGTGAGACGCTGCTGGCCATAACCGACGGCGTCACGGACACGGTCGGCGGCCGCGGCGAGCGCTTTGGCATCAAGCGGGTGTACGAGGCCCTGACCGACGCCCACCAGCTGGCGCCGAGCATGATCCGTGCCCGACTGCTGGCAGCGATCGAGGCCTTCCAGGTCGGTCCCCAGGCCGATGACACGGCGATGGTGGTGATGCGGTACGCAGGAGCGCCGCGGGCAGCCTCGACGCCGTCACTCGTTTCTCAGTGATTGAGAGACGCATCTATCGTGATGCCGATCGACAGAGTGCGCTGCGCGTCCTGCGCGCCCACCGCGGCGCGTTGCGCGAGCGCCGGCGGCCGGTCCGCGGTGGTCAGGTCACCAGACGAGCGGAGCGTCGCCGATATCGATGTGGCTGACCTTGAGCTTCGAGAAAGTGCGGATGACCTCCAGGCCACCGTCCTCACCGAGGCCCGATCGCTTGTGTCCCTCGTAGGGCACATGGACGCCGCCGCCGTGGGGCCAGTTGATCCACACAACTCCCGCCTCGAGCCGCTCGGCGAAGCGCAGCGCCCGATCCAGTCTGGTCGTCCAGACGGTTGCCGATAGGCCATAGGTGACGTCGTTGGCCAGGGCAATGGCGTGCTCGTCGTCTCGGAACGAGAGCACCGACAGCACCGGGCCAAAGATCTCCTCCTGAGCGATCCGCATATTCGGCTGAACGTCGGTGAACACGGTTGGCTCGAAGAAGCTGCCGCGCGACAGCGGAGCCGCGAGCGATGGTGTCCGGCCGCCGCCGGCGAGCGTGGCACCCGCCTCCAGGCCTGCCTGGACGTAGCCGCGGACCCGTCGCTGGTGCGCGGCGCTGACCAGCGGACCCATGCGCGTCGTCTCGAGCAGCGGATCGCCGACTGTCAGCTGGCCGCTGCGCTCGATGAGCGTCGCGATCACCTCGTCCGCGACGCTCTCCTGCACGAGCAGGCGCGAGCCCGAGCTGCAGACCTGCCCCGAGTTCCAGAAGCTGGTGAAGAGCGCGCCCTCGATCGCGCGATCGAGGTCCGCGTCGTCGAGGATGATGTTGGGAGACTTGCCGCCCAGCTCGAGGTGGCAGCTCTTGATCGAGTCGGCGCTCGCTCGCAGGATCCGTCGGCCGACCTCGGTCGATCCGGTGAACGTCAGCTTGGGGACCAGGGGATGCTCCACCAGTGCGGCTCCGGTGGTGGCGCCGTCCCCGTGGATCACGTTCAGGACGCCTGCCGGAAGGCCGGCCTCGGTGCAAATACGCGCAAACAAGCCGGTCGTGAGTGGCGTCTGCTCGGCCATCTTGAGTACGACCGAGTTTCCGATCGCGAGCGCCGGGACCGTCTTTGCTGCCGCGAGCTGGAACGGAAAGTTCCACGGGGCGATCGCCCCTACGACCCCATAGGGCTCGCGGCGGGAGAACGAGAGCGAGCCCGGCCGCTGAGGGTACACGTGCCCCCGCGCGTTCTCGGGCAGCGTCGCGGCGTACTCGACGAGGGCGGCGGTGCCCAGGATGTCGCGGCGGGCGGCGACGATCGGCTTGCCGGCGTCGAGCGACTCGAGCAGCGCGATCTCCTCGCTGCGCTCCCGGATGAGCGTCGCGACGCGGCGCAGACAGGCGGCGCGCTCGGCTGGCGGAGCGTGCCGCCAGCGACCGGCGTGGAAGGCGCGCCAGCCTGCCTCGACCGCACGATCGACGTCGGCGCGCTCGCCGAAGGCCACCGTCGCGAGCGACTCTCCGGTAGCAGGGTTGACGCTGACGAAGGTTCGATTCGAGAGCGACGGCAGCTCTTCACCGTCGATGTAGTGAAGGCACTCGCGCCGATCGGCGAGCACCCTGTCGGCGCGGTCATGCAGGGAGGCACGGCCTGGCGCGGAGGGTTGTGGCGCAGCGCTCACGTCGCGACCCGCCGCTGCGCCAGGGCAGGCGCACCGCGCAGAGCGAAGCCAGCGTATCCCGTCGACGCCACGTCCTCGCAGCGCTCGCGGTAGCGATGCAGGCCGCCGGCATAGAACATGAAGCCACGCGGCTTGCCGGGCACATTGGCGCCCATGTACCAGGAGTTGGCCAGCGGGTAGAGCGTCTTGTCCGCGGCCTCGCGCAGCTCGGCGTCCCAACCGAGCTCAGCCTCGTCGCTTGCCTCGATGCTCGTGATGTCGTGCTCGTGGGCGTACTCGATCAGCGTTGCGATCCACTCGACGTGCTGCTCGATCGCCACGACCATGTTCGTGAGCACCGATGGGCTCCCCGGGCCGGCGATCATGAACAGGTTGGGAAACCCTGCCGACTGGACGCCCAGGTACGTGTGCGGGCCGGTACGCCAGCGATCGCGCAGCGCCACTCCGTCTCGTCCCCGGATGTCGACCTTGAGCATCGCGCCGGTCCCGGCATCGAAGCCGGTGGCAAAGACAACGACATCGAGCGGATGATCGCGGTCGGATGTACTGATGGTCGTGCGGCTGAAGCCCGTGATCGGCGTCCGCCGGAGATCGACGAGCCTGACATTCGGGCGGTTGAAGGTGGCGTAGTAGTTCGTGTCTACGCAAAGGCGCTTGGCCCCGATCGGGAAGCCCTGCGGGCACAGTTGCTCCGCCGTGGCCGGGTCGACGACCAGCTCGCGGATCTTGGTGCGGATGAAGTCCGCCAACGTTGCGTTGGCCTCGAGACTGGTGAGCAGGTCGTCGTAGGACAGCAGCAATCCCACGCCCCCTTCCTGCCAGCCCTCGTCATACCGCTGTCGGCGCTCCGCGGGCGTTGCTTCGAGCGCCGAGCAGGTGGGAAGCGGGAACCAGAAGCCGTTCGGTGATTGGCGTGCACGCCGGCGGAGCTCTGTGTAATTGGCTTTCACGACGCGCTGCGTGCTCTCTACCAGCGGGTGGTTTCGCGCCGGAACGGTGAACGCGGGAGTCCGCTGGAAGACGACCAGCTCCTCCGCGAGATCGGCGATCAACGGGATCGCCTGAATCCCGGACGAGCCGGTGCCGATCACGCCGACGCGCTTGCCAGCGAGGTCGATTCCGGCGGTCGGCCAGTTCGCCGTGTGAGCGATCGCTCCACCGAAGCTATCGAGCCCGGGCAAGCCAGGTATCTGCCAGCTCGACAGGCTGCCGCTCGCCATGACCAGGAATCGCGTCGAGAGCCGCTCGTCGCGGTCGGTGGTGAGGAGCCAGCGGTCGTGCGAGGTGTCGTACACGGCGGCGGTGATGCGCGTCTGGAACTGGATGTGTGGTCGCAGCGAGAAGCGGTCGGCGACGTGGCGCAGGTAGCGATGGATCTCCGGCTGGGTCGCGTAGCGCTCGGTCCAGGACCAGCTCTGCTGAAGGTCCTCGGAGAACGAGTAGGAGTACTGCATGCTCTCGACGTCGCAGCGCGCGCCTGGATAGCGATTCGCATACCAGGTGCCGCCAACATCGTCGGTCGCTTCCAGGACCCGCGTGCTGAGCCCCGCCCGGTGAAGCCGGTACAGCGCGTAGAGGCCGGCGAATCCGGCTCCGACGATGACCACGTCGAAGTTGGTTTGCGACGCCGCCGTCATGCGGCCGCTCCCCGGTTATCGGGCTTGGGAAAGAAGCCGTAGGTGTCGCAGTCGACCAGCCCGCCGTCGACGATGAGCGCCGTGCCGGTGATGTGACGGGAATCACTTGACGCGAGGAAGGCGACCACCGCGGCGACGTCGTCAGGGGTCGTCCAACCGCCGAGTGGCACCAGTCTCTCGACCTCCGCGAGCACCGCCTGAGGGGAGATGCCCCTGCGCTCGGCCAGCTCATGGGCCTGACGCTCCCACAGCGGGGTCAGGACGTTGCCGGGGTGGACGGAGTTGCAGCGGATGTTGTACTTGTGCTCGGCGCAATGCTGAGCGACGGTCTTGGTCAGCTGGCGCACCGCCGCCTTGCTGGCGCCGTACGCCGTGGCGTATGGGGTCGCGAGGAGCCCCGCGACGGAGGAGATGTTCACGATCGAGCCGCCGCCCGCTCGCTGCATGACCGGGAGCGCAGCCTTGCAGCCAAGGAAGACCCCCTCCGCGTTGACGGCAAAGATCGATCGCCAATCGGCAAGCGTCGTCTCCTCCGGCGAGACCGCCGCGGTCGAGCCGAGGATGCCGGCATTGTTGACAAGCACGTCGAGTCGCCCAAGATCGCGCTCCACGACCCGTACGACCTCGTCCCAGCGCGCCTCATCCCGGACGTCGTGCTCGAGGAACATGTAGCCGGCCTCGGTGGCGGTCTGCGAGCCGAGCTGCGCCTGGACGTCCGAGATCACGACGCTGGCCCCCTCCGTCGCGAGTCGCCGTGCGATCGCCTTGCCCAGGCCCTCCGCGCCGCCGGTTACGAGGACGACGGTGTCCTTGAGTCGCGACATGTCGGGCTTGCGCGCTTCTCGGTCAGAGCTCATCGGCTAGCTTCTCGCCAATCGCGATCGTCGCAAGGTTGGTGTTGGCGCGCGGGCAGTCGGGGAAGATCGAGGCGTCGGCGACGCGCAGGCGCTCGACGCCGAGCACGCGGCAGGCGGGATCGACCACCGTCGTAGGCGAGTCGGGTGGCCCCATCCGGCAGCTGCTGGTGGCATGCTGGGCATCGACGACCGTCGCAAGCAGATGCCGGTCGAGCCGCTCATCGTCGTCGAGGGCCTGCCAGAGCTCGCTGTTGGTGTCGCGCGGTGAATGCCGGCAGATCGCGGCGACCGGAGCGGTGAGCACCATGTCCGCCAGGAGTCGCGCCCCGTGGCGCATCCGGCGCAGGTCCCGTTCGTCGGAGAGCATCTCCTCCCGGACGACCGGATGAACATCGGGGTCACGTGAGCAAATGCTCACGGCGCCGCGCGAGAACGCGTGGTTGAGCCAGACTCCGATCGCGCCTGCGCCGCCGGTCGTGTCGGCCGCCTCCATCGCCAGGACCGCCTGATTGAGGGAGATCATCATCAGGTCGGCGGGGCGACCGTCCTCGTCGCCGCTGGCGAAGCGCACGCAGCAGTTGGTGTGCCTGTCATCGAGCGCCTTGATCGCCGCGTCAGGACGCAGGGCCAGGTTGACGTGCAGCATCGGATGGTCCTGCAGGCCTTCGCCGACCGGTGGGTCGGAGATCACGTCGATGCCCAGCTTGGCCAGGCGAGGCGCCGGACCGACGCCTGAGCGCATCAGGATCGCCGGTGAGTGAATCGCGCCGGCGCAGAGCGCGATCTCATCGGCGAGCTCGCTCGTCCGCTGCCGATTGGCGATCACCTCGACGCCGACGGCGCGATCACGCTGGAAGACCACCCGGTCCACCAGCGTGGAACCGCGGATCGTGAGGTGATCGAGCGCTCGCGCGGCCTCGAGATAGGCATCGTTGGTCGAGACGCGCCGTCTGTCTCGCGAGTTGATCGGATACGGGGACACGCCCACGGCACCTGGTGCGTTGACGTCCTCCGTCCACTCGAAGCCGCGCGTCAGTGCCGCCTGGGCGAGCGCTTCGTCGACCGTTCCCCACTCGTCGCGCGGCATGCGCCAGACCGGCGTCGCGCCGCTGTCACCGTGGTATGGCATCTGACCGAAGTCGACGTCGGTCTCGAGACGGCAGAGGTGGGGCAGCATGTCGTCCCACGCCCATCCGTCGCAACCCGCCGCGGCCCAGTCGTCGTAGTCCTCACGTGGTGGGCGAATCGCGATCTGGCCGTTGATCGACGAGCTGCCGCCGACCCCCCGGCCCCGCCAGTACAGGCGCGGCGCCTGGGCGGCGGTGCGGGTTGCCATCAGATCGGGCCAAACCAGGCCGCTTGCGTCGGTCGGGGCCAGCAGGGCTCGGATCGGGTTCGGCGTTCGCCAGATCTCGGCCATCTCGCCCGAGCGGAAGTCCGGCCCCGCCTCCAGCAGCAGGACGCGCTTGCCGCGCTGCGCGCTGCGGGCTGCCAGCGCCGCGCCCGCCGAGCCGGCGCCGACCACGATCAGGTCCCACGAGGTCATGGCTTCCCGCTCGGGCGCCCATCGCCGGCGACCTCGGGGATCGCCTCTCTGCCCTCGGTGCGCCGCGCGAGGAGCTCGGATTCCCCCAGGTCGATGAAGGCCTCGGCGAGCAGCCGCCGGCGGGCGTTGTCCTGCTGATCGGCCATCGCCTGCCCGGCGGCGTCGGCGTCATGTTGCCGAGCGGCCTCGAGGAACCGCTCGAAGAAGGCGTAGAGCTCCTGGCGTCCCTCGGGCAGGGCCAGGCCGATGCTCCGCATGCGAATCGAGCGGCGCCAGAGCAGCGCCACCAGCTCGCATATCGTCCGATTTGGGCAGCGGTCCATCAGGAACTGCCAGAGCTGGCGGGTGCCCTCGAAGACGCCGGACCGGCTGCCCGTGGTCGACTCGTCCACGACGGCCCGGCGCGTGAAGTCGACGACCTCGGCGAGACGCTCGAGATCCTCGTCGGTCATCTGCTCGACCGCCAGGCGTGCCATCTCGGCGTCGATCAACCGACGTGCCCTGTACAGGTGATCGACGTCCGCGGCGTTGAGCTCGGCGATGATCGTCCCGCGCCTGCGCCGAGCCTCGAGGATACCCTCGCGTGCAAGCTGCCGAAAGGCGTCTCGCACCGGCGATCGACTCACGCCCAGCAGCGCCGCGACCTCGTTCTCGCTGACCCATTGGCCGGGTCGCAGGCTGCCCACGACCAGCTGCTCGGTGAGCCAATCGAAGACCTTGTCGGCGAGCGTGGGCTCTCGCTCAGAGCCCGGGTATCGCGGGTCGAGATCGTGGAGGGCGGGATGGGCGTGGGGATCGGTAATGGCGGGGTCGGGGTCGGGGATAGGCGGGATTATTACCGGGAGGGTTGACATATGCAAGCTAGTATTCTAGGTTCCATCCCACGCTCCTTGCTTGCTTGGCACGCGCAGCCGCGCGGCTGCCACGGAGGGGCCATCCCGCCACTCGCTGCTATTGCGGCAGCAGGGCGAGATGAGTTAAAAAACGGGGAGAGGAGAGGCTTTGAGCGTCAAGCAGTTGAACGCGACGATGTCGCGACCCGCTGCGAAGCTGCCGGAAACCGGTCGGAGGACCCGCCCGGTTCGACGGCCCGGTGGGCGCGCGTGGATCGCCACGGCACTGTCCCGACAGCCCCGCAGGCTCGCAAAGATCTCGACGGCGTTCGCCCTCTCGGCGGCGATGGCCATCACCACCGCCGCCTGCGGGTCGAGCTCGAGCACCAGCAGCGGCACGAGCGGGGCCAGCGGGACAAGCGGGACGAGCGGGCAGTCGGTCCTGCGGCTGGGCGTCGGCTCGGAGACCCTGCCGAATCCGGCCATGGCCACCGTCAAGGGGTACTTCGCCTCGCCATTCTTCAGCCTCGCCTACGCATCGATCTTCCATCTCACCGCAACTGGCACGGTGGAGCCGGGCCTGGCGGCCTCCTGGCACTACGTCAACACGAGCCCGCAGACCAGGAACGAGGTGTTCGAGTTCACGCTGCGACCAAACGCGATGTTCTCGGATGGCACGCCCGTCACCGCATCCGACGTCGCCAAGTGGCTTGAGTACTTCGTGAAGGGCACCGGCCCGTTCAACGGCGTGTTCGGAAAGAGTCCGTCGTTCACCGCGGTCGGGCCCCTGACCGTCCGCATTCGCATGACCGCCCCGAATCCCCAGCTCCCGGTCATCCTGTCGGACGAGGGGCCGAACGCGGGCTTCGTCATGAGCCCCAAGGCGATGGCGGATCCGAACCTGCTCTCATCGGCGACCTACGGCGCTGGTCCGTACGAGCTGCTCGCCTCTCAGTCGGTGCGTGGAGACCACTACACCTATGTCCCCAACCCGCACTACTACGACAAGTCGGCGATCAAGTTCAAGCAGGTGTACGTCAAGATCATCGCCGATCCGAGCTCTCGACTCGAGGCGCAGCAATCGGGTCAGCTCAATGTCTCGCTCGGTGACGTCACCACCGCAGCGGCCGCGAAGTCGGCTGGCCTGCAGGTGCTGTCCGTGCCGTTCGGCGTCGAGTGGCTCGTCCTCGATGTCAAGCATGGGCGGGCGCCGGCTCTTCGCGACGTCCGTGTTCGTCAGGCGATCAACTACGCGATCAATCGTGCGGCGATCGCCAAGGCGCTGTTCGGGGCGACCGGCGTCCCGAAGTCCGCTTGGGTTCCAGCCGATGTCAACACCGGCATGGACAACTACTACAACTACGACCCCGCGAAGGCCAAGGCTCTGCTTGCGGCGGCGGGCTACGCGCACGGCTTCACGATGAACGCGCTGACCCAAGGATCGTATTTCGGCGACTTCGGCGATCCGCTGGTCAGCGCGGTGGCTCAGAACCTGCAGGCCGTCGGCATCCACCTCAACATCACCTCGTACTCGACCGATCCGGTCTACGCGTCGCACGTCTTCGCGTTCCAGGCACCGGTCAGCAATCTGGTCCAGATCCTCGCTGACACGCCAACGCTCTACGACGTGTATCTCGCTCCGACCGCGCCGGTCAACTTCTACGGCAACGACCCACAGCTCGTTCACCTCTATGAGCAGGGCGCGGCGTCCTCGAACCCGTTCCCGTACTGGAAGCAGATGTGGCAACGATTCACGACCCAGGCATATGCCGTGCCCCTGGTCGTCAACCCGACCCTCTACTACGTGTCCAAGGGCATCGGCGGCCTGGCTGTCAGCAACATCCACAACTCAGCGCTGCCGACCGAGTGGTATCCCACCGGGCAATAGGTGCCGCTCGAGCCTGATATCGCAGCCGCGCAGACGCGCCCCAGGTGAGCGCTCGTGATCGCCAGGACTCACCCTTCCGCCAACAGCGCGACTCCGATGGCGGTTCAGGCCGGCGCTGGTCCCCCCAAGGCCAGCGCCGGTCCCCTCCGCGCGCTTGGTGGCGTGGTCGACAGGCGATTGCTGAGCCTCGTGCTGGGGCGTGTGGCCACAGCGGTGATCCTGCTGCTCGTCGTATCGGCGCTGAGCTTCCTGCTGGTGTCGCTGACGCCAGGCGACGAGGCGCGGGCGATTGTGGGCATCGATGCATCCCATGCTCAGTACCTGCGCGTGCGCGATCAGCTCGGCCTGAACCTGCCGCTCCCGGCGCAGTATTGGCGCTGGCTCACCCGCGCTGTCCGCGGAGACTTCGGGACATCCATTACGACGGCGCAGTCAGTGGCCACAGCCGTCCAGGAGCGGCTCGGTGTTACGGCATCGCTGATCGGCGGGGCGCTCGTCGTCAGCCTGGTCGTCGGTGTGCTGCTCGGCGTCATCAGCGCGGTGCGCGGGGAGCTGACGGGCCGCTTCGTCGACGCATTGGCGCTGACCGGCTTTGCGATTCCGTCGTTCTGGCTCGGCGCGATTCTCATCACCATCTTTGCGGTCAAGCTCGGCTGGCTGCCGAGCACGGGCTACGTATCACCCACGCAATCGCCCGCAGAGTGGCTCCGGTCGCTCGTGCTTCCCGTGCTCGCATTGTCGCTGGGGGGTATCGCGGCGATCGCCAAGCAGGCTCGGGACGGGATGCTGGAAGCGCTATCGAGCGAGCACATTCGCGCAGCATGGGCGAGTGGGATATCTCCGCTTTCGATCACCTTCCGCCACGCGCTGCGAGGTGCGTCGCTGCGCGTTGTAACCGTGGCTGGCTGGTTGCTCGTGAGCCTGCTCGGAGGCACCGTATTCGTGGAGACGGTTTTCGCGCTGCCAGGCTTGGGAAGCCTCGCCGTAACCGCGGCCACCGAGCACGACATCCCGCTCATCCAGGGCGTGGTCGTCTGCTTCACGGTCATCGTCGCGGTGGTCAACCTTATCGTCGACCTGATCTACATCTGGCTCGATCCGCGGGTGAGGGTCAGATGAGCGTCGCGACTGTGGGCACGGTTGCGGTCGAGCGCTCGGCGCAGTCCGCCTCGCCGCGCTTCGCTCGACGCTTCCTGCGCCGCAAGCTCGCAATCGTGTGCATTGGCTTCCTCGCGGCGCTGGTCGTCGTCGCGATCGTGGCGCCGATAGCCTTGCCGCACGTCTCCAGCGAGCAGGCCGGGTCGCTGCTCGACGTCAGGCAGGGACCCAGCGCCCACCATTTGCTTGGCACCGATGGGTTGGGCCGCGATGTGCTGGACCGGCTACTGGTCGGCACCCGCGTGACGCTGCTGGGCGTCGCCGAGGCAATCCTGGTGATCCTGGCCATCGGCGTGCCGCTCGGCCTGCTGGCCGGCTACGTCGGGGGGTGGCTGGACCGCGTCGTGATGTGGCTTGCCGACCTGACATTCGGCATGCCGGGAATCGTGGTGGTGTTGATGGTCCTGTCGGTCTTCCCGTACAGCATGCTCGCCGCGATGACCGCTCTGGGGGTTCTCGTCGCGCCCGCCATGATCAGGGTCGTGCGCGCCGGCGTCCTGCCGGTCGAGCGGGAGCTCTACATCGCCGCGGCGCGCGCCGCGGGCCTCTCGCGGCGCCACATCATCTGGCGCCATGTCCTGCCGCGTGTATCCGGCGCGATCATCGTTCAGGCCTCGGTGCTCGCCGGGCTCGCGCTGATCGTGCAGAGCGGGTTGTCCTTTCTGGGACTGCTCGTCAAGTCCCCGGCTCCGAGTTGGGGCGGCATGGTCGCGCAGGGACTGAACGTGATCCTCCTCCAGCCGTGGCTCATCTGGCCACCGGGAGTGATGATCGCGATCACCGTCCTCGCACTGGGCCTGATCGGCGACATCGCCCGCGATGCGCTGACGGAGGCGTGGTCGGCGCCGATTGGCCGGCGCCGACGTCGGCGCCGCGCCGGCGCGCTGGCGCAGGCCGGTCGCGACTCGACCGGGGACGATTCGCTGCTGTCCGTGCAAGGGCTGATGGTGGCGTTCCGGTCTGCCCGCGGAAGCGACGTCCGTGTCGTCGACGACGTCAGCTTCGATGTCGCGCGCGGCGAGACCGTTGGCCTCGTCGGCGAGTCCGGCTGCGGCAAGAGCGCCACCGCGATGTCCATCCTCGGGCTTCTGCCTGGCACCGGTACGATCCAGGCGGGCCGCATCCTGTTCTCTGGGCGCGACCTCACCGCACTGCCGGAGCGCGATCTGCATCGCGTGCGCGGCAAGGAGATCGCGGTGATCTCCCAGGAGCCGATGGTGAGCTTCAACCCGACGCTGCGCATCGGCTGGCAGCTGGCCGAGGTGGTGCGGCGGCATAATCACGTGTCGCGCTCCTCGGCGCGAGCGCGCGTCATCGAGCTGCTCGGGCAGGTGCACCTGCCCGACCCCAGGGCGGTGGCCGCCAGCTATCCGCACGAGCTTTCGGGTGGGATGGCACAGCGCGTCGCCATCGCGCGAGCGCTGGCGGGAGATCCCTCGCTGATCATCGCGGATGAGCCAACGACCGCCCTGGATGTGACGGTGCAGGCCGAGATACTAACGCTGCTGCGCGCGCTGCAGGAACAGCGTCAGGTCGCGATCCTGCTGATCACCCACGATTGGGGCGTTGTCGCCGAGATGTGCCAGCGGGCGGTCGTCCTCTACGCCGGACAGGTCGTCGAGCAGGGCCCGATCGTCCCGCTGTTTCGCGAGCCGCGGCATCCGTATACGGAGGCGCTGCTGCAGGCGAACCCGCACGGCGTGCGTGCCGGTGAGCAGCTGCCTGCGATCCCGGGAACGGTGCCGCAGCCCGGCGAATGGCCCGTGGGCTGTCATTTCCAAGCCCGCTGCGCCTACGCGGGCGCTGACTGCAGCGACGGCACGATCCCGGTGGAGCACGTCGGCGAGCTGCGCGAGGCCCGTTGCATCCACAGCGCGATGCTGGTGCGAAGCCGATGATGGCGGGCGCTGAGGCATCCGCGGAGCCGCTGCTCGCCGTGCGCGAGCTGACGGTGCAGTTCAATCGAGGTCGCCGGCGGCCGCCCGTTCGCGCGGTCGACGGCGTCAGCCTCACCGTTGCCGACCGCGAGACGGTGGGCATCGTGGGAGAGTCAGGCTCGGGCAAGACCACGCTCGGTCGGGCCATCCTGGGGCTGACGCCGATCACGGCGGGCAGCGTGTGGTGGGAGGGCGAGGAGATCACGCACGCGACCAATCGTCGCCGGCGCGCGCTGAGCGCCGAGCTGCAGGTCGTCTTCCAGGATCCCTACAGCTCGCTCAACCCGACGCGGACGATCGGTCAGACGCTGCGCGAGATGCTCCATGCGCGGCGGGGAATGTCACGACAAGAGCTCGACAGCCGCGTCAGCACGCTGCTCGCGCGTGTCGGGCTGCCCGCCGAGGCGGCCACGCGCTACCCGGCGAGCTTCTCCGGTGGGCAGCGGCAGCGCATCGCGATAGCACGTGCGCTGATCGTCCAGCCGCGGCTCGTCATCTGCGACGAGCCCGTGAGCGCGCTGGACCTCTCGGTCCAGGCGCAGGTGCTGAACCTGCTTCGCGAGCTGCAGCGGGACTTCAACCTCAGCTATCTCTTCATCGCCCACGACCTCGACGTCGTGAGGTACATCTCCGATCGGATCCTCGTCTTCTACCGCGGCCAGGTGGTCGAGGAGGGGCCGGCCGAAGAGCTCTATGCGCGGCCCGTGCATCCATACACCCGCGCCCTGCTCGACGCCGCGCCGGTTCCCGATCCCACCGCCGCTCGGCGGCGGCGGGCAACCAGGTCCAGGAATCCGCTCGGCGACGTGGCGGGGCCAGCGACGGGCGGCTGCCCGTTCGCGCCGCGCTGCTCGCACAGCACCGAACGCTGTTGGAGCGAGCGACCGATGCTCGAGCTCCAGCCTCACAACGGCTCGCGCGTCGCATGCCACCACTGGCGCGAGCTCGTGACGGATGCAGGATTGGGTCGGGCGGTGCCCGTCGCGAGGCCGGCGCGATGAACGAGGGGGGGGACCTACAGCACCCCGCGTCGGTGCCGCACCCCGCGTCGGTGCCGCACCCCGCGTCGGTGCCGCATGCCGCGTCGGTGGGTCATGCCGCGTCGGTGCGTCCGGCGGTCATCGAGTATGCCCGCGCCCATTTCGACCGGCATGTTCGCCAGCTTTGCGGGCTCGTCCGCATCCCGAGCGTGAGCGCGATCCCAGAGCATCGCGGTGACATGAGGCGCGCCGCGCGGGCCATGGCAAGTGCGCTGCGGCGTGCGGGCGCGCCACGAGTGACGATTCATCCGACCTCGAGCAACCCGGTGGTGGTGGGTGGCTGGCCTCGAGCAAGGCTGACCGATCCGATGGTCCTCGTCTACGGTCACTATGACGTGCAGCCGGCTGATCCCCTCGACCAATGGGAGACGCCGCCATTCGACCCGGTGGTTCGCGGCGGGCGCCTTCACGGGCGTGGCGCCAGCGACAACAAGGGCACGATCCTCGCGCCCATCCTCGCGTGCGAGGCGTTGACCGCGATCCTTGGTCGGCCGCCGGTGGGAGTGATCTTTATCATCGAGGGTGACGAGGAGGTCCTGTCTCCCCAGCTGCCGGGCTTCCTGGAGCGGCACGGGGACGAGCTCGCGGCCGACTGCGTGCTCAGCGCGGACAGCGTGATGTGGGGCCACGAGCAGCCCTCGCTGGTGCTGGGATGCAAGGGCCTGGTCAACCTCGAGATCGCAGTCAAGTCGGCTAACGCCGACCTGCACTCCGGCGTGTTTGGCGGGATCGTGCCCAATGCCGGTGTCGCGCTCGCGCACCTGGTCACAACCATGGTCGGCCCGCGCGGAGAGGTCAAGATCGATGGGTTCCAGGATGGTGCGCGCCAGCTGGCTGACGGGGATGGGCACCTGCCGGCTACGCTCGAGCATGATCTCCGCGCCGTGCTGCGGGACTATGGGGTCCAGGGTGCCGGCGGCGAGCCCGATCTCGGGTCGCTGGCAGGCGTATGGCATAGCCCGACACTCGAGCTGAATGGAATCCACAGCGGCTACGGCGGCGAGGGCCCCAAGGCCGTGATCCCCGCCGAGGCCCACGCCAAGATCAGCTGTCGGCTGGTGCCCGGGCAGACGCCCGAGGGCGTGTATGCGGCGATCGAGCGCCATGTCGAGCGCTACGCGCAGGCCCATGTGGAGGTGGCCGTGAGGCGCTACCAGGGTGGCGCGAACGCCTTCGCGATCGATCCGGATCACCCGACCTTCAAGCTGGCGGGCGAGGCGCTGAGACGCGTCTACGGCCGAGCACCGCTCGAGATATCGCTCGGGGCGACGCTGCCGTTCGCCTCGATCGCGCAGGAGGTGCTCGGCCTGCAGACGGTCATGTTCGGTTGGCAGATGCCCGATGAGCGCGCGCACGCTCCCAACGAGTTCTTCCGCCTGGCGAATCTGGAGCGAGGCATCTGCGCATACGCCGAGCTGTTCCACCTCCTGGCGGATGATTGGTGCGCCGAGTCGGCGCGTTGAGCGAGAACGCCGTCTCCTTCGAGGACGTGCGTCGGGGTGCAGCCGCGGGCCGTGGGGTCGTCCGTGAGACGCCGCTGCTCAGCTCGCGCACGCTGTCGCTGCGCGTTGGCGGCACGATCGCGCTGAAAGCGGAGAACCTGCAGCGAACCGGCTCGTTCAAGCTGCGGGGCGCCCTGGCAAAGATCGCCGCGCTCGGAGACGCCGCTCGGTCGGGAGTCGTGACCGGGAGCGCCGGCAACCACGGCCAGGGCCTGGCGTATGCGGCACGGGCGCGTGGCGTGCCGTGCGAGGTGTTCATGCCGCGCGGTGCGCCGATCACCAAGGTCGATGCGGTGGCCGCGCTGGGTGCTCGGGTCGAGCTCAGCGGAGCGACCGTCGACGAGACGCTTGCGGCGGCCCACGCCCGGGCTGCCGAGAGCGGAGCGGCCTTCGTGCATCCGTTCGACGATCCGGACGTGATCGCTGGTCAGGGCGGCATCGGCCTGGAGCTGCTGGCCCAGGCGCCCGAGGTCAGGCGCGTCGTCGTGCCGGTCGGCGGGGGCGGCCTGATCAGCGGGATCGCCGTGGCGATCAAGTCACAGCGCTCCGACGTCGAGGTGATCGGGGTGCAGGCGGAGCGCTGCGCTCCGTTCCCCGGCTCGCTGGCGACTGGCGAGCCGGTGCCCGCGGCGTCGGCGCAGACGATCGCGGACGGCATCGCGGTGAAGAGCCCGGGGACGCTCACGCTCGAGCTGATCCGTCGCTGGGTGGACGACGTCGTGCTCGTTGCCGAGGACGACATCGCCGAGGCGATGGTCTTCCTGCTCGAGCGAGCCAAGCTGGTGGTCGAGGGCGCGGGTGCGGTGGGCGTCGCGGCCCTGCTGTCGGAGCGCCTCAGCCCAAGCCCGAGCGGAGTGACGGTGGCCGTACTCTCGGGCGGCAACGTCGACGGTGGTCTCCTGGCAGAGGTGACGCGCCGCCACGAGACCCAGGCCGGTCGGCGCGTGATCCTGCCGGCGCTCGTGCCCGATCGGCCGGGTGCTCTGGCGGCGCTGCTCGCGGTCGTTGCCGAGCATGGTGCCAACCTGCTCGATGTCCAGCATCTGCGCGAGGGCGTCGCCCTCCACGTTCGCCAGACGGCGGTCCAGCTCGTCGTGGAGACGCGCGGCGCCGGCCATGCGGCACGCGTGACCGACGCCGTGCGCGCGGCGGGCTATCCGCCCCCGGCCGAGTTCGTCTGACTACCGGTTGCGACCGGTCCGCGATGCCCGCATGGACGCCCGGGGCGCCGCGATCTGCCGCCTACACGCCCGCCAGCGCGGGCAGCTGTGATGGCTGCTCGTGCACCGGACGGACATCCACGGCGATGACCTTGTACTCGGGGCAGGACGTGTTGACGTCGGCGCTGGCCCCAACGAGCACGTTGGTGCGCGTCTCGGGGAAGTGAAACGCGGTGAAGACGTGGCCGGGCTCGATCCTGGCCGTCAGGCGCGCCGGCAGCTCGATGCGCCCCACCCGGCTGCGCACGGAGACCAGGTCGCCGTCGCTGATCCAGAGGCGCTCGGCGTCGTCGGGGTGGATCTCGAGCCATTCGTGATCGACGAGCTCGATGTTCGGGGTGCGCCGGGTCATCGTGCCGGCGTTGTAGTGCTCAAGCCGCCGCCCGGTGACGAGGATCAGCGGGAACTGCTCGTCGGCGGCATCGCCGGGTGGCTTGTAGGGGAGCGCGGCGAAGCGGGCGCGACCGCCGGGCAGCTCGAAGCGCTCACGGTAGAGGATCGGCGAGTCGGTCCCGTTCGCGGCGACCGGCCACTGCAGCCCGTGACGGCCGAGGCGCTCGTGGCTGACGCCCGCGAAGTCCGGGGTCAGCGCGGCGATCTCGTCCATCGCGTCGGCGGGAGTGGCGAGGCCCATGTCGTGGCCCAGCGCGCGGGAGACCATCGTGATGATCTCGAAGTCCGTCTTCGCCTCGCCGGGTGGGTCGATCGCCGGCGCGACGAGCTGGATCCGCCGCTCGGCGTTGGTGAACGTGCCCGCCTTCTCCAGGAACGCCGACGCGGGCAGGATCACGTCGGCGTGGCGCGTCGTCTCGGTCGGGAAGATGTCCTGGCAGACGAGGAGCTCCAGCGACTCCAGGGCACGGATGACGTGAGCCGTGTTGGGGTCGGTCTGCGCGACGTCCTCGCCGAAGATGTACATCGCCTTCAGCTCGCCGGCGATCGCGGCGTCGAACATCTGCGGGATCGTGTACCCGTTGTTGCGCGGCAGCGCGACGCCCCAACGCTGCTCGAAGGAACCCGCGACCTCCTCGTCGGCGACGGAGCGATACGCCGTGTGGGTGTCGGGCAGCGCGCCCATGTCCGACGATCCCTGGACGTTGTTCTGGCCCCGCAGCGGCAGCAGCGCCGAGCCGGGACGCCCGACCTTGCCGGTGATCAGCGCCAGGTTGCAGATCAGCCGCACGACCTCGGAGCCGTAGCGATGCTCGGTGACGCCCAGGCCCCAGATCAGACACGCCTCCGCGGCCTGGCCGTAGATCCGCGCCGCGGCGCGCAGGTCCACCGCCGGCACGCCCGTGATCTGCTCCACCTGCTCGGCGTCATATTGGCCGAGCAGGTCGGTCAGCTCCTCGAAGCCCTCGGTGCGCTGAGCGATGAAGCGCTCGTCGACGTGGCCCCCGTCCAGCAGCGCGCGCGCCAGGCCGAGCACGATCGCGGCGTTGGTGCCCGGCCTTGGCGCCAGGTGCAGCGCGCCGTAGTCCGACAGCTCGATCCGCCGCGGGTCGATCGTCACCAGCTGAAGGCCTCGCAGCGTCGCCTGCTTGATCCGCGCTCCGACGACCGGATGCGCCTCGGTGGGGTTGGCGCCGATGATGATCGCCGCCTGCGCCGAGTCGATGTCGTCGAAGGAGCCCGTGGCGCCCGACAGGCCGAATGACCGACGCAGCGCCCAGGAGGTCGGCGAATGGCAGACCCGCGAGCAGTTGTCGATGTTGTTGGTCCCGATCGCCGCGCGCATCAGCCGCGCCATCGCGTAGCAGTCCTCGTTGGTGGCGCGCGAGGACGCGAGCCCGGCGATCGCATCCGGGCCGTGCTCGCGCTTGATCCGTGTCAGCTCGCAGACGATGCGGTTGATCGCCTCGTCCCAGCTGGCCCGTCGCAGCCGGTCGCCCTCGCGGATCAATGGCGTGGTGAGGCGTTCGCGCGAGCGCGCGAAGCGATGCGCGAAGCGCCCCTTCAGGCAGGTGTGCCCGTGGTTGGCGGGACCGTCCAGGGCCGGTGCGATCGAGGCCACCGCGCCGTCGCGCATATGCGCCTCCAGCCGGCAGCCGACCCCGCAATAGCCGCACGTCGTGGTGACCGTCGAGTCGAACAAGCCGTCGCTCATCGCGCTCCTCCTGATGGTAGGAGGGCGATCTCGGTGATCGCGTCCGTCGGGCAGGTGTCCGCGCACGCGCCGCACGACACGCAGGTGGACTCGAGGAAGCCGGCGTCCAGCCCCGCGGCGACGTTGGCCTCGAAGCCGCGGCCGGTGGCCGTCAACGCAAAGGCGCCCTGAACCTCGTCGCAGGCGCGCACGCAGCGCCCGCAGGAGATGCACAGCTCGTGCTGGAAGGCCAGGTAGGGGTGGCGATCGTCCAGCGCGCGCTGATGGGTGGCACCCGGCCAGCGCGGCGCGTCGACTCCAAGCCGTCGCGCAACCGCGGCCAGCTCGGTGTGCGCGGCGGGTGCAGCGGGCAGCTCGGACAGCACCAGCTCGACGATCGCCCTGGCGACGCGCGCCGCAAGCAGGTTGGCGGTGTCGATCCGCATCCCCTCGCGGCAGGGTGTCGTGCACGCGGCAACCGGCCGGGGCGCGTCGGCCAGGCCGACGAGACAGACCCGGCAGGCTCCGAACGGGGCCTGGCGCTCGTCGAAGCACAGCGTCGGCACGTCGGCGCCGACGGCGCGGATCGCCCGCAGCAGCGTCGTGCCCTCGGCGACCTCGACCGCCACGCCATCGATCTGCAGGTGGACGCCTTGAGCCGCGCGGGCAGCGGCCCCGGGCGGCGGTGCCGCGGCTGCGGCAGGGCCCGCTGGGGCGCCGGCGCCGCCGTTGGCCGCGGGTCGGCTCATGCCGTCAGCCCCAGCTCGTCGGGGAAATGCGTCAGCAGGCTGCGGATCGGGGCGGGCATCCCACCCCCGTGGGCGCAGAGGCTGCCGACCTCGAGCGCCTCCAAGAGCTCCTCCAGGCGCGCCCGCGAGACGGGCGCCGGGCGCTCGAAGAGCTCATGGGCGCGGCGCAGGCCGATCCGGCAGGGGAAGCACTTGCCGCAGCTCTCGTGCGCGCCGAAGCGCAGCAGATGACGCGCGACGGCGCGCATGTCGGTCCGATCGTCGAAGGCGAGGATGCTGCCGTGGCCGACCATGCAACCCTGCGCCGCGAGCGCGTCGAAGTCGAACGGCGTGTCCAAGAGCGCGGCGGGCAGGATGCCACCGAGCGGCCCGCCGATCTGCAGTGCCTTGATCTGGCGCCCATCGATCAGGCCGCCCGCCAGCCCCTCGCACAGCTCGCGCAGCGAGACGCCGAATGGCACCTCGTAGACCCCGGGTGCGGCGAAGCGCTCGTTGAAGCAGACGAGCTTGCTGCCCGGCGTCGCGCCGGGGCTCAGCTTGCGGTAGGCGCCGGCGCCACGCAGCGCGATGAAGGGCACGTTGCAGAGCGTCTCGACGTTGTTGACGACCGTCGGCATCCCGTAGAGCCCCCGCTGCGCCGGAAACGGCGGGCGCGCAGAGACCGTCCCGCGCAGGCCCTCGAGGCAGGCCAGCAGCGCCGTCTCCTCGCCGACGACGTATGAGCCCGCCCCCTCCAGCACGGTGACGTCGAAGTCGAAGCCGCTGCCGAGGATGTCCTGGCCGAGCAGCCCCTCGTGACGAGCGGCCGCGACCGCATCGTCCAGCGCGGGCTTCGAGCGCGGATACTCCGAACGGCAGAGCACGAACCCGTGCCCGGCTCCGACGGCATAGCCCGCCAGCGCCATCCCCTCGAGCAACAGGGCCGGGTTGCGCTCCATCAGGTACTTGTCGATGTAGGAGCCCGGGTCGCCCTCGTCGCCGTTGGCGACGACGAACTTCTCGGCGCCCTGCGCCGCTGCCGCAAACGCCCATTTGCTGCCGGCGGGAAAGCCCGCTCCGCCGCGCCCACGCAGGTTGGCCTGCTCAACCTGCTCCAGCAGCGCCTGCGGCGAGAGCTCGGCCAGCGCGCGACGCAGGCCCGACCAGTCCCCGGGCCGCGTCAACACCGGCTCGGGCAGCGTGCTGTGCCATTCCGGCTCGCTCGCCGCGCGCGTGGCGCCCGCGATGACCCGCTCGACGACGCCCGGCCCGGCGTCGATCACGTCCCCGTCGCGGATCGCCGGCGAGGAATGGCAGAAGCCCAGGCAGACGGTCTCGGCCAGTGACACCGCTCCGTCGTCGCGGCGCTCGCCGAGCGCCAGCCCGAACTGCTCGCGCAGCGCCCGCACATGGTCATCGCCGCTGGCCGCGAAGCATGCCGTCCCGGTGCACACGCGCAGATGACGCGCCCCCCGCGGCTGGAGCAGGTCGTCATAGAACGTCGAGACCCCGTAGACGGCCGCCTCCGGCAGCCCCGACGCCGCGGCTGCCGCGCGGCGATCCTCGTCGGTTATCTCCCCGCGCTCATCCACCGCCCGCTTGAGCACGTCCAGCGCGGTCGGCGCCCGTTGGGCGTGATGACGGCGAACCAGCTCGACGAGGTTTCGTGACATTGGACGAGGTTTCGGAAGTGGCCTGGCCGACGCGGCCGCGCGTGCTCGAACGCCACCGCGCCCCCGCCACCCAGGACGATGAACGGTGGCGAGGCGTCGTGCAACTGTTCCTGGCTGTAGCTCGATAGACGGGATCTATGATGTCCTGGCTGGCAGCGCGGCCCCGGGCGAAGCCGCGCGCCTGGAGGCAGGACCCAACCATGCTGATCCAGCACCTGAGCTATCTCGCCGCGCTCGCTCGCGAGCAGCATTTCGGTCGTGCCGCCGACGCCTGCCACGTCTCCCAGCCAACCCTCTCGGCTGGGATCGCCCGCCTGGAGCGCGAGCTGGGGCTGCCGCTCGTGCGGCGAGGGCATCGCTACCAGGGCCTGACCGCAGAAGGCGAGCGGGTGCTGCGCTGGGCGCTGCGCATCCTCGCCGATCGCGATGGGCTGAACACCGACCTCGCCGCGATGCGCGACGGGCTCGTCGGACGGCTTCGCCTCGGCGCGATCCCGACCTCCCTGCCGGTGATCACGCTGATCACCAAGCCCCTGCGCGAACATCATCCGGCGCTCGACATCTCGATCGTCTCCTCCTCGTCGCGCGGCATCGAGCAGGCGCTGCACGAGTCACAGATCGACATCGGCGTCACATATCTGGAGAACGAGCCGCTCCGCGACGTCCGCAGCCTGACGCTCTATCAGGAGCGATATCTGCTGCTGGTTCCCGACGATGGTCGCTACGCGAGGCTGCAGACCGCGTCGTGGGCGCAGGCGGCCGGCGAGCCGCTCTGCCTGCTGACCCCCGACATGCAGAACCGACGGATCATCGACGCGATCTTCCGGCAGGTGGGCGTGGCGCCCCGCCCCGTGCTCGAGACCAACTCGATCTCCGCTCTCTACGCCCACGTCCGTGATGGGATGGCCTGCGCCGTCATGTCACACGCCTGGCTTCACCTCTTCGACGTTCCCGCCGGCATGCGCGTGCTGCCGCTCGGCGAGCCCGATGTCCAGCACGCAGTTGGGCTCGTCTGGCTGGATCGCGATCCCGAGGCATTGCTGATCCAGGCAACCGTCGCGCTTGTCGACACGATGCGGGCCCGGGCCGCCACGCTGGAGAGCTAGCCGACCGGTCTGTCGATCGGTCGGTTGCTGTCGGCATCGCGAAGGGACAGGAAGAAAGCTTGGAGGCCGCCGGCGACTGCATCACGATGCTCGACGTGCAGATCCCCGGGCGGCATCTTGCGAAGCAAGGAGCTTGGCAGCCGGTTGTGAAGCTACCGGCTAAGTCTCGCCTAACCTCACGCGGTTCTCTATCCGCAGGATTGCGCGTTGCCTACTTCGTTGTTCTCGACGCCAATGTCCTATATCTGTTCTTGCTACGGACCCGCAGCGAAGTCGCGATCGTGCCCGTCAGGCTTCAGCGTGAACTGTGGCGATCATGTAAGGCACAGCCAGGTGATCGTGCTGTCCGATCCGAATGTCGTGCCCGCGGAGTTGGTCGCTTCGATCCGGAAGTGCGTGGGCGCGGTGAAGCACCCGGCGAACGGGATCGTGGCCGATTCCGGCAGTGCAGTCGTGCCGGAGCCAGCACTCTGGTCCGGTGTGCTCTGGCCGTAGCTGGTGTCCGGCCCGTAGTCGAAGTGGTAGGTCGTCAGGAGCCCGTTCGGGTTGACCGTGCCCGTCATCGTCGCCGATGTCTCGATCGCATTGACCGGCGGTCCTGTCGTGACGACGGGCGGGCTACCGGAGGGGAGTGTGAGTTGGCACGTCGCGCCGGGGTTGGTGCTCATCAGGTATGTGCAGTAGACGGGCCGGGCGGGGTCTCCCCAAGTGCCTGGCAGGTCGGTCGCCTCCCCAGTCGTGGGGTCGGGAGCACCGATCAGACCGGTGTCGAACCCACCACCGCCGTGCCACTCGTAGTAGTAAAACCGCTTGATGTGAGAGTCCGTGTTGAAGACTGAGCTGGGACTGTTCAGGAACGTCGCGAGATCCAGGTTCTGCTGGGCCAGCACGGCGGCCGAGCCTCCACCCTTGTTTATCGCGCGCCCGTCGAGGGCAAACGCTCCAGCCTCGGTGAACCAGATGGCTGCGTCTCGGACGTAGGGCAGGCTGAGGAAGTGCGTTAGACGGGCAGCGGCATGGCTGTTCTGACCATATTCGAGATAGAGATATGGGTGATAGGCCCATACGCTGGCTGCCACGCCACCTACGCCGCGATCATAGTTGGTCTCATACTGGTGTGTAAGGCTTGACTCGTCGACGAAATCACCCGCGGCGACCAAGCATCTGCGGCCGCGGCGACAGAGATTGTTCAGGTCGTGGAAGTACTGGCCGGCGCGGAAGGGACGATGCAGCGTGGCCTGGGCGCCGTCGTTGGGCTCGTTCCAAGCGGTGTACAGCACGACGGTGGGGAATTGCGCCATGAAGGCCTTGACCGCCCGGGTGTACCGGCCGTTCGGACCAACGGAGGGCAGGGCCTCGGGATTGCTGGGGTCTTCGGCTTGGCGCGGAGCAATGTTGGGATGCTCAAACGAGATCAGGGGCTCATGACCGAGCGAGATCTGGTTGGCAATCCAGTTGTAGGTGTCCATGTAGTCGGTGCATGCTTGGCTCGTCGGGCTCGTCGCGTCCTCGGCCCGAAGGATGACGTCGTAGAACACGATCAGGCGCACGCGGGTGACGTTGAGCGCGACGGCGCGTGGATCGCTGAACGTTGACTTGGGACCGCGGAACCCGCTCTGATCCGACAGCCCGAAGCGGCCGCTCGCTGGCGACGCCGGGGTCTGGGTGAGCGGCGGCATCAGCGTGCATCCGCCGGTCGCTGGCGTCGCTGCGCTCGCCACCGGCCCCGTGTCGACGCCGGTCGGCGACTGCGTCACGTCAGATGCGAGGGCGCCACTGGAGTCGAGCGCCAGGATCGGGCTCGGTTGGTTGGAGTTCGCCGGCGGCTCGGCAAGCGCGGCCGCGACGAGCGGAGCGGTCGGATCCTGGCTGCACGACGTCGTGTCAGCCTCGCCCGGGTCAGGCGCGCAACTCGTCGTCTCGGGGCTGCCGTTGGCATCCGTGCCGTCGAATGTCGGATCGGGGGGATCGTCTGGCGCGTCCGTGAGCGCGGACGCGACCGCTGGCGCCGACAAGACAGACGGCGCACCAGTCGCGGGATCGGACGATCCGGTGTCCGTCCCATCGGCAAGCGCCACAGTTGCGAGCACCGCCAATCCGCTCAGTACAACGCAGACGCCAACCGCGAGCTGCCACGATCTGATCCGCACGTCACGCATATATCCTCCCTGACGTCTTCGCAAAGCCGGAGTCTCATGCCGCCGGTCACGGCAGCGCCACAGTGTGGCGGATCACTGGCCATCTGTCAAGAATCAAAATACTCGTTGATCGAGCGGCGCGTTGGCGGTGCGACATCATGGCAAAGACGCACGCGGCCCGCCGCGCCTTCGCTGGGCATCAAGCGGAACGGTAGCCAGCTCCGCAACCTTCGCTGGCGCTAATCGGACTCGTGTGCGGGTCGAACGCGTCACGACAGGCGCTCCAGCCCGTAGAGCGGATACAGAAGAGCGTGAGGCCAGGGGGAAGCTCACGCAGGTGCGTTGCCGATTCGAGCACAAACCCCAGCCTCCGCGCTGCTGTGCGGTCGGCGCGCCGGCCGGTGCGGCTTGGGGTCCTCCACTTGGAGGATGGCTCATCCCACGTTTGCATAGCCATCTGAATGTTTGCGCCTGAGCGTGCTGAGAGTTAGCTGTGGCTGCTGGGCAGGGAGTGACCAGCCGGTAGCGCTCGGCCGAGTCGGCTTGGACTCAAACGCCCACAGCAAAAGGCGCCGGACGGTCCTGGCAGGCTGGAGTCCATGTCCTTGCAGACTCACACCGCACCTAGGCAAAGCCATCCGCGGCCGCTTGCGGGCCGGGGGCTCACGCGACGGTCATTGACCGCGCTCATGGTCGCATTAGCTGTCGTGGGGGGTGTGAGCTATCTGGCGATCAAGCTCGCGAGCACAACCAACACTCCCGCCAAGGATCCGATCGCGGCCTACCTGCGCTCATTTAGCGTGCTACGTCAGCCCGTAAACAGCCGCGACACCCTCCCAGCAGACCCCGGCGCCGGCAAACTCACCGCCATACGCTTGGTCTCGGGTACAAAGACGCTCACACCACAGTGGCTTGCCATCACTGCCACCAAGCAGCTGTGCGTGATCATCAGCATGCGCCCATGGGGCCTTAATACGCTACCGAGTGGCTGCGTGCCGGTGGCGACAGTGGCAAAAGACCACCAACTTCTAGTGTACGGAGTACAGGACACCGCAGACCCAGGATCCATTAGCCCTGACGTGATGATCGTCGGCGGCCTGGCGCCCGACGGCATCAGCTCAGTAACAATTGAGTTTCAACATGGTCAAGCACGGACCGTCGGTGTAGTGAACAACGCCTTCCAGTTTCAGACACACAGCATGCCGGTCCAGTTCATCTGGACTTCTGGCGATGGCGTAAAACACCACATGATCTAACGCTAAACGGATAAGCAAACGACAGGAGGGTGATGAGCGATGCGCTCTAAGCTACGCATGCGGAGAAGGTACTGGCAGATCGGCCTGGTGGCATGTGCTGCCGCAGGTGCTCTGGCCGCCACGGGCGCAACAGCGTCGGCCTACCAAGGCTACATGTACGGAAATTGCGGCGGATCGTACGGTGCCCAGCTCTATCAGAGTGGAGGTCCCACCTTCTGCTACAGCGAGACCGAGTCAAACGTACGACGGGCGATCGCCCACGGCTATTCGGACTATGCGAGTGTTCGCCTATGGACCTTAAACAACACCTTTAGGCAAGGAAATTGCTTCACTGGTGGTTGCACCGCCGATACTGGCTACTTTGGCTCAGACATAACTGGTTATGGCCAGATCTATAATCTCGGTGGTCCATACAACGTCGACACCTTCGTCGGCTATATGTACCCATAGCCCGACACGCCGCGCCGGGAGGAACTAAGCGCATCGGCCGGGACCGCAGCTCGCGGCCCCGGCCCTTGTCTTCTGCTCACGCCGCTTGGCTACGCGAGAGTAATCCCTGTCGCCCGAGGGCGCGAACGTGCCGGCGCGTTGTCGCCGCGCCGCTCATCACAACTCGGCAAGCTGCTCAGGCGCGAGCTGGAGGACGTCGGCGCGGGGACCTGGGACGCCGACGCGGTCGCAGGTCGATCTGCTGAGCGGCCGCGGCGATACGTCCCTAGCCGACCCGCCAATACAGACGGGCGGCCGGACCGGCGCTCACGTCTCGAAGCCTACCGGCTGACGGGCGGCACGCACGACCGCGGTGAGCTGCCGGGGGTCTGCGCCGCGCGCAGAACCTCGATCGGCGCCCGGTCATCCAAGCGCGTGTTGGTGCCAAAACAGCCACGCCTTGGCGGTGTTGGCGTCATAGGCCTCGCTGATCATCCGCACCGCGATCCGCTTGGCTTCATCGCGCGGGAGATCTGCGAGCGGAGCCACCGCTTCGATGATCTCAAGCGCCGATTCCGCACTGTCTACGTCGCCGAATCACCGGAGACCCGCCTGCGTGAGGTGCTCGCCGACTTCCGATCCAAGCTCTCTTGGCACGTCCCCGATCTGCATGCTACGGCGCCGGCGGTCCCGAAGGTCCTCCACGGACACATTCCAACACGGCCTCAAACATCCGCTGAGGCAGAAATTCGGTGGCTGCATGGGCGCGACTGAACCCATCAATCTCAGGAAAGACACTACTAACGTCATAGCCAAACGTACCATTCCATATGCCGCTTAGATGCAACTTGAGGTCGTGGGTGACGGCAATCGCGTAGTAGTTGTTGGCAAAATTATCCTGCTCTTGGTCATCGTAGGGTGCGCTATCCAGGCTCCCCCACACCCGCGTACGAATCTGTGAAAACAGGTGTACTGACTGTTGGGCTCTAATACGTTCAAACAATGCTGACGGACGCCAGGCAACCAGAAAGTCACTGTGTGCATCCGCGACCTCGCGGATTGACTTTGCCGTTCTAACCTCCTCAGCACTGAGCCAATGGGTACGAGAAGCCCTCACGCCGATGACAACACCCATATCATCGGCGTGCGACGCCGCTGGGTCCTGAACAGCCGCAAACCACAATGCAAGAAACGCATTACGCGTAAAGTCGACCAGGCGCGTGGCCGCACCGTGGTGTTGCAACGCGGCGATAAGTTCTAGTGTGTTTAGAAATCTTCCGTTTCTGAAATCGAGGCCAGCTAGCCGAGCCTCATTCACTAGCTTCTCTTCAAAGATATGAACCGCGTGAGTCAAGTGTTCGTCACCGTAGTCCAGTTCCAACGGTGACGACTGCCGACCGGACCTGTTCTCCCACACACGCCCAAAGTTGCGTAGACGGCGTGCGATGCCGCTATCAAGGCGCCACATTCGGGATTGGCCGCGCCACGCGACGACATCACTCATACTAACAAGTTGTGCAAACTCGCCAAGAGTGCGCGGCGCGTACATGGTCCCGTAGAACGACGTAGCAACCTGTCCCGTCTCCAACCCAGACCATGGCACGGTCACGACGGTGGGCTGCTCCACCACGGAGGCAATGACGTCCGGTTTCGCGAATACCACCGGGGCGTAATGTAGGGGATCTGATGCCTGAGTGCTGGGGCGTCATCTGCAGCGACGCGAGGCGGGACTACGACGACGCGGTTCCCGCCGAGGCACGCGCGCCTCGCCGCCGACGAGAGCGTGTTCGGCCGGCGGCGCCGCGCGCGACAAATATGCCGTCGCCCACCGGCCCGCCGCGTTCGATCCGCTTGCGGCCTCGCGCAGCCGTGTGGCCTCGTCCCTTGGGCTCCTGCCATTCATAGAGACAGTGCAGCGCCGAGCCGACAGACACCCAGCCTCCGGTCACAAGCTGTATGGCTTGGCGCGTGAGCTGGCGAGATCACCGGCCCCAGGCATGGACGCTGAAGGAGTGCCAACACAAGGCCGGCGTGAGGCGACGCGGCGGGCCGCTTGCTGGGTACCTACGCTCCGACCGGGATCCGTGAGCTGGCGAACCAGCCGCCCTCGTCGAGCCGGTGCCACGCGACCGCGATGTGCTCGTCCGTGAAGAGCCGCCCTTTGCGCTCAGTCCACTCGCGCACGAGCCGAGCGGCAGTCTCGGCCTCCCCGCCATCCTCGTGGACGACCACCCAGTGGGTGGTGGCGAGCAGCTCGAGGCCGTAGGGGGTCTCGAACCCGTCGATCAGCTCCGCGACACGCTCGTAGCGCTCGCTCGTCTCCGGGTGGTCTGCCAGGAAGGTTTCGGCCTCCTTCATGGCGCCGGGGAGCAGGCAGACGCTCGTGTCGCCGGTGCCGTCACCAAAGCCGGTGAGGTGGTGCCCCTCGAGGCGCTGGACCGCGTGCCGCGCGGCATCGGCGTAGGGGCCGTAGCGCTGCTTCGCAAATCGCAGGCGCAGCGGCTCGCCGGCCTCCTGGAGGAAGTAGAGCAGCTTCTGCACCTCAAGCGGCGTCGCCGTCTCCCCGGGCGCGAGATATCGACCGAGCAGCCAGATCAGCGTGGCGCGGAAGGCGGTCATCCGGGGCCGCTCGCGCGCCTCAGGCATCCGCTCGGGTGTCGGGGCGGGCTGCGGTTCGTAGGCGAGCACTTGAAGTGGCAGTTCGCCGAGCGCCTGCTCGATCAGGGGGCACACGTCAGACCAGCGCAGGCCGCCGAGTCCACATCCGAGCGGGGGCAGCGCCACCGAGCGGACATCGAGCTCAAGCAGCACGCGTCGCAGGTCCCGCAGGCCGGCCTCGATGTCCGCAAGCCGCGAACGGGAGCGCCAGTGGTCCTTTGTCGGGAAGTTGATGATCGCGCGCGGACCCTCCAGTCGGCCGGTCTCGAAGACGAACATCCGACCAAGCCTCACATCGCCGGTCGCACACGCCGAGCGGTAGGCCTCGTAGTTGCCCGGGAAGGCGCGTCGGAATTGCAACGCGACGCCTTTGCCCATCACGCCCTTCGTGTTGACCGTGTTGACGAGCGCGTCGACGTTGGCCTCGAGCAGGTTACCTCTGACGAACTCGACCATGGCCCTAGAAATACCAGTCGGCGCGGATGCGAATCGCGATCGTCGAGCCCGCCTCGGCAAGCGCGCGAGCGACGCTGGAGCGGACGCTCTCGTCGTGGACGGCGATCTCCGTGACGAGCGCGAGCGGCAGGGCGTTGTGGACGAGGAACTCGGCGCCGCGCCGGCGTCGTCGATCGCTGTCCTCGGGGGTGTTGGCCCAGTAGCCCTCCTGCATCAGCGGCCAGTCGACAGCTTGGGGCAGCATGGCGGGGTCGTCGTAGAAGGCGGTGAAGGCCGCCGCTGCGTTGCCGTCGCTGAACACGCAGGCGAGCCCAGCGTCGTACGCGGCCTCAGTCGAAGTCGTAAGGTAGACGATTCGGCTCGGGTTAGGGCTGACGCCCGGCACGTTGCCGCACTTGATGCTGTAGAGCATCGGAGAGCGCGGCGCGAAGTAGAACGGGACATAGTCGCAGACCTTGCCGCCCGGCTTGCACGGCACGTTGATTTGTGTGCGCCTGGACTTGATCAACGCGTCGCCTATGTCGACCGCGCACGCTGCTGTCCGGTGGCAGCGCACCTCGCCAGTGAGCAGGATACGCCTCAGATTCTCGGCGTCGGTGAAGTGGTGGATCGCAGGCAAGATCTTCATTGTCCGGGTCGAAGCGGCGCTCGATGTGCCAGCCGTGAACCGCGCCCGCGCAGGCCCGCATGGCGTCCTGACCACGCCAGTCTGATCCCGTTATCGGCCCAAGCTTCGACCGCCTCGTCCGGGAGGCCCGCGAACGGCTCGCCGACCTCGACACCGCCGACTCACTCGCCCCGCAAAACATTGGGCGACGAGAAGGCGACGGGAAAGAATGTCATTCCCAGTTCGAGCCCTCAGGCCAGTCCGTCGGCCGAGAAAACGTCGATTTCCAGGCAAAACGCCGATGGCGAGACCCGGACTCGAACCGGGGACACCACGATTTTCAGTCGTGTGCTCTACCAGCTGAGCTATCTCGCCCCAAGCAGTCGATGGTACCGAGCCGGCTCGGCCGACGGATCGCCCGCAAGCGTCCGTTCGCCCGGCCCGCGCCGGCATCGGCGAGCCAGGTCCCCGGCCGCTGCTCGGCCACACCGCGGTCGCCGGACGGCCTATCCAGCGCCACCCGCCCCCAGCATCCGTCCCAGCAGCGCCTGGGCGCCGCCCTTGGCCAGGGGCTCGTTGAGGTTGCCGCACTTGGGCGACTGGACGCAGGAGGGGCAGCCGGACTTGCAGCGGCACTCGGCGATCAGGCGGTGGGCGTCGCGGGCCAGCGTCTCGAACTCGCGGAAGCCCTGGCGGGTGATCCCGACGCCGCCGGGATGCCCGTCATAGATGAAGATCGTCGGGCGGCCGGTCTGAGGGTGGACGTTGATCGAGAGGCCGCCGATGTCCCAGCGGTCGCACATCGCAAGCAGCGGCAGCACGGCGATCTGGGCGTGCTCGGTGGCGTGCAGCGCGCCGATCAGCTTCTCCACCGCCCATTCCGGCCCCAGCAGCTGCTCGTCGAGCTCAAACCAGAGCGCCTGGGTGCTGAACGTCGTCTCGGGCAGGTCGAGCGTGCGGAAGTCCAGCACCTCGTGGTCCGATAGGCGCTTGCGCTGGAAGGCGATCACCTGCTCGGTGACGGCCACGACGCCGAAGGAGAGCTGCACCCCGAGCGTCTCGCGGCGGTCCAGC
This sequence comes from uncultured Solirubrobacterales bacterium, assembly GCA_963795555.1. Taxonomy (GTDB): domain Bacteria; phylum Actinomycetota; class Thermoleophilia; order Solirubrobacterales; family Solirubrobacteraceae; genus CAWCHZ01. Next base: position 2,128,869 of record CAWCHZ010000002.1, read on the forward strand.
AGCCGCTCGATGCCGGTCATCGTCTCGCGCTTGGGCTGGGTGTACCAGTCGCCGTGGAAGGGCTCCACCAAGGCGCGCCGTGCCTCGAGGTCGAGCTGCTGGACCTCGTAGGAGCGCCCCATGTGCAGGTAGACCGCGCGCTCGTGGACGGTTGAGAGGGCCCGCGCGGCCTCGATCGTGCCGAGCATCTCGCCCGAGCCGACGTCGATCACGTCGAAGCAGTCGCGCGCCGCCGAGCGCAGCGACACGCGCGCGGCCGGATAGTCCTCCGGTCGCCGCGGCACGTAGCCGCCCGCGCGCTCGCGCAGCGCGCCGGCTGTCACGAGCCGGTCGGCGTAGGCCTGCCAGCGCGGTCCCAGAACCTCCGCGTCGGCCGCGCTCAGCGGTCCCTCGTGCGCGGCGCAGAGCAGGTGCTGGACGTGGATCTCCTCGCTCTCGTGGTCGAGGATCGCGGCCTCCACCGGGCGGTCGAGGAACTCGTCGGGATGACGGCAGAAGAACTGATCGAGGCCGTCCTCGCCGGCGACGTAGACCGCCAGGCCCCTGCCGCGCCGGCCGGCACGCCCCCACATCTGGCGCAGCGAGGCGACCGTGCCGGGAAAGGTGACGCAGATCGCCGCGTCCAGCGCGCCGATGTCGATCCCCAGCTCGAGCGCGTCGGTGGCCACGATCCCCAGCAGCTCGCCGTCGAGCAGGCGGCGCTCGATCTCACGCCGCTGCGCGCGGGTGTAGCCGGCGCGGTAGGGGGCGACCCGATCGACGCGATCGGGTGCCTCGTCGGCGAGGCGCTGCTGGGTGTAGCGCGTGATCAGCTCGACCGCGCGGCGCGACTTCATGAAGCAGATCGTGCGCGCGCCGGCCGCGACCAGCTGCGCCAGCAGGTCGGCGGCCTCGATCAGCGCCGAGCGGCGTGAGCCCAGCCGCTCGTCGACCAACGGCGGGTTCCAGATCGCGAACTGGCGCGCGTGGCTGGGCGCCGTGTCGCGGTCGACCAGCGCGATCTCCTCCAACCCCGTCAGCCGCTCGGCGAGCTCGAGCGGGTTGGCGATCGTCGCGCTGGTGAGGATGAAGCGTGGCTCGGTGCCGTAGGCGTTGGCGATCCGCCGCAGCCGCCGCAGCACGTTGCCGACATGCGAGCCGAACACACCGCGGTAGACGTGCGCCTCGTCGACCACCACCACGGCGAGGTTCGCGAACAGGTTCGCCCAGGCGCGGTGGTTGGGCAGGATGCCGACGTGCAGCATGTCGGGGTTGGTCAGGACGATGTTCGCCTTGCGGCGGATCGCCAGGCGCTCCTGGCGTGGCGTGTCGCCGTCGTAGATCGCCGGGCGCAGCTGCCCAAGGCCCAGCGCATGCAGCCCGCGCGCCTGGTCCTGGGCGAGCGCCTTGGTGGGGTAGAGGTAGAGCGCGCGTGCGTGCGGGTCGCGGCAGAGCACGTCGGCGGTTGGCAGGTTGAAGCACAGCGACTTGCCCGACGCGGTCCCCGTCGTGACGATCGTCGGTCCCCGCCAGGCCGCCTGCAGGGCCTGCGCCTGGTGCTCGTAGAGGGCGAGGATGCCGTTCGCGTGCAGGGCCTCGCGCACGGCGGGATGCAGCTCGGCGGGCAGCTCGACGAGGGCGCCGGGGCGGGCGCCCGCGAAGGCCTGGCGCACCAGTCGCTCGTCCGCACGGCCGGCCTCCAGCAGCGCCGCCCAGGGTGGCGCCTCCGCCGCTGAGGGGTTGCGCTTGCCCGCTGAGGGGTTGCGCTTGCCCGCTGAGGGGTTGCGCGCCCGTGCGACGGACGGGTCGGTTGAACGCGCTGCGGGCATCAATTGCCATAGTACGGGCAGCCACCGAGCCACCGCCCGCGTCGCCGCAATGAACAACATCATCGAGCGATGGCTCGCCGAGCGCAGCTTCCACCACTCGGAGTTTCCGCCCGAGCGGCTGGCCGCCGAGCGCCGCGAGACCATCTCCGTCTGCCTGCCCGCCCGCGAGACCGCGCACACGATCGTGCCGGCCGTCGAGACGTTGCTGGCCCTGCGTGAGCGCGGCGTCATCGACCAGCTCGTGGTGGTCGACGCCGGCTCGGTGGATGGAACCGCGCTGCTCGCGCAGCGCGCCGGCGCGGAGGTCCACCAGGAGTCCGAGCTGCTGCCCGAGCTCGGGCCGGTGCTCGGCAAGGGCGACGCGATGTGGCGCGCGCTGAGCGTCCTCACCGGCGAGGTGGTCTGCTATCTCGACGCCGACACGGTGGGGCTGCCTGCCCACTTCGCCTGCGGCACGCTCGGGCCGCTGCTCTGCGTCGAGGGGGTCGAGTTCGTCAAGGGCTGCTTTCGGCGGCCGCTGCGCGTCGGCGACTTCGAGCTTGCCGACGGCGGAGGGCGCGTCACCGAGCTGACGGCGCGCCCGCTGCTCAACCTCTTCTACCCGGAGCTGACGGTGTTTCGCCAGCCGCTGGCGGGCGAGCTGGCGGCCCGTCGCGAGCTGCTCGAGCGCCTGCCGTGGGCGACCGGCTACGCGGTCGAGATCGCGATGCTGATCGACGTCCACGAGCAGATCGGCCTGGAGGCAATGGCCCAGGTCGATCTCGACCAGCGCCGCAACAGCCATCAGACGCTCGATCGCCTTGGTGCGATGGCACACGCCGTGCTGCTCGCCGTCGCCATGCGGCTGGAGCGCGACGGACGCCTGCTCGGCGAGCTCGATCCCGCCTTCCGCGCCTTCGCTGGCGCGGAGCTGGAGCTGAGCTACACCTCAGTGATCGAGCGCCCGCCGATGGCGACGCTGCGCGCGGGCGCGCGCCCGCCGATGGCCACGCTGCGCGCAGGGGGGCGCGCCGGCGCCTGAGGCGTCACCGAGCCCGGCGACCCGATCGCGATGCGCTGCGCCTACGTCGACCTCGACGGCACGCTGCTGGGCCGCAACGGCTCGCTGCTGCACGACGGCCGCGGCAGCTTCACCCTCTTGGGGGTGCGTGCGCTCGAGGCCGCTGCGCGGGCGGGGGTGGAGGTAGTGCTCTACTCCGGTCGCCGGCGCGCCCAGGTCGTCGAGGACGCGCGGCTGATCGGACAGAGCGCGTTCATCTTCGAGGTCGGCTGCGGGCTGGCGATCGACGGCGCTGACGAGTACCTGACCGATGACCTCGTTCCCGGCCCGCAGGGCACGATCCACGAGCAGGTCGCCGCCGCCGGCGCGCCGGCGCTGCTGCTCGAGCGCTACGCCGGCCGGCTCGAGCCCCATGCGCCCTGGCACCTCGACCGCGAGGTCTCCCACCTCTTTCGCGGCGACATCGCGGTCGCGGAGGCCAACGAGCTGCTGCGCGCGCACGGCCACGCCAACGTGCGGCTGATCGACAACGGCGTCATCTCGCACCGCTCGGCGTCGCTGCCCGAGCTGGAGCGCCTGCGCGTCTACCACCTGATCCCGGCTGGGGCGTCGAAGGCGCGGGCGGTCGCGCGCCACATGCAGGCGCGCGGCTATGCGCCGGGCGAGTGCATCGCGATCGGCGACTCGCGCGAGGACCTCGGCGCGGCCGAGGTGGTCGGCGCGTTCTGGTTTGTGGCCAATGCGCTGGAGCGCGACCCGACGCTGCGTGAGGCGATCGCCGGTCGCGCCAACGTGCGCGTCGCCCAGGAGGCACATGGCGCCGGCGTCTACGAGGCGATCGTCACGACGCTCGCCGAGCGCCGCTGAGCCCAGGCCTGGCGCTCAGCCGCCGCGGCCGGTGAGCGCGCGCAGCGCGCGGCGCCAGACGCTCAGCCGACGCCAGCGTGCCGGGGGCGGGACCGTCGTGCGCACCAGCGCGACCCACTCGTCGAGCGGCAGCTCACCGGCGATCAGCTGCGCCAGCGCGGACGTGACCGGCGCCTCGACGCCGCCGCGGCGCAGCGCGCGCGCGAGCAGCGGCACCGAGTCCAGCGCCTCGACCGCCTGCCCGACGCGCCCGGGGATCTGATCGCTGGGCACGCCCTCCGCGAGCAGCGCGCCCGCGCGGCGGTTGCGGCTCATCGGCGCGAATGCGGTCGCGACGACGTCGCCCGTTCCCGCCAGCCCGATCAGGGACTCAGGACGGGCGCCCTGAGTGACCGCGTAGCGCCAGACCTCCGCGAAGATGTGCCCGGCCGCCGCCCCGACGGCGTTGAGGCCCTGCGCCTCGGTCGCCCCCGCGGCGAGCGCCGCCGCGTTCTTCGCCGCCCCCGCCAGCTCGACGCCGATCGGATCGTTGGAGCGCTCGCAGACGACGCGGGCGCGCTCGAAGACCGCCGCCAGCGCGGCCGCGAGATCCTCGTCGGTCGACGCGGCGACCAGGCCGGCGCCCTTGGTCACCATCTCCTGGGCGTGCGCGGGGCCGCCGATGCAGGCGACTCGCTCGGCACCGAAGTGACTCGACAGCAGCACCGTCGGCGCCACGCCCGGCGCGACCAGGCCCTTGGCGAGCGAGACGATGCGCGCCCCCTCGGGGATCTCCTGCTGGGCCAGCTCGGCGATCAGCACGTCGAGGTCGTTGGACGGTACGCCGAGGAAGATCAGATCCGCGCGCGCGAAGCCGGCGCCGGCCGGCTCGATGCGCAGCTCGCGCGGAAACTCGACGCCGGGCAGGTAGACGGCGTTCTCGCGCGCCTGGGAGAGCAGCTCGGCCTGCTCGCGCGTGCGCGTCTGCAGCGTCGTGCGCAGGCCACCGCGCGCCAGCAGCACCGCCACGGCGGTGCCGAACGACCCGGCCCCGACGACGAAGGCGCGCCGGCCACCCCCGGCGGGAAGCGAGAAGGGGCGTCTGCGCTGGCGCATCCCCACCGCCTCAAAGCGCCTCGGCGAGCTGACGCCCGGCCGCCTCGAATGCGGCCGGCGTGCCGGCTTCGAGGATCAGCTGCAGGTCGAGGATGCGCGCGTCGAAGGGCTCGAGCCGGTTGCGCCCGACGACGGCGTGCGCCGGCACGCCGGCCTGGCGGCAGCGCACCGCGGCCTCGGCGGCAACCTTGCCGGCGAGCGTCTGGGAGTCGATCGAGCCCTCGCCGACGACGACCGCGCGCGCGGCGCGCATCCGCTGGTCGAAGCCGACCGCATCGAGGACGAACGGTGCGCCGCGCTCCAGGCGCGCGTCGAACGTCGCCCACAGGCCACCCGACAGCCCGCCGGCGGCGCCCGTCATCGGCACGCCGCGCGGATCGCGCGGCAGGCGCGCGGCCATGCGCTCGAGCCGCGCCGTGATGCGGCGCACCGCGGCGGCATCGGCGCCCTTCTGGGGTCCGAAGACCTTGCCCGCGAGCTCGAACGGAGTCGTGACGTCGCAGAGCACGACGAGCTGGGCTCCGCGCAGGCCGCCGGCCGCCTCGATCGCGGTGATCGCGCCGTCGCCTCCGTCGCTGGTCGCGCTGCCGCCGACGGTCAGCAGGATCCGGCGGGCCCCCGCCTCGACGGCGGCCACGACTAGCTCCCCGGTGCCGGCGCTCGAGGCCACCTCGGGGTCGCGCTCGCGTGGGGAGACCAGGTCCAGCCCCGACGCGCGCGCCAGCTCGACGATCGCCGTGACGCCGTCGTCGAGCAGCGCGAGCTCCGCGTGCACCGGCCGGCCGAGCGGATCGTGGACGTCGACGGTGATCGTCTCGCCGCCGAGCGCCAGCAGCAGCACGTCCAGGGTGCCCTCGCCCCCATCGGCGACCGGGCAGGGATCGACCTCCCAGCCGGCGGCCCGCAAGCCACGCCCGATCGCCGTCGCCACCTCGCTCGCGCTGTAGGTGCCCTTGAAGCTGTCGGGTGCGACGAGCACGCAGGTTGGGTAGGCGGGGGTCGGCACGGCGGCGAATCCTGTCACTCTGCTGACGATGACGACGCGAGGACTGGCGGACATCGCGACGCGAGCGCGGGCGCGGCCGTGACCGAGTACGACACGATCACCGCGGCCGGCCACGAGCTGCGCATCTCCAACCCGGGCAAGCTCTACTTCCCCCAGGCCGGCCACACCAAGCGCGACCTCGTCGACTACTACCTCGCCGTCGCCGGCGCGGCGATCGTGCACCTGCGCGAGCGCCCGACGGTGCTCAAGCGCTACGTCGATGGCGTCGAGGGCGAGCCGTTCTTCCAGAAGCGCGTCCCCGCCAACGCGCCGGACTGGCTGCAGACGGCGACCGTGCAGTTCCCCAGCGGGCGCAGCGCCACCGAGCTGGTCGCCAACGACGCGGCGCATCTCATCTGGGCCGTGAACCTCGGCGTCATCGACTTCAACCCATGGGCGGTGCGCCGGGGCGACCTCGACTGCCCGGACGAGCTGCGCGTCGATCTCGATCCGACCCCGCAGGCGTCCTGGGACGACGTGCGCCAGGTCGCGCTGGTGGTCCGCGACGTGCTCGCCGACCACGGCCTGCGCGGCTTCCCCAAGACGTCGGGCTCGCGCGGCATCCACGTCAACGTGCGCATCCGTCCCGAGCATGGGTTCGGCGAGGTGCGCCGCGCCGCCCTGGCGCTGGCGCGCGAGGTCGAGCGTCGCGTGCCCAAGCTCGCGACGAGCAAGTGGTGGAAGGAGGAGCGCCACGGGGTGTTCGTCGACTACAACCAGAACGCCCGCGACCGCACCGTCGCCTCGGCCTACTCGGTGCGCCCGACGCCGGATGCGCGCGTCTCCTGTCCGCTCGAGTGGGACGAGGTCGCCGACGTCGAGCCGGGCGAGCTGAGGCTCGACACGGTGCCGGCGCGCCTGCGCGAGCGCGGCGACCCGGCGGCCGACACCGACCAGCACGAGGGCACGCTCGCGGCGCTGCTCGAGCTGGCCGCGCGCGACGAGGAGCAGGGCCTCGGCGACGCGCCGTGGCCGCCACATTTCCGCAAGCAGCGCGGCGAGCCGCCGCGGGTGCAGCCCAGCCGGGCGCGCGGGCAGCAGTAGCGCGCGGCGCGTCAGCTCTGCAGCTGATCGATCAGGCAGTCGCGCGGCGCCTTGTCCGTGCGCCAGCGGATGAAGCGCGCGCCGTGGCGGATGCGGCGGCCGCTGGTGTGGTCGAAGCTGACCTCGACGACCAGCTCGGGCCGCAGCGCGACCCACTCCAGATCGCGTCCGGCGGTCCAGCGGCTGGCCTCGCCCGAGCCGCGCTCACCGGTCTCATACGGCGCCAGGCGGTCGACCAGCTCGCGCTTCTCGCGGGCGTTGAAGCCGGAGGTGTGGCCGACCGGCTGCAGCTCGCCGTCGTTGTACAGCGCGAGGATCAGCGAGCCGACCGTATCGGGCTCCTTGCCCGGCCGCCAGCCGAGCACGACGCAGTCGATCGTCCGCACGCGCTTGACCTTGACCATCCCGTGGCGCTCCCCCGGCCGGTAGGGCGCCCCGAGCTGCTTGGCGATCACGCCCTCGGCGCTGTGCAGCCAGGGCTCGGCCTGCGCGCGCGAGCGGGTCAGCGGCGTCAGCTCGTCCGGATCGCTGAGCAGCGCCTCGAGTCGCTCGCGGCGCGCCGAGAACGGCTGCTCGAGCAGCAGCTCATCGTCGCGCGCCAGCAGATCGAAGGCGAACAGCGTCGCCGGCGTCTCCTGCGCCAGGCGCTGGACCCGCGACGCAGCCGGGTGGATCCGCTGCGACAGCGCGTCGAAGTCCGGGCGCCCCTGCCCATCGGCGACGACGATCTCGCCGTCGAGCACGTAGCGACCGGGCTGGAAGCGCAGCTCGGGGAAGTAGCGTCCCAGCTCCTTGCCGCCGCGCGACTGAATCGTGACGGCATCCCCGTCGACGAAGATGATCGCCCGAAAGCCGTCGAGCTTGGGCTCGAAGGCCCAGCCTTCGTCCATTGGCAGCTCGGCGCGCGAGCGCGCGAGCTGGGGTGCCAGCGGAGGGTGGAGCGGCAGCGACACGCGCGCCGATCGTAGCGGGCGCGCTGGGCGGCGGTGACCGGGCGATCACCCGAACCTCGCGCGAGTAGGATCTCGCTCGGCGCCGGTGGCCGCGTCGAGGCGGCCGGACGCTCCCCGCCGCATCCATGGCACACGATCAGGTAACCGTCGCCGAGGAGGAGTACCTCCAGATCCTCTACTGGCTCTACGAGGCCGGCCTGCCGATGACGGCCGCCAACCTCGCCCGCGCGATGCAGCTGTCGGCGCCGACCGTGCACGAGATGATCGGGCGCCTCGAGCGCGACGGCTACATCACGCGCAACAGCGAGAAGGCGATCAGCTTCACCGAGTCGGGTCGTCTGCACGCCGAGGAGGTGGTCTCGCGCCACCGGCTGATCGAGCGCTTCCTGACCGACGTGCTGGGGATCCCCTGGGACGAGGTCCACGAGGAGGCCGAGCGCCTCGAGCACGCGATGTCGCCGGTGCTGGAGGAGCGCATGCGGGCGGCGATCGGGGCCGCCGCGACCTGCCCGCACGGCCATCCGATCGCCGCGGGCACCCGCGTCGAGGGCGTGCCGCTCGCCGACTGCCAGCCGGGAGCGCGGATCGTCGTGCTGCGCTTCGAGAACGAGGCCGAGGACGTGCTGCACTACCTGAAGGCGGCCGGGCTCGAGCCGGGGCTCGATGGTGTTCTGGCCGCCAGCGACGACGAGGAGGTCACGGTCAGCACCGCCGGCGGCGACCACAGCGTGACCCGCAGCGTCGCCGAGACGGTGTCGGTCAGGGCCGACCCTTCGCCGCCGCCGCGCACCGCGCTGCCCGAGCAGCTCGTGTTGGGGCGCGAGCGCTACGGGCGCTGAGCGCGGCGCAGTCCGGCAGCAGCTGAACGCTCGCTGCCGCACGCGGCGCCTGCATCCGGCTCGCTGCCACGCCGCGGCGCCTGCACGCTCAGTGCGGCACGACGAAGAGCCCGGCCGTCCCCAGCCCGAAGATCACCAGGGCCAGCACGGAGTCGGGCCCCAGTCGCGCGCGACAGCGCTGGGGGCGCACGATCACGCCGATCGCGTAGACCGCCGTGAGCGCGATGCCGAGCGCCGCCAGCCAGCTGTTGAGCGCGCCGGCGCTGGGCAGGACGGGCTTGGCGGCGATCAGGTCGACGAGCAGGAACAGGCAGAGCTGAAAGGCGTTGCCGCCGAAGATGTCACCAAGCGCAAGCGCATTGTCGCCCAGGCGCACCGCGGCGATCCCCGAGCTGATCTCCGGCAGCGCTGTCGCCACCGCCAGCACCGTCGCGCCGAAGATGACGCCGTTGATGCCGGCGCGGTCGGCGAGCGTGTTGCCGCTGAGCTGCAACGCGAGCCCCGCGAGCAGGGTGACGAGGCAGGCCATTGCGAACACGCCCACCACGCGGGCCGTCGAGCTGCCGGCGTAGGGGTGTGGCCGGGATGGATGGGCCGCGCGCCGTCCGCGGCGGCCGGGCTGGCCGCCGGGCATCGAGACGCTCCAGCGCGGCTCGTGACGCACGCGGTTGATCCCATAGACGCCGAGCAGCCACAGGACGACGATCGCCAGCGAGGCCGGGCTCACACGCCCGGCGATCGCCGTCGTCGGCTTGAGCAGCGCGCCCATCAGCACGGCCGCAGTCAGCAGCACCACCAGCAGCGCCTCGAGCACCGGGGTCAGCGCGCCGACGAGGAAGGTCAGCGGCCGGCGCGGGCCGGCGGCGAGGTCGCAGAGCACCAGCACCATCGTCTGGACGGCGATACCGCCGATCAGGTTGCCAGCCGCCAGCCCGATGTGGCCGCCGATCGCCGCCGAGACGCTGACCGCCAGCTCGGGCAGGGTGCCCGCAATCGCCAGCAGCACGATGCCGCCAAGCTCGTCGCCGAGGTCGAGGCGCGTGTCGAGCGCATCGGTCGAGCGCGAGAGCACGACGCCGGCGGCCCATGTCGCCGCCGCCCCGGCGACGAACACCAGCCCGACCAGTGGGGTTGCGAGCCCTGACACGGCGATCGCCCGCTCTTTCCGCGCCGCCGTGGCGATCCCTGCGCGAGGGCGGCCGGTTCCCCGATCCGCCGCGTCGCCGGCTACCTAGACGGTGACGCCGAGCGAGCGCACCGCGTCCGCCAGCCGCGCGATGCCCTCGTCGATCTGCTCCGGGCTGACTCCCGAGTAGGCCAGGCGGAGCGAGTGCTCGCCACCCTCGAGCAGGAAGTCCGAGCCGTTGACGAACGTCACGCCGCGCTCAGCCGCGGCCTGCGCGAGTGCGTCGACGGCGATCTCCTCGGGCAGCTCGACCCACATGAAGTAGCCGCCCTGGGGCGTCGAGTGACGCGCCTCGGGCAGCTCGCGCTCCAGCGCCGCGGCCAGCCGCTGGGCGCGCTCCCGCAGCGCCGCCTTGACGGTCTCGATCGAACGCTCGAGCGCGTCACCGCGGCAGAACTCATAGACGATCGCCTGGCTGACCATGCTCGGCGAGATGTAGGTGTTGGTCGCGAGCGTGTTGACACGTGCGATCAGCGGCGCCGGCCCGACCAGGTAGCCGACGCGGATGCCGGGGCAGACGGTCTTGGAGAACGAGGACGCGTAGATGACGCGCTGCTCGCGATCGAGCGACAGCATCGTCGCCAGCGGCTCGCCGGTGAAGCGCAGCGCCACGTAGGGGTCGTCCTCGAAGATCAGGAAGTCGTGCTCCAAGCTCAGCTCCAGCAGCCGCTTGCGGCGCGGCCCGGAGAGCGTCACGCCGGCGGGGTTCTGGAAGTTGGGGATCACGTGCGCGAGCGTCGGGCGCACTCCGTCCGCGAGCAGCTCCGCGAGAGCCTCGACATCGAGGCCCTCGTCGTCGACGTCGATCGTCCGGATGTCGGCATGGCGGTAGAGCCGCAGCGAGCGCAGCGTGCGGTCATAGCTCGGGTGCTCCGTGATGACCGTGTCGCCGGCGCTCAGCAGGACCTCGAAGAGGAACGCGTCGGCCTGCATCGACCCGTTGGTCACGATCACCTGCTCCGGCTCGACGCCGTGGCGCTCGGCAATCCAGGCGCGCAGCGGTGGATAGCCGATCGCCGTGCCGTAGGCCGTGATCCCGGCGGGGTCGTTGACGAACGCCCGGTCGGCGGCGGCGCGCAGGCCCTCGACGTCGATGATGTCCAGCGACGGGGCGCCGCGGGCGAACGAGATCGGCATCGCTGAGATCATGCGCCTAGCTTACGTGGCGCGGCCGCTACCTGCGCCCCAGCGGGTTGCCAGGCTCCCGCCGCGCGGGGGGACGCGGCGGGGCCAGGCGCCCGCGGCGGCCGGTGTGGACGGTGCCGGCGCGGGGGATGGGAGGAGATGCCCGCTGAAGGACGCGGACTTGACCGCCGCTCGGCCGCGAGCGGCGGCGCTTTAGGTGTCGGCGTGCGCCGCTCGGATGCCGATCGAACATTCGTCCACGGAGGTTGAAACCACGCCGCCACTCAGGCGGCGGCGTGCGCCGTGCTCAGGCGACGGCCCGGGCGGCACCCGCGCCCGTGCTCAGGCGGCGGCAGCCCGGCCCAGCAGCTCGACCGCGATCTCGGCGACCTCGGTCGGCGTGCGCCCGACGCGCACCCCCTGTGCCTCGAGCGCCTCGGCCTTGGCGGCGGCAGTGCCACGCGAGCCGGTGATGATCGCGCCGGCATGGCCCATCTGCTTGCCGGATGGGGCGGTGAAGCCGGCGATGTAGCCGACGACCGGCTTGCTGACGTGCGCGGCGATGTACTCGGCGGTGCGCTCCTCCTCGTCGCCACCGATCTCGCCGCACATCACGATCAGCTCGGTCTGCGGGTCGGCCTCGAAGAGCGCGATCACATCGATGAACGAGGTGCCGACGATCGGATCGCCGCCGATGCCGACGATCGTCGAGTTGCCGTAGCCGCGCTGGGCGATCTCGTTGCCGATCTGGTAGGTCAGCGTGCCCGAGCGCGAGACCAGCCCGACGTTGCCCGGCGAGAAGAACGAGGCGGGGATGATTCCGACGTTGGCCTTGCCGGGCGACAGCACGCCGGGGCAGTTTGGTCCGATCAGCCGGGTTCCCGCGTGGCGCAGGTGGCTGTAGACCCGCAGCGTGTCGTGGGCGGGGATGCCCTCGGTGATGCAGATGACGGTCTCGATCCCGGCATCGGCGGCCTCGAGCACCGCGTCGGCGGCAAAGCGCGCCGGCACGAAGATCATCGAGGTGTTGGCGCCGGCCTCCTGCACGGCCTGGCGGATGGTGTTGAAGACGGGCACGCCCTCGACGTCCTGACCGCCCTTGCCGGGCGTCACGCCGGCGACGACCGCGGTGCCGTAGCGGCGGTTGTTGAGCGCATGGAAGGCGCCCTCGCGGCCGGTGATGCCGGACACCACCAGCCGGGTGCGCTCGTCGACGAGGATGCTCATGCCCGCGCCCCGGCAGCGGCCAGCTCGACCACCCTGGCGGCCGCGTCGAGCATCGTGCGCTCGACGTTGACGTTGGGCAGCTCGGCGCCGGCGAGCAGCTCGCGTCCCTGCTCGTCGTTGGTCCCGTCCAAGCGCACGACGAACGGCACCGTCACGTCGATCCGCCCGAATGCCTCGATCAGCCCGCGCGCGACCTCGTCGCAGCGCGTGATGCCACCAAAGATGTTGATCAGCACGGCCCTGACCTTCGCGTCGGAGAGGATCACCTCGATCGCGCTGACGATCGCATCGGCCTTCGAGCCGCCGCCGGCGTCGAGGAAGTTCGCCGGCCTACCGCCCGCCTGCGCGACCACGTCGAGCGTCGACATGACCAATCCCGCACCGTTGCCGAGGATGCCGATGTCCCCGTCGAGCTTGACGTAGGTCAGTCCGCGCTCGCGCGCCAGCTGCTCCTGCGGGTCCTCGGCGTCGGTCCTGCGCAGGGCGGCATTGTCGGGATGGCGGAAGAGGGCGTTGCCGTCGAGCGTCACCTTGGCGTCGAGCGCGCGCACCTGCCGCTCCGGTGTGACGATCAGCGGGTTGACCTCGACGAGCATCGCCTCCTCGGCGATGAAGGTGTCATAGAGCTTGGCCAGCATCGCCGCCACCGGGCCGATCAGGTCGCCGTCGACGCCGGCCTCGAAGCCCAGCCGCCGGCCGTGGAAGGGCTGGAAGCCGATCAGCGGATCGACGTGCAGCGTGGCGATCGCCTCCGGCTCGGATTCGGCGACCTGCTCGATGTCGACGCCGCCGCGGGTCGAGAGCATCAGCAGCGGCGCCTTGGCCGAGCGATCGAAGACGACCGAGGCGTAGTACTCGGCGGCGATCTGCGAGGCCTCCTCGATCCACAGCTCGCGCACCGTGTGGCCGCGGATGTCCATGCCGAGGATCCGCTCGGCATGCTCGCGCAGCTCCTGCTCGTCGGCGGCAACCTCGATGCCGCCGGCCTTGCCTCGCCCACCGATCAGCACCTGAGCCTTGACCACGCAGGGATAGCCGACGGCGCTCGCGGCGGCCACCGCCTCCTCGACCGTCGCCGCCGGCTGTCCGGCCGGCACGGGCACGCCGTGACGGGCGAACAGCTGCTTGCCTTGGTACTCCAACAGGTCCACGCGGCGCGCCACTCTAGCTGATCGCATCGAGCCGGCGGCGAGCAGGCGCCGCCGCGACGCGACCCCCGCGCGACCGGGAGATGGGGTCATGAAGCCACGATCGGCGCGACGCAGGCATAATGCGCACGCTCTTTTTCGCCATGGCGCTGCCCAAGGACATCAGCTTCGTCACCTTCGACGTCTACGGCACCCTGATCGACTGGGAGACCGGCATCTGGGAAGCCTTCGAGCGCGAGGCGTCCAGGGACGGCTTCACGCTGGACCGCAACGAGCTGATGCCGCTGTTCCACAGGATCCAGCGCGAGATCCAGGCCGGCTCCTATGAGCTCTACGCCGAGGTGCTGAGGCGCACCGCGGTGCGCATCGCGCGCGAGCTGGGCTGGCCGCTGGAGCCCTCGCGCTCGAGCTTCCTGCCGGAGTCGCTGGCGCGCTGGAAGCCGTTCAAGGAGACGAGCACGCAGCTCGCCCGCTTCGAGAAGAACTTCAAGGTCGGCCTGATCTCGAACATCGACGACAAGCTGCTCGGCCTGACGCGCCGTCATCTCAGGACCGACTTCGACCTCGTCGTGACGGCCCAGCAGGTCCGCTCCTACAAGCCGGATCCCGCTCACTTCCGCGAGTGCGAGCGGCGCATCGGCTCCAAGAAGGGCTGGGTTCACATCGCGTCGTCCTACTACCACGACATCGCGCCCTGCATCAAGCTGAAGGTCCCGGTGGTCTGGGTCAACCGCTCCAAGGAGCAGCTCGACGGCGCGCAGAAGAAGCCGACCGTCGAAGTCCCCAATCTGCTCGCCGCGGCCAAGCTCTGCGGCGTGGCATAGCGCCGCGGCGGCGCGGCGCTGACCCGTGCGGGCCGTCGCCGTCCACGCGGACGTGATCGTCGTCGTCAGCCGCGTCTGGCAGACGACCTGCACGGCGATCCGCTGCGGACAGGAGGGCTTCGTGGTCGACTCGCCGGTGCTGCCCGATGAGCTGGAGCTGCTGCCGCCGCTGCTCGAGCAGGCGGGCTTTGCGGTCAGCGGGCTGCTGGTCACCCACGGCGACTGGGATCACCTGCTCGGGCGCCTGGCCTTCCCCGAGCTGGCCCTGGGCTGCGCCGAGACAACGGCGGCGCGGCTGGTTGCCGAGCCCGGCGCGGCCCAGCGCGAGCTGCGCGCGTGGGACGAGCAGCTCTATCTGCAACGCCCGCGCCCGCTCGCGCTGGGCGCCACGCAGGCCCTGCCGGTGCCCGGCTACTGCGCGCTGGGCGAGCGCGAGCTCGAGCTGCATCCAACCGATGGCCACACGCCGGACGGCCTGGCGGTCTGGGCGCCCTGGGCCGAGCTGCTGGTCTGTGGCGACTATCTGTCGCCCGTCGAGATCCCGACGATCTCGACGGGGGGGTCGCTCGCGGGCTACCTCGCGACGCTCGATCGCCTCGAGCCGCTGGTGCGACGGGCCGCGACCGTCGTGCCGGGCCACGGCACGCCGCAGGGCGCCGACGCGGCGCTCGAGCTGCTCGAGGCCGACCGCCACTACCTGCTGGCGCTCGGCGAGCGCGGCGTCCAGGCATCACTGCCAGCGGGTCGCTCCAGCGCCCGCCAGCGGGCGCTGCATCAAGAGAACGCGGCGCGGCTCGCGGACGGCTGATCGGACCGCCCGCCCGCTCGGGCCCGAGCGGCACGCGCGGCGCCCAGTCGCGGCTCAGCCCGAGTTGATCACGGCCAGTGTGTCGCCGGAGGCGACCGCGGCTCCGGCGCTGATCGGCAGCTCGGCGACGGTGCCGGACTTGTGGGCGGTGATCTCGTTCTCCATCTTCATCGCCTCGATTACGCAGATCAGCGTGCCCTCCTCGACGGTCGCGCCCTGCTCGACCTCGACCTTGAGGATCGTCCCCTGCAGCGGCGAGGTCAGCGTGTCGCCACCGCCGCCGCGCGCGCCCCGGGCTCCTGAGCTTGCGCGGCGGGGCGCGGTCCGCGCCGCGGCCGGCGCCGAGCCGTTGAGGACGCCGCCCCCAGCGGGTCCGATCACCTTGACGTCGAAGCGTCGACCGGAGACCTCGACGGTGTAGCTCTGCTCGCTGGTCGGCTCGGGCGCGTCCTCGTCGCCGGCGAGCTCCCCAGCCGGCGTGCCCAGCGACGCAAGCCACTCGCGGTCCTCGATCAGGTCGCGGCAGGTCTCGCCGCGGCGCCACTGCACAGAGGCCAGCAGCGCTCGGTGAAAGGGCAGCAGCGTCGTCAGGCCGTCGATCTCGAACTCCTTCAGCGCGCGCAGCATGCGCTGCGTCGCGTGCGCGCGGTCCTCGTCCCAGACGATCAGCTTGGCGACCATCGGGTCATACATCGGTGAGATCTCCGAGCCCGCGCCGACGCCAGAGTCGATCCGCACGCCGGGCCCAGCGGGCGGTCGGTAGCGGCCGATTCGCCCGGGCGCGGGCGCGAAGTTGCGCGCGGCATCCTCGGCGTTGATCCGGCATTCGATTGCGTGGCCGACCAGGCGCACGTCCGACTGGGCGATCGCCAGCGGCTCGCCCGCGGCGATGCGGATCTGCTCACGCACGATGTCGATCCCCGTAACCATCTCGGTCACGCAGTGCTCGACCTGCACGCGCGTGTTCATCTCCAGGAAGTAGTACTCCGGCCGGCCATCGTGCTCGCTCAGCAGGCCCTCGATCGTCCCGGCGGAGCGATAGCCGACGGCGCGCGCGGCATCGGTCGCGATCCTGCCGATCCGCTCGCGGAACTCCGCATCGACGCCGGGGGCGGGGGACTCCTCGATCAGCTTCTGGTGGCGGCGCTGAACCGAGCAGTCGCGCTCGCCGAGGTGGATGACATTGCCATGGGCGTCGGCGAGCACCTGGACCTCGACATGGCGCGGGTCGGGCAGGTAGCGCTCGAGATAGACGGTCGGGTCGGAGAAGAACTTCTCCCCCTCGCGCGCGGCGCCTTCGAAGGCGCCCTGCAGCTCGTCGGGACCCTGGGCGACGCGAAAGCCCTTGCCGCCACCACCACCCGCGGCCTTCACGGCGACCGGATAGCCGATCGTCTCGGCGACGATCTCGAGCGCCTCGGCGACCGTCTGCACCGGCTCGGTCGTGCCCGGCACGATCGGCACGCCGGCCTTGGCCATCAGCTCGCGCGCACGGGTCTTGGAGCCCATCGCGTCGATCGCCTCGGGGGGCGGGCCGATGAAGACGATGCCCTGCTCGGCGCAGGCACGCGCGAACGCCACGTTCTCGGCCAGGAAGCCGTAGCCGGGATGGATCGCCTCGGCGCCAGCGCGCTGGGCGGCCGCGAGGATCCGCTCCACGTTCAGATAGCTCTCCGCCGGCGCGCCGGCGCCGAGCAGGTAGGCCTCGTCGGCGTGGGCGACGTGCAGCGCATCGCGATCGAGCTCGGAGTACACCGCCACGGTGGCGATGCCGAGCTCCTCGAGCGTCCGCATGACGCGGATCGCGATCTCGCCGCGGTTGGCGACCAGGACCTTGCCGAACATCGGGCCGGACTCTATCTCGCGCGCGGCGGAGGGCGCCGGATGCGTCAGGCGCCAGCGTCGCGCCTCCAGATCGGACGCGCAATCCGTCAGGCGCTAGCCTGGCTGTCGCAAGAGGAGCACGTCGCGATGACGCCCGACCCCAACTCCGCCATACCCGAGCTCGAGCCCGCCGAGGCCGCGACCCGTCAGCGCGAGGGCTGGCAGGTCGTCGACGTGCGCACGCCGCAGGAGCGCGACGAGGATGGCCTGATCGCCGGCAGCGTGCACATCGAGCTCGACCAGCTGCCCGCCCGTGCCGGCGAGCTGGATGCCGACCGCCCGGTGATCTTCTACTGCCGCTCGGGTGTCCGCTCGGCGCTCGCCACGGAGGCCTGGCGCGCCGCGGGCCGCGAGGCCTGGAACCTGCGCGGCGGCATGCTCGCCTGGGCTCGGGCCGGCCTGCCCGACCACGAGTAGCGCCTCGGCCGCCGCCTGGGCGGAGCGCGGCGAGCGCCGCCCAGCACGGCCTGGCCCAACCCAAGAGGCTAAATGGGGCAAACCCTGGCGGATTTGCTACCTTTTGCTGGTCAGGAACGCGGGCAAAGGAGAAAGGCACTCCCATGGAGCCAGCCGCCATCGACATCAAGGACAGCCGGCAGTCCGGCGACGGCCAGCCCCAGGGCAGACCGGGCTCGATCGATAACCCCGAGGTCTTCTACAAGGACGTCCCGGGTCGCATCATCCCGATCCTCGAGCGCGAGTTCGACGACTTCGACAACGAGGCCCAGCGCTTTCTCGACGGCCAGACCTCCGAGGGCGAGTTCATCCCGTTCCGCCTGCGCCAGGGCGTCTATGGCCAGCGCCAGCCAAACGTGCAGATGGTGCGCGTCAAGTTGCCCTTCGGCGGCATCACGCCGGAGCAGCTCGAGGCCTTCGCCGACGGAGCGGAGCGCTATGCGCCGCTGCGCAAGGCGCACATCACGACGCGCCAGAACGTCCAGTTCCACCACGTGCCGCTGCCCGATGCCGCGGCGCTGATCCGCATGATCTCCTCGGCCGGCCTCTCCAGCCGCGAGGGCTGCGGCAACACGATGCGCAACGTCACCGGGGACCCCTGGGCCGGCGTTTGCGAGGGCGAGCTGTTCGACCCCACGCCCTACGCGGGCGCCTACATTCGCTACTTCGTGCGTCACCCCGACACGCAGCTGATGCCGCGCAAGGTCAAGACGGCGTTCACCGCGACCGACGAGGACCGGGCGATCACCGGCATCCACGACATCGCCTACATCCCGCGGATCCGCGATGGAGTGCAGGGCTTTGAGATGCGCGTCGGCGGCGGCACCTCGATCATGCCGCGCGTCGCCCCGACGCTCTACGACTTCGTCGCGGCCGCCGATGGCGAGTACATCAGGGTCGCCGAGGCGGTGCTGCGGATCTTCAACCGCCAGGACTGGCTGCGCAAGAACCGCGCCCGCGCGCGGATCAAGGTCTTCGTCGACAAGTACGGCATCGATGAGCTGCGCCGGCAGGTCGAGGAGGAGCTGCAGGGCGACTGGGTCGACGAGCGCGACTTCGACCCCACGCCACTGCTGTTCGAGTACGACGAGCAGGCCGTTGCGCCGCCGGCGCCGACCGTCTTCGGCAGCCCGAATGGCGATCGCAGCGAGTTCGACCGCTTCGTCGAGTCGAATGTCCGCCCGCAGCGCCAGCGGGGCTTCTCGACGGTCGAGATCAAGGTCACCCGCGGCGATCTGACGCCGGAGCAGTTCCGGGGGGTGGCCGCGATCGTGCGCGGCTTCACCGGTGGCTACGCCCGCACAACCGTCCATCAGAACCTCGTGCTGCGCTGGGTGCGCGACGAGTCGCTCTACGACGTCTGGTCGGCGCTGCGCGAGCTGGGCCTGGGCGATGCTGGCGCCGATGAGATCACCGATGTCGTCAGCTGCCCGGGCACCGACTCCTGCAAGCTCGGGATCACCAGCTCAATGGGGCTCAACCGGGCGATCCAGGAGCGCGTCGAGCAGATGGCGATCGAGGACCCGCTGATCAAGCGGATTCACATCAAGATGAGCGGCTGCCCCAACGGCTGCGGCCAGCACCACATCGCCAACATCGGCTTCTACGGCGCCTCGATCAAGGTCGGCGACAAGACGATCCCCGCCTACATCGCCCACCTCGGCGGTAACTACGAGGGCGGCGAGGTGATCTACGGCGCGCGCCTGAAGGTGCGCCTGCCGGCCAAGCGCGTCCCCGAAGCGATCGAGCGCTGGCTGCGCCACTATCAGGCCAACCGCGCGGAGGGCGAGCAGTTCAACGCGTTCGTCGCCCGCGTCGGCGAGGCCGAGTTCGAACAGCTGGTCAGCGATCTGTCGCTTGCGCCCGAGTTCAACCTCGAGACGATGCAGATGTTCATCGACTGGAACCGCAAGGAGCCCTTCCAGGTCATCCGCGGCGAGGGGGAGTGCGCGGTCTAAGTGCGGGGCCGCTCCGATCTCGAGCGATACGGGGTCGGGAAGCTGCTGCCCCCGCCATCGGTCGCGGCCCCAAAGTCGCTCGATTCCGGAGCGGCCCCGAGCCTTAGTAGCCCTCCAAAGTCGCTCGATCCCGGAGCGGCCCCGAGCCTTAGAAGTAGCCCTCCCGCTTGCGGTCCTCCATCGCCGACTCCGAGACGCGGTCGTCGGCGCGGGTCTGACCCCGCTCGGTGACACGCGCGGCGGCGATCTCGGCGACCACCTCGCTCAACGTCGCGGCGACCGAGCGCACCGCGCCGGTGCAGCTCATGTCCCCGACGGTGCGGTAGCGCACGCTGGTGCGGAAGGGCGCCTCGCCGTCGATCAGCGAGACGTGGGGCGAGACCGCGTAGAGCATGTCGTCGCGCTCGAAGACCTCGCGCTCATGGGCCAGGTAGATCGACGGCACCTCGAGCTGCTCGGTCAGGATGTACTCCCATACGTCGAGCTCGGTCCAATTGGAGATCGGGAACACGCGCACGTGCTCGCCGCGCCGCACGCGGCCGTTGTAGAGGTTCCAGATCTCGGGCCGCTGGCTCTTGGGCTCCCACTGGCCCAGCTCGTCGCGGAAGGAGAAGATCCGCTCCTTGGCCCGGGCCCGCTCCTCGTCGCGTCGTGCGCCGCCGAAGGCCGCGTCGAAGCGATGCTCGGCGATCGCGTCGAGCAACGTCGTGGTCTGCAGGCGGTTGCGTGAGGCGCGCGGTCCGGTCTCCTCAACCACGCGACCCTTGTCGATCGACTCCTGCACGGCCGCGACGATCAGCCGTTCGCCCAGCTCGGCGATGCGGCGGTCGCGGAACTCGATCACCTCGGGGAAGTTGTGGCCGGTGTCGACGTGCATGATCGGGAAGGGAAAGCGCGCCGGGCGAAACGCCTTCTCGGCCAGGCGCAGCAGCACGATCGAGTCCTTGCCGCCGGAGAACAGCAGCACCGGCCGCTCGAGCTCGGCCGCCACCTCGCGCATGATGTGGATCGCCTCGGCCTCGAGCGCCCGCAGGTGATCCAGCCGCCGACTGGCGGCCTGCTTTGGTGTCTGTGCGGATGCGATCGCCACGCGCGTCACCGCGGTCCTCTCAGCGCAGTCGGGCTTGGGGCCATCACCTGTTGCTCAGTGGTCGGCAGCGCCGTTCGTGCAGACATTGGCGAGACCGACGCACGCGCCGCGGTGGCGGATCTGACGGGTGCGGGCGCTGGTCTGACGGGTGCGGGCGCTGGGCTGATAGGTGCGAGCTCTGATCTGACGGATGCGGGGGCGGGCCTGACGGACGCGGGGGCGATCAGCGGCGCTGCGGCCTGGCCGGCAGCGATCGCGGCCCCCGCGCGCTGGCTGCCGTTCCGGATATGCGCCAGCCAAGTGAGCGCGCCGAGCGCCAGCGGCGCGACGATGATCACCGCCACCGGGATCGCGGCGCCAGCCTTGCTCAGCAGAGCGAGTCCCGACGCCAGCAGGACGATCGCCAGCGCGGGGCGCAGCCCGGACGCCGGCAGGCGGCGCAGCAGGTGCGTGCCGGCCCAAACGCCGGGGATCGAGCCGATCAGGATGTTCGCGGTCAGGTGGAAGTTCACGTCGCCGGAGACCAGGTGCGCGGCCGCCGCGACCCACAGCAGGATCGCGGCATGGAAGATGTCGGTGCCGATGACACGCCGCGGTGTCAGGCGGAAGAAGAGGATCAGCCCGATCGCGATCAGCGACCCGCTGCCGGCCGAGGTGACGCCAAGCACGAGCCCGATGACGAGGCCCAGCCCGACCGCGAAGACCTTGTGTCGGCGCTCGAGCTCGAAGATCTCGCGCTCGCGCGCGACCGCATCGGGCAGGAACACGATCCGTGCCAAGACGGCCGAGCCGGTCAGCAGCAGCGCCCCGGCGACGAGCTCGATCATCAGCGAGTCGAACGACGAGCCATAGGCGTGACGCAGCGCCTGCAGCGCCCAGACGCCGCCCAGCGCGCCGGGAACGCTGCCGAACGCAAGCCAGGTCGAGATGCGCAGGTCGACGGTTCCCTGACGCAGCACCCGCCAGCCACCGACGGTCTTGGTCACGGCGGCATAGGCGAGGTCGGTGCCGACGGCGACCACCGGCTTGACTCCGACGACGAGGATCAAAAGCGGCGTCATCAGTGACCCGCCGCCCATGCCGGTTGTCCCGACGAGGATGCCGACCCCGAGCCCGAAGACGACGATCAGGGGATCCATCAGTCGGCCTCGCCGATCGCCGCCCGGTCGACAGCGGCGATTGTTGCCCGGTCGACAGCGGCGATCGCGGCTGCGTCGGCCACCGCCGTCGCGTCCCCGGTCTGTACCGCCGGCGAGTCCATCGTCTGCGCCGCCGTCGAGTCCGTGGGCGCAGCTGCGCTCGCGTCGACCACGTGCAGCCCGCACTCGTTCTTGCCGCTGCCCGCCCAGCGTCCGTCGCGGCCCGCGCCCGGAGCGGTGCAGTGCGTGCAGCCGATCGACGCGTAGCCCTGATCGTGCAGGGGGTTGTAGGGGACGTCGTTGTCGAGGATGTAGCGCCAGACGTCGCGATCGCTCCAGTCCGCCAGCGGGCAGGCCTTCCAGAGCCCGTGGCGCTGGTCCCATGCCAACTTCGGGGTGTCGGCACGGCTGGGCGACTGGTCGCGGCGCAGGCCGGTCACCCAGGCGCGTGCGCCGCGCAGCGCCTCGCCGAGTGGAGCGACCTTGCGGATCGCGCAGCAGCGGTCGGGATCGCGCGTCCACAGCGCATCGCCGTGCTCGGCCGCCTGCTGCTCGAGGCTGGGGCCGCGGAAGGCTTCGATCGTGATGCCGTAGTGGCGCTCGATCTCGCGCCAGAGCTCGTAGGTCTCGGGGAACAGGACCCCCGTGTCGAGGATGAAGAAGCGCGTCGAGGGCTCGATCCGCACGAGCATGTCGAGGATCACCGAGGCCTCCTTCTGCAGCGAGCAGGCGACGGCGACGTCGGGATGGAAGCGATCGACGACCTGGCGCAGCAGCTCCTCGGCGCCCAGGCTCTCCAGGTCTGGTCTTGCGGCCTGCTCGACTTGCGTCATCGCGTCCCTCGGTTGCTCCCTGCTTGCCCGTCCGCCGTGGCCTTCGCGACCCCCGCCCTGGCTAGTAACGAGAAATATACTAAAACCAGTCCGGGATCGGCTATTTTAGCGCCCTCCCGGATGATTGGGAAACCGGGTACCGCGCTGCCTAGCCCCAGGGGTCGCTGTCGCCCCAGGCGAGCAGGGCCACAGGGTCAAACCGCGAGCCGACGCCCTCGAGCAGGGCAGCGCGAACCCAGGTGCTGCGTGGCGCGCGGGCTGGGATGATCGGCGGGGCGGCGTCGCGCATGAAGCGCTCCAGCGCGGCGATCACCGCGGCCGCCTCCTCGGGCGATGTCGTCGGGGGCAGGATCTCCAGTCGGGGTCGACGATTCACGAGCGCTGAGGGTATCGTGGCGCCGCGATGCCCGAGATCCCGGTGCTCGACCACGCCGCGGTGCTCGCCGCGGTCTCACCACGGCAGGCGATCGATGCCGTTCGCGATGCGTTCGTCCGCCATCGCCAGGGCGAGTGGCGGATGCCGCCGAAGGTCTATCTCGACAGCCCGCCCTGGGGCGACTTCCGCGCGATGCCGGCGCTCGGCGAGGGCCTGGCGCTGCTCAAGTGGGTGACGTCGTTCCCGGGCAACCCCGCGCGGGGCCTGCCGACGGTGACCGGCGTGGTGATCATCTCGGATGCCCAGACCGGTGAGCCGGCGATGCTGTTGGACGCGCGCGCGGTCACCGCGCTGCGCACGGGCGCCGTCGCCGCGGTCGCCGCCGACGCGCTTGCGCGCCCGGACGCGCGCTCGGTCGGGATCATTGGCGCCGGCCTACACGGCGCGTGGGCGGCGCGCTGCCTGGCGGCCGACGGCTATCGAGTCGGCGTCTGCCAGGACCCGCGAGCGAAGGCGGCCAATGCGCTTGCCGAGGAGCTCGGCTGGACCGTCGGCACACGCGCCGAGGCGCTTGCCTGCGACGTCGTCTGCTGCGTCACACCGGGCGCCGAGCCGGTGGTCGACGTCGAGGACCTGCATCCCGGGCTGCACCTCAACATGCTCGGCGCCGACGGCCCGGGCAAGCACGAGGCTACGGTGGAGGCGGTCCTGGCCTGCAGCTGCTTCTGCGACGAGTGGGTCCAGGCGAGCCACGGTGGCGAGCTCGCCGGGGCGGTCGCCGCTGGGCGGCTCAGCCACGACGATGTCGCCGAGCTGGGGGCGGTGCTTGCGGGCGAGGTGCCCGGACGGCCGTCCGCCGACGCCGTGACGCTGTTCGACTCCACCGGGCTGGCGATCCAGGACCTTGCGGTCGCGGTCTGCGCGCTGGCCGCCTGGGAGGATCGCCGGGTCCAGGCGCAGAGTCTGCTCCTCTAAGGCTTGCGGCGCGCGGTCCGCGCCGGCCCTGTCCGCTACAGCGGGATGTTCCCGTGCTTGCGGCGTGGACCGGGGTCGCGCTTGGTCAGCAGCGTCTCGAGCGCCGTGATCACCCTGGGCCGCGTCTCGTGCGGGATGATCACGTCATCGATGTAGCCGCGCTCGGCTGCCGTGTAGGGGTTGGCGAAGCGCGCCTTGTAGTCGTCCATCAGCGTGCGCCGGCGCTCGTCGGGCGTCGGGCTGCTCGCCAGGTCGCGCCGGTAGATGATGTTGACCGCTCCCTCGGGTCCCATCACCGCGACCTCGGCCGTGGGCCAGGCGAAGTTGAAGTCGGCGAGCAGGTGCTTGGAGGCCATGACGTCATAGGCGCCGCCGTAGGCCTTGCGGGTGATGACGGTGATCTTCGGCACGGTCGCCTCGGCGAAGGCATAGAGCAGCTTGGCGCCGTGGCGGATGATGCCGCCCCACTCCTGCGTCGTCCCCGGCAAAAAGCCCGGCACGTCGCAGAGCGTCAGCAGCGGGATGTTGAAGGCGTCGCAGGTGCGCACAAAGCGAGCCGCCTTGGACGAGGCGTCGATGTCCAGCACGCCCGCCAGCGCCTTGGGCTGGTTGCCGACAACCCCAACGGCATAGCCGTTGAGGCGGGAGAAGCCACAGACGATGTTGTGCGCGTAGTGCTCGTGGACCTCGAAGAACTCGCCGTCGTCAACGATGCAGCGAATCACGTCGCGCATGTCGTAGGGCTTGTTCGGGCTGTCCGGGATCAGACGGTCGATCTCCTCGTCCATCCGCAGCGGATCGTCGCTGGGGGCGATGCGGGGGGTGGTCTCGAGGTTGTTCGAGGGCAGGAACGAGAGCAGGTAGCGAGCGTCCTGCAGGCAGGCGTCCTCGTCGTCGGAGGCGAAGTGGGCGACACCCGATTTGGTGTTGTGGGTCATCGCCCCGCCGAGCTCCTCGAAGGTTGGCTCCTCGCCCGTGACCGTCTTGATCACGTCGGGGCCGGTGATGAACATGTGCGAGGTCTCCTTCACCATGAAGATGAAGTCGGTGATCGCCGGCGAGTAGACGGCGCCGCCCGCACAGGGACCCATGATCAGCGAGATCTGCGGGATGACCCCCGAGCAGCGGACGTTGCGCAGGAAGACGTCGCCGTAGCCGCCGAGCGACACCACGCCCTCCTGGATGCGCGCCCCCCCGGAATCGTTGATGCCCACGACCGGGCAGCCGATCCGCGCCGCCAGGTCCATGATCTTGCACATCTTCTCGGCCATCACCTCGCCCAGCGAGCCGCCGAAGACGGTGAAGTCCTGTGAGAAGACGCAGACTCGGCGCCCATCGATCGTGCCGTGCCCGGTGACCACGGCGTCGGCCCAGGGTCGCGTCTTCTGCATCTCGAACTCGTAGGTGCGGTGACGCACGAAGGTGTCGAGCTCCTGGAAGGAGCCGGGGTCGAGCAGCTTGTGGATGCGCTCGCGAGCCGTGTACTTGCCCTTGGCGTGCTGCTTCTCGACGGCCTTCTCGCTCGCCGAGTGGATCGCGGCATGGCGCAGCTCCTCCAGCTGGGCCAGCTTCTCGGCGTACGTCTCTGGCGAATGGGCGCGCATCGAGCGGCGATCTTATCCGCCGTCGGCCGCGGGCGGCGTGGGAGCGGCGCGGGTCGCCGAGCCTCCTAGGGCTCGTCGTCGAGCGGCGAGCCGGCTAGCTGGGAGTCGGTGAGCGGCGAGCCGGCTAGCTGGGAGTCGGTGAGCTTCTCCTTGCCGTATAGGTCCTGTGGCGTGACGCCGCGACGGTTTGCCAGCTTCGTCACGTAGTCCCAGGGCTCCTCGGCGTCCTTCCCGACGGTGCGCAGCCGCCACAGCTGCGCGCGATCGGGTCGCGTGCGGTTGCAGATGTTCGAGATGTGTGCGAGCACGAGGCCCGTCGCCATCACGGGATCGTGGCCGGCGCTAACGGCAATGACGAGCGTCAGCTTCGTCTGGCAGAGGACAGCGAGCTCGCGCGGCAGCGCCGTCATGTCCTCGGTCGTTATCAGACCGTCCCATGGGCGCTCGTGGTTGCGCAACGCGAGCAGGATCCGCCAATCATCCTTGACCGTCGCGAGCCGGTTGTCGATGTGGGCGATCGGTACGAGCTCGACGTGCGGCTCCAGCCAGTCCCGCAGCCCGTCGACGATGGGCTGCGGGAAGTTCTGGTCGAGGGCGAACAGGCGCACCGGCCTGGGCGCGCGTTCAGGCGAGCGCGAGTGCCGGTTGAAGCTGGCGCTCGAGGTCAAGTGCCTCGTCGACGTCGTCCAGCTCGAGGATCGGGTAGAGCTGGGCGATCTTGACATTGTCAAGGCCGCGGATGCGCAGCGCCGCGAGTGCCTCTGTCTCGACGCGCGTGTCCTTGACATGCGGTGCGCCCGCAAGCTTCCCCGGAACGATTCGCACTCGTGGCCGCGGCTCTACCAGGTCCGGGCCGGGTCGATCGACATGGAGGTTGAAGGGGCGCAGGACCTCGAAGATCTCAGCGTCGATCAACCGCTGCCCATCGAGGTGTCGCGGGTCGGTATCGGGTTCGAGCACGATCGTGCCACTTCGGTCGACCCCGACGTTGGGCGTCGTATCGTCGATCCACAAGTCAAGGTCGAGGTTTTGCAACTCAGCAAGTGCGCGACGAACCGTCGGCATCGCGGTCTTCGGGATGCGGCAGCCATCCTCGTCGGTCTTCGTCGCGCGTAGCCATGCAATGGTGCGCAGCGCGAGCAGGTCGCCGTAAGACCACAGCTTCACGCGAACTGGCGACACGCTCGGGATGAGGATGCCCTCGCGCGCCCACCAGTGCATCGTCGTCTTCGGCACACCCGCCAGTGCCGCCGCCCGGTCGGCGGTGTACGCCCCGCGAGAATCCATGCCATCAGTATGGCGTGCCAGCGACCGGACACAATGCGCGGTGGTCACCCAGCTGTCGTCCCTCGTGCCCCCCAAATCGGGCTAGCTGCGCGAGAACGGCCGGTGGTGCGCCGCGCCGAGATCGTCGAGCAGGCCGGTCAGGATCGCCAGTCGGTCATCGGTGGCGGATTCCGCCGCGGTCTCGAGCTCGGCCGCGGCGGCCGGCACGTCGCCCACAACGGGCTTGGGGTCGGCCCCAGCATCCGCTGCCTCCGCCACAACTGCGTCGGGATCGGCCGCCAGGACCTCGGCATGAGTCACCGGCGTATCGGCAGCGGCCGGCGCCTCACCCTCCAGCACACAAGGCTTGGGGCGGCTGGCCCAGCGCGCACGCAGGCGAGCCGTCAGCGGCGCCCAGCGCAACCGCAGCAGGGCGCGCGGGCCAACGGGCGCCGGCGGCGCAACCGGATCTGATCGGATCGGTTGCGCCACCGGCTGTTGCTGGACCTCGGGATCGGCGCGCTCCGCGCGCTGCGGGGGGAAGTCTGAGGTGGGCTCGTCGCTCGGGGCCGCCGGGCCGTCGGTCCCGGCGCGCTCCGCGGCGGTCTCTGGCTCGACGCTCGGTTCTGCGACGACCGGATCGCAGGCCGTCAGCATCACCCGCGTGCCCCAGCCCGCGGGCTCGAGCCGTACGGTGCCGCTGACGCGCTCGCCCTCCCAGTCGATCTCCCGCTCGGGCTCGACGCGGGTGATCCGGATCTCGCCGAACGCGCCCAGCCGGCGGGCAAGCGCGGCGGGGTCGCTCAGCTCGCTCCAGAGCTCGGGCGGCGACTTGACGAGCGTGCGGTTGGCCTGCAGCTCGGCCATCCCGCGCCTTTTCGCCGTCGGTCGGCGCGCTCCTGCCGGCGCGTCCGAGCGCGCTCAGATCTCGGGCCGGTACTCCCCGAAGACGTCCTTCATCGCCCCGCACGTCTCGCCGAGCGAGCAGCCGTCCTTGAGTGCCTGGCGGATCGCCGGCAGCAGGTTGTCGCCGCCCCGCGCCCTCTCGCGCAGCTCCTCCAGGCGCCGGGCGACGAGCTCCTGGTCACGGCCGGCCTTGAAGGCCGCGAGGCGTTCGACCTGCTGGCGCTCGGACTCCGGGTCCACGCGCAGGATGTCGGGGACCTCGACGTCCTCCTCGACATAGGCGTTGACCCCAACGACAATGTCCTGGCGCTGGCGGTAGCGCTCGTGGTAGCCGAACGCCGACTCCTCGATCTCGCCTTTGATGAACGAGATCGCGTTGACCGAGCCGCCGAGCTGATCGACCTTGCCGATCAGCTCCCACGCGCGCTGCTCGATCTCCTCGGTCAGCGCCTCGACGAAATAGGAGCCGGCGAACGGGTCGACCGTGTCGGCCACGCCCGACTCGTGCGCGAGGATCTGCTGGGTGCGCAGGGCGATCTTGGCGGCGCGCTCGGTTGGCAGCGCCAGCGCCTCGTCGAAGCCGTTGGTGTGCAGCGACTGCGTCCCGCCGCAGGCCGCGGCGAAGCCCTGCAGCGCAACCCGGACGATGTTGTTCTCCGGCTGCTGGGCGGTCAGCGTGACGCCGCCGGTCTGCGTGTGGAAGCGCAGGCGCAGCGAGCGGGGATCGCCGGCGCCGAAGCGCTCGCGCATGATGTGCGCCCACATCCGCCGGGCGGCGCGGAACTTCGCGACCTCCTGGAAGACGTTGTTGTGGCAGTTGAAGAAGAACGCCAGCCGCGGCGCGAAGTCATCGACGGTCAGCCCGGCGTTGAGCGCCGCCTCGACGTAGGCGATCCCGTTGGCCAGCGTGAAGGCGACCTCCTGGACCGCAGAGCAGCCCTTCTCGCGGAAGTGATAGCCGGAGATCGAGATCGTGTTCCAGCGTGGGATGTGCTCGCGGCAGTAGGCGAACAGGTCGGTCGTCAGACGCATCGTCGGCGCGGGCGGGTAGATGTAGTTGCCGCGCGCGATGTACTCCTTGAGGACGTCGTTCTGGGTGGTGCCACGCAGCTTCTCCGACGGCACGCCCTGCTCCTCGGCGACGAGGTCGTAGAGCAGCAGCAGCACCGCCGCCGGCGCGTTGATCGTCATCGAGGTGGACACCTGGTCCAGAGGGATGCCGTCGAACGCCGTGCGCATGTCATCGAGCGTGTCGATGGCCACCCCGGTGCGGCCAACCTCGCCCAGGCAGCGCGGGTCATCGGAGTCCAGGCCCAGCTGGGTGGGCAGATCGAAGGCCATCGACAGCCCGGTCGAGCCCTTGGACAGCAAATAGCGATAGCGCTCGTTTGACTCCTTGGCACTGGCATAGCCGGCGTACTGGCGCATCGTCCAGTGCTGACCGCGATACATGTCGCGGTGGATGCCGCGCGTGTAGGGGTACTCGCCGGGCTCGCCGAGCTCGAGCTGCGCGGGCAGGTCGCGCTCGTCGTAGAGCGGCTTGATCTCGATGCCGGAGTCGGTGTAGCGGTGGGGATCGTCGGGGCCCACGATCGGGGCCACGGCGCGGTGCTCTGGGGCGATCGTCATCGCGGGAAGCGTAGCCTTGAAGGGCAGATGCAGGTCACCATCCGCCTCTTTGCCCAGCTGCGCGAGCGCGCCGGCGCCGCCGCGCTGGAGCTCGAGCTGCCCGACGGCGCGCTCGTCGGCGACGCGCTCGAGCGCCTCGCGGAGGTCGCCGACGGCCTGCCTGTGGTGATGGCGGTCAACCGCTCCTATGCCGGGCGCGAGACCGCGCTGCACCCCGGCGACGAGCTCGCGCTGATCCCGCCGGTCTCGGGAGGGCAGGAGCCTGACGATGGCAGCGGGACGCTCGCCGCCGCCGATGACGAGGTGGCTGCGGGTGGCGCGGCGATGGTGGTACACGTCCGCGTGACCCCCGAGCCGCTCAGAATCGAGCCGCTGCTCGAGCGGGTTCGCGATCCACGCGCGGGCGCGGTCGTGACCTTCCACGGGGTCACCCGCGCCGTCCCGAGCCTCGACTACGAGGCCTACGCGGAGATGGCTCAGGAGCAGATGGCGGGGATCGTCGCGGCGGCCGTGCGCCGCCACAAGCTCTGCGCCGCCGCCGCCGAGCACCGCGTCGGCGAGGTGCCGCTGTCCGAGCCCTCGGTGCTCGTCGCCGTGTCGGCGCCGCACCGCGGCGAGGCGTTCGCCGGGGCGCGGGAGATCATCGACGAGATCAAGGCGCGCGCCCCGATCTGGAAGCGCGAGCTGACCGACGAGGGCGCCAGCTGGGTGCAGGGGAGACCGCCGCGCGCGCCGTAGCCGGCCCTGGCGGAGCGGCCCCACCCGCTCGCGGCGACGCATGGTCGGGTCACGCGGGGATATCTTTTGCCGCCATGGCGACCTGCCTGGTCACCGGAGGAGCGGGCTTCCTGGGCTCGCACCTCTGCGATGAGCTGCTGCGCCGCGATCACCGGGTGCTCTGCGTCGACAACCTCGAGACCGGCTCGCTGGCGAACATCGAGCACATCCGCCAGCCGAGCTTCGTCCACCTCAACCTCGACATCATCGAGCCCTACCACGTCGAGGAGCCCGTCGACTTCGTCTATCACCTGGCCTCGCCGGCCTCGCCGATCGACTACCTGCGGCTGCCGCTGCACACGCTGAAGGTCGGCTCCTACGGGACCCACCACACGCTCGGGGTGGCGAAGGCCAAGCGCGCGCGCTTCCTGCTCGCATCGACCTCCGAGGTCTACGGCGACCCCCAGGTGCATCCTCAACCCGAGACCTATTGGGGCCATGTCAACCCGATCGGCCCGCGTGGGGTCTACGACGAGGCCAAGCGCTACGCCGAGGCCCTGACGATGGCCTACCACCGCCACCAGGGCGTCGACACCGCGATCGTGCGCATATTCAATACCTACGGGCCGCGCATGCGTCCCCACGACGGGCGCGCGATCCCGACGTTCCTGCGCCAGGCCCTCCAGGACCGCCCGATCACGGTCTTCGGCGACGGCTCGCAGACGCGCTCCTTCTGCTATGTCGACGACCTCGTGCGCGGCCTGATCGCGCTCAACGAATCGGGCTACCACCAGCCGGTCAACATCGGCAATCCCGACGAGTTCACGCTGCTGGAGCTCGCCACGATCGTCATCGAGGTCACGGGCTCGCGCTCGGAGATCATCCATGAGGCGCTGCCGGTCGACGACCCGCAGGTCCGCCAGCCCGACATCGCGCGCGCGCGCGAGGTGCTCGGCTGGGAGCCGCAGGTCGAGCTGCGCGATGGGCTGCGACGCACGATCGACGAGGCTGGGGTCGAGAACCTAATTGGAGCCGCCGTGGGCTGAGCCAGTGCATGTCGCTCTGTCCGCGCCGCGCCAAAGCTGAAGTGGGCGCGGCGAAATGCCGAGACAAACCGGGTAGCCGGGCGTTTCAGAGGGAGATGCGCTTGCCCGACGAAGTTCTGACGAAGATGTCGCAGAGACCGCAACGCCGGGAGCGCCCTGCTCCGCGGCGCGAGGTGCCTGTGCCGGGTCAACGCCGCGACGCTGCGGCGCCGGGACAGCGGCGCGACGCTGCGGCGCCGGGACAGCGGCGCGACGCTGCGGCGCCGGGACAGCGGCAGGAGGGCCCTGGGCCGAGCGGTCGGCGCCCCGCCCTCGCCGAGGTTCCGCCGCTACCGCTGCCCGAGCAGGATGTCCGGCGCAAGCGCCCGCCGGCGCTCTCGCTGGTGCTGCGACTGGAGACGGCGCGCAAGCTCGCCCGTGTCTGCTCGCTGATGGCGCTCGATGGCGCCGGGGTGTTCCTCGCCATCTTCACCGCACTGGTGCTCAAGTCCTCGGTCCTGACCGGGGAGCTGGACCTGCGCGGATCCTTCGGCGGGACGAAGGGCATCGTGGCCTTCGCGGTGCTGCTGACCGCGCTGCTGTTCGCCCGCTCGGGGCTCTATGCCGATCGCGCGCGCCGGCCCGGCCTGGCGCGGATCGTCGCCTCCCTGTTCCAGGTGACGATCGTCGCCCTGCTGTTCGCGGTCGTCAACGGCGAGCGCTTCTCGTCCTACTACATCTTCTACGGCTCGCTGTTCTTCGCCGTTGCCTACGTCGGATCGTTGCGCTACCTCTACGAGCAGGCCACCGGGGCGATCCTGCGCGCGGCCGGCTACCGCCGGCGCACGCTGCTGGTCGGCTCGGGCGACCACATCGAGGCAGTCGCTCATGCGCTCGCCGCCAGCGGCCCGCACGCCTTCCAGACCGTCGGCTACGTCTCGCTGACGCCCCGTCCGGAGAATGGGCTCGTATCGCTGGGGCAGATCGATGATCTCCCGGCGATCCTCGAGCGCCACCGCATCGACGAGGTGATAATCGCCGACCCGGACTTCCCCCAGGACCGTGGCGTCGAGCTCGTCGACCAGTGTCACCAGCGCGGCGTGGCGGTGCAGGTCGCGCCATCGACGATGGAGCTGCTGATCCACCGCGCGGAGTTCGTGCCCGGACAGTCGGTGCCGCTGTTCGAGCTCAAGCCGCCCGTCTTCGACGGGATCGACTTCGCCCTCAAGCGGGCCTTCGACGTCGTCGGCGCGCTGCTGCTGCTGGTCCTGCTCAGCCCGCTGCTGCTGGCGATCGCGCTGGCGGTCGCGCTGTCCTCGCGCGGCCCGGTGCTCTACCGCTCGACGCGCCCGGGGATCGGCGGGTTGCCCTTCTCGTGTCTGAAGTTCCGCACGATGCAGATCGACGCCGAGCACGTCCAGCCGGGGCTCGAGCCGCTCAACGAGGCCAGTGGCGCGCTCTTCAAGATCCGCCAGGACCCCCGCCTGACGCCGGTCGGGCGGCTGCTGCGCCGCTTCTCGCTCGACGAGCTGCCCCAGCTGCTCAACGTGCTGCGCGGCGAGATGTCGCTGGTCGGCCCGCGCCCGCTGCCGATGCGCGACTTCGAGCACCTCGAGGACTGGCACAAGAAGCGCTACCTCGTGCTGCCCGGGATCACCGGGCTCTGGCAGGTGTCCGGGCGCGCGGAGCTGGACTTCGACGACCTCGTACGGCTGGACTTCCTGTACCTGGAGCGTTGGTCGGTCTTCCTCGACCTGACGATCCTGCTCAAGACGATTCCGGCCGTGCTGTCGCGCCGCGGCGCGTTCTAGCTCACCAGGGCCACCGGCCGGCCGCCTCCAGCCCCGCGCGCAGCTCCGCGCCGGTTGCCTGAGTCGCGCGGCGGGCGCCCTCGCGCAACGCCTTCAAAGGCGCCTCGGCGGGCAGCTGGCGCCAGCCGGCGGCGATGCTGCGCGAGGCGGCGGCGATCGCGCCCAGGCCGTCCTCGTCGAGGAAGGCGGCGAAGTCCCGCGGACGTCCACCCTGCGCGCCGAGACCGGGCACCAGCAGCGGCGCCCACGGCAGCGCCGCGCGCAGCGCCGGCGCATCCTGCGGATGCGTCAGGCCGGTGACCGCGCCGATATCCGCGTAGCCGAGCGCGCCACGCCGCCGCTCGCCGAGGCGGGTGACGATCGCGGCGACCCGCTCGAAGACGCGGGGTGTCCCGTCCGTCGCGACGCGCAGCTCCTGCAGCTCGCCAGCCCCCGGGTTGCTGGTCCGCACGAGCACGAAGAGCCCCTTGCCGAGGCGGCTCGCCACCTCCAGCGCCGGCTCCAGCGTGTCCGAGCCGAGGTAGGGGTTGACGGTCAGCGCGTCGGAGTCGTGCACGGGCAGCTCCCGGCCGCCGATGCTGACGCGCCCGAGTGCGGCGGCAACATAGGCGGTCATCGTGCTGCCGATGTCGGCGCGCTTGGCGTCCTCGATGACAATCAGCCCGGCGGCGCGGGCGTGGGCGATCAGCTCCTCGAGCGCCGCCAGCCCCGCCGAGCCGAGCTGCTCGAAGAACGCCGACTGCGGCTTGACGGCCGGGACCAGGTCGGCGACCCCGTCGACGATCGCGCGGCAGGCTGCGCCGGCCGCCCGCGCGGCGCCGCCGAGGTCGTCAACCCCGTCGAGTAGCGCTGGCGGCAGGCTGTCGAGCGCCGGGTCCAAGCCGACGACGAGATGGCTGCGCGTCGCCTGCATCCGGCCGATCAGCCGGTCGCCGAAGTGCTGGGAGCTCGCCACGGTCGGGCGCCAGTCTAAGGTGCGCGCTGCCGTGCGCGACTACTACGAGCAGCTCTGGGCCTCACTGCCGGCCGAGCTCGAGCCGGGCGTCGACTTCGCGGCGCGCCGGGCATTCCTGCTCGCCAACGTGCGCGCCGGCCAGACGGTGCTGGACCTCGGTTGTGGCGAGGGCGCGTTCAGCGGCGTGCTGGCGGCCGCCGGCGCGCTGCCGATCGGCGTCGACGTGGCGGACGCCGCGCTCGGACGGGCGCGCGGCCGCCACCCCGGGCTCGAGTTCCGCCTCGCGCCCTACGATGGCCCGCTGCCGCTCGATGACGCCAGCTGCGATGCCGTCTGGGCCTCCGAGGTGATCGAGCACGTCGCCGACACGGCGCGCTGGCTGTCGGAGGTTCGTCGGGTCCTGCGCAGCGGTGGCGTGCTGCTCGTCACGACGCCCTGGCACGGTCGTGCGACGGGCCTGGCGATCCTGCTCGGCGGCTTCGAGCGGCGCTTCGACCCGCGCGGGGATCACCTGCGCTTCTACTCGCGGCGCGCGCTCGCCGAGCTGCTGGGCGACTTCGGCTTCGAGGATGTCGAGCTGTCGGCGACGGGGCCGCCGCTGCTTCGCCGGACCCTGCTGGCGCGCGCGCGGCGGGCGGGATTGGTGGGGAGCGCGGCGCGGTGAGCGTCGGCGGGAGCGCCGCGAGAGTCGGCACGCACACCGGCGCGTCGGCCGACATCCGCCCTGGCGGGGAGGAACGCCAGGGCGGCGAGCGCGACATCGTGATCGCCCTGGCCGCGATCGTCGCGGCCGGGGCCGCGCTGCGCTTCGCGACGCTTGGCACGCAGAGCTTCTGGTACGACGAGGCGGTCACCGTCGGGCTGCTGCACAAGGGGCTCGGCGCGATGCTGCGTGCCCTCCCGCACAGCGAGTCAACGCCGCCGCTCTACTACCTGCTCGCCTGGGTCTGGGCGCGGGTCTTCGGCTTCGGCGAGGTCGGCCTGCGCTCGCTGTCGGCGCTGCTGGGCGTCGCGACGATCCCCGTCGCCTATCTCACCGGCGCGCGCCTGCTGGAGCGGCGCGCGGGTCTGATCGTCGCGCTGCTGGCGGCGACCAGCCCGCTGCTCCTCTGGTTCTCACAGGAGGCGCGCTCCTATGCGCTGCTCGTGCTGCTATGCGCCGGCTCGCTGGCGCTGCTGCCCGCGGCGATGGCTGGGCGCCACCGCGCGCTGGCCTGGTGGTCGATCGTCTCGGTGCTGGCGCTTGCGACCCACTACTTCGCGGCGTTCGTCGTCGCGCCGGAGGCGCTGTGGCTGCTGGTGGCGTGGCGCGGGCGCCGCGGATGGCGCGCTCCGCTGCTCGCCGTGGCATTCGTCGTCGTGGTCGCCGCGGCGCTCGTGCCGCTGGCGCTGGCCCAGCGCAACACCGGCCATGCCGCCCAGATCGCCGCCTCCGCGCCCCTGTCGACCCGGCTCGAGCAGGTCCCCAAGCAGTACGTCATCGGCTTCCACACCGCCGCCGATCGGGTGCTCGCGCCGTTCGAGCTCGTGATCGCGCTGCTCGCGGTCGTCCTGTTGGTGCGCAACGGCGACCGCCGCGCGCGCAGGGGGGCGCTGATCGCCGGCTCGATCGGCCTGGTGGCGGTCGGCCTGGCGTTGGTGCTAGCGCTCGCCGGGCTCGACTACCTGACGACGCGCAACCTCGTCGAGGGCTGGCTGCCGTTCGCAATCGTGGTCGGCGCCGGGCTGGTGCTGCCGTGGGTGGCGCGTCGCCGCGGCGAGGGCGCGCTCGCACGCCGAACTGAGGGTAGGCTCGCGGTCCGCGCCGAGCGAGCGCTTGCGGCCGGCGGGGTCGCGGCGTTGGTGGCGGTCGGCCTGGTGGCGGTGATCGCCGTCGATCTGGATCCCGCCTACCAGCGCGACGACTGGCGTGGTGCTGCGCGTGCGCTGGGACAGGCGAGCGTTGCGCGGGCGATCGTCGTCACGCCTGATACCGCCAAGACCGCGCTGGCGCTCTACCGGCCGGGTGTCGTCCAGATGCCTGCAAGCGGGGCCAGGGTGCAGGAGATCGACATCGTCGCGATGGCCCAGCGCGACACGCCGGGCTCGGCCGCTGTCACGCCGCACCCCCCGACTGCGCCGGGGATCCCGGATTTCAAGCTCGTCGGCCGCGACTACGCGCGGATGTTCACGCTCCTGCGCTACCGGGCCGACGCCCCCGTGGCGGAGAGCCCGAGCTCCCTGGCCGGCTACAAGCTCGACGGCGAGACGGTGATCGTGCTCAGCGAGCCGGCCGGGCGGCGATAGCCGCCTGCGCCCGGCGGATCGCAAGAAACTGGGCGATCGGGGCGCGCCCGTTGGGGTCGAGGTAGAGCTCAGCGCGGACCGCGGGCAGCGCCAGGCGCGGCTTGCCCAGCACGTTGAGCTCGTAGTCGGCGAGGTGCTGCCAGGTCTCGGGGTTGGCGGGCTGCAGCCGGATAGCGCGCTCGAGCGTGACGCGCGCGCCCTGAGAGTTGCCGCTCGCCTCCTGCGCGCTGGCGAGCGTGTAGAGCGCCTGCACCGACAGCGGGTCGAGCGAGACGCCGTGCTGGGCGTCTCGGAGCGCCTTGGTGGGGTTGGTCGTAACGGCCGCAAGGGCCGCGTCGCTGGCGTTGGAGGAGCGCAGTGGCTGCCAGATCGCCCAGGCCGCGACCAGCGCGAGGACGACGATCGCCGCTCCGGCGGCCTGACGGGCGCGGGCTTCGTCGAGGCGGATCCGCCGCCCGCCCAGCCGGATGCGTCCACCGGCCGGCCCTAGGCTCAACCACGTGGGCAGGGACTGGCGCCGGCGCGAGCGCCGGCGCTCGAACTCCTGGATCGGCGAGTAGGCGCGCGTCGGCGCCTCGATCGGGGAGGCTGTCGCGCACGGTTCCTGATCGGCCGGTGCTCCCTGTTCCGGTACGGCCGCCCCTGCCCGCGCGCCCCAGCCCAACGGTTCATCCGCTCCCAACGGTTCGTCCGCTCCCAACGGTCCACCCGCGCCCAACGGCCCCCGTGCCGCCACCCAGCCGGCGCAGACCAGACCGAGCACGGCGGTCCCGGGGACGAACCAAGTCCAGTCGATCGCCGAGTGCACCCCGAACACAACCGCGATCGCCGTGAGCGTCACCAGGCCGATGCGCTCGGGCGTGAACGGTTGCCCGCGAGCGCGGTGGCGTAGGCCGATCGCACGCGCGGCCGCCAGCAGCCACGCGCCGAGCAGCAATGCGCTGATCGCGATGCCGATCGCGCCCAGATCCGCGAGCGTCTGGAAGACATAGCCGTGGGCGTGGGCGATCGTGTCGGAGTCGCTGCGCACGCGGTCGCGCGCGACCGCGTAGCCACCGGCGCCGGCGCCGAGCAGCGGCCGCTGATCGAAGATGCGCAGCCCGTCGCGCCAGTAGCGGGCGCGCACGCTGGCGGCCGCGGTGAGGCGGTTGGGCGAGTTGGAGGGCAGCGCCGCGTTGGGGTTGGTGAGGTTGTTCCAGGTGTTGGAGAGGTGGCCCGAGATGCCGCCGCTCGAGAGGGCAAGTGCCGCGAGGATCGCCACCGGCGTCAGGCCCAGCGCGGCCAGCAGCACGATCCCGACGCGCCGGCGCAGGACGGGGCGAAGGGGGTGGGCGTCGGCGCGGTAGCTGATCGCCAGGCCGATCAGGTAGAGCGCGATGACGAGCACGATCAGCGCGAAGCCGAGCTCGTGGCCGGCGTGCGTGCGCAGGTCCAGCGGCGCCTGATCCTGCGACAGGCCATCCTGCCTGAAGGCCCACTCCGTCACGGCGACGGCCGGCAGCGCGCTCGTCGCGATCAGCAGGGCGGCGCGCAGGCGCAGCGGCACGATCGCCAGCCAGATCGCCACGCCGACCGCCGCGGCGAGGATCGACCCGCGTGAGTAGGAGAGCATCAGCGTCACGATCAGCACGCTCAGCGCTGGGAAGGCGAGCGCGCGCCAGAGGCCCGAGCCCTCGCGCCGGGTCCCCAGCCACAGGCTCGCGAGGACGCCGAAGGCGGCCATCAATCCAACGGCGTTCCAATAGCCGAACGGCTGGCGCAGCCGCGACGCCGTGTCGGCCGCGTCGAGGCTGGCGGGGAAGACCTTGGTGGCGAGCCCGTAGCCGCAGACCACGACGCAGGCGAGCAGGACGCCGCCGAGCAGCGCCCGCCAGCGCCCGGGCGCCAGGCGCGCGAGCGCAACCGCGCCGCCGAACGCGGCCAGATAGGCGATCGTGCGATTGGCCTCGATCCAGCTGCTGTCGGGCTGTACCGACCAGATCACCGACAGCAGCGTCCAGATTGCCAGCGCGGCCATCAGGGCAAGCGTCGTGCCGCCCCATGGGCGCGTGCTGCGCGGGGCGGCGACGATCGCGCCAGCGGCGAGCGCCGCGCCGCCAATCGTCAGCGCCATCTCGACGGGCGTCACGCGGCCCAGCTCGAGGCCGCCAACGGCGACGAAGCAGACCGCGGCCAGCGCCGCGGCGATCGCGACCGTCAACGCGCCGTCGGAGCCCAGCGCGCCCACAACGCGCGCGAGCGCCGGCGCGGACGGGCGGCGCAGCCGGCGCCGGGGAGCGCCGGGCAGGCCGGGCGGGCGCAGCCGCCGCTCAGCTTCGGCGGCGTGCGTGGACACGGTCGCGGATCGCCAGGATGCCGTCGCGCAGCGGTCGCCGCCCGACCGTGCTCGCGAGCGCCAGCGTGGTCACGGCGATCAGCGCCAGCGCGATCAGCACGGGCGTTGGCAGGCGGCTGGCGACGTCGGCGGCCAGGCCGGTCTTGGTTGGGGTGGCGGCGCCGAGTGAAAGGTTCACCGGAGCGTTCCCCGCCTTTGTCGCGGCGTGCAGCGCCTCGAGGTCCTGCGGCGTCGCGTTGGCGAGCGGGTTGAGCGCGCTCGCCGCGGCGCCCGGGCCGCCGGGAGTGCCGCCGGTCGGGCTGCCCAGCGCGGCGCGCAGGACGTCCGCGCAATCGGAGTACTCCTGGATGTCGGCGGGCAGGTGGTTCAGGGCGGCGGCGAGCTGTTGCTTGGTGTACTTGCCGGGCGGGACGTAGTCGTTGCTGCAGACGTCGTGGATGATCGCGTCGGTCGAGCTGGCCAGCGCCAGCGCCGGGCTCAGGGCCGTGGCGAGGGCCATGGTTGCGGTGAGGGCCAGGGCGGTGGCGAGGAGCCGGGCGCGGCGCTTCATCGCGACACCTTCGGGCCGCCGGGCCGGTGTCCTGCGCCGAAGGTCGCGGCTGGCGCGGCGGGTCCCGCCACCGCTGCGTCCGGATCGCCGCGCCCAACGCCGACGCTCGCGAGCGCCCCGGCGAATCCATCGACCCACGCCGTGAACGTGTAGGCGGCAACATCGGCACGCGCGGCGTCGCCGAGGCGCATGCGCAGCTCGCGATCGTCGTGCAGACGGCGCAGCGCGGCGGCGAGCGCGTGCGCGTCGCCGGCGGGCACGACGAGCCCGTTGCGCTCATGGCGGATGAGGCCGCCCGCGACGGCCCCGACCGCGTCTGTCGCGATGATCGGCTTGCCCTGATTCATGGCCTCGTTGGCGACCAGGCTCCAGGTCTCGCGCACCGTGCGCGTCGCCACCGACGGTATGACCACAACGTCGCTGGCCGCGTAGAAGTTGCGCAGCCGCGCGGCCGGCTGGGGGCCGACCGCGACGACGCCGTCCCCGGATGGGGCCCCCTCCCCAACGAGCACCAGCGCCGCGGCCGTGCTGGCCAGGGCGTTCTGGCGCCATGCCTCCAGCAGCGTCGCGCCGCCCTTCTCCGGCGACCAGCGCCCGACGAACAGCGCCTGGAACGCCGCCCGGCGCTCGGCCATGACGTCGGCCTGCGCGACTGGCGCCCGCCAGAAGGCGCCGTCGACCGCCTGCGAGGCGACGTGGACGTTGCGAGCCCCTTTGCGCAGCAGATAGGCGCTGACGTGCGGACCGTAGGTGACGAGCGCGTCCGCGTGGCGGTAGAGGTGACGCAGCGGCAGGTAGCCGGCGATGCCCGCCAGCGAGCGGGGATGCGCCCAGATCGACGCCCACAGCAGGAAGGGCACGCCAGCTCGGCGCGCCCCGATGTAGGCGGCGGGCAGGGCAACGCGCCCACCGGTGCTGGCGATCACGGCGCGGTACTCGCCCGAGGCCGCGAGCGCGAGCACGTCGCGCTGGCGCACGCGCAGGTGCGGAAGCTGCGGCGCGGCCGCGCCGGGCAGGGCGTGCAGCGCGCGGCCGCCGACCAGCGCGAAGCGGACGTCCTCGCGCGCTGCCAGCAGCGCGAAGGGGGCGACGCGCTCGGGCGGAGCGTGGCCCGTGACGAAGAGGACGGGCTTCATCGGAGGAGCTTCATCGGACGGGCTCGTGGGCGGGGCCGCATGCCGGCCTGCGCTCATCGCAGCGCCGCCCGGTAGGCGGCGACGGTCTCCACTCCGCAGCGAGCCCAGGTGAATTGAGCCGCCGTCTGGGCGGCCTCGCGCCCGATCACTCGTCGCCAGTCGGCGTCATCCAGCATGAAGGCAATCTCCGCGGCCAGTTCCTCGATGTCTCCCGGAGCCACCACCCGCAGCCCGCCGCCGACGCGCATGATCTCCTCCGGACCGGGCTCGTCGCGCGCCCCGATCGCCGGGATGCCGCCGGCCATCGCCTCCACGTAGGCGACGCCGAAGGCCTCGTCGACGGAGGGCATCACGAAGATCGTGGCGCCGCGCGCCAGCGCGACCGCCTCGGCGTGCGGCCTCTGCCCAACCAGCTCGACGCGATCGGCAAGCCCGAGGTCGTGCGCGAGGCGCTCGAGCGCCTCGCGCTCGGGTCCATCGCCGACGATCAGATAGCGCAGCTCGGGGTGGCGGTCGCGCAGCAGCCATAGGGCCCGGATCACGTCGGCGTGGCGCTTGCGGGCGACGAGGTGGCCGACGGTCACGATCGTCGGCCTGGCGCACGGGGTCGGCGCGGGCGTCTCGACGTCCGCGCCGAGGTGCACGACGCGCGTGGCGCGGGCGCCGATCTCGCGGCAGCGCCGCTCGATGCCCTGCGAGTTGGCCAGCACGAGCTGAGCGTGAGCGAACGTGCGCCGTACGGCCTCACGCCCGGCCGCGCTGCGCTGCGCTGTGTAGAACAGATCGCCGCCGTGCTCGGAGACGACCAGTGGCTGGGCGATCCGCGCGCGGCGGACGGCGTCGCCGGCTGGCACCGCGTAGTGGGCGTGGACGAGCTCGAAGGCAAACGTCCTGCGCAGCCGCGCCAGCGCGACCGCCAGCGGGCCCGCCGCCCAGGCGCCCCAGCGGCCGTAGCTGCTCGGTCGCGGCGGCGCGAGGAAGCGCACGTAGCGGACGTCGAGGCCGTCGAGGTTGGCGTGGGAGGGCTGGGAGAGCAGGCTTGTGGTCGCGCGACGGACCTCGGCCAGGCCGGCGGAGAACGCCGCGCGCGGCGGCACGGGCCGGTGCAGGACGAGGACCGTGACGTCGGCGCCGGCGGCCCGGGCGGCGAGCGCCTGGCGGTGCGCCCAGATCCCCGGCACGGGATCGGCGGCCCGCGGGTAGAACTCGGCGACCACGACGACCCTGGGGCCGCGGGCGGGACCTTCCCTGGGCCCCGACGCTCGCGTCGCGCCGTCAGGCGCGCGCGTCCGCGGACGGCGCATCAGCGCGCGCCGCCACGCGTCATCGCATTGGGTTGCCCGCGCAACCTGCGATGCACGGCCAGTGTCCGCTGCGAGGCGTTGCGGTCGAGGTACGGGCGCTCGGCGAGGAACGCACGTCCCTCGGCCTCCGCCTCGTCCGCCGCGTAGCCCGCGGCGACCGGCGCCATTCGATGTCCGATCGGCAGCGCGTCCACGATCCCCAGCCGCCAGCCGTGCTGCTGGGCGAGCGCCGCCCAATGGGCATCCAGCCCCCAGCCCATCCGCAGATCCGGGAACGGCAGCAGCGTCGCGAACGTGTCGGCGCGCAGCAGCGTCACCGGGCCGATCTCGACGAACGCCGTCTCGCGCACGAGGCTGCCGGGACGGCGTCGCGTCAGCGGCCAGGCGGCGTGCGAGTCGAAGCGGTGCGCGGGCTGGGCGAGCGCCAAATCGAAGCGCTCGGCGAGGTGGATCAGGCCGTCGAGGAAGCCCTGGGGAAGCTCGACGTCGTCATCGACGATCAGCAGCCAATCGGGGGCCGCGTTGACCTGCTGCGCGAGCGCGGCGTTGAGCCGCTCGAACTTGCCGACGCCCGGCAGCGCGCGAATGATCGCGACCCGGATGTCGTGCCGCGAACGCTCCAGCTCCCGCCGCGCGGCGGCCATCGTGGCGGCGTGGTCGAGGCGCTCGATGCCGAGCACGAGCAAGCGGCGCCGTGGCGGGGCAGTGGCGGCCGCCCGCGCCAGCCGACGGCGCTGGCCGCTGGCGATCGCGAGCGCATCGGCAATGAGATCGCGCATCCGGGCGGAGGCGACTGCCCGGCGTCCGCTGATCGTGCCGCGCGTTCCAGAGAGGAAGTCGGCGGCGGTGTGCGTGCCGGCACGTGCATGTCCGGACGGCTGGGCGGCTCGGTGCGCCGCGGCCGCCGCTGGTGCATCCGGCGCCGGGCGGGGTGCGAGCGCCTCCAACAGGCGGCCCGCCGCCGCGGCCGTCATCACGACGCCGTTGGCGCAACGCCAGCGTGCCATGTGCCAGACACAACCAACGAGCGTGCGCAGCTCGCCGCGCAGCGGCGGCGCATCGCCCTTGCGCCGCGCGAAGCGCCGGCTGTTGCGCCCGCGCCGGTAGGCGGCGGCGCAGAGCGCGCCCAGGCGGGCATCGGCGCCGGCACGTCGGTGGGCCAGCCCGGCGGCCGCGATGTAGCGGATCCGCCCACCCGCGGCGCGGTGGCGGCGCTGCCACTCCTCCTCGTCACCGTAGATCTCATACGAGGCGTCGAACGGGCCGACACGCTCCAGCGCCGCGCGGCGGATCGCCATGTTCGCGCTCCAGACGAACGGCGCGTCGCGATCGGCACGCCCCAGGTCGAGCGAGGTGATCGGCAGCGGCTCGCGCCCACAGTCGTGCCAGCGACGGCTGTCCGAGCGCTCCAAGCGCGGAGTGATCGGGCCGCCGAAGACGTCGACATCCGGGTGCGCGGCGGCTGCGTCCAGCAGGGTGGCGAGCCAGCCCGTTGGCACCTGCACGTCGTCGTCGACGAGGACGACGAGTGGGGCATCGCTGGCGGAGATGCCGCTGTTGCGTGCGGCGTTGGGTCCGAGCGGGGTGGGATGTGGCAGGTAGCGCGCGCCGTGGCGCTCGACGACCGCACGGGTGGCGGCATTGGCGCCGTCATCGACCACGATCACCTCCGCACCGGCGGTCTGCGCCTGCGGCGCGATCGACTCGAGCGTCGTGTCGAGATAGTCGGGCCGGCTGCGCGTGGGGATGACGATCGTGGCGACGGTTGTCACGGGCGCAGCGGACGGTACACCGCGCGGGCGCCGAGCCGGGCGGGGGCGCGGAGACGGGCGGGGGCGCGGAGACGGCGTGGCAGGCGCGCCCGGTCTGACGCGATATCGTTCGCACGGCTGCCTAGCTGGCTTGTGATAAGTGCGTTCCCGCGATGACGACCGTCGTCGTGGCCATCTGCACCAATCGCGCTCCGGCCGACGTGCGGCGCTGCCTTGCGGCGCTGGTCGCCGAGGCGCCAGCAAGGCTGCTCCTCGTCACAAGCGGGCTCGATGCGGCGGCGGTTGCGGCGCATGAGCGAGCGGTCGGCCACGTCATCGCCGCGCGCCTTGCTCCCTGCTCGACCGCGGCCGGCGAAGGGCACATGTCCGCGACCGAGCCCTCGATCACCGTGATCGGCGAGCCGGAGCCGGGGCTGTCGCGCGCCCGCAACCGCGCCCTCGCCGCCTGCCGGGACGACGAGGTGATCGCGTTCGTCGACGATGACGCGACCGTCGCGCCCGGGTGGCTGGCGCACCTGGGCGTCGCATGGGATGCCGCCGAGCCGGACGTCGCGTGCATTGGCGGGCGGATCCTGCCGCGCTTCATCGCGCCGCGGCCGGCTTGGTTGACGGATCGGCTGCTCGGCGTGCTCACCGTGCTCGACCTCGGTGACGAGCTGCGCGATCTCGACCCCACGATCACCACGGTCTACGGCGCGAACATCTCGTTTCGCTGCGGTGCGCTGCGACGTATCGGCGGGTTCGATCCCGCCTACGGGCACATTGGGGACAGGCTCTGGTTCTCCGACGAGGACGAGGCCCAGCGCGCGCTGGCGCGCGCTGGCCTGCGCGTGCGCTACGCCCCCCACGTGGCCGTCGCGCACGAGATGACGCCCGAGCGCCTGACGCCCCGAGCCCTGCTGCGACGGCGCTTTCGCTACGGGGCGAGCCTCGGGAAGCGCGGCGCCCGCCCGACTGGGACCGCGCTGCGCCAGCTGATCCGCAGCGCGCTCGGCGCGCCGCTGGCCGCGGCGCGCGGTGAGCGGTCGCTGGCGTTGGAGCGGGCGGTCAGGGCGGCCGAGAACGCCGGGGTGCTGGTGGCGCCGCTGGCGCGCCGGTGATCCTCTTCCTGCACAACCGCTACCGCACCACCGGGGGGGAGGAGCGCGCCCTCGAGGATCTGCTCTGGCTGGCGCGCGAGCGGCTTGGCGAGCAGGCGGAGCTGCTGACGCGCGACTCGGCGACGCTGGGACGCGCTCGCGCAGCCGTGGCGCTGCTCGCCGGCGGGCTGGCGCCCGATGACGTCGGGGCTGCGGTGCGTCGGACGCGGGCGCGGGTGGTCCACGCCCACAACGTCAACCCCGCCTTCGGCTGGCGCGCCCTGGCGGCAGCGCGCGCCGCCGGCGCCCGCGTGGTGCTGCACCTGCACAACTACCGGCTCGTCTGCGCGGTGGCGACCTGCTTCACCCAGGGAGCGGACTGCACGCGCTGCCACGGCGCCAACACGCTGCCCGGCGTGCGCCTGCGCTGCCGCGGCTCGCTCCCCGAGGCGGCGGTGTATGGCTTGGCCCTATCCCTCTGGCAGCGGCGGCTCGTCGAGCAGGCCGACGTCGTCGTCGTGCCGAGCGCGTTCGCGCGACGGCGGCTGGGGGAGCTGGGGGCGCCGCTCGGGATGGCGCGGGGACAGGCAGCGCCGGGCGCGGCGCACCGGCCTCCCGTGGTCGTCGTCCCGCACGTCATGCGGGAGTTCACCGCAGCGTCAGCGGCGGCGGGCGGTCAGCACGCGCTTGTCGCCTCGCGGCTGGCGACGGAGAAGGGCGTCGAGCTGGCGATCGAGGCCTGCCGCGGCGCCGGAGTGCCGCTGGTGATCGCCGGAGACGGGCCGCTGGCCGGAGAGCTGCGGGCACATGCCGCCGACGCCGAGGTGCGCTTCGTCGGCCGCGTCGACGGCGAGCGCCTGGCAGCGCTGCGCGCCGAGGCCGCGCTGGCGATCGTCCCGTCGCGCA
The DNA here is from genome assembly GCA_963795555.1 of uncultured Solirubrobacterales bacterium. Lineage (GTDB taxonomy): Bacteria > Actinomycetota > Thermoleophilia > Solirubrobacterales > Solirubrobacteraceae > CAWCHZ01. The sequence continues at coordinate 2,173,830 of CAWCHZ010000002.1, forward strand.
GCGCCGAGACGTTCGGACTCGCCGCTGCCGAGGCGATGGCAGCCGGCGTGCCAGTGGTGGCCACACGCGTCGGCGCGCTGCCCGAGCTGGTGGACGACACCGGCTTGGTGGAGCCCGGCGACGTCGCAGCTCTCACCCGCGCGATCAAGACCCGCTACGGCGACGCGGCAGCCGGCCAGTATGGGATCGCGCGGGTGAGGGCGCTGTGCGCGCCAGAGGTAGTAGCCGAGCGCCTGGCCAAGGTGTACGAGCGGGCCGGAGTGGGCAGGGGCTGAAGCGGCGCATCGGCGATTGTCCGCCGATCGTCGTATTTGTGGGCCTATCGCGACGCGGACGAGAACGCGATGATCTCGCGCAGCGCGACGCGCCGCCCGGTGCGCAGCACCGCTCGACGGTAAATCCCGGCGGCCAGTCGCGCGACGCCGACGGTGCAGATGACGGTGAGCAGTGCCGAGGCGACGAACTGCCACCAGCTGACCGCCTTGAGCCCCACCAGCACCGGCATCGCGAAGGGAGCGGTCGGCGGCAGGTAGGCGAGCACGTGGAAGAAGGTCGACGGGCTGCCCGAGCTGGCTGTCGTCAGGCCCATGATGTAACCGAGGATCATCGGCAGGGTGAGCGGCAGCACGAGAGCCTGCACCTGGTCCTGACGCTCTGCCATCGATCCGGCGGCGGCGTACAGCCAGCAGTAGAAGGCGTAGCCGAGCACCAACCACAGCAGGGTGCTCAGGACCAGCAGGGGAGCCGTGCCGTGCAGCAGGCTGGAGCCCATCGCCTTGGCGAGGATCAGCGCGAACGCGACGATCAGGGTTGCCTGAGCGAAGACGACGACGCCGATCCCCAGCACCTTGCCGCCGAGCAGCTGAACGGGGCGAACAGCGGCCAGCAGCACCTCGACGACGCGACTGGCCTTCTCCTCCATCACCCCGATCAGCGTCCAGGTGTTGTATTGCGTCAGCATCAGGAACGTCAGGATCAGCCCGATCACCGAGGTCGATCGGGCGGGGCCCTTAGCGACGCCAGCCTGCAGGCTGCTCACCGGCAACGGCCTGGCACGGGCGAGCGTTTGCGCCTGCACCGGCGTGAGTCCGGCGGTCGCGACGGCCTGCGCGACGCCGAGCGTCCTGGCGGTCGCGCGGACCAGCTCGGCCGTCGTCGAGGCGTCGCTGGCGGCGATCGCCTTGTTCACCAGGATCTCGCGGCCGTCGACGATCGCTAGGTTGACGCGCCCCGCGCGCAAGTCGCTGCTCGCGCTCGCCACGCTCGCCTGCTCGACGAAGCGCACGCTGGTGCCGACGCTCCTCGCGGCAGAGACGACGGTCGCCTCGGCCGGCGCGGACAGCCCGCCAACGACGCCCACCGCCTGGCGGTGCGTGCCGCGCGTGAGCACGGGGATCACGATCGCGGCCGCGACGCCCGCGAGGATCAGCAGCGTCCCGACGCGGAAGACCCGTCCGCGCACGCGCTGGCGTATCTCACGCAGCGCCACGAGGCCGGTCGCGCTGCGGACCAGGTCGAGCGGGCCGCGCCAGACACCCCGTTCGGTGCGAGCGTCGCAGCCATGACGGTCGCCGCCGGCCCGACGGTGTCTCAGCCTGAACCACAGTCGCAGCACGATGAACACCGCGACGACCGCCACGATGTAGACACGTGGGCTCACGCCAGCGCCTCGCGGAAGACCTCGGAGAGCCGGCGGCGCTCGAAGCTGAAGGTGGTCACGCGACCGGCCGCCATGGCCGCCCGCAGCACGGTGTCGCTGTCGACCAAGGGATCGAGGACCAGCCTCACCGCGCCCCCGTCGACCTCGGAGATCGCCACGCCAGCAATCCGCCGTGCCCAGCCACCGTCGCGGTCGCCCTCGATCCGCACGACCAGGCGACGCGAGCCGCCGGTCAGCAGCTCGTCGACGTCGCCGGTCACCACGAGCCGTCCGTGGTCGATGATCGTGACGGCCTCGCAGAGGTCCTCGACGAGGTCGAGCTGGTGGCTGGAGAAGAGCACGCCGCGGCCGGCTCGGGCCTGCTCGACGAGCACCTGTCCGATTGCGTCGATGCCCGCCGGATCGAGGCCCGCCAGCGGCTCGTCGAGCACCAGCAGCTCCGGGTCGTGAACCAGCGCGGCGGCGAGCTGCGCGCGCTGCTGGTTACCGTGTGAGAGGGCCTCGACCTTGCTGTCGATCCGGTCGGCGATATCGAGGCGTTCGAGCCATGTCCGCGTCGCCGCGGCCGCCGCGGGCGCACTCATCCCGTGCAGCCGGCCCAGGTATTCGATCTGCTCGCCGACGAGCATGGTGGGATAGAGGCCCCGCTCCTCGGGCATGTAGCCGAAGCGGCGCCGCTCGGCGGGGCCAACCAGGGCGCCGTTCCATCGCACCGTGCCGCCGTCCAGATCGGTCAGGCCGAAGACCGCGCGCATCGCGGTCGTCTTGCCGGCACCGTTGGGGCCGAGGAAGCCGACCACCTGACCGGCGGGGACGGAGAACGAGAGGCCATCGAGCGCCGTGAGCGCTCCGTAGCGTCGGACCAGCCCATCGAGCTCCAGCAGGCCGGCGCCCAAGCCTTGTTCGGTCCCCGCCGTCATTTCCTCAGAGGGTTCGGGATCGCCTGCTCGTCGAGCACGCGCCTACGCTAGCGAGGTCGCAGCTTCCGAGTACTACCCGAGGAGACACTTCCTCGGCTCCGTTGAGGCTGGAGTGCGCCTTCAGGAGTGCCCAGCCAGGGTGGCCAGTGACCGAGGAGACACTTCCTCGGCTCCGTTGAGGCAGGTCGTAGGCGTAGCGTGGTGAGGACAGGTCAGCGGTGTGACCGAGGAGACACTTCCTCGGCTCCGTTGAGGCTTATGCGCTCCCCGCCGGTTGCAACGTCCACGTGATCGAGGTGGATCAACGGTCCAACTCCAGGCAGGCTCGCTCCGCACCAGCGGCCTCCGCCGCGCTCTGCGACCTGAGCACGAAGTCATCGCCGCCACTCGATGTCGGAAATGGGCTTGAGGGGCGAAGCCCGCGGCGCGTGCTGGAGGCGACCCGGCGAGGCAGCCTCCCGGATACCTGCGCCGTAGCTTTGGCGCCGGCTCCGCTTTACCCAGCCTAACTTTGGGGCTCGCCGGCGCCCTCGACCTCCCGCAGCCACGCCACCGTGCGCGCGAGCCCCTCGCGCACGCCGGTCCGCGCCTCCCAGCCCAGCACGCGGCGGGCCTTCTCGACCGACGGCCAGCGGCGCTGCACGTCGACCTCGAAGCTCGGTCGGTGCTCGAGCGCGAAGCGCTCGGGATCCAGCCCGCAGGCCTCCCAGATAAGGCGGGCGATCTGCGCGACGGTCAGCTCCTCGCCGGCGGAGATGTTGAAGTCTTCGTGCAGCCCCTCCGGCGCCGCCGTCGCCGTGACGATCCCATCGGCGATGTCGTCGACGTAGGTCAGGGTCCTGGTCTGCTCGCCGGAGCCGAAGATCTCGAGCGGCTCCTGGCCGGCCAGGCACTTGCGGATCAGGTCCGGCACGGCGTGGGCGATGCCCGGCTCGGCGTCGGGCAGCTCGCCCGGCCCATAGGCGTTGAACGGGCGGCAGATCGTGTACGGCAGCCCGTGCTCGGCGTGCGCCGCGCGGCAGTAGACCTCGCCCGTCAGCTTCGAGAAGCCGTAGGCCGAGCGTGGGGTGGGGCAGTCGGGCAGATGCTCCTCGGGCGTGGGGAAGACCTGCGCGCGCTCGAAGACCATCGAGGAGGAGACGTAGGTGAAGCGCTGCACGTCATGGTCGAGCGCCGCGCGGATGACGGCGTTGTAGAGGGCGTTGTTCACCTCGGTCAGGGTGTGTGGCAGCTTGTGGAAGTTGGCGATCCCGCCGACGATCGCCGCCAGGTGGATCACGTGCGAGCAGCCGGCCGTCGCGCCGCGTGCCTGCTCCAGCTCACGCAGGTCGCCGGTGTGAACCTCACAGGCCGAGCGCATCCAGTCGGGCGCCGGACGCTGATCGGAGACGCGCACGTCGAAGCGCGGGTCATCCAGCAGTCGCCGCACGACCGCGGCGCCGATCGTGCCGGCGCCGCCGGTGACCAGCACGCGCTCGCTCATGCCGGTGCGCCCCGGCGGTCGCGCGGGGCAATCGTCTGGGGACGCGAGCGCCAGGCTCGCGCGGTCGGTCGCGCGCTCATGCCCGCAGCAGCGCGACCTCGGTCGCATATGCGAACACCTGGCCGCTGCCGAGCGCGTTCCAGGGGTCGACCAACAGGCAGTCCGCGCTCGTCGCGTCGCCGATCAGCTGCAGCGCCGCGGGGCTGCCGTAGTCGCTGTGGTTGGTGGCGACGACGACCGCGTCGGCGTCGCGCAGCGCGTCGGCGAGCGGCTGGGTGACGATGTCCACACCGCCCGAGGTCGGCACGAACGGATCGTGCACGGCGACGTCGGCGAGCTCGCGCTCGAGCAGGCGGATCAGCTTGTGCGACAGCGAGTCGCGATCGTCGTCGGTGTCGCGCTTGAACGCCAACCCGAGCACGGCGACCTTGCGGCTGGCCAGCGACCCCAGCCGGCGGCGCATCCCGTCGACCAGGAACGTCGGCACCGACTCGTTCACGCGCGAGACGGCCAGCAGCATCCCCGGCCCGTAGGAGCGCTCCTCGGAGAAGGCGAAGTCCTTGCGCAGGCAGGTCCCGGCGGTCAGCCCAGGCTGGGCCATCCCGCCGCGCGGGTAGTCGCGGTTGATGAGCTCGATGACCTCGAAGACGTTGGCGCCGTGGCGCTCGCAGTCGATCATCAGCAGGTTGGGCAGCGCAAACTGCGTGTAGCGCAGGATGTTGGTCCAGATCTTGGCCAGCTCGGCCTGCGCCGGCGTCGTCTGCACGACCGGGCCGCCGAGCGTCGCGAACAGCTCGCCGACGCGCTCGCCGGAGGACTCGCCGACGCCGCCGACGATGCAGGGCAGCGTCGCGATCTCCTTCAGAAAGCGCCCGGCGGCGATCCGCTCAGGCGCGTGCGCGACGAACAGCTCGCGCCCGACCGCAAAGCCGCGCTGCTTCTCCAAATAGCCGGCGACGAACTCGGTCGTGCCGGGCGCGATCGTCGAGCGCAGCGTGATCGCGTGGCCGGCGCGCAGGACGGGCAGCAGCGCGTCGAGCACCGAGCGGATGTCGCGCATGTCGATCTCGATGTGCGAGAACGACGGCGTGCCGAGGGTCAGCACGATCTGGTCGGCCGAGGCGGCGTCGGTGACGCGCTCGCTCAGCGACAGGCGGCCGCTGCTGTGGACCTCGTCGAGCAGCTCCTGCGCTCCCGGCTCACGGAAGGGCATCTGCCCGGCCGCGATCGTCGCCAGGCGCTCGGGGTCGTTGTCGATGCCCAGCACCCGCAGGCCGCGCTGGGCGAAGCAGAGCGCGAGCGGCAGCCCGACACGGCCCAGGCCGATGATCGAGACGTCGGGGGGCATGCCGCGCAGGCTAGCGGTCGCGGCGGGCGCGCAGGTGCTCGGCGTACTGGCGCGCGAAGGCGGCGATGAAGCGGGGGTTGTAGCGGGCGTAGCGCCGCCACAGCCGCCGCGGCTCGCGCGACAGGCGAAAGGCCCACTCCAGGCCGCGCCGCTGCATCCAGGCGGGTGCCTGCGCGACCAGCCCGGCGTGGAAGTCGAACGCGGCGCCGACGCCGGCCAGCAGCGGGGCTTGCAGCAGCGGGCGCATGCGGGCCATCCAGAGCTCCTGCTTGGGTTGGCCGATGCCAACCCAGACGACGTCGGCGCCGCTGGCGTCGATGTCCTCGGCCACCTGCCGCTCCTCCGCGGCTGTCAGCGGCCGAAACGGCGGGCAGTGGCTGCCCACGATCCGCAGCCCCGGGTGACGCTCGCGCAGCCGGCGCGCGAGCAGCGCAAGCGCGGCGTCGTCGCGGCCGCCGTAGAGGTACATCCGCACGCCGCTCGCGGTCGAGCGCGCGAGGTAGCGGTCCATCAGCTCTGGCCCGTAGACGCGCGCGCGGATCGGGGCGCCGAGGGCCCGCATCGCCCAGGCGAGCGGCTGACCGTCGGGCAGCACCAGCGAGGCCGTCAGGACCGCGTCGCGCACGGCCGGGTCCTCGCGGCAGACCATCACCAGATGGACGGCGGCGGCGGTCAGGTAGCCACCGGGCGATCCCGCGCGGCCGGCGGCGACGCAGGCGTCCATCCAGTCCATCGCGCCGGCGTAGTCGGTCTGGGCGAGCGGGATGCCGAGGACGGCGACGGTGGGGGGCGCGACGAGCGCTGCGTAGGACCTCATGGCCCGGCTCCGAGCGTGTCCGCCAGCGCGACAGCGAGCCCCGGAGCGAGCAGGTCGGTGTCGGCCGACAGCAGCAGGCGGCCCGTGCGCTGGGCGATCGCCGCGTAGGAGGCGTCATAGAAGGTCAGGTCGTGCTCGAGCGCGAGGCTTGCCGCGAGACGGTGATCCTCGCCAACCAGCTCGACGGGATCGCCACAGATCTCGAGCAACAGGTCGAGCGCCGCAGCGATGCGATCAGCCGCCCACCCAGATCGGCGTGTCAGGACGTTGCCCACCTCATGTACGGCCAGTGCCGTCGTGCGCATCGTCAATCGGCCGATCGCCTCGCGCGCGAGCTCGCCGTCGGCCTCGCGGTCGATCGGCAGGAACCACTTCAGTGCGACGCTGGCATCGACGATCCAGCCCTGGGCGCCGGCGCGATCACGCCAGCCCTCGGCGCCGGTGGTTGGCGTCACCCGTCGCGCCGCCGCTCGGCGCGAATCAGCTCGGCGGCGTCCACCGGGCCACGCCAGCTGCGGCTGAGCTCGTCGAGATCGGCCAGCACAGCGCCGCGCTCGCGGCGCAACAGCCCAAGCTCACGGCGAGCGCCTGCCTGCAGCAGCGCGCTGCGGCTGGTCCTGCGGCGCGTCGCCTCCGCGTCGAGGGCCCTGAGCAGATCGTCGGGCAGCGAGACCATCACCTTGGCCACGGACCACAGTATAGCCTTTCGGCAATACCAAGCCGCCGGGAGAGCGCTGAAGGCCTGCCCGCGAGCCCACCGCGAATGGCCGCATTGAAGGCTAGGCTCCCGCCTCCTGCCCATGCGAGTCCTGATCACCGGCGTAAACGGCTTCGTCGGGCGGCACATGGCCGCGCTCGCCTCGGCTCGTGGCGCGGAGGTGTTCGGCTGCGGGCGCTCGGCGCCCGGCTCCACTGCCGGCCGGGCCATCAACTCTGCTGCCGATTCGGTGCCCGGCTCCACCTCGGGGCGAGTCGCGGGCTCGATTCCCGCCGCGACCGCCCCGCCCCCCGGCCTGGCCGCCTATGCGCAGGTCGACCTACGCGATGCCGACGCGACGCGACGGGTCGTGCGCGAGCTGGCGCCTGACTGGATCGTCCACCTCGCCGCCAACGCGTCGGTCGCTCGCTCCTGGGCGCAGCCGAGCGCGACGATCGCCGACAACGTCTCGTCGACCGTGTGCCTGCTGGAGGCGGCGCGCTGCGAGGCTCCCGCGGCGCGCGTGCTGCTCGCCGGCTCGGGGGAGCAGTACGGGCCGGTCCCCGCCGAGCGGCTGCCGGTCGGCGAGGAGGAGTCGCAGCGGCCCGGCAACCCCTACGCCGCCAGCAAGGCGGCGATCGAGATCCTGGCCGGCTTCTACGCCTCGACCCACGGGCTTGCGGTCAGCCGCACGCGGGCCTTCAACCACGCTGGGCCGGGCCAGTCGACCGACTACGTCGTGTCGAGCTTCGCCCACCAGATCGCGGCGGCCGAGCGCTCTGCCTCTGGCCGCGTCGCGATCCTCACCGGCAACACCACGCCGCGCCGGGATTTCACCGACGTGCGCGATATCGTGCGCGCCTACTGGCTCGTGCTCGAGGGCGGCCACCCCGGGCCGCTCAACGTTTGCAGCGGGCGCTCGACGTCGATCGCGGCGCTGCTCGAGTGCTTCGGCGAGCTGACCGAGCTGGAGATCGAGCAGCGCACGGACCCCGAACGGCTGAGGAAGCACGAGGTCATGGAGATCCGCGGATCACACGAGAGGCTGACGCAGGCGACCGGCTGGCAGCCCGAGCTGCCGCTGACGCGCACGCTCGGCGACACGCTCGACTGGTGGCGCGAGCGCCTGCGCGTCGAGGAGGCAACGCGATGAGCAAGCGCCGCGCGCTGATCACCGGCATCACCGGCCAGGACGGCAGCTACCTGGCCGAGTTCCTGCTCGAGCAGGGCTATGAGGTGCACGGGATGGTGCGCCGCTCATCCAGCGAGACCTTCCAGCGCCTGCAGGCGGTCCGCGACGATCTGACGCTGCACACCGGCGACCTGCTCGACCAGCGCTCGCTGACCGATGTGCTGCGCGAGTCCCAGCCCGACGAGGTCTACAACCTGGCTGCGATGTCGTTCGTGGCCGCCTCGTGGACCCAGCCGGTGCTGACCGCCGAGTTCACCGGCGTGGGCGTGACGCGGATGCTCGAGGCCGTCCGCGACGTCGTGCCCGAGGCGCGCTTCTACCAGGCGTCCTCCTCGGAGATGTTCGGCAAGGTGCTGGAGATCCCCCAGACGGAGACCACGCCGTTCTATCCCCGCAGCCCCTACGGCGTCGCCAAGACCTACGGGCACTTCATCACCGTCAACTACCGCGAGAGCTACGACCTGTTCTGCTGCTCGGGAATCCTGTTCAACCACGAGAGCCCGCGTCGGGGGCTCGAGTTCGTCACCCGCAAGGTCACCCACGGCGCGGCGGCGATCAAGCTCGGGCTGCAGGAGGAGCTGGTGCTCGGCAACCTCGACGCCGAGCGCGACTGGGGCTACGCGCGGGACTACGTGCAGGCGATGTGGATGATGCTCCAGGCTCCCGAGCCGGAGGACTACGTGATCGCCACCGGCATCGCCCACAGCGTCCACGACCTGGTGCGGATCGCCTTCGACCACGTCGGGCTGGACCCCGACGACCACGTCCGTCAGGACGCTCGCTATATGCGCCCGGCGGAGGTCGACCACCTCATCGGCGACTACTCCAAGGCCAAGCGCCAGCTCGGCTGGGAGCCGACGACGTCCTTCGAGCAGCTCGTGCGGCTGATGGTCGACGCCGACCTCGAGCTGCTCGCGCGCGGCGTGCCGCAGAAGCAGATGGGCTAGCCGCGGGGCGCCGCGCGGAGCGCGGGCGACGCGGCCCGGAGTGGCGGCCGGGCGGGCCCCCGGGGCGGCGCCGCCGGGGGGCGCGGCGCCTACGGCCCCAGCGCGCGCTCGTAGCTGTCGAGCGTGCCACGCGCCGTGGCGGTCCAGCTGAAGCGCTCGGCCTGACGCAGCCCGGCCGCGCGCAGACGCTGCGCGCGGTCGGGGTCCTCCAGCAGCGCGGCGATTGCGTCGGCGATCGCCTGGGGCCGCTCGGGGTCGAACAGCAGCGCCGCGTCGCCGGCGACCTCGGGCAGCGAGCTGCGATCCGAGCAGGCGACCGGCACCCCGCGGCGCATCGCCTCCAGCACCGGCAGGCCGAAGCCCTCGTACAGCGAGGGGAACACGAAGGCGTCGGCCGCGGCGTAGAGCCCGTCGAGCTCGCGCGCGTCGACCCAGCCGACGAAGCGCACGTCGGCGGCGATGCCCAGCTCGGCGGCGCGTGCGCGCAGCTCGGCCTCGTGGGGCGTCGCGTAGCCGGGCAGCACGAGCACCGGTCGGCGCTGCGCGGGCAGTAGCGCGAGGGCGTCGAGCAGGCGCAGCAGGTTCTTGTGGGGGCGCTTGGCGGACACGCTGAGCACCAGCGGCTGGCCATGGCGCGCGTAGCGGGCGCGTACCTCGCGGGCGGCGTCCGGGGCCGGCGTGGGCGCCGGCCCGACGCCGAGCGGGACGACGTCGATCTTGCGCGCCGGGACGTGCAGCAGCCGGATCAGGTCGTCGCGCGTGCTGGCCGAGTCGGCGATCACGCGGTGCGAGCGGTGCGCCGCGAGCGGGACCAGGACGCGCATCCCCAACGACAGCAGGCCGGCGTGCGAGTCGGGGTATGCGCGGTAGATCAGGTCGTGCACCGTCACGACGCGGCGGTAGCGGCCCCAGGCCGGCGCGGTGCTGGCGAGGCTGTGCAGCAGATCGACGCCGGCCGCCCGCGCGCGCGGCGCCAGCAGCTGCTGCTCGCCGCGCACCCACTCGACCCGCCGGCGTGCGTGGACGGGCACCGTCACCGTCGGGATCAGCTGGCCCCAGGGCCCGTCGGCCGCCGCGGCGGCCTCGCGATTGATGAACGCCGTCAGGCGCAGGTCGGGACGGGCGGCCACCAGCGCGGGGATCAGCTCGCGCGCGTAGGTCTCCATGCCGCCCGTCTCGCCGGGGACGAGGAAGATGAGGTTGAGGCCGACGTGCATTTGGGGGAGCGGGCGACCGGCCCGCCGGCGTGCCCCTGCTGGTGCAGCGCGGCGCGGGCCGCCGGTGGCGCCAGGCGGGAGACTACGATGGCGCGCCATGGGCTGCGCGATCGACGTCGTCATCGTCGCCTACAACCGCTTCGATCTGACCGCCAGCTGCCTCGAGCACCTGCGCGCCCAGACCGTCGAGCACCGCGTGATCATCGTCGACAACGGCTCGACCGACGACACCCGCCAGCGCCTGCGCACGCGCTGGCCGGAGGTCCACGTCGAGGCCTTCGACGACAACCGTGGCTTTGCCGAGGCGTGCAACCGGGGGGTACGCGCCGGCGTCGGGGACGTGGTCGTGCTGCTCAACAACGACGTCGACTGCCGCCCGGACTTCCTCGCGCGCCTCGTCGCACCGCTGGAGGCCGATCCGAGCATCGGCTCGGTTGCGGCCCTGATGCTCCAGCCGGGCGAGCAGCGCATCGACAGCATCGGCCTCTGCGCCGACGTCACGCTGGCGGGCTTCCCGCGCCTGCAGGGTCAGCCCGCGCGGCGCGCGCACGACGCTCTGCCGGTGCTGGCCGGACCGGCCGGCACGGCCGCGGCCTACCGGCGCGGCGCCTGGGAGCAGGTCGGCGGGCTCGACGAGGGCATCTTCGCCTACATGGAGGACTTCGACCTGGCGCTGCGGCTGCGCGCGGCGGGCTGGCGCACGGCTGCCGCGCCCGATGCCATCGGGGTGCACCTCGGGTCGGCCACGCATGGGCACCGCTCCGCGTGGCAGCGGCGCCACGGCGCCTTCGCGCGCGGCTACCTGCTGCGCCGCTACGGGCTGCTGCGCGGTCCGGCGGCGCCGCGCACGCTGGCCACCGAGGCGATCGTCGTCGCCGGGGACCTCGCGATCTCACACGACCTTGTGGCGCTGAGCGGACGGCTGGCGGGCTGGCGAGCGGCGGTCGGGCTGGAGCGTCGGCCGGCCCCGCCGGCCGCGGCGATCGATCCGACGATCACGCTGCGGCGCTCGCTGCGCCTGCGCCGCGGCGTCTACGAGCGCCGGGCGGGCGACTGAGCGGGGGGCAGGGCGCCGGTCGCGGCTGGTCCATGGGTACAGCATCCAGGCTCTGAGCCGCTCCCTGCCGCCCGGTCGCCTGCCCGCCTTGCGCTGGGGGTGGGCGGTGCGCGGGGAGGCACGCACGGCAAGGGCCACGGCCGCGGTCGCAATTTGGCCTTCAAGGGGAAGGTCTCAGCGGTCGATACCACCCCAGGACGGTTACCGTGACCATTTCCGGTGGAAATCACGCTGCGCACGCCTACGTCGGCCAGGACGTCACCTTCGACGTCAAGCTGACCAAGCTTCGGGTCGCCGACACCAACGGCGAGGGCAGCCGCAACGAGCTCAACGACATCCGGGTCGGCGATCGGGTCGTCGTCCACGTCCTGCTGGCCAAGGGAGCACCCGCCACCCAGCCGCTGGCAGCGCGGACGCTGGTTGATCAGTCAGCGAGCGGAAACAAGGCGACCTGAGGGCGATTCGGACACCGGTGAGAACGGCCGCAGGGGGGCTTGGAGCCCTCCTGCGCGCCGCTGTCCGGGTCCGAGCCACGCGGGCGGCGCAGCTGCACCGCGCGGTGCCGTCGCCTCGAGCGCGCTCGGTGAGCGCAGCCGCTCGCCCGGCTGTCCTCGACCGCCTGCGCTCCAGCGCCGGCTTCACGCTGATCGAGGTGATGATCGCGGCGATGGTGATGGTCGTCGGCGTGCTGGGCACCGTCTCGCTCGTCGATCAGGCCAACGCGTCGGCGACGATCACCTCCGCGCGCGAGGGCGCCACCAACCTGATCCGCGACGTGGTCGAGACCGCCCGCGAGGTCCCCTACTCGCAGTTGACCCCGAGCACGATCACGACGCAGATCCAGCAGCGCGGCCTGGCGGACGCCCACCCCGAGATCCCGGGCTGGCAGATCGATCGCCGCGGCATCACCTACACGGTTACGGCCCAGGCCTGCTCGGTCGACGACCCCAGCGACGGCGTCTGGGTCAACGCCGGCACCACCGGGCTCGATCCCAACGTCTTCTGCGCCGACAGCGTCGCCAACGACGCGCTCGCCACCCCCGTCGACCAGTACGGCAACCCAGCTGCGAAGACCGACTACGCGCCCGACGACTACAAGCGCGTCCAGGTCACGGTCAGCTGGGCCGTGCGCGGCCACCAGTACTCGACCAGCCAGACGACGATCGTCAACAACCCCGGCGACTCGCTGGGCCCGCGCATCACGTCGATCACCGGGCAGACCTACTTCGGCCTGGCGAACGCCAGCATGACGTCCGCCACCTACACCGCGACGCTGGCCAGCCCGGCCGTCGCGGTCAACTGGCTGGTCAACGGCACGATCGTCCACCAGGACGTCGCGGCCAACGGCGAGACCAGCTCGAGCTTCACCTGGAGCTTCGGTGCGCTGGGCACGACCGCGTCCGCCACCCCCACGCTCGACGGCGTCTACACGATCAGCGCGCAGGCCTTCGACAGCGCCAACAACGCCAGCGCCACGCAGTTCCTCACCGTCACGCTCAACCGCCGCCAGCCCTTTGCTCCCACGAACTTCGCCGGCGGCCTCAACGGAACCTTCGGCGACTTCGAGTGGGAGGCCAGCGCCGAGGGCGACATCGTCGGCTACCGCGTCTATCGCATCTCCAACAACGGCTCGACCGGCAGCGGCACCAACACCCCCGGCACGCCCAACCCCGCCAGCGACACCCAGATCTGCCCGGCCGCCGGGGCCAGCCCGTCCTACATCACGACGGTCAGCTGCATCGACCCCTCGCCGCCGGCGCTGACGCCGCTCTACTACTACGTCGTCGCGCTGGACCGGGACGATAACCACGCGCTGCGCGTCGGCGACACCTCGCCGGTGCTCACGGTCGTGCCGGACGCCAACCCGCCGCTCGCGCCGACTGGCCTCACCGTCAAGGCCAACGGGGACGGCACCTCGACGCTCAGCTGGACGGTGCCCGGCACGCCGGGCAACCCCGCCAGCGAGGATGCCGATCCCGGCGACAGCATCTCCTTCTATCGCATCTACCGCGATGGTCAGGCGGTCGCCGAGCGCTACGACCGCACCGCCAACGGCACGGGCGGCAATCCGGGCAACACGATCACCTACGTCGACGGCAGCACCGGTGGCACCCAGCACAGCTACTGGGTGACGGCGGTCGACACGCACTACAACGAGTCCACCGAGACCGGGCCGGTGACGGGATGAGGCGGCCCGGCTCCGTTGACGACGGGCGTGGCGCAGCTGCCCGGATGCGCGCGGTGGGCGCGCGCCTGTCCGACGAGCGCGGCTTCACGCTGATCGAGGTGGTCATCGCCGCGTCGCTGATGGTGATCGTCGTGATCGCCACGCTCAGCGTGCTGGACGCCTTCAACTCCAACGCCGTCGCAAACCAGGCGCGCAACGATGCCCAGGACAGCGCGCGCAACACGCTCGACCTGCTCACCCGCCAGCTGCGCAACCTCGCCAGCCCGACATTCGATCGGCCGCAGGCGATCGACGTCGCCGGCCCGTATGACCTGGTCTTCCAGACCGTCGACTCCAACGCACCGCCCAACGGCTCGTCCAACAGCGCCAACATCAAGCGCGTCCGCTACTGCGTGAGCGCCAGCGGCAAGCTCTACAGCGAGCAGCAGACATGGACCAGCGCGAGCACCCCGGCCTCGCCGTCGACGCTCGGCTCCCCATGTCCCTACGGTGCCCCGTACAGCAGCCAGCGGCTGCTGGCGACCAACGTCTCCAACCAGACGGGCAGCCGCCCGCTGTTCACCTTCACGCCCACCAGCTGGACCACCGGCTCGCCGACGTCGCAGATCTACGGGATCACGGCGACGATCTACATCACGACCGCCGGCGTGCACTCGCACGAGATATCGCTAAGCAGCGGCGTCTATTTGCGCAACCAGAACCAGGCGCCGACGGCCTCCTTCAGCTACTCGGTCAATGCGGGGTCGATCGCGCTGGACGGCTCGGCGTCCTCAGATCCCGAGGGCCAGCCGCTGACCTACGCCTGGACCGACAACGGCACCGCGATCAGCGGCTGCAGCAGCGTGGTCTGCTATGACCCGGTCACCCAGGGTAGCTCGCACACGATCACGCTGACCGTCACCGATCCCGGCAGCCTGACCGGCACGTCCACGCAGCAGGTGAGCGCATGAGCATGGGCTCGCGAACGCCGCCGCCCTGGCGGGGGTCGTCCCTTCGGGGGGTGCCGAGCACGTCCTGGCGGCGAGCATTGACGCGGATCGCACGGCGCCTGGCGGGCCAGGAGGGCTGGGCGATGGTGACCGCGGTCATGTCGATCTTCCTGATGATGGCCGTCGGGCTGGCGACACTCTCCTTCAGCGACAGCCAGACCCATCAGTCCGGGATTGAGCAGGCCAAGGAGTCGGCGTTCAACGTCGCCGAGGGCGCGCTCAACGCGCAGGTCTACCTGCTCTCGCGCTACTGGCCGGGATCGGCGGCGCAGGCCTATCCCGCCAGCTGCCCGTCCGCCGGCAGCGCAATGTGCGAGACGATCAACTCGCTCGTCAACCAGTTCTCGGGCGCGGACATCGCGCGCGGCGCGACATGGACAACGCAGGTGCGCGATGACTCCTGGAGCGACGGCAACCTCTATCTGTCGTCCAGCTTCCTCGCCAACCCGACCTGCTCCGCCGCTCTGACACCGGCATGCTGGGATCAGGGGGGGCCGGGGACGACCACCACCCCGGACGGGCGCATGTGGGTGCGCGCGCAGGCGACGGTCAACAAGCAGACGCGCACGCTCGTCGCGCTCGTCCAGGTTGAGCAGCATCACGTCAACTTCCCCTCCTCGGCGGTCACGGCCGGCTCCATGGCCACCGGCAACAACGGCAAGAAGATCATCATCGAGACCAAGGACCCCAACACGGGTCAGGTTGGCGCAGTCCAGGTGCGCTGCAGTCAGGCACCGCCCAGCAGCTGCCTGAACTACAACCCCAGCAAGGGGCAGGTCGACCCACCGGGCAGCTACACGCTCAACTATCCCGCGACAACCGCGATTACGGCCGGCGACCTGTCGCTGCTGCAGGAGAACGCGCAGTCCACCAGCTCCTACTACACGAGCTGTCCGAGCGGCAGCCCGCCCAGCGGCGCCAAGGTGGTCTACATCCAGACGACCAGCCAGTGCTCGATCAGCTGGTCGTTCCCGCAGTCGAGCCCGGGCATCCTGATCATCGATGGCGGCAGCCTGCAGATGAGCGGCAACACCGACTTCTACGGGATCATCTACATCACCAACCCGACCAACTCGAATGCCGTGCTCTTCAACCAGAAGGGCAATGTCACGATCCACGGTGGCGTGGCGATCGATGGCGCGGGCGAGCTGCTTGCGGGCGAGAGCAAGCTGAACATCCAATACGACAGCAACATCGTCAACAACGTGACCGGCTTCGGCACGGCCGGGATCGTGCAGAACACCTGGCGCGAGGTCAACCCGGGGCAGTAGAGGGATCGCGCGCCGGCGTAGGGCTCGGCCGACATTGTCGTTCAGGGCTACGGGTTGTCGACCGATCTCCCGGTCGCCGGGCGCTGGCACTGAGCCAGACGGGCTGTGGCCGCAGCACAGCGCATCAACCGATCGGTGTATTCATGGGACCCATTGCCCGCCACCGGTCGCCCAGCCGCGAGTCTATGACAGGGGTGGGCTCGGTGAAGTAATAGTTCCTGCCGACGTGTCAAGGGGCGGACATCCGGCCGACGCTGGGTGGAGCACGCCAACGTGCAATCACGGAGTCTCAACATGAGTCACGGCCCGACGGCAAGGCGGCAGACCACCGAGAGGGACAGCCGCCGCGAAGGTCTACGCACAGCGCTTGTCATAGGCCTGGCCGTTGTCGGGCTGTTGCTGGGATCCGTGTCAGCGGTGGCGGCGCCGCGGCCGAGAACGCACATCTTGCCGAGCCTTCCGCCTGGCAAGCACCCGACGGTGCTGCCCCACAGACGTGGAGAGCTCGGTCGTGTCTGCAATCCGGGTTACTGCCCGACCCCGCCGCTGCTGTTCCATGCCGCTGGCAGGGGAGTGCAGCACACGCCTACTCTGTATCTGATCTTCTGGGGCAGCAACTGGAACGGCACGGGGGCCACGCTGCGTCAGCAGCTCATCAACATGTACGACGGGCTGGCAGGCTCCGCCTATCAGGGCATATTGACCCAGTACTACGATGCGCATGGCTTTATCTCGTCGAGCGTCGACGTAGCCGCCGCGTACACAGACACCGGCGTGTCGGCGCCATCGTCGGTGAGCGACAGCTCGATCACCAGCGAGGTGGCGTCGATGATCTCGGCCAGGGGTTGGACGCGCAGCTTCGATGCGCAGTTCGTCGTGCTCACCGCTCCGGGGAGCACGTACGCGTCGGGCTTTGGCTCGAAGTTCTGCGCCTACCATGGCATCGACTCGGGCGGCTCGAGCTACACGTTCGTCCCGTACGTTGGAGACCAGCCGTTCGACAACGGGTGCTCGGGCTATGACCCGAACTTCAATGTCAACCACGTGACCTCGATGCTCGCGGCGCACGAGTACAGCGAGAGCGCCACGGATCCACAGCTCGACACGTGGTACACGAGCGACACCACCGGCTACGAGATCGCGGACATCTGCGCATCTGGCGATGATGTCCTGTCCAACGGGTCGTATGTGCAGGGTCTGTGGGACGATGCGCAGAACCAGTGCTCGCTCTCTGATGTGACCCATGCACCGGCGGCTGACTCGAGCAGCCGTCCAGCAGCGCGCGACGTGCCCAGTGGGTCTCAATGGGTCTACTACGTAACCAGTGGCCAGATCGGTTCGTGGTCATGGAATGGCTCGAGCTGGTCGAACAGCCAGCTCGCCGGCGGCCAGGCGGCGAGCAGCTTGATCGGGCCAAGCGTAATCAGAGACGTCCCGACCAGTGA
The DNA here is from genome assembly GCA_963795555.1 of uncultured Solirubrobacterales bacterium. GTDB lineage: Bacteria > Actinomycetota > Thermoleophilia > Solirubrobacterales > Solirubrobacteraceae > CAWCHZ01. The sequence goes on from CAWCHZ010000002.1 coordinate 2,191,061, forward strand.
TCAATGGCTCTACTACGACGGCACGGACGGGAACGTCTGGTACTGGGCCTGGGATGGGTCGAGCTGGACGAACGGCAAACTGACAGGTGGACAGACCGCGGCGAACGCGAGCCCGAGCGTCGTGCGCGATCAGACGACCGGATACCAGTGGGTCTACTACATCGGCGCTGACGGCAATCTCTGGTACTGGTCGTGGAACGCGACGAGCTGGACGAACGGCAAGCTGACAGGGGGACAGGCCGCGGCGAACGCAAGCCCGACAGTCTTACGCGATGTCGGTAGCGGTGACCAGTGGGTGTACTACGTCGGCGCTGATGGCAGCCTCTGGTACTGGTCATGGAACGGCTCGAGCTGGACGAATGGCAAGCTCGCCGGCGAGAATGTCGCGTCGAGCGCTAGCCCGTCCGCGGTGCGTGATGTGGCGACGGGTAGCCAGTGGGTGTACTACATCGGTGCTGATGGAAACGTCTGGTCGTGGTCGTGGAATGGCTCGAGCTGGACGAACAACAAGCTGGCAGGCGGGCAGGCCGCTTCGAGCGCGAGCCCGACGGTCGTACGCGACGTTGGGACCGGTGATCAGTGGGTGTACTACGTCGGTGCGGATGGCAACATGTGGTACTGGTCGTGGAACGGATCCAGCTGGACCAACGGCAAGCTGACCGGCGAGCTGGCGGCCTCCGGCGCGAGCCCCACTGTCCTGCGTGACGTCTCGAGCGGCAGTCAGTGGGTCTACTACGTCGGCGCCGACGGCAGAATGTGGCTGTGGTCGTGGAACGGGTCCAATTGGTCCAACAGCGCGCTCTAGCGTCGTCAACCGGCCCCGTAGCGACGACCCAGAGGTCAGTGCGGTCAAATCTCAGGCAACGTGGGCCGCGCCGCTGACCCCCAGGCAAACCGCGCCAGCAGCTCACGGGTCGCAAGGTCGCCGTGGGCGTAGCGCTCGGTCTGGTTGTCGGCGATGAGAAGGTTTGCCTGCTCTCCTTGCCAGAACGTCTCACTCTCGGCCCAGTCGTCGCGCCCGTATATGACGCCGTCGCGGCCGGTGACGACCGCTCGCAGCTCCATCAACTCAACCTGCCGCGTGAAGCTGCGGCGACCATGCTCCAGCCGGTAGGCGTGGACCTTCCGGCGCAGGCGTGCGGTCGTCAGTGCCTGCAGGACGCCACTTGTCGTCGCGAAGGCGTTGGTGCGGATGTGATGGGCCGGGAAGCGCTGGAAGCCGACGGCCAGCTCGGCCAGCGCCCGAGCGGTCGCGGCCTTGCGTCGGGCGATCGTGAGCAAGCTGCCGCCGGTCTCGCCCGTACGCGCCTCCTCGACACGCCGGAACTCCGCGCGTGTCTCCCGGCGGCTCGGATAGACGGCTCGGTATGCGCTCGGCAGTCCGAGCGCGAAATACATGTATGAGCGAGCGCTCGCCCACGAGCCGGTCGCGCCCACGAGCCCGACGCGCGGCTCGTGCAGGGCATCGTCCAGCTGGCGCAGCCAGCCGGCTGCCAGAACGCGGCTGAAGGAGTTCACGAAGCAGTAGCGCCCCGCTCCGAGCTCCGCCGCGGCGGTCAGGTAGGCATCCAGGTCAAAGCCCTCGTCGTGGACGAAGATGGCTTCGGCATCCAGCTCGCCGGCGCGCTCGCGGTAGGGCGTCGCCGCCGACTGCGACTCGAAGCCCTTGAACAGAAGCACGAGCTGGTGCTCGACGCCCGCATCGTGCTCGCGATAGGAGTCCAGGAAGCGCTCCAATGGCTCGGGGCCATTGACCTGGCGCACGAGGTGCACGAGGCGCAGGGGCGCGTTCAGGTCGCTCGCGAGCGCCGCGTCGGCCAGCCAGGCACCGCCTCCAGTCATCGCGCTAGATGGGCTGGACGCGGCTGGACTGCGTCGCGTGTTGCGATCGTGTCGGCTAGCCGGGCACGCCACCACTCGACCGTGTCGGCCACACCCGTCGTTAGTGTGAAGCGGGGCGTGAACCCCACGTCCTCAGACAGACGGGTAGCGTCGGCGACCAGCTCGGGCGGCTCGCCTGGTCGCTGGGGCAACGCTCCGACCCGCAGCAGCTCCGGACGGCCCGCCTGCTCGGCGACGAGTCGAACCAGGTCGGCGATCGCGATGCCTTCTCCGGAGGCGATGTTGACGGCGCCGCACACCGCGCTGTCCAGCAGCGCCACAAAGGCGCGCGCCACGTCCGCGACGTGCATGAAGTCGCGCACCTGGGTCCCAGCGGTCGTAGCGGCCTCCTGGCCGGTCAGCAGCGCACGAGCAACCGATGGCACCAAGCGACCTGGCGCCTCGCGCGGTCCGTAGAGGAAGAAGATGCGCCCCCACGCCAGCTCGAGCCCGATCTCGCGCCCATATGCCTCGGCGACCAGATGCGTTGCGTGCTTGGCCGCTCCATACAGCGTTGCCGGCGCTAGCGGGGTGGGCGCCGGCAGGATTGCTGGGGGGGCGTCAGACGCTGCATCCGGCGGGCGCTCCTCCACGCAGCGCCCGTAGCCCCAGGCGTATTCCGCGCAGGTGCCCGCCAGCGCCGCGCGCCGGCCGCCGATCTCGTGGAAGGAGCGCAGCAGGTGCAGTGTCGCCTCCACCCAACGAACGTTCTCGGGCGATGTCCAGAAGCTTCCGTGCTCGGCGTACCAGGCCAGATGCAGCAGGTTCTCAGGCCGCGCGGCCGCGAGTAGCGACTCGATGCTCGCGGGGTCCAGCAGGTCTGCGACGTGCCAGGCCGCTCCCGCGATTGCGCGTCGCGTGGTGCTCACCGCGTGCACCTCGTGGCCCGCCTCGAGCAGCGCTTCCACGGCGTGAACGCCGATGAAGCCGCTGGCGCCGGTGACGAGGACGCGAGTCATCGGCGGTTCTCGGGCCGGGGAAGATTCTCAGGCCGGACGGTCAACGCGCGTGCGAGCATAGCGAGGGTGCAGTTGACGCAGCTCGTGCATCACCTCCGGCGGTATCGCCCGTTGGGCTATCAGCAATCCCAGGTAGAGCAGCATGGCGATCACCAGTCGCACCACCAGCGGGGCGGGGATGAGCACGGCGGCGGCTCCGATCGCGGCAGCGAGCGCGACACGCGGCACCACCTCCAGCGAAGGGGCGAGACGAGCGTCGGCGCGGGCAGCGAACAGCGCGCTGGCGATCGCCACGCAGGTCTCGGTCGCGGCGGTTGCGATCGCGGCGCCTCGCGCGGCGTCCACGCTGACCAGGCCCGCCACCAATCCACTGCCGACCAGCAGCGCACCGCAGTTGACGATCAGGATCTCGCGATAGCGCCGCAAGCTGAGCAAGACGTTCGAATACATAGTCCCGACGAAGGCGGCGCCGAGCCCGATCCCTTGGACGGCCAAGATCGCCGCGGCTGGGCGGAAGCTCGCTCCGCCCAGGACTTCGATCGCCAGCCGCGCGCCCACGCCCAGCGCCAGTGTCGTGCCCGCGCCGATGATCAACGTCACCCTGAAGACTCGATCGACGGCATAACGCAGGCGCTCGGGATCTTCGCTCGCTGCTCGAGCGAAGATCGGCAGCACCGATCCGGCGAGCAGACCCGGTACGAGCAGAAGCACCTCGATGACGCGAAACGAGGCGCTGAAGAAGCCGAGCTGGCGGGCGCTGGCCAGCAGGGACACGAGGACGATGGCGATCCTGAAGTAGATGGTGGCGGCCGCGACCGCCACGGAGTACGGCAGCACGACGCTGATCAACGCGCGCCACCGCTGGCGTTCGAACGCCGGGACCAGCGGGACGTCACCGCGGACGAGCAACGCAGTTGCGACAAGGGCCGTACCGGCGGCGGCGATCGGTACGGCCAGAAAGGCCAGCAGATGCGCTCCGATCAACACGAGCGCCACGATCAGCGACACGGTGACGACCTGGCGCAACAGGTCGATCGCCGTCACCCAGCCCAGGCGTAGACGGCTCATCAGCGAGATGCCGAGAGACGCCTGGCAAGACTGAAGCAGCAGGCCTGTACCCGCCAGCAGCACTCCCTTCACCACAACAGGGCGATAACCGACGACGGCGGAGAACCCGATCATCACAGCCACCCCGATGACCGTCAGCGCGACCCGCAGCCCGAGGAGATTGCGCGCGAGCTCCCTGCGCGCTGGTCCCCTGAGGACCGACAGCTCGCGGACGCCGATTGCGGTCAGCCCGAGATCCGACAGCCCGTCGACCACCGCGACCAGGGATAGCGCGATCGTGTAGACACCGAAGCCCACGACGCCGAGATGGCGAAACAGCAGCGCTGCCGAGATGGCACTGATCAGCGCTCCAGCGAGATATCCGCCCACCCGCACGGCGCCCCCGCGGATTGCGGCGGGACCTGCGTCTGGCGTGGCGAGCAGGTCGTCGTCGCCGGGCGTGGCTGTCTGGCTGGGCGCCTCGCTGCTCACCGTTCAGTCGTTGCGGTCGCGCTGGCCTTCACGAACACCGCGGTATAGATCGATCCTGCCAGTCCGCGCTGCTCGATCGGTCGAAGCACGCGCTCCAGCAGCTTTGATCCAGTCGTCGAGATCACATGCGGAGCCCGCGAAGCGGGATGGCGACGCAGGGCGCACTCCCAGCCGAAGCGGTTGCACTCTCGCCCAGCCGCGTCGGCGGTCGTGAGCAACTTCAGCTGCAGTCCCAACGCGGCGGCGTGGGCGATCAACGCGGAGGCCGGGATGAGGTGCAGATGCCGCGGGGCATCGAGGTGAACCCACCGTTCTTGCAGCAGCCGAAACTGCAGGGATGTCGGATTCGGCGTCGCAACGACAAGGATCCCACCCGGCTCGAGATTGTCCGCCGTCGCGCGCAGCACGACGTGGGGATCCGGCAGATGCTCGATTGCCTGCCAGAGCGCGATCACGCGACTAGACTCGAGCCCTGCCAGCTCGTTGGCCGGAGCACCGGAGTTGATGGCGCATACGCCAATGGTGCTCGCGAGATAGCGGCAGCAGCGGGAGTCCATCTCGATCGCCGTTACGTCGAAGCCAGCGCGTCGGGCGGCGTGGGCGAAAAGGCCCCAGCCAGCGCCGATCTCCACGAGCCTGCCGGCAGTCGCGAAGGGTGTGATGAAGGTCAGCTTCTCGGCGTCGAGCGCCGCCGCTTGATCGAGCTGCGCGGCCTCGGGGAGGGGATAATACTCCTCCGGGTAGTAGCGGCCGAGATCCTCCGGCACCTGCTCGATGAAGTGCGTTCCACAGCTCGTGCAGCGACGGTAGGCAAAGCGCGCGTCGGTGATCGCACGGTTGCGGTCGGTGACGGTGAACGCGTGCTCGGAGCCCGCGCCGCAAAGTGGGCAGGCCACCCGAGTGCTCATCGGCGGCTGCGGCCGGAGCCCGTGCGTCGCACGGTGACCCCGGCCACCGGCAGCGCCGCGCTCATCCCCGGCGCGGATCGAATGGATCGTCGTCGCGCAGCTCGAATTGACCCTCGTCGTAGACCAGGCCCAGCTCCTCGAGCGCGATCTCCCGTTCGAGCTCCTCCTCGGGATTGGGCAGGCGGACGTAGTCGGGGTAGCTGCGATCGCGCTCGGAGATCAGGCGCTCGCCGGCCGGCTCGGGCCAGGTGATCCCGAACAGCGGGTCATCCCAGCGCACCCCGCGCGTGGCCTCGGGCTCGTAGGCAGCGCCCATCTGGTAGTGGATCTCGGTGTCGTCGGTGAGCGTCTGGAAGCCGTGCGCAAACCCGGGAGGGAGGTAGAAGGCGCGGCGATTGTCCGCGCTGAGCTCCACGCCATACCACTTGCAGTAGCTCCGCGAGCGCGGTCGCAGGTCGATGCCGACATCGAAGATCGCGCCGCGCACGCAGCGGATCAGCTTGGGCTCCCCGTATGGCTCGATCTGATAGTGCATCCCGCGCAGCGTGTCGCGACGACGGTTGAAGGAGATGTTGCATTGGATGACCGCGGGGTCCATCTCGTGCGCGCGCGCGGCGCGCTCGTCATAGGAGCGCGCGAACCAGCCACGCACATCCTCGATCACGTCGAGGTCGATGACCCAGGTGTCTTCGAGCGGGGTCTCGATGAACTTCAACTCCTCACCTCCGGCTTGACTTGCGCAGCTTGCGCGGCTCGCTCACGGATGCAGTGTCAGCTCGGGCGTGCGCGCCGCGAACCGCCCGCCCCACGCGCGGATGAAGTCGAGCTGCCGCATGATCTCGTCCTTCAGGTTCCACGGCAGGATCAACACGACGTCCGGGCGGTCCTCGCTGATCGCCTCGGGCGCACGAATCGGCAGATGGCTTCCCGGCAGGAAGTGGCCCTGCTTGTGCGGGTTCAGGTCGCAGGTGTAGTCGATGAAGTCCCGTCGCACGCCGCAGTAGTTGAGCAGGGTGTTGCCCTTCGCCGGCGCACCGTAGCCGACGATCCGCTTGCCGGCGCGCTTGAGGTCGATCAGGAACCGGAGGATCTGGCGCTTGTCCTCGACCACGCGCGCGCCGTAGCTCGTGTACGTCTCCAGGCGCTCGTAGCCGGCCGCGCGCTCGCGCTGGGCCAGCTCGCGGGCGCGATCGCTCTCGCCGCGTGAGGATTCGTCGTCATGGCAGGCGTAGATTCGCAGCGAGCCCCCGTGTGTCGGCAGCTCCTCGACGTCGAACAGCCGCAGGCCGTGCGCGGCGAAGGCACGCCGGGCGGTCAGGAAGGAGAAGTAGGAGAAGTGCTCGTGGTAGATCGTGTCCCACTGGCTCTCGTCGATCAGGCGCATCAGGTGGGGAAACTCCATCGTGATCACTCCGCCCGGCTTGAGCAGGAGCTTCATCCCCGCGATGAAGTCGTTGAGGTCCGGCACGTGGGCGAGCACGTTGTTGCCGACGATCAGGTCGGCCGCGGCGCGCGGGGCGAGCGCCATGGCCGTCTCGCGACCGAAGAACGCGACATGCGTGTCGATGCCCTTCTCGATCGCGACCTGGGCGACGTTGGCGGCCGGCTCGACGCCGAGCACCGGGATCCCGCGCGCGTGGAAATACTGCAGCAGGTAGCCGTCGTTGGATGCCAGCTCGACCACCTGGCTGCGCTCGTCGAGCTCGAAGCGCTCGATGACCCCCGCGACGTAGCGCTGCGCGTGATCGAGCCAGGTCGTCGAGTAGGACGAGAAGTAGGCGTAGTCGGAGAAGATCCGATCGGGCGACTCGAACTGCTCGAGCTGCACGAGGAAGCAGCCCGAGCAGACGAGCGCGTGCAGCGGGTAGAAGGGCTCCATTGCGTGCTCGCGCTCGGGCGGCAGGTAGGAGTTCGCCAGCGGCGACATGCCGAGGTCGGCGAACGTCTCGGTCAGCGGCGCGCCGCAGCAGCGGCAGGGCGTCGGCTCGCGAGCCTGCTGCGCCGTTGGGCTGCCGCGCTCGAGCGTCGACTCGCTCATGCCACCACGCTCGCCGCCTGGAAGGCCTCGATCTGGCGCAGCGTGACGGCCTGCATGTCGTCGCCCTCGGCGTAGGCGCCGTACCAGTCGACGACCGCGTCCAGGCCGTCGTCAAGCGCCCAGGCGGGCTGCCAGCCGAGCAGCATCCGCGCCCGTGAGGAGTCCAGCTTGAGGTAGTGAGCCTCGTGGGGATGCGGGCCGGGCTCGGCGCTCCAGCGCAGCTCGCCGTTCCAGCGCTCGGCCAGCTGCTCGACGATCGCGCGCACCGGACGAGCGTCCTCGTCGGCCGGTCCGAAGTTCCAGCCGCCCGCGAGCCGTGGCTCCTCCCACAGCGCCTGCGCGAGCACCAGATAGCCGCTCAAGGGGTTGAGCACGTGCTGCCAGGGACGGATCGCGTTGGGGTTGCGCACACCCACCGCCTCGCCTGCCAGCGCCGCGCGCATCACGTCGGGGACCAGTCGCTCCGCGCCCCAGTCACCGCCGCCGATCACGTTGCCGGCACGCGCGGAGGCAAGCCGCGTGCCCTTGGGGTCGGAGAAGAAGGAGCGCCGGAAGGCGTCTGTCACCAGCTCGGCGCAGCCCTTGGAGTTGGAGTATGGATCGTGGCCACCCATCGGCTCGGACTCGCGGTAGCCCCACTCCCACTCGCGGTTCTCATAGCACTTGTCGGAGGTGACGTTGACGACGACGCGCACGTTGCCCGCGCGGCGCACGACGTCGAGGACGTTCACGGTCCCCATCACGTTGATCTCGTAGGTGGCGCGCGGATCGATGAACGACGCGCGCACCAGCGGCTGGGCGGCCATGTGGATCAGCACCTCCGGGTCGGCGGAGCGAACCGCCTCGTCGAGCGCCGCATAATCGCGCACGTCGACGCGCAGGTCCTCAAGCTGATCGGCCACGTGCGCGAGCTCGAACAGCGACGGGCTGGTCGGCACGTCGTTGGACAGGCCGGTCACGCGCGCTCCCAGCGTGCTCAGCCAGAGCGACAGCCAGGCGCCCTTGAAGCCGGTGTGCCCGGTGATCAGCACGCGACGGCCGCTCCAGAAGGCCGGATCGACGGCGCCGCTCATCAGCGGATCGCGCGGTCGGTCATTGGTGGGTCGCGATCAGAGGTTGGCTCATGCCCAGGTGCGCCACGGAGCGCGGCCTTCCGTCCACAGCTGCTCGAGCTGGCTGCGCTCGCGCAGCGTGTCCATCGCATGCCAGAAGCCCTCGTGGCGAAAGCAGGCGAGCTGACCGTCGCGGGCGAGGTCGCGCAGCGGCTCCTGCTCCCAGACGGTGCCATCGCCGCCGAGATAGCGATCGACGCCGGGCGACAGGACGAAGAAGCCGCCGTTCATCCAGCTGCCGTCGCCGCGGGGCTTCTCCTCGAAGCTGTGCACGCGGTCGCCGTCGATGTCCATCGCGCCGAAGCGACCGGGCGGCTGGACGGCGGTCACGGTCGCGAGCGCGCCCTGCTCGCGGTGAAAGGCGATCAGCGCGCCGATGTCGAGATCGCTGACTCCGTCGCCGTAGGTGAAGCAGAAGTCGTCATCGCCGACGTAAGACATCACGCGCTTGAGGCGGCCACCGGTCATCGTCTGCTCGCCTGTGTCGACGAGCGTGATCTTCCAGGGCTCGGTGGTGGAGCGGTGGACCTGCATCGAGCCGCCGCCGAGGTCGAGCGTGACATCGCAGGTGTGCAGCGCGTAGTTGGCGAAGTACTCCTTGATCATGTAGCCCTTGTAGCCCAGGCAGATCACGAACTCCTCGATCCCGTGGGCCGAGTAGATCTTCATGATGTGCCAGAGGATCGGCTTGCCGCCGATCTCGACCATCGGCTTGGGGCGCACGGTGGTCTCCTCGCTGAGGCGTGAGCCCAGCCCGCCTGCGAGTATCACGGCCTTCACGGGCCTGCAGACTAGCGAGCGGCGCGGCTGGGGGCCGGCGCCGACGCAGCCGAAGAGCCGACGCTCAGGGAGCCGCGACGCCCTCGCCCGTCGGCGCGTGGGGCCGGTGCCGCGCGGCCCGCTCCTGCGTCGCCCTCGCGTGCCCCGCGGGCGCCGCCACGCTCACCGCCCGGGGCGCCAGCCGCCCGGCCGCCGCCGCCGACCAGAGCAGCGCGAGCCAGCTCAGCGTGGCGAGCGTCACGTGGATCCAGACCATCTCGCCGGGCAGGTGCAGCTCGTACTGGACGCTGCCGACCAGCCCCTGCGCGGCGAGCAGCAGGACGAGCGCGCTGACGGCGTCGCGCAGCTTGGCGTCGGCGCCCCAGCGGCCCAGCGCGAACCAGGTCGCCAGCGCGCAGACGCCGAACAGCGCCGCGATCGCGGCGTGCTGGTGGATCGTCCAGCTCAGCGTGTCGGCCCCCTTGAAGGTGAGCCGATGGATGCGCTGCGCACCGAAGCCCCCGGCGTTGGGTCCGGCGGCCGTGGCGACCGTGCCGGCGAAGATCGTCACCGCGCCCAGCGGCAGCAGCGCGCGCACCGTCCAGACGGCGCGCCGGTCACGCGCCCGGGGCCGGCTGCCGGGCTCGTGGGTCGCGCGCCAGGCGAGCGCGACCGCGGCGATCAGCAGGATCATCGACAGGCCGAAGTGGGCCATCACGTAGCCCGGCGCGAGCCGGTGGCGGACCGTGAAGCCGCCCAGCACGGCCTGGGCGAGGACGCCCAGCGGCAGCAGCAGCGCGAGGAGAGCGAGGTCGCGGCGAAACGGCCGCCGGCGCCAGGCGAGCAGCGCCGTCGCCAGCGTGACGATCCCGACCAGCCCCGAGATCAGCCGGTTGCCGTACTCGATCAGCGCATGGGTCTTGAGCGGGGCGACCGTGTGGCCGTAGCACTTGGGCCAGTCCGGGCAGCCCAGCCCCGAGCCCGTCAGGCGCACCGCGGCGCCGGTGGCGACGATCGCGGTCAGCAGCACGAGCGCGACCAGCGCGATGCGCCGGAAGCGGTCGGCGTCGGGGCTCCACCAGGCCGCCAGCGCGGCGCGGCGGTTGGGGCTCAGCGAGGCGAGCATGCCTTAAGGATGCCGCACTCGCTCGCTGAGCGCCGGCGCTCGCCCGTCGGTCGCTGGGGCGCTGAGCGCCGGCGCTCGCCCATCGCGGGCGCGGCCGGGGCGTGCCGAGGCATCCGGGCGCCCACCCGCGTTGCTAGCTTGTCTCGACTTGCCCTCTGAGACCATCGAAGCGCCAGCGACGGTGCGGCTCGATCGACGGGCGCCGACGGCGCTCTCGGTCGCTGCCGTCAGCAAGACCTTTCGCCTGCCCAGGCAGCGTTTCACGACCTTCAAGCAGCGCGTCCTGCATCCGATCGCCGCGCGCGAGGTCGACGAGCTGCGCGCCCTGCGCGAGATCAGCTTCGAGGTGCCGGCGGGAGAGTTCTTCGGCATCGTTGGGCGCAACGGCAGCGGCAAGAGCACGCTGCTGAAGTGCCTGGCGGGGATCTACGACATCGACGACGGGCGGATCGAGGTGACCGGGCGCCTGTCTCCGTTCATCGAGCTGGGCGTCGGCTTCAACCCGGAGCTGACCGCGCGCGAGAACGTCTACATCAACGCGATCATGCTGGGCCTCTCGCGGCGCCAGGCGCGCGAGCGCTTCGACGACGTGATCGCCTTCGCCGAGCTGGAGGACTTCGTCGACCTCAAGCTCAAGAACTACTCCTCCGGCATGCACGTGCGACTCGCCTTCGCGGTCGCGATCCAGGTCGACGCGGACATCCTGCTGATCGACGAGGTGCTGGCCGTCGGTGACGCCGCCTTCCAGCAGAAGTGCTACGAGCAGTTCCACCGCCTGCAGGACGAGGGCAAGACGATCATCTTCGTGACCCACGACATGGGCGCGGTCGAGCGCTACTGCCATCGCGCGATGCTGCTGGAGAAGGGTCGGATGCTCGAGATCGGCGAGCCCAAGGCGATCGCCCGCCGCTACAACGAGGTCAACTTCGGCCACACCGTCGCCCAGTCGCTGCGGGGTGCCGAGGACGATGGGCGCGGCGCGGCGCTGGGGCGCGAGGACGTCGAGGTGCTCGCCGCCTGGTTCGAGGATGGCGCGGGCGAGCGGATCGTCGCGGCCGGCCAGGGCGAGCGCTGCGTGGCCTGCTTCGAGGTCGCCTTCCGGCAGGCCACGGTCGACCCGGTCTTCACGATCGCGCTGCGCAACGAGGCGCGCACGACGGTATTCGCTGCAAGCAGCGAATGGACCAACCCCCAGACCGGCGCCTTCGGCGCCGACGGCACCATGGTGGCGCGCTTCGCGTTCGACAACCTGCTTGCTCCCAGCCGCTATGTCCTGACCGTTGCGGTCGCGCGCGCCGGCGGGATGGAGCTGCTCGCCGCGCGCGAGGACATGGTCTCGCTCGTGAGCCACGCCACCCATGTGTCCGGTGGGGTGGTCGACCTGCCCTGCTCGGTCGAGGTCACGCGCGGATGAGCGCCCCGGCGCGCGTCGCGACGGAGGTCACGCGCGGATGAGCGCCCCGGCGCCCAGCGCCACGCTGCCGGTGCGCGTGCAGACGCGGCATCACGGCCCCACGGCGATCGGCGGCGACCCGCGCCGCTTCTGGAGTCTCACCGTGATGCTGGCGGCCACCGATTTCAAGCTGCGCTACTTCGGCTCGGTGCTGGGCTATCTGTGGTCGCTGCTGCGCCCGCTGGGGATCTTCGGCGTGATGTACGTCGTCTTCGCGGTGGTGCTGCCGCTCAGCCACGGGATCCACAACTACCCCGGCTACCTGCTGACCGCGCTGGTGCTGTGGCAGTACTTCGGCGAGAGCACGTCGCTGGGGATGCGCTCGCTGCTGGACCGCGAGAACCTGCTGCGCAAGGTGCGCTTCCCGAGCATGGTCGTGCCGCTCGCGGTGTCGGTCACGACGCTCTACAGCCTGCTGCTCAACCTGCTCGCGGTGTTCGCGCTGCTGCTGATCCTCGGCATCACGCCGCAGCTGAGCTGGCTCGAGCTGGCGCCGATGATCGTCCTGCTATTCGTCTTCGTCACGGGGATCTCGATGCTGCTCTCGCCGCTCTACGTGCGTTACCGCGACATCGGCCAGATCTGGGACATCCTGCTGCAGGCGGGCTTCTACGCCTCACCGGTCTTCTACGTCGCGACCAAGTACCCGGCCCACTTCCACCTCTTCGGCGTCCAGCTGCCGCTGCAGCGTGTGCTGCTGTCCAGCCCCGTTGCGATAGTGATCACGCAGATGCGCCACGCGGTCGTCGACCCCGGCGCGCCCAGCGCGGCGGCGGTCTTCGGCAGTGCCTGGCGCCTGCTGATCCCGCTTGCGGTCACGCTCGGGGTCTTTGCGCTGGGGTTCTGGGTCTACCGGCGCGAGACGCCGAGGATCGCCGAGAACCTGTAGGAATATGACGATCAGCGACAACGGCGACCAGACCGCGATCGAGACCGAGGAGCTGGCGCGCCTGCGCGCGCGCGTGGCCGAGCTCGAGCTCGAGCTCGGCGAGCAGGCGGCGCGCGCCAACCGCACGATCGCCTTCCTCGAGGACCGCCTCTACTGGCTCGATCGCTGGCATCTGGACCTCAACGCGCTGATGGAGAAGCCGGGCGCCAGCGAGCTGCGGGCGGGACTGCGCGCCGTGCGCGCGGTGGTTCGCGTCGTCCGCCGCACGATCAGGGCTGCGCGCAGGCTGGCAGGTGGGAGCGCCGGGTGACATGAGCGCCCCGCGCAGCTCGGTCTCGGTTGTGATCCCCGTGCTCAACGGGGCGCGCTACCTGGAGGAGCTGCTCGCGGCGCTGGCGGCCCAGGACGAGCTGGAGGTGCTGGTGATCGACTCCGGCTCGCGCGACGGCTCGCAGGCGATCGCCCGCGCCGCGGGCGCGCAGCTGCTGGAGATCCCCCCAGAGCAGTTCGGCCATGGCCGCACGCGCAACCTCGGCGCCGAGCGCACGAGCGGCGAGCTGATCTGCTTCCTGACCCAGGACGCGACGCCGCTGCCCGGCTGGCTGGCCGCGATGCGCGAGGCCTTCGCGCTGGACCGGCGCGTCGGCGCGGCGTTCGGCCCACACCTGCCGCGTCCCGACACCAGCCCGATGATCGCCCGTGAGCTGACCGAGTTCTTCGCCGGCCTCGCGCCGGACGGACGCCCGACCGTCCAGCGCCGCGGGGACAACACGTTCCTGTCGAACGTCAACGCCTGCTACGCCCGTGCCTGCTGGGAGGAGATCCGCTTCCCCGAGGTCGCCTACGCCGAGGACCAGGCGTTCGGCCGCGTGATGCTCGAGAGTGGCTGGACGAAGGTCTACCACCCGGCTGCCGCCGTGCTGCACGCCCACGACTACGGCGCCTGGGAGTTCATGCGGCGTTACTTCGACGAGTACCGCGGCCTGCGCGAGACGATCGACCACGTCGAGCCGTTCGGCGCGCGCTCAGCGGCGGCCGCCGTGGGCCGGCTGGTGGCCGCCGACAACCGCTGGATGGCCGCCCACGGTTACCCGCCACGCGAGCGCATCCGCTGGACCGGGCGCGCGGTCGTGCACCACGGTGGGCGCAAGGTCTTCTCCGCGCTGGGGTCGCGCGCCGAGCGCCTGCCCGCGCCGGTCCAGCGCGCGATCTCACTCGAGCGCCGCGCCGCCGACCTGGGGCCAGCCGGTCGCGGGTTGGGGCGCGGCCGCGCCGCCGGTCCGTCGTCGGCGTCGGCTGAGCCCGCGATCAGCGCCGCTCCGCGCGGTCGGCGCGTCCGCGGCGAGCCCTACTACCCGCATCCCTACACGGCGGTCGCGCGCTACTACCGCGACGGTCCTGCCTCGCTGGCGCCGGTGACGCCGGCCGACGCGCGTCGCACGCCGCTGCACATCGCGGTCGTCGTGCCACCGTGGCAGCGCGGCAGCGGGGGGCACAGCTCGATCTTCCAGATCGTCAGCCAGCTCGAGCGGATCGGCCACACCTGCTCGATCTGGATCGACGACCCCTTCGGCTACATGAGCGCCGAGCGCGAGGCCGTCGCGCGCAGTGGAATCCGCGAGCACTTCGTGCCGATCCAGGCGCCCGTCCTCAAGGGCTTCGCGCGCTGGTGGGGCGCCGACATCGCGATCGCGACGGGCTGGCAGACGGTCTTCCCGACGCTGCTGCTGGAGAATTGCCGCGCGCGCGCCTATCTGGTGCACGACCACGAGAGCGAGTTCTACGAGACCTCCGTCGAGTCGTGCTGGGCGGAGGACACCTACCGGCAGGGGCTCTACTCGATCTGCGCGAGCCCGTGGCTGCTGGATCTGGTCAGCGAGCGCTACGGCGGTCGCGGCTGCACGTTCGCGTTCGGCGTCGACCACGACGTCTACCGGCCCCAGCCCGTCGCGCGACGTCGCGACACGGTGATCTTCTATGGCCGCTGGGTCACCGGCCGTCGCGCCACGCCGCTGGGAGTGCTGGCGCTCGAGGAGCTCAAGCGCCGCCGGCCGGACGTGCGGATCGTCACCTTCGGCACGCGCAAGCCGTTGCAGCCGACGTTCTCGCACGAGTTCCTCGGCGTCGTGAGCCCGCGCGAGCTGGCCTGGGCCTACTCGGAGGCGACCGTCGGGCTGGTGCTGTCGATGACCAACTACTCGCTGATCCCCCAGGAGATGATGGCCTGCGGCCTGCCCTGCGTGGACCTCGCGGGACCCAACAACGAGCTCGTCTACGGCGCCGATGGCCCCGTCGAGCTGGCGGCGTTCACGCCGATGGCGATCGCCGACGCGCTCCAGCGCCTGCTCGAGGACTCAGACCGCTGGCGGTCGCACTCGCGCGCCGGACAGGAGTTCGTGGCCGATCGCAGCTGGGCGGCGGCGGCAGCACAGGTCGAGCGGGGCATCCGCGCCGCGCTGGCCGAGCGCCTGGCGGTTGCGCCGGCGGCGAGCGCCGCCGGTGCGGTTGGATGAGCGGCGTCGCGCGCGATCGACGCGCCGCGGCTGGCGACCGGACCGGTCGGCATCCCGCCAAGGCACCGGCGCGGCTCGCCGGCCCGCTGCTGATCGAGCCCACGATCCACCGCGACGGGCGTGGCTTCTTCATCGAGACCTACCGCGAGCAGGCCTGCCGCGAGCTGGGCATCGATGTCAGCTTCGTGCAGGACAACCACTCGCGCTCGACGCGCGGCGTCGTGCGCGGGATGCACTTCCAGGTCGGCGCGGGGCAGGCCAAGCTGGTCCGCTGCGCGCGCGGCTCGATCTTCGACGTGCTCGTCGACCTGCGGCGCGGCTCGCCGACCCACGGGCGCTGGCAGGGCTGGCAGCTCGACGACGAGCGCCTGCGGGAGCTCTACTGCCCGGTCGGCTTCGCGCACGGCTTCTGCGTCCTGAGCGAGTGGGCCGACGTCGTCTACAAGTGCTCGAGCTACTACGACCCTGAGCTCGAGCGCGGGATCGCCTTCGACGACCCCGACATCGGCATCGCGTGGCCGGCCGGCCTCGAGCTGCTCCCGTCGGCGCGCGACGCCGCCGCGCCCCGGCTGGCGCAGGTCGCCGCCGAGCTGCCGTTCGGCTGCTAGCTCTCAGCCGCGTGCCAGGCCTGCGGCGGCTGGCACAACGTCGAGCCTGTTGCGCGTTGACATTACCCGTAGTAGCGCGAGACGGTCAGCAGCTGCGCGAGCAGGCCGTGGGCCATCGCCAGAACGACCAGCAGCGCGGCGGTCGCCGGCCCCCAGCGCCGCGGCACTCCGCGCGCGGCAAGTCCGATCAGGGCGCCGTAGAGCGCCAGCAGCGGAAGCAGGTAGCGGGCCTGCTCGAACAGGATGCCCTGCTTGCGCGGCCCGTAGCCGGCGATCGCGATCAGCACGAGCAGGCCGAGCATTGCGACGATGTAGCTGATCAGCTCAGGGGCGCGGCGGCGCAGCGCCTGACGGCTGCGGACGAGCGCGAGCGCGACCGCCGCGAGGATCGGCACCCACAGCGCCGCCGCGAACGTGTAGGCCCAGCTGGGGAAGCGATAGTCCAGCCAGCCAAAGACGCCAATGAAGCCCTTGAACCAGATGTCCCACAGGCCATAGCCGAAGTGCGTGCGCATCCATGGCATGTGAGGCAGGTAGAACTGCCACAGATACGAGAGGAACTCCCGGACGCTGTGCCCCTGGCCCGGAGCCGTCGTAGCGAGCTGATTCCCCGTCCACGCTGCGCGAGCCCAGCTCGTGCGGTTGAGGACCAGATAGGCGCCCACCGGCAGCGCGGCGATCGCCGTTGCCGCGCCACCGGCGATCGCGCTCGCTCGCCCCGCGCCGCGGCGGGATTGGCGCACGATCAGCACCAGCAGGCCGATGGCGATACCGGGGAGCAGGCCAACGATCGTCACCTTGGAGACCGTGCCGAGCCCAGCCGCCAGGCCGATGCCAAGCGCCCGACGCGTGGTCAAACCGCGTCGGAACGCGCGTGCGAGCCCGAAGAACAGCGCCGCCGAGGCGGCGAACAGCGCCGCGTCATTGTTGACCCCGCTGGAGTCGAAAGCGAACAGCGGCTGGAATGCGACCGCCAGCGCGCCCGCCGTCCAGGCCCACGGCGTGCCCGGCAGCAGCTCGCGCAGGAACAGGTAGACGAACAGCACCGTCACACAGGCCAGCAGCACGGAGAGCAGCCGCATGGCGAACAGCCGGTCGAGCAGATCGCTGTGCGAGGCGAGCTTGTAGGGGATGACGCTCAACGCGTAGTAGAGCGGCGGGTTGTTGGTGGCGTTGCTCAGACCGCCCTGGCTCAGGCGCCCGAGTGGCTGGTTGAGCGTGCGCTCGATCGAGGTCGCCTGGAGTGTGGTCCACGGGGGACGGCCCTGGGGATTCTGGACCGCCCGGTTGAATTCGAGCGCGTTTAGCGCCGTGGTCTCCTCGGGGGAGAAGACGGCGCCCGGCGTGCTCGGGGGCGGCTTCCCGGTCTCGGCGAGATACTGGACGTAGGCGAAGTGCTGCGGCTCGTCGGGCACCTGGAAGGGTGGTACGAGCACAGCCCAGATCAGCACGTTGAGCGCGGCTGCGCCGACGCAAAGCCAGGCGCTGCGCGGCAGCCGGCCGACCGCGCGGCCGAGCGCGACCCTGCCAGCACGGGCGCGCGGCGCTCGTGCGCGGGCGCTCGTCACCGCCACGCGACCACTCCGCTCGCCATCAAAGGCGTCTGCGGCGCGAGCGTTGCCATCAGCGCCAGCTGCGCCTCAGGATCGCCGACAGGCCAAGCCCCCACGCACCCAGGAGCGCGACAATCGCGCCCCAGAACGTCCAGCTGCCGAGCAGGTCCGCCTTGGCGACGCCGAAGCGTTGGGCGATCGTCGGGATCAGCGACCACCATGACTCGCTGCCCCGCCGCATGTAGCTGATCTGGACCGTTCCGGTCTGCTCGGTCTGGCCGATCGTGGTGCTCGGCGTGGGTGGGCCTGCCAGGCCGGCAAGCGCCAGCGGCCCCGGCCCCCGGTTGGCGATGCAGACTGTCGCATCAGGCACGGCCCGCGTCACGCGGGCAACCGGGACGGTCAGATAGCCGTCGCGCTGCCCCGCGCCGACCTGCCCGCTGCCGACCAGCTGTCGGCCGCTGCGGATCGTCAGCTCATACGGCCCTCCAGGGTGGCCGTAGACGCCGATGAAGATCCGCAGGCTGGCGGTGTCGGGCGGGACCAGCTCGCCGCGCTGGCAGAGCCGTTGGCCGGGCGCAACGGTGCTGATGTAGGAGCCGAGCAAGACCGAGTTGGTGCCGGCCATCCGTGGAGCCGATTGCGACAACAGCACCACGACGACGATGGCCAGCAGCGTCAGCGCACCGGCAACGGCGACCCGCGCCGCCGTCATTCGTAGCTTCGGCGCAGGCCCAGGATGCTGAGCAAGAACGACGAGAAGAAGATCTGGATGCCGACGATTATCAGCGCCGCGGCGAGGATCGCGAGGCGCTCCTCGCGCAGCTCGCCGAAGCCGCGGTGGACCCAGATGCCAACGATCGTCCCGCCCATCACCAGGCCGGTCAGCGCGATCAAGCCGCCGACGGCCAGCCCGTGCTCGAGCCTGAAGCGCGCCCGCATGCGATCGAACCAGCGGTCGCGCTCGTTCATGAAGTACGTCCCGTAGGCGTGTGCGCAGAGCCCGAGCGCCAGCACCTGCGAGCCGACGATCATCAGCAGCGCGCCGACGATCATCGAGTGCAGCTGCCACGTCCGCCCGAAGATGTCGACCTGGGCGAGCACCGCGAGCGCGACGAGCGTGCCGATCCCGGCGAGCGCCGCGCCGGGCAGGATGAACAGGTAGGTCGGGCTGTGAACTAGCAGGAAGCGCAGGTGGCGCCAGCCATCGCGAAAGCTCGACAGCTTGGACTCGCCCTCGCGGGCGTGGTACTGGATCGGGAACTGGCGGATCTGCAGGTTCTGCTTGGCCGCGCGGATGACCATCTCCGATGCGAACTCCATCCCGCTGGCGCGCAGGTCGAGCTGTGGCAGCACGTCCCGGCGCACGGCGCGCATCCCGCAGTGGGCATCGTTGACGCCGGTGCGGAAGAAGAGGTTGAGGATCCCGGTCAGGATCGGGTTGCCGACGTAGCGGTGCAGCCATGGCATCGCGCCGGGGTGGATGTTGTCCATCCGGTCGCCGATGACCATCTCCGCGCCCTGCTCGAGATGCTCCACGAAGCGTGGGATCTCGCCGAAGTCGTAGGTCATGTCGGCGTCGGCCATCACGATGTAGCGCCCGCGCGCGGCCGCGAAGCCGGCCAGGTAGGCGCTGCCATAGCCACGACGCAGCTCATGGATCACGCGCGCGCCGGCGGCGCGGGCGAGCTCGTCGCTGCCGTCGGTCGAGCCGTTGTCGGCCACCACGACCTCGCCGGCGATGCCCT
Organism: uncultured Solirubrobacterales bacterium; assembly: GCA_963795555.1. Lineage (GTDB taxonomy): Bacteria > Actinomycetota > Thermoleophilia > Solirubrobacterales > Solirubrobacteraceae > CAWCHZ01. Next base: position 2,210,147 of record CAWCHZ010000002.1, read on the forward strand.
GCTCATGCATCACGCGCAGCGCGGCTGCCACGCAGGCGCTGATGCTCTCGGCCTCGTTGAGGCAGGGAATGACGACCGAGACGACGGGCTGCTCGCCGTCGCGAACGGCGCTGGGTATGGCGACGGGTTGCTCTCGGACGGTGGTCATGCCGCGATCGGCGCGGAGCCTCCTCGTCCCCGGGGGTTGGACGCTCCCGACACAAGAGAACGCGTGAGAGCGCGGGAAGTCTCGCGCGAGCGGCCATCGTAGCGGAGCGGTCGGCGCCGAGTCAGCACGTCGCGTCGGCGAGGTCTGCGAGGCTGCAGCCGCGATGCGCGTCTGCATGATCTACGACTGCCTCTACCCGTATTCGATCGGCGGTGGCGAGCGCTGGTACCGCAACCTCGCCGAGCGTCTCGCCGCCGAGGGTCATGAGGTCACCTACGTGACGATGCGCCAGTGGGACCGCGGTCGCGGGGCGCAGGTGCCGGGGGTGCGGGTGCGGGCCGTCGCGCCGCGCATGGCGCTCTACGTCGGCGGGCGCCGGCGGATCGCGCCGCCGCTGGTGTTCGGGCTGGGCGTGCTCTGGCACCTGCTGCGCCGCGGCGGGGACTACGACGTCGTCCACACCTCCGCCTTCCCGTATTTCTCGCTGCTGGCGGCCGCCGCGCTGCGTCCCCTGCGTGGCTATCGGCTCGTCGTCGACTGGCTCGAGGTCTGGACGCCCGACTACTGGCGCGAGTATCTCGGTCCGCTCGGCGGGCGCATCGGGATGGCCGTTCAGCGCCGCTGCATCCGCACGCGTCAACGAGCGTTCGTGCTCTCACACCTGCACGCTCGGCGGCTCCGCGACGAGGGCCTGCGCGGCGAGGGCCCGCGCGGCGAAGGGCCCCGCGACAAGGGTCCGCGCGGCGAGGCGACGGTGCTCGCCGGGCTCTACGCCGGCCCAGCCCAGCGCCCGACGCCCAAGCCCGCCGAGCCGGTTGTCGTCTTCGCGGGACGCCACATCCCCGAGAAGCGCGTTGGCGCGCTGGTCGAGGCGATCGCGTGCCTACGGGCCGAGCAGCCCGCCGGGCAGCAGTCTGGCACGGCGCTAGCCAGCGGCGGCGAGCCACCGGAGCTGCGCTGCGACATCTACGGCGACGGCCCCGACCGGCCCGAGGTCGAACGGCTGGTCGGGCTGCACGGGCTTGGCGATGTGGTCAGCGTCCACGGCTTCGTCGCCGAGGGCGTCGTCGACCGGGCGCTCGAGCATGCGCTGTGCATGGTGCTGCCCAGCCGCCGCGAGGGCTACGGGCTCGTCGTCATCGAGGCCGCCGCACGCGGGACTCCCAGCGTCGTCGTCGCCGATCCCGATAACGCCGCCACCGAGCTCGTCGAAGATGACCACAACGGCTTCATCGCCGCATCGGCGAGCCCACAGGACATCGCCGCGGCGATCCGGCGCGTGCAGGCCGCGGGGCCGGCACTGCGCGAGCGCACGGCCGACTGGTTCGCCGTCAACGCCCGGCGGCTGTCGCTGGGCTCATCGCTCGACCTCGTCGCGCGGGCGTACGCCGAGCTGGGGCCCCGGCGCTGATCAGAGTGGCTGCAGGAACTCGCCACGGGACACGCGACGAGGCGCCCGCGCCAGTCAGGCTGCGCTAGTCGAGGATCGCCGCGACGCGCCGCTCGAGCGCACCGCCAACCGCCTCGCGCACCGGCCCAGCGGCGAAGCGCTCGACGAGCGTCTGGAGGAAGCCGTCGATGATCAGCCGCGTCGCCTGCGGGCGCGGCAGGCCGTGGGCCATCAGGTAGTGGACCTGCTCGCGGTCGATCTGGGCGACCGCGGCGGCGTGCGTGCAGCGCACGTCGTTGGCCTCGATCTCCAACCCTGGGATCGCGTCGGCGTGGGCGCGCTTGGAGAGCAGCAGGTTGCGGCTCTCCTGGAAGGCGTCGGTCTGCTGCGCGCCGGGGTCGACGCGGATCATCCCGCGCCAGACGGCCGTCGAGCGGTCGAACAGCAGCCCGCGGAAGGCGAGGTCAGACGTCGTGCGCGGCGCGGCGTGCTCCTGGGTGGTGTCGAAGTCCAGGTGCTGACGGCCATGTCCGACGTAGGCGCCGGTGACGCGTGCCTGGGAGCCGGCGCCGGCGAGCTTGGTCTCCATGCGAACCTTGCCGCGGGCTGAGCCGAAGCCCAGCGCTGCCCAGTCCAGCGAGCCGTCGGGACCGACCTCGGCGCGCTGGCTGCCGAACACCCAGCTGCGCTCCGAGAGGCCCTGGCCGTTGACGTAGCGCAGGTGGGCGTTGGGGCCGATCGACAGCTCGACGACGGTGTTGAAGAGGCTCGCCGGGCCGCTGCCCCGAGGGGCCGCGCCATTGTCCTCGGCGGCCGCGCGGTTGGCCGCCGCGGCGCCATCGCTGCCGGCCGTGTCGACGTACTGCTCCCAGATCTCCGCCTCGGCGCCCTCCTCGAGCACGATGAGCGTGCGCCAGTTGACGGCGGCGCCGTCGGCGTCCTGGATCGCCGTGATCAGGATCGGAACCTCCAGCCGGACGCCGCGCGGCACGTAGACGAACGCCCCACCGACCCAGGCGGCCTCGTTGCGCGCGACGAAGGGATCCTCGGCGGTCACGATCGAGCCCAGATGCGCGCGCACCAGGTCGGGATGACGCTCGACGGCCAGCGACAGCGGCATGACCAGCGGCGCGGTCGGCGTCGCCTCAGCCGCATTCATGTCCGCGCCAGTCGCGTTCGTGTCCGCGTCAGCCGCGCCCGCCGGCGCGTCTGCGCCCACGCCAGCCGTGCCGTCCAGCGCCAGCGCATCGACCTGCTCCAGCGCGAGCGCACCGGGCACGGCCTCGAACAGCCGCGCGGCACGCTCGATGCAGCTGGCGTCACCGCCGTCGGCGGGGACGAAGGCGTCGAGCTCCAGGCCGGCGAGATCGGTGAACTCCCAGCCCGCGGTGCGCGTCGTCGGCAGCTCCAGCGTCGCGCTGAGCTGCGCGCCGCGGCGGCGGCGCTCGCTCAACCAATCGGGCTCGTGCGTGGCCGGCAGCGTGGCCTCAGCCAATGCTGCCTTCCATCTGCAGCTCGATCAGCCGGTTCATCTCGACGGCGTACTCCATCGGCAGCTCCTTGACGATCGGCTCGATGAAGCCATTGACGATCAGCTTGGAGGCCTCGTCCTCGGGCAGGCCGTGGGACATCAGGTAGAAGAGCTGCTCCTCGCCGACCTTCGAGACGGTCGCCTCGTGGGCGACGTTGACGTCGTCCTCGCCGATCCGGATCGTCGGATAGGTGTCCGAGCGGGAGTCCTCGTCGAGCAGCAGCGCGTCGCAGACGACCTTCGAGTGCGACCCGGTTGCGCCCTTGGCGATCTCCAGCAGCCCGCGGTAGCTCGAGCGCCCGCCGTCCTTGGAGATCGACTTGGCGAAGATGTTCGACGTCGTCCTGGGTGCGACGTGAACGATCTTGCCGCCAGCGTCCTGGTGCTGGCCGTTGCCGGCGAAGGCGATCGAGAGGATCTCGCCGTGGGCTTCCTCGCCCATCAGGTAGACCGAGGGATACTTCATCGTCAGCTTGGAGCCGAGGTTGCAGTCCACCCACTCGACCGTCGCGTGCGCCTGGGCGATGGCACGCTTGGTGACGAGGTTGTAGACGTTGGTCGACCAGTTCTGCACGGTCGTGTAGCGGATCCGCGCCCCCGGCTTGGCGAGCAGCTCGACGACCGCTGAGTGCAGCGAGTCCGACGAGTAGGTCGGCGCGGTGCAACCCTCGACGTAGTGCACGTAGGAGCCCTCGTCGGCGATGATCAGCGTGCGCTCGAACTGGCCCATGTTCTCCGTGTTGATGCGGAAGTAGGCCTGCAGCGGCAGCTCGACGTGGACGCCCGGTGGCACGTAGACGAACGAGCCGCCCGACCAGACGGCGGAGTTCAGCGCGGCGAGCTTGTTGTCGTTGGGCGGGATGATCGTGGCGAAGTGCTCGCGCACGAGCTCCTCGTGCTCGCGCAGCGCGCTGTCCATGTCGAGGAAGATCACGCCCTGGCGCTCGAGGTCCTCGCGCACCTGGTGGTACACCACTTCAGACTCGTACTGCGCGCCCACGCCGGAGAGGAACTTGCGCTCGGCCTCGGGGATGCCGAGCCGGTCGAACGTCCGCTTGACGTCGTCGGGCACGTCGTCCCAGCTGCGCTCGGCGCGCTCGGAGGCGCGCACGAAGTAGTGGATGTTGTCGAAGTCGACCTCGGCGAGCTTGGGCGAGCCCCAGGTCGGCATCGGCCGCGCGAGGAAGTGGTCGAGCGCCTTGAGGCGGAAATCGCGCATCCACTGCGGCTCGGACTTGAACTCCGAGATCTTCTCGACGATCTCGCGGGTGAGCCCCTTGGGCGCCTTGTAGAGGTAGTTCTCGGCGTCGTGGAAGCCGAAGCGCTCGGTGTAGTCGGCGTTGATGCCGGCCAGCTCGCGCTGCTCGGTGAGCGTCTCGGGCGTCGCCATGTCAGTCCACCTCCAGCTTGATCATGCCGTCCTCGACGAGGACGGGGAAGGTCTCGACCGGCACATAGGCCGGCAGTGTCCGGGGGGAGCCGCTGCGCAGGTCGAACAGCGAGCCGTGCCGCGGGCACTCGACGGTGCAGGCCGCCTCGTCGAAGGGCCCCTCGGCGAGCGGGCCGTCGTCGTGCGAGCAGCGATCCTCGATCGCGTACAGCGTGCCGGCGCAGTTGAAGACGCCGATCTCGAGGTCGCCCGCCTGCACGATGCGACGCTCTCCGGGCGGCAGCTCGGCGAGGGGGCAGACGTCTACGGTCTGGGAGGTCAAGTCCGACTTCGCCACTAGGATTTCATTGTAACGGAGTCGGACGTGCCGTCGTCGGGCCAGGCGACGGCGGCACCCAGGCCGGCGCTCTTGACGACCTTGAGCGAGAGCATCGCGCACTTCATGCGTGTCGCGGAGATCGGGATTCCGAGCAGGTCCAGCACGAAGTCGCGGTCCAGCGCCATGACCTCCTCGATCGTCTTGCCCTTGATCTCGTCGGTGAGCATCGACGCCGCGGCCTGCGAGATCGCGCAGCCCTGGCCGCTGAAGCGCACATCCTCGACGCGACCGTCATCGACCTGGAGCTGGATCTGCAGCTCGTCGCCGCAGAGCGGGTTGGAGTCCGCGAACTGCAGGTCGGGCTCCGGCAGCTCGCCGAAGTTGTGCGGATGCTTGTAGTGCTCGAGGATGTACTCGCGGTAGAGCTCGTCGTCCATCGCTCACGCCAGCTGTCGTAGCCGTGCCATCGTGCCGTAGCCCCGCGTTACCCTGCGTCGCCTCACCGGCCGCTAGGCGGTTGCGGCGGCGACCTCGTCCTTGATCCAGCCGTAGCCGCGCTGCTCGAGCGTCTCGACCAGCTCCGGGCCGCCCTGCTTGACGATCCGCCCCTGGTACATCACGTGGACGAAGTTGGGCTGCACGAGGTGCAGGATGCGCTGGTAGTGAGTGATGATCAGCACGCCCATCTGCGGGCCCATCACCGCGTTGACGCCGTTGGCGACGACCCGCAGGGCGTCGATGTCCAGTCCCGAGTCGGTCTCGTCGAGGATCGCCATCGACGGGCGCTGCAGCGCGAGCTGGAGGATCTCCATGCGCTTCTTCTCGCCGCCCGAGAAGCCCTCGTTGAGGTAGCGGCTGGCGAACTCGCGCGGGACCTCGGTGAGCGCCATCGCCTCCTCCGCGCTCTTGCGGAACTCCTTGAGCGGGATCGGCTGCTCACCGCGGGCCTCGCGGTGGGCGTTGATGACCATCCGCAGGTACTTGGTGACTGTCACGCCGGGGATCGCGACCGGGTACTGGAATGCCATGAACAACCCCATCCGCGCCCGCTCATCGGTGTCGGCCTCGGTGATGTCCTGACCCTGGAAGACGATCTGGCCCTCGGTGACATCGAGCCCCGGGTGGCCCATGATCACGTTGGCGAGCGTCGACTTGCCCGAGCCGTTGGGTCCCATCAGGGCATGGATCTCGCCCTTGCTCAGCTCTAGGTCGAGGCCCTTGAGGATCTGCTTGTCGCCGGCGCGCACGTGCAGGTTGTGGATCTCCAGGTCAGCCATCAATCAATCTCGCAATCGGTCGGTTTCGGTTGGGGCTATGGCCCGCGGGTCGGCGCCGCACCTGCTCAGGCGGCGCTGCCGGCGAGCGGCACGGTCAGCGGGGCGCCGGCGTCGCGCGGGGCGTCGGCCGCCGGCCGGGAGAACGCCACCAGCTCGGCGAGCGTCGTCTGGTGCAGCGCGCGGATCATGCCGCCCTGCACACGGGTCCAGAGAAGCTTGGTCGCGCAGGCGCGACCGTGGTCGTCGGCGTGCGAGCACAGCACGCGCCGCACGTGCTCGTCGGTGAAGCACTCCATCGGCGCCAGCGGACCCTCGAGCGCCTGGACGACGGCATCCATCGTGATCTGCTCCGGCGGGCGCGTCAGCGTGTAGCCGCCGTGCGCGCCGCGCGTGCTGCGGACGAGATCGGCCTTGCGCAACTTGGCGACCACCTGCTCCAGGTAGGCAAGCGGGAGGTTCTCGGACTCGGCGATCGCGCTTAGCGAGATCGGCTGATCGCCGCCCGCGCGGCCCAGCTCGACCATCAGGCGCACGCCGTACTCCGCCTTCGTCGAGAAGATCATCGAACCAAATCCTACCAGCGAGGTCGGGTTAGGGGCAGAGACTGGAGGTGCGGCAACGACCCGGCGAGATCAGCGGGCGATCATCAGCGGAACGCTGCGCGCGATCGCATCGAAATCCGAGTCCTGATGAAGCAGCTCGGCGTCGTTACGGAGTGCGACGGCGGCGATCAGGCAATCGGGCAAGCGGCGGATGGTCCTGCCGGCACGTCGGCAGGTGCGATAGATCGTCGCTGCTGCCTCGTGATCGGACGGCTCCTCGAGCGCGAGGAAGCGGCAGCGCGCGAGCAGCCTTCGCAGGTCGTGCGCCTGAGCCTCGTCGCGTGCGCCGGCGAGCATTTCGAGCACGACGAGCCCGGTCGTTGCCAGCGTCTCCTCGGCGTCGATCGCCGCGGCGAGCCGACAATCCGCAGCGCTTCCGGTCGCTCGCTGGAACTCGATCCAGGCTGAGCTGTCGACGAGGATCACGCAGGCCGGAGATAGCCGCGGCGCAGCTCGCCGAGGTTGCCTTCCCAACCGGAGCCCCGCATCGCGAGCGCCTCTTCACGGCTCATCGGCTCGAGATCCAGCCGTCGCAGCGCGAGATCGACCGCGGCGCGCTTGGTACGCAATCCATAGCGGCTCATCACGCGGGTAACCAGCTCCTCATCGAGCTCGATATTTGTGCGAGCCATGTGTAGAGGATACACCTCCGGCAGCGGGAGTGTTCAGGTTGACGAAGGCTTTGTAATCGCCCCGTCCGATCACGAGGGGCCGGCGTTGCCGCCTCAGGCGTAGTCCAGGTCCGCCGGCTCGGCGTCCTCGACGGGCTGCTCGCAGGTCGGGCAGTACCAGCGGACCTCGAGCGGAGTGCCGCAGTCGACATGACGCGGGGCGTCGCCGTGCTCGCCGTGGCGCGCGCCCCAGTCGGCGAGCAGCCGCAACGCCCCGGACAGCTCGCGTCCGGCGTCGGAGAGCTCGTAGACGAAGCGCGGCGGGCGCTCTGAGTACGCGCGCGCGACGATGAGGCCGCGGTGCTCGAGCTGGCGCAGGCGAGTGGAGAGGACGTTGGGGGCGATGCCCTGCAACTCGCCCTGGAGGTCGCCGAAGCGCCGCGGGTCGTCGAGCAGCGCGGCGACGATCAGCAGCGTCCAGCGGTCGCCGACGCGATCGAGCGCCTCCGAGAGCGACCCGAGCGCCTGCAGATCCTGATCGCGTGGTGGCTGGTCAGTTGACGTGGGATCGCGCGCGTCGCTCTGGGCGGCCGCAGGATGAGAGCGGGTCTGAGCGGGATCGGCGAGTCGGGGTTGGGCGGCCGGCGGCCGGGAGCGCCTGGCGGGTCTGGAGGGCATGGCTTGATGGTAGCCCTGCGCCAGGGGCTGGTAGAGTAGTGACTTGCAATAAGCAAGTAACAAGGGAGTCTGAATGCCGTCTACGTCCAACGAGAAGCAAGCTGGAGCTGAGCAAGCTGCGGAGGGGAGAGCTGGGGCGGGCCAAGCTGGCGAGCACAGACCTGAAGGGGGGTCGTCCCTCGGCTCGCTGCTGGAGGCCGAGCGGCTGATCCGTCGCGCAGCCGAGTGCGTCGGGCCCGCGGTCGTCGGGCTCGGTCGTGGCTGGGGCCGCGGCTCCGGGGTGGTCGTTGCCCCGGGGCGCGTGTTGGCCAGCGCCCATGCCGTGCGCGAGCAGGAGGTCACGATCGCCTTCCACGACGGTCGCCGGGCCGAGGGCGCGGTGGTCGGCAGCGATCCTGACCTGGGGGTTGCGGTCATCGAGGTTGATACCGGCGACATCGAGCCGGTGGCCTGGGTCCCCGACGGCGACACGGCCCAGATCGGCACGGCGGTGCTGGCGCTCGCCAACCCGGGAGGACGCGGCCTGCGCGCCACGCTGGGCTTCGTCGCCTCCGCCGGCCGGGCGTTTCGCGGCCCGCGCGGACGCCGCGTCGCGGGGGCGATCGAGCACACGGCTGCGCTGCCGCGCGGGTCGGCTGGAGGGCCGCTGCTCGACTCATCGCTGCGGCTGATCGGCCTCAACGCGGTGCGCGTGGATGCGGGGCTGATCCTTGCCGTCCCGGCCGACCGCGCGCTGGCCGAGCGCGTCGAGCGCCTGGCGCGCGGGGAGCGCGTTGGACCACCGCGACTCGGCGTCGCGCTCGCGCCGCCGCGGGCGGCACGCCGGCTGCGCCGGGCGGTCGGTCTGCCCGAGCGCGATGGCCTGCTCGTGCGCTGGGTTCAGGATGCCAGCCCGGCTGGTCGGGCCGGCATCGCGCGCGGCGACCTGATCGTCGCCGCCGCCGGCCGATCGATCGGCAACCTCGACGATCTGCATGGGGCGCTCGAAAGCCAGCCGGCGGGATCGTCGCTGGCGCTGGGCGTCGTTCGCGGCGTCGAGGAGCTGGAGCTGAGCGTCGACCTCAATGGCGACGAGGAGGAGTCTGTCGCGTGAGGGCAGAGCTCGAGCGCGAGGCACTCGATGCCTACTCGCGCACGGTGGTCGACGTGGCGCGGCGGCTCGCCCCGTCGGTGGCCAACCTGCGCGTCATGCGCCGCACGTCGCGCGGCCAGGTCCCGGCCGGCGCGGGCAGCGCCGTGGTGCTGACCGCGGACGGGTTCCTGCTCACGTCGGCGCACGTGGTCGCCGAGCCCACGCGCACGGGACGCGCGACATCCGTGGAGGGGCCCACGCGCACGGGACGCGCGACGTTCGTCGACGGGCGCGAGCTGCGCTTCACCGTCGTGGGCAGCGACCCGCTGTCGGATCTCGCCGTGCTGCGCGCGGACGCCTCCGACCTGGTCCCGGCGGAGCTGGGCGATGCCTCGCAGCTGCAGGTTGGCCAGCTGGTCGTTGCGATCGGCAATCCGCAGGGGTTCGCCGGCTCGGTGACCGCCGGCGTCGTGTCAGCACTCGGCCGTGCGCTGCCCGCGCGCGCGGGCAGCACGGTGCGGATCATCGACAACGTCATCCAGACCGACGCGGCGCTCAATCCCGGCAACTCGGGCGGCGCGCTGGTCGACTCGCGTGGCCGTGTGGTCGGCGTCAACACGGCCGTCGCTGGCATCGGCCTCGGCCTGGCGGTCCCGATCAACGCCGCCACCCGCCGCGTCGTCGGCCAGCTGATGACCAGCGGACGGGTGCGACGCGCATACCTCGGCGTCGCCGGCGGAGCGCGTCCGCTGCCGCCACAGGCGCGTGCGCGCTGGGGCCTCGCCTCCTGCCTCGAGGTCGTCGAGGTTGTGTCCGCCGGGCCCGCCGATCGTGCTGGGGTGCGCGCTGAGGACCTGATCGTCGAGGTCGCCGGCACGCGCATCACCTCGGTCGAGGATTTGCAGCGGCTGATGGTTGCCGAGCTGATCGGCGCGCCCGTGGAGGTGAAGCTCGTGCGCGGTGGGCAGACGGTGACGCTGTCGCTCACGCCGGAGGAGCTGCCGGGCTGACAGCAGACAACGCCGGGAGTGATGAGCACCGAGGTCGACCTCGGTCATCTTCTGCAGTGCGGCGGAGCCTTCGATGCTTTGCGCGACCTGCGGGCAAGCCGCGCACCTGCTCCTGATCACCGCTCCAGGCGCTGCTCGCTAGCCCGCCCGCAGCGCCACGATCTCCGAGCGCGTCGTCGAGCGATCCTGCCCGCCGACCAACAGGATGCGGCTGCCGACCGTTACCGCGCCGGCGTCCGAGAGCACGAACGGCAGCCGCCCCGCGACGTGCACGGCGCCGTTGGACGGGTTGATCGCGAGGATGCGGTCCGTCTGGGTGCCGGCGCGCGAGCCGCGCCCGCCGATCACGTAGAAGGTGCCGTTGAAGCTGGCGCCGGCGGCGTGGGTGAGCGGTGCGGGCAGGCTGCCGATCTGACGTACGGTGGCGGTCGTCGGGTCGAACGACAGGATCGCCGCCGTGGCGCTCTGCCCCGACGTCCCGCCGGCGATCAGCAGCCTCCCGCCGACCGCGGCGACGGCCGCGTAGCGCAGCGGCTGGGGCAACTGCGCCACCACATGCGCTGAGCTGCCGGGCTGCCAGGCGACGATCGTGCTCAGCGGCTGGGCGCCGGTGTAGCCGCCGACGACGTAGACGGTGCCGGCGATCGTCGCGGCGGCGACGTCCGAGGCCGGCGCGGGAAGATGGCCGGCGCTGGTCGCCGTGCCCCCGCCCAGGTCGAGCCGCACGATCGCATCGCTGTCGCTGACTACGCCACCGCCGATCAGGTATGCGGAGCGGGCGACGCTGGCGCCTGCGGCATCGTGGATCACCGCGGGCAGGTGTCCCACGAGGGCCGGGGTGGCGATCGTGGCGCCGCTCGGCGCCTTCAGCAGCAGCACGTCCGACAGCGAGGCGCCCGCGACGTTCAGCCCACCGGCGATCACGACGTCGCCGCTGGCGGACACGACCGCCACGGCCGCGTCCTGCAGCGGCGCGGCGAGCTGGCCCGCGACGGTTGCGGTGAGCGTGCCGTGATCCGTGATCGCCGGGCTGCCCGTTGCCCCGCGCACCGCTCCCGTTGCGGCTGAGCTCGTGCCGGTGCCGCGCGAGCTGCCGCCCGAGCCCGCGCAGGTCCCGATCACGACGATCAACAGCACGAACGCCGCCAGCCCGGCGAGCGCGGTGATGCGGCGACGGCGGATCACTTGGGCGCTGGCGGTCGGACGGTGATGTGCCAAGCGGAGGATGATCGCAGTCGCTCAGGCGCCACGCCCACGCCATCATTTGGGCATGGCCGACCGCCTGGGCAGCTACCGCTCCAAGCGTGACTTCGCCACCACGCCAGAGCCCGGCGGCGACGCTGTCGCGCCTGACCAGGACGCCGGTGGGACCAGGGTTGGCCGACGTGGGACGCAGCGCCGCCGCGACACGCCGGCGGCGCGCTTCGTCATCCAGCAGCACGACGCGACCCGTCTGCACTGGGATCTGCGCATCGAGCATGACGGGGCGCTCGCCTGCTGGGCGATCCCCAATGGCATCCCGCCGACGCCTGGTGAGAATCGCCTGGCCGTGCGCACCGAGGATCACCCGCTCGAGTACCTGGACTTCGAGGGGGAGATCCCCAAGGGCCAGTACGGCGCCGGCACGATGACGATCTGGGATCGCGGCAGCTGCAGCTGCGAGCGCTTCGACGAGCGCAAGGTGATCGTCGAGCTGCGCGGAGAGCGCGTGCAGGGGCGCTACGCGCTGTTCCCGATCGCGCCCCCGTCGGACTGGATGATCCACCGCATGGACCCCCCGTCGGACCCGGACTACGAGGGGCTGCCCGAGCGGCTGGTGCCAATGCTCGCCCGGGCGGGGCCGCTTCCCGCCGACGACGCCGCCTACGCCTATGAGATCAAGTGGGACGGCATCCGCGCTCTGCTGTACGCGCAGCCGGGGCGCGTGCGCCTGCAGAACCGCAACCTGCGCGACGTCACCGCCACCTATCCCGAGCTGCGTCAGATCAGCCGCGCATTGGGCTCGCACGCGGCGCTGCTCGACGGTGAGATCGTCGCCTTCGACGACAACGGCCAGCCGAGCTTCGAGCGCCTGCAGCAGCGCATGCACGTGGCCTCCGAGCGTGCAGTGCGCCAGCGCATGCGCACGATCCCCGTCGTCTACGTCGCCTTCGACCTGCTGCACCTCGACGGCCACTCGCTGATGAGCGTGCCCTACGACCAGCGCCGCGCCCAGCTGGAGAAGCTCGCGCTCCAGGGTCCCTGCTGGCAGACACCGGCCGCCCATCGGGGGAGCGGCGCGGCGCTGCTCGACGCCAGCCGCCGCGCGGGGCTCGAGGGAATCGTGGCCAAGCGACGCAACTCGCCGTATGAGCCCGGATTGCGCACGGGCGCTTGGATCAAGGTCAAGAACGTCGCCCGCCAGGAGGCGGTGATCGGCGGCTGGCTGCCCGGCGAGGGGCACCGCAATCAGCTCGGTGCGCTGCTGGTTGGCGTGTACGAGGCCATGGACGCAGCCCGCGGCCAGCGGCTGCGCTACGTCGGACGCGTGGGCACCGGCTTCAGCGACGCCCAGCTGGCGGAGCTCACGCGCAGACTGCGTGCGCTGGAGCGGCCGCAGAGCCCGTTTGCCGTCGGGGCTGTCCCGAAGGGCGCGCGCTACGTCGAGCCGCGATTGGTGGCCGAGCTGGAGTTTCGCTCCTGGACGACCGGCGGGATCCTGCGTCATACAACCTATCTCGGCCTGCGCGACGATCGCGACCCGATCAGCGTCGTGCGCGAGCCGACCACCGCGGAGAGGGAAGACAACGTGCAACCGGACCAACACCCTGGTGGTGACCGAGATCATCAAAGCCGGCGCCCCGGCAGGGGCGAGGCCACCAAGCCCCCCGGCAGGGGCGACGCCACCAAGCGCCCCGGCAGGGGCGAGGCCGCCGTCATCCCTCCGCTCGAAGGGTCACCCGGCATCGAGCGCATCACCCGCACGCGCGGGGGCGGTGTCGAGCTGACCGTCGAGGGATGCACGCTGAGGATCAGCAACTACGACAAGGTGCTTTACCCCGCGACCGGCTTCACCAAGGGCGACCTGGCCGCCTACCACGCGGCGATCGCCCCGACCCTGCTGCCGCACCTGCGCGACCGGCCGCTGACGCTCAAGCGCTACCCCAACGGCGTCCAGGGAGCCCACTTCTACGAGAAGCAGTGCCCGCGGCATCGGCCCGATTGGGTGCAGACGACGGCGGTGCGGACCAGCCGCGCCGCACGCGACCAGATCGACTACTGCCTCGCGCAGGACCTGCCGACGCTGATCTGGCTGGCCAATCTGGCCGACATCGAGCTGCACACGTCGCTGTCGCTCGCGGGTGCGCCCGACCGCCCGACGATGCTCGTCTTCGATCTCGACCCCGGCGCGCCGGCGACGATCGTGGAGTGTGCTCGTGTGGCCCTGCTGCTGTCCGGGATGCTCGCCGAGCTGGGCCTCGAGTGCCTGCCCAAGACCTCCGGCTCCAAGGGCCTGCAGGTCTACGTCCCGCTCAACGGGCCGATCAGCTATGACGAGACCAAGCCGTTCGCGCTCGCGGTCGCCGAGACGCTCGAGCGCACGCTGCCCGAGCTGGTCGTCACGCGCATGGCCAAGCGACTGCGCCCCGGCAAGGTGCTCGTCGACTGGTCCCAGAACGACGCCCACAAGACCACCGTCAGCGTCTACTCGCTGCGCGCGGTCGAGCGACCTGCCGTCTCCACGCCGCTGCACTGGGAGGAGGTCCGCGACGCCGTACGCCACGAGGATCCCCAGCGGCTGGTCTTCGACCCCGCCACGGCACTGGACCGCGTGCGGCGCGACGGCGACCTCTTCGCCCCCTTGCTGAGCATGCGCCAGCGGCTGCCCGGCGACCGCGCCATCGCGGGACGGGCTGGACTAGCATCGAAGCGATGAGCCGCCGCGACCGCACGCTGCGCGCCTCCGATGCGGATCGTGATCGCGTGGCCAGCGAGCTGCGCGGTCATGCCGCGGAGGGGCGGCTCACGCCGCACGAGTTCGACGAGCGCCTCGACGCGGCCTACGCAGCTCGTACGCTGGGTGACCTGGCCGTGCTGCTCGCGGACCTGCCGACCACGCTGCCAGCCCCGCGCTCGCCGGCGCGCGAGATCGCCCGCCGCCAGCTCGCGCACCGCGCCGGCGCCGGGGCGATCACGGTGCTCGCGTGCGTCGCGATCTGGCTGGCCAGCGGCGCCAACGGCTCCTTCTGGCCGGCCTGGGTGCTGATCGCCTGGGGACTGGTGCTGGCGCGCCGTGCCTGGCGAACGCTCGGCCCGGCCTCCTCGCTGCGCGATCACCAGCTCGACGAGGCTCGCCGGACGAAACGCCGCGGGCGCGACTGTCGCTAGGGTTGCGCGTTCACCGCGCCGTCCCGCCGCGACCATGAGCGCAATCCCAATGCGACAACGAGGTAAGCCGTGTCCGATGTCAACGTCATGACGCCAGCCGGCCTGCAGGCCCTGCGCGAGCAGCTCGCCCAGCTCGAGGGCGAGGCCCGCAGGGAGATCGCCGAGCGCATCAGGGTGGCGCGGCAGTGGGGCGATCTGAAGGAGAACGCCGAGTATCACGACGCCAAGAACGACCAGGCGCTGCTCGAGACCAAGATCGCTCGCCTGCAGGAGAAGCTGCGCGGCGCCCGCGTCACCGAGGTCGAGGTCGACAGCGGCGTGGTCGCCTTCGGCAGCACCGTGCGCTTCGTCGAGATCGACAGCGGGCGCGAGCAGACCTACACGCTGGTCAGCTCGCATGAGGCCGACGTCACGCAGGGGCGACTGTCGATCGAGTCTCCGGTCGCCCAGGCGCTGCTCGGCGCTCGCGCTGAGCAGGAGGTCTCCGCCGGCACGCCACGTGGCCGCCGCACTTTGCGGGTGCTGGCGATCAGCTGAGGGCGCTCGGCAGGGCTGGGGCCCGCGCGGTCTCGAGCGATACGGGGAGCCGTGCGGTAGCCGAGCCGCCATCGCTGCTGTCCCCAATATCGCTCGATCCCGTTGGCCCCGCCCGATCCAGCAGGGCCGCCAGGCGCCGTGTCACGACGCCCGGAGCCGTCGCCACCGCTCTCTCGCAGCGCGCCGGCTCGATTCCTCGCAGCGCGCCTGTCAGGAAGATCTCCCGCGCGCGTTGCAGTCGCCCGAGCTCGATCGGCTCGACCCTGACCTCGATGCCCAGGGCGCGAGCGAGCTCGATCACCCGTGCGCGTGTGACGCCGGGCAGCAGCGCTCCGTTGCTTGGGGAGGTGGCGAGCGCGCCATCGGCCTCGACGAGGAAGACGCTGGCTCGCGCCGACTCCAGCACGATGCCGTCGAGGTCGCAGATCAACACCTCGGCGGGCGCGACGTGGGCGGCGAGCGCGTCGAGCAGCCGGCGGTCGGCCCATTTGTGTGCGCCCAGGCCACCGGCCAGCGCCACCGGGCGCAGCACGGCGAGGCCGGGGGTTGGCAGGGAGCTCGAGCGCAGCTCCTGTGCCAGGCCGTCGCCGGTGGGGCGGACGTCGAGACGCAGGCGGGCGGGTCCCCCGAGCTTCGCCGCGAGGCTCGCCAGCTGTGGCACGAGCTCAGCGGGCAGCGGGCGCTCGTAGAGCGCCGCGACGCTTGTGGCGAGCCGCTCCAGATGGAGCTCCAGGGCGACGATGCGCCCGGCGCGCACGCGCATTGTCTCGAAGACGCCGCGGCGCGGATCCGGTCGCGGCAGCGCGCGGGCCGCGAGGCGCGGTGGCCGCGGCGAACCGACCGCTGGTCGCGGCCGTCCACCAACCGCTGCTGCCGGCTGCCCGCCGACCCCTGCTCCCGGCGGTGACGCCTCCAGCCCGGCGCCGATCGCCTGCAGCAGCGGGCGTGCCTTGGTCGCGCACTCGGCGACCTCGGCGACCGGATCGGAGTCGGCCACCACTCCACCGCCGACGCCGAGCCAGACGTGGCCGCCGGCGATCTCGAAGGTGCGGATCGCGACGCTCAGCTCCAACCCGGCGAGCGGGCTGGCAAAGCCGATCGCGCCGGTGTAGGCGTGACGGGGGCTGCTCTCCAGCTCCGCGATCACGTCCTGGGCGGCGATCTTCGGTGCGCCGGTCACCGACCCTGGCGGGAACGCGGCGCGCACGAGGTCCGCATCGCCGACGTCGCCGCGCAGCGTGCCCGTGACCTCGGAGACGAGGTGCCAGACGCCGCTGTGGGCGCGCGGCTCGGCGAGCGCCGCCACCGCCACCGAGCCGGCGATGCAGACGCGGCCGAGGTCGTTGCGCACGAGGTCGACGATCATCACGTTCTCGGCGCGGTCCTTGGTCGATTCGGCGAGCGCGGCGCGCGCGGCCGCCGCCGCGGCCGGATCGCCGGGGTGCGAGCGCGTGCCCTTGATCGGCGCGCTGCGCACGCGCCGGTGGTGGCGCTCGAGGAAGAGCTCAGGCGAGAGGCTGGCAAGCGCGCCCCACGGACCGGCGACCAGCGCCGCGCGATCGGGACGCAGCGCAGCGGTCCCCTGGAGGAAGAGGTCGAGCGGCTCGCCCGTCAGCTGCGCCGATAGCCGTTGGGTGATGTTCGCCTGGAAGAGGTCGCCTGTCCGGATGCGCTCACGACACGCGGCCACGGCCCGCGCGTGCCCGCCGGCGCCGGGACGCTCAGACCAGCGGCCGGTTTCGAACGGTCGCTCGCGCAGAGGCCCGGCAGCGCAGCGCTCACGCAGCGCTGCCAGCCGCGCTTGCAGAGCCGCGCGACGGTGAGGATGCTCGAGCGCCTCGAACCACCAGCGCCCGGAGGCGTCGAGACGGAGCAGATGGTCGTAGAAGGCCAGCGCGAAGGGCGGCAGGGCGGCACCGCCCGGCGGGCTCGGGCCGACCGGCTCGAGCCGCTGCCCCAGCTCGTAGCCCAGGTAGCCGAACCAGCCGCCGCCCACGATGCCCTCATCGTCCTGTGAGCAGGCGGTCGTCGGCTGCTCATCGAGCAGCGCGAACGGGTCCTCGTCGGGTGCGGCGACGCGCAGCGGCGCCGCACCGATCAGCGCGCCACCGCCAGCCCAGCGGCCGATCAGCGCAAAGGGATGCGGGTCGTCGCGCATCAGCAGCGCCGCCTGCTCGGCAGACAGCGTCCAGTCGAGCGCGATGCGGCGTGCACGCCAGCGCACGCGGGTGGTCGCTTGGGGCGTGCTGGGGGGCCGGCGGAGGATGCCACGGAGTCTATGGCCGAGCACGCGACGAGGCGGGCGTCGCTCTGGACCGCGAGCAGGCGGGCGGGTAGGCGCGCGCTCATCGGCGATCAGCCATCGCCGGGACAGGGGGCGGCACGCTGGCCGCCCTGCCAACCCGGCCGATGCCGTTGTGGTTCAGCTCAGCACCTCGACGCTCTCGAAGACGGCGCCGCTCGGGCCGATGCGCAGCTCGGCGCGACCGATCGACGCCCCGGTGACGAGCGCGGTGGCGTCGCACTGTGTGACGGCGCCCTGGTCGCCCTGATCACCCTGATCACCCTGGTCGGACCCATCGTTGCCAGCCCGGTCATCGTCGTTACCCGTGCCCGAGCTGTCATTGCCCTGAGTCTGCGTGTCGCCCTGCTCGTCGGGATCGCCGGACGATGTGCTCGCTGACGAGGAGCGGCAGAGGATCCGCGTGTCAGACGTCACCGTGCCGCTCATGGTCGAACCATCGGCGAGGGTCAGTGTCAGGACGCCGTTGGTGAACGACGCGACGGTCGCAGCGGGAGAGGTCGGAGCCGAGCTGGGGCTCGACGTCGTCGTCTGGGCACCGATCAGCTCCACGCGCGTGCGATGACGCAGATGGTGGTGGACGTTCGCGTGATGGCCGTGGTGGCCATGGTGGCCATGGGCCAGCGCGCTGGCTGGCGCGCTCAGCGCCAGTGCGAGCACACCTGCTGCAGTGAGCACAACTCGTTGCATCGCGGCTTCCTCCTTGGCTCTGGACGCGTGCTCGACCGCAGGTTGGCGCAAGACGCGCACGGTCGAGCCTGCGTCATGGATCGGCTACGAGCAGAGACACGCCGCGCGTTGAAAGCTCACGCCGTACGTTCGTCCAGTGGAGCCGGCGAAGCGGCCCCAGGGAGCCGTGAAGCGCAGCTGTGGACGCTGGCCGGATGGCCCGCCGAGGATTGCCGCAAGGCGACGGAGGAACGACAGCCGGCGGACACCTTCAAGGTGTCCGCCGGCCGATGCTAACGGCGCCCGCGGGCGGGCTTGGCGGCGCTGCGCGCTGCTGGCTTGGCCGCGGCACGGCGTGCAGCGGGCTTCGCCGCGGCACGGGCAGCAGGTTTTGCCGCCGCCTTTGCGCGCGTCGTGGTCGACTTCGCGGCGGGCCTAGCGGCGCTCTTGGCAGCGGCCCGGCCGTTCGTCCGCGAGGTGGCGGCGCTGCCACCACGCGCTTTCCTGGCAACCGCGTCCTTCAGGGTGGCACCCGCACTGAACTTCGGCGCGCGCGAGGCCTTGATGCGGATGCGCTCCCCGGTGGCCGGGTTGACTCCCCGGCGGGCGGCGCGATTGGCAACGCTGAACTTGCCAAAGCCCGTGATGCTGACTTCGCCACCGGCCTTGAGCGTCTTCTCGATTGCAGCGATGGTCGCGTCGAGGGCACGCCCGGCATCGACTCGCGAGAGTCCCGTGTCCTTGGCTACGGTAGAGACGAGCTCGGTCTTGTTCACGACGGTGGCATCCTCCTGGGTTGGTGTGGATGGGACGACTGTAGGTTGCTGTGCGGACGGCTTGGCGTTCGTTGGCCCAGCGGAAGACCAGCAGTGTAGGGCGATTTGAGTAGCTGGCCCAGCGGAAGACCAGCAGTGTACGGCGATTTGAGTAGCTGGCCCAGCGGAAGACCAGCAGTGTACGGCGATTTCGCTAGGCCCGATCGTCCGGCAACGTTCGCTCCAACGCCCGCCGCACGTGCTCCAGTGCCCGGCGGTCATCCGCGCCGCCGAGCCCAACCGCGACGCCGACTAGGAATGCGCCGACGGGAGCGGCTGGTCGCGCCACTCCGTGAGCGATGTCGCGCGCGAGGTCGAGCACCCACGCGACGGTGTCACGCTCGGCGGCCCAGCGCGCCTGGTCCGGCAGCTCGAGCGCTGCCGCGGTGCGCTGGGCCCAGTCGTAGAGCGTGTTGTCGGCGTCCTGCGGCATTCGATCAGAGCGTCTGCGCGACTTCGATTGGCGCGACGATGAGTGGGTCGATGCCGCTGATCACGGCGACGTCGACGATCAGCCGCAGCCCGTGTTATTGCCGCAGCTCGAGCACGTGTAGCAGGAGCCGGTCCGCTGCATCATCCCGCCGCACTGGCTGCAGGCCGGCCCCAGATCGAGCCCGCGGATCTTCGCCGGCACGACGGGTGGAGTGTCGGTCAGCGCCGCGGCGGGCTTGAGCGCCTTGCCGCCATTGCCGTTGCCCGCGCCCTTGGCGCCATCGCCTGGTCCGCTGTGCGGATCTACGGGAGCGGCCGTGTCGCCGCGGCCGGCCAGCGCGGCGTCCTGCGCCTGCTTGCGGGCGCGCACGGCGGGGGTGAGGATGCCCAGCTCCTCCTGCGTGTCGACGTCGAGGAAGCGCGACGCCAGCCAACGCATGATGTAGTCGGGCATCGACTTGGCGAACGGGATCTCCGGGTTCTGCGTGATCCCCTCGGGCTCGAAGCGCATGTAGCAGAACTTCTGCACGAGGGTCTCGAGCGGCACGCCGTACTGCAGCGCGATCGAGATCGCCGTCGCGAAGGCGTTCATCATCCCGCGCAGCGTCGAGCCCTCCTTGCCGATGTCGGTCAGGAAGATCTCGCCAACCGAGCCGTCCTCGTACATGCCGGCGGTGATGTAGCCCTCGTGGCCGCCGATCGAGAACTTGTGGGTGATCGACTGGCGCTCCACCGGCATCCGCCGCCGCACCGGCGCCAGCCCTGCGCTGATCGACTTCTCCTTGGCGGAGCCGGCTTTGGCGTCGCGGCCCTTGTGGGCATCGGTCCGCAGCGCCTGCGCGGTCTTGGAGCCGTCGCGATAGATCGCCAGCGCCTTGATGCCGCAGCGCCAGGCCGCGACATAGGCATCGGCGATGTCGTCGACCGTCGTGCTCTCGGGCATGTTGATGGTCTTCGACAGCGCCCCCGAGATGAACGGCTGGATCGCACCCATCATCTTGATGTGGCCCATCGGCGCGATTGCGCGCTCGCCGACGGCGACGTCGAACACGGGCAGGTGCTCGGCGAGCAGCCCGGGCGCCCCGATGATCGTGGCGTGCTCGTTGATGTGAGCCTCGATCTGCTCGATCTGCTCCTCGCCATAGCCCAGCGTGCGCAGCGCCAGCGGGACGGTGCGGTTGACGATCTTCATCTGGCCGCCGCCGACCAGCTCCTTGAACTTGACCAGCGAGAAGTCCGGCTCGACCCCGGTCGTGTCGCAGTCCATCAGGAAGGAGATCGTCCCGGTCGGTGCCAGCACGGTGGCCTGCGCGTTGCGGTAGCCGAAGGCGTCGCCAGCGGCGACCGCGCTGTCCCAGGTCTCGCGCGCCGCGCTCAGCAGCGCCGTGTCATCGCAGGTGGAGTCGGGGATCGCGTAGGCGGCATCGCGGTGCATCCGCATCACGCCGTTGTGCGGCTCGCGGTTCTCGGCGTAGCGCTCATAAGGTTCCAGCGCCCCCGCGATCTCCGCCGAGCGCTGGTATGCGCGCCCGGTCATCAATGCCGTGATCGCCGCGGCTGTGCCCCGACCGGCGTCGGAGTCGTAGGGAATGCCGTTGCTCATCAGGTAGGCGCCGAGGTTCGCGTAGCCCAGGCCGATCTGGCGAAAGGCGCGCGCATTGCGGCCGATCTGCTCGGTCGGATAGCTCGAGGGGGTGACGACGATCTCCTGGGCAAGGAAGATCACGTCAATCGCGTGCTCGAAGGAGCCGACGTCGAAGCTGCCATCGGGGCGGCGGAACTTCATCAGGTTCAGCGATGCGAGATTGCAGGCTGAGTCGTCGACGTGCATGTACTCGGAGCAGGGATTAGACGCATTGATTCGACCCGAATGCGGACAGGTGTGCCACTGGTTGATCGTCGTGTCGTACTGCAAGCCCGGGTCGGCGCAGCGCCAGGCCGCCTCGGCGATCTCGCGCATCAGCTCGCGCGCCCGCAGCGGCTCGCCGATCGGCTCGCCGGTCCCGCGCGCGACCGTCCGCCACTCGCCGTCCTCCTCGACGGCGTGCATGAACTCGTCGGTGACGCGGACCGAGTTGTTGGCGTTCTGGTACTGGATCGACGTGAAGCCCTCGCCGTCGATCGACATGTCGAAGCCGGCATCGCGCAGCGCGGCCGCCTTGTCCTCCTCGCGCGCCTTGCACCAGATGAACTCGCGGATGTCGGGATGGTCGACGTCGAGCACCACCATCTTCGCCGCGCGGCGCGTCTTACCGCCCGACTTGATCGTGCCGGCCCAGGCGTCCGCGCCGCGCATGAAGGAGACCGGGCCGGATGCCGTGCCGCCCTTGGAGAGCGGCTCCATCGAGCCGCGGATGCGCGACAGGTTGATGCCCGAGCCCGAGCCGCCGCGGAAGATCATGCCCTCGTTGGTGTTCCAGGCGAGGATCGACTCCATCGTGTCCTGCACGGAGAGGATGAAGCAGGCCGAGCACTGCGGCTGGTCCTCGAAGCCGACGTTGAACCAGACGGGCGAGTTGAAGGCGGCCAGCTGGTGCAGCAGGATGTGGGTGAGCTCGGCCTCGAAGGCGTCGGCGTCGGCCGCGGTCGCGAAGTAGCCGCCGGCGCGTCCCCAGCCGGCGATCGTGCCGGCGACGCGGGCGATCATCTGCTTGACCGAGTACTCGCGGTCGGGCGCGCCGAGCTGTCCGCGGAAGTACTTCTGGGCGACGATGTTGGTGGCATTCTGCGACCAGGACTTGGGGAACTCGACGTCGCGCTGCTCGAAGGAGACCTTGTCGCCGTGGCCGATGCGCGCGTCGCGCAGCTCCCACTCGACCTCGTCGAACGGATGCACCCCCGGGGTGGTGAAGACGCGCGTGATCGTCAGTCCACGACCGACCTCGTCAGCGTGCGTAAGTGCCGTCTGTGTGGGATGCTCCACGAGCTGCTCCTCTCCAAATCTAGCCGCCAGGACCTGCTTTCCCGCCCCTGCGCGAACCTCAGGAGGGACTGAACATCATCCCGCGCGGGCCGGACGGAATCAGAGGGTCGGCGCAGTTCGGGACGTAGCCAGATCAGCGTCCAGGACGCAGCCAGTCGACGAAGTCTCGCCAGCCGTTGGCGGCCTCGTAGCCGGCCTCGCCGACCGCGTGGCGGACGACCGCCAGCCGACGTCCGTCCCAGCCCATCAGCCACGTCAGCGACCAGGCCAGCGCCGCCAGCGCGATGATCGCGGCAAGGACGATCAGCAGCGGCAAGAGCCAGCCGTGAGCGGAGCCCGACGCGGTGGCGTGCGCGATCGCCATCCGCGCCCATGCTATACAGCGGGCCGCATGACGCCCTCCGCTCAGCGACCCCCCGCTCAGCGCGCCTGCGTCGAGCCCGTCTGCGCCGAGCTCGCCTGCGCTGAGCGCGCCTGCGCTCAGGTCGCGCGATGAAGCTGCTGGTCACCGGCGGCGCCGGCTACATCGGCAGCGTGGTCGCGGCGCAGCTGCTCGACGCCGGGCACGAGGTCGTCGTCCTGGACAACCTCTCGCGTGGCCATCGCCAAGCCGTCCCCGAGGGGGCGCAGCTGGTCGAGGCCGACCTGCTCGACGAGACGGCGCTGGCCGCGACGCTCGGCGATGGCTTCGACGGCGCGCTGCACTTCGCGGCGTTCGCGTTGGTCGGGGAGTCCGTTGCGCATCCCGAGCGCTACTGGCGCAACAACGTCGTCGGCACGCTCAACCTGCTCGATGCGATGCGCGCGGCCGCGGTGCCCCGGCTGGTCTTCTCGTCGACCTGCGCCACCTACGGCGATCCGCCCGAGGTCCCGATCCACGAGGCGCTGCCGACCGCACCGACCAGTCCCTATGGCGAGAGCAAGCTCGCCGTGGATCAGATGATCGCCGGCGAGGTGCGCGCACACGGCCTCGCCGCCGTCTCGCTGCGCTACTTCAACGTGGCCGGGGCCAGCGGCCCGCGCGGCGAGCACCACGACCCCGAGACCCACCTGATCCCCAACGTGCTGCTGGCGGCGGCTGGCGAGCGCGAGCACGTGCAGCTCTTCGGGACCGATTACCCGACGCCGGACGGCACGGCGATCCGTGACTACATTCACATCGAGGATCTCGGGGCCGCCCACCTGCTGGCGCTCGACCACGCTCGCCCGGGCGAGCATCGGATCTTCAACCTTGGCAACGGCGCCGGCTTCTCGGTGCGCGAGGTGATCGCGGCGGCACGGGATGTGACGGGACGCGAGATCGCCGTCGTCGAGGCGCCACGCCGACCCGGGGATCCGCCGCGGCTGGTCGCGGCCGCGGAGCGGATTCGCCGCGAGCTGGGCTGGCAGCCGCGCAAGCCGGAGCTGACGACGATGATCGCCGACGCCTGGCGCTGGATGCAGGAGCACCCGCGCGGCTACGCGGGCTGAGCCCCGGCGCGATTACGCGGGCCGAGCGGGCGCGGCAGCAGGTCCGCCAGCTCAGCCAGCGCCGCGGCGAGCACGTCGCGCTCATCGGCGCTCGCGTCGATGATCCGCACCCGCTGCGGCTCCTCGGCCGCGATCCGCTCGTAGGCCGCGGCGATCGCCGCGAAGAACGCGCCGTCCTCGCGCTCCAGTCGATCGGGAGCCTCGCCGCCATTCGCCTGCCGTCCGGCGAGGCGCGCGCGACCCAGCGCGGGATCGACGCGCAGCAGCAGCGTGCGGTCGGGCGTCAGCCCACCGGTCGCGAAGGCGTTGATGTCGCGAACCGCCTCGACGCCGAGCGCGCGGCCCGCCCCCTGGTAGGCCAGCGATGAGTCCGTGAAGCGGTCGAGCAGCACCCAGCCGCCCGCGCTCAGCGCCGGCGCGATCGTCTGCTCGACGAGCTGCGCGCGCGCGGCGGCATAGAGCAGCGCCTCGGCCCGTCCCCCGACCGCCAAGTTGGGGTCCTTCACGATCGCGCGGATCCGCTCGGCCAGCTCGACGCCACCCGGCTCGCGCAGCAGCCGGACCTCCACGCCGCGCTCGCGCAACGCCGCCACGAGCCTGCCGGCGACGGTCGTCTTGCCCGCGCCGTCGAGCCCCTCGATCGTGATCAGGCGTCCACGGCTCGCCACAGCGGCGACGATATCTACGATGGCCGTCATGAGCGCGTTGCCAGGAACCGAGCGCCATCCGCACGCGCGCGCCGTGCTGGGCGCCGCGCTGGCCCCCGGGGGCCAGCCCTCGCACGCCTATCTCTTCGCGGGGCCGGCGGGCAGCGGCAAGCGGGCGATCGCTCGCGCCTTCGCTGCCGAGCTGCTCGCCGACGGCTGCGCCGATCCCGACCGGGTGCGTGCGCGCGTGCAGCGCGGCGCGCACCCCGACCTGACGTGGGTGGTGCCGAGTGGAGCGCACGAGCTGCTGCGCCGCGACGTCGACGAGCCGGTCGTGGCGGCCGCCGCCCGCACCCCGTTCGAGGGCCCGCGGCGGGTGTTCGTGATCGAGCGCGTCGACACGATGAACGACGAGGCCGCCAACCGCATGCTCAAGACGCTCGAGGAGCCGGCCGGCTACGTCCATCTGATCCTGCTGACCGACCGTCCCGCGGACGTGCTGGCGACGATCGTCTCGCGCTGCCAGCGCGTGCGCTTCGATCCACAACCACCGCAGCAGCTGGCAGAGGAGCTGGCCAGCGAGGGGACTGAGGAGCAGCGGGCGCTGGCCTGCGCCCGGCTGGCGCTCGGGGATGGCAGGCGCGCTCGCCTGCTCAGCGGGCCGGCGGGCGAGCGGCTGCGCGCCGCCGCCGAGCGCTATGCGCGCGCGCCGCTGCGCGGCGAGACCGCGACGCGGCCGTGGGAGGAGCTGCTGGCCCAGGCTCGCACGCAGGGGGCTGAGGCGGTGGAGGGCCTTGTCGTCGAGCAGCAGCAGGAGCTCGAGCTGCTCGGTAGCCGCGACCGCAAGCGGCGCCAGACCGAGCACGCCGAGCAGGCCCGGCGCACGCGCCGGCGGGTCGAGACCGCGCTGCTCGACGCCGGGCTGGATCTGGCGGCGCTGTGGTATCGCGACATCGGCTGTATCGCCTGGGGCGCGCCGGAGGCGGTGCTGGCGATCGACCGCCTCGCACAGCTGCGCGAGGATGCGGCGGGCCGGGCCGGTGAGCAGCTGCGCCACGCCCAGGAGCTGGTCGAGCAGACGCGCCAGCGGCTCGCGCTCAACGTCAGCGAGGAGCTGGCGTGCGAGGCGCTCGCATACGGGCTCGAGCGGCTGCTGGCGCCTCGCTGACGGCGGTGACGCCACGCGCGGGTCGCTGAGCGCGCCGACGCGGCGGGGGCCCGGGGTCCGCTCAGCGCGCCGACGCGGCGGGCCCCACGAGCGGGGACCACGCCACCGCACCAACGGGCCGCCCGACGTGATCTCTATGCTGCGCCCGCCATGCCGCTCCTCGCCGCCGCCCACAACCCGATCTCCTACTTTCAGGCGATCATCATCGGCTTGATCCAGGGGATCGCCGAGCCCTGGCCGATCTCGAGCCTTGGCCACGCGGTCATCCTGCCGCGCGTGTTCGGCTGGAACATCCATCAGAACGACGACTTCTTCCTCGCCTTCCTGGTCGCGCTGCATCTCGCCACGGCGATCGTGCTGCTCTTCTTCTTCTGGGGCGACTGGGTGCGGATCGTGCGCGGGCTCGGGCGCTCGCTGCGCGACCGCGAGATCGCTCCCGCCGACACCGACGCCCGGCTCGGCTGGCTGCTGGTCGTCGGCACGATCCCCGCGGGGATCCTTGGCGTGACGCTGCAGGATCCGCTGCGCAAGGTGTTCGCCTCGCCGACCACGGCGGCGATCTTCCTGATCGCCAATGGGTTCATCCTGCTGGCCGCCGAGCGCCTGCGCCGCCGTCCGCCGCGGCCCGACGACTGGAAGGGCGATGCCGACGCGCGCATCGCGCGCCTGCGCTGGCGCGAGGCCTTTGGCGTCGGCACCGCCCAGGCGATTGCGCTGCTGCCGGGCTTCTCCCGCTCGGGCGCCGCGATGAGCGGCGGCCTGCTCTTCGGGCTCAGCAACGACGATGCCGCGCGCTACGCGTTCCTGCTGGCCACGCCGATCATCGGCGCCGCGGGGCTGCTGAAGATCCCCGACCTGCTCGGCGCGACCGGCAACGGCGTGCGCGGTCAGGCGCTCGCCGGCGCGATCGCGGCGGCCCTCACGACGTTCCTGGCGGTGCGCTTCCTGCTGCGCTTCCTCGAGACCAACCGCCTGACGCCCTTCGGCATCTATTGCGTCCTCGGCGGCGCCGCCGCGTCGATCTACCTGGGCGTGGTGTGAGGACGGCTTCGCGCCGGGCTCGGGTGCTGCAAGACATCACGGTCATGGGGCCACCAGCTCCCCATTTGTAGGTTGTGTCGGCAGGTCCGGGGGGGTGGGAAGCGCTCCTGCGGCTTGGCTCTCGCGCTCTAGGAACGCTCCGAGCTCGGCGATCGTGCTCATCAGCGGCGCGGGGAACACGACGGTGGAGTTCTTGTCGACGGCGACCTCGACGAGGGTCTGGAGGTTGCGCAGCTGCAGCGCGAGCGGGTGGGCCATCATCACGTCGGAGGCACGGGCGAGCTCGCCGGCGGCGAGCGCCTCGCCTTGGGCGGCGATGATCTTGGCGCGCTTCTCGCGCTCGGCCTCGGCCTGGCGGGCCATCGCGCGCTGCATGCTCTCGGGCAGCTGGATGTCGCGGAGCTCGACGACCGTGACCTTGATCCCCCACTCCTCGGTCTGCACGTCGAGGATCTCGCGGATGTTCTGGTTGATGGTGTCGGTCTCCGACAGCGTCTCATCCAGCGTGTGACGCCCAACCACGGCGCGAAGCGTGGTCTGGGCGATCTGGCTGATCGCAGCTTGCACGTTCTCGATCGCGATCACCGAGCGGATCGGATCCTCAACGCGGTAGTAGGCCACCGCGGACACGTCGATGCTGACGTTGTCCTTGGTGATGATCCCCTGGGATTGGATCGGCAACGTGACGATCCGCAGCGACACGCGGTGAATGCGCTGGACGAATGGCGCGATGAAGATCAGTCCGGGTCCGCGCGCCTCGCCCTTGACCTTCCCGAGCTTGAACACCACTGCGCGCTCGTACTGCTTGATGACATACGAAAAGATCATGATCTTGCCTTTCTGGCTGGGTGCTCAACAGCGTCGTGAGGTTCGAGCTCGCTGGGTCTGGCGCGCCACCTGGTGAAGGATGCGCATGTGGTCGTCACTCAATGTCCTAGCGCACCGTTGCTGACGGGACCCGTGATCGTGTCGCCCGGCGCGGGCGAGTCGACCGGGGTGTCTCGTGTCTTAGAGAGCATTTTGAGGACCTCATCGGTGGTGGGAGGGATTCTTGGTTCGCTATGACTACATAGAACACCATAGCATGAAATTCAAATCAGGAAATGCTCGACTCTAGTTCATGGCTGAGACCACTGTCCCGGGCTGGACGTTTTTGACCAACCACGCGCAGGTGCTGGTGTGCATCGCTCATGATCACCGGCCTGCTGCTAGCAGTCGGCTGCGCACAGGCCGGCAGCATCGGGGTGCTCCAATCACGCTTCGCGGATCCGGTTTGATCATGGCGCTGGGACCGGAGCACTGAGGGACCGGAGCACTGGGGGACCGGAGCACTGACCTCCGCTCCATCGACTGGGCGAAGGAGGCGCGCCTCGGCCAGCCTGTTAGACGGGTGGTTCCGCTGGGAAGCGGACGCCGAAGCGGTGGATGAGATCGGGCACGCTGTCGGGGTCCATCTCCAGCGCGAATCGCTGGCAGAGTTCGCCGAGTTGATCGGGGCCGGCCTGTGCGACGCCGCCAAGGTCGACGAGCTCGGCGAAGAAGCGCTCAAAGCCGGCGGGCGAAATGATCTCGAGAATTCGGCACGGCTCCTCGCCCGCGTTCCAGAACGTGTGCCACTGTCCGCGCGGTTTGTGCACGAGATCCCCCGGGCCCGCCTCGAGGTGCTCGTCACCCAGGAGTGCGCCCATCCGCCCCTCGATGACGAAGCTGTATTCGTCCTCGTTGTGGTGGCGGTGCAGTGGCGCGGCGAGCGCCCACGGCGACATCGGATGCTCGACGAGCGAGAAGCGATCGTCGACTTCGGCACCGTCGAGCATGAAGCGCACTCCAATGCTTCCAAGAAAGCCTGCCTTCCCATCGGCGGGTCCGACAACTTTTGCTGTGGGTTTGTCGGCAACTGTTGCTGCCAAGCCCTTCCAGTCACCAGCGTTAAGTGCATCGATATTTGCGCGAGCTACATCAGTCGAGGTCATTTGTATTCTCCTTTGCCGTGCTGTGGTCGCCCTCGGTCGCAACCCAGCGCCGGGGAGCCGCTTCCACTGTCAAGACCTCGGGCTGCGCCCAGGTTGCACTCGTAAAACTCTCCGGTCTCACACCGGCGATGTGGGGCGAGGCTCAGATCGGTGCGCGATGCGCAGCATGGCTAGCTGACCCAGCTGCCGACGGAGTACGCCGGACACCCACAATTCGATACTACTCCGATTCGAGCCGATTACAAGTCGGTCTACAAACCCGGCCATGCCCTAAGCCAGCCATACAAAAGTGCCCCTGGGAGGCCGCCGAATTACGCCGCGAGGCCGTCGCAAAGCGAACATGCCGCGGATCGTCAGAACGGCCGCCGCCGGCGAGTCACTACGGCTGTGACACGCGATCGACTGTGAGTACGGCAGGTCACAATTGGGTCGCCGATATCCGTTTCAGATGTCGTGCGATAGCGGATACCGGAGGCGCGGAAGTAGTCAATCCTCAGCGAGCCAGCACCCGTTTCTGCTGGCCAGCGTGGAGATGGGACTGCCGCCGCCAACATCCAATGCCCGGTGGATCTCGAGCGGCGGTGCGCTCCCATCTTGTGGGAACTCATGTGGTCGCAGAACGATATGCTTGAGGTCCGGCGTCGGCGTGGCGATGATGAAAGGCTCCTCCGACGACGGCAAATTCGGGAAACCCCTGCAAATGCCGACGTAGCTCAGCTGGTAGAGCACTTCACTCGTAATGAAGGGGTCCGGGGTTCGAGTCCCCGCGTCGGCTCTCGCCTTTTCACCTGCAAATCACCGCGTTTCACGCCGATGAGCACTCCGTGGGATGCCCGTACCTACGACATCTCGAGCCAGCCGCAGCAGGCGTGGGCGGCTGATGTCATTGAACGGCTGCGGGGGATCGCGCCGGATGCGACGGTGCTGGACGTGGGTTGCGGCACCGGCCGAGTGACCGAGCAGCTGCTGGAGTTGGCGCCGCGCGGGCGGGTGCTGGCGTTCGACGCCTCGCCTGACATGGTCGAGCTGGCGCGGGCGCGGCTGGGTGATCGGGCCGAGGTGTGGTGTCAGGACGTGCTGTCGCTGGAGCTGCACGAGGCGGTCGACGTCGTCGTGTCGAACGCCGTGCTGCACTGGGTCACCGACCACCCACGCATGTGGGTGGCGCTGGCGGCGGCCCTACGAACGGGAGGGAGGCTCGAGATCCAGTGCGGCGGTCTGGGAAACATCGCACAGGTCCGGCAGGTGATCGACCGTGTCGCGTCCGATGCGTTCCCGGAGCTGGTGGGATGGTCGCCCTGGGAGTTCGCCGCTCCCGACGTCACCCAGGCGCGCCTGCAGAGCGCAGGCTTCACCAAGATCCGCTGCTGGCTGCAGAACCGGCCGACCTATCCCGACGACGTCGGGTCATTCGTACGCACGTCGATCCTGGCCGCCCACCTCGAGCGCCTGCCCGAGGAACGCCGTGAGGAGTTCGGCGCGACCGTCGCGGCCGGCGTGCGCCTACCGCTCGACTACGTGCGCCTCAACGTTTCCGCGCTCCGCGGACCGGCCTGAGAACGACTCAGATCAGTCGCCCAGGCCCGATCCTCCTGGCGTCGGTGCCAATTGGGTGGCGCATCGCGACGTCTCACGCCGCCGACGATCGCCTGCGCTCCGCGGCCGCGACGAACACTCCGCCCCGGATGCCAGATCGGGCGATGACCTGCTTGCGGCTCTCCATCAGGCGGACGGCCTCGTTGACGGTCGCGGTCGCCACGCCGAAGCGCACGCGCAGATCCTCCTTGGTGCCGAGGCGATAGCCGGGTCGAAGCCCGTAGCCGGCGATCTCGGCCTGGAGCTCGTTCGCCAGCGCCTCGGCACGGCTGACCCGAACGGCGAGCGGCCAAGCGCCCTTGGGTCGTCGCCGACGAGTCGCGACGAAGATGCCCCCGCCCGGGCCGGGGCGTGCTTCAAGCGTGCCCTTGCCACATAGCACCAGGATGGCCTCGTTGAGCGTCGCCGACGCGACGCGGTACTGCTGACGCAGCTCCTGCTTGGTACCCAGCCGATCTCCTGGCTTCAGCGCCCGCGCAGAGATCTCGGCTTCGATTTGGCGGGCAACCACGAGGCCCAGCGGCTCGGAGGACCGGCGGCTTGGGCTCACGGTTGCGCTTGACTTTTGGAGCATTGAAGAGAGGCTCTCATGTAGAGCACGTTAATGAGTTCTCCCGACGGTTGGCTTGCCGGTCCCCGGCGTGGTAGCCCAGCACCTCAACCTTGCAGGAGCCTTCTGGAGCTGGTTGGAGCGCATTGACATCAACCTGCTCGGCTACATCATCGTCGGCATGTTCATCGTCACCTGGGCGATCGCGCTGTCGATATGGCGCTTCGGACGGATCGAGGAGCGCTGGAGCGCTGCGCTCGCCGACGGCAAGGAGCTCGCCGCCACCGCAGAGCGCTGACGGTCGCCCGCGTGGCGCTCGTGCGCGGCGGGGCTGTCGCCGCCTGCTATACCGGCAGTCGGACGGTCACCGACAGCGGCGCGAGGAGCGGGCATGAGGATCGGCATCATCGGATCGGGAGTCGTGGGGCGGACGTTGGGGGCGGGACTCGCCGAGCGTGGCCATGAGGTGCTGATCGGCTCGCGCGGCCCGGCCAAGCTGGACGAGTGGGTGAGCGAGACCGGCCATGGCGTCGCCAGCGGGACGTTCGGCGAGGTCGCCAGTCGCGGCGAGCTGATCTTCCTCGCGACGCTGTGGGAGGGCACCAAGAGCGCGCTTCACCTCGCGGGCCCCGACAACCTGGCCGGCAAGGTGGTGGTCGACGTGACCAACCCGCTCAGCTTCGCCAACGGGGCGCCCGAGCTGGCCGTGGGCTTCGACGACTCGGGCGCCGAGCGCATCGCGGGCTGGTTGCCGGGCGCGCGGGTCGTCAAGGCCCTCAACACCGTCGGCGCCCACATCATGGTGAACCCGGGCCTGACCGGCTCCCAGCCGACGATGTTCATCGCCGGCGATCAGGCGGAGGCCAAGCGCGACGTCACCGGCCTGATCGAGCAGCTCGGCTGGCAGGACGTGGTCGACCTGGGCGACCTGCGCATGGCGCGCTACATCGAGCCGCTGGCGATGATCTGGATCATCCACTACGTGCGGACCCAGACGCGCGACCACGCCTTCAGGCTGCTCCGGCCCTAGCCGGCGCAGCGCAGCGGCTCGCCGCGCCGGCGGTTACGCGGTCGCGCCGCGCGCCCGCGTCGGCCCGGTCTGGAACCAGGCGAACACGAAGCACAGCAGCCCGACGATCAGCGCGGCGATCCCGTGCTTGGTGTGGTGGTGGACCGTTGGCGTTCCCTGGTGGCCGGGGAAGAACGACGGCAGCGAGGACGCCGTGTCGGCGAAGTAGATCACCGCGACGACGATCAGCAAGATTCCGAGAATGATCGCGGGCAGAATCAGGCCGCGGCGCTTGGTCATGGATGGCTCCTCGTGACGGCGGGACGAGTGGCTACAGCGGGAACGACGGCGGACGGGTGGCTACAGCGGGACCACGGCGGATGAGTCGACAAGGACGTCGTCGTGGACGACGGCGCAAAGACTAGCCCACGCCGTAGTCGGCGATCGGGCCCAGCACTGGCGTCGCGCCGAACAGCTCGAACGCACCAAAGCGGGAGAAGCGCCGGTGGCTGGGGCCATGGAAGTCGGCGGAGCCGGTCGTCAGCAGCTCCGCGCGGCCTGCGGCCTCCACCAGCGCGAGCGTCTGGGCGCGCGTATGCGTGATGTAGAAGGCCTCGACTCCGTCGATTCCCGCGGCGGCGAATCGATCGAGGATCCCGAGGACCTCATCGGTGTCGGCCACGTCCCAGAACGGGTGAGCCCAGACCGCGACGCCACCGGCCGCGTGCAGCGCGGCGATCGCCTCGGGCACCGAGGGCGTGGTGCGCGGCACGTAGGCCGCTGCACCGGGCACGAGATAGCGCTCGATCAGCGGCGGGACGTCGTCGATGCCCTCGGCCGCCAGCCGCTCGCCATTGGCCGGCGCATCGAGGACCGCGCGCGCGAGGTGCGGCCGGCCGATCGGCTTGCCCGCCGCACGGCGATGCTCCAGCTCCGCGTCGGCCACCTCGAGCCCGATCGTGCGCAGTCGCCCGACCATCCGCTGGATCCGCTGGTCGCGGTCGGCGCGCCACGCGCTCAACGCCCGTGCCAGCTCGAGGTCGCAGTGGTCGATCCCATACCCCAGGATGTGCAGGTCCTCGTGGCCCTCGTCGACCGCCGACAGCTCGGTCGCCGGGACGACCCGTAGACCGGCGTGGTGGGCCGCGTCGCGGGCCTCGTCGACTCCGTCGACCGTATCGTGGTCGGTGAGCGCGAGCAGCTCGATGCCCGCCGCAGCGGCCGCCGCGACGACCTCGGCCGGCGACAGCTCGCCGTCGGAGTGCAGGGAGTGCGCCTGGAGGTCGAAGCGAGGCGGGGTCACAGCAAGCAGGCTAGCCGCAGCGGGCCGACATGGCGCTCGACGGTCGCCCCAGCGGGGCGCGATGCCGGTCGGCAGCTGTCGCCCCCGCCACTTCAATCACCTTGACGCATTCGCAGGGCTTGCTTTCCGGGCGCGAATCGCGGAGACTAGGCGGCAAGATGTCCAATGACATGCACACTATCCGCCTCGCGCTGGCCTACTGGCGCAAGACGGCCGACCTGCTCCAGAGCCCGGCCGAGGGGGATGACCCCGACGATCTGCTGTTCCCGCGGCTCATCGCCGAGCGCAGGATCGCGCAGTGGGAGGCGCGCGAGCGCGCCGCGCTCGCCGAGCACGGACCGCTGCGTCCGCCGCCACCCACCGACGGCTGGCCCTCGCACGACATCGCCTAGCGACCGCCGCCTTCGACGCACGGCTGGCCCTCGCACGACATCGCCTAGCGGCGAGCCGGGTGGCCGTAGTGTCAGCGCCTCGAAGAGCTCGTCCCCACCGCCCGCCCCGCTCATACAGCCGCGCAAGCTGTGGGCAAAAGCTCAGGTTTCGGCGCCGCGGTTGCGATCATCGACCATGCCCTACGTTCGATGCACGCAGTGCGGCATGCGCACGTTCGCAACCGCCTCCTGGTCGCACGTGGAGCAGTGCCCCAACTGCCTGGCCCCGCTGCTCAGCCCGCCGCGCACCGCCGCGGTCGCGGCAGTTGCGGCGGAGCTGCAGCGGGTCTCGCGCGCTAGGCGACCGGCTGGGTCTGCTGCTCCGACAGCCCAGCGGCGCGCCTGAGCGCGTCGGCCTTGTCGGTCTTCTCCCAGGTGAAGTCGTGGTCCTCCCGGCCGAAGTGGCCGTAGGCAGCGGTCTTCTGGAAGATCGGCCGATGCAGATCGAGGTAGCGGCGGAATGCCGCCGGGCGCAGGTCGAAGTGCTCGCTGATCAGCTCGAGGATCTTGCCGCGGGCGATCCGCTCGGTGCCGAACGTCTCCACCATCACCGACACCGGATGGGCGACGCCGATCGCGTAGGCGACCTGGACCTCGGCGCGGTCGGCCACGCCGGCGGCGACGAGGTTCTTGGCGACATAGCGCGCGGCGTAGGCCGCTGAGCGATCGACCTTCGAGGGGTCCTTGCCCGAGAAGGCGCCGCCACCGTGGCGCGCCATCCCCCCGTAGGTGTCGACGATGATCTTGCGGCCGGTCAGGCCGCAGTCGCCCATCGGGCCGCCGATCACGAAGCGACCGGTTGGGTTGACGAGGAAGTTGGCCTGCAGCTTCTGGCTGTCGTAGAGCTCGGCGGGCAGGATCGGGTGCACGACGTGCTCCCAGAGGTCGGGCTTGATCACCGACTCGGGGTCGACGCCGTCGCGGTGCTGGGTCGAGATCAGGACCTTCTCGATCTCGATCGGCTGGCCGTTCTCGTAGCGCACGGTCACCTGCGTCTTGCCGTCCGGGCGCAGGTAGTTGAGGATCTCGCCCTTGCGCACGTCCGCCAGGCGCTTGGCGAGCCGGTGGGCCAGCGAGATCGGCAGCGGCATCAGCTCGGGCGTCTCGCGCGCCGCGTAGCCGAACATCATGCCCTGGTCGCCGGCGCCGGCCTGGTCGAGCTCGTCGTCGTCGCCGGGGCTGTGGCGCGCCTCATAGGCGCGGTCGACGCCCTGGGCGATGTCCGGCGACTGCTTGTCGATCGCGTTGATCACCGCGCAGGTTTGGCAGTCGAACCCGTATGCCGCGTTGTCGTAGCCGATCCGTCGCACCGTCTCGCGCGCGATCTCGCCGATGTCGACGTAGGTGTCGGTCGTGATCTCGCCCGAGACGACGATCAGGCCAGTGTTGACCAGCGTCTCGCAGGCGACGCGACCGCTGGGATCGTCGCGCATGACGGCGTCGAGCACCCCGTCCGAGATCTGGTCGGCGATCTTGTCGGGATGCCCCTCGGTGACCGACTCGGATGTGAACAGGAACTCGCTGTCGGAAAGCTGCGTCATCGCTTTGATCTCCCTGCTGGCACTTTCTTGTTGAAAGGTCTGGTCGGCTTGTTGAACGGTCTGGTCGGCGCGTCGGCGTCGATCAGTAGCGGTAGTGGTCGGGCTTGTAGGGGCCTTCGACGGGCACCCCGATGTAGGCGGCCTGCTCGGGACTCAGCTCGGTCAGCTTGACGCCGAGCGCGTCCAGGTGCAGCCGTGCGACGCGCTCGTCGAGCTGCTTGGGCAGGACGTAGACGCGCTTCTCGTAGGCCGAGTTCTTGGTGTAGAGCTCGACCTGGGCGATCGTCTGGTTGGAGAAGGAGTTGGACATCACGAAGCTCGGATGCCCGGTCGCGTTGCCGAGGTTCAGCAGGCGACCCTCGGAGAGCACGATCAGCTTGTGCCCATCGGGGAAGATCCACGCGTCGACCTGCGGCTTGACGTTCAGCCGCTCGATGCCCGGGTGGGCGGCCAGGCCCGCCATGTCGATCTCGTTGTCGAAGTGCCCGATGTTGCCGACGATCGCCTGGTGCTTCATGCGAGCCATCTGCTCGACGGTGATGACGTCCTTGTTGCCGGTCGCCGTGATGAAGATGTCGGCGGTCTCCACTACGTCCTCCAGCGTGGCGACCTGATAGCCGTCCATCGCCGCCTGCAGGGCGCAGATCGGGTCGATCTCGGTGATCACCACGCGCGCGCCCTGGCCGCGCAGCGACTCGGCGCAGCCCTTGCCGACGTCGCCATAGCCGCAGACCACGGCGACCTTGCCGCCGATCAGCACGTCGGTGGCGCGGTTGATGCCGTCGATCAGCGAGTGGCGACAGCCGTATTTGTTGTCGAACTTGGACTTGGTCACCGAGTCGTTGACGTTGATCGCCGGGAACAGCAGCTCGTTGCGCTCGGCTAGCTGATAGAGGCGGTGCACCCCGGTCGTGGTCTCCTCGGTCACGCCCTTGATCTCCGCCGCGATCCGCGTCCAGCGCTGCGGGTCGGCGGCGAGCGAGCGCGTCAGCAGCGCCAGCACGAGGCCCATCTCCTCGGACTCGGCGCCGGCCGGGTCCGGGACGGCGCCGGCGCGCTCGTACTCGACGCCCTTGTGGACGAGCAGGGTCGCGTCGCCGCCGTCGTCGAGGATCATGTTGGGGCCGACGTCGCCGTTTGGCGCGCCGTCCAAGGCCGCCGCCGCGCTGTCCTCGCCGGCGCTCGCCGGCCAGCTCAGCGCGCGCTCGGTGCACCACCAGTACTCCTCGAGCGTCTCGCCCTTCCAGGCGAAGACCGGCACCCCGCGCGGCTCCTCCGGCGTGCCGTCGGGTCCCACCACGACGGCCGCGGCGGCGTGATCCTGGGTCGAGAAGATGTTGCAGCTGCACCAGCGGACCTGCGCTCCGAGCGCGACCAGCGTCTCGATCAGCACCGCCGTCTGCACCGTCATGTGCAGCGAGCCCGTGATCCGCGCCCCGGCCAGCGGCTGATCGCCGGCCAGCTCCGCGCGCAGCGCCATCAGGCCGGGCATCTCGTGCTCGGCCAGGGTGATCTCACGCCGCCCGAAGTCCGCCAGGCCGAGGTCGGCCACGCGGTGATCGACAGCTGCTCCAACGGCTTCAACAGTGTTCACGTTCGTCTCCCTGGAATCCCGACCTGGCGTCCTGCGCCGCTACGCGCGCATGGGCATCGACCCTGCGCGTGGGCACAACACCCTAGACGAGAAGCCGCTGGACGCAAGCAATTGTGCTGGCACGCAGCGCGGCGGCGCCGTGTGCGGGAAGGATATGTGCGCCGGCGCCACGGGCGGGCTCCGCTCAATCGGCGGGTGCGCGCCGCTTCAGCCGGCAGTCGCCCCGAGGCAGCGGCCGAGCGCCATCACCGGGAAGACGAGCCGATAGAGGTGGTAGTTGATGTGGAAGTCGCTGGGGAAGCCGGTCCCGGTGAACTGCGGCTCGTCCCAGCTGCCATCGGCGCGCTGGGTCACCGCCAGCCAGCGCAGGCCACGCTGTGCGGCCTCGCCGTCTACCTCGCCGGCCGCGTGCAGCGCCAGCAGCGCCCAGGCGGTCTGGGACGCCGTGCTGGGTCCCCGGCCGATCCATTGTGGGTCGGCGTAGGAGCGGCCGTCCTCGCCCCAGCCGCCGTCCTCGTTCTGATGCTCGACCAGCCAGGCGACGGCGCGGCGCACGCGCGGATCCCCTGCCGTCACGCCAAGCGCGATCAGCGCCGGCAGCGCGGCGCCCGTGCCGTAGACGTGGTTGACGCCCCAGCGCCCGAACCAGGAGCCGGACGCCTCCTGCGCCGCCCACAGCCAGTCCAGGCCGCGCTGGCCGGCAGTCTCCCGGCCACGGCCCTCGACGGCGAGC
The DNA here is from genome assembly GCA_963795555.1 of uncultured Solirubrobacterales bacterium. Classification (GTDB taxonomy): domain Bacteria; phylum Actinomycetota; class Thermoleophilia; order Solirubrobacterales; family Solirubrobacteraceae; genus CAWCHZ01. Next base: position 2,247,277 of record CAWCHZ010000002.1, read on the forward strand.
ATCTCGAGCACATGCGCGGTGACGTCGGCGCTGGGCGGGTCGATCACCTCGCCGAAGTCGCAGAATGGCAGCGCCAGGCAGAGGCGCTGGACGTTGTCGACGTCGAACGCGCCCCAGCCGCCGTCGGCGCTCTGCATGCCCAGCACCCAGTCGACGCCCCGGCGCACGGCGGCGTCGAGCCGCGGGCGATCCGGGTGCGCGACGCGGCGCAGCGCCAGCACGACCTCGGCGGTGTCATCGATGTCGGGGTAGTGGTCGTTGTCGAACTCGAAGGCCCAGCCACCTGGCGCCAGCGTCGGGCGGCGCAGCGACCAGTCGCCCCCGCGCAGCACCTGCTCGTCGAGCAGCCAGTCCGCCGCGCGCACCAGCGCCGGGTCATCGGGAGCGAGACCGGCGTCGGCGAGCGCGACGATCGCCAGCGCGGTGTCCCAGACCGGTGACTGGCAGGCCTCCAGTCGCCGCACGTCGCCCTCCTCGATCGTGAAGCTGTCCAGCCCCCGCAGGCCGGCCTGCATGACCGGGTGCTCGACCGGATACCCGAGCAGCTCCAGCGCCATCAGCGAGTAGACCCAGGGCGGCTGGATGCCGCCCCAGGAGCCGTCCGCCTCCTGGCGCTGGATGATCCAGCGCTCGCAGCGACGCAGCGCGACGCGACGCAGCAGCCGCAACGGGTGGCGCTCGTAGGCGTGCAGCAGGCGGTTGAGCGCGCCGAAGCCGCGCCGCGCGGCGGGGCTGACGGGCCTGCGCGGTCGCGGTTGCCGTCCGCTGTGCAGCTCCTCGACCGCCAGCCCGAGCGGACGAACCGGCCGATGCGCCCAGACGACGGTCAGGGCGACGACGGTCTGGCGCGCCCAGCAGGCGAAGTCGTAGGTGTTGAGCGGAAACCAGCGCGGCAGCAGGATCAGCTCCGGCGGCATCGCGGGGATCTGCTCCCAGGGCCAGAGCCCGAACAGGGCGAGCCAGATTCGCGTGAAGACCCGCGTCTGCTCGAGGCCGCCCAGCTCGCGCGCGGCCTGCGCCGCGCGGCGCATGTGTGGCGCGTGGACCGGGTCGCCGGCGAGCCGCAGCGCGACGTAGGCCTCGACGGTCGTCGAGAGGTCGGCCGGCCCGTCGAAGAAGTTCGCCCAGGTCCCGTCATCGCGCTGCTGGGAGCGGATCCAGCGGGCCGCGCGCTGCAGCGCGCGCTCGTCACGGATGCCGAGGAACTCGCGCATCAGCAGATCCTCCGCGTCCATCGTGACGTTGGTCTGCAGCTCGCCCTTCCACCAGCCGTCGGCGTGCTGGAGGGCCAGCAGGTGCTCGCGCGCGCGGTCAAGCGCGGCGTCGATCTCACTGCCTGTCGGCGCGCTGAGCGTCACGCCGGCGGATCGTAGCCGCCGCCAGCGCGGGCGGGGTCCGCGCCAGCTCGACGTCTGCCCGGCGCTCAGCCGGTCGGGGCCTGGGTGGGCTGCTGTGCGAGCGCCGCTGCGCTCAGCCGGTCGGGGCCTGGGTGGGCTGCTGTGCGAGCGTGGCCGTGATCGTCAGGCGCTGGGACCCGCGCTGGACGGTCAGCTTGATTCGGTCACCGGGCTGGTGGCTGCTGATCGCGTCGATCAGGTCGTTGACCCCGCTGATCGAGCTACCGTCGATCGCCACGACGAGATCGCCGGTGCGCAGTCCGGCCTTGGCGGCCGGGCTGCCCGACTGCACGGCCTGCACCAGCGCCCCAGCCTGGCTGCCGGTCGGCGGAGCGGTGCCGATCCCCAGGTAGGCGTGGCTGACCTTGCCGTTGTGCTCCAGCTGCGTGACCACGGTCCGTGCGACGTCGATCGGCACGGCGAAGCCCACGCCGGTGCTGCCCGGCTGACCACCGCCGACGCTGCTCTGATCGGTGGCGATCTGGTCCGCGATGCCGATCACCTGACCGTTGGCGTCGAGCACCGGGCCGCCGGAGTTGCCCGGGTTCAGCGCGGCGTCGGTCTGGATCGCATGGGGGATCGTGAAGCCATCGGGCGCCTGGATCGTGCGGTCCAGCCCCGAGACCACGCCGGTGCTGAGGCTGCGGCGGTAGCCGTAGGGGTCGCCGATCGCGGCGATTGCGTCGCCCACCGTCAGGCTCTTGGAGCTGCCCAGCGGCAACGGGTCGAGGCTCAGGCCGCTCGGATCGACCTTGAGCACTGCCACGTCGGTTGACTTGTCCTCGCCGACCAGCGTCGCCTTGCGGGTGGTTCCGTTCTGGAGGGAGATGGTGATCGTCGATGCGCCGTCGACGACGTGCGCCGCGGTCAGGATGTGACCCTGCCCGTCGATCACGAAGCCGCTGCCGGTCGCGGTCGATTGCGGTTGCTGGCTGGGTCCGAACGGGCCGAACGGGCCGAAGCCCTGGGAGCCGTTCGACGCGGTCCCGGTGGCCGTGATGTCCACCGCGCCGCTCGCCGCGCGGGCGTAGAGCGAGGCCGGGCTGACGCCGCTGGTGGTCTGCGCCGCGGTCGGCGCGAGAGCGGGCTGCTGCTCGATCACCGTGGGCGCCGAGCCGCCGGTGTGCACGGCGCCGGTCGCGAACAGCAGCGCGACCACCAGCCCGGCGCCGATCAGTGCGGCGATCAGCGCCCCCAGCCCCAGTCTGACGTTGCTCGAACCTTGCATCTCAGTCGTCCCTTTCGACGCGGCCTGCGGCCACACGCGGTGTGAGACCACTATCGACCGCGGACGTAAGGATGCCCTGAAGGATGCCTCAAGCCGGTCGAAAGAATGCGCCCGCAAGGCCCGCTGCGTGGGTGCAGCGGGTTGCGGGCCGTGCGCAGCGGGCGGCGGCCGTGCGCTAGCTCGGCTGACCGGGATTCGGCGTGTGGCGGCGGATCGCGGCCTCGAGCTGCTGACCCTCACCGGCGCTGATCGCCGACACCAGCTCGCGATGGATCTCCAGGCTCGTCGCCGCGTCGAAGCGCTCCAGCCCGACGCGGTCGACACCCTCGTCGAGATAGTCGAGCAAGGTCATGTAGATGCTCTGAAGGGTCGCGTTATGGCAGACCTTGGCGATGCGTCGATGCAGGTTGGCCGTCAGTCGCAGGTACTCGCGCCGGTCGTCGAGGTGACGACTCATCTGCGTGAGCAGCCGCTTGAGCGCCCGGATGTCGATATCGCGGCGGTAGCGCGCCGCCTCGCGGCAGACGAGCGGCTCGAGCGCTCCGCGCACGACGACGCAGTCGGCGAGCGTGGTCGTGCCGCGGCGCAGGCCGAGCACGATCTGGCTGAGCCGCATCCGTCCCGAGACACTGGCCACGAACACGCCGCCGCCCGGTCCCGGGCGCGCATCGATCAGGCCACGGGCCTCCAACAGGCGGACCGCCTCGTTTACGGTTGCGACAGCTACGCCGAAGCGTCGGCGCAGGTCCTCCTTGGTGCCGATGCGATGACCCGGCTCGAGCGCGTCGCCCATGATCTCCGCCTCCAGCTGGCGGGCAAGGGCCTCGGCGCGCGAGACGCGGGAGGCAAGCAGGCTCGTATCAGTTGATGCCATGGCGCAATCATATTCGTCCCGAGGACGATAAATCGTCTTTTTGGGCGGAATCTTGCGCATGGTTGCACGCAATGTTGCGTTTGATGCAAGGATCTGGCTGCAACCATGGCCATTCCGGGTGATCCGTTCGACGAGCCGATCGGGCGCGTATACGAGCTCGCCCGCGCCGTCCTGCCGCCCCGCGCCGGCTGGTTCGACGCCCACACCCACATCGGCGAGGATGACCCCGACGGCCAGCAGGCGAGCGCTGCGGAGATCCTCGCCGGGCTGGACCGCGGCGCCCATGAGCGGGCGCTCGTCTTTCCACTGCACGAGCCCGGCGGCTATCCGCCGGCCAATGACCGCGTGCTCGCCGAGGCTGAGCGCTCCGCCGGGCGCCTGGTCGCGCTGGCGCGCCTGGACCCGCGCGCCGACGCGATCGGCGAGGCGCGACGCTGCCTGACCGCCGGCGCACGTGGCTTCAAGCTCCATCCCCGCGCCGAGCGCTTCACGCTCGCCGAGCCGGCGGTCGAGCGGATCGTCGCGCTGGCACACGAGCGCCGGCTGCCGGTGCTGATCCACGCGGGCCGTGGGATTCCCTCGTTCGGACCCGACATCCTGACCCTCGCCGAGTGCCATCCCGACGCGCGCCTGATCCTTGCCCACGCCGGCATCAGCGATCTCGCGCTGCTGGCAGCGGAGGTCGAGCGCCACCCCAACCTGTTCTTCGACACCTCGTGGTGGAACGTCGCCGACCTGCTGGCGCTGTTTGCGAGCGTCCCTCCGGGCCGAATCCTCTATGCCAGCGACATGCCATACGGCACCGCGCGCGTCGCCGGGCTGGCGGCCCTGCGCTGCGCGCTCGCGGTGGGGCTGGGCCCGGCCGCGCTGACGAGCGTCGTCGGTGGGCAGCTGGCACGGCTCGTCGCCGGGGAGGACCCGGCGCAGCTTGGGCCCGCTCCGGGCGCCGGCGCCCTGCGCCGTCACCTCAGCGCCGATCGCGCGGTTGCTCATCTCAGCGCCGCGCTGTCGCGGATGACGGCCGGGGCGGACCCCGACGAGCCGCTCGCGCTCGCACAGCTCGCCTGCTCGGTGCCGCCGCGGGACGAGGCGCGGGAGCTGCTAGCCGAGGTGGGCAGGCTGATCGCCGACGCTCGCGCGGCGGTGGCACAGCGCGCGGGGACGCGCGGCCGCGACGACGGGCACGCGGCATCCGGCCGGCGCGATGACGGTGGCGTGCGTGGAAGCGAGGCGTGGGAGGGAGGGCGCGGACGGGGCGCGCGTGGTGGCGAGTCCGGGGAGTCGGGCGCCGGCCCAACGGGCCTGCCACCGTGGTTTCGTCGTGCCGCGCTGTGCGCCGTCGCGGCGGGGATCCTCGCGGGCACGGCGAGCGTTCCGCTGGACCCGGCCGGCGCGGCCGCAGGCGAGCCGGTGGGCGTGGATCCGGCCGGTCGCAGGTCGCGCGCCGACGAGGGTCGGGCGATGAGGGCCGCGCGATGACCGCCGGCGGCGCGCTGCGCGGCGGCATCGATCTTGGTGGCACGAAGATCCAGGCGGCGCTGGTCGACGCGGCTGGACATGTGGTGGCGGCGGCGCGCGCGGTCACGCCGACGGCCGGTGGGCCGCCCGACGTTGCGGCGGCGATGGTCGCCACGCTGCGTGAGGCCGCTGCCCAGGCCGGCGTGCCGACCGCGGCGCTGGGCGGCATCGGCGTCGGCTCGCCGGGAGCCGTCGACGACCGCGCCGGCACCGTCGCGAGCGCCCGCAACCTGCCCGGCTGGGATGGCGAGTTCGCCCTGCGCACGGCGCTGGAGCGCGAGCTGCAGGCGCCGGTCCGGCTGGGCAACGACGTCGCGGTGGCGACCTGGGCCGAGTTCGAGCTCGGCGCCGGACGTCCCTACCGCTCGCTGCTGGGTGTCTTCTGGGGGACCGGCGTCGGCGGCGGTCTGATCCTCGACGGCAGGGCCTGGCACGGTCGTGGTGCGGCCGGCGAGATCGGCCACACCGTCGTGAAGATCGGCGGCGCACGCTGCTTCTGTGGGCGGCGCGGCTGCCTCGAGGCCTACGCCGGACGCGCCGCGATGGAGGCCTATGCGCGCCGCCGGGTAAAGCGCAGGCGGCACGGCACTGAGCTGTTCACGCTGATGGAGCACCATGGGCACACGCGCCTAACCAGCGGCATCTGGGCGCGGGCGCTCGAGCGTGATGACGAGCTGGCCACGGAGATCATCGGCCGGGCGGTGCGCGCGCTGGGCGCCGGCATCGCGTCAGCCGTGAACCTGCTCGACGTCGAGGCGGTGATCATCGGCGGTGGCCTGGGCATTCGCCTGGGGGCTCCGTACGCGCAGCGCATCGAGCAGGCGATGCGTCCCCACCTGTTCGTGGCCGAGCGCCCACCTGCCGTCCAGGTCGCCGCGCTTGGTGATCTCGGCGGGGCGATCGGGGCCGCGCTGCTGGTCGGCAGCGCCCCGCAGCCGGCTCAGGCGGCGGCGTCCGCGCCGGCTCAGGCGGACCCGCCGTCTCCCGCGCCGAGCGTCGAGAGCGCATAGAGGAAGCTCTCGGCGAACGTCGGGAACGGCTGGATCGTGTCCCGCAGCAGCGCCAGCGGCACCTCGGCGCGGATCGCCAGCGTCGCCTGCTGGAGCCACTCGCCGGCCTGCGGGCCGAGCGCGTAGGCGCCGGTCAGGACGTGGCCATCGGAGAGCAGCGTCAGGAAGCCCGGGCGCTCGTCGTAGTCGCGCATGTGCGTCGCGGTCCGGGCGACCTCGGACAGCGGCACGGTGGTGCTCAGCAGTCCCTCCGCCGCACCCACCGCCGCCGCCTGGGGATCCGTGAAGACGACCCGCGGCACCGCCCGGTAGTCCGCCCGTGCGTCCGCGCCGAGGATGTTCGCCGCCGCCACGCGCGCCTGGTACTTGCCGACGTGCGTGAAGGGCCAGATGCCGCAGACATCGCCGATCGCCCAGAGCCCCGGCCCAGCAGACATCCGGTCGTCGACGGCGATGCCGTGCTCGTCGGCATCGATGCCGACGGTCTCGAGGCCGAGGTCGCGCACGCGCGGGCGCCGGCCGGTGGCCACCAGCAGGTGATCGGCGTGCAGCTCCTCGCCGCCCGGCAGCGTTACGACCACCTCCGCGCCCTCGCGACGCAGCGCCTGCGCGCGCGTGCCGAGCCGCAGCTCGATGCGCTCGGCGCGCAGCGCATCGCCGAGCGCGTCACCGAGCGCCCGCGGCTCGCGGGGGAGCAGGTGATCCTCGCCCTCGATCAGCGTCACGGCGGCGCCCAGGCGTGCCAGGGCCTGCGCGAGCTCGACGCCAACGGGGCCGCCGCCAAGCACGATCAGCCGCTGCGGCAGCTCGCGCAGCGCGGTCGCCTCGCGGCTGCTCCAGGCGTCCTCGAGCTCCGCCAGCCCGGGAATCGGCGGCAGCAGGGCATCCGACCCGGTGGCGATGACGATCTGCGCCGCGCTCAGCTCGCGATCGCCGACGAGCACGCGGCCGGGGCCGGCGATGCACCCCGCTCCACGCACCAGCTCGATGCCGTTGTCGGCCAGCCAGCGCGCGTGGCTGGCATCGTCGTAGTCGCTGACCATGAAGTCGCGCCACGCCAGCGCCGCGGCGACGTCGATCTCGCCCACGATTGCCTCGCAGGCGCCCGGCACCTGCCGCGCCTCGGCAAGCGCCTCGCCGACACGCAGCAGCGTCTTGGACGGGATGCAGGCCCAGAACGAGCACTCCCCGCCGACGCGTTCGCGCTCGACGATCGTGACGCGCGCGCCGCCGTCGACCAGGCGCTTGGCGCAGTGCTCGCCGGCGGGACCGGCGCCGAGGACGATCACGTCGGGGCTGGCCATGGGGCTCGCGATCAGCCCCGCTTGATCAGCGAGCTGACCGGGATCGCGCCGACGCGCGCTTGACCAAGCGCCGCGACCAGCGCCGGGATCTCGGTCGCTAGGTCGGCGGGCCGGGCGACGATCAGCTCGACGACCTCGCCGGCGCGCAGCAGCTGCACGCCATGCGGGTCGGGGAAGCGGACCTGGGCGCCGATCGCCTGAGCGCCAGACAGCTGGCCGAGCACGTACTGACCGAGCGTGAAGCCCTGGCTGGGCACGACGTAGAGGAAGTGGTGCGGCAGGCCGAGGTCGCGCGCCATCCGCGACAGATAGTGCTTGGTGCCGATCCACCGCCACGCCTCACCGGTGCGCAGGGCCGGCAGCGCGTCGTCGCCGGCGGTGCGCAGGACCGCCAGCAGCGAGTGCTGCGGGGCCGCGTGCATGACGAATGAGGCGTGCAGCCCCTGCTGGGCGAGCATCCGCGCGAGCATCGGATCGAGCGCCGGCTGCGCGTCGACCAGCAGACCCACGTCTGGTCGCGTCGTCGGGACCGAGCGCACCGGTCGCAGCTCGAAGGGCTTGGCGAGCAGCTGGTAGGGGTCGTCGAGCGAGAAGGCCAGCGCGCCGATCGCGAGCGCCGCCGTCGCGGCCGTCGCCATCCGCCCCAGGCGAGCGCGCAGCACCGGCTGGTGTCGCAGCTGCTGGCGCGCGTCGCGCACGAACGTGGCCGGCGAGGGCAGCACCGCGAAGGAGTGGTCGGGCTTGGGCCGGCGCGCAAGCGCTCGCCGCAGCGCCTCATCGAGCGCGGCCTGCGAGCCGGCCACCTCAGCCAGCCGGAAGCGCTTGAGCGCGACATTGTTTAGGCGCACATGGCCGGCGTCGAAGCCGTAGGAGATCACCGGACAGCCACGCATCCGCGCCTCCAGCACGGTCAGCCCGGCCGATGAGTGCACGAGCGCGTCGGCGGCGGCGAGCAGGTCGCTCATCTGCTCGGTGAAGCCGAGCACGCGGACGCGCCCGTCGTCGGCGAAGCGCTGGGTCAGGCGCCGCTGCGCGCGCTCGTTGCGGCCGCAGACGCAGACGACCATCGCGGGGTCGTGACTCAATGCCACGCGCACGGCACCCTCGAGGTCGCCGACACCCCAGCCCCCGCCCGAGACGATGATGACGCGACCCTCGGCGGGCAGGTCGATCGCGCGACGCGCGGCGGCACGCGAGCGCGGGATCAGGTAGGCGGCAGCGGTGGGCGGACGCGTCCAGCGGGCGCTGCCGCCACCGGCGATCCGCTCGACCTCCTCGACCGACTCCTCGTGGGCGACGAAATGGACATCGATCCCCGGGTGGGCAGCGAACGACAGCCCGGCGAGGTCGGTGATCGCGGCGAACGCGGGCAGCGAGATGCGCCCGCGGCGGCGCAGCTCGCCCAGCACGGCGGTGACGGCAGGGTGGGTCGAGATGACGACGTCCGGCGCGCGCGAGCGGATCGTGCGCGCCAGTGGGCCCGCGCCAAGTCGGTAGAGCAGCCGCCGCGTCAGCCAGCGCGTCGGCGTCCAGTCCGCCATCAACCAGTACTGCATGCGGTAGATCCAGCGGCGTCGGCGCAGCTCGATGTGCGAGCCTCCGCGGATCAGGCCGCAGACGACGCGCCCGAGCGCGCGCACGCCGTTGTAGACGGTCACCTGCGCGCCGGGCTGGCCGGCGGCGATCTCCTCGGCCAGTGCGCTTGCCGGGCCGTCAGGGTGCTCAGCGGTGTCGCCGCTCAGCACCAGCCGGATGGTCCCGGAGCCGCCACCGACTCGCCGTCAGCGGCGTGCGAGCGCGCCGAGGGGCTCAGCGGCGTTACAGCGACGGCAGTGTCGGCGCCGGCGTCCAGCGCGCGGCGCCAGGCAACGTAGCGCCGCACTCCCTCGCGAAACGGCGTCGACGCCGTCCAGCCCAGCTCGCGGCGGGCGCGCTCGGCGGAGACCTCCTTGCCGCCGAAGTCGCCGGGGCGGGGCGGTCCGTGGCCGATCTCGCAGTCGCCGCAGACCTCGCACACCGTCTGTGCCACCTCGAGGATCGAGGTGTCCTCCGAGCCGACGAGGTTGTAGATCCGATTCGCCGCCACCGGGCGCAGCGCCGCCACGATCCCGGCCGCGAGGTCCTCGACGTAGACGAAGCGCCGTGACTGGCTGCCGTCGCCGGCCACCACGATCGGGCCGCCGCTGAGCGCGCGGTTGACCATTGCGGGGACGACGCCGGCGGCGCGCGCGCGGGGGCCGTAGGGGATCCCGAAGCGCAGGATCGTGTACTGCTGCCCGTAGAGCTCGGCGTAGCCGGTGCAGTAGGCCTCACCCGCGAGCTTGGTGGCGGTGTAGAAATGGCTGGGGGCCGCGAGGTGCGTGGTCTCGTCGACGCGATCCTCGCGGCAGTCGCTGTATACCCAGATCGTGCTGCCGTAGATGACCCGCTGGACGCCGAGCCGCCGGGCCTCCTCGAGGATCGTCAGCGTGCCGTGGGCGTTGACGTGCTCGGCATGGACCGGATCGTCGTGGACGTCCGCGACGTCCGCGACGGCCGCGAGGTGGATGACCGCGTCGCAGCCTGTCATCGCCAGCTCGACGACCTCGGGATGGTCGACGCTGCCGATGAACGCCTCGACCTCGGTCGAGGGGTGATACGGCGAGCGGACGATGTCGATTATCCGCGCCGTGTGACCCTCGGCCAACAGGCGATCAACCACGTGCGACCCGATGAACCCGGCGCCGCCGGTCACGAGCACTCTCATGGGTCACTGGATCCTAGTCCCAGCGCCACCGGCGGGCGCTGTCGGTGGTCGGTCGGGGTCCGAGACTCGACCTGTCACCATGTTGATCGTCGAAGTCACGCTGTCGGCGCCCCCCAACGGTCATTCCCAGCCCGGCAACCGCACAGGACACGATGTCAACCAAGCTGCTCGACAAGGCGCGCGATCTACGAGGCGCTGGCGCGCCACCCGCCACGGACAGGGTGGCCCCCGCCACGGACAAGCTGGATCACGCGGTCCCCGCGACCAGCCCGCCGGTGGCGCCGATCGCCGGTGCGCTCGCGGCCGCCGAGCTCGCGCTGCCCGAGCCGTGTCATACATGCGGCGCGGTACCCGCGGCTGGTCAGCGTTGGTGCCTGCGATGCGGCGCGGAGCTGGCTTTCGCGCCAGCGCGACGCTGGCGTCCGGCTGCGATCGTCGCCGGCGCCCTGCTGGTGCTCAGCGCGATGGCCGCGGCGGGCTACGCGCTGACCGGACCCGCGCCGCACGACATCATCGTGCCGCCGGCGCCGCCGCCACGCACGGTCGGCTACGCCCCCACGGTGACCGTGCCCGCTCCGGTCGCGCCCAAGCTCGCTCCTCTCGCCGCGCCGCCAGCGCCGGCGCCGATCGCGCCATCAGCGCCGGTCGCCTCGCACTCCACGGGCCAGCCCAAGGGCGCGCAGGCGCCCTCGACGCCGCCCAGCAGCGGTGCGGCGCCGTTGACCGACGTCGCCGCCCAGGACGTGGTGCAGAGCTTCCCGCCGACGATCGCGCCGAGCCTGGCGCCTGCGCATCCCGAGTACGCCGTCGACGGCGACCCAATCACCGCCTGGACGACGGCCACCTACAGCGACCCCAGCACAGCGCCCGACGTGGGGCTGTGGATCGACGTCGGCTCGCGGATCGGCGTGCGGCGCATCGGCCTGCGGACGCCGACGCCCGGTTTCACGGTGTTCGTCTACGGCGCGGTCACGCTGCCGCTCGGCGCCGCGGCGCCGGGATCCGGGCCGGGCGCGCCGGGCGCCACGACCTCGCCGGGCGCCGGCAGCACCCCGGGAACCGGGTCGACCGCAAGTGGCTCCACCGGCACCCCGACCAGCGGCACCACGACGGGCACCACTCCGGGCACCACGACCCCGGGCGGCACCCCCGGCACGCCCGACGCCCTCGTCGGTCCGGGCTGGACGCGCGTCGCACGGATCGTCTCGGTGCGTGCGCGCGGCAGCTCTCCGCTCGCGCTCGCGGGCAGGCGCTTCCGCTATTACCTGATCTTCGTCACGTCGCTGCCGCCGCATGGCAATCACGTGGCGATCGCTGAGATCCAGCTGCTCGCCCCCTAGCGCCGGAGCAGGCGCTCAAGTCCTGCCGGCGCGCTGCCGAGGTCAGTTGGCGATGCGGAACTTTCGCCAGGAGTCCCTGTTAGCGACGCGTAGGCGGCAGACGACGTGAGCGCACCGGCATCGACAGACCTCCACGAGCGGCCCGCCGAAGGGGGATCGCGCCGTTCGCGGAGCCTCACGCGGGCGGTGGCGATGCGCTGCTGGCGCTCGCTGCGGCGCCGTGCTGGTGCCCGCCACGGCCCTTGCTGGGTCCCGCGCGCGTCGGGCGCGCGTGTTGGTTCCGCGGATCACCTCCGTGCGCTGCTGGCCACCGGCCAGCTGCGGTCGCAATCCGCTCTTCGTACGAATCGGCGGGCGGATGCTGGTCTATGGCCGCGGGCTGGGGCGTGGGATGCAGGTCGTCTTCTCGCTGCGCCCGCGCCAGGGCCGCCAGAGCGCCGTTGCGACGGCCAGCCTGATCGGGGCGCACCTGGCCGTCACGGTGCCCGCCTGGGAACGTCGGGGCGCATCTACGTCATCAGCCACAGCGGTCGGCGCTCGAACCGATTCGGCCCGATCCGCATGCTGCCCGCGCTGCCCAAGCCGCAGGGCAAGCCCAACCCGTCGCCTGCGCCGCCGCTGTCGCAGGGGACCGGGACGGCATTGGATGGCAACGCGATGTGGATCTGGGAGCTCGACCAGTCGAGTGGCGGCGATGCACAGTCGATCGCCAACCCGGCGCTCGCGAGGGCGTCGACACGGTGATCGTGAAGGCGGGCGACGGCGACACCGCCTGGCCGCAGTTCTCCTCGACGCTGGTCGCCACGCTCAAGGCGCGCGGGCTGCCGTCTGCTCCTGGCAGTCGTCACGGCACCCACCCGATCGACGAGGCGCAGGTTGGGGCGGCGCGGTCGCGCTCGGCGCGGACTGTCTGGTGATCGACGCCGATCCGAGTGCAGGGCCTCTACAGCCAGGCGCAGACCTACATCAAGCAGCTGCGCGCGGCGATCCGACGGCGTTCCCCGTCGCCCTGGCCAGCTGCCCCTACGTCGACTGCCACCCGGCGTTTCCCTCTCGATCTTCCTCGGCCCGGGCGGCGCCCAGTTCGACATCCCGCGATGTACTGGAAGGACATCGGCGTCTCGGTCGACACGGTCCTGCCCACAGCTTCGATCGAACATGCCTATGACCGCCGGATCCTCCCGCTCGGACAGCTGTTCCAGAGCCAGACGGCAGCAGATCTGACGCGCTTCAGGCAGCTCGCGCTCGCCTACGGCGCTCCCGGCGTCAGCTGGTTCGACTACCAGGAGGCGACGCCGACGGGGTGGAGCGCGATCGCCGCGCCGTTAACGGCGCCGGTCGGTGCCCCGCGAGCCCCGGCCTGCCCGGCTGGGCAGCGGAGCGCGGGCGACCTGGTCGTCTGGGTTCAGGAGCATCTGGCGGAGCCGCTCGCCGTGCCGTTCAACGGCACGCTGGACACCGCCACCGAGGCCGCCTGACGTCCTTCCGGCAAGCAACGGGATCGTGCCGTCAGGGTGGCACCGACGGGCCGACCTGGCAGGCGTTGCTGCAGCATCGCCGGTGGCCCCGGACTGGACGATCGCCGCGCGGCCGGCGCGTGCGCTGGCGGCTCGCACGCGTGGCGCGCTGGCCGGAGCGGCCCGCGCTCCGCGGCGCAATGGCCCCGCCTCGGCCGCGCTGCCCGCCGTGCGCGACGAGATCCAGTCGCCGGCGCGCCTGCCGCGCTGACCGCGCCCTCGGGTCCACGTGCCGGCCCGGATAACCTCCCTTTGGTGGCCGTGATGAGCGCTCGTCAGGTGCCCCGAGCAATCGCCGCCGTGACCGCATCGGTGCAACCGCGCCGCGGTGCCGGACGCCGGCGCCTGTATCGCCGGCTTGCGGTCCTGGCGATCGCGGCGCTGATCGTCGGCATGGTCGTGCTGGCGATCCGCGAGATCAACCTCGGGCGCGCCGTCAACGCACTCGTCGACGTCGACATCGGGCTGGTGGCGGTTGCGCTCGTGGTGATGGGCAGCGCCATGCTGTTCCGCGCGGAGTCCTGGTACGTCGTGCTGCGCGAGGCGACGCCCGCCGTCCGTCCGCGCCGTCGCGACGCGCTGCGCGGGTCACGATCGGGGTGATGATGTCCGCGACGCTGCCGGGCCGTCTGGGCGAGCCCTCGCGCGCGTTCGTGATGGCCCGCCGGCTGGGGGATGCCCGGCGCTACCTCTCGGTGGTGCTCGGGACCGTGTTCGCGCAGACGCTGCTGAACATCGGCGCGCTGATCGTGCTGGCGATCATGACCTCGCGAGCGTCTCGCTGTTCCGCGGCCACGAGTGGGCGATCGCGCTCGTCGCGGCCGTGCCGGTCAGCCTGCTGGTCGTCGTGCTCGGCGCCCCGGACCTGCTGCTTCGCGCCGCGCGATCGCGAATCGCGGTGGTGCGGCGGATCGCCACGCTGGCGCAGCGCGAGAGCAGCCAGCTGCGACGCGGTCTGAGCGTCTTTCGCCGTCCCGTGGCGGGCGTGCATGCAGCACTCGCCCAGCTGACGGCATGGGCGCTGCAGACGCTGGCGTGCTTCCTGATCCTCGAGGCCTTCCACGTCCCCAGCCACGACCGTCTCAGCGCCGCCGCGGCGGTGCTGCTCGCAACCAACGTGACGGCCGCGGTGCCGGTGACCCCATCCAACGTCGGCATCTTCCAGGCCGCCTGCGTCGCCGTGCTCGCGGCCTATGGCGTGGGACGTGGGCCGGCGCTGGCCTACGGCGTCGTGCTGCAGGCGGTCGAGGTCTCCACCGCGGTCGTCATGGGGCTGCCCGGGCTGCTCGGGGAGGGGATGTCCTGGCGTGACATGCGTCGGCGCGCCGAGGGGTTGGCCAGCCCGGCGGAGAGCGCCGAGCGGATGACCAGCTCGGCTGGGCCGGCCGGTCCACCCGAGCGCCTCTGACGGCAACGCCCGTCGCAGCGCTTGACAACGCGCGCGCAGGCCAGCAGGGTGTGCGCTGCACGGACCGTCGCGCCCGCGCGGCCGCTAGCGTGCGCTTGCCATGCTGAGGACGACCTCGGGTTACTCCTGCCGGGACCATGCGATCGATCAGACGACCGTGGTGCTCGAGCTGCGCGGACCGCTCGATCTCGTCGCCTCACCCGAGGTCAAGCGTTGCCTGCGCGCGAAGATCGCCACCGGCACGCGACGGCTCGTCATCGATCTCTCCTACGCCTCGTTCATCGACCCGTCGCTGCTGCGCGTGCTGGCGGCGCCCTGCGCGCAATCCGTCGCGCCGGTGGCGACATGACGGTCGTCTGCAGCGCCGAGCACATCTGCCGGGTGCTGGAGCTGACCGGCTGGCGGTCGACTGCGGGCATCAGCGCCACGCGCGGCGAGGCGCTGGCTCGCCTCGGCGCGATCGGGTCCCTCTGACCCGCGCACGGCGGCCGCCGACCACGTGAAGCTGGCCAGCTTTCAGCCGCCCGGGAGCGGTGGGGCGATCGCCGGCGAGGTGCGCGGCCAAGACGTCGTCGCCTTCGCCGATGGCTCCAGCGTGATCGAGCGCCTGGCGCTGCCGCGCGGCGGTCCGCCGGCCGATGGCCAGCGTTGGCCGCTGCGCGATGTGGTGCTGCTCGCGCCGGTGTCCGCGCCGCGGCGATCTTTGGGATCGGCCACAACTACCGCGCGCACACCGCGGAGGTCGGTGCGGAGCGCCCGGCGGCCCGTGGTCTTCGTCAGCCGCCGGCTTCCGTCGCGCCCCCCGGCGGCCCGGTGCGCTGTCCGCACGTGGTGCGCCGACTCGACTACGAAGGCGAGCTGTGCGCGGTGATCGGCGCCAACCAGCAGATCGCCGGCTACGCGGTCGCCGATGACGTCTCCGCCCGCGACCTGCAGCGGCGTGAGCCGCAGTGGGCGCGCGCCAAGGGCGCCGACACGTTCTGCCCGTATGGGCCATGGATCACGACCGCCGATGAGGTCGCCGATCCGCACGACCTGCGCCTGCGCACCTGGGTCAATGGCGAACTGCGCCAGGACGCACGCACATCCGAGCTGATCTTCACGCTGCCGGAGCTGGTCGCGTTCCTGCGCGAGACCTGCACGCTGTCGCCCGGTGACCTGATCCTGACCGGCACGCCAGGTGGCGTCGGCATGGCGATGGATCCGCGCCGCTTCCTGGCCGACGGCGATGTCGTGCGGGTCGAGATCGACGGGCTCGGCGCGATCGAGCACGCGATCGTCGCGGAGCCTCGCTGACGTCAGTGACGCTCGATCACGCGGTCGATCAGCCCGTACTCGACCGCCTCGGCCGCCTTGAAGAAGCGATCGCGCTCCATGTCGGTGTGCACCTGCTCGAGGCTCTGGCCGGTGTGCCTGGCGTAGATCGAGTCGATGCGCTTGCGCTGGTCGAGGATCTCGCGCGCCTGGATCTCGATCTCCGTCGACTGGCCCTCGAAGCCGGCGCTCGGCTGGTGGATCAAGATCCGCGAATTCGGCGGCGCAGCGTTGCCCTGGGCTCCACCGGCCAACGGCAGCGAGACCATCGACATCGCCATCCCGAAGCGGATCGTCTGCACCTCGGCCTGATGAACTGCATCGTGTCGTAGATCGCCAGGCCCGCATAGCCCGATCCGCCCGGCGGTTGATGTAGAGCGAGATGTCCTTGTCGGGGTCGACCGACTCCAGATGCGGCAGCTCGGCAACGATCAGGTTCGCGATCTCGTCGTGGACAGGAGTCCCGAGGAAGACGATCCGCTCGTTGAGCAGGCAGGAATCAATGCCGTCCTCGCCTCGCCACGCAGTTCACTCGATGACCATAAGAATCAGTGGCATGCGAACCAGCTCCTTGTGGGAATGCGATCGGGAAGCCTTGCAGGTTCAAGCGCGCTCGCGCTCCTGGAGCGCGACGTCCTTGCGCTGGGAGGCGGCGGCGAGCTCGGCGCGGAGGAAGCGCTCCATGCGCGCGCGCAGCTGCTGGTCGGAGGCCCCGAGGATCCGCACGGCCAGCAGCCCGGCATTGCGCGCGCCGCCGATCGACACCGTCGCATACGGCACCCCGGCGGGCATCTGCACGATCGACAGCAGCGAGTCGACCCCCTTGAGGTCGGCCAGGGGAACCGGTACGCCGATCACCGGCAGCGGCGTGGCTGCGGCGAGCATGCCCGGCAGATGCGCGGCGCCGCCGGCGCCGGCGATGATCACCCGCAGCCCGCGCTCGGCGGCGCTGCGGCCGTACTCGAGCATCTCCGCAGGCGTGCGGTGCGCCGAGACGACGCGGACCTCGCGGGGGACGTCGAACTCGTCGAGCGCCGCGACCGCCGCTCCCATCACGTCGAGGTCGGAGTCGCTGCCCATCACCACGCCGACGAGGGGAGCGCGATCGTCGCGTCGCGCCGCCGCGGCCTTGGCGCGCGCTCCGGAGCGGTTGTCGCGAGCGGCCATCAGGATCGGCCTCCAACCAGCAGCGCATGCGCCCGGCGCGCGGTCGCCTGCGCGCCCGCCGCGTCGGAGCCGAGCGCGGTCACGTGCCCGAGCTTGCGTCCAGCGCGGGCGCGCTTGCCGTAGAGGTGGACATGCGCACCCGCGACCGCGAGCGCCTGTGGGAGCGCGTCGGCTGGATCGGCGTCGCCGCCTGGTCCGAGCACGTTGACGGTCGCGACAGCCGGCGCGACCAGGTCCGTCGCGCCCAGCGGCCAGTCGAGGATCGCGCGCAGGTGCTGCTCGAACTGCGACGTCTGCGCTCCCTCGATCGTCCAGTGGCCGGAGTTGTGCACGCGCGGCGCCAGCTCGTTGATCAGCAGCTCGCCGCGCGCCACGAACAGCTCGATCGCCATCACGCCGACGGCCTCGCTGTGCTCCGCGACGCGCACCGCGATCTCTCGCGCCCGGTTTGCCAGCTGGTCTGAGATTGGCGCCGGCGCGAGCGTCTCGACGCAGATGCCGTCGCGCTGGATCGTCTCGACGACCGGATAGGTGATCGCCTCGCCGTCGCGCCGACGGGCGACCAGCACCGCCAGCTCGCGCTCAATAGGAACCGCCGCCTCGACGATCAGATGGAGGTCCGCCGGGCGCGCCTGGTCGACGACCGCGGCGCAGTCCGCTGGCCCCGCGAGCATCCAGACGCCGCGCCCGTCATAGCCGCCGCGTGCCGCCTTGGCGACGATCGGCCAGCCGTGCTCGCCGGCGAACTGCTCCAGCTCCTCGGCCGTCGCGACCGCGCGATGCGCCGGCACCGGCAGGCCCGCCGCGGCCAGCTCCACGCGCTGGCGCAGCTTGTCCTGGCCGAGGCCCATCGCGTGGGCCGATGGGGCGAGCCGGTGGCAGCTGCTCGGCCAGCGCGGTCAGCTGCTCGGCGGCGACCAGCTCGTGGTCGAAGGTGACGACGTCGCAGTCGGCGGCCAGCGCGAGCAGCGCCTCACGGGAGTCCGGTGGGCCGACGAGCACGTCGGCCGCGATGCGGGCCGCGCCGTCGTCGGCGTGCGCGGCAAGCACCGTGCAGCTCGATGTCGAGTGCGATCGCCGTCTGGTAGAGCATCCGCGCGAGCTGGCCGGCGCGGCGACGCCGACGAGTGGCCGGCGGCCGGCGGACGCGGGCAGAGCGCGGCTGGTTGCGGGCTGCGCGATCGACATCGCTGAGGCCTCGGACCTTAGCGGCCGTGCCACATGCACGCCGCCGGGGTGCGGTGCGTATACCGTCCGCAGAGCGTGGCCACGCTCAACCTTCCCAACGCCTTGACGCTGCTGCGCGTCCTGCTCGTGCCGGTTCTGATCGCGGCGCTGCTCGAGCAGACGCACGACGGCGATCTGCTGGCGGCGATCGTCTTCGCGCTGGCATCGCTCACCGACGCCGTCGACGGCTACCTCGCGCGCTCGCGCAACGCGATCACGGCCTTCGGCAAGCTGATGGACCCGATCGCCGACAAGCTGCTGATCGCCGCCGCGCTGCTGGCGCTGGTCGCGCGCGATCGCCTTGCGGTCTGGGTCGCGCTGGTGATCATCGCCCGCGAGCTGGCGGTCACGGCGCTGCGGCTGGTCGCGCTCCAGCAGCGCGTCGTGCTCGCTGCCGGCATCCTGGGCAAGCTCAAGACGCTCCTGCAGGTGGCCGCCGTGATGGCGCTGATCGCGGTCGACGATCATCCCTTGTGGGTGAGCCTGCTGGTCGACACCGCCGTCGCCGTGACGGTCCTGTCCGGCGTGGACTACTTCCTCAGCGTGCGCCACCGCCCGGCGCGCCGTCGCGCCTGATATCAACCCCCGATGCCTCGCCAGCCATCCGCTCGCCCGGCGCGAGGGTGGGTCGTTGTCGCCGTCTCCATCGCGCTCACGCTGACGGGGGCTGGGTTGGGGACGGGCTCGGCGCTGGCGCAGGGGCCGCCGCGCGGCGCGCGACCGGCTCCGAACGGCGCTGCGCAGTCCGGGGGCACGGCGCCGTCCGGCACCGGGCAGTCCGGCGGCACCGCGCCCGGGCAGGGCCCCCTCGCCGCGGGGCCTCCGGTGCGGGCCGGGCGAGCCCCAGCAGTCACAGCTGCCGCCCGAGGCTCCGCCGCCCCGCGCCTTCGCAGTGGGGATTCGCGTCATCACCCTCGTCGATCGCAGCCGCCTGATTCG
>CAWCHZ010000003.1:0-18581 GCA_963795555.1 uncultured Solirubrobacterales bacterium
GTCTTTCCACTGCACGAGCCCGGCGGCTATCCGCCGGCCAATGACCGCGTGCTCGCCGAGGCTGAGCGCTCCGCCGGGCGCCTGGTCGCGCTGGCGCGCCTGGACCCGCGCGCCGACGCGATCGGCGAGGCGCGACGCTGCCTGACCGCCGGCGCACGTGGCTTCAAGCTCCATCCCCGCGCCGAGCGCTTCACGCTCGCCGAGCCGGCGGTCGAGCGGATCGTCGCGCTGGCACACGAGCGCCGGCTGCCGGTGCTCATCCACGCGGGCCGTGGGATTCCCTCGTTCGGACCCGACATCCGACCCTCGCCGAGTGCCATCCCGACGCGCGCCTGATCCTTGCCCACGCCGGCATCAGCGATCTCGCGCTGCTGGCAGCGGAGGTCGAGCGCCACCCCAACCTGTTCTTCGACACCTCGTGGTGGAACGTCGCCGACCTGCTGGCGCTGTTTGCGAGCGTCCCTCCGGGCCGAATCCTCTATGCCAGCGACATGCCATACGGCACCCGCGCGTCGCCGGGCTGGCGGCCTTGCGCTGCGCGCTCGCGGTGGGGCTGGGCCCGGCCGCGCTGACGAGCGTCGTCGGTGGGAGCTGGCACGGCTCGTCGCCGGGGAGGACCCGGCGCAGCTTCGGCCCGCTCCGGGCGCCGGCGCCCTGCGCCGTCACCTCAGCGCCGATCGCGCGGTTGCTCATCTCAGCGCCGCGCTGTCGCGGATGACGGCCGGGGCGGACCCAACGAGCCGCTCGCGCTCGCACAGCTCGCCTGCTCGGTGCCGCCGCGGGACGAGGCGCGGGAGCTGCTAGCCGAGGTGGCAGGCTGATCGCGGACGCTCGCGCGGCGGTGGCACAGCGCGCGGGGACGCGCGGCCGCGACGACGGGCACGCGGCATCCGGCCGGCGCGATGACGGTGGCGGCTGGAAGCGAGGCGTGGAGGGAGGCGCGGACGGGGCGCGCGTGGTGGCGAGTCCGGGGGTCGGGGGCGCGGCCCGACGGGCCCGCCACCGTGGTTTCGTCGTGCCGCGCTGTGCGCCGCGCGGCGGGGATCCTCGCGGGCACGACGATCGTTCCGCTGGACCCGGCCGGCGCGGCCGCAGGCGAGCCGGTCGGCGTGGATCCGGCCGGTCTCAGGTCGCGCGCCGACGAGGGTCGGGCGATGAGGGCCGCGCGATGACCGCCGGCGGCGCGCTGCGCGGCGGCATCGATCTTGGTGGCACGAGATCCAGGCGGCGCTGGTCGACGCGGCTGGACATGTGGTGGCGGCGGCGCGCGCGGTCACGCGACGGCCGGTGGGCCGCCCGACGTTGCGGCGGCGATGGTCGCCACGCTGCGTGAGGCCGCTGCCCAGGCCGGCGTGCCGACCGCGGCGCTGGCGGCATCGGCGTCGGCTCGCCGGGAGCCGTCGACGACCGCGCCGGCCCCGTCGCGAGCGCCCGCAACCTGCCCGGCTGGGATGGCGAGTTCGCCCTGGACGGCGCTGGAGCGCGAGCTGCAGGCGCGGGTCCGGCTGGGCAACGACGTCGCGGTGGCGACCTGGGCCGAGTTCGAGCTCGGAGCCGGACGTCCCTACCGCTCGCTGCTGGGTGTCTTCTGGGGGACCGGCGTCGGCGGCGGTCTGATCCTCGACGGCAGGGCCTGGCACGGTCGTGGTGCGGCCGGCGAGATCGGCCACACCGTCGTGAAGATCGGCGGCGCACGCTGCTTCTGTGGGCGGCGCGGCTGCCTCGAGGCCTACGCCGGACGCGCCGCGATGGAGGCCTATGCGCGCCGCCGGGTAAAGCGCAGGCGGCACGGCACTGAGCTGTTCACGCTGATGGAGCACCATGGGCACACGCGCCTAACCAGCGGCATCTGGGCGCGGGCGCTCGAGCGTGATGACGAGCTGGCCACGGAGATCATCGGCCGGGCGGTGCGCGCGCTGGGCGCCGGCATCGCGTCAGCCGTGAACCTGCTCGACGTCGAGGCGGTGATCATCGGCGGTGGCCTGGGCATTCGCCTGGGGGCTCCGTACGCGCAGCGCATCGAGCAGGCGATGCGTCCCCACCTGTTCGTGGCCGAGCGCCCACCTGCCGTCCAGGTCGCCGCGCTTGGTGATCTCGGCGGGGCGATCGGGGCCGCGCTGCTGGTCGGCAGCGCCCCGCAGCCGGCTCAGGCGGCGGCGTCCGCGCCGGCTCAGGCGGACCCGCCGTCTCCCGCGCCGAGCGTCGAGAGCGCATAGAGGAAGCTCTCGGCGAACGTCGGGCCGGCTGGATCGTGTCCCGCAGCAGCGCCAGCGGCACCTCGGCGCGGATCGCCAGCGTCGCCTGCTGGAGCCACTCGCCGGCCTGCGGGCCGAGCGCGTAGGCGCCGGTCAGGACGTGGCCATCGGAGAGCAGCGTCAGGAAGCCCGGGCGCTCGTCGTAGTCGCGCATGTGCGTCGCGGTCCGGGCGACCTCGGACAGCGGCACGGTGGTGCTCAGCAGTCCCTCCGCCGCACCCACCGCCGCCGCCTGGGGATCCGTGAAGACGACCCGCGGCACCGCCCGGTAGTCCGCCCGTGCGTCCGCGCCGAGGATGTTCGCCGCCGCCACGCGCGCCTGGTACTTGCCGACGTGCGTGAAGGGCCAGATGCCGCAGACATCGCCGATCGCCCAGAGCCCCGGCCCAGCAGACATCCGGTCGTCGACGGCGATGCCGTGCTCGTCGGCATCGATGCCGACGGTCTCGAGGCCGAGGTCGCGCACGCGCGGGCGCCGGCCGGTGGCCACCAGCAGGTGATCGGCGTGCAGCTCCTCGCCGCCCGGCAGCGTTACGACCACCTCCGCGCCCTCGCGACGCAGCGCCTGCGCGCGCGTGCCGAGCCGCAGCTCGATGCGCTCGGCGCGCAGCGCATCGCCGAGCGCGTCACCGAGCGCCCGCGGCTCGCGGGGGAGCAGGTGATCCTCGCCCTCGATCAGCGTCACGGCGGCGCCCAGGCGTGCCAGGGCCTGCGCGAGCTCGACGCCAACGGGGCCGCCGCCAAGCACGATCAGCCGCTGCGGCAGCTCGCGCAGCGCGGTCGCCTCGCGGCTGCTCCAGGCGTCCTCGAGCTCCGCCAGCCCGGGAATCGGCGGCAGCAGGGCATCCGACCCGGTGGCGATGACGATCTGCGCCGCGCTCAGCTCGCGATCGCCGACGAGCACGCGGCCGGGGCCGGCGATGCACCCCGCTCCACGCACCAGCTCGATGCCGTTGTCGGCCAGCCAGCGCGCGTGGCTGGCATCGTCGTAGTCGCTGACCATGAAGTCGCGCCACGCCAGCGCCGCGGCGACGTCGATCTCGCCCACGATTGCCTCGCAGGCGCCCGGCACCTGCCGCGCCTCGGCAAGCGCCTCGCCGACACGCAGCAGCGTCTTGGACGGGATGCAGGCCCAGAACGAGCACTCCCCGCCGACGCGTTCGCGCTCGACGATCGTGACGCGCGCGCCGCCGTCGACCAGGCGCTTGGCGCAGTGCTCGCCGGCGGGACCGGCGCCGAGGACGATCACGTCGGGGCTGGCCATGGGGCTCGCGATCAGCCCCGCTTGATCAGCGAGCTGACCGGGATCGCGCCGACGCGCGCTTGACCAAGCGCCGCGACCAGCGCCGGGATCTCGGTCGCTAGGTCGGCGGGCCGGGCGACGATCAGCTCGACGACCTCGCCGGCGCGCAGCAGCTGCACGCCATGCGGGTCGGGGAAGCGGACCTGGGCGCCGATCGCCTGAGCGCCAGACAGCTGGCCGAGCACGTACTGACCGAGCGTGAAGCCCTGGCTGGGCACGACGTAGAGGAAGTGGTGCGGCAGGCCGAGGTCGCGCGCCATCCGCGACAGATAGTGCTTGGTGCCGATCCACCGCCACGCCTCACCGGTGCGCAGGGCCGGCAGCGCGTCGTCGCCGGCGGTGCGCAGGACCGCCAGCAGCGAGTGCTGCGGGGCCGCGTGCATGACGAATGAGGCGTGCAGCCCCTGCTGGGCGAGCATCCGCGCGAGCATCGGATCGAGCGCCGGCTGCGCGTCGACCAGCAGACCCACGTCTGGTCGCGTCGTCGGGACCGAGCGCACCGGTCGCAGCTCGAAGGGCTTGGCGAGCAGCTGGTAGGGGTCGTCGAGCGAGAAGGCCAGCGCGCCGATCGCGAGCGCCGCCGTCGCGGCCGTCGCCATCCGCCCCAGGCGAGCGCGCAGCACCGGCTGGTGTCGCAGCTGCTGGCGCGCGTCGCGCACGAACGTGGCCGGCGAGGGCAGCACCGCGAAGGAGTGGTCGGGCTTGGGCCGGCGCGCAAGCGCTCGCCGCAGCGCCTCATCGAGCGCGGCCTGCGAGCCGGCCACCTCAGCCAGCCGGAAGCGCTTGAGCGCGACATTGTTTAGGCGCACATGGCCGGCGTCGAAGCCGTAGGAGATCACCGGACAGCCACGCATCCGCGCCTCCAGCACGGTCAGCCCGGCCGATGAGTGCACGAGCGCGTCGGCGGCGGCGAGCAGGTCGCTCATCTGCTCGGTGAAGCCGAGCACGCGGACGCGCCCGTCGTCGGCGAAGCGCTGGGTCAGGCGCCGCTGCGCGCGCTCGTTGCGGCCGCAGACGCAGACGACCATCGCGGGGTCGTGACTCAATGCCACGCGCACGGCACCCTCGAGGTCGCCGACACCCCAGCCCCCGCCCGAGACGATGATGACGCGACCCTCGGCGGGCAGGTCGATCGCGCGACGCGCGGCGGCACGCGAGCGCGGGATCAGGTAGGCGGCAGCGGTGGGCGGACGCGTCCAGCGGGCGCTGCCGCCACCGGCGATCCGCTCGACCTCCTCGACCGACTCCTCGTGGGCGACGAAATGGACATCGATCCCCGGGTGGGCAGCGAACGACAGCCCGGCGAGGTCGGTGATCGCGGCGAACGCGGGCAGCGAGATGCGCCCGCGGCGGCGCAGCTCGCCCAGCACGGCGGTGACGGCAGGGTGGGTCGAGATGACGACGTCCGGCGCGCGCGAGCGGATCGTGCGCGCCAGTGGGCCCGCGCCAAGTCGGTAGAGCAGCCGCCGCGTCAGCCAGCGCGTCGGCGTCCAGTCCGCCATCAACCAGTACTGCATGCGGTAGATCCAGCGGCGTCGGCGCAGCTCGATGTGCGAGCCTCCGCGGATCAGGCCGCAGACGACGCGCCCGAGCGCGCGCACGCCGTTGTAGACGGTCACCTGCGCGCCGGGCTGGCCGGCGGCGATCTCCTCGGCCAGTGCGCTTGCCGGGCCGTCAGGGTGCTCAGCGGTGTCGCCGCTCAGCACCAGCACGGATGGTCCCGGAGCCGCCACCGACTCGCCGTCAGCGGCGTGCGAGCGCGCCGAGGGGCTCAGCGGCGTTACAGCGACGGCAGTGTCGGCGCCGGCGTCCAGCGCGCGGCGCCAGGCAACGTAGCGCCGCACTCCCTCGCGAAACGGCGTCGACGCCGTCCAGCCCAGCTCGCGGCGGGCGCGCTCGGCGGAGACCTCCTTGCCGCCGAAGTCGCCGGGGCGGGGCGGTCCGTGGCCGATCTCGCAGTCGCCGCAGACCTCGCACACCGTCTGTGCCACCTCGAGGATCGAGGTGTCCTCCGAGCCGACGAGGTTGTAGATCCGATTCGCCGCCACCGGGCGCAGCGCCGCCACGATCCCGGCCGCGAGGTCCTCGACGTAGACGAAGCGCCGTGACTGGCTGCCGTCGCCGGCCACCACGATCGGGCCGCCGCTGAGCGCGCGGTTGACCATTGCGGGGACGACGCCGGCGGCGCGCGCGCGGGGGCCGTAGGGGATCCCGAAGCGCAGGATCGTGTACTGCTGCCCGTAGAGCTCGGCGTAGCCGGTGCAGTAGGCCTCACCCGCGAGCTTGGTGGCGGTGTAGAAATGGCTGGGGGCCGCGAGGTGCGTGGTCTCGTCGACGCGATCCTCGCGGCAGTCGCTGTATACCCAGATCGTGCTGCCGTAGATGACCCGCTGGACGCCGAGCCGCCGGGCCTCCTCGAGGATCGTCAGCGTGCCGTGGGCGTTGACGTGCTCGGCATGGACCGGATCGTCGTGGACGTCCGCGACGTCCGCGACGGCCGCGAGGTGGATGACCGCGTCGCAGCCTGTCATCGCCAGCTCGACGACCTCGGGATGGTCGACGCTGCCGATGAACGCCTCGACCTCGGTCGAGGGGTGATACGGCGAGCGGACGATGTCGATTATCCGCGCCGTGTGACCCTCGGCCAACAGGCGATCAACCACGTGCGACCCGATGAACCCGGCGCCGCCGGTCACGAGCACTCTCATGGGTCACTGGATCCTAGTCCCAGCGCCACCGGCGGGCGCTGTCGGTGGTCGGTCGGGGTCCGAGACTCGACCTGTCACCATGTTGATCGTCGAAGTCACGCTGTCGGCGCCCCCCAACGGTCATTCCCAGCCCGGCAACCGCACAGGACACGATGTCAACCAAGCTGCTCGACAAGGCGCGCGATCTACGAGGCGCTGGCGCGCCACCCGCCACGGACAGGGTGGCCCCCGCCACGGACAAGCTGGATCACGCGGTCCCCGCGACCAGCCCGCCGGTGGCGCCGATCGCCGGTGCGCTCGCGGCCGCCGAGCTCGCGCTGCCCGAGCCGTGTCATACATGCGGCGCGGTACCCGCGGCTGGTCAGCGTTGGTGCCTGCGATGCGGCGCGGAGCTGGCTTTCGCGCCAGCGCGACGCTGGCGTCCGGCTGCGATCGTCGCCGGCGCCCTGCTGGTGCTCAGCGCGATGGCCGCGGCGGGCTACGCGCTGACCGGACCCGCGCCGCACGACATCATCGTGCCGCCGGCGCCGCCGCCACGCACGGTCGGCTACGCCCCCACGGTGACCGTGCCCGCTCCGGTCGCGCCCAAGCTCGCTCCTCTCGCCGCGCCGCCAGCGCCGGCGCCGATCGCGCCATCAGCGCCGGTCGCCTCGCACTCCACGGGCCAGCCCAAGGGCGCGCAGGCGCCCTCGACGCCGCCCAGCAGCGGTGCGGCGCCGTTGACCGACGTCGCCGCCCAGGACGTGGTGCAGAGCTTCCCGCCGACGATCGCGCCGAGCCTGGCGCCTGCGCATCCCGAGTACGCCGTCGACGGCGACCCAATCACCGCCTGGACGACGGCCACCTACAGCGACCCCAGCACAGCGCCCGACGTGGGGCTGTGGATCGACGTCGGCTCGCGGATCGGCGTGCGGCGCATCGGCCTGCGGACGCCGACGCCCGGTTTCACGGTGTTCGTCTACGGCGCGGTCACGCTGCCGCTCGGCGCCGCGGCGCCGGGATCCGGGCCGGGCGCGCCGGGCGCCACGACCTCGCCGGGCGCCGGCAGCACCCCGGGAACCGGGTCGACCGCAAGTGGCTCCACCGGCACCCCGACCAGCGGCACCACGACGGGCACCACTCCGGGCACCACGACCCCGGGCGGCACCCCCGGCACGCCCGACGCCCTCGTCGGTCCGGGCTGGACGCGCGTCGCACGGATCGTCTCGGTGCGTGCGCGCGGCAGCTATCCGCTCGCGCTCGCGGGCAGGCGCTTCCGCTATTACCTGATCTTCGTCACGTCGCTGCCGCCGCATGGCAATCACGTGGCGATCGCTGAGATCCAGCTGCTCGCCCCCTAGCGCCGGAGCAGGCGCTCAAGTCCTGCCGGCGCGCTGCCGAGGTCAGTTGGCGATGCGGAACTTTCGCCAGGAGTCCCTGTTAGCGACGCGTAGGCGGCAGACGACGTGAGCGCACCGGCATCAACAGACCTCCACGAGCGGCCCGCCGAAGGGGGATCGCGCCGTTCGCGGAGCCTCACGCGGGCGGTCGCGATTGCGCTGCTGGCGCTCGCTGCGGGCGCCGTGCTGGTGCCCGCCACGGCCCTTGCTGGGTCCCGCGCGCGTCGGGCGCGCGTGTTGGTTCCGCGGATCACCTCCGTGCGCTGCTGGCCACCGGCCAGCTGCGGTCGCAATCCGCTCTTCGTACGAATCGGCGGGCGGATGCTGGTCTATGGCCGCGGGCTGGGGCGTGGGATGCAGGTCGTCTTCGCGCTGCGCCCGCGCCAGGGCCGCCAGAGCGCCGTTGCGACGGCCAGCCTGATCGGGGCGCACCTGGCCGTCACGGTGCCCGCCTGGGCAACGTCGGGGCGCATCTACGTCATCAGCCACAGCGGTCGGCGCTCGAACCGATTCGGCCCGATCCGCGTGCTGCCCGCGCTGCCCAAGCCGCAGGGCAAGCCCAAGCCGTCGCCTGCGCCGCCGCTGTCGCAGGGGACCGGGACGGCATTGGATGGCAACGCGATGTGGATCTGGGAGCTCGACCAGTCGAGTGGCGGCGATCCGCAGGCGATCGCCAACCAGGCGCTCGCGGAGGGCGTCAACACGGTCATCGTGAAGGCGGGCGACGGCGGCACCGCCTGGCCGCAGTTCTCCTCGACGCTGGTCGCCACGCTCAAGGCGCGCGGGCTGCACGTCTGCGCCTGGCAGTACGTCTACGGCACCCACCCGATCAACGAGGCGCAGGTTGGGGCGGGCGCGGTCGCGCTCGGCGCGGACTGTCTGGTGATCGACGCCGAATCCGAGTACGAGGGCCTCTACAGCCAGGCGCAGACCTACATCAAGCAGCTGCGCGCGGCGATCGGGCCGGCGTTCCCCGTCGCCCTGGCCGGCTTCCCCTACGTCGACTACCACCCGGCGTTTCCCTACTCGATCTTCCTCGGCCCGGGCGGCGCCCAGTTCGACGTCCCGCAGATGTACTGGAAGGACATCGGCGTGTCGGTCGACACGGTCTATGCCCACAGCTTCGAGTGGAACATGCCCTATGACCGCCCGATCCTCCCGCTCGGACAGCTGTTCCAGAGCCCGACGGCAGCAGATGTGACGCGCTTCAGGCAGCTCGCGCTCGCCTACGGCGCTCCCGGCGTCAGCTGGTTCGACTACCAGGAGGCGACGCCGACGGGGTGGAGCGCGATCGCCGCGCCGTTGACGGCGCCGGTCGGTCCCCCGCCGAGCCCCGGCCTGCCCGGGCTGGGCAGCGGAGCGCAGGGCGACCTGGTCGTCTGGGTTCAGGAGCATCTGGCGGGAGCCGGCTACGCCGTGCCGTTCAACGGCACGCTGGACGCCGCCACCGAGGCCGCCCTGACGTCCTTCCAGCAAGCTAACGGGATCGTGCCGTCAGGGGTCACCGACGGGCCGACCTGGCAGGCGTTGCTGCAGCATCCGCCGGTAGCCCCGGACTGGACGATCACCGCGCGGCCGGCGCGTGCGCTGGCGGCTCGCACGCGTGGCGCGCTGGCCGGAGCGGCCCGCGCTCCGCGGCGCAATGGCCCCGCCTCGGCCGCGCTGCCCGCCGTGCGCGACGAGATCCAGTCGCCGGCGCACCTGCCGCGCTGACCGCGCCCTCGGGTCCACGTGCCGGCCCGAGATAACCTCCCTTTGGTGGCCGTGATGACGCTCGTCAGGTGCCCCGAGCAACCGCCGCCGTGACCGCATCGGTGCAACCGCGCCGCGGTGCCGGACGCCGGCGCCTGTATCGCCGGCTTGCGGTCCTGGCGATCGCGGCGCTGATCGTCGGCATGGTCGTGCTGGCGATCCGCGAGATCAACCTCGGGCGCGCCGTCAACGCACTCGTCGACGTCGACATCGGGCTGGTGGCGGTTGCGCTCGTGGTGATGGGCAGCGCCATGCTGTTCCGCGCGGAGTCCTGGTACGTCGTGCTGCGCGAGGCGACGCCCGCCGTCCGTCCGCGCCGTCGCGACGCGCTGCGCGGGGTCACGATCGGGGTGATGATGTCCGCGACGCTGCCGGGCCGTCTGGGCGAGCCCTCGCGCGCGTTCGTGATGGCCCGCCGGCTGGGGGATGCCCGGCGCTACCTCTCGGTGGTGCTCGGGACCGTGTTCGCGCAGACGCTGCTGAACATCGGCGCGCTGATCGTGCTGGCGATCATGACCTTCGCGAGCGTCTCGCTGTTCCGCGGCCACGAGTGGGCGATCGCGCTCGTCGCGGCCGTGCCGGTCAGCCTGCTGGTCGTCGTGCTCGGCGCCCCGGACCTGCTGCTTCGCGCCGCGCGATCGCGAATCGCGGTGGTGCGGCGGATCGCCACGCTGGCGAGCGCGAGAGCAGCCAGCTGCGACGCGGTCTGAGCGTCTTTCGCCGTCCCGTGGCGGGCGTGCATGCAGCACTCGCCCAGCTGACGGCATGGGCGCTGCAGACGCTGGCGTGCTTCCTGATCCTCGAGGCCTTCCACGTCCCCAGCCACGACCGTCTCAGCGCCGCCGCGGCGGTGCTGCTCGCAACCAACGTGACGGCCGCGGTGCCGGTGACCCCATCCAACGTCGGCATCTTCCAGGCCGCCTGCGTCGCCGTGCTCGCGGCCTATGGCGTGGACGTGGGCCGGCGCTGGCCTACGGCGTCGTGCTGCAGGCGGTCGAGGTCTCCACCGCGGTCGTCATGGGGCTGCCCGGGCTGCTCGGGGAGGGGATGTCCTGGCGTGACATGCGTCGGCGCGCCGAGGGGTTGGCCAGCCCGGCGGAGAGCGCCGAGCGGATGACCAGCTCGGCTGGGCCGGCCGGTCCGCCCGAGCGCCTCTGACGGCAACGCCCGTCGCAGCGCTTGACAACGCGCGCGCAGGCCAGCAGGGTGTGCGCTGCACGGACCGTCGCGCCCGCGCGGCCGCTAGCGTGCGCTTGCCATGCTGAGGACGACCTCGGGTTACTCCTGCCGGGACCATGCGATCGATCAGACGACCGTGGTGCTCGAGCTGCGCGGACCGCTCGATCTCGTCGCCTCACCCGAGGTCAAGCGTTGCCTGCGCGCGAAGATCGCCACCGGCACGCGACGGCTCGTCATCGATCTCTCCTACGCCTCGTTCATCGACCCGTCGCTGTTGCGCGTGCTGGCGGGCGCCCTGCGCGCAATCCGTCGCGCCGGTGGCGACATGACGGTCGTCTGCAGCGCCGAGCACATCTGCCGGGTGCTGGAGCTGACCGGCTGGCGGTCGACTGCGGGCATCAGCGCCACGCGCGGCGAGGCGCTGGCTCGCCTCGGCGCGATCGGGTCCCTCTGACCCGCGCACGGCGGCCGCCGACCACGTGAAGCTGGCCAGCTTTCAGCCGCCCGGGAGCGGTGGGGCGATCGCCGGCGAGGTGCGCGGCCAAGACGTCGTCGCCTTCGCCGATGGCTCCAGCGTGATCGAGCGCCTGGCGCTGCCGCGCGGCGGTCCGCCGGCCGATGGCCAGCGTTGGCCGCTGCGCGATGTGGTGCTGCTCGCGCCGGTGTCCGCGCCGCGAGCGATCTTTGGGATCGGCCACAACTACCGCGCGCACACCGCGGAGGTCGGTGCGGAGCGCCCCGAGCGGCCCGTGGTCTTCGTCAAGCCGCCAGCTTCCGTCGCGCCCCCCGGCGGCCCGGTGCGCTGTCCGCACGTGGTGCGCCGACTCGACTACGAAGGCGAGCTGTGCGCGGTGATCGGCGCCAACCAGCAGATCGCCGGCTACGCGGTCGCCGATGACGTCTCCGCCCGCGACCTGCAGCGGCGTGAGCCGCAGTGGGCGCGCGCCAAGGGCGCCGACACGTTCTGCCCGTATGGGCCATGGATCACGACCGCCGATGAGGTCGCCGATCCGCACGACCTGCGCCTGCGCACCTGGGTCAATGGCGAGCTGCGCCAGGACGCACGCACATCCGAGCTGATCTTCACGCTGCCGGAGCTGGTCGCGTTCCTGCGCGAGACCTGCACGCTGTCGCCCGGTGACCTGATCCTGACCGGCACGCCAGGTGGCGTCGGCATGGCGATGGATCCGCGCCGCTTCCTGGCCGACGGCGATGTCGTGCGGGTCGAGATCGACGGGCTCGGCGCGATCGAGCACGCGATCGTCGCGGAGCCTCGCTAGCGTCAGTGACGCTCGATCACGCGGTCGATCAGCCCGTACTCGACCGCCTCGGCCGCCTTGAAGAAGCGATCGCGCTCCATGTCGGTGTGCACCTGCTCGAGGCTCTGGCCGGTGTGCTCGGCGTAGATCGAGTCGATGCGCTTGCGCTGGTCGAGGATCTCGCGCGCCTGGATCTCGATCTCCGTCGACTGGCCCTCGAAGCCGGCGCTCGGCTGGTGGATCAAGATCCGCGAATTGGGCAGCGCCAGGCGCTTGCCCTGGGCGCCGCCGGCCAACAGCAGCGAGCCCATCGACATCGCCATCCCGAAGCAGATCGTCTGCACCTCGGGCCTGATGAACTGCATCGTGTCGTAGATCGCCAGGCCCGCATAGACCGATCCGCCCGGCGAGTTGATGTAGAGCGAGATGTCCTTGTCGGGGTCGACCGACTCCAGATGCAGCAGCTGGGCGACGATCAGGTTGGCGATCTGGTCGTCGACAGGAGTGCCGAGGAAGACGATCCGCTCGTTGAGCAGGCGGAAGTACACGTCGTACTCGCGCTCGCCACGCGAGTTGCGCTCGATGACCATCGGGATCAGTGGCATGCGAACCAGGCTCCTTGTGGGAATGCGATCGGGAAGCCTGCAGGTTCAAGCGCGCTCGCGCTCCTGGAGCGCGACGTCCTTGCGCTGGGAGGCGGCGGCGAGCTCGGCGCGGAAGCGCTCCATGCGCGCGCGCAGCTGCTGGTCGGAGGCCCCGAGGATCCGCACGGCCAGCAGCCCGGCATTGCGCGCGCCGCCGATCGACACCGTGGCGACCGGCACCCCGGCGGGCATCTGCACGATCGACAGCAGCGAGTCGACCCCCTTGAGGTCGGCCAGGGGAACCGGTACGCCGATCACCGGCAGCGGCGTGGCTGCGGCGAGCATGCCCGGCAGATGCGCGGCGCCGCCGGCGCCGGCGATGATCACCCGCAGCCCGCGCTCGGCGGCGCTGCGGCCGTACTCGAGCATCTCCGCAGGCGTGCGGTGCGCCGAGACGACGCGGACCTCGCGGGGGACGTCGAACTCGTCGAGCGCCGCGACCGCCGCTCCCATCACGTCGAGGTCGGAGTCGCTGCCCATCACCACGCCGACGAGGGGAGCGCGATCGTCGCGTCGCGCCGCCGCGGCCTTGGCGCGCGCTCCGGAGCGGTTGTCGCGAGCGGCCATCAGGATCGGCCTCCAACCAGCAGCGCATGCGCCCGGCGCGCGGTCGCCTGCGCGCCCGCCGCGTCGGAGCCGAGCGCGGTCACGTGCCCGAGCTTGCGTCCAGCGCGGGCGCGCTTGCCGTAGAGGTGGACATGCGCACCCGCGACCGCGAGCGCCTGTGGGAGCGCGTCGGCTGGATCGGCGTCGCCGCCTGGTCCGAGCACGTTGACGGTCGCGACAGCCGGCGCGACCAGGTCCGTCGCGCCCAGCGGCCAGTCGAGGATCGCGCGCAGGTGCTGCTCGAACTGCGACGTCTGCGCTCCCTCGATCGTCCAGTGGCCGGAGTTGTGCACGCGCGGCGCCAGCTCGTTGATCAGCAGCTCGCCGCGCGCCACGAACAGCTCGATCGCCATCACGCCGACGGCCTCGCTGTGCTCCGCGACGCGCACCGCGATCTCTCGCGCCCGGTTTGCCAGCTGGTCTGAGATTGGCGCCGGCGCGAGCGTCTCGACGCAGATGCCGTCGCGCTGGATCGTCTCGACGACCGGATAGGTGATCGCCTCGCCGTCGCGCCGACGGGCGACCAGCACCGCCAGCTCGCGCTCGATCGGAACCGCCGCCTCGACGATCAGATGGAGGTCCGCCGGGCGCGCCTGGTCGACGACCGCGGCGCAGTCCGCTGGCCCCGCGAGCATCCAGACGCCGCGCCCGTCATAGCCGCCGCGTGCCGCCTTGGCGACGATCGGCCAGCCGTGCTCGCCGGCGAACTGCTCCAGCTCCTCGGCCGTCGCGACCGCGCGATGCGCCGGCACCGGCAGGCCCGCCGCGGCCAGCTCCACGCGCTGGCGCAGCTTGTCCTGGCCGAGGCCCATCGCGTGGGCCGATGGGGCGAGCCGGTGGCCCTGCTCGGCCAGCGCGGTCAGCTGCTCGGCGGCGACCAGCTCGTGGTCGAAGGTGACGACGTCGCAGTCGGCGGCCAGCGCGAGCAGCGCCTCACGGGAGTCCGGTGGGCCGACGAGCACGTCGGCCGCGATGCGGGCCGCGCCGTCGTCGGCGTGCGCGGCGAGCACGTGCAGCTCGATGTCGAGTGCGATCGCCGTCTGGTAGAGCATCCGCGCGAGCTGGCCGGCGCCGACGACGCCGACGAGTGGCCGGCGGCCGGCGGACGCGGGCAGAGCGCGGCTGGTTGCGGGCTGCGCGATCGACATCGCTGAGGCCTCGGACCTTAGCGGCCGTGCCACATGCACGCCGCCGGGGTGCGGTGCGTATACCGTCCGCAGAGCGTGGCCACGCTCAACCTTCCCAACGCCTTGACGCTGCTGCGCGTCCTGCTCGTGCCGGTTCTGATCGCGGCGCTGCTCGAGCAGACGCACGACGGCGATCTGCTGGCGGCGATCGTCTTCGCGCTGGCATCGCTCACCGACGCCGTCGACGGCTACCTCGCGCGCTCGCGCAACGCGATCACGGCCTTCGGCAAGCTGATGGACCCGATCGCCGACAAGCTGCTGATCGCCGCCGCGCTGCTGGCGCTGGTCGCGCGCGATCGCCTTGCGGTCTGGGTCGCGCTGGTGATCATCGCCCGCGAGCTGGCGGTCACGGCGCTGCGGCTGGTCGCGCTCCAGCAGCGCGTCGTGCTCGCTGCCGGCATCCTGGGCAAGCTCAAGACGCTCCTGCAGGTGGCCGCCGTGATGGCGCTGATCGCGGTCGACGATCATCCCTTGTGGGTGAGCCTGCTGGTCGACACCGCCGTCGCCGTGACGGTCCTGTCCGGCGTGGACTACTTCCTCAGCGTGCGCCACCGCCCGGCGCGCCGTCGCGCCTGATATCAACCCCCGATGCCTCGCCAGCCATCCGCTCGCCCGGCGCGAGGGTGGGTCGTTGTCGCCGTCTCCATCGCGCTCACGCTGACGGGGGCCTGGTTGGGGACGGGCTCGGCGCTGGCGCAGGGGCCGCCGCGCGGCGCGCGACCGGCTCCGAACGGCGCTGCGCAGTCCGGGGGCACGGCGCCGTCCGGCACCGGGCAGTCCGGCGGCACCGCGCCCGGGCAGGGCCCCCTCGCCGCGGGGCCTCCGGTGCCGCGCGGGCCCGGCGAGCCCCAGCCGTCACAGCTGCCGCCCGAGGCTCCGCCGCCCCGCGCCTTCGCAGTGGGGATTCGCGTCATCACCCTCGTCGATCGCAGCCGCCTGATTCGCCTCCCCAACGGGCGCAGCGAGCCGCGCACGCTGATCACATACGTGCGCTATCCAGCCGTGGGCTCGCAGTCCGGTCACGAGCTTGCGGGGGCGCCGCCGGCACCCAGCGGGGCGCCATATCCGCTCATCGTCTTCGCCGACGGCTATGACGTGACGCCGGCGGTCTATGCCGCGCTGCTCGACAGCTGGGTGCGGGCCGGCTACGTCGTGGCCGCCCCGCTGTTCCCGCGCTCGAGCCCCGGCGCTCCTGGCGGCCCAACCCGGGCGGACATCGTCAACCAGCCGGGCGACATGAGCTTCGTGATCACGCAGATCAGGCGTGCAGCGCTGACCCCTGGCAACTGGCTGGGAAGGCTCGTCGACACCAGCAGGGTTGCCGTCGCCGGGCACTCCGATGGCGGCATTACGGCGTTCGCCACGGCGTTCGAGCCGGGCTATCGCGATCCGCGCGTGCGGGCGGCGCTGGTCTTCTCCGGCGCCAGCCTCGGCGGCTTGCCGCAGCGGCCCGTCAGCCACGCGCCGGCGCTGCTGGCCGCCTGTGGGACCGCTGATCCGATCAACGCGCCCGCCAACGTGCTGGCGCTCTACGACGCCGTGAGCGGCCCGCGGTATCTGCTGCAGCTGCTCGGTGCCGGGCACCTGCCGCCGTTCGCCTATGCCCAGCCGTGGCTGGGGATCGTCGAGCGGGTTTCGCGAGCGTTCCTCGACAGCTACCTGCGCGATCGTCCGGCCTCGCCGGCGGAGCTGCTCGCCCTCGGCGCGCACCCGGGTGGGCCGGCCAAGATCAGCGGTCGGCCCTAGCCCTCCAGCCAGGCGCGCAGCGACATGTGCTCCAGCGCATGCTCGCCGCTCTCGAGCTCGCGGCGCAACTCGCCGAGCACACCAAAGCGCTCTGCCACGACGTTGTGCTGGTGGATCGTCTCGAGGTTCTCCTGGCGCGCCGAGACAAATGTCCGCGCGTCGAGCTCGGGGAAGGCGTCGATGATCCCCCGGATCATCTCGCGCACGCAGTCCTCGACGAAGCGCGGTCGTCGGTGGGCCTTCTCGACCACCGCCGCCTCATCGGAGCGCTTCATCAGCTCGTAGATCTCCGACGACATCGAGTCCTCGACGATCGCCAGCAGCACCGCTCCGTCGATCTCGGCGACGCACTCCTCGACGCAGCCGATGTGCAGCGTTCCCAGGCCGCGCTGGTTGTGGGTCGCGATCGGGACATGCTCGAAGATCCGGTCGATCTGCTCGCTGGCGAAGCCATCCTCCTCCAGCCGCGTGCGCGCCCGGCCGGCAACCAGCTGCTGGGCGCACGGGCAGGCGGTGATGCCCTGCGCGGCGACGCCGATCAGGCGGCGCGTGCCCCGCGCCGAGGCCACCGCGGTGCCATAGAGCGTGTAGAGCTCCTGCGTCTGGATGCCCGACACCGGGGCGGGCTTGTGCTCCGGGTAGCGCGCCGCGATCGTGACCTCGGCACGACGGGCTTCCTGGCGCTCGCGCACGAGCTCAGCGATGTGCTTCGCGAGCGTCTCGACGCGGAAGGATGTCTCGCCGAGGATGACCTCGCCGATCGCCTCGTTGACAACCTCCTCGAAGCGCGACATGTGGGCGCCCTTCTGGCGTGGGCCGAGATCCACGAAGCACTCCAACCGTGCGCTGTAGAGCTGCTCGCTGCCGTCGTGCTCGATCCGGATCACCTTCTCGACGCCGGTGACGCCGACCCGCGAGAGCGACACGTGCAGGGTCGGAAGCTGCGCCTGGACGTCCTGCGCGGACACGGAGGGAGCTGTTCTGGCGGCCAGGTCGGACATTTGTTGCTGGAAAAACTAGGTGCCGGCGCGGAAAACCCTAGGGTAGCGAGGCCGACGCCGGGCCAGCGGTCGTGCTATCACTCGCATCCGGCTATTAGCCACCCCCGCCAGAGGCGACCAAGGGAACCAGGGCTCAGCCACCGCGGCAGACGCCGCAAGCGACGTTTCGCAGACGTGCAGGTGCAACAGAGGGGAGCTCCGGGGCGATGGCGCCCGGGAGATTCGCGTCTAGAGGAAACGGAAACGGGGAAGGCTTGACGGTCAAGACAGACGTTCTGCTTGTGGATGAGGCTTCGATCGCGGATGTCGAGGAGCTGCGCGCCCTCGTGGCGGAGGGCCAGGAGCGTGGCTATCTGACGTTCGATCAGATCGCGAGCTGCCTGGAGGAGGTCGAGGTCACCAAGGAGCAGCTCCTCGAGCTGCACGCGACGCTCGAGGAGCACGGCATCGGGATCATCGGCGCTGACGGTCGCGAGGCCGTTTCGGACAACGCCAAGCTCGAGCTCGGGCCGGATGGGGCCGAGCGCCGGGACAGCCCCAAGGCGCCGGAGATCGATCTGACCGTCGAGCCAAGCCTGGACTCATTGCGCCTCTATCTGCGCTCGATCGGCCGCGTGCAGCTGCTGACGGCCGAGCAGGAGGTGCTCGCTCGCTCGCCGCATCGAGCGGGGCGACGTCACCGCCAAGCAGCAGATGATCGAGGCCAACCTGCGACTCGTCGTCTCGATCGCCAAGGGCTACCTCGGTCGCGGGCTGAGCTTCCTCGACCTGATCCAGGAGGGCTCGCTCGGCCTGATCCGGGCGGTCGAGAAGTTCGACTACCGCAAGGGCTACAAGTTCTCGACCTACGCCACCTGGTGGATCCGCCAGGCCGTGACGCGGGCGATCGCCGACAAGGCGCCCGCGCCGTCCGCATCCCGGTGCACATGGTCGAGAAGCTGAACAAGGTCGTGCACGTCGAGCGCCAGCTCGTGCAGAAGCTCGGCCGCGAGCCGCGGCCCGAGGAGATCGCGCGGCGACCTCGCGTGCACGCCGGGCGA
Source organism: uncultured Solirubrobacterales bacterium (assembly GCA_963795555.1). GTDB lineage: Bacteria > Actinomycetota > Thermoleophilia > Solirubrobacterales > Solirubrobacteraceae > CAWCHZ01. Next base: position 18,060 of record CAWCHZ010000003.1, read on the forward strand.
GGTGCGCGAGATCCTGCGCATGGCCCAGATGCCCGTCTCGCTTCGAGAAGCCGATCGGCGAGGAGGACGAGTCGTCCCTCGGCGACTTCGTCAGCGACGAGAACTCGGCGTCCCCGTTCGACACGGCGTCGGTGAACCTGCGCTGCGAGGACATCCAACGGGCGGGGGGGATCGACGCGCTTCCCGAACGGGAGCGGCGGCGTCATCGAGCTGCGCTACGGGCTCACCGGCGGGGGAGCCGCGGAGGCCGCCGAGGAGGTGGGCCGCGCGTTCGGAGTCACGCGCGAGCGGGATCCCGCCAGATCGAGAACAACACCCTGAAGAAGCTCGAGCTGCTTCCGAGGCCCAGGGCCTGCGAGACGCAGTCTTGCGTAGCCGTTCACAAAAGGACTGCGAAGGAGGTGCGAACGGGCCGCTGGACAAGCGGCCGTTCGTGCGCAGAGGGAGTGTGCCCGAGTGGCTAAAGGGGACGGGCTGTAAACCCGTTGGCTATGCCTACGTTGGTTCGAATCCTGCTCCCCC